>NZ_JAIZBH010000001.1:0-807500 GCF_022267375.1 Leptospira sanjuanensis
TTATTTTTGGAGGAAGCGTTGAACCTTGTTTGGAACAAAATTTTGGAGGAAGTATCTAAAAAAATCTCTCCTCAATACTATGAACGCTTCATCGATACTCTTAAATTAGAGACGCTTAACTCAGAAAAATGTACGATCATCGCTCCTTCTGCGACGATCAAAACACACGTCGAAAGAAAATATCAAAACATCATTGAAAACGCGATCTTGGAAGCTTGCGGTGATAAGATTCCCGTAGAGATTCTAATCGAAACAAAGGCCGCTTCTCCGCTTCAAACGATTCTGGAAAAATCTTTCGATCAAAAAGACTTTCAATTCAATCCGGATTATACTTTCGAAACGTTTATCGTAGGCGATTGTAATCGCCTCGCCTTCACAGCGGCTAAAGAATGTGTGCGCAAACCCGCCGAAATCAATCCGCTGTATTTGTTCGGAAGCGTCGGAGTCGGTAAAACTCATTTACTTCACGCGATCGGTTCGGAACTTGTAAAGAAGGATCCTTGGAAAACGGTTTGTTACGTTGACATCTCATCCTTTATGAACGAGTTCCGATTTGCACTTCAATCGAGGGAACTCATTGAAAGTTTTAAGATGAAATACCAGTCTTACAACTGTCTTCTCGTAGATGACATTCAACTTCTTTCCACAAATGCGGAGAAAACGCAGGATGAATTCTTCGCTTTGTTCAACTTTCTTTTTGAAAGAAAGAGACAAATAGTGATCGCATCCGATCGCCCGAGTTCCGAGCTTGCAATCCATGAAAGATTAAAATCCAGATTTGTAACCGGGGTTCAAGCTGACATTCAATATCCGGATCGTGAGATTCGAAAAGGAATCGTAAGTCATCATTCTAAGATTATGGATCTCGGTTTGAGCGAGGATATTCTCGATTTTTTAGCGGATCAAATCGAAGAAGATACGAGACTTCTACTCGGCGCTCTCAACGATATTTATCTTTATAAAAAATCCTATTCTCTTCTTTTCCTTAACTTGGATAAGGTTAAGGAAATCGTAAAAAACCGTTTGTATCGGAAGAAGAACGTGGAGTTTTCCCACGATCGAATCATTGAATCTGTCGCAAAAGAATTCAATTTGAACGCCGCCGAAATTATGGGTAAAAGCAGAAAGAAGGAACTTATCGTTCCGCGCCATATCTGCTTTTACTTGTTGCACAGTATCTTTAAGGTGAATAAATCGCAGGTCGGAAGATTGTTCCAAACACAACATACGACCGTGATTCACGGTGTCCGCAAAGCCGAGGAACTTCTTTCCAACAATAAGGAAATGCGGTTTTTAGTGGAGCGCATCAGCTCCAAATATAAACTTCAGTAAGACCGAATTCTTTTTACGGTTCATTGTCAGTTTTATTTACTGTAAATAAACTGTTCATAAACCATAAAAATATCGAAGAAAAAGATCAATAAATCTGTAAATAAGACATAATGCAAAATTACTGTCGCTTCATAGAAGAAAATGAACAAGAATTATGTCTGAAAAGAAAATTCTCTTTTCAAAAAAAATGAGACATATTTCCGTATTCTTTAGGAATAGAAATTTATGTACATATTTACAGGTACTACTCCTACTACTGTACAATAATAAAAATCTATTTAATTAAGAAAGAATCTAGGAGAGACAAATTGAAAATCAAAGTCAATACATCGGAATTCTTAAAAGCGATTCACGCAGTGGAAGGTGTAATCTCCGCGAGAGAAATAAAATCTGTATTATCAAATCTTAAAATAGAAGCCGAAGGTAAGGAAGTATTCCTTTCCGCGACCGATCTTGAAATTTCGATTAAAACATCCGTGCCTGCCGAAGTGATGCAAGCAGGAAGTATTTCGTTACCTGCTAAACAACTTTCAAGTTTTTTCAAAACGATTCACTTCGAGGAAACCACTCTATCTTTGGAAGAATCCGACGGTGACTCTTCGATTGCTTATATCACGGACGCATCCGGTAAAAACGACTATAAATCAAAAATCAGCGGAATGGATGCGGAAGAAATCAAAACGATTTCGAAAGTGAATCCTTCTCAAGTGTCTTCCTTTCCGAGTAATTTGATAAACGACATGATCCGCAAAACATCTTATGCGATCGCGCACGAGGATCAAAGATTTATCTTTAACGGTCTTTATATGATTCCCGACGGAAATAAATTGATCTTCGTTGGAACGGACGGAAGAAGACTTTGCAAAATCGAAAGAAATCTTCCCTCTCCTTTGCAGTTCAAGGATTCCATCATCGTTCCTGCAAAAGCGATCCGTGAAATTTCCAAAATGATAGCGACCTCCGAAACCGGCAACATCGGTTTGATCGACAGTCAAATTTACGCTTCCGCAAATAACATAGAATTGTTATGTAAGCTGATCGAAGGAAACTTTCCGAATTACGAACAAGTCATTCCAAAAAGTACGAAATTCTCCACAAGCATCAATAAGGAAGAATTTCAAGTTTCTCTGAGACAAGTTTTAACCGCCGCGGAAGAACCTTCTCGTCAAGTAAGGTTGACATTCAGTAAAAACAATTTGAACTTGTTCGCTCAAACACTCGGCGCTTCGGAAGCGAGCATCAATAAACCGATCGAATATTCCGGCGACGAAGTTACGATCGCATTCAAAGGAGAATACCTCATGGATATTTTCCGTTCCATCGACGACAACGAGGTGAAGATCGAATTCTCCGATTCAAGTTCTCCCGTGATTTTCAAAGATCCTTCCGATCCGGAATTTATTTCGGTGATTATGCCGATGAAGTTGTAAGGAATGTTTTTAAAACATCTCACGCTTCAAAATTTTAGAAGTCACGAAGAACTGAGCCTGGATTTCGATTCCAGGCTTATTTTTTTTGTGGGCGATAACGGAGAAGGAAAAACGAATCTTCTCGAAGCCATTTGTATGTTGTCGTGGCTGAAAAGTTTTCGCGAGTCCGAAGATTCCAATCTGATTCGATGGGGTTCTGAGAATTATTTTCTTAGAGGAAGAATCAAGGAAAATCAAAAGGAATCCGTTTTAGAAATCGGATTTACAGCAAAACCGAGCGTTAAACGGAAATTAAAATTCAATCAGGAAGAAGTCAAAAAAAGAACCGATCTGATCGGTAAATTTATCACCGTTTTGTTGACTCCGATGGATTTGAAAATCATAGAAGGCGGTCCGGCGGAAAGAAGAAAATTCATCGACGCTTTTATATCCTCATTCGATCCGTATTATCTCGATTCCCTCCTTGAATATAATAAAATCTTAAAACACAGAAACGCTCTTTTGAAAACGGGAACTTCCGACGCTTCTCATTTGTCCATCTGGGATAAAAAGCTGATCGAAAAAGGCGTTCTGATTTTGAATAAACGGAAAGAGATCGTTGGCGAATTGAATTCGTATTATCAGACGAATCTGGATAAACTGAGCGGCGGACGGGACGGTTTGGAACTTACATACAAACCGAACGTGCGAGACGAAGCCGAGTTCTCCGAAAAAATCGGACGCAATCTCGGAAGAGATCTTCGTTTGGGTTATACCTCGGTAGGAATTCATCGAGACGATCTTTTTATAGGCACGGCGGATCGCGACATCACCGAGTTCGGTTCACAAGGTCAGAAAAGAAGTACGGTAATTGCTTTAAAAGCGGCCACGTTCAATTATTATAAAAACGTTCTAAATACGACTCCGGTTTTACTCATCGACGACGTAATTCGGGAACTCGACGTAAAACGAAGGGAATATTTCGTGGATCTTGTAATCAATGCGGGCCAAGCTTTTTTTACGACCACGGATTTGGAAGGAATTCAAGATTATGTCGGTAAACTTGAAGATCAAAAGCAGATCTTTATGATCCGTCAAGGAACGGTTCAACCCATCGAATGAAAGACGACCTCATTTCATCCAAAAAAATCGAAACGTCGGAATTCCGTTCCATCTTAAATCAGATGGGAATCACGGAGGAGAATCTTCAGGAAAAGATTTCCCTTCACACGCTTCGTAATCGTTGGAAAGAAATCGTAGGTCCGGTCTTTGCCTCTCACTCCGAAGTCAATTCGATCCAATTCGGTAAGTTGAGAATTCTCGTTTCCCATAACGCTTATAAACAAGAATTACTTTTTTTGCAGAATCGTATTCTAAGAGAGTCGGCGCGATTCCTCGGTAAAGGAACGGTTCGTTCGATCGAAATTTCCATCGGTAAACTGAGCGCTTCTTACCCTTCGTCTTCCGTGGAAACCAAGGAAAAAAAAGGCTTAGAAGGCAAAGAAGATTTAATCGCCATTCTTGAAAAAGAAACCGATCCCGAAGTTAAAAAACGCTACTTAGAGATTCTTCAATATCTTTGATAACTCGATGAATTTCCTTGCCTCCGTATGGATTTCAGGAAAACTATTCCTGAGGTCCGAAAATAATGAGCCAAGAAGAAGCAAGCTACAGCGCCGGTCAGATCAAAATTTTAGAAGGTCTAGAAGCTGTTAGAAAGCGTCCGGGGATGTATATCGGAACCCAGGATGAAACCGGACTTCACAAAATGGTCTACGAGGTAGTCGATAACTCCGTCGACGAAGCGATGGCCGGACATTGTACCGAAATTAGAATCAGCATCTTACCGGATAACATCATCGAGGTTAAGGATAACGGCCGGGGAATTCCCGTCGATATTCACCCCGATAAAAAAATATCTACGATCGAAGTCGTTATGACCATCCTTCACGCGGGCGGTAAGTTTGAAAACGACGCTTATAAAGTTTCCGGAGGTTTGCACGGGGTAGGGGTTTCCGTCGTAAACGCACTTTCCGAATATCTGGAAGTCGAAGTTCATCAGAAAGGAAAATTTTATACCCAGAAATACGAGAAAGGAGTTCCCGTTTCTCCCGTAGAAGCAAAAGGAGAATCTTCGGAAAGAGGAACGATCGTCCGCTTTAAGCCGGATTCTTCCATTTTTACCACGGTCGATTTTCAATTCGACGTTCTTTCCGCGCGGTTCAGAGAATTAGCATTTTTGAATAAAGGATTGGTTTTGATCGTGGAAGACCGCAGACGCGGTTCCGAAGGGGAGAATTTATTACGGAACGAATTTCAGTTTTCCGGCGGGATCGTTTCTTTCGTGGAACATATCAACGAAAACAAACATCCGATGCACAAGGTCATTCACTTTGAACGAAATAAAGACGATGTTTTGGCCGAAATCTCGATTCAATATTCCGAAACTTATACCGAAAACATTTTTTGTTTTACCAATAACATCAACAATAACCTGGGTGGAACCCACCTAGAAGGATTTCGCGCAGCGCTCACGAGAACGTTAAACGACTTCTTAAAAAAAGATACGGTTCTTTCCAAAAAGCACCCGACCGGTCTTTCGGGCGAGGACGTAAAGGAAGGTTTAACCGCGGTTATCTCGATTAAGATCCCTCAGCCTCAGTTCAATTCTCAGACGAAAGAGAAGCTGGTAAACGCGGAGATCAAAGGGATTATGCAAACCTTGAGTTCGGAAGGTTTGACTTTGTTCTTTGAGGAAAATCCGAACATCACAAAAAAGATATTAGAAAAATGTATTCTTTCCGCAAAGGCCAGAGAAGCCGCTCGTAAAGCGCGAGACTTGACCCGAAGAAAAACGGTTCTCGAAGGAGGGGGGCTTCCCGGTAAACTTGCGGATTGTTCCGAAAAAGATCCCGCTCTTTCGGAGATTTATCTGGTCGAGGGTGATTCCGCAGGCGGTTCCGCTAAACAAGGAAGAGATCGAAACACACAGGCGATTCTTCCTCTCAAAGGAAAAATTCTCAACGTAGAAAAAGCGAGATTGGACAAGATTCTTTCCAGTGAAGAAATTCGAGTCTTGGTTTCCGCTTTGGGAACGGGAATCGGCGAGGACGAATTCAACATCGATAAAATCCGTTATCATAAAATCATGATTATGACCGACGCGGATATCGACGGATCACACATTCGCACGCTTCTACTTACATTCTTTTTCCGTTATATGCGTCCTGTGATCGAAAAGGGGTATCTCTATGTAGCACAGCCGCCTTTATATCTGATCAAACACGGTAAGAATTCGACTTACGTTTACTCGGATAAAGAAAAAGAGGAATTATTAAAAACGGTCGGAACGGAAAAGGTAGTCATTCAGCGATACAAAGGTCTCGGTGAAATGAATCCGGAACAACTCTGGGAAACTACGATGGATCCTTCCAATCGGGTCGTACTGAAAGTAAAGTTGGATGATTTCGTGGAAGCGGAAGAGACGTTCAACATTCTGATGGGCGACGAAGTTCAACCGAGAAAGCAGTTCATCGAAGTCAATGCGGCTAAAGTCGCAAACTTGGATCTTTGATCCGAAGGGAATTTCGAAATGAGTCAAGAGATGGAAAACGAAACAAAAGTCCTGAGTTATAATATCGCCGGAAAACCAGATATCGCTGATGCGTTGAAAAACGGCGTACGTGTTATTCCCGTAGAAATCGAAGATCAAATGAAAGAAGCATATCTCGGATATGCGATGTCCGTGATCGTCGGCCGTGCGCTCCCAGACGTGAGAGACGGTTTAAAACCGGTTCACAGAAGAATTCTTCACGCAATGAACGAACGCGCATGGAGAAGCGATCGTCCTTACGTTAAGTGCGCTAAGATCGTGGGGGAAGTGATCGGTAACTACCACCCGCACGGGGACGCTTCGGTTTACGAAGCCCTTGTAAGAATGGTGCAGGATTTTTCTTTGCGCGTTCCTTTGATCGACGGACAAGGAAACTTCGGTTCGATCGACGGTGATAACCCGGCGGCTTACCGATATACGGAAGCTCGATTAGAAAAGGTTGCGGAAGAATTATTACGCGACATCGAAAAGGAAACGGTAAGCTTCTCGCCTAACTATGATGATACGAAACAGCAGCCGGATGTTCTTCCCGCAAACTTTCCGAACCTACTCGTAAACGGTTCTTCCGGAATCGCGGTGGGAATGGCGACGAATATTCCTCCGCACAATCTGAAGGAGACGATCGACGCGGTGATCGCGGTGATTCGTAATCCGGAAATTACGATTCCAGAAATTTTGAAAATCATTCCCGGCCCTGACTTCCCGACTTCCGGAATCATCATCGGCGGAGAAGGTTTGATTTCCGCCTATACGACCGGAAAAGGTTCCATTCGAATCCGCTCCAAAGTTGAGATAGAAGAGAAGAAAAACGGAAGAGAAGTGATCGTAGTCACCGAAATTCCGTATCAGGTAAACAAGAAAGTTCTTCTGGAAAAAATCGGTGATCTTGTTAACGAAAAACAGATCGAAGGAATTTCCGAAATTCTGGATCTTTCGGATCGGAAAGGGATTCGAGTCGAAATTCATATTAAAAAAGACGCAAATGCTCAGGTCATTCTCAATCAGCTTTATAAGATGACCCAACTTCAGGTGAGTTACGGAATCACGATGCTCGCGATTCTTGATAACAAACCTAAGATTTTTAATATTAAAGAAATCTTAACTGCTTACGCAGCACACCGACGAGAAGTAATCGTAAGAAGAACTCAATTCGATCTTGATAAAGCGGAAAAACGCGCTCATATTTTGGAAGGATTGAAGATCGCTCTCGAAAATATCGAAGAAGTGATCAAGGTAATTCGCGCTTCCAAAAATCCGCCGGAAGCGAAACAACAATTGATGATCCGATTCAGTCTTTCCGAAGTTCAATCGGACGCGATCTTGGAAATGAGATTGCAAAGACTTACATCTCTCGAAGTTCAAAAGATCATCGACGAATTGGAAGAAGTAAGAGCATTGATCGTGGACTTAAAGGATATTCTCGCGAAACCTTCTCGCGTAAACGAAATCGTTTGCACCGAACTGCAAGAAGTCGGCGATAAATACGGAAACAAAAGAAAAACCGAAATCTCCATTGAAAGTATCGAAAGTTCTTCGTTTAACGCGGAAGACTTGATAGCGGACGAAGAAATCGTAATACAAATCACGTACGATCAGTTCATCAAACGTCTTCCGATCGATACGTTCAAACGGCAAAAACGCGGCGGAAAGGGAATCCAAGGCCTTTCTCAAAAACGAGACGACGTCATTAAAATCATGAAGGCCGCGATGACTCACGATAGCATCATGTTCTTTTCGAATATCGGAAAAGTTTACGTGATGAAAGCTTATGAGTTGCCGATCGCGTCCAAAGAAGCGCGTGGAAAATCGCTCAAAGCGATCATCAATCTGAGAGAAGATGAATACGTTTCTTCCGTGTTTACATTCCGCGAAGAGGATATGGAAAAGGATCTTCTTCTCGTCACAAGACGCGGTTTTATTAAACGAATTCAGCTGAAAGAGTTTTCCAACGTAAAAAAATCCGGCATTATCGCGATCGGACTCAGGGACGGAGATGACTTGATCAAAGTGGAAGCGATCGAAGACAAGGACGAAGTTATGATCTTCTCCAGAAAAGGATTGGCGCTTCGTATCGAAGGGAATAGCATTCGAGCGCAGGGAAGAACCGCAAGCGGCGTTACCGGTATGAGACTCTCGGAAGACGACGCGATCGTAGGGCTTAGCAAGTTCAAAGAAGGAGAGGATATTTTCGTCGTCTCCGAAGAAGGTTACGGAAAACGGCTCGGCTTCGAAGAGTTCGCCGCAAAAGGAAGAGGCGGTAAGGGAATGGCCTATCTCAAAGTTACCGATAAAAACGGATTCTCGGTTGGAACCGGTTCCGTCGGAAGCGAAGACGAAATCATCCTGATTACTCAACAAGGAATGACCATCCGAATCAACGCATTCGATATTTCTAAATTAGGTAGAACCGCTGTCGGCGTACGGATCGTGGACTTGAAGGACAACGATAAGGTGCAAGATTTTACGGTTCTCGGAGAAAGTTAATCCTATGATTCAAGTCGGAAACGTCTCGATCCCGGGGAGAATTTCTCTTTCTCCCATGGCGGGAATTTCCGATTCTCCGACGCGCAAAATCTGTAGAGAATTCGGCGCTGCATTCTCTTATACGGAATTCGTAAATACGGACGAAATCGTTCACCGCGCACCGAAGGCGCTGAAGATGTTTCGTTTTGATCCGGAGGAACGTCCGGTTACGTTTCAAATTTTCGGCAATCGTTTGGAGATCATCGCCGAAGCCGCTGAAATCATCCAAGAATTACGGCCGGACATCATCGATTTGAATATGGGTTGTTCCACTCGTAAAGTTTCTCTGCGAGGAGCAGGCGCGGGACTTCTTCGTAGACCCGTGTTAGCCGGAAAGATCATCGAAGCGATGAAAAAACGCGTGAGCGTTCCGGTCACCGCAAAGATTCGAATCGGCTGGGATTCCGAAAATCGCAATTACGTGGAAGTCGCAAAAATTCTCCAAGAATCGGGAGCGGATGCGCTAACGGTTCACGGCCGTACAAAAGAAATGGCTTATACCGGTTTGGCGGATTGGAATGCGATCGCCGAAGTAAAAACGAACGTAAAGATTCCCGTTTTCGGAAACGGAGACATCAAAAGTTTCGAGGAAGCGAATTTTAAAATCAAAGAATACGGTGTCGACGGAGTTTTGATCGGAAGAAACGCGATCGGGAATCCTTGGATTTTTTCCGAAATCAAAAAAGAAGATTTGTCCTGGAACGAAATCTCCGCCGTGATTTTAAAACACCTCGGTTGGATGGTCGAAGACTTCGGAGAAGAATTCGGTCTTGTTCTATTTCGAAAACATCTCGTGAAATATTTATCCGGTCTTGAATTCAATCCTTCCTGGAAATCCGAATTGCTGGAACTTAAGGAATGGAATCGTTTCGAAGACGTTCTACTTTCCGACAAAAGACGCAACGCATTTATTGGCGTGTAAGTCATCGCAAAAAGAAGGGCGTTGCCGCTTCGCGGCCGGGCTCTCCGTAAACTCGGCAATCTCTCTGCGGGTCGAATCGCAGAGGTCAAGTTATTGTTTCGACCGATCGTTGCTGCTTTTCCTATTCAGAAATAACGTGACCCCGCATGGATCTCTTAACGCAGGGGAGCGAACATTCTTCTTGACTAAATTCTCCGCGAGCTTAAAAACTTCGAGAAACGGAGAAACGCTGTATGAAACAAATAAAGTTCTTCTTACTTCTTTCTTTTGCATTGCTGATCATGATCGGATGTAAAAAGGAAGAAAAGAAGCAGGAAGCGCAAATCTTAGGAACCCGATTTGCGAATTTCGATCAGTGGATTTATAAAGTCCCTGGTTCGGATAAAAAGGAAGATCAAGTCAGTCTTGTTTACGGAATGGAAGAAGTAACCGGTTTGGAAACCGTCGATGCTGAAGTCGCAACGAAGAAAGGAACGTCCACCGTAACATTCATCAAAGTCAAAACCGTAGAAAACAAAGAAGGGTATGCGCCCGTTAAGAATTTCTCCGAAAACGTTTATTTCGTTCTGAACGACTCGGATGACGCATTTGTAAAACCGACTATTACGGCAAATACGAAAGGCAAGCTAAAACGAGGAATGTATTGTTTGGAACAGGAAGTCATCGGAGAATTTTCCAAAGTGACTTGTTACGATTCCATTTTGACGGAAGATAAGCTAAGCAATTACTACGACGTTTGGATCAAAACGGTATCCGCTTCTTTAAGCAAGGACGCTCTTTTGGGAGAAACGGTTAAACTTCTGAAAAAATCCAGCCAGGAGCTTTCCAGATATAACTCCGTTTCGGACGAGGAAAAGAATAAGATCATCCAAGTTGCGACTGAATCTTTGAAAAAGGCAGCGTTAAAACAGGATGAATTCAACGCGGATGTGAACACCCTTGCCGCAAAGTTCGGGATCGTTCTTCAGTAATTAAACCTTCTGCCGATTGAGGTTTCAGAAAAACCTCAATGAAACGTTTCTGATTTTTGCTAGATCCTTCACCAAGAAATAAAAAACCCCGCTGTTGAGGCGGGGTTTGTAAGCAAAATAAGCTTTTTATAACTCAGCTTATTATTGTTTGTTGGAAACCTCTTGTGCTTTCGCAACGAGAGCGTCTTTTCCACCAGGAAATTTTGCGTAAATTACGCACTGACATTCTTCCCAGTTGTCTTTAGAAATGTCTTTTGGATCGGATCCGGAACCCGTTGCTTTACACTCGTAAACCCCAACTCCTTTTACAACACCTTGAGATTGAGAAACGATTACGGATGCAGTTGCTTCACCATCGGATACTCCGGAAGCTGCTTCTACGGTTTCACCAACCATCTTTTTCACAACGTCAGACGCACCTTGAAGTCTGGAAGCTTCGCGGCAGGTTGATTGCATCATAGCCTGGCTTTTCTTAGCTACAGCTTTAGCGGATGCTCTGGAGGAAAATTTAATATAGTACCAGTCTTTTGGATTAGTATCTCTTGGTGTTTTTCCGTCGTTTCTTTGTTCTGGAGGTCCACCCCATCCTTCGAATGTCCAACCACCATCACCTACAGAAGTTGCGTCTTTTTGTCCGGTGTCAGTGCTGGAGCAAGCTGCAAAAATCATAGTTGCTACAGATAGAGCGATAAGTCTATTGATCATTATTTTCTCCTTGATCTACTAAATGAAAAAAACTAATACTTCACGGAGTTTATGCAACTCATTTTTTAATGAGTTGCTTTGAATCGAGGAATTCTCATATTAAATTATAAAACCGATTTGCGACGCACTAAGTCATCCATGTTCAGAAATTTATTTTTTTTTCTATGTTTCGTGACTCAACCGCTCTTCTCCACGAGTATAATTTTCCTTCCGGGTAAGGTGGACGGAAATTTGCCGGCGACTTTGGAAAGAATCGACGACAGATCGCAAGAAATTTCCAAATTTGGCGCGTTTTACGCAAACTTGCTTTTGCGAGCAAAGGTTGATACGACGGAAAGAATACCGGATAAGGAAATTTTTAACAAATTTAGAAACGCTCGTTTCGGTAAAGAAGACTTCTATAGAGTTTGTTCCGAGATCCGTGCGGACTTTTTAGTTCGGGATGAAATTGCTTTCCAAAACAATATCTCTTTGGATCGCGTCGTCTACAATTGTGCACAAAAGCAATTGGATGAACTTCATCTTACGGAAAAAAACGATCTTTTCTATTTAATGCGATCCATGACGGAACGCTCCTTTCCCTGGATTCCCGCTAAAAAAAGGCAAATTTCGAATTCTTCGTCTAAACAAATTTCAAAAGAATTTATTTTCGTAATCGATCTTTCCCCTTCGTTTCAAAGAGAAAGAGAGGAACTGATTCAGTTTATAAAAAACGCGTCTTGGGATTCGATGACCGGAATTCGGATCGTTACGTTCGGAGAAGGAAAAGTTTCGATTCTTCCGAAAGCGACATCATTGAACGACCTTCGCTCTCAAATTGCAGGTTTAAAATCATTCGGAAAAACCAGCTTGGAAGATCTATCCGAAGCGCTTTTGAGTGTGCGAAGAACATTATTGCAGTCTGGAAATAAATTTCAAGGCGTTCACGACATAATCATATTAACGAATGCAAAAGGAAAAATTCCGAATCCTACATTGTCGTCCGCAATTCAAGACCTACAATCCTCAGGTTACGGAATCAAGGTATTCACCGCTCCCTATTTTTCGGTTATGCAAACTCAGTTTTACAAAGGAATTCTATCGAAAGGAAATTTCTTCGATATTACGTACTTCCGACGCGTCAGTACCGCAAAGGATTCCAAAACCCTGCTTTTCCGGGGAAGACAGATCTACTATACATATGCGGACGTAACATCGAGTCAAACGGTCGCAGAATCTTCTTTGAATAAGGTTTCGTATTCGGGTAAATATGCGGAATCCGAATCGATCAACCCTTTGAATTTTACCGAAATCTATTCCGATCTGACCGGAGAGAAAATTCTCGCTGCAGAACCTTTGCAGGACAATCTTTCCTTTTTGCTTTCCCAAGCTGTGTTTAAGGATGAATCTAAGAGCGAAGGCGGCGCCGAAGTTTTGGTAAAATCGGGGGAAAAAGCGTTTTGGATTTCGTTGCCGATGGGATTAAAGGCGCCGCAGGTCGACGAACAGATCGCATATCTGACGACTTATGTTCCATCAGGAGGTTCCGTAGACGGAGTTTCGAACGTTGCGAATCTAACCGAAACGTATAAGACTTCTCCCTCTCAAATTCTGGAATGTACGCCGATTCAAGTAAGAAATTATTTTCAGAATACGAATAAAAGTTCTTTCGATTGTATAGTCCGAGGTAAAGTTCTCCAGGTCAAAGGATTATAAACTTTTTGTAGGATCATGGATTCCGAAGAACACATTTTTATCAGCAATGCTTCGAATTCGATTAAGATCTTGAATCGACTCAAGTCGTTGTCTCAGAATAAAATGCCCCTCTTTGTAACGGGAGGTCCGGGCAGCGGTAAAACCTTTGTTTCTTCTTTGATCGCGAATCTATCCGGTGAAAATCCAAAAGTTGTCGTTTTCGATTGCGAAAGCGTTGAAACCGAAGCTGCGTTGAATTCGATTCTTTCCGACGATCAAAACACTTACTTCGTTTTAAAAGACCTCCACGATTTCCCGAAAGAACTTCAGGCATTTTTGCTAAAGCGACTGCGTGAAAACCGATCCAATTCGCGCTTTATCTTCCTGTCCGGCAAAGAATGGAAACAGAAACTGGATGCGGGACAAATCCTCGAATCCCTCTACTTTGAAATTTCCAATTTCCGTTTGGATCTTCCCGATCTGCGTGAACGAAAAGAGGACATTCCCCTTTTGATTAAACACTTTCTCGAAACTCTTTCCGAAAAATACAAACGGAAGGAAGTTCGTCTCAGTGAAAAACTAGTTCAGCTTTTACTAAACTACGATTTTCCGGGAAACGTTCGCCAATTGAAGAATCTTTTGGAAAGTATGGTTTCTTTGTTTGCGGTCCGGGTTCTGGACGTAAAACATCTTCCGCCGCAAATGTTCGAAACCTCCTATGTTTATCCCGAGTTCATCGAAGTCAAAACGGGAATTCCTTTGAGGGATTACGAACGGGAAATCATCAAAAAGAATCTTATCCTTGTTAACGGAAACCGTGAAAAGGCCGCAAGAATTCTCGGGATTTCGGAAAGGACGATTTACAGAAAGATTATAGAATTCGGTCTTTCCGGCGAAGCTGAAGGAAAAAATCCTCCATCCGTCGATTGAAATAAAATTCCGCCCCTTCCTTTTCCGAACCGGTCTTGATTCGGATGTTCATCTCTATCATAAAATCATAAAGTTCTCCGATGATCTTATCGGAAAAGAAAGTCGCTTCTTTTCGAAGACGATTCCGTACGAAATTCTTCCTTGCGGGACTGTAGGATTGAATATCGAGGTATTCGTAAAATTCTTCGTCCGAAAGAGTCGATTCGTACTTTTTCGAAATGATTTTGTATTTGCGGAGCTGATCGATTCTTTCCTTTAAGAGCATAAAAAACAGCAGTAACGAATCTTTCCCGCTTTGAAATTTTCTCAATTCTTTGAAAAAACGAATCCGATCGGATTCCATAAAAAAATCCACAAGCCCGGAAGAATTGAATTCTCCGCTGAATAATAAAACGTCTTCTACGTCCTGTTTGGTGAAGGTTTTTTTTACGAGATAGAGTTTGAGTTTGGAAAGAGATTGGAGATACGCGCCCATCGAAGGAGGAATTTTATGAAGAAACTCGTCCATCGCGTCTTCGTCGAGTTGAACTCCGATTTCCTTACAAGCCTGTAATAAGCCGCCTCGAGTTTCGTTCGGATAAAAATTTTTCGTTTTAATCAGATTCGCTTTTCCACCGAAGATCTGCAAAACCTTGCTTGGAACTTCCCAGTGGTTGTAGTGAACCAAAAGTTGGATCGAATCCGGAAAGTTCGAAAATTGTTTTTGAAGCGATTCGTTGTTCTTTCCTTTACCGCCGGAGATCGGTTTAAAAAATTCCAATCCCGATTTGATGATGAATAATTTCCGGTTCGAAAACATATCCAAGTTGAACGCTTCGGATTGAAATCGTTCAAAGTCGCCCGGCTCGGAAACGAAAATTACGATCTCGAACGGTTCGCCCGTTTTACGGATCGCTTCCTTATACTTCTCCGCAAGAATTTCGAACTCATAGGATTCTTTCGCTGCGACGAAAACGATCTGCGGCAACGCTTTCGAAAATTCGTGCAGGAATTCTATGGAATTTTTATATTCTTTGGTTTTGGTCGCCATTCTGTTAAAGCCGGAAATCGTTTCGGTTCTCTAAAAAATCCGAAGAATCGATTAAGCTGTCGGATCGATTCTCCGAAGATTAGAATATGAATATCAGTTCCGGAGTCCAGAGGATTTCTTTTCCGAACGAGGCTTTGACGTACGTCAGCCCGGCTCGTATGGGTGGAAAAGTGCAGGCCGTGGAACCGGTGCGTCGAGAGGATTTCGTAGCAGACCGTAGTTTTCCAGGAAAGAATCTAGCTTCTCCGCCGAAAGTCGATCAGCCCACAACCCGCGGGAGTTTGATCGACTTTTACGCGTGATTTCCTTTTAAATATTTCTTCCAAAGCTCGTGGTATTGAAAGAACATTCGGATCGGAAAACCGAGGATGTTCGTATACGATCCTTCAAAACCGAAAACCGGTCCTTCCTTATCTTGAACCCCGTAACTTCCTGCCTTATCAAACGGAGAATACGTTTGGATGTAGTTTCGGATTTGATCGTTGTTCCAAGTATGAAATTGAACTCGGGAAGAATCGAACGCGAATTGTTCAAGTCCTCGATCGTAAATTCCTAAACCCGAATAAACCAGATGCGATTTGCCGGAAAGTCTTCCGAGCATTTCCATCGCTTCGGAAACGTTTTCGGGTTTCTGGAGAATTCGATTGTCTAGGACGACGATCGTATCGCAGGAAATCAAAAGCTCGTTTTCGGAACGAGTTCCTAACTTTGCCAATGAGATTCGTTTGAGATATTCGAGAGGACTTTCGCCTTCGAACGCGGTTTCATCCACGTCCTCCGGTTCGACCCTAAAATCAAGATCCAAAGATTCCAGGACATATTTTCTACGCGGGGACCTGGATCTGAGAACGATCATAGATCCACAGTTTGAGAAAAGCCTTGCTTTGCACCCGTTTTCCTGTCGATATTGGTAAGGATGAAAAAGAATCGGCTTACTTCCCGGATGAAACTCGGATTCGCATTATTTCTAACCGTTCTTACTTGTAACATTTCGATTTTTGCGCAAACCGCTTCGATTGAAACGAAGGATCCGAAAGACAAACAAAAGATTCAATCCGATCGAGAATTGATTGAAACCGGAAAGCTCGAATCGATTCGAAAAAAAGCGTATCTCGGTTTGAAAGGAATCCGCATTTCTCTCTTGAACTTCGGTAAAAAGCAGGATTTGGATAAACTTGCTTCCGACTACGGTCAGGCAGAAACTTTGTACATCAAAGCTGAATATGGAAATGCTACCACCGCGTTTGAAAACATCTTTAAAACGATCGTTCCTTTGGAAGAAACAATTCGCAAGGATTACGAAAATAGAACGATTCAACTCGGTCAGGAATTGGCTCCTCAAATCGTAGCGATTCGATTGGACGGAAAAAACAAAAATCGTGCGATTCTTCCCGTATTAGAAAAATATTATGTTCGTTTCGGGGAAACTTCCAAAACCTCTACAAAAGAGTTGGAAAAGGGAGAACGAACAGCGGCGCTTTACTATCAAAAACAATCGCTTCTGGCTTTATATCAGGCTAAAATTCTTTTGGGAAAAAGCGAAGATTCTACGCTTTCACTTTCCGATAAGATTTCCAAAAACAGGATTCTCGATACGGATTATCTCAAATCGGAAGAATTGATTTACTGGGACGACGCGGAAGGACGATTGAATTCCGAAGCGGAAGAAGAAAGAAAAAAGGACAGAGTAAAAACACTCAAATCCTACGAATGGAGATTGGGCATTTCCGCAGGAAAACTGCAAAAGGAGAATGAGTCGAAAAATTCCGATTCTCCCCAAAATCCAGCCGCTCCGAATAAAACAAAACCTTAATATTGCAACGGTCATGATGATTCTTTCGCGCTTTAATAAAATTCCGGTTCTTCTGTTGATTCTTTTTACGTTCTCTTCCTGTCGAAGAGGAAGTTTCGATCGAGTTAAAGAATCCGCGTTCCAATATTTCTGTAAGGAATATCTTCTGTTCTGCGATAAGATCATCACCAAGATCGATATGTTCGATTGTGATCCGTTACACAACACGTATGAAAGCGACGGAACGCATTACGTCAATCGGGACGTTCTCGTCGACGATCTCACGATCGAAAAAGAGGAAAAAGGAACTGAAATCTTCGATCCGTATTCGGAAAAAAAACCTAAAAAAGAAAAAACAAAGGACACAAGTTCGGACTTCGGAAAAAATATTCGAATCGATTCCCGGAAACTCATCCGTACGTTCGATACGGAACGGGGAAAAAAACCATCGATTGAAAACGGCGGCGAATCCATCGAAGAAATCCGGCCTTGTTATCCGGTAAAACCAAACTACAATCAGGAGTGATCCATTGAGCGATTTATTCAACGTTAAAGGCAAAACGGTTCTCGTAACCGGATCCACTCGCGGGATCGGAAGACATTTCGCGGAAGGTTTTAAAAATGCGGGAGCGATCGTTTACGGAACCGGTTCTTCGGAAGAATCCATCAAAAAATTCGAAGGCTCCGGAATCAAAGGGTTTGCGGCCGATATTCGTCAACCGGATGTGATGGCTCCGATCATCGAATCGATCGTAAAAGAACACGGCAAACTCGACGTGTTGGTGAATAACGCCGGGATCGCATCCAATAAACCCGCCGCCTTTTTAAAAGAAGACGAGATCGAATCCATCATTCAAACCAACTTTACCGGCGTGTTTCGAGCTTGTGCGGCTTACTACAAGATTCATAAAAAAAAGGGCGGGAATATTATCAATATTGCATCTATTCTAGGAATGAGAGGAACCAAATTCGCTTCGGTATATTCCGGAACGAAAGGCGCAGTGATCAATATGACGCGCGCGCTTGCGGTCGAGTGGATCGGCTCCGGTTATCGTGTGAATGCGATTTGTCCGGGTTTTATCGACACGGATATGACCGAGATGATTAAAGAAAAACCCGATGTAATGGAACAAATGTTGAACGCGATCCCGATGGGAAGGCTCGGAAAACCGGAGGATCTGGTCGGAGCCGCGATTTATTTTGCGAGCGACGCTTCTGCGTATGTTACCGGACAAACAATCGTCGTCGACGGGGGAATCACCGCCGGGCTTTGAAGCAGTCTAATATTCATGATTCTTTCCCTGCACCCGATCAATCCGGAAAAAAGAAAACTCCAACAGATTTCGGACAAACTGTTGGAGGGAAAGGTTTATATCTTCCCGACCGATACGGTTTACGCGCTCGTCGCCGATTCGCAATCCAAGACGGGCGTCGAAAAATTATATGATCTGAAGAATATCCCGAAAAACCAGCCTCTCTCTCTGATTTGTCCGAATATCTCCGTGGCTTCGAATTACATCGAATATTTGCCGAATGACGCTTTTCGTTTGATGAAAAAAATCACCCCCGGTCCGTTTACGTTTATCACGCGGGCAAACAAACATCTTCCCCGTGTTTCCTTTTCCAATCAGAAGGAAAAACAAATCGGAATTCGAATTCCGGATGCGGTCTATTTACAAGAATTGATGAAGATTCATCCGAATCCTTTGACTTCTACGTCCGTTTTCGCAAATGACGAGTTTATCATCGAAGTGGAATCGCTTGAGGACATTTACGGTTCCCGCGTAGAAGCGATCATTGACGGTGGAATTGTGGAAGTCGAATTATCGACGATCTTGGACGTCACCGGAGACCAAATGACGATCCTCCGGGAAGGGAAAGGCGCCGAACTTTTGTAATCCGTTTTGATCCGCTGATAAACCGGTTCTTCATTCAACCCCGTTCTAAGAAAAAAATTCTTTCCGAAAGTATTTTCCCGAAATCAAAAACTGAAAAAAGTATAGAAAGTCGCAAGAGTTTCGTCTGTTTTTAATACGACATCCGATAATATGGATGAATCAACGTTGGTGAGCGCATTTTCATGAACCGATTTTTTTACCTTCTCTGCGCTCTTCCGTTCTTCTATCATTGTTCCGTCAAATCCATGGAGAACGCTTGCGATATAAGCGGTTCTCTCTTTTATAAAACCTTGTTTTTAAATGTGATCGTTTCCGGAAACGCAAGCGTTTGCGGGGCGCAGATCGGTTTGCCTCAACCGAAAATTTTGAATCTGAGTTCCAAATCGCTTTTGAACACTGGATTCTTGATCGGAGAAATGAATGCGAGTATGTCGGGAGTTCAGGTTTCTTTGGATGGCGGTCCGTTCTTAGACGCGCAGATCTCCGGCACACAATGGAAATTTCAACTTCCCGCGGCCGGAGTTCCGTCCACAATTCCTTCTACGGGAGTTTGGAAAGATTGGAGTTTGCATACGATCTCGGCTCGCTCGGTTTTAGGTTCGAATACCTCTTTGCCGGTTTCCATTTCGGTTCAGAAAGGAAACAATAAAGATATAGACGGAGATGGATATCCGGACGCATTGATCGGTTCGCAAGCTGCAAACAAAGTACGAGCTTATCTTTCTCTCGGAAAGAACCGCAGTTTAAGTTCCGCGGTTACTACCGTCAACGGCGCGAGCGGACTCGGTTATTCCGTCGTGCTCGGTGATTTTGACGGAGACGGATATGCGGATGCCGCGGCCGCAGGCGCCGGCTCCAACTTTGCATTATATCTTTCCAAAGGTCCATCCGCCCCGGGTCTTTCCACGACAAGCACCAGTCCGACGACGGTTGGAAACGGAATTCTTAATTTAACGGTCGGCGATATCAACGGGGACGGCTTTTCCGATTTGGTCGTCGGTTCGCCGTACAATGCGGGGAATATCGGAAACGTTTATACGTTTTTATCCAACGGGATCATCGGGCAAGGCGTTTCCTTTCAACAGCAATTGAACAATCCGGCCGTTGCAGGAAGCACGCAATTTTACGGTTATGCGGTCTCGCTCGGCGATGTGGATGGAGATGGTCGAGCCGATGCGATGATCGCTGCTGTCGGTTCGTCGCAGCTTGGGGCCAGTTTCGTATATCTTTCCCAAGGAAACAATTATACGACTTACTCTCAAACATTTCCGGGAACGACATCGAATCAGTGGTACGCGAATTCCATTTTTGCAACGGATATCAACCGGGACGGTCTTTCCGATATGATCGTCGGCGCGTATCAAGAACCGAGCTTTGCCGGTTCACCCGGAAAAATTTATATTTATAGTTCCAATGTGGGAATTCTTTCCAACGTCATGAACAGTCCCATCGTCGGCGTTGCCGCTTCTGCGACTGGAACATCTGTAGGGACCGGTGACATCAACGGCGATGGATTCTTGGATCTCTTCGGAGGCGGTTATACATATACGGGCGCTTTTCCCAATCAAGGGATTGTTTTGACTTTTTTATCCATGAACACCGGCGGAATCAGTTCGACTTCTTTGAACTCTTTAACGAATTCCGTGAACTTGGGTGAAATGGGAATGGCGATCGGATCGGCGGATATTGACGGGGACGGTTTTAGCGATGCGTTGCTCGGTGCGCCGAGTTCCGTTGGAGGGACGAACGTCGGAAACGTATATCTCTATTTTTCCGAGGGCGCGACCGGATATACGAGCGTTCCTCAAACGATGACCGATCCGGATGGCACGGGAACATTCGGAAGTTCGGTGGATTTATAACTACTTAATTTGTTTTTTCCATTCTTCCTCTTTAAAACCCACAAAGCCGAAACCGTCTCCGAGAACAAAAGGACGTTTTACTAAGTTTCCGTTTTTGGAAAGAAGTTCCAATTGTTCATCGACGGACATGGAACCGAGTTTGTCCTTGAGTCCCATTTCTTTGTAATCTCCGCCGGAAGTGTTGAAGAGTTTTTTCGATTCGTTGCCTACGTATTTCAACATCGTTTTGAGTTCGTTTTTTTTCGGAGGAGTTTCACGAATCGGAAGAACTTCCAATTCAACCTTTTTCCCGGAAAGAAATTTGAGA
Source organism: Leptospira sanjuanensis (assembly GCF_022267375.1). Classification (GTDB taxonomy): domain Bacteria; phylum Spirochaetota; class Leptospiria; order Leptospirales; family Leptospiraceae; genus Leptospira; species Leptospira sanjuanensis. The sequence goes on from NZ_JAIZBH010000001.1 coordinate 20,969, forward strand.
GCATTGCGGCAAGTGCCGCAGTTTTGATACTGATAAACTTTGAGTTTCAAGATGGTTTCTCCAAAATCGAGCCTCTTTGATCGTATGCGGAGGTCAAGTTTTCCAACGATTTTTATGGGCAAGGGAGAATCCCGTTTTGCAGTAAAGCACGGATTCATCCGATACCGATTTTCGAATCGACCGAATCTCCTCTTTTGATCGAGCGGATTGCGTTTATGAATGCGCAAAATTCTTCCTTTTGTCGAAAAATCTTTTCGTTGAAATGCTCGATTTAAACCGATAGGATTCTTACAGGTAGACTCGGGCGTGCTGAATAAAAAGACAAACCTTACCGGAAGACAGAAGGCGGCGATCTTTTTGATCGCGGTCGGAAGCGAAGTATCTTCCGAGATTTTCAAACACCTCCGAGAAGACGAAATCGAACAGATCACGTTCGAAATCGCGCGTCTCGACAAGATCACTCCGGAAGACAAAGAAAAAGTCTTAGTAGAATTCAACGAGCTGATGATGGCTCAGGAATTCATCTCGAACGGAGGTATCGACTTTGCGAGAGGTCTTTTGGAAAAAGCCCTCGGAAATCAGAAAGCGATCGATATTATCAACCGACTCACTTCTTCATTGCAAGTAAGGCCGTTCGACTTTATTCGTAGAACGGACCCGCAGCACTTATTAAACTTTATCCAGAACGAACACCCTCAGACGATCGCCTTGATTCTTTCCTATTTGGACCCGCAAAAGGCATCGAACATTCTTTCGAATTTACCGCACACGATTCAGGCAGAAGTTGCAAAACGGATCGCTACGATGGACCGGGTCAGTCCGGACGTACTTCGAGAAGTGGAACGGGTTCTTGAAAGAAAACTTTCGACCTTGGCGTCCGAAGATTATACATCCGCCGGTGGTATCGATTCAGTCGTCGAGATTTTGAACTTAGTCGACCGGGGAACGGAAAAGACGATCATCGAAGCTCTGGAAGAAGAAGATCCCGAGCTTGCGGAAGAGATCAAAAAACGGATGTTCGTATTCGAAGATATCGTTCTCTTGGACGACCGTGCGATTCAGAAAGTCATGCGGGAAGTGGATAACTCCGATCTCGCGAAAGCCCTCAAGTCGGTCGATACCGAAGTTCAGGAAAAAATCTTCAAAAACATGTCTAAACGTGCGGCCAACCTGCTTCGGGAAGATATGGACTTTATGGGTCCAATTCGTATCAAGGACGTGGAAGACGCACAGCAGAAGATCGTAAACATCATCCGTAAACTGGAAGACGCGGGTGAAATCGTCGTCGCTCGCGCCGGTGAAGACGAACTCGTCATGTGATCGTGATCTAATTTTCCGTTTTGGAAAGAAATTTCCTTCTCTTCTGAATCTTTTGAATGGAATCTTGATTGCATGATCCGGATCTTAAACCTCATTTTAACCGCGTCGATTTTAGCGATTTGTATTTCCTGCGCGCCCGATTCCGATCCGGAAGTTTTGGATCTTACACAAGCCGAATGGAAAGCGAGTCTCGGCAATCATCTCAAAACTAAATTAGAAAAATCGAATTCTTCCGTTTTCAATCCACAAACGAAAAGAAAGAACAAAGAACGTGAACCAAGCGTCTCCGAGGATTGGAAAACGATTTCAAGCTTTCCAGCCGGATTAAATTCTCTGTTCGGCATTCCCGAACAATCCGGATTTCACGATGCAACGGTTAAAATCGACTTTCCCATTCATACCGGATCGCAGTATTTAAAACTTCCGGCTGCGATTTATTTTCCCGATATCGGAGAAAATTGGGAGTTATATTTGAACGGAGTTTTGATCCGAAAGGAACGATTTCCGGAACACCCTGAACAAACTGAGGATTTGACACCGGCAATTCGAAGATCCCTAAAGTCGGTGACTTTACCGATTCCATCCGGAACCTTGAAGGAAGGAAAGAATACGATTCTAATCTATCTCATCGGGGAATCGAATCTAACGCCCTACATCCAAAACGATCATTTCGGGTTTTATCACGCTAGCGGATATCGAATTTCCTCGTTTCAGCAAATCTACGAATCCACTTCCGAATATTTCGAAGTCTTTTTATACGGAATCTATTTTATATTCGGAATCTATCATATACTTTTCTATATAACCCGAAGACAGGATTTGTATTATCTGTACTTCGGATTGTTCTCGTTCGTTTCCTCCGTGTATTTCTTTTCTTCCTCGAACTTGATCTTTCAAAAATTCGTGAACTCGAATTCCGATATGAACAGTTCTTTGTTCTTTAGGGCGGAATACGCTTCTTTGACGTTGATTCTCCCCTCTTTTTATTACTTTCTAAAGGAATATTTTTATCCGAAGGAAAAGGTCGGGATTGTTCCTCTTGCATTCGTGATACTTTCCATCGGATTGTTTTTAGGGATTTTGGCTTCTCCGTTTTCGTGGACTCATATCGCGTTGAAGGTCTGTCAGGTTTCGATGATCTTCTTTTTGTTTTATATTCTCTACTTCTCGATTCAAACCGTAAGAAGGGAAAAACAGGACGCGAAGAAGATGTTGGCCGGAATTGCGGCTTGTATCGTTTTTGCGGTTTGGGATTTGCTCGATTCGATCTTTAAGATAATCGGACTTCATTATCCTTTCTTTAAGATCGCCTATTCTCTTTTTATCATCACGATCATCAGCATTCTTGTTTCGAGATATATTCAGCTCTATAAAGACGCGCAGCTCCTCAACAAAGAATTATCGAATCAAAAGGATGCGTTCTATCGGTTTGTTCCCGCGGATTTTATCCGAATACTCGATAAGGAATCGCCCGTGTCGATCGCGATCGGAGACAACAAGGAAAAGTCGATGACCGTTTTGTTTTCGGATATTCGAAATTTTACGAGCATTTCCGAAGCGATTCGACCGAGTCAGACAATCGCATTCTTAAATTCTTATCTTTCCCAAATGGAAGATCTGGTTTATCAAACCGCCGGCTTTGTGGATAAATATGTAGGCGATGCAGTTCTCGCGCTCTTTGCCGATTACAACGAAAGAGTGGAAAAGGAGAATTTCAATTCCGCTGACAATGCAGTCGAGTCGGCGATCAAGATGGTCAATGCGGTTCAATCCGGAAGGATGTTGGAAATTTTTTCGATTCCTTCTCCTTGGAATTTGGAAATCGGAGTCGGTATCAATACAGGTTCCTTGATTTTAGGAACGGTGGGAAGCGAACGAAGAATCGACACGACCGTGATCGGGGACGCGGTCAATCTTGCGTCCAGACTTCAATCTCTTACGTCCTTATATCAAAGTAGAATTCTCATTTCTCATCACACGTATTTGCAGCTTCACCGAATGAGCGAGGTCGGAATTCGAATGATCGACACGGTCTTTGTAAAGGGAAGAAATCAGCCCGTCGATATTTACGAAGTTTTTGAATCCGATCCGGATGATATCAAGGAATTCAAATTGAAAACGTCCGATCTTTTATCGCAGGGAATCTCGGAATACAAGTCCGGTAAGTTCAACGAAGCTTCTAAAATCTTTAAACAACTCTACAGAGAAGAAGCAAGAGACAACCTTTCTAAGATTTATCTAAAGCGTTGTAAGCTGTATTCTTCGAAACCGCCGGAAGAAAATTGGGACGGAATTTTCCGTTTTCAAACAAAATAAAAGCTCCGATTCGAAACGACTTTATGAATTTCAAACGAACGGTCGCAGCTTTTAACAGCGGATATTTGCCGCAAATATCGTTGGCTCTTTTTTTCATTGTGATCCTTCCGGCTTTTTCATCCGATCTTCCCGACTTTCGGCTCAAGGACCAAAGAGGAGATGTTCTCGAATCCAAAAAGCTCAAAGGAAAAATCGTTTTTCTATTGGGCTGTTCCTATACGGATATCGTCCTTTGTAGAAAACACGGTCGAAAGATTTACTGGAGAATGCAAAACCTCATCGATGAAAACAAGGATCGAGTTGAGTTTGCCGCCTTTATCGATCTCCAAAACGCTCCGAACGAAGTACAAACTTATATCGATCAAAACAAATCTAAAAACTACGAATCGATTTTTTTGGATGAAAAAGGAGTGATTTCTTCCGGAATCCGGCGTAATTTTTCGTGGTTACGCATTTTTTCGGGGAACAAGAAATTAATTTTTGAATCCTATTACAAAGATGTGGATGATCGTACCGTAGACTCTCTATATGAAATTATTCGAAAACAAAGAAAATAGACTCGGCTTTCTCGTTTGTATCGTTCTCTTTTTTTCGATTTCGAATTGTATTCAAAAAAAGCCTCAGCAAGCGGCATACTGGATTGAATATCTCGCGTATCAAAAGAACATCTTGAACGAATATCCAACGGGAGGAATTCGAAACGCTCTTTTCGGAAATTTGACTTCCGCGGACGAATCGATTCTCCAAGAAAAAAACGGATCTCTTACGATCGATTTTTACATCCGTAAAACGGGCCGCGGATTGCAAAACGTTTTGACTACCGAAAAAATTCCGGATCAAGTTCCGTATCAAATTCACGCGGAATATTTTCCCACTTCCTTTAAAGATCAAAAGACATATCGAATGAAACGAAGAACGGTTTCGATTCTTCCCGCATACAGTTATCATGATTTCTTTCAACACGTGGATCAGCTGCAGCATTTTCTTAGAAATCCTTCCAACGATTCGTTAAAGTTCGTTTCGATTTCAAAAGCGCATCGGTTTCTTTGCGGGGTTTCCCATTGCGATACGGGCAGAGCGGAGAATTCTTCCTGGCTTTTGTACGAGTTGAACGAAGCAACGGAGAATAGTTATCCGCAATTTTATAAACGGTTTCACAAAATCTTAAATCAAGTTTCGTATCGAATTACGATTTTCAAGTCAGGAGAGTTTTTAAACGGAATCGAACTGTACAACGAAGGAACAAAAACGTTTTTGAAAGTCCCCGATACCGAAAACGGCTACTGGAAAAATCCCGAAACGCTTCACATAAGAGTTTCGGTGTTTATACAAGTGTACGGACTCAAAATCGATATTAGAAGTTTAGGATATAAGCTTCGTTTTGTCTCATCAAAGAATTATGAAAAAATCACCGGGGAATTTTCCAAGCTTCCGGAAAAGAAAATCAGCGGACGGTTTCTTCAGATTTTTCCGCCGGGGGTCGTGAATTGGTTCATACCGGGAAACATGGAAGAATATTTCGATCAACTCTTCCTTCTTCTTGTGCAAGGAAGCGAAGGAAACGGTGGAAATAAGTTCGAATCCGAATCCTTTCGAAGCGGTAACACAATGAAAGTCATCCTAAAATCACAAGCCGAGATTTTTAGAGATCGTTTTTCTCCCTTTCGTTCTTCGAATGAAAAAGACGATGAACCTTCCTTTTGGGAAATGCTTCAGAAGATTTTAATCGAAGATCTAACTTAAAGTGCACTTGAAGTTTGTCCTTAAGAAGTGTATTTTATTCTCACTAAAGAATTAGAATATTTCTAAAGTGCTTGACTGAGAGTCTAAATTCCAGGATTTATTTTTAGTTCTGGCGCTCGGTCTTTTTAAAGCGCACAATCATATTTCATTCGATGAATTGGAGGTATTATGGAAGGGATTGCTCTTTTTACAAGCCAAGGCTTGTATTTCCTCTTTAAGTGGGTGCATTTCCTCGCAGGCGTCGCCTGGATCGGACTACTCTGGTACATTAACTTTGTACAAGGAGCCTTCTTTGCTGAAACGGACGCTGATACAAAGAAGAAAGCGACTCAGCAATTGGTTCCAAGAGTTCTTTGGTGGTTCCGTTGGGGAGCGATGTTTACGTTCTTGAGCGGTTGGGCGATGATCATCTACGCTATTTACAACGGTACTACTCTTTCCACAGGTCAGTGGCTTGCAGTGATTCTCGGCGGAGGATTACTAGGTTCTTTGATGTGGTTTAACGTGTGGTTCGTGATTTGGCCCGCTCAAAAAGTCGTGATCGCTGCAGCGAAAGGTGAAACTGCGGAAAACCCGGCTCCACGTGCTGCAAGAGGTCTTTTAGCTTCCAGAACGAACACGCTTCTTTCCATTCCGATGTTGTTCTTAATGGGCGCGGCGAGAAATCTTCCGATCTCCTTCGACGTTACCGGAGCGGAATCTCACACGTTTTTAGGAGTGATTCTCGCGATCATCGTGTTGGTTGAAACCAACGCGTTAACCGCAACACCGGAAAGCGCTACGTTCAAACCGATCAAAACCGTAAAAGGCGTAATCACTTCCGGATTTGTTCTTTCATTGATCATCTACATTCTTCTCGAGGTTCTTCTCTAAGTCGATGAGGATCACTGAAAATCGAGGCGGGTATTCCCGCCTCTTACTCGTTTGCATTTCTTTGATTCTTTTATTTGCGAACTGCAAAGAAGAAGAGAATCTTTCACCCGAACAAAAACTGATTTCCCAGGGAAAAGGTTTGTATGTTACGAACTGTTCCGCGTGCCATAACCAAAATCCGGCTGTGGACGGGGCGGTTGGGCCTGCGGTTAAAGGTTCTAACTTCGAGTTGTTGAAGGCGAGAATCGTAAACGGAACGTATCCACCCGGATATACTCCGAAACGCACGAGCCAGATTATGACAAGACTTCCTTTGAACGACGATCAGATTCGAAGCATCGAAGCGTTTCTAAACGCTCCTTGATTCAACGAAAACATTAGGGATTTTGAATATCCCTGATGTTTCTCTTTCTATTAGTTGATCTTTCAGAAGTCCGCATAAAGATGCGGAATCCTTTTCGGTGTTTTATCGAACCGAAAAATTCTTATTGTAATTCTTAGTTTCTTCCGATGGAATCGCGGACGTTTCTCATAATATCCACGATCTGAGAATGGACTTTCCCGTTGGAAACCACGACTTCCGAGTTTCCGGAAAGAAACCGCTTTCCGTTAAAGTCGGTCAGTTTTCCGCCCGCTTCGGTAAGAATCACCGAACTCGCGGCCGTATCCCAAAGTTTTACGCCCTTTTCCCAGATTCCATCGAGCAGACCTTCCGCAACCCAGCAAGCATCGAGAACGAAAGAACCCGTTCTTCTCATCGAGCGTCCGCAACTGATAAACGCGGTGATATCGGAAATGACTTCGTTTAATATTTCTTTTCTGTTCGTTGGAAAACTCGGTACAAGCATCGCGCGCGCGAGGGATTCCGTGTTGGAAACGTCGATGCGGAGTCCGTTCTTAAAAGCGCCTTGCGAAAGAATGGCGGAATATTTCGTGTTTAAACCGGGAACGAACACGACTCCGGCAACCGGAGATTCCCTGTGTTCGAGCCCGATCGCCACGCAATAAAGAGGAATTCCACGAACAAAATTCATGGAACCGTCGATCGGATCCAAAACCCAACGGAAAGAATTATTGCCTTCGTATTTGTAATTGTCTTCGGAGAGAATGGAGTCGGAAGGAAAGTTTTGTCTGAGATATTCCACGATGAACTTTCCCATCATCTCATCGGCTTTGTGGATCTGATCCTTTTCTTCGGCTTCGGTTGAAAACGCGAACGTTTTCAAATCTTTCTGAAGCTTCAGAGCCGATTCGATAAAAATACCGGATACGGATTGTACGGATTTGATCCTGCGTTTGACTTCCTCTAAAGGAAAATCAATGGGAGGGGCAAGTGGTTGGTCCATGGGCTTCTCTTCAAAAAAGATTACTTTCGTTTTAGGATTTTCCAGAGCATATTACCGGAGGGAGTTACGTCCCTTTCCGTTCGGAAAGAACGGAGCCAGTCGTGCAAAGGTTCCTGTTTTACTGAATCTATAGTCATGCTTTCCGGCGACAATAAAAGATCAATCAAATGCCGGAAGCTTTCAAATTGGCTGAAGATTCTTTCTTGAGAGCATTCTAAAAAACGAGTTCTGATCGTATGAAGTTCCACGTCGATCGGTTCAAAAACTTTTCCCGGTTTCCAGATTTCCTTATCGATGCTAAGAATCGAATGAATCGTAGAAATCTGTTTCGAATAATCCACGTCGTCGAAAAGCTCCGAATACGTGTGCTGAATTTTGTTAAACGACGGAATCGTATCTACGTCCACCATGAATTCTGTCTCTTTATATTTGCGCGTGACGAAATCTACGATGACTCCGTTCTTCATTTCGAACGATTCTAAAGGAAGAATTCTCGCCGAAAAATAAATTCTCCGTGTTCGAACCGAAACCGTCTTTCCTTGCGCCGCGGGTTTTACGATCATCGAAGTCGGCGCACCGCCCAAATACGAAAGAATAAAACTGACGACGAAAACGAACTTCTTCTCATCGTCGACTTTCGATGAAGGAAACTCTTTCACTAAGAAGAGCTGATTGGAATTCTTTTTAGGTTTCGCGATCGGAAGAACGTGACATTTCCGGATCAACTCGGGAATCAGTTGTTCCGCTTGCAGAAGGAATTCTTTTGCAGCCGCAAAGTCCACTCCGTAGACCGACGTCGAAGGAAGAATGAAACTGTCTTCGAATTCGAAAAAGGAAGTATGAAGATTGTCGACGAAAATTTCGTTCGGGCGGTTTTGACCGGAGGCGGACGAAAGGATTCGATTCAACTCTTCGATTTGATTGAGTTCCAAGTTTTCCTACCGTTTCAATTTTGATAAACGACATGATCCGTATAAGATCCGTTTTTCAATTCGATTTTCCAGTTCACGGCGCGTCCAAAACTAAATCATACTTTGACGGAAATACATGCTGCAAGAACTCGGCGGAACTTTTATTTCTTTTTAGGAAGAATTCGGACTTCATACGGATTTAAAAGTTTTAAACCGGCTAAACTTTTTCTACCGGAATGATTGATAAAAATTTCGTAATCTTGTTTTCTACCTTTTCGGAAAACTTTTTCCACGTTCGGGCCGTAAAATGTAAAAGGAATCTTCGCTTCCTTCAGAATACGACGATATAGAAGCACGAAACTCAAAGGCTCCAAAGAAGAACCCGCGTAAATTACCCTTCCCTTATGATAAGAATTCGCGGTAATTACGGGTGCGCCCTTGTAGAATTTTTTGGGATCGGTGTAACGAGCCCAGACTTCCGCGGTAGTCGGTTCTAAAATTTCGCAGATCTTGGAACAAGTTCCCGGAAAAAAGCGGAATCGGAATTTGACCTTTTGGTTTCCGACCGCTTCGAACTTACGGACCTTAACTCCGGCCATTTCGGCAAACGGACCGGGAATTTGAGAATCATACATCCATCCGTTTAAATCCTTGGCTCCGGTTCGAAATCCTAAAATCAAGGTTCCGCCTTCACGGACGAATTCCTCCAATTTATGAAAAACCGTATCCGTAACCATCGTATACATAGGAAGCACAATGACTTTATAATCTTTGAAATCGATTTTGGAAGCGGGACGAAAGTGAGCGTTTACGTTGAGAACGTTCATCCCCGAAAACCAAGTCGCCATTTCGATATCGTATCCTACCTGCGACCAAGGAACCGGTGAAAATTTTAAACCCGTCGAAATCGGCTGCTGCTTCCAGTTGCGCGCGTTCTCTATGTCGTGAACGACGGCGACTTGTGCCGGAAACAATTCTTCCGTAAAGTCTTCCGCGAATTCTTCTATCTCTTGAATTCCCTTTTGAAGTTCGTAATAACGTTCGGTCTTTTCCTTATCGTGATCCAAAATCCCGTAACAAAGTTGTTCCTGTCCGTAACGGGCGGTTCTGTATCTGAAAAAATAAATCGCGTTCGATCCGTGAACGATGGAATGTTTCATCCAAAGTTTTGTTTGTCCCGGCGCTGGAAGATAGCCGAGAAGGTCATGTCCTTGAAATCCGGAAATTTGTTCCATCACGGTAAACGGAAGATTCTTCAGGCCGCGATTGTATTGCTGCATCGCGGAAATGAACGGATGAGGGAACGGTTCTTCTTGTTCTCCCCAGGTCGGATAGTTATCCCAGGAAATATAATCCAAATACGTTGCAAGTTCCGCCATATCGATGATCGGTAAAAAAGGAGAAGGATATAAGTTCGTCGTCAATGGTCTTCCCACGGAAAACTTACGCAGAATCTGGGCTTGCAGTTTTACGAAGTCGATGATCGTGTCCGAATGAAAACGATAAAAGTCTTGGATCATCGAAGGATGAAAGTTGCTCGCGACGTGCGGTCCCGGTATCGGGATCTCATCGAAGGAATTATAAATTACCCCCCAGAAAACGTTTCCCCAAGTTTCGTTTAACCTTTGAATCGTTTTGTATTTGTTCTTCAGCCAAAGGCGAAACGCCTTCAACGAAGTTTGAGAATGATCGATGTCCGATCCTTCGTGACCGATCTCATTGTCGATCTGCCAACCGATCACCGCGGGATGATTTCCGAAATGTTTCGCCATCGCTGTAACGATCTTCACAACGGCCTTTCTATAATTCGGAGAAGAAAAACAAGCCTGTCTTCTGGTTCCGATCGTCCTTGGAATTCCGTCTCGTTCTTGGATTATGTCAGGAAATTTTTTAGCAAGCCAAGGAGGAAACGTCGCTGTCGGCGTTCCTAAAATCGCCGTCATACCGTTCTTTTGGATCAACTTAAGAATATGATCGAAGAAAGAAAAATCGTATTTCCCTTCTTTGGGTTCCATCATCGCCCAAGCGAATTCCGCAAGTCGAACGGAACTCAAACCCATTTCTTTCATGATGGAAATGTCTTCTTCCCAATCTTTTTTGGTCCATTGTTCCGGGTAATAATCGGCTCCGAATATCATTCCATTCTCCTTTGCGTTTCGGAAAGAGATTTCATCCGAGCCACAATCTGAAAAGAAAGAAAACCGGGATTGCCGTAAGTCTAAAAGAAAAAATACTGTCTTTTCTAGAAATGTCTGAGAGGATACGGATGACGTAGATCGCAACGGTTTACGCAACCTCGACTCTCATTTCGCATTCGCAAAAGGATTCCATGCAGAACCAGGATTCATTGATATACGGAATTTTACCGGATACGCATTTCCGATATTCCGCGGCCGAAATTTCATATTCCGTAACGGCCGCCTCCAATTTACACAACTTGGACGACGCCAACACGGAACTTTTAGCGAGAACGATGATGGGTGCGTTTTTTTTGGCGGATCAAGTCAAAGAAGATACGAAGGTAAGTTTACAGATTCAGTTCAACGAGGATTCTCCGACTCACTCTGTTCTCGCTTACAGCGATCGTAAAGGGAGAATGAAGGCGGTTCTCCGCGAAAGACCGGAAGAAGACGTGGAACCGAACAAAGCGATGGAAGAATATTCCGGAGTTCTCAAAGTCTTCCGGTGGAAAAACGGAGCTTGTATCTATCAATCCGTCGTTCCGTATCTCAATAAAAGTTTTGAGGAGAATTTTCAGAACTATCTGAACAGTTCCGAGCAGATCACGTGTTTTATCACTCTTTCTATCAAAAAGAACGGATTTCACTGGGACGTAAGAGGAATTCTTCTGCAATCGTTGCCGGAAGCAAAAGAAGAACACATTCAAAAAATTGCAAGTCTTTCAGACCAAATCAATCAAAACTCTGCGGAGTTCCTGGGAAAGGACGTTTATAATTGTTTGAATAAAATCGGAGAGGTTACCCGTTCCGCGGTTCAAATCTTAGAGGAAGGTCAGCCTGAATTCCGCTGCGACTGTTCCGAAAATAAAATAAAAGAACTGATTCAAACGTTGGGAAAAGAAGAAGCGATGCAGATCGTGGAAGAAGTCGGGATGATCGAAGTTACCTGCGAATTCTGCACTTCCGTATATCGTTTCGAAAAAGAAAAGGTAAGTGAATTGTTTTGAGGATGAATTGGAACTCGAATTTCGAAATTTGAAACTGGAAGACTTAGACAAACCCGCAAACTTTCTCGTGCCGATTATTCTTTCCGCTTTGGAGCAAACGCTTCATCCTATTTTATTATTTACGGGCCAAATGGGCGCGGGTAAGACAACATTCACTTCCAAATTGGTAAAGAAGATTTCCCCGAACGCAAACGTAAATTCTCCAACGTACACTCTTGTGAACGAGTATCCGATTCCGAATCGTTTAAGCGAAGAATTCTCTCTTTTAAAATCGGATCGGGTTGTTACGGAAAAATCGCCCTCCGAAGAAAGTCGGCGGGACGGATCGGCCACGGAAGAAATATCGAAATTTTATCACTTCGATCTGCATCGTTTGAAATCCCCCGCGGAACTGGAAGACCTCGGATTTGAGGAAATCTGGAAACGGCCCGGGGTTTCCATCGTAGAATGGTGGCAAATCGCAAAAGAAGAATTGGAATCGTTTCCGTTGAAAATCGAAGCGGAATTCAAAACCGTTTCCGAAGAGAAAAGAAATATTACATTCAAAAGTTATGATATAGAAAAATTTCCAAGTCTGAAAAATCTTTGGAAAACATCGAAAGGGAATCCGGTATGAAAAAAATTCTTTTTTTCGATGCGACAAACCAATGGATCCTTGTGGAATCGTTTCTCCTTGATCCGGAAGGAAACCTGACTCCGGTTTCTTCATACGCCGGAATTCATCCTCGAGAATCCTCCAAACTCTTGATCCAAGAATTACGAAATGTTCTAAAGAACTCGAATTGGAAATCCCCCGATTTGATCGTTAGCGCACTGGGGCCGGGTTCATTTACAGGGCTTAGAATCGCGGTCGCAACGGCACGCAATCTTGCGCAGCTTTGGAAAATTCCCGCAATCGGATTCGACAGTTTAAACGTTTACGCTTCGTTCTATCACGAAGAAGCGGGTGATCCGGTAATCGTGGGAATCGAGGCGAAACAGAAAAAAATCTATTTCGGAATGGAAGATACGAGAGGATTTTTCGGTTCCATAGACGTCAAGCCGGACGATATACTGGATAAAATACCGGAAGATCGATTGCAGGCGTTTCTAACGTCGCAGAAATATTCGGATCATCCCGAATTTTTCGCGGGAAATCCCATCTTAGAAAATCTTCCGTCCGCATCCGCGATTCTAAATCGCAACTTGGACCTGCTTCAAGAAGCGATCGCATTTCCGGATCGGTTTCCTTATTGGAAACTCGTTCCGAATTACGTACGCGGAACTTACGTCGACGACAAGTCGACAGCTTAGCAATTATGAATAAAAAGAAAAAACAAACAAATCAAAAGAGGACGACCCAACCTCAAACCAAAAAGAAAACCTTCAGTAAATCCGATCGAACCAAACGAGAAAGACCTACGGGAAGAACCGAAGGATTTAGAGAAAACGAAATCGGAAAGAAAATTCTTAAGTATCTTCAATCCAGAGCGGGATCGGTGATCCAATTTAAGGATCTCAGCGCGAAACTTCTCCGCGAAGAAAATCAAAATTCTTACGGTAAAAAAAGGGAGAAGTGGCAGTTTCAGGAACGGGAACGGGAAATTTCCGAAACGCTTCAGATTCTTGAAACCGAAGGGCTGATCGAATTAGAAAAAAAGAATATACTCGTCAATCCGAATCAAAAGTTGCAGGGAACGATTTCCATCAGCAAACGGGGAGACGGTTTCGTAAAACTTCCTTCCGGGATGGAAGTGTTCGTGCCGGGTCAATACGCACAATCCGCGATTCAAGGCGATCTCGTTGAAATTCATCCGTACGGAATCGGAAAAAAAGGAAGACTCGAAGGAGAAGTCACCGAGATTCTTCGGAGGGGACGCGATCTGTATCGAATGATCGTCACTGAAAAGGATCCGAAATTTATCTTCGGAAAACTTTTGGATATAGACGGAGAGGAAAAGGAAGGTTATCTCCTCCGCAAAACCATTCTTATCGATCTGCAGGATGAGATAAAATCCGGCGACGTTTTAGTCGTGCGGCTGAAAGAAGATACGGAGCATGAAAGAAATCTCTACGAGGTTCAGTTCCTGCGATTCGAATCCGACACGAAAGAAGATTTGGATCTGATGCGAATGCTGATGAAATACAATTACAGCATTTTGTATCCCGAGAATATAACCTTGGATCTTCCCGAAGAAGTCGAGGAAAACGCCGTGGACGATTGGGGTTCCAGAGTGGATCTGCGTAATCTGAAATGTATCACCATCGACGGCGAATATTCGAAGGACTTCGACGATGCGATCAGCTTCGTGGAAGAGAAGAATCGAATTCGATTCTACGTTCATATCGCCGATGTTTCGCACTATGTCCGTCCCGGAACCGACTTGGACGAAGAAGCATACAATCGAGCGACTTCCGTTTATCTCGGAAGCCGGGTCGTTCCGATGTTGCCTCCCGAGTTGTCCGAAAATCTTTGTTCTCTCGTTGCGGGAAAGAATCGTCTGGCCTTTACGGTGGAAATGGAAGCCGATTGGAAAGGAAAGATCACCCACGCGAAGTATTATAAAAGCATAATTAAGGTGGCGGAACGATATACGTACAATCGGGCCGAATCCGAAATTCTTGCGGGCGATCCTAAAAACTGGATCTTCCGTATGAACGAATTCGCAAAGGTTCTTCGTGCAAAACGAGTCGAAAACGGCCGAGTCGATCTGAATCTAAAAGAAAACAAGGTCGTCACGGATTCCGAACACAACGTCGTCGAGATCGCCGTTCAGGACCGTTTGCAGGCGCATATTCTCATCGAAGAATTTATGCTCTCAGCGAACATCAAGGTCGCCGAATACATCCGAAAGAAAAAGCACCCGACCTTGTATCGCGTTCACGAACCGATGAACGAAGAAAAACTCGAATCGCTGAACGCCTTTTTACAGTTGAACGGGATCAAAACATTACTCAAGGATTCAAGTTACGAGGCGATCCGAGTCGTCTTGAAAGAATTGGAAGGAAAGCCGGCGGAAAGATTGTTCAACATGTTTTTGTTGAGAACTTTTATGCAGGCTTATTATTCGGGAGAACATCTCGGACATTGGGGTCTTGGATTCGAAGACTACTGTCACTTTACTTCCCCGATTCGAAGATATCCCGATCTTGTTTGTCACAGAGTTTTACAACAGATTCTTCTGAGCAAAAAACCGGTTTATACCCCAGAGGAGATGGTGACCTCCGGTCTACATTGTTCTCATCAAGAACGGAAAGCTACCGATGCGGAAAGAGATTATTACAAACTCAAGGCTTGTCGTTATCTCGAAAAAACCGGCATCAAAGAATTCTCCGCAACGATCACGGGATGCAAACCCTTCCTTATCTTTGTGGATCTGGAAAATCCGATGGTGGACGCATGTCTTCTTTCTTCCGAATTTACGGATGAAGGCGAGGTTCGGTTGGAAACCGATTTCTCTTTTTATTCGAAGAAGTTTACGAAAATTTACACGCTCGGCGATAAAATCGAAGTCGAACTCGATCGAATTGATTACGAGGAGATCAAGATCTTCGTGAAAATGAAAAAATTCCAGAAGAAAGTATAGACAAAGTAATTCCTTTCCTATATTCCTGCTGAACAGTTGTTATATATAAAACCGGAGTCGTATTAACGACAAACGGGAGGTGAACTTGGAGCTGTTTCTGCAAGAGTCGATTCCTCGGAGTCGATTTTTAAAACTAAGTTTAAAATTTTTGGCCGTGACCGCGTTCGTTCTTCCGGGAATGACCGCGTGTACCAACGGTTCGATTCCCAGATTGCGCGGATTGAAAGACGATGCCTATCTTGCTTTCAAATCTTTGGGAGAAGTTTTTCTCAAAGGAAATCCGATCCCCGATTTTGATCTGGGTGTTGCGGTCGATGATTACGTATATGGTCATCCGACTCCGATCGATACGGAAAGCGTGATTCTTCTTTTGGGGATGATTCCTTCTTCCACTCTTGCCGCGCTTGCGTTGGATTTTTCCTTCAAACCCATGACTTCTCTGAGCGTGGAAGAACGAGAAAAACGTCTGTTGTCTTGGAAAACTTCCTCACTCGGTTTGAAACGAGGCGCGTATTCGATCATGAGACAGATCGCATTCTTCCTCGTTTCAAAAGACAAAAGAATTCAAACATTAGCGGGATACGAGGGTTAATATGGGCGGAATTCCAGCGGCGAATGATAAAATCATCACTCCTAAAAAACACCAAGAGATTATCGAAAGAGAGAATATCAAAAACGGAACTTGGGAACTCATAGCCGACGCAGTTGTGATCGGTTCCGGCGCGGGCGGTGCGGTTGCGGCGGCCACTCTTGCTAAGAACGGTTGGAACACGGTTCTTATCGAAGAAGGTTCTTACTTTACTCCGGCTCAGTTCAGCGGGGACGAGTTCTTATCCTCGGCACGATTGTATCGCGACGCGGGTTTTATTATTTCGGAAGAACAGACGTTGAGCATTCTTCAGGGAAGAACCGTGGGCGGTTCCACGACCGTAAACTGGCAGACATCCTTATATCCTCCCGACTACGTAACCGCGGAATGGGATAAACGATTCGGTTTGAAAGGATATTCGAGACAAGATATGGATCCGTTCGTTTCTTCCGTACATGAAAGACTCGGCGTTCATCCGGTTCCTCAAAATCTCATCAATGCGAATAACAATACATTGATGAAGGGTGGAAAGGCTTTGGGCCTCCATCCCGAAGTTTTGAACAACAATAACCGAGGTTGTATCGGTCTGGGCCGTTGCGGATTGGGTTGTCCGATCAATGCGAAACAATCCATGTTCTTAACGTATATTCCCGATGCGATCGAAGCGGGTGCGACCGTGATCGCGAACATGAAAGCGCAGGTTATTCACGACGGAACAACGAAAGTCGTGGTCGCGGAATTCACTCCCGATCCGTACGAAAAAGCTCCGGATACTGTGATTAAAAAAGTAAAAGTTACCGCGAAGGTCGTCGTGGTCAGCGCGGGTGCAATCGAAGGTCCGGCGCTTTTGCAAAGATCCGGTTTAGGAAACGATTGGGTGGGAAGAAATTTGAAAGTTCATCCGACCAGCACCATCTTCGCGGTGTTCGACGAGAAGATCAATATGTTCTCCGGTCCGCCTCAATCCGCCGTGATCAAAGACGGCCACAACCAAAACAATACCGGTTACGGATTTTGGCTGGAAGTCGCACCGTTCCGACCCACGTTAGCCGCTTCTTTGATTCCGTATTATGGAAAACAACAATTCGATCAGATTCAAAGATATTCGAACATGAGCGCGGGGATCGTTCTTGTTCGTGACGGATCGGATGGAGAAGCGAACGCTTCCGTAAAATGGTCCTTAGGTTCTAGAAAGGTTTACTTTGAACTGACGCCGGGCGACGGTAAGAATATGCTCCGCGGTTTAAAGATGTTGGCGGAAGTACAAGCGGCCGCGGGAGCGAAAGAATTGATCTTTCCTTTTCCCGATATGGATGCTCCTTTTCCTGTGGATCGAAACACGAAGTTCGATTGGATTCTTGAAAAAAAATTCAATCCGGGAAGTTTACTCGTAGGTTCGGCGCATCCTCATGGTTCGATCCAAGCCGCGGATTCTCCCGAAAAAGGAGCCGTGGACCCGAATCTGGAATTGTATGGTCATAAAAATATTTTTGTGATCGATGCTTCCGTCTATCCTACCGGTCTTTCGGTCAATCCTCAGATTACAACGATGAGTTTGGCGCTCAGAGCATCGGAGTCGCTCGCGTCGAAAAGACAGGAAAAATTAGGAAATTTATTATAAACCAGTCAGGAGAGGGGTTGCAAATTCACTTTTAAAAAAGACTTCCTCTCCGAAACTGGTCCTATGGGCTTGCGGATTTTTCTTTTTTCAGTTCTTTTGTGTTCCATTTCAACTTCGTTGTACGCGGATTTGAAAGAAGGAAAGAAAGCGTATGCGAAAAAAGATTTTTCCAAGGCCATGGATGAGTTCCAAAAGTTCAACAATGCAAATCCTTCTTCCGGAGAAGCGTGGATGTACATGGGATATATCTACGAATATAGAAGGGATTATCCGAAGTCCATTCAGGCGTTCAAGAAAGCAGTCGGTCTAAATCTACCGAAAAAAGATTTGGTAAACTGTTATCAGAAGATCATTCTCTATTTCAATTATCAAAGAGATTATCACGAAGTTATCGCGTATTCCAATCGTTTGTTGAGAATCGATCCGGATCTAACTCACATTCAAAAAATCAGATCCACCGCGGAGGAAAGGCTTTCGTCCGGCCACGTAGTTCATCATCGCCCCAAAAAACAGACAACGGAAGAACCGGAAACAAGCGGTCCGAGTACGGAAGAAGAATATCTTAAAATTCTAAAGAAAGAACCCGGGGACGAATCGGCGCGCTGGAATCTTTCCCTAATCTACGCGAATCGCAAAGAGTTTCAAAAAGCGGAAATTTTATTGGAAGGACTTGTCAAAGACTTTCCCGAAAAACACGATTATCTGTATAAATACGGCGTGATTCTTATCCGTTTAGAGAAGTATCAGGAAGCTCTTCGCATATTGGATAAGCTCGAGGATAAAATCGGAAGCGGCAGTCCGAAAATGTTGTATTATGCAAATCTAAATCAAGCCGTTGCATATCACAAAATGAAACGATACGAAGAAGCCGCGAAGTATTACAGAAAATCCTATGCGGTTAATACGACGGTTCAGCCTTTGATCGGATTGACCAAACTTAAGTACGAAGTCAAAGATTGCGAAAATGCGATCAAAACGGCGGAAAAAGCGCTCGAATTCGGCGAAAGGACACATGAGATTCGCATGTATCTCGCACTTTGTAAAATTCAAAATAAAGAAGAAACCGAAGGTTATACGATCCTTAAAGAGATCGCTTCCAAACTGGAAAAGGAAAACCCCGAATTTAAGAATCTTCCCGACGTTTACAACGACGGGATTTTGAAACTCGCCCGTTATTATACCAATCACGGAGAATACGAAAAAGCTCTTCGCTATTTTCACTCCGTTCAATCTTCGGAGGAAGAAGAGCGCGAATATCGATTTTATCTCGGAAAGGCTTACTACTACACTGGAAAGATCGATCAGGCGATTCTTATGTTGGAAAAGGTCGGCGGTTCTTCGGGAGCGTATTATCTGTTGGCAAAATGTTATGCGAACAAGGACGACCTTGAAAAGACGATGGAGTACATTCGTAAGGCGGCGAATATGAAACCGGCGATTTGGGCCGCCGCCGCGGAAGAGAAAGAATTCGATCGGTTTAAGGAAAAGTCCTTGTTTAAATCTTTTTTAGAATCCAAAGGCGGCGATAAAGAGAAGAATCAGGATTCTCAGGCACTCGATAAAACCTGATTTTACGTACTGGAAATCCGCTTGAACGTTCGGCGCGAATCGACTCAAACACCCAGCGGCGAACCGTATTGACTTTATCGGTTATCGAAAGAATTCAATTCCCATAAAGCGACTTTGCCGAGTTACTGCGAGCTTCTTAGCCGATGCAAAGAATTCAAATCGACCTGACCGGGAGCCTTCGGTTCTGTCAAACAGCAATACGTAAAAATCGAGCCGAAGAAATCTGGAAAAACCCTCGATATAACTCCCATCGGACCCATACAAATCCCCGTCAAAAACACATTCAAATTTTTATATTCGTTTGCGATCGAGCGAAAGGAAGTTAAAAAATCGGTGAGTTCGCTCACCGAATTCGGGAAGACCGCGAATTTATAAACTAACGGAAGAATTCCTTCGTATTTTTTCTTTCCATCCAAATAAGGATCCTTACGGACCCAATCCCGCAATTCCTGTTCGGATAAAATACCGTCGAATTTGTGAACGGATCGGACCAATCCGAAACCTCTATCCGCGTGTGATCCGAAAAGGTCGTTGGATCGATTCAACTCCAGATCGAGATAGTGCTCTTTCGGATCGATCGAGTTTATCACATTCTGAAAATCTAATTCATTCTCTTTGGAAGCCGTTGTTTGATCCGTATCTCCGGCCTGTCTGTAAGTAAAAACGCACTTCGCGTTCAATTCTTTGATTTTGTCGCTCAGCCTTGTTCGAATGCTTTCAGGTGAAAATAAATCCAAACGAATTTCGATCCAATCGCAAGCGGGATGTTCTTTGAGAGAAAAAAATTCATTCTCACTGACGGTAAGAACGACTTTAAATTCCCGTGGATTCATAATTAGAGACCTTTTTGCAAAAGATCGTGTATGGAAACGATTCCGATCAACTTCTGCGATTCGTCCACGATCGGAGCCACTGAAATCGGACTTGGTCTGGATTCCATTTGTTTTAGTACGTCGTACGCGTTTGAACCGGATTGAAACGTGGTCGGCTTGGAGTTCATAAGTTGTTCAGCCGTAATCGAAGAATCCAACTTACCTTCTTTCAATTTTTTGCGGATATCAAAGTCGGTAATGATTCCCAAAAGTTTTCCTGACGAATCCGTAACTCCGGTCGCGCCTTGTCTTTTGACGGTGATCTCGGTTAGAATTTCGTCCAGCAAGGTGTTCGGAGAAACCTTTGCAAGATCCTTTTCCTTACGCATGACATCGTCGATTTTCAAACTCAGGCGTTTGCCGAGTCTTCCCGCCGGATGATAAAGTGCGAAATCTTCTTTTTTGAAATCCTTCAGCTCCATCAAACACATTGCGATCGCATCGCCTAAAATCAAGGCGATCGTTGTGCTGGAAGTCGGAGCGAGTTCCAGCGGACAAGCTTCCTTTAAAACGGGAGTGATCAAAACGACATCGGATTCCTTTGCAAGACGGGATTCTACGTTAGCCGTCATCGAAATCAATTTTGCGCCGATGTTTTTGATCGTGGGAATGAGATTCAACAGTTCTTCGCTTTCGCCGGATTTTCCGATCGCGACGATCACGTCTTCTGCGGAAATAATTCCCGCGTCACCGTGCGCAGCATCGGCAGGATGTAAAAAAACGGATGGAGTTCCGGTGGAAGAAAGAGTGGATGAAATTTTTTTGCCCACGTCTCCGGACTTGCCGACTCCGGTTACGATCAATTTTCCTTTGGATTGAAGGATCAATTCGATTGCCGTCTTGATAGACGGGTCCAAGTTTTTTCTAAAATGGAGAATGGATTCTATCTCCGTATCGATCGCTTTTTCTATCTTCTCAAAAATTGGATCCAAGGTTTTCCTCCAGTTTTAACGTTTTTATATCGAGAGTCACCGAAGTCATCAAATTCATTCCCGGAAATTTAACGATGATCTGCTCCTCATTCTTACGCGATATGACTTCGGCCTTGTATCCGGTAAACGGCCCTTCTTGGATAAGAACTTTTTTTCCGGGGGAAAGTTTTTCCTGAATTTCGATTTGAATCTTGTCCGGATATGTTTCCAGAAATGATTTCACTAAATTGAGATCCTCGTCCGGAATCACATACGGTTTTCCATCGTAAAAAACGAAATGATGTGCGCCGGGTAGCTGGAGAACTTTAACTTTGTCTTGATAGAACGAAATCTTTACGAAGATATAAGAAGGATACATCGGTTCTTCAACGACTTTCCAACGATCGGACCACTTTTTCTTTTTAGAAAGAAGCGGAAGAAAACATTCGATCTTTCTTTCCTGAAACAATCGTTTGAGCTTTTTTTCGGCTCTTGGATTGGTATAAAGAACATACCACTCGTTGACTTCAGAATTCTCTTTCATCTACTTTAAAGGAAACCGGAATAATTAGGTTTGTTCCTTCGTTGAGATCGAATTTCCAAGTTTTCAACGCTCTTTGAAATTCGACGTCGAATATCGAATATCGACAAGGTTGAATGGTCCTGAGAATTTCTCCCTTTCCGTCAGATTTTATTTTCACTTCCCAAGAACAATCCGATTCCAGTCTTTGATCCAGCGCGCCTTGCGGAAAGTGGATTTCGTTTTTAAATTTTTCGATTTCTTTTTGTAAGGTCCCTTCCGCGCTCGAATTTTCGGACGGGGTCGTTTCCGATCTCTGACCTACGCCTTCCTTGGAAAGGCTGAGCGTAACGTTTGGGGTTGCGCCCCTTTTTAAAAAAATCTTAAGATCGGCGATCGATTCGGATTTAAAGAGCGGTATAAAGAAAAACAAAAATATTAGAATATGAAAGAAGCCGGAAGCGAGAAAAGAAAGGCGAATGCTCACAAGTCCATTCTTTCGAATTCGTTCTCCAAAGGCAATCGATACCCGGGAAGACTCGGTAGAGATTTGATCGTCATTTATAAAAATCTTTCCAAATTCAGGTCAATCTTTTTGATTCACAGAAAAAAGAGTTAAGTCGGATTTGAAGCTAAGCAGGAAATCCGAATTCTTTCCAAAATTACGTCCTTGATGCAAACTCTGCGTTCTACTTTGAGTTACTTAACGGATCTGAACCGTCCTAAATCCTTGTTCCCTAAATGGAATATAAGAACTCGTCCTAAACCGGGGCAGGTTTTTTTAGCTCGATCTTTCTGACAAAGTAAACCGAAGTTTTGCGGCCCGCACTAAGTAATTCGGAGTATATTCAATTTTCATTGAATTCTCCGTATCGTTTACTTTCCTTTCGTTTATTATTAGACACCGTACGCTTTTTAAATATGATCCAAAATTCTTCTTTAAGCCGATCCGCGCTTAGTTTGCGATGGAAATGGAGGAGCTTTGAATGAGAAAAAATCTCCCTATTACGAATAAAGAATTAGAGATTCCCCCGGCTGCGGTATTGATTTCGCGTACAGATACGAAAGGAAGAATTTCCTACGTTAGTCAGGATTTCGCGGATATCAGCGGCTTTAGTGAAAAGGAAATGTTGGGCGAACCGCACAACCTGATCCGCCATCCGGATGTTCCGGCGGAGGTGTATCGGGAAATGTGGGAAACGATTCAAAGCGGCAATCCATGGAGCGGCGTGGTTAAGAACCGTGCCAAATCAGGAGATCATTATTGGGTAGATGCGACGATTACTCCGGTGATGAGCGAAGGGATTGTTTCGGGTTTTATGTCCGTTCGAAAAAAAGCGACTCGGAAACAAATCGCTACGGCAGAAATTCTTTTTAAAGAGCTCCATGATACGAATTCGATTTCAATAAAGATAAAAACGAGATTTCAGATCTTATCCAAAAAATTGGGATTAGCCGGAAAAATCTTCACCTATGCTTTGCTTGTATTCGTTCCGCTCTTGTTTGCGAATATAGAATGGATTCATAGTGGAATGATGTTGCTCCCTTTGATCGGAATTCTTTGCGGAACGTTAGGAATTGTTTTTCTAATCGGGACAATTTTGGGTTATCGAAAGGAGATACGGGAAATCATTGCGATTCAGAAAGACATCGTATCGGGGAATTTTCTTTTAGAGATTCCCGCTCGGAAACAAAATTCCGAAATTGCCGAAGTGTATTCTTCATTGAGAGTTCTCGTGATCAGCGTTTGGGGATTGTTGGTTCAGATCAAAGAAAATTTCGAAAAGAATCAGGAACTTTATCAATATCTTTCCCAGTCCACCGAGCAATTCCAATCGAAGACGCATACGCAGGCCGCTTCCGTAGAAGAAACCGCATCGGCTTCTCAGGAATTGTCGTCTACAATGGACGAGATCGTCAAATCGATTCATCTTCAGTCATCCGGCTTGAATGCGATCAACGAAGGAATCGGAAAGGTGACAGAATCGATTCAGAAAGTTTCCAAATCAATGGACGATCTTTCCTTTCAAACTTCTTCTGTAAAACAAAAAGCTTCTCAGAGCGAAGAGACGTTCGGAAGAGCTATTTTGGCAATGGATGAAATCAAGGAATACTCGAACGGAATTTCTAAGATCATCAGCATCATTACTTCCATTTCGGAAAAAACGAATCTTCTCGCGTTAAACGCTTCTATCGAATCTGCAAGAGCGGGCGAAGCGGGAAAAGGTTTCAGCGTGGTCGCGGAAGAAATTTCAAAGCTCGCCGATCAAACACGAAACTCAATTAAGGATATCGTGAGTCTGATCGGAAACACCGCCAAAGCGGTTGACTTCGGCGCAGAAAAATTTCAAGAGTCTTTATCCATCGTGAAAGAACTTACGGATTATATCGGCGAAGTGAATTCTTCCGCTACGATCGTAACGGCATCCTTAGCGGCGCAAGCGGAAAAATTAAACGAAATACGAAAGAACACCGATCAAGTCGATCGACTCGGTGCAACGGTGAACGAATCCTCCGGTTTTCAGAAAACCGCTTCCGATGAAATTTCTTTATCGATGCAGACGATCTCCGATAGTTCCGAGTCCATTGCGAGAACCTCCGAAGAAATTAAACATACCGTTGACGAATCGGTTTTGAAAGCGGCAAAGCTGCGGGAGATCTTAAAACATTTTAGAACATAACTTCGCGACCCTTAGGGAGCGAAGTTCGAGTTAACTTATTCGACTCGGTCGATCTAATTCGGTTTAATCTGCATGATCCGCTTATCTTTTTAATAAAGGAAAACTAAACTTACCCTGCGTGGTAAATTCTCTCGAAAATGTAAAAATCTGCCGATAATGAGATCGATGGAGAATCGATTTCTCAGGCTGACGATTTTTATTTCGATCGCGATTACGCTTTTTTCTTTTTGGGATCATCACCTTGTCAGTTATCTGAAAGACTTCATCGTTTTCATTCATGAGATCGGTCACGCGATTGCGGCTCTTTTAACGGGCGGCTCGGTTCATGCGATCGAACTGCACGGAAACGAATCCGGGGAAACGATCGCGATTCCAAGTTCTGGAAAAGGCGCGTTTATTTTTGTCGTGTCCGCCGGTTATCTCGGCTCTTGTTTGATCGGCGGTTTTTTATTGAACCGCGGATTTTCCGGAAAGATGATTCGGCCGACTTTGATTTCGTTCGGAGCGATTCTTTTGCTCATGACCATTTCTTATTCAAAGCCGGGTAACTTGGCGCAATATACGGGAATTCTTTGGGGTTTGAGTTTCGTCTTGCTCGGTCTTTTCAATCTAAGATTGAATCAATTCGTTCTTGTGTTTATCGGAACGAGCATCACTCTATACAGCTTATACGATCTTCTCGATTTTACCGGGAACATCGCTTACACGGACGCGGGCATTATGGCGACGTGGATTACGGGCGCAAATCCCGCGCACGGCGTTCCTAAATCGGTAATTGTTCTGGGATATTTGATTGCTCTCCTCTGGTCTTTTTTTAGCTTATCCATCATATTCGTATCGGTTAAAAGAGTTTTCCAATCGCAGGTTCCGAGTCAGGATTTTCTGCAGGAAGAAGACTCATTCCACTTTCCCGAGGACGGAACTATGGAAGCTCCATTCCCAGGAGAAATAACTCCGGAAGTCATGGAATGGTTTTTCAGCAAAGGCTTGGATCTAAACGGAAAACCTTTGCAGTCGGAATTTTTGGAAAAAGAAGAATCATGAGCAAAAAAAGAATTTTGATCACAGGCGGAGCCGGGTTTATCGGATCCCATCTGTGTGCTAGACTTTTAAACGAAGGAAATGAAGTTATCTGCTTGGATAATCTTCATACGGGAAGAAAGAAGAATATCCAAGATCTTTTCGATCATTCTAAGTTCGAATTTATCAGACATGATATAACCGATCCGATCAAACTCGAAGTCGATCAGATTTACAATATGGCTTGTCCTGCAAGTCCGATTCACTATCAGTCCAATGCGATCAAGACGATCAAAACGAACGTACTGGGAATGATGAATATGCTCGGTCTCGCTAAACGGGTGAAAGCGAGAATTCTCCAGGCCTCCACGAGCGAAGTTTACGGGAACCCTCTCGAACATCCTCAAAAAGAATCTTATTGGGGAAACGTAAACCCGATCGGAATCAGAAGCTGCTACGACGAAGGCAAACGGGTTGCGGAAACTCTCTGCTTCGATTATCAAAGAAATCATAAAGTCGACATTCGGGTAATCCGCATCTTCAACACATACGGTCCGAGAATGCTTCCCGACGACGGAAGAGTTGTCAGTAACTTCATCGTACAAGCCCTCAAAAAAGAAGACATAACACTTTACGGAGAAGGCGATCAAACTCGTTCCTTTTGTTATGTCGACGATCTTGTAGAAGGAATCATCCGAATGATGAACACCGAAAATTTCTCGGGTCCGGTCAACCTCGGAAACGACGGAGAGTTTACGGTTCGCGAATTAGCGGAAATGGTTCTGAAGGAAACGGGTTCTTCCTCCAAGATCATTCATAAACCTTTACCGCAGGACGATCCGGCCCGTAGAAAACCGGACTTAACTCTGGCAAAAAAACATCTTGGATTTGAACCTAAGGTTCCTTTAATCGAAGGAATTCGGAAAACCATCGATTACTTTAAAAATAACTTGGATTAAATTTACGCGAAGAAAATCTGGACGTACTTTACCGAAACGCGTCCGGAAACGCTATTGAATCAATCACCGGGAATAAATTATGAATATTGGAATTCTAAAAGAAGCTAAAGAAGAAACAAGAGTATCCGTAACTCCTGATATCGTCGACGCATTGAAAAAGATTGGAGCAACCGTTCTCGTAGAAAAGGGCGCCGGCGAACAATCTTTCTACCACGACGAAGATTATAAAAAAGCGGGAGCAAGTCTCGTATCCCGTCAGGACGTTCTTAGTAAGTCCAATATCATCGTGAGCATTCATCTCGCAGATCCTGCAACTTTAGCAAAGATTAAATCGGGAACGATCTATCTCGGAATGTTCCAACCTGCGATGAATGCACAAACCATCCAAAAACTCGCGGCTAAAAAAGTCGAAGTTCTGAGCTTGGATGCGATTGCGAGAATCACCAGAGCGCAGTCTATGGACGTGCTTTCTTCTCAGGCGACCGTTGCGGGTTACAAAGCGGTTCTGCTTGCCGCTTCTCATTTAGCTCGTTTTTTCCCGATGCTTACTACCGCAGCGGGAACCATCACTCCGGCTTCCGTTTTGATTATCGGAGCGGGCGTTGCGGGTTTACAAGCGATCGCTTCCAGCAGAAGATTAGGAGCGGTTGTGGACGTGTTCGATACAAGACCGGAAGTGAAGGAACAAGTTCACTCTCTCGGCGCTAAGTTCGTGGAAGTAGAAGGGGCTTCTCACTCTGCGGCGGCCGGCGGTTATGCGGTGGAACAAACCGAAGAATACAAAAAGCGCCAGCAAGAAGCTATCGATAAATACGCACAGAAAGCGGATGTAATCATTACTACCGCCTTGATTCCGGGTAGGAAAGCGCCGTTGCTCATAACGAAAAAAATCGTGGATAACATGAAATCCGGTTCGGTCGTTGTAGACCTCGCCTCTTCCATGGGTGGAAACTGCGAATATACGAAACATGGACAGAACGTAGTAACGCCAAAAGGTGTAACCGTAATCGGTCACAAAAACCTCGCGGGTTCCATTCCGAGCGATGCTTCTAAAATGTTCAGCAAGAACGTTTTAAACTTTCTCAAACTTTTGATTAAGGACAAGAAGATCAATCTCGACTTGAACGATGAGATTCTTTCTTCTACGACGATCACTCACGAAGGCGAGATTCGTCACAAACTTACATTGGATGCATTGGGATCAAAAGCGGGTTCAGGAGCAGCAAAACCGAAGAAGAGCGCTGCCAAGAAATAAACCGGCAAAACCGAAAAACGTTCCGATAATCCAACCGCCGATCACATCGCTTACAAAGTGATGCAGAGAAAGCAGCCTACCGACTCCGGCTAAGAAACTAATCAGAATCAAGGCCGGAGAAAACTGAAACAAAAGCACAAGAATCAAAACCGCAGTCATCGAATTCGCCGCGTGCGCCGACGGAAACGAATGTTTCATGTCCGGATTCGAATCCACTTTGCCGGCAACGGTAATCAACGGTCGTTTTCTCGCAATCAGGCGCTTGAGAAATAAAACGAAGCGGTCGTTTGCATACGTCACAAGTCCGGTAAAAAGCAAAACCCAATACCAAGAAATCGGAAGATCGCTCTTGAAGTAAAGAAACGGAAGAAGAATGATAAGAAAAACTTCTCCGCGATTGATTTTGGAAAGGACGTGACTCAACTTAGGATTGTGGAGATTGGTCCGAATCCAAGTAGAGAGCGAAAAATCGATTTGGTCTACGATTTGTATCAAAGTCGAAAGTCTTTTTTCAGAATATCGGCAAGCCCTTTTCTAGATAGGCTCTTTTGTTCTCCGGAAACAAGGTCCTTGATTTGAACCGTTTCCGAACGAATTTCCGATTCTCCAAGAAACAGTACGTACCGATAACCTTTTTTTTCCGCGACCTGAATTTGTTTTCCAATTTTCGCGGAATCTAACATCGTTTCGGTGAGGATTCCATTCTCGCGAAGTTCTTTGGAAAGTTTGAATGTTTCCACAAAAAGCGCTTCGTCCATGATCGGAAGAAAAACCGTTTTTTCCCTGCTCAAGTCGGGAATCAGATTGTGGCCCTCTAAGAAGTTTTTTAGGGTCACATCGCCCAATCCGAAACCGATTCCTGAAAGTTGTTCTTTGGAAAACAATCCGATGAGATTGTCGTATCTTCCGCCGCCGTACAAGGATCTTCTGTTTTCGGGATTCGTATCGAATACCTCGAAAATACATCCGGTGTAATAATCGAAACCGCGGATGATGGAAGGATCGAATACGAGTTGTTTGTCGACTCCGAGCTCTTTGAGTTCTTTGAATAAGTTTTGAATGAATGAAACGGAATCAGGATCGATTCCAGGAATTTTTGAAACCGTTTCTAGATTAGAAGCGAGATAGGTTTCGATCAAAGCGAGCTGCTCGTCGAAATTGTTCAAGAAAGGTTTAATTTCAGTTTGAAAGGTTTCGGGTGAAATTTTGGATTTTTTATCCAAAAGTTTGGAAACTCCGTGAACTTGATCCTCGTTGAGTTTCAGGGAATTCTTTAAAAAACTATCCAGAAGTTTTCTGTGCGAAACTTTGATTTGATACGATCCGGCGGGCGCTCCGAATCTTTGTAAGATAGAATCTGCGATCAGAAGAATTTCGAGTTCCGCACGGTGCGTGTCCACGCCGAAAAGGTCGACGTTCAACTGCCAGTGTTCGCGGAGTCTTCCTTTGCCCGGTTGTTCGTAACGCCATAGGTTTGGAATGGAAAACCAACGAACGGGACGGGGAAGATTTCTGAGATTTCCCGCGACCATTCTTGCAAGCGTCGGCGTCATTTCGGGACGAATCGCGACTCTTCGTTCTCCCTTGTCTATAAAATCGTATAATTGCCGTTCAACGATCTCTTCTCCGCTTTTGGCTTTGTAAAGATCGAACGACTCGAGGATGGGTCCGTCGTATTCTTGATACCCGAAAGACAAAACGGTTTCCCGCATAACGGAAAACATCCAATTCCGGAGGCGCATTTCCTCCGGATAAAAATCTCTGGTACCTTTGTAGGGCGCTGTGGTTAAAAAGTTCTTCTGATTTTCCAAGGCAAATTACTGAGTCTTAATGAAGTTCATATTTTTCTTCAATAGAGTCATATTTGCCTTAGCATCATTGGAGCCAACTATTTCTGCACCTACGTGATAGATTTCTCCGACTTGGGAAATATGTCGGATATGAAACGCAAATCGCAACGGGGCTTGCATCTTAAAGGTGATATCGGCCGTAAAAATCGGTTTGTGGAGAAAGGATTCGATCAGTTCCGATTCGGTAACTTCCAGAAGAATTCCACCTTCCGAAATGTTCAGAACGTTCTGCCGGACGTCCAAGGATTTTGTGTTGGAATCTCCCATTCTGGAATTGAAAATCTCTTCCATTTCCTTATACAAAGGGATGACCTTATCCGAGATCGGGCCTTCGCTCGATTCGATCACACCCATCGCAAAGATTTGGGCCTCGCCTCCGTTTTGAAAGACGATCGGATAAATAAGAAGAGAACGGGTTTTGCTTCCTTTAAAGAAACGCATTCTTTCTTCGAGGATCAATTCTTCTTGAAGAACTTCTTTGATCGGAAGAAGATCCAAGTTTGCGAATTCCCCCTCCTTACCGGTGTCTAAGAGCGACGTATCCGGGATGTAGATCGGTTTTTTGAATTTTTTTACGAGTTCTTCCTCGGGTGTCAGTTCTTTAGAAGAACTGAATACGAGTTTAGAACTCGGATACATCGCTTTTACCTTGCGGTTCAGATCGTTCAGGATGATTTGTCCGGAAGTTCCGAGTACTTTACTGACTTCTAATTCTTTTCTAGGAATCAGAAATTTATGCGAAATGACTTTACCGATCAGCCCTTCGATGCGAGGAGACATTCTTTGGGTTTTCGCGATCTTAGCGAAAACGGGTTTGCAAACGATTTGAGAATCGGTTTTTTCGATCACTTCGAATCCGATTTCTATGTGTTTGGAAAGAGTTCTATAAAGAACTAGTTCGTCGTCCACGTTCGTAAGTGTGGAGTCGATCGGAAATACGAACGATCCGTCTTCCCGGATTTCCATCGGCTTTAATTCCTGATGGAAAGGCGATTCCTTAACGAGCAAACCCTGAAAGTGAATGTATTCCTTGAGAATATATTTGATCTTATTCAGGTCTTGTATCGTTTCCCAAGACCTGGGAGCCTGCAGATATTTTTGATATTGTACCGTCATGAAAACTCCTTAGAGTTTTCTGAAACCCACTCTTCTATTTTTTGCTCTGCCAGTTTCTGTCTCATTATCAGCTTCCGGTTGCGAATACCAATAGGCTCTGACTTTCATCCGTTTTTCCGAAATCCCCTTAGAAAGAAGATATTCATAAACGTTACGAGCCCTTTTAGCACTCAATCTCGTATTGTATTCTTTCGAGGCTACGTTATCCGTATGTCCCCCGATTTCAATTTTATCGGACGCATTTTTAACAAGATAGTCTACAAGAGGCGCTAGGAACTTTTTGTTCTCGTCCGTGATTTTTGTTTTATTAAATTCGAAGTAAAGTTGTAGATTATAAATCGGATCTACGTCCTTCTCCGCTTTAAGAAAAATAGTCACGGTTCCGTTTTTGGAAATATTTTTTTGAACGATGTTCACGCTCTCGGAAATATATTTCGGAGCGGTCGCAAACAACTCGAAATCGTTTTCCGGCAATTTATTGACTAAAAAGGATTTCTTATCCGCTTCCTGAATCAGAGATTCTCCTTTTCGATTGATCGGTGTAAAAAGTGTGACTTTTGCATCGGAAATAATTTGTTTCGTTGTTGCGTCCGCTACAACCACTTTCATCGCTGCGGAAGTGGAAGTCTGATTGTCTACGGGTTGTTCGACTTTCGTTTCTTCCGTTTTTCCTTCTCCGGTTTTGATGGGAAGAAGCACGTAAGTTCTATAAATCTTTCGATTCTTTCCAATATTACCTCTTAGATCGAGAACGTCTTCCTGAGGATGAAATCCTGGAGAACTGATTTCAACGCGATAAACTCTGCCTGTTTGCAGGTTTGTGGAAAAATTCGACGGTCTTCCTTTTGTGAGATCGCCTCCGATCCGCTTGGAAGTGATTACGTTCGCGGGTTTGTTTCCGTCGTAAATCTTTAACGTGGAATCCAATCCGATCATCGTCTTTTCGGAACCGTCTAAAACCAAACCTTTGAAGTTGAGCGCGTAAGAATTGCGAAGAGATTCCGGAACTTGAAAGCGATAGATGTCGAACTGGCCTTCTCCTCCGGTGCGGTTGGAAGAAATGTAAGCCCAAATTCCGTCCCGATCAAAGCTGATTCCTTCGTTGTCGAATCCTTCCCATTTATCCGTGTTAAACGGTTTTGGAAGAAGCAACAAAGAAGATTGATCCACTTTTGGAACGACATTTTCGTTTTGTTTTGTGGCGGAAGATTCTTCCGATTCTTCTTCGTCTTCCAACATGCTGTCTAACGCGGATTTATATCTGAGAAAGATTCGATAGAGTTTGAATTTCTTTCTTTCATCTTCGCGATTGGAACTGAAATAAAGTTGTTCTCCGTCTTGATGGATAAACGGAAGAATGTCGCTTTCGGAAGAATTGAGAGGCGTTCCTAAATTTTTCGGTTGAGACCAAGTTCCGTTTTTCATATTTCGAACAGAGATCCAAAGATCGAAATCTCCGTAACCGCCCGGACGATCCGATGAAAAGATCAGAAAGTTTCCATCGGGTGAAATCGCAGGCATCTTCTCGTTGAAGTTGGAATTGATTTCGCTGAGATGTTCCGGATCGGTCCATCTTCCGGTCTTCTTATCCTTCACGGTTTTATAAATATTCAAACCTTCAAAGCCGCTACGGTTCACAGCCGTATTGATCGTTGAGGTGAAATAAATTTCGGAAGGCGCGTGATTTGCGTCGAATAAAATCGAAACCCCGCCTTCGAAAGCGTTCGAGTTGAATAAGTTGGGTTTGCGAACGCCGGGAACGGCAGGACGTTTCAATTCTTCCCGAATGTTCTGATTCATGTTTACCGGTTTGGTCCATTCGGCGGGAATTTCTTTGTCCATGTATCGGACGTTTTCGGAAATCCAAAGATCCATTCCGCCTTCGCCGCCCGGTCGATTGGATTGAAACACAACGTATTTGCCGTCAGGGCTGATAATCGGATTGTACTCGTCGTTTTGCGTGTTGAGAGGTTGGCCGAATTGTTTTTCGGGAAGATCCGGCAACGGTTGCGAAAAAACGGGTGCAAGTATGAAGAAAAATAAAAAGAAAATCGATTTCATAAAAGGACGCATGAATCACTCCAAAAAGAATGTAGAAGAGTTGCCGTTTTTAGTTTAAATTCAGGATCTCCCTTAAAGTATCGGTCTTGATTCGGAGTTTTTAAAGATGGAAAGTAAGCAGGATACGAATTCTTCGGAACATTCTCCCGTGATCTTCGGAGTTTTGAACATCACCGAAGATTCGTTTTCGGACGGCGGAAAATATCTGACTCATGCTGCTTCTTTGCAAAAGGCCGAATCCCTTGTGTCTCAAGGCGCAAACGTAATCGATATAGGTGCGCAATCTTCCAATATCCAAGCGGGTTTGGTCGGACCCGAAATCGAATGGGTAAGAATGAAGAATTTGATCCCCGATCTGATCGCAAAGGGAGTTCGCGTTTCCGTTGATTCGTTTCAACCGGAAGTCATTGCTCGTTCCTTGGAAGCCGGAGCCGAATTTATCAATCATATCCGCGGCTTTGTGGATTCGGAATCTGTTCGCGAAATTTCAAAGTTCGCGGGCAGCGATCGAAAATTCATTCTCATGTATTCGCACAATCAATCCAATCGCGCGGAAAAGAATTCTCACCTTACGCCGGATAACGTGATTTTAGAAATCGTCGCATTCTTTCGGGAAAGAAAAAAGACTTTGATTCAAGCGGGAATTTCACAAGAGCAATTGATCTTTGATCCGGGAATGGGATTTTTTCTCAGCCCCGATTTTCAAGTCAGCTTTGAGGTTTTAAGAAGAATCCAAACTCTTAAAGAAGAATTCTCGCCGATGATGGTTTCAGTTACGAAGAAGTCGTTTTTAGGAAACGCACTCGGCGGTTTGGACGTCAACGAACGTGAAATCGCGACCGTAATCGCGGAACTGTATCTTTCCATTCAAAAAGTGGAATATATCAGAACGCACGAACCGAAAAACCTGAAACAAACCTTGCGTATTTGGAACCTTCTTCATTCTTCGTGAAGAATTGCGTTCTATTTTTTCGGAAGTTTACAAGAACTTTTTATATAGGGTTGTTTGTCGGAACAAGTATCAAAGATAGTTGATAGAATGAATTACGACTTTTTGTGCGAGGGGTATTGTGGGAACTCATACGTTTACCGAATCACGGACAAATTTCTGTTCCTCAAATTTGCCCGACAAACATATGATTTTACAGTTAACGCCCCACTTTGATATCTTCGATCGTCTTCTTGCCTGTAGGATTGAGCGTCGGTAAAATGTCTTCTTCCCGAATCTGTAAACCTTTCGCCTGCATTCGTTTGATATAAGGGAGAATCGGATGTAGGTCCGCGTTCGGATTTACGGACAAAAGAATTCGTTTCCAGAGTTCGATAAAGGGAACCGTTTCCTTTTCCGATTCGGGAGATTTTCGAATCCACTCCAAGGCCTCGGAGTAATTTCGTTTTTCGTAATATGCTTTCGCGATATAATAATTCAAATCGGGGATTTTGTCGTCCGTCGAATAAAGATTCATTGCGAACATCAGAAGATCGTCCCACTTTTCCAAGTCGTGCGCGAGCAACACCATCGACGCCCGCGCGTTTTTGTGATACGGATTGATCTGGAGAATTCTTTCCAAATAGTAGTACGCTTTTTCGAAGTCCTGTTTTTCCAGAAAATAGTTACTCAATTCTTCCCAAGAAACGACTTCCATACCCGGAATCTTGGATTGAACGTCGAGCAGCAAAACCGTTTCTTCCCTTCTGTTTTGCGAATTCAAAAGTTTACGAAATTGTTGAATCTGATCTTTTTTCGCGGATTTCAAATAAAAAGCGATTTCCTCTTTTGCAAGATCGTATTCGTCGATCAGATAATGCATGCGGATCAAGTTGGAAAAACAAATCGGGTTGTGTTCGGAAAGTTTCAGACATTCTTTCCACGAGGCTTCCGCGTCGTCCAAAAGGGAATTCTTCGCTAAAAGAACGCCGATATTGTTTTTATCTTCCGCGGTGGTCCCCTTTCCGCGAAGACCTCTGACTTTCCAAATGGAAGAAATCGTTTCTAGTTCGGTCTGAGAAAATTCGGATGAATTCAAATATAAAAAGGAAGGATCGGTTTCCAATACTTCCGCTTCGCGGATCGGATAAATACAAAATTGAAAAAGAGACGCGAGTAATAAGATCGATAGAAGTTCGAACCGCAGAAACGGAAGTCTTCTTTTTTTAAGCGGAGAGTTTCGTTTTTGTGGAACCGTTCGATCAGCCTTCCTGGGCACCGGATTCTTCCAATTGTTTTTGAGCATAGAGCATGTACTTGAGAGCGCGTTCTTTATCGCCATGGAACAAATACATGAGCGAAAGATCAAGTGCATCCTGCGGATTCGGAGGCGCGAAGTCTTCCGGATTTTCTTTGCTCATCTCGAATTTGGAACGGAATTCATCGAGTTTGTTTTTCGTAAGTTTTTCCAGAGAATCGAAAAAAGCGGCTTCTTCCGGATTCTTCTTCGCTTCTTCGATCGCGTCTGAAAATCGAGTAAATCCTTTCGACTGCGAAGTCGCTTGTTTGAGAATTTCAAAGGATTGTTTGAAGTTTCCCAAGCGGGTATGAACTTCCGAAATCAACACCTGCATTCTCGAATCGCCCGGATAGAGTTTGTTCACCTTCTCCGCCGTTTCCAAACATTCTTTCCAGCGCTCCTTTTCAAAGTATAAGGTAGCGAGCGCGGTCAACGCCATTCGATTGTTCGCATCGAGTCGAATCGCGTTCGTAAGATAGAGTTCGGTTTTATCATCCTTTTCGAGCTGGCGATAACAATACGCGAGAAGGATATGCGACTTTAAAAATCGCTTTTCGATTTCGAGGGATTTCTTAAGGGATCGAACGGCGGTTTCTATTTCCCCGGTTCGATAAAGTTCCACTCCGATATTGTAATAGAGTTCGGGAGTTTTTCCGATATCGAGAGCCTTTTGATAGACTTCGATCGCCTTTTTGGAATTCCCTTGTTTGGAATAAAGGGCGCCGAGATTGAGATACGATTTTTGATACTTCGGCTGAGCCTGGATCAGACTTTCGTAAAGCTGAATCGCTTCCGGCTGCTTTCCCTGCTTTTCCAAGGCCAACGCCTGATTGAAGATTTTGCTGATATCTGTCCCGGTCATAAAACAACTATCGGTCGGATTTCGAACTGGGGCGACCGAAAAAGTTGTAATGGAATTTTTCGATTCGGCCGATTGGATAAAGGAATCACTAGGACCCGAGGGAAACATGAAACAAATAGCAATCTTAGTTGCCCTGATTATTTTTACGTCTTGCGCATCCGTCGAATCGAAACGAAGCGTCAGCGCTTCCGGAGATCCGTCCGAGATCTTTTTTGAAAAAGAGATCGCTCCTATGGATAGAGAATCCGGTTCATCCGCTTCTTCCCAAAAGCCGGGACGCAGATCTTTCGAAGAAGAGCTGAACGTTGAAAAATACGCCAAGGCTCAACCTCCTGAAAAATCCAACAGTTCCGGAGGAGACTTCGACGAAATCGGAATGTCTTCCTGGTACGGCGCGAAATTTCACGGGAAGCCGACCGCAAGCGGAGAGAAGTTCGACAAAACGAAACTTACCGCAGCGCATCCGACTCTTCCCTTGGGTTCCATAATTCGCGTTCAGAATTTGGAAAACCAAAAAGAAGTTCTCGTTCGTGTGAACGATCGAGGGCCTTTCGTAAAAGATAGAATCATCGATCTTTCCGAAAAAGCGGCTGACACTCTGGAATTCAAAGACGTGGGACTTGCAAAAGTAGGAATCAAAGTCGTAAAACGTGGAGGAGCCGCGGGTGACGAATCCGAAGAACTCGAAAACAACGATGACGAGGATGCTCTGTTAGGCGATGAAGGTAAACCTGAAAAACTTCAACCGCAAAAATCGGATTATCCGAACAAACCGGTTGCGGGTGGAAAATACATCAAAGGTTCTCCGAAAGGTTATACCGTGCAAGTGGGAGTTTTCCGCGATCAAACGAGAGCGGAAGCGTACAAAGCAAGCCTCGGACAAGAATACGGAGAAAAGACGTTCGTATTTACAAGAGACGGTTTGTTCGTGATTCAGTTGGGTGATTTCGGCACCAGAACGGGCGCCGAATCTCTGAAATCGAAATTAAAAACGGACGGGATCGACTGCTTTATTCCAAAAAAGTAATCGTTTCTTTTCGATAAAAGTTCCCTCGCAAAGAAAGCCCCGTTTTACGGGGCTTTTCGCTTTAACGGTGCGCGCGGCAACTATCCTGCTTCATTCTTCCTCTGCAGATTTCTTTTGCCGTTTCCAAAACCGCAAAGCCGCAGGTGTTCAAACTCGGATCCACGCAACCGGGAATCGCCAAAAGCAGAACCGGAAAACATTTATCGAATTCTTCGATGTCCTTTGAACAGATTTGTTCGTTCGAGACCACCAGATTGCAATTGAGAATTCCGATTGTACCGATCCATACGATCAAAATGGAAAGAATTCGTTTTTTCATCCCAATAGAAGAAAACGTTCTTTTGAAAAATCAATTCCGAAACAGGGAATCGATCGGGTTTGGAAATCGGTTTTCGGAATTTTGCGATTCTGTTATCAAATAAAGACGGAGAGGTGCTCGTAGTTCCGACTCAACAAGGTCGTTTAAATTCCGCCGCCGTGGATGAACTCGTCCAGAATCTCTTCCAGATTGTCCTTTTCCTTTTTTAACGGGCTGTGATGACGACCGTCTTTGTTTAAATCGTGAATCTCTTTCTGAAGAGTTTCGATTCGTTCGAGAAGGATGGAAAATACTTTTGCGACCGGATCGGGAATTTCATTGTGATCCAGCATGTGTTCGCCTTCTTCTCCGATCGGCATTTTGGAACGTACGACTTTTGCCGGAATTCCGACCACGGTCGTGTCGTGCGGAACGTCTCGCATCACCACGGAACCTGCACCGACTCGAACATTTTTTCCGATGGTGATATTCCCGAGAATTTTCGCTCCCGCTCCGACGACCACGTTTTCCAGCAAGGAAGGGTGACGTTTCCCGGATTCTTTTCCGGTTCCTCCTAAGGTCACGCCTTGGTAAATCAAACATCCTTTTGCTATCGTCGCAGTCTCTCCGATCACGACGCCGTGACCGTGATCGATCATGATTCCGTTCGCGATCTGTGCCCCCGGATGAATGTCGATTCCGGTGATGAATCTGGAAAAAGTATTGATCATCCTTGGAATTAAAGGAAGTTTTATCCGATAAAGAAAATGAGCGAGCTTATGAAACCAAAGCGCGTGCAAACCCGGATAGCAGAGTATGATTTCCAAATACGACTTAGCGGCTGGATCATACTTCTTGATAAATTTAATGTTTTCGAACAACTGTCAATCTCCGGTCTTCGCCAAACTAATATAAAAGGCTAAAAATTCGCCGTACCATGTAAAGAGGATTCTTTCCGATAAGAATAGAATAACGATTGAAACAATCTCGATTTTCAACACACGTCATCTTGTTCGTCCTTACCTTTCTGACTCTCACGTTTCAAAGTGAATTTTTTGAAATTCCCTTTCTATCGGTTCAGTATTTAAAAGAATTATTTTTTCTTAGACTTCCGTATTCCCTTTCTTTGATTATAATTCTTTTAGCGCATGAGATGGGACATTTTTTAGCGGCGCGATATTACGGCGTTAAAGCGACTTGGCCGTATTTTATCCCGGTTCCATTCGCGCCGATCGGAACGATGGGAGCGGTGATTCGAATTCTCGAGCCGATTCGAAATAAAAAACAACTTTTCGACATCGGAATTTGGGGACCGTTGATGAGTTTGATCCTTTCGGTTCCTTGTTACGTTTTAGGAATTTACTGGTCTTCTCTGGTTCCGATGGACACCGTACGAGGGAATCCGGGAATCATTTCCTTCGGAGAATCTTTCTTCACGATCTTTATCAATCAGTTAATCTTAGGACCGTTTGATCCCGCGGTTCAAGACGTTTGGATTCATCCGTTGGCGCAGGCGGGTTGGGTCGGATTGCTTGTGACTGCGATCAACCTTCTCCCCTTTGGACAACTCGACGGTGGTCACGTGATTTATTCCATTTTTGGCGAAAAATATCGGAATTGGATTTATTATCTTTTTACGGGGTTTTTGCTTTTATGTTTTTGGAATTTTTCCTGGTTACTGTGGGGTTTCCTGATTTATTTCATCATAAAAGTAGAACACCCTTTTGTCCCTGACCCGGTGGTTCCCTTGGATCGAGTTCGAAAGATCGGCGGCCTTTTGATTTTGTTCGCGCTGATTTTCATTTTTGTGCCTTCTCCCATCCAACTAGGAACTGATATAAACAGACCCGGTCTTGCAGAGGAGCTATGGATTTCACTCAAGTCAGTTTTTTCAGGTATTTAGTTGCGTTCGTATTTTTCATTTCGACCCCGATTTTTTCCCAAGATCAGGAAATTAAACTTACAGAGAACGCTTACGGTTTTACGTACGACGGAACGAATTTCTGGTACATCGATTCCACACATCGATCCTTGTATCGAGTTGATCCTTCGGGAAGACAAGAATCGTTTTCCCTGAACATTCCGTTTTTGACCGGGATCAATTTTGATCCGCGTGAAGGGAGAATTTTCGTCGGTGCGAGAAAGCTCGTTTTGAAAGTGGAGCCGAACACCGGCGGAGTTACGGAAAGAATTCCGGTTCCGATCGAAAAGATCGGAGGAATTGCAAGTCAGGATTCGCTATTATACATTCTCGATCAGGAGAATGGAAAGATTTCCATCTTAGATAAAGCTACCGGTAAGTTGATCGGAGGTTTTTTAACCGACCGCGCGCAACCGAGGGATTTGGCTTTTGCAAGAGATTCGATTTGGGTCTCCGATTCTTCGGACGGTAACATTTATCGATATAACCCGAACAACGGATCCATTACCGGGTCGATCAAAACTCCTTCCAAGGAAATCCGCGGAATGGTTTTTTTGGGAAGCCGAATCTTCGTGGTCGATCGCACCGGAAAAGAAGTGAGAAAAGTTTCGTTCGTCGAAACCGATCGATTTATCGCTTCGGGTGAAACGACTCATACGATGAAAGTTCGCATAACGTTTTCGTTAAACGAACTCTCGATCGCCGGAGGTTCTCTCGGAATTTTTCAACCTCCGACGACGGAACATCAAAGAATTCGAAATTTAAAGATGACTACGCCCGGATTCAAACAGGATTTTATCGGAAACGGAAGGGCGTTCGTAAAGGTATTGGGTGTGGACGACGTC
Source organism: Leptospira sanjuanensis (assembly GCF_022267375.1). Lineage (GTDB taxonomy): Bacteria > Spirochaetota > Leptospiria > Leptospirales > Leptospiraceae > Leptospira > Leptospira sanjuanensis. The sequence continues at coordinate 60,436 of NZ_JAIZBH010000001.1, forward strand.
AAAGGAAAACAAACCTTAGAATATTCTTTCGAAGCGAGAACGCAGAATATTCGTTATTACGTGACGGACGACTTTTTGGAAAAGAAGGAAAGAATCGGAGACGATCTTAAACCTTTCCTAAAGGGTGAACCTCTCGAGGTTCAAAAGAATTCGTATTATGTGGATAAGATCTTCGACGCGCGATTGTTCCGCAGCACCATACCTTCTTTAAAAAAGAGTCTTTTGGATTCCGGAGTTCCTGTTCGTTCCCAATATACGGCGACGATCTCCGGACAGAATTCGGTTTCCTTTAAGGATACGATAGACGTTTATATTCCGGGTTTCGGTTGGGCTCCCGTGCAAGCGGTAAAACCCGCATCGGACGAATCTTCCCGCGTGTTTAAGAAAGGAGAAGAAAGCATCGACTTATTTCGCGCGGAAAACTGGGACGAAATTCAATCTCCGATTTTCTACAAGAGCCGGAATTCGGAAGAATGGAAGAATCTTCCGGCCGAGATTCAAGTTATTTTAGAGTAAGCGAGAGAATTCGCAAATTTTTTTGATCGGAGATCCAGATTTCTTTCAAATAGAAAATTATGATCTTTGTCGGAACAATGAAGTATTTAGCCGTCGTTAACTCATGTGGGAACTCATACGAAAACGGAGCGAATCGAATTTTACGGAGAGTTCAAAATCTCGTCGAAGAGACTTAATTTGTAGGATCTCCCACCCTTTGAAAAAACTTGCGCGCTTGTAAGAAAAGGGTCATGCTTCTTCCGATCATAAGCAGTACAAGGGAAAGCCAAAGAAGATGATTGTCCTTCTGGATTTTTCCGAGATACGCCATCGGAAAAAAGAACAACGCCGTACTGATCAACATGGAGTTGCGGAGAATTCTTCCTTGCGTAAGTCCGATAAAAAAACCGTCTAGGATGAAAGCGATCGCTCCGATTTCCAAAACGGGCAACAACCAAATTCGATATTCGTTTAATAAAACTCGGACCGATTCGCTTTTGGTGATTAAACCGAACGTAAAATTCGGAAATATAAAAAGAACCGCGAGAAAGATCGAAGTGAAGAAAATACTATTATAAAGCGCGAGATACAAAAGTTCCTTCAACAATTTCCAATTCTTTTCTCCGTAGATATTTCCGGCGAGACTTTCGGTCGCGAACGCCGCTCCGTCCACCAAATACGCGCTTACTAAAATCAACTGAAGAAGAATCGTGTTAGCCGCTAAAATTTCGGTTCCTGCTTCCGAGCTGAAATTACGAAACAAACTGAACGTAAGAATCAGAAACAAGGTCCGTAAAAAAATGTCTTTGTTGAGATGGAGTAGGGAAGAAAATCCGTGCATCGACAACAAACCTTTGTCGCGTAACAAAGAAATTTTTAATTCCGGGAGAATTCTCAATTCTCTCAAAAATAAAACGGTAAATACGGCCAACATCCCGAATTGACTGATGCTCGTAGCGAGTCCCGCTCCGTATGCTTCCCATCCTAAAAACAAAATAAACCAAACGTCGAGAGCAACATTGATTCCGTTTCCGATGATGGTAGCGATCAGAACATAAGAACTTTTTTCTCTTCCTAAAAACCAACCGGTAAAAACGTAATTGCAAAGAACGGCGATCGAACCCGGAATTCTTGAATCGAAATACGAAAGACCGGCCTCCTTTACGTTCGGACTTCCTTCTAAAATTCGAAATCCGAATTCCCGTATCCAAGGAGAAAACAAAAGGATCAAGAACCCGAAAAAAAAAGCCAATACGATCGAACGGGCGAGAATAAAAAGGGATTCTTTTTCATTCTTTTCTCCGGAGGCTTGCGCCGTTAGACCGGTGGTTCCCATTCTTAAAAAACCGAACATCCAAAAGATAAAATCAAAAAGGATCCCCGAAAGCGCAGCTCCGGCCATAAAGATATGAGTATCAAGATTTCCTAATATGGCTGTGTCCGCGAGGCCGGTTAGCGGAACGGTGATATTCGCAAGAATGTTGTAAAATGTAAGTCGGTAAAATCTGAATTTCAATCAGCTCAGCCTGTCCATAACGCAAGAAGCCGTAATATCGCCGGTGACGTTGATCGTAGTTCTGCACATATCCAGAAATCGATCCACGCCTAAAATGATTCCGATTCCCTCGGTCGGAATTCCCATTCCTGTAAGAATCGTGGCTAAGATCACGATTCCGATTCCGGGCGTGCTCGGTGTTCCGATCGACGCACCGACCGTTGCAAACAAAAGGAAGATCAATTGCGTGGGGGCTAAATCGATTCCATAATACTGGGCTAAAAAGATCGTCGCCACCGCTTGATAAAGGGCCGTCCCATCCATGTTGATCGTAGCTCCGACCGGTATGATGAATTCGGCGATGTTCTTTTTGACTTTTAAATTTTCCGTAGCGGTTTGGATCGAGACCGGCATTACGGCAGCCGAACTAGAAGTGGAAAACGCGAGCAACTGCAATCCTGCGATTTTGGAAAAGAATTCGATCGGATTTCTTCTGGCCAAGAAGATGAGAATGATCGAGTAAACGCCGATCACACAAAGAAGTCCGAGAAGAACCGTGCTCATATAAACGCCGAGCGTAATCAGAAGTTCTGTGCCGATCGAAGAAATTGCTTTTGCCATCAATCCGAAAACAGCAAACGGAGTTAGAGTCATCGCCCAGTTGACGATTTTCATGCTGATCTGAAAAACCGAATTCAAAAGTTCTAAGATCGGTTTTGAAAGTTCTTTCGATACGGAAAGGATGGCGATTCCGATGAGAATGGAAAAGACGATGACGTTTAACATTTCTCCCTGAGTAATCGATAAAAACGGATTCTTCGGGAAAAAGGACATGAATAATTCCGGGTATTTGTCCAAAGCGGGAATCTCCGTTGCTGCGGGTACCTTTGCGGTCAGAGCATTCTTAATTTGAATCGTCGATTTTCCCGGCTTCAACCAAAGCGCCAACGAACTTCCGATGGCGACCGCAATGAAAGTTGTCAGAACAAAATAAATTAAGGTTCTAATTCCGAGTTTTTTAACGTTCTCGATGTTTTCAGCCGAACAAATTCCGAGAATAATAGAAGAGAAGATCAAAGGAATCATGATCATCTGCAAAAGGCTGATGAAGATGAGTCCCGGTATAACAAGCCACGCAGTAGTAAGTTGAGCGACATCCCTTTCGACTAAGGATAAATCAGATCCTAAGAGGATACCGGTAACGATTCCGGCAAACATCCCAAATAGGATTTTCAACCAGAGTTTTTCTTTCAGAAGCCCAAGAATCTTTCGATTGAGGGAATTTAGTTTCTCAAAAACCGGCATATTGGAAAACTCTTTTGATTCCTTATTTTTTCTATTGATTTTTAGTTTTGGTATGAATTATTGAAACCGTTTTCAAGATTTTTTGAACGATGCCGTGCTTTTTCGAACGATATAAAGAATTAGAAAGACGGACCTGGAGATTATGGGATTAGATTTTCTGAGATCAGATTTGATTCTGTTCAACTATTATTCTTTTGGCAGTCTTTTAGTAACGATTACCACCTTCTTCCTTGCCGTTTTTTTTATTAGTTTAAAAAGAAAGACGGTCGCGACGTATCATCTCGGGATCGCCTTTTTCGTGTTCGGTCTTTTCGAGATCGGATACTTTATGGCCGCGTTTTACTATCATCCGATTGCGGCATATCACAGATGGTTGACGGGATGTTTGATTCTTCCCGCGGTGACTCATTTTACCCAGTTTTTTATCCGTTATCCGAGCAACTCGAATAAGAAGCTCGGTTTCTGGATGATGATCTTTCAGCACATTTTAGGGTTCATCGTCGCTTGCATCTTTATCTACATGACGTACATCTCGGAGAAGATTTACCACTTCACCGCGCATCATTGGGATTTCAACGCGCTGATCTCTAGCAAATATCTGGCTTTTATGATCGCATTCTACTGCGTCATTGCATTTATCATCGTCCCTGCTTGGAGGATCGTCACCGATAAGGAAAAAAAGAGATTCGCAATCTTCCTGTTTGCCCTCGGGTTTATGATCGCGGCTTTTTATCCGAATATCGCTAACGTATTGAGTCGAGACGGTCTGATGGAACGGTCCACTTACATGACCTCGAACGTTATTTTCTTTATCGCCGCGTTTTCGGTCGTCGTCATCGTCTTTATCAACAACAGTACCGAAAGAACCACATTCATGGTTAAGATCGTGGGAATCACGTTATTCACGATTTGTTTGATCATGCAGTCCCTCGTATTTATTTCCAACCAGGATAAGGAATCCGAATACGATAGCCTTCATATCGTCAACAGCGAACGCGTTTTGGAAAGCGGTAAGATCAACAACGAAGTAGAATACACGCTTCGATACGATGAAAAAACGGGAGAATTGATTACGACCGATTACAACTCGAAATACGGTTTGGATCTTCCGCTCGTAAAAGTGGATCTTCAGAATACTCTGATCTACGAGGAAATTGCGGCTCTCAGAGAAGATAATTTTCGCGAGAACCTCAAAGCGATTCTTGATTCATCGCCGGAATACTTTGCCGGTTACAAAGACGCGATCTATAAGTTCGTTAAGGAAAATTCTTCCTTAAGTTCTAAGGATTTAAAAAAAGCGCTTCTAAAACATGCAGAAAAGCTAAACAAAGACGCCTTTGTTAATACGAACAAACTTCAGGGTATCAATCCGAATTCTTTTTGCGAAGAAGGAAAATCCTATCTCGAAAAAAATAAGGATCTGGAATCCTTCAAAAACGGAATTCTGAAAAACTTAGAAGGATGTTCTTGGAAGGGAAAAGAAGTTTCCGGTAAGGAACTGAAAGCCGAATTCCTAAAATACTTCAGTTTGTTCAAACCCGCGGAAACCAGACACTACAGAAGAAGCCTGGACGGACTTGGGCATCACGTTGCGTTTATGAAATACATCCCTGCAAAAAAGCAGGTAGTCGAACTCGGATTTTCGTATAAAAAATATCGCGAATTCATGCACCCGACCTCGGTGAAGCAGACGATCATTTTGTTTGCGGTGATTTTTGTAGTACTCGTCTTATTTCCGTTATTCTTTAAAAGCAGTCTCGTCGATCCGTTGAACAATTTGTTATCCGGGGTGGAAAAGGTAAACAAAGGGGATCTTGATGTGGAGGTTCCTGTTAAGGTTCGCGACGAAATCGGATTCTTAGCCGATTCGTTCAACTCGATGGTTTCTTCGATCAAACAAGCGAGAAGAGAACTCCAGGACTACGCCGAAAACCTAGAAGAAAAGGTGAAAGAAAGAACTCAGGAAGTTCAGGAAAAAATGGAAGAGGTCCAAAGGCTGAAGGTTCAGCAGGACGGGGATTACTTCCTTACTTCCCTTTTGGCAAAACCGCTTTTTTACAACGCGAACAAATCGAAGCTCGTTCACACCGAATTCACGTTAAAGCAAAAGAAACAATTCGAGTTTCGCGGAAAACATTCGGACCTTGGCGGGGACATTTGTGTTACCGGAAATCTCCGTTTAGGAACTCAAGAAAGTTATAAACGTTATACGATGGCGATGAACGGAGACGCGATGGGTAAGTCCATGCAGGGCGCCGGCGGGGCTCTTGTTATGGGGGTAGTCATGAACTCCATCATGGCTCGCTCGGCGGCAAACAATAGGATTCTTAACAAGACTCCTTCCGAATGGTTGAGCGAAGTTTATCAGGAAATTCATTCCGTATTCAAGTCGTTTAACGGAAGTATGGTGATTTCGGCGGTGGTATTCCTGATCGAGGAAGAAACCGGAAAATGTTTTTATTTCAATGCGGAACACCCTTTTAGCGTTCTTTATCGCGACGGAAAAGCCAGCTTTTTGGAAGAAGGTCTTCAGCTCAGAAAACTCGGTTTGGATTCGGAGTTCGATTTTGAGGTGAGAACTTTCGAACTCAAAAAAGGCGACGTCCTGATTCTCGGATCGGACGGTCGCGACGATATCGATTTAACTCCGGAAGAAACTGTAAGAACGATCAACGAAGATGAAAACTTATTCTTAAGAAACGTGGAAAAGGGAAAAGGCGTCCTCGAAGACATCGAAAGCGAAATCCGAAAATACGGAGAATTGACGGACGACCTTTCCTTGTTGAAGATCGAATTCCAAGTAGAAAAGAAAAAAGACGAACTGGATGAAATGTTCACCGGCGGTGATCGCATCGAGGTCGCTCTTAATCCGGACGTGATCTACGAAGACGCGAAACAACTTTACAAAGCCGGTAAAGTGGAACAGGCTCTGGAACTTCTCAAGACCGGTTATACGCACGATACCGCAAATCAAAAGATAAACAAACTTCTCGGTCTTTTGAGTTTTAAAGGAAAAGATTATACGACCGCGATCGAAGTTTTAAGCAACTATCTGAAAACCGATCCGGGACTTCACGAGTATTGGTTCTATTTATCGATCGCGAATAAGAAAGTCGGAAAATACGAACAAGCATTGCAAGCGAGTTTGAAATTGAGGGACATTCAACCGGAGAATCTTTCCAACCTCGTAAATCTTTCCGATATATATCGACTTACGGATCAATTCGATCTCGCGGAAGAAGTGGCTCGAAAGCTGATGCATCTTGATCCGGGCAATCAAAACGGGGAAAGACTTCTCAAACTCATCGAAAGAGATCGTGCGTAAGTTCTTAGTCGGGTTTTTACTTCTTTTCTCGTTCGGTATCTATTCGGATAAAAGCGCTGCCGCGTGGGTTCGGAGAATTCCTCTGAACCGCGGGGAACTCGTTTTGGAAATACGAAATTCTTCCCAGGATAAGGAATGGAACGAGTTTGCCTATCGAAAGACCGGCGATCTTTTTCGGGCGCTCGAATCGTATTCGGGAATTTCCTTTCATGAAGCGAGCGCTTCCGTGTTCGAAGGTCAAAAGGCCTCCGAAAAATATAAGGTGCTTTTGGTCGTTCAGGATCAGGTCGTATTAAACGGAACCCGGGTCGGCGGTTACAACAATATCTCCGGCGATTTAGGACCTTCTCGCGGGATTTTTATGGAACCCGATCTTTCTCCCGCCGGTTACCCCGCTTTGCTATTTCATGAACTCGGCCATTTTTATTTTTCGAACATTCCTTGGTTGAGCGAGGGTTTGGTTTCCTTTTTACCTTTCGTTCTTTATAAAGAAAAGAAGATCAATCTTACCAAAGACGAGTTAATCTCGATTGCGGAAGAATGGAGTTCGGAAGAAGGGCTGCAAGGCGGAAAGGATTTCCCGTTGGACCCCGACTTTCGAGAAAAAAATCCGGCTGCGACCCCGACCTTTTACAACAAGGCGCTGAAGATTCAATATATTCTTTATAAAGAATTGGGTCCGGCCGGTTACCGGGATTTTGTCAAAAAATTAGTGTTCGAGAATTCCCCCAAAACAACGGGAGAAGTGATTCTAATCCTAAAGTCGATCCGGGATAAAAATTGGTCCAGCCTGCTTAGAGGGTGGGTAACGCGCGGACCATACGAAGTTTATACTTGGAAAACCTTCCAAAAAGAATCGATCCTGGGCGCTTTCGTGCAACTCCCTTGAAAACGAACGCTTGTTCCATTTAATTTTTCCTTCTTCCTCGAAACGCTCGCAGAAAGCCGACGGATCATTCCGTTAAATCGAACTAATCCTATTTTATCATTGAAAAGAAGCTTCGTACCAATAGAGTAACGTCTGTTCGGAAAAAATAGAAATCGGTTCGAATTGAATCGCCGAGAGATTTTTTAAAAGAAAAGGTTTGTAAGACTATGGGCGAAACAGGATCCATTTGGGACAATATACTTCTCAATTATTATTCGTTTGGAAGTTTGTTATCGTTTTTAACAGCCATCCTTATTTCCGGGGTTTTTCTTTTTATCGATAAGAAAGTATCGAGCACTAAACATCTCGCGCTTGGCGCGTTTTTGCTCGGTGTTTTTCAGTTCGGTTATGTTTTTGCAGCGGTTCTTTATCATCCGTTTGCAGCGTATCACCGCTGGATTACGGCGGGCTTAATTCTTCCGGCGATTCTCCATATCGGACAGTTCGTCGCACGTTATCCTGAAAACGATTTTCCGAGATTCAACTTCATCACAACGATCGTGTTGTGGGTCGTCGCCGCTTTGTCCGTAGGCTACTTCTGTTTTTCCACTTGGAACGCTTCGGTTAAATATCACTTCACGGCGCATCATTGGGATTTTAACGCGGAAAACGTAAGTCGTACGATTGCAATTATCATCTTTACGTATGTGTTCATCAACTTCGTCGCGATTCCTATCTGGAGAATGACGTTGCTCAAAGGTAAAACGAGATGGATCATCTTCGGGTTTATGATGTCCTTTTTGATCGGTGGAACCGTTCCGGTCGTCGCCAACCTTTTGAGCCGAGACGGTTATATCGAAAGATCGATTTATCTTACTTCGATCGTTCTTTTGTTTATGGCGGCTTTCTTTATCATTCTTATTTTATATCTGAACTTTTCCGTAGAAAAAACTTCGTTCATGTTGAAAATCGTCGGAATCACTTTCGTTACGGTTCTCATCATCATGCAAGCGCTCGTCTACATCTCCAACCAGGACAAAGAATCAGAGTACGACACTCTGAGTCAGATTCATATGGAAAGAGCGTTGGAAGGAGGTGCGATCGAAGAAGGAATTTCGTACGTAATCCGATGGAATAAAAATAAGAATACGTTCGATCGCGATAAATACGATCCGAAGATCCATCCCGATCAAGAACAGCTTGAGATCGATTTCAAGAACACGCTTTTATACGAGGAGATATTCGGTCTTCAACCGCAAGGATTTCGCGAATCCTTAATGAAACTCGTGAATCATTCCCACGAGAATTTCGGAGGATATAAGTATTCCATCATCAACTTTTTAAAAGATCATCCCGAGTTGGAAGACACGGCTTTGAAAACCGCATTGAACAAAGAGCTATCAAGACTCGGCCTTCACGTATTCGTCGCCTCCAATAAGCTAGATAATATTTTTGCGGAGGATTTCTGCGCGAAAGGAAGAAGTTATCTGGACGGCGCAAAAGAAGTGAAGATGTTCCGCATCTCCTTGGAATATCGATGGAACTTTTGTAAATGGGACGGCAAAGCGGTAACTCCTGCAAAGTTAAAGGAAGAAGTTTTGAATTACTTCCGTCCGTTCGTACCATCTCTTACGAGATATTATCGTAAGAAGGATGTGGACAACCACAGCCAGCATTATATCGGTTTTATCAAATACGATCGTGAAAACGATACGGTAAACGAGGTCGGCTTTTCCTATAGGGCTTACCGCGAATTTATGCACCCGACCGCGTTGAAACAAATCATCGTATTGGGCGTCGTGATCGTAGTGATCATTCTTCTTTTTCCGTTGTTCTTTAGAGGAAGTCTCGTTTCGCCTCTGAACGATTTGCTGAGCGGCGTAGAAAAGGTAAACGACGGAAGTCTGGAAGTTCAGGTGCCGATCCGCGTTAAAGACGAGATCGGATTTTTAGCGGATTCGTTTAACAACATGGTTTCCTCGATTCGAGACGCGAGAAAAGAACTCCAAGATTACGCGGAACACCTCGCGACAAAAGTCCGTTTAAGGACGGAGGAATTGTCCGAAAAAATCGACGAATTCCAAAAACTGAAGATTCAACAGGACGGGGATTATTTCTTAACATCCCTGCTTGCAAAACCTTTGAACTACAATGCAAGCAAGTCTTCTCGCATCTCCACTCAGTTTCTTCTGAGACAAAAAAAGCAGTTCGAGTTTAAGGGAAAGCGCGCCGATCTCGGGGGAGATATTTGCGTTACCGGAAATCTCCGTTTAGGAACTCCGTCCGATTTTAAACGATACGTCTTTGCGATGAACGGGGATGCGATGGGTAAGTCCATGCAGGGAGCGGGAGGTTCTCTTGTAATGGGGGTCGTTATCAATTCGATTTTGGCTCGATCCGCGGCTGACAATCGAATTCTTGATATGTCTCCGGAACAATGGTTAACCGAAACATACGAAGAAGTAAACGCGGTCTTTAAGTCGTTTAACGGGAGTATGGTGATTTCCGGGTCGTTTTTTCTCATCGAAGAAGAATCGGGAAAATGTTTTTATTTCAATGCGGAACATCCATTTACCGTTCTGTATCGGGATGGCCGCGCTACGTTTTTGGATTCTTCCTTAACACTGCGTAAAATAGGATTAGAGTCGGAGTATCCTTTCAAAGTTTTTAATACGACTTTGCGAAAGGGGGACGTATTGATCGTCGGTTCGGATGGAAAGGACGATTTGGATCTTACTCCCGATAAGGACACTCGATCAATCAACGAAGACGAGACTCTCTTTCTCAAAACGGTTGAGTTAGGTAAAGGAGATCTCGATAAGATCGAGCATTTGATTTACAAAAACGGGGAAATCACGGACGATCTTTCACTCTTAAGAATCGAATTCGGAATTCTTCAAACGGAGCAAACACGAGGATCGTCGCTCGATGCGGATCATTCGATAGCGGCATCCCTAAACGAAGAGCCGAACGATTGGAGCATCTCGTATTCCCACGCGCGCCAGTTGTATAAGGATGGAAACGTAAAAGAAGCGATCGACGAACTTGCGGATCTTTATTCGAAAACACCGGAAGATTCTAAGGTTATAAAATTACTCGGCCTTTTGAGTTTTAAGGATAAGGATTACGTTAAAGCCGTTGAGATCTTAGGAAAGTATCTCGAACTCGATCCGGAATTGAGCGAGTATTGGTATTATCTTTCCGTAGCGAATAAGAAATTGGGAAGACTTCCTGAAGCGATTTCGGCTTCCGAAAGAGTGATCGCCAAACAGCCGGATAACGCGAATAACTTGGTCAATCTTTCCGATTTATATCGAATGCAACAGGATTACACGACGGCGAAAGAGTTTGCAATCAAAGCCTTGGACTTGGATCCACAGAATGAAAACGCGAAGAAGATTTTAAAGAAGATTGAAAATCACGTTTGAGGAAAGAGAATCTCTCCGTTTGTTTTGATCGGAGAGATTCTAATTTTCAGGTTTGCAACAAAGGATCTTTTTTATTTCCTCTGATTGGTGAGAAGGGAAGGAATTATTTTACTCGAGTCCAAGTGGATTCTTTTCCGATCATCATGAAGCCGACTTTGTATCCGCCTTTGAGATCGAGAGTATCCGCGTTTCTTAAAGTAAGTCTTCCATCGTAAGTTTTACCACCTTTCGGATCGTAAACTCTTCCGCCGGTCCAAACTTGTTCACCTTCATAGGAGAAGCCGGTAAGGAACACAAGTCCCAAAGTAGGGCGTGTGCGAAGACTTTCGTCCTTATTATGAATGTCCAATTTTGGAGTCCCCGGAGTTCCCTCGGTGCTTCCCGCAGGATAAAGGGGCTCTTTCAACCATACGATTTTTCCGCAAATTTTCGCTCCGCATTTGTGTAAGTCTACTTGCGCGTCTTTTTCTTTGTTCCACCATTTTCCAAGAATTGCATCGTCCTCTCCGGCAAATGCAGGCGCGGAAATAAATGCGAACGCAAGAAAAATTGCGACCGTTTTAAACTTCATCATTCCATACTCCAAAAAGTGTTTTGAGGTCAAAATTCTCGAAAGAATGCGAAGAAAGTCAACAAAAAAGAAAGAATTCTATTTCTCGAAGTCTTTATATAACATCGAAGGCTGGATACCCTGATTCGCTTGGTATTTACCTGATGTGTATTCCGTTATTTGTCCTTCAAGAGTGTGATAAAAAATCTGACAAACTTCCACGCCCGGATAAACGATGAGAGGTTGAATGACGGAAATTTCCAAAGTCCAAAATCCTTTGAATCCAACATCGCCGAATCCCGCAGTAACGTGAACGAGCATTCCCAATCTTCCGATCGAGGATCTTCCTTCGAGCATCGGTACTAAGTTATGCGTCTCCGTAAATTCCAAGGTTCTTCCCAGATACAATACTCCGGGTTTTAAAAGAAGACCGGTTTCAGGGATGATGAGCTTTTCCGACGGGTTCGGTTTTTTCATATCCAAAGGAACTTCCGTATAAACAAGAAGTTCTTCGTGGAGTCTTAGATTGTAAGAATTCGGATTGAGTTGTTTTTCGGAATAGGGAGTGATTACGATATCTTGACCGATTCGTTTTTGAATTTCTTTTCCTGTAAGAATCATTTATTTTCCTTTAAAAATCGGTTTTCGTTTTTCTTGAAACGCTTTCAAAGCTTCCAACCGATCTTCCGTCTTTAAGGTTTCGTCGTAGTATTTCTTTTCGGTTTTGAGAGCCGTTTGTATATCCTGACCATAACCTTCCGCGATTGCTTTCTTTGCAAGCTGAAGTGCGATAGGCGCAGAATGAGATGCGATTTCTTCCGCTAACATTTTCGCCGCGGGTAAAGAAGAATCGTGCCAGATCGAATTTGCAAGTCCGTAGTTCAATGCTGTTTCCGCGTCGATCGTTTTACCTGTAAAGATCATCTCCTTTGCTTTGGAGATTCCGATTCTGCGAGGAAGTCTTTGCGTTCCTCCTCCGCCCGGAATAATTCCCAAACGTGTTTCCGTAAGTCCGATTCGGATATCGTTTTTGAGAAGAATGAAATCGCAACACAATGCAAGTTCAAGACCTCCGCCGAACGCGTCTCCGTCAAGAGCCGCTACTGTGGGATAAGGAAAATTTTCCAGTTCCAAAAAACAATTTTTCAGATCTTCTAAAAAGCGAGTTACTTCTTTGGGAGCCATCGTCGCTCGTTCCTTGAGGTCCGCTCCTGCGCAAAAGGAAGGTCCGATTCCTCCAAGAACCAAAGCGCGAACCGATTTTTCGTTTTTCGCTTTTAAAATCGATTGATGAAGTGTGGAAAGAAGTTCTTTACTGATTGCGTTTCTTTTTTCGGGTCGGTTTAAAAGAAGAACCGCGATTTCTTGTTCGGTGGAATAAATTACTGTGCTGGATTCGCTCATTTCAATGCACCATTTTCTAGGCAGAATAATTCTTGCCGAAACCTTTTTGTTCCGATAAACTAGATGCCCGTCGTAAATTTTTCAAGCCAAGTAAGGTTATGTTACATAAATCGAGAAAAATTTTCCTAACTCTTCTGCTCTTATCCTTCTTCTTTCAATGTAAAGAAAGCGATTCCAACAACGATTTATTTACCGGACTCGGCTTGGGAAGTCCCGTGATTACTTCGATCGATCCGCCTTCCGGATCTCCTCCGCAGACGGACGGGGTTTCTTATACGGGAACTCAGATTACGATCAAGGGAAGAAATTTTGCTCCGAGCTCCGCGGAGACGCTCGTAAAATTCAACGGACTTTCCGGTACGATTTTTTCAGTGACTACGACGGAAATCATTACCACCGTTCCGTCGGGAACTACAGCCGGATTTTTGACCGTCGCCAAAACGGACGGATTCTGTGATACGGTGTACGGAACCGACGGATACAATTGTTCGGCGAGACGGTTCTACGTGGATTGTTACAAAGCCTACTCGAATATCTACGGCGATGAAACTGCGGTGAATTATCCCGATTCACAAACCATTAAATTTACGGATGATTATTCCACAAAAGCGTTCCGATCCAATCTCCGAGAAACGGGCGGGACGATTCTTACCTTTGAATGCGATAACTTAGTCGCCGTGAAATATTTTACGACCAGTTGTACAACCGTCGACGTAGGAACGCTCGCGGCTCCGGTATACAACCCTACGATCAATTTTGCGGACAATTATGCCGTTCAATATTTCATAACGACGGGAAAGGGAAGTTGTAAGATCGGATTTCAATAAAAAATGTTTGGTTTTTTTAGGTAAATCTGTTAGAGTTCGACTAGGAGTTGTATCATGAAGGTAGTTTCCTCCGTTCAGCTTGGGCTTCCGGAAAAAGGAGTCAAAGATACAAGAAAAATCCCAAAAGAAGAGGGGATGATTCACGTCGAGCCTTATGAAAATAAACAGGCTAACGTTTCGGACAAAAGAGCCTTTGCAGTCGAGGCCGGTCAAAACGGGGATTTCTACAAGGTTAAGGGTACATTTATCGATAAGGTAGGCTGAATCGGAGGAGAATGATTCAGAGCTTTAAAGAATAAAAAAGCCTCTCAAAGAGAGGCTTTTTTGTGTACGAAGATTGTTTCGGTTAAAATCAATCTTTATAACTGATTTCTAAAACGTTTCCTGCTGGATCCAGGAAGTGTAAGAATTCTCCGCCGCTATTGGTTTCCGGTCCGCGAACGATGGAGATTTTATTCTCTTCGAGCTCCGCGATTGCTTCGGTAAAATCATCCACATCCAAAACAAAACTTAGCACCGGAATTTTGTTTTCTCCGAGGGAATTTTTGAAACCGGAAATTTTCTGAAGTCTGATATTGATCGAATCGAGTCCCATTACGACGTATTCGCCGGACTTTTCGTCCACCGATTCGAAATCGAATATATCAGAATAAAACTTGGCAGAGGCTTCCGGGTTCTCCGCAGGTATTAAGAAATAGTCGATTCCTTCAACGATAATCATGGATCAATTCCTGTTTAACTTTTTCGTCATTATGGAAGGAAAACCTGGATTGTCTATTTAAAAACGAAAACCCATTCCGAATGTGTTGGAAATTCAAAACAAAGCGTTTATCAGCTCTTGTCCGGAATCTCAAAAAAGTGAAACAACCTCGGGTTGGGCTTTCCGATCTTCCAAAGATACGCATCCAAAACGTAATGGGTAAATTGAGGTAGAAATAGTAAGGAAACCAAAAGTGCGGAAGCGATTTCGGGAAGCTCGAAAGAATAGAAACTCGAATTCTTAAAAATCTGAGAATGGTCTTTCCATATAAAACTGTCCCAAGTCCATTCCTCGACGAACGCAAATACGAACAGAACGCACACAAAACATACAAGAATCCTAATCCACGATCCAGTTCTGAAAATTTCCAATTTGATTTCGGAAGGATTCCGCGCCGTGTAATAGAAAAGTAAGAATAAATACGGAACTCCGTGATTGATTACGTTCGTAACCGTAAAAGAAAAGTCGGAATTGAAATAAACGATCCCGAAATACCATACGATCCATGTGTTCAAAACAAGAAGAATCTTCCCAGATGGAAACGAACGTTCCTTTATAAAAAGAAATCCATGGGCGAGGAGATAAATACCGAGCCAAACAAACTGAAACCAAAGCAGAGCGTTAGCGACATTCGGCAAAGGATAGATCAGAAAGTCTCCGTCCATAAACCAGGAGAATTCCCGCTTTTGATCCGTTAGGTGCCAGTATACGATCGGAATTCCGCCCATTAAATAGATCGTAACTTTATCGATCCAAAACGGGATTTGTTTTGAATCCGTTTTTTTCCGATAAAGAGCCATGAACCCGAACTGCTGCCGTATAAAGTGGAAGACCGCGATATAACTCATCACTCTCCAAAACCAAATCATTCCGAACGAATACAGAAACACGGAAAACAAAAAACATACGATCGGAACCGTTATCAGAAGAGTTTTCTTTTCCTTCCATTCTTCTTCGTTGAAATAGGATCGAAACAAAGTCGAGTAAACATGGGCCACGTCGATCAATAGAACCGTGCAAAACCAAATCCACGGATCGACTTCGGAAGGAATGATATTCAATATATTGAATATGAATAAGAGTGCGACCGACGCGATTCCCGGAAGAAGAATAAACGCGAGGTCTAAAGACGGTTTAAAAATCCATCCTCTCGGATTCATAGCCTCTGTTCTCCGAGAACTTTAAAGGCGGCATTGTGTCCTCTGACGAGAGCTTCTTCAAAGATGGAAATTCCGCTGAGATCCGAATGTGCAAAGTGAAGATTCGGATACGAGACGGAAAGCTTTTCCCTTCTTCCGCCCCAGATCAAGCCCGGAACCGGACGAATCATTGCGTGTGCATAAGTCATGATATCGATGTTTTGAATTCTCTTTTCGATATCCGGGTGCGCTTTTTTTAAATCGAAGAGAATCGATTCTTTCCAATCGGACCAAGAGGTCCGCATCATTTTTTTTCGGGTCGCGAGCGTGTCCGCGGCTCCGAAGGCCTGGTAATACGTTAAAACGGATTCTTCCCTTCCTGCGCGTAAATCTTGATGCGTGGATACGATGTATCCTAAAGAAGGACTTTGATAGATGACGTTATCCCAACACGGAGGAATTCCTTTTCCCGCTGGAATTTTGTCTACGCTTAGATTGGCGACCAGCCAAGGGGAATACGTAAGTCCTTCGGCGATGCCCGTTTTCTCTCCGAGAATATATTTCCGTGTGAAGGAAGGCAGCGCATACACGATCGAATCGCAAAGGAGAAGTTTCTGTTCCCCGCTTACGGGTGAATATGTCTGAACCGCCAAATTCGCTTCTTTCGAAAAGTTCGGTATCACCTTTTCGACCAGAGTTTCGGTTTGAATCTTCGATCGAATCGGAGCTCGTAACTTCTCCGTTAAAAATCCGTTCCCTTCCGGCCAGGTTAGAAGAGTAAGATCTTCCCCGTTTGCGTCTACGGGTCGGGAACAAAAATAATGCAGGCCGATCCAAGCGGAAACCGTTTCCATCGAACCGCCGAAATCGTCTCGAACGGAATAATCCAGAAACCAGAACAATTCTTTCGTTTGAAATCCTTGTTCCTTGATATATTCAAAAAAATGAATCGTATCCAACTTAAGGATTTCAGGATCTCGCGATGAAAGATCGATCGGAATCGAAAACGCCTTTTTTCCGTCTCTTCCGATTTTGGATCTCCAGCCTTGAATGAACTTTTTGAATTTCCTCTCTTCGTTAGCGGCGGACGAGTCCGGAGAACCGCTTGGAAAAAGACCTTCGTTCCATCTTCCTTGATGGAAAATTCTTTCTTCCGGATCGAAACAAAGATATCGCTCGTCATAAATCGGTTTGCCCTGCTTGTCTCTGCCGATCATGATTCGATTTTCTTCCAAAAATTTTCGGACAAGAATCGCTTCTTCTCCGGGTTGAGGAAGATAATGCGCGCCCCAAGGATAAGATCCGATTCGATTCGTTCCCGATCTTGAGTTTCCTCCGCTTTCGTTTTCCAACTCGAGAATTTTGAAATCGTTAAAGCCTGCTTTGTGAAGATAATAACCCGCGCTGAGTCCGGCGATTCCTCCGCCTAAAATCAGCACCTTCGTTTTTTCGGAAGTTGCGAGATGGATATTCGAAGAAGGGACGGCATCTTTGTTGTTTCGAATTCGATGCGCCGCGTTTCCGTTCGGACCCACGATCGTTCCCGTGATTCTATGTCTGAATTTTAGGAACCAAGCTCCGCCCGCGAGCGCGGAAATACAAAGACCCAAAACGGTGAGAAAGGATTTTCTAGAAATGGATTTGGAATCTTCTTCTTGCATCGTTGTTGAGAAGAATGAAGGGAATTGGAATTCGTGCAAGGAAAAATGGAGTAAAAGAATTGCGTTTGAAATCGGAAAGATTCTTTTGCAAGGAATGGCTCTTTTTCTGGACTTCGATAATACGTTTTTGGATTCGATCGGAATCTACGAAGATACGATAAAACGACTTATGCGAGACGCGAAAGAATACGGATTCTCCTCGGTAAAAGAATTTTCCGATTTTTACGAAGCCGCCAGAAAAGAAGCGAAAGTCGAACTCAAAGATTCTCCCTCCAATCGTCTTCGTTTGATCTATTTCAAAAAAATGTCTTTGTCCAAACACGGAACGCTGGATCCGAAATGGATTCTTCGATTGGAAAAGAATTACTTCAAATTCTTTCAAGAAGGGATTCAAGTCCGTAAGAAGAAATTCGAAAAGGAATACAAGGAAATCTTCGCGCTTCTCAAGACGATTGCGGAAAAACACAAACTTCTTTTTTGCACGAACGAAAATCTCAGAACGCAATTGATCAAGTTCGGCCTTTTGTTTCCGAAAACGTTTCCGTATGCGATTTTGAGTTCGGAAGAAGTCGGAAAAGAAAAACCCTCCGAAGAATTTTTCGCAACGGCATATCGCCTTGTGTCCGGAGAAAAGGCAGTCGCGATGATCGGAGATTCCTTAAAGGACGATGTGCAAGGAGCGCTCCGTTACGGAATTCCCGCGATTCGAGTTCGGTCCGTGTTTTCTAAAACGAAACCGTTTATCGAAGAGAAAACGATCGTATTCTCCGTCGACGGAAACGAGCGGGAATTTTCTTACCGAGAAGCAAGCGATCTCAGAACCGCGTTGAAGTTATTTCTTTAAAACCGCGAATAAGGTGTTATTCAGATTCAAAGTTTTGAATGTGAATAACCAAAGAATCTTAGTCGCATAATAATACGCTTTCTTAAAAAGAGATCCGAGACTGCCTCCCCCGCTGCCGGAAACCGAAGCGATCGGTTTTAGAATCGTGAATTTGCAATCCACGAATCCGGTTTGTTTTGCGAGCATCCTCATCGTTTTTTCGGTGTAGTCGTTGATATGATCTTTGGCTTCAAGGTAATGTCCGTCCGGTTTCATTCCTTTGAGCATAACTTTCAACTTCGCTTTAAAAAGCTGAACGGGAAAGTTCGGAGTTTGTAAAAAAAGAATTCCGCCCGGCTTTAAAAGAGAATGCAAATATTCTAATAAACTATGGGGTTTGGGAATATGTTCGATCACGTCCCAAAGAGTGATGATGTCCAGAGATCCTTTTGCGATTCCGGAGTTTTGAACGATTCCCGGAAAAACGTTTTTCAATCCGTTTTTCGTTCTCGCAAATTGAACCGCTTTTTCCGAAATTTCGTAGCCGGTCGCTTGCCAACCGGGTCTTTGAGCTCCGATTCGTTTTACGAAAAATCCGAGTCCGCAGCCTACGTCCAAAATCTTACCGGAGGGCGCGGTTAAGAATTCTTCGATAAAGTCCTGATAAATTTCCCTGTGAGCGTTGTCCCACCAACCGAGATCATACGAAGAATCATCGTCCCAATATCCTTCGTAGTGTTCTTCCTGTTCATACGTCGAAAAAACGTGACCGCAATTGGAACAGCGGACGATATCGATTCCATTCTCCACAAAAACCGTGGAATGTTGCGTGCTTGAACAGAGATAACAGGTTTGATTCAAAAAAGCCCCCAGGCGAGTCGCCCGATTTTCAATGTCTCCGGGTGAAGCCGGAAAAGCCAGAAAAAAGTATCCCTTGTTTTCCCGTTTTTGAATTTCCCCCGGAACAGTCTAAGAAAAGATAGAATTCAATTTATCTTAGGAGTTCCCGTGGCCTCGCTCAAATTCACAAAAATGGAAGGAATCGGAAACGATTACGTTTATATCGATTCCACTCAAACCGATATTCGCCTTACACCGGAACAAATTCAAAAAATATCCGATCGTAATTTCGGAATCGGAAGCGACGGGGTGATTTTCATCCGTAATTCTAAACAAGGCGATTTTATGATGGATATGTACAACTCGGACGGAAGTTCCTCCGAGATGTGCGGAAACGGAATCCGCTGCGTCGCGAAATACATCTACGATCACGGTTTAACAAATTCTAAAAATCCTAGGATAGAAACCGGAGCTGGAATTCTAGAAGTCGATTTAAAAGTCGGATCGGGAAACAAGGTGGATCTAGTCAGCGTGGATATGGGGAAACCGATCTTGGCTCCTTCCAAGGTGCCTGTGATCTGGAAGAACGAAGATACGATTATCGATCAAGTTTTGGAAGTCGCGGGCAAAACTTTGAAATTTACCGCCGTTAGTATGGGGAATCCGCACTGTGTGATCTTTGTCGACGACAGCGATCAGTTTCCCGTAAGAGAAATCGGTCCATTGATCGAACATCATTCCATTTTTCCGAAACGGGTAAATGTGGAATTCGTAAATTTACGCGGTAAGGATCATCTGTATCAAAGAACCTGGGAAAGAGGGGCGGGAGAAACTCTCGCTTGCGGAACCGGAGCTTGCGCCGTAATGGTCGCCGGAAATTTAACCGGAAGATCGGGAAAGGACGTTAGGATCGATCTAAGAGGCGGAACTCTGAGAATTCAATGGCAGGAATCCGGAAGCGTTTTAATGACCGGACCTGCGAGAGAGATTTTTTCGGGAGAGATAGAGGTATAAAAATTTAAATCGAGTTGTAGAAACCGATTTATAAAGGTGATATTCGTAGTTTAGAATTTTCTAAATTACGAATATCTTCGTACGCATGCATCTTAGGCCACTTCGGTCTTTTGAAGATTTTCCATTCTGACTCGAACTTCGTCCGAAAGTTTTTTCAGATTGTCTTCGAGCTTCCCTTCCAAATACGGTCTGTGATCGATTTTAGGTCCGTAAAGAACGCGGACTTTTTTGTAGATCGATCTGCGTTTTATATCGCAGACTTCTTTCGGCATTCCCATAAAAGAACGAACCAAAGAAGGAATAGGAATATCGGAATAACTTTCCTCGATCGGAACGATCACGGAAGGAAGAATGTCGACTTTGTTCCGAATCGAGAAGGCCGCAAATCCTTCGTGAAATTTCACCATTGGACCGGAGAAATCGTTTTTGACCATATAGTCGTGGCCTTCGGGAAAAATTCCCAAAACGCCTTCTCTTTTAAAAACCTGCTGCACCATTTTGATGCTCGCCATGGAAATCTTTCCGTCGATCGCCATCGGAATTCCTCCGGCTAGCTTGGCTAAGTCTTTAAAAATCGGGATCCGGAACGTATAATCGGCGGCAATCCAGGAAATATATCTCGGAAAAGTATAGGAAAGAATGAACGGATCCATATCGGATCTATGATTGCTAACAAGGATTAGCTTGCCTTCCTGGGTGATATGCTCCGTTCCATACGCGTTGATGTTTACGGCAAAACCCAAGAAAGGAGCCACAAACTGTTTCAGTCTGAGATATGTTTGAGCTTCCTTTTCCATGATCTACTCCCTCGAATCGTTGCGACGAGGCCGGCTATTTTACTCCCCCGTAAAAATAGACCACCATTTCTTTTTTTCTTCCGGAGAATTTGCGTTTCTCGGATCGGAAGAAGAATCAGAATCGTAAGATCTTTCTCTACCGAGGTCGTGCGGACGCGACGGATCTCTTCTCTTTCTAACATTCTGCGGAACGGAGCGTCTTAATTCTTCCAATTCTTTTTGAGCGGAAGCGCTGGACTTAATATAATTTCGTATATCTGCCCATTCGGGATCGTGTTCGTTCCCGTAGACGGCGTAATTCATAAGATCAATCGAATCAAACTCAGGCATAGAGCTTCTTTCCAGGTATATTTATGTGAATGGGTAAAATTCCCACAATCTCATATAGTCTTCTCAGGGGAGCGATGTTGCAAGAGTTTTCATATCGTAAGTTCTAAAAAATGCGGTCTGAGCGTTGAACACCGAAGGTACGGGTCGAAAAAACGGAAAAGAATTTAGTCTTCGAATTTTCTTTTTTATTCTCCGTTTCTGAAGATCGGCCCTTCCAAATCCGAAAGTACTATTGATGGAGAATAGAGAGCCTGATTTCGGAAAACGACATAATCTTAGAAATACGGAAGTGAAACAAAATGAAAGTCTAAAAAAGAATGAAAAAGGAAGAATCCTCCCGTTTCCCAAAGGAGTTATTTGGAATACGGAAAAGATAAGAAAACTCTGTGAAAAGTTGTTCTTTCAGTGAAGGCTTGCGCGACGAGAAGATCCTGAAAGATTGTCTTTTTTTTAAAAATATAAGAAATGCCTTCCTACTTTTTCAAGAGTTGGGATATGATTTTGTTAAAAGGATAACATCTTTTTTTTAGGCGTAGTGGTTAGAATGGAAATTTCAAAAGAAGATTATTCCGTTGAAACGGAAAAAAATCGCGGAAGAATCAGAATCTCCGGAACGCTTCGTCTCCTCAACGTCGAAGAATATGATCCCATCATCAACCAAATCGAAACGATGCTCGACGATTCCGGTCGCGGAAAAGCGGTCATCGACATTAAGAATTTGGATTTTTTAAACAGCGCCGGAATCGCGAGTTTATCCCGATTCGTGGCCGCTTACGATAAGAAGAATATCAACAATGTCGAGATCAAAGGAAACAAGGATCGATATTGGCAGATTAAATTTTTGGAAAATCTTAAAAAGCTTAGATCGGAAATCAAAACAACTCTTGAGTAACGGGTTTTTCCGATTCAAGCGTTGATGGATTTCAATTTTGTTCTTTCAACTTCGTTCAAATCCAAATAAGCGCGCACGATGACTTCGTAGGTTCCGTACGAAATTTCGCTGATCAAAAAACCGAGTCGCACGGGAAAGTCTTTCGAAAGAAGCAAAAGGCCGATTCCGGAATTCGGCTCGTTTCCTTCTCCGTCTTTCAACTTGCTGAGATAGAGTTCGTCCGAGTTTCGGCTGATCAATGCGGAAATGGATTTTTCGAGTTTGTTTTTGGAAGTTTCGTCCGTGGAATTTTTAATTTCGATTTTTATGATTTCGGAATAATACTTCAGATCTAAAAAAATTTCCCCTTTTCTATCTTTGGAAAATTTCGCAGCGTTTTCGATGAGTTCGTTTAACACGATTGAAATGGTATTGGAAGCGTCGGGATCCAGCGTTTCCTGAAAAGAACAGTAGTTGGAAACGTAATCTGCGGTGAGAGAACAACGTTTCCATTGAACGCGCAAATCCATCGGCCGAAGTCTGAGAGTGAATTCGCTTTCGCTGGGAAGAGAATCCGGTATCAGATTGTAATGGCCGTATTTTACAGGATAACTCATAACGTTTCTTCGGACCTGTTTAATCCGACGACTAGGATTTCCAAAATAGAAACTTTGATCTTCGCGCGGGAAAGTAAAAAATCCGTTTCCACTAAAAAAGGAAGTCGCTTTAAAAAAGGTTTCTTAGTTTTTCCAGATATTCTAATCGATCTGAATCCGATTCCGACGGCGCCCAGGGCGCAAAACCCTTGTCAGTCGCGGGATCGTACGGTCCCGATTTTCCTTCAAAACAGATCGCGGTTTCGGAAAGACAAACGAGAGTGTGGTATACTCCGGGTGAGATATCGATTCCGTATACGGGACCTTCGGAGCTTAAAAGATGCGTTTCCCTAATCGAACCGTCTTCGTTAAACAGAACAAAGCCGAGGCTTCCTTTTAAAACCAAAAACGTTTCCGGTTTCGGCGGGTTTTTATGTCTGTGTGCTTGGATGTACGTGTCCTTTGTGAGGACGTTTAAGAATCTCTGGTATACTTCGGAAAGTTCGTGAAAGTTGTGATTGGCTCTCTTTCGAGGGGAGGTATTTGCCTTTTGCAGTACCTCCGAGAAGAGGGAATCCGTAAGAAGTTGTTTAAGCGGTTTGGAGGAGTTCGAGTCTGGATTCACAGTACTCAATAAGATACGACTTACACGCCGTGCAAGTATTTCCTGCATCGACCCTTTCCATTATTTCTTGGTAGCTTACGCCTTCCGATTTTGCAGTCTCTACAATCGTTTCGAAGGCTACTTGTGCGCAGTGGCATTTATCCATTTTGAAATCCAACTCTTCTCTATCAGCGTTCCCTTACAATGGAAATGAGACTCAGTCTTAGTGTCAATTCGTACACTGCACTTTCGGAAATAATTTCGGTAAAAATTCAAAAAGTGAAAATTTTACGTTCGCTCATTAAAAGTGACATAATTTTCCAAAAGAGGTCCAAACAGGAAATTCTCCTTGGATTCAAAGATCAGTTTGAGATGTCTTTCTAAAATGTAACGAATCTTCCGGAAGAAAAGTTCTTTGTAAGCTTAGAAAATTCTCCCGCAAGAGAAGCCGCAGAGTCTCTGCATAAGAACTCGAAACTGTTTGATCGAATCAAGTAAAAGAGGAAAAAGTTGGTGCGCCCAGAAGGAGTCGAACCTCCGACCTTCTGATCCGTAGTCAGACGCTCTATCCAGCTGAGCTATGGGCGCGGGTATCAATGGATATAGGATTCTAAACGAGAAAGGTGTTCCTCAGGAATCCTGAGTGCAATCTTTTTTCCAGTGGCGTAATTGTATAGCAGTAATCCTGAAATCCCTAGATAAATCAAAATCCCCGCAAGGTGAACCAAGTGACCTAACCAAGGTCCGGCAACCGGAATCCAGGAAACGAAAACACTTCCTAAAAGAAATCCAAGGAAATACAAAAAGTTAAGAAAGGACAATCCTGAATATTTTCGAACGACCGAATTTTCCCAATAAAAAGTAAACCCGATCAGCCAAGTTCCGAAAAGCGGTAGAGAAACCAGATACACTAAAAATCGTTCGGATCTTAAAAATCGATTCGTTGTTTCGGGAAGATTACGGAGAACCGGTTCGTATTTTTTTAAATATTCTTTGAATTTCATTTTCTATCTCCGGGAAAAAAGGCAGGGTATATTCTTTTTCTTGAAACGCGTTCCACGCTCCAAGCGCGCTGTAACCTAAAAATGCGATCCAAGAAACATAACTGATAAAGTCGGTGACGATCGGGTTGACTCGAATCAAAGAAAGAATCCAACTCACGATCGGAAATTCTCTCAAAAACCAAACTACTGAAGAAATCGCGATAAAACCGACGTTGAGTTTCAATGCTTGTATGATATGAAACGAAGCGAACCTCTGCGTCCTACGAAAAATCCAAAGGAACAGCCAACCGAAAAAAGGAACGTAAGAGATCGCGGCGATCAAGCCGGGGAATTCTTCGCTCTTTAAGATTCTCAGTGTTTCCTGAATAAATTCCTGGGTTTTGAACCGCTCAGAGGACATAGAGGTGAGAATTCCGGGTATCGAGTAAAATGAAAGCAAAATCCGGAGACGCAGGGATTCGAACCCTGGGTACAGTTACCCGTACGACAGTTTAGCAAACTGCTCCTTTCGGCCACTCAGGCACGTCTCCAAAGGTTGTCAGCGGAGAAGGTAGGATTCGAACCCACGGTGGGATTACCACGACGGTTTTCAAGACCGCTGCTTTAGACCACTCAGCCACTTCTCCTGACGGAATTACTTTACCGCGAGAAAACCCCCCTGTGTCAAGGTGAATTGTTCTTTGCGTTCCCGGATCTTCGGATTTCCTGGAAGACGTTGTGGAACGAGATGAAAACCGACTCTGAGGGACATAAAGGTCGTCCTAAAAAACCCACCATGAACAAACTGACAGGTCCGATTTCGCTTAGGCCGCGTTCTTGGGTAAACTTGGGTTATTCGATCGCCAATTCGGAAGAAGGAACTTTCTTTTTAAAGAACGCGATTCCAGGAGAAGAAGTTCAAACGACAATTTTGAAACGATCCGGTTCTCTTCGTTGGGGAGTTGCTTCGCGGATTTCCGATCCGTCTTCGGAAAGAATCGAATCGGATTGCGTTTCGTTTCCTCGATGCGGCGGTTGTTCCTATCGTCATGTTTCTTACGGAAAGGAGCTCGAAATCAAAACGTTTCTTCTGCGGGAAACTTTAGAACGCGCTTTTTCCAAAAATCATATTCAAATTCCTGAAATCGAAATTCTCAGCGCCGAGCCGAACGGATATAGAAATACGACTCAGATTCAATTGGGTTTTATCGGTTCCAAAAGAATCGCCGGATTTTACGAAGAATTCTCCCATTCGATCGTTGAACTTCCCGAAGACGGTTGTAAAAATCTTCCGAACGAAATGAATGCCGCTTTGTTCGAATTTCTCAAAAAAGAAAGAAGCGGATCGGCTCCTCTTTCCAAATCGAAATCCCTTTCGCTTCGGTTGGAAGGAAACAAGGCAGTTCCGTATCAAAAAGAATCCGTACGATTTCGGGAAACGGTTCGTGTTCCTGAATTCCGCGAAATCTTCTGGAACATACCGGCGGGCGGATTCTCGCAGGTGAATCGATATTTAATCGCACCTTGGCTGGAAAAAATTTTTTCCTTAACTCCCGATCGACAAACGGGAATATTAGAATTATATTGTGGATCCGGATTGATTTCGATCGCGCTAAAAGGTAAGGCGGAACGGTGGATCGGGTACGAACTTTCTTCCGCTTCCCTAAAACAAGCAAGGGAGAATGGAAAGCAAAACGGCGTTTCTTCCTTTACTTTCGAGGTTTTGAATTTGGAAACGGATCGGATTGAGTCGAAGGAAGCTTTGAATTCTCCGTTTTGGATCATGAATCCGCCTAGGGCCGGGTTGTCAAAAAAAGTTTCACAGTCGCTGATTGAAAATAAACCGAAAGGATTTTTATATTCCAGCTGCAACCATACGACTTTGGCAAGGGATCTTTCCTTGATTTTAAACGAAGAGTATCGACTTACGAACGTCGTTCTCGTCGACTTCTTTCCCCGAACAAAACATTTCGAAGTGATCGTAAAAGCGGAACGAAGAGAAGTTTCGGTTTAAAAAATTACGATATTCTTTTTCGAAAATTTATTGATAAACCTTGCATGTTGACAGACATTTCTTTTGACCAAAATGATACACGGTCTTTGTAGGAGATAGTATGCGTTTCAATCTACTTTTTCGCTCTTTATGGGCGATCGTAATCACCGTAACTTTCGGTTTTTTCGGAACCGTTTCCCTTTCCGCGGACAGCGCTTGCCAGGGACTTTCGGCTTCCTCTTGTAAATCCAACGATGATTGCACTTGGGTAAGCGGTTATACAAGACAAGACGGAGTTTCCGTCGACGCTTATTGCAGGGCGAAACCCGGTAAAGGCGGAGATGACGATGGAGATCGTAGACCGGTAAAGAAA
The DNA here is from genome assembly GCF_022267375.1 of Leptospira sanjuanensis. Classification (GTDB taxonomy): domain Bacteria; phylum Spirochaetota; class Leptospiria; order Leptospirales; family Leptospiraceae; genus Leptospira; species Leptospira sanjuanensis. Next base: position 86,917 of record NZ_JAIZBH010000001.1, read on the forward strand.
AAGGATAAAGACGATGACGACGATTCTTCCTCTAAAGAGAAGAAGTCCAAAAAGAAAAAAGATAAGGATGAGGACGGAGACGACGAAAAAAAGTCCAAACGCAAAAAGAAGGATAAGGACGAAGACGATTCCGATAAAGACGACGACTCTAAAAAATCTAAAAAGAAAAAGAAAGATAAAGAGGACAACGGCGACGATGTAAAGAAGGAGAAGAAGTCCAAGAAAAAGGATAAGGACGACGATAAAGAGGATTCCAAAAAGTCTAAAAAGAAAAAAGACAAGGATGACGACGATAAGTCCGAGAAAAAATCCAAAAAGAAGAAGAAAAAAGATAAGAACCTGTCCCAAAATTGGGACAGAACCTTGCAGCTTAATCTTTTGGTAAAACATAGTTAAGCGTTAGGACGGGCTGTAAGAACTAATCCCAATTCTATCTGGGTCGGAATACAAAAAGCCGGATTCACATCCGGCTTTTTTATGGTGATCGAAAATTAAGTAATTCTAATGTATCGTTCGATCGAATTCAATCGATCGTAGATTTCGACTGAAACCACTTTTTCGGACTTTTTCCGGTTCTCTTTTTAAATTCTCGGATAAAATGCGCTTGGTCGTAATAACCGGAAAGATAAGCCAAGTCGGTTAAATTGGATGATTCATCCTTGAGCCGAAGCGCGTTTCGAAATCGAACCAGCGAAGCGTAATCTTTCGGAGAAAGCCCTAAAAATAGTTTATAATCTTTTTCTAATTTACTTTGGCTGATTCCCAAATCGGCGGCCAGGGTTGAAATCGAAATTTCTCCCGCCTGAGACCGGATTTTTTTGAGCGATTCGGAAAGATACTTCGGTTCCTCTTTGTGAACCGTAAGACCGGATAAAAATCGTTTCCAAGCCCATCCCGATTCCCGATTTTCGTGGAACTCTTGCAGACAATCCTCTCGCAAATCATCGACTACGTTTTGAGGAAGCAGCGTTTCCAAAGGAATGCTTTCGTTTACGATTTTGCTCATAGGAAGAGGTAAATACGGTGCGAGTGCATTCGGAGTAATTCGAAGCAAAAAAGAAATCGTATCCTGTTCCGATCGGAATGTTTTTTGTTCGGTCATCATTCCGGTAATTCCGATGATATTCAGCGCTTGGAAAGAATTCCCCTTAAGTGTGTGAATTTTCCCACGAACTTGGACCCCGAGTACGCAATATTCATCCGGAATGATTGAATAATCAGCCGTAGATGCTTGCGTAATTCGCTGTAGTTGAATCGATTGGAAGTCCAAGTTCATGTGTTCAATTGAATGTATCCGCTCGAAAACGAAAGATCAATTCTTTCCCGGTGTTTGAGAGAGAATTTTTTCGGTCATCGATTCGAATTTGAGTCTTTCTTCCGAAGGAAGCGTGGGAGCCACATAGCGAATCCAAAGTTTCAAGTCTTCAACCTTTAAAGAGGCCATGATTTCCTTCCGGTGATTTTCGAGTTCCGTGTCGCTGAACTCTTTCCAGAGATGCGATTGAGTTACGGTTTCCTCTTCTTCCATATGAACGAAATATCGGGTTTGAAATCGTATGAGCGTATTATAAAATTCTTTTTTGAATTCGGTTCTTGTCAATGTTTCGGAACCTTCGATTTGTTCCAGCAGACTTTGAATCGTTTCGATTTCTTTTTCCAAGAGGGAATGAACCGTTAAGTCTTTTTCGGAATAGGACGGATCGATTTCGCCGAGATATTTTAAACTGAACGCTTCTTCGTCTCTGGCATGGATCTCCAGGAGATGAATTATATCCGTACTCATTTGTTTTAAACGATTCCATTCTTCTTCGTTTTTGAAATCCGTTTTACCGGTTTCCAAAATCCAGAGGGAAAGAGCGTTTCTAATTCCTCTATGAGGAAAGTCATAAACTTCGATTCTTGCAGCGGTTTGTGGAATTGTATTCATGAGCAAAGTGTAACATTCCTTACGCACTAGGAATTGTATGAATTCGGATTTGGGAAATATCTTCATGACAAACTTCTGTCACAATGGTTTTATATCGAACGTTACGCCAAATTGGAAAAAATTTTTCTGCGTTAGGATCAATTTCAGTATTCCTGTTGACTGACCGTTCGTTACAGACCTACGATTGTTCTGGGCCAAAAACCCGGGCCGGCAGATGAACGAGGGATGGGACCTTGCTTACAAGGGCTTTTCGTTCTCCAGGCCTAAATGAAAATGGAGAATAGTGAAAGATGAAAAAAGCTAATTGGATTGCGACTCTTCTGTTTGTGCTCGGACTTTGTGCGGGAAGTTTATCCGCTCAGACTCAGGCTCAGCTTTTTGCAAAGCCTGGCGTTATCGGTGATTCTTTGAGTCACGGTTTTTTCGGTGCAACGGTTGAGAAAAAAACTCAGGATTGGGCTTATCCCGTTCTGGTCAGTAAACAAGCCGGATCTTCCGTTTCGTATAACGTTCTTACCGGACCTTATATCAACTTGGAAGACGTTCTTAAAGGCGATTGCGGAGTTTTCTGCATCGCAGGTTCCATCATCGGAGGAAACGGGTCCACCGTAAGCCTTCCGACTCACGCGGGAATTACGGGAGCTGAATATACTTCCGTTTTGAGAACTTCCGGTAAATGCGAAGACGTTACCGCAACAAAATGGGAGAAAGATTGGTATTGGGCGACATGGTATTGGTATACTTATCGCTGGGTACAAGTTCAGGATTGTAAAGAACCTGATAAATTCCATCAATTCGGTCTTCGGAGTTCCGGAACCCAAATTGAGATCATGGAAAAAGTCAGACCTAGCTTTCTTTTCGGAACCGTAGCCGCGAACCATGTACTTTGTACTGCGCTTTCCACCACTACTGCTTGTTTGGACGAGGCTCGTTATAAGAGAGACATTCGCGAAGTGATGAGACGTTTGGCTGCGATCGGAAGTTTAAAAGGCGGCGTGCTTTTTACGATTCCGAACGTGACTGCGATCGCATTTCTCGAACCTTATAAAGATCCACAAGGAAGAGCGAATTACACCGGATTGAAAGCATTCTTCCGTAATTCGGTATCCGATCCGAATCAAGTTTTGGATGCGGGTGAAGTCGCAACCATCACCAACTTCTTAACCATGTTGAACAACGAAGTTAAGGCTCAAGGTGCGGCGATGGGGTTTGCTGTCGCGGATCTGAAAGTTGTCTTTGATGATATCAAGGAGAACGGACGTCTTGTAAAAAGCCCTTCCGGTTGGAGCCCGGGTTATGCCCGTGCGAATTGGCCTTTGCCGAACCAACCAGGAGTTTTCGGTCTGGACGGAGTACATCCGAACATGTTCGGACATTCGGTTTTTGCGAACGAGTTGATTAAGGTCATTAACGCACGTTACGGATTGAACATCGCTCAAGTCAGCGAATACACCGCTTGGTACTACGACAGCCTGAATAGAAATCCGGTGGACTTGAAGAAATTCCTGACCGAAACCATTTTCGGACAGTTCATTTCTTGGGTTATCGGAATTTTCGTGTAAGAAATTCTTCCTCGTTTAAACGAAGAAGAAAGAAGAATAAAAACGTCGCCTCCAATCAAGGCGGCGTTTTTTATTTTAAAAAGCGGGTTTTATGGAATTCAGAAAGAAACTCTTTTTTGCAGCGATCGCACTTGCAGTTTTATTGATATTATTCATCCTTTTTTGGCCCGAAAATCAGAAAAAAGAATCCCTCTCCATCGCGGAAGAAAGCGATGCCGTATTAAAAACAAAATATTATTCCGAAATGGATCCGTATTTTCCGGACGCTCCTCATCCGTTCAACGAAGATCCGGAGCTGGAAGGTCAGGCCAAAAAACTCTGGCCCGAAGCGTTTAAACCCAGAAAAACTCCAGAAGAAAAAGAACAGATTCGGAAAGAATGGACCGACTTTATCGCAAGATATCCGAAAAATGTGTACATACCTTCGGAGTTCCGACCGGCTCTCAGCGAGGCCGAAGAAAAAGAGGCGAGAGAACGTCTGGATACGGTTACGAATATGGAATCGCGGAACGCGATCGTCCGGTCGTTGGGAAAATACGCGGAGCCGGGCAACGAGCCGAAGGCTCCTTCGGAATCGAGCGTAAATCCCAAGGAACAGCTCGCTTACATCAATTATAAAATCGAGGAATTGGAATCGAGAATTCAATTGATTGAATATACGATTCAACAGGGAAAATTGAATCCGGAACAAATCGGAACCGCCAATCAGGATCTTATCGTTTGGAAAAAAGAACTTTCCACTTTAAGACAGGTGCAAAGTCAAATTCCGGGATCGTAATTCGACATCGCATGTCGTTTGGACCGGGTCGATCTATAAACTTATCAGGAGATTTTATGCGATTCTTAATGGAACGTATTCAAGAATTCAAAGTTACAATTTCAAAAAAAACGAAAATCATAAAAGTCTTATTTTTCATTTTGGTAATCTTTGGCTGCGGAGGACCGCCGAGGCCCGATATGCTTCCCGTCGCGGAAGCGAAACCGGAGTTGCCTTTGGAACAGATTCTAAAGGAATTGAGTTCAGAAAATCCGCAGATCCGCGCCCAAGCTATTTTAGAAGTTTCTAATAGAGATTACAAACCGTCGATACCCGCCGTCCGCAATCTTTTGAAAAACGAATCCAATCCTGCGGTGAAAGGGACTGCGGCGATCGCCCTGGGAACTTGGAAGGACGGCGCTTCCACTTCGGAAATCGTAAAACTGTTTTCTTCCGAATCGGGCGTAACGCCCGACATCGTGATGGAAGCGCTCGCGAGAATGGAAGATTCCTCCACTGCGAAAGTGATTCTTCCTTTTTTGCAGTCTCCGGACGCCACCTTGCGGTTGATCGCAGTCGATACTTTGGTCCGCATCAAAGCGGTTTCTTCCGGCGAGGCGATTTTAAATTTAGCTCGTAAAAATAAGGATGTGGAACTCGCGAAAACATACGCGATGGCATTAGGAAAATTGAAAGTACGTTCGGCGGAATCGTATTTGGTCGAGCTGGCAAAAACGACCGAACCTTCACCGACGTTGGCGGCTTCTTATTTGGCTTTGGGAAGAATTTCGAGCAAGAGCGCGGTTCCCGTTCTGGTTCAAGGACTCGGTTCCGATTTTGATAAGGGCAGCGAGAATTCCATGATCGCTTTGATTGAAATTAAAGATGCGTCTGCGATCGCCCCGACGGTTCCGATTTTAAAACATACGAATCGGGAGATCCGTTATCGTGCGGTGAACGTTTTGTCCGAAATTCCTTCCTCTGAAACAGGACCCAAGGTTCAGAAAATTTTGGAAGAGAATAATCCCGATGCGATCGCCCCTGCCGCCTTGGTTCTCGGGAGAATTCGTTTTAATCCCGCTCGAACCGCGATCGAAAGAAAATTAGAAAACTTGCAACTACCGGATCGCGAAGTGATCGCGAGGTCGCTCGGATATCTCGGAGATAAAAAAAGCATTCCGGTTTTATTGAATGTTTTAAAGGAAAAAGACGGAGAAGGTCGATACGGGGCGGTTTGGTCCCTCGGGATTCTACAAGCGAACGAAGCGCTGGAGGATTTGATTCTCGCGTCCAAGTCATTCGATCCGAAACTTTCCTCCTTGGCCGTTGAATCCTTGGGTTTATTGCGTTCTCCAAAGGCGCTTGCTGCTCTGGTTGAAATTGCGGAGAAGAACCCGAATTCCGCATCGATCGTTATTCCCGCAATCGCTGCGATTCCAGGAGAAGAATCCCGCAAGATCCTGGAGAATTTTGCGCAGAAAGACAACGTTTCGCTGCAGCAGGTTGCGATTTCCGAGTTGGGAAAGAGAAAGGATAAAGCCAGTCTTCCGATTCTCATTAAAATTTTGGACGAGAATCGCGCGGCGAGTTCCAAACTTTTAATGTCGTCTCTTGCCTCGATCACAGGAAAGAACTTTTACTCTCGGAACGAATGGTTGAACTGGTATAAACTCAACTCGAAGTAATTAGGTTTATGTTTGATTCTAAATCGATCCCGCTCTTAGTAGCGGGATATATTCTTCTCTACGCAAGCTGTAAGACGGCTCCTCCGCCGAAAGATCCTTGGATCGTTCCTCCTTTGGAAGAATCGGAAAAGATTTTTCTGGCTCCTTTGGAGATGGATGAATTCGAATCCAAAGATCTCGGTGGAAGACATTATCCCGCTTCGAACGAACTTCGGATCGATCTATTCAAACCGTATATTGAAAACTTGGAAGGCGGTTATCTCGGCGCGGGAACGGATCAGAATTTTACGTTTATCGCGTGGGCTAAGAGCAAATACGCCTGGCTGATGGATTTCGATTATACGATCTGCTTGATCAATCGGATTCATCTTTTGTTTTTTAAACTTGCACCAGATCCTGAATCCTATCGCGAACTTTGGTCGCGCAAAAATAAACAAACATCCTTTCAACTGATCAAGAACGAATGGGAAAAAGATCCGGAATGGCCTTTGATCCGCGAGGCTTGGGAAGTGGCACATCGGGGGAAATCCGATATTCCGCAGCGATGGAACGAACTGGATCGAACCTCGCAACGATTCGGACTAAAGACGTTCATTCACTCCAAAGAAGAATACGATTACGTTCGGAACATGATTCTTCAAGGGAGAATTCAAATTCTGAAAGGAGATATCAACGCGGAAAAGAGCATGCGTTCCGTGGGTGAAAGGGCGGCGCGTTTGAACGTTCCGATTCGAGTCGTTTATCTTTCCAACATCGAAGATTATTTTTCTTATACGCCCGGCTTTCGCGATAATCTTTTAAGTCTTCCCACCGATTCGAAAGGAATCGTTTTGAGAACGATGCAAAACGGGACCAAGGAAGAATACGGATCGCCGGACGGAGAAAAAATTCCGGTCGATTATCCGTTGCATTACAACGTTCAATCCTTGGAAAATCTGCAGGATTGGATGCTTTTACCGGGACATCTCCATAAGGGAATCCTAATGCAATTTAGGACTCCGATACAGAAAGGATTTTCTAGGATTCAAAGCGAACCCGTTGAAACGTTGAAATGAAAACGATTCGGTTTGCCTTCTGTCTGCTTTTCGTTTTAATCTGCGGCTGCGCCGGTAGGAATCAGGAAGCGGTCGAGAACCGATCGAATTCGAAAACGAACGTTTCGAAAAATTGTAAAACCGATTTCGGTTTGTACGTTTTTTCCTATGGAAGAAGTCTATACCCCGATCGTTTTTTGAATGTGGAAGAAGACAAAGGAAATCGCGAAATCGTATACCTCTTTTATCTGATTCGCGTTCCCGGAAAAAATATTCTGATCGATTCGGGCTTTTTTAACGACATCTATCGAAAAAAATTCGGATTCTACAGTTTTGAAAGACCCGACGTTCTTTTAAAACGATGCGGAATCGATCCAAAAGAAATCACTGACATCGTACTCACACATTTTCATTTCGATCACGCGGGCGGAATTTTCCTGTTTCCTTCCGCGACGGTCCATATTCAAAACCACGATTTGGATCTTTTGAAAAAACAATCCTACTTTCCGAATCAAGCGAACTACATCCGTTCTTTGAGTTCTGTAAATCGAATTCACTCCTTCGATGGAACGTATTCTTTGCTTACGGATATGCGGATTCTTTTTACCGGAGGTCATACCCCCGGGTCGCAAGCGCTGGAATGGATCGCTTATCCCGAAAGGCGATTTCTGTTTACCGGGGATGAATGTTATCTCATCCAAGAATGTAAGAATGGAATCGGTCTTCCGCAAGGCGCGGTATTTTCCACAAAACGAAATCGGGACTTTATCGAATACGTTCGAATCTTAAACGAGAAAGGAATCAAAATTCTTACCTTACACGATCCTTCGATTTTAACACAAGGCGAAGAACTCGCTCCCGGCGTTAGAATATTAGATTCTTATTAAGTAAAACCCGTCTCTTAGGATAAACTTTATATTCGGCGGTCGCCAATGATTCTTTCCCAAAGCGCGGATGAGGGGATCACGACGCGGAAATAAAAAAGGCCCGAAGGAAAATCCCCCGAGCCTTTCGTTTTTACGGACGCAAGTTAGTTTGCCGTTCAGTCTTTGTCGTAGACCTTCTTGATTTCCTTGCTGTATTTTTCCGTAATCACGTGACGTTTCATCTTGAGAAGGTTGGTCAATTCGTCCCCGACCTCGAAAGGTTTTTTGGTGAGAATGACGTGCTGAACCTGCTCGAAAGATTTGAATCCTGTCTTTGTGCTGTTGTAGCTACGAACTTCTTTTTTGTAGAAGTCGATGACTTTCGGATGTTTAATCAGCTCTTCGAGTTTGGAAGTATCGATTCCGTTTTCCTTGCACCAATCGGTTAACTGGTCGATGTCCGGAACGATGATCGCCCCGAGAACCTTCTGATCCTGACCGATGACCATCGATTGTTTGATAAACGGTGATTCGTCCATCTTGTTCTCGATAGGAACCGGTTCCACGTTTTCTCCGCCTAACAATACTACGGTGTCTTTCGCTCTTCCGGTCAAAGTCAGGGTTTTCTTGAAGTTGATGAATCCGATATCTCCGGTGTTCATCCATCCGTCCACAATGGTCTTCTTAGTAACTTCCGGATTTTTGTAATATCCCTTCATCACTTGAGGTCCTTTTACGAAGACGACTCCTTTTTGTCCCAGCTTACCCGCGAGAACTTCGAACTTATCGTTGATGTGCGTCAACACATGACCGTTATCGTCCTTGATCATCAGTTCCGATTTAGGAACTAAGAATCCAACCGAACCGATAATCGGTTTTACGAAAGGTCTTACCGAGATTACGGGACTGGTTTCGGTCATACCGTAACCTTCCAAAACGAGCATTCCGATATCGTTGAAGAAGTTATCCACGTGCGATTGGAGTGCGCCCCCACCCGACATAGATCCCTTGAGCCTTCCACCGGTGGCTTGGCGGATTTTGGAAAGAACGATCGCATCCAAAGTCTTAGCGTTGAAGATCAATCCCAAACCCGCGATCGTTAAGAGGATCCAGCTTGGAACGTGCACTCCATACGCGGGAAGAGCCAAATACGCGAGAATCGCCATTGCACTTACGGTAAACGGTCCGGTTAACAGAAGAACGATCAGGGATTTTACTCCGATTGCGAGGGATTTGAAAATATTTCTGTTTTCATAATCCACTTCCAATCCGCTCAAGAATCTTCTAGAAGCATTGTAGTGTTTCGAGAAGAAGTAAGCGAGTTTAAACAAACCTCTACGGATCGGCGGGGTTTGTTTCGGATCGTTTACTTTATTGTAAATTCCGGTATAAACGCTTTCCCAAACGCGCGGAGCGGACGCCATAAAGGACGGTCTCGCTTTCGCTAGATCGTTTTTAAGATCGGAAACTTTCGTATAATACGTTTGGATTCCGCTCGAGATGGCTCCATACTCATTGACCCTCTCGAAAATATGCCAAATCGGTAATATGGAAAGCATACTGTCGGTAGGTTTGATGTCCGTTAAAAGCATCGGCACAACATAAATCATCTGGTGAATCATGTTGGAATGCATGAGCATCACACCTTTCGGCATTCCCGTAGTTCCGGAAGTATAGATGAGGGTAAAGAGATCGTCGGGTTTGATTTCCTCGATTCTTTTCTCAGCTTTTTTGGATCCTTTGGCTCTAAGGGCTTTTCCTTCTTCGATCAGATCGTAGATTTTATGGATATTCTTTCCTTTTGCAGTGGAAGCCTTATCCATAATGACGACGGTTTCGACTTTATGAAGTTTCGGTTTAACTTTATTGAACTTTTCCAGCATCTTATCGTTTTCGATAAAAACGATTTTTGCTTCCGAGTGATTGAGGATATACTCGAGTTCGGATTCGGTTACGTCGGTTCCTCTAGGAACATTAGCAGCTCCCGAAAATTGAACGGCATAATCCGTAATCATCCACTCAAGTCTGTTGTCCGCTAGTACTCCGACATGTTCTCTCGCTTTCAGTCCCAAATGAATGAGCGCTTCGGCAAGAGAGATTCCCATGTCGTACAGCTGTTTATAAGAAGTAGGGTGGAATTCCTTATCTTCTCCTTTGCTCCAGAATACGGGTCGATCTCCAAATTTCTCGGTGGATTGTATCAACATATCCGCGAGGTTTTTATACATTTCCAATTCCTCTTTAGTGAGTTTTTACCGGAATGATTTCCGATAGGGTAAAGGCTGAATTAAGCTAAGGGAAAAATTGCGTGAGTCAACCAAATTTTGGAAAGAGGAAGGAGCGGGTGCGGTGCAAAAAGAAGGGAACCGTCTACCTCCGGAGAGATAGACGGAAAGAAGATATTATTGCTCTTCTCCGGCCGGAGCAGAAGATTCAGTGGAAGGAGCTGGTGCTTCTTCTTTTTTGCTTTCTGCTTTTTCCTTCTTGGACTTTTTCTTAGATTTTTTTGCCTTTTTAGCCTTTTTGGATTTCTTAGATTTCTTTCCTTTCTTTTCAGACTTCGTTTCTTTCGGGCTTTCGGTTTGTTCCGTTGGAGCGTCTGCAGCAGGTTCTTGTGCGACGAGTCCCGCGAATCCGGTCAACGCCATCGCTGCGATTAAAAGTTGGGCAAGAATTTTCTTAAAAAGGGTCATTGTAAAGTTTTCCTATTGAAAGAGTGATTGATTGGAGAACTCCAACATCCGTAGAAAAAAAGTAAATACGTTTTTTTTAAGGAACGGAACGGGAAGGGTTCCATTTTTTTCCCGAGGCGACGGCCGATTCCAATCGTTTGAGATATTCTTTTTTCGGAATTTGATACGCCCCAAGTCCAAGAGTAACAACGTTTAGTTGCTGCGTATCGAAAAGGGTAAAGTGATCTTTTTTAAGAGCCTCGAATAAATGGAAGAGTGCGATCTTTCCGAAATCGGGAACGAAGGAAAACATGGATTCGCCGGCAAAAAAATTTCCGATTGCGATTCCGTAAACGCCTCCTCCTAATTTTCCATTCTCATCCCAAACTTCCACCGAGTGAGCATATCCGAGTTTGTGAAATTCGGAATAGCCTTTGATAAAAAGATCGGTGATCCAAGTTTCTTCTCCGGGCCGATACGCGCAACAGCGCATGACTTGTTCGAAGGCCCGGTTGAAAGTAATCGTATAACGTCTTTGATTGATCTTCCGTCGTAAGCGCTTGGAAATATGCAAACGGTTCAGATCAAAAATCCCCCGGGGATCGAGACAATACCAAAGAATGGGCTCGTCCGACCACGGAAAGATTCCGTTCTTATAGGCGTATAAAAGTCGTTCGGGAGAAAGGTCTCCTCCCACCGCAACGATCTCACGGTCCCATACGTGAGGGTTTCGAAAAAAATCAGAGAAATCTTTCAAGACAGGCGCCTCATTCGAAAACGTTCTGAATTCTCCATAATTTTTTAAGACGGTAAAAGTGAAAAAGATTCTTCGATGAAATAGACGGGTCCGTCCGAGAATGTTTTGGATGAATAGATATGAAATTCGGAAACGGGGAAGTCCGAAGTGGAAAAGTCGGAGAATTCCTCCAAATAGGTGAGAACTCTCGTTCCGTTCGTATTCTTAAAACGGCCGATCGTTAAATGCGGATGATAATCCTGGCGGTCCGGGGAAAACCCAAATCTGCGAAGTCCGCCGTCCAAGGTTTTTTGGAGCTGTAAAAGTTCGGGCGGAGCGCTTACCTCCGCAAAAAGGATGGAAGGAGACTTTTGTTTTCCGAATGTTCCCACCGACTTCAAGTTTAAGTGAAACGACGGGGAAGAAACGGTGGAACAAAACTCGGATAGAACGTCCAGCTTCTCGTTCGATTGTTCGCCTAAAAAGACCAAGGTTATGTGAAAATTTTCCTTAGGAACCCAGCGCACGTCCGGTATACCGTAACAGATGGAAGTTAGTTGTTCTTTTACTTCTTCCGGAACGGAAATCCCCAGAAACGTTCTCATACTTAAAAGTTTAGGACCCCGTTCGATTTCCGCAACTAGATTCCAAATATCCGCTTATCTAAGAATTTCGAACTTCTTCTATCCTTAAAATTCCGCGTAACGAGTTGCAAAGAAAAGCGGAATTCGAGTTTGTTAAATCCTCTATGGAAAGAATTTTCTCGTAAAATCCATTTCGTTTTAGCAAACGTTCTCTGAACACCCCCGGAAGAACTCCGGCATCGAGCGGAGGCGTAAAGTAAGAATCTCCGATCTTTACGAATACGTTGGCGATGCTTCCTTCCGTGATTTGATCCTTCTCGTTTAAGAAAATTGCATCCAAACAATCCGCGTCCCGCGCGAGTTTCCCTTCCCGATCGTAAATCGCACGTAAATTCGTTTTATGTTTTCTGAATTCGGAAGTGGAATCCATTTTGATTTTCGAGATTTGAACGTTTCCTTTTTTTTGAAACCGTGAAAGTTCCGAGTGCTCCCAGCATATCGTACCCGAAACATGCAGGCTGATTTTGACTCGGTGGGAATTTCGTTTAACTTCGGAGCGGATTTTTTGAAGGGTTGAATTCCATTTTTTTTCGGAGAATGGGATTTGCAGTTTTTGGGCGGAATTCCGGATTCTTTCCAAATGCTCTTTTAAAAAGTAAAATATTCCATTTTTATAAAGTATCGTTTCGAAAACGGAAAAATCGCGGGGAGCTTCGGTAAAGAACTTTGCTTTTTCGAAAATTTCGGACCATTCCCTTTCAGGATCGGAATCCCAGGTGATTCCGGATCCGATTCCGATATTTCCCTTTCCGCGTTCGAGTTCCAAGGTTCGGATTGCGATCGAAAACACCGCGTCCTGATTCGGTTGAATGACGCCGATTGCTCCCGTGTAAATCCCCCTGGGCGGTTCGAGTTGTTCGATAAGTTGCATCGCCCTAAGTTTCGGAGCGCCAGTGATCGATCCTCCGGGGAAAAGTTGTTTAAAAATTTCTTTCCAACCCGCGGAATCCGAAAGTTCGGAACGGATGGTGCTGGTCATTTGAAAGATCGTATTGTATGTTTCCACGGAAAAAAGCGCCTCCACTTGAACGCTTCCTTCTTGACTGATTTTACCGAGATCGTTCCGCATTAAATCGGTGATCATGAGATTCTCCGCTTTTTCCTTTTCGGAGTTCTGAAGAAGTCGGATGTTCTCTTTGTCTTCGTTTGCGGATTTTCCTCTAGGATAAGTGCCTTTCATCGGTTTCGTGACGAGCGTTCGATTCTTTTTTTCGAAAAAGAGTTCCGGAGAAAAAGAAAGGAGATCCGTTTTTCGGAATCGAATCCAAGATCCGTAAGATACGGGTTGTCGTTCCGAAAGTACTTTATAAAATGATAATATATCACCTTCGAATTCGAAACCGATCCGGTCTGTGTGATTGATCTGGTAGATTTCACCTTGAAACAAATGATCGCGGATCGTTTTCAGGTTTTGAAAATAGGTTTCCCGATTCGGCGTTTTCGAAATATAAAAGCCGTAGTTTTGAGCGGATTCGGAAAGCGGTTTAGAAATTCTTTCCGGCTTTTCGAAAACCGCAAAATACAAAAGTGGTAAAATTGTTTCAGTTCGTTTCCAATTTGTATCGGAAAAAAAATATCCTGCCTCATACGAAATAAAACCCGCTAAGTAATATCCTCGGTTTAAAGAATCTTCGATCTTGTGAAACGCTTCGGTCAGCCCTTCCGAGTTATAAGCTTCGATCGTTGTAATGGGATTGCGAAAGATAATTTTTCCGAAAGGATGGAATCCTTCTTCAAAAATCATAAAAGGCTGGTCAGAGAATAGGAGCTCTTCAATGCTCATTTTAGAACAAATTGAATAGGATTGATGATTTTGTCTCTTCGTTTCAAAGAAATAATAAGAATCTCCGGAATCGTTTTTATATCCGGGTTTATTTATTATATTCTCGCGCAGATCGGAAGAAACACCGCGATTCATCCCGGTTACGCTTCCGCGATATGGCCCGCTTCCGGTGCCGCGCTCGGACTTACGATTCTATTCGGAAATTACGCGATCATCGGAGTTTTTTTCGCATCCTTCTTTTCCAATTCGGGAACGGATCTTTTCTCGGGGATCTGGATGGATCCCGGAAAGAATTTATATCTCAGTTTTGTGATCGGGCTTTTCTCGGCTCTTCAATGTTACGCGGGAAAAGTCGTTCTTTCGCTGAAAATTCCAGGATGTAGAATTTCCGAAAAGACCCAATACGTTTTTCTTTTTATCGCTTTGGAAGCGATCGTATGTACGATCAGCTGTACCGGTTCCGTAACTTTCATGTATCTTTTGGGAGAAATCGATTTCTCCTTGGTTCGTCAAAGTTGGCTGACATGGTGGGCGGGCGACACGCTCGGCGTTTACATCGGCGCTCCCTTTGTCCTTTTTTGGTTTCGAGGCGCGTATAAAATTCCGCGTTGGACCGAATTTTTGGAATCGATCGCGCTTCTTCTTTTGATCGTATTTTTTTCCCTCGCCTCTTTCGATTTGGTAACTCCGATCGTTTCCATCAGTTATCCTCTCGGTTATATTTTAATTCCGTTGATCTTATGGTCCGCGTTTCGATTGGGAGAAAGGCCGAGCAGTTTGGCGGTGGTTCTTTCTTCGATCATCGCGATCTTAGGAACGATTTCAGGTTCTCCTCAGTTTTATGCCGAATCGATGAACGCTTCTTACATTCTTTTACAATTCTTCGTGGCCGTGTTGTCCATAACGAGTCTTCTCGTTGCAAGTATGGTGAATGAAAGAAAGGATGCGGAGAATCAGCTCCGCGTTTCTCATCAGAGTCTGGAAGACAAGGTAAAAGCAAGAACGCACGAACTTCTTCGTTCCAACGAAATTCTTAGAGAAGAAATTCACGAGAAAAACGACGCGAGGGCCGCGCTGGAAAAAAGTCAGATCCGCTATATGGGTTTGTTCGAACATCTTCCGGTTGCGATCATAGAAGCGGATTATTCCCAGCTCAAAAAAGTTTTGGACGGTTTACCCGAAGATATTCACGGAGATTCGTTTACGGATTACGTCGAAACGCATCCCGATTTTGTCCAGCTCTGTTTCGATTCGATTCAAGTCGTCGGGGTCAATCAGGAGACCGTCAATCTACTTCGTGTCGAATCCAAGGATGCGGTTTATAAAAATTGGAAACGGTTCTTCAGTCAGGATAATTTCAAAGTATTCAGAAGAGTTTTAAGAAAGATCAGGGAAGAATCCTATTTTTACGAAGTCGAAGTGGGTTTCCGCGTCCAAGATGGAACGAGACTGGATATTAAAATTCGTTGGTCAGTTCCTCCCGGGTTCGAATCGTCTCTTTCAAGCGTAATCGTGACGCTATTGGATTTTACGGATATTAAATCCGTGGAAAGGAAACTTCATCTTTCCCTGGAAGAAAAGGAAGTGATGCTGAAGGAAATTCATCACAGGGTAAAAAACAATCTCCAGGTGATTTCTTCCTTGTTGTCGATGCAATCGGATTATGTTCAGGATAAACAAAGTCTTTCCGTATTTATGGAAAGTCAGAACCGACTCCGAACGATGTCTATGATTCACGAAGAATTGTATCAATCGGAGAATCTAGGAAAGATTCAATATTCCGTATATATCGAAAAACTATTGAACCAGCTCTTTCAGGTTTACGGAAAATCCGATTTGGTCGAATTGATAACCGAACTGGAAACGTTGGACATCAGCGTAAACCGTGCGATTCCGATCGGATTGATCATCAACGAGCTCGTTTCCAATTCTTTAAAGTACGCGTTTCCGGAGGTGGAGAATTCTTCCGAAAAACCGGAGCTTAGAATTTCTCTCGCTAAAGTGGAGGAAAATCTGGAGATGCAGATCGAAGACAACGGAATCGGAATGCCTTCCGGTTTCGACTTAGAGGATTCCAATTCGCTCGGTTTAAAACTCGTGTATATCCTGGTGCGACAACTCAAAGGGAAAATCGATTTTTCATCGGATTCGAAACAAGGCACACGCTTTAAGATTCACATTCCTCTTACCGTCGATCTTGTCTGAAGAATCTTCCGGTTTACAAAAAAACTCCGAAACAAAACATTCTCCCCGAAGATGAAAAAGGAAGAAAAGATCCAGGCGCGCCGAGAGGAAATCTTAGACGCCGCCCTCGACATTTTTTCGGCGAAAGGATTTCACGCCGCGGGGATCGCGGATATCGCGGGTAAGTTGGACATCGGTCACGGAACCTGTTATCGTTATTTTAAGAATAAGTTGGATATCCTACATGCGCTTTTGGATCGAGTGCAGAACGGGTTGTCCGAAGTGATTTCCCGACAAAGTCCCGACAAATCCAATTCGTTGGAAGAATACCGTTCTCAAATCGCAGAAATCGGAGTCGGGCTTTTCGAACTTTTTGGAAAAGACACTCGCATCGGTCAGATTTTCTTTTTTGAAACGCAGGGGATCGACGAAACGGTGACCGTCAAGATTCGAAAGATTTACGAACTTTCCGCGCGCGTTACCGAGCTTTATTTGATCAACGGTGTGAAGAAGGGCTTTTTACGAAAGAATCTAGATACGGATGTCGCATCGAAAGCGATCAATTCCATGATGTTTGAAGGAATCCGCCAATCGATTTCCCACAAATCCGATCGAGACTATGCGATTCGCTGGATGAAAGCCGTTCCCGATCTGATGTTAGATGGGATGAGGGAAAACCAGTGATTGGTTTCAAGTTAGAATTCTGCGTATTGTCGGAACTTATGGTTTTTAGAAACGTCCAGAAGTGGGTTTGTTTTTAATTTGGCAGTTCTGAAGAGAATTTCCGTTTCTCTTTTGAAAAGTATGAGTTCCTACATTCTTTCAGAATTAAACTAGAATTTACGGATTTTCGACCCGAAGAAGATCTTCATACTCGTTTTGCCCTTTCGGAGCCGTTGAACATCACCATAATAAATTTATGTCTCTTACGGTGGAAATTTCAACGGATTCATCGGAATTTGAAATCGAAGGAGTTCCCACATTTTTTACTTGAAAAAACTGAATGATATATCATTCTAAATTTAGATTAAAGAAATCAGGAGAATTGAAAATGGTACAAGTTGACGTTTTCTGGGCCTACGGGTTGGGTGCAGGGTTTGCAATGGCGGCTTCCCGTCAGATTAAAAAAATTCAGTCGGGAGATTCCCTCGGTTCGGCTTCTTTGAAAGAGATAAAACCGAAGAGTTCCGACGAAAAGACTCCTTTTTGGAAGACAACATACTTTCTCATCAACGTGTTGTTTCTCTCGTTGGTTTTCGGACCTTCGGGTTTATATCTTGTTTGGCAGTTTACGAGTTGGGAAACCATGCAGGCCTTGGACAAGTCGATGCCGGGTTGGCTCGTGACGTTATTCGGCTTTACGAACGTGTCACAGGGAATTCTTGCGTTTTGGGTCGTTTGGAAATTGCTCGAAAAATCCAAAGCTTTTTACGGTTTTTTACAGGTTATGCTCGGTTACTTCGGAATGTTTTTTATCCTCGTTCACGGTTGGGATGGAGAAGGGTATAAACGATTTTTTTCAGCAACCAGAGAAGAATATCTCAACGATTGGACTTGGGGCACCGCACTTGCCTGGTTAACATCCGACGTCGCAATCACGCTGTATGTCATGGGAATCGTAATGATTCCGATTATGATTTCGATCCTATCCAACTGGATTGAAGAAGGTCTTGAAATCCGCGACGTTACCCTCGGGCAGGAAACCAAGGAAGCCAAAGGAAGCGTAGTCGCGAGAATTCTTTACTTTTTAGGTTCGGTGTTTATCGGCGCGCTCGGACTTGCAATCGTCTGCAGTCTGTTGATTCACGCGCTTGGTTGGACGTTCGGAACGATTCTTTCTTTGGGAGTTCTTTATATATTAGGAATCTCTAAATATGGAATTTTGTTCGCCTTTTACAAGGGAATCTTCCATTTAAAAGGAAACTCTTCCTCAGCATCGGGAGTAATCGCCGGAGCAAGAGCTTAAGCTTCGAACGCTTTTTCGTATTCCTGAATCAAAAGATCCGGGTCTTCGGTTCCAACGGAGATTCGGATCAGGTTCGGATCGAGTCCGTTTTCCTTCAGAAATTTTCTTCCTTCTTCCTGAGTCACCAGCTCGTAATGCGCGAGATAAACGTAGAGCATATTAAGAGTGAACTCGGTTCCGAAACTCGGTCCTTTTAGCAACGCGAGTCGATCGTAAAATTTTTCCAAAGGAACCGCGAGTTCGATCGATAAAACGCCGGATTGAATTCCGGGAATTCTCGTAATCTTTTCAAAATTTGCGGAAGAATCGGCGGAGCCGGTCCAGAATACGTTTCGGATTCCAGGATGTTTTGAAAAATACGCGGCGAGTTTTTTCACATTCTCGCTGATCTTTAATACACGTTCTTCATAATCCTTGATTTCATACGCAAGACGTTCGCAGTCCCGAATATACGGTTCTTCGATCAATTCTTTGCAGATCGGAAAAATTTCCGAAAACCATTTCGAATCTTGATTGAATACGACCGAACCCATCATGAGATCTCCGTTTCCGCAAGCGAACTTGGTTAAACTTTCCACGATCACATCGACATACGGAAGTACGTCGATCACCGCGGACCCGGCGACGGAAATATCCGCGATCAAAGGAATTTCATATCGGTCCACGATGGATTTTAATTTTTCATAATCGGGAACCAACAAAAGCGGATTGGTCGGACATTCGGTGATGATTCCGGCGACTTGTTGCGAATTCCGTTTAAGAAATTGTTCCAAGTCTTGAAGATCCGTGGCGTTGTGAATCACGTACGAATCTTTCGTATATTTTTCCAAGATTCGAATGTTGTCCACATACAACCAACCGAGACGAATCCAAATCGTTTTTTCTTTTTTTCTTTGAACGCGATCGAACGCTTCGAACGCCGTATAGACCCCGTTCATTCCCGACATGGAAAGTAAAATCGGAGGATTCGCATTTCCGTAAAAAGAGGAAAGCTTTGAAAGAATTTTTGCAACGGGAGAATCCTTCTCCGCTTTTTCACGGAAAACTTCCTGCAAGATTCCTTTTTTTAATAAGAAGTCTTCCGCCATTCTCGAAGACGCAAGACATCCCGTATGCTGTATGAAGGAAAGAATTTCCTTTTCCAAATCCTTGAGATTCGGAATTACCAAGGTAAAGATTCCGTCGTCTTCAAGGATTTCGTATTTTTCTATGGAGAACTTTTCTACGATTGCGTTTGCCGCTTTTTTGGAAGAGACGATGAACTGAGGAGTGGAGACGTTTTTTACTTCCCGGTTGTAATCTAAAATTCTCGCGATATAAGAATGCGCCACAAACCTCGGATAACCGGATTTCAATCGGGAAAGCGTTTCGGTTCTTTTTTCTTCGTAACCGATTACGTCCGCCAACTGTGGAAGACTTACGGAAACCGCGTGAATGTTTTCAAACGGAATTCGTTCTCCGCACAAGGTCCGGTGGGGTTCGTTGATTTCTTTTAACATCTCTATGATTCCAGTCGTCAATCGGTTCGGGATTTTTCAACCCGGATTCGATTGAAATTCTTCAATGAGTTTGCGTTTCCGAAATTTTACGCGCTCTGTCTTCTTCGGTCAGGGCTCCGATCAATTCGTCCAGTTCCCCTTCCATGATCGCGGAAAGATTATGGCTCGTAAATCCGATCCGATGATCGGTGCATCGTCCTTGCGGAAAGTTATAGGTTCGTACTCGTTCGGAACGATCTCCGCTTCCCACCATCTGTTTCTTGATCGCATCGGATGCCTGTTTTTTATCTTCGGCTTGTTTTTCGAGAATTCTCGCGCTCAAAATCCGAAGAGCCTTGGCTTTGTTTTTATGCTGTGATTTTTCATCCTGACAAGCGACCACAACCCCAGTCGGAATGTGAGTGATTCGAACCGCGGAATCCGTCGTGTTTACGTGCTGACCGCCCGCACCCGAGGATCGATAGACGTCGATGCGAAGATCGTTTTCGTTGATTTCGATTTCTTCTTCGTCGGCTTCGGGAAGAACCGCAACCGTGACGGCGCTTGTGTGAATTCGTCCCCCGGACTCGGTGCTCGGAATTCTTTGAACTCGGTGCGTACCGCCTTCGAATTTAAAAAGATCGTAAGCGCGATCGTCTTCGAGTGCGAAAATAATTTCTTTCAAACCGCCGATTCCCGTAGGCGATGAATCGATGACTTCGGTTTTGATTTTTTGTTTGTCCGCGAATTTGGAATACATTCGGAAAAGATCGGCCACGAACAAACCGGCTTCTTCTCCTCCGGTTCCGGCGCGGATCTCCACAAGAATATTCTTTCCCGAATTCGGATCGGGAGGTAAGAGAAGAATTTCGAGTTCCTTTTCCAATTCTTCCAGTTTTTCACCCGCCTGACGGATTTCTTCCTTGAGCATGGAATGCATTTCTTCGTCCTTTTCGGACTGGATCAATTCTTCGGCGTCTTTTCTATCCTGATGGATTTTCAGATATTCTTCCACTTTGAGATAAAGAGGAGTGAGCCTGGATCTTTCTTTGTACAGATTCTTTAACGCGGAAGGATCTTTCGCGAGATTCAACTCTTCGCTGATTCGAAGGTATTTTTCTTGTATTTTTTCAAGTCTATCTATCATTGAATGAACTCGACCTTTCCTTTGTAAATCAACGCACTCTATGGAAAACCATATTTCCGTCGCAGAAGCTTTTTCTGAAAAATTCTTATCGCTACTGACAGACCTTCGAGGTTATCGGAGTCCGTTCGGTAAAACCGTGGGTGATCCTTCCGATTTCGTTCAGGAATGCGTTCAAAAAGCTTCGATCCGAGCCGGGGCGATCAGCGCAGGGCTTTCGATTCCGAAACGACATCTCGGCTACCTGACTTTGTTACCCGAAATGATCTTATTCTATAGAATCCAAGGTCATCTTGTAAAAGACATCGCCGCTCTTTACGGAAAGGAATCTCAAGTTTCTCCCGAAATAATGAGTTATTGCATCTTTCCGGATAAGAATCACGCCTTGATTCGTTCGATCGTCCGAGACGCCGGAAGCCGCGTATTAGTTAGACCCGCTTCTTTGGAAATTCTTCGTTCGATTGGGTTTCACCTCGGTTGGAAGTTGTTCCGTAAAAACGGAAATTCCTCCTCCAAGTATGCTTGGCTTCCGTATATCGGCGCGATCTTAAACGGAGGAATTTCGTTTCTGGATACGAAAACGACGGGAAGAAGGGCATCCGAACTCTTTCAAAAGGAATTGGAATTTACGAGCCGAATCGCAGAATAGGCTTGTAAGAACTTTTTAACTATATTATGAAAATTGAATTTATTGCGAAGAATACGATCCTGGTTTTAGTTGTTATCTTTTTTTTCAATCTCTGCAAAAGCAGTCACGAAACTTTTATCGAAGAGATTCAGGAACTCGTAGAACAGGAAAAATACGAAAAGGCTTCCGAAAGGCTGAAAGAAAAACTTCAGTCGCCTAAAGACCGGGATGAGATTCTTTCTTCGGAAGCTCCCGATTCGGCGCGTATCATCGAATTTTCAAGCGATCGTTTGAAACTCGTTTGGACCGAGGACCAGAAAATTTACTTTCAGGATCTTGCCACGGGAGAAACCAATTCCCGCAGCTTGGATCAAACTCCTTCGAACCTTTCTCTTTCACAAAACGCAAACTATGCGCTTGTCGAATATACGATGCAGGCTTCGGGAGGTTGCAGATACGTCGCGATCTCCTTAAAAGATTCGAGTCTTTCCTACGAAGCCGGCGCGCAGGTTTCGTGCAAAAGCAGAGGTTCGATTTTGCCGGACGGTTCCAAAATTTATTACTTCGTCGACGACAATCTTTACGAAGAAAAAACCGTGGAACCGAGAAAGCCCGTTCTCGTTTTAAACAAGGAAAAAATCGTATCACCGTTTCCTAATTTAAAAACGAGATTTCTCATGTATCCCTCCGGAAATTCTTTTCTGATCTTTTCCGGAAACGCGGGCGCCTACAACTTATACTGGTTTCATCCTTCTCAAAAAACGGCGGAGAAGATCGATAAGGATATTTTGAGCCCGATCCTGTATTATGGAAACGGAGAAAGCGCGTATTATGTGGGCGGTGAAATCGGAAAACTGCATCTCCGAAGAATCAACTTTTCCTCAAAAGGAAAACCTTCCATTACGAAACTTTTTACCGTAAGTCGTAAGGAAATCAATCCTTGGAAACTTTCCAAAAAGAACGAGTTTCTTTCCGGATATTCGGGGAAGGTTCATCTTTGGGGTCCGGCAAAAAAAAGTCAGAATCTTCCGATTCTTTGTGAACGCGCTTATTTAACCGGAGACGATCGGATCGTTTGCGAAAACGAACCCGGACAACTGCTTCTCAGCAAGCTGGACTTTCAACCGGAAGACTGGAGTATTTGGAAACTCTACGAAGAAGTTCGCAGTAAATGACGGATCGATTTCTCGTTAATCGCAAATCAAGATCGATGTTCGGATCGGTTTATAGGAATCACGGAATCGGTCGGCGCGGCTTCGTTTTTACACCGCGCCACTTCGTTTAACAATTTAGAGGAACAAATTTAAAATCAGAGGTTCTCGGCTATTTACGGCGGGGGTCGAAACGCCGTATCTGGTTTTGATATAACTTCCTCCTCCGTAATTCTGATCTAAAAACGAACCGGAAGGAATCATACGAACCGTCGATTCGATATTGGATTTAACCGCCCATTCTTTCAGTTCCGCTTCGGAGGAATCTTCTCCGATCGCGATCACTCTGGATACGAACGTCTTTTTCACTTTCTCTTGAAATTCGGGATTCTTAAAATCTTCCAGATAAAAGATTCCGAATCTTGCGAACGGAAATTGGAAAACGGCCAACGGTCTTTCGGCGGTTTCGTTTGCCGCGGAACTTTCCGTTGACTTCAATTTTTCCAACTTCTTCTTCCAAGCTTCCGAAGGAGTTCTTACAAAAATCGTGTCTTTGAGAGTGATCGATTTGCTCGGATCGAAAATATAAACCGCTTCTTTCCAGGTTGTTTGTAATGCGTTGTCCGCATTGTCGGATTCGGAATTTGCAATCGGCAAAAGAATCGAACCGGGCAAAATATAAACTCCGTAGGTTCGGGAGAGATTGGAAAAAATTCTCAAGTAGGTAGCGGCGGCTTCTTTATAAGGATCCGATTTTTTTCCGGAGTTCAAACCGATCGCGCTTTTAAAGAGGTTCTCCCATTGAATCAAACGGAAGGCTTCTTCCAACGAAGATTGTTTGAAGATTTCCTGACGGGAATTTAAAAAATACAAAAAACTTCCGGTATGAGCCGGATAAACGACGAGCGTATTCTTTTTTAAAAGTCCTTTTTGTTTCGCCTGTTTGAGAGGACTTTCCACCGATTTTAAAAATCGTTCTTCGGAAGAAAAATCTTCCAGTTTCCATTCGGGTTGAATGACGAGAATGTTTCCGGCGTTTCGATCGTAACCGCTCGCGAGAATTTGATATTCTTTATTAGGAAAGGAATTGTATTGTTCGGAAGAAACCGGTTTTCCCGAAAAGATATAAGCGATTCCGAAAAAAATCGGAATCAAGATCAACGAGGTAATTGCGTTTTTCCAAAAAGGAGTCATATTCTATTTTTCTAATGCACTAAAGATGCATATTCCTTAAGATACAGATTTACGGCGTCGAGCATGTATTCCGTAAAAAGCGGACTCGGCTCGTAAGTGCGGACGTTTTCCCAGGCGATGTAATCGTGTTCGTCGGAAAGAACGATTTCTCCTCCGAGAAAATCCGCGTGATACGCGATGATGATGCAGGGAAAATTTCCTTCGTTGACTCTATGTTTGTGAACGAACAACGGTTTCGGGGAGACTTCGATTTGAACCTTCGAACCTAATTCTTCCTCGATCTCGCGTTCCATACTGAGGTTCCAGTCTTGGAAGAATTCGTCTTCGTTCATTCTTCCGCCCGGAAGATCTCCCAAGCCGGATTTACGGTCGCGGAGAATGAGAAGTTCGTCCCCTTTTCTAAGAAACAGTTTTTGAGTGATTTGAAAAAAGCCGTGTTTGCTCAAGGGATGATTCGTTCTCCGAGTTTCCTACAGGGGCTTATATTTTTGGCGGGCTGACAATCATTTTTATCTTTGTTTGTTCTTCAAAGTCGAGTCGGCCGTTATCAGATGAACCGTTATCGATTGGTATAAAAGAACGCCAAGATCAGAGTAAGAATGATGAAAATCAGGTTGAGAATAAATCCGGAATGGAGCTGTTTCCGCTCCGTCGGTTTTAGAAAATAAGCGGCGAAGATCACGGAGATAAAACCGCCTAAGTGCGCCCAACGTGCAATTCCATCGTCCGAAAATACGTTTGTAATATCGGAATAGACCATGATCCAAGCGACGAGAAAGACCGGGAAAGGAATATTCTTTCCGTTGAATCGAAGCGAGAAGGGAGAAAGCAAAGCGGCGACGGCGGCGATGCCAGAAATCGCACCCGACGCGCCGACTACGGGAGTCGAGTCATGGAGAATGACTCCTCGAATGAACGAGTCCAACAAAGATGAAATCAATGCCGCCATAAAAAAGAACAACAGCCATCTTCCCTTACCCGCTTTGAACTCCACGGCTCTCCCGAGAAAGAAAAGATAAAACATATTTCCGAATAAGTGTATTAGATTTCCGTGATAGAATACCGCGCCGATCCATGCGATCGGATGGATTCTTCCGGGATGATTGAGAAAATAAAGCCGGATCAGATGTTCGGGTACGAAAATGTTCACGAGAAAAAAAATCGCAACATTCAAAAAAACGAAAAAAGTCGTAAGAGGAAATTCAAAAAGGAGAATTCGAATCAAAGTGTTTCCTGTCCTTCGGGAAAATATCGGGTAAGATAGGATTTAAGAATAATCTTCAGTTCGATGATCATTCGATTTGAAAATTCCTTATCTTTTTGTTCGCGAATCCAGCGATTGAGGATTGCATCCGTAACTTCGACGACGATTCTTGAGATGATTTTATTTTCGGCTGGTTCGACGTTGAACTGGGAAAGAATCATCGAAACATTTTCCGCAATCTTAATGTTGTTTTCGCGGTCGATTTCGATCAGCTCTGGGTCTTGTTTCATGGAAGACCAAAGAGGAGCGAAACCGGGTTCGGTAAGATAAAAGTTCGCAAAAGAATCGATCACTGAGTCGATCAAATCTTCCCAGGATTTTCCGGAGAGATCGGATTCAAAAATCGCGGAAAGCATTAGGTTGACTCGTTCCAAATGCCTTTGTCCGACCGCGTTGAGTACGGCGTGTTTGTTCGGAAAGTATTGATACAACGATCCGATGGGAATTTCCGCTTCGAGTGCGATCATATTCGTGGTGATCGCTTCCGCTCCGTGTCTTTCTAAGAGAACGGCGACTACGTCCAAAATTTTCTGAACTCGATCAATGGATCGTTTCTGAGACGGTTCTTTTCTCGGGTTCAGAAGAGACGGATCTTTCCCTGTTTCGCTATTTATAACTTTCTTAGCTTTGACTGTTTTCTTTGAAATCAATTCCGATCTCCGTCCCAAAGAGGATCTGTCTCCATTTATGGATTTCGTTGGATAAATTCAAGAAAAGTTATTCATGGAAACATGAATTGTTTTGAGATTCCGATTCGATTGAAATTGAAATTCATTCTAAAATTTGAAAACGTTTTCATCTTCGAATTCGATTGAATTCTCCCATTACGTTTCTCGAAAATCCCCTTTGGTTCTTGTAATTTCGCAGTTTAAAAAAAAATCGGCTATCTCGATCGAATCGGAACGAATTTTTCCGAGATTCATGCCGGTTTTCGTACGCTCCAGAACCGTTGAAGGGGAAAGAAAAATGCGCTTGAATTCGAATGAAGAGGAAGGATAAATTATGATGTCGGATTTGGTTCATAAAATTCCACCTCGATTAGAAGAGATTCTCGGGTCGGATGGAAAGGAACAATTTTTGGTTTTTTTAAACGAGGCATTCATGATCTCCAAAAACCTGATCTTAGAAGCGGGACATCAGCGTTTTGAAACGACTTTGAAATCCGAAATATCGAAAATCGAAGTTATGATGGAGACGTTTAAAACGAACTTTTCCGGAAACTTGGAGCGGCTTCAACATAATGTGGATCTGAAGATCGTAAAAATTCACGGAGAAATTTCCGAACTTCGTGCGGAACTGAAAGTCAATGTGAACGAACTTCATTCTAAGATTTTATTCGTTCAACACAAGTTGGAAATGGACGTCGCTGAACTTCGACAAGAGATGGGAGAATTTCGGATGGAACTGAAAGATGAAATTGCCGTTCTTCGAACCGAACTAAAAACCGATATGGCTAATCTTCGTGCAGAATGGAAATCGGATCTTCTGGAAGTGCAAAAATCAATCGTCGACATTCACAGAGCGATCGCATTTCAGACGCGCTGGATCCTCGCGGGAATGGTCGGTGTCGCAACTCTTTCGGCGGCGATCGGAAAGTTGATTCATTGATTTGCCGAAGAAGGGACTCGCCCCTTCACAGTCTCGCATCCTGCTCGACTTGGCTCCGGGGCGTCTCGAACTTGCCTCAGCACATCGTGTGCTTCGGTCGCGTTTTTCGCTTTTTACGAAAGCTCAAACGCTTTCAAGTTCTCGCTTCGAGTCCTTGTTTGATTGTTGATTATAATTTTTGCCGAAGAAGGGACTCGAACCCCCACGACCTTGCGATCGCTGGCACCTGAAGCCAGTGCGTCTACCAATTCCGCCACTTCGGCGAGGTGGAATGCAGTGAGAAACTGCTCTTACAATTTCGGGAGACTCGGGTTTTCCGTCATCCATTATTTTGGAATTCATTGACACGGAGGTCGTTCCGATTCTATGATCCAGTTAGAATGAAAGCAGAAAGAAAAACGTCCGAAACAGAGATCAAATTGGAGATGAATCTCCGCGGAACCGGTAAGTATCAATTCGATACCGAGATCCCTTTTTTCGAGCACATGCTTTCACATATTTCCAAACACGGTTTGATCGATTTGAATCTCTGGTTGAGAGGGGACATCGAGATCGATTGCCACCACTCGGTCGAAGACACCGCCATCTTAATGGGATCAACCATCCATAAACAACTCGGCGATAAGGCGGGGATTTTTCGTTACGGACATTTTACTCTGACGATGGACGAGGTTTTAACGACCGTTGCAGTTGATTTAGGAGGCCGTTACTTTTTTAAATACACTGGCCCCGAGTTGACCGGAAAGTTCGGAATCTATGACGCGGAACTTTCTCTGGAGTTTTTACAAAAGCTCGCATTGAACGCGAAGATGAATCTCCACGTGGTCGTTCATTACGGTGATAACAGACATCATATTCACGAATCTATCTTTAAGGCTTTGGGTAAGGCGTTACGAATGGCGATCGCACAAGACGCGTCGGCCGCGGGCACGATTCCATCCACGAAAGGAGTGTTGGAGTGATCGCCATTCTCGATTACGGAATGGGAAACATTCATTCCTGCATCAAAGCCGTTTCGCTTTATACGAATGATTACGTTTTTACGAATGATCGTTCTGTCATTGAAAATTCAAAAGCTCTAATATTGCCGGGCGACGGTCACTTTGATAAAGCTATGGAGAATTTGAATTCCACAGGTCTTCGCGAAACGATCGACAAACACGTGAACGCGGGAAAACCTCTTTTCGGAATCTGCATCGGCTTTCAGATTCTTTTCGAATCTTCCGAAGAGACGGCGCAAGGTACGAAAAAAGAACAGATCGAAGGTCTGGGCTACATCAAAGGAAAGATCAAAAAGTTTCAAGGCAAAGACTTTAAGGTTCCTCATATCGGATGGAACCGTCTTCAAATCCGCAGAAAGGAGAAGAGCGTTCTTTTAAAAGGAATCCAAGATCAATCCTTCTTTTACTTTATTCATTCTTACAGACCGACGGACGCGGAAGGAAACGCGATCACCGGTCTTTGCGATTACTATCAGGAAAAATTTCCCGCGGTAGTCGAAAAAAATAATATTTTCGGGACTCAGTTCCACCCCGAAAAGTCTCATACTCATGGACTTAAACTTTTGGAGAATTTCATTCATTCCGTATGATCATCATTCCCGCCATCGATCTATTAGATAATTGTGCCGTTCGTCTTTTCAAAGGAAATTACGAAGAAAAGAAAATCTATTCCTCAGAACCTTGGAAACTCGCAGAAGGTTTTGCAAAGAACGGCGCGACCTTGCTTCACTTGGTCGATCTGAACGGAGCCAGAAATCAACTCGGTATCAACGAGCTTTCCATTCTGAAAATACGTGAAACGACTTCGCTCAAAGTGCAGTTAGGCGGAGGAATCCGCGACAAGGAAAAACTCGCTTATTACGATAAAATCGGAATCGATCGTTTTATTTTGGGAACGGCCGCGGTGACCGACCCGGATCTTTTGAAATACGCTTTGGATCAATACGGAAAAGATAGAGTCGTCGTAGCGGTGGACGCGCGCGACGGGATCGTAAAGATCGCGGGATGGGAAAAAGATTCCGGCGTTCATTACCGAGATCTAATGGAACGTCTTGCAAAGGCGGGTATCGAACACGTGGTCTTTACGGACATCGCTCAGGACGGAACTCTGGCAGGGCCGAATTTGGAAGCCTATCGAGAGATTTTAAATTCTTATCCGTTTCAAGTGATCGCTTCCGGAGGAATCTCCTCCTTAAAGGATCTTATGGATCTTTCCTCGCTTGATACGAAGATTCCTTTGTTCGGTGTGATTACCGGCAAGGCGTTGTACGAAGGAAAGCTGGATCTTGCGGAAGCGATCTCTTCCATCTAAGGAAACCGAATTCGAAATTAGTTTTTTCTTTTCATCTGAAAAGGAACCATACATAAAGGTAAATCGATCTTAAAGGATCGGGGAAACTCATGAGCCAACTTTCTAAAAATAAAATATCCATCATTCTTTCCGCATTAGGACTGCTTCTTTCGTTTTTATTGATTCAAAAATATTACGGAGATCCGAGCTCCGTCGGCGAAACTCTTTGCAACGCTTTGAGCGAATCCGGTTCCTGCGACAAGGTTTCCGAAAGTTCTTATTCCGCGATCCGGAACGTTCCCGGTTTAGGCGATATTCCGATCGCTTTGTTCGGCTTTGTATTTTACGGTTTCGTAGGTTTCCTTTTCGTATTATCAGAAATCAAAAAAGAAACGGCCGAATCCAATCTCAGACTCGCGTTTTACGTTTTGGTTCTCGGTTTGGTTGCGGATGCCGGATTGTTCATTATTTCGGTCGGAGTGATCAAAGCGTTATGCGGTCTTTGTGTCGCAACATACGTGGTTACGATCGCGCTTCTCGCCGTGAACTTTTCCGAGTTTAAAAAACTTTCCGATAAATCGATTCAATCGGTTACGAATTCATTAAACGGAAATATATTGAATCTTTTGATCGTGGTTCTTTCCTTTTTCGTCTTCGGCCTTTATGCAGGGAGAATTTCCACAGGCGGTGTGAGATTGGTTTCGGGCGCTGCAAACGGAGAAAAATCCATTCCCGAGCAGTTGAAGGAATTTGAAACCACGGCGACCGTTTCGATCGATCTGAAGGATGCTCCTGTCGTCGGCGATCCGAACGCGCCGATTACGATCGTAAAATATGCTGATTTTAACTGCGGTCATTGTATGCACACGAGCAAGATTTTGAAATCATTCCTGAGTGAATACAACGGAATTATCAAAGTCGCTTATAAGAATTTTCCGTTGGACGGAAACTGCAATCGTCTCGTGGGAAGGAAATCCCCCGAAGCGAGTTCCTGCGTTGCTGCGAGCGCCGCGCTTTGTGCGAATCAACAGAACAAATTTTATCCGGTCTACACAGGGTTATACGATGATAACGAAGCCGGTGTGATGCATACGGCCGTAACCGTGAGCCGCCTTGCGGAAAAGAACGGATTGAAAATGGATCAGTTCCGCGCCTGTATGAGTTCTTCCAAGATTAGAGATCAGATCAATCGGGAAGTGGACGAGGCGGAACAATTGAAGATCAATTCCACTCCGACTTTGTTCATCAACAACAAACCTCTTCCGAAGAGCGGAACACCGGACGTAGACTTTTTACACCAACTGATCAATCAGCTGATTAAACAAAGCTGACGTTAATATCGTTCGAACATGGAGACGGATAAACGATTCTGCAGAAACTGCGGCACTCATATTTTAGCCGAGTCCGTTCAGTGCGTCTTCTGCGGATCGTTTCAGACTCCCGGTTCGGTTCCTTGGTATCGATACGTTTCCGAAAGTAAATTCTTTCGGACAAAGCTGCTTTATCCTATTTTTCCCGTTCTGGGTTTGCTTTTACCGGTACTTCATTTCTTTTTTTGGCTTGGAAAGATTCCCTTTTCCGTTTCGATATTATTCTTTATATGGACGTTGATCTTTTCGATTTCGGGTTGGATCGGGGAATTGATCTTGGACTTGAAATTTCGCGGAGACGTAAAGGACTTCAAGGAAGGATTTATAGAATGGCAAAAACATCTCTATGATCGTTCTCCGTATCTTTCGTATTTCGGCATGATCCTTTTCGTAGCGACGCCATTGATTCAATGGCAGAATTCCCTTTGGTTCTCCATGGCTTCCGCGAGCATCTGGACCTTATTGATTTCCTTTATTTCCCTAATCATCATTCCGCTAATTTAGAAATTTATGAATTTCTCAAATTTAAAAAGAACGCTCCGGCTTCCGGTCACGTTGAACTGGATTTTCGGGGGAATTTTCGTATCCGTATTATTCTCGATTCTGAAATTTTTCGATACGGAAGGATTGGAAAAGGTTTCTTATTTCGAACTCACGCTTCTTGTCGTATTAAATATTGCGGCAGCGCTTCCTTTGAATTATCAGCTCGCGCGAGGAAAATGGAATCTTCAGAGATGGATGAAGTTTTCGTTTTATTGCTGGTATGTTCCGATGTTGCTTTGCAACGCATGGCTGACCGTTCAAGTTCCCGATTTTTTAGTCGTAATGATTACGACGCTTTACGCGGGTTATCTCGCTTCCTTCGGAGTAATGGAACGAAGATATTTTATCTTCGGAGCTTTGATCTACGCGTTCGCTCTGTTCGTTTTTTATTTTACCGGAATCGCGGGAACTTCTCCCGTACGTCTGAGCGATCGGACCTTGGTGATCTTTTTTATCGTCTTCGTAGTAACGGTATTGTTATACTTTTATTGGATGAGCGAGGCCTCCGGATTTTTAAAGACACAAACTTCGACCGTTCAAAAACTTTTGCGCGAATCCAGAAAGGATAAACGAAAACTTTCGGAGGAAAGAAGGACGATCGAAGAACTGATGGCTCAGTTGAATAAATCGTTTCACATCATCAAAAAGGATCTTTCCACCGCAAAAAGAATCCAGAAGAGTATGCTTCCTTCCGGGTATGAAGAATTCTCCGAGTTGAAAATCCGGGCCGAATACATTCCCAAGGACGAAGTCGGCGGTGATTTTTACGACGTAACCCGAACCGGTCCCGGGACATATCGTTTGTTTCTCGCGGACGCAACGGGTCACGGGGTTCAAGGCGCTTTGATCACGATGGCGATCAAGGTTGCGTACGAGTTCGTAAAACAATCCGGAAAACGTCCCGGAGAAATATTAGAAATCTTGAATGACGATTTCATTTCCAAGTTCCGATCATTGAATCTATATTACACATGTATTCTCGCGGATTTGGATTTAAACAAGGGAGTTTTGCGGTATTCGTCCGCCGGTCATCCCGAGCAAATTTTGCTGCACGATTCCGAGTTTATGCTTTTGCATAAAACGGGGAGAATGATCGGACTTTCTCCGGCTTCGATCTATAAGGACCGGATTCAAAAACTTTTACCGAGTGATCGACTTTTTTTATTTTCAGACGGTTTGTTCGAGGAGCTCAACGCTCGGAAGGAATTTTACGGAGAAGAACGACTTCAAACTTTGATCCGGGAGAATCTCGGTCGATCCGCAAAGGAAATCGTCGATCTGGTTTTGGAAGACCTCCGCGATTTCACGAAGGACAACAGTTTTCAGGACGATTTAACCGTGATCTCGATTCAAATCCCCGATACGATTCGGTAAAAAATTTCTCACTTTCGATTCACATAACGAAAATAGAATTTTCATTCTTTTCATCCTTTCGTATTTTGTTTCACTATGTCCAATCACTCCTTTCTAAAAAGAATTCTTATCGGAATTCTGATTTTACTTTCGCTCTCCTTGACGTTATTGTTTCATACGATTTTTTTTAAACCGCTCACCCTCGGCTTATTTTATGAAAAGATGTTTTGGGAATCCGTTTTGGATGATCCCGAATATCTGACTTCTCTCGGCGTTTTAAACGGATTCGGAATCAACGGCTATCAAAGAAAACTAACGGACATATCGATCGAGAAACAAAACCGTGATCTGGAAAAAGCAAAGAAGAATCTTGAAACTCTTTTGTCCTATGGCAAGGAAGGTTTGTCCGGTCAGGAGTTGCTGTCCTTTGAAATCTTGGAATGGTCTCTTCGATTAAAAGTTTCGGGAGAACGGTTTTTATTCCATGATTATCCGGCCAATCAGTTGTTCGGCGTTCAAAGCCAGCTTCCTACATTCTTGGCAACCCAACATCCGATTCAGAATTCTCAGGACGTGGAAAATTTTATCGCGAGGCTGGACGCGGTTCCGCAAAAGATCGATCAGCTTTTGGAAGGAATTCTGTATCGCGATAAAAACGGAATTCTTCCGCCTGATTTTATTTTGGATCGTTTGATTTCCGAGGTGAAAGGTTTCACCGAAGGTCCCGCGAAGAAAAATCTTCTCTATGCGGCTTTGGAAAGAAAGATAGGGAAACTCGATTCGATTTCCAAAGAAACGAAGGATCGATATTTGAATCAAGCCGAACAGTCGATCCAATCCGGGATCTATCCGGCATATTCAAAATTACTAAATCTTTTTTTGGAACAGAAAAAACACTCCGATTCCAAAGCGGGAGTTTGGAAACTTCCCGACGGCGACTCCTATTATTCTCAGGAATTGAAAAAACATACCACCACCGATTTGCCGCCGGAAGAAATCCACAAAATCGGATTGTCCGAGGTCGCGCGGATTCAAAACGAGATGAAGACGATCTTAAAAAGTATCGGAAAGAATCAACCGATTCCGATCGCAATGGCCGAACTCAGAAAAGATCCCCGTTTTCTATTTCCCGATACGGAAGAGGGAAAACTGCAGGCATTGGAAGAATATAAGAGAATTCTAAAGGAATCCGAAGACAAAACGAAACCTCTGTTTTTGAGAATGCCTAAGAGCAAAGTCGAAGTGGAAAGGATTCCGGTCTTCAAGGAAAAGACCGCTCCGGGAGCCTATTACGACGAACCGGCGTTAGACGGTTCGCGGCCGGGAGTATTTTATGCGAATCTTCGCGATACGAAAGAAATACCGAAATTCGGAATGAACACATTGACGTATCACGAAGCGATTCCCGGACATCACCTCCAGATCGCGATCATGCAGGAATTAAAAGGACTTCCCCGTTTTAGAAACACGATCACCTTTACTGCCTATGTGGAAGGTTGGGCTTTGTATGCGGAACGTCTTGCAAAGGATTACGAATTTTTTACCGATCCTTATGCGGACTTAGGAAGGCTGCAGGCGGAGTTGTTTCGAGCGGTTCGCCTCGTGGTCGATACGGGACTTCATTACAAACGTTGGAGCCGAGAACAAGCGATCTCTTATATGATGACCAATACCGGAATGGCTCCTAAGGACGTGACCGCGGAGATCGAAAGATATATCGTTTATCCCGGGCAGGCTTGTTCGTATAAATTGGGAATGTTGAAGATTCTCGAATTAAGGGAAAAAGTTCGCGCACATCAAAAGGAAAAGTTCGACATTCAAAAATTCCATTCCGTCGTTTTGGACAGCGGTTCCTTGCCTCTTACGATTCTGGAGAATCTCGTACAAACAGAATTGTTAAACGAAACCAAATGAGTTCGTTTTAAAATCTAGGCGTATGATTTAAGGTTTTATCTTTTCCGGCGGTATAGGCTTGTTCGATGGCCGCATGAAGATATTCTTTCGCGGAACGCACCGCTTCGAATAACGTTTTACCGTGCGCGAGATAGGATGTGATCGCGGAAGAATACGTGCAACCCGTTCCGTGCGGATAAAACCCGCTGACGAACGGTTTTTCGAATTTGGAGAGAGTTTTCCCATCGTATAAAATATCGAGGGCGATTTTCTCGTTTTGCAAGTGACCGCCTTTGAGTAGCACTGGAACTTTAAATTTTTTGAATATTTCTTCCGCAAGGCCCGGCATTTCGTCGCTCTTTGAGATTTTTTTTCCGGAAAGAATCTCCGTTTCGTCAAGATTCGGAGTAATGAGATCGGAGATCGGAATCAACTTCGTTAACAGGGCTTCGATCGCTGAATCCTGTAAAAGTTTGGCGCCGCTGGTCGCGACCATTACAGGATCGATCACTAAGGAAAATATCCTTCCTTCTTTCTTTCGCGAAGTCAAAAGCGAACTCGTCCTTTCGATGATCGCCGTTGAAAACAACATCCCCGTTTTGATCGCTTGGACGGGAAAGTAATCGAGAACAGCCGCAATTTGTTTTTCCAAAAAGTCCGCATCCACTTCTAAGATGCCGGTTACGCCGGAAGGGTTCTGCGCGGTTAAACAAGTGATCGCGGATGTTCCGAAAGTATCCAATGCGGTGAATGTTTTGAGATCCGCCTGAATTCCTGCGCCGCCTCCCGAGTCCGAGCCGGCGATCGTAAGAGTTACTGGTTTGATGATATGAGTCATGGATGAATCTTCCAATTTCCGGGTCGTAAGAAACCAGGAAAATTTTATTTTCTTTTTTTCCGGGCGGTCTTGTGAGGAATCGTGTCCGGCCATCCGAAAACTTTCAAGTCTACCGTTTCCGCGGAGTTGAAACGAATTCCTTCGTCTTCGAGCATTTTCTTTTGTAAAATCGAGCGCCCCGTATCTCCTCGAAAGGAAATTTTTCCCTGGCCGTTGATCACTCTCTGCCAAGGAACTTTTTGTTCCTGACCTTTGGATAACGCGTTCAAAGCATAACCGACGGCGCGAGAGGCTCTCGGTTTTCCCAAAAGAGCCGCGATTCTTCCGTACGAAGTGACCTTGCCTCGGGGAACTTTTTTTACCAACGCATACACTTCCTTAAAAAAAGAAGTCTCAGAAGAATTTTTTTCCTCTTTCACGTTATGCGTCTTTGCTTTGAGTTTCGATTTTAAAACCATGATTACGTACGTGAGATTTCCGTTGGAACGGCTTCCGGGTTAATCGGAAGTTCCACCCGAAAAACGGTTTTACCCGGGTTGGATGTCAGGGTGATTTTTCCTTTGTGCTTTTCAACGATTCCCTTTACGATTCCAAGGCCGAGACCGGTTCCTTCTCCTTGATCCTTCGTCGTAAAGAACGGATCCCAGATCCTATCCTGGATTCTCGCTGGAATTCCGGGGCCGTCGTCTTCGATTTGAACGATCACGGCGCCGTCCGTTGGAAAAACGGAAATCTCGATTTTTCCTTTGCCTTTCATAGCCTGCACCGCGTTCTGAATCAGATTCGTCCAGACTTGATTGAGTTCGTCCGGATTACAGATGACGAGAGGAATTTCCTGAAAGTTTCGAATCACTTCGACTCCGTATTTCACTTGATTATGAAGAATAACCAACGTAGTCTCCAAACCTTCGATGATATTCGCCGGTGAAAACGTTTTGGACTGATCCAAGTGAGAATAGGACTTCAAGGCCTTTACGATCCGAACCACGTTCCGAATCGCATAACGTATGTTTTTGATATTCCGGTTGATATTCGTCGCGTTTTTGAGCATCAAGTAACCGCGATCGTCGTCTTTGAGAATGATACTGTAGATATATTTCCGTTCCTCTCCGATCTGATTCTCTATTATGAAATTTGAAAGTTCCGAAGTGAGAGCCGGACCGAAGTTCATATCTTTCATCTCTTCCTTTAGCTCGTTTTTTAAACGGAATTTTTCTCGCGAATCCAATTCCGAATTTTTTTTATCGCGAAGCAAATGAAGAAGGGCGAGTTCGAAATTCTTACGCAGCTTTCTGTTTTTCGCAAGAAGAACGATGTCGAAAATATTTCTTACGAGATAATTCATGTTTTGATCGAGATTATCCGCGGCTCCGTTGATGACGCCGGCGGGTGTGTTGATCTCGTGCGCGATTCCGGCAACCATGATCCCGAGAGAAGCCATCTTCTCGGACATGATGAGCTGCGACTGAGCGTTCTCCAATTCGCGTGTGCGACTTTTTACCTTTTCTTCCAAGGTTTCGGTCAACTCGATCAGACGTTCGTAAAAGATCGCGTTGGAAAGGGACATCACGGAAACGGAGCGGATCTCGTTGAGCTTTTCGATTTCGGAGGAGGAATATTTTTTTCGATTCTTCTTTTCTCCGAGAACGATCATACCTAAAAGACTTCGGTTTAAAATCAAAGGAACAACGAGTTCCGCTTCCGTCTTTGTAAAAAAAGATTCCGCGGATTTCGCGATCTTACTCAAACCGGGATTGGTTTCGAATTCTTTGAGATCGTAGATCTTATCGTTTTCCGTGACCCAAAGTAAAAACGGATCAAAGATAAAGAATTGAATTTCACCTTCGTCCGGAAACGGAGCGAACTTTCCCATCTCCTCCTTCCATAAAAAGATCGTTACTTTTTTTGCGGGAATGATCGTCTGAATGAATTTCAAAATCTTTTCGCACACGAGCGCGGTTAAGTTCGTGGCGATCAGATCGTTCTTAAACTGATCCAAAACGGAAAGATAACGAACGATTTCGGTGTTCGAAGACTGTAGAAACGGAAAGAGTCGTCCGAGAAATTTTCCGGAAATTCTTCTTAAAATTCGAATCGAAAGAATATAGACTATAAATCCTAAGATCACGCCGGGAAGAAGTGTTATGAGAATTCTATAGGATTCGAAAGAAAAGAAATGGAATGACTGTAAAGTTAGCACGGAGATAAGCTGAAATCCGGCTATCAAAAGAATCAGATAAACGATTGGCCCTAAGGCGTTGAGTCTTTGGGTCGACATAGAAAACGCGGTTGAATCATGTTAGAGTCGGATAAATCAGTCAAAGAATTTTTTACCATTTCCCGCGTTTACGGAGCTTACTACGAAATTTATTCTCCGGAGCGCGGAACGGTAAGAGCGTTTTTACGCGGTAAACTTAGGACCATCTCCGCGGAGGAAAGGCATCCGTTCGTTGTCGGAGATAAAATTCTCGCGGAACATTCAGCCGGCCAGGATTGGGTGATCTCCGAACGATTGGAAAGAAATTCTTTCCTGACGAGAAAGAGCCGCGAAGGCGACACGCAGGTGTTATGCGCGAATGCGGATCAGACCGCGGTTTTGGTTTCTCTTAAATCTCCCGAAACCAAGGACGGTTTTATCGATCGTTGTTTGGCGGCGGTCTTTACTTCTAAAACGCTTCCCTTAATCGTTTTTACAAAGTTGGATTTGGCCTCAAAAGAAGAGGCGGAAACACGGCTGAAATTATATCGAGATCTCGGTTATCAAACCTTGGGAATTTCCTGTTCAACCGGCGAAGGAATCCCCGAATTACGGGAATATCTTCGAGGAAAAACGACGTTTCTCGTCGGAAATTCGGGAGTTGGGAAGTCTACTTTAATCAATGTGCTGACCGAAAAGCAGGTTCAAAAGACTTCGGGGATCAGCGTATCCAAGGATAAAGGAAAGCATACGACTACGAATTCTCTTTTGCTTGTCATGGAGGACGGAACGACTTTGATCGATTCTCCCGGAATCAAGGAATGGGGGATTCTCCATCTAAAAAAAGAGGAAATCTTGGAGAGTTTTCCCGAGCTCGCGAGTCAAAAAAAGCATTGTGAAGAATCAAATTGTTGTAAATTATCTTCTCATTGTGCGATGTTATCCGCTCTTGACACTGAAATTATAACTTCGGAAAGAAAGAAAAGTCTGGAATCGATGATCGCAAGCCTTGATAACCCGCATAGAGTCACACGGAGAGATAGAATTTCAAAATGAAAGTGACCCATTCTTATCTGGAATTTGATTCCATTGAAGACCTGATCGATTTTACGAAAGAATTCGAAACGGGATCGATGATTCGTTTTCTTTCCCCGATTGAGGACAATTCGGGAAACGTTCTCGTAAAGGAAGAAGTGCAGGTAAAAGAATCAGCGCTCGCCCGTTTGAAGGACATCAAAGGACAATATACTCCGAAATTCGAAGTAAAGTTAAACAAAGAACTCGTAGAACAAATCCAGAATATTCTCGCGATCAAGATCGTAAATCAGCTCAAGACTTCGGAAATGAAATTCCTGAAATTCATGTATGAAAATACGACCTACAATTACAAAGGAATCATCCGAAATTCACTTCTTTCCAAAAAGATCGTTCTTGCTCTTTTAAAAGTATATAATCAAAACATAAACTTTTTTCGGTATATCAGCGAGTTGGGGCTTTTGACCCTCGGAATCGTCATGATCCCGGATACGATGAAATTTCGTCTTCTTCGGAGATATGCGTTTACCGCCGGAATTCTGATGGATATTCCGCGGATCAACGCGGACCGATTCACGAAACTTCCGGCCGAAGACAGCGAAAAAGTTCGCGTTGCCCATAAGTGTTCCGATATATTACAAAAATTGGATCTTGTGGAATTCAGTTATAGCGCGATTTCCAATCACATGCCGCTCGGAATGATGGATAACCCTGATAAACCGATTTCGATCGATAAGTCGGGTCAGGAAAATCCGGACGAAGCTTTTTTTGACGATATTATTTCGAACGATGGGGAGAGCGATTCGAAAGAAAACGATAAATCCCGAGAAGACGCAATTCCCGAAAAATCCTACGACTTTTTCCAAGCCCTCTTGACCGACGCTTTGAAACTGGCTCGTTATATCGCAAACGTGAGCCACAATGCGGCTGACAAGGATTATGTGATGGAAGAGTTAGTGTATTACATCGCCTATAACACTTCCAAAAAATACTTCGACGAACTTCTGGCCAATCCTCTCGTTTCGATTTTTAAAGAATTCGAAGTCAACGTAAAACGAATGAGGAAGATCGCGGAAGTGGAGATGAAATGTGTGTATCCTCCGTCCGCATGGGCGTATCCGAAGCCGAAATCCAGTCAGGTTCTCTGCAAAAATAAGGTTTGGGGTTGCCCGAACATCGTTATGGGTTGGGACATTCACGTAATTACGGCGCAAGAAGCGTTCGGTTGGGTGGGAACGAGTCTTCCGATCGATAATTATCCGAAATGTAAGTTGGAAGAGGAATTGGATTCGATTCACGTTGAACCGGAAAATCCGAAGAAAACCTGAATTATCCTTCGATTCAGGGCATTTTTTATGGAAATTAGTTTTATCTGTGGTATAACTAATTCTGAATTCTTGCAATTTTTTTCTTGTAAGCCTGTTGTCTAGAATGCAATCTTTTTAAAGTTCGGGGGTTAATATGAATCGTTCTCTATGGATTGCGGTGACGTGCGTATTTTTTACGTTATCCATCGCTTGTAGCACTAATAAATCGTCCGGTACGGACCAAGTAAAAACGGAATCCGATACCGCAGCGGCGAGAATCGTCTGGGTTCTTGGCGACGTGAAAATTCTTTCCGATGCCGGTGAGAAAAAAGCGGAACTCGGAACCGCACTCGCTTCCACCGATCGCGTTGTAACCGGATCTAACGGCGGAGCGGAGATCATGGTTGCGGACAGCGGTATTATTAAGATGTCCAAAAATTCCGACATCGAAATTTCCACTCTGATGAATCCGAACGGATCGGATACAAACGTTCAAGTGAACTACGGAAAAATCGTGACCATGGTT
Source organism: Leptospira sanjuanensis (assembly GCF_022267375.1). GTDB lineage: Bacteria > Spirochaetota > Leptospiria > Leptospirales > Leptospiraceae > Leptospira > Leptospira sanjuanensis. The sequence goes on from NZ_JAIZBH010000001.1 coordinate 126,554, forward strand.
AAAAAAGGTCAGAAAAGCACCGAGTTTACCGTTTCTACTCCGACCGCACTTGCAGGTGTTAGAGGAACTTCTTTCTTAACTTCCGTAGAAAGTCCTGAAGGATCCAAAATCAACTGTGCGAAAGAAAATTGTACCGTTCGTTTTGCCGTGATCGAAGGAACAATCGCGGTTTCTAAAAAAGGAGAATCGTCCGAAGTCATTCTTAGCAAGAATCGCGAACTTAGAATCGAGAAGAATCAAAAACTTACGGACAAGTTGATTCGTTCTCTTCAAAAAGATTCTTTGACCGAAATGAAGGAATTGATCGTTCTTCATAAAAACGAAACCTTCGAATACGGAAAACTCGTGGAAGAACTGAAATCTTCCAGCGAAGAACTCAAAATATTGAGTCAATCCGGTTCCGTCGAGGAGGCGAAAGCCGAACTTCAAAAGCGTGAAGCGAATCGCAACAACGCCGATGAAGTGACAAAGACAGCTAAGGCAGTCAATGAAACCAAATACGTTCAACAAGACGTACAAAAGGAAAAGCTGAAATTAAATCCGAAAGAAACTTTCTAAGTTTCAGCCAACCCTGAACACCGCATAAACCGGGGAAATTTCCCCGGTTTTTTTATTTTTAGTCGGATCATCGAAAATTACGGATGATCGATCCCCCGAAAGTTTTTATAATGGATTTCTCATTCAACTAGGTAGAAAATTATTGACTCCGATGAAATTTATTTTTAACCCAAAACGACTCTTCGTATTCTATATTCTATTTTTATTAATTCTTATAGATTGTTCTTCCGTTCAAAAAATCGAAAATTTCAATTCCGTTTTGCAGGAGCCCGTATTCAAGGCTCTCAAAGAGGAGGAGGCGATATTGGGAGGAAGCTCCGATGCGGACTATAAGATCCGTAAAACGGGGAACACCGTTCCCATTTTCGCGTTAGCTCCCATTAACGTCCCTAAGGAGATGGATCCGAAACTTGCTTCGTTTTTGAGCGACGAGGTCCGCCTGATCTGGGCTAAAGTAAAAGGCAGGCAAGCGCGCATAACGGATACGTCCTGGAAGAATTCTTCCCTGCTTTCTCAAGAACTGAAACGTTTGAACGTCGATGCGGTGATCAAAACCGATATCCGCGAAGTCTCGGGAAAGTGGGCAGTAACCCAAAAAATCACCGACCCGGTTAAGGAAATCGTATATGGAACCGTAGACGCTTCCTTTCAACCTCCTCAGATGCAGGATGATCTGCAGGCCAATCAAGTTTATTATCTGAAACACGGTTCGGGAGTTCTCGCGCTGGATCCGAAGTCTTCTTTGGTCCCGATTTGGGAAAAATCTCTGAGTTCCGGCGAGATCGATTCTATCCTTAAGAAATCGATTCAAGGTTATCTTTCTTTCAGTGCTTCTTCCGCGGATACGGAAGTTACGTTTCAGGGTGAGAAGATCGGAATCGCTTCTTTTCGCAATTATCCTTTGCCGGAAGGTTTGCAACAGATTCAAATCACCCGTCCCGGACAAAAAGATATAGTCAAATCCTTGCAGATTCGTTCGGGACAAACCGTTTCCATTTATCAAGAGTGGAAAGAGGATAGAACTCTCGGCGGTTTGAGAATTTTGAGTTTTCCGGAGGCGCTCCAAGTTGCGTTAGACGGCTTTCGAACCGGGGAAACTCCGTTTTACAGAAGTAATCTTGCTCCGGGGGCGATGCAGCTTGAATTGGTTCGCGATACGGAAAACGGTCCTCTCGTTTATTACGAAGGACAATTGATTGTCGAAGCCGATAAGATCACCGAAATCGCGTTACCGTATAAAACGGACAATCTCGTTTCCGAGCCCGAATTCTGGAAACTTTCCGGCGAAAAAGGATTTCAGGCTTTTTCCGGAAAAACATTAGATTTTCAGAATGTTTCTTCCTCCTTGCCTCCGGGTTGGTACGGGGTTTTTTCCGCTCCGTTTGTTCCGGAAAATCTCGAGTTGGAAGGAATCCTTCCCATCAGCTCCGAACTAGATTCCGGAATCGTTGCGATTTCGTTTCACACACCGAAAAAAACGATCAGCTTGGAATACGAAAAGGAACGATTGAGCGTTTACTCCTTTCCATCCACCGGAAACAACGTCGGAACCTATAAATTTAAACAAGAAACGAAAGAAGACGGACGCCCTTTCCGCATCGTAACGGATACGAAAGAGGGAATCATCCGGCTGTATTTGGGTTATTCCAAAGTTCTGGAAGATAAGTTCGAACCGAACGGCGGCGTCTGGAGAATTTCGGTTCTTACCCGAGGAGAAAAGTTTTCGAAACGTTCTCCGCTTAGAAACCTCAAGATCGAATACAAGGGATACAAATGAAAGGTCTGATTTCCATGAAAAAGAATGTCGTATTAATTTCTGTTATCGTCCTGATCGGCGGACAATTCACCATCAACTGTTTGAGCAAGGATTTCCGAAAGTCCCAAACGCAGGATTCCATTATGGAAAAGGATTCCGCCGCCCGCGAAAAGCTCAAACGTGTATCAAAGATTTTGAATGAAGGAAATTCCTTTTTCCAAAAAGGAAATTTCGATCGATCTCTTGAAAAAGCGAACCTCGCCATAAACACGTATCCTACCGCGCCCGGTTATTATCTCGCGGGAATTTCCGAATACAAACTCGGTAAAAATCAGGATGCGCTTGTTTCTCTCAGAAAAGGAACCGAAGTCGATCCCGAAAACGAACAGATTCTTCTTACGTTGGGAATTATTTATACGGCTGAAGGAAAAAACGAGGACGCGATCGAAGTTTACGGAAAATTGGAATCCCTTCCCGTTAAAGAGAAATACAATTATTCCTTTAAGAAGGCGGTTCTTTTAAAGAATCAAGGTAAGTTCGAACAATCATACGCGACTTTAAAAAAGATTCCGGTGAAGGAATTCGCGTTTCCCGCTCAGTTGAATATGCAGCTCGGCGACGCGGCGGTTCAGCTAAAAAAATACGAAGAAGCCGAAGTTTATTTCGAAGAAGCAAGAAAGAACGATCCTGAGTTGTTGTCCGCGAAAAAATCCGCTTCCGTAACCCGAGTCGCTTCGGCTTTGGAAAACGGAAATCAAGCGATGAGAAGAAAGAATTATAAGGAAGCAGCTTCTCATTTTCAAACTGCGGTTCAAAACGATCCGAAAAATCCAGCGCCCTATATCTTTCTCGGAAACGCGAGAATTCTTGCCGGCGAATACGAAGCCGCGCTGAAGTCTTTTGAAACTTCCCTCGCACTTAAACCGGATTATCAGGAAGCGATTTCCGGAATCGCCGCCGTACATTACAAAACCGGCAACTATCGAAAATCCGTTTCCGTTTTGGAAAAGGCGATCTCCGTATTTCCGAACAACGCGGTTTATCAAAACCAAATGGGTTTGAATATGAAGGCTCTTGGCGAACCCGCAAAGGCCCTGGTATATTTTACAAGAGCGCAGGAACTCGATCCCGCGTTCGCGGAACCGGTGGCAAACTTGGTCTTTCTCTTAATCGCGGAAAATCGCTATAAAGCGGCGAGAAGAGAGGTCGAGTCGTTAAAATCCGAAGCCGATAAAAAGCAAATCCTTGCGTTCATCGACGTTTCCGAACAAATCTTTGAAGGCGATCGACATCTCCGAAAAGGCGATTTCAAAGGAGCAAAATCCTTTTACGAAAAAGCGAAGAAGGCTTCCGCGGAAGAACCTTCCGTTTACAATGCGTTCGGAAGATTGTATTTCGTATCCGGCGAACCTAAGTCTTCGGAAGAGAATTTCAAAAAAGCCCTTTCCATCGATAAACAGAACATTCCGGCTCTTCAAGGATTGATTCGTCTTTATTCTTCCCAAAAGAATCAAACGCTCGCCAATCAATACGCGAAAGAACTCGAAAATCTCACCGGTAACGATCCGTCTGCGGCGATCGTTTTAGGAAGAACATACGAGGATAAAAAGGAATACGAAAAGGCCGAAACGGTTTATAAGAATCTTCAGAAAAAATTTCCGAGCAACGAAGCGGTCAACTTCCGTCTTGCGATGTTGTATTATAAGATTTCTCTCGAAGAAAACGAAAAGGGCAATCACGACGCGGCGTTGAATTGGATCGGAAAAGCGGAGAAGTTGTCCAAAGATATTCCCGAGATCGCGGAAACAAGAAAGACGATTCAGGAAAACCAAAAATTCGCGACCGTAATTCCGACCATTCAAAAGGCGAACCGAGCCTTCGATTCGCATCAATACGAAAAAGCGATCCCGCTTTATCAGGAAGCCTTCCAAAAAACCGGAAAACTGACCTTATATATTAAGATTGCTGAATGTTACTTGGCGCTTGGAAACGAGGAAAAAGGGATTTCCATGTTGGAAAATCCGCCTCAGGGAACCCGTAATCTTCAGGCAAGAGAAGCGATCAACGCGTTCTTGCTCCGAAAAGGGGAGATCGACAAAGCGGAAGAAGGATTCAAGGAGATTCTCTCCAAAAAACCGGATTCCTATTACAGCCATTATCAGATGGGAATCATTCATCTTCAAAGAAAGAAATACGAGGCTTCGATCGATTCGTTTGATCGATCGCTTCTGTTAAACACCGACTTCGTTGCGGCGAGAATCGGAAAGGGAATTTCCACGTATCATTCCGGAAATAAAAAACTCGCTAAGGAAGAATTTGAAACCGCGATGCAGCAGGATTCCGAAAACGAGCTCGCTCCGTACAACATCGGGATCATTTTGTTCAACGACAATCTCTATAACGAGGCGATCACGATCTTCAAAGAGATTATCCAGAAAAATCCGGAATTCTCTGACGCTCATTATCAGATTTCTTATATCTATTACAAACGCGGTGATCTGGAACAGGCGGAAAAAGAAATCCGCAAGGCTCTCGATCTGGAAAGAAACGAAAGAAATCTTTTCGCTTTGATTCGAATCCTTTCCGAACAAAAAACAAAAATGACGAATCCTACGTTTAAAAAAGAAGTTTTGGATTTGGGAAGAGAACTCGCGGAAAAATTCCCTGCGTCTCCGCACGCGGCTCAAGCCGAACGATTGGTGATCGCCGACGAGGATACGCCGGTAATTCTTCAATCCTATCAAAGCAGAGGAAAACTGATCGGAGTTCCGTTGTTAATCAACAATTCCGTAATCTTAAATTACGGCACGAGCGTGGAATCTTTGGATAAGGACCGAGGCGTTCGCCAATGGAGAATTCAAACTTCCGTTCCTTATAAATTCCTACTCGTTGACAAACGTTTGATCGGAATTTCAGAAAAGAAAATCGAAGTAATGGATTTAAAGACCGGAATCGTTTTGAGAGACGCGAAACTCCCGAACGGCGAAATCAAAAAAGCGAATCTTTCCGGTGAAAATATTTTAGTCGAAGTCGTTACCGGAAAAACTTCCAAGATTTATAGTTACTCGGATCAGCTTGAGTTGAACGGTTCTATCGCCTTCGAAGGAACGTTCTGGTCAGCTATCAAATCAGGAGCATTGTTCTCTGTAACTCAAAAAGACGGAATTCAAGCGCAAGTATATGACTCTTCCTTAAAGGACTTGAACGCAAAAAAGATTTCCCAAAAAGGAAGCGGAGAACTTCGTTATCTCGGTTCGTATGAAACGGGACTTTTCTTTCTTTCCGGTAAAAAGATCGTTTCCATCGATAACGACAAGGTTTCTTCGATCGATCTACCGAGCGAAAGCGCCTCACAGTTCGTCGTTCGTTCCCCGTATCTTTGGTTCCACGCAGGCAAGCAGGTTTATCGGATCGAATCCGGTTCGCTCAAAGCGACCTCGTTTACGGTGGAAGCAGCGGACATCGAAGGGATTCTTCCCGGTAAAAAGGACGACGGGATCGTTCTTTTCAAATCGGGCAAAGCGATTCGTTACGGAATCGACGGCAAACCGATTTGGACTTATCCTCTCAAAGACGAGGAAGGTAAGGTTTATTCTTTGGTGTATCGTTAAAACGTTCAACGAAGAATTCCGATTCAACCGAGCGCCGGATTTTCCTCTGAAAGTTCGGCGTTTTCTTTTGCGAGAGGATGCGTTTACCGTTCCGCGGTTTTTAGGAATTTACTTTTTTCGATTCCGCTTCCTTCGGTTTTTGGAAATTATTTTTTGAGGAGGATCTGATCGATGTAATAGATTCTTTTTCCTTCTTCCCTTTTTTTTCTTTCAAAGTGGGAAACGGGGATTTCACTCCGTTCCAATCTCAGTTCGGCGGTTTCCGGCCGGAAAACTTCCGAGTCGCGGAAAAGACGGATGGCCTTTCTCGCATACGGACCGTAGTCGGTGGCAAAGGAAAACTTGCCTCTTTCCGGAAGAAGGACTCGAAGCGATTCCAAGAATTTGGCGTTCATCGTTCTTTTCTTATGATGTCTTCGTTTAGGCCAAGGATCGGGAAAGTTCAGAAGAATTTCGGAAAACGTGTTTTCCTCAAACACATCTTCCAGAAACCAATTGAAGTTAACGCAAAGAATTTTCACGTTTTTGAGGGAATGCTTTTCGATTCCGCGTATCGTATGACGGATTCGATCGAATTTCTTCTCCATCAAAACGAAACCGGTGTCCGGTCTTTGACGTGCCAGGGAGATTGCGACTTCTCCCCAACCCGAACCCAGCTCTAAAAAATATGTCTCGAACTCTTTTGAGAATAAATTTTCTTTTTTCAGTTTCCTTACAGGGCTGGCTTGCAAAAAATATTCCGAAGCGAAAGGAATACCGCCTGCGATTGACCAAAGCTTTTGTTCGAGATCCTGGATCATGGTTTATCGTCAGAGAATTTTACACATTTTGTTTGTCTAATATAATACAGTGAAAGTAAAACTATACGGCGTACGGGGCTCACTCCCCACCCCACTGAGCGAATCGGAATACAGGGAAAAAATCCTCAAAATTCTGAAAGCGGCCCATACTGCAATCAAACAGCAAAACGGAAAGTTTTCAGAGGAAGAATTCCTAAGTTCACTCGATCCGTCTTTATCGCGCACGGTGGGGGGAAACACCACGTGCGTTTATATACAAGCTAGATCCGGTGATCGTTACATCATCGATTGCGGTTCCGGAATTCGACAATTGGGCAACGATCTCCTCGCGGAAGGATTGAAGCCCGGCGATAAGATTCATATCTTAATTACTCACACACACTGGGACCACATCCAAGGTTGGATGTTCTTTAAACCGGCATATTTTCCCGGCGTCGACATCCACTTCTATTCTACCATCCCCAATCTTCAGGAACGATTCGAAAGACAACAGAATGAGGAAAATTTTCCTCTTCCACTATCAGGGATGATGTCTAAAAAAACGTTCCATCTTCTTGAAAAGAATCAAAGCGCTCGGATCGGCACGGTGCAAATCACTCCGTTTCTTTTGAGACATCCGGGGAACTGTACCGGATTTCGATTCGAAGAGGAAGGTAAGAGCTTTCTATTCTGTACCGACGTGGAAGTTCAGGAGCCAGACTTGGAAGAATTCCAAGATCTCAAAAAGTCCTTCGGCAAAACGGACATGTTAATTATAGACGCTCAATACAGCTCTGAAGAAGCTGAAAAAAAAGTGGGTTGGGGTCATACTTCCGGAAAAGTCGCCGTTCGCTGCGGGGAAATATTGGAAGTGGAACGTTTGGTGCTTACACATCATGAACCCGATCACAAAGACGAAGACATTCTTAGAATCTTTCATCAGGAATCGGGCGCTTCCGCAAAGATGCAAGTTTTGTTGGGACGAGAAAACGATTCGTTTTCTCTCTAAAGACTTTCCGGTTTATTTAGATCGTTTCGTTTTTAAGAATTCTTCTAAAGAAAATCAGACTGTGTTATTCGGCACTTTCGTAAAAATTTTCTTTTCTTTCATTTTATTTGAGTTATGCTGGATCGGCTATGCACACAGAGATGGGACAACAAAAAAAGAATGCTAGCGATGCGTTGGATGATAAACGTTTTTATAAACGTTTTCAGAAGAACAACCTAGTGAAGATGGTTCTTGGTAAGAATGAGATATTGGGAAATCTCGAAGACATCAGCATGATCGGAGCTTCGATCAGTTCTAGAGAAGAAATTCTTCTCGGTGAACGCGTCAAGTTTATGTCTCCAATACTTTCCGTCGAAATCGAAGCGGATATCATCAGAAGGGATTTAGTTCAAGAGAAGTATAAATACGGACTCGTATTTCACGATCTTTCGGACGCCGCCATCGTTGAAATCCTGAATAAGATCGCTTCCACTGATTAAACGGGTGTATTACGATTTCTTTATCTTTTTTTCCGAAGAATCGAAACGATTTTAGAAATATTTTATATACTACCCTTAACTTAGGTATGTACAAGCCGACACTAGTATTAGAATGAGAATCGGCGGAGAACATAGAATGCAGCTCGGAATTCCACGAGATGAATCTTTGCATTATATCGGTCACGGACAACTTGAGAGTTCTCCCGCATCCACTTCCGTCCTTCACGTGATCTCGCACGAACTCGGGCACGTAGCCGAATTTCGCTCCGAAGCGATGAGAGACCGGGCTGAAATTCGTTCGCTGGATATGAAGATCCATTACGAATTTCGAAACGGAAAACTCGTCGCGGTTTCCGGTGAAACTCAGGCGGTCACTGCAAAGAAGTCCGAAGAATCTTCCCGCAAAAACGAAATCATTCAGGATAATCAAAAATCTGCGGAATCCGCCGAAACTTCCCGAGAAAAAGAAACGCGTCAAAAAGAAGAAAAAGCCGATTCTTCCAAGATCCGTTTGGAAGATAAGGAAAAACAGATTCTTTCCGAAATCCGCAAAATCGAATCCGAACTAAAAACGTTTGAAACGGAGAATCAAGGCGCCGAACAAGAAAAGGGCTTCGATTCCACCCGCAAAACGGAGTTAGAAGAAAGAAAAAGAAAACTCGAAATGGCACTCAATCAGGAAAAGTTGAAGTCGATTTTAGAGGATACGATGGAAACGTTCCAAGAGTTGACGGATAAACAAACTCAGATGAGTTTACGAATTTTGAATGCGAATTCTTCCGATAAACTCGGAAATCTTTTCGACGAGAAAGCCTGATTTTATTTAAGAGATTTCCTCGATCCGTTCCGTATAAGTTTCAGACGTAGTTCCGACCGCACTAATCAAAGAATCCACGATTTTTCTCAGTTCGAGCAAACCCTTTCCGGACTTATTCGATACAAGAACCGTTTCGAGCATCGGATATAATTCGTGAATATTTTTCATTTTCTTTCTTAATTTGGAAAGATCGCTTTGGTTGAGCTTATCGATCTTCGTTCTGACTAAAACGGGTTTGATGTTCCGTTCAAAACAAGTTCCGATCAATTCCAATTCCTCTTCGGGAAGTTCTCTTTGCGAATCACAAACCAAGAACAAACACTTTAGATCTTTTGCGAGGTTCAGATAATCCATCAAAAGGTCCATCATCGCTTCGTGATCTTTGTGGGAATTTGCGGAATAACCGAACCCGGGTAAATCGACAAGATAAACGGAATGATTTACAAAAAAGAAATTCAGTAGTTTTGTTTTACCGGGTGTGGAAGAAACTTTTGCGAGGGATTTTCTTTCAAGAATCGCGTTGAGCAAAGAGGATTTGCCCGCGTTGGATCGGCCTGCGAATGCGATTTGCGGAACCCCTTTAGCGGGAATCTTGTTCGCTTCTCCGTAAGACGCACTGAATTCTACGTCTTTGAAGAATGGTTCGTCCTTTTTTTGAGGATCCTCACTCATCATCCGGGCTCCAGAAGGTCAGGTAAAATCTCAACTTCTCTGTCCGCTACGATATCGCTTATCCTAGTATCCCAAAGACTCAGACAGATCACATCAACTTTCCCTTCCCCGTAAAGAATGGGTAGCATTTTTCTAACCGGAACGGGAATCTCTTTCTGTCTAAAAATTTCTGAAATTTCTATACTCATCCCGTTTTTGCGAATTTTGGCTCCGGGAGGGCATAAATCGGGAATCAATCCGGGAGGAATCTTTTTCTGGTTTCCGTTCCATCGAAGAATCATCTCTTTCGACTCGAATCGAAATTCTTTTAACGCTAACGAATTTTTGGGAATGATATACAAATCGGAAGAAGTCGATTTCCAAAACCAGGCTTCCTTATTTTCGATTCCGAAAGAATTCTCCCGTTGAAGACAATGAGTAAGATCTTCGAAAAAATTTCGAGTGATCGGATGCAGATTCAACGAGCGCAGATAACGGTCGATGAAGAATTTTCTTTCTCTTCGTGAAAGATCGTTTAAAACCCAGATATCGATTTTCAAATGAGAAGGAATCTTTTGGGGACTTGTTTCGGCTTCTTTAGAAAAAAGTTGCGCTGCAGGTCTTTCCATCCGGTGAAAGTTCTTATAAATCCGATCCGGATCGGCTCCTTCGTTTAACAATAACGGAACGATATCGTTTCGAATTCTGTTTCTAAGGTATTCGTTGCTTTGATTGGATTCATCTTCGAACACCGGCCAAAATTCCGTTTGTAACACGGTTTTGATTTCTTCTTTTGTAAACGCAAAGAGAGGTCTGAATCGATTCTTCTCGTACCAACCCAAGGTGCGCAAGGAACTCCAGCCGCCTCCGCGGATCAGATTCAATAGAATCGTTTCCAAATAGTCGTTCGAATGGTGACCGGTAACGATATAACCTTCGTAACGATCCGAAATTCGTTCCAGATCCTTATAACGAAAAGCCCTCCCGGTCTCTTCGAGTGTCTTTCCTAACTTACGCGATAAGAGTGGAACGTTTTTTTTTTAAAGATTCTCGGAAACGGAAAGGTGGTTTCCGCATATTCAAGAATTTGTTTTTCCTGTTCCAGATTGAAACGGATCGAATGGTCCAAATGATAAATGCAGGGCGCGGGAATTTTTTTTTCGACCCAGAGCCAAAAGTAAAAATGAAGTAAAAGGGAAGAATCTTTTCCGCCGGAATACGAAAGAATCGCGGGACGAGAAAGGATCATTTCTTGAAAGGGAAGAATTCTTTCCCATACGGTTTCGAAAATTTTTCGAGTGGATTCGGAGATCTTATCTCTCATGGCAATTCGCAAATGCAGGTTTAACGGATCCTCCGGATTGCTGCAAGAGTAATATCGTCCATCTGTTCTTGGTTTCCCGTAAATTTACGGATCTCGGAAACGATTCCATCCAACATCGCCTGCAGAGGTTCGGTTTGAAAACGGAGAATGGAATTCTTAAATCGTTCCGCTTCGAACTGTATTCCGTCCCGATCGGAAGCTTCTAAAACTCCGTCCGTACACATGATTAACAGATCGCCGGGCTGCATTCTAAATTGGTTTAGATTTTCGAATTTGGAAACGTCCGGATCGATTCCCAATATGATACCGCCCGTAGCAATCTCTTCGATTTTTTTCGAAGCCGCGCGGTAAAGATAAAGATTTCCTTGTCCGGCACCGCTGAAAGCGAAGTCGTTTCGGTTCATTTCCCATTTGATAACGGTCATCGACATGAATCGCGGCGAAGGTGAATCGTTGTAATTCTGAAAGATGTAAGTGTTTACCGTATTGACGATATCCCAAGGGCTCACCTTTTTTCGGACGAGAGAATGAATGATGGTTCTTACGGTCGCCATGACGATTCCTGCGGGAACACCTTTGCCGCTTACGTCGCCGATGCAGATCACCGTTTCGGTGTTAAACGGGTCCGTTATAAAATCGTAATAGTCCCCTCCGACTCCTCTCGCGGCAACCATTGTTCCCGCGAATTCGTATCCGGGATGTTCGGGCATTTTGCGGGGAAGAAGCGATCTCTGGAGTTCTTTCGCGATTTCGATTTCCTTATCGAGTCTTTCCTTTTGGGCTCTTTGATCGAAGAGGTGATAGTTCTGGATCGATATTCCGGCTTGAATCGAAAATGCATTCAAAACTTCTAATTCTTCGGCGTTGAATTGAAGCCCTTTTCTTTTTCCGAGAATGACTACGATGTCCGATTTGTCCGTATGAACCACGGGGAGAATCGCAAGATTCAATCCCAACATTCCGAATTTTTCGAGCTCCGGAAAATCGGAGGAAAGAGCGAGTTTGGACTCGGTGAGTTCGAAAACTTCTTTGAGAAAGAATTCGTATCGATCCATAGGAAGGGACATTTCTCCGGGGATCGGTTCCAATTCTTTTCTTGTGATTCTTTTTTTGAACGTTTCCGCGGCTTCTCTTTCCTCCGCTGTCGTTTGGATACGAACCTTAAACGTGGACTGTCTCGCTAAATCGACGTCCATTCTAATTTCAGGACTTGTGATATTCCCCGTAAGAAAATGTCCGAACAAAGTATGATTGTCTCTGTTCCATTCGAAGAGAGAATAAAGGTCGTTTTCCGAAAACTCGGTCAAAGACAAAAGGATGACGCGAAAAATTTCCACCTTGTATTTGAATCCCAAAGAGGAAAGTCGCAACGCTGCGGAATGGAGCGATCTGAAATTGCGGGATTGAGTTTGAGAGACCTCGAATAAAATTCGGTTCTTTAAAGTGACCGCAAACTGAGCCGCGATCAATTCCAGAAAATACCGGTCATTCTCCGCTTTCTCGGGATCGTCCGTTTTATAATCGACGGAGATGATTCCTAAAACCTCTCCGTTGAGATGGATCGGAATCGCAAGAGAAGCGACGGTCCGGTTCAGTCGCGCGTATTGTTTGAAGTGTTTGTGTTTTTGATCGGCGAATCGGTAATAAATCGATCTGCAGTTTTCGATACATTCGGTCAAAGCTCCGTTGTCTTCTCCCTTTTTGATCTCGAAATGAAGAGCGACTTTGGAGAGGGAAGTTTTCTGGTTTTTGACCGACATTACGGTCATACGATCCAGCTTCGGTTCGTAGATCATCACACTCACGCCCGGGATTCCTAGTTTGTAAAAGGCGAGAGAAGTAAAACTTTCCAACAGGTGATTTAGATTCGGACTCGTATTGAAAAGCGAAAGAAATTCGAGTAAAACCTCGTTGCTGAATCTCGTATCCGTCGGGGGTTGCAGCCTTGGATTCTTCCTTTTTTCTAAAATCCATTCTCGACCGCATGATCTGCAAAAAAAGCGACCTCCATGAAACATTCCGTCGGGAGTTTTAAATTCTGAGCAGAATGCACAGGTCATACGCGTAAAATTATAAAGAATATGGTTTATACTGATACAAAATTATTTGGGATTTTCTTTAAAATTCACTTCTTTCCATGCAGAAAGCCCAAATTCAGTAAGGCATAGATTCTTATGAAATCAAATCCACAGAGATACGGAATTTATAGGCATAAGTGATTATCAGCACCTCTTAAAAAAATCGTTCCAAAAATAAGCGAAAAATAAAAATTCGATTGACCCCAAAAGTATCAAATCGCAAAAATTTTAAGCATGTCAGGATATGTGAAGCCAAGTCCATTAAGATCTATACAAGAAGTTGCAACCGCTATGAATTCAACTTTAGATCCGGATAAACTTCTGGATTTGATTCTAGAACGTTGTATTCAGATTTGCGAAGTTGGTTCGGGCTCTCTGATGCTGATCAACGAGAAAGAAAACGTTTTGGATATCGTTACCTTTCGGGGAATGAATCCATCGATCCGTACAAAAGTAAAACTCAAGGTTGGGGAAGGAATTACCGGAATTGTGGCCGCTTCCGGAGAGGGGATGATCGTCAGCGACGTAACCGCGAACCCGCATTATATTTCGATTAAGGACGATATCATGTCCGAACTTGCGGTTCCTATGATTGTGGAAGACGTAGTCATCGGAGTGATATCCTTGGATTCGAGCCGGAAAGGCGCCTTCAACGATGAACACTTGGAAATCATTTCCACGCTTGCCAATCAGGCCGCACAGATCTTCAAGAACCTGCAGATTTTCAGACAACTGGAGCAGAAGAATAAGATTCAACAGGTGTTGATCGATATTTCTAGAACCGTGACTTCCACTTTGGTTCTTCAGGAAATTTTCGAAGACATCATGGATCGACTTGAAAAATCCCTGAACTTGGAACGGGGAAGTATCGTTCTTTTCGAACCAGAAAAAGCGATTTTAAGGCTCGAGGCAGCTTCCGGTTTGACCGCGGAAGAAATGGAGAAGGGCGTTTATCTTCCCGGAGAAGGAATTACCGGCAAGGTTTTTGAAACGGGCGAACCGATCATCGTGGAATCGATCGCGAACGACGAAAACTTTTTGAATCGCGTCGGAAACGCCGCGCACTTTAAGAACAATCCGGAGAACGTCAGCTTTCTCGCGGCGCCGATCAAATCGGATACGGACGTTCTCGGAGTCGTAAGCGTTTACTTCGTCCATAAAAAATACATAGATTTAAAAACTTATTTAGACTTTTTGCAAGTAGTCGCTTCGGTGATCTATCAGGCGATCCGGATTCAAAAGCTGATCGACGAAGAGAAGAGGGAAATTTCGAGAGAAAACGTTCTTCTCAAACGAGAATTAAAGAATAAATACAAGTTCGGTTCGTTGATCGGTAAATCCAAACCGATGGAAAAACTTTTCGAGATGATTCATCTCGTTTCCGATTCTCGCGCTTCGGTTTTAATTACGGGAGAATCCGGAACCGGTAAAGAGATGATTGCGTCCGCGATTCATTACAATTCTTCCCGCGCCGATAAACCGTTTATCAAAATCAACTGCGCCGCGATTCCGGAGAACTTACTGGAAAGCGAACTTTTCGGTCACAAGAAAGGTTCTTTTACCGGGGCCGTTGCCGATAAAAAAGGAAAGTTCGAGATGGCGGATACGGGAACGATCTTTTTAGATGAGATCGGTGAGATGGATCTGAATCTTCAGTCCAAGCTTTTGCGAGTTCTTCAGGAAAAAGAAATCGAAGCGGTGGGTTCCGTTAAACCGAAGAAGATCGACGTACGGATTATCGCAGCTACGAATGCGAATTTGGAAGAGTTGATCACCGAGAAGAAATTCAGACCGGATCTTTTTTACAGACTCAATGTCGTCAACATGGTGACTCCGCCACTTCGTGAAAGAGCCGATGATATTCCCCTTTTGATCAATCACTTTATCGCGAAATATGCGGAAGAAAACGGTAAAAAGATCACCGGGATCACGAGAGAAGCGCATAAACTTCTGATGAACTACAGTTGGCCGGGTAACGTTCGAGAACTCGAAAACGTGATCGAGCGTGCGGTGGTTCTTTCTCAATTGGAGATGTTAGACATTCAGGACTTTTCCGAGATCAACGGACGGCTTCTTTACGGTGACGAGGAATTCGATCCTGAATCGGGCGATTCCGAAACGTCGGTCGAAATCGCGAACTCACGATTCTCTTCTTCGCATTTGGACGCTTTGGACGGAAGAGCGATCGAAGTCGTGGTTGGGGAAGTGGAAGCCCGTTTGATCAAATACGCGATGAAGAAGTTCAAATATACAAAAACCAGAGTGGCAAAGTTTTTGGGGATCAACCGAAACACTTTGGATAAAAAGATCAAGGATCTGAAGATCGACTATTGATTCTCGCTAAAGAATTACGAAAGTTCCGACAGAAAGCAAGGATTCTGGGTGACCTCTAAGGATTTTTCTGATATAGGAAAATTCGTTCGAACACTTCCCACGAGGCCCGCCCCTCCACCCAATTAGGGTGGGGCCGCTTTTGTTTCACGAAAGATCTGTCGGAACTTGAATGGTTTTATGTCGCTCTTCCCTGCCTTTCTTCTACGACAAAAATAAGTATGAAATTATTCAAAAACGTCTAAGAATAGTATTTCGATTCATGAAATGCGGCTCGAATACGATCGAATTTTCGACATTCTTCCTTTCCATTTTTCGGTCGATCGAAGACAGTTTTTAAAATTCTTTTTTCCATAAAAATATAAACCCGATTAGGTGAACGAGATGATCGAAACTGCGGATAAAAAACAAACTCTCAATACTCACAACTTTTACAAATATCTTCCTGCGCTTTCTTCCTTTCAGGAAATCATAGAACCTTCGAATTATTTCACCGTTCCCGACGATTGGAATCTTGTGATCACCGATGTAGTGAATTCCACCGATGCGATCCGCAACGGAAACTACAAGGACGTAAACATCGCGGGCGGCGTTACTGCAATGGCGGTTTCAAATCTAATGGGTGATATGGATTATCCGTTTTTATTCGGCGGGGACGGAATGACTCTTCTTCTTCCGGATAGCGTTCTTCCGGGGGTAAAGGATATTCTATTTTCGATCCGTGAGTTGGTTAAAAACAATTTCGGATTAAAACTCAGAGCCGGAATCGTAAACGTAGGCGAGTTAAAAAGAAGCGGAAAAGAATTAAAACTTTGTAAACTAAAAATCTCCGATTTTTACAATCAGGCGATTTTGACCGGAAACGCATTGGATGCCGCGGAACGTTTCGTAAAGAACGACGATTCCACGAATCCTTATATCATTCCTCTCGCTCATAAAACGAAAATCAAACCGGACTTTACGGGCTTTACCTGTCGTTGGCAGGACATTCCGAGCCACAGAGGGGAAACGGTTTCTTTCATCATTAAAACGAATTCGCCTACGGTTGCGGGCGATCAGGAATTGTTGAAAATCATATTAGATAAAGTAAATGTTTTTTTGGGGAACGACACGGAGATTCATCCTTTGAAGGAAGAGGATATCAAGGTGGACTTTTCGGGAAAATATTTCGATAAGGAAGCGACGGTTCACGCCGGAAACCGAAAAGGATTTCTCCATTTCTTAAGAATGCTGAAGATAAAGATCGAAGGATTTGCGGTGAATCTCGCTATCAACACACAATGGAAGTTCGGTCCGAAAGTCAACGGAATGGAACTGAGAGAATTAAGAAAATCGCAAGTGATTGCGTCCGATTTCCGCAAATACGACGGAACCTTGAAGATGGTTGTAGCGTGCGATTCGAAATCCAGGGAATTGTTTTTGAAATTTTTGGAAGATCTGCATCGGGAAGGAAAACTATTCTACGGGTATCACGTTTCGGACCGTGCATTGATGACCTGCGCTTTACACGAAGGATCGGTTCGAGAAGTGCATTTCGTCGATTCGGCGGACGGAGGTTACGCTCTTGCCGCCATTCAACTCAAAGAGCAAATCAAAAATTCAAGAATCTGATCCGAGTTTGATCGTCCAGTTATCGTCAAAGAGTTTGTAATTGCAGGTCAGCTCTTCTCCTTTGAGAATCAATCGAGTCGCGCTGTCTTGTCCCATCGGGTTCGTTTGATCGCCCGTAAAATCTTCTTTCGTATTCGGATCGTCGCTGTGATTCATAAACTTCGAATTATCGGAGCAATAATACCATTTGCCGTCCGTTTGATACGAATACGTGCGGAACATTTCTTGAACGGAAGGAGGTAGGGAATTCAGCTCTTGATCGGTTAGAATCCAAACCGTCTTCGGATGATATTTCCAAATCAATTCTCCTTTTTGAATATCACGGCCGGCAAAGAGACCGAAACCTCCGATCGGAGAATTAGCGATGTATGTGGGAACCAAGAGCATTGGAAAGAATGTAAATTAGCCGGGAAAAAAATTGCAAGTAAGAAACGAAATTCCTTAGAGAACCATCGCTTGTTGTTCCGGCTCGGGAACGGAAAACCGTTCCAGCTTACCGTTGCGCATTTGAAAGACTTGGTCCGCTTCTCGAATCGTGGAAAGTCTATGCGTAACGGAAATCACGGTTCTTCCCTCGCGCAACTGGGAAAGGGTTTTCATGATTCTCGCTTCGGTAACCGGATCCAAGGAAGAAGTCGCTTCGTCCAAAAGAAGAATCTGCGGATTTCTAAGGAATGCCCTTGCGATCGCGATTCTTTGTCTTTCTCCGCCGGAAAGCTTGGTTCCACGATCACCCGCGTTCGTTTCGTAACCCATCGGCAGGGAAAGAATCATCTCATGGATCTCGGCCCGTTTTGCGGCTTCGATCACTTCTTCCAAAGTCGCGCTCGGTTTACCGATGCGGATGTTCTCGAAGATGGTCGTATTAAAAAGAAACGTTTCTTGGAACACGACTCCCACAAGCGATCGAACCGAACTTCTGGATAAAGAATTCAAATCAGTTCCGTCGAACAAAATTCTTCCTTCGTTCGGCTGGACCATTCCCAAAAGAAGTTTGATGAACGTGCTCTTTCCGACGCCGGAACCGCCCACGATTGCGGTATAACTTCCTTTCGGAATCGTTAGAGTAATATCGCTTAAATTCTTAGAACGTCCTTTGTAACGGAAATGAACGTTCTCGAAATGAATCGCTTCCTTCAATTCGGGAATCGAAGATTCTTCCGGATCCGATTCGAATACGGGAGCGCGCAACAATTCTAAGATTCGTTTTGCCGAACCGCTGGCGTGGTTTAACGCCGGAAGATATTGCGAAAGATACAATAAAGAATAACTCAAGTTCAGGAACGGAGGCAGGAACGCAGCCAGAGTTCCGATGCTAAGTGCATTATGATATGCGAATGTTGTTCCCACGAGCAATAGAACTCCCTGTAACAAAAGAATTCCGGAACCTGCGGATCGTTCCAAATACGAATTCGTCAAACCGAGTCGCAAGGAAACTTGAAACAACTTCTCGCAGTTGTTTTTAAATCGAGTGAAGAAATAATCGCTTAGGTCGTACGCACGGATCAGGTTTTGCGCGGAGATGGATTCTTCCACCAAACTGAGTACTTGCGCTTCTTCTAATTTTCTCGTGTAACTGATCTCGGTCGATTTTCTGGACAAAAATCCCGGACCTAAAAAGCTGATCGGCCAAATCAACAACGCGATGAGCGCCAACTTCCAATCCAAAAGGAAAAGGAGAATGGTTCCGAAGATCGCTTCCAATAAAGGCCCGAGTCCCCAAGGAATAAACGCAAGAAGAGCGTGTTCCAAAGAGGCGAGGTCGTTGAAAAATCGGGAAAGAATATCTCCCAGTTTATTGTTCGAGAAAAAATCCAAACTCAATCGATCCAAATGTTCGTACATCTGTAAACGAAGGTCTTGGATGATTCTTGCGGAGGCCCAGTTATAAAGATAATCGCGTACGGTTCCGAGAATAGCGAAGGTGATCGTTCCGATCGCGAGATAAGCGCCGATCCAATAGAGTGCGCTTTGGTTTCGATTGATTAGAGCTTCGTCGATCAGATATTTAAAACTGAAAGGAATGCTCGCATAAAATCCGATCTCGAAACAAAGAAGTCCGATGATAATGAAAATTCTTCCCTTGTATTTCTTAACGAAACGGAATAATCCGAATATGAGAAGGCCCGGCGCGCCTTCCGTTTCCGAACTAGGTTTTTCCTTTTTCGGATTCGGAGCCTTCCATTTTTTAGCCGAGCCCTTCTCCTTATCTAGGGGCAAAGGATCGGACTTTTGGATCAGTTCCGGGTTATACTCGAGGGGTCTTTTCATACAGTTTGGGAAAAATATTGTCCTTTTATTTTCGGCAAATATCTTTCATTTCCACTCTACTTTGACTGTTTTTCCCGGAAATTCCGAGGCAAGAATTTTTCGTCGGTAAGGAGACAGAATGTCCCCGGAAAAGAGTCGTTTTTTTTGAAACGGGCAATTATCTTTGTAACTAGGTCGAAAGAATGGTTCATTTTCACTATAAAGAGAACGACGGGCTTTATACGGTTACTTTGAAAACGTCAGAAACGGCTCCCGGTACTCTTCACAAAATGGTGAAAACGATGTTCTTCATGGGATGGGAAATCGTTTCGGGGGATATCGAGACGATTGAGGAAAACGGACAACTTTTCAGTTACGACGTTTTTACATTAAAGTCGGACGAAACCGATTCTAAAATCAAGGCTTCCAAGCTGGGAATTTTGATGTCCTCGGTCTTTACGGAAGATTCCGCTTTGGAAGAAATCATCCATCATTCGAGCGAGATCGATCTTAGAAATACGTATCATCTCGGCGCGGATTCTAAACTGGAATTTGAAGATATCGAATCGGGAACGAAAACGAAATTCACGCTCGAAGCTCCGGACCGGAAAGGTCTTCTCTATTTTGTGACCGGAGTTCTCAAAGAAAACGGAATTAACATTCATTCCGCAACAATTCGGACGGATCGTACCGGAAATCGAGCGTTGGACACGTTTATACTAACGGATGCAAAAGGAGCCGGTTTTGCCGGTTCTTCCTTAGAAGATCGTATAAGCAGAAATATACTCGAAATCAGTTTGAATTCTTCCTGGAAATAAACGCTAGGAAAATATTTTTTTCGTCTCAACTATAAAATATTCGGTGCAAACTGTTCATTCCCGCCTTTTAATGGATTAAGAATGGAATTCTTGAGCGGCTATTTCACTCTACGTTAGTTAACATTCAAAACTTACAAACCAAATTCCCTAATATACGACTATTCTCATGGATGCTCAAAAAGACTTACAGAAATTCGACTTCACGGAAGAAATCATTCAGCACTTTAAAATCAACAGCGTCATTCCGGTTGATTTTTACAATAAGAACGGCCAAATCCTAATTCATAAAAAAGAAAGCGCCGACGGCGAAGACATTACGAAATTATTAAAGTTCGAAAGCCAGGGGATTTACTTCCTCAAATCGGAATTCGAAAAAATTTCCGGCGGTAAACAAAACGCGGGTCCGAATTCGGTCAACGGGCGAGAGGTCAGTTTTGCGAAACTCGTAAACTCGGAATTGACCGTTGATCTTGCAAAGAACGCTTCGAGTTTCCTATCCGAATTGAAGAAGTTTCCTTTAAACGGAAGTCAAGTTCGACATCTCAACAAATCCATCGACGGTATATTAGAGGATTTTAAATCGACTCCCGATATGGAAAACGGGTTGGTCAACATCATCGAAGTCATGAGCAGCGCGGGCGTTCCTATGGATTCCGAGATGCTCACCAAACGTACGGTGATTTCCATGGCGATGAAAGTAAGAGCGGGAAAGGCTTTTACGAAAGTCGATATGGAACAGAAAAAGATGGATCAGATGAACCTGATGATGTCGTCCTATCTTGCCGATATCGGTTATACCCAGATGAAAATTCCGGTTCAGAAGGATCTCAAAACGGAAGAATTCGAATACATCAAAAACCATCCTCTTATCAGTTATCTAATGGTAGCGAATCTTCCTGATTTGGACGACAACATAAAGACCCTGGTTTTGAATCATCATCGTCCGCATAAAGGCGAGGGAATGAATAACAATTATCCTCAGCCGAAAGTTTTGGTTCAGAAACTCAATCTCTATAAAGATAAATACAAGGATGATCTGAAACGAACCGTCTTAGTCGGCGACATTCAAAAGCAAATTCGGAATATTCTTACGAACAACCTGCCGATGGAAGATATCGGGGTGATTTCCATCGCGGGAGAATTCGCTTCCCTTACGACTAGACAGGAATGGAGAGAACCGTTCGATCCTCTGGTTGCGATGAAGTTGATCTTGAATAACAGCTTTTTTGCATATAATGAAAAGACACTACGGGATTTTTACGATCATATCGGCCTTTCCCTCTGCAACAACCAGCCTTTCATTCGTGAAGGGGATTTCGTAATCGTGGTTACCCAGGATTCGAACCAAAAGGTCTTTTTCGAAGTTTGTATCATTCGTGAAATGTATCGGACGCAAATCCGTCCTATGCTCGAACGAGTTGGGACAATCCGGCCGAATTTCAGCAATATGGGTAAATTGAGAATTTCCGGTTTCGACCTAAGTTCCTTAAAGTTGGACCGCAGAAAAGCGATCTTCAATTTGGAGAAGAACCAAGATCCGAGAAGAATCGTCTATGTCCTCGATCCGAATATGGACGCGCGTCTTTACGAAGAATTAACGAAACAAACAGGCGAAATTCCGAAAGAATCCGCATAATCTACGACCAGCCTCCTAGGAAGTGTCGTAATCAACCGAAGACGAAGTACATTGCTTTTACCTTCGGTTTGTCGAGGAGATATAGGGTGTTTCCCCCTATGGAATGCTCCGTGTCGAAGGGCATCGCCGGATACGGATAATAAAAAAGGAATGATTCATCCCTTAAGCGCGACAAGTTCGGACTATAATTTTTGCGGACATCTACCCCGGCTACTCCTTGGAAATAATTTCTTGATTACTTTTTCTTGAGTCCCTCGGAAATTGAGTTAAGATGTACGTTTCGTAAATAAATTTTTTCCAGTCTTATCCATACAATTACGGAGAAAGGATTGCTAAAAGAATCTACGGTACGTGATTCTTTTCCGAAACGCAAATAACGGTATTTATCCAATGAATTCTAATATGAGTAATAGCTCGCATACTGTAAATCGGGACCTTCTGGAAAAATTCGAATTCAATTCCGATGTGATTAAGAGTTTCATCAGTCAGAGCGAAATCCCCGTGGACTTTTACAACAAGAACGGCCAGATCTTGATCCATAAAAAATCGGACGCATCCGAGGAAGACGTAACGAGGCTTCAAAAATTCGAAAGTCAGGGGATCTATTTTCTGATTTCGGAAAAGGATAAGTTCGCAAGACCGAAACATCCAGACTCCGTTCACGGCCGCGAAGTTTCGTTTACGAAACTCGTAAACTCCGATCTTACGGTGGCTCTCGCTAGAGAGGCGTCCGATCTTTTGGAGGAACTCAAGCATTATCCATTAACGAATCATAATATTCGTCTGGTTCAAAAGGGAATCGACGATATCCTTGTGGATTTTAAGGCGAGTTCGGATATGGAGCTCGGTCTCGTGAACGTCATCGAAGTGATGCGGCAAGCAGGTATCAAAGCGGATTCCGAAATGATGACAAAACGAACCGTGATTTCGATGGCTATGAAACTCAGAGGAATGAAAGCCCTCAGCAAAACCGATAACGATATTCAAAAAACGAAACAGCTGAACGTTATGCTCGCTTCTTTTATGGTGGATATCGGAAAATCCAGAATGAAACTGCCGAATCACCCCGATCTTCGTCCCGAAGAGTTCGATTATATCAAAAATCATCCGATCATCAGTTATTTGATGATCGGAAATCTGAACGGTATCGATTCGGACGTTAAGGCCGCCGTTCTCAACAGCCACAGAACGTTCCGCGGAGAAGGTTTAAACAACAATTACCCTTCTTCGAACGTGATTCTCCGTAGGTTGACCGAATACCTTCAGAAATACAAGGACGATAAGTCGAAACAAATTCTTATCGAAGACATTCAAAAACAGATTCATCATATTCTCAGCAACTCGTATACCGACGAGGATCCCGGAATCATTTCCATTTCGGGAGAATTCGCTTCGCTCAGCTCGGATCAGGATTGGCGTCCGGCATACGACGCTCTTACTTCCATGAAGTTGATTTTGAATAACAGCTTTTTCTCATATAACGAAAAGATCGTACGGGACTTTTTCGATTTGATGGCGTTGAGCCTTTGTGAAAACCGAAGCGTTCTCAACCCGGGCGACTATATCATCGTCGTTTCGATGGATTCTCAGAAAAAGGTCCACTTTGAAACCTGCGTGATTAAGGAAATTTTCAGACATCAGACAAGACCGCTTCTTGAAAGGATCGGAACGATTCGCCCGATCATCACGAACAAAGGTAAAATCAAAATCGAAGGTTACGATCCTCAATCCTTCCGTCAGGACAAACGGAAAGCGGTGTTCGATTTGAACAACAGTATGGACCCGAGAAGAGTGATCTATATCATCGATCCGGAATTGGAACCGAACCTCTACGAAAAAGTGGATCAGAGTTTTCGAGGAACGGCTCCGCGTTCTGTCGCTTAAGTCCGCTTAAGAAAACCAAGGGATTCTTTTAGAAACGCGCTTTATCCCTGGGCTTTACCCTGTTTTCTTGGTATTATGCCTTCCAGTTGGGGAAAAGTTTTTAAAGTCAGTACGTTTGGAGAATCCCACGGTGAATCCGTCGGGGTCGTCGTCGAAGGAGTTCCCGCGGGAATTCCGATTCGCTTAGAAGAAATTCAAAAAGATCTAAACCGAAGAAGACCGGGCCAAAGCGATCTTACGACTCCTCGAGACGAGACCGATACGGTTCGAGTCGTATCGGGGGTTTTCGAAGGGAAAACGATCGGTTCTCCGATCGCCTTGATCGTGGACAACAAAAACACGATCTCCAAAGATTACGAAAATTTACGAACTACATTCCGACCTTCTCACGCGGATTACACCTATCAGGTGAAATACGGTTTTCGCGCTCACGTAGGCGGCGGTCGTTCTTCCGTCCGCGAAACGATCGGTCGTGTAGCGGCCGCTGCGATCGCAAGAATGATACTCAAAGACGATTTAGGAATCGAAACCGTAGCTTGGGTGGATTCCATCGGTACCGTTCAATCCAAGATCGGAGACAAATATCCCCAATCCAGGGAAGAGGTCGATCAAAACGAAGTGCGTTGTCCGGACGCGGCCAGCGCGGACGAAATGCGTTCTTTAATTCTCAAGATGAAAGAAGCCGGGGACAGCGTCGGTGGAACGATCAAGTGCGTTTCCTACAACCTTCCTCCCGGTTTGGGCGATCCCGTTTACGACAAATTAGACGGAGATCTCGCAAAGGCGATTCTTTCCATTCCGGCCTGCAAAGGTTTTGAAGTCGGTTCCGGATTTTCGGGAACGCTTTTGACCGGAAGCTCGCATAACGATGAATTCTATGTGGAAGAAAAAACCGGCAGAGTGAGAACCAAGACGAACAACTCCGGCGGTCTTCAGGGCGGAATTTCAAACGGAGAAGAACTCGTGATCCGGGCGGCGTTCAAACCGACTTCTACGATTTTTAAAAAACAGAATACGGTAACTCTGAAAGGGGAAGAAACCACTCTCGAAGCAAAGGGCCGTCACGATCCTTGCGTTCTTCCGAGAGCGGTTCCAATTATCGAAGCGGTCGTCAACTTGGTCCTCGTGGATGCGTATCTCTATCAAAGAGCGATCAATCCTTTGTGGTTTCAAAAATGGGCGCAAGTTCCCGATTACTACAAGGACTTAGAACTTTAAGAATCAGTCTCAAAATGGACGGAGGTTTTCGACTTCCGTCCGAGCGAAACTCCAAGAACAAAATTCCACGGACAATGAAGAATTTAGAAACAAGTTGCCAGAATGAGAATGGTACGTTTCTATAGAATTGTTTCCCAGTACCGGGTTTAATCAAAAGGATGATTCCATGGTAAAAATCAAGATCGACGGAATCGAGTATGAGGTGGATGAAAAAAAGAACCTCATATCAGCGGCTAAAGATGTCGGAATCGATATTCCTTTCTTCTGTTATCACCCAAAACTTTCCATCGTGGGAATGTGCAGAATGTGCCTTATCGAAATCGAAGGGGTTCCCCGTCTTCAGGCCGCCTGCAATACCAAGGTTACCGAAGGCCTTTCCATTTTCACGAAAAATGATCGGATCAAAGAGGCGCGCGAAGGAACGATGGAATTCCTTTTGGCAAATCACCCTCTGGATTGTCCCGTCTGCGATAAAGCGGGAGAATGCCAACTCCAAGACAACGCCTTCCAGGAGGGAAAAGGAAATTCCCGATTTACATTAGAAAAACGGAATGTTCCTCAGGAAGAAATCGGCACGAACCTAATCATCAATCATAATCGTTGTATCGTTTGTTACCGTTGCGTCCGTTTCGAAGAGGAGATCGTGGGAGAATCCAATCTCGGTCTTTTCGAAAGAGGGTATCATTCCATCATCGGTCTCGCAAAGAACGAACCGATCCAACACAACTTTCAAGGGGCACTTGCGGATCTTTGCCCGACCGGCGCGCTTCTCAACAACAAGACCTTATTCAAATCGAGAGTTTGGTGGTATAAAAACGCGGAGTCGATCTGCCACGGATGCAGCACGGGTTGTAACATTACGACCAACGTAAGAGACAACAAAATGTATCGGTATATGCCTCGAATCGACGAGGAAAAAGATATGTATTTCCTCTGCGACAAGGGACGTTTCGACATCGATTGGCTGAACGAAAACCGTCTATTCGCTTATTATCAGAACGGAAAGTCTTCCGAAAGTACGGTCGTATTGCCCGCGATCGCCGAAAAAATCCGCAGCGCGAAAAAGATCGCGGTTCTCGGCGGCGCGAAAGAATCGAACGAAAATCTGAAGACGATCCTGCAAAGCGTGGAATCTTTCGGAAAATCGGTTATCGTAGAAGCGAGGATCGACGCGGTTCAATACAAGGCGCCCGAACAAAAAGACTTTTTAATGACCACGGATTTACGACAAAATACGAAAGGCGCGGTGGACGCAGGATTCGTTTCTTCTCAGGGAATCGAATCGATCCGTAAATCGATCGAATCGGGAGAAATCGATTTGGTTTTCGTCATTCACGAAAATCGTAAAGAATTCTTACCAACCGTTTCTTCCAACACGACGCTTGTGGTTTTGGAAACGAATAAAACGCAAGACTTACCGGACGCTTCGTATGGAATTCCGATTCAAACGTTTGCGGAGCATGCCGGTTCTTTTACGAACAAGAACGGATTGAATCAACGTTTTCAAAAAGCGATGGAACCACCGAAAGGTTTATTGAGTTCCGGCGCCGTTTTTCAAAGACTCGCTGAGTTGGTAAAAGAATCCGCGGATTCTCGCAAGGAGGTCGGTGTTGGGAACCGTTAACGTAGTACGCGTCGCGAGCCGTCATAAACTTTCCTGGTACGAAAAGTTTTATTTTTATTCGATCGGAAAGGGTCTTTGGATCACTCTCAAACACTTTATCAAAGCCGCGATTTTAAGAAGAGCGGTGACGATCGAATTTCCGGAAAAGAAAAGAAAGTATTCCACTCGTTTCCGCGGAATGCACACGATGAAGCGTGATGAACAAGGCCGCGAAAGATGTACGAGCTGTTTTTGTTGTATGTGGATTTGTCCCGCTGATGCGATTTATATCGAAGCGGCCGAAGTAACTCCGGAGATTCAACATCTTCATCCGGAAGATAAATACGCGAAGAAGTTCGAGATCGATTTGTTGCGTTGTATTTTTTGCGGTATGTGCGAGGAAGCTTGTCCGAAGGGCGCGATCTACTTGGATGGACCGGGCGAGATGGCGACCGATAACAGAGAGGACTTGATTCTTACCAAAGAAAGAATGATGCAGCTCGTAGGC
The DNA here is from genome assembly GCF_022267375.1 of Leptospira sanjuanensis. Taxonomy (GTDB): domain Bacteria; phylum Spirochaetota; class Leptospiria; order Leptospirales; family Leptospiraceae; genus Leptospira; species Leptospira sanjuanensis. The sequence continues at coordinate 153,475 of NZ_JAIZBH010000001.1, forward strand.
GGGCCGATCATCGGCGAAAGAAAATAAAAAATCTCGTATGCAAAGGCAGACGGATCTCTTTGTGAGAACGTCTGCTGTTAAAATTCTTCAGCTAACTTTTTGATTCAGATATTCATTCTGCCTTGCGATTTCCAATTTAGATTCCAAAAAAGAAACCGCCGCATCGATATCGTCGTTGGAAATTCCCGGATATTCCCGTAAAATTCCCTTTCTCGACATTCCTGCTAAAAGCAGATCTAATATTTCTAAAACGCGAACCCCAGTTCCCTTAATAAAAGGTTTTCCTCCCAGATAACCTGGGATTGTTTCTATCGAAGTAAATATTTCGTTACTCATATATTCCTATAACAGTAGGACCTTGTAAAAATTGTAACGGAAAATTTTTTTTGTAGGAACGAACGCTTCTTTTCCAAGAACTCATAAGAAAGCGTATACTATTTCTTTCTAAATTTTAGAATTCTTTCGTTGTAAATTTTTGAAAAAGACGTCCCGCTTTATAGCGTAAATTCCGATTCATAAATTGAAATCAATTCGAAGAGCCGCCCGAGGATTGGGATGAAGAGGAGGAAGAAGGGCATCCCGGATAAATGATCATGCAGGAAAATAACAGCAATACAGGCTGACTTGTGCAAATCGCGTTCAAAGGTTTATCCGTACTCGCCTGGCTAAATGAACAATAGGTGATAACTCTTTCGATACACTCGTTTTGTCGCTTTGAATCGTTGGTGCAGCTTCTGTCATTGACCTTAAGATCTTCTTGCGAGCACTGAAGCATTGCTAACGATAAGGGGAGAAGGGTCCAAACAATGAAATTCGCTTTCAAGGATCGAAAAATCCTCTGAACGGCAGGAATCGTAAGAAAATCTGACATAGTTTTCAAGCGAAGAAGCAATGAATGACCGGGTTTTTAATTTCTTTTTGTGCTTTTAGAATCAGAATTTAACTGAAAAACTGCAAAAAGCTCCGGTTCACCGGCATTTTTCTCCATGGTTCAATCAGATTCTACAGATTTTTCAAGTTTATACGAGGAAAACCACCGAACCGTATATCACTTTCTTTTAAAGATTTCAAGCGATCCCGAAGTTGCGGAAGATCTGACGCAGGAAGCCTTCTTAAAAGCGTTTACGTTTTTCGATAAATTCGATTCTAAGATCGCTTCTTTCAGTACGTGGACATGCTCGATTGCAAAAAATTTGTATTTCAAGCATTATAATAAACAGAAAAAAGAATTCGGGAACCTAAGCCTAGGAGATTTGGTCACCGATATTGAAGTGAATCCGGAAATTCCGGAAAATTTAGAGAAAGCTTTTTTAGAAAAAGCGATAAAAGATTCAATTCAGAGTCTTCCCGAGCCGGAAAAAAGTATAATATTATATAAAGAACTCGAACGGAAAACTTTGAAAGAAACCGCTCAAGCTCTTGGAATTTCCGAAAGAACCGTAAGCAGAAGGCTCATTTCAGCCGTCTCCTTACTTAGAGAAAAAATGGAAAAACAGGGACTGCAATTCTAAGACTCTATCATGAAACTTGAAGCAGACAACATAGAACGTTTTGAAGATTTATTAGGACAATACCTTTACGGCGAACTGAATGCCGAGGGAAAGCGCGAACTTCTTCAATTTATTCTCAAAAATGAGAAAGCGCGTTCTATGTACGAATCCGCTACGACAATAAATTCCGTAATCTCGTATGCGCTTCATCCGAACGAATCCGCTTCCGCAAAGTCCGCCCCCGCTTCTTTAGGGAAGATATTAGAATTTCCAAATGCCTTTTTTAAATCCCGTCTTTTGGCTTCCGGTTTTGCGGCGGCCGCCGTTCTTTTAATCGCGGGTGTTGCCGTTTGGCTTAGTTACGGATCTTTTTCGGACTCGAAGCTGGAGCAGGCTTTTATCAATTCATACGGCGATTGTAAGATTAACGGAGAGGTTTCTCAACCGGGTGCGAATCTGCTCAATCGTAAGCTCATTTCAGGTAATTTTTCGATCTGCGAATTTCAAGTGGAAGGGGCCAAAAGCGTCGCGGTTCGTGTGCTACCCGATACGGAAGTTTCCCTAAACGGAAATAGAAAGTATTCCTCTTTGAACGTTGCAAGAGGTTCCGTACTTGTGGATTCGATTCAAAACGAATCCGACGGATTGCTCGAAATCCTTTCGCCGGATGTGCGTGCACTTCTGATCGGGACAAAGGTCGTATATTCGCGGGAAGTAAGCGAATCGCACTCGAAACTCGGATTAGACGTGTTAGACGGTAAAGTCGAAATCGAAACCGGTCCTTTGATCGCTTTCGAAAAAACCGCAAACACTCTTACGAACGAGGAAAAAGAATTCTTAAAGATGAATTTTCCGATTCTTTTCCAGAGTAAAAAGGTTCAGATCAATCGCGGACAATCTTTGTCCTGGAAAGGAATTCCCGAATCCAGTTTAATGAAGATTCGTTCTCTCGAAAAAAGTATCGAAGAGGCTAAAGCCAAAGGAGTCAAACTCGAAGAGAATTTCGTTTTCGCATTAAATTCGGACGTTCGTAAACTCGGGGACGAAAGTGTAACAGCGATGTTTGCGATGGACGATGATCTTAGTAAGAAGATCAAAGACATTCTTCCGAATCAGGAAAAAGACTTGGAAGAGAAATTCAAATCGATGGTTCGTTTTGCGCCGGCCGATCTAAAAAAGGTCGAAAAGTTGAAGTCGCTGGTGGCAAAACTCGACAATACCGCATTGATTCAAATTCTCAAAGATAAAAACCAGCCCGACATCGAAAGGGTCATTCATTTCAAAGACGGATCCCACGTAAAAGGTTTCGTTTATCAACACGAAAGTTTTTACATTCTTTTAAAAAACGACGGAAATCTTTTATTTCCGATCGACGCAGTCGATTCCATCGATTTCGAATAACCTCGATTCCTATTTTCAAAACCCGATAAGAAAGCCTTTGACTTCTTCGGCGGTTTCTGAATTGATTAAAATCGTTCAAACTTCTTCAAAAAAGCTGAAAGTCCATTGCACACGATCCGTCACCGATTGATTCAATTTCCCTTATCTTATCTTTTTATAATTCTCTTGGTTTGTTCGAACCCTGAAAGCGTTTTTGCTGATATCGTCGTTTTACGAAACGGAATCGAATACAAAAACGTAAAAACGGTTTTGGGAAAATCGACCGTAAAGATCGAAACCGAAATTGGCACCGTTTTGAACGTTCCGATTTCTTCCGTCAAATCGATCAAATCCGTTCCGGTTCAATGGCAAAATAGGTTGAAGGAAACCGCAGTGGACGAGGTTGAAACCGAAGAATCGTCGACGGGCAAACCGCAAACGGACCTCTCGATGAAAAGCAGATCGGAGATTGCTAAGCGGACGATCTTAGAATCGCTGCCGAGTTTGATTCCGGGTTGGTCCAATTTATTCGTGTTGGGTTATCCGGCTTTAGGGGCTTTGTTTTCCGTAACGGAATTGTATCTCGTCCAATTGATTTCCGTCTATTCGAAACATTCTCCGGGTTATTATCAGGATCCGTTCAATCTCCTGATCGCTTATAACAATTTAAGTCCGGCTGCTTCTTCTTCCAATCCGCAATTTGTGAGTCTGATTTTCGCTTATGAGAACCTTCCTCTCGTCAAAGATCCGATTAGCGGCGGTTATACGACCCGCGATAAAATTTTGGAAGGCAGGGAACGATCGATCTCCGGTTTGATTACGGTTTTGCTGTTGGATTTTTCGATTTCACAGCTCGTTTCTATGACTTCAAAGTTGAAGGCACAAAGTCAAAGTAAAGCGGAAAAAGGTTCTTTCGATATTCGATTGGGAAGTAAATTTCGTCCCGAAGTCGGTGGGGAACTGGAATCTAGACTTTCGTTCGTGTATTATTTTTAAAGGATGCAAGAGCTGCCGATCGATTCGGCAGCTCGATGAGAATCAAGCGGCTACAGAGTCTCTTCCGATTTTTCCTACGAAATAGAGAATAACGCCTACAACTACCAATCCGGCTCTGATTGCCCAACCGGTTGCGGTTCCCCAATTGTCGATCCACATAAGGATTTTTAAGTTGTAATTGAAAAAGCTCAATGCTGAAGAAGCGACTCCTGCAAAGGAAAGGAACGCTCCGAACGAAGATATTTTCTCTTTAATTTGATCCATGAATAATGCACCTCTTTGTTATCGTATTCGTTAGAAAATCAACAAACGACTTCGGGTTTTTTCCCTGAATTTAAACAAAGAATCCTTGTTTTCCGGAAAATTCTCACTTTGATAAAAAACTTGCGATAGAAGCTTTGTTTTTTAGTTTTGACAGTCTAACTTAAGAACAGCAGGGGACGAAATTGGTTTCGACTGTTGTTGCCAGGGATTATGTGGCGTGTAGAGGTTGTAGGCTCCTCTCAAAACCTTCAAACAATAACCGCTAATAACGAATTAGCTTTAGCAGCTTAATCTCTGCTACGGAACTTTAGTTTTTTCTCCCGAATTCTAAACGTTCTGACACTTATCGGGAGGCGGCTCTTTTGGCTTTCGGTTCCTAAAAGAGACTGTATTCGGACCGGATAGGAAAGAGAATCCTGTCTGTGGGTTAAACTCTTTCCGAAATTTTATACATAGACTACACACGTAGAGGCTAATTTGGGGCGCAATAGGACGCGGGTTCGAACCCCGCCGTCTCCATAGTTCTTTCCTTCTCCTCTTTTTTCGGTTTTCTTTTTTTAGGAAAATCCTTCCCTTCCAATACTTTATGTTTGAACCGAGTGGGCTTTCTCCAAGTCTGAGTGAATAGAAAGATTTCTTTGCAATCATCTCGGAAGTTTCATTCCTTTTGGTTGTGTTTCATTCTTCCGTTGGAGTAGGTTAGGTGGAAACTAAAATCGCGGTTTATTCGGACATGGTTTGTCCGTGGTGTTATATCGGAAAAAAAAGATTGGAGGACGCCGTCGAACTTCGAAAAAAGTCCCATCCCGACGATACGATTGAAATCGAATGGAGAGCGTTTCAGCTCAATCCGGATCTTTCTCCGGAAGGAGAGGACCGTCTTCTTCATATGACCCGCAAGTTCGGTTCGCCGGATCGGGTCAAGATGATGGTTCAACGAGTCGCCGATATTGCGACTGCGGACGGGCTTCCTTTTTCAGTCGAACAGGCCGGTCATCAACCCAATACGTTCTTATTACACGCGCTTGTCCGCAAGGCGAAAGAATTCGGAAAGGATTCCGTTCTTTCGGAACTCTTTTTTAGGAACTTTTTTGCGGACGGTAAGAATCTTTCCGATCCGAACATCGTCTCCGAAACTTTAAAAGAAGCCGGATTGGACGAGAACCTCCTGGAATCCGTAAAGAACGACGAGACACTTTTACAAGAAATTCAAGAAGTCGAAACGAGAGGCCGTCAACTCGGAGTCTCCGGTGTTCCGTTTTTTGTGTTCAACGAAAAATACGCGGTTTCCGGCGCGCAGGAAACGAATCTCTTTTTGCAGGTTTTCGATCAACTGGAAAAAGAGAATTCATAATCTGGAATATTCTATTTTTCTAATTTTTTGAATTTTCTTGAACCAGCTTGTAAGCCGGATCTTCCTCTTGGGACCACGGGAGTTTGAAAGGAACTTTTTTCACTTTCATTCCCGAGGTTTTCAAGTAATGTCTGATCTCTCCGTCGCGAAAGATCGCCTCGGAAAACGCGATTTCCCCGGCGTCGGTGATCCCCTGTAATTTAGACGCGTAGTTCACCGTATTTCCGAAGTAGTCGATATTGCTGTTTAAATTCACGGCGAGACATTGACCCGAGTGGATGCTGATGCGAATCTGAATCCGATTTTCCGGCGTTATTTGAAACACTTTTTGCAATTCGATCGAGGCCAATAAAGAATCCAGCGGACTGGAAAAAGAAGCCATCACCGCGTCCCCGATCGTTTTTACCACGGCGCCTTTGTGTTCTTTGATGATTCGGAACGCTTGTACGAAATGTTCCCGTACTTCTTTAAACGCGCCGTTGTCCCCTTCGGTAAGATAGAATCGGGTCGAGCCGACGATGTCCGTAAAAAGAATCGTCTGAACTCCGATGTCCAACTGCAAATCCGATGCGATCGCTTGTTCCGAAAATAAATCCCTAAAATCCTGAAAGTTGAACAGCTCGACCGGTCTAAGTCCGATCGCGTCCTCTTTTCTTTCTTCGATGATAAAAGTTCGAGGCGAATTTTCCGCGTTGAAGATTTTGACCGTAGGCATCGGTTTTGCGGTGAGTTCTTCCGCCGATTGATCCACGGTCCATCGGATCGATTCGGCCGAAGAAGGCTGCAATTCCAAAAGATTGTATTTCTTTTCTCCTGCGATCCGCAGACGATATACGCCGTCGTTCAACAATAAATTCGTAATATATTCGCTTCCCGGTTGAATCGTTCTTTGAAATCGGATATGTGTTTTTGTCGACGGTTCCGCCGCGCAGAAAAAACGTTTCTGCACTTCGCGAATCGATGGATGAACGTGAAACGTAACTTCGATCGAGTTTAGTTTCGTTGATTCGAAATCGATTCCGCAAACCTCGCAAGAATCCTGCGTGGGAACGTCGCCTAGATTGAACAGCTCGGATCGAACTCCTCTGCAATGCGGACAGATCACGTCCCAGGAAAGCGTAAACAAACCTTGCCTGCATCCGTGTAAGAATATAAAGAGAAGTCTTTCGAACGGAATCTTCCATTCCATCGCCAACTTTTTAATCCGAATTCGATAGAGTTCGTTTTCGTCTTCGGATAGAATATAATGAATCACTCGATCTAGCAAAGCTTCGTCGATTCCCTCGCGCAAAAGATTGGTTTTAATCTGCTTTAACTTAAGGCTTTCTGCGATCGGCGAGGATTGTTTCGAATTTTTATTCAGAAGGAGTGCGGTTTCGTTTTTCTGTCTTGTTTCGATATCTTCTAAAAGACCAGCGAGACCTTTTTGATATTCCAGATACATCTGTTTCATTCCGTACGGAAGAATCAGCTTTCCGACGATTCCTCTTGGAACCCATCCGAAGTAAACGGTAAGTTTGGTTTTTTCTTCGGAAAGTTTTTCGAGAACGTATCTGGTGCGGACATAACGCGCCAAACCTCTGCTATAGATTCTAGCGTTGTTGATTCCTTTGCAGTATTCCCATTCCCAAGGGACTTCTTCCCACTCCATTAGAATTCCTGCATTTTTGGAGCGGCCGAAAAGTTTCCCCTCCTTTTCGACGAATTTCATTTCGGGAATTCCGATCCTTTTGTTAAACGAAGAGGTATCGATCAGCCAAGGCCAAAGCGTTTCGACGTTCACGTCGAGTTCGAATTCCCACAAAGTGTCTATCGTCTTTCCGAATCGTGTCCATTCTTCCGCCCACGGATATCGGTTTAAAAAATCGGTAAGGTCCGATATTTCCGACGCTTTGATTTTATTCTGATTGATTTCCATATAAATTCCATGCTTCCCGATTTTTATGTTTCTACGTTTTCGGATTCTTTGAAAAAGAATCCACAAAATTTATCCTTCCCTTTAGATTCTAGTTCCTGGTTTAGAGTTCGGAAGAATTTTGGTACGATATGCGATATTCTCTTTTTGGAAACAAATTTTCGAGACAAACGGGAATCGGACAATTGATGGACGATCTCGGAAATCCTCCTCCGGGCTCTTGTCTTTTGGGAGGAGGGAACCCTGCCTTGATTCCGGAAGTGAACGAGGTCTGGAGGGAAATCGTTTCCAAACTACTCGAATCGGGGAGCATAGGAAGAATTCTCGGAAGTTACGAATCTCCTTCTGGGGTTCTCGAGTTGAGAGAAACGATCGCATCGATTTTATCGGAAGAATCCGGAACCGCTATCGATAAGGATCAAATCGCGATTACGAACGGAAGTCAGAACGCTTTCTACTTTTTATTGAACTTTTTTTCGGGAAACTTCGGCAACGGAAACCGAAAGAAAATTCTCTTCCCCATTCTTCCCGAATACATCGGTTATACGGATCAAACTTTGGAGGAAGATTCGTTTTTGTCCTTTTCTCCCGTGATTCGGGAGATCGGAGATCGGTATTATAAATATTTTATCGATGCGGAAAAGTTCGACTCCGTTTCGAATTGGGCCGAACAGGCGGGCTGTATCTGCGTGTCACGCCCCACGAATCCAACGGGCAACGTAATCACCGATCAGGAATTGGAATTTTTGATTACAAAGGCGAATAACGCAGGAATCCCTTTGCTCGTCGACAACGCGTACGGGTTTCCGTTTCCGAACGTCGTATTTGGGAAGAATTCTTTCGTGCATAAACCCGGAATGATTCAAGGATTCAGTCTTTCCAAGCTGGGTCTTCCCGGAGTCCGCACCGGTTTCGTTTTAGGAGATCCAGAGACGATCGCGATGTTGCAAAGGGCCAATTCGGTTATCAATTTAACGAGCGCAAGTCCCGGGCAATTTATCGCATTGGATCTTTTTCGAAGCGGTAAATGGAAAAACCTATGTGAAAAAGTGATCCTTCCTTTTTATCAAAAGAAATCGATTTTCGCTCAGGAAACGATTCTAAACCGTTGGAGTTCCAAGATCGATTACCGAATTCATCAAAGTGAAGGCGCTTTCTTTCTTTGGATCTGGGTTAAGAATTTATCTTTGCCCTTTAACGATCTTTATCCGATTCTTAAAGAGGCGGGAGTAATCATCGTTCCCGGAAAAACCTTCTTTCCCGGAGCCGATCCGAGTTGGAAACACGGAGAAGAATGTTTTCGATTGAGCTTTGTTCGAGAAGACAAAGAGATGGAAGAGGGTATTCTAAGAATCGGACGGGTATTGGAAAAATTCTCCAAATAAAGGTTTCGTCCAACCCTTGAAAATGGAACACTGGATACTGAGAACGGTTCAACCGAAAAAGAACCGCGTTGTTGATTGAATAGGAAGCATGGAAGACACGGAACAGGACATAAGCTTTGAGGAACTGGCGGCGAGTAAACCGGTTGAAATCCAGTCCCTCACTCCGGATTACATTTTTTTAAACGAAGGCGCGGTAGGTTTATCCGCGACCGCTCGTTGTATTCTGGACGAACTCAGGGACTGGCATAAAAAAACGGAAAAGCACGGTTCCAAAAGCATTCACCCTTCTTACCTTCTCACGTTAGACAAGCTTGCCGAACTCTTAAATAAATATCGAAACTTAAGCGAACAGGCCAAATCTCCTCCGAGTGTGGACATGGCTTTGCGTCAGTTGGTCGACTACGAGAAAAAAGGAAAAAACAAATCCGCATATATCTATCCGTTTTTGGTTCGAAACGGAGCGAAGGTTTTGGCGCGCATCGCGATCGCAAGTCCGCAAAAGGAAGCGAAGACGGACGTGACTCCGTATCGAGTCGCGTGTTTTGAATTCTCCGAAGAGATGATCGATCTTATTCTTCAGAACCGCGCCAAAAGACCGAAACTTCCCGATGAAGATAATCCGGGCGCGTTCCTGCTTCATAAAAATAAAGCGGGAAAGAATTGGCTTTTTCCGAAGTTGGCTTCGCTGGAAGCGGAATTTTCGACGTTGTTAAAACGCGGATTTCAACCTTACAGTTATATTCCGATGACGGATTTTTTACGGGATTTTCTCACGTATGCGAATAAGAAGAATTACGTGATGAAGATTCTTCCCGACTACCATCTTATTTTGGATGATCTTCAGTTGAATCAGGACGGTTCTTACGTGAATCAACCCGAAGTCATCGCGCATTATCGTTGTCAGGCGGACGCTCTTGAAAAATTCGCGATTCCGTATTTAAAGGAACTCAGTACGAGAGCGGGTTATAGCTTATTCGGAACTCGAATCGCGGAATTCGAACAGACTCATATTCAAATGGTCGAACCGGGAAGAAAACAAAACAGCGAAAAAGTCAAAGCGCTGATTTCGCTGATCAACGATTATCCGTTCGATCGTGAAACGGACGAGTTGGGCAAGAAGGTCGCGGAAACTTGCAGACTCTCGATCCAAATTCTTTCCAAGCTGATGGAAGAAAAAGACAGACTTGTCGAACGAAAAGAAGAAAACGTATTTAAATCTTTGAAGTCGAGACTTCTGAATAAGATCGGGGAAAACACTCTCGAACAGCAAACCTTATATCGTTTTTCTCCCGAGCAAAAATTGAAATCGTCCGGTTTACTTGACGAGTCGCGTTATCCGTCTTTGATCGAAGAATTGAAACGCGATATTACCGCTCAATATGCGATGAAGGAAATACAAAAACCGGATCAAACCGTGGAAATCTACGCGGTGGATCCGGGTTATATGGCAGCGGTTCTTCATAAACTCAGCGGAATGGCGACGAACAATCCGGCGTATCAAAAGGATCTCGAGATCGCGCGGGAAATCAACGCAAGCCTGAGCAATCCGAAACATCCCGGATTAAACGCAAAGCTCAAAGCGGAGAATATCGTAAAACTGCAACAAGGCATTCAAGCGATGGAACAATTGGAAGCGGAGAAACAACGCTCCCAAGAGTTTGCAAAGAAGTTCAATCTTCCGATGGGAATGCTGGGCTTTGTCGCGAGTATGATCTTATTCTTGATCGCTTCCGTACATTTTAAAACGACCGGAATTTTATTCGTGGGAATTCCCGTAAGTTTGTTTCTCGGTTTGATGATCGCGTTCTATTTTAGAGATAAGGAAAAATCGGACATTCTCACCGGCGGAAGTTCTTCGGGGTCGCTCGGTTCCGGCTTCAAGGGAGAATACGGTTCGATGACTTCCTCTTCTTCGGACGGTTATTATTCCGGAGACGATTCCGAGGACGAGCACTTTCAATCCAAAGGCGAAACTCCGAAAGAAAAGAAAGTGAGTTTGATCGCAAAAGGCGCGGAACGTTTCGTATTTCCGAGTCGATTTACGAAGATCACCGATAAGATTCATGATTCCCGATCGCTTCGTAAGAAGATTTTCGAAAACCTCGATAACATTCGAAACAGCGTGGCTCATCTCAAAACGGAGAAGGACGACGACAAAGTCGCTTCCACGATCGAATACGCTTTGTTGCAAAACTCCGCGACGATCCTCATTCCGGACGATATCGTGCCGCAAGGAATGCCCGGTTCCATCATTCTCAGTCACAACGACTTAAAAGCTCCTTTGATCCGCGATCAGATTTCAGAGTTTTTACGCAACGAGGCTCAAAAGAAAAAATACGACAAGAAGCTCGTAAAATATTATACTTTTCTAATCAATACGATCGAAGTCGAATATTACAAATACCTGCCGAGTAGAAAGAAAAAATAATCCGACAATATCGTCCGAATCGCTCGGTTTTTGCAGTTTCGAGTTTCTAATTTTGAAACGAACGATCTGTCCCGCGGGTTGTTCAGTTTTTTACGTGTTGTCTTTGCCGCGCTTGCGCCGCGAATATTTATTGACTAAAGGCCATACCGATTTTCAGATTTAATCGTGCAGTTTCTTTCCGTTCGTTTTAAATTGAAAAATATTACAATGGATTCCATTCGGGGGATTTTTCGACAAACGTTTGTTAGACAATTTCGGACGTATTCTCGGTTCTTAGAAGCGAACTCTTCGTTTTTCTCCGAACGGCTCAACGTTCTTCTTTTTTGTTCGATTCTTTTTTTGTTCGGATGCGACCGGATAAAAAGTTTTAATCCGGGAGATACAAGCTCTTCTCCCTATTATGAAAACGTAATTCTCCAATGTATGATGGGACAAACTCCGGGATGTGCCGCGCCTACGATTCGAAACGTGCAAAATTTGGGAACGCTTCATTCCGGATTTTTGACGGGAAATACGGCCCCATTTGCGTCGACGGTGGAAGTTTCGTTGGACGGTAGTCCGTTTTTACCTGCAACCGTTTCCGGAACGACATGGACATTTGCGCTTCCTACCGGTTCCGCGATTTGGAAGCAGAATACGAAACATTTGATCGCGGTTCGGTCCTCCCTGTTCGCTTCGATCAACGGAATCACGGTCCGAAAGGGAAACAATCAGGACGTAAACGGAGACGGGTTTCCCGATTTGATCGTAGGCGCCAATCAATACAACGGTGGCGACGGAAAAGTCTATATCTTTCACGGTTCGAAACAGGGAGTTCTTTCACAGGCCGCAACGGCGGCTAACACGAGTTTGTCGGCCGTCGTAGTGGGAGGGCAATACGGCTGGTCCGTAACTCTGGGCGATGTCAACGGAGACGGATACGCGGATGCGATCGTGAGCGCACCAAGTGCGGGAGCAGATGCGGTTTATATTTATCATTCGGGTGGAAGTTCGGGAATCGCAACCGGAGCTTCTCCGACTTCTACGCTGACGGCCGGATCTGCCGTTTTTTTCGGGGGTTCGATCGTAACGGGAGACGTAAACGGCGACGGATTTGAAGACGTTATCGTCGGTTCGTACGGTTACAGTACTTCGCAGGGAAGAGTCGATATCTTTCATTCTTCCGGAAGCGCCGGAGTTCCGACGGCAGCCGTCGCATCCGCACAGACAACCTTGATCGGAGCGGCCATCAACAATCGATTCGGAATCGCGGTTTCTTCGGGAGATATAAACGGGGACGGTTATTCCGACGTCTTAGTCGGAGCGGATGGAATTTCCCGATCGTATATTTTTCATTCCAACGGCCCCTCGGGAATTACGAGTCAGAACTTAGGTTCATCAGGAAATTCTAATACTCTTTTGATCGGAGAAAGCGCGACTCAGTTCGGAATTTCCGTTGCAGTCGGAGACGTCAACGGGGACGGTCCCGAAGACGTGTTGATCGGTGCGAGATCGTATTCCGCAAACCAAGGCCGGGCTTACGTGTTTCATTCGAACGGTTTTTCCGGAATTGCAAACCAAGACCTTTCCACAACGGGAACAGCGAATACCGTTTTTACGGGACAAGCCGGTGCGGGTTTTTTTGGAATCGCCGTCGCTTTAGGCGATGTAAACGGCGACGGGTATCAAGACGCGCTTGTGGGCGCGTACGGATTATTGCAAGGGAACGGATTCGTATTTCATTCTTCAGGAGCTTCGGGAATATCGACTCAAAATTTGTCCGGCGGTGGAACGCCGAACGCTGTCTTTAACGGTGAAAACGCGGGCGATCAATTCGGAATTTTCGTTTCGTTTGCCGATCCGAATGGTGACGGATATTCTGACGCATGTATCGGAGCCTACGGTTATTCCTCAAACCAAGGCCGGGCGTATTTGTTTTCCGGCGCTTCGACAGGCATTCCGAATACGTCGGCCGTTTCCGCGCCCACCATTCTCAATGGAGAACCTCTCAGCCAATTCGGTTATTCAATCGCTTCCAACATAGAATCGAGTTTTCTCCGATGGAAACTTGAATGGATCGAAACCATGGAGCCGCTTTTTTTTGGCGAAAAGAATTCTTTGAACTTTTTTCTTAAAATTGGATTGACGGGAGAATTCGGTACGCGAACCTGACTTCAAGATTCCCGGTGACTATAGAGAGAGGGCCACACCCGTTCCCATCCCGAACACGGAAGTTAAGCCTCTCATCGCTGATGGTACTGTGTGGTTCGCTGCATGGGAGAGTAGGACGTTGCCGGGTTTTCTTGTTTTAGGACAGAGAGTTGATTCTGACAATTCTTCTCCGGTCGTTCGGGCCTTCCCTCAGGGCGATTTCCTTTCCCTGAATTTCAAAGAATAGAAATCCCGATTCGGACAAACTCACACCGATCGTGTGAAATAGGTTGACTTGGACCTTTTTCAGAAAGCTTCTGTAAGGAAAGAGCATTGGATTTTTCCCGAAAGAAGAAAAACGCAATCATTAATGCCAATCAGGGATAATTATGAAAAGAAATTACCAGCCCAGCCGAGTTAAAAGAGCGAGAACCCACGGATTTCGCGCGAGAATGGCGACTGCAGGTGGAAGAAAAGTTCTTTCACGCAGAAGAAAAAAGGGCAGATACAAACTAACCGTATCCGACGAAAAACTCGGTAAAAAATACTAAGAATTAAGTCATCGAAGAGACGTTAAAATCCAGGAAGGAGATCCAATCTCTTTTTAAGGCTGGAAAAAGAGTCTCCCGCTTCCCGATCGTTCTAGTATATCTTCCCAATTCTTTATCCAAGAATCGTTTTCTTTATTGTCCCGAGCGCACGGTAAAGACTGCGGTTCAAAGAAATCGGATCAAAAGGAAACTCAGATCGGTCATACACGAGGAAGAGAAGAATTTTCTGAAAGGCTTTGATATCGCGATCTTAGCCAAAAAAGAAATTTTGGATCTCAACCACGGGGAGCTGGTTAAGATTCTGGTCTCTCTAATCAACCGAATCCGATGAACCGAATTGCAATCAAACTGATTCAGCTGTATAAAAAGCTAATCTCTCCTTTACTCCCGCCCGCCTGTCGTTTTACACCCTCTTGTTCCGAATATGCCGCTCAAGCGTTTCAAGAATACGGATTCTTCCGTGCCCTTCAGTTGAGCACTTGGAGAATCTTGAGATGCAACCCCCTTTCTCGAGGGTTTGAAGATCCCTTACCACCTAACATTAAAAGGACGAACTGCACACATGGAAGATAGACAAAGCAGATTATTTTTAGCTTTAATTCTCAGTATGGGAATTTGGATGGGAGTGAATTATTTTTTCTTCCCCTCCAATCCTCCGAAAAAGACTCCGGAAACAAAGGAAGCGAACTCCGATAAACCTTCCGAAACGAAAAAGACGGATCCGGCACCGAACGAACCGAAAAAAGAATCCCAAATAACGGCTCCCGTAAAGGAGACGAAGGCAGTTCCTTCGGACGTTAAAAAGACGTTAGTCGTAACCGATTCTTATATCGTAGAATTCAGTTCTTTAGGCGGTAGAATCTCCAAGTTTTATGTGAAAGACTACATAGGTTCGGATGGGCATATGGTTCAGGTTGCCCGTAAAAATCCGGAAACTCTCACCGTCGACGGCAAAACGTATCAAGGCGTCGAATTATCCAGAGAGAAAGGTTTTGATTTCAACTTTACGGATTCCTTAAACGGTCTCCCCGATTCGGAATGGAATCAGGTTTCGTTTTCTATGGAAGAAAATAAAGCGAATCAATCCGTCGTGTTCACCGCGACCTCACCCGACAAGACGTTTCAGTTGAAAAAAACGTTCCGCTTTTTCAACAACGAAAACTACTTCAAGGTTTCCTTTTCTATCACGAATTTAACCAGAGAGAAACTCGCTTTCGCTTCTCCGAAAACGACTCAATATTTAAGAACGTTCGGAAGTCTCGGACCGTTTCCGAAAGACAGACCTTTGAACGACAGAGACACCGCCAACTTTTTCCGGTTCTACCATTTAGGCGGTTCGTTTAACGATACGTTAGACGGGAGTTCTTCGGTGGGGTTTTGGTCTTCCGTCGGAAACTTCTTTACCGGAAATTCCGGAGCGGACGAATCCTTCAGTTTAAAAACGAACGCGGAAGGTGTGGACTTCGCCGGAACCGGTTCTCGTTATTTTATCGCGGTCGCCGATCCGCTCGATCACAAAGCGCAGGGTGTGGTTCTGGACAACAGATCGAAAAACGAGAGCGGCGCCGTATTAGTATATGATAATATTTCTCTGAGTCCGGGAGAAACATACGTTCTTGATTTCGCTTCTTACGTTGGAATCAGAGAAAGCGTGGGAATGGTTTTTAAAAATCCGGAACTCGATCCGAATCAAGCCAAGAACAGTCCGTTTGCGGGCTTAAGTTCCGATCTGAACAAATCCTTCAATCAAGGGATCACCACCCCTTTCCGAAACGGAATTATCTGGGTTTTGAAGCAGATCTACCGTTTCACCGTCCCGAACTACGGATGGAGCATCATCATCTTCGCGATTCTTTTTAAACTCGTCTTCTATCCTTTGAACCAGAAACAAGCGGATAGTATGAAGAAGATGCAGGAACTCAGTCCTCAGCTCAAGACGATCAACGAAAAATTCGCGAACGATCCGAAGCTGCGTCAGCAAAAAACGATGGAGCTTTATAAGAAGAATAACGTGAATCCCGTGGGTGGTTGCCTTCCTATGGTGATCCAAATCCCGATTTTTATCGCACTTTATACCGCGTTCTCTGATACAATAGATCTTTGGAATTCACCTTTCTTATGGGTCAAAGATCTCAGCGAACCGGACGTAATCTGGACTTCACCGGCGATTCCTTATTTCACTCAAACCGGAATCGGTCTGAACCTTCTCGCTCTTTTGATGGTCGGAACACAGATCTTTCAAACGAGAATGACCTCCGTATCCATGGATCCGAACCAGAAGGTTCTTCTTTACGTAATGCCGGTGATGATGCTTTACATTTTCTGGAACATGCCTTCCGGAGTTACTCTCTATTGGACTTTCCAGAACATTCTTTCCATCGGTCAGCAATGGATCACGAATCACTTAAAGAAAACCGAAGAAAAGAAAAAGGCGAAGGCCTGATCGCGGATCGCGACGCAACGAACTCATTATCGAGGATAAACACATGGAAAATTACATCTTTGAAGCCGAGGCGAAATCGAAGTCCGAAGCCGAAGAGTACACTCTCAAAACTCTCCGATTGAATTCGGACGAGGTTCGTTTTGAAACCGTTGATTCCGGAAAAGGCGGCTTTTTCGGAATCTCCCAAAAGAAACCCGCGGTCGTTCGGGCATACGTTACTTCCCGGGATCTTCCCGCCGAGAAGATCATTCACGGGGTCGTCCTCACCGTTTTGAAAAAGATGGGAATCGAGGCCGAAGTAGTCGGGATGGGCGACGTCGACGGAAAGATCTACGTCGAAATCGCGAGCAAAGAATCCGGACTCGTGATCGGTAAAAGAGGAGCTACGTTAGACGCTCTTCAGTTTATTTTCAACCTGATGGTCGATTCCAAGATCAGACACGGAAGAAAAATCGTTTTGGATATCGAATCCTATAGAGACAAAAGGGAACTTTCTCTCGTCCGTCTCGGAAAATCCGTAGCGGCAACCGTCGCTAAAACCGGAAAGTCCAAACTTCTGGAGCCGATGAATCCTTTCGAAAGAAGAATCATCCACATGGCTCTTCAAGAGAACGAAAAAGTTTTCACAAGATCCGAAGGAAACGGCACTTACAAAAAAGTAAGAGTCATTCCTATGAAAGACAAACACAAATACAAAGACGTTGCTGAGAAAGGTCCGAACAACGACCTTCTCGAAGAAGCGAACTTTGAATGATACGATAGCTGCAGTATCAACAGCTTCCGGGTCCGGTGCGATCGGAATTATCCGAATGTCCGGGCCGGAGGCGCTCACGATCTCTTCCTCCTTTCTCTTTTCAAAAAACAAATCGATTTCCGCGTCCGATATTCAACCGAGAACCGCGATTCAATGCGTTTTTCAAATCGGCGATCGCAAGGTCGATCAAATCTTGTTCTTTTATTTTAAAGCGCCGAATTCTTATACCGGCGAGGATCTATGTGAATTTCATTTTCACGGAAATCCGATTTTGTTAAGAGAAGCGTTAGACGCCATCTTCCGGGCCGGAGCGCGGCCCGCTAAGCAGGGAGAATTCTCGCGTAGAGCGTTCTTAAATGAGAAACTGGATTTAACCGAAGCGGAAGCGATCGGAAGACTGATCTCTGCGCGTTCCCGTTTCGAATTGGAACTCGCGCAAAAAAACGTGTTCGGAGAAGTTTCCCGTTTCACTTCCAATCTGAGAAGCCAGTTGATTTCTCTCAAAGCGGAATGTGAAGCGGAGATCGACTTCTCCACCGAAGATCTTACCTACGAATCTTTGGAAGAAAGAAAGGCACGCATCGAGAGAGTAAAAACTCTTTGTCAAACCGTGATCCGCAAATCCGACTCCGCGGAAAAATTGATTCAACAACTTAGAATCGTTCTCTATGGAGAACCGAACACGGGCAAGTCGAGTTTGATGAACGTCCTTCTCGGAAAGGACCGTTCCATCATCTCCGAAATTCCCGGAACAACCCGAGATTATATCAGCGAAGAAATTCTTCTCGAAGGAATTCCGGTTCGTCTCGTCGACACGGCCGGCGTTCGCGAAACCGAAGACCGAATCGAAAAACTCGGTATCGAACGAAGCGAGAAAGAATTTCAATCGGCGGACATTCGCCTCTTTCTCGTGGATACTTCTAAACATGAGAATTGGAAAGAATTTATAACCAAGACGAAGGATCGTCTCGAAGGATCGATTCTTGTCGCAAACAAAATTGACATTCGAGATTCTTCCTGGAATCCGAGTTTGTTTTCGGAAGTGCGCGATTTGACGATCTGCGAAATTTCTTGTAAAACCAAAGAGGGAATTTCGATTCTTCTCGGGGCGATCAAAGAAAGGGCCGGAACGATGGGACATTCCGAAGATTATGTCCTCTTAGAAGAAAGACAACGTTATCATTTTGAAACCATCGTTCGTTGTCTCGACAATACGCTTCGTTTGATCGGAGAAGGGGCTCCCGCGGAAATTTATATCAAAGAAATTGACTATGCCCTTTCCGAAATCGGAGAGGTGAACGGCAGAGTGGACACGGAAGAAATTTTGGGGAGAATCTTCAGTAAGTTCTGTGTAGGTAAATGAAATGTTATGGTCGCACCGCCTGATTTCAAAAATATGGGAAATATCGTATGAGGGAAAAATCGTTACAATATCACGCGCTTCATCCTAAGGGAAAAATTGAAGTAGTTCCAACCAAACCGACTCAGGATTCTTACGATCTTTCCCTCGCTTATTCTCCCGGAGTCGCTTATCCATGTTTGGAAATTAAGGATTCTCCCGAGCTCGTTTACGAATATACGAACAGGGGAAATCTCGTAGGCATCATCACCAACGGAACCGCGATTCTCGGTCTCGGCGACATCGGCGCTCTTGCCGGTAAACCCGTGATGGAAGGTAAGGCGGTTCTTTTTAAGAAGTTTGCGGGGATCGACGTTTTCGATATCGAGATCAACACGAAGGATCCGGACGAATTCATCAATGCGGTAAAACTTCTCGAACCTACGTTCGGTGGAATCAATCTCGAGGACATCAAAGCTCCCGAAAGTTTTTATATCGAAGAACAACTCATCGAAAAGATGAACATTCCCGTTTTTCACGACGATCAACACGGAACCGCGATCATTACCGTTGCGGGGCTTTTGAATTCTTTCGAACTTACCGGAAAAAAACCGGGCGATGTGAAAGTCGTAATCTGCGGAGCGGGTGCGGCAGGAATCGCGATCGCGGAACTCATTCAACATATCGGCATCAAAAAAGAACAGATCTTTCTCGTGGATACGAAAGGTGTGATTCATCATAAGCGCGCCGATCTCAACGAATCCAAAAAGAAATACGTTCAAACAACGGATGCGACGACCCTGCGCGACGTAATGAAAGATTCAGATATCTTTATCGGAGTTTCGGTGGAGAACATGGTGGACCAAGACATGGTTCGTTCTATGGCGAAAAATCCGGTGATCTTCGCATTAGCAAATCCGGATCCTGAAATCCCGTATCAGGTCGCAAAAGCGGTCCGTTCCGATTTAATCATGGGAACGGGAAGAAGCGATAATCCGAATCAGGTGAACAACGTATTAGGATTTCCTTTTATTTTCAGAGGCGCTTTGGATGTCAGAGCCCGTCATATTACTCTCGAAATGAAACTCGCCGCCGCTCGTGCTCTTGCCGAACTGGCTCGTTTGGAAGTTCCCGATGCGGTGAGCATGGCTTACGGCGGAGCGAAGTTCGAGTTCGGTCCGGAATATTTGATTCCTAAACCGTTCGATAAACGAGTTTTGTTTCACGTGGCTCCGGCCGTTGCGGAAGCGGCCGTTGCAAGCGGTTCCTCCCGTATTCCTTATCCGGGAAGAGAAAAATACCTCGGCTTCCTGGAAGGAATTATCCGAAGCTGAAAACTCCTTGATAAGACGCGTTTTATGTCGAATTAAAACGCGTTTAGAAAGAGCGTTTCATCGAAAGAATACGTTGGAGTTCCCACAATTTCCATTATCCGTTGTCCTAACATACAACTTCTCTTTCGGAAAAAGATCCGATTTATTCCGGAAAAACCCGATAATCAAAAAGATAATATCGTTTTTCGAGAATGGAAATTCCCCTTTTGACTCAAATAGGTTTCGACTTTTGTAAATTTCTACAGTCTCCTAAAACTATAGCCTTAGGGGCGCGGTAGATTATGTCCAAATCCGAAAATCAAGTCCCCACTCCGGAAAGTTTCGTGTTAAGCTCCGAAGAAACTCAGGATATGATCGGAGATCAGGAACTCAAGGTTCTGATGCTTCAGTTTAATCCTGGAGCTTTTAAAGATATCGATCTTGTGGAGAAGGGCGTAGAAAATTATTTCCTATTCAATCAATCTCCTTTCGCGCTTACGAAGATCGAACAACTACAACATCTCAAACTTCACGACTTGAAATTTTTGGAAGAGAGAAGAGGGATTCAATCCTATCAATACCTTCTGTTTCAAAAAGAAATCCGCGAACTTCAGATCGTAAACGTAATCATCCGTCCCGCTTCCTTAAAGGCGGATCAGATCGTAAAAGTAAAACGCGGTTGTCTTTTGCAAAGTGTGGCTGCGATTTTGGAGATGCTTTACGCGCGAGATCAGTTCATTCTCAACGTTTCCAAAAATAGCGAAATCGAAGATTGGGTTCACCAGAATTATCTGAACGTGGACGAAAAGGGAATGCCGATCAACTTGGCCGATTCCAAATTCCTCGAAAAGTCCATGCAGAATTTGGAATCTCTTTCTCTGGAAGCTTTGCTTTCCCGTCTGCAAGTACGCGGCGATCTTTTCAGCAATATTTTTCAGATGCTCAATCAAAAACCGGGAGAGATTTTAAATCAGCTTTCTCTGATCAAAGTCGAACCGGAAGTTCTACCCGTTCTTGAAAAAAGAGGATCGCGCTCTCCGCTTCTTCAGTTGCATCCCCGTTTCCATTTGTTTCAACCTTCTTTAGATGAATTACTCAGTTTCAGAAATGCTCCAAAAGAAAAGGACGAGCCGGGAAAAATCACGGAGCTCGAAATCATATTCGATTTGTTTACCGTGATTGCGCGCAAGATTCTTCTGCAGCTTCTTCCCGGAGAAGATTCGACTTGGATCGAGTTGACCGGAAATTCCCAAGCGGAACGATACGTTCAGGAACTGAAAAAACATCCCGCATTTACTTCCGGAAAAAATTGGATGGGCGGCGGAGATTTCATTAAAGCCTACGAAGTTCTTCTTCAAACCATACGCACGCTCGAAAATCTCAAAAAAGAATCTCTGATCAATCTCATCACGGGCGAGAATCTATTTCGCTTTAAAGAATCGAAAGAACCCGTGAACTTTGATCTTGCCAACTTCGAAGCGGATGACGCTGCGATCAAAAGCGTCGGCATGAGCAGAACGGAATTGTTCCGCGAAGTTTTGGAACGCATCCGGGCAAGAGAGGACTTTCTCAAAAAGGAAAGAAAGGCCGCGGGCGGCGAAGTAATGGGTCTTATGATTTTGGCGAAGAGTATGATTCTCCGCGCTTTTACAGAAGTTCGTCAAAGAAGAACTTCGGTTCATAACTTAATTCGTCAGAACGGTTATCCGCGCGGCATCTACGAATTTTTGCGGGAAGTTACGGACGTAAAAGACGGACAAACCGCCGTCGACGAACAGATTCGTCTGAGTAAGGCGATCGCCGAATGGGAAGAGGACACGGAAAAGGAAAGAATTCGGTCCGAGCGCGCTTCGAAGTCGATCATCGAAAGGCTCATCGAATTCATTCTCAGTTTATTCGGAATCAAATTGACTCCGAAAGAAAAAGAAATCCCGAACAGGGGCCAAGTTAGAAAAGAAACTAAAAATTCGGATTCCGATCCATCCGCTTTCGAAACCGTTAAACCGAAAAAGAAAATGTCTTTAGGAGTGATCGTCGGACCGAAAGAAAAGGAAATGATCGTTCCTGCCCGGGTTCAAAAGGCGATCGATTATGTGGACCGAAAAAACAACGGATTGATTTGGCTCGACGAAGTCGTCGTCGCCGTTTCTTCCCCCGAATTCGGAAAAGACAAAGTGGCCGACCTCATATACTATGACCAGAAGCGGAGATATCTGGAAATCCGAGCGATGAACCAGGTGCGACACGTTTTTATACGAAGAGAATTGGAATCCGACCCGAGTTGGATCCAAACCACGCTGGATTATCTCGACAATGTTTCCGCAAAAAAACCAGAGTTCTCCGCTCTTGCGGACACTCTGAGAAGATTCCAAAACGAATAAGAATTTTTTCGATTCTAATCATATTAGGATTTCATAAAATTCCGTTTTCTCTTTGGAGAATATAATTTTTAATCAACCAACACCTTTCGGAGGATTCATGAAAACCAGAATCGAAACGGATTCAATGGGCGAAATCGCCGTAGACGATTCAAAATATTGGGGCGCGCAGACCGAACGCTCCTTACATCACTTTCATATCGGTAACGATCGTTTTCCAAGAGAAATGATCCGCGCCTTGGGAATCTTGAAAAAATCGGCGGCGATCGTAAACGCCGAACTGGGATTGTTAAGCGAAGATAAAAAGAAGCTGATCGTCCAAGCGGCGGACGAAGTGATTTCCGGAAAGCTGGACGAACACTTTCCTCTTTCGGTTTGGCAGACCGGTTCGGGCACACAGACGAACATGAATTCAAACGAGGTCATTTCCAACCGCGCCATCGAAATCGCGGGCGGAGTCAAAGGTTCCAAGAAGCCGATTCACCCGAACGACGACGTGAACAAAGCTCAATCCTCCAATGACACCTTCCCGACCGCGATGCATATCGCAGCCGCGGAGCAGCTCAATCAAAAACTCATTCCGGCTCTGACTCAACTCAGAGATACTCTTAAAAAGAAAACGGATGAATTTCAGAATATTATAAAAATCGGAAGAACTCATCTTCAAGACGCCACTCCTTTGACGCTGGGTCAGGAATTTTCCGGTTATGTGCAGCAGCTTGATTACAATATCGCAAGAGTAAAGGCGGTTCTTCCGGCGGTTTATAGACTTGCGTTAGGCGGAACTGCTGTTGGAACCGGGTTGAATACGCATCCTGAATTTGCCGTTAAATCGGCCGCTCAGATCTCAAAGGAAACGGGGCTTCCGTTCGTGAGCGCCGAAAATAAATTCGAGGCGCTTGCCGCTCACGATTCTCTCGTCGAGACAAGCGGTGTTTTGAAAACGATTGCGGCTTCTTTGATGAAGATCGCAAACGACGTGCGTTGGTTATCTTCCGGTCCACGTTGCGGAATCGGCGAAATCAGCATTCCTGAAAACGAACCGGGTTCCTCCATCATGCCGGGGAAGGTCAACCCTACTCAATCCGAACAGATGACGATGGTTGCGGCGCAAGTGATCGCAAACGACGTCGCTGTGAACATCGGTGGCGCGTCCGGAAACTTCGAGTTGAACGTTTTTAAACCGTTGATTATCCACAATGTTTTGAACTCCATCCGACTTTTATCAGATTCCTGCGTTTCCTTCGAGGAACACTGCGCTCGCGGAATTACGCCGAACAAGGAAAAGCTCAACGAACACTTGAATAATTCTTTGATGCTCGTTACCGCTTTGAATCCTCATATCGGATATGATAACGCGGCTAAGATCGCAAAGAACGCGCATAAAAAAGGAACGACCCTGAAAGAATCCGGGATCGAGTTGGGGCTCTTAACGAGCGAACAGTTCGATCAGTGGGTTCTTCCGGAAAAAATGATCCACCCTTCGGTGGATTAAGAAAAAAGGGGCTGAACGGCCCCTTTTTTATTGGATAAGATACGCAGCAAGATTTTGATTTCCTGGAATCAAAATCTTGTATTTTAGAGAATTTTGTTTTTCTAATGTTTTATTGAATTTGGACGCGATCTGCATTGTTTTTGCTCTCAGCGATTTTGATCCTCGTCGTTTTTCGATTTGAATAAAAGTCGAAGGAAATACCACAGTGCGGCGGTCGTCGCTCCGATTAAAAACCAAATAACGAAACTCCAAAAAGCGGTGTATTCGAAAACCAAAAGAAAAATGTCCGATGCTTTCAAGGCGCCACCTCCCATTCTTTTGTTTCATCCTTCGGAAACGCTGAAGATTCTCCGAACCAACGAACGAACCGATATACATAAGCCGCTCGTATAGAATTCATCCCGTCTTCCAAACAGATTCTTTCCAACAATCTGTCCGCGGCTTCGCGGAATTCTTTTCGATCCAGCTTCTCTTCTCGCATAAGCTGATAAAGAGCGTCGTGCAACAAAGAACCTCGCATAAACGTTTTCGTATCGAACGTCGGGCCGCTGGGTCCGTCCCAAGCGTATCCTGCCTTTATCCGCAGCAAACCATCCGAATTCATATCCACGAAAACCTTTTCGTTTTTGCTTCCGATCCGAAGCGCTCTGTTCGTTTTGATTCCGGTTTCGTAACTATAAGATCTGACGAGTTGATATTTATAATTTTTAAGATTTCTATATACGATTTGATCCATTTTATTCCCTCCTTATATCCGATTTCTTGAATGCGTTGTGCGGATTTTATCCGTTTTTGGCGATTCGCTCTTCTTTCTTTTTAGGAACCGAAAACCGTGGAGCTGAATCGCCATTTAAGCGACGCTTTCCTCGTCCGCTTCGATTTCAAGTTCTGTTTCGTTCGGAGCGATGTAGAGACGTTCCGCTTCTTCGTTGAATTCGATTCCGATCTTTTGCATCGCTCTTAACGGCTCCGCGAGAATTTGCTCTTTGTTCAACTCCAATTTAACCCTGAGATAAACGTTGCTCAACTTCGCAATCAGGTTGCTGAACTTTTCAAGTAAACCGTTTTCACTTAAAATCCTTTCGAAAAGTTTTGCGGTTCCTCTCGTTTTTACGGAAGGAGGAACTCTTCTGAGTTTCAAAGATCCCGTTGCGAATTTACACGTTCTATATTCGGGATCCGGAAACAGTTCTTTCTTATGATGATCCACGAAGAATTTGATTCCAGATGCGATATGTTGGATTTTTAGATCGAACGGAAACATCTGATCTTGAAGGTCTAACTGAAGTTTGGCGATCTCGTCGTCCGTTCTACTTTTGATTCGTTCTCTTTCCCGCTTGGTTTCGCCGAGTTGCTGAATTGCCTGAGCGATTTCGGCAAGATTGCGATAACGATTATCCGGTAGATCGACTAAGATTGTTTTGTTAAGCGAATTCTTAGCTTTAGGCATCGTTCCTCCTAGTTAGACGATTTCGAATTTTGTGGATTCATTTCCACGGTGATTCCGTTGGTCGAATAAGAGAGGATCGATACCGAAGGAATTTTCGGAACGGACGCTCTGGTTTTTTTCTTCTTTTGGGAGAAAGTCTTTTTGTTTGCTTTTGCCGTTGTTGTTTTCATCGCTGTTCCTGATTTTACCGTTTATGCCGCGCCTTGGTGTTCGCTTTGAATCTGCGAACGTGAGTCGTTTGCGTATAAGGAAAGAATCCTGTCCGAAATAGGAATCAATGCTTTAAAGGTTCGGATCAGACAATCCTCGCAAAGATCGGTCTGTTTCATGGCTTCTTTCTGATTGCACTGTGCGCAGGAATCGGTTTGCATATTCATAATTCTCCCATTAGGTTGTTCGTTTTTCTGAGTCGACGCGGGTCTAAGTTTCGGATTACGAAGGGTCGTCATTCTTCGAATTCCTCCTCCAAAATATATTCAAGAATTCTGATAAACTCCTGAATCTTATTCGGGTTCTTTTCGCAGATTTGTGCGATGTCGTTTTTCACAAGAAAAAGGGAAGTGACCGCCTTATCGTGCATTTCGCTGTGATCGTCCCATCTCCAATCGAAAGTGGGAAATTGTTCCTTAACGTATTCCGCGATTTGAACGATCATCTTTTCTTCGATGTCGGAAAGTACGATCGGGTCCAGGTTGTTTCTGTTTGCGATCGGATTTTTTTCAACGATTGCCGTTGAATTTACTGATTTCATCACGCAGCTCTCCTGCTTCTTCGTTTTGAATAGGACCGAGGAATGCGGTCCATCTTGTACGGAATATTCCATTTTTTGAATGCTTCTCTGATTTCCGTATAGGAATGTTGTCCGTTTAAACTTTTAGAAAGATAATCATAGTTTACGTCCGCTTCTCTGGCGAATTTCGCAAGAGTCTTCATGCGCAGCGTAATACAGATGAAATCCTTACACTCGTCTCCGTTGATGATGATCATATCGGGACCTCCTTTTTGTGATTGCGATTTCGCTTCCGTTTGCGACCCTTGGGTGGTGCACAAAATCGAGTTCGGACGCGAGATCGACTTTGATTTCGGCGGGGTGTGTCCCGCCAAAAATGATCATACGTTAAAAATGTATAAATGTCAACCATAAAATACGATTAAAATGTATAAAGCCGACAAAAAATTTCCGGATCGTTTAAAGAGGCTCATCGAAACTTTGGGGATTTCCCAAGCTGAATTCGCGAGATCGATCGATTTAAAACCTGCGTTTATCAGCGATCTCATCAACGAACGGGCGAAAAGTTTTTCTCAAGAGTCCATTCTTCGTTTAAGAACCGTTCACAACGTAAATCCTCTTTGGCTGATTTCAGGTGAAGGTGATATGTTGATCAGCGCAGCAGAAGCGAAGAGCGACTCTGAAACGGATCGTTATCGAACTTTATTGAGAAAGATTCGAATTCGTCCTCAAATGGAAGCGTTAGTGGAAAGTCTTTTGGAAGTTCCTGACGTTGAACTGGAAGCGTTGAGCGTTGTTATAGAAAAGTTTCGAAAGAAGAAGTGATTATCGATTTTCCAAAGATTCGAAAACGAGTTTTACGATTTCCTGCGCGTATGTATGTCTGAGAACCTGAATCGGTTCGGGAGAAAATTGAAAATCGGATTCGAACTTTTTCAAAGCCCCCTCCACTTTCCAATAAAGCGATTCGCGTAATTCTTCCGAAGTCTCCAAATTCTTGCTCCAACAAAATAGCTATATATATGTTTAGTATATTTTTTACCCCCGACAAAATCCATCCTAAATCGGAACCTGTGTCGGTTTTTTGTCCGAGCAAATTTTGATTTTCACAATCGTTACGAAATGAGGATAAGAAGGAAGTGAAATGACAATAATTTCGATATGTCTCATTGTTTTCCTTTTCATCCTTTCATAAGCATCGTTTCAAAAACGTTTTTATAAAACCGGAAGAAAAAAGCAGAAAGGAGAATTTTCACGAAAAGAATATATCATTCACCCTCGACTTTTTATGAAGTAAGGAAAGAATCCCGATCTAACTTCCGCAGTTAACAATGCATCTCACCTCACTCAATTAGGGAATATTTCTTTGATTAAAATTAAAACATTCGTAATTCATTATGTTCTTCCGGATATAAACGATAACTTTGAATCGTTGAATCTATTTTAAATGGACAAACTTTCCTTATTCAAAGTTGGCGGGAGTAATCCCGCCTAACGGTTTAAGTTCGAAAAGGGACTTGACAAAAAACGCATATACTTCTCAATCCGGTTTCTATGTCTACAATCAAAGGTCACACAAGAAAAGGTTCTTTGCTGAAAAACGTTCAGCCTTCCGTTTCGGTCGACGAAAGACCGAATTGTGACGATAGAGAATCGCCCACAAAAAACGATAAAACACGAATTTTAAAAACGAAGGAAGCCGCAAGTTACTTGAATCTTTCCGTACGGACGTTCAATCAATACGTGATCGATCACGAAATTCCGTTCATTGAGTGGAGTCCTCGAGTTAGAAGATTCATGATCTCCGATTTGGAAAAGATCGTTCTCTCCCGTAAAACGAAAAAACAGATTTATTGATTCTTTCTAGTCAATGACGACTAACGTTCAATGTTCGTTGAATTAGAGGCAGAATCGACCGGTAGGATCCGATTCGGTTCTTGGTCTTGAGTCGAACCCGTGTTATTCTCTGTTTACAATCGGAAGCGATTGAGTAGTCATTTAGCCCGCCACAGTGCGGGTCTTTTTTTGCGGGGAAGAATGGAGAGTTCAAAAATAAGTCAGATCAAGCTCGGAATCAAGGATTTTCTTGTCATACTAGGTTTTGTAATTTCGGGCGCAATTCAATACAACACGATGTATAAGGATCACGAGATCCGCATCGTGAAAATAGAGACGGAGATGGCGTCGATCGCAAAGGACTTGTCCGAAATCAAAGCCGATGTCAAGGACTTGATTAAACTTACTTCTTCCAGAGGAAGGAGGTCCGAATGAAATTCTTATTTCAGGACGATCGAACCGGAAAACCTTCCGATACGACTCTTCGTACCTGGATCGTATTTTTACTTGCGATCTCGTATTTAACCGCTTTGTCCGTATTATCGATCGTTTCGCCGGATTCTTTGAGGCCGCTTCACATGGATCTCATACAATGGTTGATTCTTTTTTACGGAGCAATGGGAAGTCTTTACTTAGGAAAACGAATCAACGAGGACGTTCATTCCAAAAAAAGAATCCTGGAGGATGTTCTGAATTCGTTTCATGAATCCAAAGAAACAAGTTCCTCCGCTAAGTCGGTCTCGGGGAGCAGGCAGTTATGAATTCTCTGCTACTCTGGTGGAATATCCTCGAATTCAAAACGAAAGTTTATGCAATTTTAATATTCGGATTCTTGATATGTTCGATCGGAGTAAGGGGAATTTTCGTCCTTAACGAAATCGTTTTCAAAACGGATTCTTCGCCTCGTTTGTTAAACGAAGGAGGAAAATAATGATCGCCCATATTTCTTATCCGATCGCGCCTTGGAATCCCCAACGAAACGATCAAATCACTCCGCGTTTGTTTTTACGGGATTACCAACAATGTATGGGGAATGTATTTCAAGATTTTATAATATATATGGGTTTGACATACCGGATTCCCGATTTTATCCATCTCACGACTTACAACTATTACGCGCTCCTCGAAGATTGGGTAATCAAAAACGGAAGGAATGTGTACGATTCGGCGGATCACGCCGAACATTTCAATCTTCTGATGGAAACGAACGAAATTCCCTTTCGAATCGTAAAACGAAAAGGAAATAAAAACGAACTTTGCGAATATTTTGAAAACGGAAAGTATCCTTGCGGCCTTGGAACCTATCTTACGAAAAAGGGACATATCATCCGAGGCATCGGAATCGTAACTACGGGCGATGGGAAGAAATTTTTAAAAGCCTCGGATCCGTACGGAGTCGGACCTCGATATATCGATCCTTACGGTCACATGATTCAATACGAATTGGATTTTCTATTCGATCTTGGAGTTCCAAGCGCACTGTATCTCGAGAAAATTTGAGGCAGTATGGGTTGTTTCTTAAATCAAGAATAATGCGAAAACACGTAAACGTTCTTTATTCAGAATCGGAAGTGATCATTATAAATTTTCCACCTTTTGAAGAAATCGCCGATGGTTAAACTATCAGGGATTGCGTCTTCCAACATGGAAGGGAGTTTTTTTTGGAAGATCGGAAAAAAAGAACAAGAATCAAAGTGAGTAGAATTCCTACATCCTGATAGGGATGCATGAAACGAATTTTACGAATGACACAGTCGATTGTAAATATCGAGTTTATTATCACGTTGATCGTAGAAAAACTCAGCGGGATTGCGAGAATTGAAAAAAGAATCCGCTTTCATTATGAAGATTTAGAAAAATCTAATGCTTCATTCTTTAACAAATAAAAAGGCGATGATTTCTCATCGCCCCTTTTGAATCAGATTTCTGATTGATTGAATTATTGTTGTGGAGCGGAAGTCGCGAAACGGAAGGTAACTCTTCTGTTTTTAGCGTCTTTTGCGTCCAAACCGGAAACAGGCTCGGAAGAACCGGCACCTTTTGTAACGATACGGTTTGCAGGAATTCCTTGTTTAATCAGAGCTTGTTTAACTGCGTTTGCACGAAGTTCGGAGTAAAAAATATTTCCTTTTTTATCTCCTTCCGCTTGTTCAGGACCGATCGCATCGGTATGTCCTGTGATTTCGAGAGCGTAGCTATCAGGAAGTTTTCCAAGACCTTCTTTAATCACTGGAGCATTCACTTTAGACCACTCGCTGAAATCTCCCGCGTTCACGTCCGCTTTTTTGTAGCTGAACCCTGGACGAGTTAAACCGTCCGGATATCTGAAATCTTTCAGTTTTTCGTTCAGAGAGTCTGCGATTGCTTCCGGAGAATTGGCATCAACGCTTCTGTTGGCTGCAGCGCCTTGCTCTTGTTGGGATGGCTCAGGAGCGGCAGATTCCTCTTTTTTTTCAGCGGAGGAGCAAAGAGTGAATGAAAATGCAATTGCACCGAGCAGAATCAGATTCAAAATCTTTTTGACCATGTGTCTTTCCTTCCTTAGATCTAAGGGGTATTGGTTTCAGTGTGTCATGATAAGGCTTAGGAAGGAAAATGGAAACTGTTTTTTTAGAGTGCTAAAAACGCGTGAAGTAAAAATCTGGAATCCTTTTCTCAATTTCAATGAACTTAGAACTAAAAGCAGAGGTCGCTGAAGAATTCTCCGGAAATCGATTGGATCGGTTCCTGAAATTTTCTTTTGGGGACGAAGTATCCCGTGCATCCATCCAAAAATGGATCGAGTCCGGCTATGTCCGCAATCAGGATCAAAAAATTCACGATAAGAGTTCCTGGAAGGTCAAAACCGGCGAGCAGTATTTCCTTTCCATTCCCCCAAGGCCTCCTCTCAATCTCGAACCGATCCCGATGGCGTTGCCCGTAATTTTAGAAAGGGAGAATTTTCTCATCATCCACAAACCGCCGGGAATTGCGAGCCACAGCGGACCGGGAGATCGCTCCCCAAGTTTGGTAAACGGACTGCTTTATCACTTTAAGGAATTGTCCAAGGCTGGGGGAGAAGCGCGACCGGGGATCGTACACCGCTTGGACAAGCCAACGGAAGGATTGATTCTTATCGCAAAAAACGACCGAGCCCACGGAAAACTTTCCGAGCTTTTCCGAAAGAGGGAAATCGAAAAGAAATACTACGCTTGGGTCCAAGGACATCCTCCTGAAGAAGAGGGAACCATCGACCTTCCGATCGCAAGACATCCGGTCGAGCGGTTGAAGATGACGATTTCACCCAAAGGAAGACGGTCGATAACTCATTACAAAGTTCTAAAGTACATCAATTCGCGTTCGGGAAGAAAATTCAGTTTCGTGGATATCGGTTTGGAAACCGGACGTACACACCAGATCCGGATTCACTTTCAAAGTCAAAGATGTCCGGTAGTCGGGGACTTGTTGTATTCAAGAGCCGGTTCTCAGTACGAATCCTACGGATTGCAGTTAATTTCCTACCATCTCAAATTCAAAGATCCGTTTACGGGGGAAAAGATCGAAGCCGATCTGCCCTTGACCGAACGGTTTCTCAGGTTTGAGAAGAATGCTCCGCTATTCTAAGTCGAATTTTACTCTGATCCTTGCGGTCCGGTAAAACGGGAAAGTGTTCTCTGTAATCCAGAATCGTTTTCTTCCGAGCCTTGTAAAAAAGAATCGTTTCCGTTTCTTCTCCGGCATCCGCAAAATCTCCGTTAGGCGAAATTGCGAGAGAATGCCCGTTGTGATGAACGCTTTTGTTGTAACCGGCGATTCCGATTCGATTTACGCCGAAAACGTAGGCTTGGTTTTCGATCGCTCTCGTTTTCAAAATCAATTCCCAATGATGGATACGAGGAATCGGCCAATTCGCGTGAACGGTAAAAATGTCCGTATCACCGGCGACCCTACGGAAGATTTCCGGAAAACGAATATCATAACAGATAAACGGAGTGATTCTGAAACCGTTCAGATCGTAACTCAC
Source organism: Leptospira sanjuanensis (assembly GCF_022267375.1). Lineage (GTDB taxonomy): Bacteria > Spirochaetota > Leptospiria > Leptospirales > Leptospiraceae > Leptospira > Leptospira sanjuanensis. Next base: position 185,109 of record NZ_JAIZBH010000001.1, read on the forward strand.
GATTTCGGAGCCGGAGCTGTAGTGACGGTCTTCTCCTCCGAACGTAAACGGATGAATTTTAGAATAACGTAATGCGATTTCTCCGCTTGGAGCGATCACGCTGACCGTGTTGAACGGTTTCCCTTCGGGGTTTTTTTGAATCCAACCGGCGGAAATATAGGAATTCGCGTTTTTTGCGATTTCTCGGAGAAAGGTTTCGGTGGGCCCTTCGTTTGATTCCGCAATTCTTTCCGATCTCATCGTAAATCCGGTCGCGAAGGTTTCGGGAAGAAGAATCAAATCCGGTTTTTCATTTCTATTTTTTTCAAGCGTAGAATGGATCAGCATTCGAACGTGGTCGTAGTTCGCGTCTTGGTTTTCCCAAGAAAGATCGCATTGTACAAGAGCAACGTTGAGTTCATCTGGCGTCAAAGACTTCTTCTCCCGAATAAAATCGTTTTAATCATAAGACCGCTTCGAAATGATTTTCAGGGCGGCTTTCGGAGGAAAATGTTCGATCGTACATTGTTTCGTCGGATTTTGAAAATCAAATCGAATTTGTTTCTCCGAAACCGGGCTCTCGGCTCCAGTCAATAAATTGCAAAGTCGGCTCGAAAAACTTCGCCTTTGATCGGAGGCAATTTATTGACTCCGCCTCCATCCCTGCCGCGTGAAAGCGCGGCGCTGAGTTCAACGAACAAAGTGAGTGGCCGCGTCGAATTATTATAACTTCTTTTTATTCTCGATTGCAAACTTGATTGTAAAGATCAATTTTTATTCTTCCGAATAAACGGTTTCTTGACAACCTTATGAAACTGAGGACGAATCGTGATTTCCGTAAAACCTAAATTTACCGGACCGGAAAGCGCGTATTCGAACGCACTGAGAATTTCGGAAACGTTCAGATACGAATTCGGATCATCGTCCTTTTCAAAATCCAACCGATCGTAAAAATCCGTGTCCGCAATATCCGGATTGATGCTGATCATTTTGACCCCCGCCTTACGGATTTCCTCGAATAAATTTAAACCGAAATGACGAAGGCCGGCCTTGGTTCCGGCGTAGGCCGCTCCCCGCACGGATTCTTTCAATGCGGCGATGGAATGGATCTGAAAAATCCATCCTTGATTTTTCTTTAAATCGCGTAAGAGCAGTTTGGCGATTAAAACCGGGGAAACGAAATTTACGACGAGCATTTCTTCCAATTCCCGATAGGCGATCTCTTCGTGAGGAGCAAAGTTTCCCAGACCGGCGTTGTTCACAAGAATTTTCAGGGGCGGTTCCTCTTTTAAAACATTCAATAATTCGAATTCGATTTTTTTCGTATCCGAAAGATCCAACCTTAGGTGACGATAAAGCTTTGATTCTTTCAAAAGGGAAGAATCCGGTTCTGTTCTCGCGATTCCGACGACTTTGTAACCTTTATCGATTAGAAATTCGGAGATCGATTTTCCGATTCCTTTGGATGAACCGGTTACGATCGCCAAAGAGCCGTTTGGCGCTTTATCGGTTTTCATTTCGATTCCATCTCGCTTGCAACCAGTCTGTGAATTTTTTCCCGAGGTACAAATGATTCCAATTCTTTTTCGACGATCGAAAACATTTCCCTTTCCAATTCTTCCGGATAGGATTTTACGCCGGCGCGGTTATCCATCGGAAGATAAAATAGATAAGAATCGGGTCTTCTCTTTTTGGAATTCTTAAAGTAATCCGAGTTCATCCGAAATACGCCCAAACTGACTTCTCTTAGTTTCTCTCCTGGAATTTCCGCAAAGATTTTTCGAACGAAATCGGGATAAATCTCGCGCCAATTCGGAACGTTTAAGATCGGATCCAGGCAAAGTCTCACTTGCCAACCCGCATTCAACGCTTCTTTTATATTTTTCAGACGGGATGAAAGTCTCGGAGTCAGCGGTTCGTGTTCGGCGACGACAAAATCGGGGGAAAGCGTCCAAGCAAGAATTACGTTGGGAGGGGGTTTTAGATCGGCGATCGATTTGAAGTTGGCGCTTTTGGTTCGGATTTCCACGATCAGATCCGGTTCCGTTTCGGCGAACGAAATCCATTCTTTACAATATCCTAATGTGTTTTCGAGCGCTAAAAGATCCGTATCATACGAAATACAGAGATACAACGGTTTGGAAAGTTTGAGCTGTTCCTTGGTTTCTTGGATGTATTCCTCGTTGTTTACGAAGACTACAAGATTTGCGGAAGAATACATTCCCTGAAGATAACAATAGGAACAGTTATAAAGACAATTCAACACGAGCGCGTTGTAATAAAAGAATTGATAACCGAAGTCCGGTGCCACTCCCGATCCGGAATATAAAAACTGTTCCTTGCGCTTTGCCAGAATCAGTTTCGGACTTCTTTTTTGAGCCTGAAAATTCTGTGCGGAAGGATTGAACACTTCTTTGTAAGAATCGACGAGGATCACATTCGAATCCGGAAACTTGGAAAGAATTTCCGACGTCCTCGGATGATTCTTTGCGGATTCTTCCACATAGATATGAGAGAATCGTTTAGAACTGATAAAATTTTCGGAGTGCATTCAGTCCCTTCTTTCCTTCTTCTCTCGTTTTGACCCGCGTTTGGTCCGCATCTAAAATCCCGTTCGTGTTTTTCAAAAAAGCGAGTCCCGGTTCGCAGGAATTACCGGTCCTAATTTTATAACCGATCATCCAATTTTTCAACTGAATCGCCTCCGTTTCGGATAAACGAAGCATGTCGCTGATTTCGTTGAATGCGAAATTCTCTTCCGGTTGTAAACGGACTTCTTCGCTTGCGTAAACCGGAATGGAAAGAATCGTTTGAACCTTCGGGATCGATTCCGCGATCAATTTCGAAATTCGATCCGTAACCGCAAGTTCTTTGAAAGATTCAAATTTTGTAAAGTGATCGGAAACGGTTTTTACGATTCGGATTTTATCTCCGGTCAGGAATTTTCGTGCGGCTTGAAAAAAACCGAACGCTTCCATATCGACTAACGTATTCGGGAGTTCCTTCGTCTCATTTTCAAAAACCGGCCGATCCACGGTAATCAAGGAGGATTCCGGGATGGAATGTCGAAAAAGAATATCGGGATAAACGTTCTTTCCCGATCCTTGATCGGTGATCTTATGGATCAAAAACGATTCTCCGATTTCGGACAACTGCTTCGGGGCGCCGCAGATTCCCAGATTTAAGATCCAAGAAGTTTCTCGGATTGAAGTTTTGAATTCGTTTAATAAATATGTGACCGACATCGCGGAATAAATTTTTCCCGTTCCGGAAACGACGAGAGCGTAGTTCTCGTTTTGATAGACCGGAAACGGTATTTGGTCCCGAAGAATTTTCAAACCTAGAGTTTCGATCCAAGGTTTTGCTTCCGGGAAAAGCGCGACGGAAATAAAAATCATCTTTCTTTCTTGATACCGGAACATAGAATCTGGGACAAGAGAGAAATCATCGAAACGAAAGAAAAGGAGTCTTTCATGGATTTGATCGAAAAGGTAAAAAGAGAATTTTGGCCGAAGCTGAAATCGGTCGTATCTAAGATTCCGTTTACGGAGGATCTGATCGCGCTTTATTATTCCATGATGGATCCCGAAACCCCCTTAAGAACCAAACTCGTGATTGCCGGCGCGTTGGCTTATTTTATTTCTCCGTTGGATGCGGTTCCGGATTTTATTCCCGGCGCCGGATTTCTGGATGACGCGGGAGTGATTGCGGCCGTACTGGCAAGTGTTCAATCCGCGATCCGCGAAGAGCATAGAGATAAGGCGAGAAAATTTCTGGAGAACGAATGAGCTTAGACAACGAAATCAAAATCAGATACGAACATTTCCTGAACTTCGTTCCGAAGGTCATGGAATTTTTAGCGTCCACTCAGGAAGAAAACGATCTCGATATCGGTTACAAAGGAGAGATTGATCTCGTTACAAAAGCGGACAAGGGTTCGGAAGAAAGAATCATTTCCGAAATCGATCGAATGTTTCCGACCGACGGTATTCTCGGCGAAGAAGGAACGGACAAAAAAGGAAGTTCGATTTTTAAATGGATCATCGATCCTTTGGACGGGACCGTAAATTATTCTCACAGACTTCCGTTGTACTGCGCTTGCATCGGATTGGAAAATCAGGAAAGCGGAGAAGTTGTGATGGGAATCGTTCCTCTTCCGGGTATGAACGAAATCTATCACGCTCGAAAAAACCACGGAGCGTTTAAGAATCAAAAAAAGATCTCCGTTTCTAAAACGAAGGAGCTGAAACAATCCCTGCTTTCGACTGGATTTCCATACGATCGCGAAAAGAAAATCGATCGATTGATGTTCTATTACAGAAACTTTTTATTGAAGACAAGAGGAGTTCGAAGAACGGGTGCGGCCGGTTTGGATCTTTGTTGGGTCGCGGAAGGAAGGTTCGACGCGTTTTGGGAAGAAGGTTTAAAACCTTGGGACATGGCGGCTCCTTCGATCATTCTTACCGAAGCGGGCGGAAAAATGTCCACGTATGACGGGAACACGTTTACTCCGTACATTCCGAATGTTGTTGCAAGCAACACGCTACTTCACGAAAAGATGATGGAAGGAATGCAGGAATATCTGAGAATTCCTACATGAAACGCGAAAGCGTTTCGCTGAGTTATTGCGACCTATCGAACGACCTATCGAACGACCCGTAGGGAGTGAGATAGTGAGATCCGAGTTTAAGACGTTTCATTGAGTTTTCGATTGTTTTTAGTAGAAGGATGAGACTCGATCTTTGACTTCGGCCGCTTTCCATTTTGTTAAGCGAATTGTTCCGTTTCGGGTTTTTGGAAGCCTACGGATCGAACGATTTCAAATCCCGACGTATTTTTTCTGAATCGTCTTTTCGATCAACCGCAGTAACTTTTCTTTAACCGTATCGGCGTTGAAATTCAGCTCCACGTATCTCTTACCGTTTTTACCGAGAATCATCGATTCATCGGGATGATTTAGAATATAATCCAAGGTCGCGAAAAAGCTCTTTTGATCGGAATAAAAAAGACCTCCGTTGCTTCGAAGGCAATGGCCTTTTAGAACGTCCGATTTTCCGTTTACCAAAACCGGTTTTTCTTTCAGCCAAGCTTCCATCAAAACGATCGAAAAACTTTCCAACGGGGAGGAGTTAATCAGGCAAACGCAACGTTCCAGAAGGTCGAGTTTTACTTGTTCTTCCACAAAACCGAGAAATTCTATATTCTGATTTTCTAAAATTCGATTCGGAATTTTGGAAGCGATCTTTCCTACGATCTTAAGTTTGTGCGGAAGTTCCGTGTTCTTTTTCCATTCCGCGAACCATTCCGCCATTTCCAAAAAACCTTTTCCCTGATCCACGCGGCCCACGTAGAGAAGAAACGGAGCTTTTTCGGAGGTCGTTGCTTCTCCCTTTTGCGAAACCGCTTTGGTACGGACTTGTTCTTTTTCTTTCGGCGACATTGGATTCGATCCGGAGATTCCGGAACGTTCGGGAACATTCGATTTTGTAATGTCCGTATAACGACTTAGATCGAGGTTCATTCCCGTAATCGAATAGATACTCGGCTTAAATCCGAGAATGTTTCGAAACACTTCCAATTCTTCCGGAGTATTAAACGAATACGAACTCTGATCCGTTAGAACTTCCTTATATACCGGAAGATACGCCGGAGCTTCGTCGTGAAACGTAGGAACGACGATCGACTTTTCGGCAACCAAAGGAGTTCCAAAAACCAGAGGATAATAAAGATAACTCACGAAGAAAAAAACGTCGAACTCGCTTTTTCTCGTTTCGATGAATTGAATCAGTTCGGGAACGTAAGGGCCTTGCTCTTCGAGCCAATATTGAACGTTCTCCTTATTCTGAAGGGAAGGTTCCTCCAAAATCTTTTTCGAAAGCTTGTTGAACTTATCTATGTTTCTTTGTTTTTCAACGGTAAATTGTAGAACGTTATATTTGCCGCCTAAGGAAGAATTTCTTTCTTCGATCAAAATCGGTTTGGCGGAGTTGTTTGCTTCCTGGAAAAAAATCTTTCCTTGAATCGAAATCGAATTTTTCCAAGTGATATAATCCAAGCTGCGAGTCGTTAAGACAGTGATTTCGAATTCGGAGGCAAGAAGTTCAACGAACTGAAAGATGAGTTTTTCCGATCCTCCGGAAACCTTGTCCGAAAAAATCGGAGATACGACCGCGATTTTTTTAAGAGAGGGCTTCAATCGTTTTCCTGAGAACGGATTTAGAGTCCGTCTTTTTGAATTCTTCAAGACGCAAATCCTGTCCTTTCAGAATTTGATCCTTAAAGGAAGAATCGGTCAAAATCTTATTCAAAAGAATCGCGAGATCCGGAAATTTTTTTTCGTGAAAAAGAACGCCGGCTTCGTTTAACGTTTCGGGAACCGCGCCTCCGGCGTACGCGAGAATGGGAATTCGATGGACCATCGCTTCGATCAAAGGAACGCAAAAACCTTCGTGTTCGCTCATCGAAACGAAAGCGTCCGCTTCCTGATATAAATTGTTGAGTTCCGCATCGGAAAGAAAACCGGTGATCAAAACGTTTTGACGAAGATCGTAAAAATCCAACATACGTTCCAGTTCTTCGCGATACAGATACAATTCTCTCGAACTAAAACCTGCGAGATAAAATTGGAACTTATCCCCGATCATCGATTTATACGCGTAGGCAAGACGAATCAAATCGTCTTGCCTTTTGTTCGGAGTGATTCTTCCCACAAAAAGAATTTTTTTGATTTCCGAATCCGTTTTGGAGATCTTGGAAAAGTTCTCGGACAACTGATATGTGATCGGAAGAATCTGCACATTCTGAAAACCTAATTCTTCCAGCTCCTGCTGATTGAATTTGGAGACCGCAAAGACGAGATCGAATCTATCCTTCATCTCCCTCAATTCTTCACGTCCCTTTTTCAAAAGATAACTCATCTTGAGATCGTACGACTCGAAGAAATGATGCGGAGTCACGTTATGATAAATGAGAATTCTCGGGGAACGAAAGGTTCTCAAAAATTCAAAAACCCCCGAATGAATCGAATGATGATAAAACAAGATGTCCTTCGAGGATTTGTCGTATGTTTTGTATTTTTTTACGAACGGAAATTTCGACGCGCCGATGTTTTCCGAATAAATGTCTCCTTTATATTCCAAATCCTTTAAGTAGTTGCGGATTTCCTGCATCTCGTTGCTGATCGCGTCGCCCGGATTAAAACCCGCGGAAAACTGTTGGACCTGTCTCATGCAAGAACCTTCTCTCGAAAAAGAGCTTCGAACGGAAAGGAATTGTATTCTCCGATGATTTCCTTTTCGTTTTCCAAAATTCGTTCGCGGAGCGTTTTGTTTTCGAGAAGATTGTCCACGAGTCCCGCGAGCACATCCATCGCCAATGCCGATTTGTCTTTGAACAAGACGCCGCCCGTTTTCATCGTTTCCGGGGTTGCGCCCGCGTGATACGAAATTACCGGAATGCCGGCGCCGAACGCTTCCAGAACGGGAATGTTGAATCCTTCATGTTCGCTCATACAAACGTATAAATCCATCGAGTTCAAAAAGGTTTCCATTTCCGTATCGTTGGCGTTTAGCCGGATTTGGACGTTCCCCATCAAACGTTTCTGGAGAATGATCTTTTTTAGAAAAATATAATATTCTTCGAATACCTTAGGAACGCTCCCGCAGATCAAAAGCTGTACGTTCTGTCTGAACTTCAAAATCGATTCGAGCATTCTCAAAAGGTCTTCCATTTTTTTGTTCGGTGAAATTCTTCCGATAAATCCGATCGTGAATTCCCGTTTGTCCTTTATGCTTTTATCGCGGATCGAATATTTGCGAACGATCGGAAGAACCAGCGTATTCATGATTCCCAAGGATTGCAGAAAGTTCGCATTGAACGGCGAAGAAGGCAAAAACAAATCGGTTTCGTTTTTGAGGGAATACAGTTCCAAGAGGGAACGTTTTTCTTCGAGTTGGAGCGTGTTGTAGATTTCGGAACTTACGAAATTCTTAAAGTAGATTGCAGGCGTAAAACTCTGATAACGAACGATTTTTTTTCCCGGTAAATTCCGAAACCAATCGAGAGGATAACCGCAACCGCCGTAATTCAAAATATGAATATCGTCTTTGGAGAATCGGGAAAGAACGGGATGCGTTTCGATCGGAAAGGTTTCTTTCGAGAAATTTTTCAAACATGCGATGGAATTGGGAACTCCGATCTTTTCTAAAACCGAGTGAATTCCTTTGATGTCGTTTCCGATTCCGTCACCGTCCCGAAACTCGGTGACGTGCTGATAGACTTTCATTTTCGAAACGAGAGGACGGTAAACCCGTCTTCTGATTTTTTTTCTATAATGTTTCTAAAACCGAGTTGTTTGAGATAATCCCGAATCAAAGGCTCTTGGATTTTCGTAAGTCGCAACGGTAAAAATGGAGAAGGGTAATTCGAGTTTTCGTTGGAAAAACGGAATCGAATTTCCGTTCCGGAAGCGACTCCCAGACTCAGGGAACGAAGCGCTTTTTCGATCAGCCAATGCGGGTGTATGGATAAATTTTCAGATATTATAATTTTAGAATATACCGAGCAATTTTTCGGAATCGCTCCGGGTTCTTGAAGCTGAATGTTCGTAGTGATCGAACCGCGAATGAATTCTTCGCAAGTTTTGTTCCAAGTGACCGAATCGAACTGTGATCCGAGTTTTAAAAGCTGCTTTAGAATCTTCCCCCAACCAGGCGATAATACCAAAACTTTTTCGGAAGGATCGATCGATTCCAAAAGAAAGTTTTCGCTTTCTTCCACAAACCCTTCCGAGTAAAGATTTTCGTTGGCCCAAAGGAATTCGGGTCGAACTTCCTTTCCGATCGCTTGATTCCATTCTAAAAATTCGGAATAAAAGGATTCCATCTTCCGTTTCAGATTCTGGTTTTCGGAACGGATCAAAATGAGTTCGTGCAACACGCTGTAAAACGCGCGCGTTCTATTTTCCGAAAGTTTTTTGTCCAAGAAAGAATAGAATTCCGCGAATCGGATCAAAAGCCATTTGAGAGGTCCGCGTACGAACCAAAGTTTCGGATTGGAGAATTTAGGAGGGGCGATTCCCTTTTCAAAAAGATGCGCGATTTCCGCCGGATCAAAATCCCGATATCCTTCCGGACTAGGAGGGGAAAATTTCCAATGAGTGAGTTTCTCTATGTCTTCTTTTGTGGAAGGATTTTTTTTGAGCTTGGATTCGATCTCTTCCATAATTTCGCGGACGTTGATCCGAGAATCTCTGATTTCGAATAGTTCCTGAAATTTATCTTCCATGCTCAAAAGGGGAGAGAATTTTATTCGATTGTTTTTTATTCATTTTCTAAAACAACAGTATTTTTACGGAAAACCGAGAATTCTATGAAGTGTTTGATAACGGGAGCGGCGGGGTTCGTCGGCGGTTACCTGCTGAAGGAACTCAAAGAATCCTATACAGATTTTTTAGGGATCGGAATTCAACCCGGGCCGGACATAGAAGCGGATCTTGCTCTTCCTAGATCCTATCGCTCTTCCGTTTGCGACATACGAAATCCGGAACAAGTCCGTTCCATCATTCATGACTTTTCACCGGATACAGTTTTTCATTTGGCGGCTCAGCCTTTTGTGCCGAGAGCCGTGGAAGATCCGGGTGAAACGTTGGAGATCAACGTTCACGGAACGTTGAATATTTTGGAATCGCTGCGTTCCTTAAAAAAGAAAGTTCGTTTCGTTTATATCTCGTCTTCCGACGTGTACGGAAACGTCCCCGAGTCTTGTCTCCCGGTGCAAGAATCGATTTTACCCGCGCCATTGAATCCGTATTCTTCCTCCAAGGCTTGCGCAGAAATTTATTGCCTACAATATCATCGATGGATTCCGGAACTCGAAGTCGTGATCGCGAGACCGTTCAATCACACCGGTCCGAGACAAAGTCTGAATTTCGTGATTCCTAATTTTTGTTCTCAGGTTTTGGAAGCTTTGAAAAAGCCGGAAGCTGAAAGAAAAATCTTAGTCGGAGACCTTTCGTCTACGAGGGATTTTTTGGATGTGAGAGACGTTGTGTGTGCGTATCGAATTCTCGCGGAGAAGGGAAAGCCCGGAGAAATTTATAATATCTGTTCCGGTCAGGAAGTCGTGATTCGGGATGTCTTGGATCGGATCATTTCCGAATCGGGAAAAAAAATTCCGGTCGAAGTGGATTCTTCCCGTTTTCGTCCCGCGGAGATGAAACGTTTGTCCGGGGATAACGGTAAACTTCAAACGCTCGGATGGAAACCTGCCTTCGGTTTAACGGAAACAATCCGAGACGTGTACCAATGGGTATCGAGCGCCCCTTAGGAAGCGAGATAGGCAAATGCAGCGGAGCGTTGCATTTGTTTCTTGCTTAGCGAGATGAGCGCCCCTTAGGAAGCGAAGGCGCTGAGTTTTAACAGGTGGCGGGAAAAAATCCCGAAAATTCTCCTTATCACAAAAGTCCACATTCCTCAACGATAAAAATTTCCGTTTCCAATGTAGGAGCTCCTACATCACATTCAAAAACTCTAAAGCGCCGAACCTTTCCAAGTTTTGATTCCGCTTCCTTCGATCGGAAACGGATCGCCTAAATATTTCGGATTCGTTTTAAACAAATTCATATCGACCCACGCCAAGGTTCTCGCAAAAAATTCCCGGAACCTGCTGAACGGACCGCTCGTATAAATTCTCCGATCGGATTCGAACGCCTGAAATTTCAAACCGATCTTGTTCGCCAAAAACGCGGCCCGAGGCTGATAGATTCTCTGACTCACAAAGATCAGATCCTTGACCTGAAAAATTTCTTTCGCACGAACCAAAGTATCCAAGGTTCGAAAACCCGCATGATCGACGAATATGTCTCTTTCATTCACTTGATTCTTAAGAATGTAGAGCAGCATCGGTTTCACTTCGTTGTAATAAATCGAACCGTTGTCTCCCGAAAGAAGAATCTTTCTCACCTTTCCCTGATGATACAATTCCAAGGCGCAATCCAAACGGTCTTTTAAAACCGCGGATGGTTCGTTTTTATAAACGGAGGCGCCCGGAACGACGGCAACGGTCGCCGGTCTCGCGGATCGATGATTCTGATATTTTTCCGTGTGAAGATACGATTCTTCGAAACTAAAATCGATTGCGATCGGTGCGGCAATTAAAAGCGCCAGAAGTAAAAGCGCCCCCGTATAAAATTTCGATTTTTTGAAGAAGTTTAGGTTCAACGTTTCGTCCGAATTCGTCAAAATCAGGAATAGATTTGGATAGGCTAACGTGCGGGAATTGAAGGGAGAATCCCTTTTTTTCTTTTCAACGGATCGGAACGGGGAAAAATTTTCTAAATAGGAAACAAACCATTGAGCCGCGGGTCTTATCGAATGAGCAAATACCTCATGAATCTCCTGAATTCATTTCTCAGACTTACCGTCGCCGGTTGCTTCTTGGCGCCGGCGGTGACTTTTTCTCAGGAACTCACCATAGGACTTCGTTCCGGTACCGATTCCAATCCTCCGCCCGTCAAACAACTTGCACCGATACGTCAGCTGAGAAGTTTCGGTCTCGTTTTCGGAAACGTGGATACGGTCAGAGAACGATTTGCTCTTTCCGAAAAACAATTGGATGAAATTTCCAAAATCAACGAGAAGCACAAACAAGAACACTTTCGCTGGCTTCAAAAAATTTCTCCCATCGAGATCGAACTCGAGGGACTTTTGATGGAACCTAACGTGGATTTAACGAAGATCCGCAAGCTTCTTGTAGAGATCGGAAAATATACGGCGGAGATTCGTATCAATCAAATCTCGCATCGTCTTGCTATCGAAAAAGTATTAACTCAGGACCAAAAATCCAAAATCAAAGCACCCTCCGCTCCACCGGAGTCCGGATTCCCCGTGAATCTTTTTTCTCCGGAGAGAATCATCCTTCCTTTACAAGGAATTTTACACTGAGGTACCAATGGACCAAAAAGAATTTACCGAATTGATCGATTCGACAAAACATATCGTACTTTCGGCAATTAAGAAGAATCTATTCGAGGAATTCCACGATTCCATCGACGACGTCGTGCAGGAAACGTATTTCCGCGCGTATAAAAGTCTTTCAGCGAATAAGTTTCGCGGAGATTCTTCCGTAAGCACATGGCTTTATACGATCGCAAGAAACGAATCTCTGAGAATGAATCAAAAAAGATCCAGACAAACCGCGCTTGCAAGCAAGTTGAAAGAAAAAGTGATCCTGGATAATTCCATTCAAGAAAAAGAGGCGGCTTCGGCCAGCTTCACCGATTTTGAATTGAAAGATCTTTTAGCTATGCTTCCATGGAAGTATAAATCTGTGTTGAGTCTTGTCGGCGAAGGATATAAAGAACAACAGATCGCCGAAAAGTTGAGTATTCCCGAAGGAACCGTAAAGTCCCGGGCGTTTCGCGGAAAACAAATGCTGAAAAAGATTTTCGTAGATAACAAATAGAGTGAGAGATAGGATTTATTCGGTATGAAATCGAACGGATTCGATAAAGAAATTTCGGACAGACTTTGTAGCAAGGTCTGGAGTTCCAAAATCTGCGACGCGGTTTACAAAAGACGCCGCTGGAGAATGATTCAACTTGCGTTTATCACGTTCTTAACCGCATTCTTCTCCACTTCCTTCGTATGGCTGACGTTTTTTGAAAACAGCGGTCCTACGATCGCACGCAACGAACTTCAGTCTTGGGTTCAAGAACAAATCTATGGAACGACTGCGGAAGCGGAATCCAAGGTTCACAACGTTTTTTATAAGGAATCGGAAATGCCTCAAACCGGCGCGCCGGTTTCTTTGGATGTGGACACTTTGATCGAGGCTTCCTTAGATCGCAGATAATATGGGTGAATCGGTTCGAAGGTCTTTCGTCGTTCGAACCTAAAACGTCTGTAACAGGACGTTTCGTTTCGGACCGTCCGAACGAATTGAAATGTATTCGAGAATTTTGAATTCTCCATTTAAAAAATAGAGGCGGCTGTTTTTTACGAATGCCGTCGTAGTAAAGTGTCTCGGCTGGAATCCGGATTTTCCGGAAATACAATAAAACTTGGAGAAAGCCCATGTTTGCGTTAACTTCCAGTCGCCCCTCCGATTCAAAACCTCAGAAACACAAATCTCCTCCCGGTTCGTACGGATTCTTTGCGCTTCGACATTTGCCTCGAATGCGTCGGGATATCATCGGGTTCTTCGAGGATATGAAAAAGAAATACGGGGATGTGGTTCTATTCGGAATCCGTAAAACGAGAATCTTTATGATTCAAAGTCCGGAGGACGTTCGGCACGTTCTTCAGGAAAACAGTTCCAACTATCACAAAAGCGTATTTTATCTCGAACTCAAGCGGGTTTTGGGAAAAGGGCTTTTGACCTCGGAAGGGGATTTTTGGAAAAAACAAAGAAGACTCATTCAACCCGCGTTTCACCGTCAGAGAATATCAGAATTTACTCATATTATGGCGGACGAAACCCTGAATCTATTTCGAGAATGGGACACAAAGGAACAAAACGGAAAACTAAGAGTCGATCTTTCCGAAGAGATGATGCGGTTGACGTTTGCGATCGTAGGTAAGACCCTCTTTCGATCGGACGTAAAAGAATATTCCGAAATCATCGCAAAGAACGTGGAAACCGCGATGGAAGAATTGACCAAACGATTGACGATGGTTTTTCCTCCTCCGATTCATTGGCCTTTGCCCGGAAATCGAAGACTTTTAAAGTCGATCGATGCGATGAACGAGGTCATCTACGAACTTATCGATCAAAGAAGAAAGAATTCTTCCAATGATCTGATCAGTATGCTTCTTGAAATCCAGGATGAAGAAACCGGAGAAAAGATGAGTCTAGAACAAGTCCGCGACGAAGCGATTACGCTCTTGCTCGCGGGACATGAAACGACGGCTAACGCGTTGACTTGGGCGTTTCATCTTCTTTCCAAACATCCGGAAATTTATTCCAAACTCAAAGAAGAAGCGAAGAACGTTCTCGGTGATCGAACTCCAGCTCTGGAAGATGTAGCGTCACTCACTTATTCCAGAATGGTTTTGGAAGAATCGATGCGATTGTATCCTCCCGCTTGGACGGTCGAACGTTCCGCGCTCGGACCGGACACGGTTGGCGGTTATCATGTACCGACCGGAACCAACGTTTCCATATGTATCTATTCGATTCACAGGGATCCTAGGTTTTGGAAAGAGCCGGAAAAATTTTGGCCGGAACGATTCTCCGAAGAAAACTCAAAAGACCGTCCGAAATACGCTTATATACCGTTCGGTGGCGGTCCGAGAATGTGCATCGGAAACGTATTCGCGATGACGGAAGGGATTTTGATTCTGAGTATGGTCGCAAGAAAATACGATTTAAAGCCCGTTTCCGGTCATAAGGTCGAATTGGAACCTTTAGTCACATTGCGGCCCAAGCACGGAATGCTAATGGACTTGGTTTCCACTTGACCTATACTTCCCCGGAATAGACTCTTTATTTGGAGTCTATTCCCATGGAAAAAGAAATCCGCAAACGCATAGATCAAGTTAAGGAAAAGGGTCATCAACGACTGACCGTCCTGCTTATCCCTCACGGTTTCGATAAATCATTTCATTTTCAAATTTCGGTTTTTACGATCGTCTTTTTATTCGGTCTTCTCGTTTCTATTTTAGGAATCGCGGTTTTCGGAATCGTAAAATACAACAATACAAGAAAACAAATCAACGCGCTCGCGCAAGTTTACGGGAAATACTTCGACGAATACATCGAATACTCCGAACAATTGGAAGGAGTGCAGGACGATTTTCTTGCGCTTACGGAGAATTTAGAGGAGATTTACTCTCTTATCGACGGACACGGGGACGAGATGTTGAAACTTCCCGATGAATCCGATATCGAAACGATCGCTTTGGCGGAATTAAAAACGGAAGAAGCCGCCGATAAGGATCTCATGTTGGGAAGAAGTTATCTTTCGGAGATTTACGGATATCGTACGGCTCGCGTTTACATGGACAAACATCGTCCGCTGATGGACAGCGTTTACGACTTTCTCAATCTTCGATACGACGTGATGGACGCGATCCCGTTCGGAGAACCTTTGTACTCCTACAACCTAACTTCCTATTTCGGAACGAGACGTTCGCCTACCACGGGTTATATGGAGTATCACGACGGGATCGATCTCGCGAACGTTCCGGGAACTCCGATTTATGCGACGGGTAACGGAAGAATTCATCGTGTGATCTACTCCAACCGCGGATACGGAAATCATATCGTGATTCAACATGCGAACGGTTATTTTTCCTTGTTCGGACATTGTACGAAAATTTTCGTACGAGACGGACAACAGATCCGCAAAGGAAATTTGATCGCAACGGTCGGTTCCACAGGAAACGTGACCGGACCTCACTTACACTACGAGGTTTGGATCGGAGAGTCCAATCGAACCGATCCAATGGAATATCTCAAAGTTCCCGTTTATTGATTTCAATTCGGATTCGATATGCCAAAGAAGAAAGACGATTCTCCTAAAACTCTTTCGGAGAAAGAGGCTAAACAACTTATCGACAAGCTCTCCGTCGAAATCCGTCATCACCAATATCTTTATTACGTAAAGAACGACCCGCAGATTTCCGATTTCGACTTCGATCAGATGTTCCGTCGTCTTCAGGATTTGGAGGAAGCTTTTCCCGATCTCAAAGATCCGGCCAGTCCTACGCTCGTAGTCGGTTCCGACTTGGACAAGGACTTTGAGAAGTTCCAGCACAAACTCCCCGTCTTATCTCTCATCAACACGTACAACGACGAAGAACTTCTGGATTGGGTCAACAAGACCGATCCGGAAGGATTATATTCCGTCGAATGGAAAATAGACGGAGCCTCCATCGTTCTATATTATGAAAATGGAATGCTTCAAAACGGAGTTACGCGGGGTTCCGGCGGGATCGGAGACGACGTAACCGATAACATTCGCACCATCCGGAATATTCCTTTGCGTTTGCCGGAACCGATCACGATTTATCTCCGCGGCGAAGTTTTTATGACCTTCAAGGACTTCGAGGAGTTCAACGAACTTTCTTCGGGTAAATACGCAAATCCACGCAATCTTTCCGCGGGTTCGATCAAACAAAAGAATTCCGCAGATACGGCAAAACGCCCCCTGAGAATTTTCACATACGATGCGACTTTTCCGGACATCGCCAAAAAATTCAGAACACATCAGGAAATTCTTACCAAGCTTGATAAGTTAACGTTTCCGGTTCCGCCTGACACCGTTTTTGTGACCGGATCCAAAATCGCAAAGACGATCCAGGATTTTAAAAAGAAGAAGGAAAAACTCGGCTTTCCGACGGACGGACTCGTAATCAAACTCAACGACGTTTCCAAACGCGATGCGCTCGGTTATACTTCTCATTCTCCGCGATGGGCGAGGGCGTATAAGTTCGACGCGGTTATGAAGGAAAGTAAGATCGTTGATATTACGTATGCGGTCGGTCGAACCGGAAAGATCACTCCAAGAGCGGAGATCGAACCCGTCAGTCTTGCCGGAACCACGGTAACGTTCGCAACCCTTCATAACCAAGATTATATCGACGAACTCGGAGTCGGGATCGGTGCGGTCGTTCGCGTCGCGAAACGCGGAGAAATCATTCCCGCGGTGGAAGAAGTCGTAACTCCGGGTAAAGACGTTTTTAAAATTCCGGATCGCTGCCCTTCGTGTAAGACGAAGACGATTAAAAAGGAAGGGCTTGTGGATCTTTTTTGTCCGAACCCCGATTGTCCGGATCGAGTTAAGAACGGAATCATCTTTTATTGTCAAAGAAAGCAAATGGATATCGAAGGACTCGGCGATAAGCAGATCGAATTCTTATACGATCACGATTATATCAAATCCGTCGCCGACTTGTACGATCTCAAAGATAAAAAAGAAAAGCTGATGGAAGAGGAAGGTTTCGGAGAAAAGAGCGTAGCGATCATTCTCGGAGGAATCGAAGAATCCAAACAGAAAGATTTTCGTTTTGTCCTTCCTTCGATCGGTCTTCCCGAACTCGGGCATAAAGTCACGGAATTGTTGATCGAACACGGAATCGATTCTATGGATGAGATTCTTGCGATTTCCAAAGACAAAAAGAGAATCGATTCTCTTTTGGAAATCCCCGGTATCGGACCTTCCACCGTACTCGCCTTTCAGGAAAACTTCTCCGATAAACGAATCTTAAAACTCATAGATCGGCTCAAAAAAGCCGGACTCAAGATGAAAGCCGATCCCGTAAAAGTGGCCGATCAACAACCGTTTGCGGGTCAGTCTTGGTGTGTTACAGGTTCTTTTGAAAACTTCCAACCGAGAGACAAAGCGATGGATTTGATCGTGTATTACGGTGGAAGAAAAGTGAGCGCGGTGAGTTCCAAAACGACCCATCTCCTGGCCGGACCCGGCGCCGGATCTAAATTAGAAAAAGCGAATGAACTGGGGATCGCGGTTTATGACGAAAATCAGTTCTTGGAACTCCTCAAGTCGCATAAGATCGATTTCAAAAATCCGAAATAGAATTTCGAAATCTACGACGCTTTCACTTATAGTCTGTCCAAAAACCAAATTTACTTCTCTCGCTGAGTTTGCAACTTCATCGCTTTAATGTTTTGTCCGGCGCCGCCTCGTTGCAGCCAGGCTTCTTGATTTCAGAATTCTTCGTTCAAAAAATGAACGTATGTTTATTATCTTTTCGATTTAACGAAACGATTCAAAAATAACTTGATCGAGCGGGTACCGTTTCTATTCTTTTTGCCGGAAGATAAGAATCTGTCCCAAAAGAAACTCGGCAAATCTTTCCTTATGAGTCGTTCGATCGGGACGGAACCTTGCGCTTGATCTTTCTGAAAAAGTAAATGAGAGTTTTGGGACGCGCCGTAAATTTCTTTTGCAAGAACGGAGGACTTATGGTTTCCATTCTTCCGATCTTGTATACAATCTTTAAACAAAGCGAAAGGACTTAGAATTTAAAAAAGGAAACAACGGAGAGAATCGATCGATATGTTATTTTTGAATCCATACTTAGAAAGTGAAGATAAGGACTTTTACAACACCGTCAAAGAATTCGCGAAAGAACGCGCGCTTCCCACGGTAGAACAAAGAGACGAGGATTGCTCTTGGGACAGCGAACTCTGGAAAGAAATGGGATCTATGGGTCTTTTGGGAATTCCTCTTCCCGAACAATACGGAGGACAAGGCGGATCTTGTTTTCAGTGTTGTCTGGCGCAAGAGGCGTTCAACGCAGGATCGTTGGATTCCGGTTTCGGACTTTCCTGGGGAGCGCATATGATCATCGGAACTCTTCCCATTTTGTTCCAAGGAACGGAAGCCCAAAAGGAAAAATATTTACCCAAACTCGCAAGCGGAGAATGGATTGCCGGTCTCGGTTTGACCGAACCCGATTCGGGCTCGGACGCGGCGGGTATGAGAACTTACGCTGAAAAAACCGAAGGAGGTTTTATTCTCAACGGAAGCAAAATGTTCATCACAAACGGACCGATCGGACAAATTTTTATCGTGATGGCAAGAACGACCAAGTCACGCGGACCGATGGGCGTGTCGGCTTTCATCGTAGAGTCCCATCGGAAAGGGTTTCACGTTTCCAAAGTTTTAAAAAAGCTCGGGCACAATACTTCCACCACTGCGGAACTTTCGTTCGAAGATATGTTCATACCGGATGAGAATTTGTTAGGGCCGTTGAATTCGGGTTTTTTAAGAATCGGGAAAGCGACTTTAGAATGGGAAAGAACCGTTCTTCTCGCTTCTTTGATGGGAGGCTTGGAGAATGCGGTCGAAAGCTGTATTCATTACGCGTGGCAAAGACAACAATTCGGTAAACCGATTCTTTCCTTCTTTGCTATGAAGGAAAAGATCGCAAGAATTTGGGCGTATCTTTGCGCTTCGAGAAGAACTTTGTATTTTGTTGCCCGCAAAAAGGACGCGGAACCAAACGTAAGTTTGCCGATGGAAAGTTCCATTTTGAAAGTTTTCGCCTCGGAGGTCAGCGAAGAAGTCGCATCCGATGCGGTTCAAATCCACGGTGGAATGGGCTACATGAGAGAAGTTCACGTCAGCCGTTTGTATCGGGACGTAAAACTAGGAACGATCGGAGGAGGAACTTCCGAAGTTCAACGAAGCATCATTTCCGCGAGCTACGGCGGTTATGATAAGTTTAAAAACATTATCGAAAGCGCGGCTTCCGAGGAAGTTCGAAATCATTCCGAACAAAAGATTCAAAGGACTCCGATCGGAAATCTGATGCGTTGTTTGGACGTTTTGATTCAAAACGTGGGAGACAATCCCGAACGAAAAAAAAGACAAGCTCTCGAATTCGGTTTTGCCGACTTGCTCACGTTGACTACGATTTTAAAACTGAGCATTTGGGATCTGACGCAAAACAGCAATCACTACAAAACATCCGACAAAGAACGGGATCTCGACATTCTCGCGTATTATCTGACGGCAAGATATATTCGAGGAATTGCATATTTGAAGGAACTCGACGAAGCTGCTGTAACGGATCTCATACAAGCGTTCGGCAATCTCAACCCGCCGGAAAAACAAATCGAGGATTGCATCGAGTTTTTAAAAGAAGGAATCTTAGGAAGCGCTGTGTCCGCTTAATCGAACGGAGAAACGATGTATCAAAAAGGAAAATCCTACGAAGAAATTGAAATCGGAGATAAGGCGAGTTTTTCGAAAACCGTCACGGAAACGGATATTTATCTTTTTGCAGGAATCAGCGGAGACTTTAACCCGTTGCATGTGGACGAGGAATATGCGAAGACGACGATTTTCGGAACGAGAATCGCTCACGGCGGACTTGCTGCGTCTTTGTTGGCACCCGTTCTGGGGATGAAACTTCCCGGTTTAGGAACTGTGGCTTTGGAAACGGTCACTAAGTTTCGGAAACCGGTTTATCCGGGAGACACGGTGACTTGCACCGTCGAAGTCAAAAATAAGATCGCGAAGATGAAAATGGTCGAGATGAAAATTCTATGGACCAATCAAAAAGGCGAGACGATCGGCAAGGGAGAATGTAAGGTTCTTCCGCCCGGTTCCGATTCTTAATTTGCGGATCGCGACATCGATTCGTTTGTTTGAGATGATTCGCGGAATTTTAGAAATCGATTTCGATCCGTTTCGTAAAAATCGAAAGTACATTCAAAAATAAAATCAAAAGAGAAGACGTATGAACCCCGTATTATTAGGCGTGAGCGATTCGGTTGCGGCCGATTTCCCGGAAGAATATAAAGAATGGTCCGGCGAAAGAAAAGTATTAGAACATTATAAAAAATCAATATACGATCTGCTTCAGTTTTTGGAGATGAAACCGGAAACTTTACGGGATATTCTTACCGACTTTGTAAGCATCGAGCCGGCTTCGTTGGGCAAGTCGGGTTACGGACATAGCGTAAGAATTGCGAATGAACTAGGGTATACCGGCTTTCGTTCTCATCTGATCGATTTGGGAGGCGCGAGCGTGACCGGAGCGATAGGACAAGCCAGAACCATTCTTCAATCCGACAGCGAGGCGGTCGTCTTGATCGCGGGTGCGGATATTCCTAAGTCCGCATTCAGACAGGTTTCCGATATGAAACGATTGAACGAAACCGTTTGTCATCCCGTCTACGAACTCAATTACGGCGCGACCTTGATCGCTATGTACGGACTTTTGATGAAACGGATGATGTTTGAAAACGACATCGCTCAAGTGGATCTGGAAGCGATCACGAAAAAGTTCAGATCCAACGCGATTACGAATCCGAGAGCGCACGTATATCAACAAGAGATAACGGAAAAACAACTTTCTCGAACGATCGCGGACCCGTATCCCGCGCCTATGATCGCAATCGTTACCGATCATGGGTTTGCGACTCTTCTCATGTCCGAAAAAAAAGCGAAGAAACTGCAATCGCAGGGAAAGATCAAAAAGGAAATCGATCCGATGTATTTGATCGGAGCGGGACACGCGGCCCATGCGGAATACTTTATGCTCAAGGGCGACTTTGCGACTCCGGCGGGAAGAGCGGGCGACATTGCGTTTGCGTCCGCAGGAATCGAAAGAGAAGACATCGATTACGCATGGATCTATGATTGTTTTACGGGAATGGTGATACTTCAGTCGTCCGAGTATTTCGGAATCACCAAAAAGGAAGCGGTCGAACATTTGAAAAACGGAGAATTAAAATTCTCTAATGGCAAAAAAATCAAGGTCAACGAGATGGGAGGAATTCTCAACTACCAAGCGGCTATGTCCATGTCCGCCGCAACCGGTTTGATCGATGTGGCCGCACACTATGGATTGTATTCTCGTTTCGTTCCGAACATTCAAGTCACTCGTCCCGGAAAATCTTTGGTGGGCGGAAACGGAGGAGTGGACAGCATCAATTCGGTCGCGATTTTTTCTTCGACCACCTCCAAACTCAAACCGAAGAAAGTGAAACCGAGACGATTGACCCTCAATCAAAACGGCGCAAAAAACAATGAAACGGGAATTGTTTATTCTTCAACAACGGTAAACATGAATCCGGGATCGTTTACAAAGGCGCCATATTCTTTGGCTCTCGTAAAAATGAAAGCGGGGAGATATGTCATGGTCAATGTATTCGATTCCAAAGGTGAACTTTTAAAAACCGATCAAACTCTCCAAATCGATCGTTCGAAATTAAAAATCGTGAATGAAAACGGGTTTTTGAAAGGAATTTTATCTTGAATTGAAAGAAATTTCCAAGATCATAAGTCAGTATACTTTCCAAGAATCTGCGAAGTTTAACAGCGATCGTCTAAATTTTGCAGGTTACAAAACGAAAAACTCATTCTAAACTCGACGCGATTGTGGAACGATATTAGTCAGACTTCCGTTTCGGTCTTTTTCGACTTGTTATAAATTAAAGAGCAATGTCGAACTGAACGGTTGAGAGAAGGCTCTCAGGATTGGATCGATTTATGCATATCAAGGCAGAGAATATTCAAACGGGTCAGATCCGAATTTTTAACGGTTCCGATTTGATTTTGATTCCCGATTCTTCGAATGAACAAGAAGGAACTATGTTTCTTCACGGAAGAAAGGTGGAGAACTGTCTCAATCTTAGAAAATATTCCACCTTCTTTGTCGTATCCGATTCTGTCTCTAAAACCGGATTTCCCGATACGATCAAATTGCAGGAAGTCGGTCCGAACGGATCCGTTTTTGAAATCTCGGAAAGTAAAATGGATTGTTATCGCGTGATGGGAATATTTTTGGAATAAGATTCACTTTCTGCTGGATTTGAACTTATACAAAAATAGAATCCGTCTGCAGTATTCTTTCTAGGGGAATTCAATCATGGTCCAAAAGAAAAAGACCAAAGTCCAAAAAGCGGCTCCGAAAAAAAATAAAAAGTCCACCGCTCCGTCCGTGAAAAGGAATGATATTCGACTTACGGACATGTTGGATCTCGCGGCGGAAGAATTCGTGAAAGCGATCGAAATCATGGCTAAATTGACTCCGGCAAATAGAACAAAACTCAAACACTCCATTAAAACAGCCGCCAAGAATATTCTGAAGGACTAAATCGAATCGTCCGGACTGATTCCACCCGATTTAAAGCAGTCAATTTTTTTCAAAAAAAGAGAATCCGATAAAAAACTTTGGAAAAAAATTTCCAAAAAGGGTTCGATTTTTTGTAAGAATCGGAGTCAACTATAGATATGGAAAACTTATTTCTGATCACACTACTATTCTTAATTCTATTTGAGCAGTATAAAACCAGGGTTTCCCGGGAAAGAATTCCGATTCGGGCTTTGAAACAATACGTTCACCGTTGATTTCTAAGCCTCATTGAAACCGGGATAGTTTTGCGCGCCCGGTTTTTTTATTTTTCCCGCCTTTCTTTTTCCTTTTCCCCGTATTATTCCGCTTCTTTAGAGAGTTGAAACATTCTCATTCCGCTGGAACCTTGTCTAAAGACCGAGGAAAGAATGTATAAGAAACCAATGACTCCCACTCGCGCCGTCGAGACTTTCATTCAATGCAGAAAAAATCAGGAACCGATCTCGGACGAAGTCTTTTTAGTTTTGGATTCCTTTCAGACTTGGAACGAAATCGAACTCACAGGTCTTCTCAATGCCTCGTTTTATTTTCCGGAAATATTAAACGAATATAGAACAGAGACAGTCATTCGCTCTCTTCTTGAAGTTTTCAAAAAAAGAATCGTGGAAATTCCCATTCAATGACTCATTCTACCGAACCGAAAGTAATCTATCAGGAAGCCAATCCTTACGGAACATTCACCGCGTACTTGGAAGACGACGGAAGGACCGTTTATCTTTATCTCCAAGGAGAACAGAATCCCGAGTACGGAATCAAATCCTTATGGGTTTGCAATCGGATAGAAGCGCCCGAAAAAAGAAGTATGGAAGATCTTTCCAGCGGACTTGCGCCGATTCTTCTTCGATCCGAAGTGACCGAATCCAAAGGACATCCGGCTTTGGATGAAAAGGATTTGTATTTTATCTGGACGGAAGAAGGGGACGGCGTCGCGCTTTTCTATAAGGAGAATCTCATCGCGTTTCTTCCTCCTTGGTCGGGATTGAAGGATTTTCACGGATATTCTTTGTTTGCGAAGGTGGAAGCTTTGACCGCGCATCCTTTGGGAAATTCCGAATTCGGAATTATTCCCGATCGAGTGCGCGCCTCCCGCGATTTTTGGGAAGCCCGTTCTAAACAAGGAGCTTGGAAAGGAATTCAAGAAAAACGTCTTTCGTATTTGGAATCCAAGTTCGGAAAACACGAAAAGTATTGGTCCGCCGACGGAGGAAAATATCCTCAACTTGGAATCGCGCGCTTCCAATCGGAAAAATTTCCCGGCGTCCTTATCTATTCCACCATCGGAATGAGCGCGCAGAATATGCCGACCGTAGAACTCTTTCATAAGAATTACGAAGATTATGCAAGAATCGAGTTGGTACTCGCGGTAAAAGTCGGTTCGGAAGGTTTGGAACGATCCGAATCCTGGGTTCCGCATTTGATCGGCGAATTGATTCGATTTCCTTGGAACATGGCGAAATGGTTCGGTCACGGTCACACGATCACGATGTCGCGAAAGGATCCGGAAGCGTTGTATTTAAATTTCACCTCGATTCTTTTTCGGGATACGGAAAGCTTTCGTTCCGTTGCGAATGCGCCGGATTTATCGGATTTGATTTCAGAAAACGGAAAACCGGTCCGATTCCTAACCTTGCTTCCTCTTTCGGAAGAAGAAAAAGAATACGCGCAGAAGGGCGGAATTCAATCTTTCAATGAAATCTGGAATGAAAAAGAATTTCCTTGGTATCACGACGCGGAAAGACAAACGCTCATCTAAAATGATTCCTATAGAAGATATTATACGCTCTATCCGACGTTATGCGAATCGGTCCGCGCTTTTGCTCGCTCTGATCACGGTTTCTTCTATTTGGATTACGTTGCCACTTTCTTTGTTATCGCAAAATACGGATCCGTTAAGCGAGCAGGTTCAGGAAAAGATATGGCAGGAGATTTATAACAAGGATTTTCATTCCTCTAAGAAGTTAGTACAGCTTGAGCTGAGTCGTAGTGGTAAAAATGAGACAATTCCTCTTCTATCACTGCTGGAAATTTCTTTAAACGGACTTGAGAGATACAAACAAGCGAATGAAATCCGCAGAAAAATTCTCTCGATTTGGGAAAGTAAATATAAGAAATCCTTTTTAGATGAGAATTATCCGATCAATCTCGCTACTTGGACGAGGATGGTCGTAGTAAAATCGGATTCTCTCTTGATCGGCGCCGAATATTTCATTCCATATCCGATCAATTCCAGCAAAGACGGATTCTATTTTCATAAATTCACCTTATACAATCGCTTCTCAAAGAAGCCGACTCGCTTCTTTAAACTCGAAAAATCATCCGCAACAAACCAAGAATACCGTCTTTATGAGATCAATGCAGACGGAGAATCGAAACAAATCAAGGTTTACGGAGATATTTTACCGGAGATGAAGGATGAGATGAGTTTTCTGAGCGGATTTTTAGGAATTTAAGGCCGATTTCTTTCGATCGAGCGGTTCAAAACGATACAACGACGCTCCTTAAAAGAAAAAACCCGCTTCGAAAAGCGGGTTTTAAAGTTTCATCCCTTCTTAGAATGAAAGTGTGTTGCTAAGATACCTTATTTCTTCTTCGCAACTTTCTTTTTAGCTGCTTTTTTCTTAGCAACTTTTTTCTTAGCTGCCTTCTTTGCTGCTTTCTTTTTTGCAACCATTGACTCTTCCTCCGTGTTACTAACATCAAGCTCTGATGTTCTTCAGAAACTTAACGCCGTGATTAGGGACATAATTAATGTATCAAGATAAAAATGTAAAGTGTTTTAATAAATTTTTACATTTTTTTTTAAAATTTATTTATCTCAAAGATTTTTCTTTCATCTGCGAGTGTCTTCATTCACTTCAAGACAGAGAAAAGATATATCATCGCTAGGATCTTTCTTACCACGATAGTCTTGAATCGTTTTTAGTACAAGATCCGTTAGTTCTTGCGGACTTAATTGATGATTCTCGCGTAAAAGATTTAAAAAATTCTCATCACCGAAGATTTCTTCGTTATCATTGAACGTTTCAGTGACACCATCGGTGAATAAAATTAGCTTATCACCGGGGTAAATCGGAATCGTTAAGTGTTTATATTCGGTAGGTAAGACTCCTAAAACTCTTTGAGTCTCGGTTCTAAGTTCTACTTTTCCGTTTTTTCGAATACAAATCGGAGAAGAATGTCCTGCATTGATGTATTTAAACGTTTCTTCCTGAGAATTATATTCTCCGCAGATCAACGTCATGAACTCGCTTCCTCTGTATCTCTCGATTAAAAACGAGTTAATCACTCTGAAAATCGTGGATAAGTCCGATTTTTTTCGAATTTGATTCTGTATGATGCCTCGAATCGCACTTACCAAGTATCCGGTTCCCAATCCATGTCCCGAAACGTCCCCTAAAGCCAACAACATCGTGTTTGAATTCAGCTTTTGAATGTCTAAGTAATCTCCGGAAATTCCTACGGCGGGAATCGAAAAGAAACCGATGTTGATTCCTTTGATCGGTTCTCCTTCGGCGACGTGCAGAGTTTTATCGATGATCGAAGCCATATTGAGATCGCGAACGATTCTTTTTTTCTCCACTTCCTCCGCCAATAACGCGTAGTTTTGAAGGAGCATCGAAGCCATTCTCGTACATTCTTTTAAGAAATGAAGCTCGCCGAGGTTGAAATTCTTTCGGTTGTTCTTTTCACCCACTAGAAACACGCCCAAAACCTCTTTTCCGCGCGAATAATTGAAGATCGGATACGTTAGCTGCACACCGGAATTTTGCAGGAATTTATAGACCGATTCGCGGATTCCGAGTCCATACGCAAGGTGATTCGTGACGGTAACTTCCGTATTGGCCGCAAAATACTGCCAAATCTCCGAACCGGAAGCGATTCGAATGAAGTTGATATTCTTCAGATCCGTTCTCGGAAATTTATCCGCAGGAATCAATACGAGGATTTTGGAAATATCCAACGCTTCCGAAACCTTTCTCATTAGATTATTGATCGTCGCTCGCATGGAAATAGGAGCGCTGATCATCGAAGAGATCGTTTCCATCGCCGAATGAAGTTTTTGATTTCTTTTAAAGCTCCAAGTGTCCACAAGGTTGGACAAACGCCGGTTGATTGAACCGAGAGTATATAAACTCGAACAAAGAAAGAGAACGTTGAATTCTTCCAGATACTTATCCGCAGCGATCGGATTAAATTTAAAAAACGCCGCAAGAAGAAACAGATAACCGCCCGCAAGGATCAAGATCAAATAAATCGAAGTAAGAGAGGAACTGAACGCAATCTGAACGGGAACGATCGAATACGTGAACGTTCCGTAGATGATCAAGGCCGGAAATATCAAGAACGCCGCCAAGATCATAACTTTCGCCGAATCGGGCGAGATAAGATGCGAAAATTCCACGGATACGAAAGGAAGAATGGAAATCGCGCTGAACGCCAAAATCAAACTGAGTTTTTTGAATAAACTCTGCAACGGAAAAAGATTTCGTATCGAATCCAAAATCAAAAAGAAAATGCAGATCACGGAGCAGAAGAGAATAAAATAAACTCCGTTGGTCGCAAGTATTCCGAAGATATGCGGATCGGCCTTCTGCGATTTTCCCACGAAACCCGCGATCAAAGAGAAGATGATCTCCGGTGCGAACCATCGTGTGGGAAGTTCCTTGCCTCGAAGTCGAAACGATATATTCAAGATCACGAATGCTGTAAAATAAAGAAAAAAGAAAAATAAAAAGTGGAATTCGTGAAAGCCGACTAGAAAGAAGTTGAATAAACTCAAACACGACAGGGAACCGAACAGCAAAAGCATGTAGAGATCCCTTGTGTAAAAGAAAAACCAGATCGCTACGGAAAGATACAACAGTGAAATCAGAATGTCTCTCGTAAAATCCTGGATCACGGAGTAATCCGATTTCGGTGCGAGAATGACAGGGATCGTTTCGCTGACTCCCTTGTCGTAAACGTGGATTCCGTTTTCATACGATTGACCCGATTCGGCCATTTTAACCGCGATCTCAAGTTCCAAAAGATCCACTTTCTTCCCTAATATGCCCGGAAATTCTTCGCTGCTTTGAATGATCGTTCCGTTCGGATAATAATAAAAAGGAGGTCTTAAACTTTCGGAAGAAGTCTGCAAAACTCCTATAAAAAGCGCGATGCTGAACAAGATCAGAGATATGAACAATAAAAGTATGTTTCTCACGCCGGAAATCCTAAGTCATAGATAGAAATCATCGTGCGGTTCTTCCAGGTGAGGATCAAAGGATCTCTGCCGATTTCCTCTTCCACTTCCCAGCCCGCTGAAAGAAGATTTTTACCGAAGTTCGAATTTCTATGCGCTTTAAAATTTTTGCCGGATGTTTTCAGGGAAATCGTATTCTCGCTTCTACGAATCACTCCGACCAAAAGATCGTAGTCCTCGTTCCAGGAAATTTCTTTGAGATAGGATTCGACCAGATTCTTAATGTAACTCAAACTTTGAACCGATCGGGACGTTCTAGCAGAAAACAAAATTCCAAGTATATAACAAAGAACTAATACGGAAATCTGGTTCGTAACTCCCAGTTTTAAGATGACAAAGTAGGTTTCTTCGCCCTCCGAGTTGAGAAACTCGACGAGTTCCCCCGGTTCTCTGGAAAGGACTTCGATGCGGATATTTCCGATCATCGGAGGTTCGGCGGCTTCCAGAAATTTCCGGATCTTGCCGGCCGTTTCCAATTCTTTTCTGTACTTTTTATTTTCCGCGACTTGGGAAGATAAAATATGATTGTGAACCGCGATCCCGCACTTTCCGGAAAGAAAACTCAAATCCTGACGCACGGAATCTTTTGGAATGTTCGATGCCGCAAGAAAGCCGAATAGGGTTTCTCTATAAACGAAAGGTAATATGAAATTAGCGCGGAGGCTTACGAAATCCTCGTTGATTTCGTGGTTTTGATCCGGTTCTCCGATGATCGCTCCGTTCTTTTTGTTTAGGATGTATTTCAACAACTTTGCGTCCGGATTGATTCCGTCGTGTGTGATGACCTTTCTTTGTTTCTTCTTCGCATACGTATAAAGTTCGAAGGTTCTCAAGTCGTTGTTAAGAAGCGCGAGTTTTCCGTAATTACTCTCGGTCAACCGAACCAAATCCGGGAATACGTTCTTGATCAGACCTTCGTGATCGAATTTTCGATACGCCAATTGGGAGGATCGAGGATCGTCGCTTAAATATTCGGAAATCAGAATCGACTTTAATTTTCCGCTGAGTTTTTCCTGAAGAGGGAATATGATAAAAACCGCAAAGATCAAAGTGGAAAGAAGACTCACTTCCATATAATATTCGATGGCCGCCGGAATTACGGAGAGAATAAAGAAATACAAACCCAGCGCAATTAGAATCGAAATTCCCTTTGCGAACAGGTTGATAATTCCGGAAATTAGATAGTAGTCCGTTACGAGAGAACGGAAGGCTTCCCTAAATCCGATTTGATTCTCCTCGTTGTCAGGTAGTGTAGTAAGCATTCTCTTCGATGTATTTTTCCGTAAAATCGCAGCCCCAAAATTTCATGGAAACGGCCCCAACATTCAACACTACATTTAAGGAAATTTCAGTATTATTTTTTAAGTATTCGGAAAGCTTTTTCAATGTTTCCTGGTTCGCTTCTTTGACCGGAAGCGTTCCAAAATAGATTTGAAGACCTTCGAACGGGATCGGTTCGTCGAAAACCTTTCCCACCGCCATCACCAATCTTCCCCAGTTCGGATCGCCGCCGTAGATCGCGGTTTTTACCAAGGGAGAATTCAGGATCGACTTGCCGATTTTTCTTGCCTGCGTTTCGTTCTTTGCGCCGGTGATCGTGAGTTCGATCAACTTGGTCGCACCTTCTCCGTCGATCGCGATGAGTTTGGTAAGATCGATTGAAATTTCCGTAAGGGCTTTCGAAAAATCTTCAACGGAACTTTCGCCGGACAAACCGTTGCAAAGCAACGCGACCGTATCGGAAGTGGAAGTGTCCGAATCGATCGTTAAACAATTGAAGCTCTGATCCACGGATGATTTTAAAACGGAATATAAATCCGTTCCTTCCGGCAGAGAAACGTCCGAAAGAATATAGCAGAGCATCGTAGCCATATTCGGTTCGATCATTCCTGCGCCTTTTGCGATCCCGTAGATCGTGCCTTCTCCTGATTTTGTTTTGATTTTTCGGAAAGAAATTTTCTTTCTAGTGTCCGTGGTCATGATCGCTTCTGCGACTTCTTCCAAGTTACCCGGTTTTAAAAGCGATTTCGCTTTTTTACAAGCGGGGAGAATCACTTCCATCTTTAACGGAACTCCGATCACTCCGGTCGAAGAAGGAAGGACTAACTTTGCGTCGATGCCGAGGGATTCTCCGATCGCTTTGCAGATGTCTCTTGAGTTTTGAATTCCTTTTTCACCCGTTGCTACGTTCGAATTTTTAGAATTGATGACCACGGCTTGCAGAAGACCGGATTGAACGTGTTCTTTTCCCACGATGACGGGAGCGCCCGGATAATTGTTTTTGGTGAATACGGCGGTCGCTTTGCAGGGCACTTCGGAATAAATCACTCCGAAGTCTTTCGTATTGTCCTTGATTCCGATATTGATTCCGAAAGATGAAAAGCCTTTTGGCATTGTCATGGATAAGATCCCTCAACGTGTCGATTGGATCTATGTTTGGAAAATTATCTCTGCCGGAAAGAAGAATTCAGGATACTTCGGCTTGATAACGAATCGGAATCGTAACCGCAAAAATCGTCCCGCCTTCCGGGTTGTCGAAAACCTTTACGGAGCCGTGGTGAAGACGCACGATATGTTTTACGATGGAAAGACCGAGACCGGTTCCGCCTTCTTTACGGGAACGGTTCTTATCGACTCGGAAAAATCTTTCAAAGATTCTGCTTTTGTCCTCGTCTTGAATTCCGATCCCCTGATCGATCACTTGAAACTGAACCTGATCCGTTTTTACCGGAAGAATTTTCAGAGTGATCGTTTTTCCTTCGGGAGAATAAGAGGACGCGTTCGAGATCAAGTTTAAGAGCATGTGTTCCAAAAGAACCCAATCCGCGGCGATCATCAAAGGTTCAGGCATCTCTACGACAAACTTTTGACCTTTGGAGGAAACGACCCCTTCCACGGTATAACTCAGATTCTCCACAAGAGATTTCAGGGAGAATTCTTCATCGCCCGCGATCTTTGTTTGATTTTCGATTCGTGTGATGGTCAGCATATCTTCGACGATACGCACCATACGATCCGTGTTTCTGGAAATCGCGTCTAGAAATCGTTTTTCGTGACTTTCCGGTGAAAGGCGTAAACGATCGAGCAACGTTTCCGTATATCCCTTTATGGACGTGATCGGAGTTTTGAGTTCGTGAGAAGCGTTCTGCACGAATTGTTCCCGAATGATATGCGATTGTTTTTCTTCGGTGATGTTTCGGATCACGCCGATATACATCAGCGTTTTACCGTTCGTTTTCAGAGGATACATCTTGATCGTGTAAAAATTCTGTCCAAGATCGAGTTCCATCTTGGAATCGCTCGGACCTTTGAGATGATTTAAAACGAATTCCAAAAGTCTCGGATCTCGCGTCGCGTCCGTTACTTTTCTGGATCTTGAATTCGGTTCGATCAAAGAACCCGGAATACTTTTATTTTGAAAAAGAATGGAGGCGTTTTCCGGATCGATCGCAAACACACCCTCTTTCAGATTTTGTAAAACGGAATCGAATTTTTCCTTTTCGATCGTAAGATCCACGAATTGATTCTTCAATCGACTGGACATGAGATTGATGGAAGAAGCTAAGTCCGCGAGTTCCCGAATGTCCGAAAGAGCCAACTCGGAACCGAAATCTCCCGCGTTGATGTCGCTCGTTTTCTTTTCGATTCTGTCGAGAGGTTCCGCGACTCTCTTTGCGATCGAGTAGGACATGTAGAACGTCCCGAACATGGCAAAAAGAACGTAAAAGGAAAAAAGAAGAATTCTAAAATCGGGATGAATGAACTTCTCCGCGAAAAGTACCGCGCCGGCAACAACGAGGAGTACAAGCAAAAGCAGCCAGTTGCTAAGAAGGAGTTTTGAAAATAAGCTACGCCTCATTGAATCTATAGCCGATTCCGCGTATCGTCTCGAGTCTTTCCTTTTCGTCTCCGAGTTTGTCGCGCAGTCTCTTGATATTTACGTCGACAGCTCGGTCGGTAACGTAAATATCTTTTCCCCAAACGCGGTCCAATAATTTGTCTCTTGTAAAAGCCACGCCCGGGTTGGTCATAAAGAGATTGAGAATCTTATATTCGATGAGGGTTAAATCCACTTCCGAATTGTTGATAAAAGCCTTATGGGCTTTCAAGTTGAGAAAGATGTTTCCGATGGTGATGTTTCCTTCGAATTGTTCCTCTTCCTCTCCTTCTTTGGTTCTTCTTAAAACGGAACGAACTCTAGCGATCAATTCGCGAGTGCTGAACGGTTTACGGACATAGTCGTCCGCACCGAGTTCTAATCCGAGAACCGCCTCGGTCTCACCGGATTTTGCGGTAACCATGATGATCGGCATGGAATACTTTTCTTTGATCTTTTTGCATAGATCCATTCCGCCGATTCCCGGAAGCATCAAATCTAGAATTACGAGATCCGGTGTGTTCTTTTCGAGTTTTGGGAGAACTTCTAACCCGTTTTGGCATGTGTCGACTTGATAGCCGTTTTCTTCGAGGTGGAATCGGATCAGCTCGGCGATATCCTCCTCGTCGTCAACAACGAGGACTTTTTGCCCTGGGTTCCCTGATTGGTTTTTCATGAGTCCTGTTCTTTTCCCGATCTATCGCTGTTTTTTTACAAATCGATTTTCCTTTTTTAGAAAACCGAAAACCGCGAGATCCTTTCTCATTAGACCGGGCAATGTTTATAATCCTAATATTCCAGAAATTCGTTACAATTAGAATACGAAAAAATTACAAACTACAGAAATTCGATTTTCAGCGTTTTGTTAAATGACAGAGAGAAAACAAAGATTACCCTTTATCACCTAATTGGGCGTTGATCTTGCGAATCAAGGTTCTTTGACGGAAAATCGAAAAGACGAGAAAACCCGAGAGCAATAACGTTCCGATTAGATACACTTCGTTCAGGCTTCTCAGTCGTTCGTGTTCTTCTTCGATCGCTTTGATGCCTTCGAGATGGGAAATCAGAAAGTAGAACTTGTCTGCATTAGGCCATTCTTTTTTGGATTCTTCCCTGATTTGAGTGATTAAGATCGCCGCTTCGTCCTTTTTCATTTTTTGAATGATCGGAAATACGCGATCCAGGTCGGCGTTCAGATATTCTCTCGCACCCATAACCGGTTTCGTTTCTTTATCCGCAGCGGAAGAGGTCTGATCCGCCAAAAGCGAGTTCGTCGACGCGAGCGCGGAAAAAATCAAAAGAGAGAAAAAGGAAATTCTAATATTCTTTCTATTCATTCAAAAAAGCCTAATTTATTTTTCCATTCTTTGGTGTATGGATTTCTATAATGGACAAGGTAGATACCGGCTAAAATTGCGAAAACACAAAAGAGAATGCTGCTCGTCACTAAAATGAAAGCGAGAAGTCCCGTTTCGATCAAAAATCCCAGATCCAAAAAAAACAAAACCGTAAGCGGAGAAAACCCGAGTAGAAAAAGGCCGGATAAGATAATCTTAATGTGACGGACGGGAACGATATGGAGCATGACTCTTCGTTTTAAATCCGGCGGAACAGGCGTATTTTCCCGAGTGTTTAGGGTTTCCTCTTCGAAAAAGTGCAGTTTTTCTTCGAGTTCCGGCGGAAGCGAATCGGGTTCGGGAGAATGGGGAACGGAATTATTCTTGTTTTTCATTCTCTTCCTTGTTTAACCAATCCCTCATGATTTCCTTGCCCCTGAAAATATAACTCTTTAAAGTGTTCATTTTCAAGTTTAATTTTTTTGAAATTTCTTTATAAGACATATTCTCGAAGTAATGGAGAGAAATCGGTTTGCGATAGAGTTCGGGAAGGCTTTCTACAAGGTTTCGGATCTTCTCGGAGCTTTCCTGTTTGAGAAGTTTTGCTTCCTGTTCGGAAGAGATTTCTCTTTGTTTATCTTTTTCGGTTTCCGCGAGAATCAACGCGTCGAGTCCGGCGACCTCGGGGTGTTCTCGGCGGTATCTTCGGATGATTTCGTTTCTCGCGATTACGAACAACCAAGTGGAGAATTGGGATCTACCTTGGAACGTGGATAAACTTTCGAATGCCTTTAAAAATATGTCCTGGGTGAAATCTTCAGCCTCCGTTTCGTTACGAAAGGCCTTGATCGCTTGGGAATAAACCAATCCCTGATAACGGTTCATCAGCAATTCGAACGAATTGAAATCGCCGTGTAATACTTTTTGAATGCAGTCCCAGTCTTCCTGGTTGCATACAATGGGAAGGTTTTCCCTCATCGAGATCGGGAGAATTTATAATAGCAGAGCAATCCTAAACCGGTTCCGAGCGGAACAAGTCCTCCGAGCATTGCAAGCGATTGACCTAATACGGAAATGAATCCGATGGAGAGCGCGATTCCGACAAAGGTCAGGATCAAACCTAAAAAGAAAGAATACGTTCTAAGATCGAAGCTTTCCTTTTTGTAAAGTCCGGCTTTGATGATTTCTATCCTTTGTCTATACCACCAATAAAAAACGAAAAACAGCAAGGAACATCCGAATACGATTCCGAAGATCGGAACCAAATAAAGAACCACTTTGTAGTCGGATCCGGAGTTGGAGCTTTGATTCTGAAGGTGTTTCAGAATCAAGTCCAGCGTTTCTAATAATTTTGCTTTTTCTTCAGGGTTCATCTTACAATGGCTGTTACTTTTTTATTTTCCGCTCTGGTTTTGAAGTAAGGAATTCTTTCTTCGATACCGGGACGGTTGATCAAGGATTGATACCATTCTTCTTCTTGAAAACTTTCTTTTAGGTAGGAATTGCGTATTTCGGTTTGAAATAGATTCTTAATCATCTTCATCGTTGTTTTACCTCCTTAACGCTGCCCCATAGAAGGTCGTTGCTGAGTTTGAAACAGTTTTGTTCGTATCTCATCTTAACCTTTTGGGTTCTTCGTTTTATTTTATTATGTCTTATATAAATATCGGCAGTTTGAAAGAATCCGCACGATAATTTATCGATCCTTTTGAAAAGTTCGAAGTCTCGTTTGGACACTTTGAATTCTTTCCTCGCTCCTGTCGACACGGACTACGAGACAGAATCGTATCCACAATTTTCAGACGGCAAACTAGCTGAAGAAAAAAATGTCTTTTTAATTTTTTTTAGAGAATTTCCGAACCGGATCAAAAAAAGGAGGGCTGCCTAAATTCGGTTCCACTTGAGTCGGTTGTCTTTCAAAACCGGCATATTCGCGCAAAAAGTTTACGATGATTCTTCCCGTAGCCCCCCAGAGTAATCCTTCTTCCAAATCGAAATAATAGATTTCGATTTCTCTTGCGCCGGATCTCCGAATTCGAATCGAATAAAACGGAGCCGTTTCCAAACGATTCAAATCGAGTAGGATAGAACGTTCTACTTCTTCCGGATTCGTGTTAAAACGAAATGAGCCGGCGTATCGAGCGATAAAGGGAGAAATATGAAATCCTGTATGCGTAAAAAGTCCGTGATATTCCCCGAGAACTTCGAGAACGGAACTGGATTCTCCCATTTCCTCTTCCCATTCGCGAAGGGCCGTATCCAAAAGATTCTTGTCTCGTTTGGAATGCGCACCGCCGGGAAACGCAATTTGCCCCGGATGCGCTTTCAGATTGGAATTTCTTTTTTGTAGGATGATTCCCTGAGTAGAATCCGGGTTTTCGTATATGGGAAGAATAACGGACGAGGCCCTTGATTTTTCCTCTCCAATCGGCGGGGTCGGAATTCCGGTAAAACTTTCCTGAGGAACTGCAAGCTGGGTTTTGAGCGACTGAAAATCAAATCTCATTCTTTACCTGCATTCAGAATTTTGAATATTCCTTTATTCGAATTTTTTGTTAATCGGAATCAATCCTTTGATATTCGATTCGTATGGAACGTTTTCCAAGGCGGCCAGGATCGAAGGTCCGTAGTGAACCACTTTCCATTCCGAGAAAAGATTCATCTCCCTGAGTTCGTCGAGCGTCTTCGGATTTCTCTGCGCGAGTTCCGCGATCATCTTATTCGAAGGCATCATCTGATGACTCATTCTCCGAATCGACATGATCGTTTCTCTCCAGATTCTCAAACGTTTAAAACGTTCTCCCTCTTCGTTCGTCAGATTCTCGCCAGGTTTTTTAAACAATTCCGATTTTTGAATCGGAGGTCCGCTCGGATTCGCATAAATTTGAAACAGTGTTTCCGCGTCCTTCTTCCCGAGAATTTCGGTTAACTTGGACATGTCCCTTCTCGACTTTACGAGCTGGACCACTTTTTCGTTGTTAAAGACTCGAAACGGCGCCTTATTCAACTTTCTCGATTTATCGTCCCGAAACACGAGCG
The DNA here is from genome assembly GCF_022267375.1 of Leptospira sanjuanensis. GTDB lineage: Bacteria > Spirochaetota > Leptospiria > Leptospirales > Leptospiraceae > Leptospira > Leptospira sanjuanensis. The sequence continues at coordinate 221,199 of NZ_JAIZBH010000001.1, forward strand.
TATCGTAGATGAATCTTCTTTCGTCCGCGCTGTATTCCAAAATATCCGGGAACTTGTCCATTGAAATGGAATTTCCTTCGGAACCGGGTTCTTCGGATGCGATTTTTTCGAACTCGGAAAGAGCTTCCTCAAAGAGGCTTCTCTTTGTGAGTTCTTCCTTCATCTTTTCCCAAATCGTTTCTAAATAAACCGTATCCAAAGCTGCGTATTGAAGTTGGCTTTTTTCCAACGGCCGCTTTTCCCAGTTAGACTTCTGCTCCTTCTTGGAAAGCTTAATTTTATGATAATAATCGACGAGGTATGTAAGAGAATATTGATCGTGATCCAAAAGACGCGAACTGAATCCAGTATCGGCGATATTTACGAACGTAAAACCGAAATCCTTTTTCAGGGCTTTGATATCATCGATGGCGGAATGGAAGATTTTTAGAATTTTTTTATCTTCGAATAAACTTCCGAGACCATCTAAGTTTTGTAGCTTCAACGGATCGATGATGTAATTTTTTCCCTTAGCCGAAATTTGAATCAGACAGACCTTGGAAAAATACGTATAATAACCGGAGGACTCCGTATCGATGGAGATAGAGTCCGCCTGGCTCAAATTAATGAGAACGAGTTGTAGGCTTCGAATTGTATCTACGACTATGTAGTCGGAATTTATTTGCATGAAAAACGCGACCTGAGATTTTAAGCTTAAGAAGGCAGAGAATGAGTCGAATTCCCGATAAATCCAGAGTAAGAAGACAAGCCCAGGATGACAAACCAAAAGATGAATGCGCGATTTTTGGTATTTTTAATTCATCGGAAGCGTCGAATTTCACGTATTTAGGTCTTTACTCGATGCAGCATCGGGGCCAGGAATCCAGCGGGATCGTCTCCTCAGACGGGGAACACCTCTATCGCTACGCCGGAATGGGGCTGGTCGCCAATATTTTCACCGAAACCAAACTCAAGGAACTTCAGGGCAATTCGGCCATCGGTCACAATCGTTATTCCACGACCGGCGCCAGCTTTTTAAGAAACGCACAACCTCTTCGGGTCGAATCCCATCTCGGAGCCGTTTCTCTGGCCCACAATGGAAATTTGGTCAATTCTTGGGAGCTCAGAAGCCAGCTCGAAAAAGAAGGAAGCATTTTCCAAACCACGATCGACTCGGAAGTGATCGTTCACCTTATGGCCCGTTCGGGAGAATCCGATTTTCTCTCCGCGCTTTCGTCCGCTCTCAAAAAAGTAAGAGGGGCGTATTCGCTTGTCATTCTTACCAAATCCCAGTTGATTGCAGTGCGCGATCCGAACGGATTCCGTCCCTTGGTGATGGGGCGTAGGGAAGACGGATCAATCGTATTTGCGTCCGAAACCTGCGCCTTCGACATCACCGATACGAAATACGAAAGGGATGTGGAACCGGGTGAGATGATCGTCGTCGATAAGAACGGAGTGAATTCTTATTATCCGTTTCCGAAAGCGACCCCAAGTCTTTGTATCTTCGAATACATCTATTTTGCAAGACCTGATTCCAACATCTTCGGCGAATCGGTTTACAAGGTTCGTAAGAATTTAGGAAGATTCTTAGCCAGAGAATTGCCTGTGGAAGCGGACGTTGTAATTCCGGTTCCCGATTCTGCGAGCATCGCAGCTTTAGGTTATGCGGAAGAATCCGGAATTTCCTATCAATCCGGATTGATTCGATCTCATTATATCGGAAGAACGTTCATCGAACCGGATCAAAAGATCCGAGATTTCGGAGCCAAGATCAAATACAACGTGGTTCGAAACGTCGTCGAAGGAAAACGAGTGATCGTGGTCGACGATTCCATCATGAGAGGGACTACGAGTCGAAAGATCATCAAGATGATCCGAAACGCGGGCGCCAAAGAAATCCATCTCCGAGTTTCCGCACCTCCGACCATATCCCCTTGCTATTACGGAATCGATATTCCGACCCACAACGAACTGATCGCCGCAACGCACACTATTGAAGAAATCCGCAAATACCTAAGAGTCGATAGCATCGCCTATCTTTCCGTCGAGTCCATGAACCGCGCGGTTTTGGATCACAAGGGCGGAGGATTCTGCAACGCTTGTTTTACGGCTCAATATCCGGTGGAGTTCCAAAGCGAAGTCGGAAATCAAAAGAGTTTATTCAAAGAATATCAAGTGGAAGAAAGGGCCGTTTATTAAAACGGCCTTACCGGAATCGGAAAGCGCTGAAACGGAGAATGTCGAAACCTTTCGTTTTTCAAGACAAAGAATTCTTCAGTTGAGAAGCCAGTTTTCCTAACGTCTTGATTTTCTCTTCCACCTTCGGGGTAAGTTTGATTCCTCCGCTCAAACGCAAAAAGTTTCTGAAGTTCCCTGTGCCCGAAAAGATCGGACCGGGTGCGACCGAAATGTTGTGTTTCCAAGCTTCGTTCTGTAGAAGAAGGCTATCGATCTTATCCGGCAGTTCGATCCAAAATACGAGACCGCCTTGTGGGTTGGAAATCGAGGTAGATTCCGGAAAATGTTTTAAAACCGATTCTCGGATTTTAGCAAGATTGGAAGAAAGATTCCTACGCAGCATCTTTAAGTTTCTTTCGTATGAGGTTTTCAAATATTCGCTTAAGGCGATTTGGGGAATACTCGAGAGAGCGAGTCTCGAAAGTTTGATTTCTTTTTGAAGTTCGTGCCCCTTCTTTCCCGGTAAGATCCATCCGATTCGGAGATCGGGCGATATGATCTTTGAATACGAAGAAATCTTATATACGTTTTCTTTTTTATCGAAGGACTTTAAGGAAAGAGGACGCGAAGAATTAAAATACAAATCTCCATAAATATCGTCCTCGATGATCGGAATATTTTTGCTCGAACATAAATCGACGAACGCCTTTTTATTCTCGTTGGAAACAAGACTTCCCGTAGGGTTTTGAAAATTCGGATTGAGGATTACGCATTGGATGGGATAACGATTTAGCGCCTCCTCGAAATGCGAAAGGCTCATACCGGAGAGCGGATCGACCGGGATTTCCAAAAGTTTTCTTCCCTGCCTTTGAATGCTTTGCAAAATTCCGAAATAAACGGGAGATTCGACCGCGATCAGATCGCCCGGTTTTGTAAGAACCTTGATACAGAGGTTGAGCGCATCCTGACATCCGTTCGTTACGATGATTTCGGATTCGTGCGTAGAAACTCCTTGTAAAGAAGAACGAAGAGACAACTGTTTTCTGAGTCCGACGTATCCTTGAGAATTTTGATAGTTGTGGCTGTCCGCCATCAAGATCGCCTTTTTTAGATTCTTATGCAAAGAAGGAATCGGAAGATATTCCTTTTCCGGAATTCCCGTTCCCAAAGGAAGAATATCAGGATTTTGTAATGAATCAATGAGCGAGGAAATTCTTTCGTCGATTCCGAAAGAGGAAACGAGCTTCGGCTTTTTGGGCATGGTGGGAAGTTTCGAAGTTCCCTTTCTTGCGAGAACCACATAACCCGATTTCGGCTTGGATTCGATATAACCTTCGTTTTCCAAAAGTTCGTATGCGAGCAGGACCGTCGAAATGCTCACTTTTTTTTCCTGCGAAATTTTCCGCAAAGAAGGAAGTTTGTCCCCCGCTCGCAAAACCCCCGATTCAAGCATGGTTTTGAGGTTTTCCGCGATCGTTTCGTATTTTGAATTTTGATCTGTACTGGTTAAAATGCTCATTTCTGTATCTGTTATGATTGTTGTAAATTTGTTATAACAGGATTACTTCAGGAAGGAAATCATTTTTTATGAAACTTAGAATTCTTCAGATCGACGCCTTTGCACAAAAAGTCTTTCAGGGAAATCCCGCCGCGGTTTGTCCTTTGCAGGAATGGATTTCGGACGAACGGATGCAAAAGATCGCGATGGAGAATAATCTGAGCGAAACCGTATTCTTCGTTCGAGAAGGAGAATCGTATCGTATTCGTTGGTTTACACCGCTTCGAGAAGTCGATCTTTGCGGACACGCTACGCTCGCGACCGCGTTTTATCTATTTGACGAAGGCGGGTTTACGGGCGATCGGATTCGTTTTCAATCCCTATCGGGAGAATTAAACGTATTCAAAAAAGAGAATGTTCTTTATCTCGATTTCCCTTCCCGAAAACCGGCGCTTGTTGAGGCGCCGGAAATAGTGCTGAATTCGTTTTCGATTCGACCTAAGGAAGTTTGGAAAGCGCGGGATTATATGCTCGTCTATGAAAACGAAACCCAACTTAGAGAAGTTCAATGCGACATTCAGGGATTAAGAAATATGGACGCGTTAGGCGTCATTCTAACCTGTCCTGGTTCGGGTGAATTCGACTTTTTATCCCGATTTTTTTCCGCGAGCATCGGCTTAGCAGAAGATCCGGTTACCGGTTCTTCCCATTGCACGCTCATTCCGTTTTGGTCCGAACGTCTCGGCAAAAAGAGTCTCCAAGCGTATCAGGCTTCGCGCAGAGGAGGAAAACTTTTTTGCGAGAATTTGGGCGAACGCGTTCGAATCGGAGGAACCTGCGTATCGTATTTGGAAGGTTGGATCGAGATATGAATCGGGAGCAGTTTTATTTTTCGGATCGGATTCTAAAATCGAGCCGGTCGTTTATCCGCGAGATCTTGAAAGCGACTTCTCATCCGGGAATGATTTCGTTTGCGGGGGGACATCCCGATCCTTCTTTGTTTCCCGTGGAAGAACTTCGCTTATCAACGGAAAGCGCGTTTCGAAAATACGGTTCGGATCTTCTTCAATACGGAATTTCCGAAGGATTCACTCCGCTCCGAGAGAAGATTTTCGAAAGATATTACAAAAACATAAACTATCCTTTGAGTTCGGAAAACATTCTGATAACGACCGGTTCCCAGCAGGCTTTGGATTTGATCGGAAAGGTTCTGATCAATCCGGGAGATCCGATCTTTATCGAACGTCCGGGTTATTTGGGAGCGATCCAGGCATTTTCTTTGTACGAACCTTCCTTGGTCGGAATCCCGCTGGAAGAAGACGGAATGGATCTCGAATTTTTGAAGCGATCATTTGCAACTACCGTTCCTAAGTTTTTGTATTCAAATCCGACGTTTCAAAATCCGACCGGAAAAACCATTCCTCTTGAAAAAAGAAAACTTCTTGCGGAGATTCTAAAATCGCAAAATTCCATTTTGGTCGAGGATAATCCTTACGGAGAAATCCGTTTCGATTCGGAGAATCTTCCCAGCATTCAATCCTTGTATCCGGAAGGAACGATCAGTCTCGGCACTTTTTCCAAAATCTTGACACCCGGTTTTCGAGTAGGTTGGATCTGCGCTCCGAAACAAATAATTGATAAGATTTTAATCGCGAAACAGGCGAGCGATCTTCATTCGAATCTTCTTTCACAAATCGTTTTGGACGAATATTTGAATCTTTACGATTTGGATTTACAAATCGTAAAAACGCGTTCTTCTTATCGTATCAAGAAAGAATGTATGGAAGCATCTCTGCGTAGATCGATGAGCGGTTTTGCGGAATGGGTTTCGCCTCAAGGCGGAATGTTTTTCTGGCTGAAACTGAAAGGTTTTATTTCGTCGATGGAGTTGTTCGAATCCGCAATCGCAAACAATGTGGCTTTCGTTCCCGGAATCCCGTTTTATACGAATGATCCCGAAACGGATACGATGAGAATCAATTTTTCGCATTCTTCCTTGGAGGCGATCGAAACCGGAATTGTAAGAATTTCCGAATCGATCCGAAAGATTTCAAAAATCCAAGTTTAGGAGAATCGTATGTTGACTCCGGAATACTGCGGACTGATGGCCGAGTACAATCGATGGATGAACGAAAAAGTATATAACGTTTGTCTAAAGTTATCCGATTCACAGAGAAAGGAGGATCGACACGCGTTCTTTAAATCGATCCATTCGACTCTCAATCATATCCTTTGGGTGGACATGTCTTGGATGGCTCGATTTCACAACGAACCTCTTCCGAAAGGTCCCGCGGGTTCGGACCTTTTTACGAGTTTTGAGGAATTGACTCGGACTCGTAAGGATTACGATACGCGGATCATCGAATGGACAAAGACGATTCAATCGGATTGGCTGAATTCTCCGTATAAATTTTTCAGCCTTATGTATCAAAGGGAGCTGGAAAAACCGACTTGGATTTTGGTCGCTCATCTTTTCAATCATCAAACGCATCATAGAGGACAGATCACGACCCTTTTGACGCAAATGGGTTTCGATGTGGGCGTTACGGATCTGGCTTGGATGGGGAGCGTATAAGAAAATGGAAGTGCGGATCGATACGCCTCATTTGGAATGTCGGTTTAACGAGTTTCGTTTTTGGGGAGAATTCTTTCCTTCAAAATTAAAAACGGTCTTTCTACGACGAGATACAAAACCCAGGAAACGGCAAAACAATAAAGAATCGCCGTTCCAATCGCCGTTGCAAAATCGTTCGGTCCGGGTTGTGTAATTCCGGAAAGAATTTTGGAAACCGCAATACCTGCGATCAAAATGTTCCAGAGATACATCGTATAACTGAGCCTCGCGATCGGTCGAAAGAATCCGAGTCCGAATACGCGCGCAATCAGACTTTCCTTTTGTAAGGAAAGATAAATCAAAACCGCGTAGCCGGCATTGAAACAATTATATCCGAATGTTTTTCGAAACCCGTGTTCCAGCGGATAAATATGACCGATCGCTAATATACCGATTGCGAAAAGGAATAAAACCGGTTCCGAAAACCGTTTTCTTATAAACGGAATTTGCATCGAGCCGCCGAGGATGGTTGTTTTATCGTTGTTTGACGATGTCCTATTTTCCAAAGATACATCCGTTGTTGTTTTCCACTCAGCGAGAATCATCCCGATCAAAAGGCTGTCCATCCGGGTATGGGAATAGATCAATACGGTAAGATCGGCATCGTTCAGAACATACACGATTCGAAACAGAAGGGGAACGAAATAGAGAATCGATAGAATCGGAATTCTTACCCTAATCCCGAATCGAAATAAAAAGAACGTGGAAAAGAACGGAAGAATCAGATAAAACTGTTCTTCAATGGACAAAGACCAACCGACTAAAGAAAGACGATGTTTCGTGTAATTTGAAATATAGAACAAGTCCGCATACCAGCTCCGTAGAATCGCCGAGAGTTGATTCAATTCTGCGGTCTGCAATTCATTCGGAATTGCGATAGCGGATAAACGATCGTGTTGACCTTGAAAATACAAGTATAGAACGAACAGACAAAAATAATAGGCCGGGAAAATCCGTAAGGAACGCGCCAAAAAGAAGTTTCGTTTGGAAAAAGCCGCCGGATCGGTTTGGTATTTTAGAATTCTTGAATATATCAAAAAGCCGCTGAGAACGAAAAATAAATCCACGCCCGAATTGAAATTCGAAAAAACGTTCCGCAAAATTTCGGGGAAACCCGCTACACCGAATGGAAGCCAAACGTGATACACGATTACCAGCAAAATTGCGATCGCGCGGATTCCGTTTAAAGACTGTATCTCGTTTTCGCTTTTGATAAACGGAGAAAACAAATAAAGACGGATTTTACGGAACATCTCGGCTTGAACCGTTTTTTAGTTTTTGGAATGTTTTTGTTTGGAAAGAAGTTCTTTGATGAGGTTTTTTTCGGAACGTCCGATAATTCCCTTCTCTTCGAAAATTCCCAGGATTTCCATCGTGATTTCCGGTTCCAAAACGGAAAGATCCGCAAATAAGGATTGGTGGTTGAGTTTTCCCGATCTGTATTTTTCCAGAATCACGTGAGAGGATTCGATGATCTGTTGTTTTCTGGAAACGAGATCCTCCATGGTGGAAAGGATCAAAAAGATCTCCGGATCGTCTTCAAACAAGGTAAGAATATGCCGATAAATTCCCGGGCTTCGAATCGGCAGTTCGTAGATTCCGTCTTTGAGCGAAAGATAAAGTTCCTTCTCTTCTTCCAAGTTCAAACCCGCGAGGTTTCTCAGATCGGAAACGGCTTCGGGAGGAAGAACGGTTAAAAATTGCGAGGCGAACTCCGGGTCCTTCGCTTCCTGAAGACAATACGCGATAAAGCTGCAAACCCGCTGAGGAGTCAAAGAAGTCCAATATTCGTTCGATTTTAAATCCATGAACGAAGCCGTTTTTTTAAGACGTCTTCGCTCGTCTTCGGTTTGTTGGAATATGTTGTATTCGTGTATTATGATTTTATAAAGAAGTTTGTTGCTGAACGCTTCGATGACTTCTTTGATTTTTTGCGGTTCGATGATCGCGAGAAAATATCGAAGTACTTCGAAATAAACTTCTCCCTTGGAGATGAATTCCTCCAATACGAGAGGGTGCGCTTGTAAGAACGCGGACGCGCCGACGTTAATTCCCGCCTTTCCTTCCGCGAACGCGTTCATCTTCTCGCCTGCGATACAGGATTCCCTGATTTCGCGGCTCCAATCATTCGGGATCAGATTTTGTCTGCAATTGGCAGGACACGGTTCTCCCAGCGAGATACCGATTTTACAGCGGGTCTTTACTTCTTTATCCAGGATTACTTCCACTTATTGTTAGGGAACTAAGTCCCCACAGTCTCTCATTTCGGGCGCGTACGGATTTTCGATTTTAGTTCCGTGACTGACCCAGGTTTTGTTCACCATCGGACAATAGAACTTATTGAAAACGCCGGTTCCGCCGGCAAGTTTTAGACTCTCCGCGAGGTTTTCGGAAAAGGAAGAATATGCTTGGAAGAATTTTTCGACGTCTTTCGAGTCCTTGTTCTTCAAAGAATTTGCCATCTTTTCCGCGGAATCTTTTAGACCTCCGTTTAACGCGATTAAGTCGAGTATACGAGCGACTAACTTTTCCGTGTTCGGAATTTTATTTTCTTCCTTCATTAGAAAACCGTGAATGGTTTCGTTTTCTACGAGGATTTGTTGTAGTGCGTCTTTTTCCGGTTCGGTAATAACAGGTTGCGGTTTTTTACAAACGGATAAAAAAACGAGGATACCGACGGATAAGATTAGAATTTTCCGCATTTTACGAATCTCCGAAAAATGTGTACAAAGTTTAAGTCTATGATTTAAGAAAAAACCTTGGTGTAAAGTAAGGAATCGTTTAAAATTTAAAAAATGCTCGTATTCAACGTTAGCTCCAAGCTTTGAAAGCGAACAATTCGTTTCGAAACCGACCAGAATGACAAGATATCATACCCCTTTTTGGTTAAAGCGATCCGTATTAACGGTTGCACAATCGACCGGGCGTTGGATTCTACTGAAAAAGAAAATCGAGGTTTCTCATCCATGTCGAACTTTTACACGAAACACGTTTTTGTATGCGAGAACGTAAGAGCGGAAGGGGAACGGGTTTCCTGCGGTCGCTCGGGTTCGATTCAGCTGTTAGCTTCTCTCAAAAAAAAGATGAAAGACCTGTCCGTGGAAGGCAAAATCAGAATTCAAAGGGCGGGATGTTTGGATCGATGCGAACTCGGTCCCGTTCAAGTGAGTTATCCCGAAGGAAGATGGTTCTCCTTAAGAACCGAAGAAGACATTGATATATTCTTAAAGTATTATATTCAATCCGAAGAACTCGAAAAGATCCAACATTTAATCTTAAAGGAAAACCAATGAACCTCCCAAAAACATACAAGGCGTTAGAGTTAAAAGAATACAGCGAGAACAAGAGCAGAGCGGTGATCGTGGAAAAAACGATCCGCCCTTTGAAAAAAGGAGAAGTGCTGATTCGAATGCATTCCGCTTCGATCAATCCTTCCGACTTGATGTTTTTAAGAGGTCTTTACGGAATCAAAAAGAAACTTCCCGTCGTTCCCGGTTTCGAAGGAAGCGGAACGGTCGTCGCTTCGGGAGGAGGTTGGTACGGCTCGTATCTGAAAGGGAAGAATGTCGCATGCACCGCGCCGGGAAGAGGGGACGGCGTCTACGCGGAATATATGATCACGGACGCGTTCAGTTGTCTTGCGATCGGCAACGACCTTTCCTTGGAACAAGGAGCCTGTCTGTATGTGAATCCGATCACCGCGATCGCAATGGTGGAGCAGGCGCAAAGAGCGGGAGCGAAAGCGTTGGTTCAAACGGCGGCCGCGAGCGCGCTGGGAAAGATGGTCGTTGGAATCGCCGCTCGTAAAGGAATGAAAGTGATCAACGTCGTCCGCAAACCGGAACAGGAAGCGGCGTTGAAGGCTGTCGGAGCCGAACACATTCTCAATTCGGAAACTTCCAACTTCGAAAGACAACTCAGAGTTCTTTCCAACGAACTCAAGGCCACGGTTTGTCTGGATGCAGTTGCGGGAGAATTGACTGCCCGGGTTTTAGGAGCGATGCCTTACGGAAGCAGAGTAATCGTATACGGAGCTTTGTCCGAAAAAGAAATTCCGTTACATGCAGGATTGATGATATTTCAGGATAAGAAGCTGGAAGGTTTTTGGCTATCCACTTGGGTTCCGCAACAAAGTCCGTTTAAGATCTGGAAACTTTCGAGAGAACTTCGTGCGCTTGCAAAGAAGGAATTGAAGACCGATATCGCTGCAAGATTTCCGTTGGAAAAAGCGGCGGAGGCGATCGATCACTACGCGGTCAATATGACCAAGGGAAAAGTTTTGATCCAAACTCCGTATGCGGAAGGCAAGTGATCCTTTGAAGATGCTGCGCTTCTCCGGACTTCGGATCGGATTCGTACTTCTATTCGGGTTTACGATTTGGTTCCATTCCTGTTCTGCTTTAAAAGACAATTACAAAGCCCTTCAGAAATGCAGGTTCCAAGTTTTGTCGATGGAAATCCTAAGGGCCGAACTGATTTCGTTTCCACCCGTTCCGAAAATCATTTTTTTGGCGAAGGTTGAAATCGAAAATCCGAACGAAACGGATGTGACGCTTCACAAATTTGATCTTTCCTTTTACGTTCCCGATCAAACCGGAAAAGAATCCGAGCTGGCTCGGGTTCTTTCCAACGAAAAATTCGTGATTCCCGCGCTTCAGAAAAAGACGGTCGATCTTCAAGTCGAAACGTTGTTTGAAAAAAAGATGGATCGGGATCTTTTACAAATCGCCTTAGGAATTCTGCGGGCCGGTCTTTCCGGAAAGGAACTCGACATTTCGATCCGCGGTAGTTTCGAATACGAGACGATGTTCGGACCGGTTCAAATCCCCGTGAACGAAAGAATTCCCTTGAAGACGGGTAAGAAAGGCGGGTTGGGAATCTGAGGAATTCTTTGAGGTTTGATTTGATTCTCCCTTTGCTAAGAATGGCAATTATGGCCCGATTCCCATCGATACAAAACCGGTTTTTAAAAAATTGCCGGTTCGGATTTTTTCTTTTCGGTTTCATTTTTTTCATCGGATGTTATCAAAAGAATACGGACGCGGATTTTTATACGTTCGAAGAAGCCAACACGAAACTCATCTTTGCATACGAATCCAAGGACGTGACCTGCAACACGAACCGTAGAATCACCGCCTTTGTGCCTGGGCGTTCTCGCAAAAAGGACATCGATCTTTGCGTAAACGCGGTTCTCGCTGTCAGCTGTCAATCCTGGGCTTCCACGAGCACGGATTCAACGCCCGCGACTTGTAAGGCGATCGAGTTTCGTTATTGAGGATGTGAGGAAAGAAAATGAAACCCGCGGAATGGTTTTTTGTCATCAGTCTTTTGCTTGCGGGTTTGATTTATCTGTTTCTGCTTCTGGTACGAAGAAAAGAAAAAACGGCTCACAACTCGATCGTTAAATATTCTTTGCCGAAAGACGATTTAAATTCTTCTCTCAATCGAATCGAACCGAAAGAAAACAAAACTCAAAAGACGAACGTCCTCGAAGTATTCGATTACAACGGAATCAAGATCATGCATGAGAACGGAATTTACACCGTGAATACCGGCGGTGAAATCGAAGTCTACGGTTCTTGGCAAACTCTTCCTTCGCGTTATCAAAGAATGGTGAAAGAAATGGATCACCGAGCCACCGGCGAAAAGAAAGCGGGAAAATATTACATGGAGATTTTAAACGGAGTTTACTACGTGATCTTTCCGGACGGCAAAAAACATAAATACAAACATTTCGAAGACATCCCCGAAAAGATCCGAAAGAATTTAGGTTATTGATGGATGAGAAATCGACCCGTTCTTCGGATTCACTGAACTCGAATCGCCCTTGGAAACGTTGGACAAGCGGTAACACATTGACCGCAGCCCGTACAAGCCTTTGAAAAAGAAGGTTTGTTCCCTTTAAAACTCACGACTCCATCCACGGGACAAGCGGCTTTGCAGTTCGAACAAGTCGATTCTCCCGTTTTGGAATTGATGCAAAATTCGAAAATTCCTTTCGCCTGACCGAACTTAGGCGGAGCGTCCAAAGGTAAAAGCGCTTCGTCTTTGCAAGCGTTGATACAAGGCCAATCCTTACAAAGCATACAAGCGTTGAGGTTGACGTCCATTCTCGGAATATGTTTTTCCGATTTCTCGTCAAAGACCGGAAACAAAACGCTGTAAGGACAGGCATAAATACAATCACCGCATCCGGTGCATTTTTTTAAGAATTCGGTTTCGGCTAACGCACCGGGCGGAGATTGAATGTTTCGGATTCTACGTTTTCGATTCGGTTTGACTTGTTGCGGAAGAAGAAACTCGGTTTCTTGGGACGACTTCTTCGTTTTTGTTTTTTTAGAAGTCGATTCGGTTGGATTGGATCCTGGCCGCGCCGATTTCGAGGCGGAAACTTGTTCTTCGGAAATGATTTCTTTAAAACCGGAAGCGAGATCCGCCGCGCTTTCTTGAGCGAGGTCGAACATTCTCGCGAGGCCCTTTTTAAAAAAATCCTTCCGATTCAATCTTCCCTAACTCTTTCGATTCTCGCGCCTAAGGCTCTTAAACGCGTATCGATGTTTTCGAATCCTCGATCGATCTGTCCGATGTTATGAATATAACTCGTCCCTTCCGCGCAAAGTGCGGCGATGATCATCGCCATACCCGCGCGTATATCGGGACTTGCGACCTTTTGTCCATACAAACGGGAATGTCCGATGACGATCGCTCGATGCGGATCGCAAAGAATGATCTGCGCTCCCATCGCTATGATATTATCCACGAAGAAGAGTCTCGACTCAAACATTTTCTCGTGGATCAAAACGGTTCCTTTGCATTGGGTCGCGGTCACAAGCGCGACGGAAGTCATGTCCGCAGGAAAACCCGGCCACGGAGAATCGTCTATCTTCGGAGTGGCTCCGTGATAATCGGGGATGATCTCCATCTTCTGATCCGATGGAACGAGAATTCCGTTTTCATGAGGACGCACTTCGATTCCTAAACGGGAATAGACCATGCGAATCATACGTATATCTTCGAGCTCCACGTCGCGGATCATGAGTTCTCCGCCGGTTACGGCGGCCAAACTGATAAACGAACCCACTTCTAGATAATCCGATCCGATCTTATGATCTTTGGCGGGAGGTTTTAAAGAAGAAACGCCTTCAATCGTAAGAATGTTGGAACCGATTCCGGAGATCTTAGCTCCCGCGGCATTTAAAAAATGACAAAGTCTTTGAACGTGCGGTTCGCTCGCCGCATGACGGAGAATGGTCGTACCTTCGGCGAATACGGCGGCCATTACCGCGTTTTCGGTTCCGGTAACGGAAGCTTCATCCATGAGAATGTCCGTTCCACGCAAGCGATCCGCTTTGATTTCGTAACCGTCCGGGAAAACTTCTATCGTTGCGCCTAACGCTTGTAATGCGAGAAGGTGGGTATCCAATCTTCTTCTTCCGATTTTATCCCCTCCGGGTTTGGGAAGAAACACTCTTCCCGTCATCGCGAGAATCGGACCGGCCAACGTAACGGCTCCGCGGATTCGGGAGCAGAGTTCTTCGGGAAGTTGGTTTTTCAGATTTCCGTCGTGTTTAAAGATATAAGTTCCCGGTTCTTCTTCGGTGATCTCCATGCCCAAATGACGTAGAACTTCCATTAACATCAAAACGTCGGCAATGACCGGAATGTTGCTGATGCGGACCGTTCCGGGAACCATACAAACGGCTCCGAGTAAGGGCAAGGCCTCGTTTTTATTTCCCTGTGGAACCACGGTTCCATGAAGAGGGGTCTTTCCAATGATCTTAAAATACGAAGAACTCATAATGATAGGTTGTAGGATCGGTTCTTTCTGGCAAATCGAATTGTAATCGATCGCCTCGAATCGGAACGACCGTTCTTGACGAATTCTGTTGACTTCCCGTTCCGATCAGGAGATGAACGTTTTATCCATGGACAATTTACATCATCGTTTTCAAGAATTCCAAAAAACAGTCTGGTTCAATCTATTCTGTTATCTTTGGACGGGTCTTTTTTCCTTCTTAGCTTTTGCGCCCGTTTCCCTGAGTCATTTCGTTTGGATCGCGCCTTTCGGACTTTTTTGGCTGAGTTTGAAATACCATGGAAAGTATAAAAAATTATTTTATCAGGGATTGATTATCGGAGTCGTTTTCTACGCGATCTCGTTCCACTGGATCATTCACATGTCGATTACATTCGGAAATTTTCCGTATGTGGTCGCGATTCTCATTCTTCTATTTGCGGGGCTTTTATTCAGTTTGAAGTTCCCGATTTTTATGATGAGTTTTTCCTATCTTTCTGGAAAGATAGGACGTCATTCGGTTTGGGTGGCGGGTTTCTGCGGACTTTTATCGGAGTTGATCGGGCCGCAATTGTTTCCTTGGTACTGGGGGAATCTCGCCGCGGGGAATTTGATTCTCGCGCAGAACGTGGAAATTACGGGAGTTTACGGAATCAGCTTTCTGGTCTTTGTCGTTTCTTATACTCTCTTTCAATCGAATCCGTGGTATTGGAAAGAAATTTTTCATTCTAAAGAAAAGAGAAAACAATATCTTCGTTTTGCAGCGTTGCCCGCTCTTTTACTTTTGGCCTTTGTCGTTTCCGGTGCGATTCTTTATAAAAAATGGGAGAATGTAAAACCCGTTAAGTCTTTGAACGTTTTGATCATCCAACCCGACGCACCTTTGAGTTTTAGGGACGGAAGAGAAGTAAAAGAATCCATCGAAGCTTTGATGGCCCGCATCGAAAGGCTGACCGACGAGGGCGTCGCGAGAATGGGAAAGAAGCCCGATCTGATCGTGCTTCCTGAAGCGGGGGTCCCGTTCTTTTCCGCGCACAATACGGCTGTGACCACCGTTGCGCGAAGACTGTATTGGCATCGTTTCGATTCACTGATGTTTCTTCTTGCCAATCGGTATAAGGCGAACGTTTTCTTCAACGAGATCGACGCCGGTTATAAAGGCGAGCCGGGCGCTCGTAATTTAAGATATTATAATAATAACGTATTATATGATCCGAACGGGGATAGAAGGGATTCGTATCAGAAAAAATTTCTTCTGATGTTCGGGGAATATATGCCGTTCGATTTTCTTTATGAGTTGAGTCAGCAGACCGGGAGATTCGAACCGGGTTTGAATCATAATTTAATCCGCTATTACACTCCGGCAGAAAAGGAGAAGGCTCCGAAAGGTTTGCATTTGGGTTGGATCGATACGGAGAATCTCAATCACGAGGCAGTTCGCTCTTACTATGAACCCGCGAAAACGGAAGTTCAGGAAGAGGGCAAGTTTCTTCCGTTGATTTGTTACGAAGTGATTCTGCCTGAATTCGTGAGAGAATTTAGAACCGCGGGGAATCCTGAATTTATCGTGAACCTCACCAACGACAAGTGGTACGGCACGACGACGGAAAGCGATCAGCACATGGAGCTGGGAAGACTTCGTTCGATCGAATTGAGAAGATGGATGGTGCGTTCCACGAATTCCGGTATTTCCGCGAATATCGATCACTTGGGAAGATTTGTCGGCGGTAAAAAAACGAATCTTATGACTGCGGAAGCGCTTTCCGAAACGGTAGACGTGATCGATTCTCCGCCTACGTTCTATACGAAGTACGGAAATTTGATTCCGTGGTTGATGTTGTTTTTAACCGGACTTTATTACGTGAACCTCTTGATTGGAATTCGTAAAGGAAAGATATCGAAGTCTAAGTAACGGTTTCGTGATTGTGTCGGCAAATAAGCGGTAAAATTTTCCGATCTTTTTTTATAGTATGTTCCCTTGGCGCGTTTCCAGGAACCGCTTTCGTTATGGGAATATTGCTTTTGAATGTGGATCGAGAACTGAGTTCGGTTCTGCAAGAACCGAATACGAATGTCGTTACGCTTTTGATTCCGGAATCGACTTTGCTTCGTTTCCGCTTGGAGTCTCGTAAAGATCTCCCTAAAAGAATTCCTCTTCTTTTACAGAAATACGGAAAGTATTTAACTTCCATCGGTCGTTTAGGAAAGAACGCTAGGAAAACGTTATATCAGCCCAGTCCTGGAAAAGCGAAAATGCGGCGGATGAATGTTCGATTGAGTACGGGCAGTTGGACGTTTTTGGGAATGCTGGCCCAGATTCATGGAGTTTCGAAGTGTTATCTTTTTAATTATCTCTTGGAGTTGGATGAGGCCGGAGTGGGGGATTCTATCGTGAATACGATGAATGAAGGAGGTCCTACATTTCACCGAAATTACAGATACATCCTCCACCTCGATTTGCTCAATAACCGAGTGACTCGAAGCTTACAAACCGAACCCAATGGAATATTCTACACATTAGATTATCGGGACTGGTACGATTCTTAAAAAAGAAAATGTCTGTATTCCTTTATTTACAAACTCTTTCTCGATTAAGGTCGCAAAGCCACGAAAATTGAAAAAGTGGATGATCGGTTTTCCTCGTTCGAAAAAGGTTCCGAACAAAAATTTAAACGTTCCGGCACTTTATCAAAATGAGCCGAAAGCAATCCAAATCGCGTAAAATAAAGTCACGACAAAAACACAAATTACAACTAATTCGCACTCACGGATTGATCAGATAATAAGAAAGAATCCCGTTGAACGTTTCCGTAGAACCGGCGGGTAAATGTTTACCGGGACAGGATACATTCAAATCCGCTAATGAATAAATCTGATATGGTTTGGCAAAAAACAAACGAATAAAAAAACGAAGGACGGAAGAAATATTCGATAGAACATTGATGCTTCCCACGGATTGTTTCCGAACAATTTCGGCGGAACAACCGTCTTCAAAATGGAACTTCTCCCGAAGGGGAAGATCGTAACCCGAAAACGGTTCCTTTTCCGATTCTAAGACTTCAAATTTCGTAACTTTACCGGAAACCACCGTCTTTCCTTCCGGACTTAGAATCGCAGCTGTTCTAAAGTAACCTCCAGGAAAAGAATCGTTCCCTAAAAACCCCCCCGTATAAAAACGGAATTCCTTTCCGTTGATAGAGCGAAACAATTCCCAACGGCGACTGTATTTATAAACCTCGTAGTTTGTCAGAAGATGTTCAAGCCCGCCGGTTCCTAATAGTTCTTTCTTTTTTCCGTCTTGTATCAAATATCCCCACGCTGATTGGAAAGAATACGCCATATCGGCCTGCACGAATCCACTCGGATCTTTGACGGGATGTTTTCCGCCCGAAAGAGAAATTCCCTGTTTCAAATCCGATTTGAAGGATAAGAATAATTTAATATTCTCCGCATCTTGCTGGATTTCAATGCCTTCTCCATTGAGGGCCATCCGGTTGTTTTCTATTTTGAGATCGAACTTTCCTTTTTCCGCGGTTAATTCTTTTGCGGAGAATTCTTTCGTGATGAACCGAGTTCCTTCTCCAAGCGTATGAATGACCAAACTGATACCGCAGTTCTTCGTTCCCGGTCCGAGATTGCTGACTAAGAATGTCGCGTAGATAAACGTTTTTTCGTCTCGATACGAATAATTCCAGGCTTGAAAGTAACCTTCCTGTAAATAGGGTTGAAACGAATAATCCTTGATTCCGGCCCTTTTTAAAACCGTCGAATCGTCGGCATAAAGAGAAACAATACCGCTCAATGCAAAGAAAAGACAAAATTCTGCAAACAGCGTAAACACGGAACCGAAGTTTCTAACGTTACAAAAAGACCGGGCCGAATGGATTCTTTTGTGAAAGCGAATTCTTCCAAACATTCCGAAGATCCTTCGGTCTTACAAGGAATTGATCAAGCAGAATCTTTGCGGTTGAAGGTTTTCGTTTCCTTCTCCTCAGCAAAAACGCAATTCTCCTCATAAAGGTCGGAAACGCACGGACATTGAAAGATCGGGTGATCCGTTTTTCCCTGTTCCAAAAAATAATCCTTTGCTTCACGAATCCCGTCTTGATGAATCCAGGATTCGAATCGTTTTCCGACCCGTAAAAAAATCACGAACTCATGTTCCTTTCTACGCTTTAAGAAAACGTCGAAATTTTCGGATTCTTCCCTTACGAGTTTTACGCGCAACTTTTGCCCCTCGTTCAATTGTTTAAGGGGAACTTTCGGAATATAGAAGTCGTTCAGCGTAGATACGATTTTTAAGAAATCTCTCCGGTTGGAAACGAGCTTCATCCATTCTCCCTGATTCAAATCGATCGTCTGCGCCATCGGTCACCTCGATGGAAGCGGTTCCGAGGATTCAACGTTGCGGCGACGCGAGGCGGATTTTTTTTCGAACGGAAAAAGAAAAAGACGGAAAGCCCCGTTTTGGGTTAAACGGAAGGGGTATTTTTCAAGGGATTTTAGCCGTTCGCATTGAAATACTTCCTTTTAATAAATCTTGCTAAAAAAGCGAAAATCTAAATAGTATCATTCAGAACCATGGAATCGGACCTGCTGGCTATATTTTGGACAGAGAAAATCAAGCTGACCCAATTTATCATTCAGACTACTAAGAATCTTAGTTCCAAGCAGCTTGATTATTCGACAACCCCCCGGGAATCGATCCGTTCCTTTTTGCAAGCTATGGTAGCCGGAGATTTTTTTCTCCGGGTTTCGCTTCCGATCTCGATCGGAATCAGTTCCATTCTTCCTATCGCAAGACAATCCGAAGAAGAAATCGAAAAAGATTTGGTCCGTTTTCGGGATCAGTTCGGCTCTCCCGCATTGCCGATCGGCTTGAAAGAGATCATTACGCAAAGCGCTGAAGAACTTTTTTTCGAAGATTGTAATCCCGAATTGAAACCTCTCTTTCTTCGCTGGAAACGAATTCTTGTTCGCCTTGAAAAAACCATTCAGGGATTCGGTACGAAGGATTCTCTCAAATACCGTTATTTTTCTGTGATCGGAATCGTATCTCTTCCGGTCGCAATCAATTATTTCGAAATGCAGAATCTCTCCTGGCTGAGAAACGGGATTATGAAAATCACGGAGAGTCCGAATTTTCCTTCCCAATAACCGAAAGGACTTTAGAACAGAATAATATTCTATTATTATATCATCGCAGATTTTTAAAGGAGAACTCAATGGCAAAGATCAAGGTAAAAACCCCGCTCGTAGAACTTGACGGGGACGAAATGACCAGGATCATCTGGAAGGAGATCAAGGATCGATTCATTCATCCGTATCTCGATATCGAACTGGACTACTATGATCTAGGCGTGGAATACCGCGATAAAACCGACGATAAGGTTACGGTTGATTCCGCTCACGCGATTCAAAAATACGGAGTGGGCGTAAAATGCGCAACCATCACTCCGAACCAAGACAGAGTTAAAGAATACAATCTCAAACAAGAATGGAAATCTCCGAACGGAACGATTCGTTCGATTCTCGACGGAACCGTTTTTCGTAAGCCGATCATCGTAAAAAATATTCCGGCTGCGGTTCGTTCTTGGGTAAAACCGATCACAGTCGGTCGTCACGCTTACGGAGATCTTTATAAGGACACCGAACTCTACATTCCGGAAGCCGGAAAAGTGGAACTGGTTTATACCGGAAAAGACGGAAAAGAAAAACAAAGAGCTTTGATCCACGACTTCGATGGAGCCGGCGTAATCATGGGTCAGCATAACTTGGATAAATCGATTCTTAGTTTTGCACAGGCTTGTTTCAATTACGCGCTTTCCGAAAAGATCAACATTTGGTTTGCAACGAAAGATACCATTTCTAAAAAGTATCACGCGAGATTCCGCGCGATCTTCGACGAACTCGCAAAAGCGAAAGCGGACGATCTTAAAAAAGCGGGAATCGAATATCAGTATTATTTAATCGACGACGCTGTTGCGCAGATCATGAAAAACGAGGGCGGTATGCTCTGGGCTCTCATGAACTACGACGGGGACGTGATGAGCGACATGGTCGCATCCGGATTCGGATCTTTGGGATTGATGACTTCCGTGCTCGTTTCTCCGGATGGAAAATACGAATACGAAGCGGCTCATGGAACCGTGACCAGACACTATCGTAAGTATCAACAAGGTGAAACCACTTCTACGAACTCCGTTGCATCCATCTTTGCGTGGACCGGAGCATTGATCAAAAGGGGAGAATTGGACGGAACTCCGGATGTTGTCGCGTTCGGTCAAAAACTCGAAAAAGCGGTCATCGATACCATCGAAGGCGGAGAAATGACGAAAGACTTAACTCTTCTCTGCACGGATCCGAAAGCGAAGTCTCTGGACACATTCCAGTTTATGGAAGCGATTCAGAAAAAACTTTAATCGTCACTGAAAGTTCCCGACTAAAGGATCGGAACCGGCTTCCGCGTCCGACGGTCGGGAATTTCAGAGTTGTCGATTATATCTCGATTATGAACTTCAAGATTTCGATTTCAAACCGAATTCTTTCTTTCTGTTTAAGCGTGCGCGATTTCCGAATTTCAGCAAGGCCCTCATTTGCACGATTTGCATTTACATTCTTACTTTTAGTCTTATCTTTCAATCTTTCTCTTTTCTCTCAAAAAGGACCGAAAGAACCTGCGCTACCAACGGAACCCACCGTAAACTCCGATTCACGCAATCAAAGAGGAGAACCGAGCAAACAAACGGGTTCCGGCGTGGACGAAAAGGGAGAAAAGAAAATCAAAGCCATTCTTTGCGATGGGCGCGACGTGGAAGGATATTGGAAAAATCCTCCTCTCGAATTCAAGTTCCAACACAAAAAAAGCAACATCACGTATTCCAAATCTTTAAAGCTCGAAGAGGTTTCCAAGATCAAGATCACCGGCTGGAAATTAAAATCCTCTCAGAAACGGAAAGAGGGGACTCCCTATCGGGTCGAACCGTTTCAGATTCAGATAGTTTCCTTTTCGGGAGAAACGTTCGTCAAAGAACCTTCCCCTACCGGAGAAATCCAGCAAATCCAAATCAACAATCAGTTCGGAGATGCGACCCTGTTTTTATATTGGAACGACTTGCAATATGAAAACGGGCAGTGGTATTCGGGTTTAAAATCATTTTCGGGAGAATTCAGAACGGACTGTCATCCCGACGTCGTCCGAGAAATTCAATTCCCCGCATCGAACTAAATTATATTTTTCGAATATATTCCAGGATTTTTCTTTCGGAGTACGGTTTCTGAAGAACATGTACGTTTTTGTGAAGAACGGTTATGTTCGTTCCCGCGTTTTCTTCCAAACCCGTGATTACCGCGATCGGAATTTTGTCGAACTTTTCCTGTTTCCGAATCGTTTCCACGAGCTCTTCTCCCGAAAAATTAGGCATGATCCAATCCGTTAGAATGGTGGAAACCGGCTCGTTGCTCGACTCCAGATATTCGTAAGCCTTCTTACCTTCCGAAAACGCCTGAAACGTATATCCGTTCTTTTTCAGAATTTTTCCCAATAAAAGCAGATTCAGTTCCGAATCGTCGATGATCAGAATTTTTCCGATCGTATGCGTTTCTGCGTGATGGTTCGTTTCCGATCCGTAAGCCAACTCGATGATTTCTTTGATGACGATCTTGAACTCGTCGATTCCGGAAGGTTTCGGAAAGATTCCGTCAAAACCGAATTCCGCGGACTTGGCGCGGTTCGCTTCGATGTCGCCGGATGTAATCAGATATATTTTAGAATTCTTGCATGCGCTGTCTTTTTTTTCCCGTTGGCTATTGCGGATGATTTTACAGACTGTAAAACCGTCCGCGTCCGGGAGAATCATGCCGATCGTGATCAGATCGAAATGTTCCTTAAACGCAAGATCCAAACCTTCTTTGGCCGATCCGGCTTCTACGATTTGAAAATCTTCCGCCGGAAAAAAAGAAGATATGATTCTTCTTACCGTCGCTCCGGAATCTAAAACGAGCACTTTCAAATCTATTTTTCTCCGGAATTGATTTCCGAAATCCCCGCTTCGTAAATACGAATTTGATTTTGCAATTCATCTGCGATTCGGTTCGGATCGTTCATCGATTCTCGATCGGGTTTTGCCCAAATGAATTGTTGGGATGGATTCATATCTAAACTAAGATAAAAAATCGGGGATGTTCCGGCAACTTGTTGCGTGTCGATAGGCAGAAGCGTAAAAGAACCGAACAGAGAAAAGACCGCTTTGTATTTTTTTTCGAGATGAACGAATTCATAGGTGCGAGGCCATTCCTCCTCACCGGATTTTAAATTCATCGGAAAGAGACCGGAAAGAAACGAAATCAAGTCGTTCGTTTTTTCGATTCTAGTTTCAAATGAATTCGGTTCGTTCATTTTTCGAGCTCTTTCGCTTGATTCCATAAACGATCCATTTCGTCCAAGTTGGAATCGTTCGGGGTTCTTCCTTCTTTTTGTAAGGATTCTTCTATGTATTGAAATCGATTTTTAAATTTTGCGTTGGTTCTCGTGAGCGCGGACTCGGCGGAGATTCCGAGATGTCTTCCAAGATTGACTAAACTAAAAAGTAAATCTCCGAATTCTTCTTCGATTCTTACTTGATTGGTTCCGTCCGATTTCGTCGTTCCGAACTCCGCTAAGAATTCTTCCATCTCTTCTCTTACTTTTCCCTGCACGTCCACGACTTCTTTCCAATCGAATCCGACCTTGGCCGCTTTCTTTTGATATTTCTCCGCTTTTAAAAGGGAGGAGAAATTTTCCGGGACGTTTGAAAAAATAGACGAGTAACTCGGTTTCTTCTTTTCTTTGTCTTTGATTTTTTCCCAGTTTTCGATCACTTCCTGAGAAGAGGATAACGTGAGTTCTTCCGGGCGAAATACGTGCGGATGTCTAAAAATCAACTTATCGGACACACCTTTGGCTATGTCTCCTAAATTGAATGCGTTTCTTTCTTCTGCGAGCTTTGCGTGAAACACGACTTGAAAGAGGAGGTCTCCCAATTCTTCTTTGAGAAGTTCGTCGTCTTTTTTGAGAATGGCTTCGATGACTTCCTGCGATTCTTCAATGAGATAGGGAACCAAGGTCTGGTGGTCCTGTTCCTTGTCCCAAGGACAACCGTTTTCCCCACGCAGCGTGGCCGTTACCTCTTGCAGTTTACCGATTTCTTCCGTGAGTGAGTTTGCCTGCATGGAGGGCCTCCAAAGGGAGATTTGTTCCAATTTTTTAAAACCAAGCGGACTCTGCACCCCTTTTCGTTCGATTTTGAATCGGGATTCGATTGACGTGGACCGTAAAATCGAAGTATGCTACCAAAAATGATACGTTCAAAAAGTTTTATCGTTCTTTCACTCGTTCTGATCGCGGTTGCGAGTCGTTTACTGCCGCACCCGGCCAATTTTACGCCGATTCTTGCGATCTCTCTTTTCGCAGGAGCGTATTTCGCTTCTAAGAAACTTTCGTTGTTTCTTCCGATCGTTGCACTTACGATCAGCAATCTGTTTCTCGGTTTTCACGATCAGGTTTTCGTCGTCTACGGAATGACCCTTCTTTTGGTCGTGGCCGGTTGGCAGCTAAGAGAATCTGCTTCCGTGAAAAAAATCGCATTTTGGACGTTAGGCGGTTCGGTTCTTTTCTTTATCGTTACGAACTTTTACGTCTGGCTTATGGGTTATTACACGTACGATATGAACGGTCTTGTTCAGTGTTATCTGATGGCGATTCCGTTTTTTAAGAATGCGCTTTTAGGAGATCTATTTTATACGACCGTTCTTTTCGGAGGATTCGCTCTGATCGAAAGAGTGGGTTGGATGGAACCGGCTCCCGTTTCAGTAAAGTAATTCTCTTCTCTAAAAACGATCCCTTCGATGACCCGAAACGGTTCTCGAAGGGTAGTCTTCCTCTCTTCCTTTAAAGTACGATTCCTATCCCGAGATAAAATCCGTAATACGTATCGATCACTTCTTTTTCCAAGGCAGGTCTTGTAGTCGATAAGTCCACTGGCTTAGTGATCGTATTGAGCGCGGTTGTGCTTACTGCATCCGGAAACAGCAGATTCGCATTGTAATTGTATCCGCTCACGGAAGATCTCATCTCCGTATATTGAAATCCCACCATAAACTTGAGCCAGCTCGTTCTTGAAAAAGAAAGGCCCGTATCGATTTGATAACCGCCGCGTTTGACTAGGTTCTCTCCCGCGGAACCTGCGGTTTCGGCGACCAGAAAGTTTTGAGCGCCGTTGTACAAAGTCGTGCTGCTGGTTTTTAGATGATATTTTCCTAATGTTCTAAAGTAATCCGCGTTCACGTGGAATTGAAAGAAGTTGTTGAGCTTCTTTACGATCCGGAATCCGATTTGTGGTCCGATTCCTCCCGCTTTTTCCTCCAAATTACCGAATCCGAGTCCGCCCGGAAGATTTCCGTATTCTTTCGAATAAATGTCCAAATTGCGAACTCCGATGGAAGGTCCGAGTCTCGTTCCCGATCCGGTTTCGAAAAAATAGAGAAGGTTGAGTTGAATGTCCGTTCTTCTGAGTTGAGGTCCGTAAACGCTGTAAGTCTGGTTGAAGTTGCCCGCGGTCGGGTTGACATTCAGAGAAGTGTAAGACGGATTGATTCTAAAATCCAAGAAGGTTGCTTCCACTCCGAATTTTTTGGATTCGGTTAAGAACAGCATTCGGATCGGATACGCCGTTTTCGTGTTCCCTTGCGGTTCGGAATAAAAACTTCCCGTATCGTTGATGAGATGTGCATCGAAACCGCCGGTGCGTGCAATCGTATTTACGCTTTGGTAAAAGCCGCTCGTATAAAGAAAGGAATTCAATTCGTTCGTGGAAACGTTTTGTCTTCTTGCCAAAGGTTCGGGAACCCAAGTCGCTTGATTGAACAACACCGAGATCTCGAACGTGGCGCCTTTCGGAGCTTTCGTGAGTTCCTGTTCGTGAAGTTTATCCCTTAATTCGGAAGCCTCCGCTCTTTTTCTTTGAACTTCGAGAATCATCCTTTGTCTCGTTACGGGATCCTGCGCCTTGCCCGCTTTGAGTTCGAGCTCGTTGGCTTCTCTTTCCAGAGCGTCGGGATCGGATTGTGCGTTTCGGATCTGTTGTCCGGACACGTTCGTTTGAAACAGAAGAAAAAAGATCGTCAGAAGGAGGGAAACGGTTTTTTGAATTTGCTTTTTCATAGGTTCTAAAGAGTGAGAGAATAGATAAGACGAAAGAATTCGAAATTCAAACATTTTTTTCCCGAGTGCTGAAAAAGAAAAACATTACAGAATTCTCTTCGCTGAAAATAACGAAATTAGAGAGATTATGAATTTAACCAAGTCGGCAGTTTGCGTTTTTTGCGGTTCGCGTTCCGGAACCAATCCTATCTATACAAAGGCGGCTCAGGATCTGGGTCATTTGCTCGTGAAAAAAAAATTCGATTTAGTATTCGGAGGCGCTTCCTGCGGAATCATGGGAACGATCGCTGACGCTGTGATGGAGAAGGGCGGTTCCGTTTCCGGTATCATTCCCGATTTTCTTTCCATCAAAGAAGTCAAACACGATCGGGTGAAGGATCTGATGATCGTTTCCTCCATGCACGAAAGAAAGTTTCGGATGTACGAGAAGTCTTCCGGTTTTATCGCGTTACCGGGCGGAATTGGAACCTTGGATGAACTCGTCGAAATCACGACTTGGAATCAATTGAAGCTGATCTCGAAACCTCTCGGTCTTTTGAACGTAAACGGCTACTTCGATTATCTATTGATGCAGCTGGGGAGAATGGTGGACGACGGATTTTTAGATCGCGAAACGAAAGAAGGTCTGATCGTTTCGGAAGATCCGGAGGAATTGCTTGATCTTCTTAGCAAACGTTTCGTTTAATACGACATTCTTTGACGAACCGGATTAAAACCCGATCACTCTTTTTCGGGTTCCGGTTCCAGGAGTTGAATCAATTCCTCTTTTTCGCCTTCTTTAGCAAGTTCCAAAGCCGATTTGCCTTCTAAGTTCTTTAAGAATTGTGAAGCGCTCGAGGTGAGCAAAAGAGTCGCCGTTGAAACCCGATCATGGATGACTGCGATGTGAAGAGGCGTATTTCCATTTTGATCGATCGAGTTCGGAGAAATCCCGAGATGTAAAATGGTTCTGCAAATATCGTCTTCTCCGTGTTCTGCGGCGGTGAATAACCGATCGGTCAGAGCCTTTTTGAGAATCTTGGAAACGTGATGATATTTTTGCCGTTCCGCCTCTTCCAATCCCGTCTTTCCGGACGCGTTCATCTTTAAAAAGTCGGCTCCGATTTTCAGAAGTCGTTCTAGACATTCGACGCTGTCGTGCGATGCTGCCAGTAAAAGCGCGGTATTTCCGTCCGCGTCCCGGTTTTCCAGAATCGTTTTAATTTCTTCTTTTTCCAAAAACAGGTCCAGAATTTCGTAATCGTTATGAAGAGCCGTGAGATGAAGAATCGTTCTTCCTTCGGAATTCTTTTTTAAGAAGTCCGCGTCCTTATCGAGAAGATATTCCACGATCGTAAAATGTCCTAGATCGACGGCTAAAAGAAGAGGTGTATATCCTTCTCCGTTTCTTTCTTCAAGATCCGGCGTGGAATGAAGATTTTCGAAAATCATCTCCACGATTTGCAGACTTCCGGTGCTTACGGCTTTCGCCAACGGAGTATTTCCGGAAAAATCTTTTTTCCCGGAATCGGCTCCCGCTTCCAAAAAGATTCGGATCAATTCTTCGTTGCCTTGATCGAGCGAGGTCAGCAACGGAGTTTCTCCTCTTGCGTTGGTTTCGTCCGGGTCCGCACCGGCCTCGAGTAGAAGTTCGATCGCCTCCCGGTCGGAATTTTTCACCGCCCAGGATAATACGCCCGATCCGTAATTGTCCCGGTATTCTTTCAGCCAATCGATGAGAACCGCTCCTTCCATCAAAGAAAGAAGTCTTTGGATTTCATCGTTCTTTCCCGTTTTTACCGCGGAAAAGAGATCGATCAGTGAGTCGGAAAAATCAGTCAGAAAAAATTCTCCAGTATGAAATAGAGCGAAACCAAAGTAGGGATCGAACATAAAATTCCGACACCCGGAAGAGCCGCGGAAAGCGTCGGTTTAAATCCCATCTGAATGGAAACGATGGAAGCCGTAATCATCGGCGCCATTCCCGCTTCCAATACGGCCGCTTTTATGTGTTTCGGATTCAGATTCAAAAAACGATAGATTAGAAATACCACGATTGGGGCAAAGATCAATTTATAAATCAGGCCGACAATCAAGGGCTGGGAGATGTCTTTGGATTCGTTTGAGGATGAACCCATGAACGGAAGTTCCATTTGAAATCCGACGGTAAATAAGGCGATCGGCACCAACGTTTCTCCCAAAGTTTTCAATGCGGAATGGATCGATTCCGGAATGGTGAAAAGTCTTAGGAAAAACGAAAAAAGTAAAGCAAGAAACGGAGGGAAAGTGAAGAGCTTTTTCAAAATGGATCGCACCGGACTTCCGCTTTTTTCCCGTTCGTTTTTGGAAAGAAAGCGCAATGCTAAGATAAATCCGGGAATCGCAAGACAAAGAAAGGTTCCGAATTGATCGATGATCAAAACCGCATTGGTGATTTGCTCTCCGTAAAACATTCGCAAAACGGGAAGTCCTAAAAAGGAAGTGTTGCCGAGTCCGCAGCAAAGCGTGAGTGCGATTCTCGTTTCCGAATCCCAATCGAAGAATTTCGTCGCGCCGTAAAAGAAGGCGACGGATAGGCCGAAGATCAGCCAGGGCATCGAGGCTAAAAAGATCAAAGAAGTTTCGAGTTTCATCGAGGGAACGTTGGCCAAAATCAAAGCCGGTAAGGAAATATAGATGACGAAACTTCCGAGTGCGACTCCGGAATTTTCCGGAAAAATTCTCCCGCGTTTGAGTATCCAACCGGCAATTAAACAAACCGGAATGAGAATGAGTTGGGACACGATGGACAGAGTCTAAAGCGAAAGCGAAACGGCAAGAGTTTTAAGGTTTAGCCCGCTGCCGGAATTGAACCGGCGACCTTTTCATTACGAGGGAAATGCTCTACCCCTGAGCTAAGCGGGCGTGTGCGGATCGGAAATCGAAAAAGACTTCGCTGCAATCTCCTGAACAACAGGGTTCTATGTTCGTTTTGCAAAGACTGCATTGTCCATGTCCATGAACGTACACAACGTGCGAAGGTAGGTTACAAACCGGACAAACAAAACGATCAGGGAACTTTGGATTGTTTTGATCCATCTTTTTTCGATTTCTTAAATTCTTTTACCATCATTGCGGTGATGCTGTCAAGATGTTTCACTTGATCTTTGAGTTCCGGTTTTTCGTGACGATAGGAAAAAGAATAACAGGAATTTTTGACTCCTCTGTCCTTCATCCACCAATGTCTTCCGATTTCCCTTCTTTCTTTTGCGGGAAGGTCGCCTTCGTACATTTTGTATTCGTCCAGCGGTGCGGGGAAATTTCTCTCTTTAAGATAAAACGCATAGGCGGAATGGAAATTCATCGCCGCGTTTTGAATCAATTCGTTGATATGAAGACAACCTAACGTTTTATCCGCCGGAAAACGATTCATCAGTTTGGAATAGGACATTTCCTCGCCGACGAGATATTCGTATGTTTTGATCGCCGCGGGGCAACTTTCATACGGAACCCGTTTTTCCTCCACTCCCGACTTTACGATTTTCATCGTAGTGAGATCCACTTCCAGATACAGAGTCATATCGTGGTACGGATCGTATTGATTGACTTCAATGATGCAGAAAGGGGGAGATTCTTCGGGAAACCAGTAATATCTGCTTTCGTAATTTCTTTGAAAGTCCGTGTTTCGAAAACGGATCCGATCTTTGATTTCCTGCAACGCGCTCATGACAACCTCTTATCCGAAAAACGCTTTTATATGGATTTGTTCGGAAAAAAGAAAACGCAACGATTTTGTTTTCCGACTCGGTATCCCGTTTTTATCGGCGTTCGATAAGATCATCTTTTAAAGGTAGGCGATTCGCTAAAGAATTTTTCCGGCTATTTTCATTTGCTTTTCGCGGAATTTCTGTTATCGTCGTTTCGGTTTTATGTTAACCTCGTTCTTTTTGGAAAAATCGTTTTTGGTCACAGGCGCGAGTTCCGGAATCGGAAAAGCTTTGGTATTGGAACTCAATCGAAACGGAGCCGTAGTCGGGGCGGTTGCGCGGAGAAAAGAATTGTTAAAAGAAGTAAAAGGTGAAGCGCCTTTTCCCGATAAGGTCATCGCTCTTCCGTGCGACGTTTCGGATTCTTCCCAACTCAAAAAGATCACGGAAGAATTTCGTAAGAAGGTGCGTCGTATCGACGGACTGATTCACAGCGCGGGGATCAGCATGCGCGGACTTGCGCGTGAAACCGATTTTAAAGTTTACGAAAGTCTAATGAACGTAAATTTCTATCCTTTGATTCATTTGTTTCGGTTTTTGGAATCGGAACTCAGACAGAATCAGGGACATTTTGTAGCCGTTTCTTCTTTGCAGGGAAGATTCGCGACCCAATATAGATCCGGTTATGCGGCGAGTAAACACGCTGTGCAGGCTTTTATGGACAGCGTTCGGCTTGAAACGTCAGATAGCGGAATGCACGTTATGACCGTTTCTCCCGGTTACGTGAAGACGGATATTTCCGTAAAAGCTTTGTCTTCGGACGGTTCCGCCTACGGAATCATGGACGAAGGAATTAAGAACGGAATGTCTACCGAGAAAGTCGCTTCGATTATTTTGAAAGCGATCGAATCGAAAAAGAGGGACGTTTACCCTTCGCAGTTTCGGGAGATGTTGGCGTATTGGATCAGCCGATTTTCACCGTCGCTGTTGGATCGGCTTTTGAGAAGAGCAAGGGTCACTTGAGAAAGTTTGTCGGAACATTTCAGGACGAGGAATTTGTCTTGAAATGAATGTCGTTCTGTGATAAGGAAAATTTCCCGAGTTCTTCCGGCAAACCCGCCACCTCCGCCCAAACAAGGGTGGGGCCGTTTCGTTTTACGGGCGATTGTCGGAACTCCTACAAAATCTTTCCGTTAATCGATCACTTACCCGGCAGATCCCAGGCCAGACGGATTCCCGCTCTGCGATCCGTTTTCAAATTCGGAATTCCACCGAAGGACCGAAAATACGTCGTGGATTCTTCTTTGGTAGATGCGAAGGAACCGCCGCGAATGACTTTATGCAATTTTCCGAATGCGTTTCGTTTGAGTGAATGTCCCCGATACGGAAGATAATCCGAGCTCGTCCATTCCGCAACGTTTCCGCACATTCCGATCGCACCGTAAGGACTCGCGGACTTTTTTGCGAGTTCGTAAACGGAAATCGTATCCATCTTCTTACTTTCCAACGTATTGCAAAGGGAAGAATCGAAATCGTTGCCGAACGGATATTCGATCGGGTTCGGAAAGAAAGAATACGATTCGTCCCGGTTGATCATCCAAGTAATTCCCGTTCCGCGCGCCGCCTTTTCCCATTCCATTTCGGTGGGAAGACGTTTGCCGGACCAACGCGCGTAGGCTTCGGCCTCGCGATACGTCACTCCGTTCACAGGATGGTGTTCTTTGCCGACCGGAATCGTTCCGTTTTTCCAATGGGGGGGCGCGGGTGTATTCGTTTCCTTTAGAAATTTTGAATATTCTTGATTGGTAACTTCGTATTTATCGATGTAGAACGAGGAGATGTCTTGTAGATTTCCCCGTTCCGGTTTGAAGTAAAACGGATTGTAGCTGTCTTCCGCCGGTTCGTTGCCTTGTCCGTGAAGAAAAAATCCCATCGATTCGTAAAACAGTTCTCCGTTTTGTTCATAACCGCCGGAGACAAAAACCATTTCTTTTCCGTCGCGCGGATGTCTGATCTGTTTCGCTGGTCGGGTTCTTCTTCTATCTTCGGTGAAGAAGGCGCCGGGTTCGACGTA
Source organism: Leptospira sanjuanensis (assembly GCF_022267375.1). Lineage (GTDB taxonomy): Bacteria > Spirochaetota > Leptospiria > Leptospirales > Leptospiraceae > Leptospira > Leptospira sanjuanensis. The sequence continues at coordinate 252,205 of NZ_JAIZBH010000001.1, forward strand.
GGCTACTTCTTGTTTGTAGTCTTGGATAAACGTGCCCGCAGTCAATAGACTTTCGGGAATTCCCGCATTTGCAGTAAACGTTCCAAAGAGTTCGATTTCGGAGGCTTTCTTTCCTTTCGGATTTGTCTGATAGGAGATTGAGATTTGACGAATGCTGAACGAACCGATTTCTTTTTCAGGCGCGGTTTGTATAACCGAATAGCTCGGTTTTCTTTCGAGAACTGCCTTGATTTCTTCCTCTTCTTTTCCGTAAAAAACCGATCCCCTTCGAATACGGATTTTTACCTTGCCCTTGCCTCTATAGACGGCTTCTACTTCCCCTCTCCAAAAAGGAACCGTTCTTAAATTGAGAGAAGGATCTTCTTGTTCTTGGGAAAATAATGCGGCAAAGGTCCATCCCAAAAGAAGAATGGAAAAGAAGGCAATGAATCGTTTCGATTTTGGAAGCAAGTAGGAAATCATACCGTTTCATCCGCCTCTCGTCGGTGAGAGACGGTCGTCTGGTTTTATCTTCGGCAGAAATTTCCGATCTGGAAACGAATTTTAAAGGGATTCTTTCCCTTTCCGAACGGGCTTATTTCTTCTTTTTCTTAAAGGAAGAAGAAGAGCCGCCTCCGGATTTCGGATTTCGATCGCCTTTGGAGAATTTGGAACCGCCGCCGGAGCCCGATCCGCCTCCGTGAGATCCATAAGAGCGGCCGCCTCCACCGCTTGAATTGGATTTAGGTTTTGAACCGCCGCCGCCCGATCTTCCGAAGTTACGATCTCTATATCTTCCGCCACCGCCGGATTTCTTTTTGGAAGAATCCCTTTCATCGAATTTAAAATTGGATTCGAATTGAACGGAATCGTCGAAGGTAATGCTGTCTTTGGTGATCGTCATCTTGAAAAGAGCCGCTGCGATATCGAGCGCCGTATAGTCATCGCCCATCAGTTTTTCGACTTGGTTGACGTATTTCGCAAGATGACCCGCATCCACGATCGATCTTACCTTAGAAGTATAAGAATGAATTTTCGTTTCTTCGAGATCGTCTAACGTGGGAATTTTTCCCAATTCGATTTTGATTCCGTTGATCCGTTCGATCTTTTTGAGGTTGTAGATTTGTTTCCCGACGATAAAGGAGAATGCGATTCCCTTTTTACCCGCTCTTCCCGTTCTACCGATACGGTGGACGTAATCCTCCCCGTCTCTCGGGAGGTCGTAATTGAACACCGCTTCTACGTTGTTCACGTCGATTCCTCTTCCGGCGACGTCGGTCGCGACGAGAATCTCGATGCTTCCGTTCCGGAATCCGTTCATCACCTTGTCTCTTTGTTTTTGATTGAGATCTCCGTGAAGAGCTTCCGCGAAATAACCCCTGGATTTCAGAAGTTCCACAACCGTGTCGACTTGCGCTTTTGTATTACAGAATACTAATGCGAGTTTTACGTTTCTGTATTCGATCAATCTCGCGAGGGCTTCTCCCTTCGCGTTTTCCTGAATCTCATAATAGATCTGCTCGATTTTAGGAGCGCTGAGTTTTTGATGCGTTACGTCGATGATTTGCGGATGTTTTTGAAAACGTTTCATCAGCGTGAGAATTTCGTCGGTCATCGTCGCCGAGAACATGATCGTCTGACGATCCGCAGGAGTGTCTTTGAGAATAAATTCCATGTCCTCGCGGAAGCCCATGTCCAACATTTCATCCGCTTCGTCCAGAACGACGATCTTAATGTCTTCGAGACGGATCGAACCTCTTCTCATGTGATCCATCATTCTTCCGGGAGTGGCGATGACGATCTGAGGATTTTTGCGAAGAGCGCGAAGCTGTCTGTCGATTTCTTGGCCGCCGTAAACCGGAACTACTTCGAAGTTCCCTTTGTATTTCATTAGTTTGCGGAATTGTTCGCTGACTTGGATCACGAGTTCGCGGGTGGGACAAAGAATCAGCGCTTGCAGATGTTTGCTTTCGACTTCGAGAAGTTCGATCGTTGGGATCGCGAATGCGGCCGTTTTACCGGTTCCGGTTTGCGCGTGACCGATGATGTCTTTTCCTTTTAAAATGACGGGGATGGCTTCCGATTGAATCGGAGAGGCTTCTTCAAAACCCATTTCTGCGATTGCGTTTTGGATTTCGGTGGATAAGTTTAGTTCGCTAAACTTGAGTTTCTTCATAGAGTTTCCTTTCAAAGCAATAAATCGACCGTATTCCGGGAACCTCTAATACTTTGAATTTTCAAGATAAGAATCCGGAAGATCACAAAACCGACGAAAGAGAGGAAAGTTGGAATCGGGAGATGTTTTACGTCTTCGTTTGATAAGACGTCTTGTATTTACTACGATTTTAGAAGAGGCTATTTACACAAGTATAAAAGAATCGAACGCCGTCGAGAATTGATTGGATTCTCGACGACTTCGGCTTCGATTTAAAAGATCATAAGGCGATCCTATATAAACTATATTCTAAATTTATTAAGTTGTACGGATCGTTTCTCTCAGAACTGAGCCGTCATCGAAAGATAAGCGAACTGAGCCTGTGGAAGAAAACTCGTTTTTCGAAATTCTGGAGAAATCGAATCGTCGTTGAGTTTTCCCCGGACGGCGTCGCCCGCATAGATCCAACTCGCACCGAGCGCCCACAGAATATCCTTGTATTTCACCGAATAAACCATATCGATTTCTCTGAATAAATTCTTTCCGAGCGTTCCGACTCCTCTTTGATCCAGAACTCCCTTTTCGCTTTGCGGATACGGATTTTTGTAGCGATCGTTTGTATAGGATTCGGTGCTCGCGCCGTCTTTCAGATTTCCGGTGATGTCATACCAACCGTCTTGCATCTTCTGTTTGTCCACGATCCAATAGGCGATTCTTAATTTTCCGAATTCTCCTCCGTCCCAAGTCAAGTTTGCGGACTTGCCTACCATGTTGACCCAACTGACTTGATCCGCTTCTCCGTAAAATACGTGATTGGAGTGGAATAAATTGGAGAATGTCGCGACCTTTCCGTCCTTGCGATTCGGATCTCCGCTGGCGACGTCGTATTCTGCGCCGAGTCGAAACGAACCGATCGTATATCCTATGTCGAGCGCGAAAGCGAACGCATCGTATCCTTGTCTTTCTTTATAAAGATTTTTTGATACGGTTTTTCCCGTAAGCGGATCGATCGTGGAAACGTTCGTGTTCAACGAGTCCCAACCGGGAGTTACGTTGATTCCCGTTTTTCCCGTTTGCATCGCGTACTCTATGGAAAAGTCGAACGGAATTTCTGATTTCTTTTCCTTGGTCGTTCTGTTGGTAAGTCTGAATCCGAACGTATGAAGTTGATCGTATCTTGAATCTCTCGGAACGGTTTCCGGATTTGCCAAAAGTAAAATCGTGGAATTGTTTTGAGGAAGCCATTTACGATAAAGCCCGATGTAATAGCCGTCTATGTGCAGGAACTTAGAAGGTTTGAACGTGTTGTAAAAACCCGTGAAGGTCGCATCCCCTTGCTGTTGTTTGGTGAGATCGGCTGACAGCGCGCAGGCGGAAGTCGACGGAGAGTTTGCCGGGCAATTGTATTGAACCGGAAACGAATTTCTTTTTCCGAGGTACGTCGTATTGCCCGCAATATCGGAATCTTGTTCGCCGACGATCATCGCCCACGCATGCGAGGAAAAAAATTCCTTATCCAACTTCAAACGAAAACCGTTGAAGCTGCGGCCGACGTTCGTCCATTCCAACGCGCCGACAAGTCTTTCATCTCCATATTTGAGAATCTGTCTTCCCGCTTGAAGGGCTATCGGACCGATCAAATCCTTGGATTCGATCCAGGCTTCCCGAATTCCCACCGATTGTCTGGTGTTTTCGTTTGCTGTATCGAGTCCGCTGGAAGAACCTTTTTCGCCGCCCCAAAGAACGGAATCCTGCAACGTGATTCTGACTTTCGTTTTTTCGGTGAGTTCCTTTTCGATCCAGATTTGGGCCTTGGCCCCGACGAACGAAGCATTGTCGTTTTTGAATCGATCAAAATCGTAATTGTACTTCGCTTCCGGACGGATTCGGATCAAGCCGCCGAACTTGACGGTTTCGTACCAGGGAACTTCTTTTTTCGTTTCCTTAGGAAGAATCGCGGCGTCCTGTTTGGGAGCGACGACCGGTTGTTCTTTGAAGGACGGTTCGGTGATCAACTGACTCGTGTTAGGTGAGTTTTCCGGAGCGGCCGTTTCCTTTTTTTCCTGAGCGTTGATTTCGACGTTCAGGAACGTACATAAAATAAAGGAGAGTACGGAAACTCTCATTTTGCAAGCTTTCAATTGGGGACCCTTTCATTTGTATTTTTTTAAGATTCGTGTTTCGCATCTAAACCGGAGTTACATTCGCTTTTAGGATTTTGGAAATCTCGGGACGGCAGCTTCCGCATCCGGTTCCGGCTCCGGTCGTCTTACCGAGTTCTTCCACGGACTTGATTCCGTTTTTGATTTCTTCGCAGAGATTACCTTCGCCGACTCCGTTGCAGGAACAGACTAACTTGCCTACGACCGGTTTTCTCTGCGCACCTCCTCCCGAAAGAAGCTGTTCCCTTCTTTCTCCGAGTTCGATTCCGCTGGAGATCAGTTCTTTGAATTCTTGAAAGTTCGATTTATCACCGATGAGAATCGCCCCGACGAGTTTATCTCCTTTGATGATGCACTTCTTATACTTCCTGCGCTTTCGATCGAGAAAGACGATCTCTTCGTATTCGCCGGATTTATCTTCGGAAAGATCCATAGGAGTATCCGCAAGTCGTAAAGAAACGAGATCGAGTTCCGGAATTTTTAACAGATTGGAATGAATCGATCCATTATAAAAATCGAATGCGTATCCGTATATATGATTGGCCGCGATTTTGGATTGTTCCTCCGTAGCGGAGACCGTCCCGTACATGCCGGAAGAATGTTCGGCGACTTCTCCGATCGCATAAATATCCGGATCGGAGGAGCGCAGGAACGGATCGACTAAGATTCCGTTTTTGCATTCGATGCCGGCGAGTTTTGCCAATTGAAGATTGGCGCTTGTTCCCGTCGCGAACACGATTCCATCGGGTTGAATGACGCTTCCGTCGCTGAGTTTGATGTTTTGAACGCGGGAAGTTCCCTTTATCTTGACGATCTCGGCATTGCGGATGATTTCGATTCCTCTCGCTTCGATTTCTTCATTCAGAATTTCACCGGCTACTGCGTCGAGTTGTTTGGACATGAGTCTGTCCGTTCGGATCAAAACGCTGACACGAACATGCAAAGATTTTAATGCGGCCGCAAGTTCCAAGCCGAGAAGCCCTCCGCCCACGATCAAAACGTGGGTGTCCCTCACGAAAAAACCTTTGATTCGTTCCGCGTCTTCTTTGGAACGAAGCGCAAAGATCCCGTCCATTTCTTTGGGAATCATATTCGGGATAAACGGAGAACTTCCCGTTGCGAAGATGAGCTTATCGTAAGAATGTGTGTTGCCTTTGTCGTCTCGGACGATTTTCCCTTCGGGATGAACCTGAGTGACGGCCGTGTCCGAAAAGATATCGAAGTTCCAGGAAAGAATTTCCTCTTCGCTGACTCCCGTCAAATCTCCGAAGATTTTTTCCCCGCTGATGTAATCCGGAAGTAGGATGCGGTTGTAAAACGGATTCTTTTCTTTGCAAAGAACGGTGATTTCGCTTTCGGAGTCTAAAGCTCTGTAAGAACGCAGGAAGGCAAGAGTCCCGTTTCCTCCGCCTATGATGAGAATCTTTTCTTTCCGTTTTTGATAAACCTTCACTTGAACGGCGGAGATTTTAAAACCGGGTTGTTTAGAAAACGGATCGTAAGCTCCGCTCGTAAGATTGTTCGCGCGCGAATCGTCTCTGCCCAATCGTTTTCCCCAATGCATCGGAAGGAACACGACGCCTTCTTTGATCGATTGGGTGATCGTCGCTTTGACTCTTGTTTTTCCTCTTTCGTTGAAGATTTCAACGATCGTTCCTTCCTCGATGTTTCTGACTCTTGCATCGTTCGGATGAATTTCCAAATACGGTTCGCGTTTGTGTTCGTTGAGTTTGCGTACTTTGCCGGTACGAGTCATCGTATGCCACTGGTCGCGGATTCTTCCCGTGGTAAGAATTAAGGGAAAATGCTCGGTCGCTTTTTCGGAACTGTCCTCGGGTTCGACCGCGTGAATCTTCGCTTTGCCGTTCGGTCTGTAAAACTTGCGATCGGTAAAAAGGCGTTCGGTTCCGCCGTGGTCTTTCGCGGGATACGGCCATTGAACCGATCTCTTTTCCATCAGGATCGAATAATCCAATCCGGCAATGTCGATGTTCGTCCCTTTTGTTAAGCGACAATGTTCTTGAAAGACTTCTCCCTCGTTTTGAAACGCAAAGGAAGAATTCCATCCCATCTTTTTGGCGAACTCGTTTAAGATCCAAGTGTCCGCTTTCGCTTCTCCCGGAGGGTCGATCACTTTCGGAAGATAGGTAATTCGTCTGTCGGAGTTCGTCATCGTCCCCTGTTTTTCCGCCCAACCGGCTGCGGGTAACACGACGTCCGCGAACGGAATCGCCGAAGAATCCTTGGAAATATCTTGAACGACCACAAATTCCGCGGAGCGAAGACCGGATTCGACGAGACGCGCGTCTGGAAGACTCACGGTAGGATTGGTGCAGATGATCCAAATCGCCTTCATCTTTCCCGTGCGAAGATGATCGAACATCTCCGTCGCGCTGTATCCAGGTTTCTCTTGAATGGAATCGACTCCCCAAAACTCGGCGACTTCCGCTCTATGTTCCGGATTTGCCAAGTTTCTATGAGCGGGTAAAAGATTGCAAAGACCGCCGACTTCCCGGCCTCCCATTGCGTTCGGTTGTCCGGTAAGAGAGAACGGACCCGATCCGGGTTTGCCGATCTTTCCGGTTAATAAGGATAAATTGAGAAGGGCGAGGTTCTTATTGACCCCGATCACGCTTTGATTGAGGCCCATCGCCCAAAGAGAAAGAAATCCGTTCGAATTTCCGATCCATTCCGCCGCGGTATAAATTTGCTCGGAAGGAATGTCGCAAGCGTTTGCACAATCCTCGACGGATCGTTGAAATACTTTTTCTTTGAGTTCCTCGAAACCTTCGGTATGATTTTTTAAAAACTCGGAATCGATTCGATCGTGTTCTATTAGAATTCTTGCAATTGCGTGAAAAAGATGAATGTCGCTTCCCGGACGAATCTGCAGATGAAGATCGGCGTCCTCGCAGCTTTCGGTTTTTCTCGGATCGACGACGATCAGTTTTACGTTCGGATTCGATTGTTTTCTCGCTTCGATTCTTCGAAATAGAATGGGATGGCACCAAGCGGGATTGGCGCCTGCGACCAAAAAACAATCCGCGAGTTCTATATCCTCGTAGCTGATGGGAACACTGTCTTCCCCCAAGGCCATTTTGTAACCCACGACCGCGGAACTCATACAAAGTCTTGAGTTCGTATCGATGTTGTTGGTTCCGATAAAACCTTTCGCGATTTTATTCACCACATAGTATTCTTCCGTTAACAACTGACCGGAAACGTAGAATCCGACGGAGTCCGGTCCGTGTTCTTGGATGATTCTCTTAAACTCCTGCGCGACTTTTTGAAGAGCCGTCTCCCAATCGGTTTTAATAGGGGGAGAATTTCGATCTTTTCGTATCGTCGGATGGAATAAACGATCGGAACGGTTTAACAGAGAATAGTTGAGATTCATTCCTTTGGAACAAAGAAGACCTTTGTTTGCCGGATGGGTGGGATCTCCTTCCACTTTCAGTTCCTTTTCGGAATGTTTTTGTATAAGAACTCCGCATCCTACGCCGCAATAAGAGCAGGTAGTTTTAAACGTTTCGCTAATGTTCACAGAATAAGTTTATGCAAGAATGGTACCAGGTTTGAAATGCTGAAATCGAATCTTAAGTTTCTCCCGAATCCGATCGGTATCGCAATCCTCAAAGGTCGGTTTATGAATGCGTAATCGAAATGAAATATATTAGTAAATTATAATATATCTAAAGTGTTGATGACTTTGTGTAGAATTTTAGACTAATTGCTGATTTTTTCCGCATCAACCCTCGAAACGCCGGAGAGAATTTCGATTCGTACGAATTTGGAATAGGCCCTCGAATAAAATTTTCAAGTTATAAGACGACAATTCTCTCTGGAAACGGCTCTTCTCGACTTTCCGCTCAAAAAATAAACCGAAACTGGTACGGTTCTTGCTCTCTTTCTTAAGGAGTCTCAGAGGAGCCTTAGGAATAAGGAAAAAAATTAAAAATGAAAAAGATTAAAGAATTTTTATCTGCCGGTCACTTCCCTACGCTTTTAAGTTCATTCTTATACTTTGATTTCAGCTTCATGGTATGGATGCTCTTAGCGGCTCTCGGAGTTTTTCTCTCCGAAGAATTCGGCTTAAACCCCGCTCAGAAGGGTTTGATGGTATCGATTCCTTTGCTCGGAGGAACTCTTCTAAGAATTCCGATGGGTTTGTTATCCGATCGATTCGGATCGAGAAAGGTTGCTCTTTGCGGAATGTTGCTCACGATGCTTCCTCTCTTTTTAGGATGGCAGTTCGGAAATTCTATGGCCGAAATCTTCGCGATCGGTCTTCTTCTCGGAGTTGCGGGTTCCAGCTTTGCGGTTGCGCTCCCTCTTGCGAGTAAAAGTTATCCTGCAAGATACCAAGGTTTGGTATTGGGAATCGCGGGGGCCGGAAACAGCGGTTCCGTGATCGCAACCTTGTTCGCGCCGGATCTTGCACGCAGCTTCGGATGGCATGCGGTTTTCGGATTCGCTTTGATTCCGATGTCTTTGGTGTTTATCTTCTTCTACTTTTTTGCGAAAGAAGAAGCCGTTCCTTCGTCCGGTAAAACGATTTTGGAATATCTCGCTCCGATTAAATCCAGAGACGCGATGATCTTCAGCTTTTTATACAGCATTACGTTCGGAGGGTTCGTAGGGCTCGCGAGTTTTTTACCGATCTTCTTTTACGATCAATACGGCGCGGATAAGGTTACTACCGGTTTATATACGACCTATTGCATCATCGGAGCAAGTATGATCCGTCCGTTCGGCGGCTATCTCTCCGATAAATTCGGAGGAGCGACCGTTCTTTGTATCGTTCTTCTTTTGGTGTCGATGATCTTTTTCGGAATCTCCACTCTTCCGAGTTTGGGTCTTGTTCTTCCCTTATTTATCTTCCTGATGTTGTGTTTGGGACTCGGAAACGGTTCCGTGTTTCAGTTGGTTCCTTCCCGTTTCAAAAAGGATATCGGAATCGTCACCGGTTTTGTGGGCGCCTTCGGCGGGTTAGGCGGATTTATGGTGCCGAATCTTCTCGGTTCCTTGAAGTCCGGCTGGGGAACGTATGCCGCGGGATTCACGGTTCTCGGTGTGATCGTTTTGATCGCAGCGGCCGTTTTATACGGAACGAACGTTTTCGTTTGGAATCGCATGGAAGAATCTCAACTCGAGATCGAAACGGCTTAATCCAGTTACGTTATCGGGAGAAAAATAAAAATGTCAAAGCAACAGTTGATCGTAGTAGGGAATGGGATGGTCGGCCATAGATTGGTCGAGAAATTGGTTGAATTCGGCGGAATCGAAAAGTTTGATATTCTAATATTCGGAGAGGAGCCCAGAAGAGCGTACGATCGGGTTCATCTTTCCGAATATTTCGCAAACCGTTCCGTGGATCCTTTGTATCTTTCGAAAGAGGACTGGTATTCACAGAACGGGATCGATCTTCACCTGAAGGAGAAAGTGACTTCGGTGGATCCGGTTTCGAAAAAAGTGGAAACTTCTTCCGGAGCGGTTTACTCCTTCGACAAACTCGTGTTTGCCACCGGTTCCGCTCCTTTCGTTCCGACCTTCGAAGGAATCGATAAGAAAGGGGTTTTCGTTTATAGAACGATCGAAGACTTAGAGGAAATTTTAGAATACGGAAAGTCCGTAAAAACCGCCGCCGTGTTAGGCGGAGGACTTTTGGGATTGGAAGCCGCAAAGGCGCTCGTCGATATGAATCTCAAAACCGACGTCGTGGAGTTCGCTCCTCGATTGATGCCTCGTCAGCTGGACGAAGCGGGTTCCTCCATTCTCAGATCGAAAATAGAAGAACTGGGAGTTTCGATTCTTTTGGAAAAGAACACCAAACGAGCGATCGGTGAAGCCGCATTCGCCGGTCTTGAATTTCAAGACGGTTCGATTTTAGAGACGGAAATGCTCGTCGTTTCCGCCGGAATCAGACCGAGGGACGAACTTGCAAAGAATGCGGGAATCGCGGTGGGAGAAAGGGGCGGTATTCAGGTAAACGATCTTCTCGAAACGAGCGCGGACGGAATTTATTCCATCGGTGAATGTGCGCTTCATAACGGAATGATCTACGGTCTCGTGGCTCCCGGTTACGAAATGGCTGAAACCGTAGCACATAATCTTTGTTATTCGGAAAGAGAATCCAAGTCGTATTTGGGTTCGGACTTATCCACGAAATTGAAATTGATCGGAGTGGACGTCGCTTCTTTCGGAGACGCTCTCGGACAATGCCCACACATACCCATCGCATTCAAAAATCCTCTTACGGGGATTTATAAGAAATTGGTAATATCCGAGGACGGTAAAACGCTTCTCGGAGGAATTCTAGTCGGAGACGCGAGCGCTTACGGAAACCTTCTTGCGTTGTATTTAAATAAGATCGAACTTCCTTCCGAACCGGAAAGTCTGATCGTAGGTTCCGTCTCCGCCGAATCGACGTTTGGTGCCGGATCGCTTCCGGACACGGCGAAGATCTGTTCGTGCAACAACGTTTCCAAAGGCGACATCCTAAACGCGATTCGCGACAAAGACTGTTACGAGATGGGCAGTTTGAAGGAATGCACGAAAGCCGGCACGGGATGCGGCGGTTGTATTCCTCAGGTGAATTCTCTTCTTAAGGGAGAATTAAAATCTCTCGGTAAAGTCGTAACGGAACATCTTTGCGAACACTTTCCGTTTTCCAGACAGGAATTGTTCCAAGTCATCAAGGTAAAAAAACTCAAAACTTTCGACGATGTGATCGCGGAAAGCGGTAAAGGAAAAGGATGCGAAGTCTGCAAACCCGCGGTCGCTTCGATTCTTGCGAGTTTATGGAACGAGACGATCGTTCATAAACATCACAGAGAAATTCAGGATACGAACGACAAGTATCTTGCAAACATTCAAAGAGGCGGAACGTATTCTGTCGTGCCGAGGATTCCGGGCGGTGAAATTACTCCGGAAAAACTCATCGTGATCGGAGCCGTTGCAAAGAAGTACAATCTTTACTGCAAGATCACCGGAGGTCAAAGGATCGATCTTCTCGGCGCGAGAATGGAAGACCTTCCGGATATTTGGAAGGATTTGGTCGACGAAGGTTTTGAAAGCGGTCACGCATACGGTAAGGCGATGAGAACCGTAAAGAGCTGCGTCGGTTCGACATGGTGCAGATACGGCGTGCAGGATAGTACTTCGTTTGCGATTCGCATCGAAGAACGTTATCGTGGAATTCGTTCTCCGCATAAATTGAAGGCCGCCGTTTCCGGTTGTATCCGCGAATGTGCGGAAGCGCAAAGCAAGGACTTCGGTTTAATCGCGACCGAAAAAGGATGGAATCTTTACGTAGGCGGCAACGGAGGAGTGACTCCGCAGCACGCGATGCTCCTCGCGGCCGACATCGACGAAGACACTTGTGTGAAATACATCGATCGATTCCTGATGTTCTATATCCGAACCGCGGATAAACTTACAAGAACCGCGGCTTGGCTCAATCAGCTCGAAGGAGGAATCGATTATCTCAAGGACGTGATCGTCAACGATCGTCTTGGAATCAACGAACAGCTCGAAGCCGAGATGCAGATGCTCGTCGACAGCTATCATTGCGAATGGAAGGCGGTTGTGGACGATCCTGAAAAACAGAAGAAGTTTAAACACTTCGTCAACAGCGATCAACCGGATACGAACGTGAAATTCATCCAAGAAAGAGGCCAGATCCGTCCGGTGGATTGGCAAAAGAAAGAACTATCGGTGACCTAAGGAGCTAACATGCAAACTACGATTGAAGAAAAAGTCTGGATTGAAGTCGCTCCCATTTCGGAATTCTCCCGGAACGGGGGGACTTGTGCAAAGATTGGGGACGAGCAAATCGCAATTTTTCATTTCCAACAAGAAGATGAATGGTATGCTTGTGAGAATCGCTGCCCTCATACGGGAGATATGGTTTTATCCAGAGGACTTACCGGTGATTCCCAAGGCGAACCTAAGGTCGCTTGTCCTCTGCATAAGAAATCCTTCTCTCTCAAATCGGGAGAATGTATCTCGGGCGAATCGTATTCCGTCCGCACTTTTCCCGTTAAGGTCGAAGGTGGAACGGTGTACGTTGCCGTAGATTCCTCCGTGGTGGCGAAATGAAAAACGCGGGGTGAGGTTATGATAAGCGACGGTTTCGGCAGGAGTTTTCGAACTCTTAGAATCAGCCTTTTGGATCGTTGCAATTTCGCCTGCACTTACTGCGTGGATCGCGAAACCTCGGAGTTCGGTTTAAAAAAAACGGATTTACTAAAAACGGAAGAATGGGTTCGCATCGTGAAAGGTCTGCATTCCGCTTTAAATCTGAAGAAGGTTCGTCTCACCGGAGGAGAACCGACTCTTTATCCCGGATTGAAAATTCTCGTTCGAGAAATTAAAAACCTGAATATTCCCGAAGTTTCGATCACGACCAACGGTTCGGTTTTATCCAAACAAATCGAGGAATTGAAGGAAGCCGGGCTCGATTCGGTAAACGTTTCTTTGGACGGAGTTACGCAGGAATCGTTTCAAAAGATGAGCCGCCGTTCCGCGTTCAAACAGACGTTAAACGGAATCGATGCGGCCGTTTCGACCGGCATGAAGGTACGAATCAACTGCACGTTGGTTCGCGGAAAAAACGAGGATCAGATTATTCCAATTCTTGAATATTCTTGGAGCAAGGGGATTCTTCCGCGGTTTTTGGAACTGATGAAAATGGGTTATCTTCAGAATTCGGATACGGTTCCGATTTTTAAACAACACGAGATTTTGGACCGCGTGGAAAGCAAATTCGGAACTCTGACTCCGCAGGTCAGAAAAGAATCTTCCACGGCAAATTATTGGACGACGAAGGAAGGACGTTCTTTCGGAATTATCGCAAACGAATCGGCTCCGTTCTGCCGCGATTGCGATCGTCTACGATTGGACAGCAAGGGAAATCTTTACGGTTGTTTGAGTTCCTCGACCGGGTTTCCGCTTCCTAAGTTGATGGAACAGGGGATCGAGATGGAACAGATTCTAACGTTGGCGTTGCGTCAAAAACAGGACGTTCGGTTTAAAGGAAGCGACCTAACCATGATGGCGATCGGAGGTTAAAGATGAACGTAGCGGTAAAAACATTCGGAATTTTAAAGGATCATTTTCAATCCGACTTCGTTCTCAACTTGGAAACTCCGGTTCGCGTACTGGACGTTGTCGAGGAGATGCGCAAAAAGAAACCGGCCACGAGCGGAATTTTGGACGTATCCCTTTGGGCGGTTCAGGATAAAATGGTCGGAGCCGATCGAATCGTGGAAGAAGGGGAAGTCGTATTGATACTTCCTCCTTTGAGCGGAGGTTGACATGCATCTTCAAGAAGAACCGATCGATCTCGCATTCTTAATTTCGCAAGGACACGATCCTTCCAGCGGCGCAGTCGTACTTTTCAGCGGAGAACCCAGAGACAACGCGGGCACGGATCATAAGAAAGTGACTCATCTCTTTTACGAAGCGTATCCTCCGATGGCCGAACCGATGATCGCAAAAATTTTGGAAGAAGCGACAGCGATCTTTCATTTAAAAAAAGCGATCTGCGTTCATAGAACGGGAACCGTTCAACCGGAAGAATCATCCGTCTGTGTGATCACGACTTCTTCGCATCGTAAGGAAGCGTACGAAGCGAATCGATATATTATCGACCGAGTCAAACACGAGGTTCCGATTTGGAAAAAGGAATTTTACGAAGACGGAACTTCGGAATGGACTCTCAATTGCGCGGGTTGCGCCGCGGGCACGACCGGACATGAACGTTATACGCCTTTGAGGGCGCATCGATGATAAAACGAACGCCCATCGGATTGATTCTTTGCGGAGGATATTCCTCGCGCATGGGAAGGGACAAGGGACTTCTTGTCACGGAGGGTCAGTCGTGGGTTCGCAAACGGTACGAACTTTTGCGAGAATTTACCGATCGTTGTTTGATCTCGATCCGAAAAGAACAAAGAGCCGCGTATCAAAAAGAGAACTCTTCCTTTGAATTAGTGGAAGACGTCTTTGAAAATCAAGGACCGATTTCCGGAATTCTTTCCGCGCATCTTGGCGATACGACCGCCGATTATTTGGTTATCGCATGCGATATGCCGATCCTAAATCCGACGATTCTCGTCCGGCTCTTGGAAGAATATCGGAACGATTCCGGAAAATCAGCGTATGCATGGAGAAGTCAGGATTGTATCGAACCGTTTCCTGCGATTTATACGTCCGAACTATTGAAAAATACATTCAAAAAATGGAATTCTTCTTCTAAGACCGGTTCGCCGAGCGGGATTTTAAAGGAAGCGGAAACGAAATGGATCGAGTTCGATTCTTCCGACGCGCTTGAAAACGCATTCATCAATTATAATACTCCGAACGAAATCGGAATCCCTTCGGAGGTCGTAGTATGAATGCGGAATACGGAAAAGTTTATTTGGTCGGCGCTGGTCCTGGAGACCCGGAGCTTCTTACACGCAAGGCCGTCAAAATTCTCCGCATGGCGGAAGTGGTCCTTTACGACGACTTGGTTTCTTCTAAGATATTGAAACTGTGCCGTAAAAAAACGGAACTTATCTACGTGGGCAAACGGTTGGGACAACACAGTTGTCAGCAAGTCGACCTCAATCAAAAGATCGCCGACGCCGCGCTGCAGTATAAAACCGTGATTCGGCTCAAAGGAGGAGATCCTTCCGTCTTCGGACGAGTAGGCGAGGAATACGAATTCCTTCTGAATTTGGGAATCGAATGCGAGATCGTGGCCGGTATTACGACCGCTTCCGGCGCCGTTGCGAGTCTCGGTTTTCCGCTTACGCATCGCGAATATTCCAAAGAAATTCTTTATCTTTCGGGTCATGGAAAGAATGGAAAAAATTCTCAGAGCTTCAAAAATCTTTCCTGTGAAGGAAAAACTCTCGTCGTTTATATGGGTTTGAATTCACTCAAAGAGATTGTGGATGATCTGATCGAAAGTGGAAATCCGGAAAGTCTTCCCGTCGGGATCGTGGAAAACGCGACGCTCGCGCATCAAAGAATCGTTACGGGAAATTTGGGAAACATTCGTGTTGTGGCCGAAAAGAGCGAAGTCAGTTCACCTGCGCTTCTGATTATCGGAGACATCATCGATTATTATCTGAAAATGGATTCTCTTCGAACGCTCATCCATCGTCCTCATACTTTCAGTTAGGACAAAAGAATGATCGATATTACTGAAAAAAAAATCAGCCTTCGTTCGGCGACGGCTGAGGGGTTCGTATATTGTACGCCCGAAACCCTGAAAAGAATTAAGGAGAATTCCCTGCCGAAAGGCGATCTTTTCGGAGTCGCAAAGGCAAGCGGTTTGCTCGCATCAAAAAAAACTTCCGACCTGATTCCCCATTGTCATCCGGTCAATATCGATTCATTCGATCTTACGTTCGAATTGGTGGAGAGGGGCGTAAGAATTCTCGCAAGCGGAAAATCGATCGGAAAGACCGGAATCGAAATGGAAGTGTTGACCGGTTTGAGCGTCGCCGCTCTGACGATTTACGATTTGTTAAAACCGATCGATAAGGAATTGGAGATTTCTTCCGTTCGTCTTTTGGAAAAGAAGGGCGGTAAGAGCGAGACGCAAATTTCCAAATTTGCGGATGGAGCAAAAGCCGCCATTCTGGTTTGTTCCGATTCCACGTTTGCGGGTAAACGCGAGGATGGTTCAGGCAAAGTCATCGAAGATATATTCAAAGAATCGAATGTACAATTGGCCGATTACCGGATCGTTCCCGACGAGCCGGAGGAGATCCGAAAGAAAGTTCTTTCTTGGGTCGAACTCGGAATCGATCTCATCGTGACCACGGGTGGAACGGGCCTTGGACCGAGAGACAACACGACGGATACGGTAAGGGCTTTATTGGATCAGGAAATTCCCGGAATCGCGGAAGCGATGCGATCCTTTGGCCAGGACAGAACTCCGTATGCGATGTTGTCCCGTTCCTTGGCGGGGAGAATCAAAAAGACTTTGGTCGTATGTGTGCCGGGCAGCTCCAACGGTGCAAGAGAAAGTCTCAAGGCGATTTTTCCGGCGATCTTTCACGCAAAAAAAATGATGCGGGGAGAGGGGCATTGATCTCCATCGAAGAAGCGATTTCGAAAATTCTGTCGCAGATTCCGAAGTCGGAGATCGAAGTTCTTCCCTTAAAGGAAAGCCTAGGAAGAGTATTGGCGCAGGATATTTCCGCGGATCGGGATTATCCTCCTTTTCCTCGTTCGACTATGGACGGTTATGCGATTCGGAGCGATCGATATGAATCCGGCAAAGTCTATCACTGTAAAAAAGAGGTCTTTGCGGGAATGGAATCCGTTCTCGATCCAGGAGAAGAAATCGTTAAGATCATGACCGGTGCGGCCGTTCCGGCGGGTTTGGACGCCGTGATTAAAATCGAGGAAAGCGAAGAAGTCTCCAAAAATTCTTCCGAAACGCAAGTGCGTTTGAACTCGAAAAAAGTATTCCAATATTTGAATATAGCTCTTCAGGGAGAGGATTTAAAACGGGGCGATTTCGTTTTAAAAACGGGAACGAAGATCCTGATGCCGGAAATTTCTTTGCTGGCTTCGTTAGGAATCGATCGGGTTTCCGTGAGTTCTCTTCCGAAAGTTACGATCATCTCGACCGGAAACGAGGTCATTCCGATCGACGCAAAGCCGAATCCGGTTCAGATTCGGGATTCCAATTCCTATTCGTTGCTCGCGATGTTGCGCAAATACGAAATCATCCCTCAGGCCGCACTTCTTGTTCCGGATGAAGAATCGAAAATCGACCGGGCCTTGGAACAAGGATTAAATTCGGACATTCTTCTTTTGTCCGGCGGTGTTTCTATGGGAAGCATGGATTTGGTTCCGCCCTTGTTAAAACGACTTGGAGTCGAGGAAGTTTTTCACAAAGTTCATCTCAAACCCGGTAAGCCGATTTGGTTCGGTCGCAAGGAAAAAACCGCGGTGTTCGGTTTGCCCGGAAATCCGTTCAGCGTCCAGGTTTGTGCGAGACTTTTTTTGGATCCTTATATTCGAGCCTACCTGGGTTTGCCTATTCTACCGGCCCAAAGATATTCATTTTTTGGAATGCGTAAAAAGAAGAATTCTTTGCCGGAATACTTTCCGGTTTGTTTCGAGACGAAGGAACTGACCGGTATTGCGGCAAAGTCGTTTAACGGAAGCGGCGATATTCGAGCGGGATTGTCTTCGGACGGAATCGCCTTACATCCACCGGACCGATCGGAAATCAACGACGGAGACGTTCTGGATTTTCTTCCTTGGTAAACGAATTCGGTCGATCGACGTACTAAAAAGAAAAGAGAAACCGTTTTACGAAACGAGATTTGCGGCGATTCTTACGATCGAAGAACCCGTTTTCCGTCGAAAACCTTTTCCAACAACTCTGCGAGATCGCTTTTGCGAAACGGTTTTCTAAGACTTGCATGAAAACCGTATTCCTTCGGGGAAGAGATGATCGGATCTTCCGAATAACCGCTGGAAGCGATCGCAATCACATCGGGATCGATCTTTCTGATTTCGGAAATCGTTTTTTCACCGCCCATGCCGCCTGGAATCGTAAGATCGAAAATCAAAACATCGAACGGCCGACGCAAATCTCTTGCTTTCGTAAAAAGTTGAATGGCTTCGGCTCCGTTCTTTGCATGTGCCGTCGTATAACCCATTCTTTCCAGCATATCCGAAAAAATTTCGAGAATGAATTCTTCATCGTCCATAATGAGAATTTTTCCCCGGCCTTGATGATATTTCGGATCGCGTTTGTGAACGCCTTCGATTTTATTTTTGGACATCGGGAGATAAATGTTGAACGTGCTTCCTAAGCCCGGTTCGGAGATGACTTCGATTCCTCCGTCGTGTTTTTGAATGATGGAATACGAAGTTGCCAGTCCGAGTCCGGTTCCTTTTTGTTTCGTCGTAAAGAACGGTTCAAAAATTCGGGAAAGGAGATCCTTGGGAATTCCGATTCCGCTGTCTTTCACGGAGATGAGAGCATATTCACCTTCTTGCAAGTGTTTCGCATTGTCTTTCGGAAGATACGCGTTCTTTGCGGTAACTTGAATCGTTCCTCCCAACGGCATGGATTGAATGGAATTGATGATGATGTTTTCGATGACTTGATGGATTTGGTTTTCGTCGAAATCGCAAAGACAAAGGTTCGGATCGATATCGAAATGGCAGGAAACGTTCGAGCCGCTCAATGCGAAAAGAACACAGTCGTTTAACAAAGGAGCCAACGAACCGGTCTTACGAATCGGTTTTCCTCCTTTTGCAAAGGTAAGAAGTTGTTGCGTCAAATCTCTCGCACGATTGAACACATTGATCGCCTTATCGAGATGCCTTGCGATCGGATCGTCGTCGCTGACCTTTTCGCGCGCAAGATCTATATAACCGAAAATTCCTCCGAGTAGGTTGTTGAAGTCGTGAGCGATTCCCCCCGCAAGTACCCCCAGACTTTCCAGTTTTTGGGCATGCAGCAATCTTCGTTCCAATTCGAGACGATCGGATTCCGCTTTTTTTCGATCCGTGATATCGGTGCCGATGCTGATCGTTCCGATTACGTCTCCCTCGGCGTTTTGAAGAAGGGTATTGTCCCATTGAATCAATCTTTTCTCGCCGCTTCTCGTCTGGAGATAATTATCGTAATGTAAGGGAAGAGTTTTTGTTTTGACCGCTTCTTTAAAAATAGAGCGAACTTGATCTTTCTCTTGTTCCGGCAAAAAATAATCGAACCAGTTTTTACCGATGATTTCTTCGCGTTTCCATCCGCTTAGGTTTAAAAGGTAATCGTTGCAAAAGGTAATGTTCGCCTCGGAATCAAGCCCCAATCCGATCAGATTTATATTTTCAAGAGTGACTCTGAATCGTCTTTCGGATTCGATCAATGCCGTTTCGGCCGCCTTCTGTTCTTCGGTTTCTTTTTTTAAAAGAAGAAAATAGCGATTCAATATGAAGAATAATAAGACCGTCGTGGTCGTAACGAAGGCCCAGCCTTTGTATGTTTGCAGAGTTGTAAGAATGAAAGGATCGAACGACAATAAACTGATAAATTGATCGGAAAAAAAAATCCAAGCCGATGCAAGAAGCAAGTATAAGAAAGAAATTCGAGCGGGGGCTGAAATCGGCAAATTTTGAATCATATATCGTAAGTTATAAAATGATACTTTCCTATTTTGAATGAGAATTCCAATTTAATTTCGACGATTTTATTTTTTCGATTTCGGGAAAGTATTTTCCTGATTTGCGATTGTTCGTGAACGATTTATTTTATAACCCTTTGTACTTAGTTGTCGATTTCATTTTTTTTCGGAAACTAGGAAGTTCTTCGCTTTCGTTTCTTTATTTTCGACAAAAGTCTCTTGCAATTTTTTTAATCCGACTTCGCGAAAAAACGAAATCCGCTTTCGCGTGTTCGACTTCAGAGCAAAATGATCTTGTAAGACGGCGCAGATCCTTAAGATTGTGCCCTAATGATTTCAGCTCTGCGTTTCTTTCTTCCCGCAAAACCGAAACCTCTTTTACCGAAAGATGAAATCGATCGGCAGTATCCTCGATTTCGGTGGAGAATTTTAGAGGCAACCTTTATCGGTTATGCGGTTTTTTATCTCGTCAGAAATAATTTCCCCGTCGTTTCCAAAGAAATGGGGGAGGCACTTCATTACAGCCAAGAGCAGATTACGAATATTCTCGCGGTTACAGCGATCACGTACGGTCTTGGAAAATTTGTGATGGGCGCTTTGTCCGATCGAAGCAATCCGAAATACTTTATGCCTTTGGGTTTGATTTTAACCGCGGTTTGTAATTTTATTTTTGGATCTTCCAGTTCATACGAGGTTCATTTTTATCTCTGGGCTTTGAACGGATTGGTTCAAGGAATGGGCTGGCCTCCTTGCGGACGTTCTCTTGGACATTGGTTCGGAGTGACGGAAAGAGGCGCTAAATTCGCGATTTGGAATATTGCGCACAACGTCGGCGGCGGTTTAGTCGGCGTCGTCGCCGCTTACAGCGCGGCTTGGTGGGGTTGGAGAAACGCGTTCTATATTCCCGCGTCGATTGCGATCGTAACCGCGGTATATCTTCTTTTTCGATTAGTGGATACTCCGCAGTCTGTGGGTCTTCCTCCGATCGAAGAATATCAAGAAGATCCGGAAAAAGAATCCAGAATTTCCGCGCAAGAACAGGAAAGGGAACTGTCGTTTCGGGAAATCATAGTCGGTTCCGTATTAAAGAATTATTATATTTGGACGTTTGCCCTCGCAAACTTTTTCGTCTATGTGGTTCGCTATAGTTTAACGGATATCGGTCCTACATATCTCAAGTTCGCAAAAGGGGCGACGTTGGAAAAAGGCGGGGTCAGCACCCTGATTTATGAATTCGCAGGAATCGGTTCCACGTTATTGGTGGGTTGGGGTTCGGATAAGCTCGGAGGTAAAAGGGGAATGGTGAGTTTTCTTTGTATGCTCCCCATTTTATCCGCTTTGATCGCCTTATTGTTTACCCCACCCGGTCATCTTTGGTTGGATTTGACGTTGTTCGGCGTGGTCGGCTTTTTTATTTATCCGCCTGTGATGTTGTTAGGCGTTGCCGGTTTGGATTTTACCTCCAAAAAGGCGGTCGGAACCGCTGCGGGATTTATCGGTCTGTTCGGATATTTGGGAAGAACGGCGCTTTCGAAAGCGATCGGGTGGCTGAGCAAACAACCGGGCTTTCATTGGGAACAATCTTTGTATTTGATTATTGCTTCGACTTTGATCGCTCTTGCGCTGCTTGCGATTACTTGGAGCTGGAAACCGAAGGCCTAAAAGCCTTCGGGGAAAGTTTAAATTTCTTAACTTTTTCGCTCGTTAAAAAACATTCAGAAATTTTAAAGTTCTACGCAGATAATATTTGCGGAAGAACCGATCGTATCACAGGCCGAAGCAAAGTAAGATAGTGCGTTCGAATCTGTGCTGCCGGCCCAACCGGTCATTCCACTCGCAGACGAAGAATTGCTCGTCCAGTTGCCGCAGTTTTGACCTAATAGAACGGTCCAAGTATTGTCCATTCCCGTAATATAACCGCAGGCAGGGCTTCCCATCGCAGGGCAAGCGAACGCTGCGGTAACTCCCGCGTTACCGCTGACTTTATTGCTCCAAGAAAAAGGAAGAATCGCTCCGCTATTGGAGTTTGCGATAATCGTGGTTGTGTTGTCTCTGTAATATGTGTAAAGAGGTTTCAACGGCCAGTCGCTGCTCGGAGTCGGTAACGGTTTTCTTGTGGACGTTCCGATCATAGCCGCGACGGATCCGGTAATATAACCGGGTTTATTCGAGTTGCAGATCGTATCCGCTCCCGCCTTTCCGCCCGTGTTACCGGTTCCGCTCGCAATCGGAGCAAGATACATTCTTTTATCATTATCGGTGATCGTAATGTCCGAAGTCACGGAAACGTTAGTCGCACTTCCTATCGATTGAGCCACTCTTGCCGTGATCGTCTCGCTCTCATTTGCAAAATCGGGAGTGCCTGTTTCGTTCGTAGCGTTGACCGTGCGATTGACGGTCGTCGTGGAAAGAGTTGTCGGTAATGCGGAAGTGACGCTTAGGTTTGAAGGAAAACTAGGATAAGTCACGCTTACGGACGAACCCGCAACCGGACCCGGCGGATGGGAAAGACTCAGAGAAAAATTATTCGAAGGATTGGACGTTCCTTCTACGATTGTAAGGGTTGAAGTAATCACGACCGAATAACAATAAACGTCTATATCCGTAACTGTAGCGGAGGCCGTACCGGAATAATTATAAATGTTGCAGGAAAGATTTGCGGGAAACGAAGAAATGGAAACATCGTAAGAGGAACCGCTGCTCAGAGAAGAAGAGAATTGATAACTCCCCGCACCACCCGTAATCCCCGGAGAAGTGGGGGTGAGGATCACATTGGAACTTCCGTTGGAAAGAGTAATACTTCCGCTCACAAGTCCGGAAATATGTCCACCGTAGGAAATGCCGTTGCTCCCGCTTGATCCGCCGCTTTGCTGATTGCCGTTTACGGGCGTATTAACGACTTCCGTGGCAACAATTTGGATCACACCGCCTAAACCTTTGGAAGCGTCGAACTGAACCTTGTCCGCTTGAGCGCATTGAAAAAGAATCAGAATAGGAATGAGAAAAAGGGTTTGTTTACGCATAGGAATTTCCTCATTCAATTTAACCGTCGGTATAAAATTTATTGACTAGTTTCCGAGAATTTATCAAAAAAATTCGATAATTTCCGTTCTATAAATCGGGAGCTTTAATTGAATAGGTAAGGTCCGTTGAAAGCGGATTGCCGGCATTCCAATCCGAAAAGCGAGAAATCCGCCTTAATTTAGCGTATTCGATTCCGGTCGGAAAACCGGCAGTTTTTACACTTGCCTTCCCTTCTTACCCTAAAAAAGTTTTAGATATGGTACACCCTTGGCATGATATTTCCCCCGGCGATCAAGTTCCGGAAATCGTAAACGGCGTCATCGAAATCAAACGCGGCAGCCGTGCAAAATACGAAGTCGATAAAGAATACGGGATTCTCAAACTCGACCGAGTTTTATACTCTTCTTTTTATTATCCGGCCAATTACGGATTTATTCCTCAGTCGTATTGCGGGGATCACGATCCTCTCGACATTCTCGTTTTATCGCAAGTGGAACTAGAGCCTTTGTGTTTAGTAAAAGCGAAAGTCGTCGGAGTGATGAGAATGTTGGATTCGGGAGAAGAAGACGACAAGATTATCGCGGTCGCGGCGAACGATATGTCCGTAAATCATATCAACGATATTTCCGAACTTCCACCGCACTTCACATTGGAACTCAAACATTTCTTTGAAGATTATAAAAAACTCGAAAACAAAACGGTCGTCATTGAAGAATTTCAGAACGCCGAATTGGCGAGAAAGATCGTTTTGGATTCTTTGGAATTGTATAAGAAAACATTTCCGAAAAAATGATTTTTCTTTTCGTTCAAAAAACGTCCGGGTTCGACGAGGACGCTTTTTGAACGGAAGAATTCTCCGTTTAAACTTGTCCGGGAAAATCTCCGGGTTTGGTTCTCCATCTTCTGTGAACCCAAAAGTATTGCTCCGGATACAATTTGACTTCTTCTTCTAAGGCTTTCGTCCAAACTTCCGTATAATGACGGATCGCGGCTTCGCGATCGGGAAAGGCTTTCTTATCCACAAAACCTAAGTCCTTTACGCGAACGATTACCTTTCCGTGTTCACCGCAAAGAACCGAATACAAAAGCATCTTGGCTCCGGTGAGATAGGCCATCAATGCGGGGCCTTGATATGTGGAAGCGGGACGATTGAAAAAGTTTACGAAGATTCCCACCTTGCCCGCGTTTTGATCCGAACCGAATCCTACCCAATATCCCTGCTTCAACATCTTCGTGACTTGGCTGGATTCTTCGGTGGAAACGAGTCTGATGTTGTTCTTTGTTCTGAGTTTATAAATCAGTTTATCTACGAACGGGTTTCTTACTTTTTTATAAATCCCTCCGCCTTTCATGCGGATTCCCATAAACTGAACGAGGATTTCCCAAGTACCAAAGTGACCCGAAATCAAAACGACCCCGACTCCTTCTTCGTTGGTTTTCTTTTCGATCGCTAAAGATTCAGGATCATATACGAGATAACGATCCATCCATTTTTGGTTCAAGCGCGGCGCGAATAAGGTTCCCGCTACGAGATTTCCGATATGGAGAATACTCTTCCAGACGAGTTCTTTTTTCTGCGCTTCCGTATATTCCGGAAATGCGTGTGATATATTATCATACGCGATTTTTCTATGCTTTCTCGCAAACGGATACAAAAGAATGACAAGAAATCTTCCGTATAAAAGACACAAACGATACGGTAAAATTCGAAACGGAAGATAAAAAAGATAAACAAAGATAAAAGACGGTATATAACGAATCAAGGTATCCCCAAGAACTAGTTTTTACAGCGTGTTCTAAAAACGAATCTCTTATGATCGAAAAGGTCAAGCTGCAAGGTCTGTCGAAAAGGACAGGTTCTTATGCAAAGGGACCGTTTTCCGCGCGGATTGACAAGCAAAAGAACGGCTGATTTTCACCGCCTTTATTGTACAATCAAACTAAGCAAGGTTTCATTCTTTGTTTTAAAAATGGAGTCTCCGAGAGTTGACCGCAAAGGGCAGGTCGTAAATTCTGGAATTTACCTTTCCATTTTTTTTACGATCTCCTTGCTTGCTGAAAGAAAAATCTTGTACTCGAAAGAACCCATGGACAATCTGAAAACCTCCGTACACGAAATCTATCTTTCTCTTTCCGGGGAAGGAATTTCCACGGGCATTCCCACCGTGTTCGTTCGTATGGCCGGTTGTTCTCTTCGATGCGGAATGACGATCGGCAGAAGATTGTGGTGCGATACTCCGTATGCTTTGTCGCCGAGCGCGGGAGAAGAGATGAGTTTGAATCAAGTCTTGGATCGGATTCAAGAACTGAGTCCCGTGCAGACGCAGATTCTTCTTACCGGAGGCGAACCGCTGGAAGGAAAAAACAGAGATTTCAGCGTCGCATTGGGCGAAGAAATTTTTAGAATAAGAAACACGAACGGTTCTTATCCAAGACCGAGAGTGGAAACGAACGGAGCAGAATCGATCGAAGGATTGGATCACTTCGTTTTTACTTTGGATTATAAGCTTCCGGGTTCCGGTATGGAAGATCGGATGAATCTGAAGAATTTGGAAATCTATAAAGAAAGAAAGAATGAGTTGGATGAGATTAAGTTTGTGATCCGGGATCGAATCGATTTTGAAAGATGTTTGGAAGTAATCGAAAACCGGAAATTATCGGGAAATCTTTTAGCTTCTCCGGTTCAGGGAGAATTGTCCGCGGAGCTTCTCGCGGAATGGATGAAGTCTTCCTTAGGTTCGGGGCTTCGTCTTTCTTTACAAACGCATAAATACATTTGGGGCGATAAGAGGGGAGTTTAGTTGGAAGATACTCTACAGCTCAGCCTCGATTTCGAATCCAATCCGCGCTCCGGTTATCGCGGGGACTTTTGTTATTTGACCAATTCTCCCGAATCGGGAATCGGAAAGATCGCGTCTTCGGACGAAGGAAAGTTTACGATCGAATTCGCCTCCACCGCTTCGAAAAAGACGGTGTCTGAAAATTCTCCTTACTTGAGAATTCTTCCGGGTTATCCGTCTCCTCTGAGAAACGTCGGCGAACAAGCCGGTTTGATGGATTTATCTCTTACCGCGTACGAACTCAAGCTCACGCACGCATTCGATAAACTTTCGGCGCTTTCCAATTCGAGAACGAGACTTCTTCCGCATCAGATCGAATCCACGTATATCGTCGTGAACAGTTTGCGGCCGCGGTTTATTCTCGCGGACGAAGTGGGCTTAGGGAAAACCATCGAGGCCGCTCTTGTGATGAAGGAGCTGATCTTTCGTCGAGGTTACAAAAAAGTTCTGATCGTCGCGCCTTCTCCGCTTTTGGTTCAATGGCAACAGGAGCTGAAAAATAAGTTCAACGAGGACTTTGAAATCGTTAAACGAAAGAACTTCCACACCGACGGGGAAAAGAACTGGAAGAATTTTCAGCACGCGATCACTTCGGTCGACTTCATCAAAAATCCGAAATACGCGGAAGAGATTCTCAAAACGAAATGGGACATCGTCATTTTCGACGAGGCTCACAGGCTCAGAAGGGATTATCACAAAATTACGCGCGCCTATCTTTTTGCGGAAAAGATTTCCAAAAAGTGCGAATGCCTTCTTCTTTTGACGGCGACTCCGTTCCGCGGAAAACTCGAAGAACTCTATTATATTATACATCTCATCGATCCGAACATTCTGGGTCCGTATCATACATTCGTAAACGATTATATTCTCGGGAACAAAACCGACCTCAAGGATAAGATCTCGAAAGTACTTTTACGGAGAAGAAAGGTGGAGGTCGGCGGTTTTACGAAACGATTCGCCAAAACGGTTCGGATCGAACTTTCTCCCGTCGAACGGGAATTTTACGAAGAAACCACGAACTACGTCCGAAGAGAATACAATCTCGCGATGAGGACGCAGAACCGCGCGATCGGATTCGTGATGATCGTGTTTCAGAAACTCTTGGATTCTTCCGT
The DNA here is from genome assembly GCF_022267375.1 of Leptospira sanjuanensis. Lineage (GTDB taxonomy): Bacteria > Spirochaetota > Leptospiria > Leptospirales > Leptospiraceae > Leptospira > Leptospira sanjuanensis. Next base: position 278,632 of record NZ_JAIZBH010000001.1, read on the forward strand.
GTTCGCTCTTTTGTCCGCTCTGACAAAACGAAAGTTCCTTTTGGAGAATCGATTCCATCATATCAGACAAATGGAATCCAAGTTGGAAGAATGGGATCTCGATGAAACCGAAGACGTGGAAGAGTTCCTATCCGGTTTGGACGAATCGGTCCAACTCGATCTTCAGAGTTTAAAGCGGGAACTTCTTTCCCTGAATCGTTTGATTTTGCTCGGTAAAAAAATCAAAGAGGACAAGAAGTCAGTCAAGCTGAAAGAAACGATCTTGAAACTTCAAAAAGAAGGACATTCAAAATTCATCATATTTACGCAGTTTAGAACGACTCAGGATTTTTTGGCTTCCGTTCTTGCCGATTTTCAAGTGACCTTGTTTCACGGTTCTCTCAGCGCAGACGCGAAAGAAAGGGCGATCGTGGAATTTAAGACGAAGACCGAAATTTTGATCTGTACCGAAGCCGGAGGGGAAGGGCGAAATCTTCAGTTCGCGAACGTACTTTTCAATTACGATCTTCCTTGGAGCCCGCTTAAGATTGAACAAAGGATCGGAAGGATCCACCGTTTCGGACAAAAGGACAACGTGTTCATCTTCAATTTTGCAAGCAAGGATACGGTTGCGGAACGGATTCTGGAAGTCCTTACGAATAAGATTCGTCTTTTCGAGGAATCGATCGGATCTTCGGACGAACTGTTGGGTGCGATCGAAGACGAATTGGATTTTAATTCTTCGTTTATGAAGTTCGTTACGGGTAATAAATCGAAGACCGAAATGGAGGACGAGATCGACAATCGAATCAAGATCGCAAAGAAGGGGTTTGAAAAACTAGGCGCGCTCGTGACTCCGAAACTCATCGACTTCAATCTTCAGGATTATTACAGTCACACTTTGGAAGAGCGTTCGTTTAACAATACGCACTTGGAAGAATTCGTTTCTCGTTTTACTCGAACATTTCCGGAGGCCGCGGGATTTAAACTGGTCCGAAAGAAACCGCAGATCTATGAAATCGATTCTCCGCAATACAAGGGTAAACTCGGAACCTTCGATTCGGAACTCGCGCTGCAAAACGACAGTTTGGAATTTTTGGCGTTCGGTCATCCTTTGATCGATAAGACGGTTTCGTATCTCATCCAAAATCAAAAAGGATGGAGCACTTCCTTTCATTCCGTTTCCAACAAAGAATATTACGTTTTTCTTGTGGAATTTCAATTCTCGCTGAAACGCACGGAGTTGTTTTATTTCGAAGCGAATCCGCGCACCGGAACGGTAAAACGAATCGAAGAACTTCCCGAAGAACTTCGCGAATCGCAAACGACGAACAAAGCCGGATCGCCCGAAGCTTCCGGTTTCGTTCTTCCCGCCAACGTGGAGGAAAATTTAATCCGAACCTTTCTCGTTTTAGATGAAATTGTGGAATCCAGAAAAAAGGAACTCGGAGATCAAACCTTGGACCTCTTTCAAAAGGAAGAATTCAAAATCCGAACCAGCAATCAGAACACTTTGAGACAGCTTGAGGAAAAACTCATGCGTCAGGAAGCCGCGTTCAAATGGGAAGGAAAGCCGGAGAAAAAATCCGCGATGAACCGTACCCGAAACGAGATTCAAAAGGTGAAAGAAGACTTCGATCGAGAACTCCGCAAAGTAAGAAACGGCAAGACGATCCAACATCGTTTTCAACTTTTCCAAGTATATCTTCCGAACTGAACCGTCGGGAGTTTTCCTGCTCGACATCCGATTTTGATCGGAGTTTCTGGACCTTAGTACTTGGAACGGAGTTCGACGACGTGAAACTTTCCTTAGATTGGATGAACGATTTTGCACCTTTGAAGGAGGTGGGACTCGACGCGATTTTAAAGAAGATCGCGATCTCTATTTGCGAGATCGACGGAGCCGATCCCTATCGTCCCGAGTTGGACTTCGTAAAGATCGTTAAAATCGAATCGCTCGAAAAACATCCTTCCGCCGATAAACTTCAGATCGCTCAGGTTTCCACCGGATCTTCCAAAGCGCAGATCGTAACCGGCGCAACCAACGTAAAAGTGGGTGATCTGGTTCCGCTTGCAATTCCCGGTGCAAAACTCGGCGATAAGGAAATTCTGGAATCGGAACTCAGAGGCGTAAAAAGTTCGGGAATGCTCTGTTCCGAAAAGGAACTCTCTCTTGCGGAAGAAAGCAACGGAGTTTGGATTTTAAACGGACTCGAAGGAGCCGAAGCGGGGAAAACGATCCGTTCTTTATTACATTATGATGATATAATATTCGATGTTGATAATAAATCAATTACGCACCGGCCCGATCTTTGGAACCATTACGGCTTTGCGAGAGAACTCGCTTCGCAGCTTCGTTTGCCGATCAAGTTGAATCCGTTCGAATCCCTTTGGAACTTCGATCTTTCGATCCCGCTTCCGAAAGTGATCGAAAATCAAAATGCTCATTCTTACTATGCTTCGTCGATTCAAGGAATTGCGATTCTTCCTTCGACTCGCAAATTTCAAGCGCGTCTTCAGAAATGCGGAATTCGAGCGATCAACAACGTCGTGGACGTTTCCAATTACGTGATGCTCGAGATGGGTCAACCGACTCATTTTTTCGATCGGAAATTTCTGGAAAGTCAGGGTGGAGTTTCTCTCGAAGTTTCGTATGCGAAGAAGGGTGAAAGTTTCGCCTTGTTGGACGATACTTTCCCCTCGTTGGAAGAGGAAATTCTTCTGATCCGCAATCAAGGCAAACCGGTCGCGATCGCGGGCGTTATGGGAGGAAAAGAATCCGCCGTTTCGAACGCATCCACCGAAGTCGTAATGGAATCCGCCGTGTTCGCACGAGAAAGAGTTCGTAAGTCCATTCGTTCCACGGGAATTCGCTCCGATTCCTCCGTGCGTTACGAGAAGGGGCTTGAACCCACTACGACTCTTCCGGTGATTCGTCGCGCTCTAAATCTTTTAAAGGAAAACGGTTGCCCTTCGTTGAAGGCTTCCGAGCCGGTAGGATTTTTACACACCCCTCATAAGGAAGTTCACATTCATACGAACATTCATTTTATCAACGCCAAACTCGGAGTGACCTTGTCCCAAGGAGACATCACCGATATATTAGAAAGATTGCATTTTGTCGTTTCCTGGAAAGGGTATCACCTCGAAGTATTGGTTCCCAAGTTTCGTCACAACTACGACGTAACGATTCCAGAAGACCTCGTGGAAGAGATCGGAAGAACCCGAGGATACGATACGATTCAAGTTACTCCTTTGTTGGCCGAGGTCAAAACTCCCATCCGGAATCTCAGCCGGGAATTGGAACGAAAGTGTAAGACGTTTTTTGCGGGAACTCTCGGGTATCACGAAGTTTATAACTATTCGTTTCAATCCTTAAAAGAGAACGAGCTCGACGGGGACGCGAAACTTTCCGTTAAAATCAAAAACGAAATGCCCGAGGAACAATCGGTGCTTCGAAATTCTCTTTTGCCTTCCTTGTTGAAGAATATCCGGACAAATCAGGATCGTTTTGCGAACGTTCCAATTTTCGAATTCGGAAGAGCGTATTTCGATCTTCCCGAACCAGATAACGAAAAGAAATTTTTATCCTTTGCCGTTTCTTTTGATCGTAAAAGTACCGAGTCCGATCTGAAACTTTTGGAAGAGGACTTCTTAAAGGTAAGAAGGGAAATCGAATCCCTTTTAGATTCCATGAAGATTTTCGAATATACCTGGGAGATCAAACAGGAAGCGATCTTTCATCCGGGCGCCAGTTTATCCTTGATCGTAAATTCGCAAAGAATCGGAAACCTCGGTTACGTTCATCCGGCTGTTTTGGATTCGTTCGAATTGAAAAAGCGCGTGATCTACGGTTCTTTCGAATTTGAAAAGCTCGTGGAATTCTGGAACGCGAATCGTAAGGTTTCCCGTTTTGTCGCGCCTTCTCAGTTTCCGGAAGCCGAGATCGATCTTTCGATTTTGGTCGGAGAAAAGGAAAACACGAACGTATTTACCGATCTCGTTTCCAAGGAGAACATCCCCGAACTTCAAGAAAGCTGGGTGTATTCCCAGTTTGTCGGCGGGAACGTTCCCGAAGGTAAACGTTCGGTCAGTTATCGCTTCCGACTGGTGAACTACGAGAAAACGTTTACTCAGGAAAGAATCAAGGAAATCTCCGATCAACTGGTCGCGCTTGCGGGCAAGAGCGGATTCGTGTTGAGATAAAAGTTTCGAATTTCTGGGAATGCTTCGAACGATTTAAACTTTTAAAATGTGGGAACTCCTGCAAAAATGTATCGATATCAAGCTGATTCAAAGGATAGAAAACGATTCAAAAAGACATAAACCGTAGGAACTCATACGGTTTTAAAAATTCAGAGATTCGTCTTCCAGAATGATTTTAAAGAAGCTACGGCCACTTAAATGAAAATCCACGAAACCGCCTTTATCCATCCGCAAGCAACGACGATCGGACTCGTTGAAATGGGTCCGCATTCTTCCCTTTGGCCGGGAGCCGTAATTCGGGCCGATATGAATCGGATCGTGTTGGGAGAAGGCGTCAACATACAGGATAATTCCACGCTTCATACGGATTCAAGTCGCGGAATCGCGATCGGAGATTATACGTTAGTCGGTCATAATGCGATGTTGCATGGGTGTACGATCGGGAGAGGATGTCTGATTGGAATCGGAAGCGTGATTCTTGACGAAGCGGAAATCGGAGATGGCGCGATGGTGACGGCGGGTTGTACGGTTCGCGGAGGAAAAAAGATCCCGCCCGGAGCGATGGTAATTCAGAAAAACGGAGAATTAAAAATCTTCGAAGGGAAGGCTAAACCGGTTTTCAGCGTCGCCGGATGTTTGGAATACATCGCTCTTTCCGAAAGATTTAAAAAAGGAATTTTCGGTCCGTTTACGCCCGAAGAGGAAATCGAGTTTCAGAATCGCGCAAAAGGAATTCTCCGGAAAATGGGAATTCCTTTTAGAGAGTAGCGTATTCTATTGATTGAATATTAGAGTTTTACGAATTTTCCTAACAATTCGAGAACTTTCGGTCCTTTTGTTTTAGCGTCCTTATCCAAAAAGGTTCCCGTAAATACGTGAGCCTTTTTATCCACGATGAAAACGCGTTGATAGTTGTGGACCTTGAAATTCTTACCCGCGATCGCTTGTTCGAATCTGCTTTCCAGAAGAACGGATTCGATTCCGTGGATCTTGGATTTTTGCGGAGGGTTGATCATTTCGTATTTTTGAAATACGGTAGGATACAAACCCGTGACCGCGGAAGTATAGTCGTCCAGGCTGATTTCTCTCGGTTGTCTGGAAAGATCTTCCATCGTATAATTGACGTTCGTGTTGAACATTCCCGCTTCGGGGCTTCCCTGAGGAAATTCAAAAAGGAAGAAGTTGATTCCCGCCACATCCAAAGCCTTTTTAATCGTACCCGTATTATCGGCGTTAGACGCGACTTCTTTCGCTTGATTGATGAGATTGGGATTATCGTTGAAATGCCAGCCATCATAGTTAAGACCGAGCCCTAGGGATGAAATTTGGACCACCTTTGCGTTCGGGTCCAAAGCGTGTTCCTTTTTACAATTCAAGATCACGAAAGTGAATACGAGAAGGGTTGTTACAATTCGAATTGGATTTTTCTTCATACGACGATTGCTCCTAAGAATTGGAAAGATTAACTTCTTCGATAAAAAAAGCGACTCAATTTATCCCAGGAAATCGAAATTGAAGCGGAATCGGTTTGAATCCGTTTTATTTCGGAATGAAAAAGTGCGTGAATTGAGAAAAGCTTAATACGATCAGAACGGCTTTTGTCCGCCGTAAAAATAAAAAGCCGGTTGAAAAACCGGCTTTTGCAGATCAAGGAGCGAATTCGTTTCTAACTTAGAACGCGAAAGAGATCAAAACCTTGAATCTTGTAAAGATATCCGCTGCGGAAAATCCGAAGAGGAGAAGAAGGAAGAAGAAACCGGAACCGAAAATTACTCGGTTCATTACGGTATCATACTTTAAGTGCATAAAGTATCCGAGAACCAAGGAAGCTTTCGCGGTTGCAACCGCCATCGCGATAATTACGTTCATTGCGCCGAAGTCGATTCCCGCAACCCAAACCGTTACAAATGTGAAGAAAATCAAAGTAGCAAAGATGATCGCGTATGTTTGAACGGAAATAATATGGTGTGAACCGTGACTTTCTTCGACGTGCGCCGGAGCAGTTGCAGGAGCGCCTTTTAATTTTTCTTGCCCTCTTAAAACAGCGTCTTGAAGAGCTTTACCGAGTTTATTGTCTTTGTTTCTTGCGATAAAATCTTGCAGTTTGTTTTCTTCTAAAACTTGAGAAAGAAAGTTAACGGTAAATCCTGCGAGAGTTGCATTGACGATCGCTCCGGCTCCGACTACAAACCCGGTAAAGGGAATCAAGAACCCGATGCTAACGATTACATAAAGAGCGTAGTTTAAAAACAGTTCCATTTTATATCCTGAATTTGGACCGCAGGTGTCTGCGGATGGTATTCCGGGCGGGTAAACCGCAACCTGTAGGACATCCTGGCAAGGTCTAAAAAAGCCTCAAGTACATTTCAATGGAGAATCCGTTTCCGCCATTCGGAATAGAACATCTGGATTCTTTCCCGTATCGGCTCAGAAGAATTCCTTAGAAAACGCAAAAGAACCCAAGAAGTTCCATAGGATTTTCCGGAAAAAAATCGGTCCGGGGTCAACGGAAGAATTTCCAGTCCTTGAGTGTTTCCCCAGTTGAAAATCCATTCACAATAGTTTTCGATCGGTTTTTGTAAAGGCAAGGGGAGAATGCAAAGTTCGAAATCGGCGTTTTGTTTCGATCTGTGAAAGAGATCGGATCGGGAAAGTTCGAGTAGAATTCTTCCCATTGACCAACGAAAGTTCGCTTCGCTCAATCTTCGGATTTTTTTTAAATTTTGAGAATAGAACTCAAAACCGTCGATCGCAACGGGACCGGTGTAATCGGATGCAAACGTCTTTCCTAATGATTCTGCGATCGGATCGAGTTGAGAAGAATAGAATTCGGATTCTTTTTCGGAAGGAAGATAGGCGCCGGAGTATTTTCCGGTTTCATCGCAGATTTGGATCGTACTTCCGAAAAAGGTCGGAACCCCGGCGGAAAAATCGTACAAGCACGAAAAGTCCTGTGTCCGTTTCACCCAGGGTTCGGCGACGCATGGAAACCAAGTGGATTCTTTTTCGGAATTCCGACCATCCGGATCATTCTCCGTTGAAAGTGAAGAGAACTTAAGAATTTTATGTCTTCCTGAAAAACTGAATTCCGGTTTGAGGACGATTCGATCCGCACGGAATTCCGACCATTCTTGGACCAACGACGAAAGATGGGATGGCTTCTCCAAAACCCGCGCCGGAAGATCCTGAAAGTCGAATTCCGATTTCCAATGCGTTAAAAGAAGTTTCGAATTCAATCTTTTGGAAAGATCCGCTTTGGCCGTTGAAAAGAGAATTTCTCCCGCATTGCTCAGATCGGAAACCGAACCCCATTCTTCCCAAACGCATTTTGAATCGACCGCAGAGTGATCCGGATTTCTCGAATTTATCTGAAGATTTCGAGAGGAGTTTCTACCGACGAGTTCGAAGCTGCAAAAATCCGTTCCTCTCGTTTTCCAAAATGCCGTCCAACCTGGATCGGGTCGTTCGCTCAAAAGCATCGTCGTTTCCGGATTGGCGATGGATTGAAATAAAAAGAATAGATTCTCCAGAGATCTGTTTTTTAAATCCAATCTCGGAGGAGCGATCGAAGACGATTTGAGTTCTTCCTCAAAAAATCCGTTGAATCTGCAATAACGAGTCATAATCTCCTAAAAAATTTTAGTTTGTAAAATCAAGAACAGGGGATCAGAATTTCGATAATCTGAATAAGGGTAAATCTATGAACATCCGTATTTTATCATTTCTGACAATTCTTTCCTTAGTCGGTTTGAATGCCGCACCGAACAAGGTATTGACTTTGGAAGAAAAGGAAGAATTGAAACAGATTGAAGCCGTGCGTAAAGGCGGTTTTACGGATATCGAAGTCGATAACCTGCACGCGTCGATCGCAGGAAACATTTTAAGAATCAATAATCTTCTGGGTAACGAGACGTATAAAAAAGCGCTTCGTTACATCGAGGACGAACCCCGCGAAGCCGGCAAGTTCCTATTTCAAGATAAAGAGAATAAACAATATCTCGAACTCGATTTGGGTTTGGGGCAATCGTTTGCGGATTATCCGAAAACCTATCTCTATCAATCTAGAATTTATATTTATCCCGGAACGGACGGACAATCGTTGGAAAAAATCATTCTTCAGTTCAAAAGAACGAACGCTAAGGGAGAAGTTTTTATCCGCGAGATGCGACGTTTGATTAACAATTCTCCGAAGGGTCCGACTTTCACACAGGACGGAAAAAGAACTCCGAACAACAACAGTGAAATTCTTTTGGAATTCTTTTCCAGTCACGACACCGATTTTCTTTGGCCGGACAATCCGATTCAACCCGTTCCTGCGAGCGTGACTACCAAGTTGCATGACGCCGCAAATCCTCTTCCGTACAATAAGCAGAGACAAATCATTCTTCAATACAAACGATATATGAGAAAGGTCGATAAGATGGTGAGTTTAAAACTGCATACGATGGAATTGGATCAAAAGAGAATGATCTCCAAGATGCTTGAATTCCGTTGATCGTTTGTCGATTTTAGATCGGATCTTAGATTCAAATCGAAAAGCCGCGCGGATCGCGGCTTTTTTTACGCCTTACCGAAACTTAATTTTTCCGTATCACAAATTCGGCTGTGACGATTGATTCGCCGGACTTTCGTAAAGCCGATCCTCGGTTCACGTTCTTTTTTTGAACAAGACTTACGGAAAAAAGAGTTTTGTGATTAGAAAACGGCGAGGGCGTATCGTTCACTTCTTAATTAAGAAGTCGCTGATGACCTTTTCTTCGGTCAGATATTTTTTGTTGAGATAAGAGATTGCGTAGTTGATAAAGCGGGGGATTTCCTTGCCGGCGTCGAGTAAATCCAACTTCGTCTGCGTCAATTCGTCGATCGTAGCTAGGGCTAGCCTTCGTTGACTTTGATGCGATTCGAATTCGTCTTCGGTTTGAAAGGCCATCTGAAATTCTTACCTTTGTCGACAGATTACCCGAATTTGAAGAAAAAGCAAGTGATTCCCGGATTCGATTCTAAACTGGAATGGGATTCAAAATGCGACAATGAATCGTTGAATCGTTTTTATAAACCTTCTCGGGTTGATTTGTGGATTGTTTCAGAAAAGAAGAATTTTCCATCCGTATGTGGGAGTTCCTACACGCGGATGGAAAGGCGGTTGTCGTTTGTAAATTATGTTTCCTGATATTCCACAGCGGTTTTGATTCCCCGTTCCTCATCGACTAAAAAGTTGATCAGAAGGGAAATGACAAAGAATACGCAGACGACCAGAAATGAATTTCTGAGATCGAATAAAATCTGCAATCCTCCGACGGCAACGAGTCCGAACGCTGCCGCTACTTTTCCGGAAAGTCCCCAAAGTCCGAAGAATTCTCCCGATTTGGATTCGGGTGCGAAAAGACCCACGATCGCACGGCTCGCGGATTGTGTGGCACCGAGACCCGCTCCGGCAAACACGGTTGTTCCCACAAAAACCCATTGCTGCGTGGTCGGAATTCCGATACCCACCAAGAATGCGGTAAGATCCTTTACCCAGTAGATCAGTAGAAGACAAGCGATCCATAAGAAGAGCGTAATGTTAAAGGTCTTTTTTGCTCCGATCTTATCCTGAATGAAACCGAATACGATCGCTCCGACCGCTGCGAAAAGTTGAATCAAAAGAAACATCGCGATTTCGTGTTTTTCTTCCGTTTTTATTTCCTGCGCTCCATAGATGAACGCGAAGCTGATTACGATCCCGAGCGCGGCCATCGCAAAGAACAGCGAAACGAGATACAATGCCATATCCCGGAATTTGTGGATTTCCCTCATCGTGGAAGTGACTCGCTCGATTCCGATTTTGAGATAGGAAAGCCCTTCGGGTTTTTCTTTTCCGTCGGTGTATTCTCTTAAAAGAAGAAAGGTCGGAATTCCGGCGAACAAAAAGAAGAACGCCGTATACGGTCCCACCATACGGAGACTATCGAAATTCTCCAGTGTCTTTGGACCGAGCGTGTTGACTAACGCAACCGCCGCGATTCCTCCGAAGTAACCGATTCCCCAGGCGTAACCGGAAATTTTTCCCAAATCTTCTTTCGGTCCGAGATACGGAAGAAAGCTGGATGCGAAGTTTTCCCCCGAGGCGAAAAAGAAGTTCGAAAAGATGATGAGAATGAATGCGAGGAGATATTGTCCCGGAGCGATTACGAACCAAAGTGCGCCCGTGGAAATGATACAAAAGACATAACTATAAAATAGGAACTGTTTCTTCCGAGCGGAATAATCTGTAATCGCGCCGAAAATCGGTCCCGTTAAAACCACGAGCAAATAGGAAATCGCAAGGGCGATCGACCAGAGAAGATTTCCGTATTCGTATGGATTTTCCTGATTGGAAGAGGCAGGGACCACAAGTTGGCTGAAAACGATTCCGTATGTTACGCTGATAATGACCGTCGTATAGGATGAGTTCGCGAAATCGAACATGCACCACCCGAGAATTTCTCGGAGAGGGGCTCTTTTTATATCTTGCATGGCTTTCCTTTTGGGTTTTTGATCCGAAATTTCAAAAAAGGCTATTTTTCGGAAACCGGATGTCAAATGAAAACCGCAAAAAATTTCTCTTGCAGAAGATTTTCAGACTCTTTAATCTGATTGGAAAACCGCTTTCTAACTGTCCAATTAAATAGAAGATTATGGATTCCTCTTTTTTCAGTCAAGTCGACCTGTGCCAACTGATGCGGCCCCGCAAGGTTTGCGTATGCAATCAGGTTTCGGAAGAAGAGCTCCTAACGTCGATCCGAAACGGGAACGATACCTTGGAAAAGCTCATGGACGATACGGGCGCTTCCACGGGTTGCGGAACTTGTATGGGATCGGTTCGTAAACTTCTGGCTCGGGAACTGAAAGTTCCGAGAGCATGACTTCGATTCCCAACGTAACAATCAATATGGCTATGACTTTGGACGGAAAGGTTTCCCGTCCGGACGGACGTTGGTACGGTCTTTCTTCCCGCAATGATAAGAAGAGAATGGATGAGATCCGTTCCAAAGCGGACGTTCTGATCTTAGGTAAGAATTCGATTCTCAACGACGACCCCGTGGTTCATCTTAGATATGTCGAGAATGGAAACGATCCGAGACCTGTGATTCTCCTTCGATCCGGAACCTTGCCCCAAGACAAAAAAGTATTCCGTTTTTCTAATCAACCTCCGTTGATCTTTTGTTTAAACGGAAACTACTCGGCGATTCGAGATAACCTTTGTTCGGTCGCGGAAATCATCCTTCTTCCCGGAGAAGATTTGAGTCCTCTCGAAGTTCTCAAACATTTATACGAGATGGGATATCGCGAAGCGCTTTTGGAAGGAGGTCCTTCCTTGAACGATTCCTTTTTTCGTTTGGATTTGATCTCGAGAATTTACGTCACGATCGTTCCGTTTTTAATCGGACAAAACGATCTGCCTTCGATCACCGGCGGTCATAAACAATATTTCGAATTCGATCGTAAAAAATGGGAACTCAAGTCCCATGATGCGATCGAAAATGAAGTTTTTCTAATGTACGAAAAAATTAAAGAAGTTTAGAATTTAGAATCGAGTCCATGAAACAGAGAGAACTTCTTTATACTTTCTTTTTGAGAGTTCTTCCGATTTTTTTCGCGGCCGTTCTTATCTACGAACAATTCTTTCCCGAGCGCAAAATTCTGGTTCAACAGGATCGCTTGATTTATTTGCCCGATCAGAAAGAATCCGTCCCTTTAGAAGTGGAATGGGTTCGGCTCGGGGACATTCCGAAAGAATGGATTTCATATACGGTCCAAGTGGAGGACAGAAGATTTTACTTTCACAACGGGTATTCGATTTCGGACATTCACTCTACTCTTGTTTCTTCCCTGTTATTGTTTCGAAAGATGAGAGGAGCGAGTACGATCACGCAGCAGCTGGCTCGGACGCTTTTTCTGTCGAGGGAAAAATCCTTATCACGCAAGTGGAAGGAAATTCAGATCGCTTCCGCTTTGGAGGAAGAACTTGGAAAAGAAACGATCTTGGAATTTTATCTCAACAGCGTATATTGGGGAAGAGGTATGAACGGCTTGAATCAGGCTTCTCGTTATTATTTTAGAAAAAGACCGACCGATTTGGAAACGCCTCAATTCAAAGCGCTGATTCAAATTCTAAAAAAGCCGGACGCTTATACAAGGGAAGAGGTCATCGACCTTTCGAGGAATCTTTGAATCCTTTTCGATTTTTTGAAAATGTGGGAACTACCGCAAAAGAAGGATAGGACTGTCGCTGAACTCTAAAAAAGAAATGTAGGAACTGCTACGGCAGCCATCGCGATCGCGTTAAAATCGCTCGATGCGTTTTACCAAAGCCCGAATCTGATCTTCGGACAATTCGTTTTTGAAGGAAGGCATGGTTTGATTCTTTCCATCGCGAATTGTTTTAACGATCCCTTCTCTCATCTTATTTCCTCCGAAAAAGAAACCCATCTTTAATCCAAAGCCGCTTAGTTTACGCGGTTTCGGCAGGACCGATTCGTTCGGAGTTCCGTCCAGGCCGTGACACGCGGCGCATCTTTGTTCCCATAAAAGATCCGCTTCCTGATCCGTTACTTTGTTATTGGAGAATTCTTCCGTTCGCGCTTGCGAACTTTGGCACGTGACGATCGGAACCGTTGCGATCATCGTTAGAAAGAATGGAATTATTGATGACAATATCGAATCGGAAGAAAGAAGCGAAAGTCGGTGCGTTTTAGAGTTCGGTGTAATTTGTTTCACGATGATTGTCCGGTTTTTTGTTGAATCAAATCTTCACTCTCAAGGGATCACGACTCATGGACGATCGTTCCCCATTGTTTGATATGAGTCACAACGAATCGGAGTAGGGTTTCCTGATTCTTTCTTGAATCATCCGTGGGTAAAAGAGGATCACCGAACTTAATGTTGATTTTGCGGTCCCTGAAAATTCTTCCTAGTTCTTTGATGACTCTTCCGTTTTCCCAAAAGTCGGTACGCAGCGCGACCGGGATCAACGGAACCTTTGCCCGCGCGGCGAGTTTGACGGCAATTGAATTGAATTCAGCCGGATTAAAATCCGTGGTTCGGGTGCTTTGCGGAAATACGATGATCGACATTCCTTGTTGTAAAAGTTTGGTTCCTTCTTCCAAGACCGCGACTAAGTCTTCCCGCGGATTGGTTCTTCCCACCGAAATCGGATTGCGCGAGCGCATGATCGGACCGAAAAGATTGCCGCGAGTCAGACTTTCTTTTACGACGAACGTGATGGGTTTGTATCTCGTAACAAAGGTCGGAAGTATGAACGTTTCCAAAGTGCTCATGTGATTTCCGGCGATCACAACCGGACCTTGCACGCTGAGAATTTTTTCGATTCCTTCCACGTCGATTTTTCCGCCGCAACTTTCGATCAGATCTAAAATTCTTGCCGAAGATTCGCACCAACTGGCGTTATCATACAATCCGTCCAAAGCCAAACGTCTGCTTCTAAAAATCTCTTTAAAGTATCCATAATGAAAGGCGAGATCCGTTTCGCGGAAAATTAAATCCAATACGGATCGTTTTTTATCGAGTGCGGTTTGATAAGAAATCGGAATTTCTTGATCGTATTCTAAGGGTTTGCAGAGATCCTTTCTTTGCAGCAGTCTCGTACTCATTGAGTTTCCTTTCGACGCCGAAGCGTGCGCGCAATTCTATTCGACTTATGGACAATGAAACTAAAAATCTTTGTGCGAAAGGAAAAGAGTTTCGTTCAATGTCTTCGTGAATTACAGATTCATTCTTATAGGAGCCGGTCCCGAAACCTTACAGCTTCTCTCTTTATCAAAGTACAATAAGCTTTTGGACGCGCTGTAAAGAGTAGGAACCGAATTTTACGGTAGGGTTGCAAAATACGAAGATAAGATTGAGAAACGGGGATATTGAAAAAAAGGGAAGGTTTAAAGGATTTCGCCGTGATTGACGATCTTACGATTTTGATAAAATCGTAAGATAACCCGGCAACGTCCTACTCTCCCATGCAGCGAACCACACAGTACCATCAGCGATGAGAGGCTTAACTTCCGTGTTCGGGATGGGAACGGGTGTGGCCCTCTCTCTATAGTCACCGGGAATCTTGAGGACATTGTTTCGTACTCGTTCGCTTTGTCATTCTTAAATTAAAAGAATGGAGGAATTTTTAAACGGAATTCAAAGATTTTCGAAGCCGATTTTTTCCTCGTCCCATTGCATTCTTTCTTGGATCGCAATTTCCGCCGCGAACAGATCCGCAAAACCGGGAGAATCCGGAAGCCAGGGCATGAGATGCCAAACGCCTAAAAGTTCTTTGTCGCCGGGAAGAACATACGCACTCAATGGAATCGTCTGAAGATTGAAGAGGAACGAAAGTTTTTCGCGCGAATTTTTTTCCAAGTCCTTCAACGAAACGGTAAGAACGCTTTGATCGCCGGGAAGTCGATTGGCTCTTACATGACGCACAACGTGTTTCGGAAAGAAACGCTCCAAGTATAAAAAGTGCGACAAAATCGGCAGCGTAGTTCCGTATCGGATGCGTAAACCGGAGGAATTCACGATCAGTTCCAAACTTCTCGTCATTACGAAAACGAGCGCTAAAGTAAAAATTCCCAAAAACAAAACGGAGAAGGGAATCATAAAGAATAAGAAGATCGGATCGGAGTTGATCGGAAAGAAAACCGCTCCCCATCCTCCGTAGAAAATTCCGATTACAAGAAAAATCGTAAACTTTTCGCGAGCGGTTCGACGTTTTACAAGTTCGATTCCGGTTCCGTTTTCATTCGTAATCAACTTTAGAAATTTTGAATCCGGTTTTTGAGTTTCAAATCTTGTTTGAAATCGGGAGCCTTCGTTCGTTTTCAGATTTTGCTCCGAATCGTCCGAGATCGGAAGGGGAAACAAGGACCTGAACAAAATTAAATCCTTTTTCAATTCTTCGATTATTGAATACGTTTCTAAAAGATAATAAGCTCCGTCCGATTTTAAGAGAAACAAATCCCAGTATTTTCTTCTGCCGCTTCCCGAGGAGGAAGTTCCTTGTGAGGATTCCAGTCTTTTTTTGATCTTATAAGCGATGAACTCTCCCAAATCGATCGTTACCGTCGATCGATCTGTTTCCGAAATCGAATACGTTCCTTTGGAAATATCGATTTCTTCCGTTAGCATCGAATCTTTGGTTTTTCGATAGGTTCGGATCGATGAAAACAGAAGATAGGAAAAGGAAAAACAAAAAAATACTATAAAACTCGGCGTAGCGTATTCTCCCTTTTCGAATTGTAAAGCCGCGTATCCGACGGCTCCGATGGAAAAGAAAAACACGAAGATCGATAGAAAAAGCATCATACATCCGATTAGGCCATTGAATCGATAAGGATTGCCGGAGTTTTTTAGGGCGCGCGACGTTTCGAAATTCCAGGATGACAAAGGGTGCCTCGTATTTTTAGAAATTTATAATATACGGATTCGTTTCCGATTTGAAAAACTTTCGTCCGAAAAGCCGATCGAATCGATCAGGCAATCTCGAACGGCTCGGTCCCCCATGCAAAAAATTCTTCCGATATAATGATTCGGTTTTTGACACGCTATAAATTATTTCTTTTCGGAACTCGTCAAGCCGTAAAACCGTTCTTTTTGTTTCGGATTTTTCATCGGAAACGTTGATTCTTGCCTTTTAAAAGTTGTAGCCTTCCCGGTTTCCTTTGGAAGCCTTGCAGAAAGGGCTTTTTAAAAGCTTCGACTCGTTTTTAAAACGAAATTCTTTGTGAAGATCATGGAGGCTGCATGGCGCAGTTTGAAAACGTTACCGTAATTAAAAAAGCGAATGTTTACTACGATGGAAAAGTTACGAGCAGAACCGTTCTATTTCCGAACGGGAGTAAAAAAACTCTCGGTATTCTTATGCCGGGTGAATATGATTTTGGAACCGATGAAAAGGAAATTATGGAAATCCTGGACGGGGAAATGCTCGTGAAACTTCCGGGACAGGATTCTTGGAAAGAAATCAAAGGCGGTCAATCCTTCGAGGTTCCCGCAAAATCCAGATTCCAAATGGACGTCAAAAAAATCAGCGATTATTGCTGCTCTTACATCGCGTAAAGGACCGTTTCCGTTTATAAGAATTTTTGCATGGATGAAATTCTATAAACCGACTCTTGACAAGGATCTTGAATTTGAATCAAGGCCTTGTCGAATTTCGACAAGATGAACGTCGTCGATTCGGTTTATCAAAATTTATAATAGATCGATTTTGAATTTCCTTCCGATCCATACCGTGACCCCAAAAAGCAAAACCGTCAAAGCGCAGGACAAGAAGAGCGCGATCCAAAAGTTGAATTTTCTGTGCAAGGCAGGAAATACTAAAAACATCGGTAGGGTGGGGAGAACATACCAAAACGTGTAAAAGGCGTGGTTTTCAATTTTCGCATTCTCTTGATTTTCCAGCTTCAACCAAATGAGAGTGAAGATAGTTATGAAAGGAAGTGAACCGATAAAAGCGCCTAAACGATCGGATCTTTTCGCCAATTCCGAAATTAAAGTTATAAAAGCGGCGCTTAAAACGTATTTTAAGATAAGAAACATAAAATCGAACGATTTCCGTTTAAGGTCGGATTTTGTTTTTAGTCCGTTCTTCTTTCGAAAAACGGACTTCGCTTAACAAATCATTGATAACTTTCGATCGGTAAACAGGAACAAACAAGGTTTCTGTCTCCGTAAACGTTATCCACTCTTCCCACATAGGGCCAGAACTTATGATCTCTAAGCCAAGAAGCGGGATAAGCCGCACGTTCTCTAGGATACAAATGGTCCCAACGATCGGAAGTGACCATCGCTGCCGTATGAGGAGAATTTTTCAAAGGATTGTCCGTTTTATCGAGCGTTCCGTTTTGAACGTCCATAATTTCCTGATGAATAAGCAACATCGCTTCGCAGAAACGATCCAATTCTTCCAAGGACTCGGATTCGGTCGGCTCGATCATTAAGGTTCCCGGTACGGGAAAGGACATCGTAGGCGCGTGAAATCCGTAGTCGATCAATCTCTTCGCCACGTCTTCGACTTCGATTCCGGCGGTTTTTTTAAACGGTCTTACGTCCAGAATACATTCGTGAGCGACAAAGCCGTTCTTTCCCTTGTAAAGAACGGGATACGCTTTTTCCAAACGTTTTGTGATGTAGTTTGCGTTTAAGATGGAAGTCTGAGTCGCATTTTTCAGCCCTTCTTCCCCCATAAGAGCGATGTATGTCCAGGAAATCAATACGATGCTCGCGCTTCCCCAGGGAGCGGCGGAGACCGCTCCGTGTTCGTTGCCGGTTGCATTGTCCACAAGCACGTGTCCGGGTAAGAATGGAACGAGATGTTTTGCGACTCCAATCGGTCCTACTCCCGGACCGCCGCCTCCGTGAGGGATACAAAACGTCTTATGAAGATTGAGATGGCAAACGTCGGCGCCGATTTCTCCGGGGCTTGTTAATGCGACCTGCGCGTTCATATTCGCGCCGTCCATATAGACCTGACCGCCGTGCGCGTGAACGATCTGACAGATTTCCTTTACCGATTCTTCGAACACGCCGTGAGTGGAAGGATAGGTGATCATCAATGCGGCGAGATCGTCTTTGTGTTCTTCCGCTTTCGTTTTGAGATCATCCAGATCCACGTTTCCGTTTTGATCGCAGGAAACGACCACGACTTTGAAACCCGCCATCGCCGCGCTCGCAGGGTTGGTTCCGTGAGCGGAAATCGGAATCAGACAAACGTTTCTATGAGCTTCTTTTCTACTTTCATGATATCTGCGGATCGCTAAAAGACCCGCGTATTCTCCTTGAGAACCCGCGTTCGGTTGAAGGGAAACTCCCGCAAAACCGGTGATTTCGCAGAGCCATTTTTCCAGTTGTTCAAAGATAACTTTGTATCCTTTGGTCTGATCCGCAGGCGCGAACGGATGGATCGCACCGAACTCCGGCCAAGTGACGGGATACATTTCCGTGGTCGCGTTGAGTTTCATCGTGCAGGAACCGAGAGGAATCATCGACGTAGTCAAAGAAAGATCCCTGGATTCGAGCTTACGGATATAACGAAGCATCTTCGTTTCGGTATGATGCGATTGAAAAATCGGATGCGTCAGGTAAGAAGTGTTTCTTTTGAAAGTATCGGAAACGTTCGGAGCCGCCGCGAAACTTTTCTCGACGTCCGCATTCTTCACATCGAAAATCTCGAACAGATCGTTGAGGTCGGCAACATTTACAGTTTCGTCTAACGCGATCCCGATTCTTCCGTCCTGATATTCTCTCAGATTGATCTTTTTGGAGCGCGCTTTGTTTAAAATTTCCTTCGCCTTTCCGCCCGCTTGAATCGTAAGCGTATCAAAGAAAGAATTGTTCGTAATCGTAAATCCCGCCGATTTAAGCGCGTTTGCGAGAACCGCGGTGAATTTATGAATGCGAGTCGCGATATTTTTCAGGCCTTCGGGTCCGTGATAAACCGCATACATGGAAGAAATCACCGCAAGCAAAACCTGCGCCGTGCAGATGTTGCTCGTCGCTTTGTCTCTGCGGATATGCTGTTCTCTGGTTTGAAGAGAAAGTCTGAGTCCGGGATTTCCTTGCGAGTCTTTGGAAACTCCGATCAATCTTCCCGGCATGTTGCGTTTGAATTCGTCTTTCGTTGCGAAGTAGCCCGCGTGCGGTCCTCCGAATCCGAGAGGAAGTCCGAATCTTTGAGAAGAACCGACCGCGATATCCGCACCCATTTCCCCCGGAGATTTCAAAAGCGTCAGAGACAAAAGATCGGCTGCGACGGCGGATATCGCCCCCACGTTATGCGCTCTTTGAATAAAGGTAGTATAATCGATTACGTTTCCGTCGGTCGCGGGATATTGCAGAAGAATTCCGAAAAAGTCTTCGTTGAGTTCGACCGATTCGTGGTTTCCGATTTCCACTTCGATTCCGAGAGGATTCGCTCTGGTTACGACGACGTCGATCGTTTGCGGATGACAAAGTTCCGACACGAAGAATTTTTTTGCGGTCTCGTTCTTACGGACGGAATACGCAAGAAACATCGCTTCCGCAGCGGCGGTTCCTTCGTCGAGGAGAGACGCGTTCGAAATTTCCAAACCTGTCAAATCGATGATCATCGTCTGAAAGTTCAAAAGCGCTTCGAGACGGCCTTGAGAAATCTCCGCCTGATAAGGGGTATAAGCTGTATACCAACCCGGGTTTTCGAGAATGTTCCTTTGAATCACTCCGGGAACGATACAAGCGTTGTAGCCAGCTCCGATGTAAGAACGAAAGACCTGATTCTGAGACGCGATGAGTTTCAAATCCTGAAGAATCCTGTGTTCCGTCAAAGCCTTCGGCAGATCCAGATTCTTCTTTAAGCGAATCCCGTCCGGAACCGCTTTGGAAATCAGTTCTTCCAATGAAGATAATCCCAACTCTTTCAACATTTCGGCGGTTTGTTGCGGATTCGGACCGATATGCCGCCTTGGAAAAGTGTCCAACGGACCCGTGCTTACCTTGGAAAGATCTGTGTTGGATTGGTTTTGAAGAGTCGAGTTCATAATTACCTTCTGCTAAATTCTCTATATTAGACTTTACTGTTATTCGAGTCCGGCTACGAGAGCCTTATATTTTTCCGGACTGAGAAGTTTTTCCAGCTCCGCGGTGGAAAAACCCTTTACCTTAATCATCCAGGAATCGAACGGTTTTGCGTTTACGTCGCCCGGATTTTTGGAAAGAGCCGGATTGGATTCGACGACTTCTCCGCCGATCGGAGCGTAGAGGTCTTCCGCCGCTTTTACGGATTCGATGGTTCCGAAGGTTTCGAATTGTTTGATCGATTTTCCGGCTTTCGGAAGATCCACAAATACGATATCACCGAGCGCTGATTGAGCGAAGTCCGAAATTCCGATGAGAGCGATGTCTCCTTCCACTTTTACCCATTCGTGTTTTTCCGAGAAAAGATATCCTGCGGGTGCTTGCGTTTCTGCCATGATCCGTTGTTTCCTGATTTAGTTTTTTCTGATGCTGCCTGGGACAAAAGGCTTTGTCGTTATGATAGCTTGTTTGGGTTGCTCGCGGATTTCAATCTGAATCGGTTCGCCGTCCTTGATTTTTTCGGCGCGGATCAAAGCCAAGCCGATTCCCTTCTTTAAGGAAGGGGAGAATGTTCCTGAAGTCGTTTTTCCGATTTCGTTTCCTTGAGAATCGAGAACGCGGAAATTCTCGCGAGGAACACCCGCTTCCGTTAATTCGAAGGCGACGATTTTTGACGGAACTCCGTTTTTCTTTTGGGAAAGAATTTTATCGGAACAAAAGTAGGATTGTTCCTTTTCCTTTACGATCCAGCCTATTCCGGATTCGATCGGTGTCCAAAGGTCGTTGAGTTCATGTCCGTATAACGGATATTTTGCTTCGATTCTCAGAGTGTCTCTCGCACCGAGTCCGCAAGGAAGAAGTCCTTGTTCTTTACCGAATTCCAAAAGTCCGTTCCAGAGTTTTAGTCCTAAAGGAATGGAAGAATAAATTTCAAAGCCGTCTTCTCCCGTGTAACCGGTTCGGGAAACGATGATCTCTTCGCCTTCGTGTTGAAGCAGGGCGAAGTGATAATACTTGATCGAATCCAATTCTCTTCCTAGGAATTTCGAAAAGATTTCGTTGGCCTTCGGACCTTGCAGAGCGATTTGATGCCAGCGTAGACTTTGATCTTCTACCTTTACGCCGGATGCGGGAAGATGTTTGAGAAGATGAGCGGTAACCGCTTCGTAATTGGAAGCGTTCGAACAGATCATATATTTTTCGGGGGAGAATCTGTAGATCGTAACGTCGTCCACGAGTCCGCCTTGTTCGTTGAGAATGGCGTTGTATTGAACTTGAAAGTCGTTCAAAGAAGAAACGGAATTACAGGTGACCGATTCCAAAAAACGAAGAATCGCATTCGCTTCGCCGGTCACGAAAATTTCTCCCATATGAGAAACATCGAAAAGGCCGGCCGCTTGACGCGTCGCGTTGTGTTCCGCGATAATCCCCGAATATTGAACGGGCATGTCCCAGCCCCCAAACGGAATCATTTTGGCGCCGAGCGCGCGATGGGTTTCGTAGAGCGGTGTTTTTTTATCTTGGGACATAAAGCTTTCCGGGTACCAATTTTTACTAGTTCCGTATAGGGACAAATGGATTTTTGGGTAAATTTTTACCAATTCGCGGCCGAAGGCGGGAAGGAACGGGATTTTAAGCGGAACCTGCCGGAAAAACCACCCGTATTGATTGGAGCGAACTTTCCGATTCTCCGCTGTTGCGAATGAAAGGAAAGGCGCTTTTCTATCCTTCCGATCTCGGAATCAAGACATGATATGCGGAAAAAATTGATAAAACTATATTAGAGAATTAGTTTTTTTTAATATTGCTTAATATTGAAATTTCACGTTCGAACCTTGAGTTTGGAATTAAATGATTGTCTTTTTCTGCGGATCTTCGATGGTTTCCGTTATGAAAAAAATCCGTATTGTTGCGTTAGTAATCGTTTCCGTCCTTTTCGTTTTACAGTGTTCCGAAATATCTCCTCGTCAAAAATGTTACGAAGATAATTATTGCAAATCCGCCGAATCGGATTGTATCGCCGGTTCTTTGTTGATTTCATCCTTGCTTGCAAATAATTCAAGCGGCTCCGGTTCGAGCTCATCAAGTGCAAGTTCATCGAATTCTTTTTTGAGTTTTTTATTTAGCCCGATTACCTGCATTGGCGCTAAAGCGTCTTGTGAAGCGGATTGCGACAAGAAACACGCGTTTTGATATTGTTTGAGGTTCTATTTGTATCGTCTAAAACCGATACGAAACGCAATCGGATCGTAGGCTCAATCGTAATAAGAACGGAAGAAGTTTTTTAGTGAGCGGCACTTGTATGAATGTGGAAAAATTGCGGCCTCTTTGCGGTTCAGTTTATAACTTAATGCAGAAATGCTAATGTGTTTCATTGATTGAAGATCGGATTTGGGATACAATCGAATTATGAATAAAATATTGATCCTCAATCTTTGGCTTTTGTGGGTTTCTTCTGCCGTCTCCTGTAACCAAACGACTTCTAAAGAACGTTGTGAAAACACATGCAAAGAGCGGTCGCAAATTTGCTTTTCAGCTTTGATCGTAAAAGATTCTTCCGCTCAGGCCTCGAACCAAAGTTCGAATCCGGCAGGGGATGCGATTGCGAACTGTTCCGTCTTTTACAATTTATGCCAAACCGATTGTAAACTGAAGGATATGTATTGAAAGGATCAATCGGTTCTCAGCGATTCCTGCACGATCGTTTGAACGGCTTCTATTTTATAAGGTTTGTCTAATATGCTGACGACGCCTTGTTCCAATAATTTCTCCTTCTTATCCCGTTCTATGTGACCGGAGGTGACGATCACCTTAATGGAAGGAGTTATTTTTTTTAAAAGCGCAAAAAGAACATCGCCGTTCATTTCGGGCATTCCCAGATCCGTAATGACCAAATCGATTTTGTCTTTCGAATTCTGATAGAGTTCCAAAGCTTGTTTTCCACTGTTCGCCGAGAAAACTTTGCAGCCCGATAACTCCAAAATATCTTTGAGAACGTCGAGAACCATAATTTCGTCGTCTACGATCAATACGTTCGCATTCAGTCGGGTTTGTTTTTTTACCTTGTCCGTATCGGCGACTTCTCCGGAGGAAACGGCCGGAAAGAATAAAGAAAATTTTGTTCCCTGATTGGGGAAGGATTCGACGTCGATAAAACCGAAATGATTTTTAGTGATCGTATCCACGATCGAAAGACCTAAACCGGTTCCTTTTCCCCGTTCTTTGGTCGTAAAGAAAGGTTCGAAAATTTTCGACTTCGTTGTAGAATTCATTCCTCTTCCCGTATCCGAAACTTGAATACAGACGTACCGGTTGGCGGTTCCGGAAATGAATTTTTTACGAACTTCTTCTCCCGTAACGATGCTTTCCTGAATCGTAATTTTTCCGCCGTCGGGCATCGCGTCTCTCGCGTTCAACGCCAGATTAAGAATCACCTGATGAAGATGTCCGCTGTCGCCCAAGATGATTCCTTTTGTGAGATCGACTTTCGTTTCAATCGAAATGTTTTTCGGAAGCGAAAACCCAAGAATATCCGTTACTTCTTTGATAATATGCGAAATGGAAATCGGTTTGAGTTCGGAGGAGCCCGGTCTTGAAAAAAGAAGAAGCTGTTTGGTGATCGAGCCTCCGCGTTTTGCCGCTTCAATAATTCTGTTTACGTGTTTATTCAGGTCGGAATTCTTATCGATCCGAAGTTCCATAACTTCCGCGCTTCCGAGAATCATCGTAAGTAGGTTATTGAAATCGTGCGCGATTCCTCCCGCAAGAAGGCCGATGCTTTCCATCTTTTGCGCTTGTCTTACGATTTCTTCGGTCACCTTTCTTTCTGAAATATTTCTAACGATTCCTTGAATATACCCGTTTTCCAAATAACGCGCATTGATTTCCACGGGGACGATGCTTCCGTCTTTGCGAACCAATCGTCTTTCCGTCAAAACCGGTCTACCGGCTTTCAGGTCGTTGACTCGAAGCGGTTGTTTTTTGAGATCTTCGGGTTCGATCACATCCCATAGATGAAGTTTCAGAAATTCTTCCTTTGTATAACCTAACAATGCACAGCCGCTCGGATTGATTTCGACGTATCTGCCTTCCCGATCGGTAAGAAAGATCGTATCCGAAGCTTGTTCCACAAGAGAGCGATAACGGGCTTCACTTTCCGTTTTAAGGTCTTCGATTCTTTTTCTTTCGATCGCAATACCCGCGATATGAGCCAGAGAATGAATCAATCTTAGATCCAGTTCCGAAGGGCGTTTCGGTTCGTAATAATAGAGCGCGAACGTGCCTAACACTTGTTCGGTGGGAGATAGGATCGGATGAGACCAGCAAGCGCGTAAATGAAATCGGTTTGCAGTGTCCTTATATTTTAGCCAAAGAGGATCGTTTTGTATGTCTTCGACGACAACGAGTTTTTTCGTATAAGCCGCGGTTCCGCAGGATCCGCAGTCGGGACCGATTCGTTCTCCGTCCACGAAGTCGCAATATTCTTTGGGAAGACTTGGAGCTGCACAATGCCTGAGAGTAACGCCGTCTTGGTCGATTAACAGAATACTCGCGTGAATATCGGAACTATATTTTTCGATCGCTTGAGCCAAAGTAAAAAGAATTTCGGAAAGCGAATACCCTGCGGAAAGATCTTCAAAAATCCGAAAGAGATGATCCAAGAGAACTTCGATCTTTTTCTGTTCTTCCAAATCGGAAAGAGCCAACCATCCTTTGGATAAAAATAAGTTTCGAAAAAAAGTTTTTAAGAATACGATCGGAGAGGTTAAGAATTTAAAAAAAGTTTCAAAGGACGAGGAAGCAGTGTTTTTTTTGGGGAATGCCGCAGTATCGATATAATGATGAATCATAGTGTACCACTTTCAATCCTTTCGTTTATACCAAAGTGACGGCAGAGAATCGAGTCGAGAGCATACCTTCACCGATTTAAAACGGATCGCAGAGAAAAACGATACCATAGAATCCTAAAAAGGAAATCTTAAAGATAAAATAAGGCCGTTTTCGATCGGAATTTTCGAGGAATCAAATTCGGATTAACGTAGATCGTTTTAAAGTGAATTCTCGGATTTGTTTAATTCTTTGCAAAGAACGCGTTTTTAAGTCCAATTGTAGAAAATTATGAGTTGTCTGTTCTGTAAAAACGGTGAAAAAACTTTTTTCCGAAGAGTTACCTTGACTGAGGATCGTTATTCCTATGATTTTCCGATCCGGGACATCGTGGAACATTCCACGGAGGTTTTTCCCGATATTTATCGATGCAAAACCTGCGCTTCTTTGTGGGTCATTCAAAGCAGAGGAACGGGCGATCCAAGATCCACATATCCCGAGTTTTATGTTCAGGAAGCGAGGCTGCTCGAGGGCAAGGAAAAAGAGATCGTGGAAAATCCGACCCTCGATAAACTTCTTGCGATCCGATTCGACGAAAAGCAGATTCTTCCCTACGGTTTCGCGGTGTCCTGCCTTCAAAAGATAGAACACGATGAACGAAAAACATTAAAGAAATTGTATATGGAAAGACCGATCGATCTTGATAATTCGATCAAGTATTGGTTGGAAAAGTGGTTTTCCGAGAATTTTCCGGAAGAACATAAAAAAATAACCGAACAAGGATTTCACGACGGTGCCGTTCCGATTCTTACTCTTCCGAAAGGAACCCGGACGATCGAAAGTTGTTCCATCGATGCGGATCGAATCGTTCTTTGGACCGCGGAAGGGGAAGAAAAACATTTTTTAAGTGCGATCGAAGTTAAGACCGGAAACGTATTATGGAAAACGAATATTCTTCCTCCGTTTCAAAGCGGTCCGAAGGTGCCGATTTTGTTTTGGAAAGCCGGATACGTTTGTTCTTTTCACGGCGTTCAGGAAACTCCGTTTTCCCTTTTGGATCGTCCCGATAAGCTGCTCATTCACGACTTAAACGGAAAAAAGTTGGGAGAATTCCTATTACAATTTTCCTGTTACGAAGTCGATCCGACGAGGGAACGGGATTATTCGGAATGTAGAACGGTCCATAACTTTGATGTAACGATTCATCATGACATTCTTTATTTGGCGAGGGACCGCTCCATCGTCGTTTACGATCTTCTCCGCCAAAAAGAAATCCGCCGATTGGATCTTCCCAACGGAGAAATTTTTTCGGGAAGAATGTTGTTCGACGAAACGGAGAATCTAATTCCGATCACGATGAAAGGATTTTCGGTGTTCGATTCCCGGTTTAAGCCGTTGACGGATTGGAAATCATTCGCACATCCGGTTTGGATCGACGAACGCTTGAATGTTTTTTATTATTATGCGAAGATCGAAAATCCGCAAAGAAACGGCTTAATCGAATTTAAGGAAAAACAGAATAGCGGCGTGGAATTGATTCATTTTTTGAACGCTCCGCCGTTGAATTTCGATGAGGGTTATCTTTTTTGTTTCGGTTACGATAAGACGTATGTCACCGATTCGGAATTTCGGATTCTAAAAATATACGATAAGACTTGTACCGATATTTTAGGTCCGCACAAAAGTCCGAATCCGAATCTTCCCGTTTTTTTAACCGAGGATCGACTCGTCTTTGCGGAAGATTATAAACACGTCACGATTTTAAACCGAAACGGAGAATTGATCGCAGAATATCCGATCCAAAGCGAACTCAGAAAGATTTTCACGTTTGACGGAAAGAATATCGCGTTTGTCGAATATGTTTACGACGGCTACGGAGCGGAGAATCGATTTCTTTTGACTGTTTTGGGACCGGACGGAGAACGAAAACGTCGGATTCTTTTGAGAACCCTGGACGGTTTTAATATTTGTTTCGAGGCATACTTGACTTTCGTTTACGATTTCAAATTGATGAGGATCGATCTGGTGGAAAACCCTAATCCTTGAATGCGAAGAAACTTTTGAACTTGAAGACGCTTTTCATCTATGACATTCTGATTTTAGTAAGGAAATGTAAATCATTACGGAAATGGAATATGTATTAAACGGATGTCGTCATTGCGGTAAGGTAAATTACGAGGTTGAATTGGGTTTGTCGAAAGGAAGTTCAAAATGCGAATGTTCCTTTCACCAAACAAGAGTTTGGCGAAAGGTGGAAGAATTCGTTATTCTTTAACTGCTTCCAATCCGCTGCGAGCCGCTTGACCGTCCTGGCTTGAAGTTCCTCCGGAAACCCCGATGGCTCCGGCGATTTTTCCATCGATCAAAATCAATTCTCCGCCTTCCAGAGGATATACTCCCGGTAAGCCTAGAATTCTTAATCCGACTCCGCCGGCGGCAATCGCGTCCTCCATCGATTTTGTGGGTCTTCTAAAATTGTTCGCGCATTTCGCCTTTCCCTGCGAAATATCGATCGAACCGAATTGGGCTCCGTCCATTCTTTCCAGAAGGATCAGATTGCCTCCGGAATCGACTACGGAAAAGACCATCTTCCAGCCGTTCTTTTTCGCTTCGTTCTGCGCTTTGAGTACGATCTTTTTTGCGAGATCTAAACGTACTGGGTTTCCGTAATCCGGAAAACTGGGTTGGCTTTGGCTTGCGATATAAAACGGATTTATTAGAAAAATAGAAACCGTTAATGCGACAATGAATTTTGGATTCATGGATGATTCTCCCTTGTGTGAATTGAAGTTCAATGGAACGGCGATCCAAACGAATCGACTCGAACCAAAGAAAGTTTTGATTGTTAGTTTAACCTTTTCGGATTTGAAACTGGAATCGATCCTTGGACCGAATGTCGTAGGATCGAGGAGGGCGGCTTTCTTCCGTAAAACCGTTTCGAGGAAAAATCCCGACGGAAGTTCGGAATTAAAAAAATTGAAACGGGAGCTTTCCGTTCTGTCAAGCGGTTTATGCGATCTTGAATGGTAATGAAATCGGAATTCGATTCGGCGCCGATCGGATCAAAAAAAGCTTTCCTACTTTCGAAAAGAAAAAAGAATTCTGCGCTAAGATGAATTCCAAAATCAAAGTTAGATTTCTTTTCGAGATTTTTTTCGTGGTTCTTTTTTCCTCCGCCGTGCCTTCCTGTTCGGGCGCGCCGATCGTCAATAAGCCGTTAGACGGCATTGTGGATTTGCAGGGACATCGGGGTGCAAGAGGTTTAAAACCGGAAAATACGTGGCCCGCGTTCGAGGAGGCGATCCGTTACGAGATGACTACTTTGGAATTGGACACGGTTCTTACCAAAGATAAGAAAATCGTAATTCATCACGATTCGGAAACCAATCCAACGATCTGTCAGAAAAAGGACGGAACTCCGATTTCTTCCGTTTCACTATACGATTTGACTTTGGCGGAATTGAAACAACTGGATTGCGGGACTAAAAAAAATCCGAAATATCCGGAACAAGTTTCCGTTCCGGGAACCGAACTGATTACGATTGAAGAATTTTTCTCGCTCGTCGCAAACGTTGAAAAGAAGAATCCGAATCGGCCGAAGCTCAAATTCAATATCGAAACGAAGTTCCCGAACGACGACAAGGCTCAACTTCCTATGGAGAAAGTGAGGGATCATGTAACTCTCCTCGTCAAAGCCGTCGAAGATGCAAAAGCCGCGGATCGAACAACGATCCAATCGTTTTACATACAAGCGTTGCCGATCGTAAAGGAAAAAAATCCAAAGATCAAAACGAGCGCTCTTTTTTCCGTAACATACTTTCAAGGCGCCCTGATGAAATTGGGATTCGGAAATTCCGCTCGCGAAAACGCGTTGAAAAAAACGATCGAAGTGAAAGCGGATATTATTTCTCCGTATTTCTTATACGTGACGGAAGCATTCGTTCAGGAAGCGCATTCTCATAAAATTTCCGTGATCCCTTGGACGGTGAACGAGCCGGATGAAATGAGAAGATTGATCGATGCGGGTGTGGACGGTATAATCAGTGATTATCCGGATCGATTGATGCAAGCGATCAAAAGATAAGAAGCTGAAACGCGATCGAAAAATGGATACGTTCGATCCCATAAAAAATTCCGATTCTTTATTTTGTCGAAGAGGGTAGTGCTAAAAAGTTTTTATATTTCGTAGCGTTTCTTCTACTGCGAATTTGTTCCCAGATTAAGTTGCCGATCATCGATCGAGGAATTCTCGGTTCTTTTCCTTGTCCCATTCTTCGGAACTGAAATTTGATGGCGGACATTTTTGAAAGAGAACTGAAAACCGGATTGGAAAGATTCGGAAGATTGAATTCGATCGTTTCCGCGTTTCCGGAAAGAAGTCGAGAAGCGCAATCCGGGTCGAAAGCGAACGGAGCCGCGATTCCGACCAGGTCGATGGCGCCGGAAGTGATTGCATTTTCCATAATATTCTTGGAACGGAAACCGCCCGTGGATATCAAAGGCATCTTTGCGATCGATCTCGCCTTTTTCGCAAAATCCAAAAAATACGCTTCGCGTTTGCGCGTTCCATTGAATTCTCCTCCCTGCATGGCGGGAGATTCGTAGTTTCCTCCCGATATTTCAAGTAGATCTAAATTAGATTGATTTAACATTTCAATCACTTGGATCGCGTTTTCTTCCGCAAAACCCCCGCCTTGAAAATCGGCCGAGTTGAGTTTTACTCCGACTCCGAATTCTTTTCGGGTGGAAGCGCGGATTCCGTTTACGATTTCGAGAAGAATTCTCGCGCGATTCTCCAGAGAACCGCCCCATTGATCCTTGCGAAGATTGGTCAACGGAGAAAGAAACTGATTGATCAAATAACCGTGAGCGGCGTGCACTTCGACTCCGTCGAAGCCAGCTTTTTCCGCGATGACCGCGGCTTGAATAAAACGATCGATGATTTTTTTGATTTCGTCTTCGGTGAGGGCGCGTGGAGTTCCGAAAACTTTCGCGAACATTCTTCCTGGAATATGAACTTTCACGGCGGAAGGGGCGACCGGAGTTTCCGAAATAAAACTGAAAACCTGTCTACCGGGATGATTGATTTGCATCCAAATTTTAGAGCCGCCCGATTTTCCCGCGTCGGCCCATCGTTTGAAAGAATCCAATTTTCCTTGGTCTCGGATAATGACATTTCCCGGTCCGGTCAACGCGGTCGGATCTACCATAGCGTTTCCGGTCAAAAGAAGTCCGGCTCCACCGTTTCCCCAGCGTTCATACAAACGAATCATTTCTTTTCCGGGAAGAAACTCGTCGTCGGCTAAACTTTCTTCCATCGAAGCTTTGGCGATCCGGTTCTTTAAAACCTGGCCGTTGGGCAATGTGAGGCTTTGAGAGAGCGGGGAAACTGTTTGGGACATGGGACTTCTCCAGTTCGGAATTTTCTTTCCTACCCATCGGTATTTATGGAGAATTCTTTGTCAACGCTTAATTCCTACCGGTTGGTATTTATTTTTACTTTGAAAAGCGAATTCGTTTGACCGGAGGAAAGTGGTTCCGAAGATGAAAGGGAGAATTTCGCAATGTCAAAGACTCTTGGCTGGAAAAAATTACCCGAGGACGTTCGGAGAGAATCGATTCTCTCCGCGGCGATGCGTTGTTTTTTTTCCAAGGGTTTTGAAAAGACATCGGTTCAAGACATCGCCGAAACGGCCGGTTTGACCAAGGGTGGAATCTACTTTCACTTCGAAAGTAAGGAAGAAATCCGGGACACTCTGATCCGTGAATTTTTAAATTTAGAACGTTTCGGATTTCAGGATCCGGAAGTTCTTTCTCTTTCTCCGCATCTGAGAATGAAGGAATATTTGGAGCGACTGGCGAATCGTCTTACGATCGAAGGGAATTGTTCTCCTCGGTTGTTTGCCGAAGCGACTTCCAACGGCGGAAGCATGGAGAAGGAAATCGTCGCCTTTTACGATTCTCTTGAATCCGTTTTTGCAAAGACGATTCAAGAAGGACAGAATCAGGGAAGCATCGTAAATTCTATGCCCGCAGTCTTAATCGCGCGCACCATTCTCGCGGTATTCGACGGGCTACAGATCCAAGCCGATATTTCTCCCTCGCAACGAGACCTGCAAGTGAGGGGAAGAGAAGTTCTCAATTCTTTCTTTAAGAATCTTCTTTTAACGTTCGATCCGACCTGCGAAACGAAAAAGTAAATCCTAATTTCCGATCGCGATCAAAACGGAATGAATTCCGATTCCTAGATAATTTCCTAACGCGTATCCGATCAATCCCGTGAGAATTCCCACAACCAAAACGCCTTTGTTTCCGATCGCCTGCGAAACCGGCGGAACGAACGCGGGTCCGTAGATGCTCGATACGGAAGTGATCATCCAGGTATCGACCGGAATTCGAAAGAGAATTCCCAAGAGAAGGTGGAGTAGAATCGCTCCGAAAAGAATCGACGTTAAGATGAGAAACACGGAACCGAAATCTTTTTTCAATTCCTCCAAATCCGCAAGAAAACCGATCGAGACCGAAAAGACCAAAATCATATAACTTCCGAACTCGTATGTTTTGAGTTGCCGCACTTTGGAATGAAAGGAAATTCCGATTCCCCAGGTTGTGATTCCGAGAAGGATCGAAGGCGCGTACAAAGAAGAGAAGATCAAAAACGTAAACGCGACCGAAACTCCGAAACCAAGCGTCGCCAACAACAAACCGATCCCGTTCGGCAGAAGTATTTTTTTTAACGGAAGTTTATCTTCTACTTTTGCGGACGATTCAGTTTCTTCGATCGGAACGTTTTTGACTTCTTCCTTTTTCAGAAAGAACGAAAAGATTTTTTTTCCAAAAGTCAGTAAGAAGAGAAGATAAATCCCGCCGATGACTACATCGATCGTGTTGACCAAGGCGATCGTTTCTTTATTTGCGCTTAAGGCCAATCCGATCGCGTTCAGGTTCGGAGTTCCGCCGGTATACATGCCGGAAAGCATGCTCGCGATTTTTGCGGATTCGGGATGCGTTTCCGCATATATGTATCCTACTAGCGCGGCGGATATCGCAACCGCCACCGCGGATAAAAAGAAGGAGAAGAGAGCGAGTTTCGCTTCGCCGAACCCTTTTCGAAAATCGGTGGAACTTAAAAGCAGAGGAATCGCAAGAGGAATCGCAATATCGGCTATGGTAAGAGGCACCGATTTCGGAATCCACGAATGAGGGACGAGGTTTCCCAAAAGGATTCCCGCAATGTAGCAGATCGATACGGAACCTAGGATTCCGAGCAGTTTGACTTTTTGCGTGAGACGGATTGCGAGCCACGGGAAAAAAAGAATAAACAAAGCCAAAAATATCGGATTAAGGATCGAAGATGCGAATTCCATAAGGGTTCCTGAATATACAAAAATTTTAATCTTTCAATTCCGTATCGCGAGACCCTTGTTTGTGCGGACCGTTTCGAATCTTTGTTTGTATCCGATTCGGAAGTCCGCTCTTTCACGATTCGGTTCAAACCGACTCATAACTCTTCTTTTATTAAAATATCAGAACGGGATTTTGAAAATTCAAGCAGAAAAGCCGCCGAACGTACGTTTGGCCGATTTCTTTTTTACAGCGTGTCCCAAAACCTAATTTTACTTTAGCAGAAAGATCATCGGCAAGGTTCTGTCCCGGTTTTTGGGACAGGTTCTTATGGAAATTCTAAGATTTTATGGAAAAGGATGACTTCTTTGTTCGACGGATTTCCGAAAAAAGGGGAAACCGAAACGGGATAGAATCCGGTCTTAGTTTACGTTTTTTGGTATTCCGGAAAGATTGAGATTCTGTAAGGAATTAGGATGAGTTTCGTTTCGAATTGTAAAGTACCTTCATTATTGATCACGATCGGTTTGTATCTTCCGATTGCGGGTTGTCTCGACGCGGAGCCGATTCCTGCAAAGGTGAACGAGATCCGTCTTCCTGCGGGAGCCTCTCGAGTCGCTTTTCCGAAAAATTCTTTTTCCGATTTCGTTCGGAATCTTCCCTTAAAAAGCGAACGGACTCTTTGGACGTATAAAAAGCAAAACATCATCCGCAGATACGACACGATCGCCGTTTTGGATCTTCCTCTTTTATTCAAAGACGATTTGGAACAATGCGCCGATTATTCAATGCGGGTTTGGGCGGAATATCACAAACAAACCGGCAACTTAAATCGGCTGTATCTTTTCGATTACAACGGAAATCGAAAACGATTTCAAGAAAGCGGTCTTTCGTATTCATCTTTTTTAAGAAAGGCATTCGCTTCCTCCAATTCCTATTCTTTGAAGAAGGGCGGGGCGGTCGTTACGGAAAAGGATTTGAGACCGGGAGATCTTTTCGTTCAAAATGAAACCGGCGGAATCGGACACGTTTCTATGATTCTAGATGCGGCCGAAGCGAAAAACGGCAGGAAATTTTTTTTGATCGGATTCAGCTTTATGCCCGCTCAGGAAATGCACATTGAAAAGGCTCCGAATGAATTCGGTTCCTCCGGTTGGTTCACATACGAAGGTTTTATCGGCCATCTCAACGAATCGTATCCGTACGGGACGCCGGTTCTCCGGAGATTTTCGGAACGATAAACGAATTTGGTTTAACGAATTCTAATTTTGGAATATTCCAAAATTATCGTTTCGCTTCCCAGCCGCCCACGTGATAAGCCCGAAAGATTTGTTTGAAATTTTGAAAGCCCGCTTTGCGAAACAAATCCTCGTATCGGGCGCTCGGAATTCTATTTAAATCTTTCACTCTTTGAATGTACGTTTTCAGAGCTTCTTCTTCCCAGCCCTGAAACGTTTTTAGATATAAGCCGAGTTCATTGAAAACGACTTCCATTCGTGCTTGCGAATCGTAAAGATCGAATAAGAGAAAAATTCCTCCCGGTTCCAATCGGGAGGAAATGTCCCGAAGCAGGGAAAGTTTTGCCCCGTCGTCCGGAAGAAAGTGAAGCACGAATAAAAGCGTCGCAGCGGAGAATTTACGATTCGGATCCAGAGCTGAAACCGGAGAAGAAATCAACTCCGCGTTCGGAAAATTTTTACGCGCGATTGAAATCATTTCGGGAGAGGGATCCACCCCGGTGATCGAATAACGATCGGGTGCGATCTTTAGAAGGGCTCGAAAATCCGCGCCGGTTCCGCAACCGGCTGCTAGAATTTTTTTGCCGACCGGAACCGAATTCAAAATCGAAGTCGCGACCAATTCTGAAATTCCCGAATAGAACGGAATCATCGTTCCGATTCGATTTTCGTATTGAACCGCTCTTTCCCCTTCAAAGGTTTCAATGTAATCCATAAATATCTTCCTTCTCGTTTCGGTTTAAATTGATTTCGTTTAAGCCGAACCCGATACGCCCAAGTTTTTTTCCGTCTTCCATTCTTTCCAGCCGATTGCGATCCCCAGTATATGTCCCGCGAAGGCAAGAGGAACCATAAACAAAGGAAGGAAACAAACCGGATATTCCGTTACGACTACGTTAGGCGGGTTTGTAAAGAGGATTCGGAACGGAAACGGAACGGACGTGATTCCCGTAATAACGGTCAAACCTAAAACGACGATCGCCGCCGCGTTCCAACCGATAATCCATTTCTTGGAAAGAATTCCTTTGGACACGAGAAGGAAAAGAACCGGCGCGGTGATCGGAACCCAAATGTCGAAATTCCTACCTTTGATCGTCATGATGTCGGAAATCAAGCCCTCGCGAACCAAAAGAACGATCAGGATTTCCGGAAGAATTCTCCAGACCTGAAATAAACAAAGATGAATCGATCCGAACCGGGTTAGAATCCGATGCGCCCCTTTTGAAAATCCGAATCCTAAAAAGAGCGTCAAGGTCGATAAGACGCCGATCAAAAGTCTAGGAGGAAGGTCGAATCGAAAGAAGAATCCTTGAAACCCCAAAAACCATTGTCCGATTAAAAAAGCTAGAACGACAAGGAATCCGTATGCGGGTTTGTGCGACGGGTTCGAAACGTCCTTTCGCAGAAAAAAGATCGATAGGATCGTGACGAGCGTTCCGCAGGATGCGAGAGTGAACGCGGAAATGTAAACGGGAATTGAATTTGTTTCCATAGAAACCTCCGTGAAAGAGGTTAACAGGATTCGCAAAACGCGCCATAGTCCTGTCGTCACGAATCGGATTTTAAACCGTGACGATCGTCACGGTTTCTTATAGGAATGCAGAAATACGGTCAGTCTTTGGAATTTATCCTTGGAGCCGGAATTCTTTTCACGATCGATCGTTTTTTCATACAGATTTACTAAATGATTTCTTAATGTTCCGTTTGCGATTCCTAAAAAGAAACCGATCTGCTTTCGAGTATAACCTTCCGATATGAGTTCGCAGATTCTAAGTTCTTGTTTGGTTAATCCTTTTTGCGTTAAGGAGCTCAGATCCAGAAGTCCCGAATTTTCCTTTTTCCGAAACAGACGCAACACGATCCAAGAGGCGCCGACTCCGATTGCGGAAAGAAAGATCGTTTGGATTCGAGCGGATTCTCCGCTTAAAAAAAGAACGGAAAGAGATCCGCAACCCAGCGCGACGCTTGCGCTCGCCAATATTTCCGCAACCTTGTGAAAGAAGGAATCCGCGCGATCGCGTGAAAGATAAACGGAAATGAAAACGCTGACGATCGTATCTGCTCCCATTCCGAGCGGAAACACGTTCCATCCGAACAGGGGAAGAAAGTTCGTTCCTAATCCTAACCACCAGCATAAAACCAAAAAAGGAATCCAACCTTTGACGGGCGCGTCTTTCGGTTTTAAAAGAAGAAACAAAGAAAGAATAAAACCGATTCCGAAAAATCCTCCCACCAAGATTCGAGCTTGATTTTCTAAAACGGGAAACCAACCCCAGGAATACGATTTCCATTCGCGGATAAGAACGGATTTTGTTGAGGATGAATAATCCAATTCGATCAAAAGAATCAATCCGATTGAGATCGCGATCACACCCGCGGTCATCGGCGATTTTACTTTTCTTCCAGAAAGAATTCTACTCAGACACAATAGAAGAGGAGGTACGAAAAAAATAAAATGCCGAAAGACGTGGAAAAAGAAGTAGGCTTGATCGGACGATGAAGACGCGAGTAAAAAGAAAAGGGAAAGATTTCCGCCCGCCAATATGATGAGAAGAATCCGAAAATAATTTCCGAACGAATCTTTGTCTTTCCACAACGCAAAGAACGCCGCAAGATTCGCGGACATCGCCGTAAGAGGGAATAGTTGAACGATTTCCATATATCAAATCGATCGATCACTCGAAAGAATTTAGAATTCTCGCATTCTCGATTCTGTTTTTTTACTGTAAAGATCTTTCCAATGTCCGAGTTTTGATTTAGGAACGATAGAAAAAACGACCTGAAATCCGATCGAACCTTCGGAGTTTAAAACGAAATATGAAACAAACCGCATTCATTCTCTTCATTCTTTGTATGAGTTTTTTCGCCTGTTCGAAAAATTCTTTCGAAACCGACAAGTTGGATGAGGAAAGCCTGAACGTTTCTCTCCATTTGCAAAACCGATTGAACGGATTGATCGATAAAATTTCACCCGCAACGGTAAGCGTATTTCCGAAAGGAAGCACGGAAAATTCCACTCCGATCGGTTCCGGTTTTTTTATAGATGAAGAAGGACATATTCTCACTTGCCAACATGTGATTCGGGGATCGGAAGAATTTATCATTCAACCGGGTAAATCCGGAGAACGTTTGAAAGCGAAGGTGATTAAACAGGACGCGGATGCGGATCTTGCTCTTTTGGAATCGGAAACGAACGACAACAAGAATGCGTTCATTGCTGTTCCCAAGTTGAATGTTCCCAAGGAAGGCACGATTTACCTTTCGTTTGGGGCCGCGTACGGACTTCCGGATTCGATTTCTACGGGCGTGGTTGCGTTTTCACAAAGGGCAAAGGTGGATCCGTATCATCCGGAAAAGGGTTTTGTTCAACTCAGTTTGCCGATCTATCCGGGTATGTCCGGCGGCGCCGTGATCGATATTCAAGGGAACCTAATCGGTGTTCAACGATTCACCTATAATACGACGGGAAATCAGCCGATCGGTCCGGGATTTGCAATTCCCGTAGGTCATGTTTCCAATTTTTTGGAATCATCGGCTCAATTAAGGGAGAATCGCATTCGTTCACAAAGAGGAATCGTGGAGATTCCATTTGTGACTCCTCATCTGATTGATAAGTTAAAACTTCCGCATCCGCTTGGTGTGATCGTGAGTTATGTTCAAAAGGATTCTCCCGCCGAAAAGTCAGGAATTCAACGTTACGATTTTATAACGCATATCAATTCCAAAAAGGTAAATTCTTCCGCGGAGTTTTATCGCGAAATCGCTTTGTTAAACGGAGAAGCGTCAATAAAGCTGTTTCGAAGCGGTAAAGAAATGGAAGTCGTTTTAAAAAATTGGAAATAATTTATTAAAATTATGATTCGATGGAAAAAAATATTTTTCCATGTCTTTGTTCATATTGAACCGGGGAAGAATAGGAAGGACTCTAAACTTCCCAGGAGAATAATATGAAAAAGCATCAAGGTTTGCTGATTGTTATGATTCTAATCACGGCAATCACCGCTTGTAAAAAGGATTCGAAAGACGATACGACTCAAAATCTGGCTTTGTTAGCACTTTTGAATACTCGAAACGGCTTATCGCCGGAACAAAAGACCGCTAGTGCAACCGCGAACGGAGTAGTGGGTGCGGCCTCGGCGGCACAAACCAGCGGCGGTATGACCGCCTCCAACGAAGCCCGAACCGAACAAATGCTAGTGGCCGACATTTTTGAAAACGGAATGGACCCTATCGTAGTCCGGGATGTCGCTTCTCAACTTGCTTCTTTACAAAAAGGAAAACAGGAAAATCCAGTTCACCTAACGGCGATTACTGCGACTCCATCCGGAAGCACGCCGACTAGAACTTGGACTTTTTCGGGAGATGTGAGCGGATCCGGAGTGACGACCCAATCCAATACCTCATTCGGACTTGCTTTAGGAATTCCTAACTGCGCAATTTCTACGCTTGCTCCTTCCGGAACTCAAGGAACCGCCACGTTTTCCAATGGAACTCTTTCTTTCAGCGGATCCGGAACGAGTACGGCATTTTCAGGAACGAGCGATTTGAGTGCGAATATCGCTTTTTCGAATTATGGAGTCTTTTACGCCGATTATTTGGCCATGATTCAATACTATAAGAATCCTCCAAGTACGACTTCCAGTATCTCCACTTGTGAAGGATTACAGCAGGTTTTCGGTTCGTTCTACAATGCGATCGCGAAATATGCGGTTATTTCCGCAGGAAGCGCTGCGGTCACTTATTCGAGAACGTACAGCGGACAAAACGCGGCGTCCGGAGTTTCTTCCAATTCTAAGTTTGACGCAACCGTTAGTTCACCGTCCGGTATAACGATCACCGAGTATGAAGGAACCACAGCGGGAACGGCTAAAACCGTTACTCTTCAGAATGTGAAATACGGATATTCGTCCAGCATTAGCTTAAGCGGAAGTCCATCTTCGCAGGTTGGAAGCGGAAGTTTCAGCGTTTCTTTTTCCGGAATCGTGAACGGCACCGCGATCGATCAAATCTTTTCGTTCACTTTCTAATCGTTTAGAAACGAAAAGTAGGCGAAAGCCCTTCTATATTGGAGGGCTTTTTTATTAGTGTATATTTTTTAAATATTAAAATTTACTAATTCAACGGAACCGATCCATTCATTCTTCGGTTTTCGGGTAGATTGTCCTGCCGCAATGTAAACTGTATCGATCGATTGGCTGTTGAATTCTTTATTGTTTGTCGAAGAATTCCCTCTTTGGTCGATCTCTATGTCCATCCTTACGATTTTCTTCTCTGAAGAATTTCACCTTTCTATCAAGTTCCGCCTATCTTCCGAAAACGAATTCCGAAAAAATGTTTCAACTTTGTATAAAACTTAGAACATTGTATTATAAAAATTGAATATATATTCGATTGTTGGCGAATGGAACAAGTGGAAGTCGCAGAATATTTTTGAAAAATCTCCTTTAAATCCCTTAAATTCTTTGCCAAAAAGTAACTTTTTTTGTTACATTTTGTCTAAGTACAAAATCCCAATTTCATTTTTAGGAGAATAAAAAATGAACGTAGAATCCAAATCTTCCGTTGACCTTTTCGGGCCGGTAAAACTCGGAAGTATCGACCTCAAAAATAGAATCGTAATGGCTCCCATGACGAGATCCCGCGCTTTAAACAACGTTCCCAATTCGATCATGGCGGAATATTATTCCCAGAGATCCGGCGCGGG
The DNA here is from genome assembly GCF_022267375.1 of Leptospira sanjuanensis. Taxonomy (GTDB): domain Bacteria; phylum Spirochaetota; class Leptospiria; order Leptospirales; family Leptospiraceae; genus Leptospira; species Leptospira sanjuanensis. Next base: position 317,509 of record NZ_JAIZBH010000001.1, read on the forward strand.
GTTGATCGTTACGGAAGGAACCGCTCCTTCTCCAAATGCGTTGGGATATGCGCGTATTCCCGGAATTTTTAGCAAGGAACAGGTGGAAGGATGGAAACTAACTACAAAAGCCGTTCACGCAAAGGGTGGAAAGATTTTCGTTCAGTTGATGCATACGGGTCGGGTCGGAAGTACGGCAAATCTTCCGAGCGGCGCCGAGTTAGTGGCGCCTTCCGCGGTTCAACTTTCAGGTGAAAACTGGACCGATGCACAAGGGATGCAGCCTTACGCTCTGCCGCGTGAGATGAATTCGCAAGATATTCGAAAAACGATCGAAGAATTTGTTCAGGCCGCAAAGAACGCGATTGAGGCCGGGTTTGACGGTGTGGAACTTCACGGTGCAAACGGTTATTTAATCGAACAATTTTTAAATCCGAATGTGAATCGCAGAACCGATTCATACGGCGGTTCGAATGAGAATCGGATTCGTTTTGCGGTGGAAGTTGCGCGTGCGGTTTCGGAAGCCATCGGAAAAGAGAGAACCGGGATTCGAATTTCTCCTTACGGAGTCTTTAACGAAATGGGAGCGTTCGACGGAGTCGAAGAACAATACGAACTTCTCGCAAAAGAATTGAATCATGTCGGTTTAGCATACATTCATCTCGTGAATCACAGTGCGATGGGCGCTCCCCCCGTTCCGGAGAGCGTAGTTCAAAAGATCGGAAATCAATTTAAGAATGTCATAATATTGAGCGGCGGTTACGATAAGACTCGCGCACAATCGGATCTTGAATCGAATAAGGCGGACTTGATCGCTTTCGGAAGACCGTTCATCGCCAATCCTGATTTCGTTTCCAGATTGAAATCGGATCGGATTCTCTCCGATGCGGATCAAAGTACGTTCTATACTCCCGGTGAAAAAGGATATTCGGATTATCCGAACTATAACTGATTTTACCAAAAAATTTCGTTCAGTCGGATCGATTCCGGCTGAACGAAACTTCCCTTCCATGTTTCGAATCGAATTCATTCTTCGAAGTTCAAAAGAAGCTTTCTCAATAATTTAGAAAGTTCAGTGTGTTCTTTTTCCGTTAGGCAACTCATCAATGCCTGTCCGCTTTTTACGTGATCTAAAAGCGTTTTCGTAATCACGAGTTTCCCTTCCGATGTCAATCCGATCAAAACGCTTCTTCGGTCGTTCGGGTCGGATTCTCGTTTTACCCAACCCAGTGATTCAAGTCGATCAATGCGATTGGTCATCGTTCCCGATGTGATCATCAAGGTGGAAAGGAGTTCGCCCGGAGATTTTTTGTAGGGTTTTCCGCTGCGGAGCAGCGCGGCCATCACGTCGAACTCCGGAGCTGCAAGTCCGTGGCTTTCAAAAACTTCCTTATGGACGTTGTAGAAAAAGATCGAAGAAAGCCGGTGAATTCTCCCGATCGTGCCCATGGCCGTCATATCTAAATCAGGCCGTTCCTCGGCCCATTGTTTCAGGATAAAATCGACGTGATCTTCGGTTTTTTTGGACTTCATACTTCCTTATTTTTAGAAAATATCTTGACGTCAAGATAAATGAGTGATTGCTTTGGCTTCAAGTATCTTGAAATCAAGATAATAATTTCTTTCGGAGAAATATATGAGAATTTCCGTTTTCCTTTCTTTGTTCGCTTCGATTCTGGTTTTGGTTCTAACACCCGTTCAATCCCTGATTTGGAACGGAGAATCGTTTCCCATTTATCTTTTAAAAACGGAAACGTATGTTCGGGCTTTGTTCGATTTTCGAGCGGAGTTCGCACCCGAGACGTCGGATTATTATTTTTTCGGAAGAATGGCGATTCTTATTCATCTTGGAATTTTATTCGGATTACTGGAATTAAAACGAAACGGTTTCTTTCCGATCGCCGCAACAAAGGCTTTTCGTGCGGTTCTTGGTTTTCTTTTGATCGCAATCATCGGTGATACGGTTGCGTACTGGGGAGGAAGTTTTTTCGGGGAATTGTTTCGGAACATTGGTTTTCGTTGGATCGAAGCGCCCGGCATCTTTTTTCTTTTATGCGCATTCGGTTATCTGGGTTTTAAAATAAGGCCCGAAAAGAAAGCGATCGGAATTACGTTTCTGATTCTTCCTTTTTTGATGATCGGATCCATATTATTTTTTCGTTATATACCGCACGGTCCTCTGTTGCCGGTTTCTTGGATCGTAACGGTATTTCTTTTAGGATCGGATTCCTCGGCTTCGTTTCGAAATCTCAGCCAAGTCTTTCTCAGGTTCACTTCGGTCAAATCGATTCTGCTTTTGTTTGTTGCTGCGTTAGTTTGCGCGGAGGGAATGCAGATTTTGGAAAAGTTCATACCGGTTGCGGATGGAAATATACTTCCGAAAAAAATGGACTTTCGCCCGTTTTCCGGAGCAAAGGATTTTATCGAAGTTTTCGGCGCATACGGGGAAGCGGGCAGGCGTTTGTATTTTTGGATCGACGTCGTCGATATGATTTTCCCTTTTCCATTAGCGTTGTGTTTCGGCGGAATTTACGCGAAAGCGGCTCTAAGGGCCAATCTTCCTCTTTCTCTCGGTCTTCTTGCATACGGCTTTTTGCTATTCGATCTGCTTGAGAATTCTCTTATGTTTTATTTTCTCTCCGTTTGGCCTACGGTTCCCGAAGGTTTGGCGGCGTTTACGGGAACGATAACTGCAGTTAAACTTTTCTTTTTGTTCACCGGATTCTTTATGTTTATTGCATCTTTTCTCATTCTTGTAGTCCGGTGGGCGCAGGAAAAAAAGACCGTAAAGGTTTGAGGTTGTCTATGATAAGAACCTGTCCCAAAACCGGGACAGAACCTTGCAGCTGATCTTTCTGGTAAAGTAAAATTAGGTTTTGGGACACGCTGTAAAAGTTTTTCGGAAAATTTTCGAATAGGTAGGCTAGGTAGGTTCCGGAAAATCAGAATAAATGAATGATTTCAGAAAAACATACCATAAGGTATGTCATGTATCTTGACAAAGCCGATTCTTCGCATTAGGATTAAGAAAAGGAGAATTGTCATGGAACCGAAAGATTTTCTTATTATAGGAACGATTCACAGTTTGGGCTTTGCCGTCTTTCACGTTTTCTTTTGGAGGATTTTCCGTTGGAAAGAGGATTTAAAACGTGTTTCTTTTGCGAACCGTGCCATTTTACAGATCGCAAATCTTCGTCTTATCTATCTTTTTCTTTTTATGGCGGGTATAACTTTCTTTTTTCCCACTGAGCTTTTGTCTTCTTCTTTGGGAAAATGGATTTTGATCGGCTTTTCCGCTTTCTGGTGGGGACGTTTGATAGAACAATTCATTTTCCTTCGGGTAAATTCCGTAATGGTTCATACTCTTTCCGTTCTGTTCTTTGCCGGCGGAATCGTGTATCTGATTCCGTTGTTCGCGTTTTAACTTCGGAACCATTTCGAATTTATGTTATCCTCCGAAGACTGGATCATAGCAGGATTGGATCTTTTGTATCACAAAGGCGAAGAATTTCTAACCATTGAATCTCTTTGTAAAAAACTGAAACTGACCAAAGGTTCTTTCTATCATCATTTTAAGAATCGCGAGGATTTCTCGCAAAGAATGCTGATCTATTGGGAAAAGACGTTTACGGATGATATTATCGTTCTTGCAGGTTCGGAATCTTCTCCGCAAAGCCGATTGAAAACGCTTCGATCTTTGACCTTCGGTTTTTCTAAAAATGCGGAACGTGCGATTCGCGCTTGGGCCTTTCGAAATTCTAAGGTGAAAAAAGTTCAGGAGAGAGTGGATCGGAAGCGAATTTCTTTTTTAAAGGAAGTTTATTTCGAAGTTTTCAAAAATAGCAGGCAAGCGGAGCAAAAAGCAAGGCTTGCCTATGCGATCTTCGTCGGAGCGGAAATGATTCTTCCGAGTTTGGAGGAAAAGGAAGTCAAAAAATTATATTACTTATTTTGAATATTTTCTTTTTTTATTCTTTCTTTTCTTCGAACGTAGACGACCTTATCCAACTCTGCGACGACTTTGCCGGTTTTTGCGTCGTAAATTTTCGTTTGAAAGAACGCGTCTAACTTCCTCTTTTCGTCGGCTTCTCTTTGGATTCTTTCTATCTCTTCGTGCGGGATTTCAAAGTCCGCATAAACCTTTCCCATACCCGGGCTGATAAAACGAATGGTTGCCGCTTTGTCCCAGACGATATAATTTTCCCCCAAGTTTTCCATGAGAATCAGCATGTAAAACGGATCGCACATCGAATACAAAGAACCGCCGAAATGCGTTCCTACGAGGTTTTTGTTCCACCAACGAAGTTTCATTGAAAGACGGAAATGGGTAAAATCCTTGCTCATTCGTTTGTATCGAATACCTGCTCCGAAGTAGGGCGGGTAGAAATTGAAAAAATAAAATCGAAGTCTTTTCCAAAAATTCATACAGTTTGATGTAAAACCTTTTAGGTATTTTGTCTTTTGTTCTACGAGGGGTTCAATTTGAAATCAGAAAATAAGTGAATTATAATGAATTTCGGTTAAAATATCGCGTTTCGATCGAAAGCATCTTGATTTTTCGGAACACATCTTATAGAACAACTCACCCGGAGGACTTTGAATTTGAAAATTTATTATTTCCGTTCGCTTATCGCGATTTTATTCGTTTCTGTTTTTTCGATAGGCTTTATCGGTTGCAGCGATTCTACGACCTACGTGATTAAAAATAAAAAACCTTTCGTTGCATCGAACACGAAAGGCATCTTTGCGGGCGCGGTAAAGGTCGATATTACTCCGCCGCCCGGACTTCCTCTCGCGGGTTATTCCATGCTTGCAAATACGGAAAAAGGATTTAGAACGAAAATATATGCGCGCGTGATTTATATTCGGAAGGATCATCATTCTCCCTTGGTTCTGATACAAACGGATTTGCTTTCCGGTTCTTTACTGTTGCATCATAAACTCGCGGAACGCCTTGCGGATAAAACGGATATCAGTCTCGGAGGAATCGTTATTTCGGGAACGCATACACACTCGGCTCCGGGGAATTTTTATGAAAATAATTTTTACAACGAGTTTGCGGGAAACAAACCGGGCTTTGAAAAAGAATGGTATGAATTTCTGGAGAATCGAATCTTTGATGCGGTTTTGGAAGCGTATCAAAGCGCAAAACCCGCTAAAATCGCAACAGGAAAATTGAATGTATGGGGTTTGACACGGAACCGTTCGATCGAAGCTTACGCAGCGAATAAGAATTCGGGTATCGATGAAATTAAAACAGAACAGATCTACGACGCGGTCAATCCGGAGATGACGATGATTCGTGTGGACGCAAAGGATAAGGACGGAAGTTATAAACCTCTTGCGGTTTATACGACGTATTCGATTCACGGAACGACGGTTCCTTCTTGGAACAAAGTCGTAAATGCGGACGTATTCGCCTATCCGGAACGAGAACTCGAATTCAAGATCAAGGAAGAATTCAAAACCGACTGGGAACCGTTGCATGCCGTTTCGAACGCGACGCACGGAGACAATTCTCCCGATTATCGCGAAGATATGCAGGGGTTTATCGAGTCGAAACGAATCGGTTACGAAATATCAAAAAAATCTTATGAACTTTTTCAGAGTTTAGGAAAGAAGTTGAGCGCCGATCTTACGTATTCTTACAACTCCAAAGAAGTGGACGTCTACGAAAATCCGAAGATGGGTAATGCGGAACTTTGCAGCAGACCCGTTGCGGGAACCGCATTAACCGGGGGAGCGGAAGACGGAATGACGCCGGTTTTATTTTGGCTTCCGTTTTGGGGCGAAGGATGGCCGCGTTATATTTTTACCGGCGGATGTCAGGGGCACAAACGGACTGCGGGTTCTTTCTTTCAGTACATCGTATTAGCAAAAAAGAATTTTCCTCATCGAATGATTCTTCAATCCGCGAGAATCGGAGACACGGTTTTGCTCGCGGTTCCTTTTGAAGTTACGAACGAATCAGGAAGAAGATTCTCCAGTGCGGCTTTGGAAGCGGAAAAACAAAGAACTTCCAAAAGCAAGGAATCGATCACTCAAACTTCCGTGCTGTCCTGTACGAACGGTTATTTCGGTTATACGACTACGCCGGAAGAATATTCGAAACAACACTATGAAGGCGGCCATACGATCTACGGACCCGCGACACAACCTTTCTTACAAGCTCATCTTGCGGATCTTGTAAAACAAATGCCTGCGGAAGGAGGCAAAGAGAGTTTTCCGGAATCATGGGAATTTCAACTCGATACGAAGAGTTATATGCCTGAAAAGCGCGAGGCGAAAGGAAATCGAGAATTAAAGGAAGCTCCTCGACTTGTTTTGGCGGAAGAGAATTCGGAAAAACATTGGATCTTTCGTTATAAAGACGTGAACCCTTCTCAAATTCAATTTCATCAAGCCCTGGTCTCCATTCAATATAAGGAAGAAAAGGGAGAATGGAAAACTCTGCAACAAGACGGAAGAATGGTGAATGATAGCGGAACCGAGTTGGACATTCGATTGCAGGGAGATTCATCGGATGGAATGGCGGTTTATGAAGTTCGCTGGTTTAATCCCGAGTTTCACTCGAAACGAAAATACCGATTTGCGATCGCTCCTCGAGGTAAGGAGAAGGAGTTTTATTCTCCCGAGTTTTAGCGAATGGATTGTGAATCGAGGCGGGCGCTTCCCGTCTCGGCGATCATCTTTTAGAAAGCTCTTTTTGTTTCTTGAAAATATTCGAATAATCGAATTCGTTTTGATAAAGAAGCGAATGGCTTCGTTTCAGTATGTCCGTTGGTTACGGTAGAGAATTTTTAACAAAGTGGATCGATTGTTTTCGAATTGAAACGACTACGTTCGTAAAGAAAAAAACGAGGAAGGGAACTTTATCCTTAAAAACAAGGATTTGATCGTTCGGATAAAATTCTTTCCTGCAAGATTCGATTGACATCCGGATAAAATCGAATTCTTGCCACACTCAAAAATTTTTTCTTGCTCTCCCATTTTGAATTCTTATAACCTCCTCTCATGCAAAGAACCATAGCCATCGTCCGTAAAAAAGGATCTCTTGAAAACGTAAGATTAGAAACCGAAACTCTTCCCGAGCCTGGAGAAAATGAAGTGCAAATAGAAGTTCATTCGATCGGGTTGAACTTTGCCGATTTGTTTGCGATTCAAGGATTGTATAGTGCCACCCCGCAAGGAGCGTTTATACCCGGATTGGAATTTTCAGGAGTTGTAATCGCCGCCGGAAAAAAGGTAAAGAACGTTAAGAAAAAAGATAAGATCATGGGTGTAACCCGATTCGGCGGTTATGTTTCCCATTTGAATATCGATTCAAGATATGTTTTTAAACTTCCGTCCAAATGGAATTTCGATCAAGGCGCGGGCTTTCTGGTTCAAGGATTAACCGCCTATTACGCGTTAGTTGCTTTGGGGGATTTGGAGAAAGGTCAAACAGTGCTGATTCACAGCGCCGCGGGAGGAGTGGGAATTCTCGCGAATCGAATCGCGAAAAAATTAGGGGCATATACGATCGGAACGATCGGATCGCCATCCAAGATCGATCTTCTCAAGAAAGAGGGATATGACAAACAGATCGTACGTTCGGATCGTTTCGCTAAGGACTTGCAGGAAGCTTTGGCGGGTAAGGATCTGGATCTCGTATTGGAGTGCATCGGAGGAAAAATCTTTCAGGAGAGTTACGATACCATGGCCCCCATGGGAAGGATGATCGTCTATGGAGCAGCTGAAATGATGGGGGGAGGGAGCGGGGTGAATTGGCCGATTCTCGCTTATAAATATCTTTCCAGACCGAAATTGGATCCGATGAAAATGGTTTCGGATAACAAGGCCGTTATGGGTTTCAATTTGATCTGGTTGTATGAAAAGGTTGAAAAATTGACCAAACATTTGAACGGCCTCGTCAAGTTGAATCTAACCGCGCCGCATATCGGTAAAACCTTTCCGTTTGAAAATATAGACGAAGCTTTGAAATACTTTCAATCCGGCACTTCGGTCGGTAAGGTCGTTTTAAAAGTTAAGTAGAGATTGCTCTTTACAATTCCAGGATTTCTTTCAAATTGGAGGCAGAGTGAGTCAATCTGCCTTTTCTGAAATATTCCATTCGTATCGGGTTGCTTTTGAGAATTTTTTAGATTCTCAAACACTCTCCGCGCTTGCAAAACAATCCGCACCCGAACTTTTCGAAGCAATGAAGTATAGCCTCGTCGCCGGCGGAAAACGTCTTCGACCGGTGTTGGCCTTGGCCGCCGCAGGTGGACTTAAGAATGAAACGCGCAATGCCTTGTATCTCGGATCTTCCCTTGAATGCATTCATACGTATTCTTTGATTCACGATGATCTTCCAAGTATGGACAACGACGATTTTAGAAGAGGACTGCCGACCCTTCACAAAAAGTTTTCCGAAGCGACCGCGATTCTGGCGGGAGACGCTCTGAATTCTTTCGCATTTTATTTATTATCGTTTGTTCAAGGGGAGAATGGCGATTTGTCCCTGCATCGAGATTTATTAGAAATTTTGCATACTGGTTCCGGGGCTCCCGGAATGGTTTCCGGACAAATCTACGATCTCCAAATGGAGCGGGAAAACGGGAAAACACAGAATTCGAATGGCGACCAGGATCCGATTTCGATGGTTCAGTTGACTCATCGATTGAAGACCGGCGCTTTAATTAAAGCGTCTTTGCTTTTGGGGAATCGGCTTCGAAACGATTGGAAACAAAGGAAAGAGTCCTTACTGAAATATGGAGAGGACTTGGGACTTCTTTTTCAGATCACGGATGATATTTTGGATGTGGAAGGAACCCAAGAATCCTTAGGAAAAACGCCCGGAAAAGATCAGAGATCGGGTAAGATCACCTATCCTGCGTTATTCGGTATGGATCGTTGTAAAAAGATGACGAAAGAACTTCAAGACAATCTTGTTTCGATTGCTTCCGATTTTACATCTACGGACGAGGAAAGAATATTTTTCCGGGAGCTTCCGGTTTACATTGGGCAAAGAAAAAATTAGACTGGATATTCTACTTTTCGATCGGGGATATGCCGATTCGATTGAAATCGCAAGAAGTCTGATTCTTTCCGGGTCCGTGTTGGTAAACGAGCAAAAGATCACGAAAGTCGGATTAAAATTTTCGGAAGATTCCGAAATCCGGATTTTAAACGTTATACCGCGTTATGTAAGCCGAGGCGCTTATAAATTATTAAAAGCCTTCGAAACTTTTCCTTTTCGAGTGAACGGAAAACTTTGCATCGATTTGGGCGCTTCGACCGGCGGGTTCACGCAAGTTCTTTTGGAACAGGGCGCTTGGAAGGTTTTTGCCTGCGACGTAGGTTATGGTCAACTTGCGGACAAGTTAAGAAATCATTCTTCCGTGATCGTAAAAGATCGTTTTCATCTGAAAAATTTATCTTCTCTTGAAATCGAATGGGAAACGAATCGGTTTCAAGTTCCGAATTCGGATTCGATTGCGGTCGTGATGGATCTGAGTTTTATTTCTTTGCGGTCCGTTTTTCCGGTGATTCGAAGATTTCGGGAAGAAAAGAATATTCCAAAATTGGAATGTGTGACTTTGATAAAACCGCAATTCGAAGCGGATGAAAAAAATCTTGTGAAAGGAGTTTTACGAGATCCAAAAATTCGAATTCGAATCGTTCGTTCGATTTGCGAATATCTCAGGAAAGAAATCGGCGGAAAAATTATCGGTTTAAAATGGTCGCCGATCGAAGGCCGCGACGGAAACAAAGAAGTTCTTTTGTATTGGGAGATTTGACGATTTGCTTATCTATCGATTTCCGTATCCGAAAATTTTAATAGCCTGTCAATTATATGATTCCTTCTTTGTTATCTTTGTTGGAAAGTCACTTTACAACTAAATTCTTTAAAAAAAAATAGTTCGGGATTATGAAGCAAGAAGCAGTAGAAAATAAAAAAGAAGAAATCCTGCCCTTAAATGGATTAAGAGCGTTTGCAATCACGGCTGTGTTCGTTTATCATTATTATTTTTATTCCGGTTATACGGCCGCAAATAATAATTCCATTCTTCAAGCCTTCATCGATATGCTTCATCATTTTGAAATTAATTTATTTCTTATTTTGAGCGGATTTTTGATTTCGATGGCTTTATGGAAAGAATGGTCGGAAAAAGGACGCATTAGTTACTTAGATTTTTTCTTAAAACGAAATTATAAACTACTGCCAGTTTATTATATATTTATTACCATCAGTTACGTAATCAATCGAGTTTCCTATACGATTAGTCAGAAATGGATTGCAACGAAAGAATTAACTGTACCTGAAACATTGATGGCATTAAACGTAATGGAAAGTGCGGATAACGGACTTCGAAACGCTTGGGCGGACTTCGTATTTTTAGGAAATTATTTTAAAGGTCCAAACATACACACTTGGTTTTTATCGATGATCGAACAATTCTATATCTTTTTCCCGCTGTTCTGTGGATTTATCCTGTTTAAGAGAGATTTCTTTACTAGACAATGCATTCTTTGGGTCTTATATTTTATTCCCGTTTTATTCAGAGTTTATATTTACCTGAATCCGAATGTCTTCGGTACTGATTACGAAATTTTAGTATTTCGTCCGACGCATACTCGTATGGATTCCATTATCATTGGTGTGATACTTATGGATTGGGTAGTAAATCGAAGCGAGTTTTTAAAGAAATATTTAACGGGAAGAATTGTCAGTATTCTATTGATGCTTTTACCTATCGGAATTTTAGTTTTTATTAATATAGTAAGTGATTCCGTTTATTCGTTCTTTTCCGGTACGGTACGATTTAATTTAATCGATTTCGTTTATATTTCAGTTCTTTTATCGGTAATGTTATTTCCGAATACTCTTCTTGCAAGGGGATTGAGTTTGAAGTTAATCAACCCTGTTGCAAACTTAAGCTACACTATTTATATTTGGCATTTGCTTCTTTCGTTGATTTCTTTTGGAACGTTAAAGATACTATTACCGGATCTTTTTGAAACTGGTTTGTTCTTTTTCGTAATTAGTCTTTTGATAAGTTACTTTTTTACTATAGGCATTTGTTGGTTAATTCATAGATATGTGGAAAACCCATTAGGCAGGGTTTTTAAACGAATTTTTCCACTTTCTTCTGTTTCGAAGAAGTAACCTATATTCGTTATTCTGAAAATTTCTTTTTCCTGCTTAGTTTATCGGAACAATGAAAACCGACGTTGTTAAAATACTGGACAAGGTGTAATTTCCTCAATGGCTGAGCTGCTCAAAGATCTTTATACGGAAACCGTATTGCGTAAAATTGCCGATTCCTTTTCGAAAGAAATTTCTTCCGTTTCCTCGGAAGAATGGATCAAACGGATCAAACAAAAGGATTGGAAACAGCTCGAACTCAAACAAAGAATCCGAAGAATTGCGGAGACATTGGCGGAAGAATTACCGAAACCGTTTCCGAAAACTTTAAAACCTCTGCTCAAAATCACGGATTCCCTTCAAAAGAAGTTTGAGGGGAAGGAAGTCTTTCTTACGATTTTTTTAGGAGATACGGTTGAAATTCTCGGGATCGATTATCCGGACGAATCCATGATCGCCTTTGAGAGAATCACTAAGTTGATCTCCTGCGAATTTTCGATCCGTCCTTTTTTAATCCGACATCCCGAACAGGCATGGAATCAGATGTCGGATTGGTCTTTGCATGAGAACGCCGCCGTTCGACGTTTGGCATCCGAGGGAAGCAGGCCTCGCCTTCCTTGGGGAATGGGAATTCCCGGTTTAAAACAAGAGCCGCAAAAAACTCTTTCCATTCTTGAAAATCTAAAAGACGATGTTGACGAAGTCGTTCGCAGAAGTGTTGCAAATCATTTGAACGATATTTCCAAAGATCATCCCGAGCTGATTTTGAGTATCGCGGAAAAGTGGGTTGGTTTTTCGGAAGAACGAGACGCGCTTTTAAAGCACGCGTTACGCGGTCTTTTAAAAGAAGGGAATCCGAAGGTGATGAGAATTTTCGGTTTCGGTTCTAAGATAAATGCAAAAATTCTAGATTTAAAACTGAAGTCCGCAATCGTAAAAATCGGGGGGAATCTTTTTTTCGGATTTAAAGTTCGATCTTTAGATGCAAAACCGAATCGCCTTCGTATCGAATACAAGATTCAATATGCAAAAGAATCGGGTAAAATTTCGAGAAAGGTTTTTCAGATCGAGGAAAGAATCTTTCAGCCGAAAGAATCCGTATCTTACGAAAAGAAACAATCCTTTAAACAGATGACCACCCGGAAGCACGTTCCGGGTAAGCATACGTTGGAAATTCACATCAACGGTGTTTTGAAAGCGAAGACGGAGTTTCAAGTCGTCCGATAAGTTTGAAGGATTCGATTCTCCGTTCTCTTATTTGATTAGGCGGAAAATACTCCGTAAGCGATCACCAAGCTTCCTGCAAGATTGGTGATAACACCGATCGCTCCTAAAGATTTTCCTAATATAGGATTTTCTTGAAATTCATCTTTGATCCCCTGAAGCCAGTTCGCCGTATCTTTCAACGCTAAAAATAAAGAAGAAACCGCAAACAGAGAGGCGCCGATCAAAGCCAAATTTTCCGATAGGTTCGCATATCGGAATGCAATCACTAGACCCAGCAACATAGCTCCTTGCATCAAAGAACCGATATGTGCGGCCTGCAGATAGCGCGAAGGAAATTCCGTTTTCTTTCTTGCGAGAGCGTAAGGGAATCCGGTAAGGCTTCCGTAAGCCAGATTGAGAACTCCGGCGATAATGAGTATCTTTTCGGGTAGAAGCATAGTAGACCTCGTTTAGCCGAAAAAAATAGCAGATAACGTTGATTTCGTCGATCAGATTCCGATGCAAAATGAGATAAAGTTGTGCGGAGTGATCTTGGAGATAACGTCCTAACTTTTTCGCATATTTACGAATAAACGAGAATACTCTCCTTGCCGATTGGGATTGTGACCAAACAAATTCAAGAAGAAGGAGCCCCCCGTGAGGGCAGAAGAAGAAAAACCACACCTGAAAGTAATCCAAGTGGATGAGACTCAACTCGGGGAAAGACTTAAGCGAACTCGTAATCTGTGTAGTGATAGTATTCACCTGACAGTAGGGTAAAAATCAGTGGTCCCGGCTTCTTCTGAAAGTAAAAATGATTTTACCACAAATTATTTAAACTCAGGAGAAACCGATGACCACCAACACCAATGCAGTAGAAAAAGCAAAAAGAAGGAAGCTAAATTTATTAGAGCTTGCTAACGAATTAGAAAATGTAAGCAAAGCTTGTAAGATCATAGGATATTCCCGTCAGCAGTTCTATGAGATTAGAAGAAACTTCCAAACATACGGAGCAGAAGGACTCTTAGATAGAATCCCAGGAGCAACTGGCCCTCACCCTAACCGAGTCAGTGAAGAAATCGAAAAAGAAGTCTTAAAATATTCTCTACTTCGTCCTACCCATGAGTGTTTAAAAGTCGCACAACAACTCAGTCTCAAGGGAATCAAAGTGAGCTCAGGAGGTGTTAGAGGAGTCTGGGCGAGAAATAAACTCGTAACCAAACATCAAAGACTTCTAAGACTCGATGAACATCATAAAGATCAAATCATACCTCTCAGCGAGGAGCAGATCAAGCTCCTCGAAAGATTCGATCCAGAATACAGAGAAAGGCACATACAAGCCGATTCTACCGGAGAATTAGTTTCCATGGATACATTCATGGTGGGTTCCTTAAAAGGTGTTGGGAGAGTCTATTTACAAACCGTTATCGATTGCCACAGTCGATTTGCTTGGGGAAGACTTTTCAACACAAAGATTCCTGTCACTGCCGTCCAAACTCTCAATAACGATGTTCTTCCATTCTTTGAAAAACATAATATTAAAGTTCAAACCGTTCTTACCGATAATGGTCGTGAGTATTGTGGAAGAGAAGATCAACATCCTTTCGAATTATTTCTTCAATTAGAAGACATCGAACATCGAACTACAAAGGTCCGAAGACCTCAAAGCAATGGATACGTCGAGCGTCTTCACAGAACATTACTCGATGAGCGGAGTTACCCCCAAAAATCATACAGCCAATGTTAGCTCTTTTTCGATAAATTCTTTTGGCGACATCATTTTCAATCCTTTATGTGGTGCAAAGGAATTGTAGTCGTCAATCCAATTGTGTATTTTCAGCATAACTTCTTCAGCATAGTTTAGGCGATTCACATAAGCATAATCTCTTTTGAATGTTTTCACAAAGGCTTCGGCCATTCCGTTGCTCTCTGGAGAATAAGCAGGGGTATGACAGACTTCAAATCCCAAGGTTTCAATAAAAGCCATAGTGGCAAAAGAAGTATATTGAGGACCGTTGTCGGATAGGAACTGCGTCGAAGAAACTTTGGAATCGCCGAATCGTTGCTCCTTTGCCTCAAGAAGCATATCTCGAATCATCTGACCGTCAATGCCAATCGTTGAGGAAATATAACTTATAATTTCTCTGTCATGGCAATCCATAACAAAGGCCAACCAAATAAGCCTACCGTCCCAACAGCGTATTCCTAAAATATCGGAACACCATCTTACATTGCTTTTTAATGTGATGATTTTCCCTTCATGGGTCCGTTTTAACCTTGGAACATTCCTTTGTAAAAGTAGATTTTGTTCCTTCATGATTCGGTAAATCCGCTTGTGATTCACTCGTGGCAAATCCTTGTTTCTATTGATCCGATTGACGATCGCTGTAATTCTTGGATATCCGTAGGTAGGTCTATCATGGCAGACATCTTTAATCGTTTGCAAGATATGTTCTTTGAATTCGCTGATCGAATGTTTTTTCTCGCGCACGCGATTCTTGTAGTTAAAAATCGACCGAGAAACGCCTAATGCGGTAGCAATTCTACTCATTGGAAACCTTCGATTCCTTCCAATGGCTTTTGCGAGATCAGTTTTTTTTTACGAGCAAGAATGACAGCTTCTTTGAGAATCTCGTTCTCTTCGGTCTTTCTTCCGAGAAGGCGTTCCAAATTCTTAATTCTCTGTTCGAGCTTTTTGTAGTTACCCCACTTAAAACCGTACAGCTGAGTTAGCTTCTAAATAATAGGAGTAATGCTATGAATAATACTATTATTAATGACCCGGTTACTGTAATCACATCGGTTCAACGAAGAAGAAGATGGTCTTCAAAGGACAAAGAACAGATAGTAAAAGAGACCTTTGAACCAGGAAATTCAGTTTCTTTAGTGGCGAGAAAGTATAATATAGCCGCCAGTCAGCTTTTTCAGTGGAGGCGGTTTATGGAAAACGGCGCAAGCAAAGGAATCGAGAATGAAGAGAACTTGGTCCCAGAATCAGAGTATAAAAAGCTCGAACAGAGAATTAAGAATTTGGAACGCCTTCTCGGAAGAAAGACCGAAGAGAACGAGATTCTCAAAGAAGCTGTCATTCTTGCTCGTAAAAAAAAACTGATCTCGCAAAAGCCATTGGAAGGAATCGAAGGTTTCCAATGAGTAGAATTGCTACCGCATTAGGCGTTTCTCGGTCGATTTTTAACTACAAGAATCGCGTGCGCGAGAAAAAACATTCGATCAGCGAATTCAAAGAACATATCTTGCAAACGATTAAAGATGTCTGCCATGATAGACCTACCTACGGATATCCAAGAATTACAGCGATCGTCAATCGGATCAATAGAAACAAGGATTTGCCACGAGTGAATCACAAGCGGATTTACCGAATCATGAAGGAACAAAATCTACTTTTACAAAGGAATGTTCCAAGGTTAAAACGGACCCATGAAGGGAAAATCATCACATTAAAAAGCAATGTAAGATGGTGTTCCGATATTTTAGGAATACGCTGTTGGGACGGTAGGCTTATTTGGTTGGCCTTTGTTATGGATTGCCATGACAGAGAAATTATAAGTTATATTTCCTCAACGATTGGCATTGACGGTCAGATGATTCGAGATATGCTTCTTGAGGCAAAGGAGCAACGATTCGGCGATTCCAAAGTTTCTTCGACGCAGTTCCTATCCGACAACGGTCCTCAATATACTTCTTTTGCCACTATGGCTTTTATTGAAACCTTGGGATTTGAAGTCTGTCATACCCCTGCTTATTCTCCAGAGAGCAACGGAATGGCCGAAGCCTTTGTGAAAACATTCAAAAGAGATTATGCTTATGTGAATCGCCTAAACCATGCTGAAGAAGTTATGCTGAAAATACACAATTGGATTGACGACTACAATTCCTTTGCACCACATAAAGGATTGAAAATGATGTCGCCAAAAGAATTTATCGAAAAAGAGCTAACATTGGCTGTATGATTTTTGGGGGTAACTCCACTTTTTATACTCTGATTCTGGGACCAAGTTCTCTTCATTCTCGATTCCTTTGCTTGCGCCGTTTTCCATAAACCGCCTCCACTGAAAAAGCTGACTGGCGGCTATATTATACTTTCTCGCCACTAAAGAAACTGAATTTCCTGGTTCAAAGGTCTCTTTTACTATCTGTTCTTTGTCCTTTGAAGACCATCTTCTTCTTCGTTGAACCGATGTGATTACAGTAACCGGGTCATTAATAATAGTATTATTCATAGCATTACTCCTATTATTTAGAAGCTAACTCAGCTGTACGGTTTTAAGTGGGGTAACTACAAGGAGCATTTTAGAATAGCAGGAAGAACTAAATTCTACGAGTCCATTGACGAAATGCAAATCGATTTGGAAATCTTCTTTGAGGAATACAATTACAAACGAGCTCATCAAGGAAGAAATATGAACGGAAGAACTCCTTCTCAAGTTTTCATCGAAGGAATCAAATTCAAGCAGGACGAGGATACAATTTTAGAAAATTAGGAAATTTCTTTCAGAAGAAGTGTAAGGGGAATACTGTCATTGTACAAATAGGGAACTAAAAAGTATATTGACATGGACAAGCTAAAAGAACTAAAAATTTCAAAGTTCACGGCTTGACATACTTGATGAGAGCCTTATCTGAAATTCTAATTGTGCGAAACTTTTAAGACACTATCTGTTGTCATCTTTTTCTCCTTGTTAGTTTCAAGAAGTAAGATCAAGTTCTAACTAATGCACCAAATAAAACCCCGTCGTTTCCGACAGGGTTAAAAGCTTAATGAGCAATTCTAATAAATGGATACTTATTACAAAATATACTCAATGAAACAGCTAAAAAAGAAAATTTAATTGTTAGTTTAATGTACCAAACTCGTTAGCGATTTTATTAGCTATATATTTTCCATAACTATTTACGTAATTTCTAAAGAATTCGCCTTCGATATCCGAGTCGAAAGATGTATATATGAAACCGCCGATTAAAGAAGACAATCCAAGGGTAAGTAGCCAATCTACTCCTTGCGTCCAAGTCCTTCCGAGGTCGGAGTGATTTGCTTTGAGTGAAAATGGAATCATAATTTGTTTCGTGACAATATTATTCTTCTTAATGGTAATATCAGTTTCAATATCGGCAAAATATTTATATCCGTTCCATGCAGGTGCAAAAATCAAAAAGCCTGGAAAACTAATCAAAAAATTCCATCTAGATCCATCGTATGTAACTTTAGGACGAAGTTCAAGAATGTATTCTACCTTTGATGCGGTTGGATTGTAGGGAAAAATTACCTCAAAATTTCCAGTTGCTCTAAGTGCCTGGAGAATTTCTTCCGCGTGACGTTCTTCAGCAGGGTTTGCTGAATTTATAATAACGCCGATTTTATGTTTTTTACCGGCAAAGGAATAGCTACTATAATACTCTGAAAGATTTTGAATTTTTAAGCTATGGGAGCAATTTGCCACAAACGCTAATCCAATTAAAAGAATTGCAATGCTACTTTTTCTCATTTTTTACTACTTTCTCCGAAGGAAATTATGTCCAATCAAAATATGTGGTACTTTATATGTATATTTAAACTCAGCTGTGTTAAGACTACAGAAAAAATACTAATAAGGAAGTCCAATATTTGATTTATTTCACCGTTATTCCAATGAAACTTGTGAAGTCAAATTTAAAACAGATTCTTATTTTATTTTTTTAATTTATAGTAAAACTAAAAAGTCTCAATTTCATTATTATGTCGAATAGTCACTTTTTTCAAGTAACCTGCATTCAGGAATTTCTTTTCGCTTGATAATTCTCTCCGTTGAAATTCCTACTGTATGGCCGGGAATACTAGAAACGATACTGTAAGGAAAAGTCAATACTTGACCCACGACATATGTAGAATACGCTGGATATAACGTTCTATAACCTAATAATTCATTTTTTTCATCGCATTTTTTCCGAAGATATCGAATTGCGTCGTCTGATGCTCGAGCCTCTGGATACAAAGGGCCAAAGAATGGAATCAGGGAATATGCTAAGGAATATAACGATTTGTATTTTCTTATTGAAAAATCCTTGGCATGCCCCCCTTCGTGAAGGGCTACCGTTGGTAAATCGCTATAAATTTTAATTGTATTTGAATACGGGTTATAATGATCTCCGCCAATGAGACCTGCAAATATTCTTTCAGGAAATACGGTTCCTATAAGCCAATTGAATAATCCAACAGTATATTTTAAGACAGGGTGAACTGTTTGGGCCCGCCACAGTTGAATCAGATCATCCAATGGCGCATATTGGTTAAATCGTACTTTAACATCTACAAGATTATTCTCTTTTAAATACTCTTTTAGATAATTTTTTGTCTCGTAAGAAATGCTATGACTATTCATTTTTCTATTCCAAAGAACCAATTTAGTAAGACTTCCGAAAATATTTCCTAATCCATCTAAAAACCAATACCGCTCTCCTTCTTCAATTTGCGGATCTTCATCATTAAAGTAATTTTGATTTGGGTAATACGGCTTGGAGTAGGTATATTTTCTCTCAGTAGAATAGGTACAATGTAAAAAAAATAAAATTACGAATAAGTGTAATATTATCTTAAAGTAAAGAAATGCTTTTCTGTTTCCCATATTTTTTTTTCCTTCTTAGTAGAGGAATCGGCTTGATTTTTGATTCCTCCTTTAATGAGAGCTTTAAAGCATCAAGAAATTCTAATAAAGCTAATTTAGAAACTTGATTTAATTGATCTTCTCTATTACCGCGAAATCCTATATAAGGAGCGTAAATAAACCACCCTAAGAATATAGGTAACGAGGCCGCAACAATGTAACAATCCGTAACATTAGAATTGATGTTGTCTTTAAATCTAAATTCTAAAATCTTCCGTTCGGCGGCTATGTTTTCGACGTCTATTGACAAGTTAATTCCAACATCATTACTAAAGCACCGATCTTTAGAGTAAAGATTGAATTCGATTAAACGTATCAAATACTTATCAGTATTTCCCACGCGAAAATCTTGATTAGTATTGATTTCTTGGTTGATTAGCTCTGATATCGTCCCATATTCATTCGTAAGGTTTTTGGGTACAAAATGGAAAAGATAGGGGGAATGTTTTGCGAAGGGTTCTTGAGAAAAATTCTTTGGTCTTTCGATTTGATAAGCACCGATTGAATTAAGAGTGAAATACTTCGATGAATCTCCTGTCAAGGCAGGTTTGGCAACGTAAACTCTCATTGCAATACAATTGTAAAGCATTAAAAAAAGCAGTGAAAATGAACACATTTTGACAATAGTCGAAAGTTTGAATGCTCTTTCACTATAATGTTTCGTTTGATAATCCCTAATTAAATAAAACATGATTGACTGTATTTGAGTTATTTCTATTCCAATTTATGCTCATAAATTAAAGAAGCTTAGATAACGGTATCAAATTTTTTTTTACAGGTTTTAGTCAAATTTATTTAAGAAATCTATTAAATTTACAAATCACTTATTATAAATGTGGCATGACTTGATCACTCAAAGATTCGAGTGATTAAAGACGTGTAAAAATTTTTTAGGGGACTATAAAACAAGGGTGGGATTGGACGTACAAACAAAAAACCCCGTCGTTTCCGACAGGGTCTTGTTTCCATTTCGATTGAAAGAGGGTTGATTACGGTCTTACGGAAATCACTTCGTCCTTGTTCACAAGGTTTACGATGTGTTTGTATTCCGGAGAATCTTTTCCGTATTTCAGCTCGGTCGCTCTCAGAAGGTGAACGTTTTTCTTGTAACGGTATTTGAACATCTGATCTTCGGATGCTCCGCCGTATTTCTTAATCATGTTCTCTTCGAAAGCGTAGCAACTTGCCAGATACTTGTGAGCAGGATATTCCTTCTCATTCTCATCGATCTCGATGTAGAGTTCGAGGATGGGGATACACTGTGGAAGATTTTGTAAATCATACTCAGTGAGAATCCAAGATCTATAAGTATCGGAAAGGAGTCTTTTAAACTCTGGTCTTTCTCTCAAGTCCGGGTTTTTAATTTCATCTAAGTGGTTGATCGCCTTAGTGAAATAGTTCAGAGCTTGTTGTTTCGCAACGAGTTTTTCGCGGGAAACGACACGGTCTTCTCTTGCTTTGCGGTCTACTTTTTGCCAGTACCACTTTTCATCGAGACGCTTCTTTTCCGCTTCTTCTTTGCGGTATTGTTCGACGGATTCTCTCATTTTGAGAACCGTGTTTACGCCCGATTGGTAGTTGGATAATGCCAATCTAAATTTGTTGTTAGCGAATGCCTTGGAGAGCTGGTGGAGTTCTTGGAAATTCTTGTCATAGCCCTTAAAGTCAGGGTTCTTCCACAGAGCTTCTTGTTCCTGGATTGCTTTTTTACGACGTTTCTGCTCTTCCGTGAGGTTCTTGTCATCGTCTTCGGGAACCAACTCGCCTTTTAACAGCTCGTCAATTTTTTCTACAGCTTCATTGGCTTGCTGATTACCGCCCTGATTGTTTTGCTGAGCTAAAACAGACAGGTTGAGTCCCAGCACGGCCAGAAGAATGAATATGCTTTTCATCACCTTCATAATGCTCACACCTTTTACTTCTCTTTCAATGGTATTAGGGAAAAGGAACATCCTGTGCCTTCTCTCCTGTATAACTATCGGACTTACTATCCGAGATATAAACTAAGAACGAATTTTTTTTCCGCTTTCTCCCAAATAAGCGACATAAGAGTCGTTTTTCTCGATTCGGAATGAATGTTTTTCTTTTTTGGTCGGAATTCCGCACCGAAAAAGCACGTTCCTACTTTCTTTTATTCCCCGCATTTTTCCAGCAGATTCTTCTTTTAGAAAAGGTTTTCCTTCAGCCTTTTGGTGAAAAAACTGGAATTAGTCCTATGATTCTCAAAAAATACACCCCGGTTCAAGAAGGCGCTCCCAACTGTCCTCAGTGCGGGGGAGTGGGTTTTTCGCTTACCGAGAACGTTCCCGGAACCAGTTCGGGCGTTCTTACGATCTGTCATTGTATTTCCGAGAATTGTCCCTGCCAAGGCAAACCTCCTTGGAGGGTTTACGACGAAAGCCTCGGCAAGATGATTCCCTGCGTTTGTCATAACGCGAGAATGGAACTCGGTCATCTCGAAACTATATTCAAAAAATCTGGAATTCCCCCCAAATATCGATACAGAACCTTGGATCAAACCGATCACAGCGCCGCGGTGGGAATTTCTTTTACGATCGCTCACAATTGGGCGCATGATCTCGTCCATAAATGGAACGATCCCGGTTTTAAACCGCACGGCTTGTATCTTTGGGGCGGACCGGGAACGGGAAAAACGCTTCTCGCCTGCATTATATTAAACGAACTGATCTTTCGTTATAAAATAAACTGCAAATACGCAAAGATCAACCGCGACTTTCTCAATACTTTACGGGAAACATATCAAAAAGACTCCGAGACGCATGGAATGGAAAAGACGATCGAAACGTTGTTTGCGGAAGTCGAAGTATTAGTGTTGGACGATTTCGGAGTTCAAAAAGAATCCGATTGGTCGAACTCCAAGTTATACGACCTCATCGATGCGAGATACGAGCAGGAAAAACTCACGATTCTCACTTCGAACACTTCTCCCGCGGAATGGAAAGACAAAGCGGAAGGAAGAATTTATTCCAGACTTCGGGAGATGACGGAAGAAGTTCATTTGGAATGCGCCGATTATCGGTTGAAACTTTCGGAATCCGGAGGAAGAGGATGAAAGAAGCGTTTCTTTCTTTAGGATCCAATCTAGGAAACCGCGCCGAGTTTTTAAAGATCGCCGTTCGCAAATTGAAGAACACGATCGGAATCGAAGTAATAAAAGAATCGGAACCGTTGAACACGGTGGCTTTGGAAGTTACGGATCAACCGGACTTTCTCAACCAGATCTTGAAAATCGAAACGTCGTTTTCTCCCGAAGAACTTTTAGAAGTCACGCTTCGAATCGAAAAGGAAATGGGAAGAATTCGGGTAAAAGATAAAGGGCCGAGAGAAATCGACATCGACATTTTGACTTTCGACGTTGTGAAGATGCACACCAAAGGTTTGCATCTTCCGCATCATTCTCTGTTTACTCGTCCGTTTATCCGCGAGATTTTGGAAACGATGGGTGAAGGTTCGTTGTACGAACACTTTACGGGAGACGAATATGAAAAACGTGCATAAGATCTTTTCTCCGGAAAAGAAAGGGAAAGAAAAAATTTCCGTAGTAACGTGTTACGATTTCAGTTTCGCGAGAATTCTAGGCGAAACGGAAGTCGATTCGATTCTCGTAGGAGATTCTCTCGGAATGGTGATTCAGGGAAATTCGAGCACGCTTCCTGTCACGCTGGAAGAAATGATTTATCATACGAAAGCGGTTCGCCGTGGGGCTCCCGAGAAATTTATTATCGCGGATCTTCCTTTTTTAAGTTATCAAACTTCGATCGAAGACGGGATTCGTTCCGCCGGAAGAATGATGAAGGAAACCGATTGCGACGCCGTCAAAATAGAAGGCGGATCGGATTTTATCTGCGAGTTAGTCGCCATTCTCAAACAGATCGGAGTTCCCGTGATGGGACATCTCGGGTTAACCCCGCAGAGCGTTCACGTGTTCGGCGGTCATCGGATTCAGGGCAAAGGAGAAGAATCGAGTGCGAAACTTCTCCGCGAAGCTGTCGCGCTTTCGGAAGCGGGAGCGTTCTCTATGGTTCTGGAATTGATCCCGGCCGATCTTGGAAAAAAGGTAAGCGAAGAAGTCGGGGTTCCGACCATCGGGATCGGAGCAGGGCCGGATTGCGATGGGCAAGTTCTCGTATTAAACGATCTTCTCGGGACGGATCCGAATTTCCAACCCAAGTTTTTGAAGAAGTTTTCCAATCTGCATTCGGTCGTAAAGGATGCGGTGGGAAATTATAACAAAGAAGTAAAATCCGGGGAGTTTCCGGGGAAAGATCACAGTTTCTGATGAATTCTTGACGATAATCGGAACAATAGAAGCTTGTAAACTAAGGGAGAATCTCCCGTTTGGAGTGAAGTGTGGACATAGTTGAGTTAGAAAAAGGCCATCCGGAAACGGAGAACAAAATCAAAGAACTGGCAAAAGAATGCGGGAATCAAACCGAAATCATCCGCGGTGCGGCGGTATCGGATACGATTCATTTCATAGGCGATACTCGCAAAATTTCCGAAAAAGAAGGCTATGTCAAAGAACTCCCGGGGGTTGCAAAAATCTGGAACGTGTCCATTCCCTATAAAAACATCGCAAAAACAGCGGCAGGAAAAAACGGTGAAGTGGTTCACAGAGCCACAAGAATCGTGGAAGTCAAAGGGCCGGACGGACTTGTTCGTAAGTTCGGAACGGGAAAACATATCTTCATCGTTGGACCCGATTCTCCGCAAACATACGAGCAGACTTTGACGATCGCAAAACAAGCGGTTGAGCTCGGAAAGAAATACGACATTTTAGATAGAATCATTTTCCGCGGTGGGGCTTTCAAACCCCGCACTCGTCCGACCGACTGGAGAGGTTTAGGTTGGGAAGGAATCGCGATGATGGATAAGGTCAAGGCGGAAACCGGGCTTCCGTACGTAACCGAAGTGATGGATCATACCATGGCGGAAGAAGTCGCAAAACACGCGGACATGATTCAGATCGGAACTCGAAACGCGCAGGACTTTGAACTTCTTGAAGCCGTGGGAAGAACGGGAAAGCCCGTGATTTTAAAACGCGGATTCGGAAACGAAGCGGTGGAATGGTTTTCCGCAGCGGAATATATCGCGAATCAAGGAAATTTGAATATAGTTCTTTGTGAAAGAGGGGTCAAAACCCTTTTTATTAAAGAAGGTTATTGTAGAAACACTCCGGACTTGAACGTGATCACTCACGTAAAGAATCAGACGATTCTTCCGGTGATCTACGATCCTTCTCACGTTGCGGGAGACGATAAGATCGTGATCTCCAATCTTCTCGCTTCGTTGCCGTTCAATCCGGACGGTTCCATCACCGAAACTCTTCACGTCGAAGAATTCAGAAAGGAACAGATGTGCGACGCGGCTCAGGCTTTGCTTATGAGCATCTACGAAAAAGCGGTTCAATCGATTTTGAAATACGAGGAAGCGATTCGCCCGATTACGGACGACGTGGATTCTTATTTTGTGAAACGGAAATCGGGTAAGTAAGAAAGGCGGGGCGTGCCTCTGCGCTTATGATTCGATAGAATAGGATCGTTTTGAGCAACCGCGCAGAGTCGCGTGTCTACGGGCTCGCGGATTCCCGCTCGTTCTCTTCGAGAACGCTTCGCGCCCTTCGACCCGCTCACGCGGGGAAAGGGTCGGAATTACGGTGAACCTGCCGTTGGAACGGGCCGTCCTTGGCTTGGTTTAAAAATTTGTGGGAACTCCTGCAAGTCTGAAACCTTCGAATTAGATTTTGAGTACAGGACGTGTGGGAACTCTTACATTCTTCGCTTCTAACTGAGTTTGCATTTGAAACTATTGTGGGAACTCCTGCGAACTTTTTTCCTACGATTGGTTTTTAGATCAAACAAGTGTAGGAACTCATACGGATTCAAGAATCACAGTCGGACAAAGAGTCGCAAAAATCGAATAACCTAACGAACCGGAGTTCTGTTTTCGCCAACCGGAGCCTTTTTTGTCGCCGTAGCAGGCTTCGCATCTTTCAATCTCTTGATATACCAATGCATCATATTCTGGCCGTTGTCTTCCCAGGCAAATTCGCTGAAATGAGAAAACGCCCGTTCGGAGGCGCAATAGGTCTGCGGAGAAAACAACTGCGGACGTTTTGCAATCGTTTCCGCGAGATTCTTTTCCATTTTCGTCGAGTTTCCGCAAACGGAATGGTGATACCGATCATGAACCGAAGAATCGCTTGGAATCGTATTCAGGTCCAAATCCTTCGCGTTGGCGTTCGTCAACAAACTGAGAATCCGTTCGTATTCGTTGGGTTTGTTTTCTTGAAGAATCTTTACCGCTTCCAGATGAATGTTCTTTCCCTCTTTGTCGAAGAGATTTACGTTCGCGCCTTTGGAAATCAAATATTCCGTAATATCGACTCTACCCCGAAGAATCGCCTTTTTTAAAGGAGAATCTCCGTGGATATCCAAAATGTTCGGATCGGCTCCGTATCCGATTAACGTTTTCGTAATATTCAAATCGGTCGAATAGATGAGCGCGGTATCGCGTCCGATGGGAACGTTTCCTCCGTAAGGAACGGGTTTGAAACATTCGTAGTTGCGGACGTTCGGATCGGAACCGCTGGAAAGTAAAAGTTCGATGAAATCGGGATTGCCGTTCATCACGGCAACGCTCAAAGCGTTGTAACATTCTCCGATTGCGTTTACGTTTTCTCCCCGTCGAAGTAAAGATCGCGCTTCTTCTAAATTTCTTTCTTTAATCGCTCGAATGAGTTTTGTGTCATGGCTGCAATCGCAGAGAAGGAGCGCGATTAAAACGAAGAAGGCGAAATTCTTCATGGATTCTTCTTTTTTAAATCGAAAAGAAATTCTATTGAATCCCGAATTTCTTTTTGAGTTCGTTTTTGGTTTGTTCCCAAAGCGCGGGAGTTTTCAAACTCAGAGCGTACGAAGAATTCGAATCCGCAGTTTTCAGAAGCTGTTCCGCTTCGGTGACTAACGCCCTCAAATCTTCCAAGCCGAAGTTAGCGGAAACTCCTTTGGTCTGATGAAGCTCCGCTTGAAGGTCCGCATCTTTTTTTTCCTCGGTAAAACGAACGATGTTTTTGACTCGAACTTCCATATTTGTGAGGAGAGATTCCACCATTTCTTTTAACCATGCGGCTTCTTCCTCATCGTCTCCCTGTTTCAGAGAATCCAGTCTGTTCCAGTCCACAAGCATGTCGCGACCTCGCTCCAAATTTATTTTTTTCGGGTAAAGAAATGCAATTTTTCAACGAAGTTTACGCTTGTTCAAGAAATCTTTAAAAGCTTGAATAAAAAAGCCGAGTCGATTTTTGTATTTTAGAACCGAAGTGAGGTCTAAATGAAAATACATCCGACTGCGATTATCGACCCGAGAGCCGAATTGCACGAATCCGTCGAGGTCGGTCCTTATTCCATTATCGAAGGACACGTTTCCATTCAAGAAGGAACGATCATCGAAAACCACGTGAAAATTTGCGCGGGTTCCGAGATCGGAAAATTCAATCGTTTTCACCAAGGCGCCGTTATCGGTGTAATGCCTCAAGATCTGGGATTTAATCAGCAATTATTGACTAAGACGATCATCGGCGATAATAATATTTTTCGAGAATACTCCAACATCCATAAGGGAACCAAAGAGGATTCTCCCACCGTAATCGGTAATAAAAATTATTTCATGGGAAATTCTCACGTCGGCCACGATTGTATTCTCGGAAACAATAACATTCTGACGCACGGCTGCGTGCTCGCGGGTCACGTGACTCTGGGAAGTTTTGCGTTTATCTCCGGTTTGGCGGCTGTGCATCAGTTCTGTTTTGTGGGTGACTACGCGATGGTGGCCGGTCTTGCAAAGGTCGTTCAGGACGTTCCTCCCTATTCCACCGTCGACGGAAACCCGAGCACGGTCGTTGGTTTGAACAGCGTGGGCATGAAACGTGCGGGGTTTTCTCCCGATGTTCGGAACGCGATCAAACACGCGTATAAAATCATCTATCATTCCGGTTTTACCACGAGAAAGGCTTTGGACGAACTCGAAGCTTCCGGAAATCTAATCGACCAAGTTAAGTATATTATAAAATTCTTTAGGGATAGCGATCGGGGAGTAACGGACCACAGGTGAGAATTCTTGTCACAGGCGGCGCCGGTTATATCGGCAGCCACGTAGTAGCCCAGCTTCTTGAAAAGAAATACGATCTGTTGATCGTGGATAATCTCGAAAAGGGAAATAAGGCCAATTTATTTCCCGGAGTCGAATTGATTCAGGGCAATATCCAGGACGATTCCATTCTGGAAAAGGCGTTTGCAAAACGGATCGACGCCGTATTTCATTTTGCCGCCTGGAAAGCCGCGGGTGAATCGATGACCGATCCTTCCAAATACGCGTTGAACAACATCAACGGTACGATCAAACTTCTTACGTTCATGGAGAAGGCCGGAACGAAGAAGTTTATTTTTTCTTCCTCCGCAGCGGTTTACGGTTCTCCGAAATATCTTCCGGTAGACGAAAAACATCCTCTTCATCCCGAAAACTATTACGGTTATACAAAACTCGCGATAGAAGAAAATCTAAAGTGGTTCGAAACTCTCAAAGGTTTCCGTTTTGCCGCATTACGTTATTTTAATGCCGCCGGTTATGATCCTAAGGGAAGAGTGCGCGGTTTGGAAAGGACTCCGGCCAATCTTTTGCCGATCATTATGGAAGCCGCGGTCGGCATGAGAAAGGACTTCGAAGTTTTCGGAACGGATTACGAAACACCGGACGGAAGCTGCGTGCGCGATTACATTCACGTAAGCGATTTAGCAAAAGCTCATGTATTGAGTCTCGAATATCTCGATTCCGAAAAAAAATCGCTGACCGTAAATTTGGGTTCCGAAACGGGATATTCGGTTTTGGAGGTCATTCGTCTTGCGGAGGAAGTGGTCGGAAAACCGATTCCTCATAAGATTTCAGGGAGAAGGGCGGGCGATCCTGCAAAACTATTGGCTTCTTCCGCTATGGCTCGCGAACTACTTCAGTGGAAGCCGGAATTCAGCGAAGCGAAAACCCTTCTCAAAACGATGTGGGACGTTTATCAGAACCCCGTATAACAGATTTCGCATAACGCGAAATCTTATGACGCAGGCACATAATCTCGTTAACGGATCGATCCGCATTCCGGATTTACGGAAGTCACGTATTCCAAGGGAAGATTCTCCAAAAATTCTCCGCCTGAGAATTTTCCTTTGAACTGGATCTTTCCCTCTTTGAATAGACGAACCCAGTCGTTCTGAAGTCGGTTTGCAACGGGCGCATACGACCAGTGCCATTTTTCTTCGTTGTATCCTTTGTTTCCGCGGGAAGCTTTCGGAGAATAAGGTTGGCAGAATCCGAAACGTTTCGCGTTTTTCGTCATCCAAAGATAGAATTTTTCGCCGCGTCCGCCTTTTTCAAAATAAGAATTTTCTAATGCGTTTAGATCGATATCCGTTCCCCAATGATGTCTGGAAGTTCCCGGAGCGCTGGAGAATTCCAGGATCAGCGAGACGATTTCCTGCGGCGTTTTTCCTTTAACGGGTTCGCGCATTTTCCGTTTGCCGGAATACTTTTCTTCCCAGATTCCTTTTTGATCCTTAAACGAACGGAACGCGGAAACGATAAAGGGCTTCTGTCTTTCTTCAGGATTTTCTCTCTGATACGCTTGAAAGAGTTCCAGCAGTTTTTCCAAAACGTCTTTTCTAAGATAATGAACTCGAAATTCTCCCGGATTGGAATAAGCGGTTAAGACCGCTTCCTGTTTAAAATCGCCGAGTACATACGAGTCGTTCGAAACGTTTCCCGTCTGAGCCAACAATGCGTTTTGCAAAAAGAAAACCGTAAGGATGGAGAATAGAATTTTCATACCTGGTTGTCAGGATGCAGAATTCAAAGTCTCTTGCAATGGGTTTTTGCCGCGGATTTCGGGCAAATTTCGATCCGAAAAATTAGATACGATTCTTTGTCGCGGGTTTATAATTAGGATTGAAATATTCCTGATTTCGATAGAGTAGGCGAATTCACTTTTCGGAATGTGCGTCTTTGAATGAAAAGAAACTATGCGCGTACGCCGGGATGTGGATTTTAGTAAAAAAATTTGAGGGAGATCCTTCCAATGAAAAAGTGGTTCATCACTTCCCTGATTCCTTTTCTGTTGCTCACAAACTGTTACCTTTTTGATACGATCGGACTTTCCATTCCGGATACCGTTTCCGGAACCGAAGCTAAAAATCAAATCCTGACCAGCGCTTTGATCGGCGCGATCGCTTCTCCGGACAACACTGCGATCATTGCCGTGATTTCTCCGCAGCTTGCGAAAGTCGACGAAGGTCGTTATTATAAAAAAGCGGATGTGGACGATTGCGCGAATTCCGCGCTGATCATCAACCTCGCTACGATCGATATCGGCGGTTTTACTTGTAACTTGGAACCGAGAGAATACGTTCTCTGGTACGTTTACTAATCGTAGGAATCTGCGGCCGGGCGGACTTCGGTTCGCCTTTCGTCGCAAAATTCGATTTTCATTAAAGGTGAACGTATTAAAATTTTACGAACCGGATGAGAACGTATAAGGTTTCGGCTTCGACTCTTAAATGAATTGCCGATCGAAGTCAAGCGCACATAACGTTTCGATTTCGATGTTTAAAAAACAGTGAATAAAAAAACGTAAAATTCGGGAACGTCACGTCAATTTGAAAACAACAATCTTCCTTCGCTGAATCTTCCCCGAATCTCTTCCTTTTCCAAATCTCCCGGATTTCCGAACAACGCGGTGTCTTCTCTCGTAAGTTCGATCAACTTAGAATCCTCTCTTAAATCGGCGATTCTGAAATCGGGAAGACCGCTCTGACGAACTCCCATCAATTCTCCAGGGCCTCTGAGTTGAAGATCGATTTCGGATAACGCGAATCCGTCCGAAAGATTCACCATCGCGTCGAGTCTGACCTTTGCATCTTCCGTGACTTTCGAATCGGTCATCAGAATGCAAAAACTTTCCTGATCTCCTCGACCGACTCGTCCGCGCAGCTGATGAAGCTGGGAAATCCCGAAACGATCCGCGTGTTCTATCACCATCACGGTCGCATTGGGAACGTCGATTCCGACCTCGATCACCGTTGTCGATACGAGGATCTGAATTCTGTTTTTGGAAAATTCCTTCATCACACGGTCTTTCTCTTCCGTTTCCATTTTTCCGTGAACGAGGCCGACTTCGAAATCGGGGAAGATTTCGTGTTTTAATTGTTCATACGCTTCGATGCAGGATTTGAGATCCACCTTTTCCGATTCTTCCACGAGAGGATAGACGATATAACACTGTCTTCCGGAGGAAACGTATTTGCGTATGGATTTGTAAACGCCTTCTCTTCGATCTTCTTGAAACCATTTCGTCTGGATCGGAATTCTTCCTTTGGGTTTGGATTTGATCGTCAAAAGATCCAAATCACCGTAAAGAGTTAAACAAAGAGTTCTCGGAATCGGCGTCGCGGTCATAGCGAGAATGTCCGGATTTTTTCCTTTGGAACGGAGCGTTTCCCTTTGATCCACTCCGAATTTGTGTTGTTCGTCTATGATTACGAGACCGAGTTCGGAAAAGATCACGTCTTCCTGAAAGACGCTGTGGGTTCCAATGACGAATAACGCGTCTCCTTTTTTGATGCGGTAGAGTTTTTCATATCGGTTCTTTTTCGGTTCCTTTCCCACGAGAAGTTCGATTCCCAAAAAAGGCATGTTCCCCAAAAAGGAAAGAATCGTTTGATAGTGTTGTCTCGCGAGAATTTCCGTCGGCGCGACCATACAAACCTGGATCTGATTGTCCATATAACGCAGAGCCGTCAAAAGAGCGACTAACGTCTTTCCCGATCCCACGTCGCCCTGCAGAAGAACCGCAATCGGCCGATCTTTTTTCGTGAGATCGTTGATTTTTTCCAAAGCGGAATTCTGATCCTCCGTGAGTTGAAACGGAAGATTTTTCCGAACGGTTTCCGCGGTTTCCGATTTCGGCAAAGGCCAGAGAACGCGCTTGATCTTTTCCCGTTCCTTCTTTTTGTGTTCGATCAAAAGATTGAAGTAAAACAGTTCCTCGTATTTGAGTCTGTATTTCGCGTTATCCAGAGAAACCTCGCCGGTCGGAAAATGGATTTCGCGAAACGCTTCTTCTCGTTGAATCAGTTCTCTTCGCTGAACGATTTCTTTGGGAAGAATTTCGGGAATTTTTCCCTTTAACGTCTCCAAGGCGGAGTAAAGGATTTTGCGAAAACCGCGAGAATCGAGTCCTTCCGATTTCAACGCTTCTCCGGAAGGATACAAAGGAATGATTCGTCCCGCGTGAATCATTTCGGGAAGTTCGGCCAATTCTTCCTCCGGTTCCTTTTTTTTGGAACTCGTCGCCGTTACATTGTATGTCGGTTTGATCGCGCTCGTGAGAATTTCGTAATCGGGATGAATGAGTTGAAATCCGCGGAAGTATTCGAGCTTGCCCGTGGCGACTAACGTGGTTCCCGGTTGGAAGATTTTCTGAAAGAAATTCACTCCGCGAAAGAATACGATAGAAATTCTTTCGTTGTTTCTCGTTTTGGCGCCGACTACGAGTCTCGACTTTTTTCCGTGCGCGAGATATGCGTCCACGACTTCTACGACGAGGGTTACGGTTTCTCCCGTTTTTAAAAGGACGTTGTCCGTAAGATTGCGGTCCAAATATCTTCTCGGAAAAAAGTTGAGAAGATCCTGAAAGGTATGAATGCCGATGGATGCGAGAGCCGCAGCCTTGGCCGGGCCCACTCCTTTGATGAGGGTAACGGGCGAAAGAAGTCCGCTGTTCCCGTTCGTATTTTCCGTTTTAAAGACCGAGTTCTTCATCCTTGACTTCTGTGGGCGTCCATTCCGAATCGGTAGTCTGCACAACGTTAGACGGAGAATTCTGATTCTCCGTTAAGGATTCTTCTCCTAAACCGAGATAACAATATCTGCATCCGTAAATTCTCGCGTGGCGTTTTATACCGGGAGAAGGAGGTTCAGCAATCACGGCATATAAATATTCCGTTTTTTGCAAGTATTTTCCGCAGACCGGGCAGATCCTCGGCTTCGGAAGATTCGGGTCCCAATTTTTCCCGTAGACTTTTTTCGGATCCCCGTATTCTTTCGAAACTCCGTTCGCGACGTCTCTTTTTTTTTCGGCGCGATCGATTCGTTTCGTGTCGACGGAGTAAAGAAGATGAAAGAAAACCGCGGCCACTCCCAAACAGAGCATCACGGTCAAAAAGCCGGTCATTGTTTTAGATAATCCTTGATTTTAGCCGCCATCGTCGGCGGAAGTCCGATGCCTTTATCCTGGAGTCGATGGGAATATTTATGAAACGAATACGTGTGCTGCGAGGTTTGAACGATCCCGTCGAAACATCCTTCGATCGATTCTTCCAAGGATTTGCTCAACGGGATGTTGGAAGCGATCTGTTGTTCGTATTTTCTCAAGAGCTTTCTGTTGACTCCTCTGCAGATCGATCGGTAAAAACAGAATCGAATCACCATTTCCGATTCGGCATGTCCGTTTAAAATATCCCGTTCCAGTTGATTCAGATTGATGCAATCCACGATTTCGAGTTTATACGCGTCCTTACTGTGTTCGTATGTGACGAGGTTCATAAACAAGTGTTTGAATAGGGAGATCTTATAACAATCCTCCATCCCGCACTCGCCCATTTTCGAATTTTCGCATTGAGTGTACATCACAATATCCGTGTCGGATTCCGCGGTCGCCTGACCGAAATTAAGCGAACCTAATATATCGAACGCGACGACGTCTCCTCCGAAGTTGATGAGCTTGGAGAATTTTTTAAAATCTTCGATTCTTTCTCTGGAAATTTTCGTTTCGTGGGACCGGAAATATCTTTTTAACCCGGTGAACTTTTGAATGGTGGGATTGTTTTTGAAACCTGAGATCGTCATTGTTAGATTCTCACAAAATTTTCTGCCGACACCTCCGAATCCTGGCTTACGAACGTCACGCAGGGAACGTTTCCTCTGCAATCTACGTTCATTAAGAGGCGAATTTTGTGGTCCACCAGTCTATTCAATTTTACGGTTTCTACAAGCCCATTTTCTAAAAATATTTCCGAGAAGAATCCTCCGGGTTGAAATCCGAAGACCGAATCCACCGCTCCGAAGTTGGAAGGATTTAAGAATACTGTTTTTCCTTTTTTGATTATTCCTTGGTCTTCGTGAACGTGTCCTGAAACTACGAGAGCCGGATGATAATCGTCCAAGTATCTCCGAATTCCCTGAGAACCCACGTTTCCGTAGTTCGGAATCTTATCCAAAAAACCGTAAGGGGGATTGTGAATCACGACGATGTCCGGTTGTTCTTCCTTGAAGAAGTCTTCTGGTTCGCTGTAACTCTTACCGTTGCGATTGTATTCGTGAAATTTGACGGCGAGCTTTTCGGGAATTCCGGAAGTGAGAATCGGAGCGCCGCCGTAACCCGCGAACTTATAGCCGTCCTGTTCGAACGTCTTACGATGAATGTCGCGTTCGTAAAGAGCGCTGTATTGAAGATCGATGTCGTAGTTTCCCGGAAGAACTCTTACCGGTGCGCGGGAATATTTTTGAATGAGGATTTCGATGAGTTCGTATTTTTCCTTCATCGTTTTTGCCGCTTGATGAAAGAGAGTTCTGTATTCTTTAGATTTTTCTACTATATCAGAACCGTATTTTTCGGGAAAACGAATCGCTCTTGTCGCATAATCGTAAGCGTTGATTTCCTCTTTTTGATCTTTGGAGATGCGGTACATCTCCTCTTGAATGGTGCAGAATTCGATGATGCGGTCTGTACTGAAGAAGGCTTTGTAGATGATGTCGCCTGAAAAGAGATATAGATCGGCCGTCGTTTGCTGAAGGATCTCTTTCAATCCTCTCAGACCGTCGTGGATATCAGTCAGATAGATGATTTTCATTTCAATCGACCCGAAACGTTACCGTCTCCTTTGCGCTACAGTTTTCCTTTCGAAAAACGGAGGCCGTACACTCAATTTAGAAATAGGTTATGGAATGTCCAACCTTTCTAAAGATTAGTCTCTCCACAGAAGAAGAAGGGTGTCGTGATTTTCGGAAATCGGTTCGATTCGAATGTATTCGGGACCGAAAAAATCGAGAAGCGGTTTTAAGATCGTTCCGGACTTTACGAATAAGAACACGTTTCCCTTTTCAGGAATCACCTTTTGAATCGTGATTTTTCCGGCGAGGTCCGGAATTTCCGAAAGGAAATAATCCATGTTCACCGTGATCACGTTTCGAATTCCTGTTAGACGAAGAATTTCCGGAATTTCCTCAACAATGGTTTCTAAAATGTAACGTCGATAGAATTGGAATATTTTCGAAAAAATTCGGATGGGATCGATCCTTCTCGGAGTGTGACTGAACAAACGAAAGGAACGAATCTGAAGGCGAACCTGATTCTGCACCACGCGAACGGGAGTTAGGCTAACGTTGTAATCGACGAAATCCGTTTTCAACAAACGGGACCAGAACAAACCTTGAATCGAAAAATGTCCGGTTAAAATCAGAACGCCGTTGCCCGAATCGAACTCGAGGGATTCGAGAGGATCGTCGGACTCGGCGATTTTTTTCTTCAAAATTTTATTCAAAGAATGGAGTTTAAGAGTGATTTTATAATTGCTCTTCTGGCTTTCCTTTTCGGACGAGTGTCCGAGAAAAATGTCAAGCGGATTGAAGCCTATGAGTTTCCTCAAATTGAGCATGGGAGATCAAAAATAGTTTGCGGGCAAAGAAGAGTAAACTAAATTATTGATTCGAAGTCGGGATCGATATTTCGGATTCGAATTACGAAAGAATTTTTTTCGACTCTATTCAGTCTTGAGGAGCTTTCATGAAAATCGGAGTGATCGGATCGGGAAGTTTTGGAACCGCGTTAGGAAGCCTGTTGGCGGACAAGGGCTACGACGTTACGCTCTGGTGCAGAAACGATTCTCAGGTGGAAAGTATCAACCGAGATCACGTCAACAACAAACACCTGCCGAGTTTCACTCTTCCCGAAAAGCTGACCGCGAGCAAGGATCTACGAACGGTCGTGGAAGGAAAGGATATGATCGTATCTTCTCCTCCTTCTCACGCGTTGACGGATATCTTACGCGAGATCAAAACGTACTTACCGGAAAAAGTTCCCATCGTATCGGCGAGCAAAGGAATCGAAAACGGAACCCTTCGTCTTGTATCGGAGATTTTCGAATCGGAACTTCCCGGAAAATATCACGCATATCTTTCGTATTTATCCGGACCTTCTTTCGCGAAAGAAATCATACAAAAAGTTCCCACCATCGTAAGCATCGCTTCGAAAAACGAAGCGACCGCACGGAAAGTTCAGGAGATATTCAGTTTCTTATATTTCAGAACGTATTGGACTCCGGATGTTGTCGGGGTCGAAGTGGGCGGCTCCTTGAAGAACGTAATCGCATTGGCCGCGGGAGTGAGCGACGGACTCGGCTTCGGACAAAACACAAGAGCGGCTTTGATCACGAGAGGACTCAACGAAATCACGAAGATCGGTTTGAAGTTGGGCGCGGACCCGATGACCTTTCTCGGTCCTTCCGGAATGGGGGATTTGATTTTGACTTGTTGCGGAGAACAATCGCGCAATCGTACGGTCGGTTTTCGATTGGGAAAGGGAGAAACGCTCGAACAAATTCTTTCCAGCATGAACGAAGTTGCCGAAGGAGTAAAGACGACGCAGAGCGCGTACGAACTTTCGCAGAAATTGGGAATCGAGATGGCGATTACGAACGAGGTTTATAAAATGCTTTACGAAGGTAAGAATCCGAAAGAAGTTGTGAAAGACCTAATGAAACGCGATCTAAAGAGAGAAGGCGTTTCCGTCTGATCCACCTTGAAGCTTCTTTCCTCAAAATTCTTACTTTATCTGTTGATCGGTCTTGTTTGTTCCCATTCCGTTGCGGCTCAGAACAAACAGGAATTCGGTTGGGCGAAAAGTTCGGACGGTTTTTCGTTCAACTTAAACGGAAGAACCGTTTTTCAATCGAACTCGGAAGTCAATTCCTTTCCCGATAGTTTAAGTCTATTAGAAAAATCTGATTTTCTATTCTTCGCCGGAGAATACTACGTTCTGAACAAGGACGTTCGGCGGTACGAGTCTCTGCTCAAGCTTACGAACGGCGCGGAACCCGAACTTGTTTTGGGAGGAATATTTTTAAGAATATTAAAAGAATTGAATTTTAATTCCAAGGAATCTTCCCGCGCGTCGCTTACGCAATTCGTCAGGAACGAAAAAAATTCTTATCTAAAGGAACTCGCGGAGGGTTTCGATCTTGCGGTCTTCGAAAAGAAATCCCCCGAAAATCTGAAGTGCTCCCGGAAGAACGTTTATTATTCTCTTTGTAAAACCCTGCGTTTGAAAAAATATCTTTCCGATTTTTCTCCCGAAACGAAATCTCACGAACGGGAATATCTGAATTTAAACCGAACTCTCGCCCCGTTTTTGGAGGATCCCGAACTCAAATACATTCCGTTTCTGAGTAATTTCATTTTCAGCATCGCGGATCAACTCGCGGAACTCGGTCTTTCCAAAGAAGCAGTTCACTTTCAAAAAATTCTCATCATATCCGAAAATTTGAGCGGAAGAATCATCGGATATTCGTACGAAAAGCTCGCGTATTTCTATTTGATCGGAGGAGATCTTGTTTCCGCCGAAAAGGTTTTGGATTACATTCTCAAATACCATCCCGACTTGCGGACTCCGTATAAGAATCATCTTTATCTAAAGTTGGGAACGATCGCATATCTCAATCAGGAATATAAGAAATCCTTGGATTATTATTTGAATCTGGATTTTCTGGAATGGTCTTCCACGATTTTAAATCCGTTTTTAGGAGAACCGATTTCGATCAACAGCGCGCGGGACTTGATTTCGATGGCGATTTGGAGATCGAAAAGTTCGTTCAAGGCAGTGGACGCGCTCAAGTCCGTTTCCACTCCGAAGAATTTAACGGAAGACGATCTGTTTACGCGACTTCGCATTATACAAATTCTTATGAACGACGAACCGGAAGTCGCCGGAAAAATGGCGACCGAGATTACGTTTCTCGCGCAGAGCAAGGGTTGGAAGCGCGTCGAATACGCATCCACTCTTCTCAACGGATTCATTCATTACAAAAAGAACGATCTGAGAAAAGCGATTATAGAATTCACGAAGGCATACGGAATTTTAAAAACGGCCGATCCGGTTTATACGGAAGAATGGATTCGATTGACGGGATTGTTCTATTCTCATAAGGAATCGAGAAATTTGAAAACGGTGAAAGGCGCGCTCGATCAAGCCGTTGCGATTACGATTCATCGAAGACCGGACGATATGCTTCTTCAATTGAAGAATTATCTTCCCGCCGTTTACGGCGTTCGAGAGTTCACGGATGCGGCTATCAACTACTACATTCTTCACGGACACAATACGGAGTTGTTGGGATTTTTGTCGCGTCTTGAACAAAAGGACGTTATGGGAAACACGGCTTATCCGAACACGCTTGTTTCGATGATCGATACGAGCCGAAGAATTTCCTCCTTTCGCGGATTTTATCCCGGTCCGAAAGAACATCTGACCTCGAGCCGATCGGAGATTCGCAAAACGGAGGTTGTAAGACTTCTGGAAGAGTTGGATCCGTTTCGAAATCAAGAAATCAAAAAATCTCATATTCCGGTTCTCAGTGTTTTTGTTCGCAATAAAAGAACGTATATATTTTGGAAGGCCGGAGATTCTCAGGAATTGGAGTTGAAGGAAATTCCTTCCGAGTCCGCGTCCTCGTTTACCGTTCAAGTCGTATTAAAATCTTTGATCGAATCTTTGTATAAACGGGACAGCGTTCAGATATATTTGAACGTTTCGGGAATGGAATCCTTCGATTATCTCAAAAAAGAATTTCCGGATATCGATTTCCGATTGTTCGCAAAATTCAGCAGAAAAGAAGACACGGTGAAAGCCGATCGGGTTTACGTAAGCGATTGTAAAAACGTCGAAAATTTAACGAAGTCGAATTTTGAAAAAGTGGGCTCCGCCTACTTCGAAGGGAACAAACTTCTCGCCGGAAATCATTCGATGATGGTTTGGAATTTGAAAGTGGAGGATAATTCTCCCGAAAGTTTGAACGAATATTCTTGGAGTTGCGGAGAGGATCAGATTCGTTTTTCCAGATTACATAGACGTTACGATTTTAGAAACACTCCGAGCCGTTTGATTTTTACGAGAGATTCTTTGAGCGGCAACGGTTGGAAAGGAAGATCCGAAGATTTTTTGGATTGGGTTTCTTTTTGGATCAATTCCGGAGTTCATCGAATGTATTATACGAAGTCCTTGGATTTGAATTCAGAATCGGACATAAATTTATTGGAAAGACTTTCTCAGGAAACGAACGAACCGGAATCTTCGTTTCGCGGAATCCGGATTCGAAAACATATCGAATGAATCGGATCGGTTTCTTTTTTTCATAAGAGCGTTCTATAAAATTCAAAGATTTTTGCTTTTTAACGATCGACATTTTACGCCAATTCAAAGACTCTATCCAGTAAGTCACATGGACCCCGAAGGTAGTCAGTTCTACATTCCAACGAACCTCAATTTCCGTCTCTTAAACCCAGAATCCGGGCGCATTTTCAAATCACACAATCTTAGATCCAATTTAATCTCTATTTTTCCACGATGGAACTAATCGGTTTTTTTATTATCATCCTACTTATATTCGCGAACGGGTTTTTCGTTTCCGCGGAATTCGCCTTGGTTTCGATCCGGCCCTCCCGCTTGGAGGAATTGATTAAGGAGAATCGACCTCTCGCGTTCATTACGAAACGTGCCGCGCAAAAGTTAAACGACATGTTGTCCGTTTGTCAGGTCGGAATTACGATCGCCAGTCTTCTGTTAGGTTGGGTCGGCGAGGGTTATGTTTCGCGCTGGCTGACTTTTCTTCTCGAGACGCTCGGGTATTCAGTGAACGATGCGACGATTCACGGTTTGGCGATCACGGTTTCGTTTACGATCATCACGTTTCTTCATATTCTTTTGGGGGAGCTTCTTCCTAAAACGATCGCGATTCAAAACACCGAAACGATCGCGCTTTTTATCAGCATTCCTTTATTCTTCTTTTATTATATATTTTACCCGATCACGTTTTTTTTAAACGAACTGACTTCCTTTCTGTTAAAGCTGATGGGAATTCAGGCGAACAAAAGTAGAATGATGCATTCTCCCGAAGAGTTGATGATCATCATTGAGGAACAGAATAAACAGGGTAAGATCGATCAGGAAGAATTTCAGATCATCCAAAATACGTTTCAGTTTTCCGAACATCAGGCGAAGGACGTGATGACGCACCGTCTGAGCATCATCGGAATTCCGCACGATACAACGATGGACGCTTTGATTTCGATTATCGCGGAACATCATTTTTCTAGATATCCGATCTACGAAGGAAACACGGATAAAATCATCGGAATCATTCACGTTCAAACATATCTGACTTGGTTGTCCAATTCCAAAAAGGGAAGAAAGGAAAAAGTCACCGCCATCATGCAACCGCCGATCTTCGTTCCGGAAGGGCTTTCGATCGAAAAAGTGATGCAGAAACTGAGGGAAAACAAACAGCACATGGCGATCGTCATCGACGAATACGGCGGTGTTTCCGGTTTGTTGACCCTCGAAGATATTATCGAAGAAATTTTCGGACAGATCCGGGACGAGACCGACGATCATGAAACCGATCCGTTTCCCGCGCAACATTCAGATAGTTTTACGATCGACGGAGAAGCGGAACTCGACGAACTCAAAGAGATTCTCGTTGGAGTTCAAGACGAGGAGATCAAAGATATTCGGACGATTGCTGGTTTTATTCTCGGGCGTTTGGAAGATATGCCGGAAGAAGGTTCTACGATCGCGCTTCAAACCGGAACTCTTACGGTCGAAAAGATGGAAGGAAATAAAATTCTTTCCGTTCGCTTTACTCGGGGCAGTTTGAGCAATAAGGCTCAGTCTAAGAAATAATACCGGAAAACATTATGGCCCATCCTGGAAAAGAAATACTCATTGCGGTTTCAGGAAGCATCGCAGCTTACAAGGCCTGTGAGCTTGTGCGCAATCTTACGAAAGAAGGATATCCGGTGAGCGTGATTATGACGGCCCACGCGACCGAGTTTATCGGACCGATTACCTTTGAAGCGATGACCGGAAAGAAAGTTCGGATCGACGAATACGAGCAAGGAATGGCTCATATCGATGCGAAGAATTCCGCCGCTGTGATTGCCGTAGTTCCGGCCACTGCGAATATCATCGGGAAAATGGCGAACGGAATTGCGGACGATCTTGTAACTTCCACCTACCTTGCAGCGAATTGTCCGGTAATCGTCGCTCCCGCGATGAATCCGTTTATGTATTCTCACCCCGCGGTTCAAAGAAATTTAAAACGCCTTGCGGAAGACGGGGTGATTCTTGCGGATCCTTCCGAAGGTGTTGTAGTCTGTGGAGACGAAGGTTACGGAAAGTTGGCCGACATTTCCGCGATTCAAAAGTTGATTTTGGACGTTTACAAAAGAAATTCTTAGATAAAGGTAAGAGATTGGGATTTTCCAAAGCTATTATCACTTCCGGGCCGACTCGAGAATGGATCGATCCGGTCCGTTATATTTCGAATGCTTCTTCCGGTAAGATGGGTTTTCACATTGCCGAAGAAGTAGCTCTCTGGATTCCCGAAGTTGTTTATATTCACGGTCAGGTTTTGGACGACTATAAAAGTCCGAAAGGAACGAAGAAGATTGCCGCTGAAACGACTTCCGATATGTGTGACGCGGTCCTGAGTGAGTTGGCAGAGGGCACGATTTTGATTATGGCGGCCGCTCCGGCGGACTTCCGACCATCTCGGAGCAACGAATCCAAGATTAAAAAGGAAGATGGTAGTGAAACCATTCTCTTGGAATTAGTTAAGAACCCGGACATTCTGAAAACCGTTAGTTCTAAGATACAAAAAGAAGAAATTACGGGTTGTTGTTTGGTCGGTTTTGCCGCGGAGACGGATTCTTTGGAAGATCACGCGCAGGGAAAACTCAAAAGTAAGAATTTGGACTATATCGTTGGGAATTATGTAGGGAAAAATCAGAAAGGCTTTGGAGAAGTGGATACGACCGTGATTATTTTTTCTTCGTCGGGAAAAATGACGGAAATCGGTCCTTTTTCGAAAGAAGTGATTTCTCAGAAGATCGTAGCGTTTTTAAAAGGGGAGGCCGAGAAATCTTCGTGAGATCCTAGTTTAGGTCGGAACTACGGCTTGAAAGAGGGATTTCGGTTGAACGAAACCTTCCTTCAAACCAACCCGGCTAATTTTTCCTGGTCTTGAGCAAGGAGAATAACGGATTCACAGTATGTTTCCCAATCGGTTCTGCCGGAAGCAAAGTCGAGATAAATGGATTCCAATAAAAGAAAAAACATAAATCACCTCTTTCCTATAGAATCGAACAGAACTTGGAATTTCCTTGAGTTCTTTTTCTTGCCGAAGATAATAGGGAAGTTCTTTAAGTATTAAATATGTCTCTCGCGCTTTCCGAATCCAAGATCCGGAATCTAAAACAAAGCTTAGAATCCTCTAAAATTCCTTTTAGGTCGGAAGTCCGTCTCGGAATTTTGTCTTCATTTAAAATCGGCGGCACTTGTCCGGTTGTCATAGAACCGGAAAATTCGGCGCAAGTATTGGAAGCGCTTCATAACTTTCATAAATTCGAAATACCTTGGAAAATCCTTGGGGGTGGTTCCAACATTTTGATTTCGGATCATCCGGATAACTTCGTAACTTTGAGATTATCGGGAAAATTTAAAGAGTTCGAATCCAAGGGTGATGGACGGTTCCGCATCGGGGCCGCTACGAACACTACCCCGACGTTTCGCCAAATCTCGCAATTGGGTTTCACCGGGGCCGAGTTTCTAAGCACGATACCAGGGTGGACGGGTGGAGCTGTCATTCAAAATGCAGGGTGTTACGGCGGGGAACTTTTTGATTTGATTCAATCAGTTGAATTCTTAAGAGGAAATGAAGTTTTAGTTCGTAAACCTTCCGAAATTCAACATGGATATCGACACACGGAATTTCTAAAAGAAAAGAACTCGATCATCTTAGGGATAGAGATTCTTCTTAAAGAAGGAAATATAGAGGAGATTGAAGACTCACTGAAGGATAAACGCGATCGAAGGAATTCTTCTCAACCCGAAAATAAAAAAAGCGCCGGTTCTGTTTTTAAGAATCCAAAAATTTTTCGGGAAGACGGAAAAGAAATCAAAGCGTGGGAATTGATCGACCGGGCTGGTTTGCGAGGAGAAACGCGAGGGGGTGCACAAATATCTCCCGAACATTGTAATTTTATCGTTAACGTCGGAACAGCGACTGCTTCTGATGTAAATTATTTGGTAGAACTGGTTTTGGACAAGGTATTCAAAACTTCCGGAGTTATATTAAACCGAGAGATCGAATATTTCGGCGACATTCCGTGATTCTTTCGGAATTCCGACCAACATTACCCATTCACAGAAAAATCCTAATCCTTAGACGCATACATAGAAAGATCAGCTTCGTGAATTAACTCATCCAGTTTTTGAAGTGAACCGACGGACATTCCCCAAGTAAAATTGTAGGGAGGATTGTGATCTTTGCATTTTCTAATCAATACCGACATCGCTTCATGGAATCTCGTTTGGGTCTGTGTAATTTTCTCTTTGTTTTCGTGTTGGACCAGGATTAAGAATTCATCCCCACCGATTCGAAATATTTTGTCAGTTCCCCGGATCACATATCGAAGAATATTAGCGAAATGGCAAAGAACCAAGTCCCCTGTTTTATGACCATAGGAATCGTTAATTACCTTGAAATCATTCAAATCTAAAAGCGCAACTAATGCAAGATGGTCTTCCATCCGTCTACCGGACCATTCTTCCTTTAGATGATTCAATTTGTTTCTATTAAAAACTCCCGTGAGAGCATCGCGAAAAGCAAGAACTTTCGTTTCTTCATATTGATTCGAATGAACTAACGAAATTGCAGTGAAGTCGGCAATCGTTTGCAGAATCACCAAGTCCTCTGGAGAAAAAGAAGAACCATCGAATCGGTTCACGAGCTCGATTACTCCGTGAACTTGACCTCTAAAGATCATCGGGACAGCGATAATCGTTTTCGTTTCGAATCCGGTTCGCTCATCGACCTTTCTAGAAAATCGCGGATCGTTTCTGGCGTTTTCCACAAAAACGGGACATTTCGTTTGAACAACGGAGCCAGCAATTCCTTCTCCAGACTTTAAGCGAATATTTTTAATTCGCTCGAGTTCAAGACCTTCGGCAATCAGAAAAAACAATTCTTCAGAACTTTCATCGTATCTCATAAGACTCCAGTTCTCAGGGCTGAAGAATAAGCGCACTTCTTCCATGACAGCATCTAAGATCTCTTGCTGTTCGAGTGATGAAGTAATAATTTTACCGATCGAAGAATACAGTTTGATCAGCTCAGGTTTTGTATCTTTTAAGGTCATAACGAATTCTATTTCTTTAGACGAATCCATGGTTTGTTTGCCATTTTAGCGTAAGTTTTTATTTTAAGAAACAAAACCACTATATAGCAAGAGATTTCTAAAAAAAAATCAGTATATTTTTATTTTATTAGGAATCAATGATCAGTTCAAAGACAATTTGTTGATTTTTGACCGAAAAACTTTGTAGCAGACTTGTTATTCTGCATTTCGTTTTATCAATTCTTTGATCTAAGAATTCCTTTATAGTCGATTTGCGCATTTCCAAAGCCATCAAGAGGACGAATGTTTTACACATAGACGTCCCCAAATATCTTCCGAGGGTTCGGAGTTCCGCCCAGTCTTGTCCGTTCGGTCGAAATGATATTCGCATTAAACCTAATGACTTCGATTGATATGATACTCTTTCTCGTTTATGAGGTTTTTGATTTTTTAAGATCTCAAATTTATAACTTTGAAGAAGATTTTTTAGATAGTTTGCTAAATTTCTATTTTGATGAATTTTTTTGAGAGCATACGAATAGAATTTAGTCGGGATGTAAACATCTGCAGTAAATCTTCCATTTGAAGTTTGTAATTCTCTGCTGTGTTGGAATTTCGGGAAACGTATCTTTTTACCGTTCATATCCGAAGCGGTTCCAAGACCTATTTCCGGAGAACGGTAAAAAAGCGATTTTTTTGTGAAAGCAGGAATTTTTGTACCAGCTTAATCACCGGAATTCCGACCACTAAAGATCCAGGATCAGCCGAACTCGCTCTTCCAGCCCGCGAACCCGATCTAGATACAAAGCATCAACGGAACAAGCCAACACCAAACTATGCAAAAGATCCACGCAAAGAGAAAGTTTTTCTTCCTTCCTTCGAATCCTTTCGTTCCGTTCAAAAGCAACTTCGAGTAATTTACGGTATTGACTTCCATATCTTTCTGTGTATTCGTTCTGTAAATTAACGGGGGCAGAGTAAATCAGACTAAAGGGCAATCTCGCTTTGTCCGGATATTCTTTTGCCGTTTCAGCAACCGCTTTAAAGATCGAAATCACTTCAATATGAAGGCCTTGATCGCGAACGACTCTTCTTCTAATCTCGTTGAGAATGAGAAGATGGGTCGCAATCAACGC
This sequence comes from Leptospira sanjuanensis, assembly GCF_022267375.1. GTDB lineage: Bacteria > Spirochaetota > Leptospiria > Leptospirales > Leptospiraceae > Leptospira > Leptospira sanjuanensis. Next base: position 362,190 of record NZ_JAIZBH010000001.1, read on the forward strand.
CTTTCTAAAAAGATTTTCTTTAGAATGAAAATGATGATAAATGCTCGGCTGTTCTAAACCACACTCTTTGCTAATTTCTCTCAGGGATGTTCCGTGAAAACCTTTTCTAGAAAACGCGATTGCCGCTCCCTCCAAAATCCTTTCACGGGAATTTTTATAGTCTCTATTTAAGGGATATAGAGGACTTCCGTCTTTTCTTAACACTTGCTTGGTAACTCCGGCTTTATGGATCTTTTTCTATGGATGATCCTAAAGCTTTTTTTCAAATATCTTAATATTCTATCCTTCAAACGTCAAAATTCTTTTTTGAAAACCTCAAAATAATTTCGAGTATCGTTAGGGAGAATAGAAGGAGAGGGTCCGAAGCCCGGATTGTTTTGATTCGGATTATATTGACCTTTGTTGTCTTTCTTATTATTGTTTGCCTGATAACTTACCAAGGTGCTGAATAGAAGTTCAAAATTCGCAACATTTAATGTAGAATCTTCTAAAGTAATTTCTACTAAGAAGTGATTTCCCGAACTCGTGTAGTCAAATTCGTAAAAGAAGACTGGATCGGCATAAGCGGAAAAGATCGGAGCGATTTTCCTGTCTTTTTTGTCGCTTCTATAAATCTGGACAAGGAAAGAATGTGCCGAGTCGTCGTGCGCGAGTCCTATTCCCAGTTTGTAATTTTGTGTTCCTTCTTCTTGGATAGAAGGAAGATGAATTTTATAAATAACTGAGTTTCCTTTAAAGACGGCACCGTTGAATTGATGCTTTTTTTCGACGTTGTATCCTGAGTCTCTAAGATTTCTCCTGACTTCTTCCAGATATGCCTTGAGATCCCTTCGTTCGTCTGCCGGTTTTCCGACCACCGACGTTCCAGCCGGGGTCTTATCCTGAGGCTCAATGGAATTCGAAATCGAAAAGATAATTAAAAGGAGGAGGAATGGGACAATTTTATCGAATTTGGAAACGGATTCGTTCATTTGATTCTCTTCCTACGTAGTGTAGTCGAGGATATACTTGATGAAAAGATTTTTTTATTCCTTTATCTCCCCTTTTGTTTTTTTCCGATTCGCCGACATATAAAATAGAAACACCAATTCGGCGGAATTTCATGAAATTTAAGATCCTTCTTCCCCTTGTCCTATTAACGTTCACAAACTGCGTTTCCAATTCGAAATACGACTCGTTGCTCAAAGCGTACGAAGAATCCAAATTGGATAACCAAAGAATTCTCGGCGAAAAGGAAGGTCTCTCCCGTTCTTTGGACGAATTAAAACGAATTCAGGAAGAATCCGAACAAAGAATCCAGGAATACAAAGGATTGATGGCAACGTTCCGTTCGCTGATCGATGCGGGTAAACTTAAGATCAAAATTATCGACGGAAGAATGGTGGTCGTTCTTTCTTCCGATATTTTGTTTCCCGTTGGTTCTGCATTTTTATCCCCGTCGGGAACGGCGGCTATTCGAGAAGTCACCGGCCTTCTCGCATCTCTTGAGGGAAAACGTTTTCAAATCGAAGGGCATACGGACGATACTCCGACCGGTATTAAAGGTTATACGAACTGGGAACTGGCGTCATCTAGGGCTTTGAACGTTTTGCATACGATGGTCAAGGCGGGAATGCCCGAGGTAAGAATCAGCGCCGCAAGCATGGGAGCTTCACGACCTGCGGTTCCGAATACTTCTCCCGAAAACCGCGCGGCTAACAGGAGAATCGAAATCGTGATCGTTCCGGATCTGAGTAATCTTCCCGGAATGGAAGAACTGAAGAAATACTCCAATTGATTCCTTTCCGTGAATATTATAAAAATTGAATTTAGGTGAAGGTATAAGCCCAGTAGATCAGCAAAAGCTGAATGGGTAATCTTAACAATAGAGCCCACTTCGGAGGATCGGTCTTTCTTCTCGATTGATAGTGATATAGATTGGCGGGGAATACCGCTATGAGAAGAAGGATCACTCCCCAGGCGCCGATTTGTCTCGTTTCGGGAAAAAGCAACATTCCTCCCAGCGCGATTTCCACTACGCCGCTGAAATAAACGACGAACTTGGGATAGGGAACGTAAGGAGGCATGATTCTTAGATAAAATTTGGGTAATACGAAGTGCATTACTCCCGCAAAGATATAAAGAACCGCCATTGTATAAAGGCTGATCACGGATGTTTCCGGCATAATTGTTTCCTTTTTAAGAGTTAAAGATTATACCAGATCGACAAGAAATCGGATTTAAAAAATTTCAAACCGTCCTTTTTTCCCTTCCTCGGAAACGGCTTCTTTGTTTCCGGATTTTAATCCGAAATCCGGCGATTCGAAGAGAATGAATCTGCTTCTGACGAAATTCTTCCCTTTTAAAAAAGTCCTTCTGAGTAAGGAAACGGTTCGAAGTTAAATTCATAGGCAACATTCTCCTTGCCCTGGAATTACTCGGTCATCATAGGAAAGTTCGATAAAGTACAAGAAAAAAAAGTATCCGTCCGAAATTTTTTTACGTTTCGTTACTCAGGATAGATTTTCGTTTTTAAATTTCTCTTTCCTCCGTATTTAAAAATCGAAGGCTCGAAAACATGGATCTAGATAAACGGCTTAAAGACGTGATGACGACGCGGATCATTACCATAAATATAAATGACACGGTCGCAAGGATCGGCTCAATATTCGACAAACTGGAATTTCACCACCTTTTGGTGATCGACGACCAAAAGAATTTGATCGGTGTTATTTCCGATCGGGATTATTTGAAAACGATCAGTCCTTTTGCCGGAACTAGAATGGAAAGAATACAAGATACGCAGACTTTGACGAGGACGGCTTCGCATATCATGAGTTCCTTTTTAATTACGGTTCAGGAAGAACAAAACGTTCGGTACGCCGTGGAACTGATGCTCCGTTATAAGATTTCCTGTCTTCCGGTAATGAATTCTAAGAATGAAATTGCCGGTATCGTGACATCAAGGGATATATTGAACGAAATTTTGAAAGGTCCGGCCGGGTTAAACCCTTGATTCGGCGATTCTAAGAACGCCTATTCTTTCCTTCGGTTTATTCGAAAGATAATCCATAGAAATCGAATATTCGGAATATATGTTTTCTAAAGTTTCCGAGACTTTTTCCCAAGTGCATTCGATCGCTTTCTTTCTCGCTTTTGCGGCGACCTTTTTTCTTAATCCGGGATTATTGGAGAGAAAACTAGTCATATCGATAAATTCCTGTTCTTTACCAAAGCGAGGAAGAAGAGCGGAAGTTCCGTGCTCTAAGTAGGAACCCGCCGCCGCATATTGATAAGCGACCAACGGTAAACCGCTTGCCATCGCCTCCAAAACGACGTTTCCGAACGTTTCCGTCATACTTGGAAAAAGGAATAAATCTCCGGAAGCATAATGTTTTGCTAATTCTTCACCTTTCTTTAAACCGCAGAAAATCAAATCAGGATTCTTCTTTTCCAGAGTTTCGCGGAGCGGTCCTTCGCCGACTAGAACCATCCTTGCGTTCGGAATCGTTTCTTGGATTTTACGAAACGCTTGTACCGCAAGCTCTATGTTTTTTTCCGCCGCGATTCTTCCCACATAGAGCGCGACAAGTTGATCTTGCGTCACTCCCCATTCTTTTCTAAGGGAAGAATCCCTTTTGGATGGATGAAATAAATTCGCATCGATCCCTCTCGATACGATTCTTACGTTCTCGTATCCTTGTTTTAAAAGATGATCGACCAAGTCTTGCGAAGGAGTTAAGGTGATCGCCGTACGATTGTGAAGTCGTCTTAGATAATTCCCCACAAGTTTGCCCGCGAATCCTACCTTGTAATATTCCGTGTAAGAATGAAAGTTCGTTCTGAAATCGCTGACCACCGGAATTCCTAGATCCTTTGCGGCGCGAACGGCGGACCAACCGAGCGGTCCTTCGGTGACTACGTGAACGATATCGGGTTTTTCCTTTTTGAAATGTCGCTTTAATATCCGTTTTGCGGGAAAGCCGAAACGCATATCGGAATACATCGGAATCCTGCATCCGGCCATAAGAACCTCGGTATATCCTTTTCGATTGTGATTCGAATCATTCAACCCTTGTCTTGGACGGAAAAGAAGAATGTCGTGACCTCTCTCCACGAGATCGTGTACCATCTTGTGAAGCGTTTTTGCGACACCGTTGATTTCGGGATAATACGTTTCCGTGATCACCGCGATTCGAAAGATTCTTTTTCCTGGAATCGAAGCGGGTTGGAATGGTTGAAGTTCGGAGTCGGGTCTCATGCCCGGAGATGGTACCGGGCGGCGGTGAGATTCCCATTAAAGGAATATTAAATTTTCGTTACAGAGTCGAAATTCATCGAAAGAGATATTCTTTAATTCTTCTTTCCTTTGGAAGGTTTCGCGGGAGCGTTCTTCTTATTTTGGATCTCGTCCCATTTTTCTTTCAGCCAAATTCCGGATTCCTTCGTTTTTCCGTCGACGAATTTAACGAGATACGGTTTCCCGGATACGCTCGACTTGGATCCGATATGTTCTATAAAATCCGGTATGGTTTGGATTCGTCCGCCTGCGGAGTTCAGTTTTCTTTCCATGTGTTCTCTAGCTTCTTTCGGATCGTGTTCGGTCCCGTTGCGTACGAACTTGCAGGCGCAGGATTCAAGCGAACTCATCAATAGATCGAGGTCGTTCCGAAAATCCGAGTTTCCTTCGGCGAAAACGGATAAGGACAACAATAGGATGATAAAGTAGATTCGATTTTTTCTCATAGATTCAATTTCCTGAATATTCTTTTCTAAAATTCGATCCGGGTAAACAAAGCGAGATGAAACGTGCGGAATTCATACGTTTATCCGTTATCCTTGAACGACGAACCTCGAAACGCGCGTTGAAATTTTCAAAACGAAAACGAAATTTCTTTTCGGTTTCGAAAAACATTCTATAAGCGCTGCAGTTCTTCCAGAGCGTCCTCCAAACGGTCGTCCCCCCAGAATAATTCCTCGCCGATCACGAAACTAGGAGCCCCGAAAATCCCGAGTTCGACGGCTCTTTCGGTTTGTTTGCGAAGAAGATTTTTCACTTCTTCCTTTTGCGTGTCTTCGATAATTTTCGTACCATCGAGCTTCAGTTCGTCCAAAATGGGAATCAGAATTTCCGGTTTGGAAATGTCCGAGTCCTTCGCAAAATTAGCGCTGAACGTGTTTCTAATAAAAGAAGAAATCCACGGCGCTTCCGAATTCGCGACAGCAACTCTAGAGGCAAGCAGACCGTTTCTCGGAAATTGCGAAGGCATTTTGAACGGAATTCCGTATTTACGGCTTCTCCGCTCCAGATCCTTCCACATATACTTTCCCTTGGAAGGATATATGTTAAAGGGAGAATCGTTCCAGCCCTGTTCCTTAAAGATCGGTCCCAATAGAAACGGTCTCCAGAGAATTTGAATTTCTTTATTTTTGAGAAGGCTTTCGATTCTAATTGCGGAAAGATAGGAATAAGTGCTCGCAAACTCGAAAAAGAATTCAATTTTTTGCATATAGTTTCGACCTTTCGTTTTAAAAATTACGGTTCCCATGTCGATCGAAAGAAGGACCAGATGTCCTCCGCCGTATCGAGTTCGTATGTGGGAGTTCCGAGCGAACCTACGAAGGGAATTTTTCTTTCGATCCCGGGCCAATTGTGACCGCCTCCGATCACCTTGTAAAGACGAACGGAGGTTTTTCCTTTGCACTGATCGTAGGAACGGATTTCCAGTTTCGTATTATCGTCTTTAGCGTCCCGAGTTTCCAGCTTCGGATTTTTAGAACAGGAGTTCCAAGCGAGCCAACGATTCACGGAATCTTCCACGCTGAGAATTTGGCCCCCGTCTCTCACATAACCTCCGTAATACGGAACCGTGGGATCGTCCGTTCCGTTGATAAACGCCACGGAAACGTTTCCCTGCGGTTCGAAGTTTTTTAATACGAACTCGGAAATTTGAGAGGCCACGCTGACTCCCGCCCGAAAGCGCTTCGATTTTTCGATCAACATTCTTTGCGTCATAAAGCCGCCGTTCGAATGGCCTACTATAAAGATCCGATCGTTTGCGATCGGAAAAAGTTCGGAAAGATGATCGATGAGTTTTTCCAAAAAGAGAACGTCGTCTATTTTATCCCGGTCTGCGGGTGTCGCTCCCCGTCCATCGGCCCAGCTTCGATTGTATCCGTCCGGATATGCTACGAAAAAACCTTCCCTGTCGGAAACTGCGTTGAACTTGGAATCTTCCAGAATATTTTTTCCGTTTCCGAGTCGTCCGTGAAGTACAAGAATCAACGGAAGTTTTTGCCGATCGCCGATCGGTTGTTTGGGAACGTGAAACCAATAATTTCGCGTTTTTCCGTTTATGACGATGTTTTCATACGTGGAACCGTCCTTCAGAGGAATTTGGTTTCCGCGCAACAACCTGCAATCGGAGATTCCGATCCAGATCAGATATATTATAATTTTAGAATATATAAAACGGTTTCTCATTGTTTTTCGAATTCCTCGATCGAGTTCAGCAGATTTTTTTCGAAACTGGAAGAAGGCCAAAAAAAGGGAGAAAGCGGAAGGACCAAAATTCCTCGCCATTGATCCAGCGTTAGATGATGGACGGATTCTTTCGGTTGTTTCGATTTTTCCGAGATGCGATATATGATTCTGTGCTCGGTCCGATTGTAATACGGAACGATTCCCAAAGTGAAGAGGCTGGCGAAAAAATTCAGGACGTGAATCGTCCGGTAACTGTAGAAAGGTTTTTGTTCTTCGAGAATGATTTCCAGAAGCAGGTCGGCTGCTTCGTCCTCTTGAAATCCTTTTTCCAAAAGATTCTTTTTGATATGAAACATTTCTGAATTGTAAAGAGAAAATCCGGTGAATTCGAAACGGACTTTTTTGTCCTTCGGAAGCGCGTTTCCGTTTTGGACGATTTCGGTAGGATTGGTAAAACCGGCGCAAAAGTTAAACGTTAAAATACAAAAGAATATTATAAATTTTTGATTCATTTAATAAATCGACCTCGAATCGGATAGAAACTTCCTCGTATAAAGCGAATAAGCGGATTCGATTTCCTCGCCGTCGTCGATGAACGTCAAACCGAGTGAAATCCATCCGAAAGAATGGACGCTATCGATCGAATACGAGTATTCTCCGATCTTTTGATTCCATTTCCAAACGCGGAAGGTGATCTTGTCCTCGGACTTCTGTAAGATCGGTACGATGAAAAAAGTCTGAATCGCAAGAATTCGATTGAGAAGATACAGAGAAAAGGGCCACGGCTTTTTCTCCACCATCCAAGAAACGGGTTGCGGTTGTTCTCCGAATAAAAGACCGAGACGCGGAGATGATTCCAGAATGATCTGAATCTTAATCTCGGAATCGGTTTTCGTATGAAGCGAAATTCGTTTAAACCGATTGGAAAGATGAAGCGTTCGCAAAATTTCCGAAGCGAGTTTTTTACTGGAATCCTCCTGCCAACCGATGAGTTCGTACGTCACTTCCGCTTCGATTTGGGAAGAATCCTTCGGCGTGATCGGAAGCGAATTGCCGGTAAGAAATACGGAACAGCCTTGCAGAAAAAGGAAGCAGAAGGATAGAAGAATGATTCTCGACATTGATAGTAAGATCGGAAGTTTCCGTTTAAGATCAAGCCGGAATTGAAGCGGAATGATTAGAGGAGATTTCCCCAAGGATCGATTTGATGATCCACCGCATACAATCCGGGTGCGACCAGCTTTCCTTTTTTGGATTGATCTGCCATTCCCAAAGTCGCGGAGGCGAGTTGTCCGATGATCGCGTCCATTCCTTCCGTGGGAACCCCGTAGAATAAAAAGTTAATCGGACTCAAGTCGCTTAACAAAAAGAACGTCTTTTCGATTTCTTTCCCGTCTTTTGAAACGTTGAACGTTACCTTACCGCCTTGATCGATTCCCGATTGAGGATCCAATATACGATCGAATTCCAAGCGCGCCGGATAACCTCCGATCTTTTTGTCTTCGGAAAACGAAAGTTCGTCGAGCCAGTGAATCAAATCTGTGTATTCCGCGGTTTTGGTGGAACCGGAGGCGATTAGGATTTTCGATTTCGTTCCGTTCAGAATCAGATCTTCGAAATGTTCTTTTTTTAAAATCGAAATGCCCACGACTCCGAGAATCAGATCTCTGGAAAGAAATTCTTCCCTTGCGATTTCGTCTATCGTTCGATAATCGAGATTACCCGGTTCGGAAACTTTTAAATCGACTTGAACCAAATCCTGATTCGTATCGTGAAGTCGTGATCGCAGATATTTGCACAAGAACGTCCCGATGTTTCCCTTTGCTCCGAGAATCAGGATCTTTCTCGAAGATAAAATCATTCCTTGTCCGTTTAAAATGGACTCGATCGCGCTGAGAATGGAATACGCGACTTCTTTGGATTCTTCCCTAACCTTTTGGTTCGAGATCGCGATGGAGAACGCCGGTAAAAAGAGTTTTTGATTTTTGTCCTCAACGTTTTTGAGTCGATCGTAACCGTTTCGCGTATGTTCCACCGATCCGATCAAGGTTTGCGATAGGAAGTCCGCGACTTTCAATTTCGGCGTCGCGCGGTTTACGGAATATTCTTTGCAGAGAAACTCGACGTCCTTTCCCGCGATCGCGAATTCGTTGAAGAACGGCGCGATATAACCGCCGTCTTCCACTAAGATCGCTTTTTCCTTTTTTTCGTACGAATCCAAAAGTAGATTTAAGAAGAGATGTCCCGAAAGAAGTTTCATCGCGTCGAAGAAGCCGAGCTTTTCCTCTTCCAAACGGTCGTACAAATTTTTGAGTTTCGAAGAATCGCTGTAAAGCGGCGATACGGAATAATAGATTTTGTTTTTCGGTCCGACTTTGAGTTGAAGTCCGGACATATAAAAATGATCCGTGGGAACGTCCAAAAGAACGTCCAAATATGCGGAAGGAACCACTCCGCCGTATTTTACGAAGGCGACGGTGAGTCGTCGGGAGCCGAGTCTGCGAAAGGTTTCGATCAACGCGACGATTTCGGACGTGATATGATGTATTAGAAAAACGTTAAATCCCGTTAAATCGAAGTCGTGATTTTCTTGGTTCGCGATTTTTTCCAGGATCGGCATCCGCTTGAGATAATGATTCAGATCGAGGGTCGTCCGTTTTGTGTTGAAGCTGAAGTTCAACACGCGGTCCAAACGCGAAAGGTCGATATAAACTCCGGTTTCGTCCGTAAGTCGAACGAGAACGGTAAAACCTTCTTTGAGATGTTTTGTTATTTCATGATCTTCTAATACAAGAAAGATTTTTTTAAACAAGGGAAGAGCTTCGATCGGATCGGTTTTGACGATCTCATCGGAAAACCGTTTATCCCAGAAAACGCTGATCTGATCCAACTTTCCGAGAGGGGTTTTTTCGATTTGTTCGAATACGCGGGAAAAGGAACGATTCTCCTCCACGTAAAATTTTTCTCCTCTTTGCGCCGCGCTGAGAATTCCGTTGTTGATCGCTTCGGCGATTTTCGTGCTTCCCGCTATAAAGATTCTGGAACCGATATCGTCCACAACAACGTGCGGCACTGCGGTAAGATCGATGTTGGCTCGATCGTAATTTTCCACCGTTAAGCGAAAGAAGAATTCTCCCGGTTCCTTTTGATTGGGAACCCGTTCCAGGATGAATTGATAGTCGATGTTTTCGTTGGGGCTCGCGTGATGAAAGGGAAACACGAGCGCGTAGATCTTGCAGTTCGCCGGATCTTCTCCGTAAAATTCGGGATGTATTTTTTTCGCCCAAACCTGTCTTTGAAACGTTCCGAATACGGTTCTTAAATGATCCTGAAATTCTTCCTTAAAAAGAAGGACGTCCTTTAAAACTCCGGCTCTTGCGTAAATTTGAATATAACCGATATGTAAATTCAAAAGTTCGCTGTTTATATTCGGGTTGATCTTGTAAAAGATCGTTACGTCTCCGATTCCGTTTTGGACTTGTTCGAAAACTTCTTCGCCTAGGGTTCTGGAAAGAATGGAAAGGCCCGTAAAGATACGGAGGTTTCTGAGATCGAGATCCCAAATTCCTTCCTTGCCTTCCTTCAGATTCGATCCGAGGGAGGTTTCCAATTCTCTCGGAGATGAAGAGTTAGGCATGTTCGATCACTACTTTGATGGCTTCGGGCGTATGGGCCTTCGTGAACGCTTCCGGAAGATGATCCGGAGAATACGAATGAGTCACCATATTCTTTTCCAAAGCGTCGGAAACCTTTTTGTTTTCCTGAAGCAGTTTGATCGCCAGGTGGAAATCTCCGCATCGGGAAGAATGGATCGATTTATTCGCATTCAAAAATTCTAATAAAGAATTTCCTTTCGATTCTCCTTTGAAAAGGATCGCGCTGCGAGGACGGATCAGCGAATTTTCGTGTCGTGGGTTCGGGCGTATGAGAAGATCGATTTCCTCCGCGGTTCCCGCGATTCCCAGGTCGAAACGGGGAACGCGTCCTTGAAAGTCGGGCGATTCCAAAATCTTCTCCGCTTCTTCGACGCTTCCGTAATATGTTTTAAAATGAGAAGGCAGATTCAATTTACCGACGCTCGGCGAGACGTAAACCGTTTGGTTTTTGCGATTCTCCTTTTCCCAATGAAAGTTCAGATTTTCTTCGCTGAATTTCAAAACGGAAAGTTCGTCTACCACGAGTTCGGTGAGTTTTTTGACTCCGAACACTTCCTGGCCGTTCGTCGTCTTGAGATGCAATTCTCTATTAGAAAGTTTTAATGCGGTTTCGAATCCGGAGGTCGTACTGGTCGTATCGTAGACGATCGCGAAACGATCTTTGAGAGATTCAATACTTTCCTTTCTTAGATCGATCGCTTCGTCCGCTCCGAGATTGAGGGAAAGTTTGAGAAGGTGATCGTGTCTCGCAAGCGCCGTAATTTTGAATTTGATTCCGGAAGAGGCGCGAAAGGCGTCTAACGCGGCTATGACGAGGCTGCCCAATCTTCTCGGGCCGAGCACGGCTACGTTGTCTCCGTTCTTGGGCGGGGAAGCGATGACCGCTTGCAAAGACGCTGCGAACGGTTCGATTAGAACCGCGGTTTTATCGGGAAGATTTTGAAACGGGATCGCCGCGTTTTGCGGGGCCAAAATATAAGGACCGAATCCTCCGGGCAATCGATCGATTCCGAGAACTTTTCGTTCGGGGCTGTGGGACGGAATTCCTTCTTCGCAAAATTCGTCGGAAGGAACTTCTCCTCTTGCTTCGTATGTGTCGTTGATTTCGACCACGTATTTTTGTTTGATTCCGTTGTTCGCTTCCACGTCTTCCGCGATCACTTCGTGTCCGATCACTTGCGGAAGCGGGAAGGGAAGAAATCTTCGGGAAAGATCGGTGGAACAAACTCCGCAGAGTTTCGATTTAAGAAGTTTATAACCGGGGCCGAGATGCAGATATTCCTTTCCGTTTCTGGAAATGTCCCAACCTTTTTCCAGGCTTCCTTCGAACTGATAATCGGCTTTTTCAAACGTGTCGTCCGAACGATAGTCCATGGCTTCGAATTGGATTTTCATACATCACCCTTGGTTTAGACAAAGAATCTTGGAATTTCGGTCAGTGTAGAATTCGTAGGGATTCCGACAAATCCATTCTCATTGATTGGAGAATACGATTTTGCCCTTTCTCCAGACTTGAAACTGTCCCGGCTCGCAGATCGTCCATTCTTCGTTGGAAGTGAGAGGTCGAGTCGCGATCACTGTGACGATATCTCCGGGTGTTGCGACTTTTCGAAAGTCCACGCTGAGGTCCGCGTCGACAAGCCGGGCTTTTCCAAACGGAGATTTTCGGGTGATCCAGGAAAGTTTGGTCGAACAGAACGCGTAGAGATTTTTTGAATCGCTGAGAAGGATATTGGAAACCCCTTTTTGATGGAGTTCCGTCATCAGTTGTCCGATCGTTCGGAAGAGTTCTGTCTCATTGCGGGGAGAATTTTTGAATTTCTTTTTGAGTTTGCCTAAAAGCCAACAGAACGCGTATTCGGAGTCCGTACTTCCGACCGGGAGAAAATCACCGAGGGATTCTTCCTTGATCTTTTTGAATTGTCCGTTGTGTGCAAAAGTCCAATAGGAACCCCAAAATTCCCGTACAAAGGGGTGCGTGTTTTTGAGTTCGACCTTGCCTCGGTTCGCTTTGCGGATATGGCTGATTACGGTTTCGCTTTTGATCGGAAGTTTTTGGACAAAGGCGGCGATTTTGGATTCTATCCCCGGTTCCGGATCATGGAAGACACGAAGTCCTTTCCCTTCGTAGAAGGCAATTCCCCAGCCGTCTTTATGAGGCCCGGTTTTTCCTCCTCTTAGAACGAGGCCGGTCAAACTGAAACAAATGTCTGTAGGAACATTGGCGCTCATGCCGAGGAGTTCACACATGATTCTTCCTTTAAAAGTTCGTTTAATATATTAGAATATTTTTCGTAAAAACAGAATCTTTCTGTCCAGCGATTTTTCAAGGATTCCTTGCAGAAATGGACAGGCAACTGGAAACTGAGCCGGTGATTTTGCATATAGATACGGAAACAGGCTGGAGGGGAGGAGAAAGACAACTTCTTCTTCTGGCAGAAGGATTAAAGAAGCGAAAGATCCCACAACTCATCGTGGGCAAACCCGGATCCGCCTTAGAAGGACGGTGTTCCGACCATGGGCTTCCATTCCAAGCCATCGACATGAAGGGAGAATGGGATCTCGCATCTGTCAAATCGATCCGCGCTGTCGTTCAAGAAAAAAAAGTAAAACTCATCCACACGCACACCGCAAAGGCCCACACGCTTGCTTTGTTCGCAAAATCAAAACTCCCCGAAACGAAATTGATCGTTTCCCGACGAGTCGACTTCAGCATTCGAAAAAACTTATTTTCGATTTGGAAATACAAATCCAAACGCAACGATCTCTTCTTAACCGTTTCCAATAAGATCCGCGAAATACTTTTGAGGGACGGAGTCGATCCCGCAAAGACCGTGACCGTTCACAGCGGAATCGATTTCTCTTTCGCGAAAAAACTTCCCGATCCTGCAAAATACAAAAAAGAATTCTCGATCAAAAAGGATACGATCGTGATCGGAAACGTGGCCGCGCTTGTCGATCACAAGGATCAGAAAACACTTTTGAATGCGGTCGCGAAAATCGATTCTTCCAAAAACTTCAAAGTGTTTCTCATAGGCGATGGAGAACTCAGAAAAGAATTGGAAACGCTCGCAAATACATTAGGAATTTCTGATAAAGTCGTTTTTACCGGTTATCGCATGGATGTTCCCGATATTCTTTCCCTGTTCGATATTTTTACGCTAACCTCGAAAGAAGAAGGACTTGGAACCTCGATTCTCGACGCGATGGCGGTCGGACTTCCGATCGTCGCGACAAAGGGAGGAGGAATCGGAGAAATGCTGACGCACGAAAAAGGCGCCTTTCTCGCCGATGTGGGCGACGCCGAAGCTCTGGCAAAACATTATGAAACTCTAATGGATGACGTAAAACTCCGTAAAACGTTCGGAAGTTTCAATAAGGAATCGGTCAAACGATTCTCCATCAAAAACACGATTCGCAAAACGGAGCTTGCGTATTATTCGTTTCTGGGCGAAGAACTTTTCGGAGAAAAAGAATGAAACGTCTTCTTATCATCGACGGACACGCGTTCGTCTTCCGCGCGTATTACGCCTTCGGAGCCTCCAATCTCACCAATTCCAAAACCGGAAAACCGAGCGGAGCAACATTCGGTTTTTTTAAAATGCTTTTTAAACTGCTGCAGGATTATGCGCCGACTCACGTCGCGATGACCTTCGATCCGGGCGGTCCTTTGGAACGAGGAAAAACCTTCGAAGAGTACAAAGCCAACCGCAAACCTATGCCCGAAGATCTGCGTCCTCAAATCAAAGAAGTCATGGAGACTTTGGAAAAGATCGGGTTTAAGGTCTTGAGAATGGACGGCCACGAGGCGGACGATATCATCGGAACTCTCTGCGATACGTATCGTTCGACCGCAAAGGAGATTCTGATTTTTTCGGGCGATAAGGACTTATATCAATTATTAGAAAAAAAGAATATTAAGATGCTCCGCGGTAAAAAGGGAGTCACCGAATTCGTGGAAATCGATTCGACCTGGGTTAAGGAAGAACTGGGCGTGGACGTAAAACAAATTCCCGATTACATGGGAATCGTCGGCGATACTTCGGATAACATTCCCGGGGTAAAAGGAATCGGAGACAAAGGCGCATCCAAACTTCTTCAGGAATACAAGACTCTAGACGGGGTTTATAAGAATCTCGAGAAAATCAAAAATCCATCGATGAAAACCAAGTTGTCGGAACAGAAGGAAAACGCCTATCTTTCCAAACGACTTGCGACGATCCGCAGGGATTTGGAATTAGGAATCACTGAAAAGGATATCGAAACGCCCGATTACAAATCGGACGCAGCGATCCTCTATTTTAAATCTCAGGGTTATAACGTTCTTTCGAGAGATCTCGCGAAATCGGCGGGGAAAGAAGTTCCCAAAGACGCGGAAGTTGTCGATGCGGCCTCGGCTGGAACGGATGAAACGAAACCGCTTCCTAAAGGCGAAAAAGGAACGTATCGACTCATCACGAGCGCGGAGGAGCTTTCTAAAATCTGCAGAGGTCTTTTGAAATCCAGGGTTCTATCCGTGGATACGGAAACGACTTCGCCTAATCCTGTTATGGCGGAACTTCTGGGAATTTCCTTTTCCAATCAGGAGAAAACCGGGTTTTACGTTTCGGTAAAAAACAATGCGTCCTTATTTCAGGACAAGTCACTCAGTCTGGAAGAAGTCCGCGAACATCTCGGGCCTGTTTTGTCCAGCGATGTCCCAAAGGTCGGACAGAACATCAAATACGATCTGATCGTATTAGAAAATCATGGTTTTGTGTTGAACAATATTCAGTTCGACACCATGCTCGCTTCCTACGTTTTGCGGCCGGAAGGAAGACGTCACAACATGGACGATCTTGCGAAGGATTTGCTGAACTACGATACGATTACCTATGACGATCTGGTTGGAACCGGAAAAAAGAAAAAGGAACTGACCGACATCGATCCCGAACAAGTCGCCGAATACGCCGCGGAAGACGCGGATGTCACGTTCCGTTTGTATCAAATTCTCAGAAAGTCGATCAAAGAATCTGGAGTAGAACCGATTCTCCGCGATATGGAAATGCCCTTGATACCGGTTCTTGCCAAGATGGAAAAGACCGGAATCGCTCTTGATGTTCCCTACTTCGAGGAATTGGCCCGCGATTTCGATCGAGAGATCCGTCATCTCGAAGGCGAGATTCACAAACAGGCGGGCGGACCGTTTAACATCGCTTCGACGAAAGAATTGCAGAAGATTCTTTTCGACGATTTGAAACTCAGGGTCGTGAAAAAGACGCAGACCGGTTATTCGACCGACCACGAGGTTTTGGAAGAACTCGCGGGAGAACATCCGATCATCGAAAAACTTCTGGATTACAGGAAATACACAAAGCTAAAATCCACGTACGTGGACGCTCTTCCGAAAATGGTAAATCCTAAGACGGGAAGAATTCATACGAGTTACAATCAAACGATCGCCGCCACGGGAAGACTTTCGTCCACGGATCCGAACTTACAAAACATTCCGATCCGCGACCGGGAAGGAAGACTTCTGCGAAAAGGTTTCGTCGTCGGTTCGAACGATTACGAAATTCTCAGCTTGGATTATTCCCAGATCGAACTTAGAATCATGGCGCATGTTTCAAAAGACGCGGCGATGCTCGACGCGTACAATCACGGCATAGACATTCATAAAAGAACGGCCGCGGCCTTGTACGGGGTCGCGGAAAAAGACGTCACGCACGAGATGCGCGATAAGGCGAAAGTAGTTAACTTTTCCGTAATATACGGAGTTACTCCGTACGGTTTGAGCCGAAATCTTAGAATTTCAAGAGACGAGGCGAAATCGTTTATAGAACGTTATATGACACAGTATCCCGGCGTAAAAGCGTATATGGATTCGATGGTCGAATTCGCCGAAAAGAACGGTTATGTTCAGACTTTAACGGGACGCCGCAGACCCGTTACGGATATCAACAGCACGCACAAATCCGCGAAAGAAGCCGCTAAAAGAATCGCGATCAACAGCCCGATTCAGGGAACAAGCGCGGACATGATTAAGATCGCGATGATCAAAATCCACGACGAGATCGAAACGAAAGGATACAAATCGAGAATGCTGTTGCAGGTTCACGACGAATTGGTCTTTGAAGTTCATAAAAAGGAAAAAGAAGAGTTCAAGGCTTCCATGAAAAAGCACATGGAGAACGCAATGCCATTGGATCTGCCGATTCTCGTGGAAGGAAAGTTCGGAGTCAACTGGGACGAAGCTCACTAAAGTCGACATAAAGACATCGATTCAAGGAACGTAAATTCTGCGGATTGATAAAGAATCAGAAGAAAAACCGTTCAGTCCGTATTATCGGTCGTTCATTCCCTTTCCGAGAAACGCGTTCGAAGATTTGCAACTCGATCCGTTGTTGGATTGTTATGCTTGGTGCAACTCTTCACTTCTCATATAACGGGAAAAAAATAAAATTCCCGTTATTTCTTTTTCTGATTTTATTCATTCAAATTCTTTCGGTTTCCTGCACGATTTGGCCCGTTGTGACCGCTCTTGCTGCGCCCCAGTCGGGATCTTCCAATGATAACAGTTCTCTCGTTCTGCTTGCTCTTCTGCAAAACGGAAATACGACAGGAGCTTCGGAAACACCTGGAGGAAGCGTTAGTTCTGCAGGTTGTGCGCAGAGTAGCAGTTGCGCGGTTTTTTTATATATTCATCCGACTGCGATCGGAGGTAATTGGGGAGGCGTTTCCGGGGCCGATGCAAAATGTGCTTCGGGTGCACCGGGAGTTGGGGCGCCCGGGGATCCGAATAATTACAAGGCGCTCCTAATGGCCGAAGATGGAAGTCGAAATCTTACAACCGACTGGGTACTGTATCCCAATAAGGTTTATAGAAGTATAAGCAATAGCAATCTTACTGTCACGTCCACGGATGCCAACGGACAATTTATTTTTCCGGTTACGAATACGATCACCACGACTGCGAATGGGGTGTATACGGGAATCGACACAAGCGGGGCTACCTGGGTTCCTAAGACAGGACAAACTTGTGTGAGCGGAGGGGTATCTTGGACCTCAACCTCTACTTCCGTGAACGGCTCGTTTGGAATCAGCAACGGTAACGGTTCCTTAGGTAGCACGCTCGTGGAGGATGTGGGACCGGGATTTGCCTGTAACAATACCCTTGTGCTCTATTGCGTACAGAGGTAAAAGATGATACGAAGAATAATATATTACGGAATTATAATTCTTTTATCTTTGCAAACCTCTTTTTGTCAACATGCGCGGGTGGAAGTTGCGCCCATCGCGACCAAAAAAGCACAAACAAAGGAAATCAATCGTGAGACGATCCTGTTAAAACAGAATTATTATTTGATGGGACTTCTTCCCCGAAAATTGGAATATTCGGAAGCACAATATTGTCCCGAACGCGGAATCAAGGAAGTTCATCAATATTCCTCCTTTACGAATATATTGTTCGAGCAAATCACGATCGGAATTTATTCTCCCCGTTCCTTGGAAATCGTATGTCACTGATCGGAACTCTGTATTCATATTCAAAAACCGGAATACGTCTCCCGCGATTTACGGTTTCATTTCTGCTTTGTTGTTTCTTTTTGGCTTGTCATCAAACGAACATCATTCCTTCCAAATTTCCGAGAGCGGGCGAATCCTTCAAAGGAGCCAGCTTTACCTCCAGGAGTTACGTGCTCGGATATTTCGAGGGAGGACACGATCGTGCGGAATGTCCGGAAGGAATTGAAAGTTTTAAAATTTTCAGAAGTATATCCGATTTTTTTATCCACATCCTTTTCGGAGGCGTATACGATACGAGGAGCGTGGAAGTCG
The DNA here is from genome assembly GCF_022267375.1 of Leptospira sanjuanensis. GTDB lineage: Bacteria > Spirochaetota > Leptospiria > Leptospirales > Leptospiraceae > Leptospira > Leptospira sanjuanensis. The sequence continues at coordinate 380,127 of NZ_JAIZBH010000001.1, forward strand.
AATGCGTTCGTTCCAAACTCGATCTCGATTCCATTTTGAAATCGAACACGCTCGTGTTAAGAGGGGTTTATTTTAGATCCAACTCGGATCAGATCGACGAGGATTCTTTCGAAATTCTGGACGAGTTAGCCTCCATTCTGAAAGAGAATCAGAACTTGAAAATCGTGATTTCCGGCCACACCGATTTAAATGGAAATCGAAAACAAAATCAGGTTCTCTCGATAAAACGAGCCGCTTCCACGAAAGAGTATTTACTTTCGAAAGGAATCGATTCGAGCCGCGTGGAAACGCGGGGTTTCGGTTCGAATAAACCGATTGTCCGTCGTTTGGACGAGGTGGCTTCGTTTCAAAATAGAAGGATCGAAGTTCAAGCGATAAAACAGGACGAGATTCTTCCTTCCAAAAAAAGGATCGAACCGATTTCGGATGACACCGAACCGTACGCGTCCGTCATATTTCTCGGTAACGGTCGGAAGTTGAAGGGAAACATAACCGATCAAACGAGGGACGAAATCCATCTCGAATACAAAGGCGCTGTACAAATCATCTCGAAGAAAAAAATCCGCAGAATCAGATACAATCGTCGATAGAGTTCCTTTTTTTTCTTTTATCTTCCGAACTTTCGAAGTAGATTTTCGTTTTAAAGGAAAGGATAAAACGTATGAATTCGATTTCACGTTCCGTTTTTTTAAAACGAAGTGCCGCTTTCGCATTCGCGGCCGGCTTGATCGAAATTCCGTATCGGAATTTATTCGCAAACGAAGGAGCTAAGATCTTGGAAAGAACGATTCAGAAAAGCGGAGAAAAAATTCCTTCGATCGGCCTTGGAACTTGGCAAACGATGGATGTCTCGAGAGACTCCTCCGAACTCGATTCCTTAAAAGCAGTTTGGAAAGAATTTATTGCTGCCGGGGGACGAGTCGTCGATTCTTCTCCGATGTACGGAAGAGCGGAGGAAATCGTGGGCGTTCTTTCCTCCGAACTTTCCGAAGAATCGAGAAAGAAAGTTTTTTACGCCACCAAGGTTTGGATTCGAGGAGAATCCGCGGGTAAAGCGCAGATTCGATCCTCTTTCGAAAAATTCAAAACGGATAAAATCGATCTATTCCAAATTCATAATTTAGTGGATACACAGACGCATCTTAAAACTCTGCGAGCGCTACGGGAAGGCGAAAAGATCCGTTATATCGGGATCACTCATTACGTTTCTTCCGCGTTTACCGAAATGGAAAAGATCGCGAAGAACGAAAAAATCGATTTCATTCAGATTCCGTACTCGATCGCGACTCGAGCCGCGGAGGATCGTATTCTCCCGTTTGCGGAAGCGAACGGAATCGGCGTCCTTATCAATCGCCCCTTCGAGGAAGGAGAACTCTTTCGCAGAGTAAAAGGTAAAAACTTGCCTGCGTATTTTAAAGAATGGGATTGTGATTCTTTCGGTCAGGCGTTTTTGAAATTCATTCTTTCTCACACGGCGGTCACCTGCGTGATTCCAGCGACTTCGAAGGTTTCTCATCTTAAAGACAATCTAAAGGCCGGTTTCGGAAAATTCCCCTCGGGTACGGATCGGGAAGAATTCAAAAAGCGTCTCTTGCAAGAAATTTGATTTTTGAATTCGATTTGATTGCCTCGCCTCGCCTCGCTCTCAACGTCGCGATCGATTCTCACATCTTCGGTGCAGCTTAATCATATTCAAAATTTAGAATGTGATTTGTTAATCGAACTCGATTTAAATATTAGTTCTTTTTGATTATTTTTATCGGACATTTTAATTAGAATGGATTATTCTTTTCCCCTTGATTCTCTTGAAATTATAATTTAAGAGATGGAGAATTATCGTTCGGTCTTTTCAAAAATAGAATTCCGAAAACATTGGCTTTAGAACTAGCGGGGAGTCGTCCATGCATCGGAGCAGTCTCAAATTTATTCTATTGATTTCGGGAATTTCAATTTTATTCGCATTAACCTGTATCGTTTCCGGAACGGCTTATTTTTTCGGGAGAAAAAAGATCACCGAAAATTATATGAGTCAGATGCGAAGCGTAATCGGCGTTGTGGGCTTGGAATTCGACGCGTTTTTGACTTCTCATACCAATATCGCTTGGACCATCGCCAAAGATCCGCGAACCTTGGAATCGATCCGATCCGGAACGCCCGTTGCCGGAAGTTTCTATCAGGATCTAATGCAGCGGTACGGAGTATATGAGAATATCTTCATATGCCGTTTGGATGGAGATTCTAAGATCATTGCGGACGGCCGAGGCGGAGTCACGATCGGTTTTAAACTTTCGGAGGCGGGGATCGAAAAAAGTTTACAGGCCGCTAAGGAAGGAAAGGTTTATTTGGCAAAGGCGCGGAAATCTCCCGTTACCGGTTTAGCCGTTTCTTTGCTTTCCGTTCCGATCCTTGAAGGGAATCGTCCGATCGGACTTGTGGGCGTTGCCCTTTCTTTCGATTCCATTTCGGAAAAAATCATCAAAGAGATCAAAATCGGAGAACAGGGATATGTCTCCGCCGTCGATCACGACGGATTGATCATCGCACATCCTAAGAAGGAAATGATTTTAAATTTGGACGTTTCCAAAGAATCGTACGGTCAGACTATGCTCGCTCTCAAAACGGGAGAAGCAATGGAATTTACGTACAACGGAACGGACCGTTACGCTATGATCTACCGTTTGGATAACTGGGGAATCTCGATTGCGGCTATTCAACCGAAAACGGAAATCCGGGAATCTCTGATCGGACTTTTGGTCTTGATCGTCATGTCCGGTTTGGCGACCGCATCGATTTCCGCATATCTTCTCTATTTCCTTTTGAAAAAACGTCTTAGTCCTTTGGAAAACGCGAGTAAATTGTTTAAGACGATGGCGGAAGGGGATCTGACTTCGGATATCAAAGTGGTTTACGAAGACGAGATCGGTTCTATGAGCCGTGATATGAATTCGTTTATATTCAGTATTCGTAATTCGTTGAAAGACATTCAACGAGTTTCCACCGAACTCGCAACGGCTTCGGAGGAATTGACCGCTTCTTCCGATTCGTTCGCTTCCGGTGCGCAGGCCACCGCGGCTTCCACGGAAGAAATGTCGGCGACCGTAGAGGAGCTTTCTTCCGGTATGGACAGCATCGCATCGGGGACAGATCGTCAGTATAAAAATATAGTAGAATTTCATAATAATATAAAGAATCTTTCCTCCAGCGTAAGAGAGATCGGCCGGGAAATAAAACAAGCCTTGGAACTGACTCGGAATATTTCCTCGCAGGCGGCAAAAGGGGAAGAATCCCTCAGTCAAATGAAGACGATGGTTCAGAACATCATCAAATCCTCCGGCGAAATGTCGGCGATCATCGGAATCATCAACGACATCTCCGATCAGACGTCTCTTCTTTCTCTGAACGCGGCGATCGAGGCGGCGAGAGCGGGAGAAGCGGGGCGGGGGTTTGCGGTCGTCGCGGAAGAAATTTCCAAACTTTCGCAAAAGACCGCGTCTTCCATCAAATCGATCAGCGAAATGATTCTTCGAAACAATCGCGAATTGGATTCGGGAGCGAGCGGAATCGAGTCTTCTTCCGAAGTCATTCACGGTATTATCAAAAGTACGGATACGGTTTCCATAGCGATGGAAAAATTATTCGGAATCACGAGTTCGCAGGAAGGAATCAATAGACAAGTCGCCGAACACGCGGACGAAGTCGGAAAAGACGCCGAATTCGTAAAACAGGCGATGGACGAACAGAAACAGGCCTTTCATGAAATCACGCAGGTCATCGTTCAGATCAACGATCATACTTTGGGAACGGCTTCCGGGGCGGAGGAAATCTCGGCTTCGGCGAAAAGTCTCGAAATCTCCGCTGAAAATCTGCGGAGAATCGCGGATCGATTCATCTTATAAAGAATTTATTTCAAAAAGACGCATTCAATTCGTATAATAGTTGTTTTTTGCGATTTCTTCTGTAGGATCTAAATCCGCTTCCGATCGTTCCATTAGAACGTCGTGCGGAGGATGGGAATTGAAAATGAAATCGCTCACGACACTTTCCATTCCGTTTTTGTTCGTTATAATATTTCCGATCGTACTTTGTAAATATGATCCTCAATCTTCTTCGATCCCGGAATTGAGTTTCGGATTTACGCGGCTTAACGGGTCGTCCGGCTCCGGACCTTCCGGACCGATCGCTGCTTCCATCAATCAAACGAACTTTTCAGCTGGGGCGATATACGATTTTCAATCGGTGTTAAACGGATTCAAATCTCCTTCCGCTTCGATTACGATCACGAATTCTTCCGGCGGAGATATTCAAATTCCTGCATCTAATTTCCTAAGTCTAACCGGGGCGAACGCGAGCGATTTTGTCGTCGTTGGAGCGCCAACGGGGACGATCACGAGCGGTTCGAATGTAAACGCGTCCATTTATTATAACAGCGTTTCACCCGGAATAAAAACGGCGACTCTGACGATTCAACCGGGAGGAAATATTTCACCCGTCAGTGTTTCTCTGCAAGCAACGGGAGTTGCGAATTATTCCGGAAATTCTCTGACGATGCAGTTTGAAAGTATGTCATTTATCGATATATCCGGAAACGGTAACGGCGGAATTGTAACCGGTAATTTCGGGGGAACGATTGTTCCGGGAGTAGTAGGAAATGCGATCCGGCTCGGTTACGGACCGTTTCCTACATTCGATTATATTGATATTCCCGATTCCGCCGGAGGCAATTTTCACTTTGCCGGCAACCAATCGTTTAGCGTCACCGCTTGGATTTCCCCGGATACCGCATCGGTTGGAACCATTTTCGACAAGTCCGAAAACAACGGACCGTTTTCGAATTTGATTTTCGATTTTCACGCGAGTAACGGTAGTGTGGGCGTGATGTCCTGGAGAGAAGGGGATTTCAGCGAGGGGTTTAGTTGGGTCGGTCCGATTATCGGTTGGCATCACGTAGCCTGCGTTTACAATCCTAGTTTAGGGAATCCGAATACGACTTTATACCTTGACGGAGTTGTCGTTCAGAGCGGATACTTATTTTCGTCCACATTTGCGACCGCGAATTCCTATCCCGCCAATATCGGAAGATTTAGGAGGGACGCGAGTCAATTATATGTAGGCTTGATCGACGAGCTTAGAATTTATTATCCGGTCGCATTGACCGCCGCGCAAATTCAAACGATCTATAACAGCCGTTAAACGGAGAGTTTATGACTTTAGAAGAATGGAAACGTTCCGGTTCGACCGTCGCGTATCGAAATTGGAAAATCTTCTTTAAGGAAGAAGGCAAAGGGGAGAATCTTCTGTTGATTCACGGATTTCCTACCGCGTCCTACGATTGGGAAAAAATCTGGAAACCTCTTTCCAAAAAAAGAAGACTCATCGCTTCGGATCTGCTCGGATTCGGATTCTCATCCAAACCGGAAATCGATTATTCCATTTTTTTACAGGCGGACATCATCGAAAAATTGTTAAGCGACAAGAAGATTTCCGAGGTGAAGATTCTCGCGCACGATCTGGGAGACACAGTGGCTCAGGAACTTCTCGCGCGGTTTATCGAACGTAAAAAATCGAAAATAAAAGGTTTGAAGATCAAGGCCGTTACACTTTTGAACGGCGGAATTTTTCCGGAATCGCACCGGCCTAGATTTATCCAGAAATTATTGAATAGTCCGATCGGATGGATTCTTTCCAGACTGATGAATCGTAAATCCTTTCAGAAAAGTTTTGCGGCGGTTTTCGGACAAAACACGAAACCGAGTCGGGAAGAATTGGATCGCTTTTGGGAATTGGTCGCTTCCGACGGAGGAACCAAGATCGCACACAAACTGATACGATATATCGAGGAAAGAAAAACGAATCGAGAACGTTGGGTCGGTGCGATTTTGAATTCTCCCGTTCCCGTTCGAATGATCAACGGGGTCGACGATCCCGTCAGCGGCGCGCATCTCGTACAAAGATATAGGGAACTATCTCCTTCGGCGGATATAGTTGAACTGAAAGGCATCGGTCATTATCCGCAAGTGGAAGCCGCGGATCGAGTTTTGAAATCGATTCTTTGAATCGATTTTAATAAAGATCAAGAATCGCATCTTCGATTTAGAATCATTCTTTTTCGTTCGAGGGATTCTCCTTGAAAAAATGGAATGCTAAAAGATCGTGATTGAATCGGGGACAAAAGAAGATTTTCGATCGGAGAATCTTCGATTCTTTTCATGGCAAAATCGAGTTATAATAATCCTAGATTTTTCGACTTTGTTTACGATGAATTTTTAGCGGCGGCAGTCGATGATTCCGATTCTTCGTTTCAGGAAGGAATTCTGTTTCACTCTTTAACGAGCGAGAATATTCTGGAACTCCTCGAAATCACCGGAATTCTTCCCGAGATCAAAAAGAAAGGTTATCCGAAAGTTCAGCTCGAGATCACGGGTATGGGACAGGATTTTCAAAGACTTACCCTCGTTTCGGATAAAGAGATTCTTCTTCATCTTCGTCTTAGCATTCAAGAATATCGATTGGAAATCAACGACTACTTCTTTAAAGAAAAGTATCTGATCATCAACTGGCTACAGACACGTCATCCGAAATCACCTTCCATGGATAAGAGCCGATTGTATCCGGGACAGGACGTTCCGGGCCTGGGAATCTTTCATCAGATCTCCGACTTTATCGGATTTCTGATCTTGTCGCTTCGTTTGAACGGAGCGGTGATTCGTCCCGAATACTTTCATGATGCGGTTTTGTTTTCTAAGAAGTTTCATTTTCTAACTCCGGAAGCGCAGGCCTTGTTCATCGCTTTAAGAAGGGATTTTAAAAACGAATCGATTCGTGGAATTTCCACCTTGCTTCATTCCGGGAAAATCCGCGATCATAAGAACGTTCTCGAATGGAAAGCGGTGGAAATGATTTTGTTTTTGGAAAAAACACTGAACCCGTTCGTCTTTAATAAGAAGTTCGACAAGAAGGTATCGAAGATCTTGGACACGATTAAACTGAGCAGCGTTGAGTCCTAAGGGCGAATTTTAATCCGTTCGGTATAGCTTTTATTTTCGAACGCTTGATTACTTATTTTGATTTATAAAAAGCTATAAAAAGAACTTGTCTTTCCAAACTGTTGATTTCAAAATCTGACTTCGTCGAATTCTACATGAGCACGAGAGTCACCATGGATCAGAGAAAATTTGCCCGAGTATTTCCGGCGGCGAACGAAGTCATCGAGGTTCAATTGATGGGCCTGAATTTTTTGGATATTCTCAATGCGAAGGATATCAGCATCGGCGGACTCGCGATCGAAGTTCCCCATTTGTTCGAAGGTTGTGATTTGAATTCTCCGATTCAAATGATTCTGACTCTTCCCGGAAGAAATCCTCTGAAACTTTCCGGTAAGGTAAAACGCAAGGTTGCAGCTCCGGAAGCTTCTTTGTTTGGGGTTGAGTTTTCAGCTTTGGATGCGAAAGCGAAGTATCTGATTGAAACTTACATTCAATCGAGAATGCAGATGGCTTCCTGATCTTTTGAATTTCGTTTTATTCGTAACGTTTCTTCTTGAATTCGCTATTAGTTTTGGCATAAGAATTCACCGTTTTTTCTGCCGCTGTTTGATAACGTATGGAAACGATCGCTTTTCGAAGATTTTCAAAAAATTCGAATCGTTTTCATAAGAACCTGTCCCAAAACCGGGACAGAACCTTGCAGCTGATCTTTCTGGTAAAGTAAAATTAGGTTTTGGGACACGCTGTAAAATTCCAATTCCACTTTTTTTCCCTTTCGAGTCACCGGAATTTATTTCCCGTGTAATCTGAACGTAACGAGAACGAATATGATGGGGAACAATTTAAAACCGAAGGATAACCGCTATGGGCACAGGTTTAGACAACAAGGTTAAAACAGAAAGAAAACTGGAAGTTCGTATCGCACAGAACCAGTTGGAAATAGAGCGAACTCTCGCACTTCGTTATGAAGTATTCAATCTTGAACTGGGGGAAGGTCTTCCCCAATCCGCCGCAACGCGCAAAGACAGAGACGAATACGATCTTTTCTGCGATCATCTCATCGTAATCGATAAAAACCGCGACGATAAAATCGTGGGGACGTATAGAATTCTCCGCAGATCGATCGCAAAAAAGAACTTAGGTTTTTATTCGGATAACGAATTCAACATCACTAAGATCTACGAACTGGACGCGGAAACCGCCGAGATCGGAAGAAGCTGCGTTCATCCCGAATACAGAGACGGTTCCGTGATCTCGATGCTTTGGGCCGGCCTCGGATCGTATATGCGCAAGCACAACGTTAGATACCTTTTCGGCTGCGGTTCGATTCATCACACGGACGCACAATCCGCAAACGAAGTTTACGCTTATTTAAAAGAGAAGAACGTTCTCGCAGGAAAAGAATTCGACGTTACCCCTCTTGCAGGATTCGAAGTTCCGGGTTTCGATCCGAACTACCTAATCGACGATATGAAAGTGGTTCAAAAAAGAATTCCCGCTCTCATCAAAGGTTATATCCGCGCCGGATCTCAGATCTGCGGAATTCCCGCTTGGGATCAGGTCTTCAAAACCATCGATTTTTTTATCCTCTTCGACCTCCGTGACATAGAATCCAAATACGAAAAACGTTTTCTGGATTAAAACCGCCTCTACATCGCACCGGAACCCCCTTGACGGGAGTTCCGGCGTTTTATTAGTATCTTTTTAAGCGCAAGTTTAAAGATATCCTTTCCGATGAAACAAAACGAAATTGATTTCCAGCATCCTAGTAAAAAGGATCAGATCCGATTTTATTCCCTAGTCGCGATCGCCGGAATTTTGATGGTTGTCGCTTATCAACTGGGATCCCCTTCTTACTATTTGGGTTGGTTCGCGTTTTTTATCAGCGCGTTTTCCGTGGCCGGAAACGACGCGGTTCAAACGGTGGGAACGTTTATCGAAAGTAAAAGAACGGTTCACTGGATTCCGAAGCTCGTCGTTTTAGGCGGAACCGTCGTGATTATCTTTTTGGGTGCTTGGGTCTTTAACGATTCACAGGTTCACTTCGGACGTTTGGAAAGTTTTCCCGAAGTTAGACAATTCAATCTTATCCAACTGTTAGCGCCGCTCATTCTCGTCATCATCACAAGATTGAAATCTCCGATCTCAACGACCTTTTTGATTCTCGGTTTGTTCGGTGGAAGCAATATCGAGAAAATGCTCACGAAGTCCTTTTTCGGATACGGAATCGCTTTCGGCGTTGCGATTGTTGTCTGGGGAATTCTCGTGAAATTCGATCCGAAAGAATATACGGAAGACCACGTTCCCGATCCCAGAAGCGAAAAACGATGGGCCTTGTTTCAATGGTTGTCCACCGTTTATCTTTGGATCGCTTGGCTTCGACAAGACGCGGCAAACATCGTAATCTATCTTCCGAGACACCTTTCTCTTTTAGAATTCTCTCTCGCGATCGCGATGCTCGTGGTGGCGCTCGGAATCATTCTTTATACGAACGGGGGAACGATTCAGGAAATCGTCACCGAAAAATCGGACATTCAATGGTCCAAGGCGGCTACGATCGTCGACTTGGTGTACGGAACGATTCTGATCGTTTTTCACGAATGGAGTAAAATGCCCATGTCCACGACTTGGGTCTTTTTAGGGATGCTCGCAGGCCGGGAAATCATCTTGAACTTTATGACCTTTCGGGATCTGCCGTATCTCGAAACGTTTCGTAAAGTGGGGAAGGACGTTCTACTTGCGTCGATGGGAATCGCCGTCAGCGTTTTTATCTTTATTCTCGCTTCCCAGATCTATCCGGAAACATCCGCGGGTTTTTTAAAATAGGATAGAATGAAAAAAGTCCGCGGGTGTCTCCGCGGGCTTTGGGAATAGGAAACTGGATTAGACTGTAACGCGCGAAAAACGGAATATTCCGTTTTACTGAAACAGATTGTATCTCACGATACAATAGATCGCGCGAAACCCGTCCTTCCAGCCGATCTTTTTACCTTCCGCATAGGTTCTTCCGTAATAGGAAATTCCCACTTCAAAGATACGAACATCCGGAATTTTGGCCACCTTTGCGGTGATTTCGGGTTCGAAACCGAAACGATTTTCCTTGATCTCGATGGATTGGATAATTTCTCTTCGGAACGCTTTGTAACAAGTTTCCATATCCGTTAAGTTGATGTTGGTAAACATGTTGGAAAGAGTGGTGAGAACCATGTTTCCGATACGATGCCAATAATACACGACTCGATGCGGACCGCCCCCCAAAAATCTGCTGCCGAAAACGACGTCCGCTTTTCCCTTATAGATCGGATCGATAACGCTCGGAATTTCAAAAGGATCGTATTCCAAATCAGCGTCTTGAACGATAACGATGTCGCCCGTTGCGGCTTTAAAACCGGTTCTCAGAGCGGCGCCTTTGCCTTGATTGACTTCGTGAAAGATCATCTGATCGACGAGTTTTTTAAAAACGGGAGTTTTCAGAAGATCTCTGGTTCCGTCCTTGGAACAATCGTCGACGAGAATGATTTCCTTGTTTTTGATCGGAACTTTTTGAACCGTTTCCAGAATATTGCGGATCGTATTTTTTTCGTTATAACAAGGAATGACGATGGAAACTTTCATATTTACCCCAGACCGGTGATCTCAGCCATTCGAAAATCGCGGATGATCGTTTCGGCTCTTACGATTATTTTTTCAAGAGCGATCCCGAAAACCAAATTCTGATACGACTCGACCGCCTTGGGAAATTCTTTCTCGTCTATCTTGACCGAAAGAGTTTCGGAAACACGGTTCTTATTCACGCATTCCTGAATCGAAGTGATGATTCCTTTGAGAGCGAGGCAGACTTCTTTCAAAATATTCTGACCGTCCTTTTCCATCGCGCTCTGATTTCCGTTCGCGTCTAACAAGGCTTTGACGTGTTCGTTGATTCGAATCGAAGGCAAGCCCCTTCTGCTGATTCCCATTCTTTCGATGATCGTGATGGTATCTTTAAAAGCGGAAAATTCCGGAGTTCCTTTGAAGATATAAATCAAGGCGGGAAGTTCCGTTTCCGCAAAGGAAAGAATCGCTCCGTAAAAGTAGCGGATCTCGGGTTTAGCGAGAGGATGAAAATCGATTCTCTGGTATTTTTTGAGTCTGGCTTCCTGTTCCTCGAGGATCTTGTTAATTGTATCGCCTTTGGCGGCTTGTTTTTTATCTTCGAGTTCCTTGTGTTTGGCTTTCAGAGTTTCGATGAATTGAATCTCGTCTTTGAGAAACTGGGCGAGACTTCCCTTCTGTTGAAGGATCATCGTCAGTCTGGATTCGAACGCTCTGAGGTCGAAAACCTTGGGATTCTTTTTTGAATGTTCGGTGTATTCCGCTCTGAGTTTTTCGAGAACGGCTTTAATTTCGGCGCTTTGTAAGGGTTCCATAGGAGATTTCTCCTATTCAGTATCGACCCATCTTTCCAAGGAGATAAGCAAAGAAGATATATCTTCGGAACAATAGAGAAGAGCGGTTCTCGAATCCCGGAACATCTGTTGTTGGTTGTAAGGAAGTTGTTTGATGTGATTGTCGTTTTTCGTGTTAAGAACGTTCAAAGTGTTCAAGACCATCTTCTTCAGTTTTTGAACCAAACCGAGCATCATTTCCTGCATTTCCCAAAGGGTAACGAGTTTGAGTTTTTCGCTGTCCAAACTTTTGGACTGGAGAATCTGCTTTCTGGAAGATTCGTATTTTGCGGTGTAATAATTGACCGATCGGGGGTAGGTGGTCAGTTCCTTGTGATAGTTCACGATCTTATCGAGCTTTTGAAAAAACTCGATGTCGAATTCCCGGTTGAGGTTTCCGATGATGTTCTTGTTTTCAGAAGGATCTCCGGTGATTTCGAAAATCTTGGAGTTCTGGAGATTGTTGAGAACGGAATGAATTCGATCCTTGATCTTGGTAAGTTCGGAGATTCTTTTCTCGATCCCGCTCGAATCTCCGATCGAGGAGTTGGAACCGTATTCCATTCTAAGGGAAGAATCCCCCGAATCGCGGTATGAGGAAGAAGGAACCGAGTGTTCCAGGATGTTCAGATCCATTCTTCCCAAATCCAGATTGGAAGTATCCTTTGCCTTGTGCGGGTCCCAAGCGGGTTCTTGAAAGATACTTTTCTGAACCGCGGCTTCGTTGATCGCCGCACCCGATTCGTTCGGTTTCGGAAGTTTCACCGAAGTCTGTTGCTGGGTCTTTGCCATGATTTCCTGAAGAGAAAGTTTTTTCACTTCGGGCGGATGAATCGGTTTTATTCCCGATTGACGTTGCGGATGATGTGCGGCCGCAGTCGGATGCGAAACGTGTTTGTGCTTTTGCGCTTCATTCGGAGATTCTAATGTGATTCGTACGAACTCGGCTCTTCTTGTGTTGCGGTTGAATCGAAGAGCGAAACGATTCCCTTGTTTATCGATGAATTTTTGATTCATCTTATCCAAGGAAAGCGCGTTGGGGTCTACGGAAGAAATGGAATCGACTACGATGTATTCGGATTTTTTCAACATGAGAATTCTTCTCCGAAAGAGGAGAGTTGTCTAGGATTGGTCGAAAAAAAAAGGCGATCCATATCGAGAGACCGGAAATTCTTTTCGTCCATTCGGGCAAAATAAAAATCCAAATAAGCGTTCTGAAGAATTTCTTCCATCATCGAATAGAGCGAACGGGAGCAATGGAAACAGTAAGCGAAGATTTGTAAATAAGAAGTTTCCTGAATTATAAACGAGGCGGAAACTTTTTCACGTTCCATCGACAAAAAACACCTCCCGGTTTCCTCGAAGTCCCGCAAAGAGGAAATTCCCAGTTCCGCGAGTTCCGAAAGATCGACTTCCTCTTCTTGAAGACGGGAAAAAAAGTCCCGATCCAATGAAACGGTCAAAAAAATATTTCCAAAACGATTTCGATTCATTCTAGTTTCTCCGCTGGAAGCGGTTCCGGAGGGAGATAAGGCAGGTTCCGGTTCAAAACGGAATCGTACCGAAACCTAAGGTCGGATTTCGGGCAATTTTCCGAGAATTACGACGTACGGAACGGAATTTTCCTAGAATTCATTTGACAGGGGGTAGGGTACAGAAAACCTGGAAACACTTATTCGATAGGAAGTGTAAGCCTTGGCTAATATCAAGTCTTCAGAAAAGGACATTCGGAGAACAAAACGCAGAAATGCGGCAAATTCCCAGAATCGTTCCAGGCTCAGAACTCAGGCTAAAAAAGTTCTGAAAGCCATCAAAGAAAAAGACCAAAAAGCGGCGACAGCTCTCTTTGTAGAGTACACCTCTCTTTTGGACAAAGCTGCTAAAACAAACCTGATCCATTCTAAAAACGCAGATAGAAAAAAAAGTAGAATGGCAAAACGCCTCAACGCGGTATCTGCAGCTTAAAAAAACGGAATTATAGAGGGCGATTAGCTCAGCTGGTAGAGCGCCTGCCTTACAAGCAGGATGTCGGCAGTTCGATCCTGTCATCGCCCACACCCTTTCTTCCGCAAACTCCTCCTAAATCCAAACAACCCCTATGAATACAAAAAGCCCCGTATTCAATCATCCTGATCTGATGGTTTCTGTTTCCGGGATTCGAGGAATTATTCCAACCGGTCTTTCACCCGAAGTTATTTTTGACGCCTTGCGTGCGTTCGGAACTTGGATCGAAGGTTCCAAAATCGTAATCGGACGAGATTCCCGTCCATCCGGTCCTTATATTGAAAATATTGCACTCGGTTTGATGCAAGCCATGGGCAAAGACGTTTTACAACTTGGAATCGTTCCGACCCCGACCGTAAAGGCCGTGGTCAATCTTTCCAAAGCGGGGGGTGGAATTATGATCAGCGCCTCTCACAACCCGATCATCTGGAACGCGTTTAAGTTCGTAGGACCGGGCGGATTCTTTACCGGGGCCGCAGATCTGGAAAAGATTCTGGATACGGTACGCAATCAATCCTACAGACAAATTCAATACAAACCCGCTTCTAAGATCGTTTCCGGAAAAGAATGGTGTGAAAAGCACATCGAATCCGTGCTCAAACGGGTAAATGTAAACGCGATTCGTAAAAAGAAATACAAGGTCCTCGTGGACGCGGTCAACGGTGCAGGCAGTTCCCTGGTTCCCGAACTTCTTGAAAGACTTGGATGTAAGCCGATTCTACTTCATTGTAGTCCGGACGGAACGTTCCCAAGACCGCCCGAACCGACCCCCGAGGCGCTCAAGCAAACTTCCCGCAAAATGAAATCTTCCGGTGCGGACATCGGTTTTGCGCTCGATCCCGACGCGGATCGACTCGTGGTTCTTACGCCGAAAAAGGGCGCGATCTCCGAAGAATTCACACTTCCTTTGAGCTTTCTTTCCTTAACTCTGAAAAAGGCTCCGAAAAAAGCCAATATGGTCGTGAATCTTTCCACTAGCTTTATTAACGAATTTGTCGCCGGTCAATACGGAGTTTCCGTTACCCGCTCTAAAGTCGGAGAAGCCAATGTGGTTGCGGATATGCGCGCCCACAAATCCATTTTCGGCGGAGAAGGAAACGGCGGAGTGATTGATCCGGCTGTCGCTTCTTTCGGAAGGGATTCTTTGTCCGGAATCGCTCATATTTTAAATGTGATGGCTGCGACCGGGAAGAAGATCGATTCGATTGTGGATGAACTTCCCGCGATTCATATGCAGAAAACCAGCTTTCAAGTGGCCGGTAAAAATCTGCAGGATATTTATTCCAAATTCAGGGGAGAATTCTCCGCCTTTGCCGAAGAAACCTTAGACGGCCTTCGTTTGGCCTCCGAAGATTCCTGGATTCACATACGTCCTTCTAACACGGAACCCATCATTCGAGTCATCGGGGAAGCGAGGACCAAAAAAGACCTCAATTCTCTGCTGGACCGCGCGGGAAGGCTTATGGAGAATGCCTGAATATGTGTGGAATTGTCGGTTATGCCGGTAGTAAAAATGCGGAATCGGTACTTGTAGTCGGTCTAATCTGCCTCGAATACAGGGGTTACGATTCGGCCGGAATCGCCGTCCTCGACCAAGGGGACATCATCGTCAGAAAAGCAAAAGGAAAGATTAAGGATCTGGAAGCGCATCTCCGCGAATTTCCGGCTCCGGGTAACGTAGGGATCGGACATACCCGTTGGGCGACCCACGGAGAACCGAATCAGATCAACGCTCACCCTCATACGGATACGAATTCCACCGTTGCGGTGGTGCATAACGGAATCATTGAAAATTATCTCGAACTTAAAAACGAACTCAAAAAGAAAGGCCACGTATTTCAGAGTTTAACCGACACCGAAGTTCTTCCTCATTTGCTTGAAGAAAGCAAAAAGAACGGCAAGTCCAACAAGGATTCTTTCTTGGAATTGTTCGGAAAAATCCACGGAAAGTGGGCGGTTTCCACCGTGTTTGAAACGGAACCGGACCGCGTTTATTTTGCGCAAGACGGCGCTCCTCTTTTGATCGGAAAAGGAAAGGGAGAATACTTCCTCGCCTCCGATATTTCTCCTCTCACTAGAAACTGCGAAGAAGTGTATTATGTGAACTCCGGAGAATGGGGTTACTTTACTCAAAACGAATTCAGACTTTTCGATTTTTCAGGAAAGGAACTGACTCCGGTTTTCAAAAAACAGGAACTTCGCTGGGAAGACTTGGACAAGGGCGGTTATCCGCACTACATGATCAAGGAAATCCACGAACAAGCCGGGATCTTTCGTAAGATCATCCAAGAGAGAATCTTAGATAACGGTGAAATCGTTTTTCCAGAAATCAAACTCAACAAGGACGTTCTTTCCAGAGTCAACCGGATCATCATCCAAGCAGCGGGAACGAGTTATTACGCGGGAATGATCGGCAAACACTATCTTGAACATTTCGCGAAGATTCAAACGGACACCGAAGCTTCTTCCGAATTCCGTTATAGAAATCCGGTTGTCGAAGGCGATACTCTCATCATGGGGATTTCCCAATCGGGAGAAACCGCGGACACGTTAGCTTCCATTCACGAAGCGAAAGCGAAGTTCATCAAGGTTGTTTCGCTCGTCAATAACGTGAACTCAACGATCGCGAGAGAATCCGATTCTTACATCCGCACCGATGCGGGACCGGAAATCGGAGTCGCGAGCACGAAAGCTTTCACCGCTCAGGTTTTAAATCTTCTGTTATTCTCCATTTATATGGCCAACCTCAAGTGGCTCATCAGCGACGAAGAGAAAAAGGCGTTGATCGAAGAGATCCGTCAGCTTCCTACAAAGATCGAACGAATCCTCGCGCAAGCGAGCAAGATCGAAGAGATGTCTTCTCACTTTACCGCCGCAAAAGATTTTATCTTTTTAGGAAGAACTTACAATCATCCGATCGCTATGGAAGGCGCGTTGAAGTTGAAGGAGATTTCCTACATTCACGCATCCGGTTACGCGGGCGGGGAATTCAAACACGGACCGATCGCCCTCATCACGAACGAAGTTCCCGTCGTTTGTATCGCTCCTAAATCCGAAATTTATACGAAGATGGTTTCCAACATTCAGGAAATCAAAGCGAGAAAAGGGATCATTATCTCGATCGTAACCGAAGGAGATCACGAAGCGAAGTCCCTTTCGGATTATTCTTTCGAAATTCCGGAATGTTCCGAAATCTTAAGTCCGATTTTGAACGTGATCCCTTTACAGTTGCTCGCGTATTATTCCGCGATTTCGAGAGGTTGTCCGCCCGATCAGCCGAGAAACCTCGCCAAGTCCGTAACCGTAGAGTAGGCCATGTCTAAGATCCAGAGAATTCTCATCGACGAAAGAGAGGTTCCGGCTGGCTTACGATCTCTCACGAGAATTCGCTCCTTTTCCGAGATTCGAAGCGGAATTCTCAATTCTCTTCAAAGAACACGGGAACTTCATCCAGACGCAAAGATCTTCTACGCGCATTCGAATGCGACGTTTCAACAGGCTTTTTTAGAAAGAAATCCGAAACTTCTTCCGTACGACGATAAGGACGTCGATCTGGTTTTATCGCCGGAATCTTGTCTGCCTTGGAACCTGATCGACGGCATTGCAAAGAACATCGAAGCCGATATCGAACTCAGCCGAGACGTTCAAAAATGGATTCGTAAACTCAAAGTAAAAGCGAACCACTTTCACGTGGTCGGAAAATCCAAACACCTTCACGTTCATCCTTCCGCGATCGTTTATCCGGGAGTCGTTTTCGATACGACCAACGGACCGATCGTCGTCGACAAAGACGTGAAGATCACTTCGTTCACGTTTATCGAAGGCCCCGTTTATATCGGACACCATTCTCAAATCGACAACGCGAGAATCACCGGCGCTACAAGCATCGGAGCGACTTGCAGAATCGGCGGAGAGGTCGGAACCTGTTTGATCGGAGATTATACGAACAAGCACCACGAAGGATTCTTAGGACATTCCATTCTCGGAAGTTGGGTGAACATTGGCGCGCTTGCGACCACATCCGATTTAAAGAACAACTATGGGGTTGTGAAAATCCGGGAAGAACACGACGAATGTATTACAGGTTCCATCAAGTTCGGCTCGGTCATTGGGGACTATTGCAAGATCGCGATCGGAGTGATGTTGAATACGGGAACCGTCGTGGATTTCGGATCGAACGTGGTATCTTCCAGAATCGGCGGATACGTTTCTCCGTTTACTTGGGCGGAATCGGGACAACCGTATATTCTCGATCTATTTCTGAGGGACGCGCGGAAAATCATGGCGAGAAGAAACAGAGAACTCACGTTATCCGAAACCGAACTGATCCGCATCCTATACGAATCAAAAGTAAAAAAATAAAAATCCGGAGGGTTTTGTGGAAATCATAGAATCCAAAATACGTACGTCCTCATCGGAGTATAAAGAGAATTTTGAAGATCTGAAACAAAAGGTGGAATCCCTGCGCGGCTTAATTCGAAAGATCGAAATGGGCGGCGGAGCGAAAGCGATCGAACGTCATAAGGGAAGAGGCAAGTTCACTGCAAGGGAAAGAATCGCTTCTCTCATCGATCCCGGAACTTCTTTCCTGGAATTTTCTCCTTTGGCGGCGGAAGGGGTTTATCCGGACTCCGTTCCTTCTGCGGGAATTCTTACCGGAATCGGAAGAATCTGCGGAGTCGATTGTGTGATCGTTGCAAACGACGCTACGGTGAAAGGCGGAACGTATTATCCTCTTACCGTAAAAAAACATATCCGAGCGCAGGAGATCGCGCTTCAGAATTTTCTTCCCTGCATTTATCTTGTGGATTCCGGAGGAGCCTTTCTTCCGATGCAGGACGAAGTGTTTCCCGATAAGGATCACTTCGGAAAAATCTTTTACAACCAGGCCAATCTTTCCGCGCTCAAAATTCCTCAGATTTCCGTCGTGATGGGAAGTTGCACCGCGGGCGGCGCTTACATACCGGCGATGTCCGACGAGTCGGTGATCGTAAAAGGAAACGGAACCATTTTTTTAGGCGGACCTCCTCTCGTAAAAGCCGCAACCGGAGAAATCGTAACTCCCGAGGAATTGGGCGGGGCTTTGGTTCACAGCACGATTTCCGGTGTGACCGATCATTACGCGGAAGACGACGCACACGCGATCGAGATCACGAGAAACATCGTATCCACGTTGCATCACGCTGGGAATTCTTCGCAGAAAGGATCGATCAGTTGGGAAGAACCCTTGTATCCTTCGGAGGAAATCTACGGAATCATTCAGAAGGATATTCGTAAGTCGTACGACGTTCGTGAAATCATCGCTAGGATCGTGGACGGATCGCGTTTTCAAGAATTCAAAAAGTATTATGGAACCACTCTTGTAACCGGCTTCGCGAAAATTTACGGAAAGATGGTGGGAATCATCGCGAACAACGGTGTATTGTTTTCGGAAAGTGCGCTGAAGGCTTCTCACTTTATCGAGCTTTGCAATCAAAGAGGAATTCCTCTTTTGTTTCTGCAGAACATCACCGGGTTTATGGTGGGTAAGAAATATGAAAACTCCGGGATCGCAAAAGACGGAGCGAAGATGGTGAACGCAGTTTCGACTTCCATCGTGCCGAAGTATTCCGTTGTAATCGGCGGTTCTTACGGAGCGGGGAATTACGGAATGTGCGGCCGTGCTTTCAATCCGAGATTTCTATGGATGTGGCCGAACTCCAGAATTTCCGTAATGGGAGGAGAGCAAGCGGCTAACGTGCTATTGACGGTTAAGATGGAACAGCTCGAAAAAGAAGGTAAAAAACTTTCTGACGAGGAACAGTTTTCGTTTCGTAAGCCGATTTTGGACGATTATGAAAGCAGATCTTCCTGTATCTATTCTTCCGCACGTCTTTGGGACGATGGAGTGATCGATCCAGCTCGAACAAGGGATATACTGGGTATCGCTCTGTACGCCGATCATTCAAAAAAACCGGAATATCCTCGATATGGAATTTTTAGAATGTAGAAAAAATTGCTTTCAAATTATAGTTCGACTGGTTTCTCTATGGAAAGTATTTCGTAGAGAAACATGTCTGTAAAAAGTTATTTCCTCTTCTTTTTTCTTCTCTTATTTCTCCCTACCTTTCTTTCGGGAGAATCCATCATCCTTAAAGATGGAACCGTAATCAAAGGAAAGGTTTCCGCGCAGACTGCATACAACGTTACCGTTAAGACGGAAGACGGCAAAAGCCAAGACATTTCCAAAATCCGAATTCTCAAGATCGTTTATAAAGACGTGACGAACGAAGAAGCGCTTCGCATTAAAAAAGAAGAAGAAACGAAATTAGCAGAGAAAGAACAGAAAAAGAAAGAGCAGGAAGATAAGAAAAAGGCCGAAGAAGAATTGGCTCAAAAGGCTAAGGAAGAAAAACAAAAGCAGGAACTTCTCGATAAACAGGCCAAAGACGCCGCAGCGAAAAAGAAGGAAGAAGAGCGACTGGCTCGGGTCCGACAAAAGGGCTTGAGTCCTTGGAGCGTCGCTTGGAGATCCTCGGTTCTTCCCGGCTGGGGGCAGTGGACCGACGAAAGAAAAACTTCCGCAATTATCTATTCCGCTCTGTTCGTAAGTTCTCTTTATCTCGTTTATCGCGAGAATCAAATTTATAAAAACTCGGTGCGCGATCTGAATCACATGAACAATCCGTATGAAACGTTGATCCCAGTTCCCTCATTTTCCGATCCGGCCGCTCTTTATCTTTACAGCAAACCCTTCGACGATCAGCGCGATCGTGTAAATCGGAATTACCATAATTTGCAGTTGTCCATGATGTTTGCCGTTCTGGTTTATGCGGCCAATATCTTTGACGCATATTACTTTCATCCTCGTTTTGCAAAATCCACCTCTTCTCATTTGATCTTGGATTATAATCCCATGGCAAGATTGGATTCTAACTTTCTCTCAAATTCTTCCTCTTCTATAGAAAGCTTCTGGAAACTCGGTTTACGGTTTCATTTAGAATAACAGCAGTTTTTTGATTTTATTAGCATCTTCTATAGAGAAAGGGCAAAAAGTGAAAATATGCCCTTATTTTGAGCAGATTGAAGTACTTTATAAACTGTGCACTTTGCTGGTTTCGTAATTCCGACCTTGGCTGAACGGAAAATTCCTCGATTTCTCGATAAATTGTAGGATCTCCTTCATTTTCGGGTTATTCTGCTTCGTTCAGAGAATTCTTAAATAATTCTCCATCTGGTACCAATCTTGCATTAAAGTAGGCAAATTGATTTGGGATGAGAATGATTATGAATTGGACCAAGAGACTACTCTTATTGCTCACTCTGCTTCTTCCATTTGTTTTATTTGGACAAGAAGCGACTGCTCCTGCGGCGGCTCCCGCTCCCGTTGCGGATAAAGGAGACACGGCCTGGATGATCGTTGCCTCGGCACTCGTGTTTTTTATGATTCCCGGACTCGCTCTTTTCTACGGCGGTCTTGTAAGATCTAAAAACGTTCTTTCGACTATGATGCACAGCTTCGTAGCGATTTTGGTTCTGACTCTTCAATGGACCATCTTCGGATACAGCTTCGCATTTTCGGGAACCAACCCTTATTTCGGTAATTTCGATCTCGCTTTTCTCAACGGAATCGACGAAAATACTCTGGAATTAACGATTCCAAAATACGTTCACTTCCTTTTCCAAGGAATGTTCGCGCTCATTACTCCGGCTCTGATTTCCGGAGCGATCGCGGAAAGAGTGAAATTCGGCGGGTATGTCGTGTTTATTCTTCTTTGGTCCACGTTGGTTTATGATCCGGTCGCACACTGGGTTTGGGCGGCTGACGGTTGGTTGTTTAAAATGAGCGCTCTTGACTTTGCCGGTGGAACGGTAGTTCACTTGATTTCAGGGATTGCCGGTCTTGCGGCTGCAATCGTTCTTGGAAAGAGAAAGGGAGAAGGCCCAGCTTTGATCGCTCCCAACAATCTTACTTATACTTTGATCGGCGCCGGTTTACTCTGGTTCGGTTGGTTCGGTTTTAACGCGGGTTCCGGTCTTGCTATAAACGGAATTGCGGCGAGAGCATTCTTAGTCACATTGATCGCTCCAGCTGCGGCCGGTGTTGCTTGGCTCGTGATCGAATACGTTCACACCAAAAAAGCGACCGCTCTCGGTGCAGCTTCCGGTATCGTTGCAGGTTTGGTTGTGATCACTCCGGCTTCCGGTTTCGTAGGAGTTCAAGGCGCGATCATCATGGGACTTCTCGTTAGCCCTGTTTGTTACGGTGCGATTCTTCTGAAAGGAAAACTCGGATACGATGACAGCTTGGATGCTTTCGGAATTCACGGCGTAGGTGGTGCGTTAGGCGCCGTTCTTACGGGAGTGTTCACACTTTCTCTCGGCGCGGGTGTTGCGAGCAAAGGAGATCAGATTTTGGTTCAGGTAATCAGCGTTGTCGCAACCGGAGCTTATTCCTTTATCGTTTCCGTTATCCTCGTGTTCCTGATCGACAAAACGATCGGATTCCGCATCTCCGAGGAGAAAGAAATCGCCGGTCTGGATTCCGAGATCCACGGTGAAAAAGGTTACATCCTTTAATTTACGTTACTGAAGAATTTTAATAAGGAGATTATATGAAATTAATCGTTGCTATCATCCAGCCTCATAAATTGGAAGAGGTTAAGGCAGAATTGACCAAGAACGAAATTTACAGACTTACCGTAAGCGACGTTCAAGGTTACGGACAACAAAAAGGAAAGACCGAAGTGTTCCGTGGTCACGAATATCAAGTGAATCTTTTGAGAAAGGTTCGTCTTGAAATCGCCGTAAACGACGAGTTCGTAAAACCGACTGTTGACGCGATCTTGAAAGCGGCAAAAACCGGAGACGGAAAAATCGGCGACGGAAAAATTTTCATCACTCCTCTCGAAGACGTAATCCGTATCAGAACGGGGGAAAGAGGAAGCTCGGCGATTTAGAACGCGACCTGAATGCGACCCATAGGGAGCAGTCATTGAGTTGAGGGAGCGTTCTGCTGAGTTCACGCTGATCGGTCAAATGACCGGCCTGCGTTACTCAGCAGAATCTTTTCGAAAAATAAAAAGCCGGGTTTGTGCCCGGCTTTTTATTTTAGGATATAAGCGTTGTAGGAACTCCTACAAAACGAAGGTTGGACGGTAGCGTCATTTGTTGCTTTTGTCAACAAATGTAGGAACTACAACGAAAGATGATTTCGGCAGAAAATTACCTTCTTTAGCGGTATTTGTAGGAGTTCCTACGTTTTATCAAAAACGATGTTTGTAATTCGTCTAACGTCTCCGATTTATCTCATTAAAACGACAAACCGATCTTTTCCGGAAAGATCTTTTTCCACCTTTCCTTCTTTCCACCCGTTTGCAATCGCTTCCGCGACTAGAATCGGTGCGAGAGAAGGAAGGGTTTCCATATAAAGTTTGCCGCCTTCGTTCAGGCGAGAACTGGCTTCGTTTATCAATCGGGTCAGAAATTCCTTCGGATTTTCCAGGAACAACGCAAGATGCGGTTCGTAGTCGATCACATCCTTCATCATCGTTTCCTTATCCGTCAAAGGGATGTAAGGCGGATTGGTCGCGATCAAATCGAATCGTAACTCGGAAGGAATCGACGCGAACAAATCACTTTCCAAAAATTGAATGGATTCGCTTTCTTCGGACAGAATTTTTTCCGCGTTCTTATGTGCGGTTGCAAGCGCCTCTTTGGAAACGTCGCTTAAGATTACGTTCCAATCCTTACGGGCAAGCTTTAGGCTGATTCCGATACAGCCGCTTCCGGTGCAAAGATCCAAAACGGTTTGTTCCTTCGTGTTTTCCTTGAAATCGAACAACACTTTCTCGACCAATTCTTCCGTTTCTGGTCTCGGAATCAGAACCGATTCGTTCACGAAAAAGACGGAATTGTAAAACGCTTTTTGACCCGTGATATAAGCAGTCGGCTTGTTTTTAGAACGATCTACGATTCTTTCTCTGTAAGCGTTCTTTTCGGTTTCCGTCAAAAGCCGTTCGAAGTTTACGTAGAGTTTGACTCTTTGCAAGTTGAGGAGATCGGCCAAAAGGATTTCTGCGTCGAGTCGAGCGCTCTGGATTTCTTTCTTTTTTAAGAAGTCTTCCGATTTTTTTAAGAGGGAGAGAATCGAGTCTGGATGTTGCATGGATTTGAATCGGTTCGATTTTTCCCGCAATCGTACAGGTTATCATTCGAAGGGCATTGCCCCCGAGAGGATTCGAACCTCCGACCAAAAGTTTAGGAAACTTCTGCTCTGTCCACCTGAGCTACGGGAGCTTTTATGAATTCGGTTTCCGTTTTTGTGCGACTATTCTCTGAAAGTCCGCGATATTGTGTATAACAATTTTGTCTTCGTAGAGTTCGATTTTGCCGCTTTTGGAAAGGGTGTTGAGAACTTTTTGAACTTCTCCCACGGGTTGTGCGCACCATTCCGCGACGTCGTGTTGCGAAACGTTGAGAACAATCTCTTTAAAATCGCTGTGCGCGTGCATCTTTTCGTATAACATCAGGAATACGTCCGCGACCTTTCCCTGAATGTCGTCCATTAAAAGAATGAGAAGTCTTCGTTTGGCATCGTTGATTCTCACCGAAAAGATGGTGAGAATTTTCAACGCAAGCATCGGATTCTTGGTCATCAGGAGTTCGAAGTTCGCGCGATTGAAGTTCAAAACCTTCACTTCCGAAATTGCGATCGCGGTCGCGGAACGGGGTTGCTCTTCTAAGATCGCCATTTCGCCGAAGATATCCCCTTGTTCGAGAATGTCCAAGGTCTTGATGAGATAGTCTTCTTTTTTAGTCGGGTTCGGAACGGTCTTAACGATCTTCACCTTTCCGGATTGAATCAGATAAAAATTATTTCCAGGTTCGTTTTCACAGAAGATGATCTGATTCGGTTCGTAGGTCTGGCCGAATTTCGAAAACATGGATTCGAGCATCATATCCATCAGGTACTCATCTCCTTGGCTTTCAGTCTGGATTTTTGGGAGATGCTATCCTTTTCGGGCGGCAGAAGCGCGACCTTACCGTAAAGCATTCTCGCTCTCTGGCGATCCCCTTGCAGTTCGGAGATTTCGGCGAGATGAAAGAGCGATTCTTTGATCGATTCTCCCGATGGATATTTTTTGATATAAGTCGAAAAGGAAGAATTCGCGTTGTCGAGATCGTTCTGTTTCAACAGACAAACTCCGAGTTGAAAGAGAGAATTCTCCACCAGCTTCTTTTCCGAATCGAATTTGAAATCGGTTCTGTTGAGAAGATCCTTATAGATCACCATCGCTTCGCTGTGTTTACCCACGTTCACGAGCGTGTGAGCGCGATTGTAAAGCGAAGTAATCGAGTTGTCCACACCGGCCGTGATCGTCGATTTTTCAACGGCGGGTTTCATGATGTTTTGTAAAGTTTCGGGCGTGACTCTGCTCGTGCTTCCTTCGTAGACCAATGGAGGCATGTTCAGAGGGAAAGGACTTCCTCTTCTCGCGAGTTCGAGAAGTTCCGTCGCGCGTCCCGTATATGCGGTTCCGGGGTAATGCTGCAGATATTTTTCAAACGCATAGACTGCGTGAGGGAGATTGTTGTTTTTGTAAAAGACTTCCGCGACGTTCATCAACTCGAACGCCGGATTGCGCGTGTCGGATTGGCCCAAAATCTCTTTGAGCTTTTTGTGAACCTGTCTGAGCTGGCTGGAAAAAACTTTCATCATCTTGAGAATGAGATGTGTTTTTTCGGCAACGAATTGTTCGAACTCGTTCGGTTTAAAAACGAGGACGGTCGCACTTCCGATTACTTGAGCGGTTTCTTCTCTGGGGTATTTACCGAGCGCCGATTTGACTCCGAAGAATTCTCCGATCCGAACGTCTTCTTTGACTTCTTGACCGGTGTCGACGGCAGGAAACGTAAGAATGACGCGACCGTTTCTTAGGACGTAAATATCCTCGGCTTTATCCTTCTCAAAATATATGATGGATCCGCCTTTATAATTTCTGATGATCGGACCGGCCAAATGGATTACCTACTCAAAGTTATCAAATTCTTTCTGTGCGGGGAAAAATGCCAAATCCTTTTTGTAGCCAAGGGAGATGACAAGGGACTCCAGGAGTTTTCCGGGAGATGCAACTAAATATTTATCGGCATTATCGATGCGGATTCTTTCCACCGCCGCGCCGGATTCTTCAAAAAAAGATTCCAAACTAACGTCTCCGTAAACGGGAACTCCGTCTCGGAGAACGAGGCGTATGCTGTTCAAATCGGATTGGCAGAGATTGGAATACGGATCTTCCGAGTTTCTCGTTAATACGACCAAATCCGCGATTTTTCCCTCTTCTATACTTCCGAGTTGTTTTTCGATTCGAAATGCTTTTGCAGGATTAGACGTTACCATTTCAAAAAGCGCTTTCGGAGAAAGGTCTTCCCCGTATTCACTTTGATAAAATTTTCTCGCGGCGCGGATTTCCTCCAAAAGATTGAGCGAACCGCAGATGCTGGAATCCGTTCCGAGAGAAACGTTGACTTTGTGTTTCAGCAGATCGCGTATATCCGTCGTTCTTTCGTATAAAAACAGATTCGCTTCGGGACACCAAACCAGATGCGCCTTTTTTTCAGCGATCAAAGAAATGTCCGATTCGGATAATACGACTCCGTGAATCAATACCGTATGTTCTCCGAGACAACCGAGTTTGTTCAGAACCTTTAAAGAATCCCTCGATTCGGAATCGAATCCCTCCGCGATCCGTGTGATATACGGAATGTTCTGCTTTAGAGCTTTTGCATATTCTTCCTTGGGACCTTCCCCCCAATTCAAAGAATAGCTACAGATGCTGTGGGATAGGGCGTATTTGTCGAGAATTCTCACGGGCATCGTCGGAACGAACGGATCCTGTACAAAATGCGGAATGTGATCCTGAACCGAGGTTACGCCCGAGATCAAGTTCTTATAAGAACCCAGAAGATAGAGCTGTTCGGGATCGAGCTGCTGCCTTTCGGAAAACACGATCGACGATTTGAGATCGTTGTCCCAGGGAAGCCAATTCAAGTAAGGTTTGCTCGGCGCGACTTTCGGAAGATACGTACTGAGAAGATGATCGTGCGCGTTGATGAATCCCGGATAAACATAAAGACCGTTGAGGTTCAATCGGATTCTTTTACCCGGAGGAGGTCCGCCCGCGTTTACGGAGGAAATGATTCCGTCTTTTACGACGATGCTTCCGTTCGGAATCCATTGGTCCTTGGTTACGATGCAGGCGTTGACGATTTCGAATTCCATAGTTTTCTAATATTCTTCTTATCGAATTTGCAGACCCGGGTCGACCGGAACGCTTCCGCGGTTCAGTTGAAAGTAAAGTCCTTTGCCCGATTCAAGCGCGCCCAGAATTTTGGAGGAATCTACTGTGTCTCCTTCGGAAACGGATACGCTTTTGAGATTCGCATAAACGCTCGAATAACCGTTTTTATGCTCTAATATTACGTATTTCTTATATCCATCCATCTCGTCCACGACCAAAACCCTGCCGGAAGTAGCCGGTCGAACCTCGTTGTGCCGCGACGCTTTGAATAAAACGCCTTTGTGCGGAGCGAACGTAAGTTTGTTGAACGGAGTCTGCACGGGCGCACGGCTTTTTAACGGAAAGTGAAGAGGAGGTCGGGAAGAATCGAAAGATTCCTCAGGCAAGGGCCGAATCGATTTGGAAATCGGAGAAGGTTTGTCATTTTCCCGTTGCGACTTTTGAACCCGCAGCTTTTCACCGGGAATAAGATGGTCAGTCTGTTTCTTTCCGTTCCATTCCATAATCTTATGATAATCGACTTTGAATTTTTTTCCCAGAGAATAGTAAGTATCCCCCTTTTCGACGGTGTAAAAGGAAAGATTCTGCGATCCGGCCGCAAAGATCCGGGAAAAGATCGGAAAAAGCAAAAGAATTCCGATTTTTAAAAAGACGCGGTTCATCCTTTTTAATATCGGCAATTTTTCGGAGGGAAACCCGTCTCGGAATCCGCGCGGACAAAAAAAAGGAGCCTTTTCGGCTCCCTTTTTCGAAGAAAGAATTTCTTTCGAGAATCAATCTTCGTCTTTGTTGTTGACCTTGTATTTTTTCATCAACTCTTCCGCTACGTTTCTTGGAACCGGAGCGTATCTGGAAAATTCCATGGAGAATTCCGCCTTTCCTTGAGTTGAGGAACGCAATACGGTAGAATATCCGAACATGTCCGCGAGAGGAACTTCGGCTTCCGTTTTACAGTAAGCATCCTCTTCGGTCGTATTCAAGATCATGCCGCGTCTTTGGTTCAGAGATCCGAGGATTGCTCCTTGGAACTCGGAAGGTCCGTCGACTTCCACTTTCATGATCGGCTCAAGAATCTGAGGATTGGCTTTGTTGAATCCCTGACGGAACGCATAACGACCCGCGATTTGGAACGCCATATCCGAAGAGTCGACATCATGGTAAGCACCGTCGTTGATCACGCAGCGAACACCGATGATCGGGAACCCGATGAGGGACCCGCGCTCCAAGCAGCTCTTAAATCCTTTGTCCACGGACTGGATGTATTCTCTCGGGATCGCACCACCCACGACTTTGTTTACGAAATCGTAATCCAGCGTTTCTTCGAGCGGGATCGGTTCCATATAACCCGCAACACGACCGAACTGACCTTGACCACCGGTCTGCTTTTTGTGGGTATAATCGAAATCCGCTTTGGAAGTGATCGTTTCACGATACGCAACCTGAGGCGCTCCCGTGATCAGTTCCACTCCGTATTCGCGTTTCATACGCTCGATATAAACTTCGAGGTGAAGTTCTCCCATCCCTTTGATGATGGTTTGTCCGGATTCCGGATCTACGTGGGTTTGGAACGTAGGATCTTCCTTGGTAAAACGGTTCAACGCTTTCGCAAGGTTGTTTAAGTGTTTCGATTCTTTTGCTTCGATGGTAAGAGAAATCACCGGAGCCGGAACGAACATGGATTCCATGGAAACTTTGAGTTTTCCGTCGGTGAACGTATCCCCGGAAGCGCAATCGATTCCGAAAAGAGCAATGATATCGCCCGCTTCCGCGTAGTCGATATCTTCCATCTCGTCGGAGTGCATCCGACAGAGTCGGCCAACGTTGTGCTTCTTATTATTCGACATGTTGTAGATGGTCATACCTTTGGAAAGTTTTCCTTGGTATACGCGCACATAGGTGAGCTGACCGTAACGACCATCTTCCAGTTTGAACGCGAGGCAAACCAGGGGTTTCTCGTAGTTCGATTCGAGAACGATCATTTCTTCGTTGTTGTTTTGGTCGAGAGCCTTGTTCTTTACGTCCACAGGGCTTGCGAGATAATCCAAAACTCCGTCCAGAAGTTTTTGAACTCCTTTGTTTTTGAAAGCGGAACCCATAAAAACGGGGGTAAGTTTGAGTTCGATCGTTCCGGTACGAATCGCTTTTTTGATCATCTCTTCGGTTGGAGTTCCTTCGAGAAGGGCTTCGGTCAATTCGTCGGAGAACATAGAAGCCGCATCCAAAAGTTCTTCGTGTTTCTTTTGCGCGAGTTCTTTGAGATCATCCGGAATTTCTTTTTCCTGGATGTCCATTCCGTCCTTACCTTCGAAGTAGTAAGCTTTCATTTTAACGAGGTCTACGATCCCTTTCAGGTCGTTTTCCAAACCGATAGGAATTTGAACCGGAACCGCGTTGTGTTTCAGCTTTTCTTTAAGTTGTTCGATGACGCGGAAAGGATTTGCGCCGGTTCTATCGAGTTTGTTGATGAATGCTACGCGAGGAACGTTGTAACGTCTCATCTGACGATCAACGGTGATCGACTGTGATTGAACGCCCGCAACGCCGCAAAGGACGAGGATCGCGGAATCCAATACGCGGAGGGAACGCTCTACCTCGACGGTAAAGTCAACGTGACCCGGAGTGTCGATGATGTTGATCGTATGATCTTTCCACTGGCAATAGGTCGCGGCGGACTGGATGGTGATCCCTCTTTCTCTTTCGAGGTCCATGCTGTCCATCTTCGCACCGACTCCGTCCTTTCCACGAACTTCGTGGATGGCGTGAATTCGGTTTGTATAAAACAGAATTCTTTCGGTAAGGGTCGTTTTTCCAGAATCGATGTGGGCGGAAATCCCGATGTTTCTGGTTTTCAGAAGTTTTTCGCTCGGTTTGAATTCGGCTACAGCAGTGCTCATGGCCATCCTCTTATAAAAGATTGCAAATGCCCCGGTGAAATACCGGTAAGGGACGATTTGGAGAAAGTCCCTCAATTTACCATAATCCAAAAAAGAGCGGTTTTGTAAACTCAAATCGATGAGTCAGACCGTTTAAGAACCGTTTTTCATTTGCCCCGAAAGGATTTGGAAAAATCATGAGCTTTTGCATTCTCCGCCATGCATCCGTTAAAACTGATTAAAAGAAACGTAAACCGAATTGCGAAAGCCTTCCTTTTGCTGTCGGTGGCCAGAACCCTTTGTTTGGGTTTTGCTGCGGCGATTTTAATCGGTTCATTCGGAATTTACATTTCCGAATCCGGAAAACTGACTTATACGAATTCTTTGTATCTTGCGACATCCTCGATTTGTGTTACGGGGCTTTCGCCCGTTCTTCTTTCCGAACTCCAAAGATCCACTCAGCTGATCATGATGTTTCTGATTCAGATCGGAGGTTTGGGAATTATCACGTTTACGGTGTTGATCGGCGTGTTGGTCGTGCGCGGTTTGTCGCGAAGCACTCGTCTTGCTTCCTTCGTGTACGAAGCAACGGACGCTCACCTTGCAAAAAGATTGAGGGAGAAGAAGTCTCCTCCTTCTTCGGGCGTCGTCGCACCGGGAAAAACAAAAATCGAAGCCGAAGCTTCGTATGTTCGAAGAATGCTGATTTCTTTGTTTAACATTTCTCTTTCGATCGAAGCGGTGGGCGCGACTCTTCTGTATTTTTGTATGCCGGAAACGGACAAACTTCCGGGAACTCCCGGCAAATTGTTTTTAAGTATTTTTACTTCGATCTCGGCGTTTAACAACGCTGGATTTTCCATCGTGGACGATTTGAGTTTTTTGGCGAAAGATCCTCTTTGTCTTTTGATCGTTCAGTTTTTGATCGTGATGGGCGGGATCGGATTTCCCGTGATCATCTTTATCGAGAAGTCGCTCCTCGAAATCGTGCAAAAGTTTATGGGAAAGGTGGAAGCCGTTACCGAAACGTTTATGATGCGGAGAACGGTTCTTCTCGGAGAAGATCCTCCCGGATGGTATATCTTTGTCATCGCGACTTCGGTTCGATTGGAAGAGCGTTTGGAAGTGTATCGTAAGGAATTGTTCGGCGACGCGAACCGGATGCAGATGGCGATCATCGTTTTGGGTTCTTTGATCTTGATTCATATCGGAGGAATTTCGATTCTTTTGATAGAATATAACAACGTCGAGACGATCGGTAAGATGGGTTTTACGGAGAAGCTGTTCAATTCGTTCTTTCTGTCCGTTTCCTCTCGAACCGCCGGATTCAATACGTTCGACATCACCGAGATCCGAAGCGCGACATACGTATTGCTTTGTTCTTTGATGTTTATCGGTGGCGGTCCGCAAGGAGCCGCGGGCGGGATCAAGATCACGACCTTCTTTATATTAATCTTATATTTGAAAAATGTAATTAGCCCGCAGGCGCGGGTTCAGGCCTGGGGAGAAGACGTATCCAAAAACTCGGTTGCGATTTCCACTCGGATCTACTTTCTTGCTACGTTGTCTCTCGTTGTCTTTATGTTCATCATCACTCTCGCCAACGGAAACAAACACGGAATCGAAACGATCTTTTTCGAAGTCATGTCCGCGTTCGGAACCGTCGGTTTGAGTTTGGGGATGACTCCCTATACGAACGATCTCGAGAAGTTTCTTTATATCGCGCTGATGTTTATGGGAAGAGTGGGGACGTTCACTCTTTTGATCGCGTTTACCGGCCACTCGGGTCTCGGAGATCTCGGAAGCAAAGACGACGGTTTGAAAATTCAAGTCGGTTAAAGGCCGTTTTTGATGTTCGATCGTTCTCATCGTTTCGGAATATATACGCGTTTCCCTTCGATTCGATCCGCGTTTTCCATTCTTTATCTTAAAAAATTCTAGTTGCAGTTCCTTAAAAAAAACGGAATCTCTGGTCCGTGGAATACAGAACCAGGATTCAAAATCGCCATTATCAATTCGGAGATCTGAAGAATCTTCTCGCAAAGGCGAGTCCTCTACGCTCGGGGGATATTCTCGCGGGGATCGCAGCCGCGAGTTACGAAGAACGGGTCGCGGCACAGATGATTCTC
The DNA here is from genome assembly GCF_022267375.1 of Leptospira sanjuanensis. Taxonomy (GTDB): domain Bacteria; phylum Spirochaetota; class Leptospiria; order Leptospirales; family Leptospiraceae; genus Leptospira; species Leptospira sanjuanensis. Next base: position 411,823 of record NZ_JAIZBH010000001.1, read on the forward strand.
GCCGATCTTCCTTTGTCCGTATTTCTGGAAGAACCTTTGATCCCATACGAAGAAGACGAAGTAACGCGCCTGATCCTGGATCGTCACGATCGGAATTCGTTTTCCAAGATCTCTTCGATGAGCGTGGGAGAATTCCGCGAATTTTTGTTAAGCGAAAAGACCGACTCGGAGGTTTTGAAAAGTTTAGTCTTCGGCATCATTCCCGAAATGGCGGCGGCCGTTTCCAAACTTTGTTCGATCCAGGATCTCGTTGCGATCTCTAAAAAGTGCAGGGTCGTTACGAAATTTCGAAATACGATCGGTCTTCCGGGGCGAATTTCCGCAAGACTCCAACCCAATCATCCCACCGACGATTTGAAAGGAATTTCTGCGGGAATTTTAGACGGACTTCTTTTAGGAAGCGGGGACGCGGTGATCGGAATCAATCCGGCGACGGACAATCTTCCATCGGTTCATTCTTTGCTGAATCTACTGGACGCGCTCATTCAAAAATACGAAATCCCGACGCAGAGTTGCGTTCTCAGTCACGTTACCACCACTCTCGAATTGATCCGCAGAGGCGCACCGGTGGATCTCGTTTTTCAATCGGTGGGAGGAAGTCAAAAGCTCAACGAAAGTTTCGGGATCAATCTCCAATTGTTAAGCGAAGCGAGAGAAGCGGCGCTTTCCCTCAAACGCGGAACGGTCGGAGATAATGTGATGTATTTCGAAACCGGTCAAGGCGCCGGACTTTCCGCGGACGCACATTGGGGAGTCGATCAACAAACGTTGGAAGCGAGAGCGTATGCGGTCGCTCGAGAATTCTCCCCTTTGCTCGTAAACACGGTCGTAGGTTTTATCGGACCCGAATATCTATACAATGGAAAACAAATTCTCAGAGCGGGAATGGAAGATCACTTCTGTGGAAAACTTTTGGGACTTCCGATGGGGGTCGACGTTTGTTATACGAATCACGCCGAAGCGGACGGGGACGACATGGATACGTTACTCACTCTTTTGGGAGTCGCGGGATGCAATTACATCATGGGGGTTCCCGGAGCGGACGACGTTATGCTCTCTTATCAAAGCACTTCCTTTCACGACGCGTTGTATCTCAGACAAGTTCTCGGTTTAAAACCCGCTCCCGAGTTCGAAGAATGGCTTTTGAAAAAAGGAATCTTGGATTCCAATCTGATTCCTATGGATGAAAAATTACAGACCGGACTTTTATCCGATTTGGAAACGTTGGCGGGTTGACGTATGAATTGGGAAGAATGGAAACGATGGACCTCCGCAAGAGTCGGCTTGGGCCGTTCGGGAGTTTCACTTCCTACGAAAGAAATTCTAAGATTTCGTTTGGATCACGCGCGCGCAAGAGACGCGGTCTGGGCCGAAGTGGACTTTGCCAATCTATTCGATTTTTTATCGGCGTACGGTTTGCCGTATGTCGATATCAAATCCAAAGCCGACTCGCGGGAAGAATATCTCGCTCGTCCCGACCTCGGAAAAAAAGTTTCTTCGCAAGGTTATAAAACTTTGGAAGCTCTGAAGGAAAGCGATTCCAAGTTTGGGGGAGAATTTGACCTGAGTTTGGTGATTTCGGACGGGCTTTCCGCGAGCGCGATTCGAGATTCTTTACTTCCTTTTTTGGAAACGTTTCTTCCCGCATTACAAACCCTGAAACTCAAGATAAGTCCGGTTACGATCGTAAAAAACGGAAGAGTGGCGATCGGAGACGAGATCGGAGAATTTTGGAACGCAAAGGCGGCCGTCATTCTGATCGGTGAACGTCCGGGGTTATCGACCGAAAACAGTCTCGGTTTATATCTAACGTATCAACCTACGAGCGGTCTGACCGACGAACGAAGAAACTGCATTTCCAACATTCGTCCCGGAGGAATGTCCTTTGCGGACGCTTCAAGAAAAGCGGCGTATCTTCTTGCCTTGTCCCTTCAAAAACAAATCTCCGGCGTTCAACTTAAAGACGAAGAAGCGCTTCCGATTTCGGAAACGAAAAAGATCGATTCGTAAAATTGGTCTGAAACGATTTCGAAAGAAAGATTCTATCTTGATTTCTGAATTCATCGATCCTCGTTCAAGAATCTCAGATCCGTTTTACCGTTTCCATGTCCGGTTTTTCCTTGCTGAATTGAGGGATTCCAAGGAATGTAACCGGGTATGCTCTTCCAGTATTTGAAATTGCTCCGAATCCATCAGTGGATCAAAAACGTAATCATTTTTGCGGGCATTATCTTTGCAAAGAAGCTGACCGATCCGGAATCCGTGCAGCGTGTGGTCGCGGCTTTTTTTCTTTTTTCCTTAGTCGCAAGTTGTCAGTATGTGGTGAACGATTATCTGGATCGTAAGGAAGACGCGCTCCATCCCGAAAAAAAACACAGACCTCTCGCTTCCGGAAAATTGGATCCTTCGTTCGCACTTTTTATCACGGCGATCATTCTTCCCTTATCCTTGATCCTCGCGTATTTATTGCATCCGGTCTTTTTCGGTCTCGTCGCGTTTTATCTCGTGTTCAACGTTCTTTACAGCAAGTTCTTAAAACACATGGTGATCTTGGACGTGATGAGCATCAGCATCGGTTTCGTGATCCGCGCGATCGCGGGTTCCGTGATCATCCACGTTTCGTTTTCTTCCTGGCTTCTTTTGTGTACGTTCATGCTCGCTCTTTTCTGGGGATTTTCCAAACGAAGGGGAGAATTGATCATACTCGAAGGAAACGCAAAAGGTCATCGGAAAATTCTGGACGAATATTCGACCGGATTTTTGGACATGATGCTCGGAATCGTCGCGACGATGACTTTGATGAGTTACGTTTTATACGTTACGAGTCCGACCACCATCGCAAACCTCGGAACCGATCAGATGATTTACACCATTCCTATCGTAGTATATGCGATCTTTCGTTCGTTGTACATCATTTACATCAAGAACATGGGGCATAACCCGACAAAGGCGATTCTTTCCGATTGGGGAGTTTTGTTTGCAGGTCTGATCTGGGTCGCGTTAGTCATCGCGATCATGTATTCCGGTTTCGGAAAGGGAATTCGTTTCGATCTTTGATCTGAAAGTTTTTTCCGATAGCGCGTTCATTGCGGCCGATTCTCGAAACGTTGTTTTTCATTTGATAGGTCTGGTTCTCGGTGGGATATTCGTTCAACGAAAAAACGATTCCCCAAACTTTTTGAACGAAACCTTTGTAGGAAATCCGCGATCGAACGTAACGATCCCAGCCGGGAAACGAATTCAATACCGATGAAAGAATTTTTGAAAAAGAGCGGAACCGCCGCTTTTTGGATTTTGCTGTTCTTAACGATAACCATAGCGTTATCGATTTTCAAAGCTTCCGATTTAAAACCGGGTGTTTCGCTCAACGGAACGGATCTGTACGGCGGAGGCAAATACGATTCCGGACAAAAGGTGACGGTCGCCTATTTCTGGGCGACTTGGTGCGGAGTCTGTTCGACCAATCTTCCTTTGGTCCGATGGTATGCGGATCGTCTCGAACAAAGTTCGAGATTCTCCTTTGTGAGTTTGGAAGAGGGGGAAAATCGCGCCGAACTCGAACGGTATGTCCGCGAACGCGAAGTGAACTTCAAGGTCGTTCCCGCCAATCCTCAATTATTGAAAGAATGGAAGGTGAACGCCTATCCGTCGTTCGTCGTTTTGGATCGTTCCGGTGTGATCCGTTTTGCCGATACGGGTATGATGAACCCGTTGAGTTTTTTCCTGAGAATCTGGATCGCGTATTTCTTTTTTTGAACGGAAAGTTTCCGTTTTCATTTTGGAAATATTTTTCCAAATTCTGGATTCAATTCTTCCGATAATGATTGTAAAATCGGTTTTTTTTACATCCATTGATACTGTGGACTTTCATCCCGGGAACTGCCGTTTCATGCGAACAAAAATGTCTTTTCGATTCTCACTTTTATACTTTATCACTTCCGTTTTCCTTCTTGCGAACTGCAAACCCAAACTCGAAGAAAACATCTGTGATCCGAATTCCAAGGCCTATTTAGAATCGGCTTTTTTAAGTTCCGGTTCGGGCGGTTTGTATCCTTTCTGCGGACCCGCTCCGACTTCTCTGAGTTATCCGGCTGCCGCGTTTGCGAACGGAAGTCCGATCAGTTTGAGTCCGACCGCGGTTGGAAACGGATTGAGTTATTCCGTTTCTCCTGCGTTGCCTACGGGCGTTTTTTTGGATCCGATCGGAGGAGGAATTTCGGGATCTTACATCGGTTATGCGGGAGTCGATTCCGTGTATCAAATCAAAGCCGCGAATTCCGCGGGAAGCATTACGTATTCTTTGGAATTGATTTTGTACGGGCCTCCTCCTTTAAAAACAGGTCAGACTTCTTGTTGGGACGGATCGGGAGCTGCGATTTCCTGCAGCGGAACCGGACAAGACGGAGAACTGCAAAACGGATCGACTTCGAGTTTAACCGGACCGACGAACGTAACTGGGACGGATTATACAACTACGGACAATCTTTCGGGTTTGATTTGGAAAAGCTGCGAAGAAGGGCAAACCGGGTCCACGTGTACGGGTGCGCCGAACAACTTGAGCTGGGCTGCGTCGCTGACCGCTTGTACCGCGTTGAATACTCCCGGGTATGGAAATCGAACCGACTGGAGACTTGCATCTTTGCGGGAATATGCGACCATGTTGAACTACAGCGGGGCAAGCCCCGCGACTTACGCTTCCTTCTTCCCGAACGCAAACGGTGTGGGACATTGGAGTTCTGATCGGGATCCGAACGCACCGGGAACCCAAAGCGTATATGTTTCTTTCACAGATGGAATCGTAGGATTGACGATTCAGGGAAATACGAACGACGCGCGTTGCGTATCGGGAAGCGCCTTGCCTTCTTTGTCGTTTAAGAATAACGGAGATTCTACGATCACAGACATTAACACCGGATTGATTTGGATGCAATGTACGGTGGGTCATTCCGGTTCCGCCTGCAATACGGGAATCGCGACTTCGTTGACTTGGTCGAACGCTTTGACCGCGTGTAATTCTTCCACGCAGGGTGGAAGACGTTGGAGACTTCCTTCCGTTAACGAATTGAGAAGCATCTTGGATTTGAGCGCGGTAAGTCCTTCGATCAGTACGACCTATTTTCCGAACACTCAGGCCGCGAACTACTGGACTTCTACGAGTTATACGAACCCGGCCGATGCGTGGGTGATTCAATTCGGAGCCGCAAACAACGTGATGAATCTTACGAAACCTTCGGCCGCGTATGTGCGTTGTGTTTCGACCGGGCCTTGAGTTTTTCGAAAGGATCTCGATTCAGAATCGATTCTTCCCAAACCGATAAATAGATTATGGAGCCGTTCAAACCAAAACCCCTATTGAATAAGTCGGAATTACGGCAGATCAAAAAATCAAGAACGAGGGTTGAAGGGAAAAAGGTAATCACGGACGACGTTAAAAAGCTGAAGTCGCTCAGCGTAACGCCGGATCTTCCCAAAAAAGAACTCATCCATTATTACAAAGAACCGATCTGGATCGAATATTACATTCCGAGAGAATCCAGATTCGCGTACGAAATCAAATATCTATTCGTTAAACTGGTCGATCCGATTCCGAAACCGGCGCCCGCTGACGAGATTCTGCGCGAGGCGATTTCCAAAGGAGAATTTGTCGACGTGATGGACGTGCTGTTTCGGTATCCCGAAAAGGAAACTATGATTCGAAACAGTTATCTCAATACGTTTTCGTTTTTGGAATCGATCTCCGCCAATTACAAACATTATCTGCAAACGAAGGACGCATACGACTTGAGAGTTCCCTTGTTTCACACCGAGGCGCTGATGAAACGAGAACCCACGGTTGCGACATTGGAATTTTTAGGGCCGTATACGATTTATAATCTCAATTGGTTGATCCGCAAGTTAAACGAGGCCGGACAGGAATTTTCCCTGGAAGACGAAACGATTTCCGTTTTGATCAAACGCAGAAACGAATACTGGGAGGAAAACTCCTTGGCTACGGACGAAGACTTCGAGTTATTTGCGGCCCTTTTCTACGAACAGGCCTTTCCGCATCGCGGTTCCGACTTCGACGACGCGCTTTTGTTTAAGGAAACGGGCGAGAATGATTTTAAAAAATAGAGTAAAGAATTCAAACATTAGTATATAGAAAGAATTAAATATTCTGAATATAAGATTTCCGTGTGTCCGTTTTCCGGATTTCTCGAGTCTACAAAAACAGCCAAACCTTTCCGCGCAGTTTTTGGAACGGAACCAAGCCGTAGTTTCTGGAATCCGTAGAGTTTTCGCGGTTATCGCCTAACACTAAAAAATAGCCGGGAGGAATTCTTCCCGCGTCTCCGATCGGAACGTTCCCTTTGACTGCGCTCATCGGAATCATGGACAGGGACGGCGCGATCGTTTTAAAGCCCGGTTTTAAAAACGTTTCCTGTAATGGTCCGTCGTTGATGAGAATGCGATCGTTTTCAAAACGGAAATAATCTCCCGGAAGTCCGACGACTCTTTTTAAACTGAGTTCTTCTTCCAATCCGTCGAGAACGAGAACTTCAAAACGATCGACTTTTCCTTCGATGAAGGAAATTTCCCATTTCCCGATTCTCGCAGGAAATCCCCATTTAGTGACTAAGATTAAATCTCCTTCCTTATAAGAAGGGGCCATCGAATAACCGGAAATGAAATATATTTGAAATAAAAAAATCCTCATCAGTAGAATCGTGAACAAGGAAAGGAATACGGGAAGAATACTTCGCATATACTTTCTTATCTTCGATTTTAATTCGAGGTCTTTCATTTTCTATTTTGCTCTGAAGTAACTTCTGTCAAACGCAAGAGCTCTTCACTACTCGGAACTTCTCTGATTACGAATTGCGCCGAAAACTTTTCTCGAACAAGAACGGATAAGGATTTGTCGAGCTGGTCTTCCACTAAAAAGAACGTTTCTTTCGGATTTGAACGGAGAATTTCCTCCAGGTCTTTCGGACTGTGAATCAGAAGAATCGTTTGTGAAAGATAATTTAAACCGAACGTATTCGCGATATGAATCTTTTGTGTAATAAAGACTTTGGATCGGTCCCAAGGGATTGCGTTTTGAATTCGATCGAGTTGGATCGCGATCTTTCTCATCAAGGGGATCACTTTTAAATTCACGTTGACGGAATAAAGAATCAAAATTCCAAAACCGAGTAAAATCAGATTCCGAATCCATTTTTTCGGATTTTCCGGAATTTTGATTTCGTTTAAAAGTACAAGCGGAATAAAAACACTGCAGGTCAGGTAACGTGAACCCCAATCGATATTCGAATCGTTCGGAGTGAGAATTCCTACGGCAATCAGATTCGTGCAAAAGGCGAGAATCCAAATTCTTACGCTATCGCTCGCTTTCTTCCACTTCCAAAATCCGAAAAGAAGAATGAAAGCATACCAGGGGGAATATCCGAAAAATCCAAGACGACCGTTCCCTGCGAATAAAAGACTTTGTACGCTTGAAATTTTCACCGAAATATTGAAGTCGGAGATCGATCGGTTGGAGGTAACTCGCGGACCTAAGAGCGAGTCATAATTTAGAAAATTATAAAGTACAAATGCGCTAAAGATTATGGCAAAGCCGAAAAGAAACGCGGTTATTTGTTTCCAGTCGTCGGAAAGTCGGCTTTGTTTCGAAAAAAACTTTACAAATACCGCTGAGCCGCTCAGACATACGGCAAGAATCAGCGCTTCCGGTCGATACCAGCAAGACAATCCGATTAGAGTTCCCGAAAGAAACATTGGTGCCGTGCGGTTTCCCGAAAAAATGGAATTTTCGCGATATACAAATAGAACGGCCAAAAGAATCAAAAGCGCCGCAACGGCAACATCCGAAAAAGAAATGAAGTGATGAAACAATGGCGTTGCGAACACTGCTGCAATCGAAACCATGAAACGTTTTGTCATCGTATATAAAAGAATTATATAAGCGCAAAAAAGAATCGCACAGAGATAAACGAGCCATCCTGGGCGATTGAGCCAAAGGAATGGGGCTGTGATCAAAGTGTTCGCGATCGGGAACGGACCGATTTTTTCGCCTCGCTCCGTGGTTGCGGTTGCGATCGGAAAGAAATGAAATTCAGAGTCGATTCGTTTTCCCAAATAAAAAACTTCCTGGGATCGAAAATCGCTTTCGACCCAGCCCTTCGCTTGTAGAACTTTCATTAGGCTGTCCGCCGCAAAGGAAGCGTCCGGTTTCGTATAGTAGGCCGCCGTCAAAGAACCTGCAAAAAGTAAAATCAGCGCCGCGATTTTGAGTCCGGTCGAAGAGGCGATTTTTCGGATCGATTCATAAGAAATATTTTTAAATTTCATAATATTCTCATGTATTTCCGTTTTCTGAAACGAGCGCACGATCGCGCTGCGCCCTATTTTTCCTCATATATCCCATAAAGGATCTCGATGCTTCCGATCTTTTTTTTATCCAGAATTCGAATGGATTCGATCTTGGAAACCGCGTTTGAATCGAAAAGGCTCAGAAAGCCGATCATTCCTTCTTTTGTGTTCGCGTCGTATTCCAAGGTTTTCATTCCTTCCGTATATTCTTTCGAATAAGCGAAGTATTCGAACGGAACCGACTTTCTTTTGTGGAATGCGGAAAACTTTTTCAAAAGATCGATGAGTTCCTGAACTCCGACCGCTTGATAGACCCGACCTTGAAAATACAGACCTTCGCTCGCCATTCCGCCGATCAACCCGTTTTGAAAGACGAGAAGATTCTCCTGCGGTTCTTTTAAAATAAATTCCTGAACGATCTTTGTATTCTTCGCGAAACCCTTCGTGGTTTTGTAATAGATCCAAGTCGGAAATACTGAAACCGCAAGAAGCGCGTAAAATAAAATTCTCCATACGACCGTTTGAGTTTTGAGAAACGTAAAGGTTCTGGAAGCAAGTAAAAACAATCCGGGAAGGCCGGGCGCGAGATAACGAGAGCCGAATTCCGCACCGCCGTCGTTCGGCGCGACGCTTGCGGCGGCGAGTATCCCCAGAATCGAACTGAGAATCAGAGCGGTTTCTTTTTCGGAGAATTCAATTTTTCTTTTTAAGAATAGAAACGCGGAAGTGAAAAGCCCGATGAATAAAAACGGAGAATATCCGAAAAGACCTAACTTTAGGTTTCCGTAAAATAAGAGATTTATGAAATTCTTAAATAGATTGGAGCCGCCGGCGGAGTCGTAATTCGCGTTATATCTCGGTCCTAAGGGGGAATGAAAGAACGTCTGGTTGAATCCGCAATACGCCAAAAACAAAAGAACCAGAATCGCCGAAGTTAAAAAGAATCGCGTTTGATTTCCGTTTTTTTCTCGGAACGGAAAACGGAAAAACGCCTCGCAGGCCCAATAGATTCCTATAAAAATCAGATATTCCAATCGGAACCAATAACAAAGAGATACGACGATCCCTGAGGACGCCGCAAATAATATCGATCGTTTCTCTTTGGATCTTTGGTAGAGAACCGTTCCGCATACGAAAAGAAACAGTCCCACTCCTACGTCCATAAATAGATAGCCGTTCATCACGACGGGAGTAAGAAAGGAAAACAAGAGAATCTGCCAGGACGGAACGTCGTATTCTTTGCCGATCCAATACAACGCAAAACCGATCAACAACGCGGACAAAAAATAAATTCCGTATGCGCCTCCGAGCGGATACGCAAACGCATAAAGAATTCCTAATGAAACAGGAAACGCGATGATCGTATGCCCGTTTACGATCGACATCTTGAGAAGGCTGAACTTGAGTTCCGGATCGAACTTTAATCCGGGATAAAAAACGTCCAAGGATCGGAACCCGCTGAGAAAGATCGATTTTCCGAGGATGAACTTTTCGTAGTGATCCGCGGAAAGAAGATATTTCGGAGGAACGGTTAGGTATAAAAAATAGGAAAAGAAAAAAGCGGCCGGTATGAGCGAAGCCTTATGGGTAAAAACTCGGGTGATAAAATCTTTCGTTCGAGCGATCATGAATTTGTAAAAATCGTTATTTAAGGAGGAATCCCGTAAGGAGTCAACGTATCGATTTCCGTTCCGAGGTCAATCCGTTTCGTTTTTTCATTGATCCAATCGGAGAATCGTGTAAAACTTGAGGATTATGCAGCAGGAAACTTCTACAGGTCAAAATTTACTTGGTCAATTTCTTTCAACGTCGCCGGTAAAAACTCTGATTTCCCGTTATCATACGGAACGCGGAAAAATCCGAAGTTTTATGGAAAAGCTCCCTCTGTATTCGAGCGCTCTTAAGGATCATGAATTTCAGAACGCCGATTCTCTATTGAGAAAAGAGTTGGCTTCCAAGATTTCCCTTTTGAAAGAACCCGTTCGAAGAATGGAAGAGGCTTTCGTTTCCGCAAGAAAGATGGATCTCATCGGGAGCAGCGAAATCGCGGTTTTGCTGATCGATAAACTCGTGAATACGATTCAATCGGCGGGTTACGGAACGACCGGGTTGGGAACTGGTTTTAAAGCGACTTCGGAAGAATTGGAAAAACTTGCGGAATTCGATTTTTCCTTGTTTAAAGAAGTGGAAGGAATCGAATCCAAAATTCAATCTCTCAAAGTTACGGCCGATTCCTCCGTTCAGGAAATTAAGAATACGATCGGGGACATTCGTTTCGCTTTGGACGGATTGGAAAACGCGTTTCGATCCAGAAAGACGTTGTTCTCGAAACTCTCTTGATAGGAAAGCGGGTCTTATCTTTCGTATCTTTGAAAGAATGTCGAAAGAATCGGCGTCTATACGCTCGTGCAATCTTAAATAACGATAAAGGAAATAAACCATGGCATTGATTGATGTAATAAAATACGAGGGACAACCCGGAGAAATCGTTTGGAAATTTCCGAGAAACGATATCAGTCACTTCGGTCAACTCGTCGTAAACGAAAGTCAGGAAGCTGTCTTTTTCAAGGAAGGAAAGGCTCTCGACGTTTTCGGTCCGGGAACGCACACGTTAAAAACCGGAAACATTCCGATTCTCGAAAAACTTGTAAACTTACCGTTCGGCGGACAAACCCCTTTCACGGCGGAAATCGTCTATGTGAACAAATCCGTTATCAACATGACCTGGGGAACTCCGGCTCCGATTCAGATCGAAGATCCGAAATATCATATCACTCTCGGATTAAGAGCATTCGGAAATTATAATATTAAGGTCATCGATTCCAAATCCTTCGTAAACACCGTTGTCGGAACGCAACAGAGATTCAACCACGACGGAGTGGACAAACTTCTCAAGCCGATGGTGGTTACGAGACTCAGCGATTTTATCTCCGAAGTCGTATTAAAAAACGGGGTTCCGATCACTCAGATCGCGCAACATCTCGAAGAGGCTTCCGCCGCCGGGAAAACGAAAACCCAGCCGGACTTTCAAAAGTACGGACTCGAGGTCGTAGACTTCTTCATTCAATCGATCAACTTCGATCAGAACGATCCGAACTTCCAAAAGATTCAGAAAATTCTCACCGATAAATTCGAGATCGATACGATGGGCAACATGTATCAGCAAAAGAGAATGTTGGATATCGGCGAAGCGGCTGCGAGCAATCCTGGCGGTTCCGCTGGAGAGGGAATGAGCGCAGGGATGGGTCTCGGAATGGGAATGAACATGGCGGGGATGATGGCAAACATGATGGGTCAAAACCAAGGCGGAGCAAAACCGGCAGCGGAAGACGCGACGGCAAGACTCGCCAAATTGAAAACCCTCCTGGATGGAGGGCTCATCACTCAGGAAGAATTTGATACCAAAAAAAAGGACATTTTGAATTCTATCTAAAATATGGTTTCCACTCTTACCCGATACAAAGCAGAATTTGAATGTATTAACGACTCTTGCAAAACTCGATACGATCTGAACGAAATCGTTTACGAGTGTAAAAAATGCGGAAGTCTTCTCCAGGTCTCACACGATTTGGACGCGCTCAAAACCGTATCGGGTCAGGAGTGGAAAAATCAATTCGACTCCCGATTCCGCTCCGTAAAGTTTCCGAATTCTTCCGGGATTTGGAATAAGAGAGAATGGGTTCTGCCTCATATCGAAGACAAGAACATCGTAACCTCCGGAGAAGGTCTCACCCATCTTTTTAACTCCGACCGACTTACGGAAAGCCTCGGGCTCGGAAGTTTTTATGTAAAACAATGCGGGATCTCCCATACCGGGTCTTTCAAAGACCTCGGAATGACGGTCTTATTATCCCAAGTAAAACACATGATCGCATCGGGTGTTCCGATTCATGCGGTGGCTTGCGCAAGTTCGGGAGATACTTCCGCGGCGCTTGCGTCTTACGCCGCTAAGGCGGGAATACCGGCGATCATCTTCTTACCTGCGGGGAAGGTTTCTCAAGCGCAGTTGATCCAACCTGTTTCCAACGGAGCCAAAGTGATCGCACTGGATACGGACTTTGACGGTTGTATGCAGATCGTCAAAGAAGTGACTCGCGAAGCGGGAATCTATCTTGCAAACTCGATGAATTCTTTGCGGATCGAAGGTCAAAAAACGATCTCCGTGGAAATCACGCAACAGCTTGAATGGAACGTTCCGGATTGGATCGTGATTCCGGGAGGCAATCTCGGAAACGTATCCGCACTCGGAGCCGGATTCGAAATGATGCTTTCCCTCGGGTTGATTTCTAAATTACCGAGAATCGTTTTGGCGCAAGCAGAGCATGCAAATCCGTTGTATCTTTCCTACTTAAAGAATTTTGAAAGTTTCGAACCGGTCGCCGCAAAAACGACGCTGGCTTCCGCGATTCAAATCGGAAATCCCGTTTCGATTCAAAAGGCGATCAAAACCCTCAAAAAATTCAACGGGGTTGTGGAACAAGCCAGCGAATCCGAGTTAGCCGATGCGGCGGCAAGAGCCGATCTTTTCGGTTTATACAACGATCCGCATACGGGAGTTGCGTTGGCGGCTTTGAACAAACTCGTCCGAAAAGGAACGATTGCAAAAGGGGAGAATGTGGTCGTAATTTCGACGGCGCACGGATTGAAATTCACCGAATTCAAGCTTCAATTCCATGACGGTAAAATTCCGGGAACCGATTCTAAGATTGTGAACTCCATTCATCGAATCGAGCCTAATGCGACAAAGGTCGTCGGTCTGATTCGGGAATTGTTACGCCTCGGATAAACTTTTTTCGGTTCGAAAACTTGGAATTTTTTTAAGACTTTTTTTCCTAATTATTTTTTTTTCGTCGAAACTCGGAAGTTTTTCGTCATATATCTCTAATTCATGAGGGAGTTTGACGACGTATCCGCCGATTTCCAAATGGAAGTCGATTCTGCGATTTCGAAAGAAATTCCCATTTCGTTGATCACGCACGTCCTCACACCGAAGGGCGAGAAAAAACTCAAATACATCATTCAAGGAATTCTCACCCGATACGATCGTCTCGATCTTACCGAACTTTTATACACGTCTTCGAAAGAATTGATCGTAAACGCCACAAAGGCCGCGATCAAACGGATCTTATTCAAAGAATCGAAACTGAATATCGAATCGACCGATGACTACGCTCGAGGGATGGAATCGTTTCACAGCAGTTTAAGCGACAAAAAGTTCCCATTTTATAGAGAGAAAATGAAAGAACATGATCTGACAATCAAAGTAACCTTTTATTTTAACGAACATAGAATCATTTTGAAGATATTAAACAACTTTCAGCTTACCGATCAGGAAGAAAAGAGGGTTCGGGAGAAGTTTCGTATATCAAGAGACTTCGACAATCTCTTCGAGTTCTTTATGAAGTTCGGCGATTCTACGGAAGGTGCGGGTCTCGGAATTACGATGGTGGAAATTCTGGTTGCACAGAGCGGATTTGACAGGCATCTGTTTACGATTTACAGTAGAAAAGGGATTTCCCAGACTGTTGCCAGAGTCGAAATCCCGCTCAGAGAGGATTACATTCCGAGAAGATTGAAGTTCGCCCGAGGGCAGAATTTCGCTTCGAGTATGTAGAATGAGGACGAATGGAACCGAGCAATCAAGTAAATAAATTACAGGAACAAGCGAATCTTATGAATCTTGCGCTTGAGTCCGTGTTAACGGAAGATCAAGCCGTTGAATTGATCCAAGGAAAGATCCGCGATGCTTTCTTATTAAAAATCAGAATCGATATCGAAAACCGAAGCGGCGCGGTAGTCGCAATCGTCAGTAAATATAAAAACGACGTCATTGAAATCTTTTCCTTATTTTCGAACTCGTCGTTGATCCGTAAAATCCGGAGCTTTGAAGACTCGGCCGCATTCGCTTTGGATATGGTGGAAGCCGCAAAATCCGAACCGTTCGATCCCGGTCTTTCGGACAGCATCGGAAGAATCGTTTATTCCAAACTTACGAAAGCCGTATTAGAATCTTCTTATGCGAATTGGGAAAAGAACGACGCTTCCAGCTTCGTAAACATTCTCGAGAATCAGATCAAAACTTCTTTGAAAGTGAATCAGGTTCGGATTCAGGCGGACGTTGAATTCTTATCAAGCCCTAAGTTCAGAGCGAAAAACGTTTTTGCCGGTATTATTCCCGCAGTAAACAGACCTTCGGAAGAACCCGCCATCGGACAAGTTCCCGAAAGCCAGGAAAAAACTCCGGTTCAAAGACAAATCGAACAATTCCGTAAACCGTTCGGAAGAGTGATTCTTTCCAAAACCGTTCTTGCTCCCGTTGGAGGAGTTGACTTCGACGAATTGACCGAAGGCGATAAATTATATTTTCAATTACCGACCGGATCCATGGACGAAAAAGCCATGGCGAAGACTCTCGGAGGTTTTGACGAAGCGGGAAATCCGAAAAACGTCATCGGAGAATTTATCGGAATCGCCGCAGGCAAAGGGGAATATCATATCTTCGCGAAAGGACCTTCCGGCGTTTTACTTCAAGCGTTTGAAGAACGTCCCGTGCGGCTTGCGAAAGTGAAGACCAAATCCGCTTCTTCCTCGCCAGCGCCCTCAAAGGTCGAATCCGGAGGCGGTGGTTCCTTGGGGATGATCATCGTGGCCGGTGTGGTGATCGTTGTGGGCCTGCTCGTTTTCCTGATTATGAAATAACGATACAGCCGCCGAACTGGGGTCGGTGTGTTCTCGGAACGTGTGGGGTTTTTCCGTAGTTGCGGGAGTTCCCACAAATTCCTAGTCTTACGATCCGACTGATTTGTCGGTGCAAGTTTTGTTGGAACTCTTACACGAAACTGAAACTTCGGTATATTAGCCGATCACGATATTGACGAGCTTGCCGGGAACGTAGATTTCTTTTCGAATCGTCTTTCCTTCCAAGATTCCTTTGATCTTATCCAGATTTTTAGCCAATCCGATCGCCTCCGCTTGAGAAACGTCCTTCGGAGCTTTGAACTCGTCTCTGAGTTTTCCGTTCACTTGAACCACGATTAGAATCTCGGATTCGACGAGATATTGCGGGTTAGCCTCGGGGAATTTTTCGTAGGTCAACGATTCTTTTTTGCCGGCGCGTTTCCAAAGTTCTTCCGCTAAGTGAGGAGCGAACGGAGCCAAAAGAAGAATAAACGGTTCCAGCGCTTCCTTCGGTCTACGGTCGGTCGGTGTGAACTCGTTCACAAAGATCATCAGCTGCGAAATCGCTGTGTTAAACGAAAAGTTCGGAATGTCTTCGCTGACTTTCTGGATCGTTTTGTGAAGAATTTTCAATTCTTCAGGGGTCGGAACTACGTCGTCCAAGCGGAAGGATTCTCCCTCGCCTGTGTGAAAGAGTCTCCAGATCCGATTGAGAAAACGGAACACACCTTCCACACCTCTCGTGCTCCAAGGTTTGACCATTTCCAGCGGCCCCATGAACATTTCGAAAAGCCGCAAGCTATCCGCGCCGTATTCTTGAATGACGTCGTCCGGGTTGACTACGTTTCCGAGAGATTTGGACATCTTGCGTTTGTCTTCTCCGAGGATCAAACCTTGGTGAATCAATTTCGCAAACGGTTCCTGTGTGGAAACGACTCCGATATCGTATAAGAATTTATGCCAGAACCTCGAGTAAAGAAGGTGAAGCACCGCGTGTTCGGAGCCGCCGACATACAAATCTACGGGCATCCATTTCTTTTCCAATTCCGGATCGCAGAACAGTTTTCCGTTTTTCGGATCGATATAACGCAGATAATACCAGCACGAACCGGCCCACTGAGGCATCGTGTTCGTCTCGCGCGTTCCGATTTCGCCCGTTTCCGGATCTTTGTATTTCAGCCATTCTTTCGCGAGCGCGAGAGGGGATTCTCCGGTTCCGGAAGGTTTAAATTCTTCTAAATTAGGAAGTTCTAATGGAAGCTCGGATTCAGGGATCGGTTTTGTGACTCCCGAAGGATAATGAACGAGAGGAATCGGTTCTCCCCAATATCTCTGTCTTGCGAAAAGCCAATCCCTGAGTTTGAATTGGATCTTTTTCTTTCCGATCTTCTTGTTTTCCGCCCACGCGATGATCTTGGAAGAAGCCGTTGGACAATCCAATCCGTCGATTGAAATTTCGGAGGAAGACGAGTTGATACAAACGGAAGTTTTAGAATCGAACGCGGTCGATTCCGAAATTTCACCTTCGATCACCGGAAGAATTTTTAATCTGAACGTCTTCGCGAACTCGTAGTCTCTTTGATCGTGTGCGGGAACGGCCATGATCGCTCCGGTCCCGTATCCGTATAACACGTAGTCGCTGATCCAAACCGGAATTTTCTGAGCCGGATCGGCGGGATTGACGACGTAAGAACCCGTGAACACACCGGACTTTTCCTTGGTCAGTTCCATACGATCCAAATCGCTCTTCAAGGAAGAAGCTTTTTGATATTCTTCCACCTTTTGTTTTTGTTCGGGAGTCGTGATCTCCGTAACGATCGGGTGTTCCGGCGCTACGACCATATAAGTCACGCCGAAGATCGTATCGGGTCTTGTGGTAAAAATTCGGATTCCGTCGAGTCCGCTCGGCAGAGTTGCGGGAAACGGAAACGTGATTTCGAGACCTTCGCTTTTACCGATCCAATTCTTCTGCATTTCCAAAGTGGAAGGAGGCCATTGAACCAGTTTGAGATCTTCGAGAAGTCGATCCGCGTAAGCGGTGATTCTCATCATATATTGACGCATCGGTTTACGAACGACTTCGTAACCCTTGCCGACCCATTCTTCCACTTCTTCGTTTGCGAGGACCGTTCCCAAAGCCTCGCACCAGTTTACGGGAATTTCCGCCTGATATACGAGTCTAAAGTCGGAAAGGATCTTTTCCTGATCCGCTACGGAGAATTGTTTCCATTCTTCCGCTGAGAATTCTCTATAATCCAGTCCGGCGGAGCCTTTTGCGGAGAATCGTTGTATAAGTGCATCTATGGATTCCGCCTTGTTCGACTCCGGGTTGAACCACGAACCGTAGAGCCGAACGAAGATCCATTGCGTAAATTTGTAGTAATCCGGATCGGTCGTAGACAATTCACGGGACCAATCGTAAGAAAGCCCGATCATCTGGATCTGGCGGCGAAAATTATCGATATTGTTTTTTGTGGTGATCGCGGGATGGACGCCGGTTTGCATCGCATAACGTTCCGCGGGAAGTCCGAAGGCGTCCCAGCCCATCGGATGCAGAACTTCAAAACCCTTCATTCTCTTAAAGCGGGAAAGAATGTCCGTCGCAGTGTAACCTTCCGGGTGACCTACGTGAAGTCCGGCTCCGGAAGGATAAGGAAACATATCCAAACAGTAGAATTTCGGTTTAGCAGACCGGATGTTTGTCTGAAAGCTTTTGTTATCTTCCCAGTATTTTTGCCAAAAGGATTCTACTTCCTGAAACGGATATTGCATTTGGATCCTTACTTTCTTACGGAGTCGATTACCTTGATCAATCTTTGAAACGTTTTACTCAAACAAGTTTTGCAAAGATCGTATTGGTAAAGTTGCGCGACTTTTGTTCTGCATCCGGTGCAAGTCAAGAGATGGTTTTCCTTTGTATCGGTTTGTTTTTCTTCGAGTAATTGCATTTTGCTCCCAGACTTATCCATGCTGATTTGTTTATTTACAGAGTGTCAATAAATCCGGAAAGAAACGTGATCCAACAACATCCCTTCCCGGCAGATCGGAGATTACGTTATAAAAACCGGGTAGTTTAGAGTCAAAAAAAATTAGCCGGCGGTGATCAGAAATAGATGGAATTTTTTTTAAAAAAAATAAGATCTTTTGTTTTATGTGGAATGCTTTTTAAAAAGCGAGTTTCCAATGGTTGATAGCCGATCGATTGGAAATTTATTTCATTTTTAAATCGGATAAGGAAAGGTGTTTCGTTTGCTACAAGTAAAAAATCTCAACAAGTCCTATTTAGTTTCCGGAAAAAAACTCGAAGTGTTAAAAGACGTTTCTTTTGAGATAGAAGAGGGAGAATTCATTGCGATCATCGGTCCTTCCGGTTCGGGAAAGTCCACATTGCTCGCAATTTCAGCAGGTTTGGATCGTCCGGACGATGGAGAAGTCGTTCTAGACGGAATTCCGCTTCTACAAAAGGAAGAAGACGAACTTGCAAAGTTGCGAGGAGAAAAGATCGGTTTTATCTTTCAGAACTTTCAGCTCATTAAGTCTCTCAATGCGTTGGAAAATGTCTCTTTACCTCTCGTGTTAAATTCGAAACTCTCTTCCACTCAAATCAGGGATCAAGCGATGAT
This sequence comes from Leptospira sanjuanensis, assembly GCF_022267375.1. Classification (GTDB taxonomy): domain Bacteria; phylum Spirochaetota; class Leptospiria; order Leptospirales; family Leptospiraceae; genus Leptospira; species Leptospira sanjuanensis. Next base: position 430,476 of record NZ_JAIZBH010000001.1, read on the forward strand.
CTGGTTGGACAAGGTTTCGATGAAGGAAAGAGCTTCCAACTTTCCCGGTCAGCTTTCGGGAGGAGAAGAACAACGCATCGCGATCGCAAGATCGTTTATTCACAATCCGAAAATTCTTTTTGCCGACGAGCCTACCGCTAACTTGGATAAGAAGAACGGCGAGATGGTTATGAATCTTCTCGCGGAACTCAATCAAGGAACTTCCTCCACGTTGATCGTAGTTACGCACGATCGTTCCGTCGCCGATCTGGCCGATCGTGTATTAGAAATGAGTGATGGACGGATCGTAAAAGAAGTTCGTAAAACGACGAGGACTTCTAAAACGAAATCCACGACAAAGAATCCGACTTCCAAAAGTCGGCAGCGTTCTTCCTCAAAGAAAAAGGCCGTTTCTAAAAAAAGATGAAATTCAATCTACTCATTCAATCCATTCTCCGCGACTTCCGATCCAGAAAAAGTTCCGCTTTGCAGATTGTTTTGGCGATCGCGATCGGAACCGGCTCCGTTACCGCGATTCACGCCTATAGGGAAGAATTGAGCCGCTCCATTTTAAAGGAGGCGCGCAATCTCATGGGCTCCGATCTTCTCGTTCAGACTTCTTCTCCGCTTACCAAAGAACAGAAAGAATTTATGTCCTCTCGTCTTCCAAAAGGTTCGGAAACCTCGGAACTCGTGCAGTTTGCTTCTATGCTGCGGAACAAGGAAAACGACGAAACCACGCTTTCCCTGATCAAAACGATGTCGGGCAGTTTTCCGTATTACGGCGAAATCGTCACCGAACCTGCTGGCGCTTACCGCAAACTCAAAGAAGGGGAAATCCTTCTGGAAGAAAGTCTGATTAAGAATTTAAAACTGAAACTCGGATCTTCTGTTTCTCTGGGAGAACGCGACTTTATCTTAAAAGGTAAGGTTTTGAAGGAACCGGGAATTGCGGGAAGTTTTCTTTCGATGGCGCCCACTTCTATCATCTCCGGTTCTTCGCTTGCGTCCACCGGTTTGGAACAAAGGGGTTCTAGGATCAGTTATCTAGTTCCGATCAAACTGAAAGATCCTTCGATCGCGGGAAAATACAAGGAAGCGAACTTCAAAGAGTATATTCAAAAAGACTTAACTCTTTACGATTCAACGGAAACGAACTCCGGTTCGCGTAAATTTTTGACGAACACCTTGGATTTTTTCAGTCTTCTCGGTTTGTCCGCGTTCTTTTTGGGAGGAATTTCGATTCTTCTTGCAAGTCGAGCCGGAATCCGTGAAAAGTCGGGCGCGCTTGCGGTTTTGAAATGTTTGGGCGCGAGTCCGAGAACGGTGAGTTTGATCGTTTTGGGGGAATTGTTCTTCTTTTCTTTGATCGGTTCCGCTTTGGGACTTTTGCTCGGAAACGTTTTGTTGAATTGGATTCCCGATCTTGCGGGCGAAGACATTCTCAGTTTTCATCCCGTGATCGGATGGTCTTCGCTGTTGTGGGGATTGCTGATCGGAATTCTGATTCCGTTTTTCTCTTCGGCGGAATCTCTGATTACGATCCGATCTCTCAAACCGATTCTCGCGCTCAAACAGGAATTTCAGGAAGAAGCCGATCGGATTCCTAAGTTTAGAATCACGCAGATCGCGGGTTATCTGATTCTTTTTCTGATCTTTTTCGCGCTTGCGTGGTGGAAAACCGAAAGTCCGTGGAAGGGATTGATTCTCTGTTCGGTGCTTTTGATTCTTCCGTTGATCGTATTTATTGTATATTCCGGAATTCGAATATTCATTTCCCGTTTTAGGGACAAGCGGGAATTTACCCCGTTTGCGAGATTTATCATCGGAAAATTCGACAGACCCGGAACGACATTGTCGCTTTCCGTTATCGGACTTACGAGTTCTTTGTTCATTCTTCTTTTGTCTTTGATCGTTAGCGAAAGTCTTTTGGAATACAGCGGAGCCAAGGATACGGAAAGAAGACCGAATCTTTTCGTCATGGATATTCGCTCCGAACAAAAAGAACACTTCGAGGAAGTCGTTAAGGAATTCGGAGCGGAGAAGGTCATCGTCGCTCCCGTGATCGGCGCGAGATTGTCCAAGATCAACGGCGAAACGATCAAAAAGGACGAAACCGAAACCTCCGCGTTAAAACGCGATTGGAGATCCACGGCAAGAACCAGAGAATACTTTCTCTCGTATCGAAACGAACCGTATCCCACCGAAAAAATCGTAAACGGAGATTTTTGGAGAAAGGGAGAAGAGGATCAAATTTCCGTGGAAAAGGAATTCTCGACACACCTGAAAGTCAACTTAGGAGACAGTTTATCGTTCTTAGTCGGCGGCGTGGAAGTGACGGGCGTGATTCGAAACTTCAGAACGGTGAACTGGGCGGACATGAGACCGAACTTCGTCGTATTGTTTTCAAAAGGGATTTTGGAAAAGGCGCCGAGTTATTACCTGAGTTCGTTGCGTCTCGAATCCGAAGAAAAACGATACGATCTGCAGAAGAATCTTATTTCGAAATATCCGAATCTTACGATCATCGATACGGATAAGGCCGTCCGCGCGTTCTTGGGAATTTTGGAAAAAATTTCTTTCACGATTCGATTGATGACTTGGCTGATTTTAGGAGCTTCTTTGCTTTTGGTTTTGACGGCTTTGAATTCGAGTCGCAAGGAAAGAATCGAGGAAACGACTTTGTTGCGGATCATCGGAGGAACTTCCTCCTTTTTGAAAAAGGTATTTTTGTGGGAAGGAATTCTGCTTGGGACGTTTTCGTTTTTATTGGCTTTGTTGTTGGCTTGGATCGCGAACGAGATCATCAGCCAGAAAGTTCTAGAAATAGAACCTTCTCATCCTTGGATCGAGTATCTGCTCGCGTACTTGTTTACGATTTTTGCAACTACGGTCGTGTATTATCTGAACTTACGGGGAGAATGGAAAAAACCGCCGATCAGTTTTATGAAATCGATTTGAATGGAATCGAAAGACGCGCGAATTACGATCGGTTTTAACATCGTTCTATCGTTGCGGACCCGGTAACGAAGCGGTCCGCAACAAAGAACGAAAGATTATCGGCTAACGACGAAAAACGTATCGTTGGAACGGAAATCGTTTTTAGCGGAACAAACCTTGTAATTGGAAGCGGAAGGACAAGAAGCGGTGCCTCCTACCTTGCAGCCTTTGTCCTGACATTTCTTTCTGTTGTCGAACGTATCCGAGCCGGTAAATCTGCAATAGTCTCTGCAGACGTCGGCGGAACCGGAAGTGCAGATATAACATCCGTCCGCGGAAAGTTCTTTGATGAAGAATAAAGAAAGAAGAACGGTGAAAACAAAGAACGAAGTTTGGAATTTTTTCATCATTATGCCTCTCGGTTTTTTGATCCTAAAAATTCGAACTTCTCTGTAAAGGCGAAAAAACGGAATCGATTTTCAGTAGGAAGGCGTTCCTAAGAACGCGATCTCCGTAATCAGTTCAACATCGGATCTTTCGTGTGTTCGACGAAGTATTTATAGATTCCGCCTTTGCTTTTCAGGGCTTCTTGCCACGTCGTTTCCGGATCTTGATTTAAAACGAAATCCTTTGTCGCTTCGTGAACGACCCAAGACTTGCGGCTCATCTCCGTTTCCAACTGCCCCGCACCCCAACCGGAATAACCTTGATAGACGTGGAACTTGGACTTGGAATCCAATAACTCCAACAACGTATCGAAACTTCTTGCGAGATACAAACCGGGTATCACTTCGATGCCCGGTTGAGAAATGGTGTTGTCTTCGTGCAGCACGGAGATGAACGTCGGGTCGACAGGACCGCCGGAATAAATCGGAAGGACACGGCTGCCATGATCGGGGATTCCCTGAATTACGTCTCCGATCGAGGCTTCCTGTTTTTTATTCAGAACCAAACCGAAGGCGCCTTGACTGTCGTGTTCCACCATCAGGATCACCGTCTGGTTGAAATAGTCCATGACAATCGAAGAATTGGAGATTAGAATTTTGCCGTTGTAAGTTTCTTCCATACTTGAACCAATCTTAGACCGGGTTACTTTTTAGACGTTCCGTGGATTTCGGAAAGAATCTGATACGCGATTTCCAGCGTGGAAACGTCCGAACCGCGGGTAACGATCGGATCGGTTTCCTTTTTGATACAACGGATAAAATGCTCGTGTTCCTGTTTGAGCGGATTATCTTTGTGAACGAAGATTTTTTCCACGATGGATTCTTGGCGGTATTTGATTTCTTCGGATAAAAGAAGAATGTCGGACGTCGCCTGTCTATGAAGTTCGATTTCCTGATCCGTAAAATCGAGCATGATATACACGTCTTTTTGCGTTATGTTCAACGTTCGAATTTTGGCCTGAGTCGCTCTTGAAGCGATAATGCTTGCGAGACAGCCGTTTTCGAATTCGATCACCACGTTCGCGATGTCTTCGTGATTGGAAAGAACCTTGGTTCCGGAAGCCGAAACTTTTTTTACCGGCGAATTGACGAGGTTCAATACGATGTCGATATCGTGGATCATCATGTCGAGAACGACGCCGACGTCTTTGATTCTCGGATTAAACGGAGCGAGTCTTCTGGATTCGATGAGCAAAGGATCTTTTACGATTTTGCCCAATTCCAAGACGGCCCCGTTGAATCGTTCCACGTGCCCGACGAGAAGAACGAGATTCTTATCCGAGGCGAGTTTTACGAGCTCCTTGGCTTGTTCGGTGGTTTCCGCGATCGGCTTTTCGACTAACACGTGTTTGCCGGCGAGTAGGGCTTTTTTCGCGATTTCATGATGTAAAAACGTGGGAACAGCGATCACTAACGCGTCCACTTTGGAGATCAACTCGTCGATCGTAGGGAACGCGGAGGTCTTGTGCTTTTCCGCGATTTGTTTCGCTCTTTCCAGATCCGCGTCGTAGATTCCCACCAATGCGGCATCGTTCAAAGTTTTTGCGACGTTCACATGATATTGACCCATGTGTCCGGTTCCGATCACGCCGAGCTTTACTCTTTCAGTCATTGTACTTCCTTTTTGTTTTGCGCTTTGACGCGTCTTCGGTTTTCCCGATTTTTATAAAATGAAAAAACCGATCCTCCTTTTGCTCTTGGGGAGAATGGAAGACCGGATCTTTTTTTACTTAGTAAAGATTTTTCCCTTCGAACCGGGAATGTTTTCTCCCGATTCTCTCGCGAACTCTTCGATCAATTCTTTCTGTCTTCTCGTGATCTTTTTCGGAATTTCGATCTTCACGACTACGTGTTGATCCCCTTTTCCATAGGCTCCGAGATACGGCATTCCGTGGCCTTTCAATCGGAACACTTGGCCCGATTCTGTTCCTTCCGGAATTTTCATCTTGGCCTTTTTACCGTCGATGGTCGGTACTTCTATCTCCGCCCCGAGAATGGCTTGCGCCAAGGTTATCTTGCGAACAAGAATGAGATCGTTTCCTTCGCGGCTGAACAATTCGTGTTTTTTAATATGCGTTACCACATACAAATCGCCGTGAGGCCCGCCGTTCGGTCCCGCTTCGCCTTCTCCCGAAACTTTCAATCGGGAACCGGTTTCGATTCCGGGCGGAATTTTGATATTGATCGTTCTGCGTTTTTCCTGAAGACCTTGTCCGCCGCAGGACTTGCATGGATTGGAAATCGTGGTTCCCTTTCCCCTACAAGTAGGGCAGGTGGTTGCTACGGAAAAGAAGCCTTGTGTTCTTCTGATTTGTCCCGAGCCTCCGCAATCCGCGCAGGTTACGGGAGTGCTTCCTTTGGCGGCGCCGGAGCCGTTGCATTCGGCGCAGGATTCCAATCTTGGAATTTCGATTTTGTATTCTCTTCCAAGGGCCGCGTCTTCCAAAGAAACTTCTAAGTTATAACGTAAGTCGGAGCCTCGTTGCGGACCGGATCTTCTTCCGCCGCTGAAACCGCCGCGGCCGCCTCCGCCAAAGAAATCACCAAAGATATCGCCGAAGTCTCCGAAGATATCGGAGAAGTCCGTATACGCGCCTTGACCATATCCGGCCCCTCCGGCGCCAACGCCGGCTTTGCCGAATTGATCGTAAGCCTGACGTTTTTTTGCGTCTCGGAGAACCTCGTAGGCTTCCGTGGCTTCTTTGAATTTTTCTTCGGATTCCTTATCACCCTTGTTCTTATCAGGATGATATTTGATCGCTAACTTACGATAGGCGGATTTAATTTCCTCGTCGCTCGCGGTCTTGGAAACTCCAAGAATATCATAGTAACTTCTTTCACTCATTGTTTCTTTCCAAGGTTGCATTGAAGCGGACTTTTAAGTTCCGATCGATCTTCAACGCAATCGATGATTCCGATATTGTCGCGCGCGAAACTTTCATTGGAAACTCCGCGCGCGACTAAAATTCAATGGTTCTTACAGCGTATTGAAAGCCTTGTCTTCCTTACGGAACAAGATGCGCTGCAAGGTTCCCTCCAATACGATCGCATCGGAAGGGTTCTTATTTTTTCTCATCATCCACTACGGTATAATCCGCGTCGACGACCTTTTCCCCGCTGTTTGCGGAATTGCCTTGATCGTTCGGTCCTTGACCTGCCGATCCTGGGCCTTGTTCCGCACCCGGAGCGCCGCCTTGCGAATAGATCTTCGTAGCGATGTCGGAAGCGATTTTAGTGATCGAAGCCTTTGCGGATTCGATTCTCGCTTTATCGTTGCTCTCGATCGCTTCGCGAGCGCGTTTGATTTCGTCGGTTGCGAGTTGTTTTTCGCTTTCTCCGATTTTATCTCCCGCTTCGTTTACGGTTTTTTCAAGAGAATACGCAAGCGTGTCTAACTCGTTCTTCGCTTCGATGACTTCTCTCTGAGCCTTGTCCGCAGCCGCGTGCGCTTCCGCGTCTTTTACCATCTTCTGGATTTCGTCTTCGGACAATCCGGATGAGGATTCGATTCGGATCTTTTGTTCCTTACCGGTTCCAAGATCCTTCGCGGATACGTGTGCGATTCCGTTCGCGTCGATATCGAAGGTCACTTCGATTTGAGGAACTCCTCTCGGTGCGGGCGGAATTCCGATCAGATCGAAACGTCCCAGCGTTCTGTTTGCGGAAGCCATTTCTCTTTCTCCCTGGAGAACGTGGATCGATACCGCGGATTGATTGTCGGCCGCAGTGGAAAACACTTGCGATTTCTTGGTAGGAATCGTCGTGTTTCTTTCGATCAACTTGGTCATCACTCCGCCGAGGGTTTCGATTCCGAGTGAAAGCGGAGTTACGTCCAACAGCAGAACGTCCGATACTTCTCCCGCTAAAACCCCGCCTTGGATCGCCGCGCCGACCGCCACAACTTCGTCCGGGTTTACGGATTTATTCGGTTCTTTTCCGAAGATCTGTTTTACCAGTTCTTGAACCGCAGGAATTCGGATCGAACCTCCGACCAAAATCACTTCGTTGATATCGGCAGCTTTCAGCCCCGCGTCGCGAAGCGCATTCTCGCAAGGAATCCGAGTACGATCCACGAGCGACTTTGTAAGTTGGTCGAACTTCGCTCTGCTGAGAGTCATGTCCAAGTGTTTCGGACCGGATGCATCCGCGGTGATAAACGGAAGATTGATCTGAGTGGACATCGTTCCCGAAAGTTCGATCTTCGCTTTTTCGGCGGCTTCTTTCAATCTCTGAACGGTATTCTTATCAGCGGAGATGTCGATTCCGGTTTGGTTTTTAAACTCGGAAATCATCCATTCCATGATCGCCATGTCGAAATCGTCCCCGCCGAGGTGTGTGTCACCGTTGGTGGACTTCACTTCGAAAACTCCGTCCGCGAGTTCGAGAATGGAGATATCGAACGTTCCACCGCCTAAGTCGTAGACCGCGATTTTCGAATTTACATTCTTCTTATCAAAACCGTAGGCAAGCGCCGCAGCGGTCGGTTCGTTGATGATACGTTCCACTTCGAGACCCGCGATTCTTCCCGCGTCCTTGGTTGCTTGACGTTGTTCGTCGTTGAAGTAAGCGGGGACCGTGATTACAGCTTTCGTTACTTTTTGACCGAGATAATCTTCCGCGGTTTGTTTCATCTTCATGAGAACGCGCGCCGAAATTTCCTGAGGAGTGAATTCTCCCGCGGAGGTTTCAAACTTAACGCCTTCGTTCCCAGAACGTACTACTTTGTAGGAAACGTGTTTCAGTTCGGATTCCACTTCGCCGTGTCTGCGTCCGATGAATCGTTTCGCCGAACGGATCGTGTTCACCGCGTTGGTGATCGCTTGGTTTTTCGCGAACTGACCGACCAGCGTTTCTCCTTTTGCAGTGAATGCTACGATGGAAGGAGTTGTTCTCGCTCCTTCGGAGTTTTGAATAACGACTGGGTCCCCACCTTCCATGACGGAAACGACCGAGTTGGTTGTTCCTAAGTCGATTCCTATAATCTTTTCTTTGGACATTGTTTTCTCCTTTATACTTTCCCTGAGATCCTAATTATGACTTGGGTTTTCCGATCCGAACCCTTGCAGGACGGAGCGTAAACTTGTCTTCGTTTTCCTTGTAGTAATAGCCGGGTTGATACACGTCTATCACCGTCTCTTCCGAATACTGATCGCCTTCTTCCGAAGAAAGGGCTTCCATAGACATAGGGTCGAAGGATTCTCCCTTCGGATCGAATCGAACCACATTCGATTTTTCTAATACGGAATAGAATTCCTTGAGAATCATCGCGACTCCGTCCACGAAGGGTTTCAATTCCTCCGACGGTTCTTTAGTCGATCCGACTCGTTCGAGATTGTCGATCGGGTTCAAGAATCCGCTCACGAGGGATTTTACAGCCTCTTTGCGGATCGACGTAAATTCCTGCGCGGAACGGCGTTTGAAGTTTTGAAATTCCGCTCTTTCTCTCGCCCAAGAATCCTTCAGCGATTCGACTTCTTTTTTTGCCGCTTCGAGTTCGGCTTGAAGCGCGTTGGCCGGATCAGGCGTCGAAGTTTGTTCCGTTGTCTGTGTTGATTCTTCAGAATTCATGTTCTCTACTTTAGTTTCCTCTAATGTTGCTGTTTGAGAATTTTTCTCGTTGGCCTTTTCTTCCTGCGAAGTTTTGTTTTCCGAATTTGAATTGTCGGCCATACATTTTTCTCCCTTATTTACTAATGCGGGTCACCATTTCGGAGACGAGCTTGGACGTGAAGTCCACCAGAGGCAACGCCCTGTTGTAATCCATCCTCTGCGGTCCGATGATTCCGAGCGCTCCGATCTTTTTCTCTCCCATCTTATAGTTGGAAGTGATGATGGAAACTCCGGACATCGATTGATCTCCGTCCTTTCCGATGATCGTATAAACTCCGTCCTGATCGATGTAATCGGAAAAGAATCCTCTCAAAAATCCCTGGTCGTCCAGAAGCGAAAGAACCTGTGAAAGCTGTTCCTCTTCGTCCCGGAAGTTCGCGTAGAGATTTTTAAAACCGTCGATATACAGCGAGACTTCGGAATTGTCCGGAGTCATCGCGGAAGAAATCAGCCCTGCGATTCCGCCGAAATCTTCGGGTCCGTCCCTTCGGACCATCAACTTAGGAATGATAATATTCTGAATTTCGTATATATCATATCCTCTCAGGTTATCGTTCAGATACTTAGAAACCTGATAGAGCGCTTCCTGAGAATAATTCCGATCCACGAAAATATTTCTATGTTGAACGGTTCCCGATCTCATCACGAGAATCATCAGGATCTCGTCCCCGTGAACGTGGATGAGTTCGAGATGTTTCAGCGTGTCCAGATTCTTAGCCGGACCGATTACGATTCCCGCCGCGTTCGAAAGAGAAGAAAGAACCGAAGCGGTCGCTTTCAAAATCTGATCCAGCTTGAACTGCATCTTCAGATATTCTTCCTGAATGCGTTGTTTCTCTTTGAGGGTCAGCTCGTAGAGAATCACAAGCGAATCCACATAGAAACGATAGCCTCTCTCGGTCGGAATTCTTCCTCCCGAAGTGTGTCTGGAGGCGAGATAACCGTAATCTTCCAGATCCTTCAATACGGTCCGGATCGAAGCCGGTGAAAGCCCGATGTCGTGTTTGTCATAGAGAGTCTTGGAGCCTACCGGTCGGTTCTCCTGGATAAACTCGTCTACGAGGGCTTTCAGAATTCGTTTATGACGTTCTGTGAGATCCATTCTTTTTCTGGCACTCTGAATGTTAGAGTGCTAATCTATACAATTAGTTTCCGAATTCCGAATAAAAATGTCAAGGAAGAAAGTAATTCAGAGTGGAATTGGCTTGAAATTCCGATTTTTTTTAGCATTGAGGCGAGGAGAGTGCCGGATTGTCGGTTTGATTTGGGACATAATTCTGCCGGTGGTTTCGGAGAAGTCCGCATTTTTGTGGGAACTCCTTCGAAATTCCGGAACAGTTTTGAATCGAAAACAAGACTTTCCGAAATTCAACCATCCGACGATCTTATAAATACAGGATGAATTCTCGCAAAACCAGACTCACGATTCTATTTTCTTTTCTCTGTATTCTTTTCTGCATTCTCATCGGACGGGTTGTATTTCTCACCTTTTTCAACGAAAGAGAAGTCATTCTGAAAACGGGAGATCGAATCATGCGCGGCGCGATCTACGATCGAAGGGGAATCGAACTCGCGATGACCGTCGACGCGGCGACGATCGGAATTTATCCGGCAAACATATACGATCCGAATTTTACCGCGGTTCAACTCGCGCCGTATCTGGAGATGTCGCCTGACAAGATAGAGGCGATGATCCGCGAAAAGAGCCGTTACTTTCTTTTAAAACGCGAGATCGACGAATCCCTCGGAAATAAGATTATGGATCTTTCCTTGCCCGGCGTACGAAGAGAAAAAGAATACAAACGCGTTTATCCGCACGGAAATCTCGCCTCCAGTCTCGTGGGTTTTACGGGAATGGACGACGATCGCGCGCTTTCCGGATTGGAAGTTCAATACAATCAGGATTTGATGACTCCGACCGAAGCCGATTCCTCCCGCGGAAGCAATCTTCATTTAACGATCGACGGATTGATTCAATACAAATTGGAAAAAGCGCTCGCCAAACGTTTTGAAGAAACGGGATCGAAGAAGGCGATCGGAATTCTGATGGAGATCAACACGGGAAAAATTTTGGCGTCGGCTTCTTTTCCCGCGTTCGATCCGAATCAATACAACGAATCGGGGGAGGATTCCCATACGAACTGGGCGATCCGTCACGTCTACGAACCCGGTTCCACGATGAAGATCTTTCTAGCATCGGTATTGTATAATGAAAATCTAATACGTCCCGACGAGAAGTTTCATTGTCCCGGTTACGTCGAACTCGGAAAAACGAAGATCAAATGTACGGACGCGCACGGACATTTGAACTTGGAGGAGATTCTTCAGTATTCCTGCAACGTGGGAATCATCAAAGCCTCGCAAAGAATTCCGGAAACGTTATTGTACGATTATATGAAGAAGTTTCAGTTCGGAGAAAAAACCGGATTCCTGCCGAACGAATCCGTGGGATATTTTCCTCCGTTGAAAAAATGGACTCCCGCGACTTCCATGTTTATGGCAATCGGACAAGGGATTTCAGTGACTCCGATTCAACTCGTCGCTTCGGCCGCTTCGGTCGTTAACGGCGGGAGAATGCTCACGCCCCGTGTGGTTTCTCATTTCAGCGATTCCTACGGAGAAATTCTTCACGAGTTTAAAACGCAGGAAACTCCGATCGGAATCCGCGAATATACGACGGAACGAATTCTCAGAGCGATGACGAGAGTCGTTCAATCGGGAACGGGAAAGAACGCATACATTCAGGAATATTCGATCGCCGGGAAAACGGGAACGGGTCAAAAGGCCGTTTCCGGAAAAGGTTATGTGGAAGGTTTGTGGTCCGCTTCGTTTCTCGGATTTTTTCCGGCGGAACGGCCTAAGATCGTGGGTTTGATTCTTTTCGACGAACCGAAGGGCGGAACTCATTCGGGAGGCGGTTTGGCGGCTCCGGTTTTCAAAGAAGTCGTCGAAAATATCATTCCGATCATCGAACAAGGGGAAAGAACGGTTAACGTTTCTCTCAAACGTTTTCAAAGAAAGAATATAAAGCCGACCGAAATCGGAGAAATCCCCGATTTGATCGGAAAAAGCAAACGAGAAGCTCTCGAGATCGTAAGACCTCTCGGCCTTCCGGTTAAGTTTCACGGAAGCGGTTTTTGTTACGAACAGGAACCCGCACCCGGAAAAAAACCGCAGGACGGAAGGCTCAATCTGTACTTTAAATGATTTGTATATTCTAAAATTAGCATGAATTCCGTCGTCAACGAATCGATCCTCGAAAAGAATCTGAAAGGCTTGGCGAGTTTTACGCCCGATCTCGCGGAAAAAATTTCGAGAACGTTTTCACATTCATCGAGATCCGTTTCTTCGTCTTCGCAGACTTCGGTTTCGAACTCGCGCGGACCTTTGTCGGTTTCGAAAAACGAATCCCCGAAAATGGAGAATACCACCGCTTCAACCTTCGAAATTAAAACTTCCAAAACGGGACTTCCCGTTCTCGTCGCGGATGGAATCGCGCTGCACAGTTTAATGGACCCGGTCACCGAATCCAAACGGCTTTTGGACGGACTCAAAAAAGAGGACGAAGAAAGGGTGTTTCTTTTTTTCGGAGCCGGAATCGGTTACGTCGTTCGGGAAAGTCTTCGATGGACGAAGGTAACTTCCGTTTGGATGGAAGCCGAGCCGGACGTTCTGCGTTATGCGCTTTCTTGCTTTGATTATTCTCCGTTTTTGGAATCGGGAAAACTAAGAATTCTTTTGACTCCGATTTTAGAACTGGATTTGTATGCGGCTTTTCGGGGAATTTCCGGTTTCCCGATCAGTTTTATTCCGCATCGCGGAAGCAATCAGTGGAAAAAGGATTCGTACGAGGAACTTCGTTTTATCTCGGAAGGTTTTTTTCACAAGAAGGATGTGAATATTTCCACGCTAACTCGGTTCGAAAGAATTTGGACTCGGAATTTTATTTCCAATCTTCCCGACCTTTCGAGAATGCGACCCGTTCGTTCTTTGTTTGGAATCTGCAAGGGAAAGACGGATATACTCGTTTGCGGAGCTGGGCCTTCGCTCCTTCGTTCGTTGAACGAAATACGAACGTATAGAAATAATTTCCTGTTGATCGCCGTGGATACGGCGCTGATGGTTCTTTGGAACGCGGGCATAGATCCAGATCTCGTTTTTTCGGTCGATCCTCAGGCGCTCAACGCGAAATATCTGGAAGGTTACGGAGGGGACGCGAGGATCGTTTTCGATCCGACTTCTTCGTATCATACGTTGCGACTTCCGGGAACATTCAAAAAAGGTTATTTTACTTCTTCTCCCTTTCCTTTGATCAAAATTCTTTCCTCCAAGCCGGAAGATGAAATCGGCGCGATCGATTTCGGAGGTTCCGTTTCTACGAACGCGGTCAGTCTTGCGGAAAAGATGGAAGCGAGAAACATTCTGCTGGTCGGTCAGGATCTTTCGTTTCCCGATCGGCTCGCGCATTGCAAAGGCGCCGTCTTGGAGGAACGGCTCAATCATATCGAATCCAGAAAGTTAAGAAGGGAATTTCACAATCACAAACAGATGACCGCTCTTCCCGTAAAACGGGCCAAATCGATTCGAGGCGGAGAAATTCGAACCAACGAAAAACTTCTCATCTTCAAAAAATGGTTCGAAGAACATCCGAAACGAAATCCTTGGTTCAACTTGGGAAAGGACGGAGTCGTGTTGGAAGGAATTCCGAACACGGATCTTTTTAAATATATGCAAGAAACGGAATGTGATTTGTCGTTCGTTCGGACGGTTCGCGATTTGATCGGTCGAATCGCGGAAGGGAGCGAGGAAGCCGACGCAACCTCGGCCGGTTTCGATTCGACCGTAACTTGCATCGATCTTCAAAAGAAAATTCTTACCGAGCTAAAAGTACTGTTCGACCAACTCAAAGGTTTTTCCGAAAAGGTTACCCGCGGAAGAATTCTATCCGACCGTTTGTATTCTCAGATCCGGGCCGAAGACAAGTTTAAGGATCAGATTCTCAAAAATCTAAAAGAAATGGATCGAATCGACGAAGAGGTTTCTTCCCGAAAAGGCCTGACCGAAATTTTGGGAATGAGCATTCAAAGAACGGTTCTGATGATCACAGAAGGTTATGAAGGCGGCCTGACTCTGGAAGAAAAGAAAAACGAAAGACTCGGCGTTGCAAAGAAAAGTCTTTTGCTGTATCAAGGTTTGGAAGAAGCGTGTAAACTTCATTCAAAGCAGATCGGAAAGGCGATTGCGAGAATTTCGGACGCGAAAGGATTGGGTTGATTCTAAAAACTGATAGAAATCAAATTGAATCGGCGATGTTAGACAAGTGCAGACAGATAGGATCATAGAATCGCTTTTCCGTAAGAAAACGATTTTATAATCCTATGTTGAAACGGTCCGATTAAAAATCAGTGAACTTTATACACATATTCAAGAACCAACCCGTCTCCTCCATAAAGAAGATAATTGTTTCTTCTCCAGTCCGCTCTTTCTTGCGGGTTATTACCCATCGTATTGCTTCCTACCGGATAATAGGTAATGTTCGATTCGTGCGAGTTTCCGTTTACGAATAAGCCGATTTTATTCGACGTAACGTAAAAGCTAATGTTATTGATATCGGTAGCTGTAAAAGGAACCTGCAAAGAAATGCCGTCGATCTCTGTGTTATTGATTCCATCGATAAAAAATTCTATAGAGGCGCTATATCGCTTACCGCTCACTGTAAGGAATCTAGGAACTTGATTTTCGATAACGACCGGAATGAATTTGTTGGAAATTATACCGTCTGCATCCATTTCCCGAACGTGAAAAAGCAATCCTCCACCCGCCATTTGATCGTCTCCTTGCAAGACGATCGCCGTATGTCCGCTGGTTGTCTCTGTTTGGTTGGTTGTAGATTTCGGGTCTCCGCTTGTATTGCATTCACGAATCGTAGTTCCGCGGGTGTTCAATACGTTTGCTATCTGTGAAGAACCGGCCAGTGCGAGAAGCGAACTATTGTTTTGCGAATCCTTACTTTGATTACACTGAATTGCGCTGAAAAACGCGGTCAGCAGTGCAAGAAGAACGGCCAACGTGCGAAGTTGAACTCTATTTTTCCGAATTAAAAGAAACATTCTTATTTCCACCTTTTCGCTTATTTTAAACTCCGAAGGCTCCGCGTTTTGCAGATTTAATTTAAAAAACAGTCGTGAGTTATAAGAGCATGCTCCGGTTTTATCTTTTAAAAAAGACGTTTTCCCGAAACCGTTTCCTTGATTACCATAATAAGAATCCCTGCGAAGGCAGAGATTCTTTTTGCTTCAAACTCTGATTCAAAGAGTCGGTTCCGCACGACAAATCGTATTCCATTGAGCTTCAAGGCATACATAAGTTTGTTTTTTATTACAGCCCTTAACTTCAAAAGCACCGCCACCCAATTTTCGAACCGTTACATTTTCTTCGGCACATTGTGCTATTGATTCCTAAGAAGAATACTTACAGCTTGTCCCAAAACCTAATTTTACTTTACCAGAAAGATCAGCTGCAAGGTTCTGTCCCGGTTTTGGGACAGAACCTTATACGGTTTGATTGCAAGGTGAGAGTTCATATAGGATATATTTTCTCAAAAATCCGAGACCGCCGAAACATCGGCGTTTAGCCGATTTTGCAAGTGCGACAGAAAAAATATTTTTTTGCGTAATTTTTTCTTTTTTAGGTTGACTGAAATTGTGCAGTGCAATACAAAAGGATTGTGCATTGCACAAAGAATCTCAAGGAGAAAAATCGAATGGAAAAGCAAATTCTAGATGTTCTGAATGCGGGTCTGGGACTCATCAAAGCTGGTCAAGAAGGTCTGGGTAAAGCGAAAGCTGATCTCGAAAAAACCTATTTGGAGCTTGTTACAAAAGGCGCTGCCGACAATTCCGAAGCGACTGTAAAAATCCGCGAAACCGTTGATAAAGTTATCAACGACATCAAAGAAGTTACTTCCGTTGCTGGAAAGAACTACGAAGAGACCAGAGCTAAGATAATCGAGAACTACAACAAAATCACCGAAGAGATCAAAAACAAAATCCCTGAAGGCCAAATCGAAGCTGTAAAAGCAAAAATTAACGAAGTGGCTGAAGCGATCAAAACAACCACTTCCGGTAAAGCTCCGGCTTCTAAATAATTAGAATCCTATCTTTCCCTCTCGGGCGGGGAACACCCGCCTGAACCCTTTCTTTTTTCCTTTCTCTTGACAACCGACTTCCTTTCGATACACTTTTTGTCCTATGCAAAGAGCCGATTCCGATTACCCATTTCACGTTCTCATTTTTGCGCTTTTTCTAATATTCGCTTCGGACGTATTTTCGCAAAACGTCGTTCCGGTTCCGCAAAACGATCCGCACGAACAAGACCAAGGGAAGAATCCGGATTTGCGTTTCAATCCGAATGCGTCCGATCAACCGCAAGCGGGCCCCGGCCTTACGCAAAAAGAAATTCGAATGAAACGAAAATTCTTTTTGGGAGGAATTTATTTTCCGGGATACGGATCGACGATTCTCGGTTGGAACGCTTGGAAGAACGTCACGATCGGAGTTCAATACTATCAGAACTTACATAAAACAAACGGAGATTACGATTCGAGATATTCGTATATTATAAATTACGGAATTGCGAGACAATCCGACCGCGAATGGAAGACGGCGGGAGTCGGAATTTTTTTGAATTACTTCATCGCGGATTCTTCCGTTTATATTCCGATCGCGATCGGGGGAGAATACTTTAGAAATACTAGATACGATCAGTTTATCGATACGACCGGCGTCCAATCCTATCGTTCGGAAAGAATCAATCTGGATTACGGTCCCCGTTATTACGCTGGAACCGGTTTGGGAATCCGTCATCAACTCGAATCGGGTTTCTTTTTCGGATTCGAAGTCCTTTTGCGAGCGTTCGGGCCGTATCATAAAAACGTAACGATCGAAACTTTGGATATTGCGAATCGGCCCGTTTCCGTCGCGGATTATTGGATTCGAAAAGAAGAAATCAAACGAGATCACGCGGGAAGAGTGTATGACGCGGGCGTCGATTTTTCGGTGGGATTCGCGTTCTGAAATTATGATCGAAAGAATAAAAGATAAGAACGATCTGAAAGCTCCGCTCGTATTCGCGCATCGCGGCTTTAGCGGAGAATTTCCCGAAAACACGATGATCGCTTTTAAAAAGGCGATCGATGCAAAAGCCGATCTCATCGAGTTGGACGTTACCCTTTCGGAAGATCGGGAAGTTGTTGTCATTCACGACGACGATCTGGATCGAACCACAAAACTCGTGGGAAACGTTCGCAACTTTGAAGCGGAGATTTTAACGAACTTGGACGCCGGTTCCTGGTTTTCGCGGAAGTATAAGAAGGAAACGATTCCATTGTTAAGCGACGTTCTTCGGTTGATCCGGAAATCAAAGACGGATCTGAACGTCGAAATCAAATCGACTGCGATGGATTCTTCCGTAAACGAAAACTCGATCGAGACGAAGGTCTTGAATTTGATTCGAACGTTTCAAGTTTCGGATCGAATCGTGATCTCTTCCTTTTCCTGGGAATGTTTGGAAAGAATCCGCAATCTCGATCCGCGGATCAAGTTAGGCGTTCTTGTCGGAGACGAAAGCGGCAACGTGGAAGAGGCGATCGAGTTTGCGCAAACGATTCGCGCTTGGAGCATTCACCCTTCCGCGGAGGAAGCGACCGAGGAGAATCTCCGCCGCATCTCGGAAAAAAATTTCCTGAGCGTCGTTTATACGATCAACGAGGTCTCGGAAATGAAACGGTTTTTAGGAAGAGGCGCGAACGGACTTTTTACGAATTTCCCGAAACAAATGCGGCGGGTTAAATCGTCGCAAGGGACCGTAAAGCGCCGGGATCTGTCGGGATCTATCTACGAAACGATAAATTCTCCGCTCAAAGCTGAATTGTAATCGTTCCGTAATCGCAAACCAATACAAATCCGTCAGATTTTACATTTAAGGAACAACGTCTTCGTTATGAAAAACTTTTTCTCCGCGATCAAATTCGCACTCAACACACGCAATGATGCAACAAAAGGAATTCTCGAAGAAGAGCTGCAGCTGACGGTCGGAAACGAAACCGTGGGAATTCTAAAATTTTTTCCCGAAAACAAAACGACGACCAAAGGAACGATCCTCGCCGTAAACGGAATGGCGTATCTTGGAAATCAAGATCCTCGGTTTAAAGCCGTTTGTCGAGGAATGGCTTCTTGCGGCTTTCTCGTGTTTTCTCCGCAGATGCAGGAGATCAGCGAATTCAAGATCAAACTCGAAAGCATCGAAAAGATCAAGGGATTGATTCTTACCATATCCTCCGATCCTACGTTTTGTCCGGACGGGAGAATTTCTTTGTTCGCGCCTTCATTTTCCGCGAGCATGGGTTTGATCGCAGCGGCGGAACCGGACGTCGGACAAAGAGTCAAATCCATCTGTACGATCGGCGCGTATGGAAACGTACAAACGACTCTCGATTATCTGATGTCCGCGGAAGATTCGGACGAGTACGGAAGAATGATTCTTCTGTGGAACTTCGTTCATTTCGGAATCGGTGAAAACGAAGAAGTCCGCAAGGCGTTGCACGCTAGTATCATGGACGGAAGTATTCTCCGGGATTCTCCGGAACTTCCCAAGGTTTTAGAAACGATGAAGCCGGATAACAGAGAAATCTTTATCAAACTCAAAGAGGATCGTGAATATCGCTCCGAGATTTGGAATCGGATCATTCGTAACGCGGGACCGTTCCGTTCGTTTCTTCAGGATCTTCAGGTTTACAACAAACTCGAGGATTTAAGAGCGCATGTCGCTTTGATCCACGGTGTGAGGGATAACGTGGTTCCCGCTTCGGAGTCTTCTTTGATTTTGGAACGATTGTTGGAAAGGGATCTTCCGAGGAATCGATCCAAGCTGGTTTTAACGCCTTTGATCTCTCACGGAGATATCGGCATTACTTTAAAAACATTGCCCGCGCTGTGGAGTCTTTTGGGAGGGTTTGCGTTTTTTTTCAAACATGCGGCGTCCAAGACCGCCGCTTCCGTTTAAAGGGAGAATTCAGTTTCTTTCCACAGGATCTATGTCCGTGTTGATCCAGTATTCGTCTCCGTAATCGAAGAACAATTCTTCTCCCGCTTTGATTTTGCGGATCGCCTCGAATCTTGCGGTCTTCCAGCGAACCGATACGACTAACTTAACGTTCGGTTTGGAGCTGTGATTCATAAAGCGGGTATAATTGCTTTCTTTGCCTTCTCCATAGATCCAATAGTCCTTGCAGATCCAGAGTAAATACTTCGATTCGCAGTATTTGGATGAGTTCGCGATTTTATCCGAAAGAATTCTTCCGGTATAATAACCGATCGTATCGCCTTTGTTGACGTTCTCTTTGGGGAAGAGTCCCATGCCGATTCCAGGAATCGAAGACGCTTTGATATCGAAGTCCTTTTCTTTAAAGATACGGGAACGAGAAGACTTTTTACGTAACTGCATTGTTGAGACTCAAACTCCTAAGAAGACAAGGATGTTATGTGTATGATTCCCAAGAGAGTATAAAATTTGCAACTGAATTCCAAACATAAAACTTCTTGTCTTTTCAAAGCCGGACCTGAAGCCTATTCGTATGGAAAAGCCCTACAGAAAGAACGTCGGGATGGTCGTGTTCAATTCTCGCGGAGAGGTTTTGGTCGGCGAGAGACTGAATTTTTTAGGCTCTTGGCAGTTTCCTCAAGGCGGAATCGACGAAGAGGAAGATCCCACGACGGCCGCTCTGAGGGAATTGTATGAAGAAGTCGGAATCGACACCGGTAAAATCGTATCCGAATATCCGGAATGGATTCCGTATGACTTTCCCGAAAACCTTCCTCTCAACCGTCATCTTCAGAAATACAGAGGACAGCTTCAGAAATGGTTTCTCATTCATTGGGACGGAGAAGCCAATCAATGCGATCTGGACGTTCATGAAAGGGAATTTGAAACGGTTCGGTTTATACCGATCGAAAAGACTCTGGAGACCGTCGTGCCGTTCAAAAAAGACGTATATTATAAAATTGTAAATGACTTTGGGCCTAAGATTCGAACCTTTCTCGGAAAAACAGGAACGGCATCCTAATGGAAGAACGTCCTCTTTTTATTCCGCCGAGCGGTCCGCCCGGTCCGATTCCCGGTCTACAAACGGTTTTCGCTTCCGCAGGGGAGAATGGTCTACGCAGACTCGTTTCCGATTTTTACGATCAAATTCCGTCGAGCCAAATCGCTTTTATGTTTCCCGAAAATCTGGAAGAGAGTAAAATCAAATCCGCCGATTTTTTGATTCAAGTAACGGGCGGTCCTCCGTTGTATTCCCAGAACTACGGACCTCCGAGAATGCGAGCGAGACATCTTCCGTTTCCGATCGATGAAAAGGCTAGACGAGTCTGGCTTGCTTGTTATCGGAAGGCTTTGGAAGATTGGGAAGCGGAAGAATCCGTAAAGGAAATTCTTTGGAATTTTTTTAGGGATTTTTCGGCGTGGATGGTGAACTTGGAGAGCAAAACGGAGGAATGATCGATGGGATCAAAAAATAATTCAAGGGCGAAGATTCTCGCGCGCGGTAAAGTGCAAGGCGTCGGGTTCCGTTATTACATTCTTCAGAGAGCGCAGGAATGCAGACTCAGCGGTTTTACGCAGAATCTTCCGGGCGGAGAAGTCGAAACCGTCGTCGAAGGCGACAAGATGTTTATCGAAGACCTTTTTAAGGCGATTCAAAGAGGACCGAAAGGTTCCGAGGTGAAAGAAGCGCTCATCACTTGGGAAGATCCGAAAGGCAATTTTAGAACGTTCGAAATCAAGAAGTAAGCCACAGTTTCGTCTAACGCGATCTCGGTTTGGATTTCGGATTCGACACAACCTCCGTTACTGCGTTTTCCAATTCGACTTCGGTTTCGCTCAGCCATTCGGCCCGGATTTTTTCCAATTGTTTTCTGCGGTTTTCCTTATAAGCGATTTCGCGGCTGAGTTGTTCGAATTGTGTGATGGATTCTTCGTGTTCGAGAGAACTTTCCAACAGTCCGTACACTCCTAAAAAGCTCAACACCTTGGAAAACCACGAAAGATTTTCCTTGTAACAGGAATATTTCAGTTTGTTAAGAGCGGATTTGAAATCCGGATTCGCGTAGAGTTGTCCCAACGCGCTTTTTTCCTTTTTCAAAAGATATAAGAAATTCTTAATGAGTTCCGTTTTGAACGAATATTTCTCAATCATCAGTTGAATCAAAGAAAGGATCGTGTCCTCCTTTTTATTACAAAGGCACGCGATCTTTTTCCCTTTTTCGTACCAATCGCAGGAGATACAATCCGGGTCACGTTTGAGATTGTCCACGATCGAATAGGAAAATTCACGATCCTCGTCGAGATTGATCGTGACGAATTGCGATAAGGTCTGGTTTTTCATCGACATCATCGTTTTGAGCATCTTGATCGACTTTAGTTCCTCGGCGGACGCGCGCAGATTCCTTTCCCGATCGTGTTTTTGCGCGATGTAATTCGCCAATATTAGAAAATCTTTAAACGATTCCGGAATTAGATCGTTTAGGTTTTCGCGGATGATTTTCAGTTCGTCCGAAACGAATTTTTCCTCGATTCCCGAAATCGGTCCGCTGTGATTTACGTCGATCACGATTCCCTTTCTATATTCGAGAACCAAACTCCAGGCCGCAGGGAAACGTTCTTTCAGACGTTTGGAAAATTGGTTGAGATAATATCCTTTCAGGATTTCGAACGCTTTCGCGGAAAGTTCGTCGCTAACGTGGAACAATCCCGTCGTTTTTGTGACGGCGATATATTCGCCTTCTTGAATGTTTTCCAGAATGAATTGGATCGAATCGGCGATCGTTTCCTCTTTCAGAAGTTCGCTGAACGTGAACGTTTGAATCCATTTTTTGATGCTGAAGGATTCCTTTACGAACGTTCCCGCCGCGGTCCCGGAAATCAGATATTCGAAGATCGAAATGAGTTCGCTGATTTGAAACGGCTCGCAGCCGAGAATATAGTTTTGAATCGCGAAGGCGGATTTACTCAGGCTGTTGAGATAAATTTCTTTGAGGTTTTCTCGGTTCGAATTTTTGAATTCCTTTTCGGAGACGAGACAAAGACATACGGTGAGTTGGCTCGTTTCCGGCAGGAATTTGAATTCAGGAAATACGAAGATGAGATTTTCATCCGAGAGTTTTTTCAGCGTGTTGACGTAGATCGGTTTGGAACCTTCGTCCCTCCATATCTTCAGAATCTTTCCGCTGAAGAAACCTTCCAACGTGGTATGATTCCGAATCTGATAAAGAATCTCCACTTCTTTCGGGCTTAAAAAAATGGCTTCCTGATCCGTCGCGTCGGCTTCATTTTTCAAATAGAGATACGAGGGCATGAGTTCTTCATACTTCTCATGATCGTAAAGAGATTCCTTATCCAAACGCCGCACCTCGCACGAGTCGAATTTTAGAATAAAGGTCTAACGAGGATTCTACACTACATCGAATTTCAAAATAGCAAAAAAACCGTTCGGGGACTTGATATTTTCATCTGATAAAAAGAAATCAATTCTTTAATCCGAAGTCTAAACGGAAACGTATGCGAAAGTTCTGAAGGACTTTACTTCGCGTTCAAAATAAAGGTCGTTTCCGATTGCGTTTCGGCGCTAAAACGCGATTCTTGGCCTTTGTCTATAGGGGGAACAATTTGAAAAAAAGAAGACTGGGCAAATCGGGAATGGTGGTTTCGGAAATCTGCATGGGCACGATGACCTTCGGTTCCACTTGCGACGAAGCGGAAGCCTTTCGGATTTTAGACCGGGCCTTTGACGCGGGGATCGATTTTTACGATACCGCCGAAATTTATCCCGTTCCGCCTGATGCGAGTTATGTGCATGAGACGGAAAGGATTTTCGGCAAATGGCTTAAGACCAAACGAAGAGACTCGATCCTGATCGCGACGAAAGTATGCGGACCGGGACACGGCTGGTTTGTTCCTCCGGTTCGCGAAGGGAAGACTGCGCTCGATCGTAGAAATATCAGAGTTGCGATCGAAGGAAGTCTTCATCGTCTCGGAACGGATTACGTGGATCTGTATCAGACTCATTGGCCCGATTCCGATTTCGGCTACGAAGAAACGCTCGACGTTCTCACCGAACTTGTGCGCGAAGGGAAGGTTCGTTACATCGGGAACAGCAACGAAACCGCGTGGGGGATGATGAAGAGTCTCGCCGTTTCCGAAAAATTCGGCTTTGCGCGGTATGATTCCATTCAGAATAATTTCAGCATATTAAACCGAAGATTCGAGGACGCGTTAGCCGACATCTGTAGACGGGAAGGCGTAAGTCTTCTTCCGTATTCTCCTCTTGCGGGCGGGGTGCTTACCGGAAAATACAATTCTCCCAATCCTCCGCAGAACGCGAGGTTCAGCCGTTATCTCGCCGCGGGTGAAAGACAAAGAAAGATGGCCCACCGTTTTTTAAACGAAGGAACCTTGGCTTCCACGGCAAAACTCATAAAGATCGCGGAAGAAGCGGGGATGTCGCCGACGGTTCTTGCGGTCGCGTGGTCCAAACAACACGACTACGTAGCCTCGACGATCATAGGCGCGAACACGGTCGAGCAGCTCGAGGAAAGTTTGAAGGCTCAGAATGTCGTATTAACGGAAGACGTTTTAAAAAAGATCGACGAGGTTTCCAAAGAGATTCCTTATCCGATGGGATAAGCGCTCGTAAATCGTTTGATGCTTTCGGAGGTTCCGAAAAGAATCAACACTTCCTTTTCCCGAAATACGGTTTGCGAATCGGGAAGAAACACGACGCCTTCCCGGTTCGCAGAATCTTCTTCGTCCGTTTCGGCTTTTCGCACCGCGACGAGATTGAGCCGGAATTTTTCCCGGAGATTCAAGTCCTTCAGTTTTTTTCCGTATAAAAGAGGGGAAATCTCCACTTCAAAAAGACTGTATTCTTCGCTTAACAAAGTCGCCTTTTTTACGCCCTGATAGCTGAGCTGTTCGGCCATCGATGCTGCCGCTCTTTCTTCCGGGTTGAATAGATTTTCGATTCCGATCATCTGAAGAATTTTACGGTTCACTTCGGAATGATAACGGACATGAAGCGATTCCAATTTCATCTCTTTGAGATGATAAGCGGTCGTTATCAGCGCTTCGAAATTCTCCGCAAGCGAGACTACGATTTCGTCCATGTCTTCCAGATCCAATTCCTCCAAAGAGGATTTGCTGCTTGTGTCGACGCAAACCGCGAGAGCGCAGTGGTCTTTGATTTCCTCTATTACCTTGATGTCCTTGTCGATCGCTGTGACTTCGTGACCGTTCTCGTTGAGATAGACGACGAGGGCTTTACCGAATTCTCCCAAGCCGATGACTGCGATTCTTTTTTTATGAGTTTTCTTTTTGGTTGCCACAAACTCCTCCCGTTATCCAACGATAATCGATTCTTCCGGATAGCGAAGACCGGATTTTTTTTCTTTCGGAACGAACGCGATCAAGATGGTCAGCATTCCGACCCTTCCGCCGAACATCATCAAGCAGATCAGAATCTTTCCAGGAGAAGTCAATGAGGGAGTGATTCCTCTCGAAAGACCCACGGTTCCGAACGCGGATACGACTTCGTAACAAAGATCGATGAACTCGAAATTTTCCGTCAAAGTCAAAAAGAAGATTCCGAAAAAAATCAGAAACAGGGAAACTAAAATCCCGGCCGACGCTCTAGCGATCGAACCGGAAGAAACTCTCCTTCCGAAAATCTCCAACTCTTCCTTTCCTCGGATGTGATTGAAAAGATGCAATGTTGAAACGGCGAGCGTCGTCGTTTTGATTCCGCCTCCGGTTCCGTTGGGCGACGCGCCGACCCACATCAAAAAGAGAGAAACGAAAACCATCGGAATTCCCATTTTAGAAATACTTAATGTATTGAAGCCGGCCGTTCTCGTGCTGATCGAATAAAAAAGGGAATGAAACCATCGGTCCGATGGATTCAGACCGGCGAGTGTGAGTTTCGATTCAAGGATGAAATAGGAAACCGTCCCTAAGACGATCAACGCCGCGGAAACGGTCAGGATCAGCTTGGCGCCGAGCTCCATTCTTTGCGGAGAATTCTCCCGTTGCAACGTCCAGTAAATCAAATGATGCACCGTCGGAAAACCGAGTCCGCCTAACACGATCAAGATCATCACGACGGAGAGAAACATCCTCTGATGCGACATCCATTCCGTTTCGAATCCGGATGGAAAGATCGAAAAACCCGCGTTGCAAAACGAACTCACGGAATGAAACAAGGAAGAGAAGATTCTGTTTTTTAAATTCGTTTCGTTTGTTTCGGGATACCAAAGAAAAATCAACAAAGCTCCGAACGCTTCGATGAGAAACGTCTGGACCGCCACTTGTTTTAATACGAACGAAGCCCTTCCCACGGTTTCCTGGCTGAACAAATCCTTGATGAGAAGTTTGTTCGTAACGCTGACTTGTCCCGCTAAAAAGATCGCAAAGAAAACAGTGAGCGTCATCAAACCCAAACCGCCGATCTGAATCAAAACCATGAGAATCGTTTGTCCCGTTCCCGTAAGTTGGGAAGCGACCGCGATCGTGCTGAGACCCGTCACACAAACCGCGCTTACGACGGTAAAGAAAACGTCGACGAGAGCGATCGGAGTTACTTGCGCTCTCGGTGCGGACAAAGCAAGCGTTCCGAGCAGAATCAAAATTCCGAAACTGCCGGTGATGACGAGCGAAGGACTGATTTGTCTGTAATTCAACAAATCCGTTTTTCGGATCAAACGAGAGAAGTTACTGAACAACAGAAAAATTTGACTCAAGGATAAGAAGGCCAAACTCGCGTCTTCTCCGCTCAACGAATTCAAGGTAAGTAGTTCGTAGATTTCCTTGCTGATGATCTCCTGAAAGACGAGCAGAAACACGACGACCGCTTCGGTGATATGCGTTTTTAAATAATCAAGAAGATTTCCGATCGCGAAAAGAAACGAAAGGGCTTCGTAGACGACGAGGGAAATTACGATTCCGTTTACGAGCAAACGAATCCAATGCGTCCACTCGTGCGGATAATAAAATCCGTAGATTAAAATCAAGAGACAAAGGGAAAGAAGGCCGCAGATCGAATAATAGATTCGTAATATCGGATGGATCTTGGATTGATAAAAAAGTGCGGCCTCGCGTCGTATATTCCAGAAACTGAATTTAGTTTCCTGAGGAGAAGGCATTAGAAGCTGACGTTGAACAGGGAAATGTCGATCTTGTATTCTCTTCCCGGAAACGGCGAGGAGCCCGCGATCGGAATCGGAGCCGCATTTCCGAAACCAAGAGAATCCGCGGAAGTAGGTTCGACCGGAGGAGATTCGGGTTGATTCTCCTTTTTCATGGATTCGTATTCTTTCATATCGTGCCAAGCGTTTGCGAACGCGAGGCTTGTTCCGAAAACTCCGATAAATACCGAACCGCCGAACGTTTTCTGAAATTTATGAACTCCGTTGACTTTTGCGGCGGATGCGATCGCATAACCGAGTCCTAATGTGATCGGAAGCGTCATAAAGAAGATGATCGAAAAACGGCGGAAGGTGGTCTCTGTATATTTCTCTTCTTCGTGGATTTGATTCTGTCTTTTTTTACGATCGGCCTGCTGCGCTTGCCTTTGAAGAATCGCCTCTACGTTGATTTCTCCCGTTAAGGGATTGATGAGATTTTCCTGGCCTCGTTCCACGTTCGGATTGGTCGTTCTTCGTAAACCGCCCGTCGCGGAAAACGGAGGTTCGAACGGAACCTGGGCGTTCTTCGGAGAAACTAAAACCGGTTTTTTGAATTTAGGAGGAAGGGTATATTCCTGATAGCCGTCCCTGCTCGGAGAAGAATCCTTATAATTTCTCAAATTAAAATCATAAGGGTCCGCAAAGTCGGTTTGGCTTTGGGAAAACAAAGAATGCGGATGCAGGAACGAAAATATAAGAAGAACCGCCGCAAAATTTCGAAACTTTACGAATAAATTCGGCTTCTTGGCGATTTCCTGCAAACTGGGCATGGCCTTTCTTCTACAATCTCTCGTGGGCAAGTCGATGCAAGAATTTTTAATGCGGATTAAAACGCCGATTTTCTTCCGCTGAGAATTTCGGAAGTATAAAGAAACGAATTCTGTCTCACGGCTTCGAGCGTTTCCGCGTCGAGACCGATCTTTGCGGCCTTGGAATATTCCTCTTCGATCGTGGTTCCGAAGATTCCGGGATCGTCCGTGGAGATCGTGAATTTCATTTGATTCTTAGCAAAGCGGAGAATCGGATGCGACTCCGGATTGGAAACCATTCCGATGTATTCGTTCGAACTCGGACAGCTTTCGATGACCGCGTTCGTCGTATTTATTTTCGACATACAATAATTTTGAAAGCCGAGACATTCTTCGGAATAAGAAGAATCGAATTGCAAGGAGACGGTTTCCTTATGTTTGAGAGCGTCGATTTCGTTTCCGATCTTTTCTCTCGAAGGAAGTTCCAAGAAAGAATCCAGTTCTTCCCTTCGATCGTAATAGAATCGGAGTTGATCGAGTCTTTCTTCTTTCGACTCAAGAATCGGAACGTTCTTTTTTTCGGAAGGATGAAGCCCGAGCGCGATCGCGTGACCGAGACGATGCGCTCCCCATTCCGCGGATTCCAAAACCCAGCGGCACGCGGAAAGAATGGACTTATCCTGAAAACTTTCCCCCACGTGATACAGAATCGCGAGCGCTTTGTCCGTTTCGGCTCGATTGTCTTTGTTGACTTCCTCGAAAAAATTTCGTTTGTGCTTGGGCGGGAAACCTTCCTCAATATAACAAAAATCTAATCCGGTTAGATATTCCGCGATGAGGGAATTTTTTTCCATGAACCCTTTTAAGAGAGAATATTCCCGAAAGACGTCTCCTTCCCGATGAAGAGAAACGGCGAGCCGTCCGATCGCTTGGCCGTTCGTTTCCTGCTCGGCGCGGGCCAAACCTTCGCAGGCAGCGAGGGTCTTGTCGTAGATTCCCTGTTCCGTATCCAAGGGAGAATACATGATTCTATATTCTCCGTAGACGACTCCCTGGGAAAATTGATCTAGGACGACTCGTGTGGCGACTAACGCGACTTCTTCCGGATTGAATTTGGAAAGCGCGATGATGAGATTGAACTTGGCCTGAAATTCGGGAAACGGTCCTTTGTGATTGAATTGATAGAGTTTGCGGAAATCCTTCGGGTTTTTGTAATCCTCAAAGAAGGTTTCCGTTGAAATCTTTTTACCGAAACATTGTTGATATGAATTCGTAAAAATTTCCCAACGCGGGGAAGGGTTGGACTTTCCCATTTCGTACAGAAATTCGGAAGTGATCGAACCGTAGAGATGATTGTGAAGATCCGCGTATCGTTTCATGACGTTATAAGAATTTTTGTGTCCGTATCGTTTTCCATTCTTCGTTTTCCGAAATTCTCGCCGCGACAAAATGACGATTCGGTTTCGTCCGAGTTTGAAGATCTCTAACGTGGAAGAAAGTTTTTTTTGAAAATGGATGGTCATCTTGTTTCGGAATAAAATTCTGGGAGAACCGTGAGAACTCTTCATCATTTAGCTCATACTTTTTACAGAAACATTCGCCCGAGTCTTTTGAACTCGATGATCTTAAAACTTGCTGTGCCCGTCGTGTTCGGGATGCTCAGTCAAACCGTGGTTTGGGTGACCGATACGATGATGGTCGGAAGGCTCGGAAAAAATTCGATCGCAGCGATCGGGATCGGAGGAATCGCGCACTTTACGGTGCTTGCGTTTCTTATGGGATTTGCGATGGGGATTCAGGTCATCATCGCGAGACGATTCGGAGAAAAGAACGATTCCGAAATCGGAAGGATCGGAGTTACGACCTTATATATCGTTTTCGTATTCGGAGGACTTTTGTCGATCGGCGGCGCGTACGGCAGCGATTGGTTGATGAAGTTACTCAATAAGGACGAGATTGTCCGAGGTTTGTCGAGCGATTACCTTTATTTTCGTTTTCTCGGAACCGTATTCTTCTTTTTACTGTTTACGACAAGAGCGTTTACGGACGGGCTGGGGATCACGACCGCCGGACTTGCGTCCATGATTATAACATGTTTTGCGAATATATTCTTAAACTGGGTGTTGATCTACGGGAATCTAGGATTCGAAGCGATGGGAGTCAAAGGTGCGGCAATCGCTTCTTCCTTGGCGGGAGGAGCGGGTCTGATCGCGTTTCCGTTTTACTTCTACTCGAAAAGTCTCGGAAAATATTTTGCGGGCGTATCTTGGGGTTTTAGTTGGGATCATTTCCGCGAAATTTTAAAAGCGAGCACCGCACCCGCGCTTGCGGAACTTCTCAACAACGTTTCCTTTATGATCTTTATCGAGTTTGCGACCGTAGTGGGAACGACTGCATTAGCGGTTACGAATATGCTTTTTAGCACGTTGAGTTTATCGTTTCTTCCGGGTTATGCGTTCGGAATCGCGGCGACTACGATTTTGGGTCAGGCCTTAGGAGCGGGAAAACCGAAACTCGCGTATCACGGAGCGTTTCGTTCCGCGTTCTTTGCCGCGTGTGTGATGGGAAGCATGGGATTGATTTTTATTCTCTGGGGAAAGGAAATGTTATCCTTTTATACCAAAGATGAGGAACTGATTCAGGAAGCTTATTCTCCGCTGGTGATCTTAGGAGTCATTCAGATCGTGGACGCGTATCATATGGTGATTGCCTGTGCGCTTCGAGGTGCGGGATTGCAGGACTTCGTGTTTCGTGCGTATACGGCCGCTTCTTATCTGGTGTTTTTACCTTCCGCGTACTTTATGGGAATTTATCTCAAAATGGGATCGACCGGATTGTGGTCGGGAATCGTGGCTTGGGTTGGTGTTCTTGCGTTCGTATTCGTGGTTCGATTTCGCAGAAAGGATTGGGTTCACAGCCGGGTTTAAACGGCTTTTCGTCTGAGAATCAGGCATTAAACTTTCTTGCCAGATCCGGTTTTTGGGTTTTTCTGGTCTGAAGATGAAAAAAGCACTCATAACTGGGATCACCGGACAGGATGGATCCTATCTAACGGAGTTTCTCCTGGAGAAGGGGTATCAAGTTCACGGGATCGTCAGAAGATCCAGCATGTTCAATCGTGCGAGAATCGAACATCTCCGCGGAAACTCCAATCTCGTTCTGCATTATGGTGACTTAACCGATTCGAGTAACTTAAATCGGATTCTGGAAAAAGTGAATCCGGACGAAATCTACAATCTCGCGGCGCAATCGCACGTGGGAGTTTCCTTCGAAGTTCCCGAATATACGGCGGAAGCCGACGCGGTTGGAACACTGAGAATTTTAGACGCGATCAAACAGATCGGAGTCAAAAGCCGTTTTTATCAAGCATCCACATCCGAGTTGTATGGAAAGGTGCAAGCGATTCCGCAAACCGAAGCGACCCCGTTCTATCCGAGATCACCGTATGCGGTGGCAAAACTTTATGCCTATTGGGCGGTCGTAAACTACAGAGAAGCGTTCGGGATCCACGCATCCAACGGAATATTATTCAATCACGAATCACCACGCCGCGGAGAAGGATTCGTAACGAGAAAAATCACAATCGGAGTCGCCAACCTTCTCGCGAAAAAAGGCGGACCGATCCAACTCGGGAACATGGACGCAAAGAGAGATTGGGGATACGCACCGGACTACGTCGAAATGATGTGGATGATGTTGCAACAACCCGACGCGGATGATTACGTCGTCGCTACGAACGAAACTCATACGGTAAGGGAATTCGTGGAGAAGTCATTCGGATGTGCGGGAGTTCAAGTTCGCTGGGACGGAAAAGGCGATTCCGAAAAAGGATTCGACGCGAAGTCCGGTCAGCTTCTTGTGGAAGTGAACCCGAAATTTTACAGACCGACCGAGGTGGACATTCTCATCGGTGATCCTGCAAAAGCGAAGAAAAAGCTGGGCTGGGAACCGAAAGTAAAATTCGAAGAGCTCGTCAAGATCATGACCAAAGCTGATTGCGAATTGGTCGGAATCAAACTTTAAGAAGTAGATTCAAGTTTTTGCAAGTAGGCGAAGGCGTTTTGGGCGTCTCTTCGCTGGCGCGAAGACCGAGCTTGCTTCGCGCTCCAGCTAACGCTTTCGGCCGTCTCCTTCGGAGACGGCTGCTGCGCACGCTTCGCATCTCTGACGCGGGGCGATTCATTCGCAGAACGTTTTTGTGAAAAGGCTCGCGATCGCGCTGGAACTCAAAGTTTCTTCTATAGGTCGAAACAGAATGCTCTAATCCTCGCAAACTCGATTCTATAACCAAAATTTTTTTCGGTTCGGAATTTTCGCTCCGATCACAAGCAGTTTGACGCTTGTATTTTTGCATTTTTCGGTATATGCTTTTTTCGATCTTAACGATATTCATATTAAATTTGGAAGAAGTCTTTTAGAAAAGAATTGAAAAAATATGTCTCATAGTATTATTCTTGCTAAAAAAATCGAAATTCTTGAAGTTCTAAAAGGTAAAATTTTACACTGTAAATATGGCTGAGAATTTTCTGGATAACTTTAAATATGACGCCGATCGGGTAAACAAAGGTATAGATAAAGCTATATCCAGAGAAAAAAATAGTGCTCCTCGTTATAATCCTTATTTTCTTCTCCAAGAAACTCCTGAACTTGATGCAGCAATTGAACGAGACCTGAAAGCGCAATCCGTGCGTAAGTTCATTCGTTCCGGCGAGTGACAAAGAAGCGTTTACAAACTCCCGAAGAACTTCGTTATTCCAGGGCCCGGGATAGGATAGATTTATTGATTGGAACTTCCAGCTCTGAAGTTCAGGGGAACTTAAAACTTCTCGCACAAGAAAGATCCAAAATTTCCATCACGCTTATGCACGAATGGGCGATTCGTTATCAAGGTAAAATTCGTGGATTTGCAACTGCCTTCAACGGACAGGATTTACAAAGTATGCTCGGTGACGCTTACTTTCAATATATGCAATATTCGTTTATGTACCGATTTCTGAACGGTTTACATAACAATATTTTATATCGTAAAATCCTATCATTCGAAATTCATTATTTTACAAAGGTCGGTCTCTTAAAATTAGAGCGTGCTCTGCAATTAACGGACCCCTCCGACGATGAGAACTTGTTTTACATTAGTCCTTTAGGACATTTTTTGAGTTACAAACTACAAAAAGAATTTCATATCACGATCGCAAATTTATCCGAAGTGGATGAAAAAAATAAATTGTTTGATTATTTATTATATACGATCCGAACATCTTTCGGCGATTTCTTTAGTTCTTATAGTAGCGAACATGTCATTCCTTTAGACTCATTTCGGGAGTTCCTCAATCAACCGAACAACAAAAACATTGAGGAAATATTTAGAGTTATTGAAAAACGTCCTTTTGAGATGTTTTGAGCAAGATAACGCCCTAACTTTTTCGCACGTTTACGAGTAAACGAGAAGGCTCCCCTGCCGATGGAGATTGTAACCAAACAAATTCAAAAAAGAAAAACCTTCCCTGAGGGCAGTAGGAGAAGCTCTCGCAAGTTCTCATTTGTGCGAAACTTTAACGACACTGTTCACGAACTCTCCCTTTATCAGAAAATTTTGAAATACGCAAGTTGATTTTCTTTGCCAAAATCTGTGGGAACTCTTACAAAGTTAGGTTCTAATCGTTTCCTTTTTGGACCGCAGTTCCTACCAGCCCTCTCCGCCGTCCACATCGGCCCAAAGATACCACGAAAGAATCGTTCGATACGGAGAATATTTCTTCAGAGAGTGAATGATTTCTTTTTTATTGTCCTTTGAAATTCCGTAGTGTTTTTCCACGGATTTACGCAGAATCAAATCGTTGATCGAAAAGTGATCCCAACGATCCAAAGCGAAGATCAATACCATCTCGGCAGTCCAAGGTCCGACGCCCTTCAAGGAACAAAGCAGATCCAACACATTCGAATCTTCTAATTTACGAAGTTTTGCATCCGTGATTTCCTTGGTGGAATAAGATTCGGCGACCCGTTTGATTGTTTCGGTTTTTGCCTGAGAAACTCCGATCTTTCTCATAGCCGTATTCGGAATTTCTAATATCTGCTCGGGGGAAGGAAGTTTCTTTCCTCCCGCAAGCGCGATCAGACGGCGTTCGAACGTAAGAGCCACCTTGGTCGATAGCTGTTGTCCTAAGACGGATTTGATCAAAACTTGATACGGAGTTCCGATCGTTCTAAGTTGACATGGCCCGACGCCGTCGATCAGCTTCTTCGTGATCGAATCTTGTTTACGAAGCCAATCGGTCGCTTTTTGAAGCCGAATGTCTCTGTCCTCCGATTTTGCGTAAGTCGAAACAGAAGAATCTTTCGACTTGCCGTTCTTTTTATTCTTTAAAGGTTCCGACAAAACACGCGAAGATTGTTTGACGGCGCGGGACTTTCGGGACTTTGCGGAAATCGAACCGGAGGAATTTTTCGAAGAATCGGAATCGGAGGAGGGCATCTCGATCAAAGAACGCGTAACGGATTACGCCCTCTTCTTGAGTTTGTTTTCCATCTGGGATTTTTTTCTATAGATATGAACGAGTTTTTCGAGTTCGACCAAGTCGGTGCAACTGAGTTTTCCCTGGTCGAGTTTGATCCATTTGTTTTTGGTCAAAAGATCGAGAACGAGATTTTCATCCTTCGGATACGAAAGACCTACCATTTTGATTAAGTCCTTCGTGCCGATTTCGAAGTTGTACGAAACTTTCGGGGCGATCTTGATACGGTTCTTTTCGACGAGAGTCAAAAGAGTATCCGCGATTCTTCCTTGAGGATCGTTGATCATCAAGTTCGCGAGTTGCTTGTAGGCGGTCCAAATTCTTTCCGAAAGAAGGGTGATCAGACGGGTTGCGAGCTGAGGTTGAGCCTTAACCATTCCCTCGAAGTTCGCTTTGTTGATCGCGAGAAGTTGAACGTTCCCCCAAGCAATGGCGGAAGCGGATCTCGGTTTGTTGTCCAAAAGCGCCATCTCACCGAAAATATCCCCGTTCTGAAGAACGGCGAGCAATACCTCGTTCTTATCCACGATCTTGGTGATCTTCACCTTGCCGTTTTGAATGATGTACAGTTCTCGACCGGGTTCGTGCTCGCAAAAGATCATCTCGTTGTCCGCATACATACGGTTGAATTTGGTGAGATCGATCGCGGGAGCCTGCATAGGCTGGTTCATCGTTTGCAGTTTCAGCTTGGCTTGAGTCGCAAACGGACCGTTCGGAAGATATTGAAGATATTTCTGGAAAGCATACGCCGCGTGCGGGCTGTTCTTCTGGTTGAAGTAGTTTTCACCGATATTGTAAAGCTCGTTCGGATCTTCTTCCACCGCGGAACGGAAAGTTAGACGAGTGATCGTCTGGTCGAACTGACGGAGTTTCATGGAGAAGTAGCGAATGATTTTCATCGCTACCGGAGTATTTCTTTGAATGAGGGTTCCGAACTGATCGTAACTTACCTCGATCACCGAAACGTCGGTGAGTGCCACTGCAGACTCGATCTGCGCGTGCTGGCTCATCGCCGCAACGACGCCGAAAAAGTCTCCCGGACCTTGAACAGAATTCGGATCTTCACCGACAACGGGGTTTTCCCGACCGATTTTAACCTTTCCTTCTCGAATAATAAAGAAGCTAGGAGAGTCCTTTTTGCCCTCTACAATAATGTAGGAGCCCTTCTGGAAATTAACGATTTGGAAGATCCCTGTGGACATGCTGTTGTGTTAGTATTTTTTTTGAAAATCAGAGTTCAACTGTTTTCATTATCGGAATTTGCGAATCAAATCTCGAAAAAAAGAGCTACTTTTCTCCGCATTCCGACATTTCCGTCTTGGAACCGCTTAAAATCTCCCATTCGGAGAGTTCCAGAGCGGCTTTTTCGGCGAGTTCTCGGGAAAAAGACTGGGTGCAAATGGATTTAAAGACGTCCCGTGCCTTGTTTTCTTCCCCGATTTCAAGATAGAGTTTACCGGCTTCGAAAAACGCGTTCAAACCCTGGGAAGAAGTGGGTTCTTGAGAATATTGCTGCAGATTGATTTCCAGAACCTTTTCCGGACGGCCGAGTCTCGAGTAATTGTTCTTTAAGACTTGATACGCCTTATTCTTAAACTTGCTCGAAGGATAAAGAATCAGAAAACTTTTGATTTCTTCGATCGACTTATGGAACTTGCGGTCCTTGTAGGCTTCTTCCGCGATTCGTAATAGGTTTTCTGCCTGGGTTTCTTGAAGGGGACTCGCCTCCGACAACAAAGAACCGGAAAGCGTAATCCATAGTAAGAACAAAACAATCGGAAAGAGGAAGAATCTTTTTGCCTGCAAGATAAGCTCCGGAGGAAAAGATCCCCCTTTAAAGATTATCTGCAGGTTTTCCGAAAAGGTTGATTACTTTTTCTTGTCGATTGTCTTGCGATGGTGTTCGCAAAGTCTGTAGAGTTTGCCGGAGGAAGGGTTCTTTTTGGAGACTTTCGTTCCGCATACGATACAAAGGCCGTTGTTTCTTCTTCTTTGATATAAAAGTTGAACTCTTTCAGCGCCTGACAGATTATATTTACTAACCTGTATTCTGAATCCTTTATATAGATAATTTCCCACCGCTTCAAGGGATTGTGTTTTAACGCCTGTTACCAGGGACTCAAGATCGTCGTTCGAGATTTTTTTCGGTTTCATACAGTTCTTTATGACGGATTCGCCTAATTAAAATTACAGAAAAAATTTAACGTTGGATCATTTTTTATTTAGGTCCGGAAAAAAATGAAACATCTTTTTAACGCAAACGCAAATTAATAGCCAATCATTTGAAATAATTTTTTTCCTAAATGGAAGCGGGAAGAAACGAGGTCATCACTTCATTGAGTGGGTCCGTATAACGGATTAAGACGACCGACCGGTGGTCGGTTCATCAAATTATTTGAATTTAGAATCGAGTATTAGCATCGTTTGATTCTTCTAAACCGGTGAAAATCGGCTAAAAGCTTGCAAAAACGAATGGATCTCTTAAAATTAAGGAGTCTCTTTTTGAAATAGAAAGTAAGGAGGTTTGTTTATGAGAAATGAACGTTTGTACTCGAACGAACCATGTCGGAAAAACTTATCAAAACAAGAACAAGTTCCTAAGAATCTCAAATTTGTATATAGGGTATTTTACCCTATGCTCGTTCTTTCGATCTTCTTCTTCGCTGCAGTTTGTAAACAAAGCGCAAAGGACCAAGTCCAAAAGATATTAACCGATCATCAAATCCCCGTGGAAGAAAAAATCCGGCAATCCTCCTTTCTACTGTTAGGGGATCGTCTGAAGGAAATCGAAATTTCTCCGGGAGTTTCGCCTGACGGAACCACTACGGACTCGGTACGTGTGACTCTTGCGGTGGGTGGAAATTCCGCTCTTACTTTCTTGGGACAAAAAGAATATAAGGAAAGAATGAAATTGGAAGTCGCTTTGTTGTCCTTTCGGCTCTTGCAAACGTTGAAGGATCTTCCGATCGAAAGCTTTCGAGTGAGCATCGTTAAACCCTACTATGTGAAGAATTCCCCGAACGATTCCGTGGAAGAGTTCGAGGTGTTCCGCGCGAAAATGGAAAAGAATTCCATCGTACAGATTCGAGGATTTGATTCCGTAGACTCTTTTGCGGCCGATTCCTACGATTCACCGGACCCGGCGGTTTTGGACGTAATGGTACAGATCGTTCAATCTTGGAAGGTCGAACTCGACGAATTGAATCGTGTGGAAGTGAATTGATTCGTCGGAAAATCCGCGGTATTCGAATTAAATCGGAACGGAATCGATCGAGAAGTTGGGCCTGATTTCAATTCGGTTTCAATCGGTCGATTTCGCGCACGCCGCAACCCGAACGAAGGCGGTGCGTTCGGGTTTTCATTTCGGTTTACAGCGTGTCCCAAAACCTAATTTTACTTTATCGGAAAGATCAGCTGCAAGGTTCTATCCCGGTTTTGGGACAGGACCTTATATTCGGGTCTTACAATAGGAGAATTCTTCGATTATAAATTTTAATCCCCGGAAAACTTCCGTTTATAAACCGTAATCCTAAAAAGATCGTTCTGCTGTTTACGGGTTCGGCGTAAACTCCATTTCCGGGACCGTAGGCCGCGTTCTATCGCTTGTCCCAAAACCGGACCTGTGGGAACTATTACAGTTTCTCTTCCGGTTTCGGGATAACAAGCTCTTAATATTCCGAATCGGAATATTTTATGAATTTTGAATATTCGTAAAATATGTTGTACAAATTAAAAAATTTACAACTTCCGACGCCGATTCCGTTTTTTTGTTCGCATTATTTTACGTTTCCGGTCTATGAATCCGAATTTGAAAAGGGAGGTTTTGTATGCCTTTAGAAAAAGAAAATTCGGAAACTCAAGATTTTAAAAACGTACTTACCAAAGAGGAAATACGGAAACTGATCGATGCCGCCCGGAACTATCCGGATCACTACGTCTGGATTCGATTTTTGTTTTTGTTCGGTTTAAAACCGGAGGAACTCGTTTCGATCCGTTGTTCGGACGTGAACTTGGAAACGAGAATATTACGAATTCGTGGATTCGGACCGAGAGGAGATAGACTTTTAGACGTTCCTCTTTGTTTGTTCAAAGACTTTTATGCGATAACAAAGGGCAAAAAACCGGAAGAATTCTTATTCCGAGGAAGAAACGGCAAGTTGCATCACAAGACGATTCAGAAACTTCTTCAAAAATTAAAACGAAAAACGGGAATCGAAGTCAACATTCCTAAAATAAGAAGAACAATCGCCGTAAGAATGGAAGCATCGGGTGTATCAATCCGATTTATCACAAACTTTCTGGGATTTAAAACAAGACGCGCGACCTATAAGTTGATCGGGAAAAATTCCAAGTCCGAACCTGTAAAAATATTTCCATTGGATGAAATTCTAGAGATCGGGGCTTAAAAATGAGTTGTAAACGCGTTCCGAAACCTTAATTTAGTCCTAATTCTCCAAAAGGAAGCCATCTTTGGAAATCAAAACGAAAAAGATCGGTAAGCACACTCTGGTTGCGCTCAACGGTAGACTGGATATCGGACATTCAGACGAAGTCGAAGCGAAACTACTGGACGATGTTCAATCCGGACAGGGTGATATCTTGATCAACCTGGAAAACATTTCTTACATTTCATCCTCCGGGATTCGTATCTTCGTAGGTATGGTCCGGGAATTGGAAAAGCAGGGAAGAAAGTTGAAACTTTGTTGTATCACTCCTCCCGTAAAAAAAGTATTCGATGTGGTCGAACTCTTAGATCTGTTTGAAGTGTACGAAACAGAAAGTTCCGCTCTCGATTCGTTAACCTAAAATCCGGGATCTTCCCGGATTTCCACTCGGGTCTATGTCCCGGAACTCACTCGCTTCCATCTCAGCAAAAGCAACCCCTTGGGCTCTTTTGGTCCTTTTCCTTACTTTTTTCATCTGGATTCCCTCCAACGATCGACTCGAGTTTCCGCCGGTTTGGCCGGACGAGGTGCTTTTCTTTTCCCCTTCTCAGGACTTTGCCGCATTCGGAACGTTACGAACGCATGTGCTGGAAGGTTTGATTCCAGGAATGGAGGAAATCACTTTATGGATGCCTCCGCTCTATTTTTTAACCGGTGGAACTTGGATGAAATTCGTTTTTCCGGGAATCGTAGGGCTTCGACTTTTTACTCTTGTCACCGCAGCGGTTTCCATTCTGATCTTTTACGGAATTTTAAAACGAATCGGATTTTCCGCGTTATCCGCTTTGTTCTCCTGTTTGCTGCTCGGAACGGATTTATTGTTTTTACGCGTCGGTATGATGGCGAGAATGGAGATGCTTTGTCTCCTGTTCGCATTAACAAGTTTGTTCTTTTTGATTCGCACGGCGCTCGACGAACGAACCGAGGTCGTACATTGGGCGGAAGCGTTGTCGTCCGGAATATTTTTGGGTCTTTCCTTTCTTTCCCATCCGTTCGGTTCCGTCTTCGGAATTCCGGCCTTGTATCTTCTCTGGAAAAGAAAGTCGTTGCTCGCTCCTTTATTCTGGATCGGTGGATTGATTCCTCTTGCGGTTTGGATCGTTTGGTTGTTTCCGCACTGGAACTTATTTCTGTTTCAATTCGGACTTCAGTTCGGAAGAAAGAAGGAATTATTTTCCGTATTTTCGATTTTAACCAAGATCAAAATTCTGATCGGAGGTTATGAAAATCCGGGAGTCAGAATTCTTTTTTATATTTTTCTTTTGGCCGGAATCGGAATCAACCGCAGACTTTTAAAGGAAAAGAAGGAACGTTTTCTTTTTCTCGCGGTTTGGATTTTGGGGACGCTTATCTTTCTCTTTTTATCCACGGAATTCTATTACGTGATGTATTTGACGATTCCGCTTTCCGCGTTAGGCGGAATTCTACTGGAAGAATCGGACCGCAAGCGCGTGATCTACGCGGGTTCCGGACTTTTGTTCTGCAATTTGATCGTTTTGTTTTTGGCGTATCGAAAGGTCGGTTTTGTAAATCCGGAGTTCGATCTTGGAAAGAAGTTTTCCGAGGAAATCGGAGCGGAACTCAAGTATTCCAAAAAGGTTTATTTACAGGCGATTCCCGATCCGTATTTTTATCTGCGCGAAAAATATCCGAACCAACAGATTCTGGAATTCATACCGGGAGAACTTCCCATGCCTTCGGAACTGTTTTCCGGAACCCTAGATTCGATCGATACGTTCGTATTCAGCGAAGGCACGAAACGAAATGAAACGGTCGAAAATTATCTGAAGGAGAATGCTTCTTCCTTTTACAAAAGGAACGTGTCCGTATCGCCTTCGACCACCCGGAAGCTCGTGCGTGCTCAGGCGGAAATTTATCTTCGGAAGAAGAAATGAAATCTTCCGGATTTCGAAACATTCTTCCGATTTCGAATATTCTATTTTTCTTATTTTGTGCGTGTGTCGGAAAGGAACAGGATCAACAAGGACTTTCTTCCCTTTTGCCGTTGGCGGGGCAGCTTTTGAAAGTGGGAATCATCGGAGATTCTCTTTCCCAAAGATCCGACGGGTTCGGTTTAAGGGAGAAATTGGGAACCCGGTTTACGGTCACGGATTACGCCGTTTCCGGTCGAGATGTTCCCGGATGGATTCAATCCATCGGAACCGCCTTAACGGAACCGCAGGACGTTTTGATCGTGGAACTCGGAACGAACGACGTTTCCGGTTATCCCACGGATCAATTTCCGGGGAACTACGAAACTCTTTTGAGTCGGATTCATGAGCGGAGCAACGCCGCCGTTTTGGTGACAGTTTTACCGCCTACGATTTCACCGGGATACAGAACGAATATTCTTCAGATCAATTCCTACTTAAGAAGTCTGAGCTCGCGATACGCGATCGCGGATATGGAAACCGTTTTTTTGGAAACGGAAAAGACGATTCCC
Organism: Leptospira sanjuanensis; assembly: GCF_022267375.1. Classification (GTDB taxonomy): domain Bacteria; phylum Spirochaetota; class Leptospiria; order Leptospirales; family Leptospiraceae; genus Leptospira; species Leptospira sanjuanensis. The sequence goes on from NZ_JAIZBH010000001.1 coordinate 470,894, forward strand.
TTGTATCCGCAGATCGACCCGATTCATCCGAATCCGGCGGGTTACGATCTGATGGGAACCGTCTATGCGGACGCGATCCGGAAATTTTTCGTTCGATAAAGATAAGTTCGATGAGAAGGCGGATTCTTCTTTTCGGACGGTTTTTTAAGACCTTTTTTTCGTGAAATTTCGAATAAGTCCTTTTAGAGCGAGTCTCAAAAACTTAGATGTGGGAACTCAACCAAAAAGAAATAGAAACAAATCGATGAAATTCTGTGCCAGGAACGCGATTTGTGGGAACTCCCACAAATCGCTATGAGCTTGACAATCGTTCCTTTTAGAGTTTTGAAACAAGCTCTAATTTGAATATTCACAATTCAGAATAAACGGATTGAAAACCTGCGCGATATACAGTCTCCCCTCGAACGGGATTGCCGTGCTTCCCGCGGAAATCAGGGATCCGTCCGTTGCGAACACTTCCTCAAAATTTCCGTCCGAAGAAATCCGAAAAACCTGAGTCGGAGCGAGGTAGTCCGGGTTTTTCGCGTGTCTCAGAAATTTATACGTGGAACCGTGCCCGACAACGAAGATTCTCCCTTTCGAATCCAACTCGAGATTGTCCGAACCGGAATTGATCCGAATTTGACGCGCTTCTCCGAGAACCGGTTTCCCTTGTTCTCTGCGGATCGGAAATTGAAACACACTTTGATCCATGTATCCCGATCTGTATAAAAATTCGTTCCCTTTCGAATCGGGAGCGTACAGAATTCCGTTTCCGTAAGAAAGCGGATTTCCGAGGTTCGACCAGGTTTTGCCGTCATAGTAGGCAATTTCACCGCGTTTGAGTCCGAACAGATCGTCCCAAAGATAACGCACAAATCCTCCCGATCCGTGGTCGTTGGAAAGATAGATTTCGTTTTCGGAAGCGACTGATAAATCGTTCGGGCTCGTGATCAACGGGTCGGAAAGAGTTCCGACATGCGACCAATCTTTTCCTTTGCGTTCGAAGATTTCGACCGTATGGATTTTGTATAAAGTAGGATGAGAGATCACGTAAAGACGGTAAACGTCCTTGGTTTTCAGCAGACTCATTCCGTGAGGTCGGAACTCCGGCGGAAATTTCACCGGCAATTCCTTAGGCACGGAAGAATTCTTCAGATCGATCCAATAGATCTTACCGGTTTGATCGGAAATTCTTCGCTCGTGGCTGGAAATATAAAGAATCCGTTCTTCTTGATCCAAGGCCAAGTCTTCCGGGCCGGGAAGTCCTTCGATTCGTGTGCAGGCGGCCGCAGTAGGTCCGACGGCTTTGATATCCGCGCCGCAGTTTGTAAGGCTTATCGTAGAGGCGAAAACCAGAAGGAGAATCGTTCCAAGAGAAATACTCGAGGAGTTCCCACAAGTTTCAGTTCGTTTTAGCAAATTAGGTCGTTTCATATCGTTTTACGGCCTCCGAACTTCCCGGAAAGTCTCGGCTCGGGCAAGGAAAAAAAGCAAAAAAGTGATTGCTATTTTTATGCACTGCACAAAAATAGCAATAGAGATCCTCGAAAACAAATTGAGGGGTTGCTGTATGGAAAATAAGAAATTAAACGACATAATCAATGCAGGAATCGGGGCCGTTCAAACTTCTCGCGAGATTTTCGATAAACTCGTGGATGATCTGAATGAAGGCAAAGAAAAGATCGAAGAGAGATTCGATCAGTTGAAAGCTCAGGGTGAAAAAGACATGAGCGACAACGCGTTGAAATTAAAAGTCAATTTAGCTTGGGGTTTGGTCCGGTTCGAAGAAATCCGGGACAATATTCTCAATCATTTTATCAAGAAATAAGATCTTTGCTAAAGCGAAGTTCCCTGTTTCTTGCTCTCTGGGTTTTAATTTCCGCCGGAGAGATCGATTCCAAGGAAATTACACTATTCTCACACTTCACTGACTCCTCTCCTCGAATTGCCGGGGAGAGGAATCTTCTCAAACAAAAATTCACTCCGGCCTCCACGTTTAAATATTGGATTACCCTTTTTCTATTGGAAAGAAACCTAATCGGTCCCGCTTTCAAAAGAACAAGCAACGAAGCTCATATCCCGAACGCTCCGCGAGATTTGACTCTGCGGGAAGCGATGTATTATTCCTCCAATTCCTTCTTTCTCGCTTTTTTTGAGGAAAATCCTCTCCTCTACGAAGAACTCGAAGACTTCTTGTTACGGATCGGATACGTCCCAGAGACATTCAAAAAACATTATTTAGATAAAAAGAATATTTATTTTTCGGACGCGATCCAAAAATCCCCGGAAGAACAGCACGAATTTCTGCTCGAGTTTTTAAAAGACGAAGGAAGATCCAAAGGAGTGTCTCCTGAAACGTTTCGACGCTGGAAAGAAGCCGCGTTTTGGTCAGAATGCGATTCCAAAAACTCGATCGTCTACGGGAAGACGGGATCTCTCCGCGGATCGTTTTGGTTTTTGGGATTTTCGGAAAAGAAACAAAATCTTTGGCAGAGATGGATCGCAAACGCACCGAAAGAATATTCCGTAATTACGGTTTTGCAGACGGGAGAAGGCGTTTCAAGGGAAACGGCGATCGATTCTTTTTATAGAACCGCCGGTTGTAAGAGATAAGATCGTTTCGGAAACTTTAAAAATGTTGTTTGATCGAAACCTTTAGAATCGTTTGTGTTAGGTGGGATGGGATCGGAACTTGAATCCGATTGGAGTTCGGTACGATTTTTTTAGAACGAAAGAAAAGACGAATCGAAGTAAGAAAGCGGCGAAGATCAGAATCTCGGAGTGACTGGATTCGAACCAGCGACCCCTTCCCCCCCAGAGAAGTGCGCTACCACTGCGCTACACCCCGATTCTTTACTATACAGTAATGATTTCCGAAAAGGTTCTTCTGTAAACTTAAAAAACGCAGGAGGTCAGCAGAGAAAATCGGGACAGATGAACCAGATGATCTGTCCGTCTAAAAATTTTTCTCTGGGAACGTTGACTGCGAGAGCGGAACCGGGAGAAAAAAGAAAACTCTTACCCACGCCCGTGATTCCCAAAAGTTTTTCGGCAAAGATGGAAACGTCCGGACTATGTCCTACCAAAAGAATCGTATCCGAGTTCGAGTATTCGCGGATCATAGGACAAACGCGGGACATGTCGTTTCCCGCTTCCAAATAATCCAACGATTCGGTTTCCTGTTCGGGATGAAGAATGTCCGTATAAATTTTTGCGGTGTCCTTGGTTCTTTCGTAAGGACTATGATAGATCTTCGTGATTTTGAAACCGGTCTTGAGAAAATTCGCCATCTTCCGTACGTCGGCTTCTCCCTTCTGAGTGAGAAGTCTTGAACGATCGGTTCCATCGGGAGAAGTCGTTTCCGCTTCCCCATGTCTAGCAATAATAATCTTCATGTTTCCCAGAGGATTGACAGGGAATGATTCCCGAAAATCATTGATCCTTCTCTAGTTGGAACTTTCGTCTGCGGAAAAGGTCCAACGTTTTTATATTCTGAAAGCTTATCCCGAAGATCGGATTCTTTTTATAAAGTTCCGCGTTACGACCTATCCCTTACGGAGGATCGGATTCGTCTTTGGGACGATTTTAGAAAAGGCTCTGATTCCAAGGAAAAGCGCATGTCCGAATTTGCAATTGAAATCGATTCGATTCGAAAAAAATACAAGGAACAAAATGCTCTCAGAGGCGTCTCCTTTCGAGTTCCCCAAGGTTCCGTCTTTGGGCTCTTAGGTCCGAACGGCGCCGGAAAGACGAGCTTGGTTCGAATCCTCATGGGATTCTCCAAACAAACCGAAGGAGGCTTTCGTCTATTTGGACTTCCGTTTTCACCCCATTTGCGGAAAAGAATCGGTTACCTTCCTGAAAAAGTATCCATCCCGGGTTTTCTAACGGGAGAAGAATTCTTAACCTTCTCCGCAAAGTTAGCCGGAATTAAAAACGCTTCCATCCGGGAAAAGTCTAAGTTCCTTTTGGAAAAGACGGGAATCGCTGACGCCGCCGATAAAAAAGTTTCCGGCTATTCCAAAGGAATGCTGCAGCGCCTCGGACTCGCGTCTGCTTTGATCGGCGATCCCGAACTTTTGATCTTGGACGAACCCGGTTCCGGTTTGGACCCGAAGGGTTACATCGATTTCCGCGAAACTCTCGTCGAAGAAAACAAAAACAAGGGCACAACCGTATTATTAAATTCTCATAGACTTTTGGAAGTGGAGAAGGTCTGTCACGAAATCGGAATTCTCAACTTGGGAACTCTCGCCGCGCTCGGACCTCTCGAATCCTTGAAGGAAGGTAAGAATCGGATTCTTCTGAAAGTCGAATCGGTAACTCCCGAATTGGATTCATATATCCGTAAAATTTCCTCCGAACAAAAAGTTACGGAGAATCAGATCGAGTTTCTTCCGCAGAACGGAATCGATCTGAAACGAATTCCCGCGGAACTCGTGGACTTAGGAGCGAACATCTTGAAATACGAAAGAACCGTCGAATCTCTCGAAGAGGTTTTCTTAAGAGTCACCGGAGGAAACGATGAATAATCTCCTCTTCCAATTTCAGGATCAGTTTCCGAAAATCTTTTCGATCGCGTTTCTGACTTTGCGCGAAACTCTCCGTAAACGAATCGTATATTTTATTTTTATAATATCCGCTTTGTTCCTGTTTCTGAATTTCACGTGTCAGATTCAGATCGGCGGTCAGGATCAATCCGGAAATCCCGATTTTCAGATCTACATCGTCTTTTTGTTTTTCGCGTTTTGGAACACGGTTCTCGCATTGTTTCTTCCGATTTCCCTTTTGGGAGAAGAGTTGGAAAACAAAACCTATATTCCGATTCTTTCCAGACCGGTTTCCCCTTTGACATACGTCTGCGGAAAATCCTTGGGAGTTCTCGCACTCATTTTCGCGAACGGCGTTTTTTTGATCGGAACGTATCTCGTAAAACAGCAATTCGGTGGAGGCGCGCTTTCCTGGGATCTCTTAAAGGCCTGTCTTACGATGTTTTTCGTTTTTTACTTTCTGATTCTTTTCGGATTCGTGGGAGTTCTCGGCTTCGGTAAGAACGCTGCGTTTTTCGGAGGTCTTGCGCTTTTGCTTTTTACGACCTTTTTGGATTTGTTCATCTACGAATCGGCGGCTGCGAGCATGGTGCAAACCTCGGATTTGAAAAAACAAATTCTCGAGATTTTCTATTGGATTCTCCCGCAGGAAGGAACGGTGTTCTTTTATTCGAGTTCACTTCTTGCCAAAAGCCTTTCTCAGGTTCATTACTACGGAGAATATTCTCTGATTCAAATCGGCGTTTGGATTCTCCTGAGTTTCGTTTTAGCAAAAGTTATTCTGGACAGGAAAGAACTCTAAACGAAAAGTACCGGTTGACAAAACTTTAAAGAGTCATAATTCTACCTTGGGTCGGCGTATGCCGGCTCGGGTTGGTATTGGAAATCGGTACATGAAGATTCAATGGTTTCACTATGAAAAGGAGGGATACTTTCTCTCCGTCAAAAATCTGAACGAACCGATCGAATCGCTCAATCCTCTTTATCTCAGAATCACCCACCTCAACCGAAACATCGACAAGATCATCAGCTTTCTGCTGGATCGTTATCTTCAATATCTCGATATCACTCCGCTCCGCGAATGTATCTTTTCCATTTTGAGAGAAACGATCATGAACGCGGTCAAAGCCAACCAGAAGCGGGTCGTTTTTAAGGAAGCCGGTTTGGATATCAACGATCCGGGGCAATACGCGACCGGAATGGAGAAGTTCAAAGAGGAACTGATCTCCAAAAAGGATCTTTATACGGACCTTCTCGAACGGAACGGATTGCATGTTCTCATTACTTTCGGTTTTAATCAGAATAGTTTTCTTCTAAAAGTCACGAACAACGTGAGTATTCTTCCGGAAGAGGATCAAAGGGTTCGGGAAAGAATTTCGAAAGCGCACACATACAACGATCTTTCCGAAATTTTCGAAAATCACGGGGACGAATCCGAAGGCGCCGGGCTCGGACTTGCGATGTCGCTTTTGATGTTGAAAAACGAAGGGATAGAAGGCGATTCGTATCGGATCAAATCGGAGGAAGGGGTCACGTCGGCGTATATCAAAATTCCTTTCGGTTTTAAAAAGAGAAACATCAATCTTCAGAAAACCGGTGAAATACTTTCCGAAGTGGATACGCTTCCCACCTTTCCGGACAACGTAAATCAGATCATGAGTCTGATCAACAAACCCGATTCTTCCATTCAGAACATCACCGAGCTGGTGGGTCGGGACGTATCATTATCTACGAATATTCTAAAATTAGCGAATTCGGCTTCGTTTTCACAGAGAACCCGCGTCGAAAGTTTGGAAGACGCGATCAAGGTGATCGGTTTGTCCGAGTTGAACAGCATTCTTTTGAGTCTCGGAACAAAAAAGATTCTCGAGGAACGCTACAAAGAGTTCGAAGCGATTTGGGAACGTTCCAGTTTATCCGCGTTCATCTGCAGACGTCTCGGGGAAAGAATGGGCTGGAAAAAACAGACGATCACAGTTCTGGTCTGTGCGGCGCTTTTGCACGACGTGGGCCGAGTGATTCTCCTTTCTTTGGAACCCGAGATTTCGGCGAAAATATCCGAGATATTAGGGAATCGATCCTTTCCTTCTCCGTTGACCTTGGAGGAAGCCGCATTAGGAATTTCGCATACGACTCTCGGAGGAATGATCTGCGAGAAATGGAATTTTTCGGATACGATCCGAGTCTCCGCGGAAATGCATCACAGGCCGCTTTTGGTCAAAAAGGAATTTCAAGACGCGGTGTTTTCGATTTATCTTTCCGATATGATCATCGACATATCGCAGGGACTCGCCGACTTTTCGCTGATTCAGACAGTAGTGCTTCAGCATTTCGGTTTTAAAAAGGAACCCGAGTTCGCCGAGTTCATGGAAACAATCCTTCAGGAATACAAGGATTTCAATAAGAAGTCCTGAAGTTGCGTAAGCCAGACAAGCGCGGCCGTTTCGGCGTTTACGATCCAGGAAAACTGCGTTACCGCGCGGTTTCTGACGATTCTCGATTAAATCAGATTCAAAATTCTTGATATATAGACCGATAGAAATTCGGCCGCCTTATGAAATTCCCGCGCTTGCAATTCTTCGGGACGTTTGTCTAGATCGATCCCCGCTTTTTCCAAAGCCTGAAAACATTCCAAGCGAAACGATTCCTCCGAAAAAAATTTGGACGTATGCACTTCGTTCGGTAGAGACGCGATCGGCGCGTCTCGAAAGGAAGAAGCGAGTTTTTTTCTTTTTCCCCAAAAAGCGGTTCTGCAAAGACATTCCAGCGCGATAAAACCGAATTCGTTCGGAAACACGGAAGCGGCTTTGAATTCTAAGATGGAAGAATCCACGTTCGGTCTCGGATAAAACGCTCCGGCTTTGATATCCTTTTTCAAACTCCAGTTTCCGTACGCGGAAAGATAAAATCGGATCGAAGAAGGTTCGTTGGAAATTCGTTTGGCGAATTCTTTTTGAACCAAGAACGCCGCGCCTTTGAGTCCTTTCAGATTTTTTACGGCGCTTAACGTAAGTTCGGAAGAGATGTAGTAGGGGAGATTTCCGAAAAGATAAACAGACTCGCGGGAAAATTCGGGAAGAAAATCGAGCGCGTCTCCTTCCCTAAGTTCGAACTCGGGAAGATATTCCCGAAGCCAGCTTGCATAAACGGGATCGATTTCAAAGAGAGTCACCGGTTTTTGAAATTCCAAAAGACCGTGCGAAATCGCGCCAAGCCCCGGACCGATTTCCAAGATTCGATCGATGCGCGCAACGAGGTCGGAACTCAGACAGGAAAGAATGGCTTGGATCGCGTTGGGATCGATTAGAAAGTTCTGACCCCATTTTTTCAAGGGCGCGGAGGATTTTGACTCCAGAAATTTCCGGATCTCAGAAACTTTCCGAAATGGGTATTCTCTGGAGCTCATCTTTTTCCAGAAACACCCAACTCTCCGAAAGCCCAAGCAGTTTTCGGTTTTGATTCCAGACTTCCGCCTTGTCTTTGCTGCCGAAAGGAGTTTCCAAAAGAATCCAACCTCGACCCGTTTTCGTTTTTTGGGAAAGCGCAAACAAAGAATCCTTTTTCGTATGAAAGAATACGATTTTGGATTCGTTCCGAAGTGAAATTTCTCGAATCGGTTCCGACCTTTGAAGAGGAAAGCGACTCGCTGCGATCCACGGTTCCGGGTTTTGTCCGGCGTATAGGATCGGTGTTTTAGAAAGGTTCTTCAAACACGAGAAAGCCCAAATCAAACAGGATTCGTCTTCCACAAAAACGCGGTTCAAGGGAGAATCTTTTTGCGATTCGCAAAAATTCTTTTTGGTTTTTTGAAACGCTTTTGAAATCGTCTTGAATCCGTATTTGCATTTTCCCGAAAAGAAAAGAGAATCTCCGCTTCGTAGGATAAGGAAGAATCGATTGTAAATGAGTTTCGTTTCGTTTGGAAACAAGTCCGGGGATCGATACAACAGAACATGAAGCGCGATTGTAAAAAGGATAAACGAGCCGCAAAGAATCGAATCGATCCTCTTTTGGGAAAGGAATCTTTTTTTCGAAAACGATTCTTTTGAATGAGAAAATTGAGTTTGGAAGGAATATTCTGGATTTTGAATGTTATTAAGAGTTCCCTCGATACTATCAGTATTTGAGATGACTTTCGTAAAACGAAGATTTTTGTTTGAATTCTCCCGTGATCGAATTCGTTCGAGTGTTCCTGCGAAAGCGAACACACCGATACAGAGTAAAACCCAACCGGACATTCCGATCGCCGCCGCGTCCCCCATTTCCCTGTAAAAACCCAAAGGTTCGGAAAGACGTTCCGAAAGATACGCGAGAATAAATATTAAGAATTCCGTAATGGACCAAAGTAGTTCGTTTAACAACGGGACGGCGGTTTCCTGAACGCAGATGGAAAGATATAGAATCGGAAGAAGAATTCCCGCCAAAGGAACCACGAGCAGATTGAGTAGGATGGAACCGAAACTGAAAGAACCGAACGCGGATAATAAAACCGGCATGGTTCCGAGTCCGGCGGAAAAAGAGATCGATAGATTCTCCTTAAAAAAGGAGGAAATCCGATTCTCATCCGAAAGAAAGCGGAATAGGATCCGGATCGGATTCGAAAAAAGGAATATACCCGTTACGGCTCCGAAAGAAAGAGAAAAGGAAACCGAATAAAATCGGAACGGATCCGCGATCCATACGATCCACGCCGAACCGAGGAGCAGATCGATCGGACGGAGTTTCCGGTAGAACAATCCTTGAAGCAGAAGCATTCCCGCAAAGATCCAAGCTCTTGTGAGAGAAACGGGATAACCGAGGGCGGAAAGATAAAGAAATCCGGTCAAAAGCGGAAGGATTCTCGGCAAACGATGGCCGAGGCTCGGAATTAAATTGAGAAGTCGAAATTGAACTCCCATCAGAATTCCAAGGTGTAAACCCGAGGCGGCGAACAAATGAAGAATTCCTCCTTCTTTCGCTTTCTCTTTGAAATCTTTGGAAAGTTGTTTCGCTTCTCCGAAAAGCAAACCGAGCGCGATTCGTTGGGCTTTTTTTTCCAAAGCGGCTTGTTTTAAATCGAATAGAACTCGTTCCCGAAATCGTTCTTGGAAAATCTTTTCGGGTTCTCCGAAAAGATTCTTTTTCGGAACGGGCAGAAATGTGTTTTTCGGAAAATGTGAGGGCTGAAATCTTTCGGGATAGAAAGATGTCGCGGCCAAAAGAAAGAATATTCCAAAAAAAAAATATTCGGATATTTGAAATCGTTTTTCGAAAAACCCGCTTAATGAAAATGTGATGAGGACGATTCCGATCCAAAGGATTGCGGTTCCCGGAAAAAGCAAATCGAGTACGATTCCGGTTAGTGTTCCTAGGGAAAATTTCGAGAATGCGGAGCAGGGCACCCAGTCGAGGAGATGTTTTTTCATACCCGATACGGTTCTTGAAGCCGCCGCTCGGGTTTTCGTTTCGTAAAAAAATGGAAAGCCGCAGGCTTTTAAAAACGATACATTCCGAGAGCGGAACGCACTTGATCCAAAACCGCTACGATCGTCTTTTGCGCTTTTTCTTTCCCTTTTTTGAGAGCTTCTTCCGCATAAGATTTGTCTGCGCCGATCTTTTCGCGTTCTTTTCGATACGGAGCGAAGTAATCCAGCGTATCCTGCAAAAGCTGTTTTTTTAAATCCCCGTATCCGGTCCCCGGAGTCAGAAACTTTTGTTTCAGGGCTTCTCTTTCCTGCGCGTCGAGAAAAAGGGAATGAATTGCGTAGATATGACTTTTGGAAGGATCCTTCGCTTCGTCGACTCCTGCGGAATCGGTCATAATTGACATTATGGATTTCTTAAGTTCTTTTTCGGAATCGAAGAAGTTGATCGTATTGCCGTACGACTTGGACATTTTTTGTCCGTCCGTTCCCGGCACGAGCGCGGTCGCTTCGTCGATTTCCGGTTCGGGAACTTTAAAAACGGGGGCGACTTCGCGGTTGAAGCTCGAAGCGATATCTCTCGCGAATTCCAAATGTTGTTTCTGATCCTTTCCGACGGGAACTCGATCGCTGTTAAAACCGAGAATATCCGCGGCCATCAAAACGGGATAAAAGAAAAGACCGCCTCTCGGATGAAATCCTTTCGCGACCTTGTCCTTGAAAGAATGCGCAAGTTCGAGCTGATTTACGCTGATCGAATGACTGAGATACCATGTGAGTTCGGTCACTTCGGGAACGGAAGATTGCAACCAAAACGTGCAACGATCGGGATCGATTCCAAGCGCTAAAAAATCACAGACGGCGTTGTACGTATTTTCCCTTTGTTTCTCTTTTGAGGAGAAGGTGGTCAAAGAATGTAGATCCGCAACGAAACAAAATAAGTCCGTCGTTTCCTGATATTCTTTGAGTTTTCGAATGACGGAAAAAAAATTTCCTAAGTGAAGTTTGCCGGAGGGCTGGACTCCTGTAAGAATCCTCATGCTTCCTCCATCCTTGTCGTTTCGTAGGCTTTACCGGCAAGCCTTTCGTATTCTTTCATCAATGAGCCGAGTTCCGAGTCTATTTTTTTGTGCAATGTAAGTTTGGTGATCGTGAATTTGTCCTTGTAGATCACGGCGTAGTTGTACAGAAGTTTTGCCATTTCCAAGAAAACGAAATCGAGAGTCTTTCCATTCAATCGATTTCCCGAAACAACGGTCGAGTCGCAGTACGGAATGAATCTATGAAGAATTTTGATTTCTTCGATCACCTTTTCTTTGGAAACCAAAACCCGCTCGTTCAACTTCCCGGAAGATTCGTATTGTTTAGCGAGGAGATGATTCTCCACGATGATGTTGATCTTTTCCGCAAACTTGCCCATAAACGCGGCGGCGTCCCCGAGAAGTTTTAAAAGATTCTGAGTGATCTGATCTTCGACTCCGGCCGTTGAAGTCGTATGTTCGTTGTAAGTCGCAAAGCTGTATTGAAAGCTCGGATACTTTTTGTTGAACGCGTCCAAAAGACGAAGCAGGTTGTTGATCTGTTCGATGTCGTTTTTGAAAAGACCGGGTAGCATGATGATGACGTCGCGGCTTTGATTCTTCGTTCCCACTTTTACGGTTCCTTCGAGAATCGGAGCGTAGGAAGCCTGAAAGTCGCGCAACAGAAGATACATCAGTTTGTGAGGAGTTCCTTTAAAGGAAGACTTGATCGAAGCCGACTGCATGTTTTCAGGAACGTGGTTTTCGAAGTAGTCGTCCACGATCAAATTCAGGAAATCGAAGTTCATTCTCCCTTTATCGTCGATCCGGAAATAACGTTCTCTCAGATTCTGCAATTCTTCCTTACGGTTGAGTCTGGTTTGAATGTCGTCCGCAAGACGGATCAAAGTCGTTTCCACTTCCTTGATGATGTCGGACGAACCTTGAAACTTCGTTTCGTTGATGGGAGGAACGTTGAGCTGCTGAACGATTTCTTCCCAAGTGATCATGCGTTTGGTCGCGACGATGTGGAACGCGCGGATCGCATCGGACATTTTCGGTCTTCCGTTTTCGAGATTGAGTCCGTAGGAAAGTCCGGCCATGATCTGAGGCATTTTCGGAACCAGCTTCTCGTCCTTGCGGATCAGTTCCGGTACCTGGGTCATGATGATGTCTTTGGAATCCTCTCGGCTCAGATGTCTTGCATAATAAAGTTCTAATTTAGTCGCGCGGTTCAAGAAGATTTCGGGAGAAATCTGATCGATAAACAAACTGTCCAACGAGATGATGCTGTTGAGAAGTTTATTAAAATTTAATACGACATTGTATACGAGAGGTTTCCAATATCTCCAGCCTTGTTGTTCGCAGAAACGCAAGGCCTGTATCGTCGCGATGATCTGATCTTCCTTCAGAAATTTGAAAAGGTTCTGAACGCCCGGGGCGATCTGTAGTTTTCTTCCTAAAAATCCTACGTCGATGGTTCCCGATTCTTTCGCAAATTTGTTGATGGCGGGATTTCCGCCGAAGAGGTTCGCTAAAAAGCCGATGCTCGCTCCACCGGACGAAGAAGATTCGGTTCTGCGCGCGGGTTTGGCCGCTGTTTTCGCCGAAGCGGCGGAACGATCGGAACCGCCTCTTTTGGATCGGTCTTCTTCGTCGGGCTTTTTCGTATCGTCCTGTTTTTTCTTCTCGAACTCTTCGTCGACCTTCTTCATCAAATCGATACGAATGAAGATATCGTTCGACTTCTGAATGACTTCGTCGATTTGCTCCTGATGTTCGGGGCTTCTCTGTTTTCTATAGAGATCCGCGAAGATCTTGTGGGCGTCGGTCCTTGAGTTGAGAGACAAGAGAGATTATTCCTTTTCGTTCAGAGGGTTTTCAACGATCTGCGCGCTGGAGGGAGCGCTGAAGTTAAACAAAGAAGCGGAAAGACCTACGTTCGTTTGAACGCCTGAAAAGCTGATCGAAGTGTATTCTCCGGATCCTCTGTGTTTCATTCTCAATGATTTCGGTGTGTTATCGGGGTTCATGGTTACTACGATTTCTTCGTACGATTTCGTAGGAGATTTCAAACGGATCGATCCTCCGACTTGAGAGACTTCTTCGTAGCCGCTTAACAATCCGAAAACTCCGCCGGATGTTCCGCGAAGATCTTGTTTACCTACGATCGCTCTTGCTGGAGAATAAAACCAAAGAAATCTTCCGTTGGAAGACACAACTCTGCCGTCCGAGAATTTGACGTGTAAATAGTTGGGTTTCTTATAGGAAAGTGTTCCGGAAATTTCGTTATTGATCGTTACGCTCGCTCTGAGGGAGGAAATTTCTCCCATTCTTCCTAAGAGAGCGTTGAGTCTGTCTCGTCCAGGGTCCCCTGAAACAGAAATGCCGCAGATCATGATCAGAGCTGCGGCACCCGGGAGGATTCTCCTGATTTTCAAAAATGCCATAGTTTCAAACTATGGGCGAAGGTTGATTATCCAAGTACTTTTTTTGAATAAAAACTCATGCTCAACTCCCTCTAACGCAATTTCGCTCTCTGAACTCAATATCTCGCTTCCTAAGGGGCGCTCGATAGATCGCGAAATTCTCAATTCTGAGAATAACCAAAAATTACGCTCCGCTATTTTTGGTTTATTTCGCTCTCTACGGATCGCGAAATAGGGCGTTTCGCAGGTTGGTTATCCAAGTACTTTTTTGAACTCAGCAGTCACCGCAGGAACAACCTCGAACAGGTCGCCTACGATTCCGTAAGTCGCAACCTTGAAGATCGGAGCGTCTCCGTCTTTGTTGATTGCTACGATATACTTGGAAGATCCCATTCCCGCTAAGTGCTGAATCGCGCCGGAAATTCCGCAAGCGATGTAGCAGTTTGGAGAAACGGTTTTTCCGGTTTGTCCAACTTGGTGAGAGTGAGAAATCCAACCGGCATCCACAGCCGCGCGAGAAGCTCCGAGAGCCGCTCCGAGTGTGTCCGCAAGTTCTTGAAGAATCGGCCAGTTTTCCGGTCCTTTGATTCCGCGTCCGCCGGAAACGATGATGGAAGCCTCGGTCAACTGAACCTTAGAACCACCGCTCAGGTCGGTAGAAACGATTTTTACTTTCGCATCGCCAGCAGATGGAGAAGCAGCTTCCACAGCGCCCGCTCCGGCTTTCTGAGTGATTTCTTGAGAGTTCGGACGAACTGTAAAAACTTGAATCGCGCTTGTAACTTTGAAGTTCGCGTACGCTTTTCCGGAATAGATCGGCTTTTTCGCTACGACCTTTCCTCCGTCAACGGAGAATCCCACGACGTCCGCGATGATTCCCGCTCCGACCTTAACGGCAACACGAGGAGAATAATCTTTTCCTTGAGAAGTGTGTGGAAGAAGAACTACCGCAGGGTTTTGTGCTTTCACAACTTCCGCAACGATGGTGGAATAAGTTTCCGCGTTGTATTCTCCGGAGTTAACGGTTACGATCGTGTCCGCTCCGACTGCAGCCAATTCAGGAGCGTGTTTTTCAACTCCGCTTCCGATGAGAAGAGCTACAACTTTTCCTCCGATAGAATCAGCGATTTTTCTACCTGCAGAAGTGATTTCTCTGGAGATTTTTTTCAGTTCTCCGTCTTTCAATTCGCCAACAATTAATACGTTGCTCACTGGTGTTCTCCTTATATAACCTTAGCTTCTTCTCTGAGAGCTTTAACGAGTTGAGATGCGAAACCGTTCGCGTCAGCAGCTTCCAGTTTTCTACCTGGAATTCTTGGCGGAGGAGGTTCGAGTCCTACAACTTCGATTTTGCTAGCAGGGCTTCCGAGATCCGCAGCGGATTTCGTTTCAACCGGCTTTTTCTTAGCTGTCATGATTCCTTTGAGAGAAGGATAACGAGGTTCGTTCAGTCCTTTTTGTGCCGTAAGAGCCACAGGAGTGGAAGTTTCAACGGTTTGAGTTCCGCCTTCTACTTCTTTCGTAGCTTTTACTGCGGTTCCGTTGATTTCAAGGCTAACCGCGAACGCAACGTGAGGAATGGAAAGAAGTTCCGCAACTTGAACCACAACTTGAGAAGAATCCGTATCGATGGATTGTCTTCCTCCGATGATTACGTCCGCGTTTTCCGCTTTCGCGAAGTTTGCGATGAGTTCTGCGGTGTTGTTCGTGTCGAAAGGAACGTAGTTGTCAACTTTGATGTGAACCGCACGGTCTGCGCCCATAGCGTAAGCGGTTCTAAGAGCTTCTACGACTCTGTCCGGTCCAAGGGAAACGGCGATTACTTCTCCGCCGTGTTTTTCGCGCAGTCTGATCCCTTCCTCGATAGCAAATTCATCATAGGGAGAGATAATCCATTTGATTCCGGCTTCGTTGATGGATTTATCCCCTACTTTAATACTGGTTTCGGTGTCAGGTACCTGTTTCACTAATACGATGATTTTCATTAAATGGGTACTCCAAAAAAATTAGTGCTGTTAAACACAAAAATCTTGTGTCTATGTCGTGCAAACCACTTTTTCAACAGGTTTAAGCGGCTTCGTCGGTCGAAAGCAGATATTTCAACCAGTAGTAGGTCCAGATCATAAATCCGATTACGATCAGAACGTTTGCGTCCGTCTTTAGGAAAAACGCAAGTCCCCAAAAGAGGGGCAAAAGCATCCAGGCACAAAGAGACAGAAGCAGAAAAAGCGATTCTTTTTGAAAGGGAGAATTCAGAGCGTCTTGGAATCCGGAACGAATCGAGGACAATCGGAACGGATTTCCTGAGTTTCCTTTTTGAGCCCCGCTCTTATAATATAGAAATAAAAAAAGTCCACAAAGGATTGTCAAAATGAGAGCGTAGATCATAAGATAGTTTTTGGAAAACAAAGATTCTCTGTCGAGCTGTTTTAGTCGTGGGGAAGAGGATATTAGAGAAGAGGACAACATGAGAGCTATACTTGAAAAACCGAATGATTTATACAACCCGACCGAGAACCATCTCGCTCTTCGGGAGAACGTGGCGAAATTCGCAAAAGAGAACATGGATACGCAGGCGAAAGAGAATGACGATCATGAAACGTTCAATCTTCCTTTGTTTAAACGATTGGGTGCCGAACTGGGACTTTTCGGAGTAACGGTTCCGGAAGAAGACGGCGGAATGGGATTGGATGCGGTCGCTGCGGTGATCATCCACGAGGAAATGTCCGCTTACGATCCTGGATTTATGCTCTCGTATCTGGCTCACGAAGTTCTATTCGTAAACAATTTCTATCACAGCGCGAATCCCGCGCAAAGAGCCAAGTATCTTTCCAAAGTGATTTCGGGAGAATGGATCGGCGGAATGGGGATGACCGAACCCGGAGCGGGAACGGACGTGCTCGGAATGAGAACGATCGCCGTGAAAAAGGGCGACAAATACGTGTTAAACGGATCCAAACAGTACATCACCAACGGAAACACGGGAAGCGTATTCTTAGTTTATGCGAAGATGAATAAGGATTCCAAAAAGATGACCTCCTTTATCGTGGAGAGCGCTTTTCCGGGATTCAGCGTGGGTAAAAAAGAAGAGAAGATGGGAATGCGTTCTTCTCCGACCACGCAACTTATATTCGAAGATTGTGAAGTTCCTGCGGAAAATTTAGTCGGTCAGGAAGACGGGGCTCTCGTTCACATGATGAGAAACCTCGAAATCGAACGCGTGACCCTTGCCGCTCAATCCTTGGGAATCGCGAAACGTTGCGTGGACATCATGGCGGACTATACGATCCGACATAGAGAAGCGTTCGGGAAAAAACTCGCGGAGTTCGGACAAATCCAAAGACTTCTCGCGGAATCCTATGCCGATTATCAAGCCGCTCGCGCGCTTGTGTATCAAGTTGCAAGCGGAATCAACCCGGATAGCCGGAATTCTCTCGGAGCCGCTTCCGCGAAATTGGTCGCGACTCAAATGGCAGAACGAGTGTCTCGGAACGCGATCCAAGCCCTCGGCGGTTACGGATATTGCAGAGAATATCCGGTGGAACGACTTCATAGGGATTCGATTCTTCTTTCCATCGGCGGGGGAACCAACGAAGCGATGCAGAAGAATATCGTAGCTGACTTGAAAAAAATCTACGAAGGAACTCCTTGAGTCGAAAGAACATTCAACTTACGGAAAAACTGGAGGAATACATCTTCCGGAATTCCGTAAGGGAGCCGGACTCTTTTCGAAGATTGCGGGAGGAGACCGGCAAACTGGCTCAGGCCAACATGCAAATCAGCCCGGAAGAAGGGCAGTTCCTCCACATTCTCACCAAACTCAGCGGCGCCAAACGAATCATCGAAATCGGAACGTTTACCGGTTATTCCTCGTTGTGTTTCGCATCGGCGCTGCCGGAGGACGGAAAAATTCTTTGTTGCGATATCAGCGAAGAATGGACAAAGATAGCCCGCAAATACTGGAAAGAGAACGGTCTTGAATCCAAGGTCCGTTTGAAGATCGGATCTGCATTAGAAACTTTGCAAGTGTTGATCGATTCGAAATCGTTTCCGGAATGGGCGTCCGATTTTTCGTTCGGCCCGTCTTCGATCGATTTGGTGTTTTTGGATGCGGACAAGGAGAATTATCCGAACTATTATCCGTTGATTCTTAAACTTCTCAAACCCGGCGGGTTGTTGATCGTGGACAACGTCCTTTGGGACGGAAGCGTCGCGGATGAGACGCATCAGGAAATTTCCACAATTGGAATTCGCAAACTCAACGAAATGATTCACAAAGACGATTCGGTTGACGTAAGTTTGGTTCCGATCGCGGACGGGGTTTCGCTTGTGCGGAAGAAGTGAACGGAATTACCCCGAATTTTTTTGATGTTTTGCGATGCGCTTACTAATTTGCAATTAAGACTACTCGAAGGGAACTCTTTCCTCTAAGATCGGATACAATCGTACTGTTTTTTATGGATTTTTTAGATACGATTTCTATATGTACAGTCCGATTTCAGCTCAATAACAATACGAATCCTTTCTGCAATCCGATAGATCTCGAAAACACGTTGTAGGTTGATCCGCACAAGAGTAAGGCTGAGCGGCTCCACAACCGTTCGCAATTCCGCTTGAATTACAACGACCCGACCCGGATGTATTTTCAACGATGAGATCGAATTTAGTCGTCGCTTTCCCCGAATTCAGATTTGCGGTATATGTTACCCGCGTCTGGGATTGGGTAGGCGATCCCGAAAGTCTGCCGGACCGGCTATCGATGGAAATCGAATTCGTTAAACTCGGTGAAATCGTTACAATATCCGAACTGGACGGATTCGTGATTGTCGGTGCGAGAGAATTCGTCGCGTTCTTTACGAAGACGACAGTGTTCGCCCCGTAGGTGATCGTTTGTGTAGTTAAGGCCAATAGCAACATTAGGTTTGTTGTTTCATCGTCCTTAGGATCGTTTTTGCACGCTTGCGTAAAAAGCAAGAGGGAGATTGTGAATGTTGTTAGAAATTTTTTCATATTTCCTCGTTTCTTATTTTTTAAAGTTCTATCCGGATGTCGTACGATGCAGACAGAAATCGAGAAACGATGACGTTCGTTTTTCTATTTGATTATTTTAATTTTTAAAAAACATTATAAATTTATAATAATCAAAAATGAATTTTATTTGCGGGCGGAAATGTTGAAATTTTGTTTTTGAATTATCGGTTTAATTTTTAATTTGGTGTTCATGTTGTATTATGAATTCATAGTTCTGCTTTTTGCTTTGGGATTTCGTTTTAAAAGAAACTCGATCTCGGTCTGAGCGAAAGAAGTGTAGGCCGGGTTACCGGAAAATCGGCCGAAATCCGAAAAAGGCCGCCGGATTTGTGGGACTTCTATGGTTTTTATCAAAGGATGGCGTGGAGAGAAACGCTGTTTCGATCTTCAAGGAACGAAGAGGCGACTATTCAAAAAGTTTCATTTAGTTTTGTTCTCTTATTGAAAGATTCGACTTCGGTAAAAGAAAAATACTCGGTTTAAAAACTCTTACAAGTTTTTTTAGATGGATTCGATTTATAGTTTCCTTCTTGGAAAGCTCGTTCAATAGATGCTTCCTGCTGGATCGAATTCTTCGGTTCAAAGTCGGATCGACAAACTGTTTGGAGTTAAAATTGTGAATCCATTTCAACAAACGAATGATACATCTAAAAAGAGGACATTGGATCCTTTATCTTATGAAATCTTAAAGAGTGAAATCGTTCGAACCAAAATTCTTTGTATATTTTTTTCTTTTACGTCGGTGTTGATTGGGGTTATATTCACCGTTTTCAATGAAAAGATTCAAAAAGAGATCGGAGGGGAAATTCCTTTTTACCCCGTTCTTGGAGTGAATATTGGGATCGCCGTTTATGAATTCATCGCGAATCGAATCTTCAATCGTTTTTTGAAGAACAAGAAAAACATCATTCCTTTTGCGAGATTCGTGAACGTATTCGTGGAGATAACCGCCATTGGATTGCTGATTTGGCTGAACGTTAAAATCTTCGCCTCTCCTTTGATTCCGTTGTATTCCCCCGTGGTGATGATTTTCTTTATGTTCATCATTCTTTCGGTTTTGCGACTCGAGTTTTGGTTGAGCGTGTTTACCGGATTTTTGGCCGGAGTGGAGCTTTTTGCATTAGCATATTATTATATTCCGCAGAATCCGATCCCGATGCCGATTCAATTTTTCAATACGTTCGTGCCTTTCGTTTCCAAGGGGCTTTTGTTTTTGTTCAGCGGAGTCGCGGCGGGATTGGTGGGACTTCAACTAAAACGTTCTTTGATTTCCGCAATTTCCGCGGTTCAAGAAAAGAACGAAGTGGTCGGTATGTTCGGTCAATATGTTTCACCGGACGTCGTGGATAAACTTTTAGAGCAAAAGAACGAAAACTTTTCCGAGTCCAAAAGCGTCTGCGTCATGTTTTTGGATATCCGTAATTTTACCAGCTTCTCCGAAAAAAGGGCTCCCGGAGAAGTCATCGATTATCTCAATTACATCTTCAGTCATTTGATCGATATCGTGAATCAACACAACGGTATGATCAATAAATTTCTTGGAGACGGTTTTATGGCCGTGTTCGGCGCTCCTCTTTCGGACGGATCGAACGACGTGAAGAATGCGGTCGACGCATCGATGGAAATTCTCAGAAAAATCGAATTTTTAAATCAGGAAGGTAAAATTCCGGAAACCAGCATCGGGATCGGTTTGCACACGGGCAAGGCGATGACGGGTAACGTAGGTTCCGAAACGAGGAAAGAATATACGATCATCGGAGACGTCGTGAATCTCGCATCCAGGGTCGAACAATTGAATAAACAATTCGGAACGAAACTTTTGGTCACTCAAGCGGTTTACGAGGATATTAAAACGACGATGTCCGGCAGACATCTCTCTTCGATTCATGTGAAAGGTAGAGAAGAGCCGGTCGACGTTTACGAGTTGGATAAAGTTTAAATCTCCGCGTGGTTCGGGTATTTACGATCGGATAATAAGAAAATTCTCCGGTGAACGTTTGGCGAATTTAAATCGTAACCGTTCTTTGGGATTGGAAGGACGTTTTGTAAAGGATGGGAAGCGGAAAATCGCGATGAATGCGGAGAGAACAAAGCGGCACTTGGATTCCGAGGATGGAATCCAGGACTTAAAAAAAAACGGGGAACGAAAAACTGGCGATTCCCCGATTTTTATTCTTTAATCAATCTCTCGATCGTTCTTTCGGAGAGTTGTTTCATCTGAACGTTTTTGCCGGTGATCGCTTCCAAGGATTTGGAAAAATTATCCTGTCCTTTCAACATTCCCACGGAAAAAATATTCTCGGATTCTACTTCTAAGTTACGGATCGCGTCTGTGATTTTGTTTTTCTTTTCCTGAATCTGCTCTTTGAGAACGGCTTGGTCGATATCCGGATTCTCCGCAAGTTCCCGAAACAATGGAGTTTCTCCGAACAGAATGTTGATGAGTTCGCTGTTAGGCGTACTTCCTTCGTTCAGAACTCCGAGTTTCATTTGCTCGCGAGTGAATTCTCCCTGAAGACTTGAAAGTGTTTCCTGAATTTTCAGATAACGAGAGGTGAGTCCCGAAGAAAATTCGGTTTTGTCCAGACTTCCTTGTCCTTCTTGAGTGGGTAAGGCTTTCCCGCTAACGGAAGACCGTTTATCGCGGATGAGCTTTTCCGCAGAGCTTATCAGATTTGTGAGTGGAACGTCCATGTTCTTTCCTCCTCTTCAGAATTCAGATCCGGAAAGAATACCGACTATGGTGCAAAACTTTAGAAGGGACTTCTTTCGTTGAATACTCTATGTCGCATCAAGGATCTTACTTCTGTAGACAATCTATACTAGATATCGGACGGTACCCGGGAAATAAATGAATTTTTTTTCCGAAATTATAAAAAAAATTCAGTTCGCGCTAAAGCTGTTAATAATTTTTTGAACAATTTGACCGGACTCCGACCAAATCCGGAATCCTTGAATCAAGCCGGATTTCAGACAACGTTCCCGTTTTGTCTCATCCCGATAGGGAGTTTACGGGGTTCCTCAAATTTTAACCGGAGTGAAAATTCTTAAAGATTCATTTTTCGAAACATCCAGAAACACAATCCGAGAAAAAGTCCGGGTGTGATCCAAACTCCAACGAAGGGAGGAATAACGCCGTTTTCGCCGAGCGATTTTCCCGCGGAATTGAAGATATAATAGATCAACACGACTCCGATCGTGATTCCGAGAGACGCGACTCCCGCCGTCTTCTTCGTAAAATATCCCGCAATGGTTCCGATGAGCGTAACGATGATCGTCATCATCGGCAAAGCAAACACGGAATGTTTTTCCGTGAGAACATCTCCGTAGGAAAGACCTTTTTGAATTCTTCTTTTTTCCTCTTCTCCGAGTTGAAAGAGATTCATTTCCTCCACGGAACCCGCCGGAACCTTAAAGTAAGTCGGGTCTTCGGGAAGTTCGTATTCCTTTTCGTCGAACGATTCTTGGGAGGATAACTTAAGGTCGTTGTCGAAATGCCATTCTTCGACCTTCTTCATCTTCCAAAGTCTCGTATCATAGTTATACTTTGCCTTTAAGGAAGAGATTACGGTTTCGGGAGAACCGTCGGGTCGAAGACGGATGTAATTGAAGCCGCCGTTGATTTCGTCCTTATCGGGATCGTAGAAGTATAAATAATAAAATCCCTCTTTTCCTTTTACGTGAAACTGATAAACGCTGTTGGCGAGAGTTCCCATCCCTTCGGTGAGAGTATCGTGTTCTATCTTGGCGAGTTTGTTCACCGGTCTTACGATGAACTCCGTTCCGAGCAACATAACGATCCACATTAAAATTCCGAAGATAATGAGAGGCGCGACGATTCTAAAAAAAGAAACACCGGCGGCCATCATGGATACGAGTTCCTTGTTTACGGAAAATTGACCCACGGTGAAACAGATCGAGAACATCAAGGACATCGATACGACCGTGGTCGAGATGATCTTAGGCAGACTGTAGATTAAAAATAATGCGACATGATAACGCGGAGCCTTGGTGGCCGTGAAGTTCCGCATGTTGTCGTTTACAAGAGAAAGCAACATAATGCCCGTGAGAAGAATCACGGTTCCGATAAAGATCTTAAAAAATTCTCCGAATAAATATCGGTCTAAGAGTTTCGGCGGAAAAAATTCTTCCTTCCATTTGCGGAAGAAGGATCGGATCGAATCCGGATTGAGTTGAATCGAAGGTGTTTTCATTCTTTTTCGAATTCTCGAACCATTCTCGCAGAGTTCCCGCAATTGACAAGATCGTTTAAATAGAAACCGAAACCGCAGGACGCCCTTGCCCGGATGGTTTCTCTTTTTGGAGAAGATTCCTTTTTCCGTATTTCCGACCGGTAAATTCGAACGGATGGAAGGAGTTCCCCCGCAGATTTGAGTCGAATGGAACGACACGCGCGTTTCGGTGTCGTTTACAAAGCGAATCGGGTCCTATCGAAAAACCGCAAAACTCGTGAGATACAAGGCTCCGCCTATGATTCCCGCAGCAACCGCAAACCGAAGAATTCCCGGAACCAATCCGTCCGCGGTTTGAAACCGATCCCAAAGATCCAAACGGGTTTGTAGTTTTCGCTCCTGACCCGGAATCAAAGTCGGATATTCTGGAACCGCTTTCGAAGGCGGAGGGGCGGATTCCAATTTCGTTTTCGGATTCCGGATTTTTTCCGCGATCTTCGCTTCCGCGAGAAGAAGTTTTTCGAGGCTCGCTTGTTTTAGCGCGTAAAGCGCGTCGATCGCCTCGTTGATCCAAGAATCGACCACTTCCAGCCACTGCTGCATATTGTCTTCGGTCGCACGGGTGAATTTGAATTCGCTGAACGCTGAATTCCAGTCCTTCAATTCCAAGCGCTCTAGAAGTTCGGAATCCAATATTATGTTTTGCTTATGATTGTGCACGGCTGCGATCGCGTCGTAGACTTGATTGCCCGCCGATACGAGACGGATCAATTCTTGACCGCTCACGTGCCGATCCGCCGTTACGACCGCATACACGTTGTTCAACAACGCCCTGCTGTCCTCGATATTCTCCATTGAGTGAACCGCGTAGTGAAGCAAGTCCATCAAGCCGCGCAGATACTCGGGCCATCCTTGGCCGATCTGTTCCGCCGCTTTGAGATGGGCCGTTCTGCATTTTTGATCGTGTGCAAAAACTTCCGCTTGCAGTTCGTTACAATCCTTTTCCAAACTTTCGATGGCCGAGGGAAGTTCCTTTTTTTTGAGTTCCGTTCCGCGAAAGCGGATGATTCCGTCGGGAGGAGTGTAGAATCCTTCCTTGAGCGCGGTGAGAAGATTTTTTTCCTTTTCGAGAGAGCGGAGCTTCTCCAGTTGTTCCGTTAAATTCGGCGGATACAATTCGTTCAAGGCTTCGGAAACGGAATCGATCTTCGTTTCGTAAAATTTATCGGGAGATGACGCATAACGTGCAAAGGATCTTCCCAAATACGCGCCTCTATAACGGCTGTTTAGATATTCCTTTTCGTAGAATTGATCGACCGCGTTCAGGATTTCCGCGTCCTTACTCAGTTCCGTTTCGTAACGGGAAAGAAGCCGATCCGTGAATTTTTCACGAAGAGAATCCGCGTCGTCGAACACGAGCCAGCTGCTTCTATCGTCGAGCAAAGCGGGAACGTATCTCTTTTTCGCGTTCGCTTCCCGTTCATGATTGTATGGGTGGGTCGCCCACATTCTCGGAGGTTGAGCGATCTCGGACGTAAAGATGCGATGTCCTTGCGGATTTTCCGAAGGCAGCGCGGGAACTCTTCCGTAATTCGGATTGTTCCAGAGATTTCTAGACTTATCAATGATTTTGGAATGAACCGGAAAAATATCCTTGGCCGCTTTCCCCAAACGAACCTGATCGACAAGAAATCCCTGCGTCGTTTCCCATGCTTCGTCCGCCGCTTGCAGTTTATGAAGCGCGTGAATCAATGCGTCGCTTCCTGTGACCGAAACCGCTACGAGGTCCGCTTGGAATTCCATTTCTCTGGAAAGCGCTCTTTGTGCTAATACGACAAGATTGAAAAAGGATTCCAGAGCGGACCGCAAGGACCAAATGATTAAGCGAAGCGACCAACCGATCCAAGCGACCCGAATGTCGAATCTCGAAACCGAACGAAGAAAATCATCAAGCGCGTCCCTTCTTCCGATCAAATGCGCCGCGATCTGCTGCGCGATGTAAACCCAATTTCCCACGGCCATGCTGCGTTGCGCGAAATGTCCGAATTCGTGTGCGAGAACGGCTTTGAGTTCGCTGATGCTCAGTACGTTTACGAGCGCGAGTCCGATCTCCAGATTCTTCTTGGAAGGGAAGAAAAAATTGAGCATCGATAAATCGTAAAATACGCACGCGTTGACTCTCGGGGAAAGAAATACTCGATGAGGACGGGGCGCTCCGGTTTCGTCCGCTAAACGATATAGGAAGTGAAACAGTTGGGGCTGGTCTTCGGATGTGATTTCGTATTCTTCCTCCATGTTTCCTTTTTTTACGAAGAATAAGGCCTTGATCATAAACAAGGCGATCAGCCCGGAACCGATTCCCGCGATCCAGGAATAAATTCCCGCTCCGTCTTCGTCCAATCCGTGTCGAATCAAGGAATACGACGACCAAGCGAACCATCCGCTTAATGCGAGATATACGAGAAGAAAAAGAATCAGACCGATTACGGTCAGCCAAAGATTTCGTTTGTGAGCCCGGTTCAATTCGGTAAGATCCGAAGGAATATTCGCGGGGCTTGCGGGGTATAAGTGATCCATAACAACGTCCTTGAATTCGAGGATTTTGCGATTGTTTGTTCTATCGGTCAAGGTTGAAACGAGAGACACAAAACGAAAAGAACCGGCTAAAACCCGCGCGGAAGAAGGTGAATATTTGGATTGACGCTTTCGTTTCACCGCGCGATTCTTCCGAAGGAAAGGAGTCACTCATGAAATTTCGTTCTATTCTTGCTATTGCGTTCGCGGTTTCTTTTACAACCGGCGCTCTGTTTGCCGAAAAATCCACGGAAGAACATATCAAATCCCTTTCTTCCGGTTCCGATTCCGAAAAATACGAATCGGCGGTTGCGCTCGGAAAGAATAAGGAAAAATCCGCGATTCCGGAACTCATCAATCTTCTCAACCGCAACAACGAACCGAAGGTTGCTTCGGCGGCAGCGATCGCTTTGGGAAGAATCGCAGAGCCGGGCGACGCGACCATCGCACTGAAGAATAAAATTATTTCCTCCGAAAACGGGGACATCGTTTACGCTTCTCTCGCTTCTCTTTTAAATATCACGACAAAAAACGAAAAAGTCGAAGATTCCACGAAAGAAGCCTTCGAATACGCGGATAAGAATCGCAGAGGAGACGAGTTTGTTTCCGATTTTCTGGATCTTATCAAGAAGAAGTTAAAACTCTAATTTCCTAAAAGACCTTGTTGACTCCTCCGGAAATCAGCCGGTATTCCCGGAACATTCTTCTGGATGAAGTAAAACGAAAGGGTCAAGAAACCCTCAAGTCCTCCCGAGTGACCGTGATCGGCGCCGGGGGGTTGGGTTCTCCCGCTCTCTATTATCTCGCCGCGGCGGGAATCGGAAAGATCCGAGTCTTGGATTCCGATACGATCGACACCACAAATCTGCAAAGACAAATTCTGTTTAAACATTCGGAAATCGGTCTTTCCAAATCGGAAACGGCCAAACATAGAATCGAAGAATTGAATCCGTACATCGAGATCGAATCGTTTTCAGTTCGTTTGAATCCGGAGAATGCGGAAGAGCTTCTGAAAAACAGCGATTTGGTTTTGGAAGGTTCGGATAATTTCGAAACTAAGTTTCTTACAAACGACGTATGTTGTTCTTTGAAGATTCCTCTTTTAATCGCGGGAATTCTCCGTTTTGACGGAATGGTTTTGGGAATTCGTCCGGGCATCGATCCTTGTTACCGCTGTATTTATGAAACTCTTCCTCCGGCGAACGCGATCCCGAGTTGTTCGGAAGCGGGTGTGATCGGAAGTATTGCCGGAATCATCGGAAGCATTCAGGCGACCGAAGCCGTAAAATTTTTACTCGGACTTACCGCTTCGGAATCTCCCGGGGTTTTCGGTTCCATGCTTCAGCTCGAATCGAAGTCCATGGAATTTCATAAGGTTTCTCTGATCAAACGGAACGACTGCAAGGCTTGTTCGCATCTATGAGTAAAAAAGAATATTCTAAAATGGAAAAAGGATATCTCGAACAATCGGATATTCTGAAGGAATTTCAAACGCTTCCCGGAGTCGGGAAATCGATCGCAATGGATTATTGGAATCTCGGTTTTAGAAGTCTGGACGAGATCGGTTCGGCGGACCCCGAAAAATTATACGTTCGCTGCTGCGATCTTCACGGAGGAACCGTGGATCGTTGTATGCTTTACGTTTTTCGATGCGCTCACTACGCGTTGAATACGAAAAAGCCGAACGCCGAAAAACTCAAGTGGTGGAACTGGAAGGATTCCGGAAAACCTCAAAAATCGAAACGATAATTCCCGCCGATTTGAAAATACGTCAGAACGGTTTTCGAGTCGTACAACATCGGAATCAAAATTCTCGGCCCGAAAATCTTTAATCCGATCTGATCGCTACCTCCTTCGTTGTCCGTGATATATCCCGTTTGCAGTTTGTTTTTGAGCGTCATATTGCTCGCTTCCGCAAATAGGCTGAAGTTGCCGACGATCCTCGCGGAAAGTTTGAGATTGACTTCGGTTCCAGTTGATTTCCACCAATAATCCAAACCGGTTTGATTGAGACGGATCGTGGAAGAAGAGGACGAGCTGGGGTCCATTCTATATTCGTAATTTTGCAAACTGGAAGGGCTCGACATGCTGAGATGAAGCAGTTGTCCCTGAAACGTATATCGTTCCAAAAACTTGAACTCGAAACCGATACCGTAACTAATCCCTTTTTGAGATTGGGCATATTCGCGAAAGCTAATGCGACTCGGATTGATACCGCTCGCGGTCGTCTGGCCGAAGCTATCCACTTCCTGACTGGTCTTGGACCAAATTCTTTCCACGCCTCCGAGTATCTGCAAATCCAGAACCGGATGAGGATACGGGGTAAAACCGAAACGAGAGGACACCTTTTGGAATTTCGTGTTCGCGTCGCCTACGATGAGGTTCGCCGTTCTTTCGCCGGAACTCGAAGAGCCGCCGCCCGTTCCGAAAGCCAACGTTTGAATCCCGCTGACGTCTATGTTTCCTTTCGCCTCGGTTCCTCTCAGCTCTACCGTAAAACGGTTCCATGCGTATTTAAGTCGCGTCGTCGAACTCTTGTTAGTCGTCGTAAACGGGTCCATGAGAATCTCGGCCTGACCGGAACTGCTGAACAGCAAACCCGCGTAGGAAATCGTTTGATAAAAAGGACGAAGTTCGGTCTGTTCCTTGCCGCTTCCGGCTCCGAAGGAAGCTTCGAGATAATGTCTTTTGGAAGCCGAAAGTTCCTGTTCCCTTTTTTTGGCCTTTTCCTCTTTCGTTTTTTGTTTTTCCGATTCCGTCTTTTGCTTTTCGGCGAGTTCGGCCGCTTCTTTCTTTTGTTTCTCCGCAAGCTCGGCGGCCTCTTTCGCTTTCTTTTCTTCCTCGCTTACTTGCGGTTCCTTTTTCGTCGTAGCATCCTGAATTTTTGCGAAAGAGATTTTTCGGATCGTTGATTTCGGAAGAACCTTTACAGTTCCGTCTTCGAGTTTGAATGTCACCGATTCCTTATCCTGGCTCACGATATGCCCCTCCATCTTTTCGCCGGACTTTAAAAGAAGGGTTTCGCTTCGCAGCGAAAAAGAAAAAAGAAGAATGATAATTATAACATAGGAAATAAATTTTTTCATAAGCCTTTCGATCTGAAACACGATAACGGGAATGTTAACACACCGATGAAATCCTGCAATTCGATTTAAAATTCTTAAGATTAAATTCGATGGAAAAGAATCGGATTTTCTTACGAAAGAAATTCGGAATTTATGCTTTTGGAAACGTAGAATCCTTTCGGAAAAGAGATTACAACTGTAATATAAACGAAACTTTAAGAGTTGGGATTCCAATTATAGATCGGATCTCTTTTGAAAGAAAGTTTTATGATGACGCTCGTTACTCGAGTGAACCGGGTTCCCGGAAAAAAGTTCGAACGTTCGTTAGGCGATTTTGTTTTTTAAGAAAGAGATCAGCTTCTCTTCTTTGTCGAGTTTGCTTTCCAAAAGAAGAATTTTCAGATTCTCCGGAGGTCTCGAAATCTTAATCAGATCCTTTTCCGTACAAACCAGATAGTCGTTGTCTTTCGAAATCGTATCGAGCGCGTTTTCGTCTTCCAACGTATACGAATGGTGATCGCGGAACGCTCTCGTTTCCAACTCCAACGGTTGAAACTTGCGGATCATCGAAAAGAAAACTTCCGGATTTCCGATTCCCGTAAAGGCATACACCTTCCTACCGTAAAAGATTTTCGGAGAATCCAACTGCAGATCGGGCGATAACAACTTATCCGGTTCGGAAGTAAAACGCAGAATTCCCTGAGGAAATTTTTTCTGAATGTTCTGAACGATTCTTTCCACCGAAGGTTCGTATTTCGAGAATACGATCCAATCCGCCCTTGTAAGAGAGGAAATCGGTTCACGAAGATTTCCGGCGGGGATTAGAAAACGTTCGCGATGAATCCTGCTCGAATCCAATAAAACCATATCCACGTCTCGTTCCAATACGTGATGTTGAAATCCGTCGTCCAAAATTACGATCGGGTTTTCCTCCATCTTCAATTCTTTTTTAAAACGAAGATAGGACGCGTATCGATCCCTTCCGATCCACACTTCCGCGAACGGAAGATGTTTTTTTAAAAGAAGAGGTTCGTCTCCCGCTTCTCTCGGAGTCGATTGTATGGTGACTCGATATCCGCTCTTCGATCCGGTCGCGCCGTATCCGCGGGACAACAGCACGATTTTTTTTTCCGGGAACTCGCGATGAATCAATTTTGCAAGATAAATGGAGAAGGGGGTTTTACCCGTTCCGCCCATGGAAAGATTTCCCACGCTGATTACGAACGCACCGGGAAGTTTTTTCTTTTCCGTAAATTTCCGATCCAACAAAAAAATTCCGCGATAGACGAACGAAAGCGCGTATAGAATCGGGAATAGAACGACTTGCAAGAGCGAAAGGGGAGTAAAGGATTTCATGAGAGAATTATAATTTTCTTATGTTAGAAGGTTTCGGAGGATTCTACGAACTGGATGTCGTAGAGTTTTTTGTATTTGCCGTCGAGTTGGATCAGCTCCGCGTGTGTTCCCGATTCCACGATTCTTCCGTTTTCCATCGTAAAAATACGGTTCGCGATTTGAACGGTGGAAAGTCTGTGCGCGATGATGATTACGGTTCTGTTTTTGTAAAGGGATTCGAGGGCTTGTTGAACCAGTCGTTCCGATTCAGTGTCGAGTGCGGAAGTCGCCTCGTCCAAGATCAAAATTTCCGGATCGAGCAATAAGGCACGGGCGATCGCGATTCTTTGTCTTTGACCGCCCGAAAGCATCACGCCTCGTTCGCCCACGATTGTGTCGAAACCTTCCTCCATGGAAAGAATGAAGTCCATCGCAAAGGCTTGTTCGCAAGCGGCGTGAAGTCGATCCTCCGAAACGTTCGAGTTTCCGTAACAGATGTTTTCCCGAATCGTTCCGTTGAATAAAAAAACCTGCTGCGATACGATTCCAATTCTTTTGCGGAGATTGCTCAGATCCATTTCCCGAAGATCGATTCCGTCGACGGTGATGCTTCCTTCCTGAGGATCGATCAATCTCGGAACAAGATCGACTAACGTGGACTTTCCCGCCCCCGATGCGCCCACGAGTGCGATC
This sequence comes from Leptospira sanjuanensis, assembly GCF_022267375.1. Lineage (GTDB taxonomy): Bacteria > Spirochaetota > Leptospiria > Leptospirales > Leptospiraceae > Leptospira > Leptospira sanjuanensis. Next base: position 501,167 of record NZ_JAIZBH010000001.1, read on the forward strand.
GTTTCTCCTTTCGGGATTTCGAGATTGATTTCCTGGATCGCGGGGTTTTTCGCGCCCGGATACGTGAAGGTCACATTGTTAAACGAAATGCCTTTTTCGATTCTTTTTAGGATTTTAGGATTCGAGGGATTTCGAATGTCGGTTTCCTGATCCAGAAGTTCGAACACCCGATCCCCGGCGGAGATCGCGCTTTGGATCGAGTTGGACAACATGCTCATCTGCTTGAACGGTCGCATTAAAAAAATGAGCGTTAAAAAGAACGCCATAAACATCCCGCGGGAGAACGTTCCGTCTTCCATCAGATACGCGCCGAAGCTCAAAAAAATCACGGCTACGATCGAGCTGAACAATTCCGTAAGGGAAGGTCCGACTTGATGATAAAAATGTCCTTTGAAAGTTTTGTCCGAAAGATCTTGGTTGAATTCCCAGAAACGTTTCGCCTCCGCCTTTTCCATCGAGAACGCGCGGATCACACGGATTCCGGAAATGACTTCCTGAAGATGTCCGTTTAACGAGGACAGACGTTCCTGTTGGTTTCGGGTCGCCCTGCGGATCTTATCGGCGAATGCGGAAACGGGGCCCATCACGATCGGAACGATGATGAACACGGCAAGAAACATCTTCCAGCTCAGATAAAGAAGAAGAAGCAAATGCGTGACGATGTAAAAGAAATCCGTGATCGCGTCCTTCAAATCCGAACTGATCAGTTTACCGAGAACTTCCACGTCGTTGATGATTCTACTCATCAGGATTCCCGTTTTTTCCTGAACGAAGTGATTGAGAGGAAGAGTTTGCGCCTTTGCGTACAGTTCAGCCCGCAAATCCCGGATCGCCAGATAACCGGCCGAGTTGATACAATAAACCGCCGCAGCGAGAAAGATGAGCTTCAAAAGATATACGGGAAAAACGATAAAACAAAACAGAAGAACGAGTTCATCGTGACTCATCTTCTTCAGCGAAGAGTTCAGTTGCACTTTCCAGTGAGCGAGCTGCAGTTCGATGGATTCCACACTCGTAAAAGAATGTTTCTCTTCGTAACGCTGGATCAGGGCTTTGTCTTTTTTGGTAAGGGAAATTTCGAAATTCGTTTTTTCTCCCGTGCCAAGAGAATCGAAAATCGGAATCAAAGAAGTAAGAGAAGCTCCGTTCAGAACCGATACGAGAAAAGAAAGTACGATACCCGAAATCAATCTGTATTTGTACTTGAAGGAATACTTTAGGAGCCGTTTATAGATGTTCATTGGACAGGTTTAGTCTTTTGAATACTTCTCTACCCTTTTTTGCAGGAATCGTTGTTTTGTCCCTTCTTTTTTCCGGTTGCGGTTTGCAGGAGGAAGACCCCGAGGAATTGATTCTTTCTTTGCCTTCCGATCCGATCAGTTTGGATCCGCTCTTTTCCACCGATTTATCTTCGCGCACTTTGGGAAAATTCTTATATCCGTTTCTATTTCAAAAAACGCCGGAAGGAAATCCGGCTTATCAACTCGTGGAATCGCATCAATTAACGGGCAAGGGAGAAGTTCGTTCTCTCAAACTCAAACTGATATCGCATCGATTGACGAACGGTGAAGAATTGAGCGCTTCGCAAGTCAAAGATTCTTTGGATCGACTTAAGAATACTCCCGGTCCGCGACGAAATCAATACGCGTTCCTAAAAGAAATCAACGCGACCGGTGAAAAGGAAATCGAACTGAAAATCACGGGCGGATTGCGGCAAGCGGTCGACGCATTGTCCTTGCCGCCCGCTGCGATCGTATGCTGTAAATTTTCCGAAACGGGGAGTTTGGTGGCGGAGTCGCTTGAAACATTAGAAAAAAAGAATATATCCGAATCTGCGAAAGCGGGTAGATATATTCTCAAAGAATGGAAAAAGAACAATTACATTCTTCTTGAAAAAAATCCTTCCGTAACCGAAGACCTTCCGAAAAAGATCCGTTTGCGGATATTGGCTTCCGCGTCCACCGGCGTGTTTCTTTTTTCCAAAGGAAGAATGGATCTGATGCGTCTTCCGAATTTTCTATTAAAAAATCCTCATATTCAAAAAGAAAATCTCCGTTTTCGAAAAGGATCGGGCGTGCAATACGTCGCGATCAACGCGAACGAACCTTGTTTCGACGTGAACTTTAGAAAAGCCTTAAATACCGCCGTCAATCGTCATCTCGTCATCGAAAAACTTCTGGAAGGTAACGCAGATCCAACGTTCGGTCCGGTTCCGCCGGTAAACATTTTGCAGACAAAGATGCAGGAGATCGTCGGCGCGAATCCGGAGTTTTCGGCGATTCAAAGTCATTCTCCGGAAAAGGCGAAAGAATATCTGAAAAAGTCCTCTTGTTATCCGAACATTCTGGAAAGAGAAATCGATTTTAGAATGCGGGGCGACGACGAAAACAATGCGAACGGTTTGGCCTTGGCGGGTTTTTTAAAAGAACTCGGACTCAAGGTGAAAATCCGCCCGATGGAAAAGGCCGTTTTGTATAAGGAGAATGGAGAGGGCAAAGGGGATCTGACGTTGCTTTTTTGGTACGCCGATTTGCCGGGCGCTTGGAACTTTATCGATCCTTTGTTTTCGGGAAAGGATAAGGGGAACGGGGGAAACCGAGCGCACTATGAAAACAAGGAACTCGAACTTCTTTTTACGAAGGCGAGAAGTTCTGATTCTTTGAATCTTGAAACGGAAACCACCAAGGCCTTGCGGATTCTTTTGAGAGAATATCCTTGGATTTTTCTTTGGTCGCCGTATGAGACTTTTCTAATATCCGAAAAAGCGAAACGGTATCCTAGTTTGGCGGAATATCTTTAGTCGGCGGAAGTTCGAGTTCGACCGAATCTCCGTCTCCTTCTTCCGCTTGGGGAAGAATCGTCCGATCGTTGGTCGCGGTTCCTCCTTCCGGGGCGGTCGTTTCCGGTGTTGCGGCAGAGGTTCCCGCGGGAGGCGCGGGTTGTTCTCCGATATAATAATACTGTCCGTATAAAGGATAGGTGCAGGGAACGGAAGAATGAAGAAGACTTCCCGTGTCGCCGCACACGTCCACTTTCACAAAATCGCCGTTAAACGGTTTGATGAGCGTTTCCGAAAAACCGATGTTTCTAGCGATATAATTTGCGTAACGAAACCAGATGTTTCCGCTGATTGCGGAACCGGAGCCTTCGAACGGAGCGCCCACGTCGTTTCCGATCCACACGGTCGTTACTAAGTCGGGGTTGACTCCCGCAAACCAAGCGTCCCGGACCCCTTTGCGGCTTCCCCATTTTTTACGCGCTTCCTTAGGAGATTGAACCGTTCCCGTTTTGCCGCCCATCGGAAACGAATCCTCCGCTTTGAGGCGGAGCTTCATCGTTCCTTGTTCGCTCAACACGCCTTCCAAAAGATTGATCGTTTCCGCGCACGCGACCGGATCGAGGATTTGAATCGCCTCGTTCGGATCTTTTAAAGGGGCGGAAAACATTTCGCTTCCTTCCATATCCGTAATTCTTAATATCTGAACCGGCGTTACTTTCTTTCCTCCGTTCGCGATCGTCGAGTAGATCAGCGCCAGTTCCATCGGAGATAATTCTCCCGAACCGAGAGCCAGAGAAAGATTGGGTTGGAATCTTTTTTCCAGAGTTGTCTTGTCTATGTCCAAGATCATCGCGATCTTTTCGAGAAATTCGCTCACTCCGAATTCGTTTAACAATTTCACGGCGATCGTATTGATCGACTGTGCGAACGCGATTCTCGCGGTGACTTCTCCCTTGTAACCTTTGTACCAGTTTTTCGGCGAATATCCGCGTATGTTGATCTCCTCGTCCATGACCTTGGAGGAAGGAGTGATGATTCTGTTTTCGAACGCGATCGCGTAGACAAGGGCTTTGATCGTGGAACCGGGTTGTCTTACCGCGGAAACCGCCCGGTTGAGCCTGAATATATTAGAAATTTTGTAACTGCCGACCATCGCTTCGATATAACCGTTTCCGGGATTGATCGAAATCAGCGAACCGTTCATATTGTCGATGATGGATTGTTGGATTCTCGCTTCTTCCGAATCGCCTTTTTTCGCGTATGCGGCTTTGACGTCGGTCAGCTTTTTGCGTACGGACTCGATCCCTTCGCGCAAAGACTTTTCCGCAGCGTCCTGTTTGTCGTAATCCAAAGTCGTGTAGACGTTCATTCCTCTGGTTTCGATATCGATCTCGGAAAACGTATCGAGGATATGTTGACGGATTCCGTAATTGAAATCGGGCGCGAGATTGACTGTAAAGTCTTTGTCGAATCCGTATCTAGCGATCTCGGAGGCGTAGAATTCCTTCTCTCCGTCTTTCGTGATCTCGACCTTATAAAAGGATTTGAACGATTTCAGATTTGCGTCGATCTTCTTCGCAAAATTCTTATCGATGCTGGACGGATTCGGATGAAGTTGCGTGTTCTCTGACATCGGAACCATCACGAGCCTCTGCCGTTTGAGAGCCGTCTTTAAACTGCGGACAGGATTGTAATTGGAAGGAGCGGGAATGATACCCACGAGCATCGCGGCTTCGGCCGGGGTTAATTCCGCCGCGGCCTTGTTGAAGTAATAACGGCTCGCTTCTTCGACTCCAGTGTTTCCTTCTCCCAAAAAGATCCGATTGAGATACATCGAAAGGATCGTGTTCTTGTCGAACTGACTTTCGAGATAAAACGTACAGTAGAATTCCGTAATCTTGTTGAATATGTTTCTCGCTCCGAGATCGAGAGTCAGCTTTGCAAGCTGTTGTGTGATCGTCGAACCACCTTGTTTTTGAAACGTGGTCAGGTTGATGAGAATCGCGCGCAAAAGCGCGGTGTAGTTGATTCCGTGATGATTGTAAAATTCCCGGTCTTCGGACGAGAGAAGTGCCCAAACGATGTTGCCGTGTTCCTTGAGATTATCCGTGCGGATCGGTTTGAACTTTCTTCTCGAGAATTCCCCGATCAATTTTCCGTTTCGATCCAGGATTCGAATCGGACGGATCTGGCTGATTTCGTAATAATTCGTGACTTCGTTTTTGAACTTATCGAGATTGGAAACGACCTCGTCTTTTTTAGTAAGCCAAACGACGTAAGAACCTCCGATTAAAAACGAGGCGATCGCGATCGCGGCGATCGTCGCATAACGGAGAATTTGCCTCCAGTGAGCTTTGGAAAAGAGGAAAAGTTTACGAACGGTTTCTTGGATTGAACTTAGAAGGGAGAATACTTTCTCGTTGCCGGATGTCATCATTTCCTCTTATCGAATCGGATCTCAGAGAAAGACAATAGAAACCGTGGAAACTTTGTAAAGTATTAGAAAACGTTCCGAATAGAATCCTGTAAGATTTTAAAACGTTCTTCCCGTTGCGGATTTTTAAAATGTCAATCCGAATTCGCATCGAAAGAGTTGTGGGAACTCCCACAAAATCGGGTTTTTAGAAAGGTTGACTCCGGTTTTGCGTTATTTGGAAAGAACTTATTTTTAAATCGCGAATTTTCCCCAAAATCATTTCTTCTTGAGAATTGTGAAATTCACTCTTCGATTCCTTTTGCGTCCTTCTTCCGAATCGTTTTTGGCGAGAGGCATCTCGTCTCCGAAACCGCGCGTTTGGATTCTTGCCGCGGGAATCGAATGTTTTTGGGAAAGATATGCCGCGACCGCCTTGGCGCGTTTTTCGGAAAGAAGGCGATTGTCCTTTTTTTTGCCGACGTTGTCCGTATGTCCTTCGATCTGAATTTCGATCTCGGGATTTTCTTTGATGATTTCGGCGAGACGATCGAGTTCCGGCGCGGATTCGGGAGCGATTTGAACGCTCTTGGATTCGAAGAATAAATTATTGATCTGAATTGTTCCACGTTCCCGGATCGGTGGAAGTTGCAGAAGAACCTCCACCTTTTCGGAAGTTTTCTTTTTGGAACTCAGGTTCAAATTTTGGGAAACGGGAAGATATCCCTTCTTCTGAGCGTAAAAACCGTAGTTCTCTCCGAAGGGGAGAATGATCGAGAAATTCCCCGTGGAAGGATCGCTCTTTGCGCTACCGATTTTCTCATGAGACTTTAAAGATTCGTAATGTATGTCCGCTGACAAAGGATTTCCGTCCGTGTCCACGACCTTGCCTTCGACGACGACCACAGTTTCCGGACGCATTTCTTTCGGAAGATACGCCATAAACAACTGGCCTTCTTTACTGATATAAGCCCAATCGCTGTTGGCCGGAATCGAAAAGAAGTTCACACCTTTCAGGTTTTCCGAAACTTCCACGGGTTTGGTCCATTGATCCCAACCGTCTCCGAGCCTTCTCGTCATATAAATCGAAAGACCTTTGTGCCCGTCGCTGGAAAAATACAGAGTTCGATCGTCGCTCGCCAAGAACGGGGCCATCTCTTCGTGGTCGGAATTGATGACTTCTCCGAGATTCGTTCCCAAAGGAAACGTTCCGTCGCTTAACATTTTACTCGCGTAAAGATCGAGTTTGCCTTTCGAATCTTTGTGCTGGGAGGAATAGATCAGAATTCTTCCCGAAGAGGAAAGTGTGGAACCGCCGAACACTTCCTGGCTGGAATCGTTTTTCTTGCGGTAGAGATTGTAAAAATCAGGAAATTTTAATATACTCGGCTTGGACCAGGAATCCTTCTCCTTAAAACTTTTATACAAAGGAACTCTTCTCGTGATCTGTTTCGTCTTCTCGTCGTAGTCGTTTCTGAGTTCTTCGATTTTTTTGCGGTATTCGTTCGAGTTCTTGGAGGAACGCGCGGCCGATTCTCCCTTCGCTTCGAATTCCTTTTCGAGTTCGTCCAAAAGTTCTTTTTCGCCGAACGTCCCGAAGACGAAGAGCTCGTTACCGCCGGGCAACGCGGAGATGACCGCGGAAGGCATTTCGTTGTTGAGAGGAGCGCTCATTTCTTTTCCGTCTTCCCAAAACCCTCTGTCGTCGAGTTTGGAATACCAGATCTTCTGCGTTCCGGAACGGCCGCGTTTGATGTAAGCCGTCCAAAAAAGATATTTCCCGTCCGGAGAGGCCGTCGGATTGAATGCGAATATATTATGATTTACGTAATCGGGAATTTTTTTGATCGTCCAAGGTTTGAGTTCCTTCGTATCGAGAAAGGGATAGATTTCGTAACGGATCGGATTGCAGGTTGCACCCTTCATACCGCAGAGAATCCGCACCGTCTTATCGTTGAGTTTGGAAAGTTCGGAAGTGATTTCGTTGGATTCGATCGGGACGTATGCGTTTTCGGTTGCGAGTAATTTTCCGAACTGAAGGATCTTACCGATCAATAACTGATCGCCGCTTCCGAAGTGCGATTGTTTCCGAGTCGAAAGATTTTCGGCGACTGCAAGACTCCGACCCGTTCGGGATAGATGCCTATCTTCTGCCTGTAGTTCCGTTAAAAACGGAAAACTCAAAATCAAAGGAAGGATGGCCTGAAGTTTAGAACGCATACGATATAAACTTCGGAAGAATTTCAAAAGTCCTTAATTCTCCTTTTTCTTGGCAAAAAACCCTATCTTGAAAATCATGGTCATGATTCTCCCCTGGCAGGTATTCTCAGATGATCAGCACTTCCGGATTAACCCTAAACTTTGGTAAAAAAATTCTTTTTGAGAACGTTTCGGTTAAGTTTAAGGAGAATTGCAGATACGGTTTGATCGGAGCGAACGGTTCGGGTAAGTCCACGTTCATGAAAATTCTTGCGGGATTGGAACAGGCCGCAAACGGCGCGGTTTCCATCGACGCAGGATTGAAGCTCGGATATTTGAAACAGGATCATTACGAATACGAAAACGAAACGGTTCTCAACACCGTGATTATGGGGAACAAGGAACTCTGGGAAGTTTCCCAGGAGCGGGACGCGATTTACGCGAAACCCGAGATGTCCGACGAGGACGGAATGCGTGTTTCCGAACTTGAGGAAAAATATGGAGAACTCGGAGGTTACGAAGCGGAAAGCACCGCGGGCGAACTTCTCGAAGGTTTAGGGATTCCCACCACAAGTCATACCCAGACTCTCGCATTTTTAACCGGTGGTTTTAAACTTCGGGTATTATTGGCCCAGGTTTTATTTCAAAAACCGGACATTCTTCTTTTGGACGAGCCTACCAACCACTTGGATATCAAGACGATTCACTGGCTGGAAGAATTCTTAACGAACTACCGCGGCGTCGTCATCGTTATCTCTCACGACCGTCACTTTATCAATTCGATCGCGACTCATATCGCCGATTTGGACTATCAATCCTTGACCATCTATCCGGGCAACTACGACGACTTTATGGAAGCGTCCACGATGGCCCGCGAACGTCTGTTAGACGAGAACAAACGCAAGAAGGAAAAGATCGCCGAACTTCAGGACTTCGTAAACCGATTCAGCGCAAACGCGAGTAAATCAAAACAAGCGACTTCCAGACAGAAACAAATCGAAAAGATCAAACTCGACGACGTTAAACCTTCTTCCAGGGTTTCTCCTTATATTCGTTTTAAAATGAAGAAGCCTCTCGGTAAGGACGTAATTCTTGCGGATAATATTTCTAAATCCTACGACCGTCCTATCTTTAAGGATTTTACGATCAATATCACCAAAGGGGAGAAGATCGCGATCATCGGAACCAACGGAGTCGGAAAGACCACCTTGTTGAAAACGCTGATGAAACAGATCGAGCCCGATACCGGCAAAGTAACGATGGGAGAATCCGTGACCGCTTCCATCTTTCCTCAGGATCACAGGGAAGGTATATTAGAAGACGCTGATACGATTGTGGAATGGTTGTATCGTTACGCCGATCCGGGAACGGAAATGGAAGAGATCCGGGCGATTTTGGGAAGAATGTTGTTCAGCGGCGATATGGCCAAAAAACCGACCAGCGTTCTTTCCGGAGGAGAAAAATCCAGGATCATCATCGGAAGAATGATTATGACCGGAGACAATCTACTCGCGCTCGACGAACCGACCAATCACTTGGATTTGGAAACGATCGAAGCGCTGAATTACGCTTTGTCCATCTTCGAAGGAACCGTAATCTTCGTTTCACACGACCGCGAGTTCGTATCTTCCTTGGCGACTCGGGTGATCGAGGTTTCCACCGAAGGAATCCGCGATTTCAAAGGATCTTACGAGGACTTCTTGGAACGAGAAGGTGCGGAATTCTACAAACGTTTATCCGGCGGTCCTGTTCTGGCTGAAAGTTGAGGAAGAGGGGTGAAAACGTAAGAATTTTTATATTGAGTTTGTCCCAAAATAGTAAAATGTGGGAACTCCCAAGTTTGCAACGAGAGTATCGGTTCTCAAATTTTATAGCAAGTTTATTTTCAAATGTTTCGTTTCCACTTTCCAAAATCTTCTTTTATTCCATTTATAACATGCAAAAAATATAAATTACGTTTTTCGTGATTTTATAGATCGTTCTGTTTAGATTCGGATTCTCCGAAATTTTTTTTTAAAAATAGATTTGATTTCCTTTTGAATTCAAATAAAAAATTTTCGTATAAAAATTCTAAAATAAATTCAAAATTTTGAATCTACCGATGCCTTCCGAGAACCGTTTCCGATTAGAGACAGTTTTTTTGCTTGCTCAATTATTTTCTCGGGAGTAATTTATGATCATGCCAACGCTAATTCGAAAATTTCCTAAACGTTTGGGTGAGCTTTTGGGTCCTGATGGGATCGTAGAGTTTGTGGGTTTTCTCAATCGTTTCATTGCAAAAAGCCAGTCGAACGCAGTTGAGTTGGCGACGGATCGTTTCGAGCGTCGTCTTTCCGAGGAAACCGGTAAACTTCGTTTGGAAATGTCCGAATTAAAATCCGAATTGCGATCGGAATTTATGGATTTGAAAACGGATTTCGCGGATCATCGTGCCGATGTTAAATCTGAAATTTCGGAAATTCACAAAGCTATTTCCATTCAAACAAAATGGATTTTGGCCGCGGTTTTGGGATCGGCTGGAATCTTTTCCATGATCGTAAAATTCTAATCAATTCGATTACGATTTAGTTTTTAAGAATGTAAGTAGTTTCTCCAAAGCTTTTCTTCGATGCGAAACGGAATTCTTGTCGGATTCCGAAACCTGCGAAAACGGTTTTCGAAACGGCGGATAAATAAAAACGGGATCATAACCGAAACCGTATATTCCAATCGTATCATATTCTTCCGCGATGGTTCCTTCGCATTTCCCTTCGAAGATTTGTTCGATCGTATCGTCCACATAGGCGATCGCGCAGGAATAATGCGCGCTGCGGTTCGTGTTTCCTTTGAGTTTTTCCAATAGAAGCAGTGCGCGGCCTTTGTCGTCCAAACCCGGTCCTCCGAATCGCGCGGAATAGACTCCGGGTTCTCCGTTTAACGCGGAAACGCAGATTCCCGAATCGTCCGCGATCGAAGGAAGTTTGGTGATTCGATGGAGTTCTCTTGCTTTGATGAGAGCGTTTTCCGCAAACGTAACGCCGGTTTCTTCTGCGTCAAAAGAAACGTTCAAATCCTTAGGTGTAAGGATTTGAACTCCCAGCTCCGTAAGAATGAAGCCGACTTCTTTTACTTTATGCGAATTGTTTGTGGCGAGGGCGAGTTGTTTCAAAAAACGATCAGCGATTCAATTTGAATTCGTCGAAAGCGTCTTCGATATTCGGGACAACCTTGAAGACCTTATCCAACATCGTGATCTCAAAAAGCTGCAGCAAATCCTCGTCGTTGACCACGATGATGATATCGCCTTCGGCGCTTTTGAATTTCTTTTTGTAAGAAACAATGATGCCTAACGCGGTGGAGCAGATATGATTCACTTCGGTGAGGTCGATGATGATCTTCGGACTCGGATCGAAATTGTGTTCACTCAGATTTCGGTCCAATTCTTCGCTGTCGGATTGAAGAATGGATCCTGCAATTTTAATGATATGAATATCGTCTTGTACGGTTATTTCCATGGCGTCCCGTTACTTCTGTGGCTGTTTGAATTTGGTTTTTCAACAAAAAAACAGGACCGGAACGGGATTTTTGACGTCTTTTTCGAGGATTCCTCAGTTTTCTATGTCGCTTGCACAAAGAATTTTCGCTTTTTCTTCCGAAGCTTCGTTTCGTTCGGGTTTCATTCCGAAAAACGGATCTTTCCAGCTTTCAATGACTTCTTCTTTCGTGCGTTCTTTGGTCGGAATTACGGCGCTCAAAAAATAAAAGAGAAGAATTTTCCCGAATTTGTGATTCGATCCTTGAATCTTTCGGATTGGTTGGAGCATCAAGAATGGGAAAAAAGATCGGATATATTACACTTGGGATTTTATTCTTATTAGTTTTGTCCTATTGGGCAGGTCAAGGCCCGAAGGTTGCGATTCCTAAGGACACGAAACCGGGCGCTGAATTCGTTTTTCCGGGAGAAGAGCAAACGACGGCGGATACGCTAGCACTTTTGATTTCTTCCCTTAAGGAAAAATATCCGCAAGGCAGCGAAGCGAAAAGGGACGCACATCCGTTCGCACACGGTTGCGTGAAAGCGAAGTTTACCGTCGCCTCCTCCGTTCCGGAGGATTTGAAATTTGGAATATTCAATTTTCCTAAAACATATTCCGCGTGGGTGCGTTTTTCGAACGGTTCCATCACGAAAAAACCCGACTTTGAAGGGGATATCCGCGGGATGGGAATCAAACTCACGGGAGTGGACGGTCCGAAACTCGCCTCCGACGAAAAACGGACGCAGGATTTTTTACTCATCAATCATCCGGTTCTTCCGGTCGGAGCGCCGGACGAATATCTCGCATTGTTCAAAGCGGCGTTCGCAAAAAAGCCGATGTCGTATTTTTTCGGAGGAATGCCTTGGAATTGGAAGCTGAGCGCTTTGAAAGAATCGATTTCGATTCGTAGAAAAAAGATTCCCGATGTTTTGGAAATTCGTTATTGGAGTACGACTCCGTATCGTCTGGGAAAGGATTCCGCCGCGGTGAAGTATTCCGCAAGACCTTGCGAAACGAAAGAATTAAAAGTTCCCGAAAATCCTGCGGAGAATTATCTGCGTCAGACGATGGTTTCCCATTTGAAGGAGAGGTCCGCTTGTTTCGAATTTATGATTCAGAAACAAGGAGATCCGATTTCTATGCCCGTCGAAGATCCTGCCGTTCACTGGAATGAAAGCGATTCTCCCTTTGTGCCCGTCGCCAAGATAGAAATTCCGGTTCAAGAATTCGCAACGGACCAACAGGATCGTTTTTGCGAGAATCTTTCCTTCAATCCTTGGCATTCTCTCGAAGAACACAAACCTTTGGGAGGAATCAACCGCGTTAGAAAACTTGCGTACGAATCGATCGCAAAATACAGACACGAGCAAAACGCGGTAAAACACGTGGAGCCGGCGGAATAAAATGAAATATCGAATCAAAACCTCGTTTTCTTTTTTTCAAAAGAACCTTCTTCTTAGAATAAGCGCGGCCGCGTTCGTTTGTTGTTTGTTCGCATTAGCAAATCCATTATTCGCACAAACGCAAGGCGGCTATTACGCTTTGGTTTATTCCAAATCGGGAGTGATCGGTTCCATCGAATTCAACGGTATGACGATCGTTCCCGAATCGGGAACGGAAGACGTAAGCGGTCAAATCGATTTGAACGTTTGGATTCTCCCCGGCGTGAATCAAATCAAAGTCAAAGGAATCCGCAAAAGAAAAGAGGACGAGTTTGCGCCCAAGATAAAAGCCGTTCTCTACCTCGCGCAAAAAGGCCAATTCCCGGACGAAGGGCAGAGAATCGCCGGTTTCGAATGGGAAGAAGGAGAAGGCAAACCGGCTCTTCCGATCGAACAGGAAGTTACGTTTACTCCCGCGGAAGTTCCTCCCTCCGAACTCTGGAAGATCGCCGAAGAGATTCAACTGACCGACGAGGATAAACAAAAGATCCAAAAGGTCGTCGGAGATCTGTATGAAGGTTTTCAGAAGAAGGATGAGAAAAAACTTTTTGACTTAATGGAATTTCGAACGAAAGAGTTCGCACGTGCGAGATATTATTCTCCGGAAGACGATATCAAGGATTTGAAAAAGGGAATCCGGAGTATCCTCAAAACCATCGGCGGAAAATTGGACAAACTCGAATTGAACGAACTTCAATACCGGTTGATCTCGGATAAGAAGGTCGTCGTCGTTACGTTGAAATCCGGAAAGAGTCCGATCGAAAACAAAAAGAAAGGATTCTCCGTTCCTTTGCATCTTTCCAAAGTTAAAGGAGAATGGATTCTTTCGCGTTAAGCAATGTTTGGCAGTTCGATGCTTCTGTTTCTAAATGTCGGTTTAATATCCCGAATTATAAGTCGAAGAGGAGGTTTTTTCGGTTGAATCTCTTAGATCTTGACATTCGGAAAAGAGTAGATTAGATTTTCTTTATGGACGTGAAAACACCTTTGCAGCAGATTTTCTTTTGGTTTCGGAGTTCTCTTACGGTTCGGATTATCGGAATCGGTATTTTGGCTCTTTTGCTTTTGATTCCTTCGTTTATGGTTTCGAATTTGATCCAAGAACGGGAACAAACGCGAAACGCGGCCGAGGAGGAAGTCACTTCGAAGTGGGGCGGATATCAAGTGATCGGCGGTCCGATCGTTTCCGTTCCTTTTTACGATTCGATCAAAAATGATCGCGGAGAATCGGAACGGATTCTGCGTTATGCGCACTTCCTTCCCGAAGACTTGCAGATTACGGGAACGGTAAAACCGGAAAAAAGATACAGAGGAATTTATATCGTTCCTTTGTATCAGGCCGAGTTGAAGATCAACGGAAGTTTTTCCGCTCTCGATCGACATTCGCTTCCGATTTCCAACCGGGATCTGCTATGGTCCGACGCGTTTCTTTCTCTCGGCATCAGCGACGTGAAAGGAATCCGTGAAAAGATTTCGATTCAACTCGGGGGCGACACGAAAGAGATGGGACCAGGCACGAGAACGAACGACGTATTCGGTTCAGGGGTAAACGTAAAACATTCCTGGGATCCGAGTCGTTCCAAAACATTCTCCTTAAAACTTTCGTTTAACGGAAGTAAGGAATTGTATTTTCTGCCGATGGCAAAAGAAACGAAGGTGAACATCGATTCTCCTTGGCAAACTCCGTCGTTCGAAGGTGATTTTTTACCCGATTTTCGCGACATCACGAGTTCCGGTTTTAAAGCGAACTGGAAAGTGTTGGAATTGAATCGGAATTATCCTCAGGATTTTATCGGGGACTCGGAATCCGGTCAAGTCAACGGTTATCGCTTCGGAGTTCGCTTCCTTTTACCGGTCGACGAATATCACAAGACGATCCGTTCCTCCAAATACAGCGAACTCTTTCTTCTTTTGACTTTTATCACGTATTTTTTTATCGAAGTGTATAAAAAGGTCAGGCTTCACTTCATCCAATATTTGCTTTTGGGATTTGCGGTATTGTTGTTCTATATTATGCTTTTATCATTGACGGAACACATTCCGTTCAACGTTTCCTACTGGATCGCAAGTTCTTTGATTCTCGCGTTGGTGACTTTATATTCCCGCGCTTTTTTCAAGGGAGAATCTGTCTTTCTTGTGGCGGGAGGAACGGTCTTTGCGTTTTATCTATTCTTCTTCGCCTTGCTTCAGCTTGAAGACTTCGCGTTGCTTGTGGGAACGTTCGGCTTGTTTATCCTTCTCGCGATCGCGATGTATTTTACGCGGAGAATTCAGGAGTTGGAATCGGACAAGGATTCTCAATCGTAGATTTTTAATCCGTCCGATCGGGTTCCTTTTTCGGAAAATGAATTGTAGAATGATTCGGATCGTTCACTCTGACCCACCATGAACGATCTGAATCGGAAACAATTTATCAAATCCTTCTTTTATTTGGTTTTAAGCGGATTTGCTTTGGACCTTCTTTCTAAAGATAAGAAGGAAAAATCGAAAGTATCGGTTGCGAAAGAATATTCCGATTTCAAAAATACGCATCTCGATTCTAATTTTAAAAGCGTATATCTCGATGCTAAGTTGAGAAACGAATTCTTCCTCTTTCTTCAAAACGTCTATCATCTTTATCCCGAATCCGACTTTCACAATCTCATATTCGAACTTTCTCGATCGAAACAAAACGACAGGGAAATTTACGAAGCGATTCTGAAGGAAATTCCTCAGATTAAACCTTTTGCGGGAATCGTCACCTACGCTCTCCCCGCTCTTAAAAAACAAAAGTCGGAAATCTCGAAAGAGGTCGTCGATTTATTGGGTGAAGGAAATAAATTCAACGGTTATCTGGAAATCGGAACTACCGGAAGATACGTTTCCAATCTTAAAAAGAAGATTCAGATCGACGGCGACATATTCGTGTTAAACGATCTCGAACCGAAATACAGTCCGGAAGATTTGGTCGAGCGCGGTCAGATCGCAAAGGCGGGGAAATTCGTTTCTCTCGGAGATTATGATCCGATTCCCGAAGCGGCAATTGCGCCGGAAAGTTTGGATTTGGTCACGAACTTCATCGGCTTTCACCATTCTCCCGCAAAACGGCTCGACGGTTTTATCCAATCGATCGCAAAGATTTTGAAACCCGGAGGAAAACTCGTTCTTCGCGATCACGATGTGAACTCGAAAGAGATGCGTTCCATCGTCGCGCTGGCGCACGATGTGTATAACGCAGGCCTGGAAATTTCTTGGGAAGAAACTTCGCGTCAGATACGGAACTTTACTTCCGTTTCCGAGATCGAACAGCGAGTCGGTGAGTTCGGTTTAAAACCCTTGGGCAAATATATTCTTCAAAAAGGCGATCCCACTAAAAATACTCTGATGGCATTCGTAAAATCCGCATGAAAAAACTCATTCTTCTTCTTTTTGTTTTTGTAAATTCCGTTTTCGCCGATCCGACGATCGTAAACGACGTCACGCAGATCAATCCGATTCCGGTTTCAAGAGTCGCCGCACCGAAAACGTTAGACGAAATACGAGACTTGGTAAAGAATCATAACGGCCCGATTTCGATCGGAGGCGGAAGGTTTTCCATGGGCGGCCAAATCGCTACGGAGAACGCGTTGTTCATCGATACGAGGGAGTTCGATAAAATTCTTTCGTTCGATGCGAAGACAAAGCTGATAACGGTGGAACCCGGAATTACCTGGAGAAAACTTCAGGAATTCATCGATCCTTTCGGTCTTTCCGTTCAGATCAAACAAACCTATTCCAACTTTACGATCGGAGGTTCTCTCAGCGTAAACGCACACGGTAGATATATCGGTTACGGTCCGATGATTCTTTCGGTTCGATCCATCAAAGTCGTGTTAGCCGATGGAAAACTCGTAAACGCGAGTCCTAAGGAAAATCCGGAAATCTTTTTTGCCGCGGTCGGAGGCTACGGCGGGATCGGGGTCATCGCGGAAGTTACGCTTGCGTTGACGGAAAACAAAAAGGTAAAACGATTCGTGAAAAAACTTCCGATCACGGAATACAAAAAATTCTTTTTTGAAACCGTTCGTAATAACGCGAAAGCGCAGTTTCACAACGGAGATATCTATCCTCCCGCTTACGAAAACGTAAACGCGGTCACTTGGGAAGAAACGGAAGAACCCGTGACGGTGGAAGACAAGATCGTTCCCGTTAAGGAAAGTTATTGGCTTGAAAATCTCATCTACTTCTGGTTAACCGAACTTCCTTACGGAAAAGAATTGCGGGAGTCCGTTTTGGATCCGCTTTATTACCGCAAGGATCGAGTCGTCTGGAGAAATTACGAAGCCAGTTACGACGTCCAGGAATTGGAACCTCCGACTCGAAGAATCAGCACGTATGTTTTACAGGAATACTTCGTTCCCGTCGAGAAGTTCGACGAATTTTATCCGTTGATGCGTTCGATCCTGCAAAAGCACGACGCGAACGTGATGAACATTTCGATCCGTCATGCAAAAGCGGATTCTGGTTCTTATTTGGCTTGGGGAAGAACGGAGGTTTTTTCCTTCGTGATTTATTATAAACAACGAGTCTACGAAAGCGCCAAAAAAGAAGTCGGAGTTTGGACGAGGGAATTGATCGATGCGGTAACGAGCGTGGGCGGCGCTTATTATCTTCCTTATCAGCTTCATGCGACGGTTTCGCAGTTTCACAAGGCGTATCCGGATGCCGACCGCTTTTTCGCATTAAAAAGAAAACTGGATCCGAGTTACAAGTTCAGAAACAAACTCTGGGACAAATATTATTTTCATAAGGAAGAAGACAAAAAAATCCGGCTCGAATTGGATTCACTCAAGAATTATTCGCGCAGCGAGGACCAGACCTTTTTGACGCTTCCGGAATGGTATATCGTTTTTAGTTCGGACGAATATGCGAATTTTCTAAAACATTCTCCTCCGAGTGCGTTTCCGTATTGGGGAAGTGTCGCCCAGTTTTGGAGGATTTACGGAAGGGTGATCGTAAAAACTTGGAATTCTTACGAATTCAATTGGGGTTATCATCTGATGATCAACGTGATCGGAATCAGTTATTCGGGAGAATTGATCCTGAAGTCCCTGTATGAGAACACGATCGGAAGAATCACGGAACGGATCGCTGGAACTTCGGGGCTCACACCGGACACGAATGTCGAATCTTACATGCAAAAAGTCGCAAGAGAATATACCGATTTCGTTCGACTTCGTCCTTGGTATGAATATCCGTTTTATTCCAAGTTCAAGGAATTTTGGACGATCCGCGACGGAGAGGGGACGAGCGTTATTCGCAGATGGGAACGGAGACTGTTTTTTTCGGCGGAACTTCTTGCTAAAGCGACATACGGAAAATTGATCGCGATGGGAACGGAATCCGTTTACGAACCGGAAACGTTCGAAGTTACCGCTTGGGTCAAGGAAAACGGCCGTAGCGCGATCCGTAAAATCCCGAGATACGAGGCTTTTACGCGGACCGTGCCGCAGCTCGTAAAGAAAAACGTTTCCTTCGTGGAAATCGCGGGGAACCAACAAATTCTTTTGACCCTGATCGTTCCCATCGATGCGAATCTACGTGATAAAGAAACGATTCTCTACGAATGGAAGATTTTGACCGAGCCGAATTTAAAGCGAACTGCGGTGATCGTTCCGATTTCAAGACTTCATGAAATTCTAATAAAGACGGAATCCAACGGATATAAGCTCGACCATATTTTCGACTATTGAGTTTTATCGATGCGTTTTAGAAAACATGGGTAACCGCACTTTATGGATCGGTAATCGCGAAGTCTTTGCCCGCGAATCGACGCGCACGCTCCGCAGGTTTTTTGATTCTCTCGCTCTATAGGGATCGCACGGCATATTTACCATATTTTGTATGGGATCGTTTAAATCCGTCTTGCTGATTTTGCTTGAATTGAAATCCTTCGAAACATGAGATATATACTTCAGTTCTTATGTTTTCTTGTTTTCGTTTCCTGCGCCGTTACTTCGCGCCCGTCAACGATGGTAACCAAGGGAAAACCGGTTTCGGTAAATAATTTCGTTCCAACTCCGAAAGGTCCGATCGTATTTCAAAAAATAACCGCCGCCGATTGGGTCGTGGACCGCGGAGGTCTGATCAATCTGAAAGATCCGAAGGCGAAAGCGGCCGGATTAAAATCCGAGGAGGAACCGATCCAGATTTATTTTTACGTTATCGATCATCCTAAGTTCGGCAGATATGTGATCGATACAGGTCTTTCTCAGGTTTTTAGAAAGGATCCGAAAGAATGGCCCGTTTCCTGGATCGTAGCTTCGGTGATGAACACGTCCGCTCTGAAAGTAAAACTTACCGTCGACGAATGGCTCAAGAAAGAACCGAAAAAAGTGGAAGGAATTTTCCTAACGCATTTACACCTCGATCACATCATGGGGACGAGCGATTTCTCCTCCGATGTTCCTATCTACGTTGGGCCGAAGGAAGCCACGGCTAAGAAGTTCATCAATTCTCTAGTGCAAGGGAGCACAGACGGTTTGTTAGGCGAGAAGGTTTCTTTTTCGGAATTGGACTTTGCGGAAGCGGCAAAGAATTCTTCCTATCCCGCGATCGACTTTTTCGGAGATCAATCCCTCATTATCATTCATGTCGAAGGTCATACGAAAGGGAGTCTTGCGTTTCTGGTTCAGAGTTCTTCCGGGTCTCATCTTATTCTCGGGGATTCCTGCCATACGAGTTGGGGTTGGGAGAACGGCGTAAGTCCGGGCGATTTTACGGAGGATCAGGAAAAGAATCAGTCGAGCCTGAATTTTCTAAAGGAGTTCGCATCCAAAATTTCCGGCATCCGCGTTCATCCGGGACATCAGAGTTTACCCGAAAAGTAAATTTTAGAAATTTAGAATATACGAAATCATTTCTACGGAGAATACAAATGAAAGAAATTGACCGTTCCAAACCGGTTCTAGTAACCGGAGGCGCCGGTTATATCGCGTCCTGGGTAATTCGTTATTTGCTCGAAGATGGAATTTCCGTACGCGCCACCGTTCGGAATAAATCGGATTCCGCGAAGTTATCGCATCTTCTGAAACTCGCGGAACGTTTTCCGGGTAAGCTGGAGTTTTACGAAGCGGATCTTTTGAAGGACGGATCCTTTTTGAACGCGATGACGGACAAGGGAGGAGTTGAATTGATCATTCACACCGCTTCTCCGTTTTTTATAGACGGGGTCAAAAACCCGCAGAAGGAGCTCGTTGAACCGGCAGTATTAGGAACTAAGAATATTCTAGAATCTGCAAATGCAAGTCCTTCCGTGAAACGAATCGTTCTGACATCCAGCGTCGCAGCCGTGATGGGGGATAATATCGACGCCGCGTCCCTTCCCAATCGAAGACTTTCGGAAGAACACTGGAATACGACGAGCGACCTCGGTCACCAACCGTATCCGTATTCCAAAACGCTTGCGGAAAAAGAGGCGTGGAAGATCGCAGATGCACAATCTCGATGGGATCTGATCACGATCAATCCTTCGTTCGTGATGGGACCTTCCGTTTCGGACAGAGCGGACGGAACAAGCGTAAACTTTATGCTTTCTATGATTAACGGTAAATTTGCGCCGGGCGTTCCCGATATGACGATCGGATTTGTTGATGTTCGCGACGTGGCTCGCGCTCATATCCTAGCGGGATTCACTCCTTCCGCAAAAGGTCGTCATATCGTTTCGAATACGACCTTGAAGTTTTTGGACGTCGCAAAAATAATCCGCGAAAAATACGGAAACCGATTCCCGACTCCGAAAAGCTCCCTGCCTAAGTTTGTGACGTATTTGATCGGTCCGTTTTTCGGGTTATCCTGGACGTATATATCGCGTAACGTGGGAATTCCTTTCGAGCTCGATCATTCGTATAGCAAAAAAGATTTAGGTCTGACGTATCGTCCGATTTCGGAAACGTTCGTGGAACATATCGAGCAGATCGTTTCCTCTAAGATGCTTTCAAAAAAGGGCGCTTAAAAATTCCAAAGAAGAAAATCCGTTTTGTGTTGAAGGTGAAATCCAAAACGGAATTAGGAACGATCGATTATCCGTTCTTTGTTTCTTCGAATTGCGATTTTCGAACGGATTAAATATAAGAACCTCTTCCAAAACTGGCACAGGTTCTTGCAGTTTGTCCTATTATCAAAGTATAATTATGTTTTGGACGCACCTTAAGAAAATTAGAATATTAGCAAGCGTCCCCACCCGACAAAAACATCGTTTGCAGTTGATTGTTCTTGATTCTTGCAAACTCGTTTATGTATCCGTCGTAGCCGTTGTGATGAAGAATCAAAATCGGAGTTCCGTTTTCATCCAGATCGAGAGCGTCGTTTAGATGATATTGACCTCCGTAAACCGCTTGATCCTTGCTCAAAACATCGAATTTTTCGAAGATCCTCTTTCCGACTTCCCCGTTGTTTAGCTCGTAGATCGCCGCGTAATAGGCTTTTTCTTCCGGTTCGACCCGAAGTGCGTAACGAATATAAATATATTCTTTTTCCGGCGATTTGATCGAATAGAAGTCTCCCCGTTTTACGAACTTCAGCTCCGCGACTTTCGGATATTTTTTCTTGAAGATTGCCGCCGCGGAGGAATCGAGTAATGCGCCGATTTTTTCAGAGGGCTCGTAACGATCTGATCGAACCTTATCGCCTATGTTGGAACCGAACATCGCATAAACGGAATTCTGATACGTATTCAGTTTTTTGAATGCAGCTAAGTTTCCGCGAACCACTCGGATTTCCTGGCAACCGGTGGTTTCTTTTTTTTCCGGCGAGAATTCTCCCGCTATGCTTGCACGTTCGTATGCGTTCGCCTTTTCTTTTTCCTGTATCGCTTTCTTTTCCAAATAATACGCCTCGGCGGAGAAGTCGCTTGCGGAAATCCACTGATTTTTAATGCGAATCGCTAACGATCGAAACCAAGATCCTTCCGCGCTTGTATAAACCGAACCGAAGAGTTTTGCATCGGAAAGTTCTTCCGGCGATTTTTTACTTAAAAATTCGGACGCAGCATATCCTTTTGCTCCGGACTTTGTAGAGATCTCCTGCCATTCCTCATATTGGGAATCTTCTTTGACGAAAACGATTTCTCCCTTTTCGAGTTGAAACAACACTTTTCCGTCTTTCGGTTTTTCTCTTACGTTCAATTTTCCTTCCGAAGTCAGAACATATCTCTGCAATTTTTTATCCTGAGCATGGTTGGATTCGGCAAGAACTGTGATCCACACAATCGATGCGATCGCGAAAAGTTTCGTTAAAGATTGAATGGAGATTTTTTTCATGAGCTACTTCTTCGGTTTGGGATTGGTGAGAGGGTAGGCTTTCTTTTGCTGATCGTTTTCCCATTCACCGATAAAAATGATGTTTCCGGTTTCCTCTTTCTTTCAATAAAAATTCAAAAGTTATATTTTGCGTATTTTATGGAAATATCCTATCTTAGTTTGGGAAATAAAAAAGCCCGATTGAAACGGGCTTTCCATAGAAATTAAGAATCAAAGCGATCCATTGAATGGAACGGTTCCGGCGCCTGAATTTGTAGTGTTAACTAGGATGGTGTAAGATCCGGCTTTGTTAAATCGAATTTGAACATTCGTTGTAATCGTCGACGAGCCGCTTAAATACGTATAATCCGTGCCTGTCATGGCCGTTGTGCTCACCGAAGTTAACGGATAAATTCCCTTATCAAGGAGAATAGAAAGGGTTCCCGAGCTTGCCGTAATCGTTTTTGACGGCAGTCAAGTTATTTCAAAATCTAATGTGATTACAGAAAAGAAGAACGAGTAAATCACAAACGAATCTATCGACTCTACTTGGAATTGGGATTAAAATACCGAATTAAACGAAAACGGAAGAAATTATCGTTACTCACGATTCCAAAGATTGTTTCCAAGAATCCGGGAGAAAGGCGGTCTATGGATTTCATGTCGGATACATTGTATTCAGGTAGAAAATTCGGAATTCTGAATATTATTGATGATTGTGGACGATTGGCGATCGCTGCGAGGAGTGAATTTTTGATAACTGCCGGGGAGCTAATCGGAATTTTAAACGAGGCATCGGAAATTTACTCCTTACTAAAGCAGATTTTCGTAGATAATGTTCCTGAGTTTACTTCAAAAACTTTTTTGAAATGGGCTTCTGATCAAAGAATTGATATTCACTTTACTACTCCCGAAAAACTCACCGAAGACGCTTTCATTGAAAGTTTTAACGGTAAGATGCGAAACGAATGTTTAAACGAAAATTGGTTTAAAAATATTGAAGAGGCCAGTTCTTTGTCGAAAAGTGAAGAAACTTCTACAATTCGGAAAGGCCGCTAGCTTACTTGGGATTGGCTCCCGTGGAATATTTAAGATGAACTGCTTAAGAGGATTTTTAACACTTTGTACTGGCTCTAAAAATGGGGGTATGTCAGATGAAATAGCAAGAGAATGGAAAGGCAATGAGAGTGGCAATTATACCTTTGATAAGCAGCCCAACAAAACAAGTTCCTGCACAGATATGTTAGCGCACTCATATTTATCTTGCTATCTTCCATATGTTCAAACGGTTAAGTAAGAAGGAAAGTATGTTGAAGCGTATCTTTAAATTATTTTTCATAACGATTTTCTTTATAACAATGTTTCTCCCTAATGGCTGCAATAAAGTTCAGTCAAAACAATTCTCTAGGCCAGTTGGAGATCACGACAGGTATCTAAAAGAAGATGAAAATGGATTTTCTTCGGAAGATTGGAAGTTAGGTGAATTCATTGAGTTGTATGGGAAAGTTAGAAAACAGATTAAGCTTGGAATGAAAATGACAGATGTTGAGCGACTCTTTAATAATTTTCCATCGATGAGAAAATATACATATCGAAGGATGCATGTAAAGAATGTAATTTGTGACGACAAGAAGAGGGAATTTTTTTATGATCGTATTGTAATTTACCAAGACAATTCTGGGACCACCATTGATCGCAATAAAAATATAGTAAGAGAATCGTTAAGAGAAGTATTTACACTCAGCACATATTATAAGGATGAACACTTAGTGCACTATAGTGCTGTACATCAATATTTGGACTCTAATGATCCGATTTCCGGTCCTCAAACGAATTACTGTTATCTTGATATGAAAAGAGAGAGGAGTCTGGATTTTGGTAGCGATTCGATTATGCGATATCATATTGAAAACATTGAAACTTATAATGATCGCCCTTCAAATATGAGGGCCTGGTCGTTTATACAACAATTCTTAGGTGATGTGGAAACCAAAATGTATAAGGATGCGGTTTTGGGACAATGTAGAATCTCATTTGATTATGTAGAGGATGTTCCGAAAATCTCTTGTGCGAATAGTAAATATAACCGATATCTTAGTGATTTAGCAGCATTTGAATTAGAAAAAGAAGGGCTTTGGCGATTCTTACCCATGGAGACCGACAGTCATTTTTATCTTGAAAGAATATCTGATTCTGAGATTAGAATTAGCATAAGTAAAATGCCGTAACACCGTGATTACACACAATTTATCTGCATAATAATTTTTTCGGTCAATCCTTGGTCTCCATTTTTTGAATCGTATAAAAATAAAAGGCCCGGAGTTTCCTCCGAGCCTTTCGAGTATCTTCATAAAACTAAACTTCTTAGTTCAACTGAAAAGCAGCCCCTGTCGCATTGTTAGAAGTTACAATGATCGTGTAAGTTCCAGCGACGTTAAATCTGATTTGTGAGGTGCTCGTTACATTTGAAGTACCGGAAACGAACGAGTAATCAGTTCCGGATACAGCCAGCGTAGAAGTTGTAGAGAGAGGACAGGCACCTTTGTAGACAACGAATGAAAGAGATCCAGTCGTAACGTTGATCGTACCTAAGCTATTTACCGGTGCAGATGCAATTTGGATCGCTCCTAAGCCGATCGTACCGCTTGTAGTCAAGCTGATTGTCTGAGCTCCACCATTCTGAGTTGCGGAAATAGAAGCGATCGGAAGTGTAATTCCGGACGCAGTGTAAGTGCAAGTATTCGCACCACTCAATGCAAGAAGAAGAGCAAGGTTGGTTGTATCGTCATCCTTTTCGTCTTTTTTGCACGCAGAAAGAAGGCTGATCAGAACGAGACAGACTCCAATTTTTTTAACTAATTTCATTTTGAAAATCTCCAAGAATTTTGAAATATTACATCGATTTGGCGAAGGTTGGTCAAGTTTTTTTAGTTTTGTGTCCGTACCTTTTTTGAAATAAGGAAATACGGATCGATTCAATTTAAAACGGAACAGAATTTGAACCGGAAGGACAGATTCTAATTTAAACGCAAATATAAGAAATAAATTTCATTTGAAAATTCTGATCGCTGTTTCCGAGTATTTTTAATTAAAAAAAATGAATTTTGTGACCGTGAAAGAAATGAAAAGGATATAAATGGATCCTGAAAGTTGGGCTAAGTTGAAATTACCGAAACTCCGCCTGTTTTCATAAAGGACAAAAATCACATTAAGAAAACAGAATGCTTGCGCAGGTTCCCTTGTGTTTTTCGCTCTTAAGAAGTAATTCCGTTCCGGCCAATTTCGCAAAATCTCTGCAAAGTTTAATTCCGAGACCCGCGCCGTTTTCATTGAGAGTTCCGGGACAAGTATAAGATTCTTTCGAGAAAACGCGTTCCAATTCTTCCGAAGTCATTCCGATCCCTTCGTCTTCGATACAGATGAGTCGATTTTGATCGGAGGTTTTTTCGGCTTTCAGATAAATCTTTCCTCCGGGTTTGGAGAATTTGAGCGCGTTGACGAATAAGTTCCGAACGATCACTTTGAAGATATCTTTGTCGCTGAAGAGAGTGATCTCTTGGTCGAACCGCATCTCGACTTGAATGCATTTCAGTTGAATGTAGTCGTTGTAAAGCGCCGAAAGTTCTTCCAAAATCGGAATCGGCGAGAACGAAGTCTTATTGACTACGATGCTTCTCGAGTTCGCCTTCACCCAGTTCAGAGTATTGTCGATGAGATCGATCGTGAGATAGGTTTGAATATTCAATTTCGAAAGATATGGATACAATTCCGAAGCGGAAATCCCTTCGTTTTTGAAAAGAGAAATCAGAGATATGATCTGAATCAAAGGGGTTCGCAGATCATGTGCAAGAATGGACAGGAGCTGCGTCTTTGTGGAGTTGTTGTGACTCAGTTCGAGATTCAAGGTTTCGAGATCGTGTATGTCTTGGAACGCGACCGCATTGAGTTCTCCGAACTCCGTGCTTCGAACGTTAAACCAGCGTTCTCCGTTGTTCTTGGTTCGGATTTTTGCCTTCATCGAGGCGCCCGGTTTTCCGTTTTTTCTTCCGAAATCGACTTCGGACCACCATTCCTTCTCGATTTGTTTTCGGTAGTTGTCGTCCGGATAAGCCTGTTGAAACCAATCTTGGAGCGTGGGTATTTCCTGGATTTTATAACCGAACTGTTCGCGGAAACTTTTGTTGAGGTAAAGCGTTTGGAATTGATCCCCTTTGATATGGGAAAGAAGTACCGGACATGGTACGAATTCCACAAAACGTATTTTATCCCCGATGTGATCTAAGGCTTCCTGAATCAATTCCATTTTATTCGGTTCCGCATCGGATTCGAAATATGCTTCGAATCTTTCTAATATAAAGAATGCCTAATAGTATACTCCGCGAGTGTGATTCTCAAATAAAAAAATAATTTACAGCTGAAAAACGGAATTTTGTTTGTGTCAAAATTCTGTCGTAAATATTCGAAATCCATAATTTACCTTTCGATTTGAAGCATTTTGAATCTTCGGCAATCCGAGTATAAGCTCGCATTTTTCCGGGTTTTTTATCGAACGCATTCGAAAAATATAATATATTGAATCGCTCTTGGATCGATGTTTCTTTTTTCCGATTTTCCCTCCCAAAAAGAATTCTTTGTAAGCGGAATATAAGTGGGTTTTGGAGCGATTCGGTTAACATGCTCCTCAGTGAAAATTTCCCGTTCGGGAAAAGCAAAATACACAAAAGGTGAAACTTATGAAGAGAATTCTATCGATTCTCGCCATTTCTCTCGTTTTGGGAGCGATGGGGAATCTTTACGCAAGCCGCGGAGCGGTGGTGGAAAATCCGATCGACGTTTTTGAAAGATCCTTCGAAAACAAGGTTCTTTCCATTCAGAGAAAAACCCAAGTCAACGCGAACCTTCCGGTTCATCGGGCTCTTTTTTACGGAACCCATAACTCTTATAACAGCAAATCGTATGCGGGACCGTTCTTCTCATACGCGTTTCCGAACCAAAAATATTCGATCGGCGAGCAACTTCGGTTAGGCGCACGTTTTATCGAATTGGATATTCATTGGACCTTGGGTCTGCACGCGCGCAAAGAACTTCTTCTTTGTCACGGACAAGACAGTCACGTCGGCTGCAATGTTTTCGATCGTCCTTTTTACAAAGGTCTGGAAGAAGTTCGTGCTTGGGTTTCCAATCCGGCGAACCGTAACGAAGTTCTTCTTCTTTATATCGAAGATAAATTCGACGGTCATTCTTCCGAAGCTCTTCAAACTTTGAGGGATTATCTCGATCCTTGGTTGTATCGTTATTCGGGAAGTTGTTCGGACGTTCCTTCCCCCGAAAGTATGCCAAAACTCGGCGATATGGTTTCTTCCAACCGAAGAATTCTTCTGATGAGCAACGGCTGCTACGACTCTCAGTGGAGCGTTTACTTCAAAAGAATCTTTTTCGGTTCCGCGACCGGAAGTCCGAAAGATTTCCGCGGTTATCCGGACTGCAACTATTCGAGAGCGACTTACAATTCTACGATGGTGCGTTTCTTTAACGATACTACGAATTACTTCGGTTTTTACGACGGAGTGAAAGAAAGCGGTTCATTCACAAACGCTAATATTGCTTCCATGCTTTCCTGCGAAGTGAACGTTTTCGGCATCGATCAGTTCGATCCCGATTTTGCGAAACAAGCGATCTGGTCTTGGAACGCTTCCGAACCGAACAACTGGGCAGGCAACGAAAACTGCGCCGTTATGTGGAGCAACGGAAGATGGAACGATCTCAACTGTTCCGCTTGGAACCGTTTCTCTTGCAAGGATTCTTCCGGTAACTGGTATGTGACCGCAGGAGGCGGTTCTTGGTCTTCCGGTAATTCCCAGTGTTCCGCGGAAACCGCAGGTCGTTTTAAATTCTCCGCTCCTGCAACTCCGTACGAAAACAAAAAACTTCTGGAAGTGAAAAACGCGGCGGGTGCGGGCGATCTTTGGATGAACCTTACGGATCAAGGCTCCGAAGGAAACTGGACTCCGGGCAACTAACGTTTTCAACTCACTCTTTTAAAGAATCTTCGAGGGACGGATGCGGATCCGTCCCTTTTTTTGTTCTAAATATTTGAAACGAGGGAACAAAAATAGATGGAAATTTCTTATTTTTGTGACAGTCTTATGACCTAAATTTCAGGATATTAAGCGAAACCGCTCTCATTCAATCAAGATGGCCCCCGAAACGATCGAAACCAAGGAGGAAACCCTCCGTCGCTTTAATAAGGAACTGATGTCCTTGGCGAAAAATCCGGTCATCGACAGCGGCGATTTGAATGCGGCGTTGCACGTTCTTACGGAATCGATTGCAAGAGCTTTGTATTGCGAACGCTGCAGCATTTGGTTCTATAAGGAACTGAAGGTTTCCATTCAGTGTTTGGATCTTTTTATTCTTTCGGAGAATTCCCACAACTCCGGAATGGAACTCTTTCAACAAGATTTTCCTAAATATTTCGAAGTGCTGCAACACCAAAGATTGATCATCGCGGACGACGCGGTGAACGACGAAAGCACTAAGGAATTCGCGCAGAATTATCTCATTCCTCTCAATATCGTTTCCATGCTCGACGCTCCGATTCTGATGGACGGAAAACTTCTCGGGATCATTTGCAACGAACAAGTCGGCAAACCCCGCGCCTGGACTTTGGAAGAACAAACCTTTGTTGGCTCGCTCGCCGATATGATTCCCCGCATCTTTCAAGCCGTGGAAAGAAAGAAGGCTCAAGACGAATTAAAAAAAGCGAATGAACGTCTCGAACATACGGTCAAAGCGAGAACGAGAATCATCCTGAGTCAAAAGGAAGAATTGGAACATCAGATCAAGATGGCCAAAAAAATCCAAGGCGCGCTTCTTCCTTCCGTTTTACCCAAATCCAAATATCTCGATCTGCAATTTCTTTACACTCCGATGATGGATATAGGCGGGGACTTCGTGGATTTTATCTACGACGAGGAGAACGACGTTCTCGGATTTTTCATCTGCGACGTTTCCGGTCACGGCGTTTCGGCGGCGCTTCTCGCTTCGATGGTCAAGATGTCCTATCCGAATTGGAGATCGTTCATTCAAGATCCTGAATATGGAATCGCGCAAATCTACGAATCCCTTTGCGGAAAATTCGCCGGTCATTTTATCACAGCCGTTCTCGGCTCGCTGAACGTCAAAACCGGAGAAGGTAAAATGACGAACGCGGGACATTGTCCTCCGGTCCTTCTTCAAAAAGGGAAGAAACCTCGCGTATTCAACCGGACCGGAGCGTTGTTGACCGATTTGATTCCGTTAAAGCTCGAAACGATTTCGTTTCATCTTGACGCGGGAGACAGACTTGTTCTTTATACAGACGGAATCATAGAAGCTTTTAACGAGGATCGGGAAATGTTCTCCGAAGAAAGGCTTCTTGCGGTTTTGGATTCTCATGAAAACGAAACCTTGGACGGTCTTTGTCAGAATGTTTTTTCCGAAGTGAATCGTTTTATGGGAGTCGCACACGAGGGTTTTACGGACGACTTGACGATTCTTGCGCTTGAAAGAAGAATTCCTTAGGAGATTTCCGCTCTTATGAAAGTTGCCCCGACTTATTCCATTCTGTTGGCGGAGGACGATGAAAGCAACGCCGAACTTTTAATCCGTCATCTAGAACGATACAACTTCGATGTGGATCACGTCGTGGACGGAATCGCCGCCGAAATCAAACTCAGAAAGACACGTTATGACCTCATTTTAACGGACAATAGAATGCCGAAGATGAGCGGTTTGAGTCTTTTGGAAAGAATTCCGGAAACGAACCGTATGACTCCGATCATCTTTCTTACGGTGAGCAACGAAAAAGAAACGATCATTCAGGCGGCGCATAATAAAAAACTCGTGGCCTATCTTTTGAAGCCGATCGATACGCAGGTGTTGATCGATAAGATTTGTCAAGCTCTGGGAATCAAAAGCGATTCTCTGGTGGATAAGAAAGAATTTCCGTTCGAGATTCTTCCGTTCACGAATACGGATCAAGGCATCGGAGTAGGAATCCAACTTAAGGGATGTCCGTACGGAAAGAGCATCGAAAAACTCGTTCAAGAAGTTTCCTTTTTCTTAAAGGAGCTTCCGACGTTGAGAAGCATTTTGATCAAGGTCAATCCGGAATTCTTTTATTCGAAAAACGCAGGACAACTTCTTTCCGGCCTCAGAGACCGTCTTGCCATCAAATACGAAATCCAAAAAGAAGACATCGTCGTACAAACGGAACATTGAAAAAAATGGAACCTGCCTTTCTGCTCTTGGTCAGAGCTTTAGAAAATGGGAGGAATCCAATGAAAGGATTTTTAAAAGTTTCCGGTCTGATTCTTGTAGCCGCGGCTTTGTTTGCGGGAGGATGTAGATATTACAAGTCTCCGGAAAAAAGAGCGGAGTTCGTCGTTAAGAAGATCACTTCGGAATTGGATCTGAACGATTCTCAAAAAGAGAAATTGCATAAGATCAAAGACGAAATTCTGTCTAAAAGAAAAGAACTGAAACTTCAGGGACCTCGAATTCCCGCGGAGGCTCTCGCTGAGTTTCGTCAGCCGACTTTGGACGAAAAAAAAATCAACAAGTCCTTCGAACTTGAGATGAACAAAATGACGGAGATGAGAACCTTTATGACAAAGAAAGCGATCGAGTTTCATGCGGTCTTAACTCCGGAACAAAGAAACAAACTGGTGGATTTGATTACAGAGTTTCAACAGAAACATCGTCATCATGATGACTGAATCCGAATTTACGGAAATCGTTAGTTCCACTCGGGACATTGTCCTCTCTGCGATTGAAAAGAACCTCGCAGAGAGGTTTTCTTATGCCATCGACGACGTGGCTCAGGAAACCTATTTTCGCGCGTACAAAGCCCTTAAAAAAGATCAGTTTCGCAAAGAATCAAAACTGAGTACTTGGTTGTACGCGATCGCCAGAAACGAATCCCTGAGAATGAACGATAAATTAAGAAGGGAAGAAGAGCGGACCGAGAAGCTGGCCAAATCCAAAAAAGAAGAAGACTTCCTCACCGCTCACCCTAACGTGAACGGAAATTCGGGATATTCGGAACAGAATTCGCAGGAAGTCATCGGAATGCTTCAATCCCTGATGGCTAAAATTCCCGATAAGTACAGAAGGGTTCTCGAGTTTTATCTTGCGGGTTATTCCGAAAAACAGATCGCAGAAACGATGGGCGTAAAACCCGGAACCGTAAAATCGAGAGCCGCCAGAGGAAAAGAAATGATGAAACGGGTCGGAGTTAAGGAGAAATTTTATGAAGAATAACGACGCTTCTCCGATGAAAGGAGAAATCCTGAAAAGAAAAAAAGACCAGGATTGGGTGAAGAATATTTCCTCGAACGTGATTCGCAGGGATAAACGGGAAACGAGAAACAAACGCATGGTAGGCGCTTCTCTCGTTCTGTTTTTGGGACTGAGCGCATATGCTGGTTTCTGGTTTCAGGATTCCGATCTGGATCCGAGAGATCAGGATCTTTTGAGCATCGGAGTTTTTGAAGAATTGGAAAACGCGCTCGATAAATAAGAATCAACTTTAAAAGGATAATGGCGTTCGAATCGGAAAATACGCATTCCGTTTTTTGAATACGTATTGGCGAACGTTGTCTCCGTCTGTGTCGCTTAACAAAAGCGGTCCTTTGTGGACCGCTTTTTTATTTTATGAAACGGCTTCGGCTCTTTATCGGATTTTGGAACCTTCCTGAATTCCTTCTCCCGGAAATAAAATCACCTCGTCTCCTTCGTTCAATCCGTCTGCGATCAACGCGTTGTCTCCGCTTCTCGCTCCCATCTTGACCTTGGTCTTCTTAGCTTTATTCTTTAAAACTCGGAATACATACCAATCTTCGCCTTCGCGGAACAAAGCGGCGGTCGGTGCGATGATTCGGTTCTCCTTTTTCTCGCTTACGATTTTACAGCGAACTTGAAAACCTTCTCCCATTTCCGGCGGAGGAGCGAAGTCTACGATCGCGCGGACTCTTTGTTCTTCCACTCCCAATGAGGAAACTTTTGTGAACGCGGCGGGTTCCACGAGTTTCAACTTGCCTTCGAGTTTTTCCCCGCCCCATCCTTCGATTTCCACGGGGTTTCCCGGATGAAGGTGAACCGCTTCCTGCGTTAATACTTCGACCGCGATTTCAAGCCGGTTCGTGTCGCCCACTTCCAAGATCGGAGTTCCCATTTCGATCGGACCTTCGCTTTCCCGAAGAATCTTCAGCACCTTACCGTTGATAGGCGATGCGACGGAACGATCCATATCCCATTTCACGACCGCGAGAAGTTCTCCCTTTTTTACGGATTCCCCCGCGTGTTTGTGAATTCGCTTTAATACGCCGCTTACGGGAGAATAGATCGTGAATTTTTCCCGAACTCTCGTGATTCCTTCTTCCTCTACGATCTGTTGATACGTTCCTTTGACGATCTTCGCCGTTTCCGAAACCACGGGTTTGGGCCGGAGTAAAAACCAAACGAACGCGAGCACGACCAACACAACGGCGCCGATCCTAAATTTTTTATCGGAGAGAATCCGTTTGAATATTTCTTTTCGATCCATTATCATTCCCGAATCTTCAATACGGAAAGAAGATCCATATTTTTGATTTTTCTGTATAGAATAAAATAACTCAAGGCCGCGGTCCCGAGTGTCGTGAAAATCGACATTACGTAAGTTCGATACGATATGATCAACGGAATCTTAAATCCTTCCGTTTCGACCGTGTTCATTAAAAGATACGCGCAGAAATAACCGAGCAGACATCCCACCGGAAGGGAAGCTATGATTTCGAACCCCAATTCCCCCGCAAGGATTTGAAAAACTTCCTCTTTCGTAAATCCGAGAATACGCAGACTTCCCAATTCAAATACGCGTTCGGATAAGGAGATCATCGCGGTGTTGTAAACGACTCCGATCGAAATCACGGCCGCAAAGACGAATAGGATCGTGGTCGTCGCAAGAGTACTTCGGGACATCGTATCTGAAAAGACCTTGAGCGTTCCCTCTCTTGTGGAAACTCCCGAAATTTTCGGCACGTCCTTTAATTCCGCTAAGAGCCTGGATTCTTCCTTTGTGTCGGTCCGGAGGGCGATGAGATTCACGTTATCTCCTTCGCCTAACAGACGATTGACGGAAACGAGTTCCATGTAAGCTCCTTGTCCGAGGAGTTCCTCCACGAGTCCGTCCACTCGTACGGAGATTTTTTTGCGGTTCCCTTCCAAAACTTCCATTTCGATTTTGGAGCCGGTTTTGATTCCTAATTTGTCGGCCACGTTCGAGTTGAGAAAAATCCCCGACGTCGGCGGTGTCAGTATGTTTCTTTTTTTACCGACCAATCTTCTGAGTTTTGCGTCGTTGGGAATTCCCTGCAAGGCGAGTTCTTTGGAATGATGTCCGATGCGGATTCGAATCGGGATCATTCTATATCCTTCCGCGGTCAACACGGCTTTGTCTTTTCTCAAATCGTCCACGGCCGTATGCGACACCGGTCCTAAAAAGGAAACCGTGATCGATTCTCTTTGTAAAAGATCGAATTGGATTTCGATCATCGCGTTGACCGCGTCGCGGGAGAACATTCCCAGAACCATAATCATGACCGAGGTCGAAACTCCGAGAATGGCGACTAACGTTCGGGTCGGTCTTCTCGTAAGATTTCTGAGAATCATCCTGGATTGAGCCGAAAGCGAACCGATATACGTTTCGATCCAATTCTTTTTAAAATTCATAGGCACGGGGGGCCGCATCGCCTGAGCCGGATCCAAACGTAAAACTCGCAGGATAGAATACGCCGTTCCGGCGGCGCCCGCGAGAACGCCGATCAAAATTCCGATCAAACCGAGAGAAGGATTGAGACGAAAGTCCAAATGAGGAAAACGATAGTATTCCGAGTAAAGATCGGTCATCGCTTGGCCGAGCCAAACTCCGATGATAACCCCGAGAACGGAACCTAGTCCGCTGATGACAGTGATGATCTTCAGATAGTGAAGCGCGATTTCTATATCAGAATATCCTAATGCTTTGAGGGTCGCGATCTGTTCTCTTTCCTTGGAAATGATTCTCGTGGCGACGATATGAAGAAGAAACGCGGCGACTCCCAAAAAGATCGCGGGTAGAAAATACGCCATCGTCTTGAGTTGTTTGAACTCGTCCCGTAAAAAGGAGTGTGAAGGAAGTTTGTCTCTGTCATAGGAACCGTATCCTCCATACGGTTCCAAGATCCGGTCGATTCTTTTTAAGACGGAAGTTCTATGTGCGCCGGGCGCGAACGTAAAGATCGCGTCGTTGAAAGCGCCTATCATTCCGAAGGCGTTCTCCATTCCTTTGCGATCCATCCATAAAATTCCGAAATGTTTGTCGTCGGGCAGGGGATTGGTTCCCCGAAAGATATAAACGTATTCGGGGGAAAGCGCGATTCCGACCACGGTAAGAATTCTCCGTTCGCCTTGGAGAATTCCCACGATTCGATTTCCGAGCGTAAGTTTGTTTGCGATCGAGAACGCTTCGCTTAACAAAACTTCGTTGTCTCCTTTCGGCAATCTTCCCGATCGGAGATACGGAAGATTGATTCCTTCGGTGAGCGATACGAATCTTCCCGCGGTGGGAAGAGTTTCTCCGGGAATATCCAGTACTGCGTCTTGCACGATCCGGGTGCGGACGACTCCGATTCCCGGAACGTTGGACAATTCTTCCAACTTCGATTCGGGCGCCCGTTTGAGGGAGACGAATCCCTGCGCAAAATACGAGGATACGTAGAATTTTGCGCGAGCTTCGTATAACGAGTCGTAGGCGCTGCGGGATGAGATGAAAATTCCCACGCCTGCCGCGACGACCAAGGCGATCGTGATTCCTTGCGCCTTCAGCGTTTTCATTTCCCGAAAGACTTTTCGGTCGAGCATTTTCACCAGTGCAATTCCCCCGATGTTTTCTTACGGGAATTTTTGCGGTTAGACGTTACGGAGCCGTCCCTCATCTCGACGACTCGATCCGCCATTTCCGCGATGATCGCGTTATGCGTGATTACCACCGTTGTCGTTCCGAGTTCGGCGTTGACTTTCGAAATCGCGTCCAATACGATTCTTCCGGTTTTGAAATCGAGCGCGCCCGTAGGTTCGTCGCAAAGCAGAACGTCCGGTCGTTTTGCGATCGCTCTCGCGATCGCGACTCTCTGTTGTTCTCCTCCCGATAATTGCGCCGGAAAGTGATCCTTGCGTTCGAGCAAGCCGACCAAGTCCAACGCTTCTTCCGAACGCATCGGATCGGAACTGAGTTCGGTCACGAGGGAAACGTTTTCCAGAGCGGTCAAACTCGGAATTAGATTATAAAATTGGAATACGAATCCGATATGATTTCTGCGATAAAGAGTGAGACTTTCGTCGTCCGAAGAAAATAGGTCCTTGTTTCGAAAGCGGACAAAGCCGGAAGTCGGAGTGTCCAATCCTCCGAGAATGTTGAGCAAGGTGGATTTTCCGGAACCGGAAGGTCCGAGGAGGACGACGAATTCTCCCGATCTGAGTTCCAGGTCTACGGAGTGAAGAGCCGGGACTTCGACTTCTCCCATTTTGTAGATCTTTCCGATCCCTTGCGCTTCGAATACGATTTCGGATTTTTTCCCGGTTTTCCGCGTCATTTCAGGAAACCATTCTGCGGATTTTTTGAAAGAGGGAAAACAAAAATTATCCGATTCAGACTTGATTTACGTCATCGGAATCGTATTGTTTACCGGACTTACCCGCGAACTTCGCGTACACTTTTTACGGAAGGAAATATTTTTTACTATGCCTCCTCACGGTCCGCCTCCGCCGCCCGGTCTGCCGATTCCGGAAATTTCTTTCACGATCACGATCTTTTCCATTCTCGTACTTTGGTTTAAACGTCATCGTTTTTCGTTCGATCGATGGTTCGTGTTTTTTCTGATCGCTTTGAGTTGTCTTCACGTCGCTCATATTCTCAAGAGAAGTTTCGGGAGAATCTATTTCGATTTTTTTCATATACCGCAGCTTTTGTTCGGCCCATTGTTCTTTTTGTATTTGAAGGACATTTTGGGAATCGGAGTTCGTAAGAACGATCGGATTCATTTTGTTCCGTATTTTACGTTCGTCGTTTTGTTCTCCGTTCTGAGAATCGTTCCCGCTGCGGAACCGTTTTACGATTTGTTTTTCGGCCGGGACGGATGGGCTTTGCGGATCGTTACGTTTCTTTCCCTGCTTTTCTACTGCGCATTCGGTTTTTATTATATTTTGAAAGCGGAAAGGGAGAGCGGCAATCCCCTGTTCGAATCCCTGCAATTCGGCTGGTTGAAAGTCATGATCGGCCTTGTAGTCGGGATCGTTTTGTATCACGGTGCGGGTTTTGTGCTGAGTCAGGTTTCTCATTCTCCAGAACGTCCGCCCGTACTGCCTCCGATCCGCGGTTTCGACATTCTTGCGTTTACGATTCTTTTTTCCTTGTTCGGGGTTCGACAGAGCATTCTTCATTCCGCTTGGCTTTTAGGTCAGGGGAGCGCGTTCGACGGAATTAAAAAAAGAAAATACGAGCGCTCCGGTTTGGAAACGGATCGACTGAAGAATTATGTTCAAGCGGTCAAACAGCACATGGATTCGGAGAAGCCGTATTTGGACAGCGAATTTTCCTTAGACCAACTTGCGGATCGTTTACGGTTTCCAAGAGCACATATCACGCAGGCTCTCAACGAGGTCTTGGAAACGAATTTTTATAATTTCGTGAACGAATATCGGGTGAAAGAATTCATTCGTCTGGTGGATTCCGCTCCGGAAGAAAAGATTGCGGTTTTGAGTCTAGCCTTTGATGCGGGTTTCAATTCCAAATCCACGTTCAATCAGTCCTTTAAAAGAATCACGGGAACGACCCCTTCTTTATATCTTTCCGAAAAAAAGCAAAAAAAAGAGTCTTAGCCGATTTGTTCGGTCGACGATTTTCGTCCACTTGCATATACTTGAGTGCCATTGCAAAAGGGTGCCTGATTCGGCACGGGCGCTCGATATAAAGGAGAAAATATGATTCAAAAAACGATTCTAATCTTACTCATCACGGCCTCTTTCGTAGTCTGCAAAAAGGATTCGAACAGCAACGATGATCTTACGATCGCAACCCTGGGCGTGATCGCGGCTACGGGATTTTGTAACGGTAGTCTCGCGACTACGGGAACAAGCGTTTCCAAACAAACGGCTACGATCGATTCTTCCTCGGGCTGTGTAACGGGTGTCGTTACCTGTATGGATACGGCCCTTCCTTCTTGGATTAAAGACAACTTTAAATGTTCTACGGCGTATGTTTCCGGTTCGAACTACATTTTCAAATCGCAGAACGTCCCGAATACGAAAAGTTATTATTACGGAAGCACTTCTCCTTTGTTCGAAGCCCTTCCGGGCGGAAATTCTCCCGCGGGAACCAACTCGATTTCCAGCCAACGGCTGGTTTATTCGATTCCTTCCACTCCTGCGAAAGGAACGGGAACGGTGAGCACACAGGGCGGTCTCGTTTCCATCGGAATCACGGTGAACGGTCTTGCCATCTTCAACAACGCAGCGGCTCCTCCCGATACTCTCGCGGTGGAAGCGATGACGTTTGACAACTTCGGAGGTCACCCGCAAAACCAAGGGGTCTATCACCATCACGCTGCCGTTACGAAAATCAGCAACAACGACGCGAACCTGATCGGAATCATCCTGGACGGTTATGCGGTTTACGGTGAAAAATGCGATAACGGAACCGCCGCAACGGGAGATGATTTTGTTCCTGGAGATTTAGATTCTTTGCACGGTCACACTAGAGCAACGGTTCACTTTCCGACCGCAACCTATCACTATCACTACGTAATGGACGCGACCGCAACGATCAAGACTCTCATGGGTTCTTATTTTTACGGTGTCATCGGAAGTGTTTCGAACTAAACCCTTTTTTCTCTCACTCGTTTTCTTGATGGCCTTTTTTTGGATCGGCTGTCAAGGAGGCGATACGGTGGAACACACCGATTCCAATCTCGTCTTCTTTAAGGACAAACTCTATTACAAACGAAACCTCTTTACCGGAATCCTGAAAACGGACGTTTCCGCGTTAGGCGAAACCCAGACCGCGCGTTATAAGGACGGATTGGAGGACGGAGAATTTCTTTCCGTCAACAAGGACGGCCGCGTGCTGGAACGGAGATTCTTTCGCGAAGGATTGAAGGAAGGAGTTCACCGAGCCTGGTTTCCGAACGGGAACAACCGCTTTTACTCGGAATTTCGTTCCGGAAAATACGTAAACGACCGTTGGGAATGGTATGAAAACGGAAAACCTTCCCTTTACGAAAAGTTCGACGAGAATGGAAAACTGATCGTGGTGAAAAAGTGGAATCGAAACGGACAAATTTACATGAACACCGTGATCGCCGCCGACGGAAGTTCCCTGGGACTTCCCGGAAGCAAGATTTGCGAGCCCATCAAAAAAGCGGATTGAAGAATTCTTGTCGGATCGACGCGGCTTACGCGGTATAAAAAACCATGAAAAAGATTCAAATATTCGTATATTCTATTTTACTCATCTTGTTTGCGGCCGATTGCAGAGGCGATAAGGAAACGTTTAATCCCGAGTTGACGTATTCTTCCTCGCCGAAGGCGGGCATTCTTCCGTATTTCAAAGGCGCCGTGATGGATCCTTTTTGGCCGGAAGCGGACGGAAAACTTCCCGAAGATCTCAAAAAAGTGCCCGAGATTTCGCTCGTTTCGCACGAGAACAAGGAATTCAACAACCGCGATTTGAGGGACAAATACACGTTGGTCGTTTTCTTTTACGCGAAGTGCAAGGGAATTTGTCCGATGATCACGCGCAACATGATGAACTTTGTTCCTAAAATCGCGGATCAAAAGGACGTTCAGATCGTTTCGATTTCGATCAATCCCGAGATCGATAACGTCGAGATTTTGAAGAAGTTTCGAAGCCAATACAGGATCACTCAGAATAATTGGACCTTTTTAACGGGTTCTCAAAAAACGATCTACAATCTTGCGAGAAACGAATTCGGCGCGGACGTCAAAGTCATTCAAGGTAAGGACGACCTCAACGATTTCGTTCATACCGAGAACGTCTTTCTCCTCGACCGCAAGCAATATCTAAGAGGAATCTACCGGGCGAAAGGATACGGGGATTTGGAACGGCTCAAAATCGAACTGGAAACGTTGCGGGAATCCGATCGGAAAAATTCTTCCGTGTCGATGTCCGTGTTTTGATCTTAAGGAAATGCCGAATCGGCGGAAAACAGGGTTGAGCTGCGAACCGCCGTTAAACGAACGCAAAGTATGAACGCTTTTTAATATACCTTCAACTTAATATGTTTACTCATCAATTTGAAATGTTTATCCAATGTGAATAGTATCGCCTTGTTCTGAATCGCGTTCTGAGCGATTATCAGATCGGGAATTCCTACCTTATTGATTCCGTTTTTAAGATTCGAAATTTGATAATCTATAATTTGTTTCCAGTCGATTTCTAAGGTAAGACGTTCGATCACTTCCAAAGCTGCGACAATTTTCGATTGTTTTTTCGTTTTTAGAAAAGGAATCAATTCCGCTAAGATGAGGTCGTTCGTGTAAACGTTTTCATTGTCGATCAATTCGTCGACTTTACTCGAAATCGGCGAGTTTGCGTCCCGAAAATAATCGATCCAAACGGATGAATCCAATAAAATTCTGCTCACCGCTTCCGCATCTCGTCTAGGTTGATTCTTAAATTAACGACTCCCTTATATTTTTTAAGATTTTTCACTTTTTCCCTCCGAATCAAAGAAGCGAGTCCTTCCTTGATTACGTCTGTTTTCGTTTTTAAGTGAGTTAATCTCATCGCTTCTAAAAACAATTCCTCTGGAATATCCACGGTCGTTCTCATAGTATGCATAGCATGTTTGATTTATATGCACTGTCAAATCCGATTCTTTTTTCGGATGAGGGAGTATCTAAAGGTCGGCTCGGGAACGGCTGAAGATCGAACTGGAAACGTTGCGGGAATCCGATCGGAAAAATTTTTCCGTGTCGATGTCCGTGTTTTGATCTTAAGGAAATGCCGAATCGGCGGAAAACAGGGTTGAGCTGCGAACCGCCGTTAAACGAACGCAAAGAACAAAAAATTAGATTCTCGTTCGTTCTCCGTAAAAAAAATTCGAATTTACGCGCTCGACTTTGCACGCGCGGAACCGCTCCGAGCGAGGGAGAATTCTTCCTCGCATACAGGAGCATCGTATGAAAAATTTAGCGCATATCATTCTGGACGGAAATCTCACGGCCGATCCGGAACTCAAAACCTTAAACAGCGGCAAGAACGTAGCGACGTTTACACTTGCGGTCAATCACGATTATAAGTCCACTCCCGAAGAACCGGGCGAAGTTTCGTATGTGGAAATCGAGTTGTGGGAGAGACAAGCGGTCAATGCGAACGAGTATCTCAAAAAGGGAAAGAAGGCGACCGTGATCGGCGAATTGCGTCAAGATCGATGGAAGGCTCAAGACGGAAGCAATCGGAGCAAGTTGAAAGTGATCGGTCATACGGTTCGTTTCGACGGCTTGCCGGGAAGGAAAGAAAGGGAAGCGGCGTAAATCTGCGTTAGAAGAATGGTCGACGGGCGTCTCAAAGGCGCTCGTCGCCGTTTCGATTTCGGAAGAACGAAACGTTTCGCCAACGATCTTTGCGATTCTGAGACAAAATCCGAATTAAATTTTCCGTAAAATCAGAACGTAACGTTCTTCCATCTTCTCCATAAAAGAGAAGCGGGGAATGCGACCAAATACATAATCAATCCGTAAAGTAGAATCGTGATCAAAACCTTGGGATCTCCGGATTGTTCCTGCGCGAGCAGCAACGCGAGAGAAAGATTGCGGATTCCGCTTACGATTCCGATGCTTCTTCGATCGTCCGCTTTTTCGCGGAAAAGATAAATCCCGCTCGTAAACGAAACGACGATTAAAAGAAACAGGACGATCCAGATTAAAACTCCGAATTCTAGAATTTCTTTTCCGTATTTGATTCCTAAATAAAGAATCGAGAATGCGAGCGAGACGTTGCTGATTCTTACCAAAATAGGAAGAATGCGCAGCGACAAAGGTTCGTTAGTCCTTCGAGTCCAGATTCCCAATCCTAACGGAATTCCGAAAAATACGAGTCCGATCGAAAGAAGTTTCGGAAGAACCGAAAAGGTTTGTCCTATTTCCGAAAACGAATTTCCGCCATACAAGGTGATTAGAATCGGCGCGGAAAATAGGCTCGTGAAATTCAAAAGGCTCAACAGAACGGCTCCGGTCGCGGGAGCGCCTTTCGCTTTTAAGATAAAAAGTCCGGCCGAGGCTCCTCCGCCCGAACAAGCGCAGAGAAAAATTCCCAAGCTGATCGCGGGAGAAAGTTCGAACATTCTGCAAAGAAGAGACGCGAGAATCGGCAGAGTAACGAGATTCAATATACAAACCCCGAGCCCCGTCAGAGCGGTTTTACGGATCGAATCGAGTTGGGCTGGAATCAATTCCAAACCGAGGGAACTCATCGAAGATAAGGCCAATACCATCAAAGCGGCTTCCAACATAATTCTTTTGCAATTTTCCCCGATTTCGTAAAATTGCAATCAAAGATAGGGGTTCCGTTTATGAACCGGAGAGTCCAAGAAAGTAGGAGATCCTACAGGGGAAGAAAATGGGATTTCGCCGAAAGATCCGGAAAATGAAGGAGTTCCAACACAAGTTGTTCCGACAAATCACCGGTACGTGCTTTCCTATGGACTCAATTCGAATTTCAAAAATCTTGGTTGTAAGAGTTCCCACACTTTCCAAAAAATTAACTTCTTACCGAAGCGAAGGAGTTCCCACAGTTCAATTTACGTTATGAGTTCCCGTAAAATCACAGTCTTACAAGTCCAAGAGCCGACCCGTTCCATTTCCTTTCTGACTCGAATTCCCGAGGAAGAATTACCGCACTATCGAAATTCCCTGCCGCAAGGATTTCGCGAAGAAGTCGATTGCGACGAGGACACGGTCTTATTTCTTCATACAAACTTCTCGCCGTTGTCGTTTGAAACCGTACGGGAACCCTTGTTTCTCCCTAAAAACGAAATGATCCCCGTGGTCGCGATCGATCCGCAAGGTAAGATTCTCATGCAGGCGTTCGGAAACGAAGAAAGTCAAACTCTTACGATCGATACCGGTTACGCGCACTATTTCAGCCGATCTAGAAATCAACTCTGGAAAAAAGGGGATACTTCGGGACATACGCAGAAAATTCTTCGGATTCTAACGCCGTCCGACCGTTCTTTTTTGGTCTATCAAGTGGAACAGGAAGTGGCGGCCTGCCACGAAGGATATTACAGTTGTTTTTTTCGAGAAAGAACGCCGAACGGAGAATGGAAACCGCTTCCGGTTCCTCGAAATTTTCTTCCAGAAAAGAGCTGAAATTGCAATCTGACCCTGGACCGATTCGAAAATTCGCCGAAGGATAAAAAGAAGAAGGAGTTCCAACATTTTCAGGAAAAACGCGCGCTTATGAATCTAAAGAAATTTTTGATATACTCCGGATTAACGGTCGCGGCTCTTTTGCTGATCGCGATCACCGCCTTCTTCATCGTAGACGAACTCAAAGGAGGAGCGGTCGGTGCGGGTCAAACCAAGATCGATCTTTTGATCGAATCGGGCGACACTCCGGGCAAGATCGTGGAAACGTTGTCCACACACGGGATGATCAAGTCTTCCAAATACTTTCTCTACCTGGTTCGTTTTACGAGAAGCGCGGGAAAGATCAAACAGGGACTTTACGAAATCAACGACGGAATGGATTCGAGAAAGATTCTTCAGGTCATCACGGAAGGCCGGGTCAAACTCGTTCACTTTACCATTCCGGAAGGTTACAACAACCGTCAAATCGGAGATCTTCTTACCTCCAAAAAGATCATATCCAAACGTCAGGATTTTCTACTCGCAGCGAGCGAACCCGAACTCCTGAGAGAGTTCAAAATTCCCGCGACTTCCGCGGAAGGATATTTGTTTCCCGAGACATACAGCATTCCGATCAATTATCCGGTGGATAAAATCGTGCGGATGATGTTGAAACGTTTTTACGTTCGGATCGCGAAAATCGAAAAAGCGAAGGATCTTTCTCCGGCGGAACTTCATAAATTCGTAATATTGGCGTCGGTCGTAGAACGCGAAGCCAAACGAAACGAGGAACGTCCTTTGATGGCGGGCGTATTCAACAACCGTCTCAAACGGGATATGCCTTTGGAATCCTGCGCGACGATTCAATATCTTTTTGACAAACCGCACAGCCGAATTTTCGAAAAGGATCTGAAGATCGTTTCTCCGTATAACACGTATTTGAACAAGGGATTTCCGCCGGGACCGATTTCCAATCCTGGATATCCGGCTCTTGAAGCGGCCTTTTATCCGAAAGAATCGGAATATCTATTTTTCCTCTTGAAAGGGGACGGATATCACTACTTCGCAAAAACACTCAAAGAACACTTGGAAGCGAAGAAGAAATACATCGACGTTCTTTACGACTAAAAAAATAAAAGCCGCGTTTTGCTAAAACGACATCGTTTATAAAAGGCGGGCGCGTTCGGAGTTGATTCGGGCGCTCCTGCTCGATCCGATCGATCGACGAGGATCGTATTCAAAAAATCGCAGGCCGAGCTTGTT
The DNA here is from genome assembly GCF_022267375.1 of Leptospira sanjuanensis. Lineage (GTDB taxonomy): Bacteria > Spirochaetota > Leptospiria > Leptospirales > Leptospiraceae > Leptospira > Leptospira sanjuanensis. The sequence continues at coordinate 544,465 of NZ_JAIZBH010000001.1, forward strand.
CCGCGCTCCGGCTTCGCCTTCGGTCGGCTTTCGCCGACTGCGTTGCACGCTCCACATCTCTAGCGCAAAAAGGCCCGGTCCGCGTAAAAATTCTTCTGTACAGAAAAGGAAAGATATTGTCGAATAAAGAAAAGAAGGTCCAAGCCGATTCGGAAACGAAGTTTTTTGGGACCGTTCTTGGATCGAAAGCTATCGTATGAAAACTCGCGACCTGGAAATCAAAAACGTAACACAAGAACTGATCGAAGTTCAGAAAGCTCTGAACGTATTCCGTGAAAAACAGAAAAACCGCGAATCCCTGGACGAAGCGGCGATCGAATTCGTGACCAAAGCCGACCTGGTCATTCAAAGAGCGGAACGAAAAGAAATCTTTCTGACCGAGGATCAAAAAAGAAGGATCAAAAACAACCTCTTACGAATCCGCTCCTCTTTGGTTCGCAATCAAGCTTCGTAAGAAAAGCGCTCCCGCGCATTCGAAACCATCCGCTTTCCGGCGAAAAAAACTCGATTCTCCCTTTCCAACGCGACTGATTTCGCGGAAGTCTTGTCACCAAATCCTTTTTGACACCCCAGGGCGGTAAAAATAGCCTATCTCCAGTGGAAAAGATTGAAGTCGGTGTAATCGCTGCGGCGGGCAAGGGAACCCGAGCCTATCCTCGGACAACTTACATTCCCAAACCCTTGTTCGAGTTTCAGGGGAAAACCATTCTCGAACGAAACGTTGAGCTGATGCAGAACACGTTCAAGGTCAAAAAAATCTACGTCCTGGTCGGTCACCTGAAAGAGATGGTGATCGCCGAAATCCAAAAGATCCAAAACAAATACCGCAACATCGAAATCATTCCTTCTCCTTGGACTACGAGAGGCCTTGCGAGCGATATCGCGAGTTTGGAACCGCAGATCCGTTCTCCGTTTATCACGATCCTCGGAGACGAGTTTTACTTTCATCCCGATCACAAGAAGTTTACGGACACGTTTCGGAAATATCCGAAACTCATCGCTTCCATCGGAGTTCAAAAAACTTCTCTTCTCTCTAGAATCCGGAAGAATTATTCCGTGGAACTCAAAGGGGATCGGATTCTCGAACTCGTGGAAAAACCCTCCGATCCTCCGAACGATCTTCTCGGTTTGGGAAGTTATCTTTTTACTCCCGCGTTCTTCGAATATTTTAAAACGACCCCTCCTTCCGCAAAGAGCGGAGTGATCGAGATCACGGACGTCATCGATCGGATGGCAAAGGACAGCGGAAAAGTTTACGCTACGACCCTCGACGTGGAATACTTCAACATCAATTCGATGCAGGATTATCATCACGCGGTTTACGAAATTCGAAACGAGGAATTCGCCCGTTTTAAAACGACATTGATCGTTCCCACGAAAAACAACGAACGTTCCATCGCGGACGTGATCGTGGACTTCAAAGGCAAGGTCGACGAGATTCTCGTCGTAGACGCAGGTTCCACGGATAAAACATTAGAAATTTCTAAAAAAGAAAAAGCGAAAGTGATTTCTTATGAACCGGAGAATGAGTTCGAAAAGGACGCGGACCTGTTCGGGAATCAGATTCGCCGGGGAATCAACGCCGCATCCGGGGACATCGCGATCGTAGTGACGCCGGACGGATCGTACAGGTCCAAGGATTATCCGAAACTTTTGGAATACCTCAAGGATTCGGATATGGTTATCGGAACAAGAACGACCCGTCAGATGATCGAACAAGGCTCCAACCTTCTTCCGGGAGTGCGTGTAATCAATCTCATCCTCGGTAAACTCATCGAGGTTTTCTGGTGGGGAATGGAACCTCGTTTTACGGACGCGATGTGTTCTTACTTCGCGATTTGGAAGGATTCGTATGCGAAGATCGAACCGGATCTCGAAATGAAGGACCAGAGAATCATTCCCGAACTCATGATGGAAACGGTGCGTTCGTATATGCGCTGTATCGAAATTCCGATTTCGTATTATCGTCCGATCGAATCCGTGAAAAAGAACATGGCCCGCGAATTCTTTTCCATCGTTAGGCTTATGTTTAAGAAGAAATGGCTTGGAAACTGAAGAAACCGAACGGAACCGAAAGATCGAACAAAAATTCGATTTAGAATATTGTAATTTTAGAATATAGAAAAGGGATATTTATGGCAAAGAAAGTTTTAGTGACCGGCGGATGCGGATTTTTGGGATCTCACGTCTGCGAATTGTTCCGCAAACAAGGTTGGGACGTGATCAGCTACGATAGCATGACCAAATACGAACTGAAAAGAACCGGTTACGGCACCGAAGCCACGAGAGAATACAACTGGAATTATTTGCAGGGAATCGGAGTCACGATGGTTAAGGGTGATATCCGCAACCTCGAACACCTAATGGATCGTACCACAGGCTGCGACTTTATCGTTCATACCGCCGCTCAACCCGCGATGACGATTTCTTGGGAAGATCCGGAATTGGACATGACGACTAACGTTGTCGGGACATTTAACGTTCTCGAAGTCGCCCGCAAAAGAAATATTCCCGTCGTAAACACGAGTTCCATCCACGTTTACGGAAACTCGATCAACGATACTCTCAAAGAAGGAGCGACTTCCTACGAAAGAACTCCGGTTGCGATCGGAGAGGATCAGCCCGTGATGGTCGGGGAAATTTCTCCTCTTCACGCTTCCAAGATGAGTGCGGAACACTACGTGAGAACGTATGTCGACATGTATAAGATCAAGGCCGCTTCTTTCCGTTTTACTGGAATTTACGGAGAGCGTCAGTTCGGCGGAGAGGATCACGGTTGGGTCGCGAACTTCGCGATTCGTTCCGTATTCGGTTGGCCTCTGAGAATTTTCGGAACCGGTAAACAGGCGCGCGATATTCTTTACGCGGCGGACGGAGCGGAAAGTTATCTGCGTTGGTTCGAAAATCCGACACCTGGAGTTTTTAACATCGGCGGCGGACCGGATCATAAGATTTCTTTATTAGAATGTATTCATATGATCGGAGACATTCTCGGCAAAAAACAGGAGATTCAATTCGACGTGGAAAGACCGGGAGATATGCGTTACTTTATCTGCGACATTACCAAAGCGAAGAAGTTCGGATTCAATCCGAAGTTCAAGCCGAAAGAAGGCGTCGAACGTTTGATTCGCTGGATCGAAGCCGATAAGTCCGTATTCGAAGTTAAAAAATGAAGAATCTGGTCGTTATCCCGGCTTACAACGAAGAAGAAACGATTCGAGAAGTCGTCGAACGAGCCTTGAAATATTCGGACGTGATCGTCGTCGACGACGCGTCCAAGGACAAAACTCCGGAGATTCTAAAGGCGTTGATCAAAAAACATCCGAAGAAGTTGTTTACGATCCGTCACGAAAAGAACACTCACATACCCGGCGGGATTCAGGACGGAATGAAGTTCGCCGTCGAAAAAAAATACGATTCCGTCGTGACGATGGATGCGGGACTTTCGCACGATCCGGATAAACTTCCCGAGTTTTTCAACACGGATGCGGATCTCGTGATCGGAAGCCGGGTGACTTCGGACGGAGTTCCGTTTTACAGAAAAGTAATCTCCTTTCTCGCTGCGAAAGTGATGAATTACTGCATTTCTCCCGGTCTTTTCGATATCTTTGGTTATCGTCTGAGGGACTGCACGTCCGGTTATCGGAAATATTCCAAACGTGCCTTTACTTGGATAGCACAGTCCAAGCTAGAATCGGTTGCATTCGACTTTCACATGGAAGCCTTAGCCATCGTCGCAAAAAATCAAGGCACGATCCGGGAAGTCGGAATTCATTACGTATTTTCCAATTCTTCCTTCAATCGCAGGGTCTTAAAACAGGCGATCTCGTTCGCGCTCAAACTTCTTCGCAGAAAACTCAATCCGATCGGTTAAGAATATGCAAAAACTTGAATCTTTCTTCCGCAAACTCGATTCTCCCGTCAAGGGATTGATCGTACTCGTTTCGTTGTACGGCTTTGTGACTCTGGCTCTTTGGTCCCGTTACGAATGGAATCCTTCTTCGATGGTAAACTTCGGAGAAGAATTCATCAAAAAGAACGAAGCGGAATCGCCGCGCGGAGTGATCGCTTTTAAAGGTAAGGAAGGAGATCTCGGAGCCGGATACGACGGTCAGATCTTTTATTATTATTCCAGATCGATTTCCAATCTCAGCTTTCAGTGGCCGGAAGGTTTTGATCCGACTTACCGAGCACCCCGCATCGGTTATCCTTTGCTCATTTCCGTTTGGGGAGTTTTCGGGAAATGGGGCAACATCGCGGGGATGTATATCCTCAGCCTTTCCTTATTGTATCTTTCCTATCTTGCGTTGAGAATTCTTCTGAAGGACAAATCGCATTGGGCGATCTTGTATCTGATTTCTCCGTTTACGCTGGCGAGTTATTCGGTTCTCGTGAGCGACACGATCATGGTTTCCTTGATCGTTCTCGCGATTTACTTTTACGAAAAGGAAAACTACGTTCCGTTTTATCTTCTTTCCGGTTTGGCCTTGCTCACCAAAGAACCCGCGCTGTTTTATCTTTTCTCGTTGGGGCTTGCGGCCCTATCCGGAAAAGACGTAAAAAAAATGTTGATCGTGGGCTCGACGCTGTTGGTTCCGTTTCTCTGGCAAATCTATCTCAAATATACGCTGCCGAATTGGACGCCTACAAGACTCGCGGTCTTCATGATTCCTTTCGAAGGAATTTATAAATATCTAATGGAGTTGGGAGCGAGTTTTTCAAGCGGCGGAGGACTTAAGCCGATCATTCGTTCTTTTTCCAAGTTTCCTCTCGTGCTTCAGTTTTTGACGATGTTTCTGATTCCGTTTACGGGCACTTGGAGGAAGGCGACGTTTTACAAGGTCGGTTTTTCTCTGGTGGTTTTGATGATCGCGATCGCGAACCACTACCATTTCTGGTCCGAATACATCAATACGATCCGTCTTTTTACGTTCGCGATTCCTTTGTATCTTTTTATCAAAGCCGAAGACGACGACATCATCGATCGTCCGTTCGTGTTCTTGTTCCTGATCAATTTGGTTCTGATTTTGGCGAGGCTAACGGTTTTGTATAAGGTTCAGGATTACGTGGTGCGTTGAGATCGATCCGAACACATTATAATGTCCGATAAATATTTGACATCGGATTAGAACGGTTCATATTCTTGTTGTGAACCATCCATTGCTCAGTCGTATCACTTTGAATCCGGACGTTTGTCACGGTAAGCCGACGATTCGGAATCAGAGATACACCGTAGAATTAATTTTGGATCTGCTTTCCTCCGGAATGAGCGAAGACGAAATTAGAGAAGATTATCCGGCTTTGGAAAGAGAAGATATTCTCGCTTGTCTGGAATACGCTTCCAACTTGGTAAGGATAAAATCGATTTATAAAGCTTCTGCATGAAGTTCTTCGTCGATGCTCAACTTCCACCGAGTCTCGTTCAATATCTCAAAGATCGCGATATAGAAGTATGGCATACGGAAGATCTTCCGAAAAAGGAAAGAACTCCGGATTCCAAAATCTCCGCCTTTTGCAATGAACGAAACTTAATCCTGATCACGAAGGATTCCGATTTTTTAGATTCTTATCTTTTAAGAAACGAACCGAGAAAACTCCTCTCCGTTACAACCGGAAATATTCGGAATAAGGAATTGATTCTTCTTTTTGACCAATTGATGAATACGATTCTAATCGAGTTTGAAAATAGTCACTGGCTGGAGCTTTCCAACGAAGGGTTGATCGTTCATTAAAGGAATTGGCTTCACCTTCTTTTGCCGCGGATTTCCAGACATAATCTTTTCGATTCAGTCATTTTCTAAATACGTTCTCTTCTCACAGCTTAGGAACGTTCCGTTTTCCGATACCGCTTCCGATACCATTCTTCTCTGAGAATGCCCCTCAAAAAGCAAATGACAGGGGGAGAAGTCGTGATTTTGTAGGTTTAAGATTCGAATTTTTTACATCAGGATTAAAAACCCATGAGCGCAACCAAGACCGCCGTTGATCAAGCAACCGCGAAAAAAGCACTTTCCGTTTCTGCGGGAGTGATTGAAGAAGTTACAAAAGCCCTTGCAAAACGCTGCAGCGTAAACGGAAAAGTTTCCGTGGACAAGATGGACGAAAACCAACTCGTTCAATACCAAATCGCTTGGCTTACTTCCGAACAAAAAATCGCAGAGAAGTTCGTTGAATACGCGTGGGACGCTTCCCGCGGAACCGGCGACCTTGAACAAGAAATGGCGGTCGTGTTTGCGGCTGAAACCGTGAACCACGTTCGTTCCGAAATCAGTTCCCGTCCTTCCGAATACGGAATCAAAGCTTCGGATCTCGTTTCCAAAATCTACAACGACGAAATCAATCAATTCTTAGAAAACGCGATGGCGATCCAAAACTACAACGAGATCGCCGATAAGATCGTAGCAAAAGGTCACTTCGGCGCTTACGGACTGGACGACGATCACGAAATGTTCCGCGAGACTTTCAAAAAATTTGCGGAAGACGTGGTGATGCCTCACGCGGAACACGTTCATAGACACGACGATATCATTCCCGAAGACATCATCGGCGGACTCAAAGACATGGGCTGTTTCGGTCTTTGTATTCCCGAGTCTTACGGCGGAATTCAACCGAACGACAAACCGGACAATCTTTCCATGCTCGTGGTTACCGAAGAACTTTCCAGAGGCGGTTTGGGAATCGCGGGTTCTTTGATTACAAGACCGGAGATCATGTCTAAGGCTCTTCTCAAAGGAGGAACGCAAGCTCAGAAAGACAAATGGCTTCCTCTTCTCGCTTCCGGAGAAAAAATGGCGGGGATCATGGTGACCGAGCCGAATTACGGTTCCGATGTTGCCGGAGTTTCCGTTACCGCAAAACCTGTGAACGGCGGTTGGGTAATCAACGGAGTAAAAACCTGGTGTACATTCGCAGGTTATGCGAACCTTCTTTTGATTCTTTGCAGAACGGAATCAGATCCATCCTTAAAACACAAAGGACTTTCCATTCTTCTCGCTGAGAAGCCTTCCTTTACCGGTCACGAGTTTACTTACACACAACCCGAAGGCGGAAAGATCGAAGGAAAAGCGATCGGAACCATCGGTTATCGCGGTATGCACTCTTTCGAAGTTTCCTTCGACAATTACTTTGTTCCCGCAGAGAACCTGTTAGGCGGAGAAGAAGGCAGAGGAAAGGGTTTCTACTTCCAGATGGAAGGGTTTGCGGGCGGAAGAATCCAGACCGCAGCGCGCGCTCACGGTGTGATGCAGGCGGCTCTCGAAGCGGCTCTTCGTTACGCTCAAGAAAGAGCTGTGTTCCAAAAACCGATCTACGAATACAACTTAACCAAGTATAAGATCGCGAGAATGGCGGTGATCCTCCAAGCTTCTCGTCAGTTTGCGAACCACGTTGCGAATCTTTTGGACGACCATAAAGGACAGATGGAAGCGACTCTGATTAAGTTCTACGCTTCTAAAGTTGCGGAGTGGGTCACTCGCGAAGCGATGCAGATCCACGGCGGTATGGGATACGCGGAAGAATATGCCGTTTCCCGTTATTTCGTGGATGCTCGCGTATTCTCCATCTTTGAAGGAGCCGAAGAAGTAATGGCTCTGCGAGTGATTGCGAAATCTCTCATGGATCAATACGCGGCAGGTTGATCTTCAAAATTAGAATCTAAAAACTCCGTTTGATTTTTCGAAATCATCGGAGTTCGGGCGATTGAAAACTGCATTCTCTTTTTTGAATGTAGTTTTTGATCGGAAGGCGGGTTCGTTCCGCCTTTTTTATTGTAAAAGGAAGAATCGATTCAGTCGCGGTCAGTTTTTGGGCGAATAAATATTTCGTTCTCCGGTGATTCCTTTCAATTTTCTCGCGCCGACGAACTCGAAGTTTTGCGTACCCGCTTTGTTCGCGAATTCTTCGGTGGTAAGAATGCTCTTTTCGAAATCCTTGCAAAGAGATTCCACACGAAACGCTTGATTGACTGCGTTTCCGATTACGGTAAAGTCTAGTCTGTCCTTGGCGCCTACGTTTCCGTAAACCACGTCTCCTACATTCAAGGCCATACCCAGATGAATCTGAGTTTCGGGGCGTTCCAAGTTCCACTGTGTTACTGAATTCTGGATTTTTCGAGCCGCGCTCAAGGCCGCCAAACATGCCTTATGCGGATCATTTTCTTCGGCGGGAAAAACGGCGAGGATCGCGTCTCCGATAAATTTTAGAATTTCGCCTTTTTCTTCCTGGATCGGTTGTGCGGTAAGTTCGAAATAATGATCCAGGACTTCCACGATTCGTTTCGGAGAATTATTTTCACTCAAAGAGGAAAAGTCTCTCAAGTCGGCGCAAAGAATCGCCGCGTAAATCGTTTCTCCCGTTCCTCTCATGAATTCTCCCGAAAGGACGCGTTTGGATGCGTTCGGTCCGAGATAGACTTCGAGCAATTCGTTGACCGCGAACTTTCTCGATTCCAAATCTAAACGCAGAGAAAGAACGCTTCGAATCGAATTCAGCGATTCGATCTGTTCGTCCGTAAATCCTCCGGGCGCGTCCGTTGTCCAAGAGATGGCACTCCGTATATTGGTGCCGAATACGGAAACGAAGATGCAATAATCGGTTCCGCCTTTTTCCCGTAAGTCGACGCAAATCGGGTAAGAAAGATCCGCGTCCGGGCCGACCAACTTGCAACGGATAAAATCTCGCGCGCCTTCGCGGATCAGAAAAATCGGGCTGTCTTTGTATTGTTGCTGTTGAAGGCCGTCGTGAGGAATCAGTACGACTTGCGTTTCTTCTCCTCTGGTCCAGATCAAAGAACGAACCATTACTTCCGGATGCATCGTGGGTATGCTTGTGAAAAATCTCCAGACCGGAATCCCCGCTTCTATAATTTTTTGATTTAAAGTCTCTATAAGTTCTTTGGATTCCAATTCCCTCGACGACGGACTGGACAGCCAATTCAGAATATCTTTCATTCCAATCTCTTCTTGTATTTCCATGCGGAATATAGACCGATGTTTCGATTTGATGGTTCGAAAATCATTCAAACATGGAATGAAAAACGACTTCAATCTCAAGCACAATTTTAGAGAATCTTAGAGAGTTTTGATGAGGAGAGAAAGGGCTTTAGGGGAATTTCGTTTTAATCGGATCGTTTGAATTTCGACTTACAAAAAAAGGTTTCTTGTAAATCGAAGCTCAGTTTTCCAAACGATCGACTTAATTTTCTCCCGGAAAGCTTGTCACGTATTGGATCTTAATGTCCGGGAAACTCGTTACGAATTGAACTTTCGTATCAGGAAAGGAATTTACGATCTCCCATTTACCGCAGGAGTCGGGGAAAGAAGTTACCTTCTGCACCTTTAAGTCCGGAAAGGAAGTCACTTCCTGTACTTTTACGTCCGGGAAACTCGTTACGATCTGAATCTTTCCGTACAATTTCTTTCCGTTGAACGTACAACCGGATTGAACGTTACCTGCATACGCAGTCCCCGCCGCTATCACCAAGCAGATTGAAAAAATCACTAACAATAATTTTCTTGTCATTCGATTCTCCTATTGCTATGAATATAAGTCCGAAAATTTGTTTTTGGAAACTAATTTTTAACCAACGGCGATAAAATGGTAATGAACGACTTGTTATCGGGATTGTTCGTACGAACGAAAAAGGATCGATTTTAGTCCCGGATAAGAAGTTACACATTTGATTTTTACGGAGTGTCTCAAAACGATTCAATGAAACTTTGATATCAGGGAAGTTCGCTACAATTCGTATTCTTCCGTATAACTTCTTTCCTTGAAACATACAAACGCTGTCGCTATTCTTTGCGTATGTCGCATTTCCGCTTAAAAAAAATAAGCAAAGAATGGGAATTTTCGTTTTCATAAGCGATCCGGCTCCCGCGTATATTTTCAAAGCGTCCATCGGAAGGATTCGATTCCTTAATGTTCCAAAAGAAGCGAATTTGCATGGGAAATTGAGTTGCTCAATCGACTCTTTTTTTCGGTATAGTGGAATGAAGGGAAGAAGCGCTTTGTACGATTCTTCCTAATGATGCGGGCAACGGTCCATGAACGATTCTAAGCAAAACGGCAAAGATAAACCATCCATCGATGAGATTCAGGAATGCATTCGCTTTCTCGAATCGTTGACCGAAAAACCGGAATTGTTGACGTCGATTCCCGAAAAAGAACGCATCGCGTTGATGATCGTCGCCGGTAAAATTTCCCGTCCGGATCGGAACGAAATCCGAATTCGCAATAAAACGATCAAACATAGCAGAAGAAAAGAAGTCGTCGCTTCGGAAAAGAAAGCGCGTGCATTGACCGGAATCCGTTTGGCGCGGACCGCGACCGTATTCAAAGCCCCTTTGCAAATCGCGGATCAAACCGATATATGGAAAAGCGAAAGCGCGCCCGAGTTAGCTTCACCACGAAATTGTTATATTTGTAAAAAAGAATATACCCGTCTTCATTTCTTTTACGATGCGATGTGCGTCGAATGCGGGGATTTGAACTATAAAAAAAGATATCAGACCGCTTCCTTGTACGGACAAGTCGCTTTGATTACGGGTGCAAGACTGAAAATCGGTTATCAAGCTACGTTGATGCTGCTTCGCGCGGGTGCGACCGTAATCGCTACGACCCGTTTTCCCGTGGATGCGGCCCTACGATTTTCCAAAGAGGAGGATTTTTCCCATTGGTCCGATCGTCTTCAAATTTTCGGATTGGATCTGAGACATACTCCGAGTGTGGAATTGTTCGCAAGTTATATCGAACAAACCGTGGATCGTCTGGACATTCTAATCAATAACGCGGCGCAAACCGTTCGCAGACCTCCCGGTTTTTATTCCCACATGATTCAATCCGAATTATTAGAATACAATGATATACCGAAAGAAGCCTCTCAGCTTTTGAAGTTGCATCGGGATTGTAAGGAACGTTTGACTTCTTTCGGCGGAGAAAATCTCGCAAACGAAGCGGCTCTTCCCGTAAGCTGGAACGGAAAAATTCCCGGGGTCGGTATTCGATCTTCGGCGCAGCTTTCTCAGATTCCGTATTCTCACGATAATTCTTTCGAATTGGAGACGGTTTTCCCGGAAGGGCAACTCGACGCCGATTTACAGCAGGTCGATCTGAGAAAGACGAACAGTTGGAGACTGAAGCTCGGAGAAATTCAAACTTCCGAGATGCTTGAAGTTCAACTCGTCAACGCGGTCGCTCCCTTCGTACTTTGCAATCGCCTCGTCTCGATTATGCGTAGAGAAAACACGGGACAAAAACATATCGTGAACGTCTCCGCTATGGAAGGAAAGTTTCATCGGTTTAAAAAAGAGGACAGGCATCCTCATACCAACATGGCAAAAGCCGCGTTGAATATGCTCACTCACACGTCTGCGAGCGATTTTGCGAAAGACGGAATTTATATGAATGCCGTGGATACCGGTTGGGTGACCGATGAGGACCCGATCGAATTGTCCCAAAGAAAACAGGATTTACACGACTTTCAACCGCCTCTGGATATCGTAGACGGGGCTGCGCGTGTTTGTGATCCGTTCTTTGACGGAATTTTAACCGGCAAACACTGGTGTGGTAAGTTTTTAAAGGATTACTTTCCGATCGATTGGTAAACGCTAGGTTTTGTACCGTTCTTCGTAATTGAATGCGTAAAAGTCCGATTCCGGTTCGCATCGTAATCTTCGGATTACTCGATTGTCGGATAAGTCTAAGTGGAGAATATAACTGTAACATCTGTGGAATGTGGGAACTCCATCATTCATCGTATATACGATAGAATTTCCGATCCCCACGGTCTCCAACCAAAGAAGATAATTAAAAAGAAAACAGCGAGATACTCCGTGAGCTTGAGCCAAAGTTCCTAAAAACGTCCAGCTTCCGGTGCTAAGACGCACATTCACTCGTCTCATTTTCGAGTTACCGGAACTTACTTGATACAAAGTTCGCCCCGCCTTTTTTCCGATTCTTTTTGTCGCGGAAAGATATTTGCCGTAGGTCCTTAAAAGGTAAGGAATCTTTTTAGGAAGAGCCTTCGCTTCTTTTTCGGAAAAACGAATCCAGGTTTCTTCCGGAATTAAGAGAGTGACGGTTTCGGAAAAATTCTCCTGAAGTCTCGAATTGATTTCATAATCAGAATTTAATGATAAGCATCCCATATCGATAACGGTTTTCAAAATCGTATAAGGAGCCTCGATTATCGGATTTTTTTAAATTAAATCCTCAGGTTCTATTATTTTCAGTTTTCTAAAATAATCGAAAAATTCGTTTTCGATCGTTTCCCTTCTCGTTTTTTTCGCGGGGCCCAAGATCAACAGACGATTCTCCGCTCGCGATAAACCGACGTACAAAATTCTTCTTTCCTCTTCGAGCAATTCCAAGGGAGAATCCGGTTTTGCGTTCCAGCCGTCGGCCACGTCCACGAACACGGTGTGGAATTCCAAACCCTTGCTCGCGTGTATCGTCATCAGGAAATCTTCGGGAACTCCGGCTCGAACATATTCAGCAATTCTAAAGTTTGATCGACAGAGAATTTGAACGTCGTTCTCTGCCGGTTCGAGCGATCGAATCAAAAATGGAATCAAGTCCGAAACTTCTTCGATCGGAATTTTTCCCGCGAGTCCCTTTCCTGCGCACGCCGGAAGAACTTCCTTTTCGATTTTTTCGCGGTTTTTCCCGATGGGAATCGCGGAAGCACGAATGATTTCGGGAAGAGATCGGTAGTTTACGTTCAAGAAATGAATCCTACAAGGCTGAAAGAGTTTTTGAAAATTCAAAAAAGCGAATGGAGAACAACCTCTAAATCCGTATATGCTTTGAGAATCGTCTCCGACGACCGTAATCGAAGCGCTTTGAGAAAGGAGTTTTAAGAACTCGAGTTGTTCCGAATCCGTATCTTGAAACTCGTCTACGATGATTTTTCGAAGCGTTCGTTTCGGTTCGAGTGTCCAAACCTCTTCGTTTTTCAGACCGTCCAAAAACATTCTCACCAAATCCTCAAAGTCCAAAAAAGCGTTTTCCAGTTTGTAATTTTGATAAGCGAACTCGAGATCCTTTTTCAATTCCGGAAAATATTCCCGAATATAAGGAACATTCTCCGCCCAAAAAAGCTCGTAAGGAATTCCGCCGACTTCTTCTCGCTTCGATTTCAGATATTCACGATAAAAGACGATCTTATCCTCCGGCGGAAGGATTTTCGGTTTTTGAACTTTAAACTTAGGATGCCAGCGGCTGAGCGCATACAAACAATAGGCGTGAAACGTCTGCACTCGAATCGAATCTTTTGCGGTGGCCCGTAAGATTCGTTCCGAAATTTCTCCTGCGGCTTTTCTGGAAAACGTCAAGACCAGAACGGATTCTTCAGGAAATAAGTTTTCAACTAAAATTCGTTCGATGATTCCGACCATCGTGCTCGTTTTACCGGAACCGGCCGCGGCCACGACTTGAACGAATCTTGTATCATCTTCGATGACCGCTTTTTGGGCTTCACTATATAGAACCTTCTTTTCCATTGGTTTGCTCCGTTGCTGAAACCGGTTCTTGAAAGCGAAAAACAAGGGAGAATATTCGGATTTTTTGATAGGTTCGGGAAAAAGGCTGTACTTTTTCGAAAAGAAACCGGAGGATTGAATCGGTCCTTCCGATTTCGATCGGGAAGTGACTTCTCACAGGTTTGAAGATCGAATGATGACGCAAAGCCCCGTTCCCATTTTACCGCGAAAAAGAACCCGATTCCGCGCAACGGTTGGGTCCGTGCTTCCTCATAAAAATCCGGAGTTGTCGAGAATTCTTCTGCAGGACATTTGTCTTTTGATTTCCGGAAGACCGGTGATTCAGGCACAACTCTTCTATCTTTCCCGAAAATTCCGATCCATGGATCTGAAACCGGGAAACGAAGTCGAGTTTGACGCAAGGATCAAACCCGATCGAAAAGGCCTTTCTTCCGATTCGATCCGATTGAATTATCCAACGAAAATCTTCCGTTTTAATCCTGGAAAAGAGCGCTTCCTTTTTTAGCGTTTTACGCGTTTGACTTACCCGATCCTCGGTAAATTCTATCCTAAAATGAATTTACGATAGAACCTCGCTCTTTCGAGCAGGGGAGGTACCTTGGAAACCCTTAAGTTTTTTCTCGATTTCTTTTTAAACCTGGAAGCGCACTTGGATACGATCATTCAAACGTATCAAAACGGCACTTACGTCATTCTATTTTTGATTATCTTTGCGGAAACCGGTTTGGTCGTTACGCCGTTCCTTCCCGGAGATTCCCTTCTTTTTGCGGTCGGCGCGTTTATTGCGAGAGGTTCCCTAGATTTGGGGAGTACGCTCGTCCTTCTTATCATCGCAGCGATTTTAGGCGATACGGTCAATTATTCGGTAGGGAACTTTACCGGAGAAAAGATATTAGAAAAAGAGAAAATACCTTTGATCAAAAAGGAACATCTCCAAAAAGCCCATCGATTTTACGAAATTTACGGCGGTAAAACGATCATCATCGCTCGATTTATTCCGATTATCCGTACGTTCGCCCCTTTCGTCGCGGGAATCGGAACCATGACATATGTTAAGTTTATTGCATATAATGTGATCGGCGGAATCGTTTGGATCTCGATCTTTATCCTCGGCGGGTATTATTTCGGGAACTTAGAATTCGTAAAAAGAAATTTTAAAATTGTAATATTCGCAATTATTATTATTTCTGTCATGCCTGCGGTAATCGAATACTGGAAGGAAAGAAGAAAGGGTAGAGTTTAATCTTTTCCGAACAAAAAAGCTCGCCCGGGTTGTTGCTAAACGATGAACTTAAGAGAAAGTTTTATTTCGAAATTTTCGGCGAGCTTTGTAAAACCCAGATTCGAGATCTGGTTCGCGGCCATTTTGATTCCTGAAACTCATCAGGCGTTTTGGGTCCGATATTCCACTCTCAATCCCAGAAACAATCGGGATTTATTTCCATCCGGAGCACTTTGGGCATCTTTGTTCGATCGAAAAAATCCTAAAAATCATCGAACCACGGTCCAATCCTTTCCGTATGAAACCGTAACGATCTCCGACGATGCGATCGATTTTCCGGACGCGTCGGTCGGCCCCGATCACATGCGGGGTAAAATTCAAACGCAGCAAGGGGAGAATTTATCCTGGGATCTGGAGTTTCGTCATAAACAAGAACCCGCTTGCCATCTCCCACCTTGGCTCGAAAAAACCCCGATTCCGAAAACGAGAAGTATCGTATCTTCTCCGTTTACCGAAGTTGCGGGGTGGATTCAGCTCGCGAATCAAAAATTCACATTCCAAAATGCGAATGGACATTTCAATCATATCTGGGGAACCAATCGGGTCGCTCAGTTGTATTGGGCTTTTGTTCCGAAATTCGACAACGATCCGGACAATTGGTCCTTGGAAATCGTAACGGTTCGCCCGCAACCCTTCGCGCCGGCCTTGACCTTCGTTACGCTCTTAAAAGCGGGAATTCCGATCCATCAACATTCCATTTTCCGTTCTTTAAGAAGCGCCACAAAAGTGGAATATCCTAAAGTGACTTTCAAAACCCGTCTCGATGATTATGAAATTTTTGTGGAAGGGGAAATGGACCGAGAACAAATCGCGGGTTATATCTACCGCGATCCGGACGGAAGCCCGAGATATATCGAACAAAGCGATATCGGAACCGTAAAGTGCGTTATCCGACATCGCGGGAAAGAAATCACTTTAAAAGCGGAGCAGGCCGCGGGCGTTGAGTTTCACGGAATGCGACCTTGGAGAAACGATCACGCTTACTTGGACCCGTATCAGGTTCGGTTTTAGAACCGGCTTTATTGAATGATCGATACCGCCGAACTACGGGAATCGGTTTTCAAAAAGGAAAATCTTACTCAAAAAAAGGGCGGATTTGACCCGGAAACCCGTCTAAGAAAAAAGATTAAAAATAATTTTGACGAGAATTGGTTTGCACCCTGAGAGGAAAATCATTTCACTTCCAATCGGACGATTCGATTTCGTCGATTCTTTTTATGGAGTCTTCAATTCGGCGTTCTAATTGAAAAACATGAACCTTCTATTCAACCTGAATCATAGAATTCTCGCGCTCCTGAGCTCCGTTTTGATTCTTTATACCGTAATTGCGCTGATTCGACCGATGGATTCCGGTAGAAACGCCTCACCGGCTGCGGCCGCGACGGAATCCTCGGAAGCCTCCGAAGCGGAGGCGGAAAAGGAAAAAGCGGCCGAACTCAAACTGGAGGATCTTGCTTCGCAAGAGAATTCTTTCGCACTTCATTATGATTTGGAATCGGCTCGTTACATCGATCCGGCAAATCTCGTTCCGGTTCAACACTTCACCGAAATAGAAAACCCACCCCCGGAAAAACTCCTGCTTTCGATCTGATTGTTTTCGAAATTTTCGGGCCTTTGCCCGAACAGGAGTTTTTATGAATATTCTACAATCATTACCCCGTGTTTCCTGGGACGACTTGAAACACGATCTATCTTCGGGTTTGGTCGTCTTTTTAATCGCGCTCCCTCTTTGTATCGGAATCGCCTTCGCATCGGGCGCTCCGATCATCTCCGGTTTGATCGGAGGTATCGTCGGAGGGGTTGTCGTTTCCATGATCAGCAAGTCGCCTTTATCGGTCAGCGGCCCCGCCGCCGGATTGACGGTCATCGTTTACGATTCGATCCAAACGCTCGGAAATTTTAACGACTTTCTTTTGGCTCTCTGCATCGCGGGAGTCTTTCAAATCCTATTAGGTTTTTTGAAAGCGGGAATTCTCAGTAATTTTTTTCCGTCCTCCGTGATCAAGGGATTGTTGGCGGCGATCGGCGCGGTTCTGATCTTAAAACAGATTCCCCACGCGATCGGTTACGACATGGATTACGTAGGCGATATGGGATTTTTTCAGAAAGATCACGAAAATACGTTTTCGGAAATTTTGACCGCCTTTACCCGGTTTACGCCGGGAGCCGTGGTTCTGTTTGCAGTTTCGATTTCTTTGATTTTACTTTGGGAAAAGATGAAGCTTCAGAAAAGATTTCTAATTCACGGATCCTTGGTTGCGATCGTAGTGAGCGTTTTATTAAACGAAGTCTTTCGCTCGTTCGGATTCGGCATCGCCGTCGGTCAGGATCATTTGCTACAACCGATTCGATTGGACAACGTCTGGGATCTTTTCCAGGACGATCTTTTTCCGAACATTTCCCAATGGAAGAATCAGGCGGTTTATATCATCGGTGTGAAGATTTGTATCGTGGCCAGTTTGGAAACACTTTTGAATTTGGAGGCGGTAGAAAAATCGGATCCGGAAAGAAGAATCGTTTCCAAAAACCGCGAACTGGTTGCACAAGGGGCCGGGAACTTAATTTCCGGAATCGTAGGAGGATTGCCGATTACTTCCGTCATCATTCGAAGTTCGGCGAATTTACAAGCGGGTGCTAAAACGAGACTCTCCGCATTTCTGCACGGTATTCTGCTTCTTTTTTCGCTCGTTGTGATTCCGAGCTGGATCGCGAAAATCCCTCTGTCTGCTTTGGCGGCCGTCCTTCTCGTTGTTGGTTATAAACTCACCGATTACAGCATTCTCAAATCGCAATACAAAAAAGGGATGGATCAGTTCGTTCCTTTTATGGCGACTTTGTTGGGAATCGTTTTTACGGACATTCTGATCGGAATCGGAATCGGCGCACTGTTTTCCATCTTCTTTATTATGAGAAGAAACGTTCTCAATCCTTACGTATTCAACAAGAAGGATATGGCTTTCGGAGTGGAAGCAAGGATCGATCTTTCCGAGGACGTCTCGTTTCTGAATAAGTCGAGTATGTTGTATAAACTCGAAAAAGTTCCGAATAACTCGCGTTTGATTATCGACGGTTCCAAGTCCAAATACATCGATCCCGACGTTTTGGAGATCATCGAAGACTTTAAGATCGTCGCGAAGTCGCGTAATATCCGGCTGGAAATCATAGACGTAACGACTCCTTATCAGAAGATCAAAAACAAACCTCTGGATGTCGTCGCTCAACAGGATTATCAAAGGCTCTTCGATAACAATCGGATTTGGGTCGAGGAGAAGCTTGCCAAAGATCCCGATTACTTTAAGAATCTTGCATTGGGTCAAGCGCCTCAATACCTTCTGATTTCCTGTTCGGATAGCAGAATTTCCGTTAACGAAATGACCGGTACGAGCGCGGGGGAACTTTTCGTCCACAGAAACATCGCGAATTTAGTGATCGATACCGATATGAACCTGATGTCCGTGCTTCAGTATTCGGTCGAGGTTTTAAAGGTGAAACATATCGTAGTTTGCGGACATTACGGATGCGGAGGAGTAAAGGCTGCGATCGACGGAAAGTATCACGGTCTGATCGACGCATGGTTGAGGCACATTAAGCAGGTGTATCGAATCCATAAAAAGGAACTCATTGGGATTTTGGATGAGAGCGAAAAACACGAACGTCTCGTCGAACTCAACGTGCGGGAACAGGTTTACAATCTTTGTATGACGACCATCGTCCAGAACGCATGGGCGCAGGGCAACGACCTTCAACTTCACGGTTGGGTTTATGATATCAAAGAAGGGAAGATTATCGATCTGCACATAGAGATCGATAAGGATTTTCGGGATTACGATATTTTCCGTTATCAATTCGAAACGAACTAACAACGTTTCGATGATGGAGTTCCGAATCGTTATGGGTTTGGAAATCGTAAGTTGTCAATATCAGGAACCGGAGAACCGCTCCGGCTTCCTGATCTAAAGCCGCTTTTTATGCGTCAATATTACATCCACTTATTCCCATCGGTTCGTTTAACGTTTTTAACGTTTCGCCTTCGAGTTTCTTAAGAGATAGGAATATTCAAAAATTTTAATATTTATTCGAATTTTTACTCTCATTTGAAAGCGATCCTGCGAAACGTTCTCAGTTTAAGCGGAGATGCGGGAAAAGAAAATCCGTTCCTGAACGAAATTCTCTTTTTCCGTTGACAAGCTAATCGTAGCTTTAAGCTGGAGACATGAGGAGCGGGATCTATAAAGCGGGAATTTTTCTTACGATGCTGTCCGTCGTTGTCTTGCTTCTGGATTGCGGACCGACTTGCGGATTTAACGGTTTAGAAGATACGTCCCTTTATTCCGAATCCGTTTCTCCTTGCCATCAGGACAAAAATTCGGATTCCGAAGAGGAAAGAAACTGCGAATGGGATATCGGTTCCGTCTCGATTTCGGAATCGGATTCTCAATTCTCCAAATTCATTCGATTTTATTTACCGATTCACTTGTATTCGGCGAACGTATTCTTTTTGTTTGTCTTTTCTTTTCCGCAATCCGAGATCGTTCCAAACGAAATTCTTTCGACCGATCCCCAGCCGATCCGTTTGATTCGATCCGTCCGCATTCTAATTTGATTCAATTCTCCTAAGCTTATTTGCGGACTATGATAGGAAACTACGTTGCGTTTTCTATCAGCAGTCCGAGATCGTTTCGATTTTTTAGGAGGTATTTATGAGATACGATTCGAATTCCGCTTTCGGGAGAATTCTTTTCTTATTCGCGGATCAATTCCGATCACAACAGAATATTCGAAAAATAATATATTCCGTATTTTTAATTTTATTTTTACCGTTCATGTCCTCGCATGCGGAATCGAACGAAACTCTGGATGTTCCCAAAATCGTCGGTTTGGCGGAAAAGAATTCTCCGTTGCTTTTGTCTTTGAACGCGGATTTGGAATCCTTGTTTTATCAGCGCAAACAACAGGGAAAAACGCAGAATCCGGCCGTCACGGTCGACTACGGACAAAGAAGCGCGGCCAACGAAAGCGGTGCGGAATACGCGCTTCAATTCGAACAGCCGATCTATTTTCCGGGAAGAAAGGAATTGCGTCAGCTTTTGGTCGATAACGATTCTCGAATCAAGGAAATCCAACTCGCCGAAGCTTCCAATTCCATACGTTTCAACGCGGTCAAATTCGCGTATCGGTATTTGGTTTCGGCGGGAAAACGAAACCACGTCAAGGAACGACTGAGAAGACTTTCGATTCTTGAAAGTTATATTCGGGCGAGACCGTTCATCACTCCTCAAGCGAAGACGGATCTGTTCATCATTCAAAGAAGAATTCTCGCGTTGAGAAAACATTTCAACGATCTCGAACTGGATGCGAATAAACAGTACGAGGCGATGAACTTGTATCTGATGCTGGAATCTTCCCCTTCGTTGCGGATTCCGTTTTTTTCGGAGGGTGCCAAGTTCGATTTCAACCAATTGCAGACCAAAGCCGTTTCGCAAAATCTTAGTTTGATGGCGGCCAAGGGAGAAATCGAAAAGGCAAAAACAGAACTGAATCTCGCTACTTTGGAAAAATATCCCGATTACTCGATCATCAGCCAAGTCGGAGAAGACCGGTCGGGGGTCGCGAACCGGTTTTACGATTTCGGTTTAAAATTTCGAATTCCTCTTTGGGATCAGTTTCAAAATAAGGTTTCCGCCGCGGAAACGAACGTAAAGTCGAAGCAGGGAATTCTTCAACATCAGGAGAATCTAGTAAAGACCGCGTTCAAGCAGGCGTTTCTCGATTACGAACAATCCAAGATCAATCTGAGGCTTTACGATCTTTCTAAGTTAGACGAAATCGAGCGCGACCTGAATTACGCGGACGTAGAGTTTAAAAAGGGAAGAATTTTGATGATGAGCTATTTGGAATTGGAAAATCAGCTTCATGAAACCCATCACGCGATCTTAGACGCGCAGATTTCCCATCTTGAGGCGTTGCTAAATCTTCTCCACATCACGAACGAAAAAGATATTATAGGAACTTTTAAACATGCTGTCCAGACTTTTGAATATCAGCTTAAGTAATCCGATCCTTTCGGCGGGGATCGTATTCTTCCTATTCGTTTATTCCTTTTTCACTTTGAAAGAGGTCCCGATCGACGCGGTTCCGGACATCACGAACGTGCAGGTGATAGTCACCGTAAAAACGGGTTCTCTCGATCCGGAACAAGTCGAAAAGGTCGTCACGTTTCCTCTCGAAACGGAACTGATGGGAATGCCGAATCTAATCGACGTCCGTTCCGTATCTAAATTCGGACTTTCTAATATATCTCTGATCTTTAAGGAAGGAACGGATATCTATCAGGCGCGCAGCATGGTGCTGGAGCGATTAGCGAGCGCCAAGGAAAAACTTCCCAACGGAATTTCTCCCACGATCGTCCCGAACACGACCGGTCTCGGAGAAATTTTCTTTTATACGGTCGAGGCAAAACCGGGAAGCAAACTCGCGTCTCTTCCGGAAAAGGATCTTCTTCTTTATTTAAGAACGGTTCAGGACTATACGGTTCGTCCTCAGTTGAAGGCGCTCGTTCCGGGGATCGTCGAAGTCGATTCCAACGGAGGATACGAAAAGGAAATTCATATCGATTTGAATCCTTCCAAGATGAAATCCTGGGGAATTACGATCGATCAGTTGATCGGGGAATTATCCACGATCGGAGAAAGTTTCGGCGGCGGTTTTATCGAAAACGACGGAAAGGTTTCGATCGTGCGCGCTTACGGAATCAAAAAGAATTTGGCTTCGTTGTCCGAAGTGACGATTAAAAGAACTCTGACAGGA
This sequence comes from Leptospira sanjuanensis, assembly GCF_022267375.1. GTDB lineage: Bacteria > Spirochaetota > Leptospiria > Leptospirales > Leptospiraceae > Leptospira > Leptospira sanjuanensis. Next base: position 566,053 of record NZ_JAIZBH010000001.1, read on the forward strand.
TCTTCGATTCGCGTGGGCGACATTGCGGAAGTGAAGGAGCACGGTAAACAGCGATTAGGCGGAGCAAGCTCCGAAGGAAAGGAGATCGTTCTCGGAACTGCGATGATGCTCCGCGGCGAGAATAGTTATCGGGTGAACGCGGATTTGAATCAGGCGGTTTCGCGTCTGAATCTTCCCGAAGACGTTCAGGTTCGGGTTCTTTTGGAAAGATCCTTTTTGATCCACTCGACGATCCGAACCGTGATCAAGAATCTCGCCGAAGGAGCGATTCTCGTCGTTCTTACTTTGTTCTTTATTTTGTTCAACATTAAAGCTTCCGTAATCGTTGCGATGATCATTCCCGGTTCCATGTTGTTGACAGCCATCTTTATGAAGGTTTTCGGAATTTCCGCGAACCTCATGAGTTTGGGCGCGATCGATTTCGGTCTTCTTGTGGACGCTTCGATCGTGATCACCGAAAACGTTTTGACCCGTTTCGAAAAGACTTCGTTTATCAATCGAGAGGAAAAGATCGAAATGATTTTGAACGCTTCTCTGGAGGTTTTAAAACCGGTTTCGTTCGGAGTCGTCGTGATTATGCTTGTATACGTTCCGATTTTAACGTTAGACGGAATACCGGGAAAGATGTTTCGTCCTATGGCGGAGACCGTCCTTCTCGCTTTGGGTTTCAGTTTGATTTTGGCGGTTTTCTTTTTGCCTCCGATGCTTTTCTTTTTCATTTCACCTTCCGCTAAAGGACAAGGCGCACATCGAGAGACGAAAAAAAGCAGAATCGTAGAGTTGTATGAAACTTATCTTCCTATTCTTTTGAATAACCCGAAACCGATCGTGATCGGTTCGGTCGTATTCTTTCTTCTAACCTTGCTGATCTACTTCAGAATGGGAACGGTCTTTCTTCCGAAATTGATGGAAGGCGATTTGATGCTCGTCGTCGTGCGGGAAGGGGATATCAGCATAGAAGAAAGTCTAAAGGAACAGAAGGAAGTCGAAAAACTTCTCATGGAAATGCCCGAGGTGCAAAGCGTGTTTTCGAGAATCGGAACGAGTTCCGTGGCGAACGATCCGATGGGAACCTTCAACGCGGATACGTTCATCCTTCTTAAAAAGAAATCCTTGGACGATCTCCTTCAGGCAAAGAATTGGGAACTTTTTTTGGATCGGATTCATAAAAAGGTTCAGGATCGTTTCCCGAGTTCGGAATTGACGCTCAGTCAACCGCTGGAAGCGAGATTCAACGAGCTTCTGGAAGGAAGCAGGGCAGACATCAGCGTTCGGATTCTGGGAAAGGACTTAAACGTTCTATTAGGATTGCAGGAAAACTTGAAGGAAACGCTTCATAAGATTTCCGGGGCTGCGGAGGTGGAACTCGATCCGATCATGGCCCTTCGGAAATCCCGGGTGATCGACATCACTCCGGACCCTTCTAAATTAAAATATTATAATATATCCCTTCCTTCGTTTAACAACGTGGTCGAATCTTCGATGAGCGGATTCGAGCTCGGAGGATATTACGAGGAGGAGGTTCGGTTTCCGATTAAAATCTGGCTTTCGGAGGAATTCAGAAATAGGGAATCGGAAATCTCCGATATCGGAGTCGGCACGTTGGACGGAGGGATGATTCCGATTAAACTTCTCGCCTCGATCGATAAAAAGGAAAAGGTCATGACGATTTCCAGGAATCGATCCAGACGATTCGTCGCCGTATCGGTGAATCTTCGCGGAAGGGATTTGGAAGGATTTTATTCCGAAGCGAAGGATAAGATTTCCGCGATGAACATACCGCAGGGGTATTCGGTTTTTTGGGGAGGTCAGATCGAGAATCTTGCGAAAGCGAAGGAAAAATTATCGGTCATTCTTCCTTCCACATTGTTGATGATCTTTGTCGTGTTGTATCTCGGATTGAGATCGGTTCGACAGGCGCTTCTTGTTTTCTTTTGTGTTCCGTTCGCTTTGACGGGAGGAATTTGGTTTTTATTTTTGCGCGGAATGGATCTAAGCGTTTCCGCTTTCGTGGGATGTATCGCGTTGTCCGGGATCGCCGTGTTAAACGGACTCGTTAAGTTGGATACGATTCATCGAATCCGAGAGGAAAAGAATCTTTCCGTGCGGGATGCGGTTTTGGAAGGTGCGACGAGCAGAATCCGTCCCGTAATTATGACTGCTCTTGTCGCTTCTTTCGGGTTTATTCCGATGGCGTTCGGTGGCGGCTTGGGTTCGGAAGTTCAGAAACCGTTGGCAACGGTCGTCATCGGGGGAATCGTTTCTTCCACAATGCTTACGCTTGTCATTCTTCCCGTGTTCTATTATTGGATGGAGGAAAAAACAGAAAATTAGAATATTCCGAGTTTATGATATAATAGATATAGACGAAAGAGATTCTTTTCTTTTTGAAAAATCCTCAAGCGAATGTGCGGAGTGAAACGGAACAACGTTAAAAAACTTCCCGAAATCGGAACGGTCTCGGGAAGTTTTCAGCGAATTACTGATTGGATTTGGCGTTGTTAGCCATTTTCAAGAAGTAGGCGTTCGTGTCATACCAGAGTTGTCCCAAGTAGAGAGCGTTGGTCGCTTCCAAGTGGTCGATTCCGGTGGTTAAAAGAGGGATAGAGGGGCCTCCCTTCCAAGTACCCCATCTTTGAGAAGAATCGGGAACGACGCCGTCGTTCGCGATGCTCATCCCGTAGAAAGGAGCGCCGATCGCGCAGATTGGATGCAGTAATCCCATAGCAGGATGTTGAATCAGATCCGCAACGCTGATTGTCGAACCGTAAGAAAAATACTTCACTCCGGAAGCGTTCGGTGCGGAAGCGTTGAACGTTTTCGCTCCGTCCGTTGTGAGCAACTTTAACGCCGCGGTTGCGTTTTGGCTGGAATCTCCGTAAACCACACCCGCAAGTGTTTCGATAATCGTGGAAACGTAAGGGAGCGCCCAGCTCGGGATCACTGCCAAAACGATGTTTGCGATCGGACTTCCTTGGTGCGGCGTATTCAGAGTCGTTACGCTTGCGACCTTGCTGCTCATGGAAAGATTAGAAACCATGTAACGCGCATCCAATCCGCCTTGCGAGTGGCCGATGATATGCACTTTACCGGTGTAATTGTTTGCAGCCATTGCCGCGAGGATTGCCGTCTTCAATTGAGAAGCTCTGCTTGCGCTGGAATTCAACGCAGTAACGGAAGGAGTTAGGACGGTTGCTCCTTGATTGCGAAGATACGCCGCGTTTCATCCCCAATAGTCGACTACCGTAGAACCGTTTCCCCAACCGAACAAGCCGTGAGCTAAAACGATCGGATAACTTCCGGAGAGCGGCTTTCCCGTTCCTCCGCCGGACGCCGACAATACGCTCGTCATAAAGAAGACAAGCACTACACTTAATATTCTCATCACACTTTTCATTTGTATTTACCTCATGCGATCCATCCGGAACCGCAGAACGAAGGATATAAAGGAGCGAACGCCGTTCAAGAAAAAAATGTTAAGCGACATGCAAAATGCTTCATTTTATCGCATAACGTACGTCCGTTATATGAAGCGTTAATTTAATATTCTTAAAATATTATATTCTTTAAATTTAATGTATTTGATCGCAATTTGGGGATGTTTTGAACTGGCAGCCGTGTTTTGCGGAGAGAAAAAGAGGCTGAACGTCGTGTTCGAAGGCGCAAAAGAATCGCCCCGCAGTTATAGAAACCGCGGGAGCGGGAAAAAGTCAGAGGAATTGATCTGCGATTCTCAAAGAGAACGAGAATTCTTCTTATCCGAAAGAATCGAACCTTCTCTTTGAATGCGGATGTTTACTGGTTACTTTTTGCGTTAGACGCCATCTTCAAGAAGTAGGCGTTCGAATCATACCAGAGTTGTCCGAGATACAAAGTATTCGGAGCTTCCAGGTGATCGATCCCGGTCGTTAAAAGAGGAATCGAAGGCCCGCCTTTCCAAGTCCCCCATCTTTGAGAAGAATCAGGAACGACTCCGTCGTTTGCGATGCTGAGTCCGTAGAAAGGTCCGCCGATCGCGCAGATCGGTTGGAGCAATCCCATCAAAGGATGTTGAATCAGATCGGGAATCGTGATCGTCGAACCGTAAGAGAAGTATTTCACGGCGGAACTATTTGGAGTATTCGCGTTGAAAGTCGTCAGATTTGCGGTTGTGAACATCTTCAAGGCGTTCGAAGCGTTTTGGTTGGATTGACCTAAAACGACCTGAACTACGGTTCCCACGATTGTGGAAACGTAAGGCAAAGCCCAGCTTGGAATCACGGAATACATGATGTTCGCAATCGGGCTTCCGCGGTGCGGAGTGTTCAACGTAGTAAGCGACGCGATTTTGTTCGCCATTCCGAGGTTTGCGATCATGTAACGGGAATCCAATCCGCCTTGAGAATGGCCGATGATATGAATTTTACCGGTGTAATTGTTGGCTGCGAGCCCTGCTAGGATCTGTGTCTTTAGTTGAGTCGCGCGAGCGGAGCTGGATTCAAGAGAGGTTACGGTAGGAGTAAAAACGGTTGCACCTTGATTTCTCAAATACGCCGCATTTCCACCCCAATAGTCAGTGATGGTCGATCCGTTTCCCCAGCCCAGGGTTCCGTGAGCAAGAACGATTGGGTAAGTTCCGGAAAGGGGCTTGCTCGAAGATCCGCCGCCGGATGCATATAAAACGTTCGTTATTAAAAACGCGAACGTTAACAAAATTCTAAGTTTCACTTTTCTCATTTTCTTCACCTTATTTATTTTCAAATCGAAACGCAGTGGAACGTAACGTGGGTGGGGAATGAATCAAGTAAAAAACGGAATATAAGCGGGATCTAAGTAAATTATTTTAGAAAAACGTTATATATTCCGAACGTTCGTAATTTTAAAATTAGAATTCAATCAATCATCAATCTCCTTTAATTTTTCAGTTTTGCTATCGCATACGAAAAACTAAAGATTTAGATATGGATATAGAGTTACGGAGATATCGTGAACCAAGGCGTCTCTTCGAAATCTTTCCTTACTCTTTCTAACAAGTTTATCTTTAATTTATTTTGGGTTTCTAATCCGAGAGCTGGCGCCTCTCCTACATAAACCGACGGCGGAATTTCTAAAAGTCCTCCGCTTGGTTTCCAAGAAGAAGAACCGGGAGTAATTAATTCCATATATTTCTTTTGTATAGGATCGATTTTGTTAAAGTTTTTTGAAACAATCACTCGGTACGCGCCCATGTTATAAAATTGGGAAACATTAGGTTTTACTTCTACTTCGGAAAGTTTAATTAATGTCTCCGGATGTGCCGTAGGAAACGGCATTGTCGCTGAACTGGAAAAGCCGACTCCGCCGCCCAAGCTTCCGGATGACGATACTTTGGTTGAAGTAAAAGAACCTACTAATGCGTATGTTCCCGGCTCAGGATTGAAAATATAACCAACGCCTCTGTTGATCCAATCAGCTTGAAAAACGGCGTTTTGTTCACTTAATGGTTTATTAGGATTGAAATTTCGAACAAAATAGAAATTTGTAGATTTTTGGGGAAGATTGAAAAGATTTCCTCCCGCAAATTTCATCATAGCACTTTCAGCTTGGTTTTCTAATTCCACATAAACGCCTATCGCCGCTATTCTACTATTATCTTTTGGTAGAATGGTGGGCTTCGAAACGCATTGTGCAATAAAAACTACTGGAACTATCAATTTTAATAAAGTCAATTTTTTCATAGTGGAATCCATTATGAAAACTCATTTGTGATGGTAAATTGTTTTTTAAATCACAAGTGAGTTTTTCTTTTTAAAATCGGAACGAAGTATGAGGATATCGAATCGAATTCGACGAATTCAATGAAAATAGTCGCGAAATTCATTTTAAGCCACAGTTTCTGATTCGACTGATCCTGTTAATTTTTGGGAAATCAGAAAATGTTTTTATTTGATTTTTCTCCATACGAGATGGATTTTCATTAGAAGGACTGACTCCTACGGGGCCGAACGAAGTGGGAGGAGCAAAGCAGGTCGGGAATTCCACGGCCTTTTGCAGATCCTTCTTCCCTGGATAGGCCGCAAAAATAGATTCAGAAATTTGAATATAAATTTTATCCGATTTTTCAGACCAGCGAATTCTATGAACGGGCGTTTCTTTCCATTCTGGAAGATCGATTCTTGCATTGGGGTTAAGGGAAGCATCTTCGCTTCGATCCAGCCATATCAATTCGGGCTTTAAGAATTCCAAGTCGTTGTCCAAAACCGCAACAATCAACGCCAAAGAATTGCCGTTCGGAGACGGAACCAGTTGGATCGGAATTTGTCCCGGCTGTAAATATAAAGAAAATGGAATGTGTTTTTTATCGGTTAAACGAATTCCGGCCGGTGTTCTCGAAAAGCTTCCGTATTCGTCGTCCAAACCGCCGATCCAATAAACCGACTTCGATCCCGAGTGATAATAAACGCTTCCCGGAAGGATCCAAGACGAAAAAGGAATTTGTTCCACGGGCTGTGAAGCAATATTCGGATCGAAGATACGGATCAGGGAACGGTAATTTCTTTTGAGAGTGGTTCCCATCAACGGATTCCAAGAGTCCTTTTCTTCATACAGGGTTTCCATTTGTACGATTTCTTTGCCCGAGGAAGACCATCCTCTTTCCAGAGATATGGAAGAATTCTTCCAAACCAAAAAGGAGCACGAATAAAAAAGGAATATAGAAGAGAAAGCGATACTTTTTAAAAAGAAAGCGATTGCGGATTTCATTGTATAGATTTTGGAATTTTTAATTCGAAGCGGATGTTGGGAAATAAGACCGAAACGATTCGATTTTCGTTTCGATCGGGCAACCCCGCTCCCATCGAGCGGAATTGCGCATTCGATCGAGAGTTGTTTATCTCCAGCCCTCGTTTTTTAACTCACTGTGGTTGAGATACAATCCTGAAGTCCCAACGGAAGGGGCTCTTGTATGTCCCTGAAACTGAGTGTAAGTTACATTCGAGTTAAAGGGCCAAATACCTTCGCTCTGTGTCAGGGAAGATTGGCATTTGCTCACTCCGCCGGCTTTGTTGTAAGCGCAGGAAGAATGAAACGCAACCGCGTAGTCGTCCTCTCCAGGAAGAATCGCAGAAGCACCGAACATTCCCTTATAACCGGGAACTTGATAAACGGTAACGCCCGCGGTGTTGTTGTGGTTGTATGCTCCTCTCGCAGTGGAAACGATGAGGGATTTATCCATCGCGTTTCCGCCGAACCCGAAAGTGATTCCGTTCAGAGCCGAAGCAAGTTCGGATCCGCCGGAAGCCGCAGCCAGAGCGGTAACTTTTGTAATGTTATATCCGCGGCTGGAAGCGCTCGCTCCCAAGTTTGCAAGCCAATACTCGGTTACGTAACAACCCGCACTGTGACAAACGATTTTGCAGGAATTGCTTCCTTTGCAATATGTGTTTACCACGGTTGTGAAGTTGGTTTGAGCACGAGCCGTTCCGTATGTTCTCGGATCGGAAGTACCATCGTAACCCACGAACACCTTCGCTCCTGAAACAGAATTTACGCTGCTTCCCCAGTAATTATTCACATCCACAGTTCCGGTTCCGTTGTGGTTCTTATCCGACTTTCCGTGAACGAACACGGTATAAGTTTGAGCGGAAAGAGCTCCCGCAAAAAGAAACACACAGAGTGCCAGTCCCATCATTCGCTTTGTTTTCCAATTTCTCATCATTTTTCACTATTCTCCATTTCTTAGGGGAGAAGAAATTCCTCTCCCGCTCTAAAGGTTTGACTCTTTCCGATTTAAGTCAAGTGATAGTATGCTGATTTATAAATAACGAGGAAAATAAATTAAAAATCTAAAAAGAACGCTAATTATAAATAAAAACAAATGTGATTGCTCTGCTTGGGAGAGAATTTACACTGTTCTCCGAAAAAAACGGCCTGGACCGCGTTAGGCGCTCTTTTCCGAAGATAAAAGAAGAGGAATTCATGAAATCCGGCAATAAATATGTGATCTATGGATCGATTGTGGCAGCGATCTTGATTTTAACGGTGTTAGCTTTCTGGCCCGATGAAAGCGGGGAATCCTGGTTCGAAACGGAAGCCGAAAAGAAGGAAAGAGCGGAAAGAATGGCGAAAACTTCTCCTCCCGGCGGAGGCGGTTCCGCTTTTGAATCCGATTCGAGCGGCACCTTACAGGACGTAGACGATTCCGTTCCGATCGAAAGAATATTAGAAGATTATAAAGAATGGTCCCAATATCCGCCGAACTCGAGACCTCTTACGAAATACAACGAAGATCTGATCAAACCGTTTTTTATACAGACGACTGCGATTCCGATGGCGGATTCTTCCGAATCGAAGGAACCGAACGGTTATAGCTGTCAGCTCCAGCCTTTGAGTTGGGCCGTCGTTGGACCGCAGGATCAAATGCGCATAACGTTCGAATGTAGAAGTCCCGAAGGAAAACGGATTCCGATCGATATCAAAGGCGTTCGCATGTGGAGAGAATTCGACGGAGAAAAATTCGGAACGCTCAGTCCCGACTACGGCGACAACGGAGTAAACGGGGACGATCTGGCAAAGGATTTGCTTTATACGTTTCAGTGGAAACCGACGCAGAAGGATTGGGGAGATATGATCATGGAAGTCGACTTTCGTTATTCTCCCGGATTTAAAAAGACGGGAAAACTCAACACTTCGTTTTATTCCTCTCCGGGCAAACCCGCGGAGCTCAGCGGATCTTCTTCTGATACGACGAGCGACGGTTCGCTTGTGGTTCGAGTCGGCGTAAACGTTTACAAGGCCGGGAACTATCATCTTGAGGGAAATCTCAAACACGCGGAAACGGGAGAATACATCGCCTGGGCCACGTTCGATTCCAAGCTTCCTTCGGGTTACGGAGAAGCCGAATTCTTATTTTATGGAAAGCTAATACGGGATTCCGGTCTGGACGGTCCGTATGTTTTGACGGACGTGCGGGGACATCGGGTCAATCTCGCTGTCGATCCGGAATGGTTCGGCCAAGGAGAAGCGGGTCTTAAAAAAATCCAGGCTGCTAAAACCGTGGAACCGGATCGAGAACTCGTTCTTCCGTATAAAGAATTCTTTAAGACGAAATTCTATGACGCAAAACAATTCACATCCAAACTTTGGGACAGTAACGAGAAACAGAGAAGGATTAAGGAATTGGAAAGTATGGAACGATGATCGGAGCGGTCCGCTTTCGGAAAGAATATTCTAAATTTTGAAAGTTGCTTGAGTCAATCCCGCTTTTAGAAAGCGGGATTTTTTTTACGTCAAAAACGAATCTATCTCCAGCCTTCGTTTTTCAATTCGCTGTGATTCAGGTAAAGACCTGCGCTCCCGACGGAAGGCGCTCTTGTGTGACCTTGGAATTGTGTGTAAGTCACATTCGAGTTGAAAGGCCAAATGCCTTCGCTTTGAGTCAAAGAAGCCTGGCATTGACTGACTCCGCCCGCTTTGTTATAAGCGCAGGAAGAGTGATATGCCACTGCGTAATCGTCTTCACCCGGAAGAATTGCGGAAGCTCCCGCCATTCCTTTGTAACCGGGAACCTGATAAATCGTAACACCTGCAGTGTTGTTGTGGTTGTAAGCTCCTCTCGCCGTGGAAACGATGAGCGCTTTATCCATCGCGTTTCCTGCAAATCCGAAAGTCGCTCCGTTCAACGCGGATGCGAGCTCGGATCCGCCGGAAGCGGCTGCCAGAGCGGTTACTTTTGTGATATTGTAGCCTTTGCTGGAGGCGCTAGCTCCCAGATTTGCTAACCAATATTCGGTTACGTAACAACCCGCGCTATGACAAACGATTTTGCAGGAATTGGATCCTTTGCAATACGTGTTCAGCACAGTGGTAAAGTTGGTTTGCGCACGAGCGGTTCCGTAAGTTCTCGGATCGGTAGTTCCATCGTATCCGACGAATACCTTTGCTCCGGAAACCGAGTTCACACTTGTTCCCCAGTAGTTATTTACGTCGGTCGTTCCTGTGCCGTTGTGATTCTTATCGGACTTCCCGTGAACGAACACGGTGTAAGTCTGAGCAGAAAGCGATCCTGCAAAAAACAACAGGGCACACAAAATCAACCCAACGCTCTTCGTACTTTTCTTTTTCATTCTCTTCACTATTCTCCTGATATATAAATTAGGAAGGAGTTCCGCAGCATTGTTCAAAACTTCGGTAAGTTTAGTCAAGCCCAAGTGGAATCTTTTTTAAATAACGGATAGAATAAAAAATCTTTCCCTTCGATGTGTTTGTCTTACGTCAGACGACATTGTTCTTAAGAAAACGATGTTAGTTATATTCGTATTAAAAAAATTGTTAAGCGAAGTGGATTAGGATGCGCTCTGTTCTCTTTTCGACTCGGTAATTTTACGGATAAATCGCGATCGAAGGCGTAGGGACGGGAATTGCAGTTACCTTATAGACCCGGAATTAAGTTTTCTCCTTTTGTTAAGCGAATTCGATAGATGTCCGGAATTTTAAAAAGGGTTTTATTCAAAGGCATATCGTTCAGTAAATCGAGGCGTTTTCGCGCCGCAAAGAATCGTTTCCAAAGCATTTCCGCGTAATTTCCCTCTCCGGTCATGCGGACGGAATAATCGGAATCGTAGAGTTTTCCTCCTCTTGCTTGTCGAATTAAATGTTCCACCTTGTCCTTTTTGAGCGGATAATTTTTTTCTAACCAATCCATGAACAACGGCGCAACCTCATAAGGTAGACGAAGAAATACCATTCCCGCCGATCTTGCCCCCGCTTGTTTTGCGGCTTCTAAAATCCGTTCCAGTTCGATATCGTTTAGCCCGGGAATCATGGGTGCCGCCATCGTTCCCGCGGGAATTCCCGCTTCGGAAAGTTTTCGAAGCGCTTCCAATCTTCTCTCCGGATTGGCGGTACGCGGCTCCATTCTCTTCCAAAGTTCTTGATCGAGCGTCGTTACGCTGATATATACTTTTGCTAAATTGTTGAAAGCGAGTTTTTCCAAAAGGTCGATGTCTCGGGTTATTAGAAAGGATTTGGTGATCATCGCTACGGGTTGTTTGAATTCAAGAAACACTTTGAGAAGCTCGCGCGTGATTTCCAATTTTCGTTCCGCAGGTTGATAGATGTCGGTTACGCCCGCGAGCTGGATCGTGTGAATCTGGTCTTTTTGTTTGGAAAGATATTTTCGTAAAAGTTCGGGAGCGTTCTTTTTTACGAAGATCTTCGTTTCGAAATCGATTCCCGGTGAAAGATCCACGTATGCGTGATTGGGTCTTGCGTAACAATAGATGCAGCCGTGTTCGCATCCGCGGTATGGATTGATCGATCGTGTAAATCCCAAATCCGGGCAGTCGTTTTCGGAAACGATCGTTTTGGCTCGTTCTTCCAAAAGGATCGTACGCGGAGACATTTCCTCGTCTTGAAATTCGAGGTCTACCTCGCGTGTTGTAGATTCGAAACGTCCGGGGATTTTAGAAACGGTTCCTCGATTGATTTTGGATTGTTCCATTGTTCGTACTATTCCTCGATTCAGAAGGCATGCTATTTATATGAATAGTAAACAAAAAATAAGTTAAAATTTTCTTCGAAACCGATTTTTTTGAAGGATTTCGTTTATTAAAACGTCTATAGTATAGGGGGGTAGGGTATGAAACCAAAACACAAGCTGCATTCCGATCCGAAAGTTACGGAGAATCTGCTTCTCCGTTTAAAGAAGATAGAGGGTCAAATCCGAGGAATTCAAGGTATGATCGAAAGGGAAGAATATTGCGACGACGTTCTCAATCAATTATCGTCCACGAAATCCGCTTTGGACGGAGTGGCAAAAACCCTTCTGAAAAGCCACATTCAAACCTGCGTCGTGGAAAGATTTAAGGAGAACGATTCCAAGATACTCGACGAGTTTATGACCACCGTCGACCGCATTCTTAAATAAAGTTTTAGGAGATAGAATCATGAAAGAAATCAAACTTACGGTAGAAGGAATGACATGCTCGCACTGTTTAAAGACCGTCGAGGGGGCCCTTAAGGATGTCGGATTAACGGGAAAGGCAAACTTGGAAAACAAGGAAGTCGTTTATCAGGGAGAGGGAACGGAAGAGGAATTGGCGAAAGTCAAAGCCGCGATTTTGGAAGAAGGGTATACCCCGGGTGAAGTCAAATGAACGCTCCGCAACAAACGGTCGAGGAAGGAATCACGTTAGATCTGATCGGTATGACCTGCGCGAACTGCGCGCTTCGGATCGAAAAAGGACTGAAAAAAGTTCCGGGGGTTAAGGACGCACGGGTCAACTTTGCGATGGAAACCGCCAAAGTGGAATTCGATTCTTCGGTTACGGAAGAGGTTCTTCTGGATAAGGTCGATTCGCTCGGTTACAGAGCGCTCGTTCATAAGGATCTGGAAATTCATGGAGAATCGGAAAAGGCGCACGAAAAGGAATTCAAAAAATTAAAACTACGTCTCGTTCTTTCGACGCTTTTTTCCCTTCCGCTCCTTGCGAGCATGATCGGCCATTTCGGGAATAATTCAATTTCTGAATATTTATCTTTTCTAATGAATCCTTGGCTTCAGTTTGCGCTCGCGACTCCGGTTCAGTTTTGGATCGGAGCCGCTTTTTATCGCGGAGGTTTTCGCGCTTTGAAAAACGGCGGAGCGAACATGGACGTCCTCGTCGCTTTGGGAACTTCGGCGGCGTATTTTTACAGCGTTTATCAGACCTTCGTTTCCTTGGGTGCGCATCATCACGGAGACGTTCCTCTGTATTACGAAACGTCCGCCGTATTGATCACACTGATTCTTTTCGGAAAATTTTTGGAACATATTGCGAGAGGAAAATCCTCGAGAGCGATTCAATCTTTGGTCGGCTTGCAGCCGAAGACTGCGAACATCATTCGAGAGGAGGAGATTCAGGAAATTCCTCTTCTCGCCGTCCGCCCCGGAGATCTTCTGTTGGTGAAGGCGGGAGAAACGATTCCCGTGGACGGAACCGTGGAGGAAGGAAACTCTTCCGTCGACGAATCGATGTTAACCGGTGAAAGTATACCCGTCGAAAAAACCATCGGAAGTTCTTTGTTCGGAGGTTCTCTCAATCAAAACGGAATTTTAAAATTAAGAGCTTCGAAAGTAGGCAAGGACACATTGCTTTCGGGAATCATTCGGGTAGTTCAAGAAGCGCAAGGTTCGCGTGCGCCGATTCAAAGAATCGCGGATCGGATTTCCGGAATTTTCGTTCCGATCGTGATCCTTCTTTCGGCGATTACTTTGCTTCTCTGGTATTTCTGGCTGGAACCCGGAAATTTCTCCGGGGCTTTGGAAAAGGCGATCGCGGTTCTCGTTATCGCGTGTCCTTGTGCTTTGGGTTTGGCGACTCCGGTTTCGATTCTTGCGGGTTCGGGAAAGGCGGCCACTCTCGGAATTCTTTTTAGAACCGCTGAAGCATTAGAAATCGCTCATAAAGTGGATACGATCGTTTTCGATAAAACCGGTACTTTGACGAACGGAAAACCGGTTTTGAAAGGTTTGGAAAGTTTGAATCCGAAGGATACGGATTCTCTTCTCATTCTTGCCGCTTCCGCAGAACAGAATTCGGAACATCCTCTTTCTAAAGCGATTGTGGATTTTGCCAAATCGAAAGGTTTGAGCCTTTCGATTCCGGAGAGTTTCGAAACCGTTCCGGGCGGCGGAGTTTCGGCCGTGGTCGACGGGAAAAAGATTCTGATCGGAACCGATCGTCTTTTCAAGGAAAGAAACATAGCTCTCAGCGAGATTCTTCTGAATTTGAAACGACTTCGGGAAGAAGAAGGAAACACCGTCGTTCATTTAAGCGTGAACGGGATTCACTCCGCAGTTCTTTCTTTGGCGGATACGATCAAAGAATCGACTCCGATCGCGATCGAAAGGCTGAAATCGCTCGGAATGGATTTGTATATGATCACAGGAGACAACGAAAGAACGGCGCATGCGGTCGCGAAGGCTTGTGGCATTGAACACGTGTTAGCCGAAATTCTTCCGGAAGGAAAATCGAACGAGGTAAAAAAACTCATGAACTCCGGAAAGGTCACCGCGATGGTCGGAGACGGGATCAACGACGCTCCAGCGTTGGCGGTTTCCGATCTAGGAATCGCGATGGGAACCGGAACGGACGTCGCAATGGAATCGTCTGATGTCGTGATTATGAACGGGGATCTGATTTCGATCGCAAACGCGTTTGCAATGAGTAAAAAAACGGTGTATAACATCCGCCAGAATCTTTTCTGGGCCTTGTTTTACAACGCGCTCGGAATTCCGATCGCGGCTGCGGGGTTTCTCGCTCCTTGGATTGCGGGAGGCGCCATGGCTCTTAGTTCGGTTTCGGTGGTTTTGAACGCTTTACGTTTGCAACGAAAGTGAGAATTCGATTTGCGGAGGAACGGAGAGCTTTCGTTCTTCCGCAAATTAGAACATTCAAGAATTCTAAAATTTAAATGTTTTTTCCGCCCGATCGTGTTTAACTTTTTTTCAGAGCTCCATCCAACCATTCCTTATAAGAATATAAATTGCTGATCTTGGAGATGTAAGCGGTCGCCTCCGGTCCGAGTTCGATTCCGTAGGTCAGAAATCTTCCCACTACAGGCGCATAAAAAGCGTCCGCAATTGTGAATTCTTTTCCGAAAAGGAAAGGCCCTTTGGAGTTGTTCAGACATTCTTTCCAGATGAATTCGATTCTTCGAATATCTTTCCACGCTTCTTCGGGGAAGGTCCTTCCGTGAAGTTTTTCAACGAGGTTCATGGACAGATTCTTTCTAAGATCCGTAAAACCAGAATGCATTTCCGCGACGACGGAACGTGCAACGGCTCTTGCCTCTTTGTCTTTGGGCCAAAGATTTTTTTCCGGAAAAGTCTCGGCGAGATATTCGACGATGCTGAACGTGTCCCATACTTTGATGTCGCCGTGGATTAAAACGGGAACCTTTCCGGCTTCCGAATAGAATTTGATCTTTTCGTAAAACTCGGGCGTGTTCAGGGTCAGTGAAATTTCAGTAAAAGGAATATTCTTTTCTTTTAATAGAATCCAAGGACGCAGGGACCAGGATGAGAATTTTTTATCGCCGATAACTAGTTGAAGATCCGCCATACAACCAGATTCGATCTGCGATCCGATCTTGAAAATTGAAA
This sequence comes from Leptospira sanjuanensis, assembly GCF_022267375.1. Lineage (GTDB taxonomy): Bacteria > Spirochaetota > Leptospiria > Leptospirales > Leptospiraceae > Leptospira > Leptospira sanjuanensis. Next base: position 581,156 of record NZ_JAIZBH010000001.1, read on the forward strand.
TTCTCGGCGGATCGGATCAAATTCGTTCTTCCTTTGATGTTTGCCCGCGCGTCGCGGTTTTCGCTCAGTTTTTTTGTTTGTCCGAAAGGTAAAGACGAACCTGTGTTTCGGGAGTTTCCGCAAAGTTGATCGGATAAATTTCGTAATCCGTTGCAAAGGCTCTTCTGTTTTTGATTTCGGAATCGGACCAAACTTGTTGCCAGAGTTGAACGACGATATCCGGGCTTTTTCCTTTTTCGGTGGTCAATTCGAGATACGTTCCTTCGGGAAGGGAAACGGTTTCAAAACCGTTCGTATCGTTGGAAGCGGCCGGAACTCCGATAAAGTAGGAGTATTCTCCGTTCTCGTCGCTTTCATAATCCCAATACACAGCGTAGATGGAATCTCCCGGATCGCCGAGTTTCGGAAAAACTTCCTGAAAGAATTTTCCCCAGAGCGGTCCGATTTTTCCGTTCGGTCCGAATTCGTCCGCGTTTTTTGTTCTCGTGCGGACTCCGACGAGATTCTTTTTCGGCATCGGGATTTGTTTCATGATTTCCTCTTTATTAAACGAAGTCTAACGGATCGAAAAATACGATACGAAACACGTTCAACAAGAGGCAATCCAATTCTCTCGACTTTTTGAATCGGATTTGGGCGAATATCGATCGTTCGCGAGCAGCGTCCATTACCTAACTAATCCGATTTCCTGATTTTTATCAATCTTTCCAAAGGCTTTTCGACGCCGCTTCGATTTGACGAATCGATCCTTCTATGGAGTACTTAGGTAAGTTTATGGAGATTCTTGTTCAAAAGAATCTTATATCTCCAACGGGATAGGAGGAAGTCTATGTGCGTTTCAGATAATCAAAGTGGGTACGGATCGGGGAATACGAATCTTTCGTCCATTTTGACTTCTTACTTTTACCAAGATCCTCACGCGATCTTTATCACGGACCGCGACGGTAGGATCGAATACATAAATCCGGTGTTTGAGAATATTTCCGGATATAAACAAACCGACTTGATCGGAAAGAATCCGGGCTTCTTTCAGTCGGGCGCGCACGGACGGGAATTTTACGAACAACTGTGGAAGACCATTCTTGCGGGAAAAGAATACGAAGGATATTTTTTAAACCGAAATGGATTCGGTGAAACGATTTCCTGGAAGGAAAGAATCACTCCTCTCCGCGACGAAGAAGGGAATATTTCGAATTTCTTATGCAGAGTCGACGTTCCGTCCGAAAAGGCGTCCGATTCCGCGAATACGGAGCAGGCGTTCGGGACTTCCGTTCAGAAACACGAAACAGCCGGATTCTCCGCTTCTACGGAAATCGGAAAGGTCCGGGAATCCTTGTTTCCGAAACTTCAAAAGGAATACGGACTTACGTATCAGGAAGCGAAGATCTGCGATCTTTTGGTCGCAGGTCAAACTCGTGAAAGTCTGGTCCGGGAATTGGGAGTACATTCAGGAACTCTAAAGAACCATTTAAAGGCGATTTATCGTAAAACGATCGAAAAGGATTTGGCGGAACCCGGTCAGGGCAGGGACAAGCTGCAAAGACTGACGATGTTTCTAATCCGACTTTGTTAAGCGACATCGATTGGTTTCGATTCGCGAAATAAAAGAATCGGAGTCGTCGCAAAAACGATTCCGATTCCTCCGTATGACTTCGGTTTAATTTTTTCCCCAGACGTTTTCCAGATACGCCTCTCTTCCGGAACCTTTTCGATACGCTTTGTAGTGATCGGGATTGGTTTTGTAGTAATTCTGATGATATCCTTCGGCTGCATAGAACGCGGTGAAGGGAAGAATTTCGACCACGATCGGCCCTTTGAATTTTCCGGACTTTGCGATCTCTTGTTTGGATTCTTCCGCTGCTTTCTTTTGAGCCTCGCTGTGATAAAAAATTCCGGTTCGATATTGATTGCCTCGATCCGCAAATTGTCCTCCGTTATCCGTAGGATTGATCTGTTTCCAGAAGACCTTCAGCAATTCCGCGTAACGAATCTTAGAAGGATCGAATTCTATCTGAACGCTTTCTCGATGACCCGTTCTTCCGTAGCCGACGTCCTCGTAGGTCGGATTGACCTCTTTACCGCCCGAATAACCGGACGTAACGGAAATCACTCCGTTCAAAGATTCGAACGGACCTTCCATACACCAAAAACAACCTCCTGCGAACGTAGCCTTCTCCGTTTTGGGCGCGGACCAGAGCGGATAAAAAAAGAAAAGAATTCCGAGGGAAATCAATACTTTAGAGTAAAACACATAAACCTCTTTAAAAGAAAGTTCGAAACTTTTACGAAACGGTTACACGAAGAATAAGGAACCCTTTTTCAGTGAACGACTCGATCGAAAAACCGATTTTTCTGTTTTTCATTGCGAAAGAAAAAAATTCCTATGTTTTCTTTTCGAAGATCTAATTCTAAGAATAGAATATGAAAATCGCAATCTTAGGAAGCGGAATCGCGGGGCTCAGCGCTTGCTGGTATTTGAGTAAGGAACACGAAGTCGTTTTGATCGAGCGCCACGCTCTTCCCGGAATGGATGCGCACGGAACGGACGTTGCGTTAAAAGATAGAATCTTCCGTTTCGACGTTCCTTTCCGCGCATTCAAACAAAACTATTATCCCTGCCTCATCGAGATGTACAACGAAGCGGGAATCGAATTCAGACCCGTGGATTATTCCTTTTCTCTGAGCGAACGGGACGGAACTACGTACTTTCAATTCGCCACGTTCGGACTCGGCGGAAATTTTTATCCGTTCGTTTCTCCCGTTTGTTTTAAAAGCGGGGAATCCAGAAGAATCTTTTCGGATACGATCCGATTTTACGGAGAATCCGCGACTCAATGGGAATCCTTAAAGGGAGAACAACTTACGATCTCCGGTTTTCTGCAACGTTTCGGATATTCGAAAGAATTCGAGGACAAATATCTGATTCCTATGTTTGCGACGATCAACACTTGCACTCTCAAAAGCGCGAAAAATTACCCGGCCGAAGCGGTGATCCGTTATCACGCAAAAGGATTGAAGTTTCTCCGATTTTTAACCGCGAGCCACGGAACCAGGGACATCACCGAACGGCTTTCGGTGGGCGCAAAAGAGATCCGTCTCAAATCCAATCCGAAAAGACTCGAACTCAACGGTAAAAAAGTTTTTGTTTCCTTTGACGGCGGAAAGGAAGAATTCGATCGGGTCGTGATCGCGACCCCGGCCAATCAGGCGATTCCTCTTTTACCGGACGAAATGACGAAGGAGAAAGAACTTCTTTCCTCCTTTCGATACGAAGAATCGGAAATTTTGATGCACACCGATCCTTCGTTTATGCCCAACAAAAAAAGACACTGGGCTCCGCTCTGTTTTACTCTTTCTCCCGAAACCGACAAACCTTCGGCGACGATTCGTCTCAATAAGGTTCTTCCCGAAATCGGAAACGAGGAGATTTTTCAGACTTGGAATCCTTTGGAAGAGCCGAAACAAGGAACGCTCATTTCCCGTTCCCGTTTTGAAAGACCGGTGATCGATCTCAAAAACCAAAAGACCATCGACGAACTCAAGTCCCTTCAGGAACAACCCGGTCGCAAGATTTGGTTCTGCGGTTCTTACGCGAGATACGGAATTCCCCTTTTGGAAGCGGGGGTTTCGACTTCTTTGGACGTAAGACGCTGGGTTGAGAATTCGATGCGGTCTTAACTTCGTTTCGGGATGCTCTTTCGATCGGACTTTGAATCCATACGATGCGGATCGTTTGAGTCGGGTTTGACCGCGGCATAAAGAACGAAGCGGAAATATCTTCTCATTCTTTCACTTCCTAGAAAGTCCGCGAATCTCGCATAGTTGTCCGCGATTCTTTCCGGAATGGATGTCTGCGGTTTGGCGGTCACACGTTTTAAAAAACGGGAGAATCCTTCAAAGACATCCTTCTCTAAAAACGCAAAGCCGTCCTCAAACTCGAACCCGGCGTCGCGCAAGATTTGAGAAAGGGAATCAGTTGTGACCCGATTCCGTTTCGGGATGGAACTTAACGTACAGACCGCGCTTCGAAACCAAGAATCCAAAAGGTTCAAAGGCGATTCGTTCAGGATCAATTCGGCCGAGACCAATCGTCCTCCCGGCTTGAGAATTCGAAACGCTTCCTTACAAAACGCGATTCGATCGGAAAAAAAAACCGCGCTGTCCAAACAAAGAATCCGATCGAAGCTCCGATCCGCAAAAGAAGGAAGAGCCGTTTCGATCGGGGACAGGATGAGAGTCGGTCGAGGATCGGACGGAGAAAACCCGCGTCGGTCCAACAGATTTTTTGCAAATTCGGTTTGAACCGAAGAAGCGTTGACCCCGGTCAGATCTTCGAACGCAACGGAGAATTCTTCCTTCCAAACGAAGAACTGGTCCCCGCAACCGAAGCCGAGATCCAAAACCTTAAGTCCCGTTCCGAGTTCGGCCTTTTGTCCGAGCAGAACGGCTAACGTTTTGCAAGCGGCGGGATAATCGTCCGTGTCCCTCCAATAACCGAAGTTGGCCCAGGAAGAATTTTCCGGATTCAGATACAGATGCGTAAGAGTGTCGGGCGCTTCTTCGATTTTTTTTCGGGAAAAAAAACTCACCTTAGAAAATTCTCCTTAAAACGGGACTATTAAAATTCTTACAAGAATCGGCGATTCGAGGCGTTCTACGAAGATTCGATTGTGTGTAAACAACCGTTCCGGCGCTCGAAGAAGGTTTCGATTTTTCAAGTCGCATTAAATAATATCTAAACATACATTAAGTTTGTCCGATATATCCTGTAGAATTATCGGGAAACATGTTCGTCATCACGCTCTTAGATCCGAATCAAACCAAAAGCAATTTATTGCTTCGCTGGAAAATCAAACTCGATCGCAAGCAAGTTACTCCGGTTCTAGTATTTCCGGAAGCTTCGATCAATTTGGAAAAGCTGCACGTTCTCGCAAAAATTTCGTCCAGACAAAAATCCCGATCCTCCGTTCCCGTTTTTTTTCACGCGGAGTCCCTTCTGAAGGCCGCGGACTTTCTGCTTTCGGATAGAATTCCCAAGGGAGAAAAAATTCTTCCGGTCTTTGTCGACTTCGGATCGATCGGCAAGGACAAGAACGGAAACGACTTCGAAGAACAAGTGGAAATTCTTCAGAGAAAGATTGAAAGAAATTTCTCGGCCGTTTGTTTTTTAGAGACAGGGAAGGCGCAGGCAAGCATAGAACGTTCGGGAAATCGGAACTGGCTCTTTCACAAGTCGTCCTTGGTCGTCGGGATGGAAGGAAGAGGCTTTAAAATTTTACGGAAGGACTTGCCTCAGGCTGAAGAAGGGGAGTTGTCAGCGGAGTCTTGGATTCCCGGTGGACTTCTCGAAGGCGGACGTTAAGAAAATAATTTACGTTTTTAGAATGGTTCTTCTTCCCTCGTCTTATGTTCGAGGGGACTCGCATTAAATATTACTCGAATTCAGTATTTTAATTGAAGTTTTTTTTATACCATTCTTGATAGATAAAAATTTTGCCATTGGCAATAAACGCAGGGATCTTCTGCATGATCGAGAAACGAATCAACAAATTCGGGGAGAACGGAACCTTCGCAACGAAGAACATCCCCAAAGGAACCTTGCTGTTCAGCTACAGCGAGTGGATCGAAGACGAAGAGTTCGGATGGAAAGTTCTGACGGTTGAAGAAGCCGAGTCTCTTCCCGATTCGGAAAAGGAAATCTTCATGAAATACGGTTACGACGTGGACTTCGGTCTGGTCACCGGCCCTACCAGCGATCAGTACGTGATCAACCATTCCAACTTCATGAATCATTCCTGCGATCCGAACATGTGGTACGATCAGGACGACAACATCGTCGCCAAGAGAGAGATTCAGGCCGGGGAAGAGCTTACGATCGATTATGCGAACTTTATCGTAAACTTCGATCAAACCTTCGAATGCGGCTGCGGATCGACGAACTGCAGAAAATCCATCCGGAAAGACGATTGGAAACTTCTGATCAACGAATATCAGATGAACTTCCCGAAATTCATCCAAAAAGAAATCAAAAAACTCTACGTAAAAATCCCAGTATAGAACGACCTAAAAACGAAAATCACTTTCTAACCTTTAAGATTCTTTCCAGGATTCCTCTCCGCAGAAGTCCTGGAGAATCTTCGGCGAATGCGGAACTGGTGCTCCGGGCGTTTTCTATGGAATAGAACACGTCCGGCTCGACGGTCTGTACGATTCTCATCGCCTGACGAATCTTCTTTCTTTTTAAAACCGTAAAAACGATCTTAACCGGGCCTCTGCTTCCTTGGCCGTTCATGGTCGTCACTCCGTAACCCGCTTTGGAAAGTTTGTCCGCGATTTCCTCACCGTGTTCGGGGGAAATGATTCTTAAGAGAGAATAACCGATCGCCAACTTTTCTTCGAGAATCATTCCGATAAACGTTCCGGTCGCGAAGCCGCCGGCGTACGCAAGATAACAAAGGACGTTGTTTAAATTCTTGATGACCTGCGTGATCACGATCACCCAAAGTAGAACTTCCAAAAATCCTAGAGAAGCAGCGATCGCTTTCTTTTCGCGTGTAAGAAGAATGACCCGGATCGTTCCGATCGAAACGTCCGTCACTCGGGCGCAAAAAATAAAACAGGGAAGAAGAACGTAATCGAAGATAGGATTTCCGGGAGAAGGAAAACTCAGTTCCATACGAACTAGCATTGCCGAAAGAAGCAAACTCGTCGAGGAGAATTGATCCGTTTGGAATGAACGATTCGTTTTGCAGGAGTCCAACGAATCCTTTTTATAGACGGAAAGGAATCAAATACGGCAGAAACGAAATCAAATCTCGTTCGGGGATTTTTAAGAATGACCGATCTACGCGCGTTGCGCCGAAAAAATCCGTAACCTACACATCTGATAAACGACTTATAAATTTCTTAAAAAGAGGAAACGGAATTAAAAAAATGGAATCTTGATTTCGTTTAACGTTTCGCTTTTTAATCGTTAAAACGGATTTCCGGTTTCTTTTTCAAAAGAAACGTTGAGAATCCCTCCCTATGAAAAGAACCGCGTCGATCCTTGTAACGATTTGTTTCTTCGCTTATCAAAATTGTTCTCCTTCCGATTCGAAGGAAAATTCGCTTCTTTCTTTGTTAAACACGAAGATCGACGTTAGTTCCGATTCGGAAAACAAAACAAAAACGTTTTTATCCGGAGAAGGAACGTCGAACGTTTTTCATTCTTTGGAATATCGAAATCTTCCCGAATCGAGAAGGATTTCCATCGGAGAAAAGACGTATTCGGCGAAAACCGATCCGATCTTTGTCGATTCTTTAGGAAGAGAGGCGAACTTTCGGGGATTTAATATTTCCGGAAATACGAAACTCGTTCAGCACGGATTTAAACCCTTCCAAAACGAATCGGACGCGGAGATTGCGTTTGCACGATTGGGAAAAACTACGGGATCGAATATGATTCGTTTTACGATCGCTTGGGAAGGAGTTCATACGGCCGTCGATACGATCGATTATGCGTATCTCGACGCCGTAATCGATCAAATGAAGAAGGCGATCGCGTTGAAGATGTATGTTCTTGTCGATTATCATCAGGATCTATTCTCCCGAAATCTATTCAACAAAAACTCGTGGTATACGGGAAACGGAGCGCCGAAGTGGGTAACCCCTGCGGGGACATATCCGAACGAATATTGCGGAATCGTTTGCGCGAATTGGAGTCAGAACAACCTTACCAACGAGGCGGTCCGAAAAGGATTTCGGAATTTTTGGAACGACGCTTCGTTTAACACTTCCGCAGGAACCAGAAGAATGCAGACCGAATTCGTTTGGCAATTGGGAAAGGCCGCAAAATACATTCAAGAACGCTTAACTACCGAAGAATTCGATTTCATTCTGGGAATCGATCCGTTCAACGAACCCGTGGACGGAGGAATGGAAGGACTTTCACCGGCACAATGGGACAATCGGAAGTTATGGCCTTTTTACGGAAGAATTCGTCAGGAATTGAACGCGAACGGATGGGAATCCAAATTCGTATATGCGGAACCTGTTGTATTCTGGAATACGAATGTAGGAAGCGCGATCGTTCCTCCCACGGGCGGAGGCCATCTTACTACTTTGCCCGGGCCGGGTTTTGTGTTTAATTCCCATTTTTACGACGCGGGAAGAATGGGAACGGATCTGACCGGAATCGACAACGCGACGTATTTTAAATATTTGGACGAGATCCGAACCGAAACGAGATTTTTGAAAATTCCCGTGTTTTTGAGCGAGTTCGGGATGTGGTTGAACGGAGTCGGCGCGAAAGACACTCCTAGAATGATTTCCGCCGTGTATCAGGCGATGGAAATTTCGGATGTGGGACAGTCGACTAAGACTCGTTATGCGGACTTTTATTCCCTTTTGGTTTCCGGAACACAATGGCACTGGGATTATTATTACGACAATCATTTCGAATATATGAACGGGAACACCTCCAAGCTGATCACGAAAAAGGACGCTTGGAACGACGAGAATTTTTCGGTGATCGGAAATTACGGAACGACCTGGAATGTGGATTATCGTGCGATTCAAAGGAGTTATCCGAGAAGGTCACAGGGAAGAATTTTAAGTTTTTATTATAATACACTCGGTGCGGATTCTTGGAACAATCCGTATGCCTGGGGAGGAATTCGACCGAAGATAAACGGAACCACGTATTTTTCCGATCGAAGATTTGCGATTCTGATTTGGAAAGGAAGAAGTTCAGAAGCGCCCACGGAGATTTTTATTCCTCCGCATTTTTCGGCGCAGAATCTGGTTTTGATTTCCGATTCCGGAATTTACAACAAAACTTTGTCCGCATCGATTGCGAACGGATTTAACGAATCGATTCTTATTCCCGATCCGGATAGAATGACCGGTTCCGGTTCCCTTTTGGTTTCCTGGGACGATTTGGAAGCGGGTGAAAATGAGGAAACGATCCATTACGTTTTGATTGTGGATGGAAACGGAGTTTCTTATACGGATGAGTGGTTGGCGTTACTGCAAGCGGATTTGAACCGAAGAATTTTGAACGAGAAAAAGAGTCCGGTTTATTTAATCGGAAAGATGACGTACGGGGGTTATCCTGCGCAGTAGGGGAGAATGTTGTAGGGTGATTTTATCGTAGTTCCTACGCTTTTTCCGTAAAACATCGAGCCCCGCCCTGTTTTTGGGTGGTGGGGAGAGGCGGCGGGAAATCTTACGAAAATCTCCCTATCACGGAAAAACATTTTCCGCAACGAAAAATTTTATCTCACGCTTTGTAGGAACTCCGACGACGAACGACTCAAAAACTTTTTCCGACCCAAGCCCCGAACAGAGCCAGCCCGATTCCACCGAAAACGCTCACCAAACTATATGCAATAAGTAGCATATAGTTCTCCGTTCGAAACATCTGCAACGTTTCATAGGAGAAAGTCGAAAACGTGGTAAACCCTCCGCACAGACCGGAAGCAAGAAAGAATTTCCACTGGGGATCGAATGCGGGGAAACGATCAAAAACCGCATAAACGACTCCGATGATAAACGAACCGAAAAGGTTTGCGGTTAAAGTTCCCCAAGGAAGCATAAAACCGAGAACCGTTCCGAACCAATATTGAAGGCAATAACGAAAAACGCTTCCGAGTGCGCCGCCGATTCCGATCCAGAGTAAGGTTCTTTCAAGACTCATAAATTCTTGTTCCGTTCCTTAAAATAACGGTAGATCTGATACAGCCCGACTCCGAGCGTCACGATCGAATCATCCACGGGTCCCGGTGCCAAATTCGGAGCGATCCAATAGAGAAGAATGACGAGAACGGGCCAGAAAATTCGCAACGTTTCGACGGGTTTCGAATCCTTAATCCCGAACCAAATCCCGACTAACAAGGCTAATACGACGCTGATGAGAAATCCCGCAAAAAGGAGAACGTGTTTTCCCGCAAGAAGAGTCCAATCGGCAAACGTATGCGCGTTTCCGTAATCGTCCTTCAGAAAGAGAATCGTTCCACTGAGTGCGGCAAAAAAAGTGAAAAAGGGAATCAGCATTCCCCATAAACAACCGTATTTGATTTTACCGGAAACGTCGGACATCTTTTGATTCTCTCGGAAAAAATATTCAGAAAACTTAAAGCGTTTTCAAGTAAGCAAGAATGAAAGGCTCTATATCCCCGTCCATCACCGCGGCCACGTTTCCTGTTTCGTGATCGGTTCTATGATCCTTTACGAGATTGTACGGATGGAAAACGTAGCTTCGAATCTGAGAACCCCAGGCGATGTCTTTTTTTTCGCCCGACTTCTTTTCCAATTCTTCCTTCGCTTTTTCCTGTTCCATCTCGTAGAGTCTCGCCTTTAACATTTTAAACGCCGTGTCTCTGTTTTTGATCTGAGATCTTTCGTTCTGACACGCGACTACGATTCCGCTCGGAATGTGAGTGATCCGAACCGCGGAGTCGGTCGTGTTGACGTGCTGACCACCGGCTCCGGAAGAACGATATACGTCGACGCGGATGTCCTTCTCCTCGATCTTGATGTCGATGTCGTCGTCGATTTCCGGACTTACGTGAACGGAAACGAAGGAAGTATGTCTTCTTTTGTTGGCGTCAAACGGAGAGATCCGCACGAGACGATGAACCCCGTTTTCTCCCTTGAGAAAGCCGAACGCAAAATCGCCTATCACGTGTAAGGTGGCATTCTTGATTCCCGCGCCGTCGCCCGCTTGAATGTCTATAAGAGAATATTGATATCCTTTTTTTTCGAAATAACGCATATACATCCGAAGAAGCATTTCCGCCCAGTCTTGGCTTTCCGTCCCGCCCGCACCGGGATGAATGTTCAAGAAGGCCGGTTTTATATCTTCGGGATTTTTCAGAGCTCCCAGTAATTCGAGTTCGGCGAATTTTTCCTGAAGGCGATTGTATTCCGTGGAGAGTTCTCCCACTCCGTTTTCCCCTTTTTCGTCTAACGTTAAATCCACTAAATCAGGAAAATCTAATATATCTTGCTGAATGGTGAACCAAGGAGTGAGTTTTTTTTCGAGTTCGTTCTTTTTCTGACTTACGATTCTCGCTTCTTCCGGATTGTTCCAAAGATCCGGGTCTTCCGCCTTTTCGCTGAGAGCCTTTAGGCGATCTTTGTCCTGTTCCAGATTCAAGAGTTTCCAGCGGTTGATAAAGTTCTCTTGTAATTCTTTGGAAACTCGTTTGAGTTCTTTTGCCGATTTTACTTCCATATGCTTTGCTTCGATCGATTTGATGATTTCCGGTTATCCTTGGGATGAACGGAGTTATTGAAAAAGAAAGTCTTCCTTTTTTTCCCTTTCTTGTTCCCAGGAAAAAACGGTGTCCCTGAGTTGGGGTGTGTTTCCTTCCACGGTTGCTACTAAGACGTATTCTTCCTTCTTTCTGAATTCTTCCGGATTCTTTTTTAGGATCAATTTGCCCGAGCGGATCAGGTCCAAAATATGAAGAAGGAACGGATCTTTTTCCGATCTGGAAAGTTCTTTCATCGCGGAATAAAACGGCGTGATGCCTTTGTGAAACCAATCCACGATCTCATTTTTTCCGACGGGCCAGAGTTGATTCAATTGAATCATTTCTTCCCTAAGAAGCGATTTTCCCTGAAACGGTTTCTGAAGATGTCGGCATTGAAAATACAGTTCGTGATTGATCTCTCTCGGAAACGTTTTTCCGTAACCGGAACCGATCCATTCGATCCAGGCTTTTTTTTCCTTTGCGGGAAGCGAGGGGATGAGTGCGAAGAGATAATTCTGATTTTTGAATATTCGAGAAGTTGAAAGATGGTCCAGAACCTCGTACGGGATCATATATTGTCCCTTTTGCCATTCCAATACGAGAGGGATTTTTTCCACGTTTAGATACTCGACCGGAGTTTCGTTCTGTACGACGTCTCCGAATTGAGTGAGAATGTAGATAAAGGAAAGAAGTTCCTGACGATTCATCTTTCGGATCAACGTATCCGGATCGAGATTTCTATGCAGCGCGTGTCTTAACAGATTGTATTGTTCAACCGGAAATTGAACGGGAGAAAGAATGATCCCAAGAAATTTTTCCATTTTCTTGAGGCTATATCTCTCCACGAGATCTAAGTTTCCTGAAATCAAAAATGGCATAGGTTTAAAGGGCTCTGTGTCCGATGTCTTTTCTATAAAACGTTTTGGGAGCCTGGATTTTTTCCAGGAAGGAATAAGCTTCGGCCACCGAACTCTTTAGATCGGCGCCTTGAGCTACGACTCCGAGAATTCTCCCCCCGGATGAAAAAACTTTTCCATCTTTTTTTAGAGTTCCCGCGTGAAAAAGATAAACGTTTTGACCGGATGTTTCCGGAAGGTTCAGCGGAATATATTTTTCATAAGAATCGGGATATCCTTGCGCTGCAAGGACTACGACAGCCGCGGCGCCTTTTTTAACCGCCGCTTGAACGCCTTTGATTTTTCCAGTGGAGGCTGTATAAAGAAGTTCTAATAGATCTCCGTCGAGCATCGCGAGTACGCATTGGGTTTCGGGATCTCCGAATCTGCAGTTAAACTCGACGACTCTCGGTTCTCCGTCCGAAGAGATCATCAAACCCGCATAAAGAAGTCCTCGATACGGATGGCCCTTCTTACGGAACGTTTCAAACATGCGATCGAATACTCGTTCTTTCACTTTTTGTAATATACTTTCCGTTACGACGGGAGCGGGACAATACGCGCCCATTCCTCCGGTATTAGGCCCCTGATCTCCGTCGAAAGCGCGTTTGTGATCCTGTGCCGCGGGTAAAAGAAAATACGAATCTCCGTCGGAAACGGCAAAGATGGAAGCTTCTTGTCCGTCCATGAATTCTTCGATGACGACTTGATTGCCGCTCGTTCCGAATTTTTTATCCTCGAAAATTTCTTTGAGAGCTTCTTTCGCCATTTTTTCGGTGGTTGCGACCGTAACGCCTTTCCCGGCAGCGAGACCGTCGGCTTTGATAACGATAGGAATCGATTTGGATTCCAGGTATTTTAGAGAAGATGAATATTCGGTAAACGTTTTGTATTCCGCAGTGGGAACGTTCGCTTCGACCATCAGGGATTTTGCGAAGTCCTTGGAGCCTTCCACCTGTGCGCAGTAGGAATCGGGTCCGAATACGGGGATTTTAAGCTCCGCGGCCCAATCCGCAAATCCGGCTACGAGAGGATCTTCGGGGCCGACGACGATGAAGTCGAAGTGGTTTCGCTTTAAAAAAGACTGAACCGATTCCTTGTTCAACACGTTCAACGAATCGGAAGGAAGAATTTCTTGATCGGGAAAACCGCCGTTTCCGGGAAAAACCTTCAATTCGCTTAACAACGGAGATTTACGGAGATGAAACGCGATCGCGCTTTCTCTTCCTCCGGAACCGATGAGGAGAACTTTCAATTTAGCCTGCAAGATTTTGAATCCCCTTTTTCAGAACTTCCACTTTGTCGATAAGGTTCTTTAGTTTTTCCCTTTCTTTTTCGACCACGTCCGGAGCCGCCTTGGAAAGGAATCCCGGATTGGCAAGTTTTGCTTCGAGTTTTTCCTTTTCGAGTTCGGATTTCTGAAGTTCCTTTTCCAAACGCGCTTTTTCTTTGGCGACGTCGATCAAACCTTCCAAAGGAAGAACGATTTCTCCCTTGGTGAAATGCGAAACAGAATCCGTTTTCTGGATTTCATATCCCGCATCGACTCGAATCGATTCAAGACGCGCGAGTTGTAAAAGTGAAACTTCGTTTTCGGTGATCGCCGAACGGGCGAGATCGTCCGAGGACTTTACGATCGCCTTACACTTCTTATCCGGTGCAACGCCGTTTTCGGAGCGCATAACGCGGATTTTCGTGACCATCTCCTGAAGAAGATTGAGTTTTTGAACTCCGAGTGCGTCCGAAGAAATCGGATACGCTTCCGGAAAAGGAGTCGTTGTAATGTATTGATCGGAGAACACCGAATGAACTTCTTCCGTTAAGAAAGGCATAAAAGGATGCAAAAGTCCTAATGCACGAGTCAATACGTCCGCGAGAACCTGTTTCGCAACTTCCGCGGAGCGTGGGGAAACTTTTCCATACGCTCTCGGTTTTACGAGCTCGATATACCAATCGCAGAAATCTCCCCAAACGAATTCGTAAATCGCCGCCGCCATTTCGTAAAAATGAAATTTAGAATGTGCTTTGTTGTATTCTTCGAGACAACGATTGAATCGGGAAAGAATCCACTGATCCATCGGTTCGAGATCCTTTTCGATTTCGGCCGTGATTCCCGTCGGCACGAAGGATTCTTCCAGGTTCATCAGGATGAAACGGGAAGAATTCCAGATCTTATTGCAGAAAGAGCGATACCCGTCTAACCGTGATTCGTCGAAAAGAATATCTTTTCCTTCCGGAAGTGTGGCCGCGAGAAAGAATCGAAACGAATCCGTTCCGTATTTTTCCATCATCACGAGAGGATCGATCACGTTCCCGACCGATTTGGAGAATTTCTTTCCGTCCTTATCCCGCACCAAACCGTGTATGAGTACTTTATGAAATGGTGGAGCTTGCATGAACTTCATTCCCATCATGATCATTCTGGAAACCCAGAAGAAGATGATGTCAAAGCCCGTAACAAGAACGGAAGTAGGGTAGTATTTTTTTAAGTCTGCGGTTTGTTCGGGCCAACCCATCGTGGAGAACGGCCAAAGCTGGGAAGAAAACCAAGTGTCGAGTACGTCCGGATCGGGTTCCACTTCCTTCGAACCGCAGGAAGGACAAACGGTCACCGGAGTTTCCGCGACTTCCACGTGTTTACAAGTTTTACAATGATACGCCGGGATTCTATGTCCCCACCAAAGTTGTCTAGAAATACACCAATCGCGAATGTTGTTCATCCATTCGAAAAAAGTTTTTTCCCACATTTTCGGAACGAACTCGACTTGTCCGGTTTGAACCGCCTGCACCGCCAAATCCGCGAGAGGTTTGATCTTTACGAACCACTGCGTGGAAAGATACGGCTCGATCACGGCGCCGCCTCTTGAATTGTGTCCTACCGCGTGAACGTGATCTTCTATTTTTTCGATAAGGCCTTTCGCTTCGAGATCCGCGAGAACCTTCTTTCGCGCATCGAAACGATCCAAACCTTCGTAAACTCCCGCGTTCGAGTTCATCGTTCCGTCCGGGTTCATCACGAGGAGAGGTTTGAGTCCGAGCCTTTGCCCCGCTTCGAAGTCGTTCGCGTCGTGAGCCGGAGTGATCTTAACGAGACCGGAACCGAATTCCTTATCCACGAAAGAATCGAAGAGCAACGGAATTTGTCTGTCGGTCAGGGGCAGATCCAAAACCACGTTTTTCAATGACGCATAACGTGTATCTTCGGGATTCGCGCAGACGGCGACGTCGCCGAACATCGTTTCGGGTCTTGTCGTGGCTACGACTAAGAACTGATCCTTTTTTCCGCGGATCGGATATTTGATATGATAGAGTTTTCCTTTTGTTTCCCTGAACTCGACTTCGAGATCCGAGATCGCGGTTTGAGAAGCGGGGCACCAGTTGATGATTCTTTCTCCTCGATAGATCAAACCTTCGTCGTAAAGGGATTTAAAAACTTTGAATACTGCTTTCGAAAGACCTTCGTCGAACGTAAATCTTTCTCTCGACCAGTCGACGGATTCTCCCAAAAGTTTTTGCTGGTTGGTGATCATTCCTCCGGAATGAGCCTTCCATTCCCAAACCTTGTTTACGAATTCCTCTCTGGTAAAATCGGTTCTTTTCTTTCCTTCTTTTGCGAGTTCCCGTTCGACGACCATCTGCGTCGCGATTCCCGCGTGGTCCATACCGGGAAGCCAAAGAGTGGACTTTCCTTTTTTACGTTCGATACGGACGAGAATATCTTGAATGGTATGATTGAGTGCGTGTCCGATGTGCAAAGATCCCGTAACGTTGGGAGGAGGGATGACTATCGAGAAAGATTCTTTCGAGTTCGGATTCGGTACAAAAGATTTCTTCTCTTCCCAGAGTGAAATCCATTTATTCTCTACTTCTTTCGGTTCGTAGCGATCGCCTATTTGCTTTTTCATGGCCGTTAAAAACAGGTTTTCCTGCTTTTTCCCGGGGTCAAGAGGATTCAAACTGATCCGTCTTGGAGAAGGGAAAAATTGACCTTGAGCTTACTTTTTAGGCGATCTTGTATTTTGTCTCAAAGCGGTTTTTTTAGAGGAAGAATTTCCTTTGTTAAGAATTCCACCCTTTCGATCCGTCGACTTCGGCTTATATTTTAACACGGACCGGATCGAACTGCGTATTTCCTTCCAAGGAAACGGATCCGTATCGCGTATCTTCAAACGGGCTTTTCCGCCGATCAAGGATGGAAATTTCTTTCTGAGTTCGGTCAAAGCCTGCGACTTGCAGAGATAGATCGACAGGGAATTCTTTTCGGAAACGAGCGAGATCCAATTGTCGTCGACTCTGTATGTCGGCGTATGATTTTGCATCGATTCGAAGATTTCGGGAAACGTTTCCACGATCCAAGAACGGATCGCGAGAATTCTTTCCCTGCGAATTTCAGGCAGATTGTCGATATAACGAAGAATCGCCGAGGACATAATAAACGTGGGAACGGGTATAAACGAAAAGAGATACATATCGATTCGGTCAAAAATAAAATTCCAAAAAATTCTATTTCGCCTTTCCTCCTTTACGGTTTGCGGACTTGAGAGGATTCGATTTCGCGTTATTTTTGTTCTGATTTTGTTTTTCAAATTCTAAGGAAAACTTTCGGAGATTCTCAGCGGCGGAACTCAATTCTTCTTTTGGAAACGGAAACTCGAATGGGTTCTTGATTCCTAAAATGGATGAGAAAAGATAGTGGGAATTTTTCGAGTCCTCATAGATCGAATCGGGATCGATATCGTTGAACCCGAGCATGTAGAACGCGAATTTTTCGTTCTGCACGTTTCCCATCGCGACGATTGTCTCCGCCAAGAATTCCGCGGGCATCGTCGTAGAAAACGAACCGTCCTTTTGTCCTTCCGCGATCAAGTCCTTGAGGAATGCGACGTCCCGTTTGAAAATTTCCTTTTCGAGTTTCGCTTTGAGGGTCTGGTTTTCGGGCAAATAAATCGCTTTGAGAAAAAAGAATACCATCTCCGGATTTTTGTTTACCCAATCGAAATGAAGTTCGTGAATAATTTTAAGTTTATCTAATGTGTTTTTCGGTTTTCGGCCGTTCACATCCGAGAGCAGCTGCTGAGTAAGTTCGTCGCTCATGAATTTGATCAATTCCATGAGAAGTTCTTCCTTGGAATTGAAATGATGATAAAAGGTTCCTTTGGCGATTCCGAGTTCGTCGATGATGTCGTGAACGGAGGTGCTGTCGTAACCTTTCGTAAAGAAGAAGCCGCGCGCGCATTGTAGGATGTCGTCCCTGCGTTCCTTTCCCTTTTGTTTGTTTTGCGCGAACTTTTTCATGGCTAAAAACCGACCGACGGTCGGTCTATTTTCCGAGAGTGGGGACGCCGTGGTCAACCAAAAATTTTACGGAAGAATGTGGGAACTCCTTCTGAATGGGGACCGGGATTTCTCCGTTGGAGCAAGAAATGTGGGAACTCCTTCGTTTAAGAACGGAGAAACTCCTCGATTTCACGGAGTAATAACGCATATCCTTCCCCGGAAACTCCGTACCAAGCCGAACGAAGCATTGCGACTTGGTCCTCGCTCCGCATCTTTTCGCGCCCGAAGTCGGCTTGTCCCAATTCTCCCGCAAATGGAATTCCGTATTTTTCTTCGCAGAGTCGGGCCAGGGAAGAATGAATCGAACTGATCGAATAACAACAAACCTTCTTTTCCAAAAAGACCGCCTCAAAAAGCGACTGACCGAAATAACCGACAAAACCGGACGACTCGGCCAAAAGATTTTGAAACCGAAACCTCGAGACTCTGGGAAGAAATTCGATTTCCTCCGACGACAAAGGCGGAGTTCCGCCGATTCGGATCAAACGATTCGGGTTTGCCGCCGTCGCAGCGATTGACGACGTTTGTCCGGCCGAGATCGATGCAGATCGGTTTTTTGTGGAAGTATCGTTCGGAGGAATCAAAGACAAAAGAAACGAATCCAGTTCTCGAGTAAAAGAAGAGTTTATGTTTCCCGCATAACAAAGGATATACGATTCCGCCTTACGTTCGACGTTTATAAGAGAAGGCGGGATCAGAATTTTATCCAAGGAGAAACTTTCCCGGATCGAAGGATGAGGAAGAACCTCGTAGTGGCGATATCGTCCCCGATCCGATCCGAAATGATCCAAAAGAAAAATTCTAGTTTTTGAATATGCGGGAATTGGAATGTCTCTGGAGTCGACTACGAGCAGATCCACCGCATCGTCTTTCGGAAATTCCCGAAGCCAGACCGTCTCGTACGAGGCCGCGGACAAAAGAGAAAAAAGAATTCTCGAACGTTCAAAATGACCGCTTCCGAATTCTTTCGGATCTCCCGCTAATACTCCGATTCGGATTTTTTTCGTTTCTACAGCGGAAGACAAGGGGGTTCGAAAACGAATCTGTTCCACGTCCTTGTTTCCCGAAAAGATATCCGGGTTTTTTTGGTAAAGTTCCAGACATTCTCTTGCGCCGAACAGAGGATTCACGTCGTTCAAAGAATCGAAAATGAGAGCCGTTGTTTCAAAATCCTTCTGTTCGTCGATCGTAAGACGAAACATCGGAAGAAGTTCTTTTTCCGATTCCGTCAAAAGGGAGGAAAGTTTTGAAATTCTAAATCGATCCGGATTCTCCTTAATGTGAAGACTTACGTGTTCTTTGTGTCTTTCTTCCAAAACGTCGGGCGTCCACTCGAGAGCCTTTCGGGAAAAAATCTCTCCGCCCATTCCCAAGGGAAGCCCGTTTATATACGCTAGGTCCGCATTCGAAAATTGGAATGTTTGCAGGAGCTGATCCAAGTGAAGCGTATCGTAAAACGGATTGTCTCCGGTTAAACGAAGGATATGATCCGCCTGAAAACGTTCGGCCGCGGAGATATAACGTTGACGAACGTCGTATAAATCTCCGGTAAAAAAACGGTAATTTCTCGATTGCAGGAACGATCGCAATTCTTCGTCCCCGTCAGGGATCAAATATACGATTTGTTCTTCGGGTAGAACCGCCGAAATTCTTTCCTGAATCCGATCGATGAGGGTTTTTCCCGTTCCGGGAGGGAATTCTTTGAGAACCTTTCCGGGAAGTCTTGTCGAATCGGTTCGAGCTTGGATAAACGCGTAGATCTTACGCGTTGAACGTATACCACTCATCGCAACTCAAACAGGGCGCGCCCGTGGTTTCGTGTTTTCCGTTCAGCGAATTTGCGAACGAAGGCAGGCCCTTTTGCCAAATCTGCATTAGGTTTTCTTTATGTAGATTTCCGAGTTCCTTTGCGGGGATCTGTTTGCATACGGAAACGGTCCCCTGAGAGTTCACGTAAAGATCCCGGTTGAGATGCCAGCAGAATTCCCGCTGGATCGGAGTCAGATCGGTGACCCGTTTTTCGGGCATCAATCCCGCATAACGGTTGTATTTCTGAAGTACGACTCCGTAACCCCGTTTTTCGGTTTCGTCCACCCAGGTTTCGACTTCTTCTTCCGCTTCCTGAATTTTTAAGAACTGAAGATAGATTCGGTTTTTCGGAAATACGGATTCGAGTTTGTCTAGATTGGAAAGAACTTTGTTTAAGGACTTTTTGCCGTAAAGTTTTTCGTATTTATCCGCGTCGTTGGTCGTGAGATTGACGA
This sequence comes from Leptospira sanjuanensis, assembly GCF_022267375.1. Lineage (GTDB taxonomy): Bacteria > Spirochaetota > Leptospiria > Leptospirales > Leptospiraceae > Leptospira > Leptospira sanjuanensis. Next base: position 600,893 of record NZ_JAIZBH010000001.1, read on the forward strand.
TCCAGGTGATTTTTTCCTTTTGTTCCGGAGTAAGAGTATTCAAAAAAGTGAATGTATTTTCCGAATCCGTATAAAGCGCGGTTTCGATGATCAGTTCCTGCAAGAGATGCGACGAGGCGCCGATAACCGCCGAGATCAATTTCGGAAACTCGGGATGCAAAAGGGGTTCTCCGAGTCCGCCGAAACAAACGGTGTATTCGTTGGAAAAAGATTCCTCCTGTTGTTTCACGAGATTCTCCAGAAAGGAAGGAGAAAGAGACGTTCCGTCCTGATCGTTCGATCCGAATTGTCTCGGACAAAAGCTGCAGCTCAATTCGCAGCCTCGATAGACTTCGAGTTCCAGATACGAAGGGCCGGTTCTGAAAACTTCGGGATGTTCCTGAATCCAAGGTTGAATTTCGGAATAACTCCATTCTTCCTTCGTTTTTAAAAAGCCGCGCACTAAGTTGAGAGAGCGTCTGTTTTTCAAGGAGAAGTCGAGGCGGTATTGTCTGAGGTCCGGTGCGTGATAAAAAATTTCGACGTCGTAGTGGTTGATGTTTTTGCCGAGATATTCCTGGGCCGTCGTTTTGGTCGCATCGGGTATTCCGTTCGTGAATTCTCTGGATACGATCGTGGGAACGATTCCGGCGGGAAGATTTTCGCTATAAGAATACTGAGAAAGATAACGATCGTGTCTTTCGTAAATTTCTTGGCTCAGGTCGGTATCCAAACAGGGAAATAATCCCGTAAAATAAAAAAACGAAGCGTCGTCCCAATCAGGATCTCCGGTTCTGGAATCGGGAAGGGCGGCCGCTACTTTTTTTAGGAATACGATCTCGGAAGATTCTTCCAAGATTTGAATATTCAAAGAATTGAATTTAGATTTCGTTTCGGAGAAAGGCCATGAATTGAAAAAAACGGCGGAGTCGGGAAGAACCGAGGCCAATTTATCGAGAGAAAGACGGAGCAGATTCTCCCTTTCGTCCGCGGAAATGGATCGGAGCAGATCGAACGTTTCCGCGTTTAAATATACGGCTGAATGGGAAATCGGAAATTTCATGGCTCGGATTTAGTATCGGTCGAATATCGAAAGATCGTAATACGCAAAATCAATCCAGGTGGAATGTCTCCTCGCGAAGAGGGATCTTATTTTCCTTTCTATATGCGTCGTCGAAGATTTGGATAGGAAGTTCGGCCCTCGTTTCTTTCAGCCATTTGTGAAACGTGTCTTCTTCCTTATCTCGATACAAAATGTTTTGAATTCCACCGCGCAGGTTTTCCATCGGAGTCGGTCTTTTTCCTTCGATTTTCAAAACGCAGTATCGTTTTCTTTCGTCGCGGAACACGTCGGAAACTCCTCCGTTGGGAAGAGGGGCGGCGATCGAAGCGGTGACCTTGCTGTATTTGTAAAGATCAAAGGAAGAAATCCATTCGACCAAACCTCTCCTTGCGCGAAGAGTCGGATCGTTTCTCGGAGATCCCGCGATCAACGCGAAAGAAGAAGGATCGGAGATGACGGACTTTCTGATTTCGGAAACTTCTTTATAAAGTCTATTTTCTTCCTGGACAGAATCGTTGTCGGGTGCGACCGCAATGATTCTGTAGCGAATTTCAAAACCGACCTTGTCCTTGTTTTGGTTATACCAGTTTCTGATTTCGCTTTCGCTCGGAGGAGGCACGGCCACTTTCAACTGGAGAAGCTGTCCTTTCTTGATTTGATACGGAAGTTCCGTAACCCAGAGTTCGAAAGGCATTCCGGAAGAACCTTCCATCGCCTTTTCGAATTGTTTGCGGTTCGTGACTCCCATCACTTCCATTCGTTTTTCGATTTCGGCCTCGACTCTTTGTTCGTTGACCTGAACGGATTCTTCTTCCGCGATCACGTCCACGATGGCGCGGTCGATGAGAAAGTCGATGACTCTGGTTCTAAGTGATTTGCGGTAGTCTTCGTGTTTTAAGTGTTTTTGAAGACGGTTGTATTTTTCGGTCGCGTCGTCGAGGTCCAGTTCGGAGATCGAAACGGTTCCCACGGTGGCGATGACTCGGTTGAGAGATTCGGCGGATTGAACCGGTTTGTGCAGAAACAGGAATCCAAACATCCCTGCAAAGAAGAACGTTTTTGCGTATGTTTGTCGTTTCATAAACGGCTCCAAAGGTAAGAATGCCTTTGATCTGTAAGATCCCCGGCAAGATCCCTTGGTTCAACCGTTTTTCTTCGATTTTAGTTGGTTCGGAACTTTCCTACTAACTGCCCTAAGTTTTCCGCTTGTCCGTGCATGTTTCCGGAGAATGAGGTAAGATCGTCCGCTCCGGCCGCGATTTCCTGTGTTCCATCGGATATGCTCACGATCGTTTTCGTGATTTCGTCCGTTGCACGTTTTTGTTCGAGCACGGCTTCTTCGATCTGCAAACTGAACGTCATGAGTTCGTTCGCACTCTGCGAGATTTCCTTCGTATTCTCTTCCTGGGTTTTTACGGAAGTGAGAACGTTCTTCGCGTAACGATCGAATTCTTCTACCTGTTCTCTGAGTTTTTTCAAGACGTTGGAAGCTTCGGAAACTTTCGTATTCCCGTTTAATACGGCATTGTTCGTTGAGTTCACAAGCGCCCCGATTTCTTGAACGCTTGTGGAAGTTTGGGAAGCGAGTTTTCCGATCTCTTCGGCGACGACCGCGAATCCTTTTCCCGCTTCTCCTGCTCTTGCGGCTTCGATGGCGGCGTTCAATGCGAGAAGATTTGTTTTTTCCGAGATCTCAGTGATGATGGAAAGAATTTCTGTGATTCGGGAAGCGCTGTCACCGATCGCGGCCATTGCGCTGGTAGAGGCGACCATTGCATTCTCCCCCGTGACTCCTTGTTCTTTGGACTCGGCGGCTAAACGCACCAAGTCCTGCATTTCCCGATTGATGTTAACGATTTGTTCTTTGAGACGATCCACGTTCCCGTCGATCTCTTTCATACTGGAAACCGCTTTTTCCATGGACTTACCTACGTTTTGAGCGGAGGCTGCGAGTTCTTCTACTGCCGCCGAAGATTCTTCCGCTGCGGAGGCTTGTGTTTGTGCGACATCGGAGAAACTTCTGGAAGAATCCGCCATCTTTTCGGAAGTTCCTTTGAGCACGTTAGCCGATCCTCCGATCTCACGCACGACCTTGAGAAGATTTTCCCGCATTAAATTCATCGAATGAAGAAGAGTTCCGATCTCGTCCGAACGATGATGATCCGCTTTTTCCGCGACGAGATTTCCTTTTGCGATTTCTTCCGAAAAGCCGATCGCTTTCAAAAGACCGGACGTAATCAATTTTTGGAATATGAAACTGAGGCAAATCAAAACCGAAATCAAAATCAAAATCGCGGATATATAACTTTTAAAAAGAATCGTCAAGACTTCGCTTTGGTAGATCGAATCGGGAACGCTGACCTGCATCACCCAATATCGTTTGTCCTTACCGACGTGAAACGGAAAGTAGTAATGGGTATGTCCTTCCGAGTTGAACGTGAAGTTTTTTCCTTCCTGACTTTTCTTCAGGAAGTGCTCGAGTTCTTCCTTGTCCGGAATTTTATTTCCGATCAGCTTTACGTCCTTTCCGTTTACCGTATACAAGCCGCTCGGAGAAATCAAAGCCATATAACCTTGTTGCCGAAACGGTTTTACTTCTCCGAATTTCTTTTGAAGCTCTTCGACTTTGAGATCGATCCCGCAAGCGCCTCTGAAAAAACCGTCCTTGCTGATCGGAGCGACGATGGAAAGCATCATCGTATCGACGTTTCTGGATTTATAACGATAGGGTTCTGAAACGAAGTAGGTGTTGTTCTTTTTCGGAATTTGATAGAAGTCCCCGGTCCCGTCCGTGTTTTCATAGCCGACGCTCGCCTCGATCTTGGCTTTTCCTTTTTCACCGGATTGATAGACGTAGGGAACGAATCTTCCGCTTGAGTCGTGTCCGACCGCATTGCGGAATTGCGCGTCTTTTCCGTCGTAAAGATTCGGTTCATACACGAGCCAAAGCGCAAAGAAGGAAGGATTTCGTTCGATGACTTCGCGGATGGAACCGATGATTTCGTTTCTAGGAGGAGACGTGTAAATCAGAGGAGAGCGAAATCCCCTCGCATAGAACATCGCTGAATCAAGAATGTCTTTCACTTCCAAAGACCAACGTTCGGATGTGATCGCGGAATTATTTTCAACTTCCGCTTTAAGATTTTGATACGAAGTAACGGAATTGATCGCCGCAAGAATGGAAAAACCGATAAACAACACAATCGATAAATACAATGAAATGCGAACTCGAATACTCATATCGTTCTACCTTTTAACCGCCGAATTGGGAAAAGTTATTGTATCGAAAAATAGAATTCTATCAATTCAAATATTCATCCCTTAAGGATTCGTGGACTTGGAATTATAATTTACGATAATCTTATAAAAACTAAGAACGAGCTCTTTCGGTACGTTCTCGACCTAGCGTATCCGCATCTTTTTTCAATTCGTTTTGAATTTACCGATGAGTTGCCCTAAGTTTTCCGCTTGTCCGTGCATGTTTCCGGAGAATGAGGTGAGATCGTCCGCCCCCGCTGCGATTTCCTGTGTTCCATCGGATATGCTCACGATCGTTTTCGTGATTTCGTCCGTTGCACGTTTTTGTTCGAGGACGGCTTCTTCGATCTGCAAACTGAACGTCATGAGTTCGTTCGCACTCTGCGAGATTTCCTTCGTATTCTCTTCCTGGGTTTTTACGGAAGTGAGAACGTTCTTCGCGTAACGATCGAATTCTTCTACCTGTTCTCTGAGTTTTTTCAAGACGTTGGAAGCTTCGGAAACTTTCGTATTTCCGTTTAATACGGCATTGTTCGTTGAGTTTACAAGCGCCCCGATTTCTTGAACGCTTGTGGAAGTTTGGGAAGCGAGTTTTCCGATCTCTTCGGCGACGACCGCGAATCCTTTTCCCGCTTCTCCTGCTCTTGCGGCTTCGATGGCGGCGTTCAATGCGAGAAGATTTGTTTTTTCCGAGATCTCAGTGATGATGGAAAGAATCTCTGTGATTCGGGAAGCGCTGTCACCGATCGCGGCCATTGCACTGGTAGAGGCGACCATTGCATTCTCCCCCGTGACTCCTTGTTCTTTGGACTCGGCGGCTAAACGTACCAAGTCCTGCATTTCCCGATTGATGTTAACGATTTGTTCTTTGAGACGATCCACGTTCCCGTCGATCTCTTTCATACTGGAAACCGCTTTTTCCATGGACTTACCTACGTTTTGAGCGGAGGCTGCGAGTTCTTCTACTGCCGCCGAAGATTCTTCCGCTGCGGAGGCTTGTGTTTGTGCGACATCGGAGAAACTTCTGGATGAATCCGCCATCTTTTCGGAAGTTCCTTTGAGCACGTTAGCCGATCCTCCGATTTCACGCACGACCTTGAGAAGATTTTCCCGCATCACGTTCATGGAATCTAGAAGAATGCCGATTTCGTCCTGACGTTGATAGGTTTTTTCCGCGACGAGATTTCCTTTCGCGATTTCTTCCGAAAAGCCGATGGCTTTCAAAAGACCGGACGTAATCAATTTTTGGAATATGAAACTGAGGCAAATCAAAACCGAAATCAAAATCAAAATCGCGGTTAAGAAACTTTTGAATAGAATGCTCAAGACTTCTTTCGTATAAATCGAATCGGGAACGCTGACCTGCATCACCCAATAGTTTTCATCCTTACCGACGTGAAACGGAAAGTAGTAATGGGTGTATCCCTTCGAAGACGCGCTGAAGTTCTTTCCTTCTTTGTTTGATTTCAGATACGTTTCCAAGTCTTCTTTATCGGGAATCGTCTTTCCCACAAGACTCGGATCGATTCCGTTGACCGCATAAATCCCCTTAGGCGAAAGCAACGTTACGTATCCTTGTTGGCGAAAGGGTTTTACGTCTCCGAATTTCTTTTGGAGATCCGCGATCGTAAGATCGATCCCGCACGCTCCTCGGAATGTTCCTTCCACGCTGATCGGCGCTACGACGGAAATCATCAAAATCTGTTCTCCGCCTACGACCGTATACGAGTACGGATCGGTCACGAGATATGCGTTTTTCTTTTTCGGAATTTGATAGAAGTCGCCTGTGCCGTCCGTATTTTCGTAACCGACACCCGCTTCCAAAGCGAGTTTATTCTTTTCCTTCGTTTGATGAACGTAAGGAACAAATCTTCCCGTCGAGTCGTGACCGGGAGTATTCGCGAACTTGGCGTCTTGACCTTCGTATGCGTTCGGTTCATACACGAGCCAAATTCCATAGAAGTTCGCATTTCGGTTTAATACTTCCTTCATCGAGTCTATGATCGCTCCTCTCGGAGGAGAAGTGAACATCAAAGGAGAACGAAATCCTCTTACATAGAACATCGTCGAATCGAGAATGTCCTTCACTTCGAGGGACCAGCGTTCGGCCGTCAGCTTGGAGCTTCCTTCTACTTCTTCTTTCAGATTTTGGTACGAGCTGATCGAGTTGATGACCGCAAGAACGGAAAAACCGATAAACAGAACGATTGCGAGATATAAAGAAATTCGAGTGCGAATGCTCATGTTGTTTGCTCCTATTCCGAATCCGTTGTTTGAAACTTGCCGATGAGTTGTCCTAATTGTTCCGCTTGTCCGTGCATTTCGGCGGAGAATGAGGTGAGATCGTCCGCTCCGGCCGCGATTTCCTGTGTTCCATCGGATATGCTCACGATCGTTTTCGTGATTTCGTCCGTTGCACGTTTTTGTTCGAGCACGGCTTCTTCGATCTGCAAACTGAACGTCATGAGTTCGTTCGCACTCTGCGAGATTTCCTTCGTATTCTCTTCCTGGGTTTTTACGGAAGTGAGAACGTTCTTCGCGTAACGATCGAATTCTTCTACCTGTTCTCTGAGTTTTTTCAAGACGTTGGAAGCTTCGGAAACTTTCGTATTCCCGTTTAATACGGCATTGTTCGTTGAGTTCACAAGCGCCCCGATTTCTTGAACGCTTGTGGAAGTTTGGGAAGCGAGTTTTCCGATCTCTTCGGCGACGACCGCGAATCCTTTTCCCGCTTCTCCTGCTCTTGCGGCTTCGATGGCGGCGTTCAATGCGAGAAGATTTGTTTTTTCCGAGATCTCAGTGATGATGGAAAGAATCTCTGTGATTCGGGAAGCGCTGTCACCGATCGCGGCCATTGCACTGGTAGAGGCGACCATTGCATTCTCCCCCGTGACTCCTTGTTCTTTGGACTCGGCGGCTAAACGTACCAAGTCCTGCATTTCCCGATTGATGTTAACGATTTGTTCTTTGAGACGATCCACGTTCCCGTCGATCTCTTTCATACTGGAAACCGCTTTTTCCATGGACTTACCTACGTTTTGAGCGGAGGCTGCGAGTTCTTCTACTGCCGCCGAAGATTCTTCCGCTGCGGAGGCTTGTGTTTGTGCGACATCGGAGAAACTTCTGGAAGAATCCGCCATCTTCCCGGAAGTTCCTTTGAGCACGTTAGCCGATCCTCCGATTTCACGCACGACCTTGAGAAGATTTTCCCGCATGACGTTCATAGAACCGAGTAAGGTTCCGATCTCGTCCTGTTTGTCGCGATCGCTTTTTGCGACAAGGTTTCCTTTTGCGATTTCTTCCGAAAAGCCGATCGCTTTCAAAAGACCGGACGTAATCAATTTTTGGAATATGAAATTCAAACTCAAAAGAACAACGACCAAGATGACTAACGTGGAAACGAAACTTCTAAACAGAATGCCCGCGATGTCGTCTCGATAAATCGAATTCGGAATGCTGACCTGCATCACCCAGAATCTTTTCTCTTTTCCGATATGAAACGGAAAAAGATAATGCGTATATCCGTCGGCTTCGGCGGTGAATTTTTTTCCTTCCTGGCTGAGTTTCAGATAGGCGTCCATGTGTTCTTGAGGAATCGACTTGCCGACGAGTGTCTTATCCAAACCGTTGACCGCATAAATCCCCTTAGGCGAAATAAGAGCGACATATCCTTGATCGCGGAACGGCTTCGTATTTCCGATGAGCCTCTGTAATTCCTCCAATTGGTAATCGATTCCGGCCATCCCGTAATAACGGTTCTCCACGCTGATCGGAACCGTGAGGGAGATCATGAGAATGCTGATCTTGCCTTCGACTTCGTAATAATACGGATCGGTCACGAAAGGGGCGTTTAGCTTTTTTGGAATCTGATACCAATCGCCTTCCGGACCGGCGCTATCGTAGAACTTGCAGGGTTCGAGAACGATGTCGTCGTTCGTTTTTCCTCTGTGAAGATACGGGACGAATCTTCCCGTGGAATCGTGTCCGACCGCATTGACGAACTGAGCGTCCTTTCCGTCGTATGCGTTGGGTTCGTAGGCGACGCTCGCACCGTATAAATTATCATTTCGCTTTAATATTTCCCGAAGGGAAGTGATCACTTCGGTTCTATCGGGCGAGGCAAACATAAGTGGGAAGCGGAAGCCTCGGATCAAAGCCATCGTCGTATCCAAGTGGTCTTTTACTTCGAATGTCCAGCGCTCCGCCGCGACCTCCGAGCTGTTGATGACTTCTTTTTTGAGATTCTGATAAGCGCTGTATGAGTTGATCCCGGCGAGAATGCTGAAGCCGATAAATAAAACGATGGAAAGATAGAGAGAAATACGAAACCGAATGCTCATTGTATAAACTCCGAGAGCGTTACTCGAGAAATAGAAAAAGATGATTAAAAGAGGATGGGACGAATCGTTCGAGCAAAATATTCCTAACTTATAAAAAATTCATTCGTTTTTATGTAAAGAGAACGGTTCAGGCTTCTATGTCGCATAGACCTCGTTTCTCCCCGGAGTGAAAGTTAGGACGTATCTTGCGGCGGCGGAAAGTTGAAAATCATATTTTCAAAACTCACACGAAAGTTAGAAATTCGGGAGAATAAAAAGCGGCACTCACCGATCGTTTCGTGATATTCACTTGTCCGATCCGAATTCTTTGATACGTTAGAAGCAAAGGGAAGCGGTGATAGAGTTTGTTCGATTTTAGAGTGAAAGGTTTATCACTGTTTTCTTTTTTTCACAAAGATAGATTTTTCCAGTTCCCTTCCAAAAAATTTTGGAGGTTTTAACCATGTCGCTTTCTGCGCGTGTATTCCTATTGCGGATCAACGGCGTGATGCTCATGATCGCGTCTCTAGGCGGTTTTATCATCTTGGACGTTCTCGGGATTTTTTTCGGAAAGGGTCCCGCCCGTTTTCTTTTAGAAGGTCAGGAATTTATCGGAATCGGAGCGTTCGAAGCGCACGGACTCGCTTTTATACTCGGTGTTCTTCTTTTCCGCGCCGGAAAGGAACCGAAACGATATTGGCATGTCACCGCCGTCGCGATTCATGCTCTATTAGGAACCGCTAATATTCTCATGTGGGGAATTTTTATCGCGGTCAATAGTCTTCCTATGGGCTACGCGACGACGGCTATGCACTGGATTTTCGTTTTTCTACAACTGCTCGCCGTGTTTCAGTCGGAAAAAGAAGACTGATTGCGGCGGACGAAGAGGATCGCGAAATTCAAACCTCGCTTTCTACCGTAACCTTATCCACAAACCCTGAATTGAAAGACAATTTGTAGGAGGTACGACGGTTCTGCCGTGAAATTTTTCGAACCCCGCCCGCGTTTCGGGTGGTGGAGGTGGGTTTGTGGGAAGACTCGGTAAACTTTTCTCTATCAGAAAATCATACTTTTTGCAAGTAAAAATCTCATTTTTGTCGGAACACTCGAAAAATCAGTGAGAAAAACTCAAGCCTCGCTTTCTATCGATTGCGAGGTTATGCCGAAAGACCGAATACGTCGTGAATTTTGTTGATCGCTACTTTCGCCTGATCTTCCGGGATCACGCAGGAAATTTTGATCTCGGACGTGGAAATCATTTCGATGTTGATTCCGTTGTCCGCGAGCGCTTTAAACATCCCCGCCGCGACTCCCACGTGGGATTTCATTCCGACTCCGACCGCGGAAACGATCGCAATACTTTCGTTGATTTCCGGTTCTTTCGCGTTATGCGACTTTGAAAACCCCTGAAGGATCGGCTTCGCTTCGAGAACGTCCTTTTTCGGAATCGTAAAGGAGATCGTATTGATTCCGTTATGCGGAGAAGATTGGACGATCATGTCCACGAGAATGTGTTTGGAACTGAGTTCCCCGAAAAGTCCCGCGGCTAATCCCGGTTTGTCGGGAACCCCCGCGATTGTGATTCTTGCTTGATCGCTTTTAGCGGTGACTCCGCTGACTTTTAATTTTTCCATAATCTTATCCTCGCTTACTACGAGAGTTCCTTGGTTTTCGTTGAAGCTGGAGCGGACGTGAATGACCACGTCGTAGTTCATTCCCAGCTCCACGCTTCTGGAATGAAGAACACCCGCGCCTAAACTTGCAAGTTCGAGCATCTCTTCGTAAGTGATCTGCGTATGTTTTTTTGCGTTCGGTACGACTCTCGGATCGGCGGTATAAACTCCGTCGACGTCCGTATAAATTTCGCATTCTTTCGCGCCGAGAACCGCTGCGACCGCAACCGCGGAAGTGTCGGAACCGCCTCTTCCCAGAGTGGTGATGTTTTCGTCCGCGTCGATTCCTTGAAATCCCGCGATGATGACGACCTTGCCTTCTTTGAATGCGTTATCGATTTTGGATCGATCGATTTCTTTGATCTTTGCGTTCGAGAAATTTCCATCGGTAAGAAGTTTGATTTGAGAGCCCGTAAACGAAGTCGCGGGAACTCCGATTTCCCAAAGAGCCATGGCGAGAAGCGCCGTGGAAATTTGCTCGCCCGTTGAGAGGAGCATATCCATTTCCCGTTTCGGAGGATTCGTTGAAATTTTTGCGGCGAGGTCCACGAGTTCGTCCGTGGTATGTCCCATCGCGGAAACCACGACTGCGACCTGTTGTCCTTTGTCGTGGTAAGACTTGATTCTTTTTGCAACGTTCTGGATTCTTTCCGGGGTTCCCACGGAAGTTCCGCCGTATTTTTGAACGATGATATTTGCCATAACCTTAACAGTCATGATTTTCTTTCAGGGCGGGGGATCAAGAGAATTCGATTTTGATTCTCCGATTTTGGAAAGAGGGTTTCGTTCTTAGGAAAGGCTTTAAAACTGACGAAAGAAGAAACTATGTTCAGCATCCTCGATTGGTCCATCCTATCCATCTATCTTATCTTTGCGTTCGGCGCGGGCGTTCTGCTTTCTCCCAAAGCGGGGAAAAGTCTCGTTTCGTATTTCGTAGCCGATCGGAAACTTCCGTGGTGGTGGCTCGGAACGTCGATGGTCGCGACAACGTTTGCGGCGGATACTCCGCTCGTGATCACAGGTTTTGTGGCCGCCGACGGAATTTCGGCCAACTGGTTTTGGTGGAGCTGGGCGATCGGTTATATGGCGATGACCGTTTTTTTCGCGGGCAAATGGAGAAGGATGGAAGTTCTCACCGACGTAGAGTTCGTCGAACTCCGTTACGGCGGAAAACCCGCCATGATCCTTCGGATGGTCAAAGCGTTCTACCTGAGTATATTAGTAAATTCGATTGTACTCGGATGGGTGTTTAAGGCGATGTCGAAGATCACCGGTCCCTTTTTGGATTGGAAGGATCTGATCGGCGCGGACGGATTTGCGCTCGTTCAAAGTTTATGGCCTTCTTTTCTAATATTCGATTCTTTGAATAATACGATCACAGTTCTCATTTTATTTTTGGTCGTGATCGTTTACAGCAGTATGGGAGGAATCCAAGGCGTGATCCTGACCGATCTCGTTCAGTTCGCTTTGGGAATGGGCGGCGCGATTTTGTTCGCGGTGTATGCGGTTTCGAGTCAGGGAGGGATTTCCGGTCTTCTTACCAAGATGGAGGAGGTCTATCCCGATAAACACGAATCCATCCTGAGTTTTTGGCCGGACTTTCAGGACGCTTCTCTTCCGTTTACGGTTTTTCTAATCTTCGTTTCGGTTCAGTGGTGGGCGCAGTATTATTCGGACGGCTCCGGTTATTTAGCGCAGAGAATCCACACCGCAAAAAATCCGAAGGAAGCCGAGAAAGGTTCTCTTTGGTTCAATGTCGCCAATTTTATGGTGAGAACCTGGCCCTGGGTTTTGACCGCGCTCGTCACGTTAGTCGTCTTTCCTTTGCACGATCCGACTCGATATTTTCCCGAAGGACAGATCGTGGGCGGGGACCGCGAGATGGGTTATCCTGTTCTGATGAAGCTCCTTTTGCCCAGCGGGGTTTTGGGGATCGTGTTCGCGAGTTTGATGGCTGCATTCATGTCCACGGCGGACACGCATATCAACTGGGGCGCGAGTTATCTGGTAAACGATTTTTATATGAGATTCGTTCACCCGACCGCAAGCGATAAGACTTTGGTGAGAGTCAGTCGAATCGCGGTCGTGTTGATGTCGATCATCGCGATTTTGGTCGCGACTCAAATCCAATCGATCGCGAGCGCGTGGAAGTTTTTGCTGGCGTTCGCATCGGGTATGGGTTTGCCCCAGATTTTAAGATGGGTTTGGTGGAGAACGAACGCTTGGACGGAACTTTCCGGAATGATCACCGCTCTTGTTTTGTCCATGATTTTGTATCCTGCGTTTCCCGAGGTTCGATCGGAATATCTTCTGTTCTGGGTTGCGACCGGTTCGGTGATCGTTTCCATTACGGTGACTCTTTTGACTCCGCCGGTTCCGCAGGCAACGTTAGACGCGTTTGTACAAAGGGTCAACCCGTTCGGATTTTGGAAAGGCGGCGAAAGCAAAGAAAGACTCCAGGATTTTCGAAGAAGAATCGCGCTTTGGTTTTTGGGAACCGTCGCCTTGTTTTTCGGAATGTTTTCCTTGGGATATTTCTTTCTATTGCGGTTTTGGCAGGGCTCTTGTTGTCTGATCGGTTTTGCGGTTTTCGGCGCGGTCTATTGGAAAACGGAATTCGATAGGAATCGGACGGATTGACCTTCGCGGTTTGTTTCGGAGAACAAGACGCGATTGTATTTTGTTCATTTTGAATATTCAAAATTTATTAAGTTTCGATGGTGCTAAGGTCGGCGTTTCTTTTTAGGGAAAGGCCGGGCTTTCTTCGGATGTAAATCGTTTTGTCCGTTTTGGCGATCAATTCTCCGGATTGTTCTAATATCGGGATTTCCACTTTAAAGAACGTTTTCTTTTTGCGATCGCATTCTTCCCGAATTCGGATTAAATCCTCCGGGAGAATTTTGAATTCAGCGAAGACGTCGTTGGAAGTCGCTTTGAGATATTGGATCGAACCTTGAACGTCCCACAAAAGATAATTGTCTCCTAAATTTTCCTTCAGCATCAAAAGAGGAATCGGATCCACGAACGCATACAAAGAACCCCCGAAGTGAGTGCCCATCAATCCTTTCGTTTTCCGATTGAGCGGCAGTTTTACTTTCATCTCTCTCATGTCGTCCGTCATAAGAAGAATTCTTCCTCCGCATCTCCAATAAACCGGCCAACGCAAAAAGATCTTGAGTTGGTAGAGGAACGCTTTCCAAAAACGAAAGAATTTGATTTGGTGGTTCATATAAAGTTTTATATAAAACTATTTATAATTAGACGTCAAACTAAAATCGGAATTCTTTTTTGAGAAAGGAAAAACGGGACTTTTTCCTTTTCCGGAGACGGGCGAGATCGTGCCGAAGAACACGTTTTGGGAAAGAATTATGGATTGAAAAACAAATCGAATTCTATTTTTTGAAAAATCCGGGATAGTAATGATAGAATTCGCACGATTCTTACAAAAAAGGAAATGTCTTTTCAAAGACGGCGTTTCGTCCGAATTCGTACGTTCCGGCCTTTTCATTCTTCCTTGTTTCCTGCGTAACCCCTTTCGTGTTTTCCTTTACATATCGATCGTGTTCTTATCCGGTCCTTTGTTCGCGCAGAAACCCGTTCAAGCGGAAATCGTCGTCATGGACGAAACGGGGAATAACGCGGTCTCAAACACTCCGATCGTATTTCAGGAAATCGGAAAGTATCTCATCACAAACGGAGAAGGTTCGGTCAAGGTTACGTTTCCCGCGCCGGGAACATACGGCCTGAGAATCATGACCTCCGAAAAGGTGTTTAAAAAGTCCGTTACGATCGAACACGACGGTCAAAAGAAATTTCTTTTTATCCGCAAGCCCGTTGCGGGAGAAATCAACGTCTACGGAGACCGCGATCTCGAATCCCTCTCGCGTTATACTCTGCAACAGGAAGAGATCCGAAGATTGCCGGGCGCGCAGAACGACGCGCTCAAGGCGATACAGACGTTACCCGGAATCGCGGCGGTTCCTCCGATCGGACTTTCGTCTTCTTCGTTTAACAATTTGGTGAACAGCGTGGGAAATTCGAATCCGTATTCGAACAGCGAGCGGGGGTTTTTGGTGATGCGCGGGGGAGGAACTCTCGCGAACGGTTATTATCTCGACGGCTTTCCGATGTCGTATCCGTATCACCTCGGAGATCAATCCTCGGTTCTGAACAATAATCTCATCAAGTCGTTTAACATTTATTCGGGCGCGTTTCCGGTTCAATTCGGTTTTGCGACGGGAGGAATCATCGATATTCGAACGCCGGACGCCGTCGCGAAAACGTTTTCGATCGTAAACTTGAACACGTTTCTTTCGGACGTTTATCATCAGAATAAAATTTCCGAAAACATCTACGCGATCGTTTCCGCGAGAAAGTCGTATCCGAACTTCACTTTGCTGAAATTATATCCGGACGGAATTCCTCCCGACGCGAAGTACGCGGACTACGAAGACTATCAAGCTAAGTTCAATTGGAAGCCGGGCGCGAATCATACGTTCAACGTGTTGTTGTTCGGCGCAAAGGATAAACAGAAATACACGAAGGCTCAGGACGATTTCGAAAACAGCAAAAAAGAATTCTTAGGAATCTCCACATTGCAGGAAGCCGCTTCGGGCAGGCCTCCCGTCGGTTTGGAACGATTGTTTCGAACGAGCGGGTTTCGTTATACGTACAACAATAAATCCTGGTTTGAAAGTTCCTTCTCCATTTCGAACAATTATTTCCGCGAGAATTTCGAAGTAAACTTCAACAACCCTTTGACGGCGGAGCTGATCTTCGGTCTTCAAAACGTCACCACTCAGAATATTAACTTTTTGGAAAATAATACGAGAATCAATCTGATCGAAAGGTATCTAACGTTCCGATTCGGCGGTCAACTCCGCGAGAAAACGATTCAACTCCAAGGCGAGGATATTAAGTCTTCCAATTCCACCTTTCTCGATTTCTTCAACAGTCTTTTGGATTCCAATCGTCAGTTCCGCGCTTTGATCGAAGGAGATCACATTCACACGAGAGAAATCTCGGGTTTTGCCGAACTCGAATTCAAACTCGGAGGATTCAGCATTCTTCCCGGTTATCGACACGACTACTACGATAAGGTTCACGAAAAACGGGACGCGTTTCGAGGAAGAGCGGAATACGAAATTCTCAAGACGGGAACGAAATTCTTAGCGGGAACCGGCGAACATTTTAATGCGCCTTTGCAGATCGAACAGTTCTCTTCGAGATCGGGAAATCCCAATCTAAAGATGGAACATTCGATTCATTCTTCCGTTGGAATCGAACAAAGAGTGACCGGCGATTATATCATCAAGGTCGAAGGGTTTCACAACCAGTATTCGAATCTGGTCACGCCCGATACGTATGTTCAAGATCCTTATCATCCGAACAACGAAAAACGGGATATCGTAAATCATCCGGACGACGTTCAAAAAAATCCGTTTCTCGTGCGAAACATGAATTATTCGAATTCAAGAGACGGTTACTCGAGAGGGGTGGAGATTTTTTTCAAAGCGAATCACAATTCCGCGCGTAGATTTTTCGGATGGATTTCTTATACGAATTCCGTATCCAAGCGGAACAATCATCAACCTCAACTTACGGACGACGAGGAAAAACAAAGAACCCGCGACAACCGAAATCGAAGACTTCAATACCAGCTGCACGAGGGCGGAAATTATCTCAACTACTACGACGACGGAAAGTTCGAACTCCTCGTGGACAACGACAAACTGCAGTTATACGATTATGATCGAACCCACATTCTCAACATCGTATTGGCTTGGAAGTTCGGTCAGAGCTGGCAAGTGGGCGGTAAATACACGTATCTTACGAACGTTCCGATCACTCCGATCGTGGGTTCGTCCAAAGCTTCCGCGATCGCTTCTACGGGAATCAATCTCTACAATCCAACGTATTCCGAATATTATAATTCCGGAAGATGGCCCGACTTTCATCAACTCGATATCCGCATCGATCGTTTTATGAATTATCAATGGGGTTACGTGAACACGTATATCGAGTTTATCAACTTCTTCGGTAATAGAAATCAGATCAGTCAGTCGTTTAATAATTTCGGTCCTTATTCAAGGGATGCGGTGACCAATCCGTTGACGGGAATTACCACGCCGAGTAATCCGAATCCGGTGTATAACGCCAATTACATCGAATCGACAGTGATCGGCGGAAAGGTGAAGTATTATCCTTTGATCAGTATCGGAATGCAGATCAAGTTCTAGGATTTTCCGATCAGGGAGAATTCTCCCGCTGAAAAGGATGGACAGAATGCCTTTTTTTTGATTTCTGGAATGTATCATTTAAAACGTCATAAAAGCGATCATAGGGGATAGCAATCATGTCCGGACATTCGAAATGGGCTACGATCAAACGTAAGAAAGACGCGATCGATTCCAAACGCGGAGCCATTTTTACAAGAGTGGGAAAAGAAATCACGGTAGCCGCAAAGATGGGGGGAGGAGATCCGGAAGGAAATCCGAGACTCAGACTTGCGATACTGAAAGCCAAGTCAGTCAACATGCCCAAAGACAACATAGAAAGGGCGGTTAAAAAAGGAACGGGAGATTTGGAAGGAGTCACTTACGAAGAGTGTCTCTATGAATGTTTCGGACCGGGTGGAATTGCGATCATGGTTTCCGCGGTCACCGATAAAAAATCCAGAACGACTCCGGAAATAAAAAGTATTCTTACGAAACTCGGAGGTTCCCTTGCAACCTCCGGCTCCGTAAGCCGGCTTTTTGAAAGAAAAGGAGTGATCGTACTTGAATCCGCTCAAATCGGAGAAGACGAACTCGTCGATCTCGCGGTTGGAGCCGGAGCGGAAGACGTAATCAACGAAGGGGAAGTGTTCCGAGTGATTACAAATCCGGACGATTACGAGGCCGTATTACACGCGTTAAACGAGAAGGGATTGAAAGCGGAGGAATCGGAAATCCGTTATATCGCTTTGGTCAGTTCCGAAATCGCGGACAAAGAGGTCGCCGAGAAAGTGATGAAGTTGATCGATCAGCTGGACGGCCACGACGACGTGACCTCGGTGACATCCAACTTCGAGTTGGCCGCTTCGCTCGAAAAAGAATTTGAGTGACTTCTTGAAATTCCTCGTATCCGATCTCTCTTTTGCAACGAAGGGAGATTCGGATTCTCCCTTCCTATCTTTTTTTCATTCAATCGGGAACGTTTAACTTGAGAATTATCGGAATCGACCCGGGTTCGCATAGAGCCGGTTATGCGGTTCTGGAAAAGAACGGTTCCAAGATCCGAATCCTTACGTACGGGACCGTTGAAGTTCCCTCCGGAACACCTAGTCCCGATAATCTTCTTCTTTTGAGAAGCGGTTTGTCAGAAGTGTTGGAGGAATTCCAGCCTTCGCTTGCATCCGTCGAAGAGATGTTTTTTGCGAAGAATAAGAAGACCGCTTCGCGTGTGTTCGAATCGAGGGGCGTTCTTTTGGTTACATTAGCGGAAAAGAATATTCCAATTTTAGAACCTACCGTTTCTCAGATCAAAAAAGGGACTACGGGAAGCGGAACCGCCGATAAAAAACAGATTCGCCAGGCTTTAAAGCTGCTGCTCAACGTCGAATTGCTGAAAGGACACGATGATTCCTGGGATGCGGTGGCCGCGGCTTACGTCGGCCTTTCGATGAGTTCGAGTCCGTTGTTGGGTGCGCGTTTTAAGGTTTAGGGAGAGGGACGGTTCCAACCGGAAGAATTGTCATAGTTCCGACAATCAGGATCGCATTTTCTCCTTGCCTCATTCCACCTCGCTTCCTTCGAACGGAAGTTTTGTCGTTTGAATGTCCAAAAGAGGACCGAGTTCGTAGATATTCGTATAACCGTACGCTTTCAGAGAAACGAACGTCGAAAGATTCAAAGAAGCCGCCGGAGCTTTTGCGGCAAACGCCTGCGGGCTTCCCATGAAGTTATTGTTACAGTAAATTAGAATTTTTGAATCTAATTTCGGGATTACTTGAGCCAAGGATTCTTTGGTGAACTCGGTGAACGGCAGACTGATCGCGCCGCGGATATGTCTGAGTTTGTAACGGGATTCGCTGCGTGCATCCAAAAGTATCACGTCTTCTTTTTCGATCATACGAAGGAATTCTTCCTCCGTAAGACGTTTGGCCTCTCTTTCTTCCGAAGAGGAATTTACGGTTTTTTGAAACGTTTTGTAGTCGATAAGGCGGTTCGGAATTTTGTTTTTCGTTTTAATAATCGTTTTCTCCTTTGCGATTAAAGTTCCGCTCACTGAGAAGCTGAGTAGAAGGATAAAAAGAATTCTCATAAACGTTGCTCCTAGATCGAACTGACTGAAATTCTCGGCCCAAAACTTCGAATGTCAATTCGCTTTTCCGGTTTTCAGACGCGGTTGATTCAAAACATTGGTACATCCGAATCGGTTTAAAGGAAGAGTTATGGGAAAAAACAGAATCGAAGGCATGATTCAATCAAAAGAATGGAAATTGAAATACGTTTCGGATGGAGAAGGACCGGATGTTTTCGTGATCGGAAGCGCTACCTATTACGATCGAAGTTTTTCCCAAAACATTCGTAACCATTGCCGAATGATTTTTGCGGACCATCGAGGATATGCGGAGGGACCTGCGTCTACGAACAAAAGCAATTTCTCCTTAGATGTTATACTCGAAGATATCGAACTCGTCCGAAATAGGCTCGGTTTGGAGCAAATCGTTTTGGTCGGGCATTCCGGTCACGGATATATGGCTCTTGAATACGCGAAAAAATATCCGGAGAACGTTTCTCACCTGATTTTGCTCTGTATGACCCCGGATCTTTCCCAAAAAAGTCACGAGCTCATCGAATCGTATTTTCAGGAGAATGCGACAACCGAACGAAAGGAATATTTTGCCGAACGAATGTCCGAATTAGGGGAAGCGATCTCCAAAGATCCGCAAAATGCATTCAAATTGTTTAATGTGTATGCGGGTGCGAGGAGCTGGTACGATTTTAAATACGATTCTTCCTGGCTTTGGGCGGACATACCGGTAAACACTGCGGTCTTCGATCACTTATGGGGAGAAGTATTCCGCGATATAGATATCAAGCCTGCGGTGCGATCGCTGAAAATTCCCGTTTATCTCGGCCTCGGAAGATACGATTACCTCATGCCTCCCGCCTCCACTTGGGATCCGGTTCTTCCGCTGTTTCAGGATTTAAAGGTTCAATATTTCGAGAGGAGCGGACATACGCCTCCGTTGGAAGAACCGGAAAATTTCGATCGCGAAATTCTTTCTTGGCTCAAGGAAAAGAAGGCGATCTGAGTTTCGCTTTGGATCGATTTTCTGATCCTTTCCGGATCGGATTATCCGAAAGAAATATTCGTTTTTCTTAATGATTCGATCCGAGGTTCGCCAAAAACCAATCCTCTTGCGAGGAGCGCATTCTGTGTTCCATTGTGATTTTCTTTTCGATCTTTTCCTGCATTCTTCGGATCGAAGCAGCGATCATCGAATGTTCGATCGCTTGTTTGTTTACGCCTAAATTTTGCATCAGCTTTGCGATATTCTCTCCGCCGAATTTTAAAAAAATCGGTTCGTCCAAGGAGGAGAAAACGGTCGCTTCCTTCAGTTGCAGTTTTAGAAAAACCTGTTGTTCGGTTTTTCGAAGCGGATGGTGTTCTACAAAGATCGGATGTTTTTCCAAAAGATCCGTAGTTTCCAGTTCCCATGCGTATAAAAGCCGAGAGGAACCGTTTCCCAATTCGAGAGCCTCTTGAAATCGGCGGAAGGTTTCTTCGAACCAAACGACAAAAACGGTCTCCGGCCGCTTCTTCAAAGTTATTTTACATTTTTCTAATTTAGATTCTTGTGATAAAAAAACCGAATCCTTAATCGGTACGGAAGGGGGTCGGCGTTTCAAAAAATCGAACATTGTTTTCCATTCTCCCCTTAAAAACGGAAACCGGATAAAGCCGAAGTTGAACCGCGACTAAAATCGCTTCCGACTAAGAATTCATATGATGTAAAATCTGAAGTCCGCGCAAGGTCAAAAGAGGATCGATCTGATCGAAGATGCCCGGATGGGCTACGTCGATTACTGTGACAAGACCGCCGGTTCCGATCACGCGATAATCCTGACCTTTTTCCTTTTTGATCTCGCGTATGATTCCTTCCAACAAACCGATCCAACCGAAAAAGAATCCGGATTGAATCGACTCGATCGTAGAATCCCCTAAGATCTTATCGGGTGACTGAAATACGATCGGAGGAAGCTGCGATGTGTTTCTTGTCAGAGCGTCCATCGAAACTTTCAGTCCGGGAGCGATCACTCCGCCGAGATATTCGGGTTTGTCGTCGACGACGCAGAATGTGGTCGCGGTTCCCAAATCGATGATGATGGATTTACCCGGCGAATCGACGACGCAGGCGGCTGCGTTTACAAGACGATCGGCGCCGATTTCATAAGGTCTCGGATAAGAAATCGAAAACGGGAGTTTCATCTGATAATGAACTCGGACCGCTTCGATTTTAAACCAATCATGGAACATTCTTTCCAAGATCGGGTTGAGCGTAGGCACCACGCTGGAGTAGATTCCGCCCGTGATCGCTTCGTTTTCGATTTTAAATTCGCGCAAAAACCCGCGAAAGAACAATCCGAGTTCGTCGGATGTTCGGTCTTTGCGGGTTACGGTTCGTTTGTGAAAGAGGGGAGTGGTCTTTCCGTTTTCAAAAATTCCGAAGACCGTGTTCGTATTGCCTACGTCGACTACTAAGAGCATTTTAGTTTAGAGAATGGAAGTCCTCCGGACTGTCAATGAAATCCAGCCTGGTTCCGGAAGGAGTTTTCAGGATTAACGAACCGTTTTCGTTCAATCCTTCGAGGATTCCCGTTTGTAAACTTCCGTTTTCGGTATAACTAACGGATTGTCCCTTCCATAAAAGGAGTTCGTTTAACAAAATGAGTTCTTTTTTTCTTCCTTCGGAATCCTTCCAAAGAAGGATCGCTTCGTTTAAAAACGGAATCAGCTTTTCCAAGATCTCGCTTTTTTTGCCGGCGCGATCCGGGTTCGTGTTTAAGAAGCCGGCATCGCTCAGATGCGAAGGAATTGTTTCGTTTTTGCCGAACAGATTCACTCCGATTCCTACGATCAACGTTACGGTCGAACCTTCGACCTCGGACTCTATTAGAATTCCTGCAACCTTTTTACTGCCTCGATATAAATCGTTCGGCCATTTGATTTTGATGTCCCGAGCGAGTTCGGGGTAAACGGAAAGAATCGCTTTGCAGAGCGCGGTGCCAATAAAAAGAGAAAGTCCCGGACCCCCGTCGAAATTCTCCAGACCGATTTTTCCGGAAAAAATCAGGGATTCTTCGCCGAAGACCTCCCACTTGCGGTCTTTTCTTCCTCGTCCTGCGGTTTGTTCTTCGGCGACAATCCAGGTTCCGTGCGGGAACTCCTTGCTTTTGATCACCGAGTTGGTCGAGGTTACGGAATCTAAGAAGATCCCTTTTTCCGGTTGGAGCAATATGTTTTGCATGGCCAATACGATTCTTGTGTCTTTGGATTAGGCAAGTAGAAAAAGGGCTGACCTGCAAACGTTCATTCCGAAAGAGAGAATCGCGATGTCGAGATGGAATCGTTTTATTCTCGGAATCTATGACCTACTGACAGTTTGGTGGAAGAGAAGGATCGCTATGGGTATGAGTTCCCGCAGTTTCAGTAAAACCCATCGGATACGAGCATTTTGTTGGAACTGTTACAATGCATGAAAAAACAATACAAGGCTTCCCTTCGGATTAAATTTTAAGGCGGTTTATAAATATTTATTGTTTGATTATATTTTGGTTTGACTCCTTTTTCGTTTTTTGCATTTGTTTGCGTATGAAATCAATTGTGAAGTCGCATCTAACGTATTTATCTATAACCCTTGTTATACTGTCTTTGACAGTTCAATGCAAGCCTCCGGAGAATACAAACGAAGATCCGGCGATTGCTTTAATCGCAGCCGCGGCGGCTGCAAATCCTAATTCGTCGAGTAGCGGAAGCGGTAATTTAAGAGTCTTTGTTACATCGAGTTCTTACAATGGAAATCTCGGCGGAATCAACGGAGCCGACGCAAAGTGCGCGAGCGATGCGAATAAACCTTCCACCGGAACGTATAAGGCTTTTATTACGGGGGATTCCGGTGCCAGCGGACGCAGATACGCTTGCATCAACGACGGCGCCGTTTGTCCAAGTAATCCTGCAACCGGCGCTAAAAATTGGATCTTACAAGCGAATAAGGATTATTATCGAGCCGATCAAACTACCAAGGTGTTTACTACAGACGCAAACGGTTTGATAACTTCGATTACAAATCCCGTGCAGGCTGCTGCGGATGCTTTTTGGTCGGGCTTTGTAGCAAATTCTGCAACCGATTGGTCTATCGCAAATGCGTGTATTACAGGTGGAATGGCATGGACTGATACATCGGGCGTTAATAATGGAAATACCGGTCTCGCGAGTTCCGCCGCTTTTGCACAATTGAAGGCGGATAGTATTCCAAACTGCAGCGGAACCAAAAAACTACTCTGCGTAGAACAATAAGTCCGCGATCGACAAGCTTTTTAACCGGGTTGTCTTGTTGGAACAAACACATTTCGAATGAATATCGTTCGTAAATTCTTTTATAAAAGTCTGCGTCTTTAAGATTTTAAGGCCGCAGGCTTTCTAAACGGGTTTCCCTTAGAATTTTTATTTTTAAAGCCAAAGAGAAACGAAACCGTTTTCTTCTTCGTTCTGCGATAATATCGCGATAAAGATTCTCCGATCGGATGAAACAATGTCATTCTGGAAATTGAATCTCATCGCTACTAAATAAAAAAGCCCCGAATCGTTCGGGGCTTTTTTGATTCTCTATTCTTCCTTTGAAAGAATGGAGATTTTCTAGAAATCGTGAGAACGCTTATTACAGCCGCGTCCTCAGCCGATCGTATTTTAGAAAAATCTAAAGTTCCGATCAGCCTTTGTATCTTTCGATCAACATGGATCCCGCGATCCCGCCGTGCGCGCACGCTGTGATCACGACCTTGTTAGCGGAAGAATCCTCTTTCAAGTCCATGATCGCGTTTGCGATCAGACGGATTCCGGTCGCGCCGAAAGGGTGACCGATCGCGATGGAACCGCCGTTCGGGTTGATTTTCTTTGCGTCGAAAGATTTTTCCCAATCCCAACCGGTATCCATTTTGATTTGCTCGAGAGCTCCGACCGCGGTCGCGGCAAACGCCTCGTGGATTTCAACGTAATCTACATCCTGGATCTTGATTCCTACGTCGCTTAACAAAGCTTCGGTAGCGGCAGCTTGCCCGATTCCCATATTGTTCGGGTGAACACCTTTCATGTGCCATCCGGTTACGACCGCTTCGATTGTAAGACCGAGTTCTTTCGCTTTTTCAACGGTGGTAACGATCACACCCGCAGCTCCATCGGAACGAGGGCTTGCGTTGAAGATGGAAACCGTAGGTCCGTGGGATTTTTTAAGATCCTTCGCGTATTTGGTTTTGAATTCTTCGAACTTCATTCCTGGGTTGTCGAACATAAGCATCGCGCGTCCCATACGGGTAGGGTTTTCCACCAAACCTTCACGAAGACCGACCGCTTCGTCGATAGCAAGTTCGTTACCGTCTTCGTCTTTCATCGGAATGATGTAAGGAGCGTATTTTCCGGCTTTAGAAGCTTCTAATGCTCTTTTGAAGGATTCGAAAGCGAGTTTATCCTGGATCTCGCGGGAAAGACCGTAGTTCTGTGCAACGATCTCGGCAGTTACCTGCATACCGTACGAAGTTTCTCCGTCTCCGAGTCCGTCTTCCAGAGTGTCTCTGAGCTCGACGCCTTCGGGAAGGTTGTCAGGAAGAAGTTTTTTGAGTTTATCGAGAGATCCCGCTTTTTTGTTCAAACGGGCGTTTTTAACGATAAATGGCATGGACGTTTGAGATTCTTCTCCGATTGCGAGAAACAATTCTCCCTCACCGAGAACGATTCTACGAGCCGCTTCCGCAACCGCTTCCATACCGGAAACGCAGTTGTTCGCAACGGTGATACAAGCGATTTCGTCTCTCATTCCGACGAGGTTCGCGATCACTCTTGCGGAGTTAGGCGCGTTGCTGAATCCTTCTCCAACAACCACTCCGTCGATTTGGGACGGTTTCAATTTGCTTTTAGCGAGAATATCTTCTGCGACTATTTTCCCCAGGTGATGTCCAGGGTATGGTCCCAGAGCTTTCGCGATCTGAGCAAAAGGAGTTCTTCTTGGCGTACAAAGTGCCAATGGTTTCGTTAATTTCATTTTCTTTCTCCAGACTTCAAATTCTTAATAAATCCTATATTCACTTTTGAGAATATTCAAAATTCTCAACGTAGTCGCCTACGAGTCTTTGAAACTCTTCGGGAGCTTTTTTCGGACGGGACTTGGCGACCGAAACCACCAATTGTTCGTCCTGAACCGCAAAGTATCTCAGACCGGTTTCCGCATCCGTAACTTCATGCCTCATATAGCTCCGGATTTTTTCAAAAGAATGAATCCATGTGCTGACCTTGATTCTTCTTCCCGCGGGTACGGGATGAAAGAATTTAAAAACGCCGCCCATAAAGAACATCGTGGTATCCATTTCCACGAAACGATCGAGGGTTAAACCGGTTTCGGTCGAAAAAAACCAACGTGAATCCTCGACGATTCTCCAGAGATACGCCGGGTTGTATTCGCCGAAAATGTTTCTCTCGCTGTAGAGAGTGATCAATTCGGTGTCCACGGTTTTGCAGGTTCCCCGAAAATCGGGAATTTCCTGAAACTGGTCGAAGCCGGTCATATCCGTTTTTTCCAAAGGAAGAAGGTCGATCGGGCTTCCTCCTTTTTCCGAAAACGTAAGCGTTTTGATCTCGGCCGCGGTGATACCCGCGTCCGATAAAACTTTTTGATCCCAAAAAATTCTACCGTCTTTCAAAGGGAACGCCTTCGTTTCCGTTCTCAGATTTGCTCCTTCCATCTGCTGCGCAAGGAATCGAATTTGAGACTCCAAAGGATGGATTGCGATCCCTTGAGACAGAATCTCCCTGAGGGAAAAACCGTTCTTTTCCAAAGTCCGAAATCTGCCTTCGAGGCAGAAATTCTCATAAGTCCTGCTGGTCACATGTCTTTGTGTGTCCAGATCGGATACCCGAGTCACGAGTTGAAGTTCATCCGCGATCATATCGGCCCTCCGTAAATTGCGAAATGGAGCGAAAATTGTATTCCCTCACATTTGTCTTTGGGAAGATTCTGACCCTAGTTTAGACCGAGCTAAAATAAGATCAAACAAAAAAATACAGAACGTTCGTTCTGTTTTTTTATCCTATTCTTTCAAAGTCATTGACAGAAGAATTTTCAAGTGGGATAATGAACTTGTAGGAATCGGAATAAACGGCGTTCGATCATGAAAACTCAACCTCGTAAAAAGAAAGAATCCGGAATCGGAGTTCGCGAAAGGATTTTAGACACGGCAACTTCTCTTTTTTACAAACAGGGATTTTCCAATACCGGAATGAGACAGATCATTCAGGAATCGAATTCCGTCGCGGCCAGTCTTTACGATCATTATCCTTCCAAAAAAGAATTGGGTCTTGCCTATCTCGCGCGTCAGGAAGAGAAAACTCTCAGCGATCTTCAAGGTTTGATGGATCGTTATCCCGACCTCGGAGAATTTCTGCGGGCTTGGGTGATTCTTAAGGAAAAACAAATCCGTCACGGTGAATTCGTTGGTTGTCCGTTTGCCGGATTTGCGAGTCAGGTTATGGATTCCGATCCGGAATACACCGAATTCTTAAAAGACATCGTAAACAAATGGACCCGCATGATCGGTGATTATCTGCAAAAGGCGATCGGCTCCGGTCAACTCAAAAGAAACATGGACATTCAATACGTCGCTAGAAGAATTCTCATGGCGTATCACGGTTCCGTAACGATGTGGAGAATGACCCACGAACTTCGGTTTATTCGGGAAATGGAAGATTCCCTCCGCGAAATCACGGAAGAATATAGAATTCTTTAAATTCTCCGCGCCTCGCGGAAAATTCCTTCAAAGACGATTTCCAAATCGACGTCTTGTCCCGCAAAATCGTTTTTCAAAGCTGCTTTACGAAGAATCAAGAATTCCGAATCCTTTCCATTTTAGTAACCAGTCCAAGAATCGAAACGAATCTTCCGGTATGAGAAACAAGATTTTACACTCCATCATCGCGGTTACGTTTCTATTTGCTGGATGTCATGATACGAACGGCGATTCCGATTCAAAAAACAAGAAAGGAGGAAAGATGAAATACGAAGTCAACAAGTCCGAAGAGGAATGGAAGAAAGAACTTACACCCGAAGAATACAGAATTCTCAGAGAGAAGGGAACCGAGATGGCGTTTACCGGCGCCCTTTACAAAAATCACGATAAAGGAACGTATGTTTGCGCGGCTTGCGGCGCGGTCTTATTTTCCTCAGAAACGAAATACGAATCGGGTTCCGGCTGGCCTTCTTTCTATCAACCCGCAAAGGAAGGAGCGATCGAAGAGGAAAGGGATACGAGTCACGGAATGACGCGAGTCGAAGTTCTTTGTTCGAAATGCGGAGGACATTTGGGCCACGTATTTCCGGACGGGCCGAGACCGACCGGGCTGCGTTATTGCATCAATTCAGCTTCTTTAAAATTCAAGAAAGAATAAGCTCGAACTAAAACCGTACATCTACGATGAACGGTTGTGCACAATCACGGAATTTGAGGGAAGAACGTTCCGTCATTCGACTTCCCGGAAAAATTCTCCCGTTCGTTTTTTGATTTTCAAGCGGTTACTCGAAGAAAATAATACCTAAAACCGGAATCCACCGGGAGTAACCTCATGAATGACCATCTCGCATACGTCTCCGACAATCGCTCCGTACGAAACCCGTTCCTCCAATTCTTAGCGGAAAAATGGTATACGATTCTTTATCTCTGGCACGCGATCATCGGAATCTTTACGAAATTGGAAGATTCTCCCGAAGGAGATAAGCGTCCGGTCGTTCTCGTTTCGGGGTTTTTAGGTAGAACCCTCTCTTGGGAACCGATGCTCAAACATCTTTCCGCAAACGGTCATCCTGTTTACGTTGTTCCTCTCGGGTTTCAAGTCGGGAACATTCGAACCAAAAGCAGGATTCTCGAAAATTATCTGATCGAAAAGGACATTAAGGACTGCTACATCGTAGCTCATTCGATGGGCGGGCTGATTTCCGCAGGTCTTACGTATAAAGGAAGAGACCGCGTTAAGAAGATCTTTATCGCCGGAACTCCCGTTCGCGGAACGTATCTCGCGTACGCGGCTCCTATGTTCATTTGCTGCTGGCAGATGATGCCGAATTCGAAATTCATCCGGGAAGTCGGCGACGTTTTCGAGAAGCTGCCTAACGTGCAATCCGTTTTTACGAAGAAGGATCAGATTATTCTTCCTTCCGAAAATTCTCGCTTGGGTCATTTCGACGACGTGGAACTTCCCGAAGCGGGTCATCTCAATTTGTTTATGGGACCGTTGGGAATCGAGTGTTTGTTCGATCTCATCACCGCCGAGGAGAATAAGGATCCGAAGCCGGTCGTTAGAAAAGTGGAGTCGGTCAAACAGGAAAGCGGTTCCGTAAAACAAGGTTTAGGCGACCGAGGTTCGTCGAACGTTTCCCAATCCTCTTCTCCAAAGCCCGGATCTTCCAAATCTGCAAAACAAGCTCCTAAGAAAAAAGCGCATGCGAAGAAGTCGGTTTCTTTGGCTTCGAAAGTCTCTAAACCCGTTGCAAAGAAAAAAGTTCCGGTTAAAAAGAAGAAACGTTAATACGAAACGAAATGTCAGGTTTTATAAACCTGACATCCCCCCAAAAACAAAAAAAGCCGCCTTTGATTTTACGATCGATCTGTCTCAACCTGCTCATTAAAAATTTGCGGAGACATTCTATTTGGTTCGTTCTACGAAGTTTGTGCATTGTAAAAGTTTTTCCTCATTCGAGAAACCTTTATTTCGACCTGTAAAATTTTTGACTTATTTATCTTCTTCCGAAACAATGGATTTAGTCTTTGCTCTAAAAATATTATACTTTTTAGGCGGGACGAATGGATTGAGAGTTGCGTATCAAATATGCAAACATGTAAGAACCTGAATGTAAGATCAAGGTCTTACTATTACGCTTTACATCTCGAATAAGATCATGCCATCCGGTTTCTTGGATCCTATCGTATTTCTAAATTTGACTGCAGTGCTTTTTTTTATTTCTCTCGGGCTTTATGTGGCTTATCCAAAACCACGTAAAGCCGTTCAGATTCACTTTAGCCTTTTGACTTTCTGTTTGGGTTTATGGTTTTTATCTTTTATTATAAGGCCTTTTACGCCTCATGCCTATTTTGTACCTTTGATTAATTTGGGTTTTGCGATCAGTGTGCCGGCTCCTTTTTTGATTTTTCTCATTTCCGAATCGTATCATAGGAAGCCGAACCGTTATATACTTTATCCTCATATTGCTTTAGTGACTTATTTTTTTTATAAAGGCGCGACCTTTCAAGTTCTGACAATGGTCTCGAAAGAAGGCGAGCCTTTGCGTTTTCATTTTTCTTGGGTTTACGTTGCCGTAATAGTGCACGCGTTAGTCGCTTCTACGATTGCGATCGGGCGGTTCGGAATTCGGGCCAGGACGACTCGAGGTAAAACAAGAACGGCTTCTATTTTGATGCTCTTGGGGTTAATTCCTCCCTTAATTTCCATAGCGTTGATATGGTATAACCCGACGATGAAAGCCGTTTTTTCACGTGGTCAAGCCGCGATCGGCTGTATTATCGGAATATTAATTTGGTCCATCGCGATTCTAAATTGCAACGGATTTAGGATCCCCGCCTTTAGCTTAATTGAACCTAAGCTTCCTTGGTTTCATAGATTCACTAAACCCGTATTTATAACTATGATGAAAATTTTTGATCCCGAATATTATTCCGAACAGGAATTAAAGCGAAAGAGAAAGATCGCATTGCAGATTCTCATCCACAACAACGAACTTTCCAAAGATCATCAATTGACGGCGAAGGATCGCGCTCTGATTTTAGCCAGGGTGTATGCCAATCATTTACGATAATGAATTGGTCTTAGTGTCTTTATCGGTTAGGCTTTCGATCAATCTGTAAGCGATTTCTAATTCTCTTTTGGAAAGGGTTGTTAGAATTTCGATGATATCCTGAAGTTTTCTATTGGACGCGATTTTTCTGAGAAGTGCGACTTCAGTGTCGATGCTGGCAATTTTTGCCTGAAGTCCTTTGTGCGAAACTTTGGATGGCATCTCTCCTCTTAGAATCCATTCACGCCTATAACCATGAACCATTTCTATAGTGATTGCAGCATCCTCCGGAACTGGAAATCTCCCGCTAAGCCAGCCGCTAATCGTTTGTTTAGACTTACCGATGGTAAAACCAAATTCCCGTTGATTCCCTTTGAACTTGGAAATGATGATTTTTAGTCGTTCTTTTTGTTCGTTCAAAATAAGTCCGAAAGTAATACTTTTTTATTGACAATAGTATTAAAATAATACTTATATCATGCCAGAAGGGTTTCAATATTTCTATATAATCAAAAAACCGGCCAAAAAGCAACCTAAAAGATATACTTTTTTATTTCGGCTTTATTGCATCCATACTTGTTGTCATTACCAGCAAGGAGAAAGGGTTTAGTCGGCAGAGGAAACGGAGAAGTTGATTCCACTACAAGTTTTATGCGATCGACGGTTCATTATTTTCTCTCGATGATTCACTTTTTTTTAGTTATTGATACTTCCTCGTTCATTCCACCCGCAAGCCCTTGCAAAATGCGATTTGAAAGTTAAAGAGATGGAATCGCAAATTTAAGATAATGCAATCTATGCAAAACCAAATTGCGAAAAAATATTCGGATCTTCCGATAAAAGCGAAAATCAACAATCAAAAGTAAAACAGTTTCAAGAGTTAAATTAGTGAATCCAAATATTCTGATCCCCATTTTCACCGGCCTATTGCATTTGCTTTTAGGCGTTTACGTCTTTCGATTAAAGCCAAGACAAAGAACTCAATCTATATTTCTCGTTTTTAATTCGTTCATGTTCGTTTGGCTACTCATTCAAGGTTTAAGAATTCTTCTTCCTCTTGAATATAGGAGTTATGCACTGAATATTACCTTTCTGCCCATGGCTTTTTCACCGTTTACTTTATACATTCTTTGTGCAAAGATCGGGCAGCCGGATAAGAAGATTCCCGCTTGGATCTTGATCTTAGGGTTTTTGGGATTGAGCTATTTTACGTACGCTTGTCTCTTTCATGAGATGGCTGAACTGAAGAATCCTCAGTATTTCGTTTTCGATTTTAATTTAAATTATCACGCTCTTGTGGTTTTTTGCTCGTTTTGGATGCTTTTATCGATTTACGCCGTTCTTCGTAAAATGATCGTTCAGCGCGGCGACTTTAAGGTGAGATTGTTTTTGGTTTTGCTTGGGGCTATCCTCGCTATGCCGATTACAATGGTGTTCGTTTATTTTCTACCTTTGATGGGGATATTTAAACCCTATCTTTCTTCGATCGGATTGGTTGTTGCTTCCGTTTTATGGGCAGTCGCAATTTTACACTATGATGCTTTTGAAATTAAGGCAGGGGTTTATACGGGTGTTGATCTACCTTTGATCAACCGAGTCGCTTCG
The DNA here is from genome assembly GCF_022267375.1 of Leptospira sanjuanensis. Taxonomy (GTDB): domain Bacteria; phylum Spirochaetota; class Leptospiria; order Leptospirales; family Leptospiraceae; genus Leptospira; species Leptospira sanjuanensis. Next base: position 631,889 of record NZ_JAIZBH010000001.1, read on the forward strand.
AGCGGTTTTCTAAAGCTCATGGAAAAATTGGATCCGATGAGATTCATACAAAAGAGTTCAAAGGAAAAGGAAGAAATCACGAAGCAGATTCTAATACAAGATTACAATCTCGCAGTTCAAACTGGTGAACTTTCCGTCGAAAAGAGGGCGAAAATACTTTCGAAAAAATTCGGAAAGTATTTTAGGTAGAACCGCTTGCCTTACTTTTTGAGACGGCTTGGATCATCTGATAAATTAAATTTCTAGTATCGGGCGGAACGTGCTTAAAGAAAGCGATAAGGATTTCTTCCGCTTTATCGTTCGATATTTTATTCCAAAGGAAATCCCGTTTTTTCATTTTTTCCACCGTTTCAGAGCTATCTTCGGTGGCATTTTTTACTTCGGGATAACCTTTGCCTTTGGTAAGCCAAAGCCCGGAGATATGATGAATCGACTCTATTTCGGCGGCGATTTTATCCAAAAGCGGCCGTTTATCGTTGCAGATATAGCTGATGTAGTTTTGCGATTTTCCAATCGAAATCGCAAAATCTTCATCATTCATCGCTAAGATGTTTTTGATCGCATAGCGAAGCCTTTTTCCGGGCGTGGAAAAATCGATGCTTTCTAATGGAATTGTGATTATTTTATTTGACATATATCACAAAATGAAACAGGATCTCCATGGTAAGTATTTTTATTTCGGAATTCAGAAATATGATTTTTATAAATATACTTTAAATTTGCAATTTAAAAAGAAGTTATAAAAAAATAACAGTAATTTTTAAATCAAACAAAATATTAAGAATTTTGAAATTGATTCTCCGGTTTTTATCAATCTGTAACCGAGGGATTCATTAGATAATTGGAAGAGCATTATATCGCGGAAGCACAAATTCAAAATGTTGAAATGGTATGATTATTATGAACTTGAACATGCTTTAGGGACTTTGCCCGCTCTTGCAAATAGCATTCAACAAGCAATTTCCTGGAGAAGTCATAAGAAAAAACCTCCGAAAGAGCTTAGATTAGAAATTTTTCTACGCAGATTGATTCTTAAAAAACGAATTTTGCAACGTAAATATGATTGGACTCGACGAGAGCTAAAGCTCGTATTTTCCGAAAAAATGAATCTACAAGCAAAGCTTTTAGAAAAAGAAATGCGGTTAGGGATCGTCGAACGCGAAAATTTATATATCAAAGATGAGTTGGAGCGGTTGCGTGGTCAGGTGGATAATAATTTTAAAGAAAACGGAAGACATTGAATAAATTGTTGAATTTCTTAAATACGTTGTCAAAAAAGGCGATTTAAGTTCGTTACGTAAGTTGTAATTGTAATTAAAGGCAAAGAATTTTGAAGTATTATTCGGTAATATGCGTATTATTGCTCTTTGGCGGAATTTCATTTCATGAGTTGAGGGCAACTTCCGTCATTACCGAAGCGTCATTTGAATCTTATGATCAACAGAATCTTTCTGCTCAAAAATCAACTACTTTTGAGCACAATGTGGCGATGGAAGCCCGGATCGCTCGAAAAGGCTGGCAGGAAGAACATTTTCGGAATATTCAGTATCGGGAACAGTCCGCTCTTTCTGTCTTGGATTTTAGATTCGAGGATGATTTAAGATCGATTGCATTTGTTCGATCTTCCATTTTCAACATTCTTTCGCATGAATTGTTTCGAACAAATCTCCCATATTGGGAGCCCTATCAATCTTCTTGGTTAAAACGATTTTTGTTTTTCGATGTTTTACTACCGGAAGAAGATAAGGACTTGATTTTCAAATTTGTAATCTCCAAATCAAAGCGAAATTATCTTTCATTTCAAGTAGCATATCTAAGTGATCCGCTCTCATTCTTGTTGGGGTCGGAATTACCCATCCTCCGTTTTTCTTTTTCTCAATCAATCAATCGAAAACTGATGCGTTACTATGCGATTCGTTCGGATGGTCCGCCTCATCATTCTTTTAAGCAGGTGTTTGTATGAAGTTCATTTCTTCTTCTCGTTCCAGAGTCGTCTCCGATTCTTTTCAGCTTAATTCGTCTCTTTACATTGCCAATCGACGCTTCCGCTTTTGGGAACGATTCTCTTCGGCGGTTTTAATCCTCACCTTCTTAGTTACGTTCGCAGTTCCGTTTTCCGAGTTTTCCTCGCTCGGTGCGCAATCGACTCCTCAACTGAACTCGACACGAGCGTTCAGCGGCGCGGATCTTCAACCGTATGTGGATTCAGCGCGATTGCAAACGGATCAATCTTCCTTTATGAACATTCTAAACGGTGGAGAACAAACGGTGGAAGCCGCTTGGGAAGCGCAAGTGAACGCGGAGATCGACGCGATCGTCAATTCCGTTACGGCGAGCGATGCGGTGAACGACGTTTCGGTTTATCAACAAGCGGTCCGTGCTCAGTTGGAACTTCAAAAACAACAAGCAAAGAGTCAATGGCTTGCGGATGCGGCCGCCTTTGTGCAAACGGAACTACAATCGTTTTTGAATGTTCTTTCGCAGAATACTTCGAACAACGTCACTTCTTCGAATACGACCGCCGTGAATACGGTGGACCCTACGGTTCAATCGACGACGGCGGCTCCCGCGACTCAGGAAGTTTCGCCCGCTCAAGCGGCTCAGAGTTACTATCAAGGAGTTCAGGCTTGGGATACGAAGTGGCAGAATTTACTCGCACAACAATCGGCTTGGGAGCAGAATTCTTTGAATGGAATTCAGGATGGAATTCTTCAGTGGAATACCGCGATTTCCGGTTTAGAAAACGATAAATTAGCGTATTTGAATGGAATCGAACAAACCAAGACACAGTGGCTTGCAAACAAGCAGCTGATTCAGGACGCTCAGAACGGAGTTCGAACCGGTCTTCATAATACAATCCTTTCCATTCGCGCTCAGGAAAACCTGTTGAAGTCGAGCGCCTCGAGCGATCCAAGTTTGAATGCAGTGTTTGAAGAGATGGACTCTCTGCTGGATACTCTTCAAAACGCTTTAGATTCGAACGCATCTCTCGGAACTCTCGCCGAGGCGCTCGGAACTTTTTTCCAAAATCAGATTTCGAACGCAAGCGCGAAAGCCGACTATTGGAACATTCAGAAGTGGCAGGAAACATACGCGACACAAACGTTCGATTTTTCTAAAGAAGTGGGAACGGCGAATTTGAGTTGCGATCATACATCCGGAAGCGGATCAAACTGGTGTTTCGGACAACCTGCAGGTTCTCAAGCTGTGACGTACGGAGTCGACGGGAACGTTTACGGTTGGGCGGCGACAAGCGGGGGATTTCAGAGCGTGTTGGTCAGCAATCCCGCGGTTTCGAACAACAGCAGCGCGTCTCGCAGCGAAGGTCATAATCAGGTTGTGTGTAACGGATTGGATGCCGGCGGTGTTTGCTGGGGCGGACATGGAGCCTATACAAACGGAGGAGTTCTTTGCTCCGAGGCGGGAGTTTTAGTTTGCAATAGTTACGATTTATCTTGGGTAGTCGACAACACATATTCCCTTTCCGTCGCAGAATCGTTTAATCAACAACAAATCGCGAACAACAACGCGATTCGTAATGCAATTTTAGGAAACTTTAATGTAGATTTTGCCCAGTCTTCTCAAGCGGGGAACGCACTCGGAGGTTCCACTCCGATTGCACTGGAAACAAAGGTGTATTTAGGAGGAAGCGCTCTAACTTCCTCCAATTGGTATAGCGCACTCGGAACGAACAATCAGGTTCAGATTCAGACGAAATACAAATACATCGATAGTGCGATGCAAGCGAATCAGAATTTTTGGGCGAATCTTTCCTCTCAATTCACGAACATTTCCACCACATTTTTAAGCCTTGTAAATCCTCTGAAAGATTGGGAAGCGCGATCGGCTCAATACGAAACCGAATACGAAGCGAAGCTCGTGGAGCTGGAACAAACAAAACAAAGTACGATTCAGAATTACGATCAGCAAATCGCACAGATGAAGGCGGCACGCGGGAACTGGGTCACCGACGTTTACGGATTTCAGATCGCGGGCATTGAGGGAAGCGCGGATAATGCAAGCAGCCAATTCAGAAGCGGACAAGAAACTTGGGCCGACACGATTTCGATTTTTCAACAAGCGGAATTGAACTGGTATCTCGCGGCAAAAGACAGCATGAGCTCGGCGATTTCCGGGTCGAACGGAGAGGCTCAGTTCCAATCCAATGCGATCGTTCTTGCGGGTCAGCTTCAGAACCAAATCACGAGTTCGGAAACAAATACCACCAATCTTTACAACGCTGCGAATTCCTTAGTGGATTCGTATCAATATTCCGCTGCGGGAAATCTCATACAGCAAGCGCTCGTCAATCAGCAAAACCAAACGACTTGGAACCAACAAGGGGCCAATCTTTCGCAGAGCATCGCGGATTCTTTCGGTAGAAGCGAAGCTTACAAAACCGCAGAATTGAATGCGAGCAACCGGATCAACGCGCTTGCACAAACAATCTATGGAAACGGCGCCTACATCGTAGACAATATCGAAATCAATTCGATTGCGAATCAAGCGAGCGGTTATTCACAAAACCAAACGTTTTGGCAGGATGAAATCAACGGAACCAACGGCGGTTTTAACTTTAATGGCAGAACGAATCTAAGTCAGACGAAGATCACGCAGTTTACAGAATTTAGAGACGACATCGCTTTAGCTACAACCTTACAGACGGAAGTCGTGGATGAAGAACGCGATTTTTTGAAACAAGCGGGCGAATATTTTGAGAAATCGGAACGGTTTCAGGAACTTTCGGAAAAAGCAAAGAGTGAAGGGAAATTCGACGAATCCTCGTATTACATGACCGCGGCGTTGCGCGAAAAGAACAACGCTCTCGGATTTTTAAAGAAAAAATACCATACACTCGGAGACGAGATCACCGATTCCGTGAGCGAACGAGGATTGAATCATACGAGAGAATCCTTTCTGAATTACAGGGACAGCCTGCTTAACAAGAACTTTCAGTCGAGCGCACAACTCACCAAACAGATCCAAGACGGTAAAAACACGGTCGAGGGTATTCTTTCCGAGGGAGCGAGTTACAATCAAATCCAAGGAATGTTGCAAACAGCGCAGAGTCTGAATCAACAAGGTAGCGAAAGCAGAGAAAAGATTGAAAAACTTTTAGAGGAATCTCAAGAATTAGCAAATCGTGATATATCCGGCGGGCTTTTGGATGGGCTGCAAGAGATGATTGCGGCAATTCAAGGGAATCTTCCGCAAACGATCAGCTCGAACGCGGTCACGCAGGCGATTCTCGCACAAGAGAAGGAACTCGCGGAAAAACAAGAAAAAGCGAACGAGCTACTTTCTCACATGAATTCGCTTGTGACGAATAACAACGATTTGGCGGCATTGCAAACGCTGCTGCAAGGCGGCGGTCAGGCGATGAATCTCGCGGCCAATAGCGCCGTCTCGAAATATTTGGACGATTATTCCAAAAAGCTTCAAAAAGATAACGAGGAACGTAGCGCAAACCTGCAGAAGACATTGCTTGATGCTTTGCAGAACGGAGAATCCTACAAATATCTGAGAGATTCCGGGTATGAGTTCCGAGTAGACGGCGACGGCATCAGCGCGTATCGCCAGATTTACAGCGGAGAGATCGTGATCGACGGGAACGCGATGACGAAGGGAAGTTATTCTCCCGAATTAGAATATCAATATATTCGAATTCAAACGAAGTTTAATCCGGGGAACCTAAGCGTGGATATGTTGGATCCGAACGGATCCTTCAACGCGCAGGCGGTAGCCAACCTCAAAGCATATATCGACGATCTTCAAAAGAACGTCGAAACCATGTTCGCACAATTCAGCGACAAAACGCAGGAAGTAAAAGGAGAATATACACAGAATCAGGAGATTCAAACCGAACAAGAGAAACAATACGCTGAAAATCGGGACAGCATATTGTCGATGTTCCAAGGTTTGGAGCCGAATTTTAAACAAACGTTCCAACCGACGATGACCGGTTTGAAAGACTATCATCAGGAAGCTTCTAAATACAGTTTTGAGGAAGGAACAATCTCCGCAAGAGGAAACGTTTTTCAGAGATTGAGCGGGGAGATGTTCGGAGGGATTCTTACCGGCAACGGAGCATATACGGGAAGCCGCGAACTCAAAGGTACGGTGAACATCAAAGGGATTCCCGTGGAGATCAGCTACGGTTCTCAAGACTTGATCGTAGTATCGGGATTTCAAATCGAGAACTTGGGTTACAACTTCAAGCTGAAGGGAACGGGGACTAAATACGCGGGACAAGAACTCTCGAACGTAAACAACAAATATTCCCAATACCAAGAAGATATCGAAGCACGCATTGCCGCGAAAGCGAAGGCAAATGACGCGGAGAAAGAAAGCAAAGGCTTTATCTTTACCATCCTAAACGGAATGAACGGCGGAAGCGGAAGTATGGGCCAACGATTCACACAGGCCGTAAGGAGCGAAGCACAAAGCCGCATCACGGGAGCGGTTGCGGAAGCGACTGGACTTCCCGCTTCTTTCGTAGGGGCGCTTGTGGGCGGTGGAAGCATGAAGGACGCGGTGAAAGCGTTTGAGAAAGCTACGATCAACAGCGCGATCTCCAAAGCGACAGGACTTCCTGAATGGCTGATTTCAAGCCAGATGGACAAGATGAACAAGCCTAAGGAACAATGGTATCAAAGCCAGACGTTTCAGATGGTGACGACGGTCGCAGCGGTTGCAGCCGCTCCGTTTACCGGAGGAGCAAGTCTTGCCATCGCTATGGCGGTGAACGCGGGGCTTGGGGCGGCGACCGGAGCGGCCAGCGGAGGACTGAAAGGCGCATTAGTCGGAGCCGTCGGCGGAGCGGCAGGAGCAGCGGTCCGAAGCTTTACAGGAGGAGCTGTGACGGTCGGTCTTAGCTACTCGGCAGAGAATGGATTCGGAGCATCCGTCGGAGTGGGATACGGCCCTGCGACTGTGAGTGTAGGAATCTCGGAACGTGGCGGAACGACGGTAGACTTAGGCTTAACCAAAGGCGGGTTTAACGCAGGACTCAGCTACAACAGCAAGACAGGAAGTACGAGTGTCAACGCTGGATTTACTTCCAAGAGCGGAACGGGATTGGCGCTCAGCTACAACGAAGGAGACGGATTCGGAGCGAGCTTAAGCAAAAGCTTCAGCAATGGAGTCAACGCAGGACTGAGCTGGAGTGAAAAAGCAGGAGTCGGAGGAAGCATCGGATACGAAGCACCGGGAGACAAAGACAAACCGAAAGATTCACTTGCTAACAAAATGCAAGGAGCCGGTGGAAGTTTAAGCTGGAATCAAAGAGACGGAGTATCGGCGTCGGTTACTGCATCCGGTGGAGTGACCGCAGGAAGCTGGAGTCAATCCGGAGGCTTTCAAGCAAACACGAACTTTCTAAATGACAAATGGAAGGCCGACTTTGTTTCCGGAAAGGCAAAAGAAGACGCAGATGCGCAGGCTGCTTCCAGAGGGGCTCAAAACAAAAACAACGCGGAATCTGGAGCCGCAGCTATCGCCGCTGCAGGGGTTGAAACACAGAGACGAGAGGATGGAATCCTGGATCACATCTTGAACAAAGCGAGCGACGCGTTAGACGGTGGATTGAATTGGGTTGGAAACAAGATTGACGGAGCGATCGACAGCGTGGTTGGAGCTGCGTCCAGTGCTTGGGATGGCGTCAAGGGCGTTGCGTCTGCAGCTTGGGATGGGGTGAAGAATGCGTTTGGTCCGGACAAGGTTGTGATGATGCCGATTGGCGCTGGTTATGCAGAAAATCCAGCAGATCGTCACTTGAGAGTTGGTGAGGATGCAATATCCAGTTACTTAGACAAACAAAGAAGTGAGAATCCGTATTTGAGGAAGGGCGTAATTGAGGGAGTTAAATTCAATGAAGTGGATGTAAGTATGGATCCAAAATATCATAAAAAGCTAATCAATATGGAACTTGAATCCGGAGTTAGCGGAGGTAATTTGATCTTGAATAAAGAAAGTGGAAAATTGTATTACAGAACGGAAGCAACTGGAGCTGATAGTAAATTGATTCCAACGAATCCAAACGAAAGAGTAACATCTCCTTGGACTAAGGTTGAAATGCATACGGATAACCTCAATGGGATCATGTCCGGTGATTATCATGCTGCAAAAGCATCCGCACAGTCTGTTTGGGGACCGGATGGTGGTACGTTTAAAATTACAGATATAACGAAAATGAAATTAGGCGGTAACGAAATTACAACTCGGACCGTGATCAATGGAAAAGAAATCATAGAACATCATCGCCATGTGATGAATCAAATGCCGGATGTAGCATATAACGCTTTTCAAAAGGGGACTCCACTGCCGTATGGAACCCCAATCGCATACACTGGAATTACAGGAAACATGGCTGTGTCGATCGACAATGACAAGAATAGCCCGAGGTTTGGAATGTTGTCAGCTCCGGCATACCATAAGCACACAAAAGTAGATAACGCTGAAACGCATCGCGGGTTTATCAAAGGTGTGACCTTTGGTCCGGAGGTGAGACAATCCCAGGGGTTACCTGCTTTTGACTATACAAGCTATTACAAAGGTAAAGTAATAGATTTATTAACTGGAGGAAAAAAATGAAAAAGAAGTTGATAACGATTTTAATTATATGTTTGGCGGGAACTATGGGGATTTTTGCGGAAAAGAGTCTGAAAGAAAAAGCATATGAGTATTACAGTTCCATCAGTCCTGACTTCAAAAAATATAAATTAGACATGGAACCCGAAAAGATTGAAAGTTTAAGAATGAAAGAAATGACGGATGAAGGAATGCAATACCTTTCTGTGTTTCCTAATTTGCAAACATTGAATTTAGAAGATTCTAAAGTTACAGATGAAGGATTGAAACAGATTTCTGCACTCCCAAAGTTGGATGATTTAACTTTGGGACGAACTAAAATTACGAACAAAGGAATTGAATACATTTCTAAAAGTACATCAATAAAAACCCTTTACTTATATGAAATTGAAGCGATCGATGATGGATGCATTCCTCATTTGTTGAAAATGAAACAACTGAAAACGTTAGAGCTGTCCGGTACGCATTTTTCCGCACAAGGACTGAAAAAACTGAGAAAAGGATTAAAGGCCAATGTGTCGACCAGTGAGTGATTTTGTTTTACAACTGCGAAAGCGATCGTAGCGGAAATACTGCAATGCAATATGTTTTTAAACATTCTTACTTTGGAATATACGGAAAGACTGAAATGTTGCATTGCAGATTGAAGCGGAGAGCGCGGTTTCTCGGAGCGAAAGCGGAGAGAAATTCGCCAAGAGCATCCGTCGGAGTGGGATACGGCCCTGCGACTGTAAGTGTAGGAATCTCGGAACGAGGCGGAACGACGGTAGACTTAGGCTTAACCAAAGGCGGGTTTAACGCAGGACTCAGCTACAACAGCAAGACAGGAAGTACGAGTGTCAACGCTGGATTTACTTCCAAGAGCGGAACGGGATTGGCGCTCAGCTACAATGAAGGAGACGGATTCGGGGCGAGCTTAAGCAAAAGTTTCAGCAATGGAGTCAACGCAGGACTGAGTTGGAGTGAAAAAGCAGGAGTCGGAGGAAGCATCGGATACGAAGCGCCGGGAGACAAAGACAAACCGAAAGATTCACTTGCTAACAAAATGCAAGGAGCCGGTGGAAGTTTAAGCTGGAATCAAAGAGACGGAGTATCGGCGTCGGTTACTGCATCCGGTGGAGTGACCGCAGGAAGCTGGAGTCAATCCGGAGGCTTTCAAGCAAACACGAACTTTCTAAATGACAAATGGAAGGCCGACTTTGTTTCCAAACAAGGTGAGATTGAAGAACTTCAATCGCAAGGTTTGAGTAAGGAACAGGCGACAGCGATTCTGGATGCAGAAGCGAAAGCAGAATCGAAGGCCGCTCAAAACAAAAATAACGCTGAACAAGGTGCAGCGACGATTGCTGGTGCAGGGGTGAGAAGAGAGAATGAAAGCATCCTTGACCACGTTTTGAACTCAGCGAAAGGTGCGTTGGGTGATGCTTGGGATGGTGCTAAGAATGCTCTTGGTTTTGGCCCAGACAAGGTTGTGATGATGCCGGCAATGGGTGGATATGGGGCGACTGGAGACAACAGTTATGTTCAGACTCGAACAATTTCTGAATCCTATGGACCAAATGGGGACGCGCCTCGATATGGAATTGATGGTCCAGAAAATAAATCCATGCTAAGTACTGCTTCCGATTGGTTTAAAACGACTGTATTGGGTAACAAACCGCAAGATTTTGATTCAGCGCTTACATTAATGCGAAGTGGTAGTGCAGATGCAAGACAGGCGGCTGGTGAATGGCTAAATGCAAACGTTGGTAAGATTTCCAAAGCTCAAGATGCTGAAATGCAAATACAATTGCATAATTTAGGAGGTTTGTCATTGTCAAAGTCACAATACGATGAACACATGAAAACTTTATACAAAGACGGTTTGAACTCCTTTGAAAATCAGAAATTGGGTAGAGAATCCTTCCATGTAACAGCGTATGAAAAGGAGACGTTAAGACAAACCTTTGGCTCCATGGTAGATGAAGTATCGGTGCATCAAAAACCAGGAGTATTATTAGGATTAGTGAATGATTTGAAAAATCGAATCATGGGTATACCCGGTGAGAATGCACTTCAAGTTGGCAATTCTATTTATGCTAATGGTTTAACAAAGGTTGATTATAAGCCGGCTAGCGAAATTAGATACGGTTTTGAAAAAAGGGCTCAAGTCTTGAGTCATGAGTATTTTCATGTGTATCAGGACCAGAATAGTAGTACTCATACTTTGAGAGGGATTAGCGATTGGGTCCATGCCGGTTTTGATCATAATACAACCTATAACGGAACTTTGAGCACTGAAAATTATAAAACTTATGAAAAATTAGGAGTATCGGATTTATTAGGAAATCCCAACATGAAATATTACAATGAGGAACGAGTCTACAATGAGCAGAATGCAGATCAATTTTCAAATCAGTTTAAGGAAAATATTTTTAAAAAATATAGCCATTGAATAAGGTGTAATAGATATGAAACGATTAAAGCTTTCGATTCTTATTTTTTGCCTTTTAAATTTGTCGTGCTTCTTTGGTATTTCGGATGGAAATTATGCACCGGAAATCGATTTAACATTAGAATATCAGGGTAAAGATTTGATCTTTCATTTTCATCCATCAAAAGGGAAAGAGACAGGTATTGATGGAATAATTCTTTATGGGGATGAAAAAACTTATTGGGAGATTTTTCTTTCGTTGAATCGATATACAGGCTATAATATAAAATATGGAGAATTGCATCCTAATGATTATCAACATAAAACTCACATTGGACCTTTAGCATTAATCAATGGAAAAAAATACAAAATGTATGTTAATCAAAAAGGAAATATGAATTCTGATTGTTTTCGATTTTATTACGATCCTGAAAATAAATATGGAAAAAAAGATTTCGTAGAAAAATGCGAGTCTCTAAATCCGTGAAACTATATTGAGCCTCGCAAAAACTAACCTTGCGGATATTTTTCTAATATAACGAAACTCTGATTTGATATTGACTTAGTTTTAATCTCAAATCGGGGTTTTGGATTCTGAAATCGCATTCCAAAAGTCGAATTTCACGATCTTTGAATCAATTTTCGGAAACGAAAGAAAAGTCAGGACGTGAGCCAGCGAACTCGTTTTCAAGACGAGTTTTCAAAACGCTCACAACGGAAACGTTAGGCAACGTTTTCGTAATGATAAGTATGGTAAAGCCCGCCGAGAACGGGAGTGGAAATGAGTTTTCCTTTTCCGTCTTTCGGCGGTTTTAAAATCGGAGAAGGAACCGGTGAATCCTTGTTCAACGCAAGATGTGTGCGATGATGATTGTAAAAGTGGATAAACTCTTCCAATTTCTTTTCCAAATGATATTGATTGATCGGAATAAAGAAATTCAAGAACTCATTTCTACAAGTCTTTACCCAACGTTCTGCATAGCAGTTTTGCCAAGGAGATCGAATCGAAGTCTTTTTGTGTTTGATACCGATCCGTTCTAAATAATCGGAAAATTTCTTTCCAAACAGAGAATCGTTGTCAGACAAGAAATATTGAATCCTCTTCCCCGATCTTGTTTGTTTTCGAATCGCACACTTCAAGACTCGTTTCATCCAATTTGTAGTCGGCTTTGTATGAATATCAAAGTGAAGGATTTCTCTTGTTCCAACATGTAAAAAGAAAACGACACGAAAGATCTCTTTAAAATTGGCTGTCATAGGGACAAAAGAAAATAATCAAGTAGCTAACGTTTCCAATGATTCTAAAAGCCCGGGACACGTAGCTATCAAACCTGGTGAAATCGGTTATTCAATTTTGAATTTTTCTGCCGTCTTGGGTGTTGGCCCGAATTTGACTAAAACGGAAATAACAGATCATACTGGTAGAACCACTGTTTCTTGGGACGCCGGAATTTCTTTTGGCTTAGGTGGTGGTATTTCATATACTGAGGGTAAGGTAGATGGACTAGCACAAAATATTAAATCGAAAGATTTTTCGTTCGATTTAGGAATGAATGTTGGTTTAGGCGTAGCTTCGGTAGATTTTAATTTTTATAATCGTTCTAAGGTTTCTGCATCTTTAGGGGGGGCAAAAGCGCTTCCTACTATACCTGGTAAGATAGGAGTAACAGTAACTCCAGGATCAGGCCAAGGATATCCACAATGGACAATAAGTAAATGGGACAAGAAAATTCAGAATGAAAATGAATAAAAAATACATTCAATATTTTGCATTTTTAATTATCATAGTAGCAGGGCATTACTCTCTTTTTAATTGTTCAAAGGTAATATTACCTAAGAATTCTAAAGTGATTTCCTATGTAATTTGGGACAAAGAGACGCCAGAATTGTTTGATCTTACGTTAGATTACTCTTTTCAGAAAAACTTATCCGTATCTAACATTACATTGTATGAAATTGAAAAAGGAAACTCTCCTAATTTTGAAAAATCACTTACGGAATTTTCTGAATGTGCGTTTGGGCTTATCCCAAGGAATAGAGGAGATTTTTCATTAAACGATGCTCCGTTGGTTGTTATGTTAGTCGAAAATCCAATTGATCATTCTCGTTATACTTTTTTGATCGGTTTACAAAATTTAGAATCAAAAGTCGTGTTCATACGCAGAACTAAAATACATTCAAAAGGAGTGAATTATGTTGAATATGAAAACGAGGGGTGTTATCAAGATAAAAATGGATATCAAGGATATATCCAACTAATTCAAGGAGACAAGGCTCTAAAACGGAATATATCGCTATTCGAAATCTTTAAAGAATATCAAGATCTCGAAAACATTCATTCAGACAAATACCCGGACCTTCATTGGCGTTTATTATTTATTAGTTTTGCATTTTTCGGTGGTGTCGGTTCAATGCTAATTCTTTTAATGTTACCTGATCGTACTAGAAATATCCCAAGAAAAAAGAAATTAATTATCGCCATAGCATATGGAACATTTTGTTTAATTATATCAGCATCGCTCTTATTATAGTATGTGAGGAGCACATTCCAAGTGAAAAATAGGCATCCGGTTCACTATAGTTAACCGACATGAAACTTTTAAGACACTTTCTTTTAAGTGGGGTAACTACATTTAGGACGTTCGCTTATTAAGTCGCAGTCTGTTCAGTATTCGCCTGTTCCGACAATTTACTCAATGCAAGAATCATCATATTCACAAGGACAGCTGCAAAAAAATTAAAGAATTGAGATAGATGATCGATTCTTGTAAAGGCATATTTAAAAATAAGAAAAAGTGGAACAAGGGAAATTAAGATATAATAAGAGACTTCAGGTTTTCTAAATAAAAGAAATAGAAAAAAGGGAATTATACATAAAAGTAGTAATCCCCAAGAAAACGTATCCGCCCCTATCGTCATGCTATAACTATTACCCATTGAAAATTCGAGAATTGAAATTAAATTATTTATTATATTAAAATCTCGATAAATAAGAAATCGAAAAAGAAATAAATTTAGAAGCAGGAATAGAGCAAAAATCATTATTTTTTTCCATTGCTTTTTCAAGAGGCTTGATATAAATAAAGGAAAAAAATAGCCGAACATTGCCACGAAATAACTTCCTATAAAATATCCAAGGACTCCGATAAACAAGGCTGACAAAATAAAAAAATACTTTTCATCTTTGAATACAAATTTGTCGAGAATTAATAGATTACTCACCAAAAGAAAGGGGATGAACCTTATTTCGCTTGCATTCACTATCCAAGTGCATAACAAAATTTGCATCAAAGCGATCAATAAATTAGGTTTATTGATCCTTAACAGAACAATACTGAAAGAAGAAAGGATAAAAAAGAAAAGAAAGCTGTTCCAAAATAAAGTTGAGATCATTATGTTAGAACCGATTGGCAAGGGGACAACTAAGAACCCTAATGGGCCATAGGAGAAAAATATCTGCGTTCGTGCATACTCTAAATTTGCGAAATATTTATTTATTGCAATTACATAAGATTCATCCAATCCGGACTGTATTGGAGCGCCGATTCGATGTATTGAGAACAAATAAATAATGACAGACAACAGAAAGATCAACGTATATCGAATCTTTTTTTTAAGATCGTGTCGTTCTATAATTTTTTGCATATTTGTTCCCATTGATATCGAAATCCCTTAAACATCTTTTTATCTTCCGTCATTAGCATAAAGGATTTTACTTTGTGTTCCATCTTAAGTATATTTTCGATATCTAAGGTATCGACATCTAACTTAGTGATTAGCGGGTTAATCCATATTCCGGATATTGAGTTTTTAGGCACCAATCTAAAGAATTTCTTTTCTGATCCGTTTATATTAAATAAAATTCCTTGTGCGTCCGATTTATATAAGAAATTCTTTAGATGACCTTTTATAGAGTATTTAAAATCGATCTTGACTCTCAATATACAATCCTTATCAACAATCGGCACGGGAATTTCCTCGTTGAATTTACCCGAAGAAATTTCCAATTTTTCTTCAAAAGCAGGTTTTGGAGTTCGATTCAAAGTGAGCGGATTATTTCTTAGCCGTAAAAGTATATGCGGATTTTTTTGAATTACCGGTTTGTAACTGGCTAAGATTCCGAATATGGAAATTGGCTCATCGTTAAAGATATACCTATTATCAATGCTTTCAATTCCGAATTCGGTGTTCCAAAGGATAAACTTCGGTTTGTCTACAGAATTCCAAAAAGCGTTATTCTGTAAATCGATCCAAGGTGTATAGGAAATATAAGACTGAAATGTGGGTCTCGATTTCCAATTTAGATGATGTTTTTCGATTTCCGAGAGTTCCCATGGGTAAGTGTCCACAGTGTTGTCTCCAATCAGGCTCAAAATTTCTTTATCCACGCTGACTTTGGCTAAAGAGGAATTCGTTAACTGAGCAAGATGATTAGAATATTCTACGGGATTGAAAATATTCGAAATGCAACGTTTATATTCATGAACATTGGAATAACAAGGATTAGGAGATAATAAAGACAATGTAACGTTTTGCGTGTATCCGATCGATTGAAGAAAAGATCGACTGAAACAAAAGAATATTGCTAATAATGAAATCGCTGAAAGAACTGGGCTAAATATAAAAGGATTCGCCCTGGAGTTTAACAGTATCTTAGTTTTATTGAATATAGAAATTAAGTTTTGCATAATGACTTGTTGGTAAAAAGTTGCTAATCATCCCGTCAGACTAATTATACTATTTTTTTTGAACGCCTATGTTTTAGCATTAAAATTTCTTTGAAAGAATTTGAGAAGTTTATTTATTAAAGCCAGACAATATGAATCCTTTTGCGAGAATAATGCCACTTAAGTGAATCGTGCATTACGATTGAAGCCCCTTTATTTTATGTTTACAGTTTCCTCTTTCTAACTGGGAGTTACCTTCAATGTTCAAATTATGAAACCGATCAATCGGCTACAAAATCGCATTCGAAAGTTGAATCGATGCCCCTATTTTTTACGAGACTCGATTGCTTTGAGTTCTTCCTATGGAACACCAATTCCCCCCAAAAACAAAAAAGCCGCCTTTGAAGGTTTCCCTTCCAAAGACGGCCGATACGATCGCATCGATCGAAACTGATGAATTCTTAAATTAGAATCTATCGCCTTTCGGTTTTGCGACGTTTACTTTCAGATTGCGGGTAAGAACGTTTTTTCCGTCCAAATCTTTGATCGCTTTGTCCGCTTCTTCCCTGTTCGACATTTCGACGAAACCGAAACCTTTGGATTTTCCGGAGTATTGGTCGGTGATGATTTTTACGGAATTTACCGCGCCGTGCGCTCTGAAAAGATCGCCTAACGTTCCTTCGTTGAGATCGTAAGAAAGATTTCCTACATAAATATTAACTGACATATGTTCCTCGTGTCGTTATAAATTAGATCAAGTTATCTTGATTTAAAAACAGCGTTTCCCCGAAAGGAAGTAGAAGAATTTTAGAGATGCAGGACTTAGAAAGAAGAGCAAACTTTAAGATAGGACTACGTTTAGAAGTTAGAAAATCGATTGAATAACTGGAGTTCTTTGTCAAGAATATCGGCTGAATTTGCTTTGGCAATACTAAATTTATCGCATACGTCGATCTAAAATGAAAACCGAAAGACTGATTCTACGAGAATGGGAAGAAAAAGATTTGGAGCCGTTTTATCGAATGAGTTCGGATCCGACCGTGATGGAATATTTTCCCGCGCTTTTGACCCGCGAAGATTCGGAACGATTTGTCGAGAAGATGCGAGCCCATTTCGAAGAATTCGGATTCGGCCTTTGGATCGTCGAGACAAAAGGGACGGGAGAATGGGTCGGATTTACCGGATTTTTAAACGTTTCCTTCCAAGCTTCCTTTACGCCCGCCGTGGAAATCGGCTGGAGATTGAATTCTTCTTTTTGGAATCGGGGTTTTGCGACCGAGGCCGCATCGGCTTGTTTGGAATACGGATTTACCCGTCTGCGATTTCCCAAGGTCGTTTCGTTTACTTCGATCCTAAACGTAAGGTCCCAAGCCGTGATGAAACGCATCGGTATGAAAGAAGTCGGCGTTTTTCAACATCCGAATCTTCCGACCGAACATATCCTTTCCAAACACGTTCTGTATCAGGCGTCCCGTTCCGAATGGGGAAACGCCGCAGTTCCGACCTTTTAACGGGAGAATTCTCCCGTTCCTCCCGGAAAGTGTGGGAACTCCTTCGTAATTTTTCCGAACGAACTCTGAATTTGTGGGAACTCCTTCAAAATTTCTTTTTACGTCCTGATTTTTTTCTTGCCAAACCTTCAATTATTGGCTAACGTTGTTCAGTAGTAAAGTGAACGCCGTTCGCTAAGGAGAAAACGATGGAAGTGAAAATGAATTCCGGTTCTTCACCTAAGGAAACTCTCGGATCCGTCCGTGAAACCTTGTCTGAAGGAACTTTTGCCAATCCCGCTTACAAAGGGATCGGTTACTTTTTGAGAGATCTATTTTTTTTCGGAGTGGCAATCGCTCTGCTTTGGCACATAGACACCTGGTATCTTCTTCCTTTCTTATGGTTTTTTGCGGGAATGACGATTGCCGCTTTGTTCGTCGTCGGTCACGACTGCGCGCACGAAGCCCTGTTCGAGAACAGATTTCTCCGGTATTGGATCGGACAAATCGCAATGCTTCCTTCTTTGCACGCCTACAATCAATGGGCTTACGGACACAACCGAATCCATCACGGTCATACGATCAAAAGACAAGGGGACTTCGTATGGCATCCGGCGACCGCGGAAGAATATGCAAAATTTGGAATATTCAAAAAGATGATGCACCGTTTTTTCTGGTCGGCTTGGGGAGGCGGTTTTTACTACATGATCGAAGTCTGGCTCAAAGGAATGGTTTTGTTTACGGCTCCTCTTAAGGAAGCGGGCCGGGACAAATGGATTATGCTTTCCTTTGCGTTTATCTCGTCCGGTCTCGTTTTTTATTTCGGCAGTTCGGCAAACGGTGTTTTCGACGCGGGTGCGGGTTTGTGGATGTTCACGAAAGTTTGTCTGGTTCCGTTCATCGCATGGAATTATTTTATGGGAATCACGGTTTACGTTCATCACATCCACTCCGAAATTCCCTGGAAGACAAAGGAAGAATGGACTCCTTTTTACGGACAAATGAAAGGAACCATCAACTATCATATTCACCCTGTGATGAATTTTTTCTTTCACAATATCTTCATTCACATGCCGCATCACGTTCACATGAAGATTCCTTTCTACAATCTCAAACGCGCTTTGAACGAGATCAAGGCGGTTTACGGGGATCACGTTCTGGAAAGAGACACGATCTTCGGAGATTATTTTAAATCGACGTCTCTTTGTAAGGTGATCGATTCCGAAACCGGAAAGTGGATGACGTATCGCGAAGCGAGAAACGTAGCGAACGATACGACCGGCGCGGACGATGAAGAGTTGGAGATTATTCCCGCATAACGTTAGATACGGCCGTAAACGGGGGACTCCTAAGTCCCCCGTTGATTTTTCCTTTTTTTAGCGAGATGATAGGTTAACGCCAAAGAGATACAGACGCTCAGTTCTTTGGAAGGAAGAGGGTCTTTCACGTTCAACCGAATCGCGCGATCCCCTTCGAAATCGAACTTTTTGGGAAAGAGTTCCCGAAAGGTGGAAACCAAATTCGTCTGACAATGAAAATAGATCGCATATCGATTTTCTTCCGCCGGAAGTCGATCGATTCGAATCGTACTTCCGCTCTTAGACTCCGACGTTAGATAACTCGGTTGTCCCCACTTCAAGGTCTCTTCGAGTTTTCCGACTTCCGCGATCGAGTCCGCCGTTTTATAGATCAAATCCCGAAGCGCCAATAATCGAATCCGAACAGGATCCGGATAATTGCGAAAAACTTCGGCCACGTTGGCATTTTTGAATGGGAGCGGTTTTTCCTTGGTCTTTTTGCGTGTTGAGGGCATACCGATTCTTCTAAGGAAATTTATTCCCGTATTTTTTTCCAGCAAGCCGTTTTTGGAAAGAAATTGCGGACCGGAGCCGAAACGATTTTCCTTTATGCAAAAGATGTCATATATAGGATGTTTTCCGGTTCGACCGAAACGATAAGAAGAGCGACTCGACGATCAAAAAAGAATCTTATTCTTATACGATTTCTTCCAATTTAAGAAGTTCTTCTTCCAACCGGTCGATGAATTTTTTATTGCCCGTGATCCCGTAGAGCTGCATCGCTCCTTGATAGAGGAACAACGCCTTTTCCGCGAACTCCAAAGCGGTTTTTGAATTCAGCGTTTTTTTCTTTTTCCAGATCGGCCGAGTGAAGTATTGGCCGAAACTTCGATTCCATCGGTCGAGGGATTCTAAGATTCGTTTTTGCAATTCCGGTTCCTCGTGCGTTTGATTGGAAAAGTTCGCGAGAGGGCAGCCGTATTTGTATTTGGTTCTCAATCTTCTCTGTATGAATTTGATCCAGGCCCGGATAAAGTCCGGATATCTTTCGTATTTGTTCATCATGATTTCGGCTAAGCCGATGATCTGTTCTTCCTGAAACGAAACGTAACTTACGCCGAGATCTTTTTTGGATGGGTAATACCGGTATAAGCTCTTTTTAAACGCGTTCGCTTCGCTTAATATTTCGTTGATACCGGTATTGGAATAACCTCTCTCATAAAAGAGTTTCACCGTAGCCTTCAAAATCCTGTCCTTGGCCGGGTCGTGTTTGAGAAAAGTCTGTTTCATCGATCGAACCGATTGTTCAAAAGTTTCTTCTTTAAAGGGAGAAAAAATTTCCCCTCTTCGAAAAATCTTATACCTGAAATTTAAAATGGTAGACAAATTTGTCTACCATTTTATAGGCTTAATCCAAGGGTAGACCGGTTGTTCTACCGAGGAGGAAAAACATGGAGACTCTGGAACAAGAGACCGCACCGCAAGCGGAAGGAAGATCGTTTACTCATTATGTAAAGGTTCGCTGGGTGGATTTGGACGAGAACGGACATGTGAACAACGGAGTGTATCAGAGCTATTTCGACGAGGCG
Organism: Leptospira sanjuanensis; assembly: GCF_022267375.1. Taxonomy (GTDB): domain Bacteria; phylum Spirochaetota; class Leptospiria; order Leptospirales; family Leptospiraceae; genus Leptospira; species Leptospira sanjuanensis. The sequence continues at coordinate 651,935 of NZ_JAIZBH010000001.1, forward strand.
AGAAGGGCGGCTTTCGAAGATGCGGGTATGAATTTGGGGGAGTTGCGCCAAAAAAATATCGGTCCTGTGATTTTGAAAGCGGAGTTGGAATACAAAGCGGAATTGAAATATCCGGAAACCACGCGCCTTGTGACTCGCTTTGAAGCGAAAAAAGGAAGTCGTGTATTGGTGATTCAAGATCTGTATCGCGAGTCGGATGGCGCCTTGGTATGTTCCTCCAAATTTTTCGGTTTGTTTATGGATCTAAAAAGAATGCGTCCTTATAAGGTTTCGGAGGAAGAAGCTGCGAAACTTTCGTGACGTATTGCGGTTCTTTTCCCGTTAAAAAAAGGTCTTTTTCTTTTCTTGGAACGGTTCATATTCGTCCTAAGAAAAGAAGAAGATGAACAACCGGGATCATTTCATTCGATTAGAACCTTCCGTTCTTGAGGATCGTAGAAAATTCTACGATTGGCTCGTTCATCCGGAATTGGTTCCGTTTTTATTAGGGCCGCCTTTGTTTCCGGACGCGGATATTCCGACTTGGGAAGAATTCTCCGCCGATTATTTGGAGTATTTTTTTACCGGTTCGAATCCGGAACTCGGAAGATGTTACAGAATTCTAATGGATGAGGTTTGTATCGGACAGATCAATTACGCGTCCGATTTGCCGACTCGCCGCGTCGCCGAGCTGGACATCTGGATGTCGTCGCCCGAATTTTGCGGTCGCGGATACGGAGTCGAAGCGATTCGAATCCTGAGCGCTATTTTGTTAAACGAACTGGATATGGAAGAACTTATAATCCGTCCTTCCGCAAGAAATCCAAGAGCCGTCCGCGCGTACGAAAAGGCGGGTTTTCGAAGAATCGAGATCGACCGCCAAACGGCGGCCGTATTGTACGGATGCGGAGATTATTACGACGATGTCGTTTTAGTTTTGCGAAAAAATCCCTGAACCGATAAAAGAAATATTCCTAAAATAGAATATTCTAAAAATCGAATTCCTAAAACATGGAACATCGGGATTCGATAAAATTCGTCCTCATTTTCGTCCCTGCACAGAAAGGCCTGGGTCATATCCGTTCTTTCGGGAAGAGGATGGGTGACTACGAGGTTTCTTGTAACCGTGGTTTTTTCCGGACAGAGAAAATTCATCGGATAGTTGTATAAATAATTTCCAGGTTGGTCGATTGCGACGCCCATGACGGAAAAGAATACGAGAAAGATCGCTTTTGCCGGATCGGGAAATCCGGATCGTAAGGCCGATCTGGCTCCGTAAAATCCCGCGATCAACAGGAGCGCGCTCGCCAAACCCTCCACATTCGATAATGCGACAATGAATAGGATCGGCAGGAGGATCACGCATGCTAATCCGACAAGAATCAACAGCGCCCACCCGAATGTCCCCAATTTGAGAATTTTTTGTAAAAACGAAGTCGAACCGGTGATTTCCGGGTTTTCGCCTTTTGTGTTTCCACATTGAATGCAGCGATCCAAGGTGAGCGGGTTTGCGTATCGGCAGTGGCGGCAGATCCATTTCATAAAGTGGAATTCATTTTGTCGTTCCGGTTCAATCTGCAAGATTTTTTTTTCGAGATTCTGAAGGCGAAGGGATCGATTTGATCGGAATCTCCTGCGCAGCGTCCTTCTGTCGATCGGTTAAAAAATAATTTCGAAATCGTCCTTAATAAAATGTCAAGTTATCATACGAAGGAAATATCGAGCGTGAAGATTGTAGATATCTTATATGATACGGAAGCTTTTCCTACTGATATTGGTCTCTTCGATCGTCTTCGCATGTTCCCATAAGAAAGACGAAATTTCGGAACAAGAAGCGCTTTTGCTTCTTTTGGGTTTACCGGACCGCGCTGAAAACTACGATCGAGACGTTCAGATCGTGACTTACAATTCGGTCGTTCCTCCGAGCGACGGCTCGACATACGTCTGTAATATCAATTACGCCGCAAACGACGTAAATCATTTTCAAACTCTGCTCCAAACGCAAATCTCTCAATATCCCCGCGGTTATCTGATCAAGGGAAAAGTGGAAAGAGTGATCCTGTGCGCAAATCTTTCTATGAACGGTCGAAACGCTGCCGGTTACGCCGACGTTTTGGGAAACGGCGTTTATTTGAACGTAAGTCCGGGAATCGCAAACGGGGCGATGGACGATTGGATCAATCGCGCGATCCATCACGAATTTACGCATAACTTTGATTATGCGGTTCGAGGCTTTTATATGGCCGTTCATTCGGATTGGGCTTCGCTCAATACGGTCGGTTACGCGAGCAATGTAGATTGGTCCTTGCCGAACCTGCTTCAGATCGATAATCCGGTGCCCGGGTATATTACGACTTATGCAACTTCCAATGTGGGAGAGGATTACGCGGAAGTCGGAATGGGGTTGATGGGACCGGCGGCTAGTTATACGCAGATGATCGACGTTTGCAAAACGGATTCGGTTGTTCGTGCCAAGGTGAATCTGATGATCTCCGATATGAAACGGTTTTGGTCGTTTGCGGTCGGAAGCGATACTCTTTGGAAGCAGAGGGTTACGGGAACTTCCTGCAATTGATTCTGAATCATTTTCCAATAAAGGAGAATTTCGTGAAAGTAAAGATTGTTCTTGGTTTTTTATTCTTATACATTCTCATCGCATGTAATCATAAAAAAGAAGATACGGATGCATCCATCGTATTGTTATTAGCTCCGGTCTTTCTCGATCGAGCCGAAAACTACGATCGGGACGTTCAGATTATTACTCGTACGATGCCGCCCTCGAACCAATGGTATACGTTTGATCTGAGTTATTCCGACGCGGATTTAGATGCGTATGTTTCGCTTCTCCGCGCACAAATTACAAAGTATCCGAAAGGATATTGGATCAAAGCGAGAGCCGAAAAAATCTATTTAGTAAAATACATCAACGGAGTAAGCGGAGGCGGCGCGAGAGGACTTTCTCTCGCACCGGAAAACAGCATTTATCTTGCGGTGGGAGAAGGTTTGGCAGCTTGCGTCAATTGTGAAGAAGACTATGCCGCGACGATTCACCACGAGCTGATGCACAATGTAGACTACTCGCAGTTCGGACCGTTTTATTCTATGTCTGTGGATGAGTGGAATGCTTTGAACCCGAGCGGATTTTCCTATGGTAGCGTTTCGAATTCGGGCGCGGCCGCCGCGGTTTGGACTCAAATCATTCATCCTGCTTCCGGTTTTCTCAGTTATTACGGCACCACAAATAAGTTAGAAGACCGCGCAATCTTTGCCGCTGCGATTCTCGGCGGCATGCAACAAAATCAATCCGACACTTTGGTTAACTTTTGTAAGAATGATCCCTTTGTTGCGACAAAGTCTAAAAAGATCATAGCCGACATGAATCGATTCTGGCCGTTTGCGGGAGCCGAAGAAACTTTCTGGAAAAGGAGAATCACGGAAACTGCAACTGCTTGTAATTAGTTACGTAATAGGGAATGTCTCGAAGATTCTATTGTTTATGGAGAGTGCGTCTATGATCTATGATTCCAAATTCTCCGAATCGGAAATAAGCGAACATTCTTGCAGTTCCTATTTTTCCGTTTCAAAACGTGTTTTCGCTTCTGCGATCAATGCGTCCGCAAGTTTTGATAATCCCGGTCGGATCGTTTTCTTATGACAGAGATAAAATCTTCGTTCCACGTACAATTCGGGAATCGGAATCACTTTGAGTTTCGAGTTTAAGCTGTAGGAGGATAAAAATCCTATGCCTAAATCGGATTCGATGCTTTTGATAACCGACTCCACACTTCGAAGTTCCATCGCGATTTTCGGTTTGAATTCTTTTCCGAAGGACCGAATCTTTTTTTCCACCGCCTTTCGGATCGCCGAAGCCGGATGGAAGAATACGAACGATTCATCTTTGATGTCTTTGAGAATCGGTTTTTTCTTTTGAAAGATCGGATGTGTTTTTAATGCGACGGGGACGATTCTATCGGAAAGAAATTCCCGGGAAATGAGACCGGGCTCGTCCGCCGGTCCCGTAAGGATTCCTAGATCCACTTCGTTTAACAAAATCGATTCTTTCGTTTCCAGCGAATCGCCTTCCCGTACGGATAAGACAAGATCCGGATGATCCTTTCTTATTTTTTTGAGGATCGCAGGAAGAATCCAAGCCGACACGGTTCCTCCCGCAGAAAGGGAGAATTCTCCCGAAAGTTCCTTACCCGGTTCTTTCATCGCGGATTTCAATTCTTCCCAGAGTTCGCGCATTCTTTGCGCGTAGCTAAAGAATACTTCTCCGTCGTGTGTGAGGCGAATTTGTCTGGGGCCTCTTTCCAATAAGGAAACGCCCAATTCTTTTTCCAAAAGAAAAATCTGACGGGAAAGCGCGGGTTGTGTCAGGCCCAGTTTTCCCGCGGCCCTTTGAAACGTTCCCGCATCCCTGATTTCCAGAAAGTATCGGATTTGTCTGAATTCCATAGATTCTATACCTATAACTTTTTGTTATGCTGTCAATCAATCCTATTTATTTGCATTATGTTTCCGTTTCTGTTATCTTCTTTTTATCGGAGGCGATATGGCCGGAAAAACATTGTACGATAAAATTTGGGAATCCAGGGTCGTCGCAAAGGACGGAGAAGAGGATATCCTCTTTGTGGACAGACATCTTCTTCACGAAGTGACTTCTCCGCAGGCGTTTACCGCTTTGAAGGAGAAAGGAAGGCCGGTCCGCAGAAGGGAAAGAACTCTCGCGATCATGGATCACAACGTTTCCACGAGAAACCGGAATTGGGACGGCGCGGGAGAAATCTCCAAAAAGCAGATGGAACTTCTTTCCAAGAACTGCGCCGAATTCGGAGTCGAGCTTTTGGATATAAATCACCCGGATCAAGGAGTGGTTCACGTGGTCGGTCCGGAAATGGGACTTACGTTACCCGGAACCGTGATCGCGTGCGGTGATTCTCACACTTCCACGCATGGAGCGTTCGGGGCATTTGCGTTGGGAATCGGAACGAGCGAGATCGAACACGTTCTCGCGACGCAGACGATCCGTTTGAAAAAATCGAAAAATTTTTCCGTACAAGTCAAGGGAGAATTGGGAGCCGACGTTACGGCGAAAGATCTGGCCTTATATCTGATCGGAAAGATCGGAACGGATGGAGGCCAAGGATACGTGATCGAATATTCGGGAGAAACGATCTCCAAATTCTCTATGGAAGAACGGATGACTCTTTGTAATCTTTGTATCGAAGCGGGCGCGAGAGCCGGTATGATCGCTCCCGATCAAACCGCGTTCGATTATCTAAAGGGAAGGGACTTTTCTCCCAAGGGTGAAGAGTTTATCAAAAAAACGGAATATTGGAAAACCTTAAAGTCCGATCCGGATGCGGTCTTTGACAAGACGATCGTTTTGGATGCGCGGGAAGTTTCTCCTATGGTGACTTGGGGAACCAATCCGGGACAGGTGATTCCCGTTCTTTCCACGGTGCCGAATCCGGATTCGTTCGACGATCCGGAAGTCCGAGCCGCGGCGAGAAGATCCTTGGAATACATGGGTTTGAAAGCGGGAGAAGAAATGCGCTCCGTTAAGATCGACAAAGTTTTTATCGGTTCCTGCACGAACGCGCGAATCGAGGATATACGCAAAGCCGCGGCGATCGCCGAAGGAAGAAAGGTTTCGTCTAACGTTGTTGCGATCGTGGTTCCTGGTTCGGGAAGAGTGAAACGTCAAGCGGAGAGCGAGGGGCTGGATAAAATTCTTACCGAGGCCGGTTTTGAATGGAGATTGCCCGGATGTTCGATGTGTCTCGGCATGAACGACGATTATCTTTTGCCGGGAGAACGATGCGCGTCCACTTCCAACCGGAACTTCGAAGGAAGACAAGGACGAGGAGGCCGCACGCATTTGGTAAGTCCGGAAAGCGCGGTGGTCGCAGCCGTGTTGGGACGATTCGGAACCGTTCAGGAATTACAGGAGGAAAAAGTATGAGTGGCGCTTGGACAAAACACAAAGGATTGGCCGTTCCTTTATATCGCAAGGATATCGATACGGATCAAATTCTTCCGAAGCAGTTTATGAAAAAAACCGAGCGGACCGGATTCGGAGTTCATCTGTTTCACAACTGGAGATATTTGGACGAGGACGGTAATACGCCGAATCCGGATTTCGTACTCAATCAGAGCAGATACAAGAACGCATCGGTTTTGATTGCGGGTGAGAATTTCGGATGCGGCTCGAGCAGGGAACACGCTCCTTGGTCTTTGGCGGATTACGGTTTTCGAGTCGTCATTGCGCCTTCATTCGCGGATATTTTTTTCGGAAATTGCGCTAAGAACGGAATCGCTTTGGTAAAACTTTCCACGGAAGAAGTGGAGGAGATCTTGGAATTCGTAACGAATCGGGAAGGGGCGGAAGTTTCCGTCGATCTGGACGCGTTAGTCGTCTTTGCCGGCGAAAAGAAATACCGTTTTACCCTTTCCGAATCTCTTTTGAATCGAATCACCAACGGGTGGGACGATGTCGATCTTACGATGAAACATCTGTCTCGGATCGAAACCTTTGAATCGACTCTCGCATAAACGTCGATTCTCGAATCGATACCGAATCCGATCCGCGGATCTTTGCTCAAAGAAAGATTCTGCGGACGGAAATTCGCGGTCCGTCCTGGATCTCTTTCAAAAAACTTCGTCCCTATTCCATTCTTAATTTATATAAAAAACTCCAAGTTTAAAAAATAACGAACGGTGTCCGTTTTCATAATGTACCGAATTATAATATAAAAAACGAGTTGAGTCCTTCTTTTACGCGGAGAAAATTTGCGTATCATGAAAGCCAAAGATTTAGCGAAAACACTCGGCGTAGAACTTAAGGGTAACGGAGAACTGGACGTAATCGGAATCGGTGATATTGAAAATCATTCCGACGTTCGACCGGATCGAATCTATTACTTTGAAGCGAAGAAGTATCTGACTTCCAACCCCAAGGCGAAACAAGTTCAACTGGCGCTCACCACACCGGCGTTAGCCGAAGAATTTCCTTCCGCATTGATCGTTCCTGAAGCTCAGGCAAGATTGAAATTCATCGAAATGCTTTCTCTGTTCGAAAGAAAACCGAAATTCTCCGCTTCGATTTCGGATAAGGCGAGCATTCATAAATCCGCAAAGATAGGAAAGAACGTTACGATCATGGACTTTGCCGTGATCCAGGAGAACGTCGAGATCGGAGACAATTGTCAGATTTATCCGAACGTAGTGATCGAAAGCGGAGCGAAGATCGGGGAAGGAACGGTTCTTAAATCCGGCGTCGTGGTTTGTTACGATTGTGTTCTCGGAAAATACGACCTCATTCATTCGAACACGGTGATCGGCGCGGACGGTTTCGGCTTTTATGATAAGGGCGGAGTGCGTTACAAAGTTCCTCAGATCGGAAACTCTGTGATCGGCGATCACGTCGAAATGGGCGCCTGCTGCACCGTGGATCGCGCCACGATCGAAACGACGACTGTGGGAAATTATACGAAGTTCGACGATCACGTTCATATCGCTCACAACTGCAGAGTCGGTAACTACGTTTATATCGCGGGAGGAACGGTTCTTGCCGGTTCCGTGACTTTGGAAGATGGAGTCATCATGGGCGGTCAAGCCGCGGTTGCAGAAGGAATCACGATGAAGAAAGGTTCGATTTTGATGGGAATGTCCGGTCTTACGGAAGACAGCGCCGAAAAAGTCGCTTACTTCGGAATTCCGGCAAAGCCCGCGTTGGAGATGCATCGAATTCATTCTTCCATGGCGAAACTTCCGGAACTTGTCCGCGAACATAGGAACCGAACGAAGAATTAAATACGGCCCGATCGTCGGATTTGCAAGTTAGGATTGAATCTGCCTTTCCGTTCTTGAGATTGGTAAAAGAGGTTTATTCCTTTTATGCCAACGAACGCTAGCGCAAAATTCTACGTCCTTCTCGTGATCGCCATGATTTCCTGGGGCTTTGCCTGGCCTTCGGCAAAACTCATCGTCGGTGATCAGCAACCGAACGTAATCATCTTCTGGAGATTTTTAGCGACGGCGATTTCGATTCTTCCCGTCGTGTTGTGGAGAAAGGAATCTTTTCGGCTTCCGAATAAAAAAGTTTGGATCCAGGTCGCGATCGGCGGAATTCTTTATACGATCTACAATCAATTTTTTCTGTTGGGTTTAAAGAACGGGCTCGCGGGTGCGGGCGGCGTTCTCGTTACGACGATGAACCCGATCTTTACGTACGTTCTCGTTCATCTGTTTCAGAAGAAGTTGCCTTCCGCTCGGGAAGGAATCGGACTTTTTCTCGGTCTCGTGGGCGGTTGTATTCTGCTTCGATTGTGGGAATTGGATTTGAATTCTCTCTTTCAATCCGGAAATATTTTCTTTCTTTTTTGCGCGTTCAGTTGGGCGATCCTAAGTATGAACAGTCACAGCACGGGGCAAACGATTTCTCCTCTTGTTTATAGCTTTTACGTTTTTGCGATCGGAACGGTTTTGGATTTGTTTTTGGCTTTTCCTTACGGAGTGGAGAAGGCTTTGGAAAGCGGACCGGTTTTTTGGTTTCATATCCTGTATCTTTCAGTGATCTCGACGACGTTCGGAACGACCGTGTATTTTTTCGCTTCGACCAAACTCGGTTCTCGAGTTGCGAGTTCGTTCATCTTTCTGGTTCCCGTCACGGCCTTGTTCGGAAGTTGGATCTTTTTAAACGAGATTCCGAGTTTTACGACGACGATCGGCGGAACGTTCGCGGTGCTTGCGGTCTTTATGCTGAACCGCAATCAAAACGGAGAATCGAAAAAGCCGGATCGGTAACGGCTTCGTTCCGGTGGAAACGAGATCGTATCGGTTTGCGGACCGGATTTCCTTTTTATGAGAAAACGTTTCCGTTTCGGATCGGAACCGTTGTATTTTTGCTATATTAGAATATTCTAAAACACTCTGTGTTGCGCGGGAATTCCCGAACGCTTGCGGCGTTTTACGGAAAATGATCCGGTCGTTTCGGCCGCACGATTATCCCCAACGGCTTTTGTAGTAATGTTTTCCGGAAGGAGCGATTTCAAAACCTTCCGGATGTTCCACCACAAAGCTGGAATCTTTCAGGTCTTCGAGAAACGGTCTGAGTTGATGCGCGGACTTGGCGGTGTTGATTTCCAAATCCTCCATCGTCGTCATTCTTCCCGATTGAGAAGCCTGATAGATATCCTGAAAAATCTGAACGGTTAAGGAATTCATAACGATTGCGGATCCTTCCTGAATCTCGAAGTTCTCCGCGTTTTTTGTCAAAGAATTTTTGTCGAGGTGACGCGAAACAGGCACTTCTGAACGATTCTTGAAAAATTACGACTCACCTTTCGTATTCGTTTTTTTAAATATTCCGTCCGATCCCTTGAGAAAAAGAATGGAAAAACGTTCTTTTATAGAGGATAATCACCAGACCATGCGCAAAAAGAATCATATGCCTGAAACAAGAAATCCCGTCGAACTTGTGGAGTTCCTCTCGAAAGAAATGGAGAATCCTTCTTTTGACGAATGGCTTTCGGAACTCGCCGATAAGGCGATCGAAAACGACAAATTCGTTTGGAGTTTTCTGTATCAAGTGATGCGTGACGCGGATTCGGGCAGACTTTCCTGGGGATATCACAAAAGACTTCTTTCGGGAGCCGTTCAGATTCTTTCCAGAGTGGGCGACAGCCGTGCGTATCGCGCCATCATCAATTACGTAAAATCCTTGGATCGTCAGATTCCGATCGGCGCGCTCGAGCTCATTACCGATCTTCTTCCTTCTTTTGCCGAAGTGGACGCGGATGAAATTTTGAAAATCGCCGCGCATCAGGATTCTTTGAAATCCGCGTTCGGAGTTTTGGCTCTTTTTCAGCTGATCGTTCAAGGAAAAATTCCGGAAGAGAAAGTCGAAGAAACGAAAATCTTTCTCAAGAGTTATAAGAACTATGTCTATTATTTGGATTCCGTCATCGAGCAGGCGCTGGATTATCTCGAAGCGGAAGAAGAACCGGATATGCTTTCCTTTTTTAACGAAATCGCCGTTTAAACGAACGTTTTACGGCGATTCAACTTCGTATTAGCAAGAAACAACTTTTTTCCGAATTGTTTCTTCCTCCCTGTCTTCTTTTCCTTCCCGAAGGTTAGAATTCTTAAAAAAGAATTCGACCTTTGCGCGGTCTTGTTCAAAATTTCAAAAAATTATTTCACTCCATTCGAGGTTTGCAATGAATCTTGTTTTTAAGGGAATTCAGTTTATCGGGAGATTTTCGATTATTCATAGGATCGTAGGAGTCGCCGCGTGCGGTTTCGTTGTATTCGGTTTTGCCGTACCGGATATGAGGTTTCACTCCGCGAAAAAAAACAAAACAGAATTTACGTTTTCCGAATTCGTTTCCACTCCCGCGGACCAAATTCCGAGATACATCAAGATCAAGGACGGAGTGGTTCCAGCAAACAACTACGTCATTTCCACTAAAAAGAACAGACTGCAGCACATCACGTATCCGGTCGCGACCGTCGATCAATCCGGTTCCAAAAAAGTGAAGGTGATCGTCAAGGACAGCGACGTGACTCAGGAAGAGCTGGACAACGGAACGTATTTTTCTTCGCCTACGTTTGCGATCGAAGGAAGATTCAACGATACTTCATTGGATAGCGAATCCGAAAAAATTTATAAGGACATGGGTTATACTCTCGACGATCGTCTCTACGTTATCGAACGAGGCAGCGAACCTCTGGGATTTTTTCCGGCTCTTGCAATCGCGGTCTTTTTCGCTCTTTTGGGATTTTTTATCGCCGGTTCTTTTATTCCTGAATCTCTTTGGAGAAAATACTTTCCGTAAAATTTCCGGCGACTCGAAAGATCGACAAAGTCTTGTAAATTCCTTTGAACGAACGGGAGAATTTCGATTTCCGAAAAACGATTGAAACGTGGACGCATGGAGATTTAAACTATTGGAAAGAAGGTTCTAATCCATGCAGTCAAAACTTTTCATTCTGTTTTTCGTTTTCGGAATTCTTTTCCCGATCGCGGGCACGTTCGCAAAAGGAAGCTTTTACGATTTCAAAGTAAAAGACATTAAAGGAAACGACGTTTCTCTTTCCAAATACAAAGGTAAGGTCGTAATGGTGGTTAACGTGGCTTCCAAGTGCGGTTACACGTATCAATACGACAACCTCGAAAAAGTATATGAGAAATACAAGGATCAAGGTTTTGTCGTGGTCGGTTTTCCGGCCAACAATTTCGGAAGTCAGGAACCGGGATCGAACCAAGAGATCGAAACGTTTTGCAGAATTCAAAAAGGCGCCAGCTTTGACATGATGTCCAAAATTTCCGTAAAAGGAAAAGACCAACATCCTTTGTATTTATATCTCATCGAAAATTCTCCGACTCCGGGAGAAGTGGAATGGAACTTTGAAAAGATTCTTATCTCCAAAGACGGAAAGATCGAAGCTCGATACCGATCCGCGGTGGAGCCGGACAGTTCCGTCGTGACTCAAAAGATCGAATCCTTGTTGAAGTGACGGAAAACCTTTTTGAAAGAAAGAATTTTTTTCCGAAGAATCAGTTTGTCCGCAGTTGAGACTTCTTTATGGAAAGCTCGGGTTTGGCCGTTGGTCGCATCCCTTTCGATTTTGTTCGGAAGTTTTGTTTCCGCTTTTTCCGAGACAGAACCCAGAGCGGAAATAAATCCGTCGCCGACTGAAACGAAACCGTCGGACTCGGATCGGATGAAGACCGAAAAACAAGAAGCAGATTCATCGAAAGCGGGAAAACGTTCGGAAGCGGACCCGGATCTATCGTCCGAGGTTGTGCAAACTCCCAAGCCCGTTTCCATCCTGAAGGGTTTGACAAAGATGGCTGTCTCGCCCGAAACGATTTTTGATTCATTCAAGAATTATGATGTTTTAATATTGGGAGAGGAACACGACGACGTTTCCGGTCATCGAATTCGGCTGGATTGGTTTCAAAAAATCGCCTCGACCACGCAGGTGATTCTTTCCTTGGAAATGCTGGAACGGGATCAGCAAAAAACCTTGGACGAATATCTGAACGGTCAGATCGGCGAGAAAGCTTTTTTAAACGCGTTGAAACTTTGGCCGAATCATCTTCGGGACTATCATCCGTATCTTCAATTTGCAAAGGAAAATCGGATTCCGGTTCTTGCATCCAACGTTCCCCGAAAATACGTGAATCTGGTTTCTTCTTCCGGGATCGAAGCTTTGTTTCCGGTTCGTTCCGTATTTCTTCCTCCGAAATATCTGATCCGCAAGTTTGCTCAGGAAGGTTACGAAAACAAGATCCGAAAAATTCTAAGCGAACATCCGGGTATGAGTTCGGATGAAAATTTGCAGCGGAGATTTATCGACGCGCAGTATCTCTGGGATGCGGGAATGACGGATTCGATCGCGAATGCGCTTCTGACAAAGGGACGGAAGATCGTTCATATCAACGGGCGTTTTCACAGCGACGAAGGTTTCGGCGTTTCCAATCGTCTTCGGGAACTCGGATTTCGGGTTCTTACGGTTTCTATGTTTCCCCAAAAAGAAGGAGATGAAGTTCCGACGGAGATTCTCCAGGGCTGCGATTATACCGTAATCACGGAAAGGAAAGAAAAAGGGAATTAAGTGCTTGTCCGGATTTGGAAAATCCTCCGACAATTAAGAGGATGATGGATACCGGGATTCAGACTCTCAAAAGTTCTCGCTTTTTGTGTCCAACCTGCGGGACGACTTCTCGGTTGCCGGAGGGAGTTCCCACGGGTTCCGTCTTTCGGTTGACCTGTTATCAGTGCGGTCATAAAGCTTTGGTGAGAATGGAGGTTCCAAAACCTTCTTCTCCTCCGACGATTCCTCCCCGTCTTGAATCGATTGCCCCGACCAACGAAATTTTACCCCGTCCTCGTCCGGAGCCATTGCAAGATGCGGGAACTCCAACGCCTTCGGTTCCACAGCGGCCTTTGCCATCGGCGCCTCCGCAAAAACGAACTCCGGAACCGACCGGACCCGATCTTTTCGAAAGAATTTCGGATTCTTTTTCTGAACTGCAGGTTTCTCTGAAAGAGAAAGTGTGGGAACTCACACAAAAATTCCAAAAAAAACGACCCGATCGAAATCTCCGACCGGATTCTCTTTTCTCGTCGGAAGAACGACAAGGGGAACGGGATCGTTCCGACCAGGATCGTCCGCTTGTTAAACGAGAATCGATTGCCTTTGAAGAAAAACCGTTTTTTGCCGTTCGCAGAGAAATCGAAAACGCACACGAAGAACAGCAACCGAGGATCAAAACTCTCGCCGAAAGATTGAGGGAGCAGGTAGCGGGCCGTCGACTCAAACTTCCGAACGTAGTTTTGCTTTCCGCGGGTGCGGCGGTTTCTCTTTTACTCGTGGGACTGATTCTCTTCTGGGTGGGAGTGATCACAAGAGAAGCGGAACTCAAGGAGATGATCGCTCTTTTTTACAATCACCAACCTTCGGTGATCTACGATCGCGACGGGAAAAAAGTCTCCGAAATCTTCGCAAAAAAGACGAGCAATCTCGAATGGGACGCCTATCCCGAGAATCTGAAAAAGATCGTTCTTCTCGTGGAGGATCGCAAATTTTTCTCCCATAGCGGGATCAATTATTTTTCGGTATTGCGCGCTGTGTTCGTAAACATCACGAGTTTTCGTTTTAAACAGGGAGCATCCACGATCACGCAGCAGCTCGCGAGAATCCTTCTCGACGACCGCGAAAAAAGTCTAGTTCGAAAAATCAAAGAAGCGCAGCTCGCGTTCGCACTCGAATATTCGTATGAGAAAAAGCAAATATTATTATATTATTTAAACAACGTATACCTCGGACACGGAGCGTTCGGGTTCGCCAGCGCCGCGGAATTCTATTTTAAAAAGACGCCTGCGGAATTGACCACGGAAGAAATGATCGTGCTCGCTTCTCTCGCTTCGGCGCCGAATCGTTATTCTCCGCTGAAAAATCCTGATCTTTCCAGACAGAGGGTCAACGCGATCATCCGTTCGTTTCAGGAAGACGAGATTCTCAAGGAAAATCCGAAGACGAAACTCGACGAAATCTATTTGTCCTTTCACATGCGGTCCCCGGGCGAAACCGTTTTCGGAAACAGAAGAGATCATTCTCCTTATGTGACCGAACACGTTCGTAAGTTTTTGAATTCCTTGTATCCCGATTCGAACATTTATGAAACGGGCGGTTTCTCGATTTATACTACGATCGCGGAACCGGTTCAGGCGGAACTTCCGAAAATCGTAAAGGCTTACGTGGACAACGTTCAAAAGAACGGATTGGTTCGTAAGACGAAACTCACGGACAATAAGAATTCCAGCGAAACAGCGGTGTTTCGCCGATACGTTCAGGATCTTTCGCCCGCGCTCGAACTGTTCATCGATACGGATTCGTTCAGCGGAGCGAACGAATCGGGTCTTCAAGTTGCGTTAGTCGCCGTTGATCCTGCAACGGGAGAAATTCTTCTGATGCACGGCGGTTCCGAGTTTAAGGCGGACAATCAGTTGGATCGGACGACCGCGATGAAGCGGCAAACGGGTTCTTCCATTAAACCGATTTTGTATTCCGCCGCGATCGAAACCGGACTGATCAACGCTTCTTCGAGAATTTTAGACGCGCCTCTGATTTACAGAAATCAAACCGGAAACTGGATGCCGGAAAACATCGGAAACCAATACGACGGGGATATCAGCGTTCGACAAGCTTTGGCAAAGTCCAAGAACACCGCCGCGGTTCAGATCGCTGAAAAACTCGGCATTTCGAGAATTCAGGATTTCTTTCAGAAATATTTTTTCCCCGATTCGAAAGTGTTGCAATCCAGATTCAGAGGAGATCTTTCTCTTGCGTTGGGATCTTTGGAAATTTCTCCGTTGGAAATGGCTCTTGCGTATTCCGCGTTCGCGAACGACGGAACGATCAAACGTCCTTATCTGATTCAAAAAATCACCGATCGCTTCGGCAAGGTCATCTACGAAAGAAAGTCCACGGACGAGTTCGGATTAAAAGTTCCTGAAGAAAGGAAGGTGCTGTCCTCGCAAGTGGCGGAAATCATGATCGATCTTCTTCACGGAAGCGCAAACTCGGCCGGAGTCAGAAACACGGGATATAAGGGAGAAGTCGCCGGCAAAACGGGGACGACGAACGACAACCGCGACAACTGGTTCGTGGGCGTGAAACCCGGTTTGTCGATGGCGATCTGGCTCGGTTACGACGATCCGAGTTTCGGACTCGGCTCATCCGCGTTAGGCGGAACCGTGGCCGCGCCTCTTTGGGGAACGATCGCGAAAATTTTCGAGACGGCCGAGGATTCGGACGACACAAAACGGAAATATCCGATTTCAGAACACGCGATCACCGCGACCGTTTGCGAAGAATCCGGTCACCTTCCCGGACCGTCCTGCAAACACACCCGCAAGGAATTATTCAAAAACGGAACGGTTCCTTCCGAGGTTTGTCCGCTCAACCACGGATCGGACGCAAAACGGGAAGTTCTTCGCAATGTATTCTAATCTATTTTCCTTTATTACGATATTCTTAACCGTTTCCATGGCCGTGTATCCGGTTTCGTACGAAGACGCGTATGCGATGGAAAAGGAAGATCCCCTTTTTTCGATACCTCTTTACGAAGAATTGCTCCGAACTTCGCAGAAGGCGGACATTCGAAAAACCGCATCTTCCCGTTTGTTTTTTCTCTATGAGAAATACCGCAAATACATACCCGCGATTCTCATCATGAGCCGCTCGGGAAAAATCACGGATAAAAAGGGGAGATATCCTTCCATCGTTTCGGAGCTTGCCGGCGGATTGAACGTAAGTCCTTCCGCGCTCGTATCGGTGATTTCCGCGTGCAGTAGGCCGATCCCGAATCCCGATCCGTTCTTTCAAGAAACGTCGCCAACGTCTCCTTCTTCATACAAAGAAGATTCGGAAGATCCGAACCCCTCGTCGGTTTCTTCCGAAGCCGCTTCTTCTCCGGCGCAAACGCAGGAGATGCCGTTTTTGTTTCGGATTCTTTCCAGAAAGGAAAACGCTCCTCTCTATAAGGCGTGTTATGCGGTTAAAATCAAAACGGGGGATTTCGACGGTTGGGAAAAGATTCACGCCTTCGGCGAGATGAAGAACGTTCTTACTCCCGAAACTTCCCTCGCATTGAGAATCAGTTATACGCTTCACTCGGGAAAAGGAAGCGCCTATAAACGGATTTATTCGGGCGGAAGACTAAAATCGTTAAGCGAAGAGGGCAAGTCCGATCTTTTGTATCTCTACGGAAAGTTTTTACGGAACCTGGGAAAATACGATTCTTCCGCGCGGTATTTTTGGATGAGCGGTTCCTATGCGAACAAGGAACGAAGCAGAATCGAAACCGCCAAAACTCTTTTGGTTTCCGGAAGAAAACAGGAAGCGTGTTCGTATCTTCAGAAAGGTTTTGTTCCCGGCGACGAATCCGAAGAACTTTTGTCCCGCGTTTGCCTGAAAAATTTCGAGAGCAATCATCCGAGTCAGGATTTTTTAAAGGCCGTCCGAATTTTAAACAACGATACGCCCGATCCTGTCTTTGATTATTTTTTAGGAAGAAGCGGCGGGAATAAAACGGAAGAATCCGATCCCGACGACGGAAACGAATCCGGCACAGCATACGGAAAGATCCTGGATGAAAAATTATTCTCCGGTGAAAAAAATCCGACCCCGTTTTGGGATTACCGTAAAAAGGAAGGAACTCTTTCCTTATCGTCGACTCCTCAGTTTCTCTGTAAGACCGGCCGCTCCGTTCTATTTAAGAAAAATCTAATACAACCTCAGAACTGCGTTCCTTATACGTCGCTTTCCGCGGACGCGATTCTTTCCACGCCGTTGTTCACCGCGGATCAGGAAGAATGGAGTTTGCTACTTTCCAATT
This sequence comes from Leptospira sanjuanensis, assembly GCF_022267375.1. Lineage (GTDB taxonomy): Bacteria > Spirochaetota > Leptospiria > Leptospirales > Leptospiraceae > Leptospira > Leptospira sanjuanensis. The sequence continues at coordinate 668,832 of NZ_JAIZBH010000001.1, forward strand.
CCGCATACAATCCGGTGTCGGGCCGCGCTGTGTTTACGTCGGACGGAACCGAAGAATCGATTCAAGTTTCCGGTTTGATCTATCGCCGATCTTTGAATCGTTTTTTTCTGGAAGGTCATTCCGCAGATGGGAAATACAAACTATACTCGATCGACTGGAAAAATATGCAGACCAGCGTCGCGGAAGGAAACTGAAGAATTCTCCGTTTCGAGTGGGTTTTTAAATACTCTTTCGAATCATTCTGGGCGCGCCCCTTCGGGTCAGGCTACTCCAGGCTCCGCTTCGCTCCGGTCGTATTTCGCGATCCACCGAGTCTGGATACCGGAACGAAGTTCCGAAATACGACCAAGCCTTGCGTATCCTTCGCGCAGAACCGGACCGAATCGGTCGATGTTTTTTTGTTTCCTTCGAGAATGTAGGAACTCCAACGATTTTGGGTTCCACTGAAGGTTCTCCGTCCGGGATCGGCCGTTCTTCCCGGATTTTGTATGAGATCCTACAGTTTCGGTTGCACTGTCGAATTTTTGATTTGTATGAGATCCTACAATTTCGAAGGCTCGATGTTGTTTTATGTCTTTTAAAAAGGGTGAGTTCCCGCGGTTTAGGATCGCACCGCCGTATTTTGATTTTGTGGTAGATTTTACTTTGTCAAAGTCCGACCAAGTTTTCTATCTTTCCAAATGTAAGAGTTCCCACAGTTTGGAAGTTCGTCGGACTTTCTGTTTTTTTAAATGTAAGAGTTCCCACAGTTTTCATTTTGCGATATAATTCCTTCGCATGGAAGAATTCAGAATCGTTAAGTTGAAGCATATCAAGAACGTTCATATCTTTTTTAAAAGCTTGGATCATTCGTTTTGTAACCATACCCATCTGCAGGATCATTTGATCGAACGAATGAGAACCGCGGATTCTCCGATCGGGACGATGGAAGCGGTGATCGAGTTTATGAGAGAAGGCGATGATATCTGCGGGCCGTGTCTAAGCGCGTTGCATTCGGATAAGCGGGAAGGTGTGATCGGTTGATTGTGGTCTTTTCGGTAAGCACAATGTTTTTCAGATCGTAGATGTACTTTGGCACGTTTTTCGTGTTTCCGCTCCTTGTGATTATTGCTACAGAAAAGTTTTTTTAACGGCGTTTCCGTAGGGGAAGGCTGTTCTTTTGCCCTCATCATTTTATAATCCGATACTTATTTTTAATTCCTTATTAGTGATTTAATATTGACTTAAATATCACAATTTGGAATTCTTCGTCACGAATCGATTGTGATCCATGATAAAAAAGCTTACCTTTTAGTCAGGAATTCCACTGGCTTCGATTCAAAACTTTTTTCGAGAGTTTGCAATATGTTTTTGAAACGCCGTTTTCGCTGGATTTTACCGTTAGCTGTCCTGTTCTCCTTTTTCCCGCTCAGTCCTCAGCCCGTAGTAGTTCCGAATTTGAATACTCCCGTATTCAATACGAACAGCATGAATCAGACGTTTACGGTTGCGGACGGTATGCGGACGATCGGCAACTGGGACGCGTTCGTGTTTCAGAACGTGAGTATTTTGCAGACACAGTGGGAAGCGCAGGTTCAAGCTCAGATCACGATGATGGTGAACTCGATCACGACGAGCGATCATTTCGCTTCGGTTCAGGAGTATCAAAGTTACGTTTATAATTCTCTGCAAGGACAGGCCTCGGAACAACTTTTGACATGGCAGAGCGCCGTAGAAGCGGAGATTTTACAGGAGAGGAGCGAATATCTTTCGTCCTTGTATGGAGCGAATTCGAGTGCGGTTGCTAGTTCGACGGCTTCGTTTCAAAGCCAATGGGATTCGTTTGTTTCCGGTAACGGTTTGAATCTGAACTTAGGCGGTGCTCTGAGTCAGGCTGTTTTGAACAGCGGCCAACAGACGTTGGAAGGTTTGCAGAGTCAGTGGTGGAACGATTTTCACAATAATCTGCAGAACGGTTTGCAGACATATCAGCAAGCGCTTCAGGGTTTGACCGACAAATATCAGAACTTAATTTCTCAGATCAACGCTACGGAGATGCAGTATCAGGCGCATCTTGCCCAGATTCAACAGAGTCAAGCGGGCGTTAAGAGCCAGATTCTTTCGAGTTTGGAAGGGTATCAGAACTTTTTAAACAGCAACGGTCTTTTTTGGAACACGATTACCGTGTTGTATGACAACAATTCGAACAGTTATGTGCAGGCGAGTTGTCCGAGCGGTCACGTGTGTGTGACGTATCAATACGATCCTACGAATTCCCAGTTTTACGCGGCCGGTTCTTGTCCGGTAGGTCATACTTGTGCGAACATTCTCTACGACAACAATACGAGCAGTTATCTTCAGAACACGGTTTGTCCTTCGACCTGCAACGGATCGGAGATGGAGAACTTGACGGTTCGCACTAGTTTGAATGCGGACGGTCGTGCGTTTCAGAACGTGATCAACAAGGTGGCGAATGCGATGCAGGAAGGGTATGTGATGCCCGCGATCTTCGACTATACTTCCGGAACGATGCTTAGCTACAACAACAACTGTTTGAACGGCAGTACTTGCGTGAAGGGTTTGTATGACGCGACTTCGGGTTCTTTTGTGGCATCGAACACGTGTTCTGCGGGACATACCTGTTACAGCGCTGTTGTGGACAACACGGTTCCGGCTTCCGCCACCGGTTCCTATTTTGCGAGCAGTTGTCCGGTGGGGGATACGCGTTGCGTTAGCTGCGCTTCCGGTCATACCTGTCAGGTTCAGGAAATGGAAGCAGGCTTTTTGTACGCTTCGAGTCTTTTGAGCAACTTTCTGCACAACGAACTTCTTTCGACGCAGAACGCGCTTCAAAATGCGGTCGCCGTTCAGAACGGGGGAACATACAATTTTCAATACGGGCAGTCTCAAGGTGCGTACAATAACGACGGTATTTGGAGTTACGGGGATCCTATTTTTTCGCATACACCGTTTAACCACTTTTCGGCGACTTCCGGAGGTCCGGCTTCCGTTTCCATTGCGGAGATTTTGAACACTGCGTTTACGGAAGGGGAAGGCGGGCTTGCCAAAAAGATCATGGCTTATATTCGCCAAGAGATCACTCAGTCGGACCTCGCGAACTGGATCATGGACGCGTATGAGAGCGGTTTAACCGGAAGCGGGTCTCCTCTTTCGGGTTTGCTGGGGGCGCTGGGACCGGGCAGAACGATTACCGGGTTTAGTCAGATCGATCTGCGTGCGTTTCAGAACGAAGACGGTTTTACGCCGTTTTTCAATGCCACTCCCTACTGCGGGAGTCCGCTCGGATGTGCTTCCGGAGACATATTCAATTGGACACCCGGGATTTATTTAGCGAATCGGACCTACTCCGAAATGAGAGCACAAGGTTTGGCCGGAGTGAACGGGAGCTGGGGCCAGAATTTTTACGATTATTTTGCGCGAGAGTGGATGATTTGGGACGGAATTCCCTTTCTTGGAGACATCCAACATACGCAGAACTATGCCTGGATCGAGTTGAACTTTCAAGTTACGAATAACAACGCGTATGCGAACGTAACCACGTATCAGGATTTGGTTCTTCAACTTCAGGCGTTCGAGTACGATTGGCAGACGAATGTGATGCCTTCGATCACGAACTGGACGGCGCAGGTTGCTTCTTACCAAGCTCAGTATGCGAACTGGCAGACTCAGATGCAGACCGCATTGACGGATGCGCAGAACGCTTACAATTCCGGGGTGGCTGATCTTCAGGGTCAGCAGTCTTCCTGGCTTGCCCAAATGGGTCAGTTGCAGCAACAGGCAACGAGCGCCTTCAACGCGGCCGGGAACGCTCTTCAGAACGGTCAGGGGCAATCCAATTACATACAACTCACACAACAGGTGTTAGCCGGTTTGAACAAGGGACAAATGAAGTCGAACCTGGACGGGGACTTGACCGTCAACGACGGTTCCTTTAGAGACGCGTTCGGTAACATTTTGAACGGGCTTAACCGCAACGCGGACAGGGGGATTCCTAATTTCGGACTGTTGGATACGATCGGTTCGGGAATGAACCGGATCACGACGGGGATTTCCAACCTTTCTTTATTGTCTTCCACGAACAACGCGACGATGGATACGATCTTGGGATATATGAAAGGTGTTGCGGAGAGTATGCGCAACGAGAAGCAGTTCACCCAGAACGGTTACGGGGATCTGGTAGAAGCTTCCGGCATCAAGACAAGAGAGGTTAAAAGTAAGGATAAGTATTCGGGAGAGACGATCACGACCACGTATGTTTTGAAGGATGACGGTTCGATCGATACATTCACGGACGAGGACGGGAATGTGAAACAAAAGACGTTGGGGGATTGGGTTCAAGGGCATTGCGGTAAGGACTTGGGCAATGCGGAGTGCAGTCGGTTTGTGGAAAACAAATACAGCAGTGTGGATGTGGGGGCCGACGGGAAGATCACGGCTCACAGAAGGGTGTATAACGGAACTTCTTCGTATTGCGGTAGCGACATGACGAATTCGGATTCGTATTGTTACAACACGGATGATGCGGTTGTAACGATTTCGGCTCCTTCCAAGGATTCGTTTCTTTTGGGGAGAGGCGCTTCCCGATTGGGCGATATGTTCAACGAGAGGGAGAAGGGTTTTAGCGATCTCGTAAACGCCACATTCCAAAACGTAAACGGTTATCTTTCCTCGAACAAACATACGGCCGCCCTTTTTACGGAAGTTAATATTACGCAGAACGTTCACGACAAGAACGCGTCTTTGGCTTCGCAAGACGTCAATAACAAGGTGAAGATTGCGAGTATTGTCAAGGATTACGTGGAAGCAGTCTTGCTGGGAGGGATGTCGACCGGCGCTTGGGTGAGCAAACAGGCGAACCAAGCGGTACAGGACGTCGTTGCGACCGCGCTTACGAAGGCTTTTGATTTGCCGCCGGATGTTGCGTCGTTTTTGTCGGGCGGTCTCATGGCGCACATAGAGATGTCGAAGGCCAAGCACGATATGGGCAGTCATAATTTGGGAATTGGGAAAGGAATCCATTCGGCGATCCATCATTCAGGTTTTGGAGGAATGGAAAAAACTCTGCTCAGGGTTGCTCCTTTGGCTACAGAGATCCTTGCGCCGATTGTCGGTTATGGTGCGATAGCTTTTTCTCTATCAACTTTAGATAAGTATGAAAACAATCTTAGCGCGATTGAAAAATGGAAGGATTTCAAAAACAGCATGTACGGTTTTGGAGTTCAGAAAATTGCAATCGCAAACGGGGCGTCACCCGAATATGCGGCCGCCTTAGGCCAAGTTGCGATCGGATACATGGAGATGCGCCAGGCAAAAGAAGAGCTTGGAATGCGTAGCGGAGCGTTTTCTTTACAATCTCTTGGCGGTGAGTTTAAGCGAGTCGTAGCGGGGATATCTGGTAATATCGGCGAGGTTGTGGGAGCGGGAATTAAATCGAGCGCTCATATCACGGGAGATCTTGGATTAACGTCGGAGAAATACGAAAAACATATCAATCAAGAAACCAGATCGATCCTGAACGAACTGAAACTGAGGGATCTGAAAGAAGATATTAAAAACTGGGATACGACGCAACAGGTGCTTGCGAGCGCTTCTGTGAAGGAATACGGCAGAGTTACGCATATGGATCCTGCTCAAATCGAGCTTTGGTCGAAACAGGCGAGCGACTTTGTGGTGCGCAAACAAGCGGAGCGGGATTTACACAGACGGGACGGGATGCTGACCAACGGACTGCCGCTTACACTGGGATACAGCTCCCTTTTTATCCTTGACAACAAGTTGTTCAACGGAGGAATCACGTCTCTCATATCGAAGGGATTCAAAGGAATTCTGACTTCGGTAGCGGATTTAGGGAACATGCTGGGAGAATCGGTCGTACCTTCGGACCTCCGTTCTTCGATATATGACCAAAGTAAAGAGTGGCACAACAAGATAACGCTGGAAGACGTGAAAGGCAGAACGGGACAAGGCATTATCAACAAAGCGTATGTAGAAACGGAGATGCGTAACGTCCTTTTTGACAAGATCGGCGAGGCATTGACGGGAGATCCTGCAATGGGTCACAATCTGGGGTTATTGCTCAAATACCAAATCGACAAACAAGAGGCGAGAAAGGCAGCGAGAGAACAAAGACTGAAGGATGCTGAGGTATTGGTCCAGTTAGCAGCAGCGGCAGCAGTGACCTATTTCGGCGGTCCCGCGGGAATTCAGATGTTAAATTCGGTGATCGGAACGGGTGCGACGGCGATTAACACAACATTGGCGACGGTTGGGCTTTCGCTTAACAATGCGCAGGTGGCCATGCTTGCGGCGAGTACAGCGGCGACGATGGCGATCGAAAACAGAATCAACGGGGCAAATGGCTCGGCTGCAGCCCTTGTAAACGGCCTCATCTCGACGGCGACCTTAGGAGTAAAAACTCCTCTTACGGGCTACGTAACGTATACCAAACATCAGAACGCGAACCTTTTGACGGGTCAACACGAAGTGAAAGGCGGTTGGGGCGGTGGAGTTAGCTTGAACGTGTCCGGTGTCAAAGGGTTACCTGGGGGAGAAATATTAAAGACCGCGTTGGAAGGAATGAAAATGAGCAATCTAACCTTGGGACTGAGCTACAATGCTGATCAAGGTCTTGGAATGAACGTGAACACGAACTTTACGAACAACGTAGGCTTAGGGTTAGACTACAACTTTAAAAGCGGCAGCTATACCGCGAACGCAAGCTATGACGTGAACAAGGCAGGTGGCAAATCTTGGGCGAACGGAAGTGTTAACGTATCTGCGAGTAGAGAAGGTCACTCGAGTTTAGCGTTGTCTTACAACCACGACGGAAACACGGCGATTCCTCAGAGACTTCGCGGAGGTGGAGCGACGCTTGACTTAGGGAATGACGGGGTATTGGGTTTTAGCATCCAGGGACTGAAAGGGGCTACGATCGGTACTGTGAGCTACAACACGAACAGTCACGGTTGGGAACAGGCGACTTTGAACCAGAATTTCCAGAACGAATATCTTCAAGGTGTGACAGCTGAGAACAGCTCTTACAATCACGAGAAGTCTCAGATGGAGATCTTGCGTACGGAGCTGAGTATTGCGACGAAGATGGAGAAACCGTTGTTTACGCAAGCAGATGTGGACAAGTATTTACCTAAAAACAAGGACGGCAGCATCGACGTAGAGAATGCACAGCCTGAGAAGTTGTTAGAGAAATGGAACGCGCACAAGGAAGCGATGTCCCAAACGCCTGAGGGCTTGCAGAAGTGGAAGGACGATGTAACGAGAGCCGGAGAAAGATCGGGGATTGAGATCCGCTTCAACGACGGTAAGAGTGCGACCTCGACGTTCGGTAAGTTTGTGACGGGAATGTTCGGAGATATTGCCCAGAGTTTCGGTATTGCGAACGACGGAAGCAAGATGGTGAACAAACAAGGCGTATTTCACTTAGACACGTGTTTTCGCGGAGACGTCCCGGTATTGCGTTTGAAACACAAAGAAAACGGAATATACGGGAATGTTAAATCACCCGAGTTTAGTTCCGAGGACTACGAGCTAATTGCGATCGAAGAAGTAAAGATCGGGGACGTAGTCCAGTCCTGGAACGAGAAAACGAACACGTTCGAGAACAAGAAAGTCACGGAGACGTTTGTCCACGAAGTTCCGCAGCTTTTCTTTCTTGAGTTAGACGGGGAAGACGAGATTCATACGACTTGGAACCACCCGTTTAGACGGAGGGTGAGTGCAAACGGAAGTCAGAACACAAACCAAAACAGAGTATCACCGTTTGATCTAAAGGGAATCCAAAGAGATTTCAAAACTCATGAACATCTGCTTCATCCGCGAGAAGCAAGAATCGTGACGAGCCTTTTGGGCTCGGGAAGCGAGAGCGAAACAAAGACAGCGAGTGTAATAGAGGAGCTTCCCCATTCTACAGATTCTAACCATTCAGCCTCGGATGTAACGTTGTCGAAGACGGAAAGGTTCTCTTCTAACACCACGACACAAACCTCGGAATGGGTGAAGGTGGAAGATCTGAAAGTGAAGGACCAAGTTCTCCGTTCCGATGGCAGCTGGGGAACTGTAACGGGGATTTACTACTACAACACGGAACCGACTAAGGTTTACAACTTAGAAGTAGAGGAGAATCATACTTACGTTGTGGGCGGAAGAGAATCCAATTCCGGCGCGGGCTACGTTGTGCACAATTACAACAACGCGCAAGAGGCGATGTTCGGAGGATTCAAACGACTTTCGAACGATGTGTATGACGTAGCGAAGAAGTTCGCGGGTCTTGAAGGCGGGGCCGGCAACGAGGTATATCAGAAAGCTGTAGAGTTTCAGCAGGCAGTGAAGGAAACGAACGCGTCCCGGGAAACGTTAAACAAGGAGTCGAACATTCTTGTTACGAAACAAAAAGCAGCGGAAGCGAGTATGCAACTGGGAGTGATCCGCAACAATGAATTCTTGAAAGCGATCCATGATCCGAAGAGCGATTCGATACCGGGAATAGCAGACCTTCGCAAACAGTTGAAGGGAGTCGATCCGAGCAAGGGCTTTAGTGAGAATCACATGAAATCCGTTTCAAGTTGGTTGAGTTCTAACGGAGTGGGCACGAGCGGATTCTTGAAACCTGGAGTTGGCCTTGGTAATCTTCCTGGGGGTAATGCGCTTCCGATGAAAGGATATATCATGTCTGCTGCACTGAGTATATCGAGTGCGGAAGAACGCGGAAAGCTGACAAACACGATTAAAGAAACGAATCAGAAGTTAGCAGAACACAAGATTAAAGAAGACAATATCGGGCGGCAGATGATCGAGCGATCGGAAAAGGTGAAGAGCGACATTGTAAAGCTGATCCAAGAGAAACACCACAACGATCCGAGGTATGCTGAAGTTCTCGTAGAACACGGATTTGTGAAGAAGGACACATTCAATCCGAATGAACACAAGGTAACGTATGAGGAGAAGTTGAAGGCGCTTGGAGACAAGATCAAGCCGGAAACGAGAAAACAACTTGCCGAGTTTGACCGCAAGATCACAGACCTTCGCGTGAGCCAAAACAAACAGGAAGCGGAGAGCTACGCGAAGTGGAACAAGGATCATCCGAACGAGCCCTACAAGCGAACTCCAGAGATGGAGAAACGCAGAAACGACATGGTGACAATGCAGAAGACTTTGGAGAAGGAAAGGGCGATGATCATCAACCGGGAAGTGGCGCCATATCCAAAAGAGTCTGAGCTGCATCGACTTGAGAAGTTGGGTGAAGGTCATTCACTGAACGACAAGCAGAAGACCGAGCTTACGAATCTGCGAAACGAGAAGAAGACGCACGAGACTCAAGTGGCGGCGCTGTTGGACAAAGACAATACGAAGTTGCATGAAACGTTAGAAACGATGGACGAGAAGTCGTCAAAACCGATGACAATTTCAACGACCCAGAGCCGTTTCGAGACGAAGACGATCGAGAAGATGCAATCGAAGGACAATGTCGCTACGAAACAACTGAATTGGGACGGCAAGACGTACGACCGACAAGTGAACAAGGAAACCGGAGAGGTTCACTTTGACCGGGAATACAAGCCGGGTGTGAAGGAAGAAGTGAGCATTACGGATTCCGGATATGTAAAACAGAAGTTGAGTTGGAAAGACCTTTTTGGAAACCCGCAGGAGAGCGTAAAAGTATTTGAGGCGAACGGAAAGTTTCTAACCGAGCTTAGCGGAGAACAACCTACGAAGAAATTGAGTGATCCGAACGAGACTCGAACGATTATTCCGAATGAACCGAAGGGCAAGATTGTTAAAAGTGATTTCAATGAGGTAAAAGATCTGATCGCGAACGCGAACCTAAGTGCTAAAGACAGGTTGGAGAAGATCCATTCTTTGGACGAGATTGAGGTCAACGGGAAACGATATGTGAAAGAGACCGTAGTCACTGAAACAAAAACCAAAACGAAAGTGACCAAGGACTCTGAGGTGACGTTCTTTACATTGCAGAACGCGGGCGGCCAGACGGAGAGAATTTCTTTCCGCGAAGTGGATTCCGGTTACAAAGATGAAAAAGGGAAGTCGATCAAAACGATCGAGATGAAACAAGTTCTTGCAGAAGGGACGGTAGCGGAAGATACGAAACGATATGACAAGTATCTGAACGAGAAGCCGGATCAGGACAGGGCAGGGAATTATCCAACCTTTGCGGAAAATCCTAAGTATTATCAAGACAGAATGGCTCAAATATTCAGAGAAAAGAATATTCAGGCGGAACGCGACGGAGACGGCAATTTGATGAGTTACAACGGAAGACCTGAGCTTGTGCGAATTGCAAACAACGGTTTCATGAATATTACACTCCTGACGCAGACGCAGAGAGGCCAGTCTTACTTAGGGCAAACGAACAAGGAAGGAAAACCAGTGTTGTATTCGTTACCTGGTAACAGAGATGGAGACGTAAAAGACAGTAGCGCTTGTCAGTCTCACGGACCGGCAATGGTGATGGCGGCGGCGGGTTTCAAGATGACGCAGGAACAGATCAACCAATACGGAAAGCTGAACGTGATGACAACCCGCCTCATGGCGGAAGCGGGCCAATTGTTACCTGGAAAACCGAAACCGTCTCAGATGGGTATCGAGCAGCAGGCCGCTATGGTGTATCGGACGATGGGTTTTGACATACCGAAAGATGGTTCTTTGATTGCAATGGCAAGTAGCAAAGCGCCGCCAGCACCGGACAAATTATTATATGAAGACGATCCGTTAGCCTACGCTGAGGTAAAAAAACATTACGACGAAGTAGAAGTTCCGGAATTCAAAAAACAATTTCAAAAAGAACACTTGATTCCTTGGATCAAGGAGAAGCTGGCTAAGGGAGAGGTTGTAGTAGTCGGTGGCAAGTTTGCGGGACTAGATCACGTAATCACCATAACCGGGGTGGATGACAACGGCTTCGTAACGGAAGATTCTTTTGGAGACGCGAATACCGGATATGCGAGCCACGACGGAAAGTCGAATCACTACAACTTTAACGATTTTGTTTTGGGATACGGATTTACCTTAAAGCCGAATGGGCAGAAGCCATTGACTGAGACGGAAAGAAAGGTGTATTGGAAAGATGTTACTTCGTATCCTGGTTTGAAAAAGCAACAAGCGACTCTTTCCGCTTCGATCGAGTCTTTGGAAAAAATCGTCAAGAATACAACGGACGAGAAGAAGAGAGAAGAATCGAATCGGAAGTTGGAAGAGCAGAGAAAAAGTTTAGAGACGACCAAAGAGGAAGTGGAAAGAATACGCAAACAATGGAGCAATATATGGAAACCGGCAAATTAAAACATTACAAACTACTGATACTTTTAGGGATTTGGCTCTCTTTAGTCCCTTTGTTTTCTCAAGTGGAAGAATATGAGGATTGTTTTTCAAAAAAGAGCAATGCGGATTTGAAGAACTTGAACAAGAAACAGAAAGGAAATCCTGTGGAAGGCGTCTTTTACACCTGGGATGCAAATATACCGGCAAAAGGAATGACTTGGCAAACTTCGTTCATGCCTTTGAAGTCAGTACCTAAATCTAAACCATCAAACATGAGTCAAAATGAATGGGCGAAAAATACATGTTTACCAAATGCATATGTTGTTCATGATACTAGGGAAGGAACAAAATGGTGCGAAGGAGTTCCTGGAACTGGAATTGGAGAGGTTGTTGTTGGACTGATCGATATTAAAAACAAAAACTACTTTTACATTCTTCCAGGTGCTAATGGGCTTCGGAAGAATTTCGAATCGTATTCCCGCCCATCGGAGATTGTAGTCCACTATTTACTTCCCGGAGCGACGGATACTTCGCAAGCCGGTGGAACGATGCTACTCGATGTATCGTATTTTGGAAAACAGTCTGTAAAGCTCAGTTCGGAACCTGGCTATCAAAAGATTGAAATCCAACCTTACAAAGACATTTTGAAAGAAATGAAAGGCATGAAGGTAAGAGAAGGCGAGACTTTGGTTTTAGTAGCGATCGAGATTAAATCCGTGATTGAGGGTAAGGAAAACAAAGAACATACTTGTATCGCTGAAATCGGAAATTTCAAAGACGAAGCCTTTTACAAGAAGGCGACGCTGAGGGACTGAGGTTTGGGGATGAAATGGAATCCAAAATATGGAAATATATTTTGAGGATTCACAGAGGGCGGCGATTACTACCCCTGTTTAAGGATTGCAGACTTAGAGTATATGCAATGAATTTAATATATAAGTAACAGAAAGAAAAGAACTCTAAATAATAGAGAGACAAGTTCCGTAAAAAAGACTCTCGGCGCACGGGTCTAAGCGTGAGCTTTGCGTGCTAAAGAAAGTGAATTATATTTTAATAAATTAAGGAAGGATTAAATGAGATTGAAAGTTTGGGTATTTGTATTACTGGTATTGTTTTGTGTCTTGGGATGTGAGACGAAACATAATGAAGACGACGCATTGCTTGGCCTGTTAGTTGCGGCACAAAGTGCCGGTGGCGGGACTCCTATTTTTTTCAATTATTCTTTGCAGAATAAAGCTTTAGGAACGGATCGGCCTCTTCCTGAGCGGTTAGGAAAGCCAGGGATCAATCAAGGGCAGCCAAATTTGTTCACTGTTTCTCCGTCCTTGCCGGCTGGTTTGTCATTAAATTCCGAAACGGGATTAATCTCCGGAACTCCGTTGAATACGAGTGTGGTTACAATGACTTTTGCTATCACAGCCAAAAACACGAAGGCACCAAGTATTCCCTCGAAAACAGAAACCATTTCTATCAAAGCGATTTACGATGATTCAAGTGGTCTTGTGTGCGTTGGTGGTTCCGGTGTCATTGCTCCCGGATGTAATAATTCGGCTCCTTATTCTTGCGGATCCTCTAATTTTTGTTATACGTCTTTTTTTAGCTGTGTGACGTCTGCAAACTGCACGTACTAATTTTAGTATCAAGAACTACAAGTTAGTTGAGTTGAGAAAGATGAATGTGTAACTGATTGCGATCGCTGTAAGAAAGCAAAGAAAATTGAGTGGAATATGAAATGAGAGAGAAACTGAAGAAATTGTTTTTGAGTATGGTGTTGGTCGTATCGTTTGTATCTTGCAGCGGTCCGCAGTTAAAGGACAAAACTCCTGCGTTTGATACGTCTTCGTTTAAAGTATATCTTTTGGGAACTGGACGGTCAGATAATTATTCCGGTTATCGTCCGAAGAGTTCGGAAAACGATTTTTATATCTTTTCACTTGGGTTTGAGAATTCGACGGACAAGCCTGTGGAAGTAGATTGGACGTTAGTGTTTTTGGAGAATGAGAAGGGCAAGTTAGTCGGATTACCCGTCGGATTCAACGATGCGACGTCTTTTTGGGCATCGTTCAAATCGGATTTTCGGCGTTCATTCGGAGTGGCTGACAAGAAAAAAGAAACGGTCGATCCGGGAGAATCGATTGCAAAGTTATACGGTTTTCTTTTGAAACGATCCGACAATCCTGCACATGTGTTATTACTGAGCGATCCGGGAGATGCGTTAGAGAAAAGTAAGGATGTGGAAAAGGATCGCAAAAAATTCATATTAGGAAAGGTGAAACTTTAGAGTTGAGGTAGTTTTACAATAAGGCTACGCTTCGGGACTAAAGTTAGAGAGAAGACGCAGATATGACAACAAACGAAACACAAAAAGGCTTCGTGCTTGGCGAAGCGGTTCGCGACACAACGACGGGCCAAACGATGTATGTAGAAAAGGCTTGGAGTCCGACAGTACCTTGCATTTACTTTGATCCGAAGACGGAAAGCCTTGTGAAGGTGGATCTGTTGCCTGAGAATTTGGAGAGGATCAAGGAGATATTGCCGTATTTACCGAAGTGAAGAACTTTCAAACCCGCGAATGGTAAGGAACAACAAGAAAGGTTCTCTATTGAAAGGACATATTATTTTACATGTGAATCAGGCGAACAAAAATTTCCTTTAATTTCTCCTTTCCCATTGACAATAGCACTCTGTAGGCGACTCTTTGATGTATCAAAGAGTCGGTTCCTGACTCAGTAACTTTCCTTTCATTTTTTCTTCAAACTTTCAACGGCTAACGCTAAAGACATTCCGACTGCACAGGCTGTGCGAAGCAATCAACTGCTGAAAGAAGAACAAGCTATCCCGCGAGAGCGATCGTAGCGTAAATCCGGCATTGCACCATCGAGTAATACGCTGTTCTTTTTCTTTCTTTGGACTTGATGGTGCGATGCTGATTGAAGCGGAGAGCGCGTTTCGCGAAGCGAACTCGCCCCAAGCGGCAGCTATACCGCGAACGCGAGCTATGACGTGAACAAGGCAGGTGGCAAATCTTGGGCGAACGGAAGTGTTAACGTATCTGCGAGTAGAGAAGGTCACTCGAGTTTAGCGTTGTCTTACAACCACGACGGAAACACGGCGATTCCTCAGAGACTTCGCGGAGGTGGAGCGACGCTTGACTTAGGTAACGACGGTGTATTGGGTTTTAGCATCCAGGGACTGAAAGGGGCTACGATCGGTAATGTGAGCTACAACACGAACAGTCATGGTTGGGAACAGGCGACTTTGAACCAGAATTTCCAGAACGAATATCTTCAAGGTGTGACAGCTGAGAACTCTGCCTACAACCACGAGAAGGCTCAGATGGAGATCTTGCGTACGGAGCTGAGTATTGCGACGAAGATGGAGAAACCGTTGTTTACGCAAGCAGATGTGGACAAGTATTTACCTAAAAACAAGGACGGCAGCATCGACGTAGAGAATGCACAGCCTGAGAAGTTGTTAGAGAAATGGAACGCGCACAAGGAAGCGATGTCCCAAACGCCTGAGGGCTTGCAGAAGTGGAAGGACGATGTAACGAGAGCCGGAGAAAGATCGGGGATTGAGATCCGCTTCAACGACGGTAAGAGTGCAACGAGCACTTTCGGTAAGTTTGTAACGGGAATGTTCGGAGATATTGCCCAGAGTTTCGGTATTGCGAACGACGGAAGCAAGATGGTGGACAAGGCGGGCGTATTTCATTTAGACACGTGTTTTCGCGGAGACGTCCCGGTATTGCGTTTGAAACACAAAGAAAACGGAATATACGGGAATGTTAAATCACCCGAGTTTAGTTCCGAGGACTACGAGCTAATTGCGATCGAAGAGGTAAAGATCGGGGACGTAGTTCAGTCCTGGAACGAAAGAACCGGAAAACTCGAGAACAAGAGAGTCACGGAAACTTTTGTCCACGAAGTTCCGCAGCTTTTCTTTCTTGAGTTAGACGGGGAAGAAGAGATTCATACGACTTGGAACCACCCGTTTAGACGGAGAATCGTAACTCAGAATGGTTCGAATGCCAACACAAATCAAAACAGAGTTTCTCCGTTTGATCTAAAGGGAATCCAAAGAGATTTCAAAACTCATGAACATCTGCTTCATCCGCGAGAAGCAAGAATCGTGACGAGCCTTTTGGGCTCGGGAAGCGAGAGCGAAACAAAGACAGCGAGTGTAATAGAGGAGCTTCCCCATTCTACAGATTCTAACCATTCAGCGTCGGATGTAACGTTGACGAAGACGGAAAGGTTCTCTTCTAACACCACAACCCAAACCTCGGAATGGGTGAAGGTGGAAGACCTCCGCTTGCGAGACCAAGTTCTCAAAGCAGACGGAAGTTGGGGAACTGTAACGGGGATTTACTACTACAACACGGAACCGACTAAGGTTTACAACTTAGAAGTAGAGGAGAATCATACTTACGTTGTGGGCGGAAGAGAATCCAATTCCGGCGCGGGCTACGTTGTGCACAATTACGAAGGCGGCTTTGACAAAGGCGTAAGCGCAATCAAAGCGGGACTGAAAGACTTGATGGGAAGAGAAGGATTGTTCGGTTTGGGAGCTGAGAAGCCACTGAGTGGTCAGGCGAAAGAGCTTCTTAGCAAGTTGAATGAATACGACACGAAGGACCGCAAGTTAGGTGCTGAGAGATCTGCGCTGATCACGGAAGTCGCGGTTGGCCAAGGGAAGAAGGAGCTTTTAGGGAAGCGTAACGAATTTTTACTGAGCGTGGTAAGGGACAAAGGATCGGACGGAATCGAAGGAGTAGCGGATCTAAGAAAAGCGCTGAAGGACGTGAATCCGAAAGCGGGATTGAACAAATCTCAAATGGCTGCGGTAGAGACCTGGTTGAAGAAAACATCTGGAGAGTCCGGGCTTGGTGGTGGAATTGGACTTTTCAAAGGTGGGATGCAAAACGGAGCCGGTCAAAGTGGTTTGAAGGGCTTGTTGCTGAAAGCGGCTTCCGAAGCGGGGAGTGCAGGTGAACTTGCTCACTTGAACGAGAAACTTGCGACGAATCAAGAGCAGTTGAGACAGAAGGCATTGGACCACGAGAAGGTTGGATCTGATCTTGCAAAAATAATAACGCACGACTACGCAAACTTAAAGACTGCAGCTGCTTCGATTATGCCACTTCGAATTCCAGCGGATACAAAAACTTTAGATCACACAGTAGCTGAGAATCTTCGCAAAGGTGAGGGCGGAACTACAAAGGAAATAACCTGGAACGACAACAAATACAAAAAACAAATCAACGAAAGAACCGGAGAAGTAAGTTATTCAAGGGAATACAGTCGAGGAGTGAAAGAAGAGATTCGAGTTACACCCGACAACCATATCGAACAGAAGTTGAGCTGGACCGGTGCATTCGGCTTTGGTAAAAAAGAAGACAAGGTAACGATCTTCGAAGCAAACGGGAACGAGAAGAAAGTAGACGAGAAGAACGGCAAAAAGGTCAAGGCATCGACTCACGAAGTTGAGTTAACTCATGTTCAAAAAGATCTACCTGCTTTTACGGAAACGTTGAACTCGGACAAACATTTCAATGTTGATGACAAGGCAAAGTCAAGCGAGTTAAGAGAAAAGATATTCAACGCTCAAGCAAAGGATCGACCGAAGCTTTTGGATGAATTGAAGAAACTTAAAATCGAATCGTATGCTCGTGAAAACAAGTTAGTGGATGAGCTTGGACCGGAAGACAGAAGTAAATTGATCGCAAACCTCGACAAGATATACAGCGGATCGAAAGATTCGGCAGAAGCAAGTAATATCGTATCGAATCTTCTCCAGAAAGCGGCCGGTGGAATGACGGAAAATTCCTTCCCTCATCAGACTGAATTTGACAAGAAGATCAATCAGGGACTACGGACTGCCAAGAACGAAGTTAAGATTCTAATCGAGCATCAAAAGGATGCGTTCCGCAAGAAGTATGATTCGGAAATGGTATATGACGACAAAGGCAATTTTGATATTCGATACACGAGGCAAGATCCTGAATACGTAGGATTTGACGGAATTGCGGAGATGACGGACTACAACGATTCGAATCAGAACAAATCAAATAACTATACGACGATGAAGGAAGGCAAGGCCGGGTTGACGGGAAAACTTCACGACGTGGTCGATATGATGCGCCAAGAATTCCAGGGCGATGGCGGGAAATATTACTATCAAGAAGAGTTGGATAGTGCGTTAAAGAACAAGCAAAGTCTAACAGATCTGCAAACGTCTCTCAAATCGAAAGAGAAAGGAATTTCGGACTCGATCACTTCCTTGTCATCGGAGATTTCGAAGTTAAAGAAAGACAAGCACGCAGACCCGGCCGTGTTGGCGCAGAAGGCAGCTAATTTGGAAACACAAAAGAATTCATTAACGTCGATCAAAGATCAGCTCGTGGATACGAAATCGATGTTGAAAAAAGCGGATTCTCAGGTTTCCTATTTCGAGAGTCGGAAGTCGACGTTTGAGGAATCGAAGAAATGGTTTAGCGACAAGAAGAATACGATCGATCCGACGAAAGGAGTTGCGAGCGGTATTTGTTACGCCTGGAGTGATTACGCGCTGTTGAAGGGAAGTAATTTGGAGAAGCGTCCGTTTGATGTGTGGTATCGAGAGCAGGTTCGTAAAGGAAATCTTTCCTATTCCACGACGCAAGCGGGTGGAGCGGGTGTATTTTTTGGCAAGATTGAGGCCACGGGTGACGGTTTGTTAGCTGGTTACGAGACCGAGTATATCAGTAACAAGTTGAATCAAAAAGACGCTTGGAACGATCAAAGTTGGCAACCTCTGAACTATTCCGAAACGATGAAAACTTTGAAAGACCAGGGAATTAAGACGTTCAAGGTTTGGATTGACAAGACCGCATACGGAAAAGGCGGATTTAACAAAACGTTAGATTTTGGCGGGCAACATTATTTTATCGTTGCTTGGGACGATGCGAGAGGCAAATTCATGATGATGGATCACAACGACAATAGTGTTTATCATGAAAAACCTTTAACAGAAGATTACTTCAAGCAGGTTCGTAAGATCACATATATCAAACCAAAAGGAATGAAATGAGATGAAGAAGATTATTTGCAGTCTATTTATTTTAGCATTTTTGACTTCTTGCAAGGAATGCAAGCCGGGACAGAAGGAGCCTGAGGTTTCTTTCGAAGTAGATGGGGTTTACAGCGTTCATGACGGCCGTTTTTTGAAAGATCTTACAAAAGGTGATGTGTCTCTTGAATATGGTGGCATTTGTTTAGAAATTCAAAGGCCGGATGTAGCGATTGTGCGCTTTGTCGGTTTGAAAGAAGTAAAGGACGTTTCGATGAAATGGTCCAAAGTGGAAGAAGGAAAACACAAAATTAGTTATCATAGCAGTAGCGCTTTTATATATGATTACGAAGTTTGGAAAGGTAAAGGGCCCTATATGATACTAATGCTTAGTTCACAAGAGACTAAACCTTCCAATGATGAAACCAATAGTTATACAAGTATGACAAAGCTCTTCAATTATCCCACCTTAGATGATTGCACCTCTTACAAAAGAGAAGAAATGACTCAGGAGTCTGATCCTGGTCCGGACAACTGAGGATTTAATCTTTCAAAATGAAATTTTTAGAATTGAGACTTGGCTTATTTTTTTTACTCGTTGTTGTTTTGAATTGCGGAGGAACGGCTCCGATCCAAAAGGATTCATCTCTGTCTCCTTCGAATGCTTCCGAAACGGGAATGTATGGATATGTTCGTGGTAGTTCTGTGAATGTTCGTTCGAATGGAAAACTTGCGTCGGACAAGATCGGCATGCTCAAGAAAGGCGAAGTGGTTAAAATCGAATCCGTTTCTCCTGCGAAAGAAGATATTCAAAATGACAGCGAATACTGGTATCAGATCAAAAGTAAAAGCGGTCTTTCCGGTTGGGTATATGGAAAATTTCTAATGTTGTATGACCATGCCCCTTTGAGTGAAAAGGAATATATCGCTTTATTCGCTAAGAAATTGTATCCCGGTGAGTCGATTAAGAAAGTAGCCGCTGGTGAATATGAGGTAAAAAGTCCTTACAATTTTTCGTTCAATGTAAAAATTTCCTTGGAAGACGGAATGATCGAAGTTCACAGAAGCGCGAAGGAAGAATTTCACGCGGAAGATGTAACAGAAGTGTATCTGTTGTTAAAGGAATTTCCGAAGCATGTTTTTAGCGTTAGTGGATATTCTCAAGTATACGTAATCAATACAAATGATTGCTTTTTGTCGATTGTGAACGGAAGGCGATTAGAGCTTTTTGACAAAACAGTCGAGAAGAATACAAGCAAAGGCGACGGAATCCATGCTATTTATCCTAAAACGGATGGCCGTGATGATGACAAAAGCTACGAGTTTGTAGATGGTTTTCTCATCCAGTCTTCTCGCTTTGAAGATGGAAAGGGAATGCGCCCAGCTCAAAAGTTTAAGATTAAGAACTGCAAACTTGTTGAGTTGAAGTGAGTGAACGCAATGACAACAAACGGAACACCAAAAGGCTTCGTGCTTGGCGAAGCGGTTCGCGACACAACGACGGGCCAAACGATGTATGTGGAGAAGGCTTGGAGTCCGACTGTACCTTGCATTTACTTTGATCCGAAGACGGAAAGTCTTGTGAAGGTGGATCTGTTGCCTGAAAACTTGGAGAGGATCAAGGAGATATTGCCGTATTTACCGAAGTGAAGAACTTTCAAACCCGCGAATGGCAAGGAACAACAAGAAAGGTTCTCTATTGAAAGGACATACAGTTTTACATGTGAATCAGGCGAACAAAAATTTCCTTCAATTTCTCCTTTCCCATTGACAAAAGCACTCTGTAGGCGACTCTTTGATGTATCAAAGAGTCGGTTCCTGACTCCGTAATTTTCCTTTCATTTTTTTCTCCAAACTTTCACCACTTAACGTTAAAGACATTCCGACTGCACAGGCTGTGCGAAACAATCAACTATTGAAAGAAGAACAAACGAACCCGCGAGAGTGATCGCAGCGTAAATCCGGCATTGCACCATCGTGTAATACGCTGTTCTTTGTTTTTATCAAAACCGAATGGTGCGATGCTGATTGAAGCGGAGAGCGCGTTTCGCGAAGCGAACTCGCCCCAAGCGGCAGCTATACCGCGAACGCGAGCTATGACGTGAACAAGGCAGGTGGCAAATCTTGGGCGAACGGAAGTGTTAACGTATCTGCGAGTAGAGAAGGTCACTCGAGTTTAGCGTTGTCTTACAACCACGACGGAAACACGGCGATTCCTCAGAGACTTCGCGGAGGTGGAGCGACGCTTGACTTAGGTAATGACGGTGTATTGGGTTTTAGCATCCAGGGACTGAAAGGGGCTACGATCGGTAATGTGAGCTACAACACGAACAGTCATGGTTGGGAACAGGCGACTTTGAACCAGAATTTCCAGAACGAATATCTTCAAGGTGTGACAGCTGAGAACAGCTCTTACAATCACGAGAAGTCTCAGATGGAGATCTTGCGTACGGAGCTGAGTATTGCGACGAAGATGGAGAAACCGTTGTTTACGCAAGCAGATGTGGACAAGTATTTACCTAAAAACAAGGACGGCAGTATCGACGTAGAGAATGCACAGCCTGAGAAGTTGTTAGAGAAATGGAACGCGCACAAGGAAGCGATGTCTCAAACGGCTGAGGGCTTGCAGAAGTGGAAGGACGATGTAACGAGAGCCGGAGAAAGATCGGGGATTGAGATCCGCTTCAACGACGGTAAGAGTGCAACGAGCACTTTCGGTAAGTTTGTAACGGGAATGTTCGGAGATATTGCCCAGAGCTTCGGTATTGCGAACGACGGAAGCAAGATGGTGGACAAACAAGGCGTGTTCCACTTAGACACGTGTTTTCGCGGAGACGTCCCGGTTTGGCGTTTGAAACACAAAGAAAACGGAATATACGGGAATGTTAAATCACCCGAGTTTAGTTCCGAGGACTACGAGCTAATTGCGATCGAAGAGGTAAAGATCGGGGACGTAGTCCAGTCCTGGAACGAAAGAACCGGAAAACTCGAGAACAAGAAAGTGACGGAGACGTTTGTCCACGAAGTTCCGCAGCTTTTCTTTCTTGAGTTAGACGGGGAAGACGAGATCCACACAACTTGGAACCACCCGTTTAGACGGAGAATCGTAACTCAGAATGGTTCGAATGCCAACACAAATCAAAACAGAGTTTCTCCGTTTGATCTAAAGGGAATCCAAAGAGATTTCAAAACTCATGAACATCTGCTTCATCCGCGAGAAGCAAGAATCGTGACGAGCCTTGTCGGCTCGGGAAGCGAGAGCGAAACAAAGACAGCGAGTGTAATAGAGGAGCTTCCCCATTCTACAGATTCTAACCATTCAGCCTCGGATGTAACGTTGTCGAAGACGGAAAGGTTCTCTTCTAACACCACGACACAAACCTCGGAATGGGTGAAGGTGGAAGACCTCCGCTTGCGAGACCAAGTTCTCAAAGCAGACGGAAGTTGGGGAACTGTAACGGGGATTTACTACTACAACACGGAACCGACTAAGGTTTACAACTTAGAAGTAGAGGAGAATCATACTTACGTTGTGGGGGGAAGAGAAACCAATTCCGGCGCGGGCTACGTTGTTCACAACTACGAAGGCGGCTTTGACAAAGGCGTAAGCGCAATCAAAGCGGGACTGAAAGACTTGATGGGAAGAGAAGGATTGTTCGGTTTGGGAGCTGAGAAGCCACTGAGTGGTCAGGCGAAAGAGCTTCTTAGCAAGTTGAATGAATACGACACGAAGGACCGCAAGTTAGGTGCTGAGAGATCTGCGCTGATCACGGAAGTCGCGGTTGGCCAAGGGAAGAAGGAGCTTTTAGGGAAGCGTAACGAATTTTTACTGAGCGTGGTAAGGGACAAAGGATCGGACGGAATCGAAGGAGTAGCGGATCTAAGAAAAGCGCTGAAGGACGTGAATCCGAAAGCGGGATTGAACAAATCTCAAATGGCTGCGGTAGAGACCTGGTTGAAGAAAACATCTGGAGAGTCCGGGCTTGGTGGTGGAATTGGACTTTTCAAAGGTGGGATGCAAAACGGAGCCGGTCAAAGTGGTTTGAAGGGCTTGTTGCTGAAAGCGGCTTCCGAAGCGGGGAGTGCAGGTGAACTTGCTCACTTGAACGAGAAACTTGCGACGAATCAAGAGCAGTTGAGACAGAAGGCATTGGACCACGAGAAGGTTGGATCTGATCTTGCAAAAATAATAACGCACGACTACGCAAACTTAAAGACTGCAGCTGCTTCGATTATGCCACTTCGAATTCCAGCGGATACAAAAACTTTAGATCACACAGTAGCTGAGAATCTTCGCAAAGGTGAGGGCGGAACTACAAAGGAAATAACCTGGAACGACAACAAATACAAAAAACAAATCAACGAAAGAACCGGAGAAGTAAGTTATTCAAGGGAATACAGTCGAGGAGTGAAAGAAGAGATTCGAGTTACACCCGACAACCATATCGAACAGAAGTTGAGCTGGACCGGTGCATTCGGCTTTGGTAAAAAAGAAGACAAGGTAACGATCTTCGAAGCAAACGGGAACGAGAAGAAAGTAGACGAGAAGAACGGCAAAAAGGTCAAGGCATCGACTCACGAAGTTGAGTTAACTCATGTTCAAAAAGATCTACCTGCTTTTACGGAAACGTTGAACTCGGACAAACATTTCAATGTTGATGACAAGGCAAAGTCAAGCGAGTTAAGAGAAAAGATATTCAACGCTCAAGCAAAGGATCGACCGAAGCTTTTGGATGAATTGAAGAAACTTAAAATCGAATCGTATGCTCGTGAAAACAAGTTAGTGGATGAGCTTGGACCGGAAGACAGAAGTAAATTGATCGCAAACCTCGACAAGATATACAGCGGATCGAAAGATTCGGCAGAAGCAAGTAATATCGTATCGAATCTTCTCCAGAAAGCGGCCGGTGGAATGACGGAAAATTCCTTCCCTCATCAGACTGAATTTGACAAGAAGATCAATCAGGGACTACGGACTGCCAAGAACGAAGTTAAGATTCTAATCGAGCATCAAAAGGATGCGTTCCGCAAGAAGTATGATTCGGAAATGGTATATGACGACAAAGGCAATTTTGATATTCGATACACGAGGCAAGATCCTGAATACGTAGGATTTGACGGAATTGCGGAGATGACGGACTACAACGATTCGAATCAGAACAAATCAAATAACTATACGACGATGAAGGAAGGCAAGGCCGGGTTGACGGGAAAACTTCACGACGTGGTCGATATGATGCGCCAAGAATTCCAGGGCGATGGCGGGAAATATTACTATCAAGAAGAGTTGGATAGTGCGTTAAAGAACAAGCAAAGTCTAACAGATCTGCAAACGTCTCTCAAATCGAAAGAGAAAGGAATTTCGGACTCGATCACTTCCTTGTCATCGGAGATTTCGAAGTTAAAGAAAGACAAGCACGCAGACCCGGCCGTGTTGGCGCAGAAGGCAGCTAATTTGGAAACACAAAAGAATTCATTAACGTCGATCAAAGATCAGCTCGTGGATACGAAATCGATGTTGAAAAAAGCGGATTCTCAGGTTTCCTATTTCGAGAGTCGGAAGTCGACGTTTGAGGAATCGAAGAAATGGTTTAGCGACAAGAAGAATACGATCGATCCGACGAAAGGAGTTGCGAGCGGTATTTGTTACGCCTGGAGTGATTACGCGCTGTTGAAGGGAAGTAATTTGGAGAAGCGTCCGTTTGATGTGTGGTATCGAGAGCAGGTTCGTAAAGGAAATCTTTCCTATTCCACGACGCAAGCGGGTGGAGCGGGTGTATTTTTTGGCAAGATCGAGGAGACCGGGGACGGCTTGTTAGCTGGATACAAGGTAGAAAAGATTGACAACAAGTTTGAAAAAGCGGGAGCTTGGAACGATCAAAGTTGGCAACCTCTGAACTATTCCGAAACGATGAAAACTTTGAAAGACCAGGGAATTAAGACATTCAAGGTTTGGATTGACAAGACCGCATACGGAAAAGGCGGATTTAACAAAACGTTAGATTTTGGCGGGCAACATTATTTTATCGTTGCTTGGAATGAATCCAAAGGCAAATTTATGATGATGGATCACAACGATAATAAAGAATATCACAATAAAGAATTCGATTCAGACGTGTTCAAACAGATTCGTAAGATCACATATATCAAACCAAAAGGAATGAAATGAGATGAAGAAGATTATTTGCAGTCTATTTATTTTAGCATTTTTGACTTCTTGCAAGGAATGCAAGCCGGGGCAGAAGGAGCCTGAGGTTTCTTTCGAAGTAGATGGGGTTTACAGCGTTCGTACAAGCCTTGTTTTTAAAGACCGCACATTTGATTACGGTGGGATATGTGTGGAGATTCAAAAGCCGGATACCGCAGTCATTCGATTCGTTGGACTTAAGGAAGTGAAAGACGTCCGTACAAAGTGGCAAAGAGTTGAGGAAGGGAAGTATGAAATCGATTACGATGGCAAGAAAGCCTTTTTCTATGATTACATTATGGATCGTGATCCTAAATCTCCAGAAATAAAGTATATGCTGACTTTTAGTTCTACTAAGCCTTCGACTGATGATGCAGATACTTTTACTGGCATGTCTAAGCTCTTCAATGACACCTTAGACGACTGCACGTCTTACAAAAGAGAGGAGATGACCCAAGAATCCGATCCTGGGCCGGACAACTGAGGGATTTGGCAATTAGGACTTGATTCAAAGAAGAAACGCATGAAATCCAACGGAACACCAAAGGGCTTCGTCCTCGGCGAAGCGGTCCGCGACAAAACGACGGGCCAAACGATGTATGTGGAGAAGGCTTGGAGTCCGACAGTACCTTGCATTTACTTTGATCCGAAGACGGAAAGTCTTGTGAAGGTGGATCTGTTGCCTGAAAACTTGGAGAGGATCAAGGAGATATTGCCGTATTTACCGAAGTGAAGAACTTGCAAACCCGCGAATGGCAAGGAACAACAAGAAAGGTTCTCTATTGAAAGGACATACAGTTTTACATGTGAATCAGGCGAACAAAAATTTCCTTCAACTTCTCCTTTCCCATTGACAAAAGCACTCTGTAGGCGACTCTTTGATGTATCAAAGAGTCGGTTCCTGACTCAGTAATTTTCCTTTCATTTTTTTCTCCAAACTTTCACCACTTGACGTTAAAAACATTCCGACTGCACAGGCTGTGCGAAGCAATCAACTGCTGAAAGAAGAACAAACGAACCCGCGAGAGGGATCGCAGCGTAAATCCGGCATTGCACCATCGAGTAATACGCTGTTTTTTTCTTTCTTTGGACTTGATGGTGCGATGCTGATTGAAGCGTAGAGCGCGTTTCGCGAAGCGAACTCGCCCAACGCCTTAGGCCAAGTTGCGATCGGATATATGGAGATGCGCCAGGCAAAAGAAGAGCTTGGTATGCGTAGCGGAGCGTTTTCTTTACAATCTCTTGGCGGTGAGTTTAAGCGAGTCGTAGCGGGGATATCTGGTAATATCGGCGAGGTTGTGGGAGCGGGAATTAAATCGAGCGCTCATATCACGGGAGATCTTGGATTAACGTCGGAGAAATACGAAAAACATATCAATCAAGAAACCAGATCGATCCTGAACGAACTGAAACTGAGGGATCTGAAAGAAGATATTAAAAACTGGGATACGACGCAACAGGTGCTTGCGAGCGCTTCTGTGAAGGAATACGGCAGAGTTACGCATATGGATCCTGCTCAAATCGAGCTTTGGTCGAAACAGGCGAGCGACTTTGTGGTGCGCAAACAAGCGGAGCGGGATTTACACAGACGGGACGGGATGCTGACCAACGGACTGCCGCTTACACTGGGATACAGCTCCCTTTTTATCCTTGACAACAAGTTGTTCAACGGAGGAATCACGTCTCTCATATCGAAGGGATTCAAAGGAATTCTGACTTCGGTAGCGGATTTAGGGAACATGCTGGGAGAATCGGTCGTACCTTCGGACCTCCGTTCTTCGATATATGACCAAAGTAAAGAGTGGCACAACAAGATAACGCTGGAAGACGTGAAAGGCAGAACGGGACAAGGCATTATCAACAAAGCGTATGTAGAAACGGAGATGCGTAACGTCCTTTTTGACAAGATCGGCGAGGCATTGACGGGAGATCCTGCAATGGGTCACAATCTGGGGTTATTGCTCAAATACCAAATCGACAAACAAGAGGCGAGAAAGGCAGCGAGAGAACAAAGACTGAAGGATGCTGAGGTATTGGTCCAGTTAGCAGCAGCGGCAGCAGTGACCTATTTCGGCGGTCCCGCGGGAATTCAGATGTTAAATTCGGTGATCGGAACGGGTGCGACGGCGATTAACACAACATTGGCGACGGTTGGGCTTTCGCTTAACAATGCGCAGGTGGCCATGCTTGCGGCGAGTACAGCGGCGACGATGGCGATCGAAAACAGAATCAACGGGGCAAATGGCTCGGCTGCAGCCCTTGTAAACGGCCTCATCTCGACGGCGACCTTAGGAGTAAAAACTCCTCTTACGGGCTACGTAACGTATACCAAACATCAGAACGCGAACCTTTTGACGGGTCAACACGAAGTGAAAGGCGGTTGGGGCGGTGGAGTTAGCTTGAACGTGTCCGGTGTCAAAGGGTTACCTGGGGGAGAAATATTAAAGACCGCGTTGGAAGGAATGAAAATGAGCAATCTAACCTTGGGACTGAGCTACAATGCTGATCAAGGTCTTGGAATGAACGTGAACACGAACTTTACGAACAACGTAGGCTTAGGGTTAGACTACAACTTTAAAAGCGGCAGCTATACCGCGAACGCAAGCTATGACGTGAACAAGGCAGGTGGCAAATCTTGGGCGAACGGAAGTGTTAACGTATCTGCGAGTAGAGAAGGTCACTCGAGTTTAGCGTTGTCTTACAACCACGACGGAAACACGGCGATTCCTCAGAGACTTCGCGGAGGTGGAGCGACGCTTGACTTAGGGAATGACGGGGTATTGGGTTTTAGCATCCAGGGACTGAAAGGGGCTACGATCGGTACTGTGAGCTACAACACGAACAGTCACGGTTGGGAACAGGCGACTTTGAACCAGAATTTCCAGAACGAATATCTTCAAGGTGTGACAGCTGAGAACAGCTCTTACAATCACGAGAAGTCTCAGATGGAGATCTTGCGTACGGAGCTGAGTATTGCGACGAAGATGGAGAAACCGTTGTTTACGCAAGCAGATGTGGACAAGTATTTACCTAAAAACAAGGACGGCAGCATCGACGTAGAGAATGCACAGCCTGAGAAGTTGTTAGAGAAATGGAACGCGCACAAGGAAGCGATGTCCCAAACGCCTGAGGGCTTGCAGAAGTGGAAGGACGATGTAACGAGAGCCGGAGAAAGATCGGGGATTGAGATCCGCTTCAACGACGGTAAGAGTGCAACGAGCACTTTCGGTAAGTTTGTAACGGGAATGTTCGGAGACATTGCCCAGAGTTTCGGTATTGCGAACGACGGAAGCAAGATGGTGAACAAACAAGGCGTATTTCACTTAGACACGTGTTTTCGCGGAGACGTCCCGGTATTGCGTTTGAAACACAAAGAAAACGGAATATACGGGAATGTTAAATCACCCGAGTTTAGTTCCGAGGACTACGAGCTAATTGCGATCGAAGAAGTAAAGATCGGGGACGTAGTCCAGTCCTGGAACGAGAAAACGAACACGTTCGAGAACAAGAAAGTCACGGAGACGTTTGTCCACGAAGTTCCGCAGCTTTTCTTTCTTGAGTTAGACGGGGAAGACGAGATTCATACGACTTGGAACCACCCGTTTAGACGGAGGGTGAGTGCAAACGGAAGTCAGAACACAAACCAAAACAGAGTATCACCGTTTGATCTAAAGGGAATCCAAAGAGATTTCAAAACTCATGAACATCTGCTTCATCCGCGAGAAGCAAGAATCGTGACGAGCCTTTTGGGCTCGGGAAGCGAGAGCGAAACAAAGACAGCGAGTGTAATAGAGGAGCTTCCCCATTCTACAGATTCTAACCATTCAGCCTCGGATGTAACGTTGTCGAAGACGGAAAGGTTCTCTTCTAACACCACGACACAAACCTCGGAATGGGTGAAGGTGGAAGATCTGAAAGTGAAGGACCAAGTTCTCCGTTCCGATGGCAGCTGGGGAACTGTAACGGGGATTTACTACTACAACACGGAACCGACTAAGGTATACAACTTAGAAGTAGAGGAGAATCATACTTACGTTGTGGGCGGAAGAGAATCCAATTCCGGCGCGGGATATGTTGTCCACAACTACAACAACGCGCAAGAGGCGATGTTCGGAGGATTCAAACGACTTTCGAACGATGTGTATGACGTAGCGAAGAAGTTCGCGGGTCTTGAAGGCGGGGCCGGCAACGAGGTATATCAGAAAGCTGTAGAGTTTCAGCAGGCAGTGAAGGAAACGAACGCGTCC
Organism: Leptospira sanjuanensis; assembly: GCF_022267375.1. GTDB lineage: Bacteria > Spirochaetota > Leptospiria > Leptospirales > Leptospiraceae > Leptospira > Leptospira sanjuanensis. The sequence goes on from NZ_JAIZBH010000001.1 coordinate 697,608, forward strand.
CGGGAAACGTTAAACAAGGAGTCGAACATTCTTGTTACGAAACAAAAAGCAGCGGAAGCGAGTATGCAACTGGGAGTGATCCGCAACAATGAATTCTTGAAAGCGATCCATGATCCGAAGAGCGATTCGATACCGGGAATAGCAGACCTTCGCAAACAGTTGAAGGGAGTCGATCCGAGCAAGGGCTTTAGTGAGAATCACATGAAATCCGTTTCAAGTTGGTTGAGTTCTAACGGAGTGGGCACGAGCGGATTCTTGAAACCTGGAGTTGGCCTTGGTAATCTTCCTGGGGGTAATGCGCTTCCGATGAAAGGATATATCATGTCTGCTGCACTGAGTATATCGAGTGCGGAAGAACGCGGAAAGCTGACAAACACGATTAAAGAAACGAATCAGAAGTTAGCAGAACACAAGATTAAAGAAGACAATATCGGGCGGCAGATGATCGAGCGATCGGAAAAGGTGAAGAGCGACATTGTAAAGCTGATCCAAGAGAAACACCACAACGATCCGAGGTATGCTGAAGTTCTCGTAGAACACGGATTTGTGAAGAAGGACACATTCAATCCGAATGAACACAAGGTAACGTATGAGGAGAAGTTGAAGGCGCTTGGAGACAAGATCAAGCCGGAAACGAGAAAACAACTTGCCGAGTTTGACCGCAAGATCACAGACCTTCGCGTGAGCCAAAACAAACAGGAAGCGGAGAGCTACGCGAAGTGGAACAAGGATCATCCGAACGAGCCCTACAAGCGAACTCCAGAGATGGAGAAACGCAGAAACGACATGGTGACAATGCAGAAGACTTTGGAGAAGGAAAGGGCGATGATCATCAACCGGGAAGTGGCGCCATATCCAAAAGAGTCTGAGCTGCATCGACTTGAGAAGTTGGGTGAAGGTCATTCACTGAACGACAAGCAGAAGACCGAGCTTACGAATCTGCGAAACGAGAAGAAGACGCACGAGACTCAAGTGGCGGCGCTGTTGGACAAAGACAATACGAAGTTGCATGAAACGTTAGAAACGATGGACGAGAAGTCGTCAAAACCGATGACAATTTCAACGACCCAGAGCCGTTTCGAGACGAAGACGATCGAGAAGATGCAATCGAAGGACAATGTCGCTACGAAACAACTGAATTGGGACGGCAAGACGTACGACCGACAAGTGAACAAGGAAACCGGAGAGGTTCACTTTGACCGGGAATACAAGCCGGGTGTGAAGGAAGAAGTGAGCATTACGGATTCCGGATATGTAAAACAGAAGTTGAGTTGGAAAGACCTTTTTGGAAACCCGCAGGAGAGCGTAAAAGTATTTGAGGCGAACGGAAAGTTTCTAACCGAGCTTAGCGGAGAACAACCTACGAAGAAATTGAGTGATCCGAACGAGACTCGAACGATTATTCCGAATGAACCGAAGGGCAAGATTGTTAAAAGTGATTTCAATGAGGTAAAAGATCTGATCGCGAACGCGAACCTAAGTGCTAAAGACAGGTTGGAGAAGATCCATTCTTTGGACGAGATTGAGGTCAACGGGAAACGATATGTGAAAGAGACCGTAGTCACTGAAACAAAAACCAAAACGAAAGTGACTAAGGACTCTGAGGTGACGTTCTTTACATTGCAGAACGCGGGTGGCCAGACAGAAAGAATCTCGTTCCGCGAAGTAGATTCCGGATACAAGGATGCAAATGGTAAGACCATCAAAACGATCGAGATGAAACAAGTTCTTGCAGAAGGGACGGTAGCGGAAGATACGAAACGATATGACAAGTATCTGAACGAGAAGCCGGATCAAGACAGAGCCGGAAACTATCCTACGTTTGCAGAGAATCCGAAGTATTACCAAGACAGAATGGCTCAAATATTCAGAGAAAAGAATATTCAACCCGAGCGTGACAGCGACGGCAATTTGATGAGTTACAACGGAAGACCGGAGCTTGTGCGAATTGCAAACAACGGTTTCATGAATATTACACTCCTGACGCAGACGCAGAGAGGCCAGTCTTACTTAGGGCAAACGAACAAGGAAGGAAAACCAGTGTTGTATTCGTTACCTGGTAACAGAGACGGAGACGTAAAAGACAGTAGCGCTTGTCAGTCTCACGGACCGGCAATGGTGATGGCCGCTTCGGGTTTCAAGATGACGCAGGAACAGATCAACCAATACGGAAAACTGAACGTGATGACTACCCGCCTCATGGCGGAAGCGGGCCAATTGTTACCTGGAAAACCGAAACCGTCTCAGATGGGTATCGAGCAACAGGCAGCTATGGTGTATCGGACGATGGGTTTTGACATACCGAAGGATGGTTCTTTGATTGCAATGGGTAGTAAAGGAGCTCCAGAAGCCCCAAAAGAGACGAATTATGAAGACGAACCAGGCGAATATACAAAAGCAAAGAACCATTATGAAAAAGTGGAAGTTCCGGAATTCAAAAAACAATTTCAAAAAGAACACTTGATCCCTTGGATCAAGGAGAAGTTGGCTAAGGGAGAGGTTGTAGTAGTTGGCGGTAAGTTTGCGGGACTAGATCACGTAATCACCATAACCGGGGTGGATGACAACGGCTTCGTAACGGAAGATTCTTTTGGAGACGCGAGTACCGGATATGCGAGCCACGACGGAAAGTCGAACCATTACAAGTTTAGCGATTTTGTCTTGGGATACGGATTTACTCTGAAACCGAATGGGCAGAAGCCATTGACTGAGACGGAAAGAAAGGTGTACTGGAAAGATGTTACTTCGTATCCTGGTTTGAAAAAGCAACAAGCGAGTCTTTCCGCTTCGATCGAGTCTTTGGAAAAAATCGTTAAGAATACAACGGACGAAAAGAAGAGAGAAGAATCGAATCGGAAGTTGGAAGAACAAAAGAAAAGTTTAGAGACAACGAAAGAAGAAGTGGAAAGAATACGGAAACAATGGAGCAATATATGGAAACCAACAAATTAAAACATTACAAACTACTGATACTATTAGGGATTTGGCTCTCTTTAGTCCCTTTGTTTTCTCAAGTGGAAGAATATGAGGATTGTTTTTCAAAAAAGAGCAATGCGGATTTGAAGAACTTGAACAAGAAACAGAAAGGAAATTCTGTAGACGGTGTGTTCTATACCTCAAACGCAAATATACCGGCAAAAGGTATGGATTGGCAAACGTCCTTTAAACCACACAAGTCAGTCTCTAAGTCTCGGCCTAAGAACATGAGTCAAAATGAATGGGCCGAGGAAACTTGTGGTTTGAATGCATACCGGGTTCAAGATCAGCGAGAAGCTACTAGATGGTGCGAAGGAGTTCCTGGAACTGGAATTGGAGAAGTAGTAGTTGGATTGATCGATATTAAAAACAAAAACTTCTTCTATATCCTTCCGGGTGCGAACGGACTTAGAAAGAATTTCGAATCGTATTCCCGCCCATCGGAGGTTGTAGTCCATTATTTACTTCCCGGAGCAACGGATACTTCGCAAGCCGGTGGAACGATGCTACTCGATGTATCGTATTTTGGTAAACAATCGGTGAAATTGAGTGCAGAACCCGGGTATCAAAAGATTGAAATCCAACCTTACAAAGAAATTTTGAAAGAAATGAAAGGGATGAAGGTAAGAGAGGGTGAGACTTTGATTTTAGTAGCGATCGAGATTAAATCCGTGATTGAGGGCAAGGAAAACAAAGAGCATACTTGCATTGCGGAGATTGGAAATTTCAAAGACGATGCGTTTTACAAAAAGGCGACGCTTCGGGACTGAATTCCAAAGAGAAACGCAATGACAACAAACGGAACACCAAAAGGCTTCGTCCTCGGCGAAGCGGTTCGGGACAAAGCGACGGGGCAAAAGATGTATGTGGAGAAGGCTTGGAGCCCGACTGTACCTTGCATTTACTTCGATGCAGAGACGGAAAGTCTTGTGAAGGTGGATCTGTTGCCTGAAAACTTGGAGAGGATCAAGGAGATATTGCCGTATTTACCGAAGTGAAGAACTTGCAAACCCGCGAATGGCAAGGAACAACAAGAAAGGTTCTCTATTGAAAGGACATACAGTTTTACATGTGAATCAGGCGAACAAAAATTTCCTTCAACTTCTCCTTTCCCATTGACAAAAGCACTCTGTAGGCGACTCTTTGATGTATCAAAGAGTCGGTTCCTGACTCAGTAATTTTCCTTTCATTTTTTTCTCCAAACTTTCAACGGCTAACGTTAAAAACATTCCGACTGCACAGGCTGTGCGAAGCAATCAACTGCTGAAAGAGAAAGTATTTCCCCGCGAGAGCGATCGTAGCGTAAATCCGGCATTGCACCATCGAGTACTACGCTGTTCTTTGTTTTTATCAAAACCGAATGGTGCGATGCTGATTGAAGCGGAGAGCGCGTTTCGCGAAGCGAACTCGCCCCAAGCGGCAGCTATACCGCGAACGCAAGCTATGACGTGAACAAGGCAGGTGGCAAATCTTGGGCGAACGGAAGTGTTAACGTATCTGCGAGTAGAGAAGGTCACTCGAGTTTAGCGTTGTCTTACAACCACGACGGAAACACGGCGATTCCTCAGAGACTTCGCGGAGGTGGAGCGACGCTTGACTTAGGGAATGACGGTGTATTGGGTTTTAGCATCCAGGGACTGAAAGGGGCTACGATCGGTACTGTGAGCTACAACACGAACAGTCATGGTTGGGAACAGGCGACTTTGAACCAGAATTTCCAGAACGAATATCTTCAAGGTGTGACAGCTGAGAACAGCTCTTACAATCACGAGAAGTCTCAGATGGAGATCTTGCGTACGGAGCTGAGTATTGCGACGAAGATGGAGAAACCGTTGTTTACGCAAGCAGATGTGGACAAGTATTTACCTAAAAACAAGGACGGCAGCATCGACGTAGAGAATGCACAGCCTGAGAAGTTGTTAGAGAAATGGAACGCGCACAAGGAAGCGATGTCCCAAACGCCTGAGGGCTTGCAGAAGTGGAAGGACGATGTAACGAGAGCCGGAGAAAGATCGGGGATTGAGATCCGCTTCAACGACGGTAAGAGTGCAACGAGCACTTTCGGTAAGTTTGTAACGGGAATGTTCGGAGACATTGCCCAGAGCTTCGGTATTGCGAACGACGGAAGCAAGATGGTGGACAAACAAGGCGTATTTCACTTAGACACGTGTTTTCGCGGAGACGTCCCGGTATTGCGTTTGAAACACAAAGAAAACGGAATATACGGGAATGTTAAATCACCCGAGTTTAGTTCCGAGGACTACGAGCTAATTGCGATCGAAGAAGTAAAGATCGGGGACGTAGTCCAGTCCTGGAACGAAAGAACCGGAAAACTCGAGAACAAGAGAGTCACGGAAACTTTTGTCCACGAAGTTCCGCAGCTTTTCTTTCTTGAGTTAGACGGGGAAGACGAGATTCATACGACTTGGAACCACCCGTTTAGACGGAGAATCGTAACTCAGAATGGTTCGAATGCCAGCACAAACCAAAACAGAGTATCACCGTTTGACCCGAGCGGGATTCAAAGAACATACAAAACTCATGAACATCTGCTTCATCCGCGAGAAGCAAGAATCGTGACGAGCCTTTTGGGCTCGGGAAGCGAGAGCGAAACAAAGACAGCGAGTGTAATAGAGGAGCTTCCCCATTCTACAGATTCTAACCATTCAGCCTCGGATGTAACGTTGAGTAAGACGGAAAGGTTCTCTTCTAACACCACAACCCAAACCTCGGAATGGGTGAAGGTGGAAGACCTCCGCTTGCGAGACCAAGTTCTCAAAGCAGACGGAAGTTGGGGAACTGTAACGGGGATTTACTACTACAACACGGAACCGACTAAGGTTTACAACTTAGAAGTAGAGGAGAATCATACTTACGTTGTGGGCGGAAGAGAATCCAATTCCGGCGCGGGCTACGTTGTGCACAACTACACTGAACAAGTTCAACGTGTTTTAGACGGAAATGGAATATTGTCTGAAGACAATACGAAAATTGTAAAATCAGCGAATTCAAAAGACAAAATCCGTGCATTAGGCGAAATCAAAGAATTTGATTATGCTGGATCGAAATGGAAGAATGTTGGATCTGATGAAAACGGCGTAGTTCACTTTCAGTCTGAAAGCAATAAATACGGGCTAAAGGAAGATTTGTTCTTTAAAAACAAGAACGGCAAAGTTGAAATCGAGCAAATTCAGCATTTAAACGGTAAGGACTATTTGACTAAAAGCAGCAGTTTGGATGTATTAAAACAAACCGTAATCGGAGTGAATTTTAAAAGCACAAACGAATATTTAAACCATCTGACCAATGTATTGGGAGAGCGCGGAGGAAGCGGAACGAAATACGATGACGGAACTCCGAAGGTGAGTTTGCGTAAGGACGTGACTGGTCAGCCGATATTGCACGAGACAAAGAATGGCACGCATACGGTTGAGATCGAGAGAAACGGCCACAAGGGAAAAATGGTTGTGGAAGAAGTAGGAAGAACGCAGAGAGAAGCTCAGAGTAGTTATCCTGGAGAGCGTGGTCTTGTTCGAGCATATGACAGGAGCAACCCGAATGAATACAAGGCTTGGGATTGGCAGAACGACAAATATGGAGATGGTAAGGGTGGCGATCTGCGTGACAGCGCGGTTTGCCAATCGACCGTGATTGCAGAAGATCGTCACAACAACGGAAAAACTGTGGGTGAAGTCGCAAAACACATGGGAGACTTTGCCGTTGCTCTTGGAAAGAGACCTTCTCAGTTGGAAGTTTCGGAAATATCTCAAGCTTTGAAGAAAGACGGTCTGAAAGTTGGGGCAGATATTTACATGAAGGAGAGTCAAACTAGAGCCCAATTTAATGATAAATTCTTTGAATTTGCGAAACGACAACTCGATCAAGGAATGGCTGTGAACGTCGGAGGGAAATACGCGAATAGCATTGGTCACGTAACTCGAATTGTTGGATATGTGGAAGGACCACATGGAGAACGTGGATTCATGATCAATGACTCATATGGTGATGCAAACAAGGGATACACAAGTGGAGCCGGTGGACAAGATGGACGTGCCGTCTTTTATCCAATTGACAAATTGAATGTGGCACAATTTAACTACGCATATACAATTGTCGAAGATACGGGAGCGAATACTCCTTCTGGTAGTTCCTCATCGGGATCAAGAAGACGGAGTTCTTCGGGTGGCTTTTGGAACAAGTTCTCTAATATTTTCAAATTTGACTTCTTTAAAAAGGACTAAACCAAAATGAAAAATATCAAATTGCAAATTCTACTTTTGCTCTTTCTTTTCTTCTCTATGAATCTTTGGAGCCAGGAAGAAATTCTTCCCGGTCCGGATTGTATAACTTCAAAAGACAATCCGTCTTTGAAGGCATTGAAGACGATGAAAGACGATGATGTGTTAAAGCAGACTTTTTACGGAACCGCGTTTTTTGATGATGGTCGTTGGTCTTGGGGGCTTTCTTGGGCGACTTCTCATTTACGCCCCAAAGGAAAGGAGCTTTCCGATTTCTTGAAATCCAAACCGAAGGAAAAAGACAAAAAGGCATTTCGGGATTGGACCAAGAAGTCTTGTGACAACATTCCTTATTATGTGCATCGTTATGGCTTGAAAGAAGGAAAGGCGTATTGTACAGATACGAATCGCGGTGTTGGAGAAATCTTACTAAGTTACATATATATAATGTTAGATGAAAAAAAAGTGAATTCCTTTTATATCCTCCCCGGCAAACAAAACAACAAGAAAGGATTTTTGGAACGCAACCGACCCAAGGACATTACGATCTATTATCTGGTCACAGAATATCCTCCAAGTCCGATTCAGGCCGGGGAATTGTCTTTTTCCAATCCTTGGTTGTATCAAAAACAAAAAGTGACTCTCAAAGATACAGTTGGATATCAAAAAATTCAAATCCCAAATTTTGATAATATTTTTGAGGATACTGATGTGTCTGGCGGAATTGATAAAATCGTGATGGTTGCCATTGAGATAAACAGTGTCTGGGACGGAAGCAAGGAGAAAGATATTACTTGTATTACAGATATTCGGAGCGGTGGCGGGGAGGAGAAGGAATACCAATATATTCCTAGGTAAATCAATATGAAACTATTTCTTTTAATCTTAAATATAGTCGTATTAGCAATTGCTTGTGTATTCGGTTATTTTCTTTTCCAGAGCACGAAGCTGACTGAAAGCGTTGAATACGAGAAGTTAAATCCAAGTAAGAGTTTAACGCTCTTGATTTTCAAACAACCGAAGCACGTGTTTGGGGGTTTTCGGTATTATTTTGGAGCGAAACTTCCGAAGGGAGAAGCTCCGTTTGTGAGAAAATATTCACCGATCCTGGATTCGGCGAATGACAAATTTGAGAAGATCGAAGACTTTACGGAATGTGGAAACGATACATATGTGATCACATTAAGAACCGGAGAGACTTTGAACTACAAAAAGTTTACGATCTTTGATCTGGAATCGAAGGAAGTAGATGAGAAATCCTTGAAGTCTTGCAAAAGAGGTCGCGGGTGAGGGTAAAACCTAGTTGAGAGAAGATACAAAGTATGAAATCTAACGGAACACCAAAGGGCTTCGTCCTCGGCGAAGCGGTTCGCGACAAAACGACGGGGCAAACGATGTATGTGGAGAAGGCTTGGAGTCCGACTGTACCTTGCATTTACTTTGATCCGAAGACGGAAAGTCTTGTGAAGGTGGATCTGTTGCCTGAGGATCTAGAGAGGATCAAGGAGATGTTGCCGTATTTACCGAAGTGAAGAACTTTCAAATCCGCGAATGGTAAGGAACAACAAGAAAGGTTCTCTATTGAAAGGACATACAGTTTTACATGTGAATCAGGCGAACAAAAATTTCCTTCAATTTCTCCTTTCCCATTGACAATAGCACTCTGTAGACGACTCTTTGATATATCAAAGAGTCGGTTCCTGACTCAGCAACTTTCCTTTCATTTTTTCTTCAAACTTTCAACGGCTAACGTTAAAAACATTCCGACTGCACCGGCGGTGCGAAACAATCAACTGCTGAAAGAGAAAGCATTTCCCCGCGAGAGCGATCGCAGCGTAAATCCGGCATTGCACCATCGAGTACTACGCTGTTCTTTTTCTTTCTTTGGACTTGATGGTGCGATGCTGATTGAAGTGGAGAGCGCGTTTCGCGAAGCGAACTCGCCCCAAGCGGCAGCTATACCGCGAACGCAAGCTATGACGTGAACAAGGCAGGTGGCAAATCTTGGGCGAACGGAAGTGTTAACGTATCGGCGAGTAGAGAAGGTCACTCGAGTTTAGCGTTGTCTTACAACCACGACGGAAACACGGCGATTCCTCAGAGACTGAGAGGAGGGGGAGCGACGCTTGACTTAGGGAACGACGGGGTATTGGGTTTTAGCATCCAGGGACTGAAAGGAGCTACGATCGGTACTGTGAGCTACAACACGAACAGTCATGGTTGGGAACAGGCGACTTTGAACCAGAATTTCCAGAACGAATATCTTCAAGGTGTGACAGCTGAGAACTCTGCCTACAATCACGAGAAGAGCCAGATGGAGATCTTGCGTACGGAGCTGAGTATTGCGACGAAGATGGAGAAACCGTTGTTTACGCAAGCAGATGTGGACAAGTATTTACCTAAAAACAAGGACGGCAGCATCGACGTAGAGAATGCACAGCCTGAGAAGTTGTTAGAGAAATGGAACGCGCACAAGGAAGCGATGTCCCAAACGCCTGAGGGCTTGCAGAAGTGGAAGGACGATGTAACGAGAGCCGGAGAAAGATCGGGGATTGAGATCCGCTTCAACGACGGTAAGAGTGCAACGAGCACTTTCGGTAAGTTTGTAACGGGAATGTTCGGAGACTTTGCGATGAGCATGGGGATTGCGAACGACGGAAGCAAGATGATCGACAAACAAGGCGTGTTCCACTTAGACACGTGTTTTCGCGGAGACGTCCCGGTTTGGCGTTTGAAACACAAAGAAAACGGAATATACGGGAATGTGAATTCTTCTTTCGAGAAGAGTGACTACGAGCTAATTGCGATCGAAGAAGTAAAGATCGGCGACGTAGTCCAGTCTTGGAACGAAAGAACCGGAAAACTCGAGAACAAGAGAGTCATGGAAACTTTTGTCCACGAAGTTCCGCAGCTTTTCTTTCTTGAGTTAGACGGGGAAGACGAGATTCATACGACTTGGAACCACCCGTTTAGACGGAGAATCGTAACTCAGAATGGTTCGAATGCCAGCACAAACCAAAACAGAGTATCACCGTTTGACCCGAGCGGGATTCAAAGAACATACAAAACTCATGAACATCTGCTTCATCCGCGAGAAGCAAGAATCGTGACGAGCCTTTTGGGCTCGGGAAGCGAGAGCGAAACAAAGACAGCGAGTGTAATAGAGGAGCTTCCCCATTCTACAGATTCTAACCATTCAGCCTCGGATGTAACGTTGAGTAAGACGGAACAACTTTCGTCGAACGAAACAACCCAGACCTCGGAATGGGTGAAGGTGGAAGACTTAAAACTGAAGGACCAAGTTCTCCGTTCCGATGGCAGCTGGGGAACTGTAACGGGGATTTACTACTACAACACGGAACCGACTAAGGTATACAACTTAGAAGTAGAGGAGAATCATACTTACGTTGTGGGCGGAAGAGATTCCAATTCCGGCGCGGGCTACGTTGTGCACAATTACGACCAAACGATGCGAGATATCTTAGCGAAGGTAAATACGCCTGTAGACGCTCGTATTGCAGCAGCGCAAAGCCGGGAGAAGTTCGAGTTTGAAGGTTCGACTTGGGTCAAAAAGGGTGGAGAACCGATACTTGACAAAAAGGGTAATGTGAAAGGTCACCAACCGGTTTACTACGAATCAGCGAGCAATCAATACGGGAAAAACGACCGTTTGTATATCGAGAAGACTGCAGATGGTAAGGATATCGAGTTAAGACAACTACAAAGAGAGGGTGAATACTACCGGGACGTAAAAGTATATGACAAATACTTAAATTGGAAAGGTAACGTAGACACTATCGGTAACTTACCGCACTTGAATCCAGCCGATCCAAGCACAGTTAAGTTCCACTTAGACTATACCGAGAGGTTTGCGACTGAACGGGGTTACAAGTTTGAGAAAGATGCGAACGGAAATACGAAGACATATACGACGAAGAATATAAACGGCGAAGACCAGATGTATAGTAAATCGTCTGACGGAAAGACGATGTTGCTACTTGGATATACAGCGTCGACCCAGAGGGAGACGTATTACCAAGATCTAACGGCAAACAACAAGAAGATCATCTATGATCGCTTGGGAACAGGGGATGATTTGGATGGAACTGGCATTTGTAATGCGAAGGCACCTGGAACGGTGATGCGTGGTCAAGGATATCACATGACCGATGCTCAGGTTCGAGAAAACGGAACGATGGGAGTTATGGTGGCGCGCAGTTCTCAGGAACATGGAAATACGATGATTGACGCAGACAATCCATTTGGTCGCAAACCGAGTAACATACCGGTTGAAGCACTTTCGGCCAACAGCTTTTCGAAATACGGTTTTGAGGTTCCTGCGAAAGGGATTCTTTACAACGATGTAAGGAAGCCAACTTTGCCGAAACGTGAGGATTCTGAATCTGATATAGCTTTTGCGAAAGAAATGAGTATTTACAATAACAAAATTGAGTCCCGTGCTCAAAGCTCTGTCGACAAAGTGAAACCTTGGATCATTGAGCAGATCAAGCAAGGAAATCCAGTGATAGTGGGTGGAGATTTTACCCCTGGAGGTCACGTAGTGACGATTGTAGGTTTTACTCCAACGGGATATATCGTTCATGACTCCTACGGAGACAGAACGAAGGGGTATGACAATGCCAAAACTTCGGGACAATTTGTACATTACCCGTATGGAAGTTACTCGCTTGGATATGGGTATATTTTAAAAAGGAAGAAGTAGGAGAGGAATTTATATATGAAAATTCGATATTTACTTTTTGGACTGTGTTGTTTTGTCTTGAGCCACTTCCTTTTTGCTCAAGAAGACAAATATCCAATCAAGGATTGTATCGGCAAGGATGGAAATCCTGAAATTTACAAGATCGCGAAGATGAAGGAAGGGGATGTATTGCAAGGAACTTGGTATGACAGCTTTGCTGGATCTCCTGGGGATGCTGTTGTCTGGGCGAGTAGTTTTTACAAGAGCCCTAAAATTGCATCGCGTTATTCAGCTGAAAGGCCAAAAGATTTTGGGAAGCTCAAAGAGTGGGCAAGGTCTACCTGTGGACCATATGCTCCATATGGTGTTCAATACAATGAACAAGATGAAACTTGTTTCGATTTGTCGAAGAACAAAGGAATTGGTGAGATAATCCTTTCTCCTATTACGCTTGAGGAAAAAAATATTTACTTCCAGCTAACGATGAATCTTAAAGATTTTCCAATTCAACGAGTGTTTGAATGGACTTCCTTCCCAAAAAAAGTCCGTTTTTACTTTTTAATTCCTGAAGAACTTACCGGCGGACCAAGGGGCGGAAAGATATTCAAAAACTTGAAATTAGTTTCCTCCCAAGAAGCCGAGATTCCATTTGCATCCGGATATCTCAAGGTTCCGATCCAATCGTATGACAAGATACGAAGCCAATTCAAAGTAGATCGCAAGAAGGTATATCACGAAAATATCGTTGTAGCGACTGAGATCTTGGACATCTACGAATCCAAGGGAACTCCAGGCGAAATTGGCCGAACCTGCATAGACGAAATATCAAATACCCTTGGTGAAAAGTATTATCAAAAAGAGCTGATGAAACCATGAAAATCCTTCTTAGTATTACCAATATCATTCTCCTTGGAGTAGCCCTGTTTCTGGGCTACTTTCTTTTTGAAAGCACGAAGCTGACTGAAACCGTTGAATACGAAAAGTTAAACCCAAGCAAATCGTTAACGCTTCTGATTTTCAAGCATCCTAAGAATGTGTTTGGGGGTTTTCGGTATTATTTTGGAGCGAAACTTCCGAAGGGAGAAGCTCCGTTTGTGAGAAAATATTCACCGATCCTGGATTCGGCGAATGACAAATTTGAGAAGATCGAAGACTTTACGGAATGTGGAAACGATACATATGTGATCACATTAAGAACCGGAGAGACTTTGAACTACAAAAAGTTTACGATCTTTGATCTGGAATCGAAGGAAGTAGATGAGAAATCCTTGAAGTCTTGCAAAAGAGGTCGCGGGTGAGGGTAAAACCTAGTTGAGAGAAGATACAAAGTATGAAATCTAACGGAACACCAAAGGGCTTCGTCCTCGGCGAAGCGGTTCGCGACACAACGACGGGCCAAACGATGTATGTGGAGAAGGCTTGGAGCCCGACTGTACCTTGCATTTACTTTGATCCGAAGACGGAAAGTCTTGTGAAGGTGGATCTGTTGCCTGAAAACTTGGAGAGGATCAAGGAGATATTACCGTATTTACCGAAGTGAAGAACTTTCAAACCCGCGAATGGCAAGGAACAACAAGAAAGGTTCTCTATTGAAAGGACATACAGTTTTACATGTGAATCAGGCGAACAAAAATTTCCTTCAACTTCTCCTTTCCCATTGACAAAAGCACTCTGTAGACGACTCTTTGATGTATCAAAGAGTCGGTTCCTGACTCAGTAATTTTCCTTTCATTTTTTTTCTCCAAACTTTCAACGGCTAACGTTAAAAACATTCCGACTGCACAGGCTGTGCGAAACAATCAACTGCTGAAAGAGAAAGTATTTCCCCGCGAGAGCGATCGCAGCGTGCACCTTCTCTGTGAAAGCTAAATTGGAGGGTCCGGATATCCGGACCTTCCAAAAAACTGTCAACAAGAGCCGCAGGGATCGTTTTTGTTGATGCTTGGTCTTTTTGAAGCAGCCTCTTTAATCGGCTTGGCAAAACGAAGTGGATCTGGTATTGCACCTTCTAAAACTTCGTTCGGAGAATAGCCAAATAGAACTCCGCTTGGACGATCATTGTATTCCGTAACTGCAAGCTTTAATGTTTTGATCACATCTTGAAACGAGTAAAGCTTTTTCGGAAATAGAAATTCATATTTTATTTTTTTGTTCACGGCTTCGATCATGCTGTTTGAAAATGTGATGTCAACTTGAGCGATTAATTTTTCAATGAATAAGCGCGGTGAGCAAAGGAATTTATTTACTTCTCCCGCATTTTCCGAACCGTCATCACAAAGAAGCTGTATTTGTTTGTGGAATAAATCGAATTTCTCACAGACCTCTTTTAAATTTAACATCGTATTTTTGGAATTCCATTCTAAAGAAGCTTTCCAACCTAAAATTGTCCTGGAAAAATTGTCCATAATGAAATGGATATATACTTTAGAACCATCTTGTACTCGTAATATGGTTGTATCCATGTGAAGAAGAAGTAAGGGAGCTGTGGAACGAATTCCGATCTTTCTTCTCGCCTTTCGAATGATTTCTCTTTTGGGAGCAAGAACTCTTGCGTATTTGTAGAATGTGGCCAAACTCAAGAAAGCAACGCCGTCTTTTATGATTTTGTAGAAGATGGAACGAAGAGGCCAATTGAAAAATTCAGGCTTTTTGAGATACCGCGCAATGATTTTTTGTTCTTGGATTGTGAGTTGTTTTGGATGGATCTTTCTGCAAAGGCCAAATACGGAAGAGTTACAAAGGATTTCGTTTTTCCATTTGTAATATCTTTGAACGGACACTTTCATGAAACGACAAGAACGTTTTAGGCCGAGGTTAGGAGCTATTCGTTGAATGATAGAAACGATTTCTTTCTTACGATCGTTCCAGATTCTTCTTTTTCCTCGAATGGATTCAGACAGGGAATAATAAAAAGAATAAATGGAGAAAAGTGATTTGAGAGTTTTCATAAACGTTTTGCTATCGAGAGCTTTTTTGTACAAATCCAAATCTTTAAAAATCGGATCTTGGGAATCATATCCCACTAAGGTAGAAAGATTTCGATTTTTTCAATCGCATCGAGTGGATTTTGGAATAACATCTTTTTCTGACGGAGAAAGAAGATTCAACTGAGCTTTGAAAAGAAGAGCAGTGTGATATGAGTTTTTGGTTTTGAGTTGAATGGATTTCATTTGTAAGATGAAATCGTCTCGGAGGAACGAAATCTGAATTAAAAAACAAGAAAGAGACCGTAAAAGAGAGGATATTTAATTTTTTAAAAACGAAGACTTCGTTTTAGAAGGGACTTGTTTTTATTTTTTTAAAATTGGCGCACCGCAGTTGCGAAGAATATTATAAATATATAAATTACTTTTATAATCCAGCGGAGAGTGTTTTTATTAAGCAAGTCGGATTGTTTTGTTGAATGTATGATTGATGTATAATATGAACGAGGTGTTCTGTGTTAGAAAGTCGGATTGCGGAAGAAAATAAGGTTATTATCGAAGAATTGAAATCGCTAAGTAATGGATATAAGGAGAAATTGAGAAGCCTTAATCTTCGCGAAGATGAAGTCGTGCAATATTTAGGAGAGATTCTTTACTATCAAGTTGGGGGGTTGGAACCTGATTTAAAGCAGTTGCGTTCTAAATACAAAAATTCTCCTATTTCCAAGTATATTGAAATTACGTATTCTTATTTAGAGACGGAAAGCGGTGCCGAGCCGTTCATTAAAGAAGCGGGCTATCAAGATGCGTCCGTTTTATACTTTTTGATCGATCGTCTGGATTGGTCGATTGAATCTCTCCCTGACTATGATTTAATGATTCAAATTCTTTCCTATCATCTTAAAATTAAAGAAAAGATCGAAGAAAAACAATTACGCAAAGATTATAAAAAGCTATTCCGATTGAGCGTTGCAAGATCATTGTTTCTTTTGGGAGGGCAGACCAAAGAAATTGACTTTTTTCGCGAGACTTTCATGAGTTTTGCTCCAAAGGAAGCGAATGAATTGATTGAAAGGCTGGAAGAGAGTCTTCTATTTGATTCATTCACGATAGCAAACCTTTTATCACAGCTGTACGAGAATCGATCCGAATATGCTCATTACAAAGATATGGGATGGTTTTATCGTCTTTATCTTCGTTACTTAGTAAAATCGATGCAGCCTGTTCTCAAAGAAATCGGACAGTTAGCGAAAAATACTCCTAACCAAATAGGCAACAGCATCGTTCATCTTAATACTCAAAGAAATTCTAAAAAACGCAAACGTAGGAAATAGCCAAAGAGCTTATCATTTTCCATGAACCAGGACGATATTGATAAAGCTTTGAAAGGCATTTTAAAAATATACGTCGAAATACGTAATCAGAGTAATTTGAATAAAAACACCGTTACATTAGAAGCAAATCGAGAAATCGGTAAGATTCTAAAGAACGCAGAAAAGAATGCGACTGCGGAGGAACAAACGAGTGGCAGTTGGATGAAAACGATTTCGATGCAGTTGCAAAGGTATTTAAAGAAAGGTTTTTTTGAAAGGAACCTCTTTTATGCTCAAAAATTTTACGAAGTCTATGGTAAATCGGAGTTAGATCACAGGCTGAGTTGGAGCCATTATCGTAAATTAGCATCCGTATCCGATGAAAAGTTGAGAGACAAGCTGACAAAGATAGCTATTAAAGAAGGTTGGAGTGAAGAAACGCTTTCCTTTAAAATCAAAGAGGTAGGACAACAAAGAAAATCTCCGATCTTAAAATGGAGACGTCCTGAAGGTTTGCTTTGGCATTACAAAATCAAAGAAACTTTAAAAAACAATACAGTCTACCTGCTTGATTTAGGGTTCTACTGTTACTATGAAACACCGAAGAGTAGGGCTAATAACAAATATAAAGCCGGTGATGTTTTAAGATTTCAAAAGCAAGGTAAATCCTGGTCTCTTGAAAAAACAAAACTTTCCCAATCCTCGGATCTTTATTTCTACTCCGGAGAAATCGAGCGAGTCATTGACGGTGATACAATTCTCGTAAAGCTACAGTTAGGTTTTAATTTAATTACAAGGCAGAGAATCCGATTGCACAACGTTTGGGCGGCTGAGTTGGATACAAATGAAGGAGAAAATGACTTTGAACTTCTGAAAAAGAAATTACCCTCTAAAACGAAGATTATTGTAAGGAGTAGATCGAAAGATATCTACGGACGCTATGTGGGGGATGTTTTATATTCGAATAAAAAGGTAGTGAGTCCTGAAGAAATCTTAACGGATGGAATTTATTTGAACGAAGAATTGTCCGTCGTTGGCACAAAAGAATGATCTTAGTGAAACGATATATTATTTTACATGTGAATCAGGCGAACAAAAATATCCTTCAATTTCTCCTTTCCCATTGACAAAAGCACTCTGTAGGCGACTCTTTGATGTATCAAAGAGTCGGTTCCTGACTCAGTAACTTTCCTTTCATTTTTTCTTCAAACTTTCAACGGCTAACGCTAAAGACATTCCGACTGCACAGGCTGTGCGAAGCAATCAACTGCTGAAAGAAGAACAAGCTATCCCGCGAGAGCGATCGCAGCGGAAATCCGGCATTGCACCATCGTGCACTACGTTGTTCTTTGTTTTTATCAAAACCGAATGGTGCAGTGCTGATTGAAGCGGAGAGCGCGTTTCGCGTAGCGAACTCGCCCCAAGCGGCCGCCCTTGTGAACGGAGTGATCTCAACGGCGACATTAGGAATGGGTTCGAGCTTTACAGGCTTCGTGAGCTACAACAAGCACCAGAACGCAAACATCATCACCGGCCAACAGGAAATCAAAGGCGGCTGGGGCGGCGGCGTGAGTTGGAACGCGTTAGGGAAAGAGGGCGGCTTTATCAAAGAAGTCCTGAAAGCTCAAGGTTTTAACATCGGAGCGAGTTACAACCGCGACAGCGGTCTTGGAGTCAACGCCTCCTTGAACTACACCGTAGGAAGCGGTAACAAAGGATTAGGTGTCGGAGGGGACTACAACTTCAAGGATCGTTCGTATGGCTTGAACGCGAGCTTAGACTTGCACAAGAGTGAAAACGGCCTTCACCACGTAGGGGTGAGTATGTCCGCTCGTAGCGACGGCCACGCAGATGTGGGAGCATACTACAACTACGGCAACGAGAAGATTCCACCGCAGTTTAGAGGACACGGAGGAAGCCTAACGTTTAACGATCAAGGTAACTTTACTGCGAGCGGTCAGATGCAGGGAGCGACAGTTGCGTCAATCACATATGATACAAACACACACGGGTTTAAACCTTTAGAACTCAATTACAACTTTCAGAACGAATTCAACCAGGGGTTAGCTGCAGAGAATGCGCAGAAGAACCATGAGCGTACTTCGATGGAGCTTGCATACAAGGAAGTGAGTTTGGGGACGAAGATGGAGAAGCCGTTGTTTACGCAGTCGGAGGTAGACACATATCTTCCCCGCGACAAGGACGGTAACATCGACATGACGAAAGCTCAGCCTGAGAAGTTGATGGCGAAGTGGGACGAATACAAGGTGCACCTTCTCTGTGAAAGCTAAATTGGAAAGTCCGGATATCCGGACCTTCCAAAAATCTGTCAGCAAGGGCCGCAATCTCGCATCCTGCTCGATTGGGCTCCACGGCGTCTTTCACGTGCGCTTCGCCAGAAACTCAGCAGGTTTCTCCCTATGGGTCGAAACCTACCATGGATTCGCGTCGCATTTCTTCACTCCCTACGGGTCCGCTCAAAATGCTCTCACGTGAAAGCTTCGAAGGAAACTCAGCAAATTGCTCCCTATGGGTCGCTTGAAATACTCTCACGTGAAAGCTTCGAAGGAAACTCAGCAGATTCTTCCCTACGGGTCAGAATCTATCTTCCGGATTCTTTTGATTGTTAAAATTTGATTGCGAGGAAGAGTAGAAATGAAATTGGGCAGGGAAGGATTCGCCTCCCCTTCGCTCGGGCAATCCTGCCTCGCTCGCGTAGGCTCGTCGCAATGCTTGCTCGACTTCCTGTCTCGCATCGCTTCCTATGGGTCGCGACCGCATTTGCTCTATTCGAATCCTTCCAGGATTCTTTTGATTGTTAAAATTTGATTGTGAGGAAGAGTAGAAATGAAATTGGGCAGGGAAGGATTCGCCGTTACGCAATCTCGCATCCATGCTCGATTGGACTCCACGGCGTCTTTCTCGTGCCTCGTCCATCCATGGACTCGGTTCGCGTTTGCGACGTTCCCTATGGGTCACTTGCAAACGCTTTCACTCGAAAGCTTCGAATCCTTCGATTTGCTTTTGTTTATCGGATTTTATTGTAAAAGAAGAGGAAATGAAATTGGGCAGGGAAGGATTCGAACCTTCGAAGACATAGTCAGCAGATTTACAGTCTGCCCTCGTTGGCCACTTGAGTACCTACCCGAAGAGAAAAAGCTGCCTATAGGAATCGAACCCACAACCGTCTGATTACAAATCAGATGCTCTACCAATTGAGCTAAGGCAGCAATTTACTATGGAACCAGTATTTCGGGCTGATTTCCTCGGTCAAATAAAAAATCCAAGGAAGGCGTTTGCCGATATTTCCGAACTCGTTTTTCGGTTTCTCCGAATCCTTTTCGAAAAATTTGTATGGATGAGCGGCCTATGACCGAAAATGGAAGAGATGATTCTAACCCTGATTCACGTCGGAATGACTCTTTCGGTTCTCTGTTTTTACACCGGTTATTATTTTCGCTTTAGAAAGAATCTTCTGCACCGGATTTTCAATCTTGCGGGAGCGTCCTTCAACTTAACGACGGCAATCTCCCTTCTTTACGTAAAATATTTGGGAGGGGGTTTGGAGAACGCCGGAATTTTACCCGCGGTCGATCGATGGATTATCGACACACATCGCGCGTTCGCGATTCTCACCTTGGTTTTGATGCTTCTGATGGTCTGGTCGGGAATAACTCGAAAAAAAGAATTCCACAGAAAGCTGCACTATATTTTTCTTCCTCTATACACTGTCATTTTCCTTTCCGGGCTGGTTCTGTTTCGTTCCGCGAACTGACCTTCTTTCGGCACCTCGTTTCGAGGTTGGAAATCAGCATCTCATTCGCTTAGGAAGAATATGAACGATATCAAAGAACTCAAGAGTTTTGCTAACGAACTCAGAAAGAGCGTGATCCGAATGGTGACCGCAGCGAATTCCGGTCACCCGGGCGGACCTTTGGGTCTCGCGGATATCTACGCGGTTTTATATAAGAAAATTCTAAACCACAAACCGTCCAATCCGGATTGGGAAGAACGGGATCGTCTGATTCTTTCCAACGGCCATGTGTGTGCGATCCGTTATGCGGCCATGGCTCACACCGGTTATTTTCCCGTCGAAGAACTGCTGACGTTCCGCAAACTCGGAAGCAAACTGCAAGGTCACCCCTCGACCCGTTATATGAACGGAATCGAAAGCGCTTCCGGTTCTTTGGGACAAGGTCTTTCCGTTTCCGTCGGTCTTGCACTCGGCGCGAGACTGAAAAAACAGAATCATAGAATCTACACTTGTATCTCCGACGGAGAATGCGGGGAAGGTATGACTTGGGAAGCGGCTCAATCCGCGGCGCATTACAAACTCGATAATCTGATCGCGTTTATGGACAAGAACGGAATTCAAATCGACGGTTTTACGAAAGACGTTATGAACCTCGAGCCTCTCAACGAGAAATTTCTTGCCTTCGGTTGGAACGTGTTGGAAGCGGACGGCCACAATATCGAACAGATCATCTCCGCGTTCGAAAAGGCGCAGCAACACAAAGGCTCTCCTACCATCATTCTGTTCAATACCGTATTGGGTAAGGGTGTTTCTTTTATGGAGAATAACCCGGGGTGGCACGGAACCCCTCCAAAACCGGAAGAAGAAAAGAAAGCTCTCGAAGAATTATCCGCTCTTACCGTTTAAAAAATCTCTCCCCGCCGTCTTCGCGGGGAGCGTTTCCTTTTTTTGCAATTTTTTTCCAAACTTTTTCATTCGGTTTTTTTAGTACTTCGGCCTTACACCGTAAGACATAGTAATTTACAATTTCTCCTAAGCACTTCGGTTCTGTCTCTTTTGCGATGAGGTTTTTATAATTCTCATTTCATTTTTTCCGATGGCAAATTTCATTCTGAATTGACTCATTTCGTTTTTCGTAAAAAGATAATGTTTATGCCCTCATCCGATTCTTATCATGATTCTCTCTCTTTCCCTCCCGATAAGCTGGAAGAAAAATTTTATCAGCTTGAGTTTGCCGGAAGCGACGAAAAAATCCGAGTGATTCGGGAGATCGCGGACATGGTTCCGTGGCAATTTAAGATCAGCGAGTTCGTGGAGGAGTTCAAAGACCCCACGCTTCGCGTTTTTGCGCGTTCTATTTCCTCCGTCGTTCATCTCGAACGTATTAACGCGCGTTATGCGATCCTTGCGGACAAAGGACACGTGAATGATTATTCCGATTTGGAGGAGGCGGTCTTTCTTCTTTCGAGCGTCGGCGATCCGGACGCGTCCTATCACGAATTCAAAATCTATCTGGATCAACTCGCCCTTCGAGTGGAGGAACTCTGCGATCTAAATCCGGAATACGTTTCGGAAGAATTAAAGGTTCATTTTTTGACGAGAGTTCTTTCTTCGGAGGAGAATTTTCAGGGTAACAACGATCAATACGACGATCCGAACAATTCTTTCGTTACCCGCATCGTTCGTACGCGCAAGGGAATCCCGATTTCCCTTTCGGCGATTTATCTGCTCGTAGCCCGCAGACTTTCGCTTCCGTTGTACGGGGTGAACATGCCTTTGCACTTCCTTCTTCATTTCGATTCTCCCGATTACGAAACCTTCATCGATCCGTTTCACGGAGGGGTTCTTCTCGATAAGTCCACTTGCATCCGCTTTTTGGAGGCGAACAGTTTTACCCCGAGTGAAAGATATTTCACGAGAGCCAGCACTCTTTCCATCATCAAACGGATGTACCGCAATTTGATCCACATATACCGTAAGGAACAGTTTCGGGATATGGAGGATATTCTCGCGCGTCAGCTCTTGATTCTCGAAAACAAACTCAAAGCCTGAACTTCCGGAAAGGTTCTTGCTTGAGCCTGTACCGTTGTTTTGAATACTGGCCCCACGGGAAGGGGTAGTGAAAGCGTCCGTATTCAAAGATTCTCTGGTTCGAAAATTCGATAAAAAACTCGAAGCGATCATTCGGGAAGATCTCAAAATTTTGGCCGAGATCAAATCTTATACGATCCAATCCGGGGGAAAACGGATTCGCCCGATTCTTCATTACTGCCTTTGTCAGCTTTTGGGTTATCCGGGCAAACATTGGCTGGACGTCGGCGCCATCGCCGAGTTGATCCACGCCGCGAGTCTTTTGCACGACGACGTCGTGGACGAGGCTGAAACGAGAAGAGGACTTCAGAGCGTCGGGTCCAAGTTCGGAAACAAGACCGCGATCCTCGCCGGAGATTATCTTCTCGCATGCGGAATCGATCATCTGAACGGTCTCGGTTATCCCGAGCTGATGGACATTTTCACCCAGGTCATCAAGGATCTTTCCGTTTCCGAACTCATCCAGATGGAATGGGAGAAAAACCCCAAAATCACTTTAGAAATTTATAATAGAGTTGTTTACGGCAAAACCGCTTCCTTGTTCGGCGCAGTCAGCGCTTCCGCCGGAGTTCTCTCCGAAAAGAACGAAAAGGAAAAGAAGAAACTTCGGCAATTCGGAATCGATCTCGGTTCCTTCTTTCAGAAAAAAGACGACGCGATCGATTACTTCACTCCCGCAAGCAAAAGCGGCAAGGTTCCGCTCAAGGATTTCTACAACGGTTTGTATACGTATCCGATTCTTCTTTTATTGGAAAAAGCGGATAAGAACGACAAAAAGCTGATTCATTCCCTCTTCGCAAAAGAGGAGCGTTCGCAAGGGGACGGAGTCGTGATTTTGAGTCTTCTTTCCCGTTATCAAATCCGCGAACGGATGGACACCGAGTTTCAAGCCATCGCGGACAACTTAATGAAATTCTTAAATAGTTTCGAGGAATCCTCCATCCGCAATCTTTTGAAGGAACAGATTCTAAAACTCCTTGAGGAATAGAATAGGTTTGCATTTCGTTCGAGCCTGACGATCCTTGTTCTCTCAATAGGAGAAAGAAGATGTCCGCTCAACTGTATCCGACCCCCGATCCGAATCTGGATCTCGTTTTGGAAAGAACCATCGACGTTCCTCGCGAGTTGGTTTGGGCCGCTTGGACCCAACCGAAACATCTCGTTCATTGGTTCACTCCCCATCCTTGGAAAACGATCGATTGTGAAATCGACCTAAGACCCGGAGGAATTTTTCGTTCTACGATGCAATCTCCGGAAGGAGAGAACTTTCCAAATATAGGTTGTATACTCGAAGTCATCGAAAATCAAAAATTTTCTTGGACCGATGCGCTTCAACCGGGCTTTCGTCCCTCGCCCGATCCGGCGCATCCATTCGGATTTTTTACGGCGATTCTGACCTTGGAGCCGCACGGAAACGGCGGAACAAAATACAGGGCGACCGCGATTCACGGCAACGTGGTCAACCGCAAAAAGCACGAAGAGATGGGATTCCACGAAGGTTGGGGAACCGTTTTGAATCAGCTCGTCGAGTATATTCAAAAAACGAAATTTTAAGAATATTTCTTCTTACTGAGTAGTAGTCGTGCCGCCGCTCGGAATTACGTTCTTTGCGTTACAGTGAATGCTTCCCGTAATCGTTACGGACGTCCCTGAAGCCGAAGCCGTGGAAACGCAGGTTTGGTTGTCCTGCGTAAAACACTGTTGTGTAGTCGTCACGGAAGTACAATTTACGTTGTCGGATGTGTAACACTGATTGAGAATTCCCGTGCTGGTGGAACTGCTGAGAAGTTTTCCCGTCAGGGAAATATCGATCTCCATGTATTGAAGCGTTTGTTGTTGAGCCGCGCCGCTGCTGCTCGCATATACGGGAATTCCGGATGATCCCCATTCCACCTTACCGACGTTACCAGTAACCGTTTTTGCGAAAGCCCCGCCGGAATAACTGAAGCCCTGTTGCGGATCCACGGATCCTTGATACTGGGCCGAGTCAAATTGAAACCGGAGGACAAGAGACTCTCCGGTCGTTTTCATGATCAATTGGCTTGTAATCGTATAACGGGTGTTACTTGTACCTGTGGTTCCCGTGGTGCCTGTGGTTCCCGTAGTACCGGTAGTTCCCGTGGAAGTGGTTCCGGGGACGGCTACTCCGCATGAGGAGATTTTATCGGGATCTACTTCTCCGTTGATGAAAATTACGTTTCCGTCGGCGAGCAAAACCTTGAGGTCGACGTTATTTGAATCTTTCGAATTGGCGCAGCCAAAAAGAACAGCCGAAGCGAGGATGGAAGTAAAGAATAAGGAATAAGAACGTTTCATGATTTGCCTTTAGAATTCATACTGATCGAAAAGCGGATCGAGGTCAAGGATGAAATCGAAACGCCGCTTTCTGGTTTCGACCTCTTTCCTAAAAGATCGTTCCCCGAACCTATAATTCTGAAACAAAATTTGAAAGAATGGTTTGACAGTTCGGAAAAATGGAATGAACTCCCCCGGCGATGAAAATCGGTTCTCCTTCAGAAGAATATAAACCCGGAATTCTCGAGCGATGGGGAATCGGGATTTTGAACGATCTCGCGAAAAGAGACAAAAGATCCTTGGGAAGTTGGGATTCTCAGGAATTCGGATCGGGTTCCAAAAGGATCATCCGATGGACGGTGTTCTGGTCGCTTCAGACCGGATTCTGGACGACGTTCGCGATCATTCTAGTCGAAAAATTCTTCCCCGAAAATCCCGAACTCTGGTCTTCCGTCTTTCTGGAAAAATGGACTTGGACGGGACTCGCGCTTTTGCTCGGAACCGTTTTGGAATTTTATCTTCTGTATCGGATCGGACTTGTCTCCGTATATCAGATGACGCGTCTCGCGGGTTTGGATCTTCAAGAAGATCCCGATTTGATTACGGGAGTCACCAACCTTCTTTCGAGACTCGCTTTGGAAATTCCCGATCCCGATCTGAAACTTTTGGGAATCGATCCGTATCGGCTTACCAATAAACAAAGTCTTTTTCTCACCACTCTTCTTTACAAAGCGAAAGTGTTTCTTTCCAATCTCGTCGCTAAGATCATCATTCGGAAAATTCTCGCGCGAAATTCCTTTCGAGTTTACGCGGATTTCGTCGCCGCTCCGATTACGGCGCTTTGGGACGCGATCGTACTTTACATTATTCTAAAGGAGTTGAGAACGCGTCTTTTGACTCGGATCATTTCCAAGGAACTCGTCGAGGAGATTCTTTCCAGAAAAGACAAACTCAGTAAGGAAGCGATGATCGGTTGTATGACCGCGATCGGAAATTCGGTCGTGTTCACGCAGAGGTTCCATCCGAATCTCGAATACATTCTGATCAAACTTCACAAGGCGTTTCAGATCGAGGATTATCGGTTTCGTCTGGATGAATGGGAATCCTTCGAAAAAATCCTGAACGGTTTGGATCAAACGGAGAAGGATTTCTGTTTAAAAATTCTGAGTGTTACCTGCTGCTTTGACGGTAAGATCTCCTCTTTCGAGAGAAAACATCTTCCTCTCGTTTTCGGCAAGGACGCCGAGGAACGTTTGATTTGGGTGCAGAAATTGGCGGACGCGATCAACGACGGCGATTTGGAAAACGCGAGAATTCTCGCAAGGCTCGATTAGAAGATTCAAAAATGAATTCCGTCGTTGGGAATTTGATTTACAGTCTGTCTAATGATCCTCTAAGATTTTTTTCCGATCTTCCCGTCCGCCTTTCGAGGCGAATTTCGTTTCGAAAACGATTGTTTGAATGAGGTAAGAATGCTCGTTGTCATTCAGTGGCTTGAATCCATTTTCGAATCGATTCCGCTTCCGATTCTTGAAATCTGGGGGCGCGTCGGATTCATATTAGGATTCGCTTTTATGATCTCCGCGTTTTCCGGAGTGAGCGTAAGGTTCGCAGGCGGTTGGACCTTGAAACGAGAAAGACAATCCTGGAATACGCAGGCTCTGTTGAGCATTCCGTTTACGTTCGTTTTGATTTTCGTCACCGGTTATTTAGGCTCCTTTATCGTTTTGGTTCCCGGAGCGCAGACGTTCGAATCGCTAAAAGATCTTTCCGTTTTTCTTTGTATGCTGCTGTTCGGTTATCCCGCGCTGATCGCGGTTCCGTTCGCCTACGGCCTTTCCGATTTGATCGAAGGAGTTCCTCCTCATTTTCTTTTCGATTGGTTGGTGGGATACTTTATCAATCCTGCATGTTTTTGGATCGCGTATCGATTGATCGGTAGGAATCCCGATTTTACGAGATGGAGAACTTGGCTTCGTTATCTTCTTTTTGTCGCCGTCTTTATGGTCGTCGAACCGCAGTTATGGGGTTATATCTGTTCCAAACAATTCTCCCCTTCGATTTCCTATCGAAACATCACGCCGGCGTTGTTCTTTACCACTTCGATCACTTGGGTCATCGCTCCGTTTGCGATGATGATCGCTCTTCCTTTGGCCCGCAAATACGGAATGTTTTGGGCGGAGATTCCCGGTCATGTCCGCGAATCCGATTTTAATTTTAAAACGTTCCGTTGGGAAAGAAAGGAAAGTCGATTTACGGACGAGACGACCACGATCGAAGGTTTGCCGATTCGTATGCTTCTCGTCGCTCCGTTCATTCTTTTGGTATTGGTGATGGTCGGAGCGACCGCGTATTTGAATCTCAAAAGTTCCGAGATGGCCGCGGATAAACTTGCGGGAAGACTGCATCAGGAAATTTCGGAAAACATCAATCTCCAGTTGGATCAATTTCTCGAAAAAAAACAACGGGAGAAGGAGGTCGTTCTTCTGAGCGGAATCAACGATCTGTTGAAAACGACGAACGTAGCCGCCCACGGAAGAGCGATCATCGTGGATCGTTTCGGACAAGTGATCGGTTCCTCTAAGTCGTATCGAAAACGGGAAACTTCTCCGAGCTCGGACGAGGATCCCGTGATTCAAAACGCGATTCAGAAACTGCGGGATCAATTAGGAAATTTGAATGAACTTCGCAAGCCGCTTCAGTTTCAGTTCGACGTCGTGACCGCGAAACCCTTGGCGTTGGAAACGTGGATGACGCAGGCGACTCCGTACGAGGACAACGGCGGAAATCTGAATTGGATTTTGATCACCGCGATTCCTTCGGCTTATTATTTGGAAGGGGTTCGGATCGGAAGCAGTCAATCGGCGATGGTGTTTGCGGTGGCGTTGACTTCTTCGCTTTTGATCGCGGCGTTTTTAGCCGGATTCGTAACCGCTCCCATACGGAGAATTTCGAACGCCAGCCGTGCGATGGCAAGGGGGGATTTTGCACAACGGGTTCCTGCGAGCCGATTGGAGGAATTAGGATCCTTATCGTTAACCTTCAATCACATGGCCGAACAATTGCAGGAATCCTTTCGAAGAACCAAGGCAAGCGAGGAACAGTTCCGCGACCTTGTTGATACGACGCCCGGAATCGTATGGGAAGCGGACGCCGCCACGTTTACGTTCACGTTCGTGAGCCAGCAAGTTGTGGATATGCTCGGATATCAAACCGAGGAATGGAAACAGCCCGGATTTTGGGCGGAACATCTTCATCCGGACGATCGGGAATGGGCCGTTGAATTCTGCGTGCGCTGTACGGGAAGAATGGAAGCCCACGATTTCGAATACAGATTTATGAAGAAGGACGGAAGCGTCGTTTGGCTTCGGGACATCGTAAAGGTGATCGTAAAAAACGATCAGCCGAAGTGGCTTCGGGGCGTGATGGTGGACGTCACCGAAAAAAAACAGACCGAAGAGAAACTCGTCGAGAGGAATCAGTTCATCGAATCGATCCTCGACATTACTCCGGATATATTATATATTTATGATATAGAAGAAAAAAGGAACGTATACAGCAATAACGGGATCGAAGTCGTTCTCGGATATACGGTCGCGGAAATACAGGAGATGGGCGACAAAATTCTTCCCACATTGATGCCCGCGGAGGATTTTCAGAGATACGTGACGGAGATTCTTCCCCGTTATCAAAATGCGAGCGATAAAGATATTATAGAACATGAATATAGGATGATGCACAGCGACGGAAAGCTGCGCTGGCTCGTTTCGCGCGAACTGATCTATCACAGAAACCGAAACGGCGGTCCGAAGCAGATCTTCGGCATTATCTACGATATAACGAAGAGCAAGGAAGCGGAAGAGACGATTCTCGATCTGAACGCGAATCTGGAACGGAAGATCGATCTTAGAACGAAGGAACTCCGCAAATCCAACGCGGATCTTCGGGATGCCGTTGAAAATCTGGAACGGATCATGAAGGAATTGAAAGGCGCTCAGGATCAGCTTTTGCTTTCGGAAAAACTCGCGGCGATCGGTCAGCTTGCGGCGGGAATGACGCACGAACTCAACACGCCTCTCGGAGCGATCACTTCTTCCAACCGCGCCGTTTTGGAAATTCTGCAAAAAGATTTAAGGGAAATTCCGCAGATTCTCGCGGCGCTGAACAAAACGGAATCGGAGAGTTTCAATTTTCTATTGGAGGAAAGTCTCAAAGACGCGATTCAATCCGAAGTCATTCCCGATCGAAGTTTGAAAAAACAATTCAACCAGATGTTTAAGAACGCCGGATTCAAGGATTACGAAGACGTAACCTCGGCCGTTCTGGATATCGGAGTGTATCGATTGGGTGAAAGGTTGGTCGATCTTCTACAGTCCGAAAAAAGGATGAGCGTCTTAACGGCCGTGGGTTCTCTGTCCACGATCGTTCGACTGAGCAATGTTATATCCGTGGCGAGCGGAAAAGCTTCGCACGTGGTCGAAGCTCTGAAAAATTATTTGAATCCGGGCGGAAGCGATCAGGAAGAGGATATTTTTCCCGTAGATATAAAGTCGGAAATCGAAACGATTCTTACCCTATATCATACAAAAATCAAATACGGCGTGGAGATCGTGAAGGATTATCGTTCGGACGGGATTTGTCTCGGAAACGGCAACAAGCTCAATCAGGTTTGGATCAATCTCTTAAATAATGGTTTGCAATCCATGAATTACCAAGGGAAGATTGAAATCCGCCTCGAAGAACAAGATTCATGGATTGTAACTTCCTTTACCGATTCGGGAGCCGGAATCCCGGAAGAAGTTAAGGACAAGATCTTCGAACCGTTTTTCACCACGAAAAAACAGGGGGAGGGGATCGGATTAGGATTGGATATCTGTAAAAAGATCATAGAGAAGATGGGCGGTAAAATAGAGTTTGAGAGCGTTCCAGGAAGAACAAAGTTCAGCGTGTGGTTGAAATCCGCACGTTAGGAAAAATGGAGAAGATCTTTTGAATGATACTTTAAAAAATAACGCGATTCTTTGTGTGGACGACGAACCGATCATTTTGATCGCGTTAAAGCAGGAACTAAAAAAACAATTCGGGAACGAGTTTCAATACGAGACAGCGATCAATGCGAACGAGGCGTTGGAGGTCGTGGACGAACTCGTCGGAAACGGAATCAACGTGATTCTCATTCTTTCCGATTGGCGTATGCCCGGAATCAAGGGAGACGAATTCTTAATTTTGGTTCATCAAAAATATCCCGATATCCAGTCCATATTGATTACGGGTCATGTGGACGAAGCCGCCGTGGAACGAGTCAAAAAAGAAGCGGGCACATATGCGGTTCTTCCGAAACCTTGGGACCCGAAACAACTCGCGGACGCGGTGAAGGTTTGTTGTAATCGAAATTAATTCGACATCGTTTTGAGCGGAAGAATCGAACCTTTGAAATTTCAATTGCAGCCCTCCTCAAGTCCCAAGACCTTGTAATCAAAAGACGGCGACTCTTTGGGAGAATCGAATGAAAGTCCACCGATATAACTCTATTCCGGAAGTAAAGGATATCGGAGACGGAATCTTTAAAACCGAAATCCCCCAACCTTTCTACGCACCTAACAACATTTACATTCTTCCCGACGGCGAACCGACCATCATCGATTCGGGTTATATCGAAAATCTCGGGATGCTTCAGCGCGCTCTAAAGACGATCGGCCTTTCCCTCAGCAAAATCAAACATATCATCTACACGCACAATCATCTCGATCATATGAGCGCAGCGCTTACGCTTCGTTATTATACGGATGCGAAATTATACGCGATGACAGGGATGGCGGCGGAGATCGGCAACTACGTCGAATTCGTCCAGGTTTTTCAACGGGCGATGAGAAGGCTCGTATACAAGGGACATCATGACAACGCGACGAGAGCGACGGAGCTTAAACGGGTAGATACGGGTATATTCGAATTTAATGATGCGCTGAACAACTCCGAACGGGTCGATCCGTATCTCGACTTCGACGTGGAACTCGTGGAAGGGGACGTCATCAAAGCCGGCGGAAGGGAAATCGGAATTCTCCATACGCCCGGACACAACCGCTGGCATTTAACGCCCTATATACTCGGCGAAAAGATCTACTTTACGGGCGATCTCGTATTGCAGAACATCTCTTCGATTTATGCGGAGATCGACGGGAATTTATACGACTATCATCAATCTTTGGATCGTCTTTCCAAACTTCCGATCCGGAGACTTCTTCCCGCGCACGGAGCCGAACCGGAGGATCCGCAAAGGGCGATCAAATTACTTTCAAAAACTCTAAACCTTTTGGAACGGGGAGTCGTGCGTCGTCTGAAAGAGAACGATCAGGATCTTTCCACGTTGGTTCTCGAAGCGATGGGAGAGAAGGTCGCAAACAGCGGATATTACAACACGGCGCTTGCGATTCTCCATTCTTTGATTCGAAAGCTGATCGATCAGGGGCAAGTGCAGGTATTGGAAATCGATCCTCCTTATGAAAAATACAGATGGATCGGCGGGGATTGAGGTTTCAGGATCGTATCATTGACGAAACGAAATCGAAGATTATCCGCGTCTTTCGGGTTCTTGTATGATTTCTCCGTAAAACGGGGTTTCTTTGATTTTCAGATTATAGCCTTTTACGAAAAGGATTTCAAGATTTACGGTGTCTTCCCGGTTATAACCTTCCAGAATTTTCAGAGCGTCCGTGTCGTCGTAATCGACGTATTGTTTCCACAGCCGAACCGCTTCGATTCCGTTGATCGCAGCCTCTTCCGGTCTGTGAATTCCCAGGGCTTTTTCGCAGCCTTTGAGTCCGCCTTTGATTCCGAGAGATCTTAAGAAAAACATAATATCGATATGATTGTTTCGAAAACGCACGTTGAATTCCTTTTCCAAAAAGGGGACGTCGAAGCCGATTCCGTTGTAGGAAACGAAAATTTGATCCTGTCTCAGATTGTCCAAGAAGAAATCCAAGTTGAAGCCCCTCACGTAAGAACGGTATTCTTCCCCGTCGTAGGTTCCGATGACGGTCGTACGGTCGTCGCTTCCGAGTCCGGTCGTTTCGATATCGAGATACAAAAGTTTTTTACGGATCTTCGGAAAAAGTCTCCAGTGATGTTTTGCGGAAAGAACGTGGAAGAAATAAAAGAAGTTCTCCCGTTCCAATTCTTTTTTGGAAAATTCCAATGCGTCTAAGATGAGATTACGGATCGGAATGGATTCGTCCTTGAGATAGACTTTGAGATCCTTCCAATCGTAGATTCCCTTTTGCCAAAGGTTTTTTTCCTCGACGGAATCGATTCCCGGAAGATGGCAGAACGTATGCTCCAACATTCAGACTTTCCCTTTATTTCCCAGGATGAACGTTAGACGAAATCCGATCGCCAGAATACAGAGAATCCAAATCCCGGCGTTTCCGATCTTCGTATAAACGGTCGAGACGGACGAATCGAGGCGGATCGAAAACGTTCGGATCGACGTTTCGTGAAAACCGATCGGATGAATCAGCGCAATTCCCCTCGCATCCCAAACTTCCGTAATTCCCGAAACAGTCGAGCGGATGAGAGGACGGCCGGTTTCGATCGCCCGTAAACGGACGGTTCCCGAATGTTGATGGGCTTCCAATTCGGAATCGAACCACGAGTCGTTCGTGATGTTGATGAGAATTTCCGGTTTTTCTCCGGCTTTGAAGTAATCCAAAACGAGTTCGGTGAACATCGCTTCGTAACACAGCAAAGGAAGAATGGAATACGAATATTCTGAATTTTGAATTTTCTCTAGTTGTGCGGTTTCCGAGGCGAACGAGGATCGGAATCGGTTCGGATCGTCCATACGGGAAATATCCTCCGGTTCGGGAGCGGCGATCGGTTTTGTTCTCCGGATCGGATTTCCGATTAACAATCTCGGAGTTTCGCCGGGAACATAACGGGAAGTTTCCCGAAAGACGGAACGTAAAAACGGAAGTTGTTCTTCCAGCGGAAGATATTCTCCGAACGCGAGAAGTCTTCTTTTGTTATACCGTTCCACGCTCCCATCCAAATTTTTGAAAAGGGAAATCTGGTTTCTTAGTTTTCCGTGATCCATGTTGAGTTCGTTATAGAGAACGTCGGCTCCGGTCTGTCTGGAAAGATACAAAATCAACCCTTCCATCGTGGAAGAATAGATATGATCTTTGCGGTTCTCTTCCGAATCGATCGTTCCGTGAAAGGGAATCGAGGATTCTGGGATCACGATCAAGGACGGAGTACGTTCCGAGGACATGCTTCCCTGCAAAGCCAAGGAAAGAACCTTACTCATCGTCGCGCTTAAAAAACCCGAATCCGCCTTGAGATCCTTGGTGCCGGGAGAAGTGTCCGGTTGTATGACGACCACGGAAAGTTCCTTCGGTTGCACTTCGTTTAACGACGCAACCGCGTAGCCGATTCTGTAAAGACCGTATGCGTAAATGAAAACGATTCCGACGGCGCCTGCGGCGGAGATTCGAAATTCTTTCGTATCTCTTTTTCGAATCGACGATAATAATATTAGAAAAACGGAAGATAGAAAGAGCAAAAGAAAACTCAAACCGTAGACGCCCGCGATCGAAGCGAATTGTTCGAACACGATCGAACCGGAAACCAAATTTCCCCAATACCAGGGGAATATCTGATAGGTGAGCAGGTCCGCGAGAGCGCCCGCCGCCGGAAATACGAGCAATACCCAGGGATTTTCGATCGATCCTAATTTAGAAAATCGGAATAGAATATAGAACGGAAAAAACTTAAGATGCGAAATGATTCCGTAAAACAAAAAGAACAGAATGGAAACGACCGGACCCGTTCCCGCGATTCTTGAAACCGCGCCCGGAATCCAAGGAAAGGTCGTGTAGTTTAAAATTTGGGAAAGAATCAAGAGCCAAAGCGACGCCTTCCAAAACGGTTCCTTGTCGAGGGAAAGGAATAAAAACAGACAGGAGATCGATGCAAGAATTCCCGCGGTTAAGAATGAAAAAGGGGAAAGTCCCAAAAGGGTTCCGAATCCGACTCCGAGACAAAGTAGGAGCCGGTATTGGATGGAATCTTTCGGGATAAAACTCTGCAGGTTCAATTTTGGTTTTTCTTCATCTCCTCTTCGTATTTCAGTCTTCTTGAATATTCTTCCGCTTCTTCTTTGCCTAAATTTTTAATCCGAATTTCCATCAGAGCCTTTTCTCTCGCTTCTCCCTTTACGTTCGAATTTTTTTGAGCCCAGTCGGCTTCTTCGTTTTGGGTTTGTTTTTCCTTCTTTTCCCGTTCTTCGATTTCCTTATAAACGGCGTCCATACGATCGGCTCCGTCCTTGCCGAAGTATTTTTCGCGAATACTTCTCGTTTTGCTGTTGCGATCGGACGAACTCATCTTCGTCAGTTCTTTGTCCCGTAAGAACATTTCGGTTTCGTATGTATTGTATTTCGGCTCTCTCGTCTTTACGGTATTGTAATATTGCCCGTAGACATTTTTTCGATATTCTTCGTATTTCTGCATCCGTTGATCGCCGTTTAAGGATTCGGTGTCCTTCAGAAAACCGCCGAGGGAATCCCGGTAGGTTTCCTCCGCTTCTTCCATACCGAAGATAAGTTTTGCGTCGTTTTCGGAAAAGAATTCCCTTCTCTTCTTCTTAACGAGTTCGTATTTTTCGGCGCGGCTGAGTTTGTCCGAAAGTTCGAATTCGCGCATCGTCGTTTCGTAACGCAGATAACCGGAAAACAGTTTCATCAGATATTCCGCGTCTTTGCCGGAGTAATGATCCGCGATGAAGGCCCGGATGATTTCGTTGCACTGTTCGTAGACGACGTTTTCGGGGCACTGTCTTCGCAATCCCCAAAGTTCCGAGACAAGATTGACTTCTCCCGTCGTCGCATATTGGATGAGATCGTCGAAGGAAAGCCAGTTTCCGTTTTCATCGAAGATCCTTCTCGAAGTGTCGACGACCGCTTGGTTTAAAACCCATTCTCCCGATTCGTTGCGCTGCAGCGTGAACTCGGCGTCCTCTCCGGTCGAAGAGCCGCCGGGGCCTTTGCCTCCGCTGAAAAAGACGAACCAGACCAATGCGATGACGATCACGCCGATTAAACCGACGACTATGGGGAATGTAATTCTTTCCTGGAGAGATTTCATGGACCTGTGATTCTTAAAAAATTCTTTCTCAAGGCAAACCTTTTTTGTTTTTTCCGAGAATGCGTTCGGATGAAATGACAATGAAGTGCAACAGAAAAGACCGATTCTTTATTACCCTCAAGGAACCACGGGAGCCGAGAAAATTTTTTCCGGATTTACGAAATTGGAAGTGCGATCGTATCCGATCGAACGGATCGGAGAATTGGTTTCGGAAAATCCGGAAGTTTTGATCGCGAATACACGGTTGAAAGTGAATGCGGAAAACGTCCGCAAGTTTCCTTCGGTGAGAATTTTCGCGACCGTAAGTTCGGGCACCGATCACGTGGACTTCAATTCTCTGAAAGAATCCGGTAAGATCTTTCTCAACGCCCCCGGATGCAACGCGGGTTCCGTCGCCGAATACTGTTATGCGGGATTGACGGGTCGGTTTTCCGAATCCGAACTGAAAACCAAAACGGTCGGAATGATCGGTCACGGAAATACGGGAAAAGAATTTCATAAAATTCTAATATCGAAAGGGATCGACTCCGTTTTTTACGATCCGTTTTACAAGGCCGAGTCCGCGCCTCTCGAAGAAGTTCTGCGGAGTTCCGTGTTGAGTTATCACGTTCCCTTGACCAAGGACGGGTTCGAACCCACGTATCGGTTCGTTTCCGAAACCCTGATCGATTCCCTGCGACCGGGAACCGTCTTTATCAACACGAGTCGGGGAGAAATTCTTTCTCCGAAGGCGTTCGAACGACTGATTGCAAGAAATGATATATTCAAAATATTAGATGTGTTTGATCCGGAACCTCCCGCCGAAGAAACCGGCAGGATTCTTGCGGAAACTACCCAATCCGTTTTTACTCCGCATATCGCCGGTTACAGTCAGTTGGGAAGAATCAGCGGAACGTATCGTGTCGCCGAAAAATTATCGATTTTGTATCAAGATCGCCCTTTGCCTCCCTTGGAATCCTTTTTACAGACTTCCGGAGAATTTAAAACTTCGACCTTTTTAAAGGAAGAAGACGCCCTCTTGCGCGATTCTTGGCGCAACGGCGACCGGGGATATTTCGAAAGAAGAAGAAATTCCTATCCGATCCGTTTGGATTGGGGTTTGGTTTGAGAGGAATGTTGTCGGAACAAAAACAGAATTTTCTTTATAGCGGGATTCCGGAAATATGAAGCAATTTTTGATTTGGAACGATTTCGCTACTTATCGCGGAGATGGATTTTCAACCCTGCGTCACAGCCATTTTTACATTCAGATAAGTTTACCCGATTCCGGTCGCGTTCAATTGCGCAATCGCGACGGGGAATGGAAGACATACAACGCGGTTTTTATTCCGTCGGGTGTGAGCCACGAAATGCGGAAAGTGGAAGGCAATTTGACGTTGTTGTTTTTAGATCCTTTGACAACGGGCTATCATCTTTTTTACGAAAGAAGTCTGGCCGCCAATCACTCCGCATTCGAAGTCGGAGATATATTTACGGATCAAAGAAAGGATCGGATCGCGTCCATCGTTCAAACGTCCGATGCGGACGCGCGCTCGCAACTTCTTGAAATTCTAAACAAGGATTTTCCGATGAGAACGAAAGGAGAATTGGACGAGCGCATTCAAAAAAGTATTTCCAATGCGGAACTGGAGGATTTCTCTCTTGCCCGTTTGGCGTTTGACGCTCGATTGTCCGTCGAACGGTTTCGTCATCTTTTCAGACAGGAAACCGGCGTTCCGTTTTCCGCGTATCGTCTATGGTTAAAAACGAAAAAGGCAGTCGATCACCTGGGAAGTCGTCCTCACTTGCTCGACGCGGCGCATGAAGGAGGATTCGCGGATCAATCCCATTTTACGCGCATCTTTCGCCGTTCTTTCGGAGTGAGTCCCTCGGACTTTACGAAAAAAGAAGAACCGTTTCGCGCGATCTTCTTTTCAAAATAGCCGCTGCGTTCAAGACGATTTTCCCGAAATTGAATATCGTTTCGATATTGGAGAGAGGGAAAATGAGTTCAAAAATCACCGCGAGAAACTTGGCTGAGTTGTATTTCGATACGGCTCAAAAATATGCGGATCAACCTGCATTCGGAACAAGAAATAAAAACAAAGAATTCGTTACGATTACGTTTCGAGAAGTTTATGAGACGGGTGTCGCGCTTGCAACGGGGTTGATCGTCGACTTGGGACTGAAAGCCCGCGAACACGTGGCTATCTTATCGGAAAATAGACAAGAATGGATTCTTGCAAATTACGGAATCTTGTTGAGCGGCGCAGCCGACGTTCCGCGCGGCGCGGACGTGACGGACGGTGATATTCGCTATATCGTCTCTCATTCAGACGCGAAGATCGTATTCGTGGAAAACGAATCCCTGTTGTGGAAGGTGAGGAATAATTTAAGCCATCTGCCGAACGTAACTCATATCGTCCTAATGGAAGGAGCGGCGGATTTTACCGATAAAAAAATAATCCGAATGGCGGACGTCGTCGCGAGCGGAAAAAAATTACGAGCCTCCGGAGATCGCAAAGTGGAAGAACGAGTCGCCGCGATTCTACCGGACGATCTTTTTACCATCATCTATACTTCCGGTACGACGGGAGAACCGAAAGGCGTCATGTTGACACACGCCAATATGATCTCGCAATTGCGCAACATTCCGATCGACATCGGCCCTAAAGATCGATTCCTTTCGATTCTGCCCGTCTGGCACAGCTTCGAACGGGTGTTTCAAATGGGAACGATCGCTATGGGAGCCGGGCAATATTACACCAATATTCGAAATATTAAGGAAGATTTAACGATCGTAAAACCTACGTTTATGGCGTCGGCGCCCCGATTGTGGGAAAATATCTATCACGGGATTCAATCGAAAATCCAATCCGGATCGGCAATCAAAAGAATCCTATTCAAAAGCGCTTATGTTTCCGCTCTAAAGGTTCGACGGTCTTTGCATTTTTTTAAAGGGAATCGTCTCGATTTAAAAGGACGGAATATTCAACAATCCTTATGGATGGGCCTTCGGTCGATTTTGTCCCTCGTCGTATTCACGATTCCTTATCTACTTCTGGACACGATCGTTCTAAAAAAAATTCGACAGGCAACGGGAGGGAAATTGCGTGGTACGGTTTCCGGCGGAGGATCGCTGCCTCTTCATATCGATGAATTTTTTAATGCGATCGGAATCCCTCTGTTCGAAGGATACGGTTTGACCGAAACTTCTCCCGGTCTTGCCTTTCGTACTCCCGGTCATTTGGTGATCGGAAGCGTGGGACCGCTTTTTCCGGAAGTGGAAATTCTTTTAAAAGACGTGGAAAGCGGAAAAATATTATACCCGCCTCAAAAAGGCGTGAAGGGTGAGATTCACGTACGCGGTCCCCAGATTATGAAAGGTTACTATAAACGTCCGGATGTTACCGCCAAAGTCCTCACCAAGGACGGTTGGTTTAACACCGGCGATCTCGGGATGATAACGTATAACAACACGCTCAAGATCGTGGGCAGAACAAAAGAGACCGTCGTTTTACTCAATGGAGAGAATATCGAACCGGTTCCGATCGAAAACAAACTCGCACAATCTCCGTTGATCGATCAGATCATGGTCGTCGGACAGGATCAAAAATTTTTAGGAGCTTTAGTGTTGCCGGTCCTCGATAGATTTCAAGAATACGGAAGGACGTATGAAGAACTCGCAACCAATCCGATCGTGCGTGAAAAAATCCTGCGCGAAGTAAAAGACACGATGAATTTTGAAAACGGATTTAAAAGTTTTGAAAAGGTGGGAGACATTCGTCTGCTACCGAAGGCGTTTGAAGTTGGCGATGAACTCTCGGCAAAAATGTCAGTCAAACGTCACGTAATCTCGGAAAAATACAGAGACCTTATCGATTCAATGTATCTATAAATTTTGCCTTATGGAGAATTTACGTTCTACGAATCTCCCGTTCCCCAATTGATGAACTGCTCTCCCTTGGCGGGTTGGCAGTTTGGACAAAAGAAGGAATCATAACCTAAGACGTTCGCTCTTCGGATCGTCGTTCCGCAGACGGGACAAGGTTCGTTCTTTCGGTTTCGCACTTTCACGTGATCGCGCACCTTGACTTCGAGGGGGGCGTGTTTGTTGCGGATGTATTCGATCGAACTCGTGAGAACTACTTTGATGCTTTTGTATAAAAGCGATTTCTCTTCGGGAGAAAGTTTGTGAACGGGAGTCTTAGGATGGATCTTTGCCGCAAACAGAACCTCGTCCGCATAAGCGTTTCCTAATGCACTCAGCTTGGTTTGATCCATCAGAAACACTCGGGTCTGCTGGCGAGCTTTTTCCGTAAGCTTGAAAAAAACCGCTTCGGTGAATTCATCCGAAAGGAGATTTACTCCCTGATTTTCGTATTTGGGAATTTGAGAGATGTCTTCCGGTTTTAAAAAATAAACCTTTCCCATTCTCGTGTCGTCCGCGTAATTCAGAATCGGACCGTTCGTAACGATCCGAACACACAGATCCTTTTTTTTGTATTTCGATTCGAGCGAAAACCTACCGGACAACATCGGGTGAATAATCATATTCCATTTTTCGAATACGAAATTCAAAAACGGACCGTTTCGTTCGATGGATTGGAACGAAACTCCGGAAAAGGTTTCTTCCACGGAACCGCCGGTGAGATTTCGTACGACCACCGGATCGACGATCTCTACGGATTGGGCGGTCTTACCGATAAGTTCGGGGATCAATCGTTCCCGAATGACGACTAAGTCCGGTAGTTCAGGCATACAGCGATTGGATTCGAATCCGAACTTTCGTCAAGAATCAAAAGGGAGAATTCCTCTTTGTAAACCGAATCGGTCGCTGAGTTCCTTCGTTTTAATGCGAAGTGCGTTTCGATACTTAGCCGGCATTTCGCTGCCGTTCGCAAAGAATCTCGAATATTTTTCGATGAGATGAGGATAATGCCGTTCGAGGGCCTGAAAAACCAAAGCCTTGCTATCGGAAGAATCCGGTCCTCCGAACAAGGTTAAGGTTGCCGGGAAGAGATAACGAATGCCCGCGTCTCGAAATGTTTGAAAAAGAAATTCCAAGTTTTCACCCGTATCGCTGATATGCGGAAGCAAAGGCATCAAACTAACTCCGCTGTAAAATCCTTGTCGGAGAGTTTCTTTCAATGCGGAAAGACGCAGGCTCGGCGGTGTCGCGCCCGGTTCGAAAATTCTCGCAACCCCGTCGTCCAACGTGGAAAACGAAAACGTAAGAAACGATTTCGAGGAAAGCCGATCGCGCAAATCAGGAGGAAGAATCGCGGCTTTTTCGATTTCAAAGAGCAGATCCAAATCCCGGAGAACCAAGTCCGATTTCGTGAGAATATGAACCGGGAATCGATACTTTAAAATAATCTGAAGTAGTTCACGGGTGAGTCCAATTTCTTTTTCGGATGGCAGATACGGATCGGTCGCCGAGGACAATACGATGATCC
Organism: Leptospira sanjuanensis; assembly: GCF_022267375.1. Taxonomy (GTDB): domain Bacteria; phylum Spirochaetota; class Leptospiria; order Leptospirales; family Leptospiraceae; genus Leptospira; species Leptospira sanjuanensis. The sequence continues at coordinate 737,479 of NZ_JAIZBH010000001.1, forward strand.
CGTATTGATTCTTCTTGGCTCGGTTCCAAAGCTGTCGATCCAAAACTTCGACCGCATTCTCCTTAACGGAAAGTTTATCCTCGGTGTTCAAACCGTATTTGCTTCCGCCGACGTAACAATACAAACAACGAAAGGAACATCCGCTGTACGGATTGATCGTGTATTCGTCCAAAAACCAAGGATCTCTTCTCTTGGTTTTGTTCAGGATCGTTTTAATCCGAATACTTCGAGGCATATTTGGAGGATCGGCTCAAACCGATTTGGATTTTCGTCTTAACGAAAGAAGATATCGTTTCGTCCGTTTTTAGTCTTGATTCGAATTTACGAACGATGTCCGGATGAAATTTTGCGATCGTTTTGATCGCCCATCCGATTCCTTTCTTGGTATGGAAATCTTTCGTATCCGCTTTTGTTAGGAGAAGTTGAAACGTTTCTTCGACGTATTTTTTTCCGAGACCTTTTTTCACCGCGTAATGAGAAGCGACTCCGACGGAACGAACGACCCATGCGTTTTCGTGATTCAGAAATTTTTTCAACATCGGTAAGGAGTCTTCCGGGTTTTTCAAGAGAGAATGTCCCATGACTCTTTCCCCTACGATATCGCAGACATACCATTCGTCTCCGAGGATCATGTATTCCACGGCCTTCTTCCAGGAAGTTTGGAAGTATTTTTCCAAACGAAGCTGAAGCATCATGCCTGCGATCACGTTTCCTCCCATCGTTTTTCGAGCGGTAATCCGATCGAGAAAGGCGATCTGCTCTTCGTCTGCGATTCTTCCGTGAAGTTCTTTTGCGGCGAATTCCAGCAAAGGAAATTTGATCTTTTTGGTTAAAAGTTCGGATAGAATTTCTTCGCCGATCGCATTCGTTTTTCCTTTTGAAGATTCGAAACTGCGGTCGAGTCGGGCTTTGATTTCTTTTTTGGAAGTAATGGAATCCATCGGATGAGAACGATCTTAAAATACGAAAATTTATAAGCCGCGGCGCCGTTGACTGTCAATATTCTTTAAGTCCATTCTTATTTATAGCCGTATTCATTTGTTCCGACAAACCGATCCACACGAAAAAGATTTGCTCTTTTGGGAAGAAACGATTCGAAGCGAACCAGCGCCGTTTTTCCGCCGAAGTTTTTTGTCCTTGGAGGAACGTTTTACGGAAAAATTCCCAAAAAAAGCGGTTGACAGTTTAAAGAATCTAGTGTGCAGTTACACATGTGTAGATACATGTATGTAGATGCACACTAAAACAAAGGAGGCGCTTATGCTTTCCGTGCTGGAAAAAAAGGAGCTGGAATTTTCTCCCTCCGGTCTTTATCGGATTCGCTTTCAGGATTGTGATCCCTTCGGTCATTTGAACAACGCGCGTTATATGGATTATTTTATGGAGGCGAGGGACGATCATCTCAGGGATTTTTACGATTTCGATCTGTTCGAACACGCTTCGAGAGAAGGAAAGTCTTGGGTCGTGACCCGCGCGCAGACTGCTTATCTGGAACCGGCTAAACAAAACGATCTGGTAAGAATCGTAACTCGTTTGACCGCAAAGAGCGACGGGACCATTCGCAACGAAGATCTAATGTATGACACCGCCGGGAAAAAACTCAAGGCGATGGCTTGGATCGACTTCGCGTTCATCGATTTGAAACGGGGAAGACCGGTTCGTCACGGAGAAGAACTGTCCTTGTTTTTCGATTCGGTTCTTTATCGGGATTCCGGGCTTGAAAACGGAAATTTTGACGAGCGCGTTCGGGAGATGAGACGTACAATGGCTCCCGGGGTGGAAGCGATCCCCGCTTAAAAACTTCAGAGGTCGTTATGGTCAGAAAATCGGAACAAAGGGTTGCTAAAAAGAATTCCGAAGGGGAATCTTCCAATCCCACAAGGGAAGAATTGCTGACCGTAGGTTTGGGATGTTTGAACTTCAACTTGAAACGGGCATCCCGAGCCATCGCGCAATACTTCGATCACGTTTTGGATCAAGTCGGCCTGACTTCTCCGCGTTTTAATATTCTCATGACGTTAGGCACCACGGACGGAATGGAACTCGCTCCGATGGCCGAACTCCTCGTGATGGATCGAACGACTTTGCTCCGTAATCTCGAACCTCTGGAAAATTTGGGGTATGTGGAGGATATTCCTTCGGACAACAAACGCGCGCGTAAAGTCGCGTTGACCGCCGCGGGTTGGGATGCTCTTCGGCTTGCATACCCGATTTGGAAGGAGGCGCACGATCAAGTCGTATCCAATCTGGGGATTCCGGAATGGAAAACACTCATCAAGGGTCTCAGAACGGTTGCAAAAAAAAGAATATTCGAAAATCAGAAAGTTTGAATTCTTTCTTTATGCGAGCCACTTTAAAATCACTTTCGTGAAATCGGCTTGAACGGCCGGCTTACTGACGTAATCGTCCATTCCCGCTTCGATACATTTCTCCCGTTCTCCGGTAACGATTCCCGCGGTAAGCGCGATGATCGGAACTCTTCTTCCCATTTCCAAACCCCGAATCGCCTTGGTAGCCTCGTATCCGTTTAAGTCCGGCATTTGGATGTCCATAAAAACGAGATCGGGAATCCAGCGCAGATTTTGTTCGATAGCTTCCAGTCCGTTTTTCGCTTCTATAATCTTGGCGGAAGGGAGAATTCTCGCAACGATGCTTTTGGTAAGAAGCATATTGACCGGATTGTCTTCCGCGATCAGGATCTTCGCGAGTTTTTGAAGGGAGGGGGCTTGTTCTCCTTTTTCGTTCGGCTTTGTAGTTACGTTCGGTTTCTGAAGAATTTGGCTTCTTCCCAGCAAATCGTAAAGCTGCCGAATATAAATCGGCTTGGTGATGACCTCCTGAATTCCGTTTTTTTGCGACGCTTCGATCGTGTCGGAATCGTCGGATGCGCTGCTGAGTAGCACGATCGGCTGTTCTTCGGGCGAAATTTTTAATTTTTCGCGGACGATCTGCGCCGTTTCTAATCCGTCCATAAACGGCATGTGATAGTCCATTAGAATCATATCATATCGTTTTCCGGTCGATAATCTTTCTATTACTTCGGTTCCGGATTTCACGCATTCGCAGGGTATATTCCGTAATTGTAACATACCTTCGAGAATTTTTCTGTTGTTGTCGTTGTCGTCCACGACGAGCAGATTTCGGATGGATTCGGTTTTGGGCCACTCTTCCGTCTGATCCGCGATTACTTCCGCGTTAAGATCGAAATAGAAAGTGCTTCCTTTTCCTAATTCGCTTTCAAGATATAGCTTGCTTCCCATCATCGAGAGAAGCTGACTGGAAATCGTAAGTCCGAGGCCAGTTCCGCCGAATCTTCTCGTAGTCGAGGCGTCTTCCTGGGAGAACGCGTCGAAGATACGCTTTCGATTTTCGGGAGCGATTCCGATTCCGGTATCCCGCACCGAGAACCGAAGAATGACGAGATTTTCGGACTTTCGTTCCATCGTTTCTATTTTGAATTCTATCTCGCCTTCTTCCGTGAATTTTACCGCATTCCCGATCAGATTTACGATGATCTGTTTCAAACGAACGCTGTCCGCACTGACGAGCTTCGGTACCGAAGGAGAAATGTTGACCAGAACTTCCAGATCCTTTTTATGCGCCTGGAATTTGATCATGTTGATGATTTGGCTTCCGAGTTCGAGAATGTCGGTGGGCACGTAGACGAGCTCGAGTTTTCCGGCTTCAATTTTAGAAAAATCTAATATGTCGTTGATGATCTCGAGCAGTGAGTTCGCGGATTGGAAAACCGTGCTCATATATTGATGTTGGGTCGAATCCAAAGGAGTTCTCAGCAGAAGATCCGAAAAACCTATGATTCCGTTGAGAGGAGTTCTGATCTCGTGGCTCATGTTCGCCAAAAATTCCGACTTGGCGACGTTGGCGCGTTCCGCTATCGCTTTGGATCGTTTTAATTCTTCTCTTTGAAGACAACTTTCCGTGATGTCCTGAGTGAACATCATAATTCCGCCCACGGCCCCGTCGAGTTGATACCAAGGCCGTACTTCCCAACGCAGATATTGATCGTGTTCCCAGCCCGACGGTCTCCATACGTCCTCTTCGTTTTTCAGGATTTCACCTTTTAAACACCGCTGGTGAATCTCCTTCCATTCTTCGGATATGTTCGGAAACACTTCGTAGTGCGATAATCCTATGATCGATTTTCCCCGGAGATGATATTCGGCTAACCACCGTTCGCTGACGGCGATGTATTTGATTTCCGTGTCGAACATGGCCACCGCGGCCGGCGCGTGCTCCACGAACGCGAGAAGCCTGGATCGTTCCTTGAAAAGCTCTATCTCCATTTTCTTGCGTTGATCGATGTCGTATAACGCGCCGTAGATTCGTTTACAGACTCCGTTTTCAAATTCCGCGCTTGCGACGGATCGAACCCAAAGTTCGTTGCCCTTTGCGGTAACGATTTGCATTTCGATATCGTACGGAGTTCCGTCGTGAATGAGTCGATTGAGCGCCTCGGTGACCTTGTTGCGGCTTTCTCCCTCCTTTATGAATTGAAGACCGGTTTGAATCGAAGGGACGTAGTCCGGTTCGACCTCGTGCATTTCTTTTGTCACCATCGACCAAGTTCCGAATCCGGTCGTCAAGTCCGCGTCCCAGGCTCCGATCCGTACGAGTTTGCTCGTTTGTTCGAGAAGCGCCTTTGCTTGGATCAACTCGCTTTCGAAATTTTTACTTTCCGTAATATCATGGGTGATCACCATCACCGAATAATCGGGTAGATCAACGGGAAGCGCGGTTACCTTAGTCCAGATGATCGAACCGTCTTCTTTGATGATCCCGACGGTATCTTTTACGATTTTGCCTTCCTGTTTTGCCCGCTGACTCGGCAGGTCTTTGGTTGCAACGGGGCGTCCGTCCGCGTTTACATACGTTCTATTTTTATGGAGATCGCTCTTCAGATCTTCTTTGCTGAGATCGAGAATCTTTTCGAGCATCGGATTGATTTTGACGATCTTGTCGTTTCTGTCGATCAAAGTCACGCCGACCGGAAGCGCTTCGAATAACGTGTTCAATTCAATGTCGCTCTTTCGAAGCAGTTCGGTGGTCTCTTTAATGGGTGTTATATCGTTTACGATTACGTAAAAACCGTTGCGGATTCCGTTTTGTACGTTCGGTATATAGTGCGCGAGAGTATCCTTGTACGATTGCCCGTCGGGCATAATGATCTTTCTTTCAAAGCTCTGTTCTTCGCCGCGCAATGCGCCTTCGATGTACGGAATATTTTCCGAATATAGTTTTTCCCCGAGAAGTTCCTTTAACGTTTTTCCGAGTAAGTCTTTGGGTTTGATTCCGAACCAATGATAATATTCTTCGTTCGCAAACCGATTGATCAGATCCTTATCCCAGTATGCGATCAAAGAGGGAAGATTATTGAGAATTTCGTTGAGCAGTGTTTCCAACGGACCAGAGGCCGAACCGTTTTCGCGGGCGTTTCGATCGGCGGATTCGATTCCGCCTAAAATACGAATCGGAATTCCGTCCGCATTAAGAATGAGTCTTATATGGGAATTGAAATCCCTGATCCCGCCTTTTGAGTCGAAGGAAAGAACGGCATCTTCTTCCGCGGTTCCGCCTTTTACCGACTTCTCCGCGAACGTTCGGAATTTTCGGACGGTTGCGTCCGGAATCAAGGTCGGGTTGTTCTTCCATTTTTCGATATCGGATTGATGAAAACCCATCGTGGAAAGAAATTTCGGATTATACCAAACTTCTCCCGGAGATTCCAAATTGAAAATCCAAAGTCCTTCGATCGCGCGGTTTTGCATGAATCGAAAGACGTCGAGATCAGCACGGATCCATTCGTAAAGTTCTTGTTCCAAAAGGGATGACATAAGCGTCGAATTCAAGATGTTCTTATTTAGAATGAAGGACTCAATAAATTGATAAAAAAATTCCAAGTCAAATTAAAATTCAAAATGTCCTGAAATCGCGTTTCACGGCCGGAACGAATGACCGGTAAAATTTCATGGGAAACCGCCCGAACCGTTTCTTTTGGCCCTTTTGCAATTTTTATGTCAAAATAAAGGAGGTTCGCTCCGGTAAAACAAGGAAGAATTCCGTCTTACAATCAGGGTTTTCGATTCTTAGGATTGTGTGAAAGCGAAGTCGGACGGGAATTCGGAATAATATCCGCGAACAGAAACGAAGAATATTCAAAAAATCGAATCTACTTTTTCGAGACCGGAGCCTAACCGATCGACGCGGCCGAACTCGAGGGGGTGCGAAGCGAAAACGGTCCGGAAAAAAATAATTTTTATTTCAAATCAGGCTTTGCAATCCCGATGCCGGAAGATCAAATGGAGGCCCGATTTCAACGAAAAGAATGCGTTTTAAAATACCCAACTTTTTAAAGATTCCGGTTGTTTCGGATGCCGAGAAAGACTTCTCCGTACGTTTGCTCTACGGAATCATGCTGGCTTGTTTGACGATCGCTTTGGGTTATCGGGTCTTGCATCCGATTTTAGCGGAAAAACCGAAGGCCGTATATATCGCTCCGTTTTTGATCAGCGTGGCTGTCGTGATCTGTCACATGATCGCGAAAAGCGGAAGAATTCTTTTGGCGTCTCACGTTCTCGTCGGGATCGAATGGATCGCGGCCTTTTCCCTGATGCTTCGGGAAGGAGCGACACAAACCGTCGCCTTTCCCTTTTGTCTGATTTTAATCCTGAGTTCGGCCTTGCTTTTGGGAATGCGGGCCGCGTATATTTATACGTTTTTGTCCATTGTCTTCAGCGTTGCGATCACGTATCTCGTGCAAAACGGAACCGTCAAACCTCCCGAGTCGCCGGGCGGTCCTTGGTCCGCGATCCTCGGAGAAATTTCCGCCTTTCTGCTCGTAGCGATTCTGATGCGATATACTTTGGACGGATTTAGAAAGATAAAATCCGAATCGTCCGAAATTCAACGTTATGCGAAATTGGGAGGCTGGAGTTTGGATACGAAAACTCTCGAACTCACACTGACCAAGGAATTTCAATATCTTCTCGGATACGAAAACGCAAAAGAATCGATAACACTTCCTTTATCCGTTTATATGGAGACGTATGTAGCGAACGAAACGGAAAAAAATCGGATTCTAAACGCTTTTTCCGAAAGTTTAAAGAAAAAGGACGAGCCCGATTTTTCCGTAGAGCTGACATATCAAGTCCGGAGGATAAACGGAGAAGGACGTTTTCTTTCCTTTCGAGGACAATTTCGCGATTCCATAGTCGCATTCGGAACGGCGCAGGACATCACCGAAAAACATCTCGCGGAAGAAGCGCTCCGGCCCACGCAGGAAATCTATTCGAAAGTGTTTACTCTGAGTCCGATCGCTACTTCCATTTCCACCGCGGACGACGGCAAATATCTCGAAGTCAACGACAGCTTCTTAAAACTTTTCGGTTATACGAGAGAGGAAGTGATCGGAAAGACGAGTGTGGACTTGAAAATTTGGCCCGATCCGATCCTAAGAAAACAATATTTGGAAAAGATGATCCGGCAGGGGATCGTAGTCGACGAGGAAGTAATTCTTCAAGGGAAGAATGGTAAGGTCGTTCACACTGAATGTTACAGCGCGTTTGCGGAGATCAACGGAAAACTCTGCGCGATCAATCTCGTAAAAGATCTTTCGGAAAAGAAGGAAGCGGAATCTCTTCGAAGATTGAACCGGGAAATTTCCGATCAAAACGAGCTGATCGAAAAACAAAAACAGGAACTCGAGGGAATTCTCCGGGACTTAAAAAAAACGCAGAACCAATTGATCATCTCGGAGAAGATGGCCGCCTTAGGACAGTTAGTCGCAGGGATCGCGCACGAGATCAACAATCCGATCGGAGTCATCAAGGCGGCAAACGACTCGATCCAGAATTACTTCGAACGTTCCACGGATCGAATGACCCGTGTTTCGGGAATTCTCCGCGACTTAAACAAATCGGTGTTAGACGAACTTTATCTTTTTCTGAAAAAGGGAAAAGAGGATCGGGAGATCGTTTCGCCGAAAGAGGCGCGGGTAAGAATCAAGGAATTGGAAATCAAACTCAAAACGAAAGGATTCGAAAATCCGCATTCTTCGGCTCAGGATTTGGTGGAATCCGGATTGGAGAATTCTCCCGACGAATTTCCGAATCTGTTTTCGGACAAGAACGCGCAAACCCTCCTGCACTTTGCAATCGAGGAAATCCAAGCGGCCCAAAGTTCCAAGCTGATCGACATGTCCGTGAATCGGACTTCCAAGGTCGTTTACGCGCTCCGAAAGTTCACGCACTGGAGTGGTGAGGGAGTCAAAACCCCGGTCGTTCTAGCGGAAAGCATAGAAACGGTTCTTACGATCTATCAGAATCAACTCAAAGTGGGAGTGGAAATACATAGGGAATACGAGAACGTTCCGCCTATTCAAGGTTATGCGGACGATCTGATTCACGTCTGGACGAATCTGGTTTATAACGCGGCTCAAGCGATGTCCTTTAAGGGAAGTATGACGATCGGAATCGCGCGCAAAGGAGATAACGACGTGGAAATCTCCGTAACGGATACGGGCCCGGGAATTCCGGTCTTGGTTCAGGAAAGAATTTTCGAGCCGTTCTTTACGACCAAGGCTCCCGGAGAAGGATCGGGACTCGGTTTGGACATCGCAAGACGGATCATCGAAACCCACGGAGGAACGATCCGCTTCGAGACTTCTTCCTCGGGAACCACGTTTTTTGTCCGTTTGCCGATTACTTAACCAAAGTCTTATCGCCTTGAAACATTCGATTCTTGTCGCGAACGATCGCGAGAATGTCGTCGATCGCAAACAAATCCCTCGTGCCTCGTTTCATTTCGAAAGGCGCCTCGTACAACAAACCCAAAAATTCGACCGGATTCTGTTTCGTAAAAACGATATCTTCCTGTCTGATCTTTCGGATCACGTTGAGCCGAATCTTTTTCCAACCTTCAAAGCTGAGATGAGTAATTAGAATTTTCTTAACTTCTAAAGTAGAATCGCGCAGAAGAATATAAAGAGAAGCTCCCGAACCGGAAGAGTAGATATGAAATTGAAATTCCTGAACGAATCCTTTCGTCTTCCAGGATTGTTCCCAAAGAATTTCGAAGGACTGATTCTTTTCAGCGGGAACTTCCAAGAGAAGACTTCGGGAAGAGTTTCTTTCGGGACTCAGCAAAAGAGAAGAAGTTCGTATGTCCGGAAAATATTCCGCGGGAAGACGGGTCTTCAGATTCTTGGAACTCCATTCCTTCGTTTCAAAATCTTCCACCACAACTTGTTTCCAAATTTCCGCCGAAGATTTTTCTTCCGCATGCAAGGGAACGGACAATCGGATCAAAAGAAGTGCCGCGACTAACAAGTGATTTTGTTTCCGGGTCCAAGGAACGCGAGAGAAGGATTTTTTTTTCATAGAATCGGTTGACACGCTCCTTCCAAAGGTTTCCACTATCCGAATATCGTCAAAAAACTAATTTATCCAATCACAGGAGTGCAAAATGAAGGGTTCTTCTCTCGTAAGACTCGCAATCGCTTTTTTAATGTCCATGTCCGTGGCGCTCATTGCCCAGGAAGATCTGGACGAAGGCTCAGCGCCTCAAGCAAATACACAAGGACAATCCGGAAGCTCAGCGCCTCCGACTACAACCGCTAAGAACTCCGGTGGAACGTCTCAAGGAGACGAAGTAAAGAACGCAGATCTTTATGTGAACTCCAAAAGCTCTTTTGAAATTTCCGCAAAAGACGATTCCAGCACGGTGGATTATATCGAATACAAAATCGGCGAAGCCGACTATGCAAAATATACTTCTCCGATCACCATTCTTAAAGAAGGCGTAAACCGTCTTACTTACAGAGCGGTCGATAAAGCGGGAAACAAAGAACCGGCTAAGGCTCTCGTAGTCGTTGTGGACAACACCGCTCCGACCGTGAAGATCGCTCCAAGCGAAATTCTTTACAATCTCGAAGGATACAACTTCGGATCCAAAAACGTAACCTATACCATTACCGCAACCGACGCTCTTTCCGGAGTGAAGGAAGTAAAATACTCCATCAACGGCGGAGATTTGAGACCATACGACAATCAGCCGATCAAATTGGAAAAAGCGGGTGTGAACCTGATTAAGTATTCCGCGGTGGACAACTCGGGAAACTCTTCTTCCGAAGCGATTCTCGTTGTGACTCTGGACGATGTAAAACCCGAAGTGGAAATCCAAGGAAACACTCCTCTGGTAATCATCGACGGAAAAACGTATTCCAGAAAAGGAAACTCTTTCACGATCAAAGCGTTGGACGGACAATCCGGAATCAAAAGAATTCTGATCAAAGTGGATAACGCGCCTGACTTCGTTCCTTACGCGGAACCGATCACGATCGACGCTCAAGGCGAACACACGATCGAAGCGAAAGCGATCGATAACGTAGGAAACGAAAGCGAAACGAAACGAGTCAGCTTTGCGGTGGACGTAAATCCTCCGACAACTCAAATTCGTAAGGTGGAAGCCGGATCCAACGGAAGTAAACCAGCAGAGTCTGCGGCTCCCGCACCGGCTCCAGCGCCCGCTCCTACAAAACCATCCACTCCTAAAAAGTAAGAATTTCAAATTTACTGAATTGAAAAAAGCCCGGATTTTCCGGGCTTTTTTATTCTCTCGCGACGAGTTGCGGAACTGCGACAAGTATGAATCAATTTTTCATCTTGGATTTTTTTCTTCCCGTTTGCTGCGAGTTCTGTGGAAGATACGATTTCTTTTCCTCAAAGATCGGAATCTGCAAATCTTGTCACCGCGAACAGGCAACGCATCCGATCGATCGACAAAGTTTATGCAAAATTTGTAAGGAACCTTCGGCAAACGGAGAATGCGCCTTCTGTTTTTCGAGGAACGTGTTCTTTGAGGAATTGAAATTTCTGCACAGCCGAACTCCCTTTTTGGCAAAGGCGATCAATTCGATCAAATTGAGGTCCGCCTATCTTCTTTCCGTTTATCTCTGTGTCGGATTAAAAAAAGAACTGAGATCTTGGAAAAACGTAAACTTTACGGGACTTGTCGCAATGCCTTCCACAAAGACGAAATGGTATTCCCCGAACAAAAAGAGAAGTTTCGAATCCTGCGACTTTGCGATCGGAAGAATCGGGAAAATTCTTTCCATCCCTCGAATCGTGCCGATCGAAAAGATCAGTTTGGAAAAACAAGCCGGCAAAAGTTTTGCCGATCGTTTTATTCACGCAAGGCTTGCATTTCGAATCAAAGAAGAGTATAAGGGGAAGTTGAACGGAGACTATCTCGTGATCGACGACGTCTTTACGACGGGTGCGTCCGCAAATGAAATCGCGAGAATTCTGATCTCCAACGGAGCCTGTTCCGTTCGAATTTTGACCTTGATCCGAACGGAAGGAAAGGAACGGCTTTTGAAAAAAGACGTTACAAATGTTTAGCAGTTTATAGTCTGACCGAAACCGTATGGAGCCGCGCAAAATCATTCATGTGGATATGGATGCGTTTTATGCTTCCGTAGAACAAAGGGATTTCCCGGAATACAAGGGAAAACCTTTGATCGTAGGCGGACCTCCCACGAGCAGATCCGTCGTCGCCGCCGCATCGTACGAGGCGAGAAAGTTCGGAGTTCGATCTGCGATGCCCAGTTCCCGAGCGGCGCAACTCGCACCTCAAGCCATCTTCGTATTTCCGCGTTTTGAAGTGTATAAGGAGGTTTCGAGGCAGATCCGCGAAATCTTTTTGGAATACACGGATCGTGTGGAGATGCTTTCTCTCGACGAAGGATATCTGGACGTTACATTCAATAAAAAGAATATACCGTTTGCGGTGACGATCGCAAAGGAAATCCGAGCCGAAATTTTTAAACGCACCGACCTGACCGCCTCAGCCGGAGTCGGAAATTCCAAGTTCATCGCAAAACTCGCTTCCGAAAAAAACAAACCGAACGGCCTTATGGTCGTTCGTCCAGAAGAAGTGATTTCGTTTATCGATCCTCTTCCGGTTGCGAGTTTTCACGGAGTCGGGAAAGTCACGGCTCAAAAGATGGAAGAACTCGGAATCCGCACGGGGAAAGATCTGCGTGACAGAAACATAGACGAACTTATCCGTCACTTCGGAAAGATGGGAATCTACTATTATAAGATTTCCAGAGGAGAAGACGATCGTGAAGTCCAGTCCTCCCGCGAAAGAAAATCTCTCGGAGCCGAAAATACGTTCGAGCAGGATCGAATCGATAAGGAGGATTTGCTCTATCAATTGAAACAAGTCGCCGTCGAGGTGGAGCGAAGATTGAAAAAAAGGGATTTTTCCGGAAGGACTTTGACCTTAAAGATCAAATTCCACGATTTCAGTTTAAAGACAAGATCCAAAACCTTGCCCGAGACGATCTATACGACGGAGGAACTTTTTTCCGTAGCATCGGAACTTTTCGAGGAATTTTTCGAAACCAAGGACGGAAGACAAACCGCGATTAAGGCGATTCGACTTTTGGGAATCAGCCTTTCTCATCCGAGCGCAGCCGAAGACGAACCGAGTTTATTTCCGGAATTATAATATTCTAAATTTAGAATGATCCGTTTTTGACCGACCGAAAATCGTTTCGATTGCCTGCATTTACGGTCGGAATATTAAAAACGCTCTGATCGTATCGATCAGAGCTTGAATCCGAAGTTGATCGCGAAGGCCGGTTCGCTGAATCGATACGAACGCGCGGACGCGATCAATTCCGTTTGTCTGTATTGGACATTCGCATTCAAAAAATAAGAATCGGATTCCCATTGAAATCCGGTTCCCACAAACAAAACCGTTTGTAGAACGGAGCCGGAATAGATTCCGCTCTGATAACTTTTTCCGATTCCGAATCCGGTTTGTACGAACCAAAACAACGAATCGGAAATCGGAACGTAGTATTTTGCGCTCGGCAAAAGGGAAAGGGTTTCGATTCGAAACGGACTACCTGCCTGCCGATTCCGTTTGAAATCGCCGAAATGCGGATCGGTCCAAACTCCGAAATTTGCAAGTCCCGCAAGATTTTGATATTCCGGCAAAGAATTGAGATTGGCGCTCGAAAGAATGCCGAGAAACGGAGATAGGCTTCGATCCGGAAAGGAAAACGAGCTTTGTTCCAAACCGAGAGAAAAACCGAGATTTCTGGTTTTGCGATATTCTCCGGAAACGGAAATCGTTCGGACTTCGACCGTATATTTTTTCTCTAAGTAGGGATCGATATTTACGACTGTGGTGAAAAAATCAAAGACATTGTAACCTCGGCTGACGTCGGGTTTATCCGCGACGTTCGCCCTCCATTCGGAAAATCCGATGGAAAAGTAGAACTTTTTAATATTCTTAAGTTCTTCCTTCGGCGGTTCGGATTTTTTGACTTCGGCAATGAGAATTTTTTCGACCGCCGTTAAATCGATTTTTTCCGTTTTACCGGTTTCTTCCTCCACTAAGACGTGATCTTCGCGTAGGGAAGTTTTCACGTTTTCCAGCGTTCTTCCGTCCTTTAAAAGAATCGTGTCGGCTTTGATTTTTCCCGCATGTAGCAAGAAATAAAGACAACAAAGGCCCGGAAAAAGAGCCGTAATTTTTCCGATGGAATTCTTAAACCGCATTTGCTCCGAATCGTTCAAAACGAGATCGACTCAACTTCTTTGGATGAGACCGTTTTTTTTCTGCCTTCGATTTCGACGACGTATTTGTCACCGTATTGAGTTACGCTTCCTTTGAGTTCCGTCCCGTCCTTGAGTCGAATCGTTTTGTTTCCTAAGCGCACGGGTTGTGCGGGTTCTTCTTTTTTGGTTTTGGGTAGGCGTTCGGTCGACTCTGGAAATTTAGAAATCGAGAATGTTTCCGGTTTCTTTTCGATTTTCGGAGGAAGTTCTATATCGGCGGACTTTGAATTTTCCGATCGCTCCGAAAAACGTTCCAAATTTTGAATGTGTTCCTTGCTTAGGACGGTCGGTTTCTTGCCGGATAAATCGGTTTCGATTTTCTTTTGGATTTTTTCCAGAAGAAGAGAAGTTTTCCGCGGATCCATATTCGTTTTTTCTAAAATGGAAAGAGAGTCTTCGGAAGAATCGTTCGTAAACGAGAGCGAATCGGTTTCCAGCGATGCGTTCGAGATTCTCGTTTGAAACACGTCTTTAAATACTTCTTCGAGCGATAGTTTCAATTTCGGATCGTTTTTGATCATCGTTGCTTCCGATTCGCGTATGGACGTTTCCAAACCCGCATTAAGCACGAAAGGAAGCAGATATCGAACTCCCGAACGGATTTCCGCAGCCCCGTCCCAAACATCGATCTTGAATCCTCCTTCTTCCTTTTGAATCCACACCTTGGTTCCGGTCAATCGGATCGAGGTTCCGTCGATGTAGAGAGTCGTCTTTCCTTGCGGATCGGAAATGACTTCGTTTAACAAAAGATTTCCTTTTTGCAGAAAGAGGGAAAGTTTATATCCTTCCGTTTTACTTTCTTCGATCGATTTTGCCAGATTTAAAACTCGAATCTTCGAGTTCGGAAAGATTCTGAAATGGACGCTTCCTGCCGCTCCGTCGATCTTTACATCGCAAAAGGAGTTTGGATCGGTTTGAATCCAATCCGAAAGAAGTTTTTCCCGAGCGCAGTTCCCCGAGACTTCCATCGGAATCCCTTCCGTAGATTGTGTCGTTTTTGTTCTGAAAATCAAAGTCAGAGAGACCACTAGAAAGACCAACGCCGCGGCGGCTAAAAACGGATTTCTATAGTTTGCTTGAAGGAGTCTTGTTTTACCGGATTGTTTCGCGTTTTCGAAAAGAAGTTTTTCGAGTTCGAGTTTGTGTTCTTTCAAACCGGCTTGTGTTCGAATGTAGTTTTCGTATCTTCGTTTGAGTTCCGGATCGAGATCGATGATTTCGTTTAATTTCCGATTCTCCTCTTGTGTCGTTTCGCCGAAGAGAAATAAAGACATCAGTTCTTCGAATTCTTCGTGTAGATCTTTTCTTTCCATAATTACAAAGCCACTTTTCTTCTTTCTAATTCTTCTCTGAGCAGATCCAACGCTTTTAACAGTTTTCTGCTGACGGTCCTCGTTGAAATGTTTAACGCCTGTGATGTTTTCTCCAAAGTGTAGTTGTTGATTTCTTTTAACAAAATAATGCTTTTTTCGGGTTCGGGAAGAGAAGAGATTACCTCTCTCAATTCTTCCTCTACGATTTTCGCCTCGACGTTTTTGATAAAGTCGTCTTCCACTCGAAAGGTCTCGATCGGTCCGTCTCCCTGTAATAACAGATCTTTCTTCCGATTTTTTCTATACGTAAAGTAAGTATTTTTTGCGATCGCAGCCGCCCAAGTATAAAAGCTTCCTCTTTCGGGAGTGAAATTAGGAAATGCTTTGTAAAGATTCAAAAAAACTTCCTGAGCGATGTCTTCCACTTCTTCCGGATCCGAAGCGAGAAATCGAATCACCTTATAGATGGAATCTTTGTAGTTTCGATAAAACAGGGAAAAATCGTGATCTTGACTTAACTTCATTTTAACCCGTTGGATACAAATAGGAAACACAGCTCCGATCGGAAGTCGACCGAGGATAATTTCATTTTTTGCATGATGGAAATAGAATACGATTTAGATCGAGGCATAAATTTTTCGGAATCCTCTACTTTATCTTTTGAGAAGAAGAAATTCTTTCCTGTGGCATTTTGATATTGCAAAAGAAAATATTTTATAATTTGCATATTGAACATGACATTGATTTTCATTGAGAATTTAAAATAAGAACACAGAAAGGGGCGTAACGCTCCTTTCTGTGTTCTGCTTGCGGGAAAGATCGGATCCTTTCCGGATTTCATAGGTTCCGAAATGTTCGGACTTCTTTCACTTCGTCTGACTTAGGATCGTCGGTAAGCGAAAGATCAGGTTTTTTCTCGCGGTGTTTGTCAGGTTATCCGATCCGCTCGTTGCGTTCGGTCTGTCCGCCGCGTCCGATTGCGGAGAAAATACGTTGTCTCCGGCTGCGGAGTCCCAGAAGAGGACTTTATCTACGGAGACGTTGAACAGAAGGCTTCCGCTCGTTCCTTTCGAAGCGTCAAGGTCGACTACAAGAATGTAAGGATCGTTTGTCCCCAAGGAGGCCGCGGATGCAGGAGTTCTAAATTTCAGTTTTTTCGACTTATCCGTAGTCGCGACACTACCGATCGGTGCGTTTAGGAAGTCGTTCGGTCTTGTAAATTGTTCCTGTGACCCGATCCCGTTGATAAAAGAACCGCTTCCAGAATCTACGAATCCTTCGAGAAAATTACAGCCCATACGCGGCGTTCTTTTTTCCTCGACGGTTGCGAGATCCTGGAATATAAAACTTGGACTCGTCATGTAAGACGCGTAACAGTCTTTCGTAAAGATCGGAGAAACGACATCGCCTCTTTCCGCATTTCCCCAAACGACGCCGGAAGCGCCGGGACTTCCCGCAGGCGGTGTGATTCCTTCGATTTTCGGGTTATTCAATACTAGATCCACATATCGATAGGAATTTTCGGTGACGTCGGCGGATTTAAAATAATATGTAAACGCTCTTGCTACGACGCCTACTCGATCATAGTCTCCTCTTTCACTCTCAGGAATTTGTCGAATTGGAATTGAGATCGGATTTGCTTTTTCGATCTGAGTAATTCCCGCAGGAAAAAATCCAGGACAAGGACCGACGTTCGGCATCATGAGATTGAGTATTCCAAGCATTCCCGCGATGTCAAAGGAAACAAAATTAGCATTTTCTAATGTCTCTTTTCCTCTTTCGGGACCGCCTTTCGCGACGGATTTATAGGCTACGATTTTGCAGACTTGAATTCCCACTGCTTCGGGGGTTAAAAACTTATCATTGAATCCATCACCGGCCCCGTCTCCGTACGTTTGCGGATCTTCCCCGCCCAAATCCGTTAGAAATCCGGAACCTACTCCGATCGAGTTCGGAAGAGTTAAAAAATGGGAAGAATCTTGAGTTCTTGCCGCGAGCAAACCGTTTGTATTGGAAAAATTAAATGTCGCCGTTCCGTTCGGTCCGTTTAAAACCGAAGCGGCCAACAACAGCTCCAAGGTATCGTCCTTTTTATCCTTCTTGCAACTCGTGATCGTGAACAACAATGCGGTTACAAAAGCCGTAACCTGTATCATTCTTCCGTTATGTTTCTTTTTATTTTGTTTCATCGTGTAAAACCTCCAATGAAATCACGAAAGAAATATAGAGAGGTTCCAAGACGACTGAGACAGGATTTGAGAAAAAGCTTTCTTCGGTTTTGGTAACAATGTGAAAGTGATGTTTGCGTACAGTTCAAGTTATAACTGTATAAACTTAAAAAGAGAAGCTTTTTTGAAAAAAGTCGGAACTCCGGATGTTGAGCGGCGGCTTACCGGTCGCGACGATAGATTGGAAGCTCGTCCACTGTGAAGAAAATTGAAAAATGTGGGAACTACCACAAATTGTTCTAAAACGGTAGAATCAGCCGTAACAAGGTCCGCGTTGTGGGAACTACCACGAATCCGGTCTAAAAATACAATCGAACCGCGGAAATGTTGCCCGAATTTATTTCCACTTTTCTAATATACGTAGAATATCGTTTCCGAATTTTTCAACCTTGGCGGAACCCATTCCTTTGATGAGGGAAAGTTCTTCCGTCGTTTCGGGCATGGCTTTTGCGATCTGAACGATGACCGGATTTTGAAGCACCATAAACTTCTTCCACTTTCTGCGCCTTGCTTCTCGATCCCGATAATTCTTTAATTCCTGGATTACGTTTTTTGCGGGAAGGGATTTTTTTTCGGCGTCGGTTTGTTCGTTCGGATCCTTTTTTTTGCGCGGAGTTCTAACGATTACGGTCGATGCGAGAATGAGTTTCGGATATTTATCTCCGACGATTCTGACTTTTTTTTCCGCGATCCATTCGTCGAGAGTCTTTAAGATCGCTTCTTCCGGAACGGATCGCAGCGATCCGTATTGGGATAAACGATCCAATTTCTTTCTGAGAATTTCGTTCGATCTCGAGCCGCGCAGAACTCCCGCGATCATTCGTTTGCCGAATTTGCCGGGGATTTGTTCGAGAACTTCCTCGATCGTATTCAATTCTTCGTCCGAAAAATCGTATCGTTCCTTTTCTTCCCTTTTTTGTTTTTTATCCTCTTCGCGTTTTAGGAATCGTTCTCTTCCGTTTTCCGCAGAAGAATTCGGAGTTTCCTTTTCCAAACAGATGTCGCAGGTTTCGCAAGCGGAAATTTCCTCTCCGAAATACGAACAAAGTATCTGCTGACGGCACTTGCCGGAAATTGCATATTCTTTCACGAAAGAAAGAAGAGTTTCTCCACCCTTACGGTTGCTTTCCTTTCCGATGATAAAACTCTGCGTCACGAGATCGGACGGGTGATAAAAGAGAATACAATCCGAGGACTTTCCGTCCCGTCCCGCTCTTCCCGCTTCCTGATAATAACTTTCCAATGATGCGGGAGATTGATAGTGGACCACAAGGCGGACATCGGGACTGTCGAGTCCCATTCCGAACGCGTTCGTTGCGACAAGAACGTTCGTCTTCCCCGCGCTGTAACCGTCCTGCGTTTTTTCCCTGCTGGAATCCGTTCTTCCCGCGTGATACTTTCCGACTTTGAATCCGTTCTTCTTTAGAAATTCGTAAACCGATTCCACCTTTTGTCTTGTCGCGCAGTAGACGATCGCTCTTCCGCTCGCGGTTTTTTGAAAGTTCCCTTGGATGAGAAGTTTGAGAAGTTCGCTTTCTCTCGAGGTTTCGTTTTGCGGAAATCGGATCGAGAAGTTGAGATTTTCGCGATAAAAACTTCCTTTGATCAGATTCGGTTCTTTTAAACCGAGAGAATCCGATATGTCTTTGACGACTCGGGACGTTGCTGTGGCGGTTAACGCGATGATTGGAATCTTTTTCGGAAATTTATTTCTCAGTTCGTAGAGTTTGCGGTATTCCGGCCGGAAGTCGTGCCCCCATTGGGAAACGCAATGCGCTTCGTCGACCGCGATTCTTCCCAAAGGAAGTTTGGGAAGAATTTCGAATACTTGTCTGCTCAGCGCTTTTTCGGGGGAAAGATAAAGGATGCGGATTTTGCCCGTGGCGGCGCGGCTCAAAATTCTCAATTGTTCGAGATCGTCCTGCGTCGAGTTGCAGTATTCGGCGGCGATCCCTTTCGCTTTGAGGGAATCGACTTGATCCTTCATCAACGCGATCAACGGAGAAATGACGAGCGTTAAAGTCGATTCGTCTAGAACCGCGGGCAATTGATAGATCAGCGATTTTCCTCCTCCGGTGGGAAGAATGACCAACGTATCGTTCCCGACTAGAACGGATTCGATCGCTTCTCTTTGACCTTTGCGGAAACGGGGCAGCCCCCATACTTCCTTCAAAGAAGATTCTAAATTTTGAATGTGATTGTTTTCCGGCGAATTCATCGAATTAAGTTACCGCGAACTCATCTCATTTGCGAACCTTCCGATAGAGGAACCGAGCGGGATGCAAAAATTCCAGTAGGGACGATTCGACGGGAGCGGGTTCTCCCAGTATCAAGGATGCGAGAATCTCCGCACCCAAAAAAGAACTTAAAATTCCTCGGGAGCCCAATCCTCCGAAAACATAGAGGCCGGGGATCGGTTGTAAACGAGGATATTTTTTGGATCGGTTGCGGGGAAGTTCGATTTCCTTGTAGATTGTCGCAAAGGTTCTCGGATCAAAGACCGGTCCCAATACGGGAAAACGGTCCGGCGTTTGCGCGCGGAATCCGACCCGCTCGGAAAGAACGGAGCCTTGATCCCAGTGTAAACTCGGATATTTGTTCCGAAGATATTCGAGCAATTGTTCCGTGTCTTTGGGGCGCGGATTCCGGTCTAGATCGAATTCGTCAAAGGTGGAACCCAAGACGTGTTCTCCGTGAATGGACGGCGTAAAGTAGTGTTCCGCGCAGAGAATGTGCTTCAATTCGGAGGAAGTTTTCGTTTCTTTCAAAACGAGAAGTTGTCCGCGGACTTTTTTGATCGGGAAGGGTTCTTTTCCGTCGAATAGGGGCGCGAGCAGTTCTCCGATCGAATGAGAATTACAGAATATTATAGAATTAGAATGTACTTCCCGATCGGTGTTTTGGAGTTTGAGTTTCCAGGAAGGACGTTCCGAATTGTCCGGCGATGTCGGAGTCGACCGAACGACCTCGGTCACAGCCGCTTGTATGAATTCGATTCCGGGTTGTTTTGCGCATTTTTTCGCGATCGCCGCGGGTTGGGTCCAGAATCCTTTCGGGAAAAAAACTCCTTCTCCAATCTCCTCGGTCAGCGGTGCGCTTCGGATTTTGGTCGGATCGTCCTTTTTGACGTTCGACTGATCTTGATGTTTCGAAATCCAGGATACGATCTCTTCGGAGAGGCGATGATTTGTTATGCCGTTTCGAAATCGTTCCGAATTCATTTCTTCCGTGACTCCGTGAAAGAGTCCACAAGGTTTGAATTCATTCTCGTTTGCAAACGAAGAAAGGAACTGAAGCGCGTATCGAAAGGCGCGTAACGTGAATGAGCTGACGGCTCCGGGAATTTTCGTAAGGTGCGGATGCGAGATCGCGCTGGGAATTCCCGATGCTTCGTTGGCGATTCCGGACGGATCGATCAAAGTCACTCTGATTCCGCGTTGGGATAAGGAATAGGCGAGAGCGGATCCCGCAATTCCCGCTCCGATGATCGCGGCGGTTTCGATTTTCGTTTTCGGATAATTCCGAACGCACCAAGGTTTTTCCGAGGGGGTAAGCTCGGTCGTTTCGGAAAAGAAATTCTTTCGATCTTGGCCGTCAATTTGTGATTCAAGTTCGTTCGGGGAAGAAGTTTGACGGAACGTTTCCGATTCGTTCGGAGGTATATTATGATTTTCGAATGCGTCTTCCGTGATTTTTCCGGTCAACATTTCCCGTTTTCTTCCGAAGCCGGGACGTTTTTCCAAGGTGAAACCGGCGGTCGACAAGGAATCTCGAACGATTCTGGCGACCGTAAACGTGGAAACCGTGGTCCCGATTTTGCAGAAGTTTTTGAGATTTTGTAGAGTTTCGATTTGCCACATATCCGGGTTTTTGGAAGGAGCGAACCCGTCTAAAAATATCGCGTCCGCTTTGCCGGAAATTTCGCGTAACGCATCGGTAACGTCGCCCAGAAACAGGGTAAGATGGATTCTCCCGTTCAAAAAACGAAAGTAATTCATTCCGGGTATCAAGTCTCGATACGAATTCAGAAATTCGTCCGTGATTTCCTTCAATTCCGGAAAAACGGAAAGGGCCTTGGCGATCTCTTCCTTTTTAAGAGGAAATTTTTCGATCGATAAAAAATGGAGGCGGAACCGGTCCTTGTATTCGAGATATTCTTTCCAGGTCGTAAAGAAGTTCAGCCCAGTTCCGAACCCTAGCTCCAAGATGGTAAACGAATTTTGAATATTCGAATTCTTCCATCTTTCGGGAAGATCGTTTCCCTGAATGAAGACGTGTTCTGTTTCCTTCAGTCCGTTTTCCGGGGAAAAGTAAATGTCGTCGAACTCGGCAGATACGGGGGTTAAATTTTCTTTCCAGGAAAGCATTAAATTCTCGGAGGCAGAGGTTGTGTTTCTTTCGGAGGAACGGATTCTTTGGGGGGTTCTCTGTCTTTGCGGAGAAGATCGTCCATAGTCGGTCTGGATAACTGGATTTCTTTGCGGACTCCGATTCGAAGCGTGGACATGGTCAGATAAAGATCGTGATACCCTTCCGCATTGGAGGCGGGAATGGTTTGTGTGATCGGAGTTTTCCCGAAGTTTCCTATATGGAACGAGTCCCGATCGTTGTTCTCGATGTTCCCGATGGTCGAAGCTTCCAAATAAAGATAGACGTTATAAAAGATCGTATCCTCGAAAAACCGGCCGATATTGTATTCGTATAACAATTTGAACCCGGCGATGGCCCTGGTCTGATTTCTCGCCGTAGAAACTCTATAACCTTTTTCTAATATGTCAAAATCGTAAACGCTGTAACCCAGGTTGACGCCGATCCCGAAGTTCCAGTTTTGCGAAGCGATAAAACCGAGATAAAAGGTCGCATAGGCTTGGTAATCCATATAGAGATATTCCGCCTTTCTTCCGAAAGGATCGGGAAGCGGATACAATCCGAAAAATGTCTGTTCCAACAGATTGGAAGAAGTTCTCCCGTCGTCCGGAAAGTTCAAAAGATCTCCTCGGAACGTTCTCGGGGATGTCACGGTAAAACCGTACGCGAAGTAATTGAAGACGGCTAAATAACCGGAATAGGGCGCGCCGGGAAGTCTTCTCGGGATGGAACCGATCGTGTAAAATGGAACCGATTTCGGAGGATCGTGATTTACGGGGCGGACGTCCCGTTCCGGAACCTTAAGTCCTCCGTTGGAACGAATCCATTCTTCCAAGGGATTGTATTTCGCGAAAAAATTCAATTGGGTGGAGTCCACGCCTCCGGTCAAAATGATCGATTCGAAAAAGGATTCTAAGGTTTTGCAGGATGAAAAACATCCGAGACAGAATCCCGCGAGCGATAGGAAAATCCATCGCTTGTATGTGATTCGTTTGCGTTTCGTCCGGAGAAAATCCATCGGTCAGGACATTCTTTTCCGATTCTTTCCGATTTCCAAGCCGTAATTGCCGAGGAGGTTCCTTGACCGAAGCGGCTTGCAAAAAAATTCTGGTAGCGAGCCCTTTCATGATCGTTCCGACTTCTAAAATTCCGAAGCCTTACCCTGTTTCTTTGGCGCCGATGATGGATTGGACGGATCGTCATTTCCGATATTTCTTAAGACTGATTTCCAGACATACGTTTCTTTATACGGAGATGATTCACACCGGCGCGATCCTGCGAGGAGATCGGAATCGCTTTTTGTCGTACAGCGCGCAAGAACTTCCTCTTGCGGTTCAGTTGGGCGGTGACGACGCAAACTCACTCGCGGAATCTTCTAAGATTTGCGAAGATTACGGGTATTCCGAAATCAATCTGAACGTGGGTTGTCCGAGCGATCGGGTTCGGGAAGGAAACTTCGGTGCGTGTTTGATGGAAACACCCGAACGGGTCGCGGAACTCGTATCCGCGATGGACGCGGTTACTTCGATTCCGGTAACGGTGAAATGCAGAATCGGAATTCCCGGTAAAGAATCCTACGAGGATTTAGTTCGATTTATCGATTGTGTTCGCCAAGCGGGCGTCAGGCGATTTATCGTGCACGCAAGAATCGCGATCTTAGGCGGACTTTCACCGGCGCAAAACCGTCAAGTTCCTCCTCTGCGTTATGCGGACGTAGAAACCTTAAAGAAAGAATTCCCCGATCTTTTGATCGAGATCAACGGAGGAATCCGAACGCTATCCGAAATGAAGGAACGACTTCGGTGGAACGACGGCGTGATGATCGGCCGCGCGGCCTACGAAACTCCGTATCTATTTTCCGAAATCGATTCCCTGTTTTACGGAGACGACACACCTTCCTTGAGCAGAAGGGAAGTCGTGGAACGCATGCAGGAATACATCGAAGAAGTGATTCTCAAAGAGAAGCAGGGTGGAAAACCGCATCACGCGCTTCGTCACATGCTCGGTTTGTTTCACGGAGAAAAAGGAGCGCGCAGTTTCCGAAGAATTCTTACGGAGAACATGTATTCGAATTATACGAGCGATCTTTTGTCGAAAGCGGTGAGCGAGATTCCGAACGACGCGCTTGATTTGATTCCTTCGATCTAAATTTCACTTTACATCCATCCGCGCGGGAATAGGTTGATGCCTCCTTCCCTATGAAACCGATTCTCTTCGGATATTTCCTATTATGTCTGATCGCTTTCGACGTATACTCGAACCCGATCGATCCTGAAAAAGTACAACCTCTCAACGAAGGTTGGGAATTCAAACACGAAGGCAAAGAGAATTTTCAGATGATTCTTCCCGGAGTCGGTTTGACGAATCAAGGTTTCGAGATTCCGATCAAAGGCGTTTACAGAGTTCGAGTGGAATATCCGCTAACGTCTCCCACGGGTTCCCAGGGAATTTTTCTGGATCGGATTCAATCCGCGGACAAGGTTTATTTCAACGATAAGCTCATCGGAAAGACGGGAGAAATCGATCCGTATGCAGCGGCGTGGTTTCGAAGCCGATTGTATAAGATTCCTTTGGAATGGATCGAAAAAGGAAAACCGAATACGATCCGAGTCGAGATCGAATGCAGAGAATTAGGATTTCACTGCGGGATCTTCCGCAGCATACCCAAGTTAGGCGACTTTGACGAACTCAAGGATGCGTTGATTCAGGAAGACGCTCTGCAGCTCGTGCTGATCGTTTTGTTTCTCGGAGTTTTTCTGCAACAGTCGATTTCGTATTCGTTGAACAGGCATTCGAGAGCGAGCATCTTTCTTTCCTTGTCCGCGTTTTTGTTCGTCTTCTGGAGAATTCCTCTTCTGCACAAAATGCACTACGCCGAAGTTCCCTTCGGGCTTTTGACAAGATCCTTCTTTTCTTCGCAGAGCGTTTTTCCGGCTTGTATATTATATTTTTTGTATGCGTTGTTCCGTAAAAAAACGGGGACCGCGGCCAAGATCGTGATGAAGTCCAGTCTTGTGATCGGTTCGCTGCATTTACTCGAACTCGACGGAACACAAAGGGCGCTTCTCGTTTATGCGTGGCAGGGACTTCTCGTGTTCATGGCCGTTCTTTTGATTCCCATGTTCTACGAAGAACTGAGAAAGAAGGTGATGGAAGCCTTGATTATGGTGGGCGGGGTCGGACTGCTCGCGCTCTTTGCGATCATCGACGTAGTTCTCGACAATCTTACGGGAAGAAATATGTTCTTATCGCAGTACGGATTTTTCGCTCTTTTGATTTCGGGCGCGGTGAGTATTTCGTATCAAAACGCAAGGGCGCACGCCGAACTCAAAAAACTCAACGCTAATCTCGAAGGAAAGGTGGAACAAAGAACGGCCGAACTCAGAAGGCAGAATCGGATTCTCCACGAGGAATTGGAAATGGCCGCCAATCTTCAGACGCGTTTGATTCCGCAGCTCGACGGAAGAATTCATCGTCTTTCCGTAAATTCGGTTTATATTCCGGTCGATCAGATCGGAGGCGACTTCTTGGACTATCATATTCTCGATGAGAAAAAGGTAATGTTCATTCTTTGCGACGTTCTCGGACACGGGGTTGCGTCCGCTTTGGTTTCGTCGATGCTCAAGGTTTCGTTTTTGGAACTCAGCAGAAAACTGGATGAACCTTCCAAGATTCTTTCCGAACTCAACAACCGGATGTTTCAGGTTTTGGAAAAAAATTTCATCTCCGCTCTCGTATGTTTGTACGATCTCGAACGGGACGAATTTCGCTATTCGATCGCGGGTCATCCTCCCCCCGTTTTGATTCGGGAAGAACCGGCCGAGCCGGAGTTTTTAAAAGGAAGAGGAATGATACTCGGGATGATGAAAACGATCGAACCCGAAACCTACACGATCGCATTAAAAACGGGAGATCGATTCTTTTTTTATACGGACGGGATTACGGAAGCTTTGAGTCCGCAACGGGAAATTTTCGGAGAGCGCAGACTTTTGGAAGTTTTAAAGAATAATTTCTCCCGAAATCCCCGGAATTTGAACGAAGAAATTCTTTCCACGGTGAAATCTTTTTCCTCTTCTAAGATCCCGGACGACCTGACTTACTTGACTGTGGATATATTGTAGTTTAAACTTTGCCTGATTTTGCCCCGCGCGATTTCTTGGACGATTTCGCTTCCATTCGACTTTGGAAAGAGGAGAATTCTTATGCCGCCTTTTGAGAAGGAAGTCTTTCCCGGTTTATTTACGATCGACTGCGATTATATTTCTCCGGGAGTCGCTTGCGCGTATTTAGTCGTGGAAGGCAAGGAAGCCGCTTTCGTCGAAAACAACACGAACAAAGCCGTTCCCATTCTCTTGGAAGAATTGAAACAAGCCGGTTTGAAACCCGAGGACGTGAAATACATCATCGTAACGCACGTTCATCTCGATCACGCGGGCGGAACCGGATTGCTCGCAAAACATTGTCCGAACGCCACGATACTCGCGCACCCGAAAGCCGCGGTTCATCTCATCAATCCGACGAGGCTCGTTCAAAGTTCGATCCAAGTATACGGAGAAGAGAACTTTAAGAAGTTATACGGAGAAATTCTTCCCGTGCCCGAAGCGCGGGTCAAAAGCCCGGCGGACGGAGAGGAGATCCGGTGGGGAAGAAGAATATTCAAATTTTATTATACAAGAGGACATGCAAATCATCATTTTTGCATATACGATTCCCTGAGTAACGGAATCTTCACAGGAGATTCTTTCGGACTCGGTTATCGGGATTTTGCTTTCGGAAAAAATCCGGTTCTTTATCCTTCGACGACGCCCACCGATTTCGATTCGGAAGAAGCGATGAATACGGTGGATACGATTCTTGCGACCGGCGCGGACAAGGCGTATTTGACGCATTTCGGCGTTTGGAAGGATCTCGAATTGGGCGCACGTCAGATGAAGCAGGGTTTGCACGCGATGCAGAATATTCTTTCCTCCGGAGAACGCTCGGGTTTGGAAGGGGAGCCGCTTTTGGAATTTTGTACCGGAAGGGTTCGGGCTTATTTGGAAAGGGAAATTTCCACGCAAGGAATCGCGTTGGGAGAAAAGGAGGAGATGTTGCTCGGCTTCGATTCCAGGATCAACGCGCAAGGTTTGGTCTTTCAAATCGAACGGAAAAAACGAAAGAAGGTTTGAAAAAGAATTGTTTTTTAGAATCATTCTAAAATAAATTCACTTTTAGAATGATTCTAAATTTAGAATCGTAAATACAATAGAGAGAGGAACTGGTATGAAACAATCTACAGCCGGAGTTCTATTCGTAGCGCTCTTGGGGATCGTTATGGTGTCTTGCGGGCCTTCCGAAAAGACAAAAAAGTTGATCGATGATTCCAAGAAGATCTTTGGAACCATTCCCGACAAAATGCCCGGGGGAGAAGCCGATACTCCCGAATTGGTTCAGCTCGGTGAAAAGTTATACTTTGAAAAAAGACTCTCGGCCAACGACACGCAGGCTTGTAATTCCTGTCACAATGTTGTCGGGAAAGCGGGTGGAGTGGACAATCTTCCCACTTCTCCCGGAGCGTTTGGGAAGAATGGCGATCGCAATTCTCCCACCGTTTTGAATGCGGGTTTCCATATCGCACAATTCTGGGACGGAAGAGCGGCCAATCTGAAAGAACAGGCAAAAGGTCCGATCTTAAATCCCGTCGAAATGGCGATGCCGTCTGCTGCGGAAGTGGAAAAGAAAATCTCCGCGATCGCGGAATACAAAGAGCTTTTTGCAAAGGCGTATCCTAAGGACGCAAATCCGATTACTTACGACAATCTCGCGGGTGCGATTGCCGCGTTTGAAAGAACTCTCAAAACAAACGATCGTTTCGACGATTTCCAAAACGGGGATCACAAAGCGCTTTCCGCGGAAGAACAGGAAGGTCTGGAAAAATTCTTAGCTACCGGCTGCACCGCTTGTCATATCGGTCCGCTTTTGGGTGGGAACTCCTTCCGTAAACTCGGTCAGGTCAATCCGTATGAAAATACCGCGGATAAAGGCCGTCAGGGCGTTACGAAGAACGTCGCGGACGCTTTCGTTTTCAAGGTTCAATCTTTGCGGAACGTAGCGATTACCGGGCCGTATTTCCACGACGGTAAGGTCGCTACCCTGGAAGAAGCCGTTAAAAAAATGGCGCGTCTCCAGCTCGGAAAGGATCTTTCGGATTCCGATACAAAGTCGATCGTAACTTTCTTGAAGGCGTTGACCGATAAGAACCGGTCTAATTAACTGGACTTACAGAATTGAAACCTATTCAGCCGGCGGTTGCTTACGCGATTAGCCGGTCTTTTTTTGTACTCGCGGGAAAGGGCCGTTTTTGGGTAGAATGTGGGAACTCCCACGGTTCAAAAAAAATTTCTGAAAGTGCGGGAAATCCGCACTGCGGCCCTAACCGGAAAATCTTAGATGTTTCAAGAGAATGTGGGAACTCCTTCGTTCTACTTGGAAAATCTTCCGTTTTCAGCGCCGTTGTGGGAACTCCTCCCATCGGATTTCTGCTCAATTCGTATGAGTTCCTACATTCTTTTCCTTAAACCCGACAAACCTTGCCCGGAAGAATCCGCGTCCGCAAGGAGTTCCCGCAAATCTTCCGGAATCGGAAAGGATGCGAAGATCGGAACGTCGGAGCCGCCCGGATTTCCGACCGGAATCCGATTGAGCAAGGAACCGAGCCAACCGAAGGAAAGTCGTGGAAGCTGACCGAATACTTCCTTCCAATCTTTTTGACGAACCGCAAACAGCAACATTCTCCCGTGAGAACCCGTGTGCGGAACGGGATGATACTGCCCGATCAGATGGGCCCGTTCTAAAAATTTCCAGGCTTCTTGAAAACGTCCGGCCTTGAGATGAGTTCGATAATTTTCGATCTCTTTGAAGTATGCGGTTTTAAATGAAGAAGGCATTTTGAAATTCATTCTATCCTCGTATTCAAAAGAATGAATCGATGATAAATGAAATCGAGGTGATCGTCTTGAACGAAAGGGCTACGGACTGCGCGAATTTAGATTTACCGGATTTCTTCTTTTTGAATCTGATTCAAAAGTTGTGACCACAATTTTTTGTATTTTAGCGCTTCTTTATCGTTCGGAGCATGTTTTATGTTTAGAGAGAAAGAAGTAATTCCATCCGAACGCAGATAGAAAATAAAAACCGTCAGTCCGTCTACGGTGATTCGAATTGTTTTTTCACCGGCCGCGTCTTCCTTTTTTTTTCCGGAATCATCTCTCGTCAGAATCGTCCATTGTTCGAATTTGAATTGTTTGTCCGTTTGGTAAAAAAGGTATTTATAAAGTTTCGTAAAATTGGAAGACGTGATTCCGAATAGATTTTCATCGATCCAAGAAATTAAGTTAGGAGTCGCCTTTGTAAAAAAGAATTCCTCCTTGTTCCGTTTCGAACCGGCCGAAGCGGACACCTTGAGAATCGCTTTTTCATCTGCAACTCCGAGATACTCGACAAAACGCAATTCGTCGGAGCTTCGTGATTTCGACGCTTCACGGATTAAATTCTTGAATTCCGTTTCACTGATTTCTTTAGACGTGTCGCATCGGAAGAAGAACATCGAAAGAGACGATAGGACGAAATTCAAAAGAATGTTTTTAAACATGGCGAGTTCCTTTTCTTATGACATTCTATGAACCTCGATCCGTAGCAGCGTCGTGATGAAACGATCAAAAAATCTGAATCATTTCCGAAAAGACCGATTTCCAAAATCCTGGATAACGACTTTGTTCCCGTGCCTTTTCCCATTCCTGCGGAGTGTAAACGAACAGATTGAGCTCGATCGGCAAGGCAAGAAGCTCCGGATACGATTCAGGTCTGTTGATAAACGGTATTTGCGTATCGGCGATCAAAATTAAATCTACGTCGCTGTAAGCGTTCTCGGTTCCTCTCGCGATACTTCCGAACAAATAAGCCCAGAGGAATTTTTCCGAGCGAGATTGCGAATCGTATCGATCAGTTCTTCCCGATTCATTCCTCCAAGGGGATCGCGCTTGGGAAATACGAGAACGCTCATGAAATTTTTCCTTGAACGATGCGGATCAATGTTTCCGCAAATTCGACCGCTTCTTCCGCTTGAGCGAACCGGCCTTTCCATCACGGGTTCTGCATGATTATCTTTCCGAAAGAGGAATGTATTTTCTTCCGATTTCTCCGGTGTAGACTTGTTTCGGACGAGCCTTGCTGTAGTTGCCGGAAACTCTCTGTTCTCTCCAATGCGCGAGCCAGCCCGGAAGTTTTCCGATGACCTGCATCGCGGTAAAGAGTTCTTTCGGAATTCCCAAAGAATTGAAAATCACCGCGCTGTAGAACTCCAGGTTCGGATATAACTTCTGGTTGATGTAATATTCATCATTTTGCATATACTCGTCGATCTTGAGCGCCACTTCCGCGATCGGATTCACCGGATGTTTCTTATAGAAATCGTGGAAGAGTTTGCCGGCGATGATCGCTCTTCTGCTCTTTGAGTCGTACGCTTTGTGACCGAAACCGTTGGAAAAGAGTCTTTCCGAATCTCCCTTGAATTTTTCGAAATACTCGGGAACGGTTTTTCTGGACTTGATGATATCTTCGATCAGACCGACGGCTGCAACCTGACGACCGCCTTCTCTCGAACCCCAGAGCGCGTTGATCGCGGAGGAGATGGAAGCGAACAGGTTCGCCTGAGTGGAACCGATGACCTGAACGGTGGTGTTGGAAACGTTTTGTTCGTGATCCGCGTAGAGAATCCAAAGCTGATTCAGAATACGATCGATGTCCTCTGAAGGAACGTAATCCTTGGAAGGAATCGAAAACAGCATATACAGAAAGTTTGTGCAATACGGATGTTTATCGAGCGGATAAACGAAGGGTTGACCCACGATCTTTTTGTAACTGAACGCGGCGATCGTTCTGATCTTCGCGAGAAGTCTCGCCGAATGATCGATCCCTTTGTCCAGAGATTCTTCGTATTCTTCCGGATAATAACTGGAAAGGGAAGTGACCATCACCGAAAGAACCGCGAGAGGATGTCCTTTACCCGGAAACCCGTCGAAGAGATTGATCATGTCTTCGTGAATCAAAGAATGTTTGGAAAGTTTCAGAGAAAAATCTTTGAGCTGTTGTTCCGTGGGAAGTTTCCCGTAGATCAAAAGATAACTGGTTTCGACGAACGTGGAATGTTGCACTAGATCGGCGACGTCGTACCCTCGGTAGTGAAGTTCTCCCGAATCCGGGTCTCTTCTCGAGATGCGACTGACGGCGTATGCGGTATTAAAAAAGCCGGGATCGTAGGAAATGAGTCCGGTCTTTTGATGAAGCTCACGGATATCGATTCCCTTTTTTCCGTCGGTTCCGGAGATCAACGGAAACTGGTAGGATTTCTCGCCAACTTTGATTTCAATGAATTCACTCATACCGATAAGGAACCTCGGAGAATGGTATGCGTCAATACTTCTAATTTTGCCCGCGTCGATTTTTCCCGTTTCTTCTGGACAAAACTTCCGGGTCGGCTTTCCTTCTCCCAGTTTCCATGAATGCCTCGAACACACCGGATCTATTCTGGCTCGGCCTCCACATTCTCATTCAGCTTGGACCGGGGTATTGTATTCTTCTCTTTTTCACCGAACTCGCAAAACGGAAAAAGGGAGAAGACTTTACGGGGATGTTTCTTCTCGCGCTCATCATGGCTTCCTCCGAATCCCGGATCGGATTGGTGCAGATTCCGGGAACTGCTTCGCACACCTATCTTTGGATTTTCTTTTTTTCCTCCCTGCTCGCGATGGGCCCCGCTCTTCTTCTTGTCGTGCGGAGAATGTTGCAGTTCGCTTTGGAAAAAAGAGTTCCACTCAAGCGACATTTTTTCCCCGCATACATCGCCCTCGCGGGAGAAGCGGTTTTTTTCGGCGTTCCGTTCGAATCCAAATCGCAGCTCATTCAGGACGCGTTCGTCAACCGGGGAAGCAATCCGATTTCTCTTATCATCGGAATCGGATATCTTCACCTAACGGTATATTGCGTCTATTCGGTGTATTTGTTTTGGAAGGCGTTCCGCGAAATCGACATTCATCTTTCCAGACTCGCTTCTTCCATTCTTCTCGTGACGATTGCGGCGATCCAGCTTTCGGGAATCGGATTTTATCTGAACGTTCCGAGTCTTTTCGCGTTCGCTTCCGTATTGATGACTTTAGGGAACGGGCTCGTGTTCGTGTTCACCGCGCGTTATCCGAACTTCTTCGTATCCTTAAAGTCCGAGTTTCAGCAAAAGCGGTATGAGAAAACGCAGTTGGGAGGAATCAATCTCGATGCGATCAAATCTCGGCTTGCCGAACTCATGGAAGAGGAACGATCGTATCGGGACGAGGAAATTCGGATGCAGGATCTCGCGGAAAAACTTCTCATCACGCCGCATCAGCTTTCCCGAATTCTCAACGAAACGTATGGAAAGAATTTCAACGAATTCATCAACGGTTATCGAGTCGAAGAGGCCAAAAAGATCCTATTGGAAGAACCGGAAAAGACGATTCTTTCCATCGGATTCGAGGTCGGATTTAATACGAAGTCCACCTTCAACGCGCAATTTTTGAAAATCGCGGGGATGACTCCCGCCGAATGGAGAAAAAAAATCTAAAAATCGGTCGGAAATCATAAGATCGGACGATGCCTTGTGTAACATGCGTTACAATTCCTTCCAACAAAGCGCAAGAAGTTGGGGGAAAGGGAGAATGTCTCGGGAATATTATTCTTCATCGGATCTGGAAGATTTCAAACACGTGCAAAAACTTGCATACGATGCAGTCGAGTGGGTGCGTGGTAGACTCGTGGTCGGTATGACCGAAAAGACCGCGGCATCTCTCATCGATTCCTATATCCGAGAACGGGGCGGGAAAAATTTCTTTCATTACGGATTCGCTTGGTTCGGAGATAGAACCTGCTTTCGAGGTTTTCGCAGACCTCTCACGTTTCAACGGATCGGAAGCGGAGAAGGAATTCTTCCTCACTGGGGTTTTTCCTTTCAACCTTCCAACCGTAAACTGAAAGAAGGAATGGCGGTGATCCTAGATGTTGCGCCTAACGTGAAAGGTGTGACCGCCGACGTGGGTTATTCTTTTTCTTTCGGAAAAAATCCCGCCGTCGAACAGGGACGACGCGATCTCAAAGAATTCCGTTCCTTGATTTTAGAATCCGTCCGCGCGGAAAAGTCGATGGGTGAAATCTACCGCGCCTGCAACGAACTCATTTCCGATCTCGGTTATCAAAACTGTCATACCGTATATCCCAACGGAGTTCTCGGTCATAAGGTGGGAAAGGTTCCCGGTTGGAGCGTTCCCGCGGGAAGAGTTCTCGGATTTCCTCCGCAGACGTTTTTGTATCTCGTTCCTCAAATCGTAAAAGGATTTCTTGCACCTTCCGAAAACGCTTCTCCGCTTTGGGGAGAATTCACCAAGTCTCGCGTGGACGCAGGACTTTGGGCCGTGGAACCTCATATCGGAAAAATCTATTCCGGCGCCGACGCGGAAGAAAGTTTCGGAGTGAAGTGGGAAGAAATTTTGGTCGTGAGCGACAGCGATGCGTGTTGGCTCGACGAGGATCTTCCGCACGTTCGCTTTTGGGAAGAGGAGACTTTTAAGTCAAAGTCCAAGGTTACGTTGCTCGCAGGAAACAAAAAGAGCGAATCTACCAAAGCGGCAAAACGGTTGAAAATCTCCGAGACGGCAAAACGCACAAACGGAAAAGCGAAATCGGCCGCACGAACAAAAACCTCGTCTTCTAAAACGAAAACATCGAATTCATCCAAAAAGGTTCGGGCGGGGGCGGCGTAAGCTCCGTGATCTTTGTCGGAAGAAAATAAGATTCAAATGATTTGATATAGTCGCGGATCTTAGGATCGGAACGGAAAATAAAATTCAAAATATCGAATGTGCGAAACGGGATTGAAGAAGTTATGAAGAAAAAGAAAACGAACGAAGACTACGTCGAAAAACCGGATTATCCGGTTCGAAAACCGAAATTTCAATTTTCCGATACGGTGCCGAAACACTGGTGCGGAGACAACGCTTCCTTGACGCACGTGTTGAATGCGTGGACCATTCTGTTTCCGGAAGGGGAAAAATATTTTATCCGAACGATTCAAAAATACGTTCCCGAACTCGAAGAAGGTAGAGTGAAACGAAACGCGATCGCGTTCGTGGGACAAGAAGCGCAGCACGCGGGCGAACATAAAAAGTTCTGGCAGAATCTGAAAAACCAGGGATACAAGTTCGAAGGTTTTATGAACTTCGTGGTTTGGTTTGCGTTCGGTCTTTTGGAAAAACTTTTTTCCAAAAAAATGAATTTGGCGGCGGTCGCGGGACTCGAACATTACACGTCTCTCGTCGCGGATCTAGGATTGCGCAGAGGACTTTTGAAACCCGCTCATCCGGAAATGAGACGATTGTTTGAGTGGCACGCCGCGGAAGAATTGGAACACAAATCAGCCGCATTCGACGTTTTGAAAGCGATTACACAAAGTTACTGGATCCGAGTGATCGGAATGGGAATCGCCTCTTCGATCTTTTTCGCTTTTACCTTCGTTGCTGTTCTGTTATTTCTTTGGCAGGACGGGATTCTTTTCAAATTCAAAACCCAAAAGGAACTCTTTCAACTTCTCTTCACGAAGGAAAGAGTCCTGCCTTTGACGATCAAGGCCGCGTTGAAATACTTCCGATTCTCCTTTCATCCCGATGAAGAGGACAATCTCTACTTAGCAAAAGAAATTTTTTCATCACAAGAACACCAATATAGAGAAGCGATATGAGCCGATTGAAAGATAAAACGATACTGATTACCGGAGCCAACGGAGGTTTCGGAAGGGAATTGACCAAACAACTTTTGGAAAAAGGAGCGAACGTGATTCTTACCGATCTCAAAGCTCCCGGCACGGACGCGGATTTTTATCTGCATCGTAGATGGCTTGAAAACGGAAAGAACGGATTTCAACCCAAAAGCGCGGGAAAGATTCTCGGAAGTTTTTCCGGCGATCTTCAAACGCAGGAAGGTTGTAAGGACGTATATCAGAATACTCTAAAGTTGTCTCAGAGAGGAGTGGACGTTCTGATCAACAACGCGGGGCTTGCGTTTAAGGGCGGGCTCTTGGACGTTCCCGATAAGAATTGGAATCTGATTCTCGACGTGAATTTATACGCTCCGATTCATCTGAGCCGTTTATTCGTTCCCGCGATGCTCGAAAGAAAACAAGGACAGATCGTAAACCTTTCCTCCGTTGCGGGTCAAGTCGCGCCGGGTGAATTGATCTACTATTCGATTTCCAAATTCGGAATCAGGGCGATGGGCGAGGCGATGGACGCGGATCTCCGCAAGAAGGGAGTCGCCGTTACGAACGTATATCCGTTCTTTGCGGACACCGGAATCTTAAAGTCGCAACAATTCGGAAAACAACAAGACGTTCCGAAATCGATCGTGGATAGTCCGGTGGACGTCGTAAAGGCGATCGTAAAAGGAATGGAAAAAAGAAAACTCCACGTATTTCCGGGAATCAAATCCAAAACGATCAGCTTTTTCAACCGAATGACCCCGAACATCGTACACAAGGTTACGAGTTTGAGCGACCGGTTCTGATTTGCCGATTCGAAAAATATTTTAGGAAAATGGAATGCGCTGACCTTGTTTCAGCGCTCAAAGTCGCTTAACAAAATCAGGAAGTAAAACCGATGATCGCTTTGTATCCCGAAAAAAAGAAAACTTCAAAGGAAACGAAAACTCCTCTCCGTTTTAAAACGACATTCGTTTCGAACGGAAATTTGAATCTTTTTCTGAAATACAACGCGACGGCAAAGGAACGGCCGGATCGCGAGACGATTCTTTTCGTTCACGGTTATCCGGACGAACATTCCACTTGGGATCTGCAGTTGAATTCTCTCGGAGAAGAATTCAACGTGGGTGCGTTCGATTTGAGAGGAGCGGGAAACTCGAGCAAACCTTCCCAACAAAAGGCGTACAATGCCCGAGAGATCTTTAAGGATTTCGAGGCGGTCATCCGGTTTTTAGGAAACGGGAAGCCGGTTCATCTTGTCGCTCACGATTGGGGAGCGCTTCTTGCTTGGGCTTTCGTGGGAGATTTAGAATATTCTAAATCGATCCGTTCGTATACGGCGATGGGCGGTCCTCATCCGATTCTCGCGAGAAATCTAATGTTTCGTTACTTCTTCAGTTTCAATCCGAAAAAGGTCTGGTTGTCTCTGAAACAATCGGTCAAATCCTGGTATATCGTATTCTTTCAAATCCCTTGGCTTCCCGGTTTTTTAATGCGACATTTGGCAAAGCAGATTTGGAACTATCTTATGGCCGCCGCGGAAATTCCGAAGAACGATCCGATGCGGAATTTTACCGAGGAAGAGATCGTAAAAAGCGCGGTTTATCCGATGAATCTGTACCGGGAATTGATTCGGGGGAAAAAATATCCGACTCCGAAACGTATCTCGGTTCCCGCGCGCGTTTTGATTCCGCTGCGTGATATGGCGATCAGTCCGGAATGTTACGATTCTCTCAAGAACGTGTGCGATTCTCTGGAACTGTTCTCCGTGGATTCCAATCATTGGATTCAAAAGGAACATCCGATTCTTGTAAGCGATAAGATCCGAGACTTCGTAATCTTACACTCCGGTTAAATCGCTTCGCAAGAACGTCTAACGATTCGGGTTCGAAGGGATTCGAATCGATGGAGCTTGAAAAAGTTCCCGAAAAAAAAATAGCCACCAACCGCCCCGTCCCGATCTTAGTATTTTGATATACTAGCTTGGAAATATATTTCAATTCTGATCGCATGAACCCGAATTCCATTCGAAATCTACGGATTTCATTCAAACACGCAGTTTCTATTCTTATCTTTTGTATTTCTCCTCTTCCCATGTTTGCGGAATCCAAGGCGAAAGACGTCGATATGCAGGAAGTCGTTCCTTTTGCGCAAACAAATGCGGTTCCGAAAGCGGAACCGATTCCCGTGGATCCTCAGAGTGAGGCGAATCAGGCGGAAGCCAAACGAAGAGTCGATCAACGCAAAGGGACTTGGAGTTTTCAGTGGGGTTACAACCGCGATTCGTATACGCAAAGCGATATTTCCTTCCACGGTCCGGGCTATAACTTCACGTTGAAGGACGTTGTCGCGAAGGATAAACCGGAAAAATTCAATCCTTCCGTTTATTTGAATCCGAGTCTTTGGGAAATTCCCCAATACAACTTTCGTCTAACCTATTATTTTACGGATAAGTTTTATATCGCCTTCGGTCAGGATCACATGAAATACGTGATGAGTCGCGGACAAGCGTCCAACATCTACGGTTACATCGATCCGCTCGCGATTCAAAGGGCGCATCTCGGAACTTCGTCCGATTCTTCCGTTTATCTGTATCTGTTTCCGGACGCATATAAGAGGCTCGAAGGGTATCACAACGGAGAAACGATCAACATCACCCCCGATTTTTTAAAGTTCGAACATACGGACGGATTAAACTTTCTTTATATGGATGTGGGGATGATTCAGCCTCTTTGGGTTTCGTCTAACGGAGAACATGCGATCAGTTTCGTTTCTTCCGTGGGCGGAGGTCCGGTCATTTGCCGTAGCGATATCCGTCTGTTCGGCGAAGGGAAGAATAACCATTTTCACGCGTCCGGGTACGGAGTTTCCGGCTACGTCGCGGGAAGAACGGATCTTTATAAATCCGTGTTCTTCGAGTTCGGAGCCAAGGGCGGTTATATCGATCTTCCGAACATATTGACCACTGGACGTTCCAAAGACAGAGCAAGTCAGAATTTCGGATTTTTAGAGTTGGTCGTCTACGGCGGAGTGAATTTTTAAATCGTCTAAAGAAAGAATGTTTTCTTTCCGTTTGATTCCCTTCTTTTCTCTCTGTCTCGGTTTGGTGTTTTACGCCGTATTGCACGGAGAAAAGAAAGAATTAAGCGAAGCCGAACTCAAAACGTTTTTCAAACACACGCACGGGATTGCGATCGGTTCCGAAAATAATTTTGCGTTGTATCAAGAAGTGTATCGCTGGCTCGGAACCCCTTATAAGGATTTCGGAACGGACGAAAACGGAATCGATTGTTCCGGTTTTACGAGCAAGATTCTTTCCAGAGTCTACGGATCCCGTCTCAGCGGACCGAGTTACACGATGTATCCGAAGACGAATCCGATTTCCAAAGAAGAATTGAAGGAAGGCGATCTGATCTTTTTTACGATTTACGGGGATAAGATCAGTCACGTGGGAGTTTATCTCAAAGACAAAAAGTTCGTCCATGCTTCGGTTAAACGAGGAGTTACGATCAATTCTTTAGAGGAAGCGTATTATCAAAAATATTATACGGCTTCCGGCAGGCTTTGAACTTCCTTCTTTCGGACGATTGAAACGTTTAAATCGCCATGAAAAACGCCTGACCCAGACCGACGATTGCGCCTAACGCGGCTCCTACAAGAATCAAAAGGAGTTCGTCTTCCTTGAAAACGGTCCGTAAAACGTCTTCGAAATCAACGGGCGGAAGAGCCTTCATCTTTTGAGAAAGGGTACTTTCCAAGTCGATGGCCTTTTCTACGTAATCCTCGATATGGGTCGTAAAGTTTTTGAGGTTGTTCATGATCTTTCGGATCACCCGTTCTTTCGTATCGTTGTATTTGTTCGAAGTGAAGGAAAGGGAAAGAGTGGGGCGGATCACGGAGGCCATCGTGTCCATCTGTCGTTCGATCGCGTGAACCACTAGGTTGAACACTTCTTCCGAAGCCCTTCCGAAAAACAGTTCCTCGAGAATCTTTTCCGAACTTAGGATTTTAGTCGCGAGCATTTTGGAATATTCCTCCGAAACTTCCCTTTGACGTTTGATAAACAAGCCTTGAAAACTGAAAGGACCGAGACGAATCGGTTCGAGCGGCCTAAAGATCAAAAGAAGCGCAAGCCAATTGGTAAGATAACCCACGATGATTCCCTGCACCGGAAGAGTCCAAAGCGCAGGATAAACGAGCCAGATTCCCATTTGAATCAAACCCAATACGAAGCCGAAGTAAAAACCGGAAACCTCGATGAAACGGAATTCTTTCGCGCCCACTCTTTGAAACATTTCAACGGTGAGATGAACGTTTTCCCCGGTCATATTACGAATTACTAATCCTCGTATATCGAAGATCCGTTTGGAATCTTTGCGGAGATCCTGAAAGACGGTGGGGATGGTTTCCATCGCCTGTCTTTCGATTTCCTTCATCATGGAATTCTTCACTAGATCCGGGATCAGGTTCCATAAAAGCGGATTGAATTCGTCCGCGACTTCCTTCATCGTTTCCAAAATCGTCTTTTGAATTTCGGGACGAAGATTTTCCTGAATCAATGCGGGATCAACCTTGCAGAACATTTCTTCTACGTCGATGAGATAGCGAGTGACGACGTCCACCGCTCTTCCCGCCATCTTTTCCGCTTTTCTCGGAATGATTCCCTGCCAGCCGAGATAAGGAGGAATTCCGAAAAATTTCAAAGGATAAAACGTCATCTTCAACGCGACCCAA
The DNA here is from genome assembly GCF_022267375.1 of Leptospira sanjuanensis. Taxonomy (GTDB): domain Bacteria; phylum Spirochaetota; class Leptospiria; order Leptospirales; family Leptospiraceae; genus Leptospira; species Leptospira sanjuanensis. Next base: position 776,588 of record NZ_JAIZBH010000001.1, read on the forward strand.
TTTGTGACCCAACCCACGAAAGCGTACGTAAACGGCATTAAAAGAAGAGAAATGATTTCAAAGTTCAAGGAGATTCGTCTTCTCTTTGTTATGCGGAATATTTGGAGACGAATTTCCGGATCATTTCCGTTACGATTTCCGGTTGTTCCCGATGGACCCAGTGATTGGAATCCAGTTTATGAATTTCTAATTTGTCCACGTAATCGTACGCGTTTTCATACACTTCGGGAAGAACCACAAAATCCTTTTGAGGAACGATGAGCTGCACGGGAACCTTGATGTTGGAAGGAGCCGCAATCACCGTTTTGCCGAATAACAATTCGCGGAAAAGATTTATGGGAGCCATCGTCGCGCTGTAGATATCGTTGCGGTTGATGTTGCGGAGCGAATCCTTTTTGGGAACTCCGCCTAAATCCATCACTAGTTTGTAGATCAGCTCCCCGAAGTTTTGCCAGATCAATTCGGGCAGAATCGGGATCTGGAAAAACCAGATATACCAGGAACGAAAACCCTGATCCAAAACCTTTTTCCAATTGGAGAGGTTGAAGCTGAAAATATCGTCCAACATCCGTTTACCGGCGAGCCAAGGGTGGGGGCCGGAGATCGCAGTAAAGGATCTAATATATTTTGAATATTCGGGATCACTAATAAATAACCATCCGAGAGCCGCGCCCCAATCGTGGCCGACTAAGTGAACTTTCTTTTCCTTGGAAAGAAAGCGGATCGCTTCCACTAAATCGGGAAGAATGACCGCATAGTTGTATTCCGATTGTTCCAAAGGTTTGGAGGATCGTCCGAAACCTCTCAGATCGACCGCGCCTAACCGATATTTGTCTTTCAACGAATCGATTTGAGGTTCCCAGGTCTTATGGGTATCCGGATAGCCGTGAACGAAAAGAATAACGTCTTTCGAATCCGTCTCCGAATAGCTGAGAAAAATTTTTACTTTTTGATTTTCGAGATAAGTATATTTCAAGAATTCGACTCCAGTGCGCGATCCGGAAAACGGAAAAACGTCCTGCAATCATCGTCGGCGTCTGCAATTTTTCCAGTCTTTTACGGAATTTCATTTTTGTTCTGATTGGTTTTTCTCCAGGACCCGGTAACTTGGTTTCATGTCAGAAAAACGAACCGAGGAATCCAATTCGTTTAATAATTCCGGAACTCCGATGGTGATGTTTCGAAACCGGCTTTCGAGAATGTCCAAACATTGGAAAAAGTGGGCGCGCAAACGGAACATAGAATGTTTTCGTATCTACGATCGCGACATACCGCAGGTTCCCGTAAGCGTAGATCTTTACGGACCGTATTGCCAAATCTCCGCATATAAAAACAGCTACGAAATTTCGGACGAGGAAAGAGAAAGGGAGAATGTCGAGATCGGCAAGGTAGTCGCGGAAACTCTCGGTCTCGAAAACGAATCCATTTATTGGAAAAAGAGAGAACCGAAAAAGGGTAAGGAACAATATGAAAAATATTCCGAACAAGCGGAACTGCTCGAAGTGGGAGAGAACGGACTTCGCTTTTTCGTGAACCTATCCGATTACCTCGACACGGGACTTTTCCTGGATCACAGAATCACTCGGGATCTTGTGCGCCAAGAATCGAAAGGAAAAAAGTTCCTAAATCTTTTTTCTTATACGGGAGCGTTTACCGTCTACGCCGCGTCAGGCGGAGCGGTCAAAAGTCTGAGCGTGGATTTATCCAACACTTATCTCGCTTGGGCGGAGGAAAATTTGAAGTTGAACGGGTTTTCCTTGACCAAACACAAACTTCTTCGGGCGGACGTGATGGAATGGCTCCGCAGTGAAAGAAAGGAACCCGATCGGGAACGATACGATCTGATCGTGGTCGATCCCCCCACTTTCTCCAACAGCAAAAAGATGACCGATGTCCTAGACATACAACGGGATCACGCGGAAATATTAAATATTCTTTATAAGGATTTCGCTTTACCCGGAGCGGTTTTGTATTTTTCCACGAACTTTAGAAAATTCGAATTATCCGAGGCTTCGATCCTTTGGGACAATCTCAAAGACATAACGAAGACGACCGTTCCCGACGATTTCAGAAACGAAAAGATCCACTACTGCTGGAGAATGGAAAAGTCGGTTTAATCCGGCTTCAAACCGAAACGTTTCTGGATTGAAATAAAAATCCCTGCACCAAAGGAAATCTCATTTCCGCAGCGATCAAAAGATCCTCTTGCGTTTCGATTCCTTCGAGAATGCACTGAATGTTCGATTCTCTCGCAAAATCCAAAAGTCCCCAGGCGATGTTCTTATAGGATTCCTTCGTTTTAAAAAGCGTGAGCCAGTGTTTGTCGAACTTGATAAAATTGGAATATTCTAAAAAATCAAAACAGAAAAGATTCTGTTTCCCTCCCACGTCGTCGAGCGCGATCCGAATATCGGCTTCTTTAAATGCGTTTAGGCAGAATCTCGTATCCGCGATCCGGGTCGAATCCGTGTTTTCGATGATTTCGCAGACTACGTTCTTTTGGTTGCTTAAAAATTCGGTCCAATAAGAAGCCTGTGTTTGATCCTTGCAAACGTGCGGATCGATATTCAAAAACAATTTCTTCCCTCGGGGTTTGTTTGCGACCTGAAACCGTTTTAGATTCTTTTCAAATTCAAAAAACAGATCGGGCCAGTTGTGAAGTTCCTGAAAGGCGAATTCGGGAGAGATTCGCTCGCCTTCGATATAAAAACGGGCCAACGCCTCGTATGCGAAAATCTTGCCCGTATCCAAGGAAAGAATCGGCTGATATTCCGTGTGGAAGTTTCCGGTTTCCGAAATCGCAGCAAGCGCATTGATAAGCGACATTCCCGAGGTTAGGCGATCGTTTCGATCCGTTTCGGAAGAAAGGGGAAGGAATTCTTCCGTGCCGATCTCCGCAAGGATCTCGCGTGCGGTTTCGTGTTTCGCATTCAAAGAAAAAAGATTTCGGGCGATCCGTTCGTCCAAAACCGGAATCGATCGCGAAATAACCAAATCAATGTTAGGTGACAAATCCAAAATTTCTTTCATCCGGGACCTCTTTTTTTCCCAGGATAGGGGAGCCCGTGAAAAAGTCAACATAAATGAGACTGAAACTCAGTATCATAAATATGCAATTCTCTCATTTTCCAATTTACTCTTTCTTCGGGAAAAAAGATTCTTCCTCAGATCTTTATGAAATTCAAATATCCGTTTTGCAATCTTGCGTTCTTACTTTGTATCCAGATTCTTTTTTTGCATGCCGAGGCTTTGAACGCGGAGCCGAACGATTCCGAATTGTCCGCGATCGCCGGATCGCAGAGAGAACGTAGAAACGAAAAACGTTTTTACATCGGAGGGTTCGGCATCAAAGAACTCTCTTGGTTTCAAGTCGGTTACAATCTCGGCGAACGATTCTCCATTTCGTTTTTAGCGCACCAAAGATTTCGCGCCGATCACTTCGATTTGGATCGCACCGGTTATCAACCGGGGGCCGCCGCGTTCTCCTTGCAAAATAAGGAATATACGCTGAACCAATATACGATCGCGTTCGAATGGTTTCCGTTTTCCATTCCGTATTATCTGAGTTTTGGAATCGGTCAGGAATTTTATTTCCAAAGGGATCGCAAGAACGAGTTCTGGGTTTATACGGATGGAAGTGCGGACGGTAAGAGTTGGACGTATTCGATTTCCAATAAGAGGGCGTATGCGGCCCCCGGCGCGGGTATACGTTATGTGTTCTCTTCGGGAATTTTTTTAAACGGAGGTTTTAACGTTCTTCTGTTTGCGAATAATTCCGCGCATGTGCAGCGAGAAGATGTTTCCTTTTACAATCAGAAACCGGATCCGGCGATTTTGGAAAGAATTTGGAAGGACGGCAAGGAACAGGAACACGATCGTGCGCGGGGAATCGGAGTTCAGCTGTTTTTAAGCGCCGGGATTTCTCTTTAATCATTTTGTTAAGCGAAGAATGAAGTATCCCCGTTGAACCCGGATGGATACGTTTCGATCAAGGATTTACCGAAAGTCTATAACCTACGCCCGGTTCCGTCAGAAGAAGTTCCGGATTGGACGGATCGGCTTCGATTTTTTTCCGTAAACTCGCGACGTGAACACGAAGCGGTCCCGATTCATTCTTAGCAAACGGTCCCCAAACGTGACGGATGATCTGCTCTTGGGTCAGAACTTTTCCCGCGTGTTGGATCAAAAACGATAAAAACGAATATTCGATCGGAGTAAGATGGATCGTGTTCTGCGAAACTTGGACGATTCGATTTGCAAGGTCCACGTATAAATTTCCCGAAATAAAAATCGGAGAACCCGGTTCCTGCGTTTTGTTTCGGAGCGCGACTCGAATCCTCGCGAGCAATTCACCCATACTAAACGGTTTTGTAATATAGTCGTCCGCACCCTCGTCGAGCAGGGAAATTTTTTCCGAATCCGACGAAAGAACGGACAACACGATCACGGGCGTTTCGCTCCAGGTTCTGATTTCTTTGAGTGCGGTGATTCCGTTTCCGTCCGGGAACTGAAGGTCGAGAAGGATCACGTCCGGAGCTTCGTTTGCCGCTTTGAGAATCGTTTCTTGAATCGTCGCGGATTCGACGACATCATAATGCGAAGCGTTCAGACTGATCCGGATCATTTTACGGATTCGATCGTCGTCGTCCGCAACTAGAATTTTCGGATTCATGAGATTAGGCGGGTTTTACGGGAATCTCGATACAAAATCTGGCACCTCCCTCGGTCCGATTTTCAGCGATCAACGTTCCTCCGTGCGTTTCGACGATGGACTTGCTGATGGAAAGTCCGAGGCCGCTTCCCACGTGCGATTGATTCTTACTTCTATAAAATTTCTCGAATATTTTTTCAAGTTCTTCCTCGGGAATCCCCGGCCCTTCGTCTTCCACCAGATAGATCGTTTTTTCCTTTTCGGAAATGAGACGAATGGAAACAGGAGAACCGGGCGGAGAAATTTGAACCGCGTTGAACACGATATTGAAGAGAGCCTGCTCCATAAGAGTAAAGTCCATCCAGATCGGAATCGGATTTTCCGGAAGATGAATCACACAACGACTGTTCTTTACGGTTTGTCTGAGTCTACGAACCACTACGTGAACGAGATCCGTCGGATCGTGCCAATCCATTCTCAATTTTAAAAAGCCCGATTCGTATCGGCTCATGTCCAAAAGATTTCCGAGCAGTAGATTCAGAATCATGCTGCTTTCGTTGATTTCGTTTAACAATTCTTTGCGCGCTTCCGAAGAGGAATCGATTTCCGGTTCCAATAACGCCGTCACCGCGCCCCGAATCGTCGATAAGGGCGTTTTCAATTCGTGAGAAAGGGAATTGAAGATGATCGTGTACAATCGTTCGGATTGATTGGCGAGATAGCGGGTCCGCGTTTCTTCGGATAACAATTCCCGTTCCAAGGCGAGCGCGATCTGATTTCCCATCGTAAGCAAAAGATTTTCCTGGTCCAGATTGAGTTTTGAAGGAAGAATGATTCCCAACACACCGATTACTTTACCCGGCGCTATCATAGGAAAATACGTCCCTATGGAAAGGGAAAGCGTGTCCGTGAATTTTCCGGCCGAAATCCTGTTCTTATAAACCCAGTTTGCAACCGCCGTTTCTTTCGCATCCGGAAAAAAATTTCCAGCGCGTGAAGAGTTGGAATCGACGTTTCCCTGATTTTCCAAAAAGATCGTCACTTGAGTTTGAAAAACCCGTTTCAGATATTCCGCTCCGATTTCGGAAATCTGCCGTATGTCTCTTGCGTGTCCCAGATCTTTGGAAAGCTCATACAAAGTTGTTAAGCGAAGTTCTCGGTTTACGAGCACCTTCTCCTTTTGTCTCAAACGCGAAGTAACGTTGCCGATGATGATCGAAATAAAAAGGAAAGAACCGAACATCAACACGTCTTCGAGTTTTTCTATAAAGAAAGTGTATTTAGGCGGAATAAAAAGATAATCCCAAAAGAGTCCCGATAACAAACCCGCGAGAATCGTGGGGCCCTTGGAAAAGAAAGCTCCTATACCCGAAACGAAAAAGAGATATAAAAAAGAAATGGTCCAATAACCGGTAATCGGTTCCAAAAAAAGACTGAGACAAGTGGCCAGAAAGATGAGCGCCAAAGAAGCTACGTATTGTTTTCCGCCGGAAGACGTTCTGAGAAAACGATTGAATAAGGATTCTTCTCCCGAAAAGGAAGTGTGGTCGTAAGGAACAAGACACAACTCGAAGTTCGCCGTGGTTCGCGCCAGTTTCGACGCTGGAGAATTCCATTTCTTCCACCAAGACATCGGAGGTTTTCCCAAAACTACGCGCGTGATGTTTTTTTGTTCCGCGATTCTTAGGATTGCGTCCACGGGGTCCTCGTCAGCGGAATGAAGAATTTCGGAACCGAGTTCCCTTGCAAAACTCAGATTCTTTTCGAGCTGGTTTAAACTTTCTTTGGAAAGATTTTCCCTCGTTTGATTGTAGAGCGCGAACAATTCACCGTTTCTTTCGTATGCGAGACGTTTCGCATAACGTAAGATCGAATAGGAATTCGGACTTGCGCTGATCGCGACGAGAATTCTTTCCCGAAACCGCGTGGATTCGGGGGAAGTGTTAACGTGTCTCGCCGTATAATTGAGAGCCGTCTCGCGGAGAAAGGAGAGGTTCTCCTTTTTAAAAAAATGATCTCCCGCCACGTTCGCTTTTTCGGGAACGTAAACCTTTCCCTCTTGAAGACGTTTTCTCAGATCGTCCGGCGAAAGGTCGATCAATACGATTTCATCGGCGATCTCTAAAACGGAATCCGGAATCGTTTCCCTGATTTTTACCGTAGTCGTTTTTTCGACCGCTTCCACCTGACTTTCCAAATGCTGAACATTCAAAGTCGTGAATACGTTGATGCTATGATTCAGGATCTCGATGACGTCCTGATATCGTTTGACGTGTCTGCTTCCGGGAATATTCGTATGTGCGAATTCGTCTACCAAAACCACTTCGGGTTTTCGTTTGAGAATGGAGTCGATATCCATCTCTTCGAAAACGATTCCTCTGTGTTCGATTTTTTTTCGCGGAAGAATTTCCAATCCTTCCAGAAGTTCTTCCGTTTCTTTACGTCCGTGCGTTTCGATATATCCGACCACGACGTCCACTCCTTCTTTTTTCAAAGAACGAGCGGCATTTAACATAGCGTAGGTTTTTCCCACGCCTGCGACCATCCCGAAAAATACCTTTAGTTTTCCGGAAATGGACTTTCGTTCTTCCGCGTGGATTTTACGAAGAATTTCGTCCGGGTCCAGTCGAGGCGTTTCCGACCAATCGCTCATTCTTTGATTCTTCCAAACTCTTGATCCAATTTCAAGTTCAATCGAAGCACGTTGATCCGTTCTTCTCCGATGTAACTTAAGGAAGGTTTCTCAATGGAAGAAGCAAGGATTTCGTTCAATCGGGAGAGCTGTTGCGCATTTAGTTTTCTTGCGTTGGCGACGCGATTTGTTTGAAAGCGCGCGGCTTTCGGACTGATATGCGGATCCAGACCGGAGCCGGATGAGAATAGCAGATCGGGCGGAACTACTTTTTGATCAGGGTGCTCCTTAAGAAGCGACGCTCTGCGTTCTTCGACGCTTTTTTTGAGCGACGCGCTCGTCGCGCTTAGGTTCGAGGCGCCCGAAGAAACGGTCCCGTAATCTACGGCGGAGGGACGGGACCAATAGTATTCCTGTTTCGTAAACTTTTGACCGATCAGTTCGGAACCGACGAGTTTGTCGTCCCGATATAAGAGACTTCCGTTTGCGTTAAACGGAAATAGTTTTTCGCCGAAACCCGTCACGACGATCGGATAAAATACTCCGGTGATAAAGGTCAATACCAGAAGAGTTCTGAGTGCGATGAGAGACGTCTGTAACATGTGTTTCTCCTTAACCGAGTCCCAAGAACGTTAAAATCAAATCGATCCCTTTGATTCCTAAAAACGGAGTTACGATTCCGCCGAGACCGTAGATCAAAAGATTGCGTTTTAAAATCGTATCGGCGCCTAATGGACGATAGGCGACTCCTTTGAGTGCGAGAGGAATTAACGCGGGAATCACAAGCGCGTTGAAGATCACCGCACTTAAGACGGCGCTCTTCTGCGAACCGAGTTGCATTAAGTTTAAAGCGGACAAGGGACCGGCTTCTCCCTGAATCGCGTAAAAACTTCCGAACAAAGCGGGTAGGATTGCGAAGTATTTTGCGACGTCGTTGGCGATGCTGAACGTAGTCAACGCTCCTCTCGTCATCAAAAGTTGTTTTCCGATTTCCACGATCTCAATGAGTTTGCTGGGATTGCTGTCGAGATCGATCATGTTTCCGGCTTCTCTCGCGGTCTGTGTTCCCGTATTCATCGCAACTCCCACGTCGGATTGTGCGAGAGCGGGAGCGTCGTTGGTTCCGTCGCCGATCATTGCGACAAGAAAACCCTTGCTTTGTTGTTCTCGAATTTTTTTGAGTTTGGTTTCGGGTGTCGCTTCCGCGAGAAAATCGTCGACTCCCGCTTCCGCCGCGATCGCCGCCGCAGTGAGTTGATTGTCTCCCGTGATCATCACGGTTCTGATTCCCATCTTTCTTAAGCTCGCGAATCTTTCCTTGAGACCGCCTTTGACGATGTCCTTGAGCTCGATCACTCCGAGAAGTTTATCGTTTTCCGCGACAAGGATCGGCGTGCTTCCTCTTTGTGCGATCATTCGAATCACGTTCTCCATCTCTTCCGAAATTTTTTGACTAAAGTTGTAAAGATAGACACGGATCGCATCTCCCGCGCCTTTTCGGATTCTGCGCACGACGACGCCTTCTTTTTTGAAATCGACTCCGCTCATCTTTGTGGAAGCGCTGAACGGAATAAATTCTCCCTCCATCTCGCCGAGATTTCTTTCTCGAAAGCCGAACTTCTCTTTTGCTAATACGACAACGGATCTTCCTTCGGGAGTTTCGTCTGCGAGAGAGGATAGTTGCGCCACATCCGCGAGATATTTTTCTTCCACTCCCTTTGCAGGGAAGAATGCCCGCGCTTCCCTGTTGCCCAGCGTGATCGTTCCGGTTTTATCCAAAAGAAGAATGTCGATGTCGCCCGCGGCCTCGATCGCTTTTCCGCTTTTGGAAATCACGTTAAACCGAATGAGACGTTCCATGCCGGATATTCCGATCGCCGAAAGAAGACCCGCGATGGTGGTAGGAATCAAACAAACAAGAAGGGAAATCAAAACGGGAATCGACAGATCCGCTTTTTCTCCTCCTTCCTTTGCCACGAATTCGGCGAAAAAAGGAAGGCTCATCACGGCGATGAGAAAAATAAAAGACAACCCGGAAAGGAGCATTGTCAAAGCGATTTCATTCGGAGTCTTTTGACGTTTGGCGCCTTCGACGAGCGCGATCATCTTATCGAGAAACGTGTTTCCCTGTTCCGCAGTTACGCGCATCACGATCCTGTCGCTTAACACTCGGGTTCCGCCGGTAACCGCGCTACGATCTCCGCCGCTTTCGCGAACGACGGGGGCCGATTCTCCCGTGATCGCGGATTCGTCCACGCTTGCGATCCCTTCGATGATTTCCCCGTCGCCGGGAATCAAATCGCCCGCTTCGCAGACGACTATATCACCGATTTTTAATGTAGGTCCGGGCACCGTTTGCAGGTTTCCGCCTACCATCTTTTTGGCGACGATATTGGATCGTGTTTTTTTAAGGCTATCCGTTCTTGCTTTTCCCCTTCCTTCCGCGATCGCTTCCGCGAAATTTGCGAACAAAACGGTGAACCAAAGCCAAAGCCCGATCTGTAGATTAAAGGAAGAATAGTTTCCTGCGAACAGATCCTTAAAGAAGATCCAGGTAGTGAACAACGCCCCCAAAAAAACGATAAACATCACTGGATTCTTCATTTGGGAACGAAGACTCAATTTTTTAAAGGAATTTACGTACGCCTCCTTTAGGACTCCGGACTCGAAAAATACCTTTGATTTGCGACTCATTCGATTCTCCTTAAAACGAAGCGCCTTGAAACATTATAAAATGCTCAAGTATCGGACCGATCGTCAGCGCCGGAAAGAAGGTCAAAGCCCCCACGATCACGATTACGGATAAAAGAAGTGCGTAGAAGGTTCCGCCTTCGGTCGAAAACGAACCTTCCGAAACGGCTTCGGATCTTTTTTTAAGACTGAGAGTTCCCGCGATAACGAGAATCGGAAGTATGACTCCGAATCTTCCGATCAACATCGCGATTCCCATCATGGAATTGTAATACGGCGTATTCGCATTCAAACCGGCAAAGGCGCTCCCGTTGTTTCCCGCTCCGGATGAAAAGGCGTATAGAATTTCGGAAAGTCCGTGGGGTCCCCGATTCGTCAAAGAGGATAACGCGCTCGGCACGTTGAGCGTTACGGCGGTAAAAAGTAGAATCACAGTCGATGGCAACAGGATTCCCAGAATCGCCATTTGGATTTCCCGCTTTTCGATTTTTTTGCCGAGATACTCGGGGCTTCGGCCTACCATGATCCCGCTTAAAAAAACCGTGAGTAGAATAAACAGAACCATTCCGTACATTCCGGCTCCGACTCCGCCGAAGATCACTTCGCCGAGCTGCATATTCAACATCGCCACTAAACCTCCGATGGGAGAAAAACTATCGTGCATCGAGTTGACGGATCCGTTAGACGCAACCGTGGTCGCAGTTTCCCAAATCGCGCTGTTCAGAATTCCGAAACGGACTTCTTTCCCTTCCCAAAATCCGAAATTTCCGAACAAAGGGTTGTATGAGGATTCCGAAAACCATACGGCGAGAACGCCGGCGCAAAAAATCGTAAACATCGCTCCGAAAATCACCCATGCGTGTTTGAGATTTCCGACGATTCTCCCGTATAAAAAAACGCAGGCACCGGGCAGAATCAGGATCGATAACATTTGGAGAAAATTGGAAATCGGAGTCGGATTTTCAAACGGATGCGCGCTGTTGACTCCGAAAAAACCTCCGCCGTTGGTTCCGAGTTGTTTGATTGCGATCTGCGACGCGGCTGGACCTAAGGGAATCGCCTGCGTGCTTCCTTCGAGTGTGGTCGCGTTTACGTATTCCGAAAATGTTTGAACGACGCCCGTCCCGACGAGGATCGTCGCGAGGATCATCGATAAAGGGAGAAGAACGTATAACGTGCCTCGAATCAAATCCTTCCAAAAATTTCCGATCGCCGGATTTGCGTTGGTGGCAAATCCCCGAGAGACGGCCAGCAATACGCAGAATCCCGTCGCCGCGCTTACGAAGTTTTGAACCGTAAGTCCGACGGATTGAGAAAAATAACTGAGCGCCGATTCTCCGCTATAAGCCTGCCAGTTCGTGTTGGTCATAAAGCTGACCGCCGTATTGAACGCAAGAAAAGGATCGAGTCCCGCAAGATTTTGTGGATTCATAGGGAGGACGTTCTGAAAAAGCAGAATCGAAAAAAGCGCGATAAATCCGAAAAGGTTGAAAAGAAGAAGAGAGGTCGCATATTCTTTCCAATTCATTTCCGCTTTGAAATCAAAGCCGCAGATTCGATACAATACGCGCTCGAATCGGAGGGTCTCGGTAGCGGAAAAAACCGTATGCAGATAACTCCCCAGCATAGGAGATAGGATCGCAAGTGAAAATAGAAAGATGAAAAGTTGAATCCATTCCGTTGCCATAACTTCTCCTTAAAACTTTTCCGGTTTGAAGATCGAGTAGATCAGATACGCGATACAAATGCCGCTCAGACCGAGGGCGATGGTCGTTTCAAAATTCATAGATACGTGATTCCCGAATACCGGCGCTTGTTTCCGGTTGATGTATTCAAAGTAAATCACGAAGCGTCGAACGAGTCAAGATCGCTCGAGGTTAAACCTTGGAAAAGACGGTTAAGAAGTTGTTAAGTCGGTTAGAGAACTTCGACGGATAAAAAAGTGATGTCGTCTTGTGCTTGTTGTCCCGAAAGAAAGGATTGAACGTCCGAAAATACGGACTTTACCATTTCCGGAACGGGTTTGGTGGATTCCTTAAGGATCGATTCGAGCAGTCGGTCCTCGCCGAATTCCTCTTCGAAGGAGTTGAACTCCTCCACGATTCCGTCCGAAAAGAAAAACAACTTATCGCCTTGGGAGATTTCCAAAAATTGAGAATGATATTTGACCTTGTCCGAAATTCCGATGATCGGTCCGCTTTTCGATAAACGAGTAATCGTGGAACCGGAAAGAAAAAATTGATCCGGATGTCCCGCGGCCGAATAGGAAAGGGTTCCTTCCCCCGTGTCGACGTCCGCGATGAGGCAACTGAAAAAAGATTTGATCGCGCTGTATTTCGCGATGATCTCCTTGTTGAGTTCGGAAACGACTTCTCCCGGAGGAAGATCGAGATACTTTAAACTTTCGTATTCCGATTTGATCAACATGGTGACTAACGCCGCCTGCACTCCGTGCCCGGTCGCATCCGCCAAAAAGATTCTCACCTTGCCGGGAGAAATTTCCGCATAGTCGTAGATGTCGCCTCCGACCTCGTTCATCGGAATGTATTTCGTGAGGATATAGATTCCGCCTAACGTGACTTCGGGTTTCGGAAGAATCCGATCCTGAATTTTTTGCGCGTAGAGAAGGTCCTTTTGAATCAAGCTGATGGTGTTATTTAGTTCGGAAGTTCTTTCTATGACTTTCTCTTCGAGTTCTGCGTAGAGATTCGCATTTTCGATCGAAATCGCCGCCTGTCCCGCGATGAGTTCTAGGGTTTGAATCCTGTTCGGCGTGAACACTCCCTTGACCAATTGGTTTTCGAGATAAAGAACTCCTTTGAGGCTTCCCGCGTGAACGAGAGGGATACAGATCACGGATTGCGGACGTTTTTCTTTGATGTACTGATCCGTAAAATCCTTGATCGAGGAAGAATCGAATCCGCTCGTAGAGATCATTTTTCCCGTTCTAAATACGTAATTCAGATAGGAAACCGGATATTGCGTTTCGTCCAGCTCGGGAAGATTTTCGACCACGATTCCCGTTTCCCCGCTTTGACCCGCGAGAAAGACCATTAGGTTTTTATTATGTAAGTGAAAATAAATAGCACGCGTCGCACCCGCGGTTTCCATCGCGATCTGAATGAGTTTTTTGAGGAGGTTATCGAGTAAAATTTCTCCGGAGAGAAGATTATAGGTTTTTAATATGATTTCTTGATCCAAATCGGGTGCGTTGTTTTGGACTTTTCTTCCCATCGCTTCGGGCGAAAGAGAAAGATTCAAACGGTTTGCGAAACGATTTTCCAGTTCCTCCGTTTTTACGGACGCCCCCCATCTCGAGTAGAAATCGATCGCTTGTTGGATATAATGGTTCCCGAGGGAGAAGTTTCCGATTTTATAATGAAACTTTGCCGCGATTTCGCAGGAAAGAGCCTGAAAGGAAACGAAACCGGATTCCTGAAAGAGTTTGATCGCCTTTTCGTAACCCGCGATCGTTTCCGCGACTTTGCCTTTGATTCTTTCCTCTTCCGCGCGTAAGAGTTCGAGAAGTCCCATGAAGTTTTCGGGACAATCCTTGCTCCATTTTTCGAAATGGGCCTTCGCTAATTTTAGTTTTTTTGAATATTTGATCCGATCTCCGAAGGAGAATTCGTGAAAATTGGCGAGAATCGTTAACCCGTAAAAAAACCAAAACTCCGCGAAAGGAATCAATCCGAACGCGTTTTGAATGAGTTTTTCGCCTTCCAGTCCGGCGGCGAGTGCCTTGTCGAATCGTCCCGCAAAGTAATGGAGTTTTGTAAGATCGTGATAGTAATACGAGAGCGCGGTGTAATTTTTATCTGCCGCGATTCTTTTTTCGAACTCTTCGCTTTGAAACTCGGAGTCGTTTAACGAATCGGGAGAAGAGGTTTTGCCCGCGAGCGCCTTGATCAATTGGTGAGAACTTTTCGCGATCGTAAATGCGAAGTCGTCCCGAGTCGCGGTGAAATATCTTCCCGCGTTTTCCACGTCGGCAAGAAGTTCTTCGATCGGGGAAGAAGCGAAGATCTTTTTCTGCATCTTTGCCTGGATGCTGAAACCCGCGTAAAAGATATCCCCGTTCTGGAGGGCTCCGTTGTGAACGTCGTCTAACAATCCTATGTCGAGCGTGATATGCCGCTTCCAGTGACAGAGATACGCGGAATACACGTATTGAACCTTCCACTTTACGAGATCGAACGGAATTTTTTCGTTCAATTCCATGGAAAGCCTCGAATAACGGATCGCCTGGTTTAAATCCTTGAGCGCCTGGTTGACGATCATTCCGTAGCCGCTGTAAGCGATCGGGCTGCTTCTGGAAACTCCCTTGGTCAAAGACGTATTAAACATCTTTAATACGATGAGCGCGAATAAATTCTGATTGTACGTAAACGCGGAAGGGCCGAGATCCGCGAATAGATCCATCAACGCCTGGTATTCCGGTTCCGAGTTTTCCTTTGTGTGAACCAATTCGGAATCCGATTTTCCTTTGGACAAAATCAGAGAAAGGAAAAGTTCCTTGAACAAAGTCAACGTCACCTTTAGCGGAGAAGAGGGGATGTTGATCTTGAACCGTTTCATCGCGCGTAAACCGGCGAGAACCGCATTCTCCACCTTGTTCATTTTGGAATAAAGCCGGACTTGGATCGCGTCCGCCCGAATGTATTGTAGATCCGGAAGATGCAAGGTTTCCAGGGATTCCAAGAGCTGCATCGTTCGTTCGTAATTGTTCAGAAGATATTCGGTTTCGGCCGTTTCCAAAATCACGTTCGAATACAGTTCCAAATCCTTGATGAGAGCTTCTCCGTCCAAGGAATTCAAGGCGAAGTTGAGGTATTGCAGGGAACTTTCATACGAACCGGAACTCTTCGCTTGAAGCCCCGCCTTATAGTTCAGAATCGTAAGATTCTTTTTAAGATCGTTTTCTTCGATCGTATCCACGGCTTGGTTCAAGTGATTGGTGATCTGAAAGAGCGTGCGGTTTTTCGGGTTCGGACCGTGCAGCGTTAAAAGGGCGATCCCCACCTTCTTATGGAAATCCTTCCGTTTCCAATCCTCCAATAAACTGTAGGCCGCCTGTTGCACCCGGTCGTGCGAAAATCCGAAGGCTTGTTCGGACGAAACGTTTTCCTCAAACAAGGAATGATCCTGATTGTGCGAAGGCGTCAAAAGACCTTCTCGAACCGCTTCCCAAAGGATTTGATTGAGTTTGGAAGTATCAAAAAAACGTAATTTACTAATAAATCCCGAAGTGAATCTTTCTCCGAGACAGGAGCAGACTCCGAGAAGTTCCTGAACGCCCGGTGAGAGTTCTCGGATTCTTTGGCAAAGGAGGTCGATCACGTTATCCGCAACCGGAAGACGGGAAACTTTTTCCAAATCCCATTTCCAGAGTTTGGATTCGAATTCGTAGGCGATGGAGTTCGTTTTTTCGGCTGCCCGCAGAAGTTGGACGATCGCGAACGGATTTCCCAAGGTCTTTTTATGAAGCGTGGATGCGACGGACCGAATCTGTTCCTCCGGTCCGGGCGCTAAATCCTGTAGGAGACGATGGATGCTGTCCCCGTCCAAAGGATCGATCGTAATCTGATTTTTGGAAATCTTGTTGCTTTCGATCGATTCCAAGACCTTCGAGAACGGACTGGAAGCTTCGATCGCTTCGGGACGAAACGCGAGAATACATAAGAAATTCTTAATTTTCGAATAGATCAAAAACGTTTCGATCAGTTTTAGACTCGCGGGATCAGCCCACTGCAAATCGTCCATATAAAGAACGAGAGGGCGGCTGAGTTCGGAGATCGCCCGGATGAAGTTGCGTAACGTAAAGTAGAATCGGTTTCGATTTTCATCCGGAGGAAGTTCCGCGAGTTCGGGCTGAGGTCCGATGATGAATTCCAATTCGGGAATTTGATTCAGAAGAATTCTTCCGTTCGCGCCCGTGTATTGCTGGATCAGCCGTTTGAATTCGCGGATTTCCTTTTCCGGTTTGGAAAGAAAGATCGAAACCAAATCCCGCAAGGAATGGATCAAACCGCCGAAAGCGACCGAGGTTTCGTATTGGTCGAATTTGCCCTGAACGACGATTCCGCCCCGTTCGGAAATACTTTTCAAAAAAGAACGGGCGAGCGCCGATTTTCCGGAACCCGATTCTCCCGTGATAAAAACGAGTCCGGTTTCACCGCGGAAAACCCTATCCAATGACGATTCCAAAACCGCCTTTTCCCGATCGCGTCCGTACAATGAAGAGGAATCGAACGTCAATTCAGGAACGTCCCTCGAACCGGGAACGAACGTCGAATCGTTGCGCGCGTTTCGAAGCTCCCGTTGACAAAGTTCCAAATCGTAGATCAACCCGTTAATGGACGCATAACGTTGTTCGGGATCTTTTTCGAGAAGTTTCGCGATGACGGACGAAACTGACTGCGGCAATTCTTCCCGAATCGTGTGAACGGGTGCGGGTCTTCTCGCGAGATGCGCGTGTAGAATTTCGTTTCGATCCTTGGAGGAAAAAGGCAAGGTTCCCGTGATCATCTGATAAAAGATGATTCCCAAGGAATAAAAGTCGGTGCGCAGATCGAGCACTCGCGAAAGTCTTCCGGTCAATTCGGGCGGAATATAGGAAAGAATTTCCGCGGACAAGTCGGGCGTGATCGAAGGAGAAGTATCCTTTCCCGAAAACGTAGCCGATGAAAAGTCCGTGATTCTCGCGACTCCGGTTTCGGGTTGAATCCATATATTTCCGGGCCGTAGCGCTTGATGAAGAATTCTCTTTTCATGAATCTCTTTCAGTGCGAGAGAAATACTCATGGCAATCTCAAAGAATTTCTCAACAGAATTAACACCATTTGGAAACATTCTGGAGAGAGGAACGGACCCGCAGTCTTCAATGACGAGTATGGGAACGTCTTCGTGACGGATCAGTTCGAGGGAATTTTGGATGCGCGGTCCTTTCGCAAAACTTGAAATTCTAAAGTCGTGGTGGATCTTCTGAATCTCTTTGCGCGTGGGATTTTTTTGACGCAGGATTTTGAGAAGAACGTGCTTCCCCGATCTTTGATCCAGAGATCTGTATATCAGAAACTGATGATCTATGGAGAAGGATTCGAAGGTTTCAAAGCCGGGAAGTTCCATCTAGGAAGAACTGTGATATTCTCCCTAGGATTAAAATCAAAAAGAAAAAAATTTCGTTTTTGAAATTAAAGGAAACAACTTGCGGCTTCGATCCCGCTCACAACGGTGCTTTCCACACAACCTGCGTTTAACACCGAATTCTGAATCCAGTCTCCGGTGATTACGAGATTGGAATATCCGTTATCCCCCGCGGGAAGTCTGTATTTCGTAGAACCTTTCACCGATAAGACATATCTTTCCGTTGGTTGAATGTTTAATCGGACATATTGCGAGTCGATTCTTTTCGCGCCGAGGGTCTTGTCCTGATCGATCAGCAAATTCCAATTAAAGCCGCTCGTCTTTCCCGTCGGAGTGGAAGCCGGCCAAAGGCCGCGCGCGTCCTGATCGAGAAACTTTACGATTCTTGCTTTCAACTTTTCCATCTCGGCCGGGATGTCCGGATTCGCTAAAGGATTTTTAGGCGCGATCCCGGACGGAGAAGGCCCGCAGAAATACGCGATCTGATTCGGAAACATATCGTCGGGCCAGGATTCCCGATTGATGAGATGGCTCATGTCGCACCAAGTGTCGAACGGTTCGACGTACGATCCGAGTATCGGAGGTTCGT
This sequence comes from Leptospira sanjuanensis, assembly GCF_022267375.1. Classification (GTDB taxonomy): domain Bacteria; phylum Spirochaetota; class Leptospiria; order Leptospirales; family Leptospiraceae; genus Leptospira; species Leptospira sanjuanensis. The sequence continues at coordinate 794,297 of NZ_JAIZBH010000001.1, forward strand.
TCTTCCAATACTTCCAACCGAGTCCGGCCGTATCGGGGAACATCCAGAGTTGAAACGCGTCCGTCAAACAAGTTGTGATCGTTTCGGTCATCTGTTTCCACTGCGAGTTCTCTTCGAGAATCTGCGGACATACGAAGGGAATCGCTCCGATGGAAATTCCGAACACGAGACGATCGAAATCCTTTCCGTATTCGAGAACGATCTCCTCTCGATCCTTCCAATCGGACCAATAGTTTTCCAGATCCACATTCTCTTTTTTTAATATTTCTCCTTCCACGATCTGATCGTAGAGGGGTTCGCTCGGCCAACAACCCAATCCTTTGACGTCGATCAAGGGAGAATATTCGTCATTCTTTAAGTTCACCTGCTTTCCGACGCGTACCGATTGAATGCAGGCCTTGCCGTTTGCCGTTCCCGGAATCAGTTCCCTCACACGATGAAAGAATTTGATATGGACCCCTCTTCGTTTCAGGATCTCATACATAGGAGTAAGAATGGTGTCTCCCATTCCCGCCTGCATTCTATACGCGACAGCGCCTTTGTAAGTGAACACCATACGAAGCGCGCCTTTGAGAGCGGTTCCCGCGGCGAACGTATATTGATCGACTCCCCCGAATACGAGTCCGTAGATCGCTTGAACGATCGCGGAATTGATCGTGATCTCGCTTGCTCCGTGATGTCTTAACCATTCCCTGTAGTCGTAGTCGTCAATGCTTTCAAAACCTTTTTCAAAAACCTTATCGACGATCATCCCTTTGATGTTGGTAAGACTGAAATCCATCAGAATCCAGAAACGTCTCGCTTCCGTGTTCGATTCGATTTTTTTCTCGATTCTTTGCCAAAGCGTTTTCGCAAAAAGATCCAGGATGCGGAGAAAACGATCGTGAGGGAAATCGTTGCTGAGTTTATCCAAAAGGTTTTTTAGAACGAGAATGGTTTTTCCGATCAGATCGAGACCTACGTCTTCGATCGTATCTTCGATCCATTCGAGTATTTGTTTCCAGATGCTTTGATCCTCCGAATGTTCGTTATCGGGGAATATGTATTGCTGATTGTTTTTGTAGTATTGATTCACGTAATCGAGAATGAGGGAAGGATACGTTTTCGGATCGGGAAGTTCGACCGATTCTCCGGGGATCTGATCGTTCATCGGAAAGGAAATCGGCCAAGGCTGATACGACCCGTTTACGTTTTCCTCCAGTACGAAATAGTTCGCGGGTTTGAAGGCTTCCTCCCAAGTCGCTAACGGCTGCGTGAGAGTTCTCCCTAATTCGTTGTAACATTTCTGGATGAGCTGAAAAGCGTGATCGTAAAACCCGAACCAAATATGAAGCCCGTGTTCTTCGATACGATTGTAAACGGATTGATTTCTGCCGCTCGCGCATTTTCCTCCGAGTCTCCAGCCCAACTGATACACGGTAATGTCGTATTTCTTTTCCCAACCCGGCTTGGAAGTGATTTCGTAAGCCGTGACGAGCGAACTGAGTCCTCCTCCTAAAATTACAATTTTTTCCTTCTTATCCGCCATAAAACTACCCGCAATCTCCGTTATCTAACTTGTTCAGTAAAATCGTATATTCTAAACTGTTTATGTGTTTTGGTGAATGATTTTTCCCGGAGAAAAATCGAAATCGAAATCGCACCAGATTCCGAACTGAACCGGAACCGAATTCCCTTTTAAACCGAAGTCGGAGATAAAAGGAAAATACGGATTGTCCAAAAGATCGAGGACGTAGTTCCCTTCCAACAATCCGCCTTTGCGGAAATGGGTTACGTTGCTGTTCGCTTCCACGATCGCCTGATAACAAGCCTTGGTCGGATCGGCCGCATCCCGGAATTGTTTTAGAAAAACCATTCCCAGTTCGGGAGAAAATAAAAAGTCCAGAAGGTTGATCACGAGTCCCATTCCAGGAATCGTGATCTTGGAAGGATCTCCGAAAAGAATCTCCGCAAACTTGCTTCCTATCTTGGAGAACTCATCGTACGATTCTTTCGTTTGCGAACCTCCGGGAGGACAAGTCAACGTGAACATTCTTTGCGAAATCGCCTGACGGTCCTTTCCTCTCGGAGTGACCGCGTCCACGGAAAAATATTCGGGAGGAACCTGAAGAGAAGGCATTTGAAAATCGCCTTGAATTTTGTGAAAGCCGTAGATCTCTCTTCCCGTCGCCATCGCCGTCGGAATGTCAACGAAAAGATACGGTTGATAAAAGCGGATTCGGAGCGGATCTTTTGCGAACAACGGAATCCAGAAGCCTACGTCGGTTTCTTCCACCCATCCGCAATCGTTCCCGGGAACGAGATATTGTTGTTTGGCGAAGACTAAAAATAATTTATCGGTGAACGCCGAATAGTGGGCCGTTCCGTTTGCCGGTCCGTTCAGATCCCGGTCGACGATCGATTGAATCGCATTCCGATTTCCTTCTATGCAAAAAGAATAAAATTCCACCTGTTTCATCTGATAGGGTGGAGGGAGTTCCTGTTCGCCGCCGCGAACAACGTAATTTGCCATGCACGCTCCTGTTACAATCGGGGTTCAAGGTTTCTTAGAATTGTAAAATATTGTAAATAATAAAATTACTAAATGCGTATGTTTCTTTCGCTTCTGGGATGAGGGAGGCGATTTAAAAAACGGAAAAAAGGAAGGTATGTTTTTGAATTTTGCGGTTTGATTTCGTCGTGTGGGATTGTGAACGATTGTTTTTGTTTCGGAATCCGCGAGAATTTTAGCGCGGGATAACCTAACGTGTCTCAGGTGAAATCGGTTTTCGGCCCGTCAATTTATGCCAGAGTTCGATTTCTTCCCGCTTCTTTTTGCGAAAACGGGCAAATCGCTCTTCTGAATCCCGGTTCCAGATTAGAATTTCATGATTTTCACAAGCGATGACGGATTGCGGCTCTCCGAATTCTTTTCTTAGATTTGCCGAATCCAATCCCGGTAAAACGGCAAAGTTGTATTCTTGCGCGGGAATTTTTAGAAACCAACTCCAGGAATTCTGCCAATATTCCGGATGCAGATCCCGTAAATAATTATCGGCTCTGATTTCCTTTTTCGAGAAAATTCGAATTCTTCTGGAAGTCCAAAAATCGGAAATCCCTCGTTTTAAGGAAAAACGTTCTTGGTTCGCGTCCAAACAATCGACCAAAGAATCTTGGTAGGGTTTTGGAACCGAGTTCGTCCGAGCTAAAGCAAAAAAAACCAGACAGAAGATCAAAGTATACAGAAATCTGAATATTCCTTTATTATAATTTATTGGTGATTCGGAGAGGAATGCGATCAGGATCGGAAACCACACGAACAAAAGAGGAAGAAAATACCGCAACGGAACACCGTCTTTCTGAAAGATTCCGGAAAGGCTCCCGGAAATAAAGATTCCGATCGTGGATACGATCGTACTTATAATCAGAAAGAGAAGAATTCGCTTCGTGTTGCGTCGTTTCAGTTCGTTTACTGAAGAATCAGTTTGAGGATTTCCGGTATTCTTTGTGGGATCAAGCGGACTCGGATTTGTCTCGTTTCGTTTCCGAAACATTCTCCAGAGAAAAAGCAAGGGGAGTATGCCGATCCAGAAATAAAATGAAATCGGATTCGTTTCGAGCTGGTGCGAGATCGTGGCTGTGACGGGCTCCCAAACATTCCGGGAGGGAGTTCCCGTGTAATAACCGGTCGGAATAAACACGAAGTCCGATTTCGTTAAGGCCCGATAACTAAACCAACCGATTCCGGTGAAAAAAATGATAAACGACAAGCGCGAAACGGTTTCCGGATTTTGTTTCGTTTTCCATTCCCACGCTGCGAGTAAGATGCAGGGAAAAGAAAAATAAAACACGAATAAAGGGTCGGATGCGATCAGAAGAATTTGCAATGTTCCAAAAAATATCCACTTCAGAACGAGTTTCCGTTCTTCCCGCAAAAGAGGACTTTTCGGGAAAGGAAGATTCTTTCTCCAAAAACCGAAACAGATAAAAGTAAAGGAAAGAGCGTTCCCGTGCGAGGCAAAACCTAAAATCGGAAAAAAGAACGCATTGACGGAAAAGAGAATTAAAAAAGAAGAATATGCTAAAACGATAATTCTTCTTGTTTTTATCCGTTCGACCGAGGATTCGTTTTCGGAATCGAAAACGAACAAAAGCGCGAATAATAAGAACAAGGCTTGTCCTAAAAACGCAAGGTAAACGCTGGCGATTCCGTCGTTCACGAACGTTCGAATCAAAAACGCAAACGTCACGTCCGGAAAGAAATACGGAGAAGGGGTCAGGCTCCAACCGCGCGGAGAGTTTTCGTCCTCCATCAAATCCTGTTGCAAGACCATCGGATACAACGTATCCGCGTTGAATGCAAGAGATCGGATTTCCGGGTTGTTGTTCAGCGAAACCGTAAAAACGAAAAAAGAAAATAGCAAAATTACCGTTTCTTTTACGTAATTCTTCATAACGCGAAGTTCGGTTTAGAGTGAATCGACGATCGGCGGAGTGTAAAGTGTTTTTTTTAAGATTCAACTCCGAAGCGGGTATGCGGCCCGCTTCGGTATATTCGAATTTTATTGTGCAGTAGGATTGGAAGTCGTTGTCGTTGTCGTAGTCGGTTTCGTTTGGTTTGCCGGAGTCGTTGCGGTAGGCGCCGGAGTTACGGCCGGTTCCTTGTCTACGACGGTGATTCCGTTTTTCTTATCCACGGTTCCGCCTTCCACCATAACTTGCAGAGATCGCAATCCCGGTTTGTTGCTCGCCAGCCATTTTTGAAAATTGGAAATTTTCTGAACGCAATAATGAAATCCTCTGTCCGTCGAAATCTCGGAACCGGGCGACCAAGGAAACAAATCTCTGCGAACCGAGATGGTTCTAACCACAAGGGAGTTGTCGTTGACCGGAAGATTCAAAAGGGAATTCTTAAATTCCTGCGGATATGCGAAGTATTCTTCCGCGTTGCTGAAATAAATGATTCCGACTTTGTGTCCGACTTTCTTCAGCGTGTTTCCGATTCCGGTTAACGTGGTATTTCCGAGAAGGTTCCCGCGAACCGGAAGAATTCTCCCCTCGACGGCGAGTTTGCGGATGTAAGCGTACTGTTCGTCGTCGGTTTGAAACATCTTGTAATCGTATTTTTTGGAAAGCATCAAGTTGGTTCTATGACGTTTGCGGATAAACGGAGAAGCTTGTTTGTAAACCTTCTTGTACACTTCTGGATCGGGTAAGGAAGTCTGAATCAATTCAAGCGCTTCCTTTTCTCCTTCCTTTCCCCAAAGGCGGATAAAGTCCTCTTTCTTTTCTCCCTTTTTCAAAAAGAGAATCGTGATCGTATTCGCGTGAACCACGATCTGCGTAAAGTCCATGAGATAAATGAAATCCGATTTCGCCCAAGCCGCGATCGTAAGATTCTGTTCCGATCCGACTCCGATATACGCGTTACCCACGTTTTGAACGTGAGGAATCAGAAGATCCAGACGGTCTTCGTTGGAAACGGTCGTATCGCCTACGTCCCATTTGGTGGGAACTAGGGTTTCTTGCGGGGTTTCTTTGAGAATTTCAAGTTTGGAAACGAGATCCTGTTCGCTCAACGCGGAACGGTTTTGGGTTTCCTTGATCTTTTCCGAACCGGAGCAAAAGGAAAAGCCGAGAACGAAGAACGTAAGCATAAGAACCCGTCCCAAAGAGTTCTTAGTTGAATCGTATATTGGGAAACGTAATGTTTGGGACGGAACCTTGCGGCTTTCGCTTTTTTCGAAATTATAAATTCTAATTTTGGAACAAGCCGTAGAATAAATTCTTAAGTTAGAAATATTGAACATGTTATTTGTTTGCATCCTTTGCGCAGCGGAATCCGAAGTGATGGTATTCCGGAAAATTTTCGGGGATATGAGATCTTCTTTTGGAACCTCTTGCGTAACTTGCGGGCCACCACCAAGAACCGCTTTTTAAAACCTTTTTCGTATGACCGGGGCAGACTTCTTTTCCGTCGCACGGTCCTTTCGGATCCTTTCCGCGGCAGGCTTCTCCACACGCTTTGAAGGAGGGAGAATACCAATCTTGAGTCCATTCCCAGGAATTGCCGGCCATGTCATAAAGTCCGTACACTCCGGGCGCTCTCGTTCCCACGTTGGCGGTCGGCATGAGATGCGGCTTGTCCGTTTTTTTAGCGACGCAACCTTTTACGTCGCCGACTTCTATGATCGCTCGTTCGCAGGTCGCGGGTTCGTTTCCCCAAGGATATAAATTTCCGTTGGTTCCTCTCGCCGCCTTTTCCCATTCCGCTTCGGTAGGAAGACGTTTGCCCGCCCATTCGCAGAATTCCTTTGCGGTGTACCAGCTGATTCCCGCGGCCGGTTGTTTGGGACCTAAATACGGTTTACCATAACGCGGACCGATATAATTGCATTTACCGGTCTTTAAACATTCCTGGCATTTACCCGCATTCTTACACTTGTCGAATTCTTCGTTCGTGACTTCGTACGTGTCCATATAGAAGTCGCTGACATACACTTTCTCTTCCGGCCTTTCGTCCGCGTCGTGTGTGTTGCTTCCGCGGATGAATTCTCCCGCAGGAATACATTTCATACCCGCGATTTCCTTGCCTCCGCAAGCGGAAGAATCCGCGAGAAGTTTACACATACATCCGATGCAGATGACCGAAAACGCGGCGGTCAAAAGAAGAATGTTCCGAAGTTTCGATTTCATTGAAGGATAGACTGAAAAAGGAAACGGACAAATCAACATAAAAATCTCTGGATTCTTAAAGCGACCCGAGCAAAGTAGCTCCAGTCGTCGAATCGAATGAAAACGCGTTTTATCTATACGCTCCGAGCCGCCTCGATCGCCTTTCTCGGCGTGTTCGTATCGATTTCCTGTTCCGGTTTTTTTCGAAAGAAGATTCCGAATTCTCCCCTAAACGATCCAAGAAAGATGCTTCTCGTTCGGATCGAACCCGGACGTCTGGGAGAGTTTCGGGAAAAAACCAAAGGAAGATATTCCATCAGTTATCAGGAATCGGATTCCTATTATTCCGTGATGAGTAAAGAGGACGTGGATCGGGCCGGATTTTCATCGCCCGGAATCGCCGTGGTCAAACAATACTTTCCGTTTAAATATTACTCGGGGAACTATCAGGATCTGATCAACGAACGGTTCAACGGACTGGACGATTTAAAGAAAGGATATAAGGATAATATATTAAATATTCATTATCTACTCGGGATTGCGAACCGTTATTCCAAACTGGCGCGCGTGCAGGTGATCGGAAAAACCGCGAGAGGAAGGGAGATTCCCGCGCTGATTTTGACGAACACGAACGTTCCCGATAAGGAAAAGATCTCGGTTCTTTTCAACTGTGCGCATCACGCCAACGAGGTCATATCGATCGAACACTGCTACGATATCGTGTATTCCGTTCTTTCCAAACCGAAGGAATATGATGAAATTCTAAATAAGTTGAAGATCTGGGTCGTTCCGATCGTCAACCCGGACGGAGCCAGACATTTCTGGCACGTTTCCAATCTGATGGGAAGGAAGAACGGTTATCCCGGAGTCGGACCGGTAAACGACAAACTCAATCCGGGCGTGGACATCAATCGGAACTATCCGTTCTTCTGGGGAAAAACGGGAGGAGGTTATTCCTCTCCGAATCCTTCCAATTATTTTTACAGGGGACCGTCGCCCGGCTCGGAGCCCGAAACGAAGGCGATGATGGAACTCGCCAATAAGGAACGTTTTGCGGCTTCCATCAGCTATCATGCGTATGCGAATTGTCTGTTGGTTCCGTATTCCATCGATTCGTTGAATAACCCCGAACCGGATATGGCGGGAGAATTGGGAAAAAAAATCGCAGCTTCGGTTGCGAGTCTCAATCCGGAAAAGGAATTCGAAGCGAGAAAGAACATCTATCCGATCGACGGAGTGGATCAGGATTATTTCTATTTCGCGCACGGAACTCTTGCGTATCTTCTCGAAACCACGCATCTCAATCCGGTTTATAAGGAAGTGGAGAAGGTCAATCTTTCCCTGCGAGAATCCTGGAACATTTTGTTAAACGAAGTCCTCGAAGGAAGAAAGATCTTTTTGAAGGTCACGGACGAATTCGGAATTCCTCTCGAAGCGAAGGTGGAAATAGATCGAGTGAAATATTTTCAGGAAGAAGTCCGCGTCTCCAATCCGAACAACGGATTCTTCTTTCAGTTGTTTCCCGATCGGAAAGAAACCAAAATCAAAGTCTCAAAAGAAGGCTATGAATCCGTGGAAATCCGTTCCCGTCCGAATCGGAATTGGGAGCCGCTTAAAATCGTATTGAAGAAGAGCAAAGCCTGATGTTCAATCTGAAACAATTCGGAAACGAAGCGTATCTGATTCTCTGCACTTTGATCTGGGGCGGAACGTTTACGATGACGATCTTCGGGCTCAGGGACACTTCGCCTTCGATCTTCTTAGGTTTGCGTTTCGGGATTGCGAGTTTGATTTTTTTTCCGTTCGCTTGGAAAGAATTTAAAAACGGAAGAATTTGGTATCCCGGGGCGTTTCTTCTCGGAATGTTTTTGTATCTCGGATTCGCCTGTGAGACGGTCGGATTAAAAACGACCACCGCAACTAAGTCCTCTTTTTTAATCGGAACGTTAGTCGTCATTACTCCGTTTTTGGAGGCGGTCTTCAAACGAAGAATGCCCGCAAAGGGAAATCTTTTGGGAGCGCTGGTCGTTTTTATCGGAATCAGTCTGATTTTTTTGGGAGAAGTCGGACGGGAAGGTTCGTTGCAGATCGCGAGCGGCGATTGGATCACGCTCGGCGGAGCGCTTTTCTTTTCGCTTTACATCATTCAGATGGACCGGATGGGTTCCGATATTCCGATTCGAGTTTCGGTTTTTTATCAATCGTTTGTGGCCGGTTTTTTCGCTCTCTTATCCGTGGTAGTTTTAGACGTGAGCGGAATCGAAGAAGCGAAATTGAATCCGAGTATGAGATTGATCCCGGGAGTCCTTTACAACGCGTTATTGGCTTCGGTTCTCACGACGTTTCTGCAAACCAAATATCAGCATCGCGTGTCGCCTACGAGGGTCGGAATCATCTTTTCTCTCGAACCCGTTTTTTCTTCGATCATCGCCTATTTATTGTTAGGTGAAACTTCCGGACCGATCCGGGTGATCGGTTGTGCGATCGTATTTTGCGGTTTGATTCTGGCCGAATCGATCGGCAAGGATCGAGAATAGTCGTTCGATTTTCCGTCATTCTTTCTTGTGGATCTTTTTTATAAACCGCCATCCAATCGAACGATAGAAGAACTCTTTCGTTTGCCACAGGCCCGACAACTTGTATTCTGCAAATGCAAGTTGTTTTCCTCAATCGTTTGTCGGAACAATTAAGAATTTACGCTTGTCATAAGAATAGATCTCTTTCTCGACCGGATTCACGGTTTTGTTCGACACGAATCCGCATCGAAACGGTTCAATTGCACCGGAGATATATCTCCGACAGCCATTTCGTGTTACGGCATTCGTATGACCGGACCGATTATCCGCAGGACATAGAACTGATTCTTTCGGACGGAAACAGCGTCTATGTCGGAGTAGCAAAATTGTTAAGCGACGGTAAATGTAAATTGTCTACCAATCATCTTTCCGTATTTTAGGAAGCGCAGGAATGCGAAAAAACATATGAAAAAGTGCAACGTCAATAAAACTCGAACCGTGCGCGTTTGTTAACGATCGCCGTATTTCTTCTTCAGCTTTGAGGAATTCCCGGATAATTTGCTCTTCTTAAAAACTGCACGAAGGATTCTGCGAACTTTTTCGCGAAATCGGCTCTCGTGCTTTCGGTATTGCGTAGATTGGGACCGGGAGTTTCCATTTGAAACGAGTCGATTCTCCCGCCGCTGCCCGAACCGTAAGTGGCCGTGTTATAACCGCCCGTAAAATAATGATTGGTGCCGGTCGTCGCAAAATTCCGCAGCTGACGATTGGGAAACGAAGGAAAACCTTTTTCCTCCAGAAGCGTTCCCACCGCGTCGTTTCCGAGAATCGCTTCCTTCAACGTCATATTTCCGTTTTCAACTAACGCACGTAAGCTGGAGGACCGATGAAGATTGTTCGTAGCCCAGTTGTTTTCATTCGATTCCAGTTCGGCCTCCGTCAGATCCAGGCCGATTTGAACGATGTTCTCGTCTTGCGCGTGACCGTGAATGTCCACAAGAATTCCTCTCGTAAATTTTCCGGCGATATGGGTTCGAGTAAGATTGATAAAACGATGAAAGTCCGTATAGGCTCGAAGATTCGTTTGAAAGTCCGGATCGTTTTCGTCGTCCACGGCTTGATTCGTGGAACGATTCATATCGATCTTGGAACGATCCAAGTGATTGAGAATCAAATGCGGTCTTTTTCCGAGAAATTTCTGAAGTTCGTCGCGGATCTTGATCGCCAAGTCCGCTGTATTCGAATCATTTCCCAGAGTTCCCGTGGTTCGCGTTTTCATTTCCGCGGGTAAAAGCGAACCTCCATGCGGAGCCGTAATGATGATCGGCAATTCTCCGACTTGGATTTCGGACCAATCGTTGGCCGCCTTTACCGTGTTACATCCGATTTCGGGAATACAATTCGGATTTCCCGCCGTTGCAACGGCTTCGGCAATCGCGGAAGAAGCCAAAAGAAGATTCAGGTCCATGTGCGATTTTTCGTGTTTGTGACACGAGTAAACGAAAATGAAAGGCATCGCCGTGCTCATGACGATTTTGATAAGAGAATTCCGTTTTTTGAATGTAGTCTTTGCGTTTTTATCTAATGTCTTCAATGTGTCCTCGTTGAAACTGGCCGTAAAAACGAGATTTTCGCCGGTATTCCGATTAACGGATTTTAAACCGAAGTAGTTTCGCGGTTCGTTTTCCTTTGGATAATATAATGAAAATTTTTCGTTTATGCCGCTCGGGGCTTATTTTGAGTTTTTCGATTCGGGTTTATGAGTAAGCGGCGCTCGGAGCCGATATAACGTTAACCGTCATTGAAGTTCATATTTTCTTGTTATGCGAAAATTTTAATCGAATTCATTTTAATATATTCAAATTTTTGAATAAACGTTTTGTTTTGAAATTAAAATTGAGCGTATTCACTCGAAAGGTTATGGCGGCTACGACAAACGGTATAGAGGCGAGCGCTTGTACTGGAGTTTTTTTGGGATTTTGCTTTCAGTTCGGGGAAAAGTGCGGGAACTCCCGCACGTTTTGATGTTCAGACCGGAGGATTCCCTTTGGATTCGGGCTTTTTTCCTGTAAGGAGTGGGAATGTAGGAACTCATACAGTTTCCTTGTATACGACGAGGATCCTTAGTTTGTCGGTAAAACATGCAGGAACTCACACGGAATCGTCGGTGTATTTGACCCGGTTCTAAAAAATTCCAACGTATTTTCCCAAAAAATACGAAGAGGTATTCGTTGGAATGCCCGAGTAAATCCGGAGATCGGGAAGACGGAATCGACACATTCAATAAATATTATGCAGTACGGGTTGAAACAGAAAGTTTTTTGAAATCACTTTTGCAGAGCATTCCTATGCTCAAATTTTTGAGATATAACAATAGATCCAAATCGTTTTCTCATCCGTTTAACATCTAACGTTGAGAAATCGCTGAAACAAAAGTCCTTATGTGGAAAATATTTCATTTGGTTGATCGGAAAGATTAGGAACTTGTTTCAAAGCTCAAAGAAAATTTGCAGGAGTTCCCCAAATGCCGTCGCTCGACGATTCTTTCGATGTTTACGCGATTTCTTTTTATTGGGAACACCGAGTTTCTCCGTTTTCGTGAAACTCGGCATCTCGCTGGTGTTCGAAGATAGAAACGAATTCTGATTCTTGTAAGGATGATATAAGTGGCACTCACTCAAATTTTTGGTTTTATGTAGCTTTATCCTGCTCTCACATTCTTCAGAGTATAAGCTGAACCGTTTAACTTCAAATTCAAAGACTAAAAGATAAAACTGATATGTATAATATAGTATGCGTTTTCATTTTTTAGGCGAAAAAAAATATCAAAACAGGATGGAACCTTTACGCACAGTCAAACCGCAGAAATGCGTTTTTGAAATTTGTCATGGGCTTCCGCTTCAACCTTCTTTCTTTTTTAAATATTCGAATTCACTTTTTGGAATTTTACTTGTTTGTCTCTTGAATTGTGTCCATCAGCCGAAAAAACCGGATCCTCCCTACGCCATTTTTCAACAGCTACTCAAATCGAACTCTACAGAAGATGTGTATGAATGTCCCGGATCTAATTTTAACTTCACACCGGCGGCGGTAACGGACACGGGGCAAACCCAATGTTGGGATACAACGGGAGCCCTCGTCGCTTGTGCAGGCACCGGTCAGGACGGAGAATTCAATGACATACCGATTGCACGATCTTTTAGTGCGCCTACACAACACTGTAGATATCCCAACGACTATACGACTCTGGATCAAGTGCACGGCTTGACATGGAAAACTTGTGCTCAAGGACTTGGCGGATCGGATTGTTCAACGGGAGTAATGACTCCCATCACTTGGAATAGTGCAGACGCGGGAGCTGCCGGAAGTTGTGCGGAGCTCAATACCCTCAATGATGGCCGAGGTTACGCGGGAAAAACCAACTGGAGAATTCCCACCATCCGGGAATTGACTTCTCTCGTGAATAGTTCCGGTACAGCGCCTTACATAGATACGGCGGCATTTCCCAATACGAATACCTTAGTTGCATACATATCGAATACGACTCGAGTTCCTTTACCGGGGCAAGTGTTTGAAAGCGATTTTGCATTGGGAAATCATGTATTCAGCGTAGGTAAAAGTGTGGTTCGTTATTTGCGTTGTGTTTCGGGAAATCCGATTCCTGCGCCTTCGTTTGTGGACAATTCTTTTTTACCTCCTCCAGCGGTTGCGACAGATACCGTTTTCGATCAGAACACAGGGCTTCTTTGGCAAAAGTGCGCGGCGGGACTTACAGGAGCAGGTTGTACCGTAGGTGTTGTTAATATAATCACTTGGGCAGGCGCGCTCGCCTACTGTGATGTTCTCAATTTTGCCGGTCGCACCAATTGGAGATTGCCGAATGCAAACGAGATGATCAGCATCGTCGATTATTCCGCGGCTGCGGCTCCGTTTATTTTTGGAGTTTTTCCTAATACTCCTGTGGCCGCAGTGCCTTTTTGGACTTCCACAACCGGATCATCGGTGTTGCTTGCCCGTGTATTCGGCTTTTATCC
>NZ_JAIZBH010000001.1:812500-1157500 GCF_022267375.1 Leptospira sanjuanensis
TAAGAGCTTGGGAAAAAAATGAGAAACAACTTAGGAGTAGATTATTAGATCTACCCTCATTACCCATATCGGGTCTTAGAGATTGTCAAATTCTTGCAATTACAAAATTAGAAGAATCTTTTAAAGGAAACAAGCCAAGAGCTTTGATTCAAATGGCTACTGGCTCAGGAAAAACTTTTACTTCTATTACATTTATCTATCGATTGTTAAAATATGCAAAGTCTAAGAGAATCTTATTTTTAGTAGATACTAAGAATTTGGGTGAACAAGCGGAACAGGAATTCCTGTCTTATTTGCCTAATGATGACAATCGAAAGTTTACGGAATTATACGCGGTTCATCGATTGAAGTCCGGATTTGTTCCACCCGACAATCAAGTATATATTAGTACGATACAAAGATTATATTCTATTTTACGTGGAAAAGAGCTTGAAGACTCATCTGAGGAAGGGAACCCAAATGAAAAATGGGTACCCAATGAACCGGTTCCCGTTGAATACAATCCGAATTTATCACCTGAGTTTTTTGATTTTGTTGTTATCGACGAATGTCATAGAAGTATTTATAATCTGTGGAAACAGGTGCTCGAATATTTCGATGCATTTCAAATCGGTTTAACGGCCACTCCTGATAATCGAACTTACGGTTACTTCAATCAGAATGTTGTAAGCAACTACGGATTCGAAGATGCAATAGCCGATGGCGTTCTTGTTCCTTATAACATTTTTACTATTGAGACAGAAATTTCTAAGAATGGAGCTCAAATTCAAAAGGAGAGTCTCTTTAAAGAATACATTGAAAAAAGAGAACGCTTAACAAGAAGAAAATTCTGGGAACAATTGGATGAGGACTTGGAATATTCTGCGAAAAAGTTAGACAATGAAATCGTGAATCCAAGCCAGATTCGGACCGTTATTAAATCGTTTCGAAAGAATCTACCTCAGATGTTTCCCGATCGATACGATCTAAATCATGAATTTGAAGTCCCGAAAACTTTAATTTTCGCAAAGACGGACAGTCATGCGGACGATATTATTCAAATTGTCAGAGAAGAGTTTGAAGAAGAAAATAGATTTTGTAAAAAAATAACCTATAAAGCGGAAGAGGATCCAAAATCTACACTCTCTCAGTTTCGGAACGATTATTATCCAAGAATTGCAGTTACCGTAGATATGATTGCGACCGGAACGGATGTAAAACCTTTAGAATGTCTTCTATTTATGCGAGATATTAGAAGCAGGAATTATTTTGAACAAATGAAAGGAAGAGGCACACGAACTCTGAGCCTAGACGATCTTAGAAAGGTCAGCCCATCTGCTCAATTTACGAAAGATCATTTTGTCATCGTTGATGCGGTAGGTGTTACGAAAAGTTTAAAAACGGATAGTAGATCTTTGGATAAAAAGCCAGGAGTAGCTTTAAAAGATTTACTGGGGGCTATTGCAGTAGGCGTTCAAGACGAAGATTTGTTTACTACACTTGCCGATCGATTGATTCGATTAGATAAACAATTGACGGAAAGGGAACGAGAGCAGTTTAGACAAAAGGCAAAAGGAAATCAGGTTCCACAGGTTGTCAAGGCACTTTTGAATGTTTATAATCCGGACACGATAGAAGCATTAAGAGACGATATAAAAAAGGAATCGCAGAATGTATCTTTAGAAGAAATTGAAATCCAATTTCAAAGCAGACACTCGGATATGATTCAAAAAGTGGCAGATATTTTTTCGGGCGAACTTAATCGTTTTATTGAGTCGATCAGAAAAACACATTTTCAATATATTGACGAGGTTAATTTAGACAAGGTCCTGAATGAAGCATGGGAAAAGGAAACAATGACAAATGCGGAGACATTGATTTCTGATTTCCGTGCATGGATTAACACGCATAAGACTGAAATTCTCGCCCTACAAATTTTTTATAATCAACCTTATCGCAGACGTGAATTAACATATTCGATGTTAAAAGATGTTCTGGATATCTTGAAATCGGCTAAGCCGAGTATGGCTCCTTTAAATATATGGAAAGCTTACGAACAATTAGAAGCTGTCCGTGGAAATCCTAAAACTGAACTGATGGCGCTTGTCTCATTGATTCGAAGAATAACGGGAATCGATTCTTCTTTGACAAGCTATGATAAGATCGTGGATAAAAACTTTCAAGATTGGGTATTTAAAAAACAGGCAGGCACACTTAAATTTAATAAAGAGCAAATGCACTGGTTGCAGATGATCAAGGACTATATTGTTACTTCGTATCATGTTGATAAAGAAGACTTTGAATTAGACCCCTTCAATAAAGAGGGCGGCTTAGGTAAATTTTGGCAGCTTTTTGGAGCAGAAGCCGAACCAATTTTGGAAGAGTTGAATGAAGTTCTGGTGGCATGAAGATTTTAAAAAATCAAAATTTTGAGAGTTGAATACTAATTTGTTCTGTACGAGAGTTGATTCCTTTTTATACATATCATAGATTCTCGTAAAAGTTTCAAGTGACGACCGTGTATTATCGAAGAAAAGTAATCTTAGCCTTATTACAGTCGTTTGGTGGAAGTTTGTCCAAAACGGATCTCCAGAAATTGTTGTTTTTATATACGCAAAACCAAGAAATGCCGTCCTTTGATTTTTTGCCTTACCGATTCGGTTGTTATTCTCCTCAGGCTACTCAGGATTTAAAAACGATGACGAAGTATGGCCAAGTAGACGAGACGCAATCAGGTTGGTCGGTTTTGGATTCTTTAGATTACAGAAAAACATTAAAGAAGAATGATGTAGATCGGTTGGATTTGTTTTCGAGAAAGTTTTCGAAATTACGCGGAAAACCATTGATAAAGTTCGTATATGAAAACTATCCATTCTACGCGATTAAAAGTGAAATCGCGGAAACAATCTTAGACAAAAACCAGTGGGTCCAAGTGGTAAATTCTAGGCCGACTCAAAGGGAACCATTACTTTTTACGATTGGCTATGAAGGAAAAACTGTTGAGAGCTATGTAACAGAATTGATACGGGAGAATGTTCAAGTCCTCTGTGATGTTCGAAAAAATCCGTTGAGTATGAAGTTCGGTTTTTCTAAAGCTCAACTGCAAAGCATCTTAGAGACAGTTGGGATCGAATATGTACATATTCCCGGCCTTGGAATCGATTCCGACAAAAGACAGGGATTGAATTCTCAAAAAGATTATGAAAAACTGTTTCTTGAATATGAAAGAAGCACTTTGGCTTTGAATTCAAAAGATCTAAAAATAGTTGCAGATCTATTTCGTGAAAAGGGGAGAATCGCGTTAACCTGCTTTGAAGCGGATTCAAACTGTTGCCATAGAAGTCGAACGGCGAGGAAGTTGTTGGATTTCTTACCGAAAAAAACGAAACTCAATCACCTCTGAAAAGTGTATGAAGGTTCTCATTACGGTAAAAACATATCCCGCAATTTCAGCCAAATATGGAGAAACGGTTTGTACCGCTGGAATTACCGAGGAAGGAAAGTGGATCCGAATTTATCCGCTTCCGTTTCGAAAAATCAATTATAAAGATCGTTTTCATAAATACCAATGGATCGAGTTGGATTTAAGACCCAATGGGAGCGATTTTCGTCCCGAATCCCATCGTCCGACTGATTACCAAAAAATTCAAACCGTTGGAGAAATTGCTCCTGATGGAAATACCTGGGCGGAAAGAAGAAAATTCATTTTACAGAATGTTTATACAAATCTCGATCAATTGATTGGCGAGGCTAAAGATAAGAAAGTTTGCACCTCTTTGGCAACTTTTAAACCTATGAAATTTCTAGATTTTACGTATGAAAAAACGGAAAGTACTTGGGATCCTAAAAAATTAAGAGCCTTAGAATCTGAAAAACAACAAGGGATTCTTTTTGAAAATGAAGAAGAAGACGATATAGAAAATTTCGAAGTCGTAGATAAGGTTCCCTATAAGTTCAAGTTCAAGATTGAAGACGATTCAGGGAAGGTCTCTCATATGATGATCGAGGACTGGGAAACCGGAATGCTCTATTGGAATTCTCTTGCGCGTCGAGGAGGAGATGAAGCCAAGGCTTGCGAAGACGTTAAAAAGAAGTACTTTGAAGACTTCGCCAAAACGAAAGATTATTACTTTTTCTTAGGAACCACCAAACAACATCATTACGTTGCTCCGAATCCTTTTGTGATCATCGGAGACTTTCGACCCAAGCCGATGGAACAGTTGGAGTTGGGGTTTTGAGTTCAACATTTGAAATTAGAGATTATTTCGAGAGAATATTGAATTAATGGAAGAAATTAAGAATAAGATTCAAGATCGAACTCTCTCCAACTCTTCACTTTTAAGTAACGATTATATTCCAGATACATGGAATATAGTAAAACTTGGAGAAGTTGCTGAATATATAAATGGAAAGGCATTTAAGTCTTCGGAATGGGCAAAGGAAGGAGTGCCAATTATAAGAATTCAAAATCTAAATCGAGAAATTTCAGAATACAATTATTGTAAAGTGGAGATCGAAAAAAAATATCATGTAAACTTCGGTGATTTGCTATTTGCTTGGTCAGGAACTCCTGATACTTCATTTGGGGCTCATATCTGGAGAGGGGGATTTGCATATTTAAATCAGCATATTTTTCGAATTGTAGTTAATGAAAAGTTGATTGACAGACAATTCTATCTTTATGCGTTAAAGAATAAGATAAAAGAATTTGTGAAAAAAGCTCATGGAACGGCTGGTTTAGCGCATATCACTAAGTCTAAGTTTGAGGCGGCTAAAATTCCCCTTCCACCCATCGCCGAACAACAACGCATCGTATCCAAAATCGAAGTACTGTTCAGTGAATTAGACAAAGGAATCGAAAACTTAAAAACAGCTCAGAAGCAGCTCAAGGTCTATCGACAATCCGTTTTGAAATCGGCCTTTGAAGGAAAGCTAACCGAGGAATGGCGAAAGAAACATCTGAATCAGATTGCGAGTGAAGATATAACAGAAGAGAAGAATTCTTCTTTAGGGGAACTTCCGAGCGGATGGAAGTGGGTGAAGTTGGGGGACGTTTTACGAAGTAAATTAACTAATGGTTATTCTGGAAAACCGGTTAAATATTTTACAAATTATAAAGTATTGAAACTTTCTGCAACGACTTCGGGAAAATTTTCATCTAAATATTACAAATATCTGGATGAAAAGAATTTATATGATCGTGATATTTGGTGTAGCAATCATGATATTTTAATTCAAAGAGGGAATACCTTAGAATACGTAGGTGTGCCTGCATTATATGAAGGAAAAGATAAAGAATTCATTTTTCCAGATCTAATGTTTCGCGTGCAATGCTCTGAAAATTTAATCATACCAAAGTATTTATATTATAATATATCTAATCAATATCAAAGGGATTATTTAAGGAAAAGAGTCGCTGGATCGGCGGGGACAATGCCGAAGATAAATCAGAATATTCTTAGTAGTTTACCAATTTCTTTACCAACATTGTCCGAACAACAAGCAATCGTCCAAGAAATCGAATCTCGCTTCAGTATTTGCGACAAACTCGAAGAAACCATTCAATCTTCGCTCAAACAGGCAGAATCTCTTCGGCAAAGTATTTTAAAAAAAGCATTTGAAGGAAAGTTAGTCGCACAAGATCCGAACGATGAACCTGCATCCGTTCTTTTAGAAAGAATTCGTGCAGAGAAAAACACTACATTCGAAAAAACGAATGTAAATTCCGCAAGGAAAGTCGCTGAAAACGCACTCTCGCCGAAAGACAATCTGATTCAATTTCCTCAACTCATTCCTGAAATTACCACGACGGATTTACACGCTGGCGTGATCGCGATGGTCATCGAAGCCCATGAAAAACAGCCAAAGTATTTAGAACATTTGGGTCATGTGAAATGTGAAAAGATTGCTCATTTGGTGGAATCCCATCTTGGAATTTCATTGGGAAGAATGCCTGTAAAGGATGCGGCCGGTCCGGATGATTACCCTCACTTGAAAAAGGTTGAGTCCCGTGCGATCAAGGCAAATTACTTCGGGATCAAAAAGTTAAACATCGGTCATACCTACCAATCGAAACAGGGGATGCATAAAGTTCTTACAAAAGTCTCGAATCAACTTGATAGCAATGATTTACAAAAAATCAGAAACTTAATTCAAGACTTTATGCCCTTGGATAAGCTCCGCTCCGAGGTTGTGGCAACTCTCTTTGCGGCATGGAACAATCTACTTATAGGAGGAAAGCAGCCGACAAACGAAGAAATCATATTCGAAGCGAGAGAAAATTGGACGCCGGAAAAACTCAAAATTCCAAGAGAGAATTTTTTGAAAACTTTACTTTGGATGAGAAGAAAGGGTTATATTCCGGAAGGAAAGGGCGCAATCGTTCCTAAGTCCAGTAAAAAGACATCTACTCAGAAAGGAAAAAAGGGATCGCGTGAGTAATCATTCTCATACAAATGGGATCGTTGGGAAAGTTTGGTCTTTTTGCAATTTGCTTAGAGACGACGGAGTGAGTTACGGAGATTATCTTGAGCAGCTGACATATCTCTTGTTTTTAAAAATGGCTCATGAATATTCGAAGCCGCCTTATGATCGTAAGATTGCGATTCCGAAAGAATACAACTGGGAGAGCCTAACTGATAAGAAGGGTGCGGAGTTAGAGACGCATTATAATAAACTTCTCAGAGAGTTGGCTAAGTCCCAGGGAATTCTTGGACAGATTTTTACAAAGAGTCAGAACAAAATCCAAGATCCCGCTAAACTTGGAAAACTTGTCGAGATGATCGACAAGGAAAATTGGGTTCTTATGGGAACCGATGTAAAAGGAGATATCTACGAAGGGCTTTTGGAAAAGAATGCGGAAGATACCAAAAGCGGGGCAGGCCAATACTTCACGCCCCGGGCCTTGATTAAGGCTATCGTGGAATGTGTTCAACCGGAGCCGGAAAGAACGATCGCAGATCCTGCTTGCGGAACAGGTGGTTTCTTTTTGGCTGCATATGATTATATTACAAAACAGGATTTGAATAAAGAACAAAAGAAATTTCTAAAGTTTAAAACTTTTTTCGGAAATGAAATTGTAGCCGGAACCCGTCGGTTAGCGTTGATGAATTTATTTTTGCATAATATAGGAGATATCGATACCGATAATTTTATTTCTCCAACGGATGCTTTGATTGCAGATCCGGGGATTCGTTATGATTACGTTTTGGCCAATCCGCCATTCGGTAAAAAAAGTAGTTCGAAGATTACGAATGAGAAAGGAGAGCAAAAGAAAGAAGAATTTACATATAACCGGCAGGACTTCTGGGAAAGCACGAGTAATAAACAGTTAAACTTTTTACAGCATATTAAAACTATTTTAAAAACTACGGGTAAGGCGGCAGTAGTACTTCCGGACAACGTTCTTTTTGAGGGTGGTGCTGGAAAGACGATACGAGAAAAATTGATGGAAACGGTTGACCTTCACACAATTCTTCGACTTCCGACCGGAATTTTTTATGCGAATGGTGTAAAGGCGAATGTGCTTTTCTTTGACGGAAGACCCGCGACTAAAGAACCCTGGACTAAAAATATTTGGTTTTATGATTATAGAACGAATATACATCATACGCAAAAGAAGAATCCACTTAAACTAGAGGACTTGAGGGATTTTATCAATTGTTATAATCCTGAGAATCCTAACAAACGAAAAGAAACTTATCATCCCGAAAAAAATCCGGAAGGTCGATGGAGAAAATTTTCTTATTCTGAGATTACAACTCGTGATAAGACGAACTTAGATATTACTTGGATCAAGGATAAGTCGCTTGCTGACTTGGATAATCTTCCGGATCCGGATGTACTTGCGGAAGATATTATTGAAAATTTGGAAGCAGGTTTAGAAAGTTTTCGTGAAATTTTAGTTGTTTTGAATGAGCAAGACCGGTAGATAAAAGCTTAGTAATCGAATAAGGTATAGTTGTACTACTAATGCCTGTGAATCACTCCTAAAGAAAGGTGCTCTTATCTACGAGAATTAACCGTCATCGGTTTCCGAAATAATTGTTGGAGGATTTAAATCGGTGTTTTGAGAAGAGGGATCTTTTTGGTCTTGCCTCATAAAAGTTAGATGGATAATGTCCTTAAAGTTTCGCACAATTTAACTTTGAGATAAGGCTCTCAATACGGTCAAGCCGTGAGCTTTGAAATTTTTAGTTCTTTTAGCTTGTCCATGTCAACATACTTTTTAGTTCCCCATTTAGTAGAAGCGATATGCCTAAGACGGGCGGTCGCCAACATGAGAGCCGACTTCCCATCTGAAAAGCTCCGACAACCTTTGTCCTTCTTTTGATCTCTTTAATGATCCTTTCTAAAGGATTATTCGTACGGATCTTTCTCCATTGCTCAGACGGAAAGTCCATGTAAGCCAGCGTCTATTCGATCCCATCGGAGAGAATCTTGGAAGCTTCTTTCAATTTCATTTCGATTAATCTCTCCATCACAAAGTTGGCTTTCTTTAAGGCTTCTTCTTTGTTCTCTTGGGAATGAATCGCCTTCAACATTTGAGAAATGACATTAAAGGATCCTCTCGGGGCTTTTCCAAATACATTCCTGTAGAAATGAACGATACATCTTTGCAATTTGGATTCCGGAAAGAAATATGGAATCGATTCTACTAAACCGAGACATTTATCAGAGACGATTCGATTTACTCCTTTGAGACCTCGATCCTTTAGATGTTTTAGGAAAGTTTGCCAACTTTCCTTTTCTTCTCTGGCTCTTTCCATGGACCCGGAACCTCTCTGTAGCCTTCTGAATTAACTCCTATGGCTACAAGAATCGCTACGTTTCATCCCCCCCCCAAAAAAAAACTTGTAAGCCGTTATAACATCCGTCGACGAAAGCGCGATCAACTTGTACAATCCGATACGAACTAAAGCCTGATGCGGGGATCCGTATGTCGCTTTAAAAAATCGAAGTAAGAGCAACATGGGCCCACTCGTTCAAAAGAATCGGAGAAACATGAAACAAACGGAAAAAAATCAAGTGATCCTCATAACGGGAGCCAGCGAAGGAATTGGAAGAGAGCTTGCGCTTTTATACGCGAAACGAAAAGCCAAACTCGTTCTCGCCTCCCGCAACCAAAGCACGCTTGCAGATTTGGCTATAGAATGCGAACGAATGGAAGCGCAAGCGCTTGCGGTTCAAACGGACGTATCTTCCTCCGAAGATTGCAAAAATCTAATAGAACAAGCCGTAAAAAAATTCGGAAAGATCGACATTCTGATCAACAGCGCCGGAGTTTCCATGAGTACCCCGTTCGAGTCCGTGCAGGATTTATCCGTTTTTCGTAAGCTCATGGATGTGAATTATCTCGGGACTGTTTACACTTCTTATTTTGCCTTATCCTATCTGAAGAAGAACAAGGGAATGATCGTAAACATATCTTCCTTACAAGGAAAAACGGGTTTCCCTAGATCAACCGGATACGCCGCTTCCAAATTCGCAGTTCAAGGTTTCAGTGATTCGTTACGGATCGAATTGATCGGAACTGGAGTGGGCGTGCTTGTCGTTTCGCCAGGACCGATCGCGACCAAAATGAATTATAGAAAATTCGACGCAAACGGAATCATCACGCAAGAGGAGGATCTGAAATCCGGAAAGAGAAAACTCATGTCTCCGGAAGAATGCGCGTGTTTGATCGCGAAATCGATCTCCAAGCGGGAACGGGAATTGATTATGACTTTCGGAGGAAAATTGATTCCTTGGGTCAGACTTTTGTCACCGACCTTCGTGGATAGGATGATCGCGAATGCGGTGAAACGATTTTATTCCGACAAATAGACCCTCGATTGATTTACTTATGACATTATAAAAATGGAATAAACGGTTCTTGCGGAAGTATAAATCAATAATTGCGGAACGTTTATTCTCTTTCATGTTGAGTTTGTTCCCTGCGAGAATAGGAGCATGAAAATGGCTTTATCTTTTCCGTGTTTCGATTGAATCGTACCGAAACGTAACGATTCAATTTTTACGTTGAATATTATATTTTTATAAAATATAAATCAATAGGAGATTCACATGGCGATCGATTCACAGAAAGTGGAACAGCTTGTCGGAAAGTTGTTCGGCGAGATTTCGGCAGGTTACAGCGGAGCATTGGTCCTGATCGGCGACGCGTTGGGTTATTATAAGGAGCTAGCAAAAGGGCCGCTTACCTCTTCCGAACTTGCGGAGAAAACGAAAACGACCGAGCGTTATGCGCGCGAATGGCTGTCCGCGCAGGCAGCAGCGGATTATCTGCAATATGATCCGGCGCAGAAAAAATTTTCCCTATCGCCGGAACAAGATATGATCTTTAACAACGAGGATAGCCCCGCGTATTTGATGGGCGGCTTTTACGCAGTTTCCGCGGCTTATTCGGCCGTTCCCAAATTGATCGACGCTTTCAAAACCGGCAAAGGCGTTCCTTGGGGAGAACAACACGAACATATCTTCTGCGCGACCGCCAAATTTTTTCGTCCCACGTATCTTTCTCAGCTATTACAATCTTGGATTCCTGCGCTTGAAGGAGGTATAGAGGAGAAGTTGAGAAAAGGCGCGAAGGTTGCGGATGTCGGTTGCGGTTTCGGAACTTCGACCGTTATTTTAGCCAAAGAATTTCCGAATTCCCATTTTTACGGTTTTGACGCACATTCTCCTTCCATTGAAAAGGCGCGTGACGCGGCTCTTCAGGCGGGTTTAAAGAACGTCACCTTCGAGGTCGCTACGGCGAAGAATTATCCGGCGAACGATTACGATTTAGTGGCTATGTTCGATTGTCTTCACGATATGGGAGATCCGGTAGGCGCCGCGGCTCACGCACGTAAGGCTTTAAACAAGGACGGCAGCGTGATCATTGTCGAGCCGTTTGCTCACGATCATCTTGAACAAAATCTGAATCCGATAGGTCGTATTTACTATTCTGCCTCGACGATGTTTTGTACGCCTAGTTCTTTGAGTCAAGAGGTGGCTTTGGGATTAGGAGCGCAAGCGGGCGAGGCGCGCATGCGCGACGTAGTTACGAAAGGCGGATTCACTCGTTTTCGGCGCGCGGCGGAATCCCCTTTCAATATCGTTTACGAAGCGCGAGTTTGATTGCGATTGTCATGACATCCGGCCTTTGGCCAGCTGGCGCCCGTATGTTTTGTCCGGGCGCGGTCCGCTTGTTTTTTAGAAATTCAACGGTTATAAATCCAATCGGGCGGAATCCCCAATCGAAACGCGTCTCCCAACATGAAAATTCCGTTTTGCATTCTCCATTCTTCCACTTTCTTCAACGTCTCCGTCTTTACTACTTTATTGAAAGCGGCTGCGACTTGATCGAGATACCAATCTCCGTTGATGTGAAAGAGGGACAACGTGCAGCGTTCGGGAAAGAATATTCTATAAATGTAATATTTTCCTTCTAAAACGCGGGTGTCGTAGCTGAAGATACAGTTGTGTTGGATTCGAGATTCGAGGAACAATTCCTTTCTCGAGTCGATCGGTTCGATCCAATCTTCTTTTTCCATCGGAGGAGTCGGATAAGGCCGATCCAATCCGTTGAACTCGTTCTTCTGAATCTTGCGGATCATTTCTTGTTCGAGGTAGAGCAGATGTTCGAGCGATCGAATCTTCCACTGAGGAGAAAAACGTTTCACTTCTTCATAAAGCTGAAACGCGTTTTCGTAATCTTCTTTTTTGAAATTCGCATCCGGAAATCGTGTCGAAAGATCCTTTAAAAACAAGATCTCCCATTTTTCGTTCCAGCCTTTCGACAAGGCATAGTTGAAAAAACGAATGATGAATTCGTTGATGATCGGCAGGTGATGAAACGCCTTTTGGAAAACCGGAATCGAATACAGATATCGGAACGGTTTTAAATATCCTTTGCGAACGGCCGAGTCGGTGATTCTTTCTAAAACCCGCAAAGAACTCGGATGAAAACCCAAATACGCGGCGACTTCTTTTTGTTTCCGAAAGGGAAGTCTTTTCCGAATCTCCTCGAAGTCTTCCGGCACGATGGGAAGGATCGATTCGGGATTTTTGAAACAGAATTCCAGCGCAAAAATCATTCGTCCTGCATTCTAACCTATTCCTTTAGATCGTCCTTTCTTTTTCTTTGTTTTGGAGAATTTCGAAAAAAGAATTCCGATTCACATTTCAAAGCGAACAACAGAAACGTACGGATTTTTTTGTTCGGATTCATTGAAATCGGTGAGTGTCACTGCGTGCATAACCTTGCTCAAAAGTCGAGAAATCAATGAATCAATCACCGCTAAAAACGCAGATTTTTTTAGTGTTCCGACAACAAGGAAGCCTTTTGCTTGTAGAAAGTATCATCTTCTGATCGAGAAAAATTTCCCGAGGTCTTTCCGCCGCCTCGCATCGCGATCCATAGAGAGCGATGCGGCTGAGTTCACCCCGCCGCCCAAAATCCGGGCCGGGGCCGACTTTATTTTACGACAAAGTCGTAATACCTCTTACGGTTCATCTTTCGATCAGAACTTATGGTTGAGTAACGCTCGCCGATTTCGTTCAAAAACGGACTTGATTCCGTGCGGAGTTCGAGTGCAATTTTAGAGTAAATCGTTTCCGGAGGGGGAATTGCATCATGAGTTTATCACAAGTAGTCAAACGGGAATTCGAAGTCGCGTTTTCAAAACACGGGCAACCGCTCTGGTTTCGAACGGTTAAGTATTGCGTATTGCTGATTCTCCTATATCTGATTCGGGATTCCGAATATCTTTGGCTTGTTTTGTTAAGCGCATTCGTGATTTCGTTTACCGTTCATTTTTGGTTCCGATATAAAACGAAGGGTTGGACGCAAAGTTACGGACCTTGGAAATGCGATCAAATTATAAAATCCTAAACTACCGGATCAAAAAAAGAATTGCCTGTGCGCTCGAAACGATGCGGATTGTTTCCGTGAAAAATCAAAAATCAATCCTAAGTTTTACGGCAATGTTCTTGAGTTTCGTCGTATTGCATCCGATGCACGCGTCTCCAAAACTCGGAAACTGCGAAGTTTTCCCCGATAACAACGTATGGAATACGCCGATCGACGGTTTGCCCGTTCATTCTCTATCGCAAGCGTATGTTCAGAGCATCGGCGCCCGCAAAAAGCTCAAAGCCGATTTCGGTTCCGGTTTTTGGGAGGGAAGTCCGATCGGAATTCCGTTTACCTTGAAGACCGGTTCTCCATCGCGCATAACGTTCGAATATGCGGATGAAAGCGAGCCAGGTCCGTATCCGATTCCGGATGACGCACCGATCGAAGGAGGAGAGGCGAGCGACGGAGATCGTCACGTTCTCGTTCTCGACGAAAAGACATGCAAACTTTATGAACTCTATCATGCGCGAAAAAAAGGAAACGTTTGGACTGCGATATCGGGTGCGATCTTCGATTTGAAGTCGAACGCGCTTCGACCGGACGGTTGGACTTCCGCGGATGCGGCAGGTTTGCCGATTCTTCCGGGATTGGTTCGTTACGAAGAAATCGAAGCGGGCGAAATCAAGCACGCGATTCGTTTTACCGCAAAGCGAACTCAAAAAGCCTATCTTTGGCCCGCGCGTCACTTCGCTTCCAAAATCACGGATAAAAACGTTCCACCGATGGGAACCCGTTTTCGATTGAAGGCGAGTTTTAACATCGACGGTTTCAGTAAGGAGAATCAGATCATTCTTCGCGCGTTGAAAAAATACGGAATGATTCTTGCGGACAACGGCTCGGATTGGTTCTTATCCGGCGCGCCTCACGAGAAATGGAACAACGATCTGCTTCACAAACTCGGAAAAATCACCGGCGATCAATTCGAAGCGGTGAATTCGGAAAGTCTAATGCTTTCCTCCGATTCCGGAGAGGCAAAACAACATTCGGAAAAGAAATAATTCGTTTTTTGAATGTATCGGATCGTCCGAACGGAAACGGAATTCAAAGCGGGTTTTTTATTCGGGCGTTCCTACTCGCCAAAACCGAAGAAAAAAATATCTTCGTAAAGTCGTAGGCGGGCTTGCTTCGCGCTCCGCTGACGCTGCGGTCGCCTCTTTCGAGGCGACTGCGACGCACGCTTCGCATCCCTAACGCGGGGGACTCCGTAAAATCGGTGTTAAACGGAATCGGTCGGGGATTATTTTTGATCGTAAGCCGCTTTCAGTTTTGCGATGTCGATCTTGTCCATTTGAAGCATGGCTTGCATCACTCTTTGCGATTTTTGAGGGTCCTTATCCTGCAAATACGCTCCTAAAATCGGAGGAATGATTTGCCAGCTGACTCCGAACTTGTCTTTCACCCAACCGCATTGTTGTTTAACTCCTCCTAAGGAAAGTTTGTCCCAGTATTCGTCGATTTCTTCCTGCGTATCGCAACGGACAAAAAAGGAAATCCCTTCGGTGAAAGTGAACGCATGCGCGAGTCCGCTATCCATCGCCATAAAATTTTGACCGGCGATCGTAAAGTCCGCCCGTTTGACGGTTCCTTCTTTTTCGCCGGATTGATCGTTTGCGGAAAATCGTTCGATGTTTCCGATTTTGGAATTCGGAAATTGGGAAGCGTAAAAACGGATCGCTTCTTCCGCTTTACCGTGTTTGTCTCCTACGAACAATAAAAAGGGAACTACGCTCTGTTCCTGTTTAGAAAGATGAATCTGCCAAGAAACTCCGCATTTATCCTGAAGCCATCCGAATCTTTCGCTAAACGGATACGCACCCAATTCCATTAGAACCGAACCGCCTTCCTTCAATTTGTTCCAAAGCTGATTTACTTCCTGTTCGGTTTTGCAATTTACGAAAAAAGAAACAGCGGGAGTAAACCGAAAATGCGGACCTCCGTTGAAGGAAAGAAGCTCCTTCCCGTAAATGGAAAACGTCGCGGACATCACGTTATCCCCCGCTTTTGCTACGCCGGAAACTTTCGCATCGGGAAAAGCAGAAGTGTACAGTTCGGTCGCTTCTCCTAAGTTATTGTTGAACATCAAAAAGGGGGATATCTTCTGCATAAAAACCTCGTTTTAGTATAATTGATTTCTTTCAAGGGCCTTCACACCGGCCCAGATGTTTTTAAAAGTTTTTCGATTTATGCGTTTTCGTTTAATCCGGATTATGCGAAAGTTTCGAGCAGCGCTTCGAGTCGATCGTAATTATATCCGAGTCCGTCTTCCATCGGTGAAAGAATAACGCTTTCTCTCGCTTCCTTGGATTCGTACAAAACGGTTATGGACAGCAATGTCGTTTTAGAATCGATTTCCGTTAAGATGGACGTATCGATCGCTTCTCCCGCATACCAGGATTCGTCGAAAACTTCGGTGGCGACGAGCCGATCGGGCGCGTCGATTTCCAAATAAACTCCGCCCATTCCCATATCTTTTCCGCCTTCGCTGCGCCAAACATACCGATACTTGCCGCCGACTTTGAGATCGATGTCGCAAACGATCAAAGACCAACCGGGCGGACCATCGAACCAGCGTTTGAGTAATTCCGGTTTGGTCATCGCATCAAAGACCAACGCGCGCGGCGCGTCGAATGTGCGTGTGATGAGAATTTCTCGTTCTCCTTGCGCGACCACTTTCAGTTTTTTCGTATTCTCCATGGGAGTTCTCCTTAAACGGATCTCGTTCCGCTTTCTTTTTCTTTCTTCCCGACTTTCAGCTCGTCCAAGAGAGCGTCGAGTTTGTCGAAACGCCCTTCCCAAAGCCGGCGGTATTTTTCCAGCCAATCGCTCGCTTCCGCTAAAGGTTGTGCTTCGATTTGTCTCGGTCTTTTTTGTGCGTCCTTCGCTCGCGTAATCAATCCGGCTTTTTCCAACACTTTGAGATGTTTGGAAATCGCAGGTTGGCTCATCGCAAAGGGCTTTACCAATTCCATCACGGAGGCTTCTCCCTCCGCTAAACGCGCCAGAATCGCCCGTCTGGTTGGATCTGCTAACGCCGCGAACGTCGCATCCAAACGTTCCGACGCACTCATGGGGATGCTCATATTTCAATAACCATACGGTTATATAAAAATTTTAGCAAGTATTTTTTAGGATTGAGATCGGTTTTAGGCGAAAACCCGCTGGGAAATACGGAAAATCCAATGCGCTAAGGATGCGGAGCGGGCGAAGCAGCCCTCTCATTTCAATGATGAAATGAGAGGGCCGAAAGCGATAGCTGGAGCGCGGATCAAGCCTGGCCTGCGATTTCTTCCGAAGAATTCCGATTTCGCCGCCGATCGAGCAGGAGCGCCCGTTCATTTTTGAGTGAAATATAGGGTCTTTTCAAAAACTTGGATATAACGAGAAGGTTCGCAGTTCATGATTAAAATTTCCGGCCTCAATAAGGCTTATACTTCCAAGGTTCTTTTTGACGATTTGAATTTGAGCATCAATCGGGGCGAGAAGATCGGTCTTGTAGGCCGCAACGGTCACGGTAAATCCACGCTCTTTCAAATGATTCTCGGTACTGTGGAAGCTGATTCCGGCACGATCTCCGTTCCGAAGGGTTATAAGATCGGTCACTTGCAACAGCATCTTCATTTTACCAAACCCACCGTCTTGGAAGAATGTGCCCTCGGTCTTCCCGAAGGCGAGGAATACGAAACTTGGCAAGTTGAGAAAATTCTTTCCGGTTTGGGTTTTTCCGAAAAGGATATGGAAAGAGATCCGAACGAATTTTCCGGCGGTTATCAGATCCGAATGAACCTCGCAAAGCTGCTCGTGTCAGCTCCCGATATGCTGATGCTCGACGAGCCGAACAACTATCTCGACATCGTTACGATCCGTTGGCTCGAGGAATTTTTGCGCGAATGGGAAGGCGAAATCATATTAGTAACTCATGATAGAGGTTTTATGGACGCCGTTGTCACTCATACGATCGCGATTCACAGAACGAAGGCGATCAAGGTTCAAGGCGACACGGACAAACTCTATAATCAGATCAATCAATCCGAAGAAATTTACGAAAAAACCCGATTGAACGAAGCCAAAAAAAGAAAACAGGAAGAAATCTTTATCGCGAAATTTAAAGCGAAAGCGAGTTTTGCGAGCCGCGCCCAATCCAGAGTGAAGAAGCTCGAAAAGCAGGGAGAGATGAAAGCGCTCGAACAGATTCAGGATCTGGAATTGTTTTTCAATAGCGCTCCGTTTGCGGCGAGCCAAATGCTTTCCGCGGAGAATCTCGCTTTCTCGTACGACGGTAAACCTCCGTTTCTATTCGAGAACTTTTCGATCAGCGTCGGAAACCGGGAAAGAATCTGCATCATCGGTAAAAACGGAAAAGGGAAATCGACTCTGCTTAAAGTTCTCGCGGGAGAATTGGAACCGTCTCAAGGAACGATCAAAAAACATCCCGTGTTGAAGGAAGGTTATTTCGGTCAGACGAATAAACTCAACATGAATGAAAACGCGACCGTCGTGGAAGAGATCATGATCTCGGATAAATCCTGTACGGAGTACCAAGCGAGAACGATCGCGGGCGGTTTGATGTTTTCGGACGATCAAGCCTTGAAAAAGATCAAGGTTCTTTCGGGAGGCGAAAAGAGCCGCGTTCTTCTCGGAAAGATTCTCGTGACTCCTTGTCATCTTCTGTATTTGGACGAACCTACGAATCACCTCGATATGCAATCCTGCGATTCTCTCATCGAAGCGATCGACGGTTTTGAAGGTTCGGTCATTATGGTGACCCACGACGAGTTGCACTTACGCGCCGTGGCGACCAAGTTGATCGTATTCGACAACGATACGATACGGGTTTTTGACGGAACATACGACGACTTCTTGAACGACGTAGGTTGGTCGGACGAGGATTATTAAAAGAATCGAATATTCGATTCTTTTGTTTTTATTTCGCTGTCATCCGCGTTGAAATCGCGATTCGATTCCAGGAATTGATCGTGTTGATCAAAATGATCAGAGCCACGAATTCTTTCTCGTTGAAATGTTTTCTGACCTTTTCGTAGGTTTCGTCCGGAACTCCTTTTTCGGAAATCTTCGTCACCGTTTCGGTTAATTCCAAAGCTGCCTTTTCTTTTTCCGTATAAAAGGTCGCTTCTCTCCAAGCGTCCAAAAGATAGATTCTTTTTTCCGCTTCTCCCATATCTCTCAAGTCCTTCGTGTGCATGTTGATGCAAAACGCACATCCGTTGAGTTGCGACGCGCGTATCTTTACGAGTTCGTAGAGAACGGGGTCGATTCCTCCTCGTTTCGCGAATTCCTCCATTTTCAGCATCGCTTGCAACGACTCGGGATAAACCGTCGCATAGTTCAATCTAGTTTCCATGTTGTCTCCTATACAAAGGAAGACGCGGCTTGAAGGTTTTTGTGACAGACCGGAATTTTTTTTTGTTATTCCCAAGCGGAGAAGTAGGCGATAACTGCGTTTGCTGCTTCGGTCCGCATTCTCTTAGAGATTCTATTTTCCTGATAATATCCTCGTTTCATGCAGGCGAATGCGATTTCCACTCCGAGCGTTGCGACGTCGGGTTGTTTCGGAATCGTAAACGGAACCTTAAGATTCGAGAGTTGAACGCGGACTCCCGCTCCGATATGAGCGATCGTGATTTCCTGTGCGAGATACGCGTTTCTGCTGAATGGCCCGCCTAACACGAGTATGCTGGCAACGGGCGTTGAGTCGTAATAATCCGATGCGGCGTCCACTAAGATGCGAACGAGTTTTTTCCAGGTAAGATTCGCGCTCTTGGCGCCTTCGAGTGCGAGAATTTCCCCCACTTTGGCGAGATGTTTTTCGGCGAGTCGAGTGAACAAAGAATACTTATCGGGAAAGAATTGATAGATGCTGGCGCGGGGAACGCCCGATTTTTTCGCGATTTCCGGAATCGACGTCTCTTCCGGTCCGATCTTTTCGAGCATTCGTTCCGCCGTTTCCAACACGAGAGCCATTCTTGCTTGAGAACGTTCCTGCAAAGGAATGCGAGTCCCGTTCGTCTTTTTACCGTTACGCGAATCGGTTTTGTTTTTTCGGATTATCGAGTTCGGCATTCTATATCTTTCGTTTTAAAGGATTTAAATCGCCCGCCGTTCGTTTACGTTCTTTCGATCGGATTTGGTCAAAGCCAAAAAATTCTTGCGCTCAAATCCAACATAAGTAAGATCTCTCGAAAATGTAACATTTGTTGGATTTTAAATTTCGTCAACGAATGTTCCTGAAACGCAAAGGGAGAATCGGATGAAGTCGAATGTCAAAGTCTGCGTCGTAGGCGCGGGGCCTAGCGGTATCGCGGCCGCAAAGAATTGCGTTCAATACGGGTTGGACGTGGTCGTTTTTGAAAAGAACGACAAGGTCGGAGGGAACTGGGTCTTCAATTCGAAAACCGGACACTCTAGCGTTTACGAAAACACGCATATCATCAGCTCGAAGGCTTGGTCCGAATACGAAGACTTCCCGATGCCGGACGATTATCCGGAATATCCGAATCACAAACAACTTCAGGCTTACTTCGAATCGTACGCGAAACATTTCGGAGTGTATAAGAAGATCCGTTTCAATCACACGATCCAAAAGATCACAAGAACGGAAGACGGAGATTGGAAGGTGGATTATATAGACGCTTCCAAAAAAAAGAAGACCGAAATCTTCGACGTTCTTATGGTCGCCAACGGTCATCACTGGAATCCGAAATATCCGGAATACGAAGGAAAGTTCACGGGTAAATTCCTGCATTCGCACGATTTTAAGGGAGTTACCAACGAGTGGAAGGGAAAGGACATTCTCGTGATCGGCGGCGGTAATTCCGCTTGCGACGTTGCGGTCGAATCCGCGCGCGTCGCCAACAGCGTGAAGTTGTCGATGAGAAGTCCTCAATGGTTTTTTCCGAAATTTCTTTTCGGAATGCCTTCCGACGTGTTCGCCGCAAAGACCCCGAGCTGGATTCCGTCCATCGTAAAACAATGGACTCTTACGAAGATGCTTCATGTGTTGCAGGGTTCTTACAAGAATTACGGTCTTCCCGTTAATACGACATTAGCGCTCAGTCATCACCCGACTTTGAATTCTGATCTCCTCGATTTTATCCGTCACGGAAGAATCAAACCTCGTCCTGCGATCAAAAAACTGCACGGAAAGGAAGTCGAATTCGTGGACGGAACCAAGGAGAAGTTCGACATCATCTGCGCCTGCACCGGATTTTGGACCACGTTTCCTTTCTTTGATAAGTCGTTTATCGATTTTCAACACGTCGAAAAGATCCCTCTCTTCCGTAAAATGATGCACAACGATTACCGAAATTTGTATTTTATCGGTTTGTTTCAACCGGTGGGTTGTATTTGGCCGATGGCGGATTATCAAGCGAAGCTTGCGTGCCTGGAAATTCTCGGTAAATACAAACGACCTAAGAATTTAAAGGAAGCGATTCGATACGAGATCGAACACCCTCACTTTACGTTCGGCGGCGGTCAAAGACATGCCGTGGAAGTGGATTATCATGCGTTCCGCAAAGAACTCCAGCTGGAACTTCTTAAGGCGGGTGTTGATATCGGAAAGCCGCCGGGCGGTAATAAAAAGTTGTATAAGGATTTTTCGAAACAGGCGGTGTAGTTTCGAAAAGTTTTTTGTTCGGAGTTTTTGTAGGAGTTCCCACGCTTTGGAAACTGAAAATTGTTCTTGAGCAGATTCGATTTTTCTGATAAAGCGAATTTGTCAAGATTTCCCACAAAGCCCGCCTCCACCACCCAATTCGGGTGGGGGCTTCCCTCTTACGGCTATATGTCGGAATTACGACAACATATTCTTTGACAATGCGTTAGGGATACGAAGGGCGCGGAGCGGACTCGTTAGTTCGATCGGAGCCGCATAAGACTTCGTTCGCATTTTCGTTTCTGCAAAGTTTACGAGGCCGAAGCGATAGCGGAGCCCGTAGTAGCCCGCCTGCGACTTTTTCGGAAAACTTTATTTTTCGTTTTTTTGCGAGCAGGAACGCCCCGGATTTTTTTCGATACGTTATGCGCCCTTGATTGCTTGCGCTTTTTCATTCAATCGCTTTTGAGCGGATCTAAGTTCTCCGTCCGCAATCTGCAACGTCCATTCCGGAAAATGTCTCGCTAAAAAATACTGAAGCCAAGAATCCCAGGTCGCGTATCCGAGAAACTTTTTCTTTGGCAACCAACGGATAAATGCGTCCGCGACTTTTTCCACGGAATGAACCGCGTTGATCGCGGAACCCATCTCGATCTCCTTCACGAGATCCGGTTTGTCCCGATTCTCTTTTTCCAATCCGGGCGTGTCGGTCGTAGGCGGCAGAAAAATTTTTACTCGAACCCCATGGATCATCATCTCTTGCCGCAGGGATTGCGCGAATCCCGTAATCGCGAACTTACTCGCGGAATAGGCCCCGTATCCGTAAATCGAAAACGTGGCGAGCATGGAGGAAATCAGGATGATATCGCCTGATCCTTGTTTGACGAAGTGATCGTGAAAGGCTCGAACCACGTTGACGTGTCCGAAATAGTTCACTTCCATTAGATCGCGAAAGTCCGATTCTTCCAGATCGCCGACTCTGCCCACTTTCGCATAACCGCTGTTACATACGAGTAAATCGAGTCCTTCCAATATTTTAAGAGCGTATTTTGCGGCTTTTTTCACCTGATCCGGCTTGGATACGTCGGCGACGACCGAATCGAAGATCGCGTCTTGAGATCCGATCTTACGAAGTTCCCGGACTGTCGCTTCTAAGGTTTGTTTTTTTCTCGCGGATACGACGACGCTCGCGCCCGCTTTTGCGAACGCGACCGCCAGCCCTTTGCCGATTCCCGTGGAGCCGCCGGAAATAAAAACTTTCTTACCTGCGAGTTGAGAAGGAGGGACTTTCATAGCGGGATTCTCACTTTTTGATTTTGTAGCCCGTTTTAAAGATCAGCCAAACAAGCGTTAGACAGATCGTAAGAAACAGGAATACCATCGTAAGACTGATTCCCACGCTCACGTCGGCGATCTCGTAAAAACTCCAGCGGAATCCGCTCACCAAATACAGAACCGGATTGAAGAGGGTGACCTTTTGCCAAAACGGCGGAAGCATATTCGCGGAATAAAAGCTTCCTCCCAAAAAAACGAGAGGCGTGATGATCAGCAAAGGAATGATCTGAAGTTTTTCGAAACTATCGGCCCATATTCCGATGATGAATCCGAATAAACTGAAAGAGATCGAAGTCAGTATCAGAAACAAAACCATCACGAACGGATGCGCGATTTTGACGGGAACAAACAACGAAGCCGTACCAAGCATGATCGTTCCGAGGATAACGGACTTCGTTGCCGCCGCGCCTACGAAACCGATCACGATCTCGAACATGGAAATCGGCGCCGCGAGAATTTCATAAATCGTTCCGGTAAACTTAGGAAAATAAATTCCGAAGGAAGAATTGGAAATACTTTCCGTCAGCAAGGACAACATGATGAGTCCCGGAACGATGAACGAACCGTAACCGACTCCGTCCACTTCCTGAATTCTGGAACCGATCGCCGAGCCGAAGACAACGAAGTAGAGCGACGTGGAAATTACGGGAGAAGCGATGCTTTGAAATAGGGTTCTCCAAGTTCTGGACATCTCGAAGAGATAAATGGATTTGATTGCTTGCAGATTCATTGTGACTCCTTTACCAATTGAACGAAAATTTCTTCGAGAGAGCTCTGAGTCGTATTCAGATCCTTGAAATCGATCTTCGCCTTTTTCAGGTCTTGCAGTAGCGCGGAGATTCCCGTCTGTTTTCCGTGGGAATCATACGTGTATAGAAGTTGTTTCCCGTTGTTTACGATCTCAAGCCCTTTCGTTTTTAAACCGGCCGGAATCTTTTTCAACGTCTGATTCAAATCGATCAGCAGTTGCTTCTTGCCGAGTTTGTGCATGAGTTCTTTTTTATCTTCCACAAGGATCAATTCTCCCTTGTTCATTACGCCGATTCGATCAGCGATTTCTTCCGCTTCTTCGATGTAGTGCGTCGTTAAGATGATCGTGACTCCGTTTTCCCTTAGGTTGCGGACGATGTTCCACATATCCTTTCGGAGCTCCACGTCGACTCCGGCGGTCGGTTCGTCCAAGAAGAGAACCTTCGGCTCGTGTGCAAGGGCCTTTGCGATCAAAACCCTGCGTTTCATTCCTCCCGATAAGGTGAGAATCATCTGATCTTTTTTTTCCCAAAGGGAAAGCGATTTTAATAGTTTTTCAATATAATCGGGGTTAGGCGATTTTCCGTATAACCCTCTCGTGAAACTAACCGTGGCCCATACGGATTCGAATGCGTGAACGCTCAATTCCTGCGGAACCAATCCGATCTGCGATCTCGTAAATCGAAAGTCCTTGAGAATGTTTTTGCCTTTGACTTCCACGGAGCCGTCGCTCGGATTTACGATTCCGCAGATTACGGAAATTAAGGTCGTTTTGCCCGCGCCGTTCGGACCGAGCAACGCGATGATTTCTCCGTCTTCGATTTCCAAAGAGACGTTTTTCAACGCTTGGAATCCGTTCCCGTAGAATTTAGAAAGATTTTTCACGGAGACAACGGATGACTTCGTTTTCGGTTTCATGTTCTTTCCTGAATTTTGATCTTGTAAAATCGATTGATTGAAATGCCTAAAATACTGAATCCCGTTTCTTAGAACAGCATCATTTTCGAATTATAGGTCTCCTATAAATACGCGTTTTTCAACCTCTTCGAATCTTGATTGCGTTTTCGTACTTTGGTTCGGAAATTTTACGCCCCTTCTCCGAGCGAAACCGCAAGCAACGTCAAATCGTCCGTTAAATCCTGCGATTGTCTGAATCGATATAGACTCCGAAGATGAGAATCCAAAATCTCCTGAATCGGGGTGTAAAGATTTTCCTGTAAATAAGAATGAAACCGTTCCTCGCCGTAGAGTTGCATTAGACTTTTATCAAATACTTCGAAGGCTCCGTCCGAAAACAGGAAAAGCCGAAACGGGTCCTCGAAACGAAACGACTTCGTATTAAATTTAGCGGCGGTTTTTAAACCTAAAATCGGACCCGTTTTCGGGAGTGAAATTTTGGAATTTTTGGAAAGAATCACCTGCTCGGGATGTCCTCCCGAGGCGTATTGTACGTTTCCCGTTGCGGGGTCCCAATCCAAGACGAACGCCGTAAAAAGGGAATTCAGCGTTCTGAACATGGGTAGAATTCTTTCATTCAATTGTTCTAATATGATTCCGGGTTCAGAATCGGATTCCTTCAGAGCGTCGTAATCGGCTTTGATAGCCATCGTCAAAAGAGCGGCTTGGGTTCCGTGACCCGTCGCATCCGCTATAAAGAATCTCCAGCATCCGTTGCCGGTTTTACGAATGTCGTATAAATCGCCGCCGATCGGCCCCATGGGAAGATATTTGACGCTCCACAAAAACGGCCAGTCCTTGGAATGAGGATTCGGGAACATTGACTTCTGCAATTTTTCCGCTGTCTGCAGATCCGATTGAAGCAGATTCAACGCTTTGTCCCTCTGAAATTCGAGATTCTTTCTTTGTGTGACGTCCCGAATGATGATTCCGATATAACGATCCTTTTCGACCATCCAATCCGTGAGCGAAAGTTCGAGAGAGAATTCCGTGCCGTCTTTCCGCAATCCGATCATTTCGATCGGCTTCGGAGTTTTTCTTCTTCGTTTCCAAAGGAGGTAGCGCCTAACACCGTTTTTGTGTTTGTTCCGATTTCTTTCGGGAAGAATTATTTCCAAGGGAGAATCGAGAATCTCCTCCGCTTCCCATCCGAAAATTTTCACGGCGCCTTCGTTCCAAAAAAGAATCTTTCCCGATATGTCCGAGACGAGAATCGCCTCCTGAACCGATGCGGAAATCGCCCTGAATTTAATCTGAAGTTCCTGATTGAGAATGTCCGTAAACTTGAGCAAACTTCTATATCGAATGGAAATCAGAAGCGATTGAAACGCGATGAACAACAGAAACGTATACGGAACGATAAACGGAGTCGGGATAAGTCCCAGACGCGACAACGTGTCGTTAAGCGCTCCGATCAAAAGCAAAAGACAGGAAGCCAGAAACACGAACGAGCCGGTTCGTTTATGAAGAATGGCGCGGACCATCACGACAAAAACGACGAGGATCAGCGCGATCATATAATACAAATAGGCCTCTACGAGAAGTTCGAGCGGATCGCCCTGCAGGAACCAAAAAATTCCGAACGCGATCCAGTTCGGAACGAGAAAAACACGGAAGGCAAGAGTTTTGAATTCGTTCGGGAATAAGGAGCGGAGGTAACTCAGAAAGACAGCCGCCAATACGAAGAGACTTCCCAAGTCGATTCTGAATTCGAGAATCGGCGGGAAGTTCTGGAATATTTCGAAAATATAATGTTCTTCCGTAAACAGAATTCTCAGAGCGAGGACCGCGCACACCGAGGAAAGATAAAGCGACGAGGATTCTTCCTTTGTGAGAAGATAAAAGAAGAAGCTTGAAAATCCGAAAAACAATAAGGCTCCGAACGTAAGAAAGTCCAGATTTCTTCTCGTTTTGTCCGCGGCGGAGATCGTAGAAAACGTTCCGAGTTCGGGGGTTCTTCGGATGCCTCCGGCTCCTTCAAACCAATTCGAAATTTCTAATGTGATTTCAAGCGTCGTTTCCTTTTCCCCGATCGGAAAGTGAATGATCGGTTTGCCGATTCTGCGGATTTCTTTTTTCGGATCGGAGGAAGGGTTTCCGAATTCTAAAGCAAGTTTTCCGTTGATATAAGCTCGATACGCGTTGTGGATCTCATGAAACTTGATCGCGTATTCGCCGGGGGCGAGCCCCGTAACTTTGAGTCTATATGTCGCGGTTCCGAATGCGTTGCCTTTGAAGTTCGGGAATTCGCTCGTTTCCCAAAAGCCGGGAACTTGAATCGTGCCGAGCTTTTCTTTCGAGCCGAATCCTTCCGAGATTTCCCATTCTCCCTCCAAGGGAAGAATACTTCCGCTCTCGAGTGTGTTTCCGTTTATCGAAAGAATTCCATCCTTCGCTTTGGGAAAGGATTCGACGGAACGTTTGCAATCCGTTGCAAGAAAAGAAACGAAACAGAAGAACGCGATCGTTACGAAAATGCGAATCGTTCGTTTCGGCGGTCGAAGCATGACGACCATTCATAAAGGAGAAAGCCTGAAATCGCAATCTAAATTCTAAAACCGGTATCGCGTTTTTGAGAATTGGCGATCCCTCTTTCCCATGTATTCGGATTGCCCGCGAGTATGACTTGGTTTTTCGCTCTCGTGATTCCGGTATAAAGGATCTGACGGTTGAGAAGCCGATGCGATCGTTCGTCTTCCGAGGATTCGGGATGATCGGGAACGTAGATTAGAATTGTATCATATTCCGATCCTTGACTTTTGTGAACGCTCATGACGAACGCAGGTTCGTGTTCGGGAAGGGTGTCGAGCGCGAAGGGGAATAGTTTTCCTTCGATCGGAAAAACGGCCCTTAATTCTCCCGTGGTTTCCATTCTCAGAACGATTCCGATATCCCCGTTGAATAACTTTCTACTCGAATCGTTTTGTGTGATCAAAATCGGAAGGCCGACGAAATACAAACGTTTGGAAAGTTTTTTCGGATATAGTTGCGGGTTTGTTTCGGATTCTTTTTTACGGAACAGATCCCGCGCCGCGAGATTCATGAGTTTATTTTGAACGGCTTCGACTCCCCAATAACCTTTTCTGAAAATCGTGAGACAACGGAATCGTTTTAATTCATTCTGAAATTTTTCAACGAACTCCGGCGCGTTCAAATCGACCGAGTCGTGCGTCTTCCATGATCCGATTTCCGAAATGCGAGGAAAAAGAATCTTATCCCAGAGAGTTTCCGCGAGCTCGTCTCTTGAAAAATGATCGGGAGTTTTGCTCGCCGAGTTCTGCAACCATACGACCTCGCTTTCATACGTCTTATCCGCGCCGAGAATATCGGTTCTTGGAAACGAATCGTCGATCCTTGTTCCGAGATTCAGATTTTCGGGAGAATAACGAAGAATTTCCTCGGCGAGAGTTACGATCTTGGATACGTTTCCCCTTGCGTTCGGTTTCTGGCGGTTGCTTTCTTCGAGTCTAGAAACGAAATTCTTTTTTTGGGATTCGAGCGTGGAAAGAAAATCGCTTAACACCGCGCCTTTTTCGACGGAAGGGAGTTGGTGCGGATCTCCGATCAAGATAAAACGAAAAGGAACGCCCGTCTCCTTCGGCTTTCGCGGAATCGCATTCCATAAAGAAAGCATAATATTCAGATCTACCATGGAAACTTCGTCCACGATGATCAATCGATGCGGAAGATAACGTTCCTTATTGTAGTAGAATCCGTTCAACGAGGGTTTGTAGGAAAGAAGTCCGTGAATCGTCTGTCCGCGTAAAGAACGGATCATTCGAGGATCTCCGATTTTTTGGAGATTTTCCTGGATCGACTCGGTCAATCGTTGCGCGGCTCTTCCGGTCGGCGCTACGAGCGCTATCTCTTCGGGAGGAGGGAGTTGTCCGATCGCATTCAAAATTTCTAATAAAAAGGCGACGACCGTGGTTTTACCGGTTCCCGGTCCTCCGCTGACGATCTGAAAGGAAGAATGCAGGCAGGAAAGAATGGCTTTTTTTTGTCCTTTTTTCAACGGGAAACTTTTGGCTTCCAGTGTATTTAGAATATCCTCGACTTTGCCGTGATCGAAGTTCGGTGCGGCTTCGTTTTGAATTCTTTCCCGTAAAAGGGATTCCAGTTCGATTTTACTCTGATACGTTTTTTCGAAATAAATCCATTCTTCGTTTTGGAATTTATCGACCGTGAAACCGGGAGGTTTCGTTTTTAAAAGATTTTTCCATTCTTTTTGAACCGGAACACAAAGGCTTCCTTCCTCCATCGCGACCCAAATCGCATTCAGAATTTCTAATATGATATTTTCATCCTCTTCGGAAATTCGTTTCGGTTGTTTTTTCTTCGAACCCGTTTCTTCGAGTTCGAGAATGTCGTTTTTCAGGCGTTCGATAAAATCGGAAAAGGATTCTTCCATCAAAGATCGTCCCCCCAGCGGATCGAAGTCAGTTCGCGGACGTTTTCCCGTATCCGCGAAATTCTTTTCAAATCCCAATCGAAGTCGCAATAAATTCCCGAGTTCGTCTCGGCTTTCATTCCTCTTAGAAAAAAGTAATATACTCCTCCGAGTTTTTGAATGGCTTCGTTCGGACCGAATACGTTTTTCAGATATTCATAAAGGATCATCGCGTAGATGTCCCGTTGAAGATCGTATCTGCTTTCCGCGTTTTCGACGTTTCGTTTTAACGATTCGGGGGAATAATCGTCGAGCAGGTTCGATTTATAGTCCGCGAGATAAAACCGATCGCCGATTCGAAACACCAAATCGATCGAACCTTTTAAAAAATTTCCCGGCCCGTTTTTTTGCGGATCCAGATCCAAGTGAAAATCCATTTCCGAAATCCGATTTTCTTTCGCGATATCAACGAGTTGAAACGTGGCGCTTCCGGGGAGCGGAACGTTTGC
Organism: Leptospira sanjuanensis; assembly: GCF_022267375.1. Lineage (GTDB taxonomy): Bacteria > Spirochaetota > Leptospiria > Leptospirales > Leptospiraceae > Leptospira > Leptospira sanjuanensis. Next base: position 840,931 of record NZ_JAIZBH010000001.1, read on the forward strand.
GTTTAATGAATTCCAGAGAATTTCGGCGGCCCTTTGCCGATAGATTTCCTTTTCGGTGTTCGTATTTTTTCTTTGTGCGTCCGAGATCGGAAAGAATTCAAGGTGGTGATTCATTCTGGAAAGAATTTTCTCGTCGTTCAGAATTCGTTTCGGATGATCGACTTTGAATCTTGAAAAATCGGATTCTTCCAAAAGAACGTGTAGAAACGATCCGGTCGCCGCGGAAGACGGAAGCGCGTCCAGGATCAAATCTCCGGTGTCTTCCGCGTCGTCCGACTTGAAAACTCTTGTTTCTTCCAAGGTTGAAACGGCGATCGCATCCGAAGTTACGTTTGCCCTGGTCCTCAAAGAGGAATAACTGTGGAGTTGGATCGTTTTCGGATCTTCCGATTCCTGATGGAGCAACGGCGAAAAAGAAAATTCCTCGTTTGCGATCGTACTGCGTTTGTTCGGGTCGCTTTGATCAAAAGGTTGTTGCGTCCATACGACTTGCGTAAAGAGATTCGGATCGGGATCGTTTTCCAGAATATGCGCGAGTCGAGGATAAAGAATTTTATAATATGCTGAATCTCTCGTTTTGACGTGATTCACGGGAGTGTAAAAGGGAAGATACAACCTCGCTTTGGGACGCGTGATTCCCACATACAAAAGCCGTTTGTTTTCGTTCCAGGATTGATACGAATATTCTTTTTTGCTCGTGTCGATCTCGTCTTCTTTGTCCCAGAGGCTGAGTTTCCAAAACCGTTCTCCGTTTTCCATATACGGATAATCGTAGACGTCGGGGATGAAATTTCCGGAAAGATTGAACAAGAATACGACCGGCCACTCCAATCCTTTGGATGCGTGCAACGTGAGAATTTGAACCGCGTCCTTTTCGGTTTCCTTTTCGAAAAGAGGCAATTCCTCCTCGTTTTTCGAGCCGCTTTGAAGCCGTTTTAATTCCTCTAATATTTCCTCGAGATCCGCTTGGTTTACGATTTGAAACTGAAGAAGCTTGCGGAAGATCTGTCTATAGTTCGTCCGTTTTCGTTCCCAGTCGATGTCCGTCGTTTCTTCCGTTAAAAAGATTCTGCTGTCTTCTTCGATCGATCGGAATAATTCCGCAAACTTGCGATCAATGGCGAAAGTTTTCCATCGATCCAAGGTCGTCTTTTCATACGAGTCGATGGAATGTTCGTCAAAGGCGGAAAGATGTTCCGGATGAACCTGGAAAAGATCGCCTAACAAGAGTTTGCGATAGGAGGAAGGTTTGTTCGGATCCAATAAACATTCCAAGATGTTCGAGATCTGATACGATTCGGGGGATTGATAGATCCCTTCCTGTTTGTAGAAGGAACAGGGAATTCCTCTGAGTTTTAAGGATTGTTCTACGAGTTTTCCTTCGGCCTTTCCTCTCACTAAAATCGCGATCTCCCGGAAGTTCAGTTTCTTTTCTTCGAATTCGTCCTTTGCTGTTTCCGCGTTTGAAACAAGATATTGAAACGGTTTCTTTTCGTCCGTCAGCTTGAGAATTTCTTCCGCGATGAACTGCGCCCAAGCGCTTTTTGCATCGTCGGTTTTCCAAAATTCCCTGCCTTGAAAACGAACGATATGAATCGGGCCTTGTTTGTGCTTGTCGCTTAACAAAATTTTGAAATCGTTTTCGGGAGGCAGTACGGGTTTGTAAACGATCGGAGTAGATTCGAAACCTCGTTCGACGATCGGGAAAAAACTCTGTTCTCCCGCTTTGCCGCCGAAGATTTCGTTGTAAGCGGAGATCAACTCGGGAACGGATCTGTAATTGACGTTCAACGGAATTTCGACCGCTCGGTGCGATTTCAATTCCTGTTCCGCCTGAAGATACGTTCCAATATCCGCTCCTCGAAACCCGTAGATGGATTGTTTCGGATCTCCGATCAGATACAACGCACGTTCGGAAGTTTCATCTCCGCTCGGTTCCAAAAAAAGCCGGGAAAAAATTTCGTATTGAACCCGATCCGTATCCTGGAATTCGTCCAGGATTCCAATTCGATAACGGCTTTGCAGCGCTCGAAGAAGATGTTCGTTTTGCAGAGAATCTCTGGTCTTGAGAATCATCCGATCGTAACTCATCCATTCTCCCGTTTGAAATTCCTGTTCGACCATTTCCGCGGCGATCAGTGCGGTCTTTTGTACAAAGGTTTCCGCGCTCATCGGAGTCTTGTCGTTGCGATACGGATAACGTTTGCCTCCTAGAAGTTTGGAACCGGCGGTAAGAATATTCTCTTTTTTTAATTTATAATCCGATAAAGAAAGGAATTGTTCGAGATCAGCGGACGCGACCCAAGGTTTCCATTCCTCGTGTTGCAGTTTGTATAATGCAGCCTCGAGACGTTCTTTCGAATCGGTGAGAATCCACTGGGAAGGAGTTTCGGTTTCGACCGGATATTCCTGAAGGATCATATTACAAAAACCGTGTATAGTCGAGATCGTAACCTGATCAAGTTCCTTCGCTTCTTTTGTAAGATTAGCTTGGAGAAGTTTTTTTCTCAGTCGTTCTTTGAGTTCGCCTGCAGCTTTTTCGGTAAACGTGAGGATCAGGATTTGAGTCAGAGGAATCCTATGCTCTAAAACGAGATCGCCCACGATTTCCATGATCGTGTATGTCTTACCGGTTCCCGCGGAGGCTTCGATAAAACTGGATTTCAACGGATAAGGACGCGATTGTTTCATAGATCCTTTTTCCAATCCAGAAGCGGTTTGTAAAAATTCTTTGCCCAAGCGATTCGAGATTTCAGAATCAAGTCCGGTGTTTTCGGATAGAGTTTTACGAGAGGAGAAAGTCCTTCCTTCACGGAACTCAGTTCCTCTTTCAGAAAGTCGATCCACGCGGATTCATCGTCGAACTTAACCGATCGATCGGGGGATTTATTTTTGCCCGTTCCGCCTTGGATGTTTTTGACGTAATAATTAAGAAAGGCTCTTCTCGGAAAAAAGACTGGTTCTTTTTTCAGATAGTCCATTAGAATTTTTGCAAGGTATTCGACTCCGAGATCGGAGCTTTCGATTTCGTATTGAAGTTCGAGAGAATTCTTCTTTTTGGATTCTTCTTTCGGACGCGGTTTGAAGGAATAGATCTTGAAGTTTTCGTTGGACGAGGCGAATGCGACTCCGGTTAAAAACGGGAAACTCATCACCTTCCAATAATCCTTATAACCGAAATAGTCGTCGCTCGGTCTTTCTTCCAAACTCTTGGAAAAGAGCCAATATAAATTCCCTTCTTTTTCTATGACGTGTTCCCATTCGCCTTTGATGGAAACCGAACCGTCGTCCAAAGGAACTTTCAGCTCGGGAAGCTTTTTGCAGATTGCGTCGGGTAGTCCCGTGTCGCCTAAACTCAAGTAAGGATAATACTTTCCTCCTTGAAAGAGGGGCTTCCATTCGGAAAGAAGTTTGCTCGTCGTTTCCAAATAATCCACGAGATCGGTTTCTTGAATTTTGCCGAACACGGATTGGGGAAACTGCGCGGAGATTTTTTCCTTTTCAAGAATGGGGGATAATACCTCCGAAATTTTTTCGCGGGTCCAATCCCAAGATTCGTTTGCGACCAAACTCGGTATCATAAGCGCATGCACTTTTTTTAATAGAGTCGCTTCGGCGATCGCGTCCAAATCGAACGGTTCCTTTTCGTCTTTTCCCGTTTCGTCCTCGTCCAAATACATTCCGAGTTTTCGTTTGAGATACGTGTCGAGTGGGTCGCTCAAAAATTGTGAAAGTTCGCGTACGTCCACACCCGAACGGGAGAATTCGATTTCGTTTTTAACAAGGCGATTCGGATCTTGAAACCTCTTAAGAACGGGTTGATCCTTTCGGTTTCCGTTCACCCATACCCTTGCAAAGTCGTAACTCACAAGGCCTTGATCGAGTTCTTCGGGAGTATGTTCGTATTTTATACTATACGAATGCAGTGGAAGTTTGAGAGCTTCTTTGATCCGCATCGCTTCCATGATCTCAAAAAGATGCGAACAGGGTTCGAATGTTTTGTCTTCCTGCAAATTCTTGCCTACGTAACTGAAGGTTAACGATTCTTTTGCGGAATGGATCGTTTCCCAGAGAAGGGATTCCTGAATTTCTCTTCGGGAAATATCCCAATCCTCTTTGTGATCCTTTCTTAGATTGAGTTGAGAGCGGTCGTTCGAACCGGGAAACTTTCCTTCGCCGAGTCCGAGAATATAAACGTGTCTAAACGGAATCGGCCGCATCGGCTGGAGCAGAGAAATCGTCACGCCGCCGGTGAGATACGCTCCTTTGCGATACGGGATCTGATCGAAGATCTGTTCGGTGATAAATCGAAGGAGCGCGATTCCTTCCTCTTGATTTTGCAAAAGGATTCCTTCCCATTCGGAAAGCGATTCCAGCCAACTCTGAAATAATTTTCCTTCCTGTTCGTATTCTTCCGTGAACTCGAAGAGTTCTTCGAGAGCGGAACGAACGTTCCTTAGATAATCGGAAGTCCATCGAACGTTTTTATTCTGCGGTGCAGGCATGGAGACGATCTCTTTTTTTGCCCGCAGAATTTTTTCCCAAAAGATCGTAAGTACGGAAGAATTCTCCTCCGATTGAATGCGGATCGGAGCGATCTTGAATTTGTTCCAAGCGGTATCATCCGAAAGAATGGAGGAAAGACGAATGCGTTTGAGTCCATTAGAAATTTGGAATGAATCTTTTTCTCTTCCCGATTCCTCGTATTGAATTCCCGAAGTTTCGATCAGAGTTTCCAGATCTAAAATCGTTTGCGGATGAAGACGGATTTTATTTTGCAGAAGAGGGTTTCTTAAAAGTTTGAGAAGTCCGTTCTTATCGATGGAATTCCCCGAACAAATCTCCCAAAAATGCATCAATCCCCGGTACAAGAGCGAAGCGTCGTTCGCTTTGATGTCCGTCAAAGAATAGGGGATTTTTTTGCGGATCGGATCGTTCGTTTCCTTCGTCTGCAGAAGAATTCCTCCGTCAAACACCCATTCGACGGCGGGTCGATACGTTTTCATATCGGTGACAAGAATCGCAAAATCGAGATACGTCAGACTTCGATCCCGATTCATCTTATGGAGAATATCGTTTGCGACGCATTCCGTTTCCCGATACGGAGAAGGCGCGTTCCAGAAACGAACCGAAGCGTCTTCTTTTGAGTCGGACACGTTAGTCGCTCTTTCTTCTCCTGCGAGAAATTCCCGAAGCAGTCCCAGTTTTTTCGGATACGAATGGGAATTCTCCAGATGTTTGGATATCGCTCCTTGAACTCCCTTCATTCTTGCGGCGAGATGAATCTGGGGTGCGGCCCATCGTTCCGGATCGGTGATCTCCGCGCGGATCGTCTTTGTCGCGCCCGTATGAAATTGATAGAGATAGATCGGGAGTTTATCCGTCGTAGAAAGCGATTCTAAAATTCCTAAATACGTATCCGCGAGATTGGACAAACAAAAGAGATGTAACGAAGGAAAGTTCGACGGGGCAGTTTTCGGTTTCTTTTTCGATTCCTGTAAAAGAAATTGAACGAGCGTGCTCGGTTCTTTCGATCGCAGGAAAACGTTTTGATACAACTTCTTTTGAAAAAGATAATATTCGTCCTCTTTCGGAAACGGAGTCGGACGGTGCGAGATCGACGGAATTTCGAAACCTTTTTCCTTGGCCCAGTTTTGAATCCAGGAAGATCGGTTTAATTCGTAATCTTTATAAAGCGAAGTCAGTTTTGCGCTGAGTGAAAAAGCGCGCGATACGCCGCTGAGATACGAACGCAGAAATTTCGTTTCTTCCGAGTTTTTGTTTTCGATCAGATGCGTAAGTATCTTTCTTTGATTGGCTTCCTGGCTCGGAAAAACGCGCTCGAACGGATCGTAATTCAAATCCGATCGAAGATGATAGTATTCCTCCAAAGCCTTTTCGAGAAATAAAAAACGGAGATTGGCGGAAAGTCCGTCAATCCGAGACAAATTCAGATTCAGCCAGAGTTTCATGTTCGTGCTCGGAACGACGATCACGGGAGCGTGCAGCGGAAATCGTTTTCGTTCCGATAGGATGTTTTTGGAAAGCTCGACCGCGATGTCTTCGAGCGATAGACTTGTGATATGAGTGATGGACAAACGTATTCTCCGCGGTCTCCGAATTACGAGCATTCCAAGAAATCTGCGGCCTGGCAAGTATTACATTTTCTCTTGCGTTCGAAGATCGGTTGCAAATTCTAATCTCAATGACTTCTTTGACTCCGATCAAAGCTCTTTTCGGAATTTCCGAGTTTCGAACTTCTCAAGAGAGAATCATTTCGGACATTCTTTCGGGAAAGAATTGTCTCGTCATCATGCCGACCGGAATGGGGAAGTCGATCTGTTATCAGATTCCCGCTCTTGTAATGGACGGTCTTACGATCGTTCTTTCGCCTTTGATCGCGTTGATGCAGGATCAGGTTTCCAAATTAAAGAAGCTCGGAATCGACGCGTGTTACATCAACTCCTCTCTTTCCAAAGAGGAACGTGTTCAAAGTTACGAGAATCTAAAACGCGGAAAATACAAGATCGTATACGTTTCACCGGAACGATTTCGTAAAAAGGAATTTTTGGATTCTCTTCAAGAACGAAAGGTTTCCCTGCTTGCGGTCGACGAAGCTCATTGTATCAGCCAATGGGGTCACGACTTTAGACCGGATTACACGAAGATCGCGGAGTTTCGGGAAATTCTCCGCTTCCCGACGACGATCGCGTTAACCGCAACCGCGACGCTCGAAATTCAAAAAGACGTGATTCTTCAGATGGGACTGAAGGAATCGGAGATCGAAATCTACAACGAAGGGATCTGCCGTCCGAATCTGTTTTTGGACGTCCGCACCTTCGTCGACGAACCTTCCAAATCGGACGCGGTTCTCGATTTGCTAAAACGACAAAAGAAGAGCACCGTCGTTTATTTTAATCTCATCCAAAATCTGCAGAAATTCAGCGAGAAGCTCGACGTTCAAAAAATTCCGCATCGCATCTATCACGGCCGTTTGGCTCCCGATCAAAGAAAGAAGGTTCAGAATCGGTTTTTAAAATCGGAGGATACGATTCTTCTTGCGACGAATGCGTTCGGAATGGGAGTCGATAAACCGAACATACGCACGATCGTCCACGCGGAACTTCCTTCTTCTTTGGAAAGTTATTATCAGGAGATCGGGAGGGCGGGAAGGGACGGTCTTGCTTCCGATTGCCACGTGTTTTACAATCAGGACGACCTAACGGTGCTGATGGATTTTATCGAATGGCAAAATCCGGACGCGGCTTTTATCGCAAGGGCGTATCAAACCATGCAACGTCTCGGTGAAAAATTATCTTCGATCGAATATGACGAACTTCAATCTTTGATCGTTCATAAAAATCGGGGGGATCATCGACTGCAGACGGTTCTCAATTTGTTCGAAAGACACGGGGTCACTTCGGGAGAGTTGGATAAGAATTCCTTAAAGTTGGAGACTTCTTTGCCGGACGCTCTTTGTTCCGCGGAAGAACTCGAACTTAGAAAGAAGACGAGCTTGAAACGTTTGTATCAGATGCTTCTTTATTTAAAATCGGAACGATGCAGAAGGGAATTCGTCTACGAATACTTTGACGCTGCGTTTACGGAATGCGGCAACTGCGACGTTTGTAAAAATTCCACCGTTAATTGACCCGGAATTCGTTTGTCGGTCCAAATTTCGGCATCCAAAAAAAGATTGCTTTGTATCCGTCGATGTTTCTCACCAAGTCACAAGGACGATAAAAAAGCGGAACAGAGTCGGAAATAAAAAATTGAATCTTCTTTTTTCGGATTCGATTCTTGTCCGACTTGCGGTGGGGATCGATACCACCTTTTAAAAGAGGTGTTTATGATTCGTAAGTGGATGTTCTTCTTTCTTTTTGGTTCGATCGTCAATTGTGCTGGTTGGGAACGTTTGGTTTCTCCATCCCGCTGGGAAAGGATCGGCACCCCTCAGTATAAAAACGCGCAGGTTTTCGTGATCGATCCGCAAGAGGACGTTGAAATCGAAGCGGAAGAAGGAACGAAAATCCGCTTTCCGAAAGGAAGTCTTCTCGCGCAGAACGGAGGTCTCGTAAGTTCTCCGGTGAGAATCGAAATTTCCGAATATTATAAAAACGAAGATATATTGCTCAGCGGTTTGACCACTGTTTCTTCGGGACGTCCGATTCAAACCAAGGGAATGATTTCTTTAAATGGTTATATGGAATCCGGCGGAAAAGTAAAAGTGAATCCGAAAAATCCTCCGCAGGTTTCGTTCGCTTCCTCCTTCGAGCCGGGTTATGAAATGTTTTACGGAACCAAAAACGGCGATGGTGTTTTGGATTGGTCGACACAAACCGCAAAAACGACGAATACTTCCGGTTTGGAAATGGACAATGATTTTGCCGCAACTGCCAAGAATAATACGCAAGAAAATTTGAATATTCTAAATATGGAAAACCGTAAGAATGAATCGAAGGGGAATCGGATGGTTCTCGCCAAATATCAGAGCGCCTCGTATGCGGATTCTACGGAACGGATTACCGAAAGCAGACCCGCGGAACGGCGGGTTCCCGCACAGAATTCGTATTATTATCCGATTTTAAACTTCGGTTGGATCAACTGTGATCGCTTTTTGTATATGGGATTGAAACTGATTCCTTTAAACATAGATACGAATTATCCGACTTATGAAGATGAGACGACATATCTCCTCATCATTCCTTCCGTGCGATCCGTCCTTCCCGCGTATAAGGATGCAAACAATCGGGTTTATTTTCCAAACCTTCCTCCCGGAGAAAAAACGATCCTTTATGCTTTGAAAAAGTCGGGCGTTACCCGTTGGCAGGTTTGGATTCGTGAAACGGTCGTAGGAAAGGAAGACAAACTTGTTCCTGAATGGGAATTGGTGGGCCCGAAAACCTTGGAAAAAAGAATCCGTTCTTTGAATTTTTAGAAAAAGAGCGACAAGGGCGGACGGAGAAAGGCGGCGTTCGAATCCGCCTTGAATGCGCGGGAGAAACGGACGACGTTTACGGCCGTCCGTTTTATTATATTATTCTTTGATAATGTATTTATCCGCGGAAAACTTCCCGCTTCCTAAAACGAACACCACAAAGGACAATAAAAGATAGACGAACGGAAGATTCTTCGCTTGAAACGGATCTTGTGCGTGCGCCATAAAAAACGCGACGAACATCGTGATGAAGATCGGGATCACCGTAAGACGCGTCAAAAGTCCGATCACGATAAAAATTCCGCAAAAGAATTCCGCGAACACGACGAGAATCAGCGAAGTCTTGGAGCCGATTCCGATCAAATCCGGAAACATAGGGAGAATTTGGTCAAAGCCGACTAACTTCGGATAGCCGTGGTAGATGAAAAGGCCTCCGAAAATCAATCTAAGCAGAAGGGCCGCGACGTCCGAGCTGATAGGTTGAAGTCCTAATAGTTTATCTTTCATGTTTTTTCCTCAAAGATTCCTTTCTTTTAAAACAGCAGAGACTGTATCATGGAGATATATTCCGGCTTCAACCTTTTTTCGGATTTGCGGTCCGTTTTATATTTTGTCTTTCGAGAAGGACGTTTTTTCCGTTTGAAGGCGAGCGGATGAATCAACAACCGCCCCGTCTTTGTTCCGGATTCTTCCGCGGACGGATCCGCTTTCCCTTCGTCTTTGATTCCCTTTTTCATAGCGCACTCCCGTCTTCTTCGTAGTACGAGATTCGTATTTTTATACTATAAAATTCTAATGGAGAACGCATCGTGGGTCTGTATTCTCCGCCGACTCTAAGATCGATTTCACATTCAGGATTCTTAAAATTCTTCGCGCCCGCAATTGTGCCACGTGTTTGGGCGTTGTCGAAACCTTGCAGACGAGCTTTCTCGGCGCGTCTAAGATTCTCGTGAGAACGAGTTCCCGATCCGAAGTTTCGGCTTGAACGGAGTCGAAATCGCTCACGACTCTTCCCCTTTTTCCAAACTCTTTCTCATCGCGAAAACCGTCACGGCGAGCACCATCGTGATCGCAGCGCAGATCCAAGATACCAATTGGAACGAATCGGTGAACGCCTGTTTGGCGGGATCGAGAAGGGCGAGTCCGATCTGTTCGGGCATTTCCTTGGCTACGGCCACGGCGGCGCCTAACGTTCCTTTGGCGGGTGCGATCGACTCCGGCGTAATTCCCGCGAGACTCACGTTATCCATCCGGTTTTTATAAACCGCCGTGCCGATGCTTCCCAAAACCGCGATCCCGAGAACGCCCCCGAATTCCACGCCGGTTTCCGAAATCGAGGCCGCCGCTCCCGCTCTTTCCGGAGGTGCGGAACCGACGATCAGATCCGTTCCTAAGATTACAACGGCGCAGATTCCCAAGGAAATGATGATCGATCCGATCACTACATAAACGAGTCCCGAGCTGGAATCGACTAATGCGTAAAAGACGAGACCGATCATCGTGAGAATTAGACCGCCCGAAACTACGAGGATGGGTTTTATTTTTCTTACAAGCATAGGAACCGTAAGCGAGCCCACAACGTTGCCCGCCGCAGCAGGAAGAGTCCAAACTCCCGCCATCAGAGGAGATAGGCCCAATACCAACTGAAGATATTGTGCGAGGAAAAGAAAACTTCCGAGTCCCACGAAAATCGTCAGAGAGTTGGCGATGAGGGCCGCGCTGAATGCGGGCACCTTGAACAACTGCAAATCGATCAACGGATCTTTGAGCGATTGTTGTCTTCGAATAAAGAACGTTCCGATCAAAAAACCGGTACCTATAAAAAGAATCGGAAGAATTCCCCAGCCGTTTTCCGCGACTTGTTTTAATCCGTAGATGATGGATAAAACCGAACCCAAGGAAAGGAGCGCGCTCGGTATGTCGAGGCTGCCCGCGTTCGGATCCTTGAACTCCGGTAAGAGTTTCGGTCCGGCGATCAAAAGAAGAATCATCACCGGAACGCTGAGTAAAAACACGGAACCCCACCAGAAGTGTTCGAGAAGAAGTCCGCCGATCAAAGGGCCGATCGCTCCTCCAATGGAAAAGCTGGTTCCCCAGATTCCGATCGCAACAGTTCTTTGGTTTGGATCGAGAAACATATTACGAATCAAGGATAGAGTAGACGGGGCTAAGGTGGCCGCGGTGATTCCGAGCAACGCGCGAGTCGCGATCAGCATCTCGGCCGTCTTGGAAAACGCCGCAAGCACGGAAGCGATTCCGAATGCGGCGGCGCCGATCATCAGCAGTTTCCTTCTTCCGATACGATCGCCTAACGTGCCCATGGTGACCAAAAAACCGGCCACTAAAAATCCGTAGATATCCACGATCCACAAAAGCTGGGAACCGGTGGGTTTGAGATCCTCCGTGAGATGAGGAACCGCAAGATAGAGAACGGTCAAGTCCATCGCGTAGAGGAGACAGGGAAGAGCGATGACCGCCAGACCGATCCATTCTTTTCTTCCCGCGAGATTCGTATTTGTAGTGTTCATTTGTGTTGCTTCTTACGTTGTTTGATAATAGAGAAGAACGTTTCCGGATCGAAACGTCCTCGTTTGCGTCAGGTTTAATCTAATTCTTTGGTGAATGCCTTGAAGGAGAGGTTTCCCTCCGCCTAAGAGGACCGGGTTTACGAAAATTCTCAGTTCGTCGATCAGGCCTTCCTCGATCAACGGAACGCTCAAATCCGAACTTCCGAAAATTGCGATGTCCTTTCCGCGTTCGTTCTTGAGCGTTCGTATTTCTTCGATTAGGTTCGAGGATAGGAGTTTCGTATTGTTCCAATCGGCATTTTTTAGAGTTTTCGAATATACTACTTTTCTTAATTCGTTCATTTTTGCCGCTACGATCGGATCGTCTCGGAGCGCGTCAGAGGTCGTCCAATAACCGGCCATCAATTCGTAGGTGACTCTTCCGAAGAGGAGCGTATCGACGGAATTTAAAAAATCGACCGCGTATTCGTTGAACTCTTTGTCGACGACGTGCCAATCGATCGATCTTTGCGGGCCTTCAAAGTAGCCGTCCAACGAAATCATCTGTTGAAGAATCACTTTTTTCATACGGTTTTATCCCTGCATTCTCGCGAGTTCGGCTTCGAGCTTGTCGAAGTTTTGTTCGTTCCCTTGAATCACGACCTTCTTGGATCGTTCGCATTCTTCGACCGTCTCGAATAACATGCGAAAGGTGATTTTCGTTTTTTGCGGAGATTCCGTTTCGAACGTGGTCGTCACTCGGAACTTATGACCGGAAATATGATCGAATACGAGTTTTTCCGGCGCGTCGATCGAAACGAACACGCTGTGATTCGGATAATCTGTTCCATCGGGTCCGTGCATCGTAAAGCGCCAGTTGCCTTCCGGTTTTAAATCAAATTCGTAAAACGTGTTCGTAAACCCTTTCGGTCCCCACCAGCGTTGCAGATGATTCGGATCGGTCCAAGCTCGGAACGCCGTTTCACGCGGCGCGTTTACAATACGGACGCTCACGACTTCCCGATCGGCAACGACGGATTCGTTCGAATTAGTCATGACATTCTCCTTTAGATTTCTTGCATGTATTTCGGATCGATTCTGCTCGGGTAGAATCGCTTCCCCGAGCATTCGGAATTTACGATTTCCGTTTATTTTCCTTCCGCGATCGATTTCATGGAGTTTAAGCCTGCCTCGAAATCTTTTCCGATCATCTGATCCATATCGCAGAACAGACCGAACACTTTTGAGAAGAGTTGATTCTTGCCGTACATCGCCCAAGTCACTTTCGTACTTCCTTGCTCTTCGGTGAACGTGAACTCCGCGGTGTTGTGGGCTTCGAACGGTTCGAAAAAATCCAGCTGAATCTTAATTTTAGAGGGAGAATCCGCTTCTATGATTTCCATGCGGCCTTTGCCGATGGAATCGTTTCCCGCCCATTCGTAGATCGCTCCTTTGCCCGAAGCCGCCCCGCTGTAGGTTCGCTTCATCGCAGGATCCAGTTTTTCCCAAGGAGACCAACCAGTCCAAGTGCGATAGTCGTTTACGAGTGCGAAAACTTTTTCGGGCGAAGCTTTGATTTCGGCGGATCTTTCGTAACGAAAGTCGGCGGGTCTTGTGGAAGCAACGGCTAACGTGCCGAGGATAAACAGGATCAAAATCCCCGCGAGGGCGAGAAGGATTGTTTTTAGTTTCGACATTAGATTCTCCTAATATATTTTAAACTTATTGTTTTGCGAGATATTCACGGAGACGATCCAGAGTTTGATTGAGACCTTCGACCGCTCCGTATTTCTCGACGGTTTCGTTGCGTTGTTCAGCCGTTTTAAAGAGCATCGTCATATCCAAAGTCGTCTTTCCGTTTTTTTCGGAAAAAAGAACGGTGACATGAAAATCTCCCGGATGGTCTTCCCTATCCGAGCCGTGTTTATAAACGATCTTTGCCGGTCTTTCGATCTCTAAAAAAACGATGAGGTTCGGGTAATCCGACCCGTCCGGACCGTGCATGATAAAACGCCAGACTCCTCCCGGTTTTAGATCGAATTCTTGAAAGGTGTTCGTAAACCCTCTCGGTCCCCACCAATGATTGATGTGTTCCGGTTCGGTCCACATTTTGAAAACGAGGTCGCGGGGAGCGTCGAAGACTCGAGTCGCATGGATCTCTCTGTCCGCGGTGGAAGTATTGTTGTTTGCACTCATTCTTAACTCCTAATGGATTGTATAGATTTCTTTTTAGTAACGAAGGAAGCGATGCGGGCCGGAGTTCGTTTTCATCCGGCGATGCATCGGATCGTTTTTATTTACTTAAGAATCGCTTCGAGTTTATCGAGAGATTCGTTCCAGCTTGCGCCGGTCATTTCGCTGACCTCCGCCCCGGGAATTCCGGTATGACGCAGAGTGAATTTCGTTTTCCCTTGCTGATCTTCGAACAGAAGAGAAATCAAAAGAACCTCGGGCCATTCTCCCTCGATCCCGTAATGAGAAGCGGGAACCGGATTACCGTTCGAGTCCGCAAAGCTGTCGGTTTTAACGATCTTTTCCGGTCTTACGATTTCCTTATATTCTCCCGTGGACCAAAATTCGTTTCCGTCCGGAGCGCGCATGCAGAAGACGTATCTTCCTCCCACTCGAAAATCCATTTTGCAGTAAGGAGTGGTGAAGTTTTTCGGTCCCCACCACTTCATCACTTGTTCCGGATTCGTCCAGGCGTCGAAAACGGCTTCTCTAGGAGCATTAAATAATCGTGTGATTACCAATTCGTCTTTAGTCCGATTCGTCATTTTGATTCTCCTTTTCGTATCGTTTGTTCCTTCTATAGAAGGAAATTCTAATATTCAACAATAGTGAAGTAAGGCTTTCGTTACAGATGCCAAACCCCTTGGAGTCTGCGGCTTTCGGGACGAAGCGCCCAGGAGAAGAACACCAGCACCAACGCGATCAGAGGAGCGATTACGTGAAACGTTTCCATTCCGGAAACCGCGTTCGAGATGGAAGCCGCGGTAAGATTGATGAACATTCCCGCGTAAGCCCATTCTTTCACCAAGGCCAAACGAGGAGCAACGATGGCGATCGCGCCGAGTCCTTTCCAAACGCCGAGAAGCGTCGCGAAGTATAGAGGATAACCGAGTTGACCCATTCCCGCAACGACATCCGGCCCGCGTTGAATGTATGCGAATGCCGCAAAGCCGTAGTTCGCCGCCGTAAGTCCGGTTACGATCCAGTAGATGATGGTTTTAATTTTTTCCTTGTTCATTATCCGTTTTCCTTTCTTGATTTGTTTCTTTCTGACTTTGCTGGAGTTCCCGCAAATACTCGTCGAGCCGGTCCAGTCTCGCTTCCCACATCTGTCGATATTCATCGAGCCAGTCCGCCACTTCTTTCAACGGTCCCGCTTCCAGCCGGGACGGTCTCCATTGAGCTTCGCGACCTCGGGAAATGAGTCCGGCCCTTTCCAGAACCTTGAGGTGCTTGGTGATCGCCGGGAGGCTCATAGCAAAGGGTTCCGCAAGTTGCTTTACGGTAACCTCTCCATAACGAAGAGTCGCCAGGATTTTGCGACGAGTGGGGTCTGCCAATGCCGCAAACGTAAGGCTTAAGTGATCAATCTCTGCTTCTTGTTGAACCATTTGGTTAATTAACCTTTAGGTTAAATTACTTCCGAATCCGAGATTTGTCAACCCCTTTCGGAAGAAAAAGTCCAAACGGCGGGAGATACAAAAGGGGAGAACGGAAAGAAATAGATCCGAAAAAGAACGGTCGTCCACTCAATTCCTTTGGTTCTCCAACAAATAAATAATTTTATAACAAACTATTTGATCGATCTTTTCCTTCGTTTGGGAATGTTGGAAAAATAAATAGAGAGGTTATAGGATGGCGCTTCAATCAAAAGAGTTTCGATATGAGATCCCGGTTCTTTGGAGTCAATGCGACCCGAACGGTCATCTCAACGTAGGAAATTTTCAGGTGTTTCTTCATGAGGGAAGAATGGTGGCTCTCGAAGAAGCGGGTTATAGTTATACCAAACTACGCGATGAGAACGTAGGTCCGATGATTTTGCGTTCGGAAACCGATTACAAGGCCGAGATTCGTTATCCCGAGTCGGTGACCGTAGTTACGACTTTCGGGGATTTGGACGGCTCCCGCGTGAAGATCTTTCAAAAAATGATTCGTAAATCCGACGGCAAGGTCGCTTGCGATTCTGTGGCTTCCTGCATTCTTTTCGACTTCGGTAAAAAAAGACCGTGGAAATATCCGGCGGATTTATACGACGGTTTGGGATTTCGGGAAACCGCAACGGCATAAACGAACCCCGCAAACGCATGCAGAATTTTGAATGTTTCTTTCCTTGCGCAAAAACCGGAGTTGGTTCCAAGATTTCCGTTTCCGGCGCCCGAAATGTCGGATTTTGCTGGTAATATTTCGAGGAAGACATATAGATTCAGAATCATGTCCAATCCATTGTCGTCCGTCGAACCTTGGTCCTTAGTTGCGGAAGGATACACAAGGTCGACCAAACAGTTCTTAGAAGGGTTTTCTCTGAAAGCGATCGAACTTTTAAAACCTCAACCCGATTCGATCGTTCTCGACGTGGCGGCCGGGCCCGGAACCCTGGCCATTCCTCTTGCGCGTTCCGTACGGGAAATCCATGCGATCGATTTTTCCCAAGCAATGATCGATCAATTGAAACTAGGAATTCAAGAGGCAAGAACGACTAACGTGCATCCGTATGTGATGGACGGACAAAAACTCGAGTTCGAAGCGGATCGTTTCGACTTTGCGTTTTCCATGTTCGGTCTGATGTTTTTTCCCGATAAACTTCAAGGTTTAAAGGAAATGGTTCGTGTTCTCAAACCGCGAGGGAAGGTCGCGATTTCGGGCTGGGCTCCGATCGCGAATTCTCCCTTGATGCAATGTTTATTCGGTGCGCTTCGAAAAGCGAACCCGGATATTCCTGCTCCGCAAACCAATGTGCAGAGTTTTGAAAATCCGGATTATATCCGGGAACAACTAAGCGCTGCGGGTTTTCAGGATATAGAAATTCTTCCCTTTTCCAACTCGATCGAAGTCGTGGACGTAAAGGAATTTTTGGATACGATGATCGACGGGGGAGCTCCTCTTCAGTTAATGAAGAGCAGAATGAAAGAATCGGCTTGGCTCGAAAAAGAAAGAATTATGTTCGAACATCTGAAACAAGAATTGACCCGATTACCGGTTTCGCTTTCCTCAGAAGCTTATATCGCCACTGCAAAAAGACCGTAAGTCGAAGAGAACGGCCGATTTTTGAAAATCGGTCCGTTTCCATCGGAAAAAAGTAATTTCCTTTCCCGGATTCGAGTCCTAAATAATACCCCTTGTTGTGCGAACCGGTTTCGCTTTCAACGATCGATCCGTTATGTCCAAATTCGTAACCCAACTCAAAAAAACGTTTCGAAGCGAGATCACGTTTTCTCTCTTTCAAGGCGCGTTCGGAGTGTTGGTGTTCTGGATCGTGCTTCGGTATTTCATACGGGACGCTGTCACTCCCGAGCCGCAGTGGGTGATTCTGAATTTTCTTTATACGATCACGGTTACGTTATATTCTAATTTTAGAATGGTGACGGGCAGGTGGTCCGCGCTCTTGTGGGCCAACCGTTCCTTATTGTTATCGCTTCCTTTGCCCGCGTTTTACGGTTACTTCACGTATTTGGCGCCCGCGTATTTTCCTGTGATGTTTATCTTCGTCATCAGCATTCAGCTTCCGGTTTTGGGACTCGCCCGAGGAATTTATCTTACGCTTTGGTTTATCACGTATTACTTCGTTTTTTTCGGATTGCTCATCGTATTGAATCCCGAATATTTCCTAAGTCATCTCAAGTCGATCGCGGTTCTGTTCGGCGTTTTCTTTTTTATGCATCTCTGGCTTTTGCGCGCTTCCGAAAGCGTAAAGAATATGGGGAATCAGTTGACGAGGCATCTCGTCGAAACCAAAAAGCGCAAAAGGAATATGCATCGGCTGCATCGGATTCAAGCGATGGATCTGACTCTCGCGAGAAGGCTGCAGCAGAACGCGTTGCCGGATCTAACGCGTGTTCGACGAAACGATCTGCTTTTGAGTTCCAAATACTATTCGGTGGAAAAGATCGGAGGGGATTTTTACGACGTCATCGACTTAGGAAACGGGCAAACGGGTTTTTTTATCGCGGATGTTTCCGGGCACGGAGTCGCTTCCGCTTTGATCACGATGATGACAAAGGCCGCGTTCCGAAATCATTGTCAGGAAGCGGAAGAACCTTCCGATCTTTTGGAGCTGGTCAATCGATCCTTGTACGAGATGCTCGAAAAACAGGATCTGTTCGTAACCGCTTTTTATTGTATTTTAAATAGGAACGGCGTTTTGAAATATTCGAGCGCGGGTCATCAACCGGCCTTGATCGTTCGGGAAAACGAACCGCATACTCGGGAACTAAATACGAAAAACACGTTCGTTCTCGGGATCGAGCCGAACTGGAAATATTCCTCGACTTCTATCACATTAGAAAAGAATGATAAACTGATGTTGTTTACGGACGGACTGATCGAGGCGAAAAATAAGATGGGACGGAGTTACGGAGAATCCCGCTTTCTCGACTTTCTGTCGACAAACGCGGGAAGAAGCGGGGACGTTTTTTTGGATCTTTTGATGTTCGATCTGGAGGAGTTTATGGGAGGAAGAAGTCCCGAAGACGATATCGCCGTGCTTTGCGCCGATTATATTCCCTAAACGACGAACCGCGTGCGGAACTATTTCGTATTATTGAATCAGTTCCGCGGAAAAACCGCGCCGCATCGTGTTTTCCGTAATCGTGACCGGTTCTAAAAAACTTTTGAGATAATCGGGTCCACCGGCTTTGGCTCCGACTCCCGAAAGTTTGTATCCTCCGAAGGGTTGACGTTCCACGATCGCACCGGTGATCGCACGGTTGATATAAAGATTTCCCGCTTCGATCCTTTTTTTGACTTCCCGGATATGATCCGGATTTCTTGAATATAGACCTGCGGTCAACGCGTAGTCCGAATCGTTGGCTCTTTCGATCGCTTCGGTAAAATTGCGAACGCGAAAAAGAGTTACGATCGGTCCGAAAAATTCCTTATTTGCGAGATCGCCTTTCCAATCATTCGACTCGAAGATCGTTGGCGAAACGTAATGACCCGTATCCTTCAATCGGTTCGGAATCTCCTTTTGGAATACAATAGAATTCTTATGTTCTTGGAGGATCGTTTCCAAGCGGTTCTTGGATTCGAGATCGATCACCGGGCCGATTTTTGATGCGAGAATTTCGGGAGAATCCACGTTCAACGAGGAGACGGCTTCGATGAACCGATCGCGGAACGTATCGTAACAGGAATCCAACACGATCAATCGGGAAAGTGCGCTGCATTTCTGTCCTTGAAATCCAAACGCGGAATGAATCGCTCCCTCCACGGCCAAATCCAGATCCGCGTCCCCGTCCACGATCACCGGATTTTTTCCGCCCATCTCGCATAATGCGCGTTTAACGATTCTCGATCCAGGTTTTACGTTTCCGCATTCACGGAGAATGGAAAGCCCGACTTCTCTCGAACCCGTAAAGTTGATCACCGCGACTTCGGGATGTTTTACGATCTCCGCTCCGATTTCTTCTCCTCGTCCCGGTAAAAAATGGAAGGTTTCGGGAGGAACTCCCGCTTTTAAAAAGAGACGGTACAAATACAACGCGATCGCGGAGGATTGTTCCGCGGGTTTCAAAAGAACCGCGTTTCCGCAGACGAGAGGAGCCGCGCACATTCCGGTAAGAATGGCCGCCGGAAAATTCCAAGGCGCGATCACTCCCGCGATTCCCTTCGGTTTATACGAATAGAAGTTTTCTTCTCCGGGAAGATCCACTCTTTGTCCTCGGATGATCCGTTCGTATTCGATCGCGTAATATCTGCAGAAGTCCACCGCTTCCACGAGATCCGCTTCGGCTTCGGGAATATTCTTTCCGGTTTCTAAAAGCATCAAGGCACAGAGTTCGTTTTTGTTTTCAGCGATGAGATCGGCCGTTTTCAGAAGAATCGCGATTCTTTCTTGAGAAGAACGTCCGCTCCAGGATCGGAATCCCCCTTCGGAGGCGGTTACCGCCTTTTGAAGGACTTCAATGTCGCTTAACAAATATTGGGAAACGATTTCCTTTTGACGGGAGGGATTGTGGTGCGATTGTGTTTTGAGATTTTTGATTTCTTTGCCGGATACGATCGCCGGGACGAAGATAGGAAACGAGGTACGCGTTTTGGAAATCGAATCCGCGATCCATTCTTTGTTCGATTCTTTGGAAAAATCGCGCACGGGTTCGTTCTTAAAGTTTGTCATGAATCGTTTCCTTCGGGTTTTTCAAAAGATGCGCGTGTTCGATTCTTCCCGTTAAAAAGTTTCGTAAAAATCCCTGATTGGACGTGTTTTCCAGAAGTCTTCTGACGAGATACGCCATTCCGGGAAGAATCTCGCCTAACGGTGTGTATTCGCGAACCCGATATCCGAGCCGCGTCAAAACGGATTTGTAGGAATCTCCCATTCCGTAGAGCATTTGAATTTCGAAATCTCTCGGATTCAGTCCCTGTTTTTCCGCAAAGGAAAGAGCGAATGCAAGACTTCGAATATTATGAGAACCGAATGCGGAAAGAATGTTCGGAAACGATTCCAAAAGAAGCCGCGAGCATTCTTCGTAATTGAGGTCGGTTTCCGCTTTGCTTTCGAAAACAGGAATTTCCCAGCCTTTCTCTTTCGCTTTGATTACTTCGTACTCCCAATACGCCCCTTTTACGAGACGAACCGTGATCGGGACTCCGCGTTTTCCGGAATAGGCGATGATTCTTTGCAGATCCTCTTTGGAATTTTTCAAATAGGCTTGGATGACGACTCCGAAGTGGGGGTAGTCCTTGAATTCCTCTTCCAGAAAAATCTCTTCCGCAAGGGACATTAAGATTTCCTTATAGTCGAATTGTTCCGCGTCCAGATTGATGAACGCATTCTTTTCTTTTGCGAGCCTGAGGATCGGTCTGAGCCTTTCCTTGAGAACGGAAACCGAATTATCCTTTGCAAGGGAGGAGATTTGGGAATATAAACTCGAACACTTAACGGAAACGTTAACGGTTGGACAGGAACCGTAACTCGTTTGTTCGAAACCCGAAAACGAATCCAGATCGGACAATACTTCGAGATATTGTTTTTGATAGCGAAGCGCCTCCTTTTCGGACAAGGCGGCTTCTCCTAAAATATCGAGCGTAAAGACCCGGTTCTTTTTTCGGATGGAAAAAAGTCGGCGTTTTGCCTCGGTAAAATTTTTGCCCGCGATGAAGTTTTTAGATGCGTATAACACGAAAAAACGGACCGAGCTTCCCAATACAAAAGAGATCGGTGGAATGGAAATGCCAGTTCGTAAAAAGAAGCCGAGCCATTTCGGAATTTCCGTTTTTCCGTCTAGAAGATAAAGACTTAAATGATCCGTAATATCTTTCGAGGAGCGCAAGGAAGGCAAAACGTCCACAAATCGAAAGAGTTCGATTTTCAGTTTCGGATACCGAACGGAAAGACCCAACAGACGTTTGATCCAAAACTGTTTGGAAAACAATCCGGAAGATTGTCGTTCGTTTTGTTCGAATATTCGAACGCCTAAACGTTCGGTTTCAACTTCTAAATCTTCGGATGAAATCGTAATCATCTTGTCACCGTTCGGAAATACGGGTTTGAAATCGCGAAAATCGTATTCTCTTTTTCTAAACCCTTTCCAAATCGATGATAGACGATTTCAAAAAGAATGAAACTGAAAACTATAAAATCGTTTTCTTTTTAAATTCTTGGTAACAAATTCTTTCCAAAATGATTTTGATTCGTTTTTTTATTTTCCCTTAGATGCCGCCCACGTTTCCGCGAATTGGATTCTCTGCAAAGTGGTGGGATGGGAATGATAATAAAAAACTTCGCTCGGATGCGGATCGAGTCTACTTTGGTTGTCCTTTGCCATTTTTACTTCCGTATCGATAAAGGATTTTTTATCCTGAGTCAAGACAAGCGCTTCTAAATCGGCTTCCGTTTCCTGATAACGGCTCAGGGTGCTCCACGCCGGTTTGGTCAACGATCCGAAGAGCGAAAGAATCAAAAACAAAAAGGGAAGCGTAGAGGGAGAATGCAGTTCACGCAAAGAAACCGATCCTTCCGTTTTGAATTTTTGAAACAGGTAACCGAGAAGAAGACAAAGAAGAAACGTGATCACCGTATCGGCGAGTATGTCCTTGATCTGGTGATCGTGCGTCCAATGTCCGATCTCGTGTCCCAATACGCTTACGATTTCCTCTTCGGTGTGGTTTTGAATCAGAGTATCGTACAGAAAGATCTTTCTGTTTTGTCCCCATCCGGTAAAATACGCGTTCGTATGTCCCGAGTATTTGCTCTCGTTGATGACGTAGACGTTCTCGACTTCGATCTTTGCGTGTTCGCAGAGCGAGATGATCTTTCGTTTGAGGCTCCCTTCCTCGATCGGTTTGTATTCGTAAAATAAAGGAGTGATCACGATCGGAAACAGAATCGAAATCAAAAGTCCTAATATGAGAGAAGCGATCGGGACGTAGATCTTCCATGCTTTTTGAAACGTCTTTAAAAGAAAGGCGATTCCCAATACCGCTACGCTTCCTCCCGCAAGTCCGATCCCGATCGCTTTGGAAGTATAAACGACCCAATCCAAAAACGTCATTTTGGAAAATCCGAATTGGTGTTCCAATACGAATCCGAAATAATATTGAAACGGAATCGAGATCAGAAATTGAATCGCGCTGAATACGAAAAAGAAAAGCAAAACGGTCAGATAAAACCGGTTGCCCGTTCTCTTTTCGATCGTTTCCTCCAGTCGCACGGAGAGAGGAGTGAATACGAAAAGTCCCGCCACAATAAAATCGATCAGATCGGAAAGCACGCTTGCGAAAAATCCGCTCCTTGCGTATTCGATTCCTTTTTGAACGTCCTCTTGCGTGAAGTATTTTAGAATTTGCTCATGCAGTTGCGGAGAAGAATTTCCCTGATACGATAGAAATTTCATCGTGAGCGTGAATAGAATTTGAAGCGCGTAAAAAATTAAAAGAATCGTTTTGAGTCGCATATCGTTCCGGTTCGTTTTCGATAAAAGATGAATGATTGATGGTTGGGAATCGTTTATCCGTCAATAATTTTTGCGGTCCGCACCGCATTAGGGATACGAAGGGCGCGAAGCGTCTCGAACGTTTTCGGTTTCACTGTAAGTCTCGGAAGATTCCGTTCGAGATGAGTCGCTTTGCGACGAACCCGAAGTAGCCCGACCCGCCTGCGTTCTTCTAAATTCGCTCGTAAACGATTTGTTTTGCAGGCGGGGAATGCCCGAATTTTATCTCCGATCCGGCGGAGGAGGCGGAAGGGCTTCTCTGCACTTCGCGCTGAGCTCGGATTCGTGCGACCGGAGGCAACGCATCGGGCCCCCGTGTTCCCGCGTCGCGTTCTTGCAGAACTTTTCCTCGTCGTTTGCACAAGCCTGTTTCATCGCGTGATGTCTCGCTTCGCGTTCCGCAAGATGCGCTTTGCACTCGGCGGAAAGTTTGGATTCGTTGTCTTTCAAACAACGATGTTCTTCCGGTCCGTGCCGCATATCCTTGCAATACGTTTCTCTTTCGGTGCGGCAAGAATCCTTAGGCGGTCCTCCCGAAGGCTGCGCGTGCGCGGTAAATAGCGGCAGGAAAGAAATTGCCAATATCAAAATCTGAAGTCGTTTCATCCTCTTCTCCTTGGATTCTTGATCCGATCGTGGTTTCGTGTTCGCGTCGTCACCGCGTTTGACCTTGCGGATCTCCTCCCGGTTTCAGAGGAAACGTTCTTTACAAGTCTTCGCTCGCATCCGAACTTTAGATTCAACGATCATGAATAAAAACGAAATCATAGAAAGAATCTGGCCCGATCCCGAGGTGACAAAGGATCTCGCGGAACTTAGAAAACATTCTCCTTTGACGCACGTGATAACGAACATAGTTGTGACGAATTGGACCGCGAACGTTCTGCTCGCCATCGGAGCTTCTCCCGCTATGGTAATCGCCGAAGAAGAAGCCGGCGATTTTGCGAAGATCGCGGGCGGACTTCTGATCAACGTCGGCACGGTTACACCTAACGACGCAAAGGCGATGCGGGTTGCGGCTAAATCCGCGCGTGAAGCGGACACTCCTTGGGTATTGGATCCCGTTGCCGCGGGCGCTTTGTCATTTAGAACGGAAATCGCGAAAGAATTGCTCGATTTCAAACCCGCGGTGATCCGAGGAAACGCCTCCGAAATACTCGCGTTAGGTGGAGCAAGCGGCGGAGGGAAGGGCGTTGAATCCACGGTTCGTTCGTCCGATGCATTAGAATCCGCTAAACAACTTTCCGCAAAGACGGGAGCGGTTGTCGCCGTAAGCGGAGAAGTGGATTACGTTACGGACGGAAATACGGTTTTTGCAGTGCCCGGCGGAGATCCGATTATGACAAAAGTAACGGGGGTCGGTTGTTCTTTAGGCGCGCTGATCGCTTCCTTTTTAGGAGTTCAGAAAGATCCGTTAGCCGCTTCGGTGGCCGCCTCTCTGGTTTTTGCGGTCGCAGGTGAGCGCGCAGCGAAAGAATCCAAAGGAACGGGAAGTTTTGCGGTGAATTTTTTGGATCAGTTGAGCCGTCTGGGAGTTTGATCCGATTTCGTTCCCGATTTTATAGCGGGCGTTCGCTTGGGAAGGCAACTTATTTCCAAGTCGCTTTAAATTCGAGAAAGGATGTCGCATTATTGGAAAAATATTTGTAATTTAGAATGCGAACCTCGAAGATGTTTCTCGTTCCTTCTTCGGGGTCTCTTCGAAGCGAAATAAAAATTGAAAATGTTGTTCGATAGAATCGACCGAATCTACGGAAGAAGGGATTATCTTACCCGAAACAAAGCGCGTCACTTGTATGTGACTAACCTCGTCATTTTTTTCGTCTCCCTCGCAGCCTGTCTCGTTTATATCCGTCAGGGAATCCGAATCGGTTTCGTAATATTCGGAACTTCCGCCCTTATTTCGATCGCCTTATTGCGGTTAGGTCGCCTGGACGAAGCCGTCAAATCAATTCTGTATCTCAGTTTGATCGCTCTTACCATCGGACTTTTTTTCGGAATGCAGAACGGGAACATCTACTTTTCGATGGCGACCATCATCATCTTGTTTCTGCATTTTTCCGAGATCCGTCAAACGATCGCCGTTTCGATTTATACGGGAGCGCTCATGTCCTTTCGTTTGTATCAATTGTGGACGCAGGGAGAACTTTCTTCAGCGTTCATCTTCGATACGATTTTAAAGCTGATTTTATTCTGCACGATCGCGATCATCACCGTGCGCGTTTTAAACAGTCATACGAAGGAAAAGGAAGTTTTTATTCGCGAGATCCATCACAGAGTGAAGAACAATCTTCAGATTTTAAGCGGGTTTGCGAATCTGCATCGAACGGGACAGGGAAAGGCGGACGAAAGACAGATCGAAAATTTCAACGAAAGAATTCTTATGTTGTCGAGAATTCACGACGCGATCTACAAAACCGAGACGGACTACGAAGTGGATTTAAACGGAATACTGGAAGAAATCGTCCGTTTAACTTCGTTATCGCATCCGTCCCGAAAGATCGAACTGATTTCCTGCGAAGGCAGCGCGCCCTTGAGCATCGAAATTTCGGTGCCCTTTGCGATGATCGTGAGCGAATTGTTGAACAACGCGGTTTTGCATTCTTCCGAAGGAAAAGAAGAAGAGCCCATTCGTGTCGAATTAAAATTTTCCAATAGTCGTTACACTCTGATCGTATCCGATGCGGGGCCGGGAATCGAAAAACGTTCGGTTTGGTCTTCTCCCAAAACGACGGGATTCACTCTGATTTCCGCTTTGACGCAGCAGTTGAAAGGAAATTTTTATTTCGACTCGACTGGAACGGATTCGAAGGCGGTTCTTGAATTTTCCGATCAGGACGCGTTTGCAAGTCTTCTCAACTGACCGACGCACGTAAATCCATCCATGTCGCTTATCAAAAACGTATGATTCCCGCAAACGGAATATTCGGTTTCACGATCGTAAAACGGTATAAAAATATGTTGACCGGTCTATTTATATGGGTCTTATTTGGCTTATGGGCGAAAAAGGAGCGGCATCGAAGGAACGAATGATCAAAGCCATGGCTTTGTCCTTGGAAACGAAGGGATACAACGGAACCGGTTTGAACGATATCGTGGAATCTTCCGGCGCTCCGAAAGGTTCGATCTATTTTCATTTTCCAGGCGGTAAAGAGGATTTGGCTGCGGAAGCGATTACGGTTTCCGGGAGGGCAATGGGGAACATGCTCCTTTCCTTGCTTCTTTCTTCCAAGTCGCCGTCCAACGCGGTGCTTTCCATTTTTAAATCTCTCGAGAATAAACTCATCGAAACGAATTATACGCAGGGTTGTCCGGTTGCGACCACGGCATCCGAAACCGTCGTCGAAGGAAATCCGGTAAACGAAGCTTGCAGAAATATTTTTTCAGAATGGAACCAAGGACTTGAATCATACTTCGTTCGGATGGGATGGGAGAAAAAATCCGCTTCGATATTATCGACTTCGATTCTTTGTCTTTTGGAGGGAGCGATCCTTCTTTCCCGGACGCATCAGAATCCGGAACCGTTGCGATCCGCCGCAAAAACCGCAAAACTTTTAGTGCAACAAGGAGAAAAAAACAGATGAAATATATATGGATCGTTTTGGGAATCGCAGCCGTTCTTTTGTCGGGATTCGTTTATGCATTAGGATATCCTAAATTAGAAATTCAAAATAATGCAGGATTGAGCGATCGAGTAAAAGAATTTCAAAATACGAACTTTAAAAATCCGGGAGTTCGTTTTACCCTTTTGAGAACGGCGAACGCGGGAACGTCCGAGGCTTTTCTATTCGAAGGGGGAAATCTTTTTCGGAAACGAGTTGTGGCCCATTCCGCGCTTCTAGTGGAACATCCGAAAGGAAGATTTCTTTTCGACACGGGGCTTGGAACGGACATCAAAGAGCAGTTTGCTCTAAAACCCTTGCATCTTAAAATTCTGATGGATTACACCGATCATACCGCGGCAGTTACGATTCTGCAAAAAGCGGGATACGATCCTTCCAAGATCGGAAAGGTTTTTCTTTCGCACATGCACTGGGATCATGCGAGCGGCATCAAGGATTTTCCTTGGGCTAAGATCGTTACGACCAAAGAAGAGCGAAAGGAGGCCGAATCTTCGAACACAAGACACGGTTATATTCAAAGACAATTCGACGGAAATTCGATCCAATGGGAAGACATTCGTTTTAACGAAACTCCGTACGAGTCCTATTCTCAGAGTTTGGATTTACACGGGGATGGTAGCGTGGTCTTCGTTCCTATGGAAGGGCACGGCGGAGGATCGATCGGTCTTTTTATCAATCTTTCACGGGAAAAAAGATATTTCTTTACGGGAGACATCAGTTGGTCGAAGGAAGGAATTCAAATTCCCGCGCACAAACCCCGTTTATCCAGAAGAATCGCGGACAGAAATCCGGAACAACTCGGACAGGAATTGCTTCGGGTTCACGAACTCGTTCGTAAAAAACCGGAAATTCAAATCGTTCCCTCTCACGACTCGATCGCGCAGTCGAATCTAGCTCAGTTTCCGAACTGGAACGACTAAAAACAACGAACTCCAATGTTTGGTCGTTAAACGAAGTCGATTCGTTTAACGATTTTCTTTTTGGTTCGTTTTCGAAAAGATCGTTTCCTTCTAAATTCTTCTTGCAGAGCGCGCTTTACCGTTTAAGATCGGCCCCTGTTTTTGCATCGGAGTCGAAATCTTAGAATGAAATACGAGTGCCTGTTGACCGATCTGAAAGATAAGATTCTTATCGTAACGCTCAATCGTCCCGAAAAATCCAACGCGTTGAACGTGAAAATCCGGGACGAGTTGGAACACGTCTTTCAAGCAAACGCATCGAATACGGACGTAAAGGCGATCGTTTTAACTTCTTCCGGAAAACATTTTTCGAGCGGTTACGATTTGGAAGAAGTATTAAGTTCGAAGATGGAATCCTTTCGCCATAGAATATTAGAATATCATTATGCTCTTTATAGTTTCCCGAAACCGGTCGTGACCGTTCTGAAGGGATTCGCGTCAGCAGGCGGTTTTGATCTGGCGCTTTGCGGGGATTATATCGTTTCGGAAAAAAAAGCGATTCTCTTTCGACCGGAGATTCGATTCGGCGGTCCTCCTTTGATTACGACTCTTGCGCGCAAGGTTGGTCCGACTAAGGCGCTTACGCTGACTCTCAAAGGAGATCCGATTCGATCCTCTCAAGCTTTGGCGCTCGGAATCGTGGATGAGATATATGAAGGTGAAAACGTTCTTCGACATGCGGTTCAAGTCGCGTCCAAACTTTCTCAGTGGGATTTCAACATGTTATCCGTCTTAAAGGGAATTGCGAATAACTACTTTATGGGAAACTTGTACGAAAATCTCAAAAAAGAATTCGACGAGTTCGCTTCCGTCTTGGAAGATCCCGCTTTTTTTCAGAGGGTTCAGAGTTATGCCGGAACGATTCAGCAATAAAGATTGGTGGAAACGGAAGATTTCCCGATACGGATTCTTTTTGTTTCTTTGGATTCTTACGGTTTCGATTCAAGCCATCCCGGGTCTTGAATACCTGGAATACTATCCGAAAGATTACGATAAGAACAAGGGAGTTCTCGTTATCATACACAGCAAGGCGTATGATTGGGACAGTTATATCCGTTTCGGAAAACCGATCGCGGATAAACTCAATATTCCTCTGATCGTTCCCGTTTTTAAAAAAGAAATCTGGAAAGATTATGCGACCGTCATTAACGGCGAACAAAGAGGCGATTTATTTTTACAGGAAATCTTGAGGAAGGTGCGTTCGGAACACGAGGTCAACACGGACAATTTGTATTTTTACGGACATTCGGGCGGCGCTCAATTCACACATCGTTATATTCTAATGTACGGTTCTCAAGTAAAACGGGCGTTTATCTCGGCGCCTGGATGGTATACGTTTCCCGATTCGGAACGTTTTTTCCCGAGCGGTTTGAAGAGAAAGAAGGATTTCCCCGAAAACGTTCCTCTTGAATTTAAAAATTTCTGCAATACTCCGCTCAGCGTTACGGTCGGTGAATTGGATACCGTGGATCCGGCGATTCCGAAAGACGGTTCGTTCGGAAAAAACCGTGTGGAACTCGCAAAGAACTGGGTGTTCGCTTTGAACAAATTCTTAAAACAAGAATGTTCAACAACCGCCGAGGTTCCATTGTTTATCACTCCGAATCAGGGGCATTCCGGTTCCAGCAACGCGATCCAACGGGAAAGGGCGATCGAGTTCTTGAATCAGTGATTTCCCGAACCGGCGTGCAAGAGATTCCGCCGCTTAAAATCTCATTCCAGTATTGTTAAGCGAAATCGTCCGCTTGAACGGTTCGGCGAACGGAGTTCTATTTCAGTTCTCCGAACGAAAGGACGTCGGTCGGGCAGTTGACTACGCAAGCCGAACAACGCACGCATTGAACGTTGTCCATCGGAGTTCCTTTGTTTGCGTAGCTCATCACGTCGATCCCTTGGTGACAAACTTTGGTGCAGATGTTGCAGGAGATACAGCGTTTCTTTTCTGAAAAGATCCGAAAACGACTGAATCTTGCGTAGATATGCATCAAAGCCGCGAGCGGACAAAAGAATCGACACCAAACCCTTCCGCTCAAAAGAAAATACGAACCGACTCCGACAACTCCGGCTAACAGCAAGTCGACGATCAGGTCGTAGATCTTTTTTCCTCCGTCTCCGATGCTTCCGAATACGTGAGTGATCGGAAACCAAGGAGATAGAAAAATTTCGCTTAACTTGAGTAAGGTGATGATCGTCGCAAAGAATAAAATCCATTGCCCCGAGTTTTCCAATCGATTGGCGAATTTGCCATGAGGCATTTTGGTTCTTGTTTCGTCTCCTAAGGTTTCGGCCAGACCTCCGCAGGAACAGATCCAACCGCAGTACGCTCCTTTTCCGAAACGATATACGAGATAGGGAATGACTGCGAAGGTTTGCAGGAGTCCGTAGACGAGCCAGAACGTCGTGATCCCCGTGTTGTAAAAGATTCCCATGTTAAGAGGCCATGCGAGAATCAATCCATATGCGTTCCAATACGCGCCGTAAGGAAACACTTGCGTTAGTAAAAATCCGTTTCCGTCTCCTAAGAGACCGTTTTGTCCGAGAAAGGGAAGGATGATTTCCGGTAAAAGAAACAACGGAAAGATTTGAATGAGGATCAAGGTCCAGGTTTGTTTCCGGATATATCGCGTAGGTCTTACCTTCATCCTTCTCAAACCAAAGGTAAGAATGGTGAGCGAATACAATAGAGTGTAGTGAAAGCCCGGTTGTTTTCCGAGGAATAAAAATCCGAAATACTTTCCACCCACGTAGACGAGACAAAAATATGCGGCCGCGATAAATAGATAAGAATTTCTGAATATACCCCAACTGTTGGCGAGCAGTTCCTTTCGTTTTAGAAAAAGACGGATTGTGAGCGGGACTCCCAAACCGATCAACGCAAAAAGAGAAGTAGTCGCGATCGTTCCGTAGACTTCGATTCCGTAAAAGGAAGCCTTCCCGAAGTAAACCACGTTTGCAAATAGAAATAGGACCGCAAATCCGATCCAATCCCAAACGCTTTTTTGATTTTGAATCCGGATTCCGATTCGTTTTAAAAATTCGATCGGGGTTCGCGAGCCGATCTGAACAAGTACGCTTGTGTTCGGGATTTTTTCGAAACTGTCGCCCGGTGCGGATCGATTCGAAGATCTCGAATTCGAATCTGCCGCATTCGGTGATTTTAATGAGGAAGATTGGGAGCGGAATGATTTTGAATCGGAGCCGCCGATTCGTTTCAGCCGAACTTCCCGATCGGAAATTTCTTGGACGATGCTTTCGTTTAAGAAATCGATTTTGCCCGAGGCAACGAGATCCGCAAACCGATCCTTGTTATCGCTTTTCGGGCGAACCAACTCTTTGCCGCGATAAGAAAGTTTCGTCGAGTTTGCGTATTTGCTGATCGCGATCGCAGCTTCGACGGCCGAATCTCCTCCGCCTACGACGAGAACGTCCTCATTTTCGAAGTCTTTCGGATCGAACAATCGATGATAGACTTTGGGTAATTCTTCTCCGGGGATCTGAAGGTTCTTTGCGTCTCCGCTTTTCCCGATCGCGAGAATCACTTCCTGCGTTTGAAAGGATTCTCCGTTTTCCGTTTGAACCGTAAAACCGGATTCGTTTTTTTGAATTTGGGATACGGTCGTTCCGCTCCGAATCGGAAGTTTCCATTTTTCGAGAACTTTTTGGAGATCGGATAAAAGACTTTCCTTGGTTCCGTTGTGGATCGTTATCTCGGAAGCCGTTTTTAGATCCTCCGGTTCCGCGAAAATGGGTTTCGCTTTCGGATAACTTTTTACGGTGTGAAACGGTTCATTGGATTCTAATATTAAGAAATCATAATTTAACTTTTTACATTCGATTCCTGCGGAAATTCCCGCGGGACCGGCGCCTACGATCAGTACGTCGTAAACGGAGGGGTTTTCGACGGATGTTTTTGCCGATGCGGAACTCGGTTCGCGAGTGACACGAGACGTTTCGCGTTTTGCCGAAATTTTCCGAACGACTTGGGTTCCGCTTTCAACGGCGAACTTAAGTAGAGGAATTCCGGTTAAATCTCCGATGATGGAAATCCCCGGAATGGAACTTTCGAACGATTCGGAAACTTCCGGATAGATTTCCACGGGGGATTCCGGCGCGTCGTTTTGAAGCCAGGAGAAATATCGCGTAAGAAGCGGGATTTTTACGTTCATGATTGCCTGCTCGGTTTCGGATGTCGTATTATTTTCCGGATTCCATCTTCCATATTACGATACAACCGCGCCGATTTCAATTCGTCTTTTGTCCCGGGAAGTTACAAATTCTTTTCCCGATCGGATTCGTCCGCGGATTCAATTAGTTTAGAAAATTCTAATATTTTTGAATTTTGACCGAAACCTTGTCTTACAATCCACGCGCTACGGATGCGGAGCGTGCGAAGCAGTTGTCTCGTAAGAGACAACCGGAGGCGAAAGCCGTAGCGCGTAGCAAGCCGGGTCTGCGCCCGCATATGGTTCGAATCGTTTCGAAGGAGATACGTTTTTCCATCTCGACGTATTTTCGGCGCAGAAGCGCCCGAAGCTTAAACGACGATCTCCTTGTTGCAATCGAAAAAGATTTTCAGTATGGAGAACGGTTTGCGGTTTTTATCGGATTGAAAGGGAAGTGTTTACCGAATCGGAGCGGGATGATTCGGTATGGAGCTTGTCGGGATCGAACCGACGACCTTCTGAATGCAAATCAGATGCTCTCCCAGCTGAGCTAAAGCCCCTTGTCGTTACCGGATGGGCCTGATGTGATTTGAACACATGACCCCACGCTTATCAAGCGTGTGCTCTAACCAGCTGAGCTACAGGCCCGGTAAGAGACATGTTTTTAACTGAGTTCCCAAATGCAACAGTTTTTTAGTAAAAAACGTTCTCCGGTTTTTTCTAAAATCCGTCTCTGCGATAGACTCGAATTTGATGATCTAGAAAATCCGAAATCACCAAGTAACGGTTGTCCGGCGATACGTCGAGTCCCGTGGGTTGATTCCCCGCTTCCCAAAATTCTTTTACCGTGTCGGTCGCCGTGTCTATGACATACACTCTTCCGAGTACCAATCCTTTTTTGAGATAACCTTCGGTAGGGTTGTTCGGTCCTCTGCACGAAACGTAAAGATATTTACCGTCGGGCGAGAGAGCGATCGTATTCGGTTTATCGAATACTGGAATCGTCTTCTGCACTTTCTTTTCTTTCAGATCGTAGACTTCGATTTTGCTGCAGCACATATCCGAAACGTAGATCTTATTTTCGGCCGGTCCGGGTACGATATGGCGCTTGTTGCCGGGAGGTCCGATCGTATCGATCAACTTTTCCTTTTCCATCGAATAGATGCCTAGTCTTCCGCCGCTGGATTCCTGATTGCTCGCTGAGAATTGAGCGATATACAATTCCTTTCCGTCTTTGGAAAGAAGAAGTCCCCTAGGCAATCCGATCTTATCTGTCTTACGCGTTTCCGTTTTCGTCTTGCGATCGATGACGGAGATGTCCTCGCTGATCCAGTTCGAACAGTAGACGAGATCGCGGATCGGATCGTAGAGAAGAATTTTGGACCATTTGCCCGTTAGATCCACCGTCGCTTTATACGCGAGAGTTTTTAAATCGAAGACGTGCACCGCGTTCGCCTGCATCTGACTGACCCAGAGCTCGTTGTGTTCGGGGATCGCGATCGTTTCCACAAAGCCGAGTTTCTTTCTGTATTTTTCGGGAGGTGCGAGTCGGACGGTTTCTCCCGTAATGATGTTTAATACGTCCATTCCTTCGTCTTCGAGAAGAGGAATCGCAAGCCTTGTGTTGTCGATAAAACGCACGCTCTTCGGTTGCATTCCGGTTTTGAATCGCGCAGTAAAACGGTGCGTTACGCCTTCTTTGTCGAGGGCGATCAGTTTTTCGTTCAGCTCTTCCGCGGTTTTTACTCTATAGGAAGAATTTTGAAAGCCCGGAGAAGAAAGTTTTAACTCCAGTCCCTTGCCGTCCGAATAAACCGGAACCTGCACTTCCACGAGCGCGATGTTCTTGTCCGTTTCCAAGACCTTGAACGGAAGAACTTCTTC
This sequence comes from Leptospira sanjuanensis, assembly GCF_022267375.1. Classification (GTDB taxonomy): domain Bacteria; phylum Spirochaetota; class Leptospiria; order Leptospirales; family Leptospiraceae; genus Leptospira; species Leptospira sanjuanensis. The sequence goes on from NZ_JAIZBH010000001.1 coordinate 874,167, forward strand.
TCCCGTTTTTATGACCGTTCCTTTATACGGGTGAATTCCGAATTTGACTGTGGCGCTTCCGCTTTTTTCGCGGTTTGCGGGCGATGAAATCAAAGATGAATTTCCGCTTTCGCAACAGACGAGAAACAGAAAGATCGGAATGAGAAATGCCGCGTTGGGTCTAAAGAGAATGTTTTTGAGATGAACGTTCAATGGTAACTCCCTATGGATTCTTTTTTGCCTGCGTTTGATTTCCGAGGACGAGGTTCACCCAGCGGAAAGGACGTATTAGAAAATGATAAATTGCGAATGTGATCGAGAACACGAGAAACAGATGGAGAACGAATTTTTCCGCAAGTCCCAGGCTCGTATGAACCACGAAATATCCGGCCAACAAAGAAACCGGATGATGAACGAGATAGATCGGCAAACTCGCGGTTCTCATGTATTCGGTTTGTTCGTTTTTGAAGTCGAAGAATTTTTGAAAAAGTCCAATGAGCAGCCGTATCATTAACCAGCCCGCGGCGCACTTGGAAAGAATATGGAGAATTCTCCTCCAATCCCCCGTATAACCGAAGTAAGACCAGAACGGATCGATCCTGCTGATTTCGTAAAAACCCCAAAAGGTAAGAAGCGCGAGCGGCGCCCAGATCCAGAATCGATCGGATTGCGGTTCGAGAAGTAGCTTTTCCTTGGAGATGAGTAAACTTCCGCAGAGAAAGAACGTATAGTTGTAAACGAAGTTCACCGGTTCGATCGCGAACCGGGATTCGTCTTTCATGAAATAGAGGTTGATCATGCACATTCCCGCAAAACTGATGAACGTGAAAACCGTGATCGTTTTCCATTCCTGAGCGAATCCTTTTTGAGCCGGTTCCTTTTTGAGAAGCGCCGTCAAAGGTAGAGTCGCCTTGCGGACGAAAAGATGTAGGATCGTAAACAGGATCAAAAAGTATAAAAACCAAAGATGAGAAGGGCGGATATTTCCATTTAAGAAAATTTGAATGTAGAAATCGAGATAAGAAATTCTTTCGCCCTCTTGTAAAAGCGAAATATAGGATTGCATCGGCGCGAATAAAAGAACCCCCACGACCGTGGGGATGAAAATCCGGAAGATTCTCATCCGTAAAAAATCTTTGAGAGGTTTTGCTCGAAAAATCGCTTCGGTAAAATATCCAGATAAAAAGAAGAAGAGGGGCATTCGAAATACGTGAACCCATTCTCCGAACACATCAAAGAATTCCGATCGTTCTTCGTTTCGAAGCGGATATTTGATTTCCGCGGCGTACACGATCGCGACGTGAAATACGAGACCGAGCAAGAGAGCGAACGATCGAAGATTGTCTAAATAAAAAAGTCTCTTTCGGTTTTTGGAATGTTCCGACAAGGTTGGCTTAAGGCTCAAGCATCCACCGTATATTTGAATAGAGCGTCCCGGATGATCAACGTGGAAGGATCTTCCTTTCTCTGTTCTACCATTTTATCTTTTACTAATAGACTGATCGAACTTACCAAGTCCTGATGCTCCAACCCGACCCTTAGGATAGCCCATTTGATAAAATGACTGAGATTGATTCGAACTGTTGTTCCGTCTTTTTCTCCGTTCGTTTGGGAGAAGCTGATTAACGCGGAAGTCACTAAATTCTTTTTGTCTGCTTTCAAAAGGGAAGCGATCGTCTTGTTGGTTTCTCTCAAACGAGAGGAAAGAATCTTAACGATCTTCATCGAAAATCCCGGATTGGTTTGGATCAGATTGAAAAACGCGCCTTCGTTGATCGCGATCAGCGAAACATCCGTTTTTGCGACGGCTCTTGCGCTTCGAGGCGTTTTGTCGATCAGTGCCATTTCGCCGAACATATCGCCCTCTTTTAATTCTACGAGGAGTTTATAAGCTTCCTTTACTTTTTTGTGAATCCCGACCTTCCCTTTTACGATCAAATACATCACTTCCGCTTCTTGGTTTTCTTCAAAGATGATATCGGATTCTTTGAATTCAACACCAAGTCTGTGGACCATGGATTCTGTTATTTTCATAGCTCTGAACGGACCTTATTTATAATTTCGCATCGAGTATTTGATTTTTCGGAATTCAAATTTTTCTGAGAAGTCTGCACCAGCTTCGAAGGTTTGGGAACCGGAATCAACTAAAATCTGTGGGTGCGTTCGGGCGCGGTTGGTGCTGAGGCGATTTATAGAAAGCGATATGGGAGTTCCCACAGTTTTCGAGAAGAATCTTCTCTTTTGTGGGAACTCCTTCGGAACAAGCGGGGAAATTCCTGTTGACTCACGCCCGGTCCCGAATATTTTTTTGGGGTCCTTAGAATTCACACGGAGGTTGCATGAACCGGAATCGGATTCTTGCCGTTGTTTCCATTCTTCTTTTGGGTGGAATCGTCCATTTTATCTTAAAACCTTCTCCCGTTGATCCGTTGGCGTATTTTCCGCCGGAACCTCCTCCGATGGAAGGAGCGTATGCGCCCAATCAATTGTTGTCGGAGGCCGAGCTGATCGGTTTAGGAAAACTGCAAGGTCCCGAAGACATGGAAGTCGACGATCACGGAAATATTTACGCATCTTGCGAGAACGGAAAAGTGATTCACATTTCTCCCGAAGGCAACGTTAAGGCGCACGCCGCGACTTCGGGGCGCCCTCTCGGAAGTAAACTTTTGGCGGATGGTCGACTGATTGTCGCCGACGCCGACAAAGGACTTTTGGAAATCGGAACGAAGGGAGAAGTGAAAGTTCTCAGCACGGAAGCGGACGGGGTTCCGTTTCGATTTACGGACGACCTGGACATCGCCCGCGACGGGACGGTTTATTTTTCGGACGCTTCGGACAAGTTCGGCAGCAAGGAATATCTTTACGATCTGATGGAAGCAAGACCTCGCGGAAGACTTTTGAAATACGATCCTCATACGAAAAAGACTACCGTGTTGTTAAAAGAATTATACTTTGCTAATGGAGTTGCCCTTTCTAAAAACGAAGACTTCGTATTGGTCAACGAAACGTACCGATATAGAATCCGCAGGTATTGGCTGAAAGGACCCAAAGCCGGTCAAAACGATTTTTTTATGGAGAATCTTCCGGGATTTCCGGATAATATTTCGGCGGACGGAAACGGAACGTTTTATCTCGCATTGTTTACGGTGAGAAATTCCCTCATGGATAACGTCTTTCATCCTCGACCCGCTTTGAAGTCGGCGATCGCGAAACTTCCCGAGTTTCTCTGGCCGAAAGCGCAGCCTTACGGATTCGTTCTTCTTTTGGACGAGAGCGGAACCCATCTCCGCAGTTTTCAAGAGCCGACTGGGAAACATCTGAAGGCGATTACCTCCGTAAAATATAAAAACGGTTTCCTGTATCTGGGAAGTCTTTATAACGATCGGATCGGAAAATACGGCTGGAATCCGGAGCGTCCGAGTGAGTAGATTCGAAAAAAGGAATATACTTTCGATTGTAAGCAAGATAGATCGAAACACAAGACGTTATTGCGAATGAAGAAGAAAAAGAAATTCCCTTTCGAAACGGAAGCGACGTTGCAACTCATGTCCGCGATCTCCGATCCGGTGAAGCTGAAGATCGCGAAAATCCTTTCCTGTCATCGCGAGGTGAAGGCGGGCGACATCGCGAAGGAATTCGACATATCGAGAACCACGATCTCGCATCATCTCAACAAGATGAAACTCTTGAATCTCGTTTCCTCCCGAAAAGAAGGAAAGGAAATCTATTACTCCGTGGACAAAAGCCTGATCGTGGACACGTTAAAAGAAGTTGTAAAATTTCTGGAATCCTGAAGGATTCGCATATGTCGATGAGTGTCAACATATAGATTTATGTAACCGATTCGATTCAAGGAGATAGGGATGGATTTTACGATACCGAAGGAAGTCGAAGAGATCAAAAGGAAAATCCGCGATTTCGTGGAGAAACACGCGATTCCCGCTGAGGATCATTACGACTACGATCACGGGAGAATGCCCGAAAAGATCACGGAAGAGCTGAGAAAGAAAGTAAAGGAACTCGGCCTTTGGACTCCTCATCTTCCCAAATCGGAGGGAGGGCTCGGACTCGATATGGTGGGAACCGCGATCATCTTTTCCGAACTCGGACGTTCTCCGATCGCTCCTTATCTTTGCAACTGCGACGCGCCCGACGAAGGCAACATGCATCTTCTTCATATCGCGGCAAACGAGGACCAAAAGAAAAAATTCTATTATCCTCTTGTGGAAGGAAAGATCCGTTCCGCTTTTGCGATGACCGAGCCGCCCCCGGGCGCCGGAGCAGATCCGCAAACCCTGACGACGAATGCCGTCAAAGACGGAAACGAATACGTGATCAACGGACACAAGTGGTATTGTACCGGTGCGAACGGAGCGGGCTTTTTGATCGTGATGTCCAAGGTCGCGGATTCGTTTCGAAGAACCACGATGTTTCTCGTGCCGACCGACACGCCCGGTTATACGATGGTGCGTGAAATCGGAGTGATGGGTTCTCACGGTCCGGGAGGCCACTGCGAATTGAAGTTCGAAAACGTTCGCGTTCCCGAATCTTCGATCCTCGGAAGAGTCGGCGAAGGATTCAAGTGGTCGCAGGAACGTCTCGGGCCGGCCCGCCTAACGCACTGTATGCGATGGATCGGTCTTGCGAGAAGATCCATGGAAATCGCGAGGGAATACGCTCTCAAACGCGAAGTGTTCGGTCAAAGGATCGCGGATCATCAGGGGATTCAGTGGATGTTCGCAGAATCCGCTTTGGAAATCGAGTCGGGTTATATGCTTACGTTAAAAGCCGCGCATACTCTCAGAGCCGGAGAAGACGCAAGGCAGATCATTTCGATGGCTAAGTGGCAGGTTTCGGAAACTCTCTGCAAGGTGATCGACCGCGCGATTCAGATCTGCGGTTCTCATGGCTACGGAAGAGACATGAAGCTCGAATTGTTTTATCGGGACGCAAGAGCGGCTCGGATTGCGGACGGACCGAGCGAGGTTCACAAAATGGTGATCGGAAGAAACCTGGTCAGCGGCAAAAACGATTTTTAATATTAGAATACGCGAATATTATGAACGACACCGAATTAAAGAACGTTCTGGAAGGTTATCTTTCGGACAGATTGAAGGGAAAAACGGAGATCCATTCGATGGTATCTCTTTCGGGCGGAGCTTGTCAGGAGAATTTTTCCGCGCAGCTTCAGGTTTTGGAAGGACCGGAAAAAGGCTCTTACGACACCGTATTTCGAACCGACAAGGGCGCGGCGCTTCTTGCATCACTGAGCCGGGAGGACGAATTCGGCGTTTGCGAACTCGCATACAACGCGGGTGTCAATACTCCGAGGCCTTTCTGGCTCGAAACGAATCGAGGAGTAACCGGAAGTCCTTTCTACTTTATGCAGAAGATTTCCGGAAAAGCCACGGGAAGATACATCGTCAAAGATCCTTCGCTTAACAAAATTAGAAAACAACTCACCGCGGATCTTGCGGTCAATCTCGCAAAGATTCATTCCGTAAAACCGGAACATTGCAAAAACGAAACCCTTCGTAAAACCCTTTGGATGGGACAAGATCCGAACGACAAGGTAGTCGCTAACGGATCGATACATTCTCTTCGATTGGAGTTGGATCGGATGAGCGAAGCGTATCCTGCGATGGAGATGATTCTCAACTGGCTCGAAAAAAAAGCGAAACCTTCGGACGATGTCGTATTGATACACGGGGACTTCCGAACCGGAAACTTTATGGTAACGCCCGACGGACTTCAAGGAATCGTGGATTGGGAATTCGCGCACTGGGGAGACCGGCACGAAGATCTCACCTGGCTTTGTATGAGAGATTGGAGATTCGGAAAGTTGAATAAGGAAGCGGGCGGTTTTGCGGATCGCACCGAATTCTACGAAGCGTATGAAAAGGCTTCCGGCGTAACCTTGAATCCTGCGATGGTCACGTATTGGGAAGTGATGGGAAATCTTCGTTGGGCGATCGGTTGTATCGGTCAGGCGGAACGACATCTTTCCGGAAAGGATAAGGGAATCGAACTTGCGGCTATCGGAAGAAGAGCCTGCGAAATGGAATACGAAGCGATGAGGATCATAGAAAATGCAGGATAAACCGACATCAACGGACTTGCTCGAAGCGATTCAGGATTTTCTTATGAAGGAAGTCCTTCCGCAATTCAAGGACAAGGATTTACTCTCGTATAAAACATTAGTAAGTTGGAATATGTTGGGGGTCGTTTCGCGGGAAATCAGATCCGGCGAAGAACTTCTCGATAAGGAACTCGATCGCCTCGTAAAACTTCTAAAGAAGGATTCCTCCCTTCCTGCCACGTTAAACGAAAAGAAAAATCTCGCACACGCTTGGAACGTGGAACTCAGAGACAAGATCCGAAAGGAAAAACTTTCTTTGGAAAACGCGGAGTATTGGAATCACGTAAAAGAAACCGTACGAGAAAAGGTGGAAGTCACCAATCCGAGATTCACGACGGAAAGTTAGTCGCTCATGTCCGTTGTTCATCTCGTCCGTCACGGACAGGCAAATTCTCAGGGTGAAAACTACGATCTTTTGACTCCGCACGGAAAGAGTCAGGCGTTTGCACTCGGAAAATTCATGGCTCGGAACGGAGAAGTTCCCGATCGCATCGTGACCGGAACGTTGCGCAGACAAGTCGAAACGGGAGAATCCTTTTTGGAAGGGGTGATTTCCGTCGTAGGCGAACGGGAGGAATTTCGATCTTCTTCGTTTATCAATCGAGACGCGGGTTGGAACGAATTCTCACCCGAACTCTGGGGTTCTTACTCGAAACTGCTCGCGGCGAAAAGACCCGAGTTTGCAAAAACACTTTCTCAATTCGCAAAGGTTCGACTCAAAGGCGGGATACGATCTGCGGCTCTGTTCTTTAAGCTGACCGAAGAGATTCTCAAATTTTGGAAAGAAGGAACGGAAACTCCCGAAGGAATCGAAACTTACCGCGGTTTCGAGGCAAGAATATTCCATTCTTCTAATGTATGGTTTTCACCCGGGGATCAGGAGCGGAATTTCATCTTCACTTCGGGCACCCCCATCTCTTTGGTTTTGAATCGGCTCTTAAAACAGGACGAGGATTGTTTCGCTTGGATGCCTTGGATCTGGAACACTTCCTTAAGCACCTTTCGTTGGGTCAGAGGGAAATATCTTCCCGTTTCGATCAACGGAGTTCCCCATCTGCCCGAAAAAATAAATCGCACTCTATTTTGATTCGATTTCGAAATTATTTGAGTCAGAATCCGTTTTTACGAGTCTTATAAACGAGAAAAGAGGTCGACGAGTCGAACGGTTAACGTCCATACTGTTCGTCGTTCGTGAGTCATTGATGACAATGCAGAGAAGTCAATCTCGATCCTCCTTAACCGAAGCGGGGCTTTGGATATTTTGGATCAGTACGATCTTGACGATCGTTTCTTTTTTCGCAAATTACTATTACGAAGAAAGAAACGTAGATCGACTTATAGATAACGTTCATTGGACAATCACCTATCTCTGTGCCGCGGTTCTCGCTTGGCTCGGATACCTCGCCGCCGAAGGAGGAATCCATCGATTCCGATTCTGGTTCGCACTCGGTCTTACCGCTAACGCGCTCGGACAACTTTCGTGGGCGATCCAAGTATATCTCGATTATTATGTTACTCCGACTCCGAGCGATTATTTGTTTCCTTGGGTCGCGCCTTCCTTCGTGATCGGATACTCTATTATCGTTATTGAATGTGATCGCACTCGAATCCGCGCCGCGGTTCTCGACGCGTTGGGGTTGATCACGGCGATTCTAACTTTTTCTCTTGCGTTGTATCTTCCGCAACGCGAAGGAGTAGGGATTCCGCAGCTTCTTCCGTTGATCAATCACCCGGTTTCGTTTTTGACCGCAGCCGCATTAGGAGTTTTACTCATTCCGCTTTTGAGATTACAGCCGGATAAATCCTGGTTCGCATTCATATTAGGCATGGGAGGAACGGGGCTTTGCTGGTTGTTGTGGAACGCGTTCTTTATCGTAGAGATTCCGCCGGACGGAACGATTCTCAACGCCGGATTTTCCGTATCGGCGCTGGTCTTGGGATACGGAGCTTTGACATGGGAGCCTAAGTTCAACGATAATCCGATTTGGGGAAGAAGGTTCGAAGCCGCTCTTCGTTTATTACCTTTATTTGAAGTAGTTGCCAGCTCGATCACGATCGTTCTTGCGGGAACTCTTTCCGGTCTGCCGGAAGGAGTTCGGATCGTAGCTTGGACGGGAACCACGATCGTCGTCGTAATCGCGAGTGCGAGACAAACGTTTCTTGTAAAGGAAATGACGGACGCCGAACAACGAATCCGTTCCATCAACGAAGGTCTCGAAGGAATCGTCACCAAACGGACGGAAGAATTAAGAACCGTAAACCAATATCTCGTTTCTAAAAACGAACAAGTCATCCGCGCCATAGAAGAATTGAGAAGCGCGCAGAAACAGTTGATCCGCTCCGAAAAGATGGCCGTCTTAGGACAGTTAGTCGCGGGAATCGCTCATGAACTCAATACGCCGTTGGGAGCGATCGTTTCCTCGAACGAGGGAATTCAATCCGTATTGTCCAATTCCTGGGAGACTCTTTTAAGAAATTATTCCGAATTTTCCGAAGCCGAAAAGAAAGTCTGGGAAAAACTTTTTACCAAAGGAATTTCTCCGCGGGAATTTTACGATACGAAAGAGGAAAGGACGAAACGGAAAAAAATTTCCGGTTTGTTAAGCGAAGTCGGAATCCGGGACTCGATGCGGCTCGCAGACATTCTAACGGATTTGGGAACCGCGCCGGAGGAAATTTCCGAAATTCTGTACGAGTTATCGGATAAAGAGAGATTCTTTCCGATAGCGCATAACGCGCTTTCGTTGTCCAGTTTGGCCCGTGCCAGTTTTACGATCGAAAAGGCCGCCGAAAAAGCGTCTCTCGTCATACAGGCTCTCAAAGAATACGCGTATAAGGATCGTTCCGGTGCGGCGATGGGACCGGTCGACGTCCGCAAACAATTGGAAACCGTTCTTACTCTTTATTATTCCAAATATAAGACTCAGGTGGAAATCGTGCGGAATATGCCCGACACCGCCTACGTTTGGGGAAATGCGGACGCGTTGACGCAGGTTTGGACGAACATCATCGGTAACGCGCTCTATGCGATGAACTATAAAGGGAGAATGTCGATTTCCTGCAAAAAATTGCCCTCCGGTTGGGAGATCGCGATCGAAGACAGCGGAACCGGAATCGAAGACACGATACGGGATCGGATCTTCGAACCTTTTTTTACGACAAAACCTTCTGGAGCCGGAACCGGTTTAGGATTGGATATTTGCCGCAGAATCATCGAAGATCACAATGGCAGAATCTTTTTCGATACTTCCGATCGAGGAACGACTTTTTACGTCGTTCTTCCGATTGCCGACGCCGCCTCGGAACGCAACGGACACACGCTTTAGAATATAAGAAAATTCTACTTTCCTAACATAGCCTGCGCTTTCTTTTTGATTTCCTCGGCGCCCTTTTTGGAAACAAATTCTTAACAAATTCATAGTAAAAAGATTTTAAAATAGTAATCCTTTCAGCATGCCGCTTTGCGCAAAGAATGATTTGTAAAAACCATGAAGGAAGGAATTCTTAAGGTTCGATTTTTTCCCGTTTGATCCGTTTGCGGATTTCCTTACCGCGTTTCTGGTTCACTTCCAAAACCTGCAGAAGAGTGTCGATCGGAAATACGGTTCCCTGGAACATTCTTCTCATCGTTCTTTCGGACATATCGTACCAGCGGGCTTTGGAAGAAACGAGAAGTTCTCCCGTTTTGGAAAGATGAATCGTAGCCTTCGTATAAAGCCTTCTTCTTCTTACCATCGTAACCCAACAACGCACTTCCACCTCATCGTTGAGAGGAACCGCTTTGTGATAACGCATATACAATTGATCGGTCATTACGAAGTGACCGAGATGAAAACAAAGCACGCCTTGCGCTTCGTCGAGCAGAGTTGCAAGAACTCCTCCGTGGGCATAACCCGGAGCGCCTTCGAATGCCTTTTCTATTTTAAACGGAAATCGAACTTCGCCGCTTTCTTCGTGAAAGGGGAAACTTGCGTGAATCCCTTTCGGATTATCGGGACCGCAGCCGAAACAATTCGTATGATGCCAGTCTTGACCGTTCTGACTCGCTTTGATCTCCCGGTAGATTGTCTCTGGTTCCATGTATTCCTCCGGAAGGAGTTTTCTATTTGGAGAATTCCTCCGATTTTACAACCGAATCGATTCTCCCTCCATGAAAAAATCCGATGCTCCCGATTCAAGTGCTAAACCCGCGAAAATTTCGGAAAGATTCGCTCGTTCGAATGCTCGGAAATTTACGGATTCGTAAAAGTAGAATCCGAATTCTACCCCAAATCACCTTGACTCGTCCGTGATCGATCTTAATCTACGTTGCGTCTCGTTAGGGAGAATCGAAAATGAAAGCCGCCGTTTTAGAATCCGGTAAAAAAATTTTAGACATTCGCGAAGTTCCCGTTCCTACGCTCGGGCCCGGACTTGTAAAAGTAAAAATCAAAGCCTGCGGTATTTGCGGGTCCGACGTTCATCTCGTGGTTCACGGAACGATGAAGTGTAAAAATCACCCGAGAGTTCCCGGTCATGAATCTTCCGGCGTCGTGGAAGAGATCGGAGAAAACGTAAGTCGTTTTAAAAAAGGGGATCGGGTCGTGATCGCGGCAGGAACATCCTGCGGAGTCTGCAAACAATGTAGATCGGGACATGAGAATCTCTGCAAGGATCTAGGCGTGTTCGGTTTTGATCGGGACGGAAGTTTCGCCGAATACAACGTAGTCGAAGAACGTTATTTGTATTCTCTGCCGGATGCGATTCCGTTCGATCAAGGAGCGATTCTTGCGGACGCCGTTTCCACTCCGTATCATGCGATTCGTTACCGAGGCAATATTCAAGACGGAGATACGGTTGCGATCTTCGGCTGCGGCGGTTTGGGAATCCACGCGGTTGCGGTAGCAAGAGCGTTGACGAGCGGTAAGGTGATCGCTCTCGATGTGGACAAAGGGTCTCTGGAAAACGCCGCGAAATACGGAGCCGACGAATTGGTGAACTTGAAGGAGATTCGGAATCCCGGTAAAACCTTAAAAGAAATCACGAGCGGAGTCGATCTTCTCGCGGATTTTTCCGGCTATATGTCCAACGTGGAAGAATCCCTTCGAGCGATGAATCGGGGAGGAAGAATCGTTTTGGTCGGAATCGGCAAACAACCTCTCAAGTTTCAGATTCCGTTTATCCTCATCGAGAAAATGATTTCCGTTTCCGGTTCGTACGGTTCGGATCGGCGTGCGATTCCGGAATTGATCGATCTGTATTTAAAAGGAAAAATCAATCTTACACATTCGATCACTTCGCACCATCCTCTGGAAGAAGTGAATCAATGCCTCGAAGCTCTGGACGAACGAAAAGGAAATCCGATTCGGTTTATTATCCAGCCTTGAGTTTTCGAAAAATGTAGGAACTGCAACGAGCCTTTTCAAAGAGAATGGGCCTCTTTATACGCGTGGAACTCTCGCGCTTTTCCCTATAAAACAAAATTTGACCTTCTGCGGAAATGTGGGAACTCCTGCGCGCCCGGACTACGGGCCGTTCTTTTGTGTAGCGATCGTTATAAAAATCTTGCATTTTAAAAATCGGGAATTAGGTTGGGGAGGAATACTTCAGTAATATATATCGATCGTTATATAAAAGGTGGTGGTTGTGAGAATTCGGCTTCAAGGTTTGATTCTGCGCGGGGTTGTTCTGCTTTCGATTCTTCTTGTTTTTCCCGTCTTGGGAGCTTTATCACTCAAGGACATTCCCCCTTCGATCGGTCCCGACGGAAGAGAGATTTCTAAACAATTCCTCGGTTTTTTGAGAGGGGTCGCCAAGAAGGTTCAATACGACGGGAAGGCGCTGGAGTTCCACAAATACATCGAAGCTTCTCTGGAAAAGTTCGAACTTAAAAAACTCTATCACTCCGAATTTCTCCAAAAGGAAGAGGACGGAACACATTGGGTTTCGTACAAGGGGAAGTTTTCCTCCGAAGGTTATAAGATCAGTCTCGAAGAAAAGAGAATGAAGATGATCTCCGTTCCCGCGTTCGGAGATTTTAGCGCGGAGTTCGACCTCAAACACAATCCGAAGCCTTTGTACGGCGGAACATCCTATTCCGGAAATTTGGATCTGGTCACCCATCTCGGGCCGTTTACGCACAAACACGCGGTTATGGCGATGGAAGGCGGCTTGAAATTTTTAGATCCGCATAACGTTCGTCAGATCGACGCACCGAATACGATGATCTTTAAAAAGGTCAATAATCCGGAAGCGAGAAAGGTTCTGAACGATCTTTCCAAATCGTTTCCGGATCTCGGTAAGTTTTTGAATTATTATTTCGGGTTGGATTCTCTGCTTGTCCTTTCCGACGAAAAAGAATCGAAGGGAGAATCTTCGATCACGAAGTTCAACTTCAAGGGTTCGATTTCCAGAAACATCGCGGACGACTACGAGGAGTTAGGCGATTATCTCGATACGATCAAATATCTCGGTTGGGTGAACATCAAGATCGAAAATCAAAAGGGAAAAACGCTCGCGGAGATTCGCCTGAATTCCAAAACTCCGGACATTTCGTTCAAGTTTATCACCGCTCACGGGAGAATTCTTCCGTATGACGCGAAAGGAAATTTGTATCATGAGGATTCCTTTTCCATTCCTTCGTTGAACCATTTTCCGTTTCAGGTCCGTGTCGCGCTCGAAGCCAATCTCTACGGCCTTTTATTAGAAAATCCTGAAATTCTTCTTTCGGGCGTTTTTATAAATCATCCGGATAACGGTTCTCTTTCGTTTAAGATCAATAAGATCGAAAAGTTCGACGTATCGGGCGGTTTTTCCTATGTGATTCCCACTTGGGCGATCAACCTGGTCATTCCCGGAAATTTGGAATCCATCATCCACGAGTTTACCGAAACCCTCGTCCATGCAAACGGAGACAAAGGAACCAAAGTCGCTTTATCGTGGAACCGGGACGGCGGCAAAACTCTTTTGAAAACCCACGTCGAATCCGAGTTTCTGGATAATTTTTTTATCCGTTTCGGTTTAAAAATCTGGAATCACAAGGTTCTTCCTTCGGAGGAAGCGAGGGACGATATCCGAAAGGTTTTTATCCGCATGATGGATTTGATTATTAAGGATATTTAATATTTTAAAAACGGCCGAATCCGGCCGTTTTTGTAAGAAATTTCCGTTTGCAACGCGGCGGGGAACGATGCGGAGTCAAGTTATTGGTGTTTCGTCGAGTTGACTACGTCCGGAAAACTCAATGACTTGACCGAAGCATTATGTTGCGACCGTAAGGAGCAACATTGAGTCGAAGCCCGTCAGCCGCCCGGAATCATATTCCAAATTCCTCATCCAGTTTAAGTCGGTTTAAAAAAAACGGTTTTTTCGGATTTTTTTTCGAAAAAGGGAACCTTCGATGACCGTATCCGAACGTCGTCGGGAATATATCAAACGTCAACTCTCTTTGAAGGAATACAAATAAAATGAAAAAGACGATCTTAGCGCTTTTGATCTTGGTTATGGCGATTGCATGTAAACCTAAGGAAACCGACGAGGAAAAATCGGATAAACTTTTCTTGAACCTCTTAATTGCAGGTTATGTTTTAAACCCTTGTAATAGCGGTGCGCGATTGTCCGCCGGCGCGAGTAACATTACCGTTCCGGAAGGACAAACTTTCACCGTGTGCGGCGATAAAAACGGAACTCCGACCTTGACATTCGCGAAGGCGGGAACGTATCGATTGACCGGTGTTAACGGCACACAAGTTCATTCCTCAAGCCGTTGCAATTCGGAGCGCGATCAATTCGAAATCCTCGTGAAAGACGGCGGGAATGCCACGGTTCTCACCAGCTCCGCGAGCGGTGCAACGGCAAACATCACTGTTGCGGCTAACGCGGTTTATTCGATTAGTGTGACGGGCGTTTCAACGACTTCTCCATATACCTGCAATGGCGTGCGAGCCTCTATCTCCACGACTGCGGCTCTTTTGACGATTACGCCGATTTGATGTTTCGATGGATGTCGAAGTAAGAATTTACTTCGATTGTGTAGAAAGAGAACCGCACGAGTTCGTTCAAGAGAATCGTGCGGTTTCTTTTTTTAGAGACCGGTGATGGTTCCGCAGGTGGTCAGTAAACTTCTTGCGTTCGCGTAGGATTGATCGGAGGTTGCTACCCCGAGCGCGAGATTGATCTTGTTCTTGATCAAATTGGAATTCGCGCAATTTCCTCCGTTGTTGGAACACTTCGCGTTCCCCGGTTTTACTCCTGTGGAAAGCGTCGTCAGCCAAGTTACGAAGTTCGTTCCTCCCGCGCTTACGTTGTACATATCCTCGGAAGTAGTGATCGTATGTACGTCCCCCGGCGCGATGTAATAAGAATAGTTCGTCGCTCCGCCCGAAATTCCCGTCATAGAAGTGACAGCCTGCTGGGACCAACCGCAGCTGGATCCGTCCGTAGACGCGGGTGTTCCGTCCGGCGCCGTACTTCCGTCCGAATCTCCGAATAACGCCGAATAGGTTTTGCTCGAATCATAAGGATCGGTCGTTTTCGAATCCGAATATGTCGGCGCGGCGTTGATGATATTCATGACCTTGTAAAAGAATCTTTGATTTCCGTCAAAAAGAGCGGTGTATTGTCCGGTCTTATCTCCCGAGCCGTTGTAGTAAGTGGAAACCTTAGTAAAGAAATCCTGAATGGACGGTGTTCCGGTCGTGAGATAGTTTGCGGCGATTCCCGTCACCCATGTCGGTAGATTCGGGTCCGCTCCCCACTGCGTGCTCAAGTTGTTAAAAAATCCGGCGGGCACGACTCCGTTGGACGCATCCGAAAGTAGATTCACTTTTACGGAGGCGTTCAAACCTTTCACGGTTTCTCGTACGATCGGATAATTCAATAAGGCTCCGTATCCACCGGCGCTTTGTCCGGTCACGAAGACATTCTCCACACCCGTATATTCGGATTGAATGTATTTCAACGTCGCGAGTACATTATCGTATCCGCGGTGTTTGACGACCGTAGCCGTTCCGGTGTTTGGGTTTGTGTAGGTCATATCCTTGGAACCGATGTGAAGATCTCCCGTGCAATACGGAATAAAGACTACATCATAATCTTTGAATGGGTTCGAAGCGTTGCCCGCGTTCATCACTCCCTGAAACGCGAGTTTTACGAACAGATCCGGAACGGAATTGAGCTGATTGAAATACGTCGTCGTGCTGTTTCCGAAACAGTTATAATTGCTCCAACACGCTCCTCCTCCCATAAAGTTGATGAGAAGTTTCTTATTCGAAGCGCTTACTTTTTTGCGGTAGATGGAGAATGTCGTATTTCCGTCGGCTCCCGTACAAGAAGGGGTATACGCTCTGTTCGTATAACTTGCTCCCGCCACGGTGATCGTCCCCGCCGAAGGAGTGATCTTTTCATAAGGATTGTATAAAAAATCCGCCACGACTAAAGCCAGGATCGTTTTGTCGTCGTCATCGTCGTTTTTCTTGCAGTCGGCGAAAGCGAAAACAAGACAAATTGCCATGAGGGTTACTGCGCGTCGTTTCATCGGTTGAACTCCTATCTCTCGTTCCCCTGTATCTTTTTGAACTCGCCAATTATAGGATTCCCGCAAAGGAAAGTCAATCGATACCGAAAAATAATCAAACGTTCAATACGATCTTTCCTCTCGTATGAAACCGTCCGATTTCTTCCATTGCGTCCGCCGCTTTGGAAAGAGGGAAGATGCGACTGACGTAGGTTTTGAGTTTTCCTTCGTCCGCGAGCCGACTCAACGTTTCCAGCTGTTTTGCGTTGGGTTCCACGAAATGATACGCGGCGGAAACATTCGGAATTGCGGAGAAGTCGCTTTCTAAGATGGACACGATTCTTCCTTGGGAATGAAGACAGGAAACTCCTTCGAAAAATGTAGGACCTCCCACAAAATCCATCACGAGGTCCGCTCCCTTCGGGTAAGAATGTAGGAACTCCTTCTTCCAATCGGGATTTTTGTAGTTCAAGGCAAGATCGACCTTCCATTCGTTCTTAAGAAAATCCTGGTTTTCCGGTCCGGCCAATCCGATCACAGCAGCTCCGACATTCTTTGCAAGTTGAACGGCGAAACTTCCCACGCCGCCCGAAGCTCCGAGAATCAAAACCGTATTCCCCGCTTTGCAGTCGGCCAATTGAAAGAGACATTGGTATGCCGTTAAACCTGCGAGAGGAGTTCCCGCACTTTCCTCGAACGACATGGCCTCCGACTTTTTCGCCAGATACGATTCCGGGATCGCAATCCATTCCGCGTAGGCCCCTTTGGAAATCGTGGGTCTTCTGCAATAACTGAAAACTTCGTCTCCGATCTCGAATCGTCTCGCCGCGTGACCCCGCGCTTCCACTACGCCCGAAAATTCCCAACCTGGGATTACGGGAAATTCGTGCGGCATTCTCCCCTGCAGCTTGCCTTCTCTGATTTTCCAATCGACCGGATTGACTCCCGCCGAGTGAATTTTAACGAGAACCTCTCCTTCCTTGGGTTCCGGAGTCGGAACTTCGACCCATTCCAGAACTTCTTTTCCGCCGAATCGGGACATTTGGATTGCTTTCATGATTTTTTTAGACGGAGAATGGGACGGATTTGATTTGAGAATCCTTTCCTGCGTAGGAACCTGGACAAATCCGGCCTTTGTCGGAACACATGCTGGAATGGAGGGGCGATTGGAACCATTAGAGGATTTGTCGGGAACGGAAGAAAATCCGATCATTCCGTTGGACTCGATTCTTCCCCCGGAACTGTTTTTAATTCCGATCAAGTCCCGACCCGTGTTTCCGGGCATCATCACGCCGTTGATCGTTCCGAGCGGAAAGTTCGAAAGAGCGGTCGAAGAATCCATCAAAGGCAATTCGTTTCTCGGTCTCGTTCTTTTAAAGGATGAGGAGAATGAAAAGGAAACTTCCGAAAACATCTATCAATACGGCGTTGTCGCCAAAATATTAAAAAAAGTGAATTTACCGGACGGTGCGGTCAATATTCTGATCAACACGGTTCGTCGTTTTAAAATCTCTTCTTATACAAGCATCGATCCGTTGATCGCCAAGGTTTCGTATCCGGAGGAAGAACCGGGCGCGCCTAAGAATACGATCAAAGCGATGATGAGAACCCTTCTCGTCATGACCCGCGAACTCGCGCAGAATAATCCGCTCTTTACGGAAGAGATGAAACTCACGATGCTCAACGTAAACGAGCCGGGAAAGATGGCCGATTTCGTATGTTCCATTCTCAACCTCGAAAAGGAAGAATATCAATCCGTCATCGAATCCAACGTTCTGAAGGAAAGAATCGAAAAGGTTCTTTTGTTTTTAAAAAAGGAAATCGAACTCGTCTCGATCCAGAGGGAAATCTCCGATCAGATTCAGGATAAGATCGACAAACAACAAAGACAATTCTTTCTAAGAGAACAGCTCAAGGCGATTCAAAACGAACTCGGAATCAAGGACGATAAGTTCGAAAAGAAATACGAAAAATTTCTAGAACGTCTTAAATCCATCGGAGCCGATCCCGAAGTCATCGAAGAAGTCGCAAGGGAACTGGATAAGTTCTCCTATGCCGATCCGAACACCGGAGATTACAACGTTATCCGAAATTACTTGGACATTCTCGAATCTTTGCCTTGGGAACCCGCTGTCAATCGGGAGATCGATCTCGACAAAGCCAAACGGACGCTCGATCGGGATCACTACAAACTAGAGGACATCAAGGATCGAATTCTGGAATTTCTCGCGGTGAAAAAACTCAAGAGCGACGAAAAGGGAACGATTCTTCTTTTAGTCGGACCGCCCGGAGTCGGAAAGACATCCATCGCAAAGTCGATCGCGGAAGCGATGGGAAGAAAGTTCTTCCGTTTTTCCGTGGGAGGAATGCGGGACGAAGCCGAGATCAAAGGACATAGACGAACGTATATCGGATCGATGCCGGGAAAAATCATTTCCGCACTTCGCATAACAAAAGAGAAGGATTGTGTGATTCTTCTCGACGAGATCGATAAACTCGCCGTGGGAATTCAAGGCGATCCCGCCTCCGCGCTGCTCGAAGTTTTGGATCCGGAGCAGAACAAAAATTTCCGGGATCATTATCTGGATCTTCCATTCGATATTTCGAATGTGTTTTTTATCGCGACAGCGAATACCTTGGATACGATCTCCAGAATTCTACTCGATCGAATGGAAATCATCAATCTTTCCGGATATATCACGGATGAAAAGGTTCAGATCTTTCAGAAATATCTTTGGAAAAAAGTTCTCCAAAAAAACGGAGTCGCGCCGTACGGAATCGAATTCGATAAGAAGGCCGTCGTCGCTCTGATCGATTCGTATTCGAGGGAATCCGGCGTCCGCGGATTGGAAAAGGTCACGGACAAGCTCGTGCGTAAGATCGCGATGAAGATCGTACGAAAGGAGCCGTTCCCCAAAGTCATTCGGGAAAAGGATCTCGAAACCTTTTTAGGAGTCCCCAAGTTTACGGACGAACGAATGGTTCGCGCGACCGTTCCCGGAACCGCGCTCGGACTTGCTTGGACGTCGGTGGGAGGAGCTACTCTTTTGATCGAAGCCCTTTTCGTAAAAGGAAAAGGCGGGATTCTCTTAACCGGAATGATCGGCAAAACGATGGAGGAATCCTCGAACATCGCTCTCAGCTATATTAAGAATTTCTTACATAATGACGATTTGTTTTCGGACAAGATGATTCATCTTCACGTTCCGGACGGAGCGACTCCGAAGGACGGACCTTCTGCGGGAGTTACGATGGCGACTGCGATTCTTTCCCTTGCCTTGAATACGAAGATCAAAGCGGGTTTCGGTATGACGGGCGAACTGACCTTAACGGGAGAGGTTCTTGCCATCGGAGGGCTTCGCGAAAAGATCGTAGCCGCCAAACGCGTGGGAATCCATAAGATCATCTATCCTAAGGACAATCTGCAGCATCTCGAGGAGATTCCCGATTACGTGAAAAAGGGGATGACCTTTTTTCCTGTGAGTCGTTACGAAGAGGTCGCAGCGCTGATGTTCGACGAAAAACTCTTATTAAAAGCGGATCCTTCGTTTCGGACTAGGCTCAATTCTTCGGGTGAAAACGCAAACAAAGCCGCAAGTCAGAAGACGCTCATGAAAAAGAGCGCGTCGAATCGAAAGACCGCGGCGAATAAGAAGGCTGCGACTTCTTCCGGGAATCTGAAAAATTCCGCGGCTAAAAAGAAAGCCGATTCGAAAGCGGCGCCGAAAAAGAAGAAGTAGTATTTTAGAATATTCTTAAGTATAAAATTAAAAACAGGAGAGCCGAATGGGCGTTCCATTTATCGATATCAAAAGGTTTGAACCGGGACTACTGGAAGAATGGGAAGAAAAAGTAAAGGTTCTCAGTAAAAACGCAAGTTTTATCGGAGGAGAAGAAGTTTCCCTCCTGGAAAAGAATCTCGCCGCTCAGGCGGAAACGAAATATTCCGTAGCGTGCGCGAACGGAACGGACGCGCTTCAACTCGCATTACGTGCGTTAGGTGTAGGAAAGGGAGACGCGGTGCTTCTTCCTGACTCCACTTTCTGGGCTACTTTTGAAGCCGTAGTGAACGTGGGAGCCGATCCTTATACGATCGATACCAATCCGGAAGATCTGCAGATGGACTTCGCAGAATTTGAAAAGGCTGTGGATAAAGTAAAACCGAAAGCCGCAATGATCGTTCATCTTTACGGATGGGGATCTTCCCGCATCGAAGACTTCCGCAAACTCTGCAAGTCAAAGGGAATCCCGCTTTTGGAAGACGGGGCTCAGTGTTATGGAGTGAAATACAAAGGCGCTTCGATCTACAAGGACGCGTTGATCAGCACGACATCCTTTTATCCTGCGAAAGTATTGGGTGGAGCGGGAGACGGCGGAGCGGTATTTACGAACGACGAAGAACTCGCAAACAAAGTAAGAATGCTTGCCAATCACGGAAGAATTTCGCATTACGCGTACGGAGACGTGGGTTGGAACTCCAGACTCGATACTCTGCAGGCAGCGTTTCTCAACATCAATCTGAAACATCTCGATGCGAGAATCGTTTCAAGAAGAAAGGCCGCACAAAAATACTATGAAGTACTCCCAAGTCTGGGAATCCAAGTGATTCATCCGCCTAAGGATTACGAAGAGAACGGATACTGCAACGTAACCCTATCGTCACCCGAAGAACGTCCTCATATTCAGGATGTGTTGAAGGAAAAGGGAATCGGATTCGGAAATATCTATCCCGGTGCGATGAGCGATCAACCCGGAGCGAAGCCGTATATCAAAGGAAAGTTCGGCGATAAACATACGACGGGGAGGATCTGCGCTTCCGTTCTCAATTATCCCTTGTTTCCATACATGAAGGACGAAGAATTGGAAGAGGTTTTCGCCGCGATTCGCGTTTACAACTCCAAGAAAAAATAATTCAAGCCTTAAGGAGTGGAAAATCTTCCACTCCTTTTTTCTAATATAACAATCCGCACCTAAATTGGGCCGTGTTCTTGCGAATCGGTTTTTTAATAAAGTAAAATTACGATTCGCGACGTGTCATAAGAATTTCGATATTACGTTTTCTTTTTGATAAAAGACTTGGTTTTGAATGACATTGCAAGTTTTTTCTTGTCGTTTTACAGCTTCCGTCTAAAATGAAAGAGGGGGATCGAAATATGAACGACATAGATATAGGAATTTCCGAAAAAAACAGAGAAACGATCAATACCGGGTTGCAAAAATTATTAGCCGATACGTACATTCTGTATTTTAAAACGCATAGCTATCATTGGAATGTGACCGGCCCGTTATTCAATACGCTTCATCTCATGTTTCAAACACAGTACAACGAACTTTGGCTGTCGATCGATCTGATCGCGGAACGAATTCGTTCGCTCGGATTTTACGCTCCGAGTTCTTCGCATCAACTCGGCAAATTGACTTCGATTCACGAGGAAGGCGGAGTTCCCCATGCGGAAGATATGATCCGTCATCTTGTCGCAGGACATGAAACGGTGATCAGAACGGCTCGTGCACTCTTGCCTGCGGCCGATGCGGGCGGGGACGAAGTGACTTTGGATCTGTTGACGCAAAGACTCGAGGTTCATGAAAAAACGGCTTGGATGCTGCGAAGCATGTTGGTCGTAGATAACGCCTAATTTTTAAACCGAAATCTCTTCGGGAATCGAAAATTCCGAAACGAATTCGAACGATGGCAAGCGGGCGTCTTCTCACTGCGTGAGAACCGCGCTTGCTACGCGCTGCCGGTCCTTTCTCGCTCCGCTCGAAACGACTGCTGCGCACGCTCCGCATCGCTGACGCGGGTTCCCCGCCAACAAGATTCTTCTTTCTTCCGTTTTTATAAAACGCGAAGTAATAAATTCTTGAAAAAACTCTTCCAATCCGATTCAGTCTTCTCCTTCAAGGAATCGAATCCAGTGATCCAAAAAATATACAATCTTTCCCTTATCAAAAAACTGATTCTTGTTATTCTTCCAACCCTTGTTCCGCTCTTGCTTGCGAGCTTTTTCTTCTTAAAGGAGTTTATGGACAAAAGCGAATTTACCAGAAGGGAAGTGGGGGGAATCGATTTCTTCTTCGGGGCGATCGAACTCTATTCCAAATTCGTGGATCGCAGAAAGGATTTTTATTATGTGATGAAAGGAAAGTCTTCCGTCGATGCTCTGAAGAAAAGCAATCAGGCCGTGGAAGACTCTCTTACCAAACTCGAGGAATTGGAAAAGGAGATCGGATTTATGAAACGTTCTCCCGAATATCTGGCTTCCATGCGAAAAGAATGGAAAATCCTTCCGAAACTGCCCGATTCTTCACTGACGATCGAAGGAGTGATTCAGGCCCACGACCCGTTCTTTAAACTTCTGATGGAGTATCAGGATTACGTGGCTCAGGATTCGAATCTGATCCTCGATTCCTATCCCGAAACGTTCTACGTTCTTTCCGTAAATATATTATATATTCCGAATATAATCAGCGACTTGGCGTTGATTCGGGGAACCGGATATCAGCTTTTGGAAAATGAAAATCCGAATTTTCTTTCCAAGGAAGCGATTCAAATCTTCAATAAGATTCATCATATCGAAAGCAATCAAAAAGAAGTCACGGCGTTGCTCGAGCGATCGGTCGGGCAGAACGGAGTGATCAAGGAAAAATTCGAAGAACGAATCCGCAATCTCGACAAGCTCGTAAAGGAAAACTTGGATCGATGCAAAAAGACTTTTTCCGGTCAATCTCCCGAAACCGCGGACGTGTTTTTAAAACGAATGCTCGTATTTGTCGACGAATACAAGGTTCTGGAAAGGGATCTTCTGTCGACGACTCAGGTTCTTTTGGAAGAAAGATTGAGGGCCGATCGTTTACGGATCGTAGCCGCGATTTCCGGTCTTTTGATTCTTCTGCTCGTGACGACTTTGTTCTGTTTCGTTGTTATACGTTCTATCATCGATCCCGTTCATAAGATCACTCTCGGATTAAAACAAGCTATGGGAGAAAGGGATCTAACGCTGCGAATCGACGCGGTATACGACAACGAGATCGGTGAAATCACCGTGACCGCGAACGAATTCCTGCGCTATCTTTCCGAGTTGTTTCAAACGCTTTCGAGGATGGCGCGCAATTCCAATCAAATCGTAAACCAGCTAACGGAGTCCATACGAAGCCTCAATCAATCGGCGCAGTCGCAAGCCGCGGGAACCGAACAATCCTCCGCCGCTCTCGAAGAGATTGCGGCTTCTTTACAGAACGTTCTTCAATCCGTGGAGGGAGAGGCGCGGGACGCGCAGGATTTAAAGATTCGGTCGGGTGAGCTTAAAAACTCCATGGGACTCGCGGGTGAAAAACTCGTCAGCCTCAGCGATTCCGTTCGTCGAACCGCTACGGCCGCCGTGGAAGGAAAGGAAACGATTCTTCAGGCTACCAAAGCCATCGACGAAATCCGCGAAATGGCAAAGCAGATCAATTCGATCACTACGTTGATTACGGGAATTTCCGATCAAACGAATCTGTTGTCGTTGAATGCCGCGATCGAAGCCGCTCGCGCGGGAGAAGCGGGACGCGGATTTGCGGTCGTCGCGGAGGAAATTTCGAAACTTGCGGATCGTTCCGTTTCCAGCGTACGCGATATCGAACGGCTCGTTTCGAACACGCACGAAGCGGTGGACAAAGGATCGAATAACGTCAATTTTGTGGTGACCTTTCTTTTGGATTTGATCGAAAACACGAATCGATATCAGGAAGAAGTGGTCGGTCTCGTCAATAACGTCAAAGAAAACACGAATCGAGTCGATCAAATCACCGATACGATCGGAAAAGTTTCCGCGGAATCCCTGCAGATCGAAACCGCAACAAAGGAGCAAAAACTTTCAACGGATCAGATCGCGGACACGATTCAATTGATCACCACGGAGTCGCAATCGATCGCGTCCAATTCGGACGAAGTGTCCAGAGTCGCGGAAAAGATTCAACACCAAGCCAACGAATTGGATTCCATTCTTTCCCAGTTCAAGTTTTGACGATTTTACTTTAAGGATGCGCGCAATTCCCAAAATGAATCGTGTCGTTCGAATCGGAATCGCGGTTAACCCGGGATCAAATCCTGGGATACGTCCTTTTCCACGCGAAAGTTTCTAACAAGAGAGTTGAGAATTCCCGCGAGTTGTTTTAGGAATTCTCCGGTGGCGGATAATTCTTCCGATTGCGCCGAAATTTCATGAAACGCTCCGTTGATGAACTCGACCGATTGATACAATCCCCCGATTTCCGAGGAGCGTTCCCCGATGTTCGACATGATGACTTCGCTCTGGGCCGCGATCGACGAATTGAGCCGATCCAGATCTCCGATCAGATCGGAATAACGGGAACTGCTTTCACGAATTGTAATATTCGTATGCGCTAATGTTCTGAATTCTTCCGTTAGATTTTTGAAAAAATCCACCGTGTTGCCGACCGTCGCCTTTCCCCTGAAAACTGCGGTTTGGATTTCTCCGAGGATCTCGCTGGCTTTTTTCGTGCTTTCCTGCGTTCCGGAGGCAAGTTTGTTGATCTCTTCGGCGACGACTCCGAACCCCTTTCCGGAAGTTCCCGATCGAGCCGCTTCGATCGATGCGTTGATCGAAAGCATTCCGAGTTTTGCGGAGATATCGTTTAGAAGTTTGACAAGGCCTTCCACTTTTTTTGCCGAAGTTCCGATGTCGTTGATATCGGATTCGAGATGATTGAGTTCCTTTCTGCTGAGATCGATCGTTTTGACCGAAGCTTCCGATCTTTCGGAACTCGCTTTCAAGTCGGCATCGAACTTTCTAAATCCGTAAACGAGTTCGTTTAACAATTCCTTTGCGTTTTTCTCGATTTCCTTCTGTTCCGTCGCCGAGCTGGAGATTCTCTGAAAGGATTCGCGGAACGAATCGAAGATGGAAGTGACTTCCTCCAAACTCGCGGCTTGTTGCTGGATTCCATGGCTCATATGCCCCCAAGCGGTGGAAATTTCGGAAGCGGAATTCTCGAGTTCTCCCGATTTTTCCTTAATCGTATAGATCATCTTTCCGAGATTGTTGAGATATTGGTTCATCAGGTACGCGATGGCTCCGGCTTCGGTTCCGGCATCCACATGGATTTTTTTCGTGAGGTCGCCTCCGCCTTTGGATAAATCCTTGAGCGAATGGATGAGATCGATCCAGCTCGAGCCGGCTCCGTGTTCGGCTACGTTCAAACCTTTCTCTTCGTATTCTTCCTTTACGCGGATTCCCATGGAGATTTTCAAGATCCAGAAAAGAATCAATCCGAGTCCGAAGGCCCAAACGGCGCAGGTAATCACCCCGATCAACTGAGGGATCATTTGAATATTAGGGTTTTTTGATATAAGAGGAAGTAATAGGGTTCCTATGATTCCGCAAACTCCGTGAACGGGAAACGCACCGACCACGTCGTCGAGACGGAACACTTTTTCCAAGATCCAAGAAGTCAATACCACGGAGCTTCCCGCGATTCCTCCGAGAAGAAGCGCGCCCGCAGGTGCAATTTCGTGACAGCCCGCCGTGACGGCGACGAGTCCGCCGAGAACTCCGTTCATACAATCTTCCACGGACGCGATCTTATAAAAGAGCCAGGAAACGCTGATGGCGACGATACCTCCCGCACTTCCCGCAAGGCTTGTGTTGAGAATGATCAGAGGAACTTGTTCGGTAAACGAAAGCGCGCTTCCTCCGTTGAATCCGAACCAGCCGAACCAAAGGATAAAAACTCCTAAAACGGAAAACGTGAGATTGTGTCCTTGGATTTTGCGCGGTGTTCCGTCTTCCTTAAACTTGTCCTTTCTCGCGCCGAGAAGGATGATTCCCGCCAAGGAGATCCAACCGCCTAACGAGTGTACGACGGTAGAACCGGCAAAGTCCACGAAACCGGTTCGTGCAATCCATCCTCCGCCCCAGGTCCAATGGCCGAAAATCGGATAGATCGCGGCGGATACTACGATGGATACGACTAAATATGCAGAAAATTTAATGCGTTCGGCGACCGCACCGGAAACGATCGTGGCTGCCGTTCCCATAAACGCGACTTGAAATAAAAAGAATGCGAATTCTTTTCCGGAAACGAAACCTTCCAGAAAAAATAGATTCGTTCCGAAACGACCCTGCTCCGAAATCCCGAACATCAATCCGAAACCTACGCAGAAAAATACGACTGTTCCGACAATATAATCCATTAAGTTTTTGACGGCTACGTTGATCGTGTTTTTAAGCCGGGAAAGTCCCGTTTCGAGCATCAGAAAGCCGGCCTGCATAAAGAAAACTAACGCCGCGCAGACGATAATCCAAAGCGGGTCCACCGTTTTCGCGAGTTCCTGCGCGGGAGAATCTGCGAGCAGCGGTGTGTCGATTCCTAAAAAGAAAGTCAAGACGAGGCAAATCGTCCGGTAGTAATTTTTGAAAAGTTTTTTCATATCGTTCTAACTCGATCGAGAAATTTCGAAATTCGAACGTCCCTGGTATTTGTATCGGCGATCGAAATCAACGTTGATTAGTATGGAAAGAATCCTTCAGGATTGAGGGATCAATGATTTATTATGAAACTGTAAAAAAATTTATTCTTTGCAAGTAAGGGAAAAAAATAGTTTCGGTTTCTTTATGCGTCGCCGTATCAATTCATAGTACAGCATGAAGGCGAATTATAAAAAGTAATTACTTGTTGAAAAATTCGTTCCTTGTTCGAAAGGAAACACACAAATAATGTTTTTAAAATGGCAAAAGGGTTTACGGCTGAAAAGAAGTGAATAAGAGAATCCAGTCGTTGCTCTGTCTTTCGAACCAGTTCTCTTCCGCATAAAACGTTCCGCCGACTTGTTCGATCACTTCTTTCATATAGGGTTCGCCGGGATCAAAGTCTTTTCCGTCGAGATGAATCGAGCCGCCCCATTTTTTCTTCGCTTGCGTATGGGAGAATACGCCTCGTAACGATTCCACTCTTTCGTTGGTGAGCGGGATCTTGTATCTTTCGGACAATTCCTTAACCAAGCGCGCTACCGCCTTGGTTTGTTCGCGATTGGATAGGAGCATATCCGTGTCTTTCCCCACGATTTCCACTTGAAAACAATTCGCGTTCGTTCCTGTCGCCGCGGCGGCTGTGTCCAGAATGGAATCCAGAAGTTGATATATTTTGCCGTCCTGATCGGCGAGAAAGGTCGCGGATAGATTCCGTTTTTCTAATACTTCCAAAGTCCTTTGATAATCGGGAATCGCGGTGTAATGAAGAACGATACACTCGGGACGGATCGTGCCTCTATGATTGTAACGAAGTCTTTTTTCTTCGGGCGCTTTTCCGTCCGAAGTTTTTTCGATCGAGCTCAACTCGATCGACGGAGCGGGGGTGGTTCCTCTTCCGTGTGTGAATGTCTGTATGACTTTTTTACCGGAAGAATCCGTGAACTTCTCTTTTCGTAAAACCCAACCCGAAATAAATCGATCCTTCCAATCCGTTTCAGGAAAGAATTTTCCCTGCGTTTTTGCGAGAAGCGCGGACAAAACCTTTTCGCTGCCGCATTCTCCCGTATCCAAAAATCTGCCGAACTTCTTTTTGCTTTGCGTATGGGTGAAGATCCCTTTGCCCGAAGCGATGTCGTGGTTGTTTAGAGGAATGGAATATTCTTTCGCTAAACCTCCGATCAATTCGGATAACGCGCTCAGTTGGGATTCGTTTTTCAGGATTGTGTCGTTTGCACCTTCCCAAGAAACGTGGATCGTCGTTTCGTCCATACCCGGCGCGGCTCTGTAAAGAATTTTGGAAGGATCCTCCACTCCGTAGACGCTTCCGTTTTCCAGGACGAGAAAGTGGACCATCCATCCGGAGCTTTTGCTTTTTTCCAAATATTCTTCCGCTTTAAGTCCGTTGGTGTGATGGAGAAGAATCGATTTTACCCGGAAGGACCAGCGTCGTTTTCCGATCGTCTCCAAGGATTCTTTGCTTAGACCCAAAGTGAAAAGCGGAAGAATTTTGCCCGGCTGGGGTTGTGCCGCTGAAACTTCCGGCTGTGTCGTCCGTGTCTGTTGTATTGCGGGCGAGGCACACTGAAAAACGAATATTAAAAATAAGAACGGAGTAAGGACTGAGATTTTCATAAACCGGAAACCTTGTCTCGAAGTCGAGTGAGATCCTCTCTTAATTTTTCGAGAGTTCTGGATAATTTCCGATGGCGGTTGATTAAATCCGAATATTCGGAAATTCTAAAATTCTTCGCTTTTTTCTTTTTGTCCTCTTTCTCTTCGGGAGCGAGAGGGATTTCGCGGAACAAATCCGCGGAAGAATCGAATTCCTGCGTCAGTTTTTTGTATTCCGCGGAACACGCGGAAAAGAACTCGGGAGAAAGATTGGGTTTGGAGGATTCGATCTGTTTTTCGAGCGAGTCCTTCGCCGTTTTCAAAAAGGAGAATAAGGATTGGTTGTCCTGAACGACTTCGTTTAACGATTCTTGTAGATGGATTTCCGTTTTGTTTTTGGAATGATGGATTCCCTTCTTCGCTTTGAAATA
Organism: Leptospira sanjuanensis; assembly: GCF_022267375.1. Classification (GTDB taxonomy): domain Bacteria; phylum Spirochaetota; class Leptospiria; order Leptospirales; family Leptospiraceae; genus Leptospira; species Leptospira sanjuanensis. The sequence goes on from NZ_JAIZBH010000001.1 coordinate 902,292, forward strand.
AATCAAATAGATCAGAACGACGGATACGATAAAAATTACGGAGAACAGAAAGAAGGTTCTTTTTTCGTAGATCCATTCCAGAGTTTCCCACTGAAATAGATCCGGCGCGTAAGCCGCCGTTGCTAAACCGGCCAAAACGAGAAAGGTCGTGGAATAAAAGAAAATGCGGAAAGCCATTCGATTTCATGACAGATTCTCCGGCGCCGATTGTCAAGGAACCTTCTTTCGCAAAGAAAACGTTCTCGGGAATTTAAGAACGTCCCCCGGCCGATCCGATATAAAAAGGGATGGAAGAACCCACTCCCAAACCTCTTTCCGGTTCCGGCAAGGTCGTAAATTTCGGACTTTATAAGATCAAAAAAGCCCTGCGTGAAGAAGGCTTCGAGGTCGTGGAAAAACCGGACGGGAAAATCTCCCTGGTGATCCGGGTCGGCAAAGAAAGGCAACGTTAGAAAATTTTCGCAACGGCTAATAGAAAGCTTCCAATTCCAAGCATCCCCGCTAAAATCCAACGAGTTTGAATCGCGATCGTTTTATGAAGATCAGCGATATCACCTTTCATTTCGGCTTTAAAAGAACTGATTTCTAAACGGATTTGATTCATTTCGATTTTTGTTTCGAAACGGTGATCATTGAGGTTGCTTCTTATTTCTTCTTTGAACTCGCCTATCTCGGTTCGCACCGTTTCTTTGAACGCGTTGAATTCAATTCGGACCGCTTCTTTGAACTCGCCTATCTCGGTTCGCACCGTTTCTTTGAACCGATCCAATTCGGCTCTCATGTTAAAACGGAATTGGTAATTGGATTCATTGACCTCTCTTCGAAAGTCGGCCAATTCTTCCTTAAACTCATTTTTCCAGAGAGCAAGTTCGTTCTTCAAGGAAAGGTGATCCTCTTTGAGTTTTCCTTCGAATCGATCGGATGCATTCGTCAGCATGTTACCTCGGAATTTTGTTAGAGTAGAATTCAGAAACGTTACGAATTGATCGGTGCCGTCGGCTCCCAGGATCTCTTCCAACTTAGCCGGAATCGTATGAACCCAGAGCACGTCAAAATTTTCGTTCTCATCTTTGTAGTTCGCAAGCATTTTTTTGTCCTCCATCGGAATCGGTTCTTGGAGGAGGTTGCTCAGGATGATTCTTTGAATGAAAAATTTACAGCGTTTCCCAAAAGCTAATTTTACTTTACCAGAAAGATCAGCTGCAAGGTTCTGTCCCGGTTTCGGGACAGGTTCTTATTCTTTATTCAAAAGATTCTAATTTAGAAAATTCTTAAATAGTTTTAAAAACAAAGAATCGTTATTTGAAAATCGATTTTACGTCCCGTCCGGATCGGAGTCCGGAAGTTCCACTTCTTCTTCGCGCTTCGGTTCGGGTTTTAAGAACTCCCCGCATTTTTCCGTAAGCTTTTCGTGGATCTTCCATTTGTCCCCGGCAAGAGGCATAACGCGGAGATACAATCGATAGTTTCGAATCGATCCTCTGCAATAACCTCCCTTCAAATACAATTGACCGAGAAGTTTTCTCGCGGCGGGATGTGCAGGTTCCATTTCGATGACTTGATTGGCGAGACGTACGGCGCGGTCCGGATTGTTGGACGCGAGTTTTCTCGCTTCTTCCCAAGCGGGAATCGTTTCCTTTTCGTATTTTCGATAGAGATCCGTGTTGCCCATTTGGAATAAACGGAAGATGATCGCGTCTTCTTTTCCGTTCTGACAAATCCCGTACCAAATATCTTCTTCCCGTTCGGTGATTCGGTTGGCTCGGATTCCCGCAAGTTTGGAACCGTCGATACAACCCGTGGCTTCGAATAAATCCTTCATCGCTTGCGGAGAAGTCGCCAAAATTCTTCTCGCCCTGTTTTCAAACGTTGCGATCTCGTCTTCAGGCAAAGAATCCTCCGGATTGGGAAGATCCTGTAAACCCGATAACACCCGGAGTTTGATGTTGGATTCCAAAACCCATTCGGGTAAATTGAGGGATTTTAAAAACAGATCTTCTTTCGGAAACCATCTGCGATAAACCGAACAGTCGACCAGAGTGAGAATCAAACTAAGAATGAATGCAAAACGCAGATAAGGGGAGAAAAACGATCCTGAGAGGACTTTTTGATTTGCCACAATAGGTAACATGTGATTTCTCAACAATAGAATCAATCAGGAATCTATGATCCAAGAACTGAAAGCAGACCTCAACGGAAAGGGACAAAAACATTGCGTGATCGTCTCCCGCTTTAACGAATTTATCACCGAAAGCCTTTTGAAAGGGGCTCTCGAATCCTTCCGTATGCACGGAGTCAAGGAAGAAGACGTGACCGTGGTTCGTGTTCCCGGCGCGTATGAAATGCCGGTGGTAGTAGCCAAGGCTGCCGCTTCCAAAAAATACGATTCCATCATTTGTTTGGGCGCCGTAATCCGAGGCGCGACCGCTCATTTCGATTTTGTCGCGGGCGAATCCGCAAAGATCGGATCGATCGGAGTTCAACATTCCATTCCCGTCGTGTTCGGAGTTTTAACCACGGATACGATCGAACAAGCGATCGAAAGAGCGGGAACCAAGGCGGGGAACAAGGGCGCAGAAGCGGCCGCGACCGCCGTGGAAATGGTGAACCTGCTTTCCCTCCTTTAAATGTCAGCCAGACGCACATCCAGAGAGATCGCCGTCATGGCGCTTTACCAATTGGAACTAACCGGGCCTCCGCTCAAAGAGGTTCTCAAGTTCAAATGGTATGATAAAAAAACGGAACAAGAAGAAAGGGATTTCGCCGTTTCGATCGTAAATGGGGTTGTGAAAAATCAGGAACAGATCGATACTCTGATCAAGAAGTACTCCAAAAATTGGGACTTTTCCAGAATCAGCGTCGTGAACAAAGCGATTCTCCGTTTGTCCGTGTACGCGTTGTTGCATACCTGGGAAGTTCCGAAGAACGTTACGATCGACGAGGCTGTAGAGCTTACGAAGGAATTCGAAAGCGAAGAATCGGCCCGTTTCGTAAACGGAGTCTTAGACGCGATTCTCAAAAACGAAATCAAATCCGATGGATAAAGAAATCCGAAAAAACAGGCTGTTCTTGGAGGGAATAGAGGAGAAGGAACTCTATTTCCCGGAAGACAGAGAACCTGTTCGGATCCGCAGATCGTATAATAAACTTCTAATATTCTGGATTTTGATGGGAGTTCTCGTGTTGGGAGGACTCGGTTTTGCCGTTTACTATCAATTCTTCCGCGCTAAATCCCCCGAATCCGAATTTGCAGGCGCGTTCAATAAGGACCTCGTTCAGAATAAATCGGACATCAACCGTCTTTTGGAAAGACCGTATCTTCCGGACGGAAACGCGAACCCGCAATTGACAAAGTGCATCAATCTTTATAAGGAACGATTCACAAGACAAGCGTTCGACTATTGCAACGAGTTTTTGGATTCCACCGGAACGCAGGAGGAGAAGTCGATCGCATTGACGGTGTTAGGCGTCATTCACGACGAAAGCGGGCGTTATCCGCAGGCGATCGAGCGGCTTCAAAAAGCGGTCCAATACGATCCTAAGAATTTTTACGCATACTACAACCTGACCCTCGCTTACAAACACGCCGGAAGATTTGCGGACGCGAGAATGGCCGCGCTCAAAGCGAAGGAAATCGCTCCGAACGATCCGAGGGTTTCTCTTCTTGCGGGGAACTTGTTCAACGAGTTGAACGATCCCGATGCTGCGATCGACGCGTATAAGGAAGGTTTGTCCGCCGCGCCCGAAGACATGTATCTGACTTACAATCTCGCGGTCAGTTATTTTAAAAAAGGGGAGATTCCGCAAGCCGAGGAGGAATTTAAGAAAGTCGTATTAAAATCACCTTCGGGAAGACTCGCGGCCTTATCACATTCTTATCTGGGAAACATCGCGTATAACAAACAGGATTATCGAGCCGCGGAATATCATTTCCGTCAGGCGAGCAATCTTTCTCCGAACGAAGCGAAGTATCTCTATAACCTTGCGGTCGTTCTGCAAAAAAACGGAAACAAGGAAGAGGCGCTGAAATATCTCGAACTTGCGAGAGACGCGGGCGCGAACGATCCGGAGATTTATCGACTGATCGCGGAAGGATTCTCCAATTTGAATCAGGGAGAGATGTCCATTTCCGCGCTTCAGAAAAGTTTAAAATACAATCCGACCGATATCGATTCCCTTTTTCAACTCGCGGAAGCGTATTACAACAAAGGCGATCTTTTATCCGCGGAAGAAACGTATCGAAGAATCGTTTCCTCGACTCCGGGTGATAGTTTTACCGAAACGGCGCTCATCAACTTAGGAGTCGTGTTGGATCAGATGGAACGGTATTCCGAAGCGATCAGCTCGCTGAACCGAGTCGTCGAACTCAATCCGAAAAACGCGAAAGCCTATCATACATTAGGACTTGTTTATAAACATTCCGGGAACGGAACTCTTGCGATCGAAAACTGGAGAAAGTCGACTGCGATCGAACCCGAAAACGTGCAGAGCCGCGAAGCCCTCGGCGATTATCTTCTCGAGAATAAATTCTTCCGCGAGGCGGTGGAGGAATATACGGGGGTCGTGAAACACAAGAACGACGCCTACAAGGTATATCTCAAGATGGCCGAAGCCTACATGGGAATGCAGGACGATTCCAACGCGGAAAAGATTCTTTTGAAAGTGCTGAACACTTCGAGAGACGGGGCCGATCTGAAGAACGCCCACAAAAAACTCGCTTTGTTATACAACAAATCCAAGGATCCCGATTTGAAAAACCGCGCTAAGGACGAAGCCTTCCGTTCGGCGCACATGGACCCGAACGACATGGAAGGCCGTTTGGTGCTTGCAAAAATTCTAATAGACTCCAATTCGATTTTGGATCGCGAAAAGGCGATCGACGAATTGACGGCGATCGTGCGTTCGGACGTAAGGCCGAAAACCGCAGCGACGGCGTACAACTATCTCGGAATCTGTTATTATAAAAACGGGGAATTTAAACGTGCGGTTCGCGCGTTTCAAAGCTCGATCGACTTGGATCCTTCGTTGTCCGAGGCTTACGAAAACAAACGGGCCGCATCCGCCGCTCTGGAAGAATCCACACGCAGAGAGGGATTCTTCTGAAACTTTTTTCCGTAAGCGTTTTACTCGTATTTTTTCTCCTTTTCCCGATTTCCGCGGCCGAAACTCCCAAAGACGAATTTAAGGAAAAAGTTTTAAACGCATCCAAGTCGCAAGCACAGGCGATCGGAGAGATTCGGGTAAAAAATCGAAACGATCTCGTCAAAGAATTACCCGCAATCTTTCAAAACGAGGATGAAAAGGTTCAACTCGCGATTCTTCGATTGTTCGGAGAATACGAGGATCTTGATGCGATCGCGCCGAACTGGACCGCGGCGCTCGACACCGTCTTTCAGAAGTCTACGAACGATAACCTGAAAAAGGAAATTCTTCTTTTAGCGGAAAAGAAAAAAGAGAAACGGCTGATTTATTCGGTGATCGCCGCGTTCAGCGATCCGTCCACGCAAGTTCGAATGTTGAGTTATCGTCTGATGCATCTTCTTAAGGACGATCGGGCGCTTCCGATTCTTTTGGACATGTCCCTTTCCAAAGATCCGGTTCAGAGGATGTATTTTTTGGAAGCTTCTTTGATCATCAAGGACGAACGGATTCAAAATCAGATTCATAAACTCGCAAACGACGAAAGCCCCGGCGTTCGTAAAAAATATCTGATCGCGATCAACCGACTCGGGATGACAGAAAAATTCTCCCAGTTTCAAAAATCCGCGACGAGCGATCCCGACGACGACGTAAGGCTGGTCGCGCTGGAAATTCTCAAAAATAAAAAAAACCGCCAGAATATTTCCTTATTTTACAAGGGTCTTACCGATCCCAATCCCGATATACGAAGAATTTCTCTCGAAGCCTTGTTGATCTTTCAGGACAAACAGGGTGCGAAAGCGATCTCCGAACAGCTCGCCAAAGAAGACACGCTTTTTCTCAAAGCGAGAATGATCGATCTTCTTTTGGATCTCGGAAGCAACGGAGGAGGTCAGGGAATTCTTGCGGTTTTGACGAACGGCGAAGAAACCGAACTGAGAACGAAGGCCGCGTTTGCGGTCGGAAAGCTAGGAGCGAATACGAGCGCGGTCGAGCTTACCAAAATTCTTTCCGATGAAAAGGAGAATATGGTCAAATGGCAGTTGATTCATTCCTTGGGCGAACTGAAGGATAAGAACGCCGTGCCTGCGTTACTCGTGCTTGCCCGTAATTCCCGTGAAAAGTTGAACCTGAGAATCGAAGCCGTCATCACGATTCGGATGATCAACGATCCGGACAGCCTTCCTTCCATCTTTGAAGCTTACGTTTCCGAAAACGATAAAACTCTGCGCAACGAATTGGAAAATACGATGCGAGAGATTTTGAATCTGAAGTTTCCTCCGAAACTTCCATAAGAATATTCGAATATTTTAATGGGCGAGTTCCCGCCAACGCGGGAAACGCGCTGCTACGGGTTCGCTGCTCGCTCATCTCTTCGCGTTTTCCGGTTTTAGGGAAAACGAATTTTTGAAAGAATGGCGAAGAGACAAGCCCTTCGCATCGCTCTCGCGGAGGATCGCCGAACACGTCCGCTATTTTTCGCATTTCACGATTGTTCCGAAAAAAAATATCCGCGTCTTCCCGTGGGAATTCCCGCGAACTCAAATCTATTTCTCCGTGGGAACTCCTCATTCCAGCCTCTTGTAATACCCGATCGAGACGTTCACAAAAAGGCCTTGATCGTGTGCTTTGTGCAGACCTAAAGCCCCGTATTGATTTTCAAAGGCGACTCGATCGGGCGAATCCGTCCAAGCGTTCGGCCAGAAACGAATCGAAGGCTCGATCATAAGACCGTCCTTACCTCCGAAAGGAAAGAATCGATAATAAACGCCGAGTCCTGCGGATCGAGTTCGATAACGATGTGCGGAGCCGGGTAGGACGTATTTGGCGCCGTATAAGAATTCGGCTTCGATCGCTTTGCGAACGGTTAGATCCGTAAAATACTCGTTTTGAGAAAGAGGGGGAACCCAATTCTCCGCGCCGTTCCCGGCGATCGGAAGATCGGAACGGATTCCAAGAGCTTGCGAAAGATACAATTCATCGGGAGAAGTTCCCGATTGAACGCGGTAAAAATGTTCCTTGAATTCGAGACGAATATCGAAGTTGGGAGTGATGAGATAGCCGATTCCAACGCCCGTGGTATAAGGCAGATGAATCTTGAGATCCTGTTTTCTTTCGGTTTCGTTTAAACCGGCGCCGCCCATTCGATCCAAATGAAGATCGGAACCGTGAGAATATTCGAACACGAAATTTTTACCGTAGTAAGTTCCGGCCAAATTCCAACCGCCCAAAAGCGGCTGTGACAAACCTCCTTGCACGGAAAATCCTTCCGCAAACAAAAGGGCGGGAATCAAAAGAAGAAGAGAGATCCAGGTTTTGATTAAGATTCTTGACATGACGTTCCTCCGAACGAGTCTACAATACCGCGGATTCAAGGTCTCGTCGCCCCGCCCCATGGGGAGGAACCCGTTTTTCAGGAGAATTCTTTGATCGGTTTAAATTTAGGAGCCTTTGCGATCATGGGCGGATTGATTCAATCCGTATTGCTTGCGTTCTTTTTCTTCCGCTCCGGTAGGTTCGGGGGAAGAGCCTTGCTTTTGGGTTGGGCGTTTCTGCTATTGTCCGTTCTATTTTCTCTGGGACTTGCGTTTCAAACCGGATTCGTATTGGAGTTCCCGCATTTGTCCCGCGTAGGACATCCGCTGAGCGCGCTCGTGGCTCCTTTGTTCGCCTTGGCTCTTCAGAAATACTTCGGATATCCGAAAGAAAGAAGAATCTGGATTCTATTCTTCTTCGCGGTTCCGGCTTTGATTCTTCTTTATTCGATTCCGCATTACGCGATGGGTTGGGACGAAAAACTGAAATACGTTCTGGAAGATCGGGTCTCTCCTCACTTGGAATGTGTAGTCATCGGAGCCGTAACCTTGTGTTTCAATTTAGCCGTTTTTTTAAGGATCTACTATCGCCTGGGAGTGTTAGGCGAAGAATTTTCCGGTTCTTCGTTTCGGGAACTGCGCGTTTTCGGAAGATTCGTCTCGATTTGTATTCTGCTTTTGGCGGTCTCGGTTTGTTTGTTTTTTATTTTTCCGGGACTCAGCTCCGAAACGGTCAGCACTGCGGCCTTGTCGATTTGGGTGATCGTCTTCGCTTGGTTTCGGGTTTACTCCGAAAACGCAGCGGAACGTTCGGAGGATAAGGAAGGCGCGAAATACAAAAAGGCGTATCTAAGCGAAGAATCGGTAGAAAATCATGGAAAAAGAATATTCCAAATATTGAATGAACAAAAGCCTTTTTTAGATTCGGATTTCGATCTGGGAAGTCTCTCCGCGTCGCTTGGAATTTCCGTTCATGCGGCTTCTCAGGTGATCGGAAGGTATTTCGGAAAAGGATTTTTAGAACTCTGCCGTGAGTTCAAGGTCGCAGAGGCCGAAAAACTTCTCCAAACAACGGACTTGCCCGTTTTGCGTGTCGGTTTCGACGCGGGGTTCAATTCTAAAACGGCCTTTCTCCGAGCGTTTAAGGAAGAGAAAGGGATGACACCGAGCGAGTTCCGGGAAAAACAAAAGTCCGTTTGAAATCCTCTGGGATTATGATTTGCGGGTTGTCGCTGATTCCTTTTTTCTAAGTGAGGATTCCACACCTTTCAGAGACGGATCGGATCGAAAAAATCATTGCAAGAGGGGCTTTTCGGAGAATTGTATATAACATGTTCCTTTTTGGTTTGATATGAAACTAAAAAGGATCGAAAGAAGAATTAGAAAAGGATACGTTCATGTCCGAGGCCATTGCACAAAACATAGAGGAACATTATCGTAAGCTGGAGAATATGTATCACGGGGCGCCCGTGAACGAATATTTTAAACCGAAACTCGCGATCGCAAAAGGTTCCTCCGAACTACGAATTCAAATTCGGGAGGATTTTTTTCACGCGGCGGGCGCGACCCATGGAGTCGTATATTTCAAAGCTGCGGATGATGCGGCCTTTTTTGCGGCCAATTCGCTCGTAAAAGGAAATTTCGTTCTAACCTCCACGTTCAATTTGACTTTGCTCCGGCCGATTCAAACCGGAATTCTTCTCGCAAAAGGTTTGGTCGTTCAAAACGCAACGCATCAGATCATCGCCGAGGCTTCTCTTTGGGATGAGAGAGGAAGAGAAATAGGAAGGGGAATCGGAAATTTCGCAAAGAGTGCGATTCCTTTGACTCCGGAAATCGGTTATAAACTGTAGCCCGTTCCTTGGAAACACATTCAATTCATTGAATGTGTTGTTCCGAATCGAAGATCGCTCGCTCAATTTGTCGTAACGCAGCGTACGGAAAGTAAACTGCTTTTGTCGTTCGTAGCCATTTGCCCGTTTGCAAAGCTCAAAAGCATGGCGAACGTTTTGACGTTATCGAATGTCGTCGAAGTCCAATGTTGACCCGGTGTATTCGGGAAAACCGGATTGATTAGGGGTGCGGCCGGTTGTGCGTAATCCGCGAGACTTAGAAGTTCGTTCAGGTTGGGCAATCTCCAATCTGAACGTAATGCAAAATTCAGCGTTTCACAAAAGTTCCGGGCTCCGTTCCAATCTTGAGTGTTGACGACTCCTGCGCAGGCGGGGGCGATCAACCCGTCGACGCATTTCATCCAAAGAAGACCCGTATTGGAGTCGGTAACCGTTCCGTCTCCGTTATCCACGAATGCGGGCGGGGCAATCGGATTTCCGGAAACACAACGAAGATTGATGATCGCGGCTTGGGTATTCGAATAAAAACCTAGGTTGGGAGCGTCGAAACGAATTACGGCATTGTTTCCAACGTTGAGAGGATCTAGGGTGTTGGTCCAGTAGCCTAAACCTGAAAACGTATTCGGGAATTGACCGTCGATATGCGGATTGTTCGTATAGTGAAGTAAGGAAGCAAGCTCTCTTAAAGTTGGAATTCTCCAATTCGTTTTTCCGGCATATCCTTTGCCGCCGTTGAGAGTGTTCAATTCCGTGCAACTTCCAGCCAAACCCGCGTTTGCGTTCGTCCAGCTAATCGAATTCGGAGCGCCGACAGAACAATTGGAACCCGATTGTCCTTGAACACAAGATTTCCATGTGAGACCGTGAAGCGTATCCAGAGTCGTATAATCGGTCGGGTACTTGCAGTGCTGCGTTGGCCCTACGAAATTTCTCGCATTGGGAACGTTATTGTATTCTCCGTCTTGACCGGTGCCTAGGCAAGGCGTGCTACCTCCAAGGGCGTTATAACAAGTGGTTTGTCCCGTATCTGCGACCGCGTTCGGATTGAAATTTGAAAATCCGGTCGGACATTCGTCTTCGGAGTTCTGATTATTTTGATTTTGCGAAGAGACAACCCCGATCATATATTGCAGCACTACGTAAGGCGGATCCGGTTTTTCGGGGGCTTTTACGCAGGAAAATAAAACCGCAAAAAAAAGAAGTATAAATCTCATGGCGTTGTCTCAAGATTCGATTTTGAAAATCATAGTTGAAAAAAAGAATATATTGATATTCTAATTCGTTTCGGAATCAATGCCGACTGCGAAACGTAGGCTATGGATTTCAATCCATCCTTCCTACTTGATTGATCGAATTTGAAAATCAATTTTTATGCGACAGAGTGTTCAGATTATAATACTTATCTGCTCTCAAGTTTTTCCGTGCCTCGAAAGAGAGGCTATTTTCTTCGGATCCTTCTTCCGAGAAAAATCGTAAGGAGAATGTTGTGTTAAAATAATCAAATTGAATTACGGCGGACTTGTGACGCAGATCGCGCTTGCCCCCATCGTTTTTACTACGCTGCCTACTTGTCCATTGTTGAAATTGATCGCCAAACTTTGCGAAAGCATGGCCGCTTCTTGATTCGTGGTCGAGGTCCAGAAAATGTTCGCGGGAAAATTCGGGAATGCAGCCGTTAGAATCGAAGGATTTCCTATGTTTACATAATCGACGATGCTTAACAATTCGTTGATGTTCGGAAGTCTCCAGTCGCTCCTTCCCGCTAATACTAACCCGTCGCAATTTGTAAGAGCGGAGTTCCGGTTTCCTACAAAGAGCACACCGGCCGCACAGGCCGCGCCCGACCTTCCCATCGGACATTTGGACCAAAGGAGATTGGTGTTTCGATCGGTGATCGTTCCGTTTCCGTTGTCTTGAAAGAAAGGAGCGGGCGTGGGATTGCCGGATACGCATCTTAGGAACACATTCGCATTCTTTACGAATGGCTGTATCGAGAATCCGGGATGGATAAAATCCACCACCCATGCCATCGTAGTATTCGGTCCATAATCGGTAATCGTTAGATAGAGGTTGCTTTGATCCGCATTGGGAAACTCCGTCGTTTCCATAAAAACCGGCGCGTTTCCGTAATTGACGATCGATAAAAGTTCGTTAACGGTCGGAATTCTCCAATTGGTTCTTCCTGCGTAACCGTTCCCCGTATTCTGCGCGTTGAGCGCGTTGCAAGACCCAACGCCGCCTAACGTGGCCGCATTCCAACTGATGACCGAAGCGGCTCCCGCGCACGCCGCACCCGTTTGCCCCTCGGGACAGGTTTTCCAAACCAGCCCGCGCAAATTGTCTAAGGTCGTATAATCCGTTGTATATAAAGAATGTTGCGTCGGTCCCGTGAAAGAGCGGATATTCGGAACATTGGTAAACTCCCCGTCTTGACCCGTTCCCGTGCACGCAGTGATCGCCCCCGCGTTGGTATAACAAGCGATTTGTCCCGTATCGCTGATGACGCTCGGGTTATAAGAAGGTGCAGGTGTTGTCGTTCCCGAGCCGTCGGAAGTTTCGTTTTGGATCGCTTGCGCGGTAAGATATTGAAGCAATTGAAACGGAGGATCGGGTTTGTCGGGCGGTTGAGCAATACAATATAAATTGAATATACAAAAAAAGGTTAAAAGTAATGCGCTCTTTTTCATAAAACCTCGATGCCGAATTTAAATTACGTTAGAAAAGAAAAACCCCAAGTATGTCGTATCTACGTTGCTTTTCTTATTTTAAAACCGATAAAGCGGATAAAAAGATTTCAGGTTATAGTATGGGTTGTTAAATGAAGCGGGAGAGGCGTTCGAATGCTTTCGAATGGGAGAACTGTCCGGACTTTGCACACGCGGAAACGAAAAAATATTAGGAAAAAGAAATCGATCAAAGCGTATCTACGTAGATACTATCGTTTTTATCTAAGGTGCGTTCGTAACGCAACGGACATATCCGCCGCTGGATTTATCCAAGAAGGAAGTGGAAAGACCGTCGAAAAATACGCTTATGGTTCTATCTTTTAGAAGAAGAGGGTGATTCGATGTTGTGGAAGTCCCAAAAAAGCCGGATTCTATTCTGGAGTTTTAGTTCAATCTGTCATTGAACGGATACGTAGAGTCTCATTGAATCATTACTTAAATGGGATATTTGTAACACCAAAATCAAACGTTCGTTCTGCAACCGTCTTGCTTTCTCCTTCTTTCTTTCTGTTTGTTTAAAAAGGGGTTGAAGTTTCCGTTTCGCTCGTATAGAACAGGGTGAAATCTTTTTACTGCCGCAGGAATGATTCTAAAAGATCGTTGCGAGGTTTGTCTTTCTTAGCTTCTTTGAGAGTGTTTGTTTGACTTAACTATTTCGAATCAATACGCAACCGAAGAAAATTCGCATCTCGTTCTATAGGAATCACTCGATAGGGGAGTCTCTATGAAGAATAAATGGGTAGTGGTCGCAAATCGATCCGAAGCGAAAATTTTCGAGTATAAGGGATCAAAGAATGGTCTCGAACTTCTCGAAAGTATCGAAAATCCGAAAGGAAGAATGAGAAACCGTGAATTGATCGGAGTCTCCGGTCCCGCCAAAAGCGCCAAGGCGCAAAGGGTGGCTTATGACACTTCCTCCCTGCAAGAACCGAAACGAAAAGTTGCGGAATCCTTCGCCAGCCAGATCTCCGATGTGATCACTCAAGGAAGAAAGTCGAATCGTTTCCTCAGCCTCGTGCTCGTTTCCGAACCGAGATTTTTAGGAATGCTCTTGGACAAAATGGATCGAAAATCCCAGTCGATGATCTTTCATAAGATGGGAAAGGACATTCCTTCGACGAACAATCAGGAGATCCTAGAACACCTTCGAGGAATCCTCGTATAAAATCGGAATTTCATCGTCGATTCAAGTTCGAGGAAAATGCCTTTCGAGTTTCGGGAGGCATTTTTTTTCCCGATTCTTTCGTTTGAAATAAGACCTTTTCCAATCGTAAAACAATAGACAGAATCGTCCGTCTTCGGTTATCTAATTTTTTTTGATTTCATTTCGGATCTGAATCCGATATGGATCTGTTTGCGTTTATAAGATAGAAATTCGGAGATACTCATGGCCCAATCGCAAGGCAAATACGTCCTTTCCATCGATAGCGGAGGAAGCGGAATCCGCGCGTTTTTACTCGATCGCAAAGGGAAGATCGTCGAAAGACAATACGAAAAAACTCCTCCGAATATTCCCGAAGCCGGGGCTTTGGAACACGATCCGGAAGTTCTCTGGAAGGCTCTGACATCTCTTCTGAAAAAAATCCAAAAGAACAAACAGATCGCGAAGGATATCGCAGCATTAGGAATTTGTAATCAACGCGGTTCCTTTCTTCTTTGGGAAAAGTCTTCCGGGAAACCTTTGACTCCGTTGATCAGCTGGGCCGACGTTCGTTCTTATAAAACCGCCGAATCGATGAACCGCAATCCGCTCTGGTTGTTCATCCGTTTTATTTCCACGATCATCGGAACGCTTACCAATCACCCGATGATGATCGCGACTTCGATGTTACGCTTTACCACGGATCACGCGACTTGCAGACTCAAATGGGTTTTGGACGGAAATCCCGAACTTAGACAAAGATGTAAAAAGGGAGAAGTTCTTTTCGGAACTTTGGATACGTGGTTTATCTACAAACTCACCGGCGGGAAACAACATCTCACAGATTCGTCTAACGCGGTCGCTACGGGAATGTTCAATCCGTTTCAGCTGATCTGGAATCAGCCGGTCTTTTCGATCTTCGGAATTCCTTCCAAACTCTTTCCCGAAGTCAAAGACAGCAACGGGGACTTCGGTCATACTTTGCCGGAATTGTTAGGCGGACATTCCGTTCCGATTCGAGCATCGATCGGCGATCAGATGGCGGCTCTTTTCGGTCAGTGTTGTTTCGAGCCGGGAGAAGTGAAAATTTCCCAAGGTTCGGGAGCGTTTGTGGACATCAACATCGGACCGAAGGCCAAACTTTCCCGTCGAGGTTTGTTTCCCATGATCGCGTGGAGAATCGACGGTAAGACGACCTATATGCTCGAAGGTTTTGTCGCGACCGCGGGAACTCTGATCGACTGGCTCGGAAAAGGGATCGGACTTTCCGACACTCCGAAAGTGTTAAACGAACTCGCTTCCCAATCCGAAGACACCGAGGGTGTCGTGTTTATTCCGACCCCGACCGGCGCCCGTTTTCCGTATTTCAATCCGCGCGCAAAAGCTTCCGTGATCGGACTTTCTCTTGCGACTCACAGAAGACATGTTGCAAGAGCGGTCCTCGAAGGAATTTCTTTGAGTCTTTATGAAATCTTAGAAGGAATTCAACAAGATACGAAAGTAAAGATCAAGGAGATCAAAGTGGACGGAGGAGTTTCTCAATCCGATATTCTTCTGCAATGTCTTGCGGATTTTTCAGGCGTTCGCGTCGATCGCGCACCCGAGCCGGATATGACCGCGACGGGCGCCGCTTATCTTGCCGGTCTTTCGATCGGTTTTTGGAAGAGTCTCGAGGAACTCAAGAGTCTTCAGAAAGGATACAAGTCTTTCGATCCGAAAATGGATCCGGCCAAGAGAACGCAAAAGATTCAGAGATGGAAGAAGGCGGTCGCCGCTACTCTTTCGATCGAATAAACTTCGTTTAACAATTTTTACGAAACGGATTATTGGCTGAATCGAATGGAACTGATGACGGTCGTGAGTTCGCCGACGAGATAGGCGGGAGGCATCTCATCGCTGTTATACGTTAGCAGAGTCATTCTTTTTTGATTGGCGATCATATAGATCATCCAAAAACGATCGTCCTTTACGAACTCGCAGGCCATGATCTTGCTTCCTTCTTCGTTTTCAAAAGAAGCGACCTTATCCTCTTCAAAGTCGATTTCGTGGGTTTTGAGATAACGTTCCAATTCTTCCCGAAGATTATAACTTCCCGCTTTGTTTTCAAACGCGTAAACTTGCAGAGCGCCCGTTCCGTTTTCCTCGAAGAACGCGGGAATTCCTTCGATCACCATGTGAACCCAATGCGCGGGAATGACCATGGAATACCATCCGTTGGGCGAAGTATAGAGCTTATATTCCGGGGTTTGTGACATCGTGGAACTCTGGATTCCTTACCAGATTCTTTTCTTGGATTTTTCGGGCAAGCAGCTTCTATTGGTTGACAATTCGGAATTTCGATTATTTTTAATTCTGTGATCGCCATTCTTAAGAATCGTAGAAGTCCGTTCTACTTAGCGACTACGTTTCTCATTCTTCTTTTATTCGCCTTGTTCGCATCCACACTTGCATTTATCTTTACCGGCGTTTTGATTCTCATTCTTCTCATCCATCCTCTTTTGCTGAACTGGATCGGAAAGTTATACGGCCAGGAAGATATTGCCGACGAGGTTCACTTTGCGAAAACGAAGGACGGATGGAATCTCGCGCTTCACAGACATATTCCTCCGCAGCCGAATCCCAAACTCGCTCCGGTTTTGGTCGTTCACGGAATCGCGACGAACAAGTTCGTGGTCGATCTGGATCGAAGACATTCTCTCCCGTATTATCTCAAGCTGAGAGGATACGAAGTTTTTGCGGTTTCGTTGCGGGGGTGCGGCCGATCCTATCACGAAAGTCCGACCCGTTACGAGGATTTTACGTTCGACGATATCGTGAAATACGACGTTCCCGCGATGATCGAAAAGGTGAAAAAAATTTCCGGTTCCGATCGTGTTTCGTATGTGGGACATTCGATGGGCGCGATGATTCTATATTCACATTTTTGCATGTCAGAAAACAAAAAGGAAACCAAGGACATCGCCGCGTTCGTTTCTCTCGGCGGTCCGGGAAATCTGAATCATATCGGAATCACCCTCATCGGTCTTTTGTCCCGTTTCCCGCGTGCGAGAAAGATGTTGGATTTGAAATTCGGAGCTTCGATTTTGGCGCCCCTCGCCGGAGAATTGTATACCCCGATCGACGAAATTCTTTACAACCCGAAGGTGACTTCTTCCAAAACGGTGAAGAAGATCATGAAGAACGCGATCGAAAACATCAGCGACGGAGTCACCGAACAATTTATGAATTGGATCGAAACCAAACGTATGCATTCCCTCAACGGTTTTTACGATTACGTCGAACTTCAAAAAAATATTTCCGTTCCGGCTTTGTTCATCGCGGGGGAGAAGGACGTGATCGCAACGCCTGACGCGGTTCGCTCCGTTTACGAGAACGCAAGTTCTAAGAAAAAAGAATTCAGGGTGATCTCGAAGGCCAACGGTTCTTCGGACGACTACGGTCACGCTTGTCTCGTGATGGGCGATCGCGCAGAAGACGACGTCTTTCAATACGCGGAAGCTTTTTTGAAAAAATACGGATTGCGTGCACAACCCAGCCTTGCTTCCAAGATCAAGGAAGGAATTCTCTCCACAGTTTCACGATTTCGTCGCTAAGATCCGGAGAACCTCCGGAAAGTTTAGTCCCATTCCCTTCTCAATTTATCGTTAAATCTGCTAAAATTTTAGGAGATCTGATTTTTCTGTGCCTGTTTTACGGGCATTTTATAATTCGAGGCATTTAAAACTGTCTTTATTCTTAAAAAAAGGGCAGATTCTCTGCGTTTTTCCTGGTACGTTTCTTGCAAAGGAAAAGCAGAAGCGAATTCAAGGAGCCTATCCTTTTCCTTGGAGTGCAGTTTATGATAGATATAAAATTTGGTCAGCGCAAAGTAGTCAGTTTTCGGGGAAGTCATAAGGTCGTCGGCGGCCTTACGGAAAAGAATAAGATCGATATTCTTCTCTACATCAGTAAGGAATTTTCCTCGGTCGATAAACACGAAGAACTTTATGAATCCGTAATCAACATCTGCAAGGACATCTTCGAGTGCGATAATACGACATTGAGAATTTGGGAGAAGGGACTTCTCGTTCCGGTCCGTTATCTTTTGGAAACGACGCCTCCGAGAAGAAGCGTCACCGAAAACGAGGGTTATTCCGGTCACACGTTCAAGACGAAGTCCTCTTTGCTCGTTCAAAATCTCGCGTATCATCCCGAATACATCGACGAGGGAGAATCCACTCTTTCCGTGATGTGCGTTCCGATTCTTTACAAGGACGAAGTCTTAGGAACGATCGCGGTAGAATCGGAGCATAGTTTCTTTTACATCGAAGACGATATCGAAATTCTCGAGGCGCTTGCGGCGCAACTCGCTCTCGCCCTGACATCGGTTCGTTTGATAGAAGGTCTTGTCGAAGCGAACCAAAGAGAGGCTTCCATCCTCAAGCAGCTCGAGTTCGATATGAAGATGGGAAGAAACGTTCAGAGTCAGATCATCAACACGAGCATTTCCCCTTGGAACGGGATTCATTTCGGAACGTATTACGAACCTATGACCGAGGTTTCGGGAGATTACTTCGACGTTGTGCGTCACGGGAACGCGGTTACGATCATCATCGCGGACGTTTCCGGTCACGGGATTCCCGCGGCGCTCGTAACGATGTCGATTCATTATCAATTCCGAAGATGTACGTCTCTCGGTTTGGGTTTGACCGAAACGTTAACCGAACTCGGCGAATCGATTCGTCCTCAGCTTCCGGACGGAACGTATTTTACGGCCTTTATTCTGAGAATCTACGGAGACTATTCGTATTCTTACGTGAACGGTGCGCATCAAAAGCTCATTCATTTCAGAAACGATACCGGCGTGATCGACGAACTCGATTCCAACGGCGTTCCGATGGGAATTTTCGAAGTCAGCAGAAACAACTTCGAGGAAAAACACGGGCGCATCAATCCGGGAGACATTCTCATTCTCACCTCGGACGGAATCGTGGAACAAAAAAATCCGGAACGTCAGGAGTTGGGTAACGCGCGTTTTTTGGAATGGATCCGTCAGGAAAAACAAACACTGGAAGAACAAAGGGACCGCATCTACGTGGCGGATCTCGTCGATTCTTTGATTTCGCGTTTTAAACGTTATAAGGGAGAGGCGCGAAACGGGGACGACATTTCCATCATGGCTCTTCAATGTAATCCGCTTTTGAATAAGGCGAAGTCGATGATGAACGTCGCAAAGGCCGCCGCGAAGGAGAAAAACGATTCTCTCGCGTATGATAAGGCGCTCGACGTGTATTCTTTGGACGATTCGATCAAGGACAGCCTTCTTCTTTTGGGAAGAATGTACTACAGGGACAGGAATTTTCCGAAGGCCATTCAGTTCCTGGATAAGTTCGTAAAAACCTCCGGAGAAGATTCGGCTTACATCCACTATCTGATCGGAAGGGCGTATTACGAGACGGAGAACATCAACGAAGCGAAACGTTCGCTAAAACGTTCTCTCGCGATCGATCATACGTATTCGAAAGCGAGTCTTCGTTTGGCGAGATGTTATCTCAAGGAGAATCAAAGTCCGAAAGCGATCAAGGTTCTTCAGCAGGGAATTAAATCCGCGCCGACGAACGAATACTTAAAGATCTCTCTCAAAAAATTGGAGGATCTGATGCGTAAGAAAGAAGACTCTTCTCCCTCCGGAGAAGCACAAGCGAAACTTGCGGTTTAACGAACCGATTCGATTCAAATAAATAAAAAAGGAGATAAACTCTGCATGCGTTGGTGTTTTATTTTAATCCTCGCTTTGTTGACTACGGGAATTTTCGCGCAAGAGGCGCCGGTAGCCGAAACCGTCGTCGCGACTCCGGACCCTGCGGCCGTAAAAGCGGTCAGCGACGAAGTCGCAACTCTTAGATCGGAGATCAATTGGCTTTGGACTTGTATCGCTGCGTTTATGGTATTTTTTATGCAGGCGGGTTTCGCCTATGTGGAAGCGGGTTTTACCCGAGCTAAGAACGTCGTGAATATTCTGATGAAGAACTTCATCGACTTCTGTTTGGGTTCGATCTTTTTCTGGCTTTTGGGTTTTTCGATCATGTTCGGTCCTCAGTTGCTGCCCGGTTTCGGAATCGGAATGCCGGGTCTTGCGGAGAATCTGATCGTCAAGGACGGAGTTCCGGATAAGTGGGGATTCGCGTTCTTCATTTTTCAAATGGTGTTTGCGGGAACGGCCGCGACGATCGTTTCGGGTGCGATGGCGGAAAGAACCAAATTCGTTTCGTATATCATCTTCTCCGTTTTGATGACCGCGCTCGTATATCCTTTCTTCGGTAGTTTGGCTTGGGCGGGACTTTGGGGACTCGGAAAAGGATTTTTGGAACAACAGGGATTCATCGACTTTGCGGGTTCGACAGTGGTTCACTCGGTCGGAGGTTGGGCCGGTCTTGCGGGCGCGTTGATCCTCGGACCTCGGATCGGGAAATACCAAGACGGTAAATTATTTCCGATTCTCGGACACAACATGTCCATGGCCGCACTCGGTGTTTTTATTCTTTGGTTCGGTTGGTTCGGATTCAATCCCGGCTCGACGACTTCGGTAAACGGGGGAAACTTTGCGGTCATCGCGGTTACGACCAACATGGCGGCGGTTTCGGGTGCATTGGCTTCGATGATCGTGACTTGGATCATGTTCAAAAAGCCGGATATCGGTCTTTCCTTAAACGGCGCGTTAGCCGGTCTTGTGGCGATCACCGCTCCTTGTGCAAACGTCAGCATTTCTTCCGCGGTTATCATCGGATTTATCGCGGGAATTCTCGTGGTGTTGAGCGTTTTGTTCTTCGATCGGATTCACATCGACGATCCTGTCGGAGCAGTTTCGGTTCACGGAGTTTGCGGGGCGTGGGGAACCTTGGCCGCGGGACTTTTTGCACAGGAGAGTTACGGCGGGGTGAACGGTCTCTTTTTCGGGGGAGAATTGAGCGTGGTTCTTACGCAGCTTACCGGAATCGGAATCGCCTTCGTCTGGTCCTTTGGAGTCAGCTCGATTATCTTTTTGATTCTGAAATACACGTTGGGGCTGCGGGTTTCCGAGGACGAAGAAATCATGGGATTGGATATTTTGGAACACGGAAACGAAGCATATCCGATTTCGAAATAGGCTCCGAAGCCCTTTCGAAAATCGGAAACTGTGGGAACTCCTCTCCGAGGAGGAAAAAAGGCGGCGGTTCTTGCAAGAGGCCGCCGTTTTTGTTAGAGTTCCCACAATCAAAGTTTTACCGTAAGTTCCATAATTTGCTGGAGTTCCCACATTTCTTGCTCTAACGGAGAAATCGAGACGGAACCGGGACTTGCACGAACGTCGATCGCGCCGAGTTTGTCGGACCTTCTCCGATCTTGTGGGACAGTTTTCGTTGACGGAATCGTTTTCAGTCTCAGATTTGATGCATGAGCCTCGTTTTCGGCCGAATATCCAAGTTTTTCGTCTTCGGCATTCTGCTACTATTCTTCTCCAATTGTTTCGATTACGAGGAAACTCTCACGATCAACTCGGATTTTTCCGGAACATTAGAAGTTTCGTATGTAGTTCCGACCCGCAGAAATTCGGACGAATCTCTTATTAAATTTTTACCGACACAAAAAGACGAAATCTTGGGAAGACTCAACAAAGGATTCTTTTCCAAAAACGTTGGCGTAAAGGATTACACGTTTCAAAAGATCGTGACTCCCGAAACCGATCCGAGTTTGTTCCGCGAAAAAGCGAAGGTCTATTACAAGATAGAATTTCAGGATCTTTCTCAGATCGAAGACGCAATGCTCGGAAAAGTGCAGGTTCGTAAAAAAGGAAATACGATCTACGTGAAACGGGAAATTCCTACGATCAGCCGCCCCCCCGAAACTCTCAAAAAAGACGGCGAAAAGAAAATCTATTCCGAAACGCTTCGTTTGCTTCGGACCAGTTCCATTTTGTTTAAGGTAAACTTTCCGATCGCTTCCGTTTGCAGATCCAATCGCGGAGACGTAAATCTCGGTCGACTCAGTTACCGTTTGCCTCTCGCTGAAACCATTGAAAAAACCGGTAACAATTCCTGGGATTATAGAATCACTGTCATTTATTGATCGTAGCGACCATCCGGGGTCTTCGACATCAAAGGTTAGAATTCGAGAAATTCGTCTCTAGATCGGAGATGGTTCCATCGTCTATTACCGGGAAACGAATCCTTACAATGCGGATTTTGTCGAAACCCTCAACCGTTTACTTTCAACTTTAAAAGAGCGGCGAGCTGCGGATCGATCTTTTTCAAACCTCCACGGTTTGCATCCACGCAGGCGTAAATCAAAACACCGGAACAAAGAAAGGATTCTCCGCGAAAGATCGCGATGTCCCAGAAAATTTTTACGCCTGAGTACGAACCCTTCACGTAGATCTGAATATCTTCGTCGAAGCGAGCGGGAGATTTGTAATCGATGGAACAATGAACGACGTGAAAGTCGATTCCGAATTTCGAAACCGATTCTCCGTAGGGAAGTCCGAAGGAGCGGAAGTATTCCGTGATTGCGACGTCGAAGTAGACGAGGTAATTGGCATTGAATACGATGCCCTGCGGGTCTGATTCCGCATAACGTACCCGGAGAGTATGATGGAATTCGAATGTTTTTTTGTCGATTTTCTGTGCCATACCGTTTTAAAACCGCGAGCGATCGACGCGTGGTCAATAAATTGCTTTTTTAAGGCCGTTTTTGCAATTTATTGACCGAAGCGGAGAGCGCGGTCCTGCGGAACTCGTCGCGCCGCTTTCAAAGGATCGTAGCGCAGGACGCGGCCTACAATAGATTCAAATTCCCGCATTTTTCTCCGAAAAGCGCAAACCCTTTTCGATCCTCTTCCGTGACTTTATAGTGCAGCTCGTTCGTGAGATATTCGCGGACCACTGATTCGGACATGCGGGATTCGTGCGCGATGATCTCTTCTATGTGGGAGATTCCATATTCCAAAGATTGAATGAACATGGAATCGTCGACTTGCAAAGGTTTTTTGCTCGCCCACAATGCGAATATGAATCCGAGACCCGTGATTTCGTTCCACCACTGCGCCAAGTCTTTGACTTCGTAATGATCGCTGTTCCACTGTGCGAGCAGCGCGTTGTCGCCGAAAAGCATGTGTGATCCGATCCCGTTCGCGATTCTTTCCTGAATCGATTTGGAGTCGGTCGGCTCCACTTCGGGAACGAATCCGCTTTCTTCATGAACCAAAACTCGCACCAAGGACATGCTCGTTTTGGAACCGTTGTCCGTTAAGATCAGCTTGGGAGGAAAGGTTTCCTTTTTATTTTTAAAGAATAAAATCGATCGGACCTTTTCTTTTGCACAAACTCCGGTCGCATAGTATGTGTTGAGAACGTCCGCGTTCCGAAGACATTCTATGGAAGAGATCAAACCCAGATCGATCGTTCCGTTTAAAAGATAGTCCTTAAGGATCGCCGGATTTTCGGGAATGATTTCGTGTTCTTTGTTTTTTTCGAAACCCCAAGTCAGGGGTCTTGCGTTCAGATGTTTGACGATTCCTATTTTCAACTGTGCTCTCTTTCTAAAAACTCTAATAAGACCGGATAGTCCCGATTGGACAAATATAGAATCGCGCTATGATTTGCGGCCGGAACGGCCGCTCCTTCCAAAAAGAACAATTCTTCCCCCACGACGAAATAATGGATTTCGTACGCGTCCAGGAAAGATTTTACGATGGAAAGAAGAATCGGGTCCCCGGTTTCCCAGTGGGCCGAAAAATCTCCCTCGTCTTCTTGTTCGTTTCTTTCGAATGGTTCCACGGCTGATTCAAAAAATATTACGGTTGAATTCTATTTTTTATATCGTCTTATTTTATCAATGGTTTTCAACGAGAAAGTGACCATCTCTCTGAAATTGAACGACCTAACTATGGAATATGAGGACCTGCGTAATTATCTAAATTCTTATCTTGAAACGAATCCGACCTCGGTCGTTTTGGATTTTAGTCAAATCGAAGTGATCTCCTCCGTCGCTCTCGGCACTCTGGTGGGATTCACCAATCGAGTTCGTGGTCTCGGAATCGCAGTGGAGGCGATCAACGTTTCTCCGCGTCTGAAGCAGATTCTTAGGCTTGTATCTCTTGACAGAGTTTTCGGCTCGTTATAAACCATCATACTATGACAGAAAGCCAATTCGGCATGACTACGATTTCCGACGAGGAATTTCAATTCATCAAATCTCTTATGTACAAAGAGACTGGAATCTTTCTTGCGGATCATAAAAAAATCATGGTTCAATCCCGCTTAAACGGGAGAGCCAGACATTTCGGTTTAAAGACGGTTTCGGAATACATCGGAAGACTCCGGGCCGATCACGGTTTTTTTAAGAGCGAACTCACCGAACTCATCAATCGGATCACGACCAACAAGACCGATTTCTTTCGGGAGAATCATCACTTTGAATTTTTGAAATCCACATTCTTTCCTTCCGTGGAAGAGAAGGCGTCCAAGAACGGAAAAAAGACGTTGAGAATCTGGTCTAGCGCGTGTTCGACGGGCGAAGAACCGTATACGATCGCGATCACATGTCTCGAATACTTCGCATACAAACCCGGATGGGACATCAAGATCTACGCTTCGGACATCGATACGAACGTCATCAATACAGCGAAGGAAGGAATCTACAGAGAGGATCGTCTTCAACCCGTGGATGAAAAACTTAAGAACAAATACTTCATCAAACACAAGGACCCGGAACGAGGCGAACTTACGTATCAGGCCAAACCGGAACTAAAAGCGCTGATCGATTTTAGGAAAGTCAATCTTTTGGAAACCCCGTATCCGATTTCCGAAAAGATGGATTGCGTATTTTGCAGAAACGTAATCATCTATTTTGATAAGCAGACTCAGAAAAAGATTTTCGAAAATTTCGAGAAGGTCTTAAAGGATCGCGGACTTCTCGTAATCGGTCATTCGGAAACTTTGTTCGGGATTTCCGAAAGTTATAAGTTTCTCGGACACACGATCTATCAGAAGAAGCCGGTTATTTGAACCGCGGCCCGTAAAGAGCTTCACCGAATTCGAAACGCCGCTATTCCGAAAACTCTTTCCAGATTCGAATCCATTCTTTCTGCATCTCGAACGGTTCGTAGATTACAATTCTTGAATTTGCTAATACGTCCAAAAAGCCCGCCTCGTTCGGGAAACGCGGAACGATATGTTCGTGAATATGAGGAATCGATCCGCCTGAATTTTTTCCGAGATTGTAACCGAGATTGAAGCCCTGAACGTTCCAAAGTTTTTTCAAAATGGAAATCGCTTTCGCCGTTCCTTCGTGAATCTCAAGGGCTTCCTCTTTGTTGAGTTCTTCGTAGGAAAGAATATGACGTTTCGGAAATATGATGAGATGTCCGGGATTGTATGGATATAAGTTCACCGAAACCACGGTGAGTTCCGTTTCGGAAACGATCAGATTCGGAACCTCGGGATCTCTTCTGCAAATTCCGCAAAGGATACAATCCACTTCGGGTCTTTTTCCTCGGGCGTAATCCAGTTTATGAATCGAAAAAAGATTCTTACGAGGTTCGTCCCATTGCGAATTCGATTCTTCCATTGACCCTAGAATAATTCCGAGCCGATCCGTGTCAAAAGAGAATCTCCTTGCAGGACCGACTGTTTGGAAAAGAATGGAAACAGTTTGGAACCGGTTCATTATTCAGTTCAAGGAAAGGAGATTCTTCAAATCTTCGCGGAGAATTTCTCCAAAGAAGATCCCGTATTGTTCTTGGATGGAACCGCGGGCGAAGGCGGACATAGTCTTCTGTTCTTAAAGGAATTCCCAAATTCCAAAGTTATTCTTTGCGACCGCGATCCCGTGATGTTGTCCCGCGCGATGGCCCGCATCGACGAGTTCAAGAGCAGAGTCGTTCCGATCGAAACGAACTTCTCCGAAATCGATTCTTCCCTTTTGCAATCGCACGGAGTCCTCGAAGCTCCTCAGGGAATTCTTTTGGATCTCGGGATTTCCACGTTTCATCTTTTCCATTCGGGAAGAGGTTTCAGTTTTCGGGAAGCCGAACCCTTGGATATGCGTTTGTCTCCGAACGCGGGGCTCAGTGCGCAGGACGTTCTCAACACGTATTCCAAAGACAAACTCATGCACATCTTTTATACCTATGGAGAAGAACGCTGGTCCAAAAAGATCGTCGAAGTGATCGTCGATCGTAGAAAACGAAATTCGATCTCATCCGCTTCCGAACTCGCCGATCTAGTTTCCAAAATCATACCGCGTAAGTTTTGGCCTCCCGGAAGACATCCGGCGACTCGGATCTTTCAAGCCCTTCGGATCGAAGTCAATCAGGAACTCGCTCATATCGAAAAGGGGCTGGATTCGCTTCTTCATCTTCTGCGCCTCGGAGGGGTGATCCAAGTCATTTCGTTCCATTCTCTCGAAGATCGGATCGTAAAAAACGCGTTCCGCGATTATGCGAAACAAAACGGATTCGAACTACTCACGAAAAAACCGATTCTTCCTTCCGAAGAGGAAACAAACGAGAACCCGGCTTCCCGTTCGGCAAAATTGAGAGTGCTCCGAAAAACGAAATCGGTCGATAAGAAATACAGAAAGGAAGATTTCGAGGAAGAGGAAGAATAGAATGTCGTCGCTTTCCGCGTTTTTCAACCGGCCCGTTTGGAAGGACCTCGGGATTTTATTTTGGAACCTGGGAAAGGTGATTCTATTCTTAAGTTTATTTTTTCTTTATGTTTGGCAGAACGTGCAGGTTGCGAGATTGAACCGCGAGATCGGAATCGCAACGGGCGAAAAGATCAAACAAATCAAAAAGAACGACGACTTAAAGATCGGAGTCGCGACCTACACTTCCGCGAGAAGAATCGAAACTCTTTATCGTAAAACATACAACTATCTTCCCATCACCGTGGGAGATAGAATCATCACACTGAATTTACCTCCCGAAAAAAACGAAGATGAGAATGAAGTTAACCAATCTTCTCCGTGAATTTCCCGAACTCAAAATCCGATCCTTGCCCTCCGGAAAAAATCCGGATTCGATCGAGATCGGTTATATCCAATCCGATTCGAGAAGGGCAAACGAAGAGGACATCTTCTGCGTAGCCGATTCGGTCGGTTTAAAAAAGGAAGAATTTATTGCGAACACGAAGGCTTCCTTGATTTTACAACGCGAAGAATCTGAAATCCGGACATCCGGCTATTCGGATACGATCCAATCGAATGTCGGTTCGGCAAACTTCGTCGATTCGTTGAACGCCGCTTCTGCGAATTCGCGGAATGAAACTTCGAATTCCGCTTTCAGAATTCCTTCCTCCAAAACCGTTTTGGAATACGAAGGCGATCCCGAACAACTCCAGGGAAGAATCGCTTCGTTCCTGCTCGGTCATCCTTCCCGCGATTTGGAAATCGTCGCCGTTACGGGAACGAACGGAAAAACTTCCCTGACCAACATTCTCTTCGCATTAGCAAAAGATCAGGGAAGAAGCTGCGGTCTTATCGGAACGATCGGAGTCAAGTTCGGCGATCGTCTGATCGACACGGGTTATACTACGCCGGACGCTTCTTCCTTAAATCTCATTCTCAAACAGATGAAGGACGAGGGAGTGAATACCGTCTTTATGGAAGCGAGTTCCCACGGCTTGAAGTTAGGGAGAATCAACGGAATTTCCCTGAAGGCAGGGGTTTTTACCAATCTCACTCAGGATCATCTCGATTTCCATCCGAGTATGGAAGATTATTTTGAAAGCAAGTTTCGTCTTTTCGAGATCCTGGATGTTTCGAAATCTCCGTTTGCGGTTTTGGATTACGCTTCTCCAGGAGGGAAAGAACTCTACCGGAAACTTTTAAACAGATTGCCGGGTTTGTCCGTAAGTGCGTTAGACGGAACCGAAAACGAATGGCGGGTCGCGAACGCTTCTCTCACGCTGCAGGGAACTTCGTACAACTTGAGTTTGCCGGACGACGGAAACGCGCAGACAGACGATCGTTCTTGTACGATTCGAACGAATCTATTGGGTTCGTTTAACGTTCGAAACACCGCGCTTGCCTTTATTACGGGCGCGCGTTTGGGTTGGGATCACAAGAAGATGTTTTCTTCTTTGGAAAGAATTCCTCAGATTCCCGGAAGGTTTCAGATCGTTTACAGCAAGGATCGTTCGCGGATGGCGGTTGTGGACTACGCGCATACGCCGGATGCTCTTGAAAATATAATCTCCAGCGTGAGGGATTCTCGCCCGAAATATTTGATCACTCTGTTCGGCTGCGGAGGCGATCGGGATCGAACTAAACGGCCGAAGATGGCGCGTATCGCGGAAGAACTTTCCGATCAGGTGATTTTGACCTCGGACAACCCGAGAACCGAACAGCCTGAGGCGATTTTAGACGAGATTCAAACCGGCTTTTCGAAAGGGTTTATTCCTCTTTTGCGCGAGGCGGATCGGGCCAAGGCGATCGCGGAAGGCGTGGCGCGTTTACCCGAAGGCGGATGCCTTCTCGTGGCCGGTAAAGGACACGAGGAATATCAGATCGTCGGCAAGGAAAAACGTCATTTCAGCGATGTGGAAGAAGTTCAAAAAGCGTTCGGCCTTTTTTAGAAATTTTCCGATACAAAAAAAGAACCCTCCGTTTTCTGGAAAACAGGACAGGCAAAATGTTTTATTATCTCTACGATCTTTACTTCAATCATCTCGATTCTCTTCGGATTTTCAGCTACGTCACCTTTCGCGCCTTGATGGCGGGTTTGACTTCCATGCTCGTTACGTTTTGGCTCGGACACAGGGTGATCGACTTTTTATACGGACTCAAGTTCCGCGAATCGGTGCGCGACGACGGTCCGAAAACCCACGAGGCGAAAAAGGGAACTCCCACGATGGGGGGACTTTTGATCATCGGATCGCTTTTGCTTTCTGTTCTTCTTTGGGGTAATTTAAAAAATTTGAATATAGTTTTGTTGTCCGTTTTTTCCCTTTGTTTTTCGGCTCTCGGTTTTGCGGACGATTATATGAAGTCCGTGAAAAAGATCAAGGGCGGGATGCGCGCGCGAACCAAGTTCGTCCTTTCGATCCTGATTTCACTCGCGTTTTGTATATTATTCTTTTATTATACAGGATTGACCCCGGAAGGACATTCCGGTAAGATTCCGTTTCATCTGACGGATCTGTTTTTCCCGTTCGTCAAGGGGCCCGTGATCGCTCTCGGAATTCTCGCGATTCCTTTTTCCATCATCGTCATCATAGGATCTTCGCACGCGGTCAATCTTACGGACGGATTGGACGGACTGGCAACCGGAACCGTCGCGATTTCCGTCGTTACGCTCGGGATCATCGCGTATGTTTCGGGCACGCCCGTTGTCGCGAACTATTTGAACATTCCGTATTTGCCCGGTGCGCACGAATATTCCGTATTCTTATCCGCTCTTGCGGGAGCGCTTTTGGGATTTCTTTGGTTCAACGCGCACCCGGCCCAGGTGTTTATGGGAGATACTGGTTCCTTATTTTTAGGGGCGACTCTCGGGATGGTAGTGATCCTTTTGAAAAAGGAAATTCTTCTTTTAATTTTGGGAGCGATCTTTGTCAGCGAAGCGTTGTCCGTGATTCTGCAAGTAGGTTCGTTTAAGTTGAGGGGCAAGCGGATCTTTAAGATGGCTCCTTTGCATCACCACTTCGAGTTGGGCGGTTTGAAAGAAACGAAGATCGTGATCCGCTTTTGGATCATCGCGGTCATTCTCGCGATCATCTCCTTGTCCACTTTGAAGATTCAATGATCGATTTTCTCGCAAGAAAGTGGAGGGAGGTTTGGCTTCCGGGAAAGAATTCTCTGGACGTCCTTCTGATCGTAACGATCTTTATCCTTCTCTTCACCGGTCTTTGCGTGATGTATTCCTCTTCGAGCATCACCGCTTGGAGGGAGTTTAAGGATTCCGAATATTTCCTAAAAAAGCAGGCGATCTGGTCCTGCATCGGTCTTGTTTTCTTTTTTTTCTTCTGCAATTTCCCGTATCAAAAACTCGAAAAACTCGCGTTTGTCGGAATGATCGTCGCGATCGGTCTGCTCGCGTTGGTTTTTATTCCGGGAGTGGGTAAGTCGGTTTCGACGTACTACGGAAGAAACTTCCACAGATGGATCGCGATCGGTCCGTATCAGTTGCAGCCTTCCGAGGTGGCAAAGGTCGCGGTGCTGATTTATCTCGCATCTCTGTTTCAAAAGCTGAAGCTGGAGTCGACTCCCGATTACAAGAAACTTCTGATTCCCACCTTACTGCTGTTAACCGTAATCGTTTTGATTCTTGTGGAGCCCGCGTTCGGAACCACGCTGGAGATTCTTTTCGTAATTTTGGGTTTTATCTTTTTATTCGGCTTTCCGTTCCGTAATCTGCTCGTGGTGGGAATCGTTTCTCTTCCCTTGATCTACATTCTGATCGATCGGGTCGGTTATCGGAAAAAGAGGGTGGAAGTGTGGTTGGACCCGTATCGGTACCGTTTCGACGAAGGGCATCAGCTCGTGACCTCCTTTCGCGCGTTTTTGGACGGGGGTTGGTTCGGAAACAAGCTGGCCGGAGGTTATGCCCACCGTTATTTAACATACAGCCATACCGACTTCGTACTCGCGACGTTTGTCGAAGATTTCGGTTTTATCGGTTTTATGATTTTTATTTTTTTGATCCTTCTTCTTTTGTTTAGAAGTTTTTATCTCGTCCAAAAGGTCAAAGACCCGTTCGGCTTTTATTTGGGGGCGGGAATTCTGATCATACTCGGAACCCAGTTCATCATCAATATGTTCGTGGTGACGGGGATCTTTCCGATCACGGGGATCAGTTTGCCGTTTGTGAGTTACGGGGGATCTTCGATTCTCATCGTTTTGATCTCTCTTGGAATTCTTGTCAATATTACGCGAAAGGAAAATCTGGGTCTATGAGATCGATCGTAATCGCGGCCGGCGGAACCGGCGGACATATTTCACCGGGCGTGGCCCTGGCCGAAGTATTGACCGAAATGAAAGAAAAAATCGGATACGAAAACTTGTATCTGTATTCTCTGGTCCGCAATCGGAACAACCCGGATTTGGAACAGGCGCCTTGTCCGGTCTTATGGCACAACCTTCCTCCGCTTTTCAGCAATATTCTTCTGTTTCCTTTCCGTTATACGTTTCAGATACTTAAGACTTTTCTTTTATTTAAAAAATTGAATGTAGACGTCGTGATCGGAATGGGCGGTTACTCGACCGTTTCCTCCATTTTATACGGAATTCTCTTTCGTAAAAAGATCTATCTCTGCGAACAGAACACGGTGCCCGGAAACGTGAACCGGTTGTTTTTCCGTTTTGCAAATAAGGCCGCGTTCAGTTTTCCCCCGAAAAATTCGGCGATTCCCTGCGATTATCAAGTTCTTGGCAATCCTCTCCGTAAAAAAACGATTCCTAAGATGTCTTTGAAATTTTCCGAAAAATACGACACGAAAAAAAAGAAGCAGTTCAACGTTCTCGTGATGGGCGGAAGTCAAGGCGCGAGGCAGATCAACAACATCGTGGTCGCTCTCATGGGCCACGAGGAAATCAACACCCAATTTCGATTCCGCGTATTAACGGGTTCGGCATTGTACGAAGAAGTTTCCAAAAAAACGAAGAAGGACGCGGAACTGATCTCTTATTCGGATAACATGAAAGAACACTACGAATGGGCGAATTTCGTGATCGCACGTTCCGGTTCGGGAGTTCTTTCGGAATGCGCCGCGTTCGCCTTGCCGATGATTCTGATCCCGTATCCGTACGCGAAAGACGATCATCAGATGGCCAACGCGAGATACTTCGAATTGAACGGAGCCGCCGTCGTTTTGGATCAGAAGGACGAGGACGAATCCCATCTTTTTCGGATCTTGGATCAAATGGCAAATAACGTGTCTTTGTTAAACGACATGTCCATCAGTTCTCTTCAGTGTTCCCACGTGGACGCGTCCAAGGACACGGCGAAATATTTCTTTTCTCTCGATTGAAAATGGATCCGAATACGAAACCGTTTCAAAGACCGTTTTTTTTAGGAATCGGCGGTTCGGGAATGTCCTCGCTCGCGTTTCTGCTTTTGAGCAAAGGACTCAAGGTCGCAGGATACGACGGAAAACATTCGGCAACCGTTGAAAAGCTGGTGGAAGCTGGCGCGACCGTGCTGCATAAATCCGATACGCTCGCCGTAGGCGACTACGATCTCGCCGTGTATTCTTCCGCGATCCGATTGGATTCTCATCCTTTAGTCAAAAAATTTCGAGAACAAGGGATCGCGCTCGCGCATCGATCCGAAGTTTTGCATCGGGTCATGTCCGAAAAAAAACAAATCTCGGTCGCGGGGTCCCACGGCAAAACGACGACGACCGCGATGACCGCGTTCTTAATGGAACGATGCGGCATGTCTCCTTCGGTTATGGTCGGCGGAGAAGTCGCTTTTTTAAACGGAAAAGGCGGCGCTTGGGGCAAGGGGGAATGGGGAGTGTTCGAGTCCGACGAATCCGACGGAACATTCAACAATCATTCTGCGGAGATTCGGATCCTCACAAACGTGGACGAGGATCATCTGGACTATTATCAAACACGCGAGAATCTTTTGACCGCGTTTGCCCGTTATATGGAGCGCGCTTCCCGGAGATTGATTCTGAATTTGGACGATGTCGGGATTCGGGATGCGTTGACTTTGGTCGGCGACCATTCTAAAATATTAGGTTTTGCGAAAGTGGACGGCGTCTTTGAAAGTTCTTTGCAAAACGCAAAAGGAGATTTCGTAAGGGATTCCTCACAAAAGGCGGAAAACGGCGGATCGAGAACGAATGAAGCCCGAGGCGCCGAAAGGAACTTCTTATCGAATTACGATTCGTCTAGGATCGCGTATTACACGATCGATTCCGGAATTCTTTCGTTTCGGTTTCAAGAAAAAGAATATTCGTTTTCCTTAAAGTATCCAGGCGAACACTATTTGAAGAACGCTTTGGCTGCGATTCTAACTTGTTACGAAATCGGAGCTTCCTTATCCGAACTCGTCGCAAAAATTCGGGAGTATTCGGGAGTCAGCAGAAGACTGGAATATATGGGAAGTAAAAACGGAATCGAAGTCTACGATGACTACGGACATCACCCGACCGAAATCAAGGCTGTGATACAATCCATGGAAGGATTGAAAAAGGACGGAAGGGCCGTGATCTTATTCCAACCGCATCGATTTACGCGTACTCAAAACTTATACAAAGAATTCGCGGAAAGTTTGGACACCGGGGAAACCGTATATCTCCTGCCGATTTATTCCGCGGGAGAAGATCCGATCGACGGAGTAACGACGGAACTCATCGCTGACGCGATGAAGGTCGCGCCCAAAATTCTTTCCAAAGAAATCGGAGAAGGGGTCGCCTTACTCAAGAATTCCTTGAAGCCCGGAGACAAATTCGTAACGCTCGGAGCCGGAAACGTAAGAGATTGGGGAATCGCATTTTTAAAGGATTAGATTTATGGAATGCGTCCTACGATCGGCTTCGCAAAACTACCGAAATTCGAATTATTCGACTCCGATGATTGACGACTTTCGCACATAAGTCAGGCGCTGAACGGCGAAGCCGGAACATTCCTTCGATATGAGGCGGTCTTAATTTAACGCGTCGATTCGAATCTGAAGATCCTTCTTCTCTTCCAAATCCGTGGTAAGATCCATAACCTTTTTGTAATCCGCTTTGGCTTCTTCCTTTCGACCCAACTCTTCGTATGTGTTTGCTCGAAAGAAAAGAATGGAGGAAAGATCTCCGCTCGGATATTTTGCAACATACGAGTTGAACGTCGCAAGCGCGGATTTAAAATTTCCCGTTTCGAGATAAGAAATTCCTAAATTGAATAATGCGTCGTGTTTTTTATCGACGTTCTTCGTTTCGTTCGAATCGAGAGATTTTTGAAAAAACTGAATCGCTTTCGTGTATTCTCTCGCTTCGAAATAATAAACTCCGACTTGAAAGTTGGTTTTGATTCCGTTCGGATCTTTTGCCAGCTGATCGAGATATTCTTTTTCCAAGTTCCTGCGCGCGTATGCGTTCCGTAGCAACTTGAGAATCATCTTCGCGTCGGGCATCCCCGTGATCTTGTCGATCAGGCTTCC
Source organism: Leptospira sanjuanensis (assembly GCF_022267375.1). Taxonomy (GTDB): domain Bacteria; phylum Spirochaetota; class Leptospiria; order Leptospirales; family Leptospiraceae; genus Leptospira; species Leptospira sanjuanensis. Next base: position 935,582 of record NZ_JAIZBH010000001.1, read on the forward strand.
GTTCTGATCGAGAAAAAGTATCGATGGGTAACCTTTGATTCCGTATTTGCGTTTTAAGTTCGGGAACGTATCTCCGTCTAAGGAAAGCGTTACGAACTTGGAAAGTTCGGCTTGGACTTCCTTTTTGGGATAGATCTCGTTTTTGAGAGTTTTACAGTAGCCGCACCAATCCGCATAAACATCGATAAAGATCGGTTTGCCGTTCGTCTTCGCTTTTTCAAAGGCGGTCTTCACCGATTTTTCCCATTGGATTTCGGCGGAGATCGGAAAACAAAAACAGAGGAACAAAAGGAAAGATGCGCGAAACAGTAGATTCTTCATTCTCAATCATAAGACTCTTTCGCGAACGCTTTAGCCAGCGTTTTCTTTCGGGAGAATCCTAAAAATACGGTTGTCGGCGGAGCGGATGCCCGGAAAACTAGGGGCAGATTTTGGAAAGGAAACCTGGGTTCATGGAATTTTTATTACAGTTGGAAAACATACTCAAAAAAAGAAAACAGGATCTTCCCGATAAATCGTACACCGCGGATCTGTTCCGAGGCGGAGTCGATCGGATCCTTAAAAAAGTGGGGGAAGAAGCCGGAGAGGTCATCATCGCCGCTAAGAATTCGGATAAGAAAGAACTTACCCACGAAGCGGCGGATCTTCTCTTTCATCTTCAGGTTCTTCTCGTGGAACAGGGACTCTCTCTTCAAGACATCGTGGAAGAACTTCGCAAACGCCATTCTTAAAAATGAATCTTCCGGAAATCGACTTTCGCAAGAGAATTTCCGGAAATACGATTCTCTTTCTTTTCGTTCTTAGTCTTTATGCCTTTCTCTTTTATCACGGCGCTTGGTTGAGCGACGATTCGTTCATTACGTTTCGAGTGGTTGATAACTTCTTGAACGGTTTCGGAATTCGTTGGAATCCTCTGGAACGCGTTCAGGTTTACACACATCCTCTTTGGTTGTTTCTGCTGATTCCGATCGAGTGGGTTGTTCGCGACATCGATCTCACCGGTTACTTGTTGTCCTATGTCTGCGGCGTTCTTTTTTTGTCAGTGTATTGGTTTGTGTTTACGAGATGGAAACGCGGAATATTAGGGGCTGCGATCGGAATCGGAATCTTTTTCTCTTCTCGAACTTTCGTGGATTATAATTCTTCCGGTTTGGAAAATCCGTTGTCGTTTTTGCTCCTTCTGCTATTCCAGATAAAGTTTTATGCGATTTATTCGGATCGGAAGTTCGCGGTTTTGCGGAATACGAATTACGAATCGATCCGATCGCGGAACGCGTTTTTGCCGGACGTTTCGTTTCGATCGAATGTAGGGAACGAAGCTCAAACCGAGTCTGCGACGGATTCGAACTCGATCAAAACCGATTCCTTCGAAATCGGATTGTTGACCGGTTTGCTCGCGTTGACGCGTTTGGATCTGCTTCTTTTTTTGATTCTTCCTTGGCTCCTCCTTTTCGGGAGAATCTTTCGAGGCCGCCGTATTCCATTTTTAGTATATTCCGTTTTAGGAATGCTTCCTTGGGTCGCTTATCTGATTTTTTCTTGGATTTATTTCGGCTCGTTTTTTCCGAATACGTTTTATGCAAAGACGAACGTTTTGTCGAACTTGGTAGAAAGAATCGCCGCGGGATGGGATTATCTAAGAATCAGTTTGAAATGGGACCCGATCGCCGGAGTCGTTTTTGCCGTTCACTTGTTTTGGATCGTCGTCGATCCGATCCTGAATCTTTTATCTCGCTTTGTGTCGCTTAACAAAAAGTCTTGGGCTCCCGAATGGAACCGCCAAGAAAAAGGAATTTTGGCGATCGCTTTCGGTGAAATTGCGATCGTGTTCGTTTATCTTCTCTGGGTCGGCGGGGATTTTATGGCCGGAAGATTTTTGGGAACCTGTTTGATCGTTTCCGTGTTTGCTCAAAGTCTTGTTTGGTTGCCGCGGACCGCGGATACGAATCGGAAGAACGTAAAAACCATCGGGACGATCGCCGCTTTTATCTGTGTTTATTTTTTATCGGTCCCGACTTCTCCTTTGCACTATGCGTTTCGTCGCGTTCCGGTTCGGGTTGAAAAAGGCGTTGTGGACGAACGCGCTTCGTATCAAGACAACGTTTCCTTGAAAGGGCGATTGCACGGAATGAAATCCGATTCGCATCCTTGGGCGCAGTATGCGATCGGAATCGCGCGTTCTAATGCGCAAACCGATTTTCAAGAATTGCAAAGGGTGCAAATCACGACCAATGTCGGTTTAGCGGGATATTACGGAGGTCCGGGTATTCACTGGATCGATCTTTTGGGAATCACAGATCCTTTTTTGGCGCGTTTGCCGGGGAAGGGGTTTCCGGGTCATTACATCCGTTTACTGCCGCAAGGATATAAGGAATACATCGAAGAAACGGCCGCTTCTCTGCCGAACGCGGAGCTTGACCGTTTGTATTACGAAGTGCGTTTGTTAAGCGAAGAGGGTCTTTGGACGAAGGAACGTTGGAAAACGATCTTCGATTTCGCCTTATTCGGAAAAGGAAATTTTAAAACGAGATTCCCGGCCGGTTTTTCCTATCCGTTCGTATCGGAATCGTATCGGAAAACCTTGTATGGAATTCCGTTTTCGAACATGAACGACGAAGAACTGAACAAACGCCTCGCCGGGGAATATTTCGGAACTCGTTAAAACTCTAATATTCGAAACGTAGAATGGACTTGGCGGGCGTAACGACCTGAAAGTAATTCTTACTCTGCGGTTTTTGATTCAAAGAATCCTTCGGAAAACGAATCAGAAACCGATAGACGTGTTCGGTGTCCGCGACGACGTCCGAATCGTAAAGAATCGCACCCGAAGGATAAACTCCCGGAGGAACGGTGTGATACGGATAACCGAACGTTCCGTAAACGGGAAGCGCCGAAAAGCGGGAATTGCGAACCCTTGCCGTAAACGTTTGAACGTAATAGCTCCAAGTTTTTTCGGCCGTTTTTTCGTTTAAGGAAAATTGAAAGTCCAAAAATTCGGGTAATACACGTGTTTCGGGTACGATTTGAAACAGGATATAAATTCCTTCGGAGCCGTTTAAACCGCCGACTTCTTTCCAGCGTTCGACTCGATCTTTCGGGACGCGTAAAGCGAGTTCGTTTTTCAAATCCTTTCGGATTTCTTCCAGGTCGTCCTTTTCCACCTTGGACGCGGAAACGTAAAAACCCGCTCCGTAATACGGAAGTTCGGATAAACGATCGGGTTCACCTTGAAGTTTGAGATTCTTGCCGGTGCATCCTGCGAGAAACACGATCGAGCAAAAATAAAAGCATGAGTATATTATAAAAAACGAAAATTTATTGGATCTTTGGTCGGGAACAACGGCCGATTCCGAATGATACGTCGCTTTCAGCGTATGCGCGCGTTCCGTTGCGGTCCGTTCCCGCAATTCCGGTGTTCGGCGATCGCCGTTTTTCGTCAGGCGATCAGTTTTGTTCCGCACGAAGGACAAAATTTCGCTCCGTAGATTTCGATTTTAAAGCCGCATTCATGACAGTATTTCGGAAGAAGTTCGCCGGTATTCGGGGCCGCAGTAACCTGAGGTTTCGGAATGTTCTGCGCGATCGTACGGATCTTTTCGTCGAAGTCTTCCAGATCTTTGACAATTCCGGAGGAGATCGTCTGAAATTCCGCTTCCGTCAATTTTCCCGTATCGAATTCGATCTTGATGTCGCGTAAGTTTTCGAGAATCACTTCTCTCCGATTGATGAGCTCGAGTTTTTCGGATTCGCTTTCGGAGGTCTTTGCGTCGATCGCATATCGGATATAAACGAAGGGAGCTACTACGATTCCGATCAGAATGACGTAAAATGGAATGAGTAAAAGATCCATTATTTCTGTTTTTCCTGTATTTCGGAAAGATATCTTTGAAAAGAATCTTGTCCTTGTTGAGCGGCCTTACCGGATTCTACCTTTGCGGAAGAGGCCGGGCTTTTGCGTTTGAAGTATAAGTAGATGAGAAGAAATCCGAGTAAGCCCGCGAGGATCAGACTCAGATTGATCCAGGTGGAATCGGGGGTCGCAAGAATATTCTCGCCGAATCCGAACACGACCGAGTTCGCCATTCCTGTGTTGCCGGCTTCCACGAATTTTTGAATGACCGGATCGGTAAGAGCTTCTTCGCCGAAACCGTTGACCATCTTGTGAACGATCTGATCCGCGGTTTCTCCCTTTCGAATCCTGTTTTCGATGAACAGTTTCAGTTTTGCGGAGACGGTGCAATTGTTAAACGAACAACTTTTGATCGTGATCGAAGGAATACAGATGCAGCGGATTTTCGAGGTGACTTCGTGAAACGTTCGGATCTGATCCGGTTCCGTCAGATTCGTGTATGTGGAATCTGCGAACGCGGCCGAGAAAGCCGCGCCGGGCATAAAGGTCGCGGTCAAAATCGGGATCGACAAAACGGACAAGGCCGCAATCAAAACGGAATTTTTAAATCGAATTATAATTTTAGAATATACCGTTTTCATGATCTGGATTCTCCGATGGGAAGAAGAATCAAAAGTCCGGACAAGAAGAACAGAATGGAACCGGCCCAAATGAATTTTACGAGCGGATTTACCCAGACTTCAAGGTTTGCTACGATCTGTCTCGGGAAACGATTGAAATTCTCCAGTTTGCGTACAGGTTGATTCTCGCTCGTGAACAGATAATTCATAAACAAAAGAGGAAGATCGGGATTTTCATCCGAGAGATCGGAATGTTCGATGGCTCCGAGCTGGATGTATAAATCCTCCTTCGGTGTGGAAGTGATCGAAGGTTCGCTTGTGGGGATATGGGTTTCAAAGTCCCCGCTCAAATGCGAGATCTGCGGATAAAATCTTCGTTCCGTAACCATCGTGGAAAATTCTTTCAAATGACGTTTGACTTGAAACGTGGCTTCGTGGGAAACGATCACGTTCTGAATGTTCAGACCGTTCTTCGCGTCCCCGTTTACGAGAGGTTTGATCTTAAGAGTGTTCGCGGAAATCTGATAGTTTCCGAGAACTCCCGTATCCTGACTGGAATAGACGATTTCGTTCTTTTCCGGAGGGTTCAAAAAGTAGAAAAACTTAATGGACGTGTTTTGTTTGAATGCGTTCCCCGCAAAGCCGATAAACAAAATCACCATCGCCAAGTGAACGAGATAACCTCCGTATCTTCTTTTGTTTTTGAGAAGCATACGAAAGCCCGCAAAGAAATAATTTTCTCCGGGATACGATGCCTTGCGCGCGGTGATTCCCCGATGATATTCCTGTGCGATTCCCGCGATCGTAAAAATTCCGAGACCGACGGCGATCACAGAATAAACTTCGCCCAACACGTCCCCGAGGCTGTAGTCGCTGATCGTAAAGTTCTGCGAGTAAAAAAGAACGTATGCGCCCGCTCCGGCGATTCCGACTAACAACGGTTTGAAGAGAGTGGAAAAGAAAATCTTGTCCGCGCCTTTTCTCCAAGCAAGAAGAGGAGCCGAACCCATGAGCAGAATCAAAAGGATTCCGGACGGAACACCCCAAGAGTTGAACCAAGGCGCCTTGAATTCTCTTCCATACAAAAGGGGGGAAAATACGCCGAGCAGAATCGCGAGCGTCGCGATCACGAGTAGAAAGTTGTTAAAAAGAAAACTTCCCTCTTTGGAAGTCATGGCTTCGAGATTGCGTTCCGGCTTGAGGGCGTTTCTGCGGTATATCAAAAAGCCGAGAAAGAAAACGAAACTGATTCCGATGTAGATGATGAAAGGAGTTCCGATCGTGGATTTGGAAAAGCTGTGCGGTCCTTCGAGAACTCCGCTTCGAGTGATCCAGGTTCCCAATAAACAGAAATGGAACGCGAGGATGATCAAAAGCATATTCCAAAACTTTAACATTCCTCTTCGTTCCTGAATGATCATGGAATGAAGAAAGGCGGTGGATAACAACCAAGGCATAAGCGAAGCGTTCTCGACAGGATCCCAAGCCCAATAACCGCCCCAGCCCAATTCTTCGTACGCCCATTTGGAACCGAGGAGAATTCCCGTTCCCAAAAAGAACCAGGAAAAGATCGTCCATCTTCTTACGAAACGAAACCAGTTTTCGGAAAGATGTCCCGTGATCAAAGCGGAAGCGGCGATCGCGAACGGAATCGCAAAACTCACGTAACCCACGTACAAAATCGGCGGATGGATGACCATGGCCCAGTGCTGCAGCAAAGGGTTGAGTCCTCGGCCTGCGACCGCGGCGGGTTGAAACTCGCGGAAGGGTTGGGCGTCGGGATAAAAAACGGCGAGATACGAAAAGAACGCCGCGATTACGGCTAACGTGAGATTTAGGATCGGGATTCGATCCTGAACGAACTCTCTCGTTTGCCAGAGAACGATGAATGTGAACAGGGAAAGAAGGAGATTCCAAAACAGAAGGGAACCGGAGGAACCCGACCAAATCCCGGTCAGTCTGTAAAACAACGGAAGGTGTTCGTTGGAATGCATGACCACATAGTAGTTGGAAAGATCGGTTCTAAAAAGTTGAACGAGTAAAACGGTAAACGCGAGAAGAATGACGGCGGTGTTTGCCATCAACGTGTATCTTCCCAATTCGATCGCTTTTTTATCCTGTTTCCAGATTCCGTAAGAGGTTTGAGCGATCGAAAAAAGAAGGATTGCAAAGGACGTAATGATGCAGAGCGCGCCGAAATCATTCATATTAAAAAATTGGAATCCTTTTTACTTGTTTTCTTCCGAATAATCGGCTTCGTATTTGGAGGCGCACTTCGCTTCCACGTGATCGGAAACGAGAACGCCGTCCTTCATATAACCGTCGACTCTGGCACGGGTTCCTTCCTTAAAGGCGTCTGGAAGAAGGGATTCTCCCGTGAAAAAAACAGGGATCTGCTTTTCGTTGAATTCTAAGATAAACTTTGCGGTTTTGCCTTCACGAACCACGGAGCCGAGTTTCACGAATCCTCTCACTCTCAAAAGATCGTCTTGGTATTTGACGGGGGAAGCGGCGAGCTCGGAAGCGTCGAGCAAGGTATAAGAGGTTTCCTTGGAGGAGAAGTAGGCGATGGAGCCGAGGGAAACGAGAATGATTCCCGCGAGGACCGTAAATTTGATGTTCATCGTAAAAATTCCGAATGTTTTTCGTTTTAGACCATGAAATCAGAGCGGATGGAGGGAGAAAAGTGGAAATATCCCCGTTTTATTCCGCACCGATCGAAGTTTAGGAATTCTTGATCTTGTGAACGAGAATTCCGATCCATTCCTTGATCGAAATCGTGGAGTTTTCGAGACAGGAAGTGGAAGGGAAAAAGTTGTCCAACGTCAAAACCGCCTTCTGCGTTCTAAAATCCGTGGGAAAGGGGATGATCGTGATCCCTTTTTCCTGAAAGATTTCCACGGAACGTTTCATATGAAAGGAAGAAGTCACCAGAATCACGGAAGTCCAGCCGCGTTCTTTGAGTAACTCCATCGCAAAACTCTTGTTCTCCGCCGTGTTTCGGCTTTTCGATTCCAGAATCAGGGAAGAACTCGGGATTCCCATCTGTTTTAAAAATCGTCCGGCCGGTTCCGACTCGGGAACTTCTTGATAAAAAAGATTTCCGGACCCTCCGGAAAATAGAATTCTCGGAGCCTTTTTGGCGTTGTAAAGCCTGACCGTCTCGGTGAGTCTTTCGGCTGTGTTATACAATTCCACGGGTTCGTCGTGAACGCTCAACGTGGAAACCATACCGCCTAACACAAGTATTACGTCCGCCTTCGGAACTTTTTCCAAAGAAACCGGGGGATAATAGAGCTCCAAGGATCGGATCAGAGTTTGCGAAACGGTGCTCGTGGATAAGATCCAAAGAAAAAGAACCGGAATCCAAACGGAGAATTTTTCCTTCCAGTTCTTAAGCCTCGCTCCGACGAACAAAAGAATCAGAAGAACCAAGGACAAAGGAAATAAGACGAGCGTGGCTAATTTGGAAATGGAGAATAAGATCGTGGACATAGATTCGTCCGGGATTGGAAGTCCCGGCTCCTGTGTTTGTTTAACGAAAGAAGCAGAGTTTATTCGAGCAGTTTTCCGCCGACCGCCCAATTTTCTTTGGCGACTTCTTCGATGACGATGTATGTGACTTCGGGAGGTTTTCCCGCTACTCTATGCAACGTTTCGGAAAATTCTTTAACGATCTCTTCTTTTTGTTTGCGAGTGAGAGGACCGGCGACTTGTAAGTTGACGTAAGGCATGGTAAAAAACGGCTCCGCGTGAAATGATATGCTTCATTGCGACGAGCGGACGGAAATTGTAAATCGGTTTTTGAAATCAGGATCGTTGCGCGCTCTAAAAACGGTTGGGCGTTTCCGCGCATACGATCCTAGACAAGCAGAAAATACCGATCCATGCGCGGACCGGGCTCTCTGCTTCGGTCAAGTTATTGTAAGATTTTTCGAATTTGAAACTTGGATTTTAAAATTCAATAACTTGACCCCGCGTCGATCCCTAACGCATCGAGCTTCGTTTCCGCTTCGCAGAAGTCAACGCGGATGTTTCTTCGGATTTTGATTAAATCGCTCTTTTAACTCAGCGTCTCGCTCGACAGGTCGTGTTACATTCCATCCGGAGTAAATGCGGCTCGATACGCTTCAAGAGGACAAGTCAAGTAAGAACAGGATTTCGCACCCGTCGTTTTCGGAGCTTCTTCGTCTTCAGAAGCTTCCGCGTCTCCGGTCCAAATTCCTTTCGAAGTCAATTCGGCGCAGGAAACCTTGATCGAGTTGGATTTTTGTCTTCCGGAAGAATAGCCCTGACAGCTCCAAACGGGAATTTCCGTAAAACAAGTGCAGTTTCCTTGGAACGCCTGCGTGTCCGTGCAATAGACGCAATCCGCTTTCGTTTCGTTGAACGCGCTCGCAAGAAGACGGATCGCCTGATCCCGATCGTATTCTTCCTTGTTATTTTGACAGAATAAAACCGGAACGATTAAGAATATTAGAATGTACTGTTTCATCTTCTTCTCCTATTGAATGACAGTAAACGGGAACGAGACTTTGAGGATCGCGTTGATTCCGGGGTTTAGAGCGTAGTCTTTGTAGCGGCTCAAATGATCCACGTAAGCGACGTTGAATACGTTTTGTACGCTGAGATCGACGGTCGGTTTGGACGTTCCGTCTCCGAAATACGGAAGTTCGAAACCGAGTCCGATGTCCGTAAGATTGTAACCCTTGCTCGGGGTTTCTTTGGGATCGACCCGGTATTGGGAATCGTAAAATCTTCCGTTGATCGAAACGTAAAAATTCTTCATGCCCCAAAGGGATTCCTCCGTCCAACGGAGACCGGCGCGCGCGCGGTTCGGAGTCGTTCTCGGAAGAGGATTCGTGTCGTTCTGATTTCGAGCGTGAACGATATCGATCCCGCCGGAAAGAACGAGTTTGCGGGTGACTTCTGCTTGGATCGAGAATTCTCCCCCTCGGAGCATCGCGTCTCCCTGTTTGTATTTGTATTTCGGAAGACCGGATTCCGGATCGATCTCCGCGATGCTTGCGGCATATATGAAATTTTGAATGTGATTTTGAAATGCGCTGATCTCGGTTTGAATCCGGGAAGAAGCGTATCGGAACGACAGATCCAAGTTATTCGAATATTCCGGTTTGAGGGTGTCCTTTCCGATTTCGAATTTTCCGGTCCCTTCGTGGACTCCGTTGGAAAAAAGTTCGAACGGGGTAGGGGCGCGAAAACCTCGGCCGTAGTTTAAAACCGTCGAAAACGATTTGTCGATTCTCCAGACGAGCCCCGCGGAACCGGTTGTCGCATAATAATTTTTGGTTTGTTCCGTGATTCCGAGAGCCGCGTTGTTGCGGATATCCGCCGATCGTTTGTCCCCTCGAACTCCCGCGCTCAACGTAACCGAACCGAGTTTGAGTTCCTCCAAAAAATAACCGGCCACGTTCACGATTCCGTAGGAGGGAATCAAGGGTTCGGTTCCGATCGTTCTGTTTTTCTGTTCCAAACCGGAAACGCCGAAGGTTCCTTTCAAAAAATTGAATATAGGTTTGTGATGAAACTTAGCGTCCGCGGTCGCAGTATCGAGAAAAAGATTCAATCCTTGGTATTTCGCACGGGAAGTTGCCTGGTAGTATTGAAAGGATTTGTCGAAAACGTCCACGGATTCGTCCAAAAGAACGTCCTTGATCGGAAGAAGTTTGTTTTTGGATTCGATTTCTCTACGGTTGTTTCTCTGATACGAAAAATCGAGTTCCAGATTACCTGCGGAGAATATTAGAAAAGAATGAAAATTTGATTTTTCGTGCAGAAGTTTTTGATGAACCGTGGATCCGGGATTTTCGTTCGGATTGTCGAATAAATCCTGGGTTTGTTCCCTTCGAAACGAATCCACGTAAAAGTTTCCCCATTTGCCGTCGAGACCGATCGAAGCGCTCTGGTTTTTTTCGATCATACCCGTGTTCGGAATCGTTCCGTTCGGTGTCGTAATTCTTCCCGCTTTACGCGTGTTCGAGCTGGCGCGATAACCGAAACCGTCTATGTTCCCGAAGACGGCGAAATTGCCCGCGTCCTGTTTGTTGTTCGAATAACTGTTAGAATTGAAAATCCCGGCCATTCTCGGAACGCCTTCTCCGCTGAGAGGAGCCTTGTCGCGGATGACGTTGACCACTCCTCCGAGAGCGTCCGAACCGTAGAGCAAACTTCCCGGACCGCGGATGATTTCAATTTTTTGAATATTAAAAGCGTCTAATTCGACCGTATGATCGTCCCCGAACTGCTGTTCTTCCTGGCGGATTCCGTCGGTCATGACGAGAACTCTTTGCCCCGTCAAACCTCGGATGATCGGTTTGGAAGTCCCGGCTCCCGTGGTTAGGTTGGAAACACCGGGAGTGTTGTTGATCGCGGACATGGCGGTTTCGCCGCGTTGCCGATCGAGTTGTCTACCCGACAAAACCGTGATCGGTTGCGGAGAAGTCAAAAAGTCCGAGATCGTCGATTTTGCCGTGACGTTGATCGCCGATTCGTCAAGAGAACTTTTTGCTAATGCGAACTGAATCTTCTGGTCCTTCTCACCGATCGTGACGGAGAGGGATTCGGAATGATATCCCCTCGCGATCGCGATCAATGTGTATTTCCCGGGAGGAACGTGGTCCAAGACGAACTCTCCTTTGTCGTCGCTAACCGCGCTTTTTCTCGATTCTTGGATGAGAACTCGAGCGTTGGGAACGGGATTCCCTTCCTTATCTTTGACGCTTCCCGTTAAAGCGACATCCAAGGCGAAAATGGAAAACGGGGAAAGAAAAATAGAAAATAAGAATATTCTAAAATAATACTGTAATTGCTTTTTCAAGCGAAACTCCCGGACAAACGTCCTAATCGATCAAAACGAAACGAAATCGAATTCTTTAGATAAGCGGGAGTGAAAGAGGGGGAGCGCGGCCTAAACGTATCGGATCGAGATCAAAGGATAAAACGAAGATCCGTGAAAAAGGAAATTTCTCAGTTTGCAGAACAGGAAAAGAACTTCGGATTAAAAAATCGGGATTCCAAAACGAATGGGACTCCCGTTGGAACTGACAGATCGGACAAGTCGGGGATGTTTTCGTTTCCTGATGGGAAGAGTAGGATTCGTGAGAAAGGTTGGAGATCTCTATTTCAGCATGGGTATGAAACTCCTTTCCCATCGAAACGACGAGCAGAAGAACAAGAAATCCGGATTTGAAACCTTTGCCGATCATTCTAAGTTATCGCTAATGATAAACCAATATTAGTAAGAGCGTCAAAACTGTAAAATCAAAAATGAAAGATTCTTGATTTCGTTTCCGCTTTTTTGCGGTTTATGCTTAGACGGTTGCGGTTTTCATCCAACTCATGTCTATGCTATAAAAGTCGAATCGAGGTGCGTATGCTGGAGTTGAGACCGATCTGTGAAAATTGCGAGAAGCCGTTGCCTCCCGAATCGACGGAAGCTTTGATTTGTTCTTTCGAATGTACGTTTTGCGTATCCTGCAACGAAAAATATCTGATGGATATTTGTCCGAACTGCGGAGGAAATTTTGTTCCCCGTCCGATTCGACCCGTACGTAATTGGAAAGGGGATAATTATCTGGGAAAATATCCGGCAAGCGCCAAAAAGAAATTCAGACCCGTGAATGCGACCGAACATCTGGCATTCGCAAAGAAACTTTCGGAAATTCCGCCAAATCAGCGTTAAACGATTATTTTCTCAGAGTGGACATTTCGACGATCGCGGATCGCGGAATTCGGATTTGTCCTGCGTCGATCGTGCTGATCGTGTAATGATCTCCGATCTCGATCAAATAACCTTCCTTGATCTTTCCGTCGTTCGTCTTGATCTGAACGTAGGGACGGGAGGATTTTTGCTCCGATTCCTCGATCTTTCGGAAGGATTCCAAATCCGTCGGTTCGTATTTGTTAAGCGACTTGTTTTCCCGAATCTTTTGTAAGGAATCGAGCTGAGAGCGTAGAACGGATTCTTCTTTGGACGATAACGGACCGATCTGGATCGTAGTAGGCGCGTTCTGCGAAGAATCGACAGTGCGTTCGGCGATCGATCCCGCATCCATTCGGATGACTTGTTCCGTTTCGGTGCTGTTTATAGATTGAACTTCGATTTTTCCTTCGATCAATAGAATTCTTTCTTTATCCGGAATCGCGGAAACCAACAAGGAAGTTCCCAGCAAGACGGAGCGGATATGAGGACTATTCGCTTCGACCGAGATCCCTTCCGGTTTGTGAACGGAAGAAAACAGGAGCGAACCGCTGTGAACGGAGATTCTCAACGTTTTTCCTTTCGATTCGATCGATGTGAGCGTGTTCGGAAAGAGTCGGAGCGAGAAGGTTCCAAGTCCGTCCAATGTCAGATCACAAAAGGATTGATTCTTTGTGGACAGTTCAATTTGAAAATTTGACGAGGCGTTGTGTTCGCAGATTCCCTGACTTGCTTTTAAATTTACCGCGATTTTGTAAGAATCTTCTCGCGTTTGATAAAATAAGAATATTCCAAAAACGAAAAATAGAGAAGCGGCTGCCGATAAAAATACTCCGGTTTTCTTCCAAGGAGAAATCATACTCTTAGGAGGAATCGGGAACTGGTTCGGATCGAGAGAGCGCAAGAGTGTTTTGACGCGCATCAATTCAAAATATTCTTTTTGCGCCTCAGGATCGTTCATTAGATCCTTTGAATGTTTTTCGGAGTCCGATGCGTTGGAGAAAAGCTGAAGCAGAATTTGTTTCGATTTTTCTTTCATTCTTTCCCTCCTTGCAGCCAGCTTCCGTCGATTCCGGATGTTTTTAATTCTTCCCTTAAAAGCGTTAGTGCGGAAACCAATCTTCTACTAACGGTTCTTTGTGCGATTCCCGTATGGGAAGACGTTTCCGCGATGGACTTCCCATGTATACAATGAAGAATCACGATCGATTTTTCAGGTTCTTTGAGTAAATGTATGGATTTCGATAATTTTTCTAATAAAAGTTTCTCTTCTTCCATTTTATACGCCGAAGTTTCGTAAGAAGAAACTAAATTCTCCCAAGAAGAAAATTCGACGAGGTCTTTTTCTTTTCGACTTTTTCGAAAGTAGTCGATTAACTCGTTTCTCGCAATCGAATATACCCACGTGCTTTCCGATCCTTTGCTCGAATCGAATCGTTCACGATGGTTGTGCACCTTGATAAAAGTTTCCTGGCATAATTCTTCCGCAGTCTCGTTGGTCATTCCGGACTTTAGAAAGAAAAACTTGAGTTTATTATAGTAACTCTTATACAGGTATTCAACGTTGTCTAAATTTACACTCATCCGTGGAGAAGCACTTCCAAGTCTTACTACGAATGGACGTTTGCATGCTTGCCAAAATTTTTCCCCGCTTTGACAAAAAATATTATTTTATAACTTTTATTTTGATTCCCCCGCTTTTGTTCTCTTTGGATTTGAACGCGGACGTTCTAATACTGAAAGATGGGAAACGAATTAAAGCCGATAAGATTACGATGAAGAATGGCAATTCGGTTGAAATCCGAATCGGAAAAGAAACTCAAGTCATCGAATTTTCAAAGGTGGAATCTATTTTGCCGGAATTCCCCGCCAAAAAGGATCCCAAAGAGATTCGGAAAGAAAAAATTTCCAAGTTACAGGATCGTTCTCCTGTGAAAACGCGAGAGAACACCGGTCCGCTTTCCCCGGAATCGTTACCTTCGAAAACCGTGGAACCCGCAGAAAATAATGCGACAATGCTTGCAGAGCCTAAAATAAAGAATCGGTATTACCGTTTGCAGGCGTTGATTCCAGGTTGGTCGCCGCTTTTGCTTTCGGACGATTACAAAGTGAAAGCGACGGGCGGGATCATCGCAGCATCGGAGTTGTATCTTTTGTATCGAGGTTTCGAATTTTTTGCAAAACCGGAACGTTACTATCAGGCTCCTTCAGGCCCTTCTTCAGAAGCAACGATTCCATGGCTCTTAAGCATCAGTTCTGGATTAAATGCAAGCGCCAACGGGATTCCCGTCTTGTATTTTAATATGCAGGCTCCGCACCTTGTCGTTACGCAGCGTGGTCACGTGATGGAGGATTCCGAGTTCAATCGGCAGAAGGAATTTTATGCGCTTGCGCTCGTAACGGTTTTGACCTTGGACATCGTGTTCGGTAGCGCGAATTTAATCGAAGGGAATATTAAAAGTGTCCGCTTGATTACAAGCGACGGAGGGAGAACTTCTTCGGTCGCCATCACCTGGGTTTTTTAGGATCAACTCTTAAAACTGAATTCGATTTATGCTTTTTCATCCCTAAGAACGAAAAACGCGCACGATCAAAAATTTACTTTATACAATTTTTTTGGCGAAGATACGAGGTGTCTCCGTATTCATTCATAGATTTTGTAAAAAGGAGAATCTATGATGAGAAATATAAAATTTATGTTGGTGATTGTTTCACTCATTGGAACGATTGTTTGCGGCCAGTCTAAAAAAGACGATTCGAATGACGTCGCTGCACTTGCACTGTTGGCACAAATAAGTTCCGATCAAAAGCTTAATTCGCAAGTAAGTCAATTATTCTCAGCCCTTTATCCTTTGCCTGCAGATGCGAATTCGAACGCAAGAGCCTTGGGCGACGTTGATCCTTTGTATAATCCGTTTGCCGCAGTCATTACTCAGGCTTGTCAATTGGGCGGGTCACAGACAATTGACGGAACTTTGACGGGTGGAGCCACCGGTAACACCGGAAACGATCTACTTTGGAGTTACGATAATTGCAAAGAAAATTCGATCGGTGTCGGTCCTAACGGAAATGCGATTCCGGTTCCGCTGACCTATAACGGAACTTTGAAACGATCTTTGAATCAAAGATTCAACTCGTCGACTTCGGGTAACGTCTTTACTTCTATCAATTCCGGCACAGATCGAATTCAATCGTCTAATTATTCCATTAACGGAATCACCTTTCCTACTTTTGATATTACCTTTACAAGAAACGATTCGGTTTATACCCGAACAGAATATCAAACCGGAAAATTCAAAGGAGTTTTGGAAGAACACGTAAAGGTCACCGGCCTATTTGACGGAAAGGCAGTCGATACGACCATTAACTATAAGATTTACTTCGGGGGCCAATAATATAGAGTTTCTCCGTATGCCGAGATTCGAAGTTACATCGAATTTCGGCATGCGAATTTTCTCAATCCATCATTCGCGTCTTCGTTCTCGAAAGTGCGATTTTGATTGCGGCCTGATCGTAAGTTTTTTATTCCTCTTGAATCCTCGTCTTGGATGTCAGTTCAGATTATAGATTTGATTTCCCGAGAAGTCGTCTCTAAGAACACCAATTATAGATCGTTGCTTATTGTTTATAACTTTTGATCGAATTCGGGCCGTTTCCCGATTTTTAAGTCGCCGCCTGAATGAAATACATTAGGCGAAACTGATCTAAAATAGTAAGGAAAATGAAAAAGGAATTTGCCGCGTTCGGCGTTGCGAATACGTTGTCCCGGCAGTTAAACGATCGAAAAATATCAAGGTTTCGCTTAACGCGTATTTTGGTCGAATCGTAGACGAAAAAAAATCTCACTCGGAGCATCGTATGAAAAAAATACTATTTCTCACCGCCTTGTTGGCGATTGGTTCGATCGGTTGTAAGCCTTGTTCGGACTTGGAAGCAAGAATCTGCTCGGATCTCGGGCCGAAATGTGAAAAATGGAAAACTCTCGGAAAGCCGGGAATGCCTTCGGCGGATCAGGATCAATATCGTTCTGGAAGAAGAAAGTTGATCGGTGTTTTGTTGGAGAGTGTAGGGTTGCTCGAGGCGAACGCACAGGTGTGTCAGGGTATGTCGAGTAATTACGATTCTCTTATTGAAAGGTTGAAACAATCGATCCAATAAAATAATACCTGAGGGCTTTGAACATACGGGTTTCCGTTTAATACTACGAAACCCGCTCGGGACATTGCCAAATTTTCCTTTTAGAGAACGCTTAAAATTCTTTGCAGAGTTTTTTGTTTTTCCTCAAACGGAAAGAAGTGAGTCGTTCCCGGCCATATCTCCAAAGTCGATTTCGAGTTTCCGGATTGAATTCGTTTCGCTCCTTTCGGAGAACATACCTCGTGCGGCTCCGGAATCGTGATATGCGTTTCCGTTTTGATTCTTCCGTATTGGAACAAACTCAAATAACTTACGGAATCGAAGATCTTCGCTTCCACTTCCGGCAAACAACGCAGAATCGCTCCTCCGTTCGGTCCGCTTCGAAAACAGCTTCGGATGTAGTCGTCGTAGATTTCCGCATCCATCTTAAAGAAAGAAGGCGTTCGTTTGTAGAGTTTGGAAACCGTTTCGAGATTCTTGAATTCCCTTCTTCGTTTAATCGCGACTTTTGCGAGCGGATTGTGAAAAAGGCGGGAATATGTTACTTTCAAAAAATCTAATACAACAGGATCGTTTGCGATCACTTTCCTGAATTTTTCGGGAGAATGATACGAAGAAAGAATAAGACTCGCACCGCCCAAAGAATGACCGACTCCGATAATATCCCGCAAGTTTTCGACCTCGATCAACGCAAGAACTTGATCTCGGAAGAAATACCAATTCTTAAAATCGAGAGTCGAATCGGATTCCCCGTGACCCGCAAAATCCAGCGCGATCACTCGGTGTGTCTTTGAAAGTTCTTCGATATAATAGCGATAGGTGAGGGCGCTGTATCCGTTGGCGTGACAGAGAAGAACTACCCGATCGTTTTGAAAATCCGGTTCGGTATCGATATAAGAAAGATTCAGTCCCCTGAAGGAAAAGGTTTTTCTGAGCATAAAGGAGAGATTTGACCTTGATCTTTCCAACTCCTTCGGTGAACTGGTTTTCGTAAAGCCAAAACCGGAGCTTCTTATGCAGATTCAAGTTCTTATCGTTTTTATCATCGCTCTTGCGTTTAACGCTTTGGCTAACATTCTCATTAAGGCGAGTTCACTCGGCGATGCGAGTGAGAAACCCGAAGGTATAGCCGGTATTCTTCAAGTGATTCTCAATCCTATCTTTATCGGCGGGTTGGCTTCGTTCGGGTTGGCTTTGTTGGGTTATCGTTTCGTTTTAGGGAAGGGATTAAAACTTTCGCTCGCTTATCCGGTTTTTACGAGTGCGGGTTTTATCATCGTTTTGATCGTTTCCTCCATCGCATTCAAAGAAAGACTGACTTGGCCGCAATGGGCGGGAATCGTTTTGATTATGGCGGGCGTTTGGCTTTGTGCGGCCAACATGTTCGAAGCTAAGTCTTGATCGTTTGTCATTGTTAAAGAAGAACGGATCGCTTCGAGTTAATAAGAAATCGATCATCGACCGAAAGGGAGAATTCTCCCGTTCTTTTATTGAAATCGCACTTCAAACAATTGATTGGCCGTCGAATCCGCGACAAGTAGTCTTTGATTGGCACAGTCGATCTTAACGACACCGATCGCTTGAAACGTATGCGCGATCGTCGTCACGTTGAGATCGGGATCGACGATTCTGATTTTGTTCGAAACCGAGTCCGAAACAAACATCGTTCCACTGTTATCCAAGGCGATATGGGCGGGGCCGTTGAAAGAAGCGCTTGTTCCGTTTCCATCCACGCTTGCACCCGTTCCGGTTCCTAACAGTGTGGAAACCTGCATCGTATCCAGATTGATTTTGCGAATTCGATGATCTTGAATGTCCGCAACCAGCAGAGAATTCTTTTTACGATCGTAAACGACGCCGATCGGAGATTTGAATAAGGCCGTTAAGACGTCGCCGTCTTGATATCCCAAGGAACTTCCCGACAACGTGCTGACCGATTGAAAGTTTAGATTGAATTTTCGAATGTCGCGATTGCCGAGTTCTCCCAAGTATAAATTCCTTTCTCGGTCGAAATCCATAAAAAAGGGGCCGTTGAACAAAGCTCCGGAATTGTCTCCGTTTTGTAATCCTGCGGCGCCGACGGGGCTCCCCGCAAACAAAGTGAATTGATCCAACGCGTTGATCTTGTAAATCTGCGCGCTGCTTTTGCACGAAACGTATTTATCTCCGGTGACTGAGTCGTATTTGATACCGGCCGGATCGCCTAACGTGAAGCTGGTGCTTAAAGAAGTGACGAAGCCGGCTGCGGTAACGATTTTGCGAATCTTGTTCGCATTTTGCTCCGTAACGTAGATATTCCCGAACGAATCCAATTCGATTCCGAACGGGTTTTGGAACGAAGCCGTAGCGATGGTTCCGTCGATGCTGGAGGCCGCTCCGGTTCCGGCAAACACCGTGACCGCCGGATTGTTCGTTACTTTCATTCTGCACAAATAACATTCTTTAAGAATGCAATCGAGAACCGTGTTTTCAAACCAAGCCGAACTCATTAGAATGCTCGGGTTATAGACCGGTTCCGCGGAACAGGAAATTAAGAAGAATGATAAGAAAAGAATTCTGTGGATCATCGCGTTTGTCCGAACGAAACGATTCCAGAATAATCGTCCCGGAAAAAATTACGATAGGAAAAACGTTTGGAAATTTCTTTTTTCCATAAAAATCCGTAATTAGGGACGGCGGATTCAAAGGGAAAGCTCGCATTTTTACGCGATCCATCGGAGAGAGGCTCGGTCGGAATCGGAAAAAACCCCGCAAAAAAGTGTATCTCTATTTCTTCTTCCGTTCTCTATGGATTAAGATTCTTCATTGAGAGGTTGTCGTTAAATGAACAAAGGTCCACTTTCCGGAGTGAAAGTAATCGATTTGAGTCTTCTTCTTCCCGGTCCGCTTTGCTCCATGTATTTGGGAGATATGGGGGCCGACGTGATCAAGATCGAAAATCCGAGAGCGATGGATGCGACTCGCGTGATGTTTAAGAAAGCGAACGGAGCGCCTTCCTTATTTCTGATGTTAAACCGAAATAAAAAAGCGATCACTCTCAATCTAAAAAAGGAAAAATCCAAAGAGATTCTTTTTAAATTATTAGAAGATGCTGATATACTTTTGGAAGGATTCCGTCCGGACGGACTTGCAAAAATGGGACTTGGTTACGACGACTTGAAGGAACGTTTTCCTAGATTGATCTATTGCGGAATCTACGGATATGGAACCGAAGGGAAATACAGGGATTTTGCTGGACACGACGTGAACTATCTTTCTCTTTCGGGAGTTCTTTCGCAAACGGGTAAAACTCCTCAGATTCCCGGTTATCAGCTCGCCGATATCGGCGGAGGAACGATGACCGCGCTTGCTTCGATTTTAGCGGCTTTGTATGCGAGAGAAAAAACGGGCAAAGGACAGAAGATCGCGATTTCCATGATGGATTCCTCGCTTCCGTTTCTTTCCTTATACGGAGGAATCTTTGCGGCGACCGGAAAAAATCCGGAAGGCGGGAACGAACTTCTTTCCGGTAAATTACCGAATTATAATGTTTATCGGACCAAGGAAGGACGATGGGTCGCGCTCGGCGCTTTGGAAGATATGTTCTTTAAAACCTTCTTACGTCAATCCGGACTGGATAAACACTTGGAGGAATTTCCGGCGGAGGAAAAAAACTTTTCCAAGTGGAAGGAAATTCTCACTTCTTACTTCGCGTCGAAAACATTCGAAGATTTGAATGTAATTTTTGAAAACGAGGATTCCTGTCTGACTCCGGTTAAGACGATGGAAGAGGTCAGTAAAGATCCCGTTCTAAAGGAACGCGGTATGATCTTGGATAAAAAACATCCGACATACGGCGACTACTTTCAATTCGGAGCGCCGTTTCCCTTCTCCGCAACGCCGGTCACGTATCGTTTGGACCCCCCGAATCACGGGGAACATAATGCGTCGATCTATCAATCCTTAGGTTATTCGGCGGAAGAAATCGAAACGATGAAAAAGGAAAAAGTGATTTGAACGCGCTTTGAAATAGGAAAGACATCGAAATATTTTTCCAAGGGCGATTAGTTTGAAAACCGAAACAGAACGTTCGTTCTTGGAAAACGTTTAGCAAAGAAGGGTTTTATTTTTGTTTGGCGAGGGAGAATTCTTCGTTAGAAAATTCTAAATTTAGAATGGATAAAAAAGGAGAAAAACAAGCCTATGCTCGGTTTTTTACCCTATATTTTGGTTTGATCTAATCGCCGTTAAAAAAAAAGTAGGATCAGAACACTCTCGTAAGAAGGGACAAACCGATGTACCAGGAATTTACCGAACAGCAGATCGAAATCAGAGACCAGATCCGTAATTTCGTGAAGAAAGAAATCACACACGAAGTAGCGATCCACTGGGACGAAGAAAATAAACATCCCGAAGAACTCATCAATCGTATGAGAAAAGAACTGGGAGTCAACGGTTTGACCATCCCTGAAGAATACGGCGGCTGGGGACTCGGTTCCGTTGAACAGTGCCTCGTGACCGAAGAACTTTCCAGAGGATGTCTCGGAATCTCTCTTTGTTTCGGTTACACAGGTCTTGGAATCCTTCCTATCTTAAAAGGAGCTTCTCACGAGCAAAAGAAAAAATGGCTTCCTCCCGTCGTTGACGGAGAATACGGAGTTTCTTTCTGTCTTTCCGAGCCTGGTGCGGGATCGGACGTTCCTGGTATGAGCACTACCGCCGTTAAGAAAGGCGACAAGTGGGTCATCAACGGAACAAAACAATGGATCACCGGCGGCGGTAGCGCGGGAGCTTATACTGTATTTGCATATACCGATAAAGGAAGAGGAACCAGAGGGGTTAGCTGCTTCTACGTGAAGAGAGACACTCCCGGTTTGACCGTCGGTAAGAAAGAAGACAAACTCGGAATCCGTGCATCCGATACCCGTCAGATCATCTTCGAAGATTGTGCCGTTGAAGAAGCGAACATGATCGGAAAAGAAAACTTAGGATTTATTTACGCGCTTCAAACTCTGAACGCTTCCCGTCCTTACGTTGCGGCGATGGGAGTGGGTGTCGCTCAAGCGGCTCTTGATTACGCATCCAAATACGCAAGACAAAGAGAGCAGTTCGGATCCAAGATCTCCAGCTTCCAAGCGGTTCAGCACATGCTTGCGGATATGTCGATCGGTCTCGAAACTTCCCGCCAAGTAACTTATCTTGCGGCGAGAATGTCCGATGCGGAAGATCCAAGACTTCCGAAGTATTCCGCGATCGCAAAAGCGCACGCTTCCGAAACCGCAATGAAATGCGCTCTCGATGCGGTTCAGATCTTCGGCGGATACGGTTACACAAAAGAGTATCCTGTTGAAAAACTGATGAGAGACGCGAAGATTCTTTGTATCTTCGAAGGAACGACTCAGATTCAAAAGAACGAGATCGCAGCTTACGTTATCCGCGAGGCGGCGTCCGCAAAATAAGAATCTTCGAAAGATTCTTTTCGAAAAGTCCGAACGAATTGAGATTTCGGTCGGGTTGGACGAAAAACGTTATAAAGGCGCTTGGTCGAAAGACCGGCGCCTTTTTTCATTCTCGTTTCGATTCTTAGAACGAATTCGACTCAAAGAAACCGGAGTGATCCCCAGATAGGAAGCGATATGGTATTGAGGAATGACTTCTTCGATATTCGGATAGGTTTCTTTTAAAAGTTCGTATCGTTCTTCCGCGTTCAAGGCAAGAAGTTCGTATTCTCGTTTTGCCTTTTTTAGAAATAAATTTTCCGCGACTATACGACCTAAACGTTCCCAAGCGATATGAGTTTCATACAAGGCGGCGAGTTCGGAAAAATTTGCGACGGCGATTTTGCAATCGGTGATCGCGCGTATGTTGCAGGTCGAGGGTTGTCCGGAAAGAAGATCGAAATACGAACCAGTGAATTCTCCGGGAAAGTTGAAACTCTTGATATATTCGTTTCCGTCGGATGTGAGATAGTATTCCCGCAATACGCCGGAAAATACGAAGGCGAACTCGGTGGGAACTTTTCCTTGTCGTATTAAAAAATCTCCGTAGGACAAATCCCGTATCGAATAAACAAGGCCCGCTTTTCTCCAGATTTCGATCGGAATCGGAGAGATGGAATTCACTTTCTCGTAAATCGTCCGCCACTCCGCGCTGTCTTCTTTTACTTCAAAATCCGCCACTCGATTGAGTGAAACGGGAAAGAAATTTTTGGCAATGATTATTAAAGACGAGTCTGCGGTTCTCGGGATTTTCGCTCGCAAATTTTTCCGAACCTTTTCAAAACAAGATTGGAAAAAAATTTCCAAAACGAAACAACGATCGTTCGAATCGTCCTTGTGTTCGCAAAAAAGACGGCCGCCTTCCAAAAAGCGCCCGTCTTCGATTGGAATCAGCGAATCGATCGTAAAAACGGAAGCGCGGCTTCTAAAAATCCTTGCGGATCTTCCGCAAACGGGACATGACCCGTTTTTAAAAAGACCAATTTCGAACCGGCGATTTTTTGATGCAGTCTTTCGCCGAGTTCGGGAAGGATGACGGGGTCGTTTTTTCCCCAGACGATCAAAGTAGGCGCCGTGATTTGCGAAACCTTTTCTCTTAGATCGTGTCTTTCATCGCCGAAACTTTTCCAAATTGCGGCTCGGATGTTCGGAGAGCCTTCGATTTCCTTTTTCTCACCGATTCGATTCAAAATGGATTTCGTATATTCGTTTTCGACTTTGATATAGTAGTTCGGAAACGAATTCCAAGTCGCGTTCGTAAACCAAAGTGTGCTCATCAGTTTTACGAAAATTCTCGTCTTAAAATCGGGATCGTTGAGTCCGCCCGTGTCTACGAGAATCAAACCTTTTACTAAATTCGGTTTGTCTAATGCGATTTTCATCGAAGCGAAGCCGCCGAGCGAATTGCCGATAAAAACGGCTCCTTCGGGTGCGAGTTTTTCGACGATTTCAGGGAGAATCTCCGCATATCCAACGGCGGATGCGGAATCGAACGGTTTCGGAGAGCCGGATTGGCCGTGACCGGGCCAGTCGAGACCGATGATTCTATAAGATTTTTCTAATGTAGGAATCACGGCGTCGAAGTCGCGGTGTTCGTGTCCCGGTCCGGCGGAATGAAGCAATACGATCGATTCTCCTTTCCCTTGGATCCAGTAAGCCACGCTGCCCATCCGGGTTCTGATATATCCTGTCGGTTTTTCGTCGGAAAAGGTTCCTGGTTCTTTGATTGCGGTTTGCATTTCCTGTCCTCCCGAACACGCGATGACAAGCCCGATCATAAAGATCGCTGCGATACGAATTCGATTTTTCATACGCTCGAGTTTGGATCGAAAGGTGGAAAAAGTCAAGACCGCCGGCGTTCGAAGCGTCCGGAATCCGATTATCCTAGGATAATCTATTTTTTTCGGGTAATGGCCCAGCGAACCAATTTCAATAAGGGTTTGGTCCAAACGGGAGGACTCGGGTTGCTGAGGGAAGTTTTCGGAAACAGGAGAAAGAATTCAAGAGGAACTATGATCTTCTTTTCTAAAAGTTCATTACGATTTCTATACGCCCGCAGTTTATCTTCGTTTAACATCGTGTAGATGGAATTGATACCGTTTTCATCGATCAAAAAAGTCCTAAGATAAACCGGTTTGCCGTTTTTATAAACGAGAAGACTTTCGGCGCCGTTGCTTTCCGTGTAATAAAGGTCCGTGTCCGTAAACACCGGATTTTTGGAAGTACGGATGAGAAAGGCCGCCACTCGTTCCTTTCCGAAGAGAGGAATTCTCGCCGCGTGAACCTTACCGCCTCCGTCCGACCAAAGAACGATCTCTTCCTTTAAAAACGGAAGAAGGAGTTCCGGCTGTCCTTTGGAAGAAGCCAAAAGAAAATTATGAAGCAGCTTTCGTTTCGTTTCCTTATCGGGCGAGAATTTCCTTCGATCGGATTTCAAAGCTTCCTTCGCGCGTTTGAGGGTTTGTCTGCAATTTTCCTGCGTTTTTCCAACCGCTTCCGCGATAACTTTATAATCCAGTTCGAACGATTCGCGCAGGATAAAAACCGCTCGTTCAATCGGATTCAATTTTTCTAATAAATGAAGAAAGGCCAGATCCAGTGTTTCCGGATCCGGCTCTTCGATTTCGGGCGAAGTCGGGATCGGTTCCGGCAGCCAAGGCCCGATATAGGTTTCTCGTTTGTTTTTCACTTTGCGGAGAGTGTCGAGGGATAGACGCGTGGCAATCGTGGACAAAAAAGCTCTCGGTGAACGGATTTCGTCCGAACCGGATTTTTCCCAACGCAGAAACGATTCTTGAACGATATCTTCCGCGTCGTTGACGCTTCCGGTCATTCGATACGCGATCCCGAAAACGAGAGACTTGTGTTCTAAAAATTGCCCGAGTCTATCCACGATCATTTCTCCGATTCTGTCGCAAGAACCGCGGTTCCGAATTCCGCTTCGGTTTCAGGAAAGGATTTCCAGAAATAAAAATCGAACCATTTTTCAAGTCGGAAGGAAAGGATCGTGTATTTACAGATCAATTCTTTGATCCAAACGGCGCTTCGTGACGTCCAGATTTTCAAAGTCGGAGAATCGTCCGGATTGGATTCTTGGATCACTCCGTCGTTTCTTCCAAGACTTACGTTTCTCCCCAAATACGCGAGCGAGAATGGCGCGATTCCTTTTTTGGATTTTGCGCCGAGTCGATGAGAAAGTCTTTCCGCCGCGTAGATTCCCATCGGAAGCGCGGTCGCACAAGCCATTCTCAAATGATCGTAACCGGAAGAAACCACTTGCACACAATCGCCCGCGCCGATGATTTCCGGATAATCCTCCACTTCGAGGAATTGATTAACGTAAACCTGACCGATCGGATTGGTTCTTAGGCCCGATTGTCCTCCCACTTTTGAAGCGGAAAGTCCGCTCGATAAAACGCAGAAATCGTGTTCGATTCTTTTCCCGTCCGCGGTTACGAGCGCAGCGTCTTCGTATTCCATAATTTTAGAATGTTCTAAAATTCTTACGTTCTTATTTTCGAAAAATTCTCTCAGTTTTTTCTGTGCGGGAACGGAAAAACCTTTTCCAAGCGGACTTGCGTCCACGAGTGTCAGTCGAAGGTTCGGAAAATTCTCCGCAAGTTCCGCGGCGGTTTCGATTCCGCTCAAACCGGCTCCGAGAACGGTGATCTTCGCGCTCGGATTCGATTTTAGAAGTTCGCGCATCTTCGCACATTCTTCCGTTTCCGAAATTCGAAAGTAAACGTTCGTGTTGATTTTTGTAGCGGATGAACCTTGAACTCCGAGGGAATAAACGAGGTGATCGTATTTCAAAGCGGAACCGCTTTCGAGAACCACACGTTTGGATTTCGGTTCGATCTTTGCGATTTTCCCGATTACGAGTTTTACGTTTTTATGAAGAAGCGATCGTACTGTGTACGTGTTTTTGAGAGTTCCCGCGAGTAGTTGATGGTTTCGTATTCTTTCCTGAAACGTTTCCTGAGCGGTCACCAATACGATCTCAATCGGAAGTTTTTTTCTGACGAGACGATTGGCTGCGATGATCCCCGCGTATCCTCCGCCTGCGATCAGAACGGTTTTGATTTGCGACATGTTTGCCTCCTGTTCTAAAAGGAAGACGCAGGTCCGGAAGGTCGCGTGACAAAGAATGAAATTTTTTCTTTCATAAATCGCGACGGTTTGCGAACGATAAAAGGTTTCTTTTTTTTAACACGAAATATGTAATCAGAATTGTTCTAAATTCGAATTGACAGAAGAAGTTCCCGTTCGAAACTTTGACCCAGGATGGTCCATATGCTTAGGATTTTGTCCATTTTTCTTTTGATTTCGTTTCTATTCTCGCTCAGCGGCTGCAAAGAACCGGTTCAAAAAGCCGAACTGGAAGGTTTTGTGGTTAAGAACGTAATTCATCCCAACAACAATCCTTACAACAAGGATAAGGTCGAATTGGGAAAACTGCTCTATTTTGATAAGCGACTTTCACTCAAAGGAGATACGAACTGCGCGATCTGTCATTCCGTGGAACTTCAAAACACGGAGAAGAATTCCGTTCCCCGCAATAAGATTCATAATTCTTCGGCGCCTTCTTTGACGAACGTGGGTTTGTATAAGGACGTATTTAACGATCCGCAAGCGAACGATCTGGAAGATATCGTAAAGGAACGCGTTCACACGGCGGTTATGCTCAAGGATGAGAAGACGATCGTTGCAAGACTCAATCAGGTTCCCGAATACCGCGAACTTTTCGAAAAGTCGTTCGGTTCTCCGGGAATCACGATGGATCGGATCGTTAAGGCGATTTCAGCTTTTGAAAGAACCATCGTTTCCAAAAATTCCAAGTTCGATCGTTACGTCATGGGGGAGGAATCCGCTCTTTCTCCGGCTCAAAAACGCGGACTCGACGTGTTCATGAATAAGGCGAAGTGTTCCCAGTGTCACAAAGGTCCGAACTTTTCCGATTCGGAAAAACATACGACCGGGTTGAAAGGAATTACACAAACCGTGCGGACTCCGAGTCTGCGCGACGTGAGTAAAAAGAACGAATTCATGCACAACGGAGAATTTACGAAACTGGAAGATGTAGTGGACCATTTCGTAAACGGCGGATCGAAGGGTTCGATCGAGGATCCTCTTCTCAAACCTTCAGCGATCACCGAAGAAGAGAAAAAGGATCTGATCGAGTTTCTGAAATCCTTGGAAGGGGAATCTCATCCATTAGAAATGCCTAAAATTCCGAAGGCGTAGAATACCCGATTCGCGCGAACAGCGGCGGTTCTTTGAACTGCCGTAGCTTCGAAAATTACTGATTGTTTGTTGGATTAGGGCCGTCTTTCTACAGGACTTAAAAAGAAAAACTTACTTCTGCTCGGAAGTTGCCGCGGCTTCGAGTTGAGCGGAATCCGCCATCTTCATCATACGATCGATGATGTCGTTTACGTTCACTCCGAACTTCTCAAAGATATGATTCTTTGCGAGTTCATAGCGGAGAATGTCGATGTTCATCTGAATCTTAGCTTGTGTAACTTGCAACTCGGATTGGATCACGTTGTCCAATGCGTTTTTCACGGCAACCGCCGTGAATCTTCCTTGGCGGAAACGTTCGGAAAGACCTCTGTAGAATTTGTTGGCCTCTTCCTTTCTTTTTTTCGCGCCTTCAAAGATATCTTTGCCGGATTGAATCGCGGCATAACGGTTTTCTAATTCTTCTTTGATGGAAAGTTTGAGCTCCGCTTCTTTTTTCTCCAAATTCTCCACATCCATTTTGGCGTTGCGGATATCGGCTTTGATCCCTTTGTCCCAAAGCGGATATGAAAATTGGAACGCGGCATACGCCTCGGGATATTTGAAGGAAGCGATCCCGCGATTCGTATCGGTTACGTTTTGCTGAGGAGCAACGATGTTCTGTCCTCTCGTGGAATACGCGCCGGAAAGTTTCAAAGAAGGCATGTCTTCCGCTTCTTTGATTTTCAAATTGAGTTCGGCGATCTCTCTTTGTTTGCGGAGATTTTTCAGATCGGTTCTATGTTCGAGCGCGTAGAGATAATCCTTTTCCACGTTAAAGTCGGCGGGAACGTTCTCTTGCAGATCGGTAACGCCTTCGATTTTAGAAGTGGGATCCGCGTTTAAAATACGGATTAAATTCCGTTCCGCTTCTTTTCTGGAAACCTTCGCCTTTTCCAGATTTCCTGCGGTTTGGGAAAGAATGGAACTCCAGAGATTGACTTCGAATCCTTCGGAAAGGCCGAGATTGCGCTTTCTCGCCGTTAAATCGCGGATGTTGCGCGTGTTGGATTGCAGTTCTTCCAAGGTTTTCACATTGGAATCGTAGATATTCAAACTCCAGTATTGAACCAGAGTTTGCACGACAAGCTGGGAAAGAACAAAAACCAATTCTTCCCGTTTGATCACAGTGTTTTGTCTTATAATGGCTTCTCTTTCTTTTTGCGTCTTTCCGAAGCTGTATTTCAGAATTTCCTGACTCAGTGTGAGGGTCAATGCGCTCGTGTACTGCGGAGGAATCGCTAAAAAGCTTAAATTGGAAGGAGTCGTCAACGGATCTTCAAAGGCGCTCGTATCGAAACGGGTTGTACTTGCTTCTAATTTCGCATACGTTCCGGTTTTGAAATTCTTCTCAACACCGACGCTGATTTTATCCTGACTTTGTCTCGTTCCTAAAAAGACGTTGTTTCGGTTATTCGGAAGAGTCGTTTTGAAGACCGTGATCCCACCGATTAAATTCCAAGTGAATTGGGATTCGTTCTTGAGTTCCGCACCGTCCGCCTTAACGTATTCCATCTTGGCGTTTTGGATCGTAATGTTCTTTTCGAGAACATGATTGACCGCTTCTTTGAGGGTAAGGCGCAGTACCTTTTTCGAATCGCCGAGGTTCCCTTCGGAGGACTTTTTTTCTTCTTCCGCATAGGTTTCTTCGGGTAGAATATTCTCGCCGATTATAGGCTGCGTTGCTGCAAAAAGGATGGTTCCGAAAATGAGAAGGTTTCTGAATTTTCTGCGAGTCCTTTCCTTTTTGTGGTCCATGTAAGTGCCTACTTAATGGACATGGTTGAATGTAGGAAGTTTTTTACAAATCGAAAAACGGATTTTACGAGTCAAAAGAGAACAATTCAATGAAATTAAATTCCAATCAGCCCAATCGACTTTCCAAAGAAAAAAGTCCGTACCTCCAACAACATGCAAACAACCCGGTTGATTGGTTTCCTTGGGGTGAGGAAGCCTTAACTAAGGCAAGAGACCAAGACAAACTTATTTTCTTATCGATCGGTTATGCGACATGTCATTGGTGTCACGTGATGGAACGTGAATCCTTTGAAAATCAAACGATCGCAGATTATCTCAACGCACATTACGTTTCGATCAAGGTGGATCGGGAAGAACGACCCGACATCGATCGGATCTACATGGACGCGTTGCACGCGATGGACCAGCAGGGCGGTTGGCCGCTCAATATCTTTTTGACCCCGGATGGGAAGCCGATAACCGGAGGAACGTATTTTCCGCCCGAGGCGCGTTACGGGAGAAAGAGCTTTTTAGAAGTTTTGAATGTCATTCAACAGGTTTGGAGTGAAAAGCGTCAGGAATTGATCAAGGCTTCGTCCGAACTCTCGGATTATTTGAAGGAATCCGGAGAAGGACGGGCGGCCGAAAAAACGGAAGGCGATCTTCCTCCGGAAAATTGTTTTGATGCCGGTTATTCTCTCTACGAAAGTTATTACGACGCTCAATACGGCGGGTTCAAAACCAATCATGTCAATAAATTTCCACCGAGTATGGGACTTTCGTTTCTGCTTCGGTATTATCATTCTTCCGGAAATCCAAGGGCTCTTGAAATGGTCGAAAACACGCTTTTAGCGATGAAACAGGGCGGAATCTACGATCAGGTAGGCGGCGGATTGTGCCGTTATTCCACGGATCATCACTGGCTGGTTCCTCATTTTGAAAAGATGCTCTACGATAATTCTTTGTTTTTGGAAACGCTCGTGGAAACTTCTCAGGTTTCTAAAAAAATTCCCGCGGGTTCGTTCGCGCTCGATGTGATTTCGTATCTGCATCGCGACATGAGAATGGCGGGAGGAGGAATCTGCAGTGCGGAGGACGCGGATTCGGAAGGGGAAGAAGGACTTTTTTATATCTGGGATCTCGCGGAGTTTCGAGAAGTCTGCGGAGAGGATTCTCCCTTGCTGGAAAAATATTGGAACGTAACGGAAAAGGGAAACTTCGAAGGGAAGAATATTCTGCACGAACGCTATCGCGCCGCGACCGCGGATCTCACCGAAGAAGAATTGAAACGGTTCGATTCCGTTTTGGAAACCGGCCGAAAAAAACTTTTGGAACGAAGAAGCAAACGAGTCCGTCCGTTGCGTGACGATAAGATCCTGACTTCTTGGAACGGACTTTATATCAAAGCGCTGGTCAAGGCCGGGGCCGCGTTCGGAAACGAAGAGTTCTTGCGTCTTGCGGAGGAAACGTATTCGTTTCTGGAAAAGAATCTGATCGATCGAAACGGGCGCGTTCTGCGTCGTTATCGGGACGGAGAATCCGGTATATTAGGATATTCGAATGATTATGCGGAGATGATCGCGGCTTCGATCTCGTTGTTCGAAGCGGGACGCGGGGTTCGTTATCTGAAAAACGCGGTTCTTTGGATGGAAGACACGATCCGATTGTTCCGTTCTTCTTCCGGAGTTTTCTTTGATACCGGAAACGACGGAGAGGTTTTGCTCCGTAGAAGCGTGGACGGTTACGACGGTGTCGAACCGTCGGCGAACAGTTCTCTCGCGTATTCTTTGGTGAAGTTGTCCGCACTCGGAGTCGACACGGATCGTTATCGCGGGATCGCGGAATCGATCTTTCATTACTTTGCGAAAGAATTATCTTCGTACGCTCTGAGTTATCCGTATCTTTTGTCCGCATATTGGACTTACAAACACCGTTCCAAAGAGATCGTTTTGATTCGCAAGAATGCGGACGCGGGAAAGGAACTTCTTGCCGCGATTCAAAATACGTTTTTACCGAACGCGGTCGTCGCGGCGGTGAACGAAGACGAATTGGAAGAAGCCAGAAAACTTTCCTCGTTGTTTGAAGCGCGAGACTCCGGCGGAGACGCGCTCGTTTATGTGTGCGAGAATTTTTCCTGCAAACTTCCGGTCGGGAATGTCGGCGAGTTGAAGGCGTTGATCGATTGAAGAACGGCGAGGTTTATCGGAGTTCCGACAGGATCTTCCGTAAAACGACGACCCCTCCCCGATTGGGTGGTGGAGGTGGGTTGGCGGGGAAAATCGAAGAATTTTCCTATATCAGAAAATTCTCATATCTGCAAGAGGAATTTTTGCGAGTGTCCCTGTAGGAACTCCAACAAAATCATCTGACAAGGTTTGATCGAGTCGAACTTTGCCGGAACTTCGTTCGAACGCTCTCTTCGGGAGCTGGAAAAAGACGTGCGAGTCAATACCCTAATTTATGAAACATCTCGTTCGTGGCCTTCGCACCTTGGCAGTTGAGATGGATCTGATCCGAATACGATTCCGGTTTCATAAATTGTTTTTCGAACTGAATCACTTTTAGATGCGGATATTTCGCCTTGAGAGGTTCGAAAGCGTTCCAGAATTTCGTAAAGTAACCCGTCGGTTCGATGTATTCGGGAAACGGCATCACCAAATAAACGACTTGGATGTTTTGCTCCTGCGTGTAACGCAAAAAATCCTCAAAGGCCGCAAAGTCGAAACTCGGTTCCGTTTTATAAGGAGCCAGCACCTCTTCCTTGAGTTTTTCCTGACTCATCTGATATAAGATCGCGTGTTGCGGTTTCATCCGATCCGAAATGTTCAAACCCCCGTTTTGGAAGTTCAGCTTTTCGGAAATCCAACGATTGTCCCTGTAATTACTTTCCGGCGGAGAACACTGAGGCGTATAGAGTTCCTCGCAACCGCAGTCGAGTTTCATCTTCGCTTCGGCCGGTTTGTAATTCTCGTATGAGAAAACGTTCAAGAGCGCTTTTCTATAACGGTATGTGGAGAATGCGTTCGGAATCGAAGCGGAAAGAACATAAAGAAGTTCGGGGCCTTTGTATTGTTCGATCATTTCTCCCAAGGAGAATAAATGAAGAATCCTATGCGAAAAGAATTTCCAGTTGATTTCGGAAACCGTTTTCTGCATGCTCGCGGGTCCGCTCTCCATAACGAAATTTTTATAGGTTAAACCGGAAACGAAACGGTTCTCCAAATATTCAGAAAAGCTCATATTCGGTCTCACGTATTTGATGAGAGTCGGATCGATGATCGGCTCTCCGTATCCGCGCGTAATGAGTCCCGGACTCGACGCGAATAGAATGAACTCCGGTTTTTGATTTCCCGATTTTAAATATTTGGCAAGATAATGCGTATAATATCTCGCACCCATCGCCGGAAGGCTGAAGTTGTACACCTTCGATTCCGGAGAAGGAACCAAGGACATACTTCTGGAATCCCCGAATATCAATCCTTTGTAGTCGAGGACTCCGGATTCCATTTTTTTGCGGACGTTGTTGACTAAAAAGACTTCCGTGTGTTCGTAAAAATAGATTTCCGTAAACCGAGCGACGAGTTCGATCGCGACTACGATTCCGAGAACGATGAGGACGACCTTATTCTTAAAAAGCGAAGTAAATGACATTTTTGCCGAACACACCTTTTAGAACTATGCAGTAAAAGAAAAATAAATAGGTCAAAACCCGAATCACTACGGGTTTTTCGAATATAAAGAAAGCTGAATTATTCTTAAAATGAAAATAATCCCAGACGAGAAGAGGTCCGATGACCTTGACGATTTCGGTGAAATAATTGGCTACGCTGATCTGATCGTTCGGTCCGCGGAGAGTGAAGAAATTCTCCAAAATGCTGGAAAGAAGAATTCTCGCGTGTTGGCCGTCGTAGCTTCTGAAAAAGATGGAAGTCATCGCGAACATGAACGTAGTGAAAAAACAGGACCAGAAGAAAAAACCCTTCGTAAAGAATGCGTGGTTTAAAAACGGGAATCTGCTTTTTGCCGAGAGTTTTAACCGCTCGAAAGATTCCTTAAAGATCATATAAAGGACGATGTAAAGACCGCAGGCCAATCCCCAGAACGCGAAGTTCCAGCTCGCTCCGTGCCAAATTCCCGAAAGTCCGAAGATGATAAATAGATTCCGAAAATTATAGAGACGGCTCACCTTACTTCCGCCTAACGGAATGTATACGTAATCGGTGAACCATCGATTGAGAGTGACGTGCCATCTGCGGAAGAGTTCCCGGAAGTTGACGCTGAATTCCGGCGTGATGAAATTCTCGCTTAAGTTGAAGCCGAGCAAAAACGCGGAACCGCGCGCGATGTAGGAATAACCGGCAAAGTCGCAGTAGATCTGAAAGAAAAACGCCAGGAACGCAAGAATCGTATGAATCGCGGAGTGCCCGCCCGCTAAATCCGGATTGGCCTTATAAATCAAGGGATTGTCGAGGAATACGAGATTGACGAGTTCCGCGAGATTGTCCGCGACGTAGGTTTTCATATAATAGCCCACGAGAAGCAGCAGACATCCTTTGTAAAAAAGATCGAGATTGATCTTCCGTTCTTCCTTGATTTGCGGAAGAAGATCTCCCGCTCTTTCGATCGGGCCAGCGACCAGCTGCGGAAAAAAACAGACGAACAGGGAGAAGTCGATCAGATTCGTATCCGCTTTGAGTTTGCGGTAATAGACGTCGATCACATACGATAAGGTCTGAAACGTAAAAAAGCTGATCCCGACCGGAAGAATGATCTGAAGAAAGGTCGCATCCTGGAATAAGGTCGGATCTTCCACGCCGAAAAGTCCCGCCGAAGTCTTTACGGCGACGCCCAAATTCTCTATAAAGAAATTATAATATTTGAAAAACCCGAGCATTCCCATGTCGATGACGACTGCGAGAAACAAAAGCCACCCCCGGATTTTCGGAGATTCTTTTTGTTCGATGAGAAGCGCGATGTAAAAGTTCGAGACGGAAACGGAGATAATCAGAATCAGAAAGATCCAATCCCACCAGCCGTAAAACGTGTAGGACGCGATCAACAGAAATACGTTTTGGAGTTTGACGGAGGTTTTTCTTGCGGCGAAAAAATAACAAACCGCCAATACGACTAGAAAGAAGTAGATGAAGACCGCTGAGTTAAAAATCATTTTCGACGGACCGATCCGGAGGGAACGGCTTCTCCTTTAGAGTTCCATTCTCTTGGCGTCGCGCCAGAGTCTGTCTAAATTATAATATTCTCTTTTTTCCGGAGTCATGATGTGAATGATGATTTCTCCGAAGTCCAAAAGCGTCCAACCGGAGTTCGCGGAGGTTCCGGTTTTGTCCGCTTCCTTGTGGGTTAGTTTATATTCTTTTAATGTCTTTCTGACTTCTCTCGCTACCGCGTTCGCTTGAACGGCGGAGTTCACTGTGCAGATGACGAAGTAACTCAGATAGCTGTTCACGCTTTCGAGGTTTAAGATGCTGACTTCTTCGCACTTTTTATCCACCATGATGTCGTGGATGATCTGAAGAATTTCTTTGGTTGTCGGATTTTGTTTTGGGGCAGGGCTCATCGGTCTCTATTTTCTCGGTTCGTAATCGGAGCCTACGACGACGGTCGCGTCCAAACCCAGATCCTTTCTTAATACGTGATGTACTTCGGCTTTTTCTAATACTGTCGAAATGCGATCCATGATTGCGGTGTTGCCAGAACGATCGATGACCACCGTTTTCGGAAATCCTTTTTTCCAAGCGTTGTCCGCTGCAAGAACCTTGATTCTTTTATCGGAAAGAATTCCTCGAACGTCTTTTGCGAGTCCCGCGACTTCGGTGCCGTTCAACACTTCCGTTCTCGCAAATTCCGCGTCCGCAAAAACGTCCGAGTTCATGTCCTTGGAGAATTTTCGGAACGCGACTCTGGCTCTTGCGATGTCCGTTTTTAGAAAAAGTTTTTTCGTCTTAGGGTCGTTAGCCGGTTCTCCGGGAAGTTCGGCGATGCCGAACTGGATTCTTCTTGAATTGATAAACTTAACAAGACTGACGAAATCCTCTTTGGAAAGATCGGATTCGATGAGGCCGTGCGTAAATACGAGAAGCGGAGTCGTTAGGAATTCTTTTCTTTGCGAGAGAGTTTCATACAAAGTAAGAACGACGCTTTCTTGACGGCTGATTCTTTCCAAATAATCCAAGGTTTCTCTCTTATCCATCTTAACCGTGTAGTCGTACACGTCCTGGCCGGACATCGTATAAACTCCCGGCTCGCGATTGTATTCGGAAGAATTGCGGACGGTTTTGTTGTCCGTATAAACGCTCAAGCCTCCGAGAAGATCGACGATACGAACCCAGTTCGAAGCGGAAAGAGAAATCGTATAATGCGGTTTGGTTCCGATCAGATCGGTGACGGCGCTTTTGACGGAAGACTTAGCGCCCGACTTGAGAAGATCCAACGAATCGTCCGGATCGTCGAACGAAGTAATCGGATGAATGAAATACAAAGCGCATCGGTTGTTCGAAGGAAAGAGAGTCGCTAAGAGACCGAATTCGTATTCTTCGTTGTCGCCCGTTGCGTGAAAGAGAAAGTAGATCGGTTTGCCTGCGGCGATTTTTTCTTCCAATCCGGTGCGATTGAATTTGCCGATTAAAAAGATAAGGGCCGAAAATAATAAAATTCCCGCCGCGATATAAAGCAGCCAACCCGATTTCTTTTTAGAAGTGTCTTTTGACTCCAAACGTGCGCTCCGATTCCATTTCAAACCGGAAAACCTGACTGTCAAACGGTTATTTTCCGAATTGTATCCCGTTTCAAAACCGAGGAATCATCGTACCGATCGGTCGAACTTTTATTGACGAACTTCGATCCATTCTGAAAATCCCAACGAACCATTCCATTTCAATCGGCCCATTGCCCGAGGTGACCTTATGAACTCAACGATGATGAATTATCAGCTGACCGTTCCCGCGATATTACGAAGAGCTTTGGAAGTTCATCCCGAAAAAACGATCGTAACCAAAATGAACGACGAATCGATTCATCGATATACGTACGGAGAATTTCATTCTCGGACTACGAAGCTGATGAGCGCGCTGAAGAAGTTCGGAGTTCGTCCGGGCGATCGAGTCGCCACGTTCGGAATGAATCACTATAGACATCTGGAGATTTATTTCGCGGCTCCGTCGATGGGAGCCGTTCTTCATACGTTGAACGTGCGTTTGTTTCCGGAACAGCTCGTGTTCATCGTCAACGACGCCGAGGATTCCGTGATCTTTGTGGATAAGAGTTTGAGTAAGGTTCTTGCCGATCTGCTTCCTGAATTTAAAAAGAAGCCTAAGTTCGTCGTGATGGACGATTTGGAAGCGATCGCGGCGGCGCCTTTGCCGGATGCGATCGACTACGAAACGTTTCTAAAAAGCGGAGACGATTCGTTCACCTTACCGGAGTTAGATGAACATGCCGCCGCGGGAATGTGTTACACATCCGGGACGACGGGAAATCCGAAGGGAGTCGTTTACAGCCATCGTTCGATTTATCTTCACAGCATGTCGATTTGTATGTCCGATAGTCTCGGGGTTTGCGAGAAAGAAACGATTCTTCCCGTGGTTCCCATGTTCCACGCGAACGCATGGGGGATTCCGTTCGGCTGCGTGATGACCGGAGCGAAACTCGTTTTTCCCGGCAAACACCTGTTAGGTCATGGACTCGCCTCTCTTTTGGAACAGGAAAAGGTAACGATGGCCGCGGGTGTTCCCACGATTTGGAACGTACTGTATCAACATCTAAGGAAGAATTCCTACGATCTGAGCGGATTGCATACGATGATCGTGGGAGGTTCGGCCGCTCCTCAGTCCATGATCGAAGGATTTCAAAAGGATTTCGGAATCCATATTCTTCACGCATGGGGAATGACGGAGTTATCTCCCGTCGGAACCGTCTGCAGACTCAAAACTACGATGAACGATTTGGAAGAATTAGAAAAATTGCATATTCTTGCCAAACAAGGTCCGGCCGTCGCGGGAGTCGAACTCAGAGGAATCGACGAACAAGGAAAGGACATTCCCAAGGACGGAAAAACTCCGGGAGAATTGATCGTACGAGGCCCTTGGATCACCGCTTCGTATTACGGAAATCCGAGCCGCGAATCGTTTACGGAGGACGGATGGTTTCGCACCGGGGACGTCATCACGATCGATTCAAATTCTTACATTCAAATCACGGACCGGAAAAAAGATCTGATCAAAACGAGAGGCGAATGGATTTCGAGCGTCGAAATGGAAGCGCAGGTCTTGAAGGCGCCCGGAGTTTTGGAAGCGGCGGTGGTCGCGAAACCGGACGACATTCGAGGAGAAGTTCCCGTTGTTTTCGTCGTCGCGAAGGAAGGGGAAAGCGTGGATAAAAAATCCGTACTTGAAATCTTAAAGGAAAATTTTGCGAATTGGCAATTGCCTCACAACGACGACATTCGTTTGATCGACGCGATTCCGAAAACGAGTGTTGGAAAATTCGATAAGAAGGTTTTGCGTGCGGGATTAACCGGACATTCTTGAAACGACGCGAAGTCGAGCGCGTTACAACGGGAGAATGAGAGTTGTCCGCAGAAGACAACGCGCAATTCTGCTCTTTTTGCGAGAATTACTTCAAGCAGCGAACGCCCGCGTAATTGCTAAGATGATCCCAGCGGATCTCGCCTTTGAAAATATCCAAGTTGTAGGCGCCGTTGGCGCCGATCGAAATCGTGGAAGACCAATACCGTCTATCCGCGCCGTTGTCCGTCCATGATTCCGTTTCACCGCTTTCATACGAATCTTCCAGCTCTTCGATGGTGGGAAGACGCAAATCCCGAGAATCGCAGATTTGGCTGGCTTGATACCAGTTGAAATTGCCGTCGAAGATCTGCCAGGATTTTTCTTTCGCGATCGATTGCCGTTTGATCCGTTTTTTTTCGATCTTTGATTTTGGAATATTCGAAGATTGGAATGTGTTTTTTTCCGGATCGGAGGTCGAAGCCGTTTCCTCTTGAAGGTGAATGCCGAATAGTTTTTTGAATTCCTTGTCGGGATTTGCGAAATTGGCGGACGTTTCCAAAAGATCCTTGAGTTTGGACTTGGCGGAACCCCAGAAAAGCCCCGTTTTCGATTCCCAGTCGGCCCCGAGACGATGGCTGTTGATGATTTGTGTGGGATTGCGCGATTCCAAACCCTCGTGCAAAAGGGAATCCAATTGTTCCTGAAGAGAAATCGGGTTTTTTAGTTTTTGGTTTACGCGTTTGATTTCCTTTTTGATTTTGTCGATCTGCAAAAGAGCGGCAAAATCCGATTTGGCGAGAGAATCGATCGCTTCTCGAAACGCGTCGTGAATCCTGCTTTGATGCGTTTCCTTTTCGTCTTCCGTCGTAGCCAAGGCTTCCGCGGTGAATTCCTTTTCGATCAGCAGATACAAGGTTTCTAAACGGTTCGTTAAATAAGAACGTCCCGTTTTTTCGGCGGTATCGGATTTTTTTTCGATCGCTTCCTTGAGCGCGACATACGGAGTTTCGTTTTTTAGGGAAAGATCCTTTAGAAGATTTGCATATAGTTTGGAAGCAAGGGAAAAGTCGAATAGGGAATAAGCCCGATCCGCTTCCTTCTCGCGAAGGGAAAAAATCGTAAGCTCCAACTTTTCCTTTCGTTCTTGGATGCTCTGGCGAATCTGAAGTTGTCTATGTTTTTCGGGAACTTTCGTTCCGTATTCTTCGCCTAATGCGACGTAGTCGTTCAGACGTTTTTGTAATTCTTCCGGATTGAGTTGTCCGGAGCCGAAAAGAGTTTGGTCGGCTTCGTTGATCTTTTCCTTATATTCCAAACTATAGTTGTTGGTGACGTTTTTTCGAATTTCGCGGATAAACGGTTCGAGTTTTCGTAAGGATTCTTCGGTAAGACGATCGTTGAACGCCTTTAAAATTCGTTCGTAGATTTCGTTGGATTCGGCGTAATCTTTCGCGAGACTTAGTTCGGAGGCTTCGTTCAATTCTTCCCTAACTTCCTCCAGAACGCCTTCGAGGATTTTATCGGAGGTTTTGAATTCCATGGAATTCAAGTTCGTTCCGGGAACCGGTTTGATCTTTAAGAAGGCTACGCTCAAGTTTCCGTTTACCGAAGCGGGAGCCTGTTGATGATCGAAATTGTATTGTCTGTCTAAAAGTTTTTTACCGGATTCGGATGCATAGTAGTCCAAAAGAAACTCGGGGAACTCCATCTGAAACGCGGACTTAATGGAATACATTAGAGTTTTTGAATCTCTTGTCTGATTGCGGAGGGAGACGTAGACGAGCCCGTTTTTGGAGGAAATCGTTCCGGAAATCACTTCGTTTGCGTCGATCGCGTCTGCGATCTGTTTCATACAGATTTCGTCCGAGCAGTTCATTTTCTGCAGGGCTTCGACTTGTTTATAAAGAATCGCAAGAGATTCGTCGTCGACGATCGTATACTTTCCTTCGAAGTTTCTGAGAACCGAATTGATGATTCCGTTTCGAAATCGGTTTTCCAAACCCGCGCCGAGATTTCCTTCCGGATTCAGTTTGTGTACGTAGATTTTGGACGGTTTTGTCTGCGCAAGGACGGCGCTCGAGGTGCATACGAAAGAAAAAATAATAAGAAGAAGTCTAACGTACATCCGTTTGCTCTGAGTCGAAATCCGATCGATTTGAAAATTCCGTCTACTAAAAAGAAATGGAAAACTCCTTAGTATCAAAACGCCGATCGAAGAAAAGTAAACAATTATTTGGGATTCGGAAAATAGGATTTACAATCTTTTCGGCGTAAAGCCGATTAGAAGTTCGGAAATCGGAACGGAATGAAAACGCGTATCAAAACTTCGAGCGTAGTTCGGTTTTTGAAAGCTATGTTTCGTGAAAAATTTATTTCCTTATGTATGTTTTTGATTCTTTTTGCGGGAACCGTTTCTGCGGAACCCCTTTCTAATTTCGCTTTTTATAATCTCAAAGAAGAAAGAATCATACTTTCTTCCTTTCTCGGCAATCTTTCCGATAACGACGTTTTGATCCTGAATTTTACCGGTTCGACGTGTAATCCCTGCAAAGAGCAAGTGCCGATTCTTTTGGATCTTACAAAACGAACGAATGTTTCCTTGGCCGGAAAAGGAAAGGTTTTTCTTTGGGTCGTATTCGTAGGAGACGATTTTAGGACGGGGAAAGAATATTCCGAATTTCTAAAGTTACAAAACGCTGCGGAAGTTTTGATCGATCCTTTGTCTTCGAGTTATTCTCAGGTTCGGATCGCAGGCTTGCCCACGGTTTTGATTCTGAACTCGAAACGGGAAATTCTTTTTAAATCGGAAGGATTCCAGGAATCGAGTACGGCGGCCTTGAAACGTTTTTTAGATTCTTTAGGGAAATAAGGGCAAATGAGGAAGATGCGAACGAAGGGAATTTCTTTTTTTAGAACGGCTATTGTTGCGCTTGTCTTGTTTCAATTCTATTGCGCCTTTCAGACCAAACAAACCGAACCGGGTTATGTGGAGGTCGAAGTGGAAGGGGAAAATCTATCGGACGCGGAGAAAAACGCGAAGATGGAAATGATCCGTCAGGTTCTGGGAACGAACGTGGAATCGCGTTCGTATCTTGTGGATTCTTATTCTCTTGTTCATATCGTGGAAACTTCCGAGATCGGTTTGGTGAGAAGATACCGTATTCTGGAAACGAAATATTCAAAAAATAAAATACGGATCCGGGCGAGCGGGATCGTGGACGAAAAAAGTCTGGAAGAGTCGATTCAGGAACAGTATCGGCTTTTGGGAAAACCGAGAATTCTTCTTTTAGCCTCGGAAAAATTCGGAAACGAAAAGGCAAACTCCGCGCGGACCATGCTTGAGTCGAAACTGATTTCCCAATATCCGAGTTTCGATTTTAGAAACGTTTCCCGAGAAGAATTCAAGAATTTGAATGTGATTTCGACGAGGTCGAAAGATGCCGATCTTTTTCCCTTCTTAGAAGCGGCGCGAAAAAACGGCGGAGAACTTTTGTGGATCGTGGATTTCGTTTCTAAAGAAGGGGAAAAGCTCGCGGAAGGAACGGAATTGAAACCCATTTTTGCAACGATCGATTTTCGTCTGATCGAAATCGTTACGGGAAAAACCCTCGTTTCCGGGAATCTCCAAGGCGGTAAGCCCGCGATCAGTCTTCAATACGGTTCGGAAAAAGCGTTGGATCGACTTCTTGTAGAGATGAAGACTTCGCTTATCAAACAGCTCGCAGAAAAATGGAAGCGAGGCAATACGATTCGGATCGTATTGGAAAACGTATCGTATGAGGATTCCGTAAAGAACGATCTTTTTCAGTCGATTCGCAATATCAAAGGCGTGAATTCTTTGAATGAAAGGGGAGTGGATGCGCAAGGCAGAATCGTATTGGAAGTCGGCGCGCTTTTGGACGGCGGAAAGTTGTTCTCCATTCTTAAACAGATGGAAGATCGTTCCGGTTTTTCCTGGGAAGGGAAAGAAATTCAAAATCAGTTTCTTCTTTTGAAGAAAATGAAGTGAATGTGAAATCGGCGTTGGGAATAATTTGTGCGGGCATTTTAGGCGGCGTTGGATAATGCGGCGTTTTAGCGACATACGCATATTTTTCGGAGTTTATGCGACATTCGTAGATTTGCAACATACAATAAAAACGTTAACTTCCCTAAGTTTACGCGACAGTCGTCTATTTTCGTTAAGCCGACTACAACCGATTTCGTTTTAACGGTATTCTTCGACTTTTGTATTATGCGACATACAATAATGCTTACGTTTGCTCTACGACGGCCGTATAGAACGATTGCAAAAAAATGCGAGTCATTGAAACTTACGCATTATGACAAAGAGAAACATCATCATCTATTGGATTTCCACTCTCTGGCTTGCGTTAGGGATGTTGTCGACCGGAATCGTTCAATTGCTCAAGATGGAAGGTGAAGTGGAATTCATTTTGAAATTGGGTTACCCCGGTTACTTTCTCACCATTTTAGGCGTTTGGAAACTTTTGGGCGTCGTTGCGGTGTTGATTCCCAAAAATCCTTTGATCAAGGAATGGGCCTATGCCGGATTTTTCTTTGCGATGTCCGGAGCGGCGCTGTCGCATATCGCGATGGGAAATCCGATCAAAGAAATATTTCCGTCGTTGTTGCTTCTTACTTTGACCGTTGTTTCGTGGTATTTCCGGCCTACGAGCAGAAGATTCAATGTAACGAATCAATAATCGATCGAGGGAACTATGAACGCGAAAGTGGACGCATTTCTCGGCAAAACCAAACAATGGAAAAAAGAATTCGAACAACTGCGCGCGATCATTCTTGAATGCGGACTCACGGAAGAATTCAAATGGGGAAATCCCTGTTATACGATCGGAAAAGGAAACGTGGTCTTAATCCACGGATTCAAGGAATACTGCGCGATTCTTTTTTTCAAAGGCGCCTTGTTGAAAGACCCGAAAGGAATTCTCGTCATACAATCCGAGAACGTGCAGTCCGCTCGTCAGATTCGTTTCAAGAATGTTCAGGAAATCGTTAAAAAGAAATCGGTTTTAAAAGCGTACATCAAAGAGGCCGCCGAAGTCGAAAAGGCTGGTTTGAAAGTGGATTTCAAAAAGACGAAGGATTTCAAAGTCCCCGATGAGTTTTTAAATCGATTGGAGGATAATCCGGCTTTGAAATCGGCTTTTGACGCGTTGACGCCCGGAAGACAAAGGGGCTATCTTCTTCATTTTGCGGCTCCGAAACAATCGAAAACGAGGGAGTCTCGAATTGAAAAATGGATTCCTCTCATTCTCAAGGGAAAGGGATTGAACGATTGAAAAAACGCGGCAATCTTAGGAACCGCTTTTGCGTTTCGGCTTCCGTTTAAATTTTAATTCCCTTTTCTTGAATATAAGAATGCCATAATATCATTGCGGCGATCGATCGAAACGGTCTCCAGGTTTCCGCAAGCGAAAGAATTCTTTCTTGGGTAACATGGACGGGTAATTTTTTTACCTTCTTTAAGGATTGAATCATCGCAAGATCGCCCACCGGAAAAATGTCCGATCGATGCAGAGCCATCAGAAGAAATACGTCCGCGGTCCAATTCCCGATTCCTTTGACGGAAACTAGTTCCTTTCGGATTTCCTCGTCCGATTTTAAAGTCAACTTCCTGAGCGCCAAACGTTTGGAAAGAATCGCATCCGCGAGATGACGGGCATACGCCGTTTTTTGTCTGCTGAAATAACATTCCTTGAGTTCCATGTCGCTTAACAAAGAAATCTTTTTAGGCGTTACCGTTCCGATCTTCTGCTTGAGTTTGTTCATCGCTGCCTTTGCGGAAGCGAGAGAGACCTGTTGTTCCAAAATGATATGGACCAGAGTTTCAAAACCGGGCTTGCGGCTCCAGAACGGAGGGTAGCCGTATTTTACAAGAATGGAATGTAGTTCTTTGTCCTTTTTCGACAAACGATCGCAGATGGAATGAAAATTCTCCCGATCAAAACTCTGAATTTTACGTTTCAAAACCGCGTTGCCTCTAACGTCTTCCGATTCGAAATTTGCGGAACGGATCTTTTCTTTGAAATTCGTTCCGTTTTTCGTCCCGAATTTCCATTGGAACGCCATCCACAATCTTTGGGATTCATTTTGTAATTCCTGAGGAATGTTTTTCGATCGCGCTTCGGCTTATCGTTTGTTAAGCTATTTTATGAATTCCCGACGTCCGGCGACGCTTACGCTCGTGAACTGGCCGTTCGTATTTTTCATTCTTCCCGAATCCCTGACCAAAGAAAATAGAAGAAAGTCCGAATGGAAAAAGGCGAATTCGATCGGTTCGCTTATCAATTTGAAACGTTATCCGATGATTTTCGGTTTGATCGTTGTGTTCTTTCTCATCAACACCGCGAAGAGTCTTTGGATCTCGGCGGGTTCGCTTCGAAAACATCATTCTTAAAAAAGAATATGTCGGGTCGGATCGGAATCAGAAAAGATTAAGGAAAGAAGGAAGACCGTCAGTCTAAGTTCTAACGTATGAAACTCATTTCTGGACATCTCAAAGATCTTGGCGACAACTTTCGAGTTCGAAGAATTCTTCCTTCCATCGAGGCGCGTCACGTCGGACCGTTCGTGTTCGTCGATCACATGGGGCCCGTGCCGATTCAAACCGGAAAGGAACTTTCGGTTCGTCCTCATCCGCACATCGGACTCGCAACGATCACGTATTTGT
The DNA here is from genome assembly GCF_022267375.1 of Leptospira sanjuanensis. Lineage (GTDB taxonomy): Bacteria > Spirochaetota > Leptospiria > Leptospirales > Leptospiraceae > Leptospira > Leptospira sanjuanensis. The sequence goes on from NZ_JAIZBH010000001.1 coordinate 979,616, forward strand.
ATGACGGAGTGATTTTTCATCGGGACAGCATCGGTTCGCAGGTTCCGATCCGTCCGTACGAAGTGAATTGGATGACCGCCGGATCCGGAATCTCGCACAGTGAACGATCACAAGTCGATCCGGAACATTCTTCGTTGGAAGGAATTCAAACTTGGGTCGCGCTTCCGAAGGAATTCGAGGAAGTGGACGCGGAATTTTTTCATCTGGATCGAAAGGACATTCCCGTCATCGAAGGAGAAGCTTGGACGCTCCGACTCGCCGCGGGAGAATTCTTAGGCAAACGATCGCCCGTAAAAATTTATTCGCCGTTGTTTTATGCGGACTTGGAGGCAAGGCCCGGCGCAAAGGGAGAATGGCGTATTCCAGAAGGTCAGGAATCCGGTTTGTATGTGGCAAGAGGCGGTCTCGAAATTCAAGGACAAACCGTACAAGTCGGTCAAATGGCCGTGTTCGCACCCGGAGAAACGATCACGTTTTCTTCCTCGGAAGGAAGCCGTGCGATTTTGATGGGCGGGGTTCCGTTTCCGGAACCGCGTTACCTTTGGTGGAACTTCGTATCCACGTCTTTGGAGCGGATCGAACGCGCCAAAAAAGAATGGAAGGACGAAACCTTTCCGGCGGTTCCGGGCGAAACGGAACGGATTCCTTTGCCGGAAAAATGAATATTAAACTTTTCGAATGCTTACCGGGACGCCGCTGAAGGCCGCGTTTCCCGAAAGTTCGTCGAGAGCTTCGTCGTCCGTAAGATCGTTGATGCTGACTCCCGCGAATTGTTTTGCGACATTCAAACGAACCCCGCTCTTCGCGTGACCGAAACCGTGAGGAATACTCACTACACCCGGCATAATCTCGTCCGTGATTTCGGTGGGAATCAAGATCCGCCCGACCCTCGACTCGACTTGCACTTCTTCCTCTTCGGAAATTCCGAGCGATCTCGCGTCGTCCGGATGAATCATCAACGTGCAACGATTTTTGCCCGTCATCAGCTTGGGAAGATTGTGCATCCAGGAATTGTTGTTGCGAAGATGTCTTCTTCCGATTAACAGAAAATTCTTCGCTTTATCCGCAGGGGCCGACCATTCCGCGAACTTTCGAGAAAGTCTCGTAAGGTCTTCCACGATTTCTTTCGGAAGAAGACGGATCTTTTTGTCCTCCGTCAAAAGCCGATCGGGAAACGAAGTCATCAACGGACCGAGATCGATTCCGTGAGGGTTTTCCTTTAACAACTGTAAGTTGAGCATACGGCTGTGATTTCCTTTTTCGCCGTACGGTCCGCCTTTTAATGCGAAGTCGATGATGGAAGCGGGGCCGAGTTTGGTCGTGATGAGTTCTTTCGGAAGAGGTTTGCCGGAGCGGAGAAGTTCGAGACGTTTCGTAAGATCCACGAAAATTTCCCAGTCGTGCAACATTCCCGGGAGCGGCTCGAAGATCGGCTGCGCGTATTTGGTCGTATTACGAACCGCGAATACGTTGAAGATCATATCGTAGTGATCGTGTTCGAGAGCCGAAGTCGGAGGAAGAATGTAATTCGCGTATTGGGTCGTCTCGTTGATGTAAAAATCCACGCAGACCATGAATTCGAGGTTCTTTAAACCTTCTTCGAGTTTGGCTCCGTTCGGAGTGGAAAGAACCGGATTGCCCGCCGATGTGACTAACGCTTTTATCTGACCTTGGCCCGGAGTTAGAATTTCCTCGGACAAGGCGGCAACGGGAAGTTCCCCGTTGAACTCGGGAAGTTTACGAACCCTCGATTGGAACGAATTAAAACTTCCCGGAGAACTTTTGAGCGCGCCTTGACGATCGATCGGATCGACGGCAGGAAGGGTGAACATCGCTCCGCCTCGTTTGTCGAGATTTCCGCTGAGAACGTTTACGAGGTTGATGAGCCATTGTGAAAGAGTTCCAAATGCCTGCGTGGAAACTCCGACCCTTCCGTAACAGACCGCGCTTGGAGAGGAGGAGAATTCCATCGCGATTCTTTCGATCGTAGCCGCGCTTACGCCCGTGACCGTTTCCACCTGAGCGGGAGAATACCGCGACGCGAGATCGGAAATTTTTTTAAGCTCCGATTCGTCGTAAAGAGAGGACGGTCGGATCAGATTCTTCGTAAAAAACACATTCAAAATCGCTAATAAAAAGAAAGCGTCGGCGCCCGGACGGATAAAAACGTGTTCGTCCGCGTTGGAGGCGGTTTCCGTCTTTCTAGGATCGACGACGACGAACTTGCCTCCGCGTTCCTGAAGTTCCTTCAGTCTTTTTTTGACGTCGGGGACTGTCATCAAACTGCCGTTAGACGCAAACGGATTTCCTCCGAGAATCAAAAAGTATTTCGTGTGATCGATGTCGGGGATCGGGATTAAAAGCTGATGACCGAACATCAGATACGAAACGAGTTGGTGCGGGAGTTGATCCACCGAAGTGGCGGAGTAGTGATTTTTGGATTTGAGACGGTTGGAAAAACGATCACCGAAAAGCATAGAGCCGTAGTTGTGAACGTTCGGGTTTCCGTTGTAGACCGCGACCGAATCGAAGCCGTAGCGGTTCTGGATTTCAAAAAGGGCTTTGGCCGTTTCGGAAAGCGCTTCCACCCAACTTACTTGCACCCAGCCGTTGTCGGTTCGTTTGACGGGGAATTTCAAACGGTCGGGATCTTCGTAGAGATTTTTGAGTTCGGGGCCTTTGGCGCAGAGGTGGCCTCGGCTGAAAGGATCTTCTTTGTCGCCTCGAATCGCGGAAATTTTTCCGTCTTCGACTTCGATGCGTAAGCCGCACATCGCTTCGCAAAGCGTACAGGAACGATAGTGAGTTTGTGAACTCATAGAAATCCCTCTCTTTTGAATGCCATGATAGAATCCGGAATCGTCGATTGAGCAAGAATTTTATCGGTTTCGTCCGGCGCTGGCAAGGAAAATCCTCCGTTTTACCGGAGTGCGGGAACTCCTGCTTTTCGGGAAAACGGTTTCGGCCGTATCCGCGCGGATCGATCTGCCAGGTTCCTTGTCCGCGCGGTCGCGCCGACTCCAGGCTCGCGGAGTCCCGCTCGGTCCTCGAAGACTCGGACCAAGCCTTGCGTGTCGCTTGCGATTAACTCAGCAGAACGCTCCCTATGGGTCGCGATTAACTCAGCAGAACGCTCCCTATGGGTCGCGGTTAACTCAGCAGAACGCTCCCTATGGGTCGCGGTTAACTCAGCAGAACGCTCCCTATGGGTCGCGGTTAACTCAGCAGAACGCTCCCTATGGGTCGCGGTTAACTCAGCAGAACGCTCCCTATGGGTCGCGGTTAACTCAGCAGAACGCTCCCTATGGGTCGCGGTTAACTCAGCAGAACGCTCCCTATGGGTCGCGGTTAACTCAGCAGAACGCTCCCTATGGGTCGCGATTAACTCAGCAGAACGCTTCCTATGGGTCGCGATTAACTCAGCAGAACGCTTCCTATGGGTCGCGATTAACTCAGCAGAACGCTTCCTATGGGTCGCGATTAACTCAGCAGAACGCTTCCTATGGGTCGCGATTAACTCAGCAGAACGCTTCCTATGGGTCGCGATTAACTCAGCAGAACGCTTCCTATGGGTCGCGATTAACTCAGCAGAACGCTTCCTATGGGTCGCGTTCTAACTATAAAAGTAGGAACTCCATCGTTCAAAAGGCTTTGCAGGAGCGGTGGATTTAAAATCATTTCCGTATGTCTGTGGAACCGGACCCAAATCTGAAATTGCAAAAGGATTTTGCGGAAGCTTTTTATTTGGAATTTAGGGAATTCTTCGGAGAGGAAGGTGATCTCGGTTACGAACTCTATTCGTTGAGCGGCGGCGAATCCGGACCGAAAGGAAATTGGGCCACGTTTACGGTTCGCAATCCGCTCGCATCACGATCCCTCGTATTTCGATACGATCCGTCGGAACAATCTTTCTATGCAATGCTGAAGATCCAAACCATTCCCGGCGAAGAAGACTGGGATTTGAATTCTCTCTTTCGCAGAAAGGGTTACGCGGTTCCCGCGTTCGGTGAATCTCTCAAAGCCGCGGGGGAATGGATCTTTCATTCGATCGCCCGGCATTACTTCGGTGCGATTTTCGAATATTGTCCCCGCATTTTAGAGCCGGATTATTTGCCGGGATCGTGAATGCGCGAACTTTCCCGAATTTGTGGGAACTCATACGAATCGATTGCCGCGTTATAACCTGACGTCAAAAAGAAAATTGCAAACTTGTTGATCCATTCAAACCCAAAAAGGATCAACCGTGGCCCTCTCCGAATCCGAAAACCAAGAATCCCTTGCCAAAGCCATTCTAGCCGAAGAAGAATCGAAAATTATAGAACTGATTTCCGCAGGCGCCGACCCGAATCGTTTAACGTATGTTAAAAGTTTGAAAGTTCCTCTTTGGTTTAGCGCGCTGCCGATCAGTTTTTCCGGCGGAGTTTCTTTAAAATCGAAATCTCTGATTACGCTTCTCCAAAACGGGGCAGACTTGCACGCGACCAATGATAAAGGAAGTAACGCGCTTTATTGTCTTGTATATTATTGTAAGAACATCGAAAGATTTTCCGAAGCGGTAAAAATTCTGGTATCGTTCGGGCTGAATCTCAACCAAGGAAAGGAAACGGGAAAAACTATTCTTTATAGCGCGGTTTACGATCGGAGTTCGGAAAAAGTAGAATTCTTACTCCAAGCAGGAGCCGACCCGAACACGATCGACGTTAAAAATGGAGAATCTCCGTTGGTCCGCGCTTGTATCAATTCCGATCGAGAACAAAACGAGATGGTAAAAATCGTAAGCTCTTTGATCCGCGCCGGCGCGGATGTAAACGTTCATGAAACCTGGAAGGGAAGATCTTCTCTTATGTGGGCGATTCGGAACGGAAATCTCGAAGTGGCAAAACTTTTAGCGGAAGCGGGTGCAGATCTAAAAGCGGAAAATCCGAAAGAGAATCTAAACGCCTATTTGACTGCGCTCGAAGGAAAACATTACGAAATCGTGGAATGGCTGGATTCGCAGGGCGTCAAAGATACGACCCTGAGACCGTACAGAGCATTACAATATAAGAATATTCAACAAGAAGAATGGGATCGATCGATCGAAAACGGTCTTAAGGCGATCACCGCGTTTCCGGAGGATTGGAAAATTCCGTATAATATCGCCTTTGCATATTGGAAGCTTGGAAATACGGAAGAATCCGGTCGTTGGGCGCAAAACACTCTCGATCTAAAATTCAATCTGAACGCGCTCAATCTGATTTTCACAAATCATATTCGTAAATCCGATCCGGAAAGTGTGATCGACGTTTGGCAAAAATTCAAAGACCAGGTTCAAATGGATAAAGAAGACAAGGGAACGGTTCTAACAAACGTTCTTTGGGCGTATCACGCAAAACAAAAATATGCGGAAGCGTTGGAGAATGTGGGAGATCCCTGGAGCGTTTCTACGAATACTGATACTTTTTTTCTAAACTTGGCCTGCGTATATGCGGCATTAGGCGATACGTCTTCCGCAATTCGCGCCGTGATGGAAACTCTACGCTGCAAATATCCGATCGAGAAGTTAAAGAAGGACGAGGACCTAAAACCTCTGACGGGAACGACGGCGTTTCGTGTGTTGATCGACAACGGATCGAATCGACGCGTAAGCGAGACCGTATCCCGCGGTGTGGATTCGATTGAACTGATCTGGAACGACGACGAAGTCATCGAACGAAATCAATTCGCTCAAGAGGGAATCTCTCAGAAAATTTTTAAGTTCGATTCTTCACACGAAGCGTTGGTTAAGTTCGCCGAATTGGAAGACGGACATATTCGCTCCGGATGGAAATCGGATTCCGCAAAAATCTTAGACGTGGAAATCGATTTAGCGGAAGAGCTCGACGATATTCTATCTGAATTCGCCGATTCTCAATCGGCCGACTTAGGAGCTTTGCTCATCGAATGGGACTACGATGACGATGGGTTTTCTTATTATCTTTGTCTCGAAACCTATCAAAATTTGGAGAAGGCGCGCAACCGATATTCTTCGTATCACGGAACAGACAAAAATACGCTCTATGAAAACAATCTCGAACACAGGGATCGAATTTACGCTCAGGTTTCTTTCGAAAGGATGATTGACCGATTGATTCAAGGAGAAGGTTTTCGAAAGGTGAAGAAACTGCCTTTGTTTTTCTTTGTGCACGCCGAGCACGATTCCGGGAACGAGTTTGTCGTGGAACGAAAGATTTGAGGATCGGTGTAGATTGAGACCTGACGAGAATTTGTGGGAACTCATACGGCCCGATCGTGTTTTCAGATATTTCTGATCTCTAATCAATGTAGGAACTGCTACGTTCTTACAAGTTCAAAGAAACTCTGAGCCACCAATGAGTGTAGGAACTCCTTCGTTTTCAAAAAATCTCTCCTCATTCGCGTCCCAGTCATCACAAAGAAGTCGGAATTCCCGATTTCAAACCAGTTAAAAGATTCTCCCTTTAAAAAATTGACAGAAAAAGCCGGTTTACACCAGGGGGCTTCCGAAATTTTTGGTCTTAGAATGGAAATCCGCAACATCGCTATTATCGCCCACGTCGACCACGGGAAAACCACACTTTTGGACGGAATTCTCCGTCAAACCGGAGCAGTCACCGCTAAGGAAGACGGAGAAAGGATCATGGACTCCAATGACCTGGAAAAGGAAAAAGGGATCACGATCAAAGCCAAGAATACGGCTGTAGTTTACAAAGGAACCAGAATCAACGTTGTAGACACTCCCGGTCACGCGGATTTCGGCGGGGAAGTGGAACGAGTTCTTGCAACTGCGGATTCCTGTCTTCTTCTTGTGGACGCTTTCGATGGACCGATGCCTCAAACTCGTTTCGTATTGGGAAAGTCCCTTCAACTCGGTCATAAACCGATTCTCGTAATCAATAAAATCGATCGTCCCGGCGCGAGACCCGAAGCCGTCGTGGACATGGCGTTCGATCTGTTCTCCGATCTTGGAGCAACCGACGAACAGCTTGACTTCCCGATCGTATATGCCTCCGCAAAACAAGGTTGGGCCGTTCACAACCTGAGCGATGCCCCGGGCACGAACCTCGATCCTCTTTTGGATACGGTTCTCAAGCACGTTCCGCCCGTTCAAGCGGATACGGAAGCTCCTCTTCAGTTCCAAGTGACTTCCTTGGATTACAACGACTATGTCGGAAGAATTGCGGTTGGAAAAATTTACGCAGGAAAGATGGCGCTCGGAATGAACGTCATCCAACTAGCGGCGAAGAAGGGAGAAGTTGCCGCGCAGACCGATACTCCTCTTTTTAGAATCACGAAATTATACAACTTCGAAGGTCTGAAACGAAACGAAGTCAACAATGCGGAAGCGGGAGACATCGTAGCGATTGCAGGACTTCCCGACGTGTTTATCGGAGATACGATCTGCGAACCGGGAAAACCGGCTCCTAGACCGGCGATTGAAGTGGAAGAACCGACCGTTTCCATGTTCTTCATGGTAAACAATTCTCCATTTGCAGGGAAAGAAGGGAAGTTCGTAACGACCCGAAATATCCGCGAACGTTTGGACCGCGAACTCGAAACCAACGTTGCGATGAGACTGGAAGAAACCGAAGACAAGGATCGTTTTAAGGTTCTCGGACGCGGAGAACTTCACTTGTCGGTTCTCATCGAAACCATGAGAAGAGAAGGGTTCGAGATCCAAGTTTCTCGTCCCGAAGTAATCTTAAAAACCAACGAACAAGGCCAAAAGCTCGAACCTTACGAATATCTGGTCATGGACATCCCCGATCAGTTTACGGGACAGATCATCGCGGAACTCAACCGCAGAAAGGGTGAGCTTCAGTTGATGGACGCGCATCCGTCCGGAATGACCCGGGTTGAATTCGTAATTCCGACGAGAGGGATCATCGGATTCAGAGGATTCTTTATCTCTGAAACAAGAGGCGAGGGCGTAATGTCTTCCCGTTTTTTACGATTCGACATTTACAAAGGCGAGATCCCAGGCCGTAAGAACGGCGCTCTCATTTCCATGGACTCAGGAGAATCGACCGCTTACGCTCTCTGGAAAATCCAGGAAAGGGGAGAATTGGTAATCGGACCGAATACGGCGGTTTATCCCGGAATGATCATCGGAATCCATTCCCGCGAGAACGACCTCGAAGTGAACCCCGTAAAAGAGAAGAAGCTGAGTAACGTTCGTTCTTCCGGCGCGGACGAAGCGATTCGTCTGGTTCCTCCTAGAAAATTTTCTCTCGAACAAAACATCGAATTTCTCGACGACGATGAACTTTTGGAAGTAACACCTGCAAGTTTGCGTCTTCGTAAGAAGTTCCTCGACGCAACGATGCGCAAACGCAACAAATAAGAAGAATAAGAATCACTTCTGAAAAACTTCACAAGACCTTGGATGTTCCTATTCATCCGAGGTCTTTTTGTTTGTACGGATCACTTCTTTTTTAGAAGATTCGCAAACTTCTTATGCTGCATTCTTTCGTTGTGTCTTTTTTGTTTCTAACGTCGATTTAAAATCTGCGAGTCTTGAAACGTTATGCGACCGTTGATTCCGCTTTAAGCGTCATCCATTCCATCTGCTCATCCTTTTCTGGATGTATTTACAGGCTTTTTCAAACGTGTTCTTGAATCCGACGAATCAGATTATAAAGCCGTATCTTAAAACCAAAAAAATCGGGAACCTTTTTCAAGGGCAGAGTCTTCTAAATTCAACAAATATATTCAGATAACTTAATGTTTTATATTACGATTGTTAGGAAGGTTCGGTTTGTGACTATCGTTTTCGATCTTTATGATTCCAACGTGTTCTTTGATAAAAACGAAGAAGTTTTGTGATGAAACGTGTTGCCAGCCACGGATTTCTTTTTAGTCCTGGTTTTCATAAAATGACGACGGTTACTTTCTACGCTTTTTGTTCGATAAACGAATGTTTTGTCGCTTCAAGGTTCGAATTTTTTTTTGTCCTAGAATAGAATCGAAAAACGTATAAAGAATGGGTTCTTGGAAAAATTTCGGTGATCAAAATGTTGTTTCAAATTAGAATAAAGTTTTCCGTTTCGGAAAGTGTGTTTGGTTTTCATAGGAGATCGGAAAAAGCATGAAAGCTTTTATCAAAGATCTTTGGTTTCATCGGGACAACGAGATTCGATCGCTCAACGGCTTGCGTGCCTTTGCGATCATCCTAGTGATCCTAAATCATTATGCCTTAGCTTGGAAAGCGATCGGAACCTTTCAATCGGATTCCTTTTTTTGGTCGGGTGTGGATTTATCATTCGTTTTGAGCGGTTTCTTGATTTCGAAAGGGCTTTTTAGCGATTGGAATCGAAACGGAAAAATCGATTTTAAGAAGTTCTATCTCAAAAGAACGCTTCGGATTTTGCCTGCGTATTATTTTTTCATTCTGTTCAGTCTGGTCGCTTCCAAGTTCGCATTAAAAGTGGCGGATGCAAAAGGGTTGGAATTGGAGTCGTTCGTTCTTTCTGCACGTCTTGAAAACTCATGGGGCGACTTCGTGTTTTTAGGGAACTATTTTACGGGGATGAACATCCATACTTGGTCGCTCTCCATCGAAGAACAGTTCTATCTGATTTTTCCTTTGTTTTGTAGTCTGATTCTTTTCAAACGAGTCATGAAGTATAGGCAGCTTTTTCTCTGGTCCTTGGTTTTGATCCCGACCTCGTTACGTGGATTCGTTTATTGGACGACCTCCATGCCGATGACTCCGGAATACTTCGAAGAGATTTATTTCCCCTTCCAAACTCGATTCGATTCTTTGCTGATGGGAGTGATCGCGATGGATCTGTATGTAAGTCATACGGCTCTGATGGATCGTTTGAAAAGGAATGATCCGTTGTATTACTCTCTTTTGGGTTTGTTTTTTGCGTTCTTATTCGCAGCTCACTGGGTGTATTTGGAGAATACCGGTTTTTTAGCTCATACGGCGCGTTATAATCTGTTGAATCTCGGATATGCGGGAATTCTACTTCTTTCCGTCGTTCGTTTGGAAAGCTGGTTAGGCCGTTTTTTAAGTATGAAAATCTTTGTTCCGATCGCGAGATTGAGTTTTACGATGTATCTCTGGCATTTGGTTTTGATCGGAATAGCCCTTTCCATTTTGGGTGTCAGATCCGAACCCGCATCGACGATCGCTTTTTTGTTTCAGTTTTGCGCGGTGCTGATTCTGATCGTGGTTCTTTCCATTCCTTTCTACATTCTCATCGAATATCCGTTCCAATATTTACGAACGAGAATGCTTCCTCGTAAAAAGACGAGTATCAAGTTCGTGACACAAACTCATCCTTAGGTCTTATTTCGGATGCTTCCGGTTCGTTCGAAATTCGGTCGGAGTGCATCCGAATTTCTCCTGAAAGAGTTTATGAAACGCGGATTTGGAATTGAATCCGGACGCGTACGCCGCAGATAAAACCGATCTCTGCGGTTCTTCCAGCAGAATTCGTGCGGCTTCTTCGAGACGGAAGTCCGCCACGAACTCTCGAAAGCTCTTTTTGATTTTGTCGTTAAGAATTTCGGATAGTTGGTGCGTATGAATCCCTAACGCTTCGGAAAGTTTTCCTAAAGTCAGATCCTCGTCTGCATAGTATTTTTCATTTCGCATTAAATCATTCAGACGCAAAAGAACCGCGTCCACATTCAAACCGCGGATTCTGCTTTCCGCGTACCGCGCTTCTCTCGATTCCTTTTTGAATTGTTCCACCCAGGGAATCCGCGCGTGGCCGGTGATAAACACGATACACAGCAACAAAGTGACACCCGAAGATGCCGCAAGAAATAAGGGCATAAAAAAACTTTGTGCGATTACGAATAAAATCAACACGAACAAAGTTCCCGCAAACAAAAGCAGAAAGGGGGTGAATGCGGTACGTCGTTCCGAGCTTGCGCCGCTTCTCCAAGTCCAAATTCTGCGAAACAAAACGATCGGATACAGAAAGTTCTGAATGGTTCCTAAGATAAGAAGAATCAAAACGATATTGTGATAGAGGTCGTTCGAATTCTCCATCTTTAAGAAGTTTTGTTTTGATACGAAGTCGCGCAGATAAAACGGGAACATCGTGGCGGCGCTCAAAACACTGGGAAATAAATGTACCGGAGAAAAACGATCGGTTGTCTCTCCGCTTAGATTTCGAAAATACAGAAAGGTTAACGGACCGATTGCGAAGATAAACGGAATGTGCGTTTCCGCAATCCAAGCAAATCGAATCAGTCGATCGGACAATTCAAAGAAGATATGAAGTTGTACGACTCCGATCGAAAAGAATAAACACGATACCGCTTTATTTCGCAGGAAGGAAATTGTTAAACGAAATCGTTCGTCCGCCGTCGACGTATCCGTGAGTCCGATTTGGGATGCGTTTTTACCCCGAATAGAAGTGATCCATTCGGATAGAGAAAGTAAGAAAGCGAGACCTGCTCCGAACGCGAGAAAGGAATACATGCAGGTATTGGGAGGCGATTCCCGCTTAGAGTCGAGATTTTTTTTATCTTTAAGCCGGAGGGAAGTCCATCCGTATCCGCAAGGACGACTTCGGATTGAAAACGGGGTAGAATCGAACCATGAAAGCAATTCAGTTTAATTTTCATTCTCCCGTTTCCATTCTGGAAATGTTCGGTAAATTCGGAACACGATTCGCGCATCTGTGGATCGTATTTCTTCTTTTAGGAATCGTTGCGATTCTTTCCTGTTCGGTATTTGCCGATCAACATCGGACGGAAATTACCGGAGTGGATCAAAAGGAAACGATTCCCGTTTCGGAAAAAATCCCCGCGTATAAAAGCAGGTTCGGAAGAACTCGTCCGATTGTCGCGGTAGTCGGGGACAACTATATGACCGAACTTACGGATTACGTAATTCCCTATTCAGTTTTGACCCGTTCTCAGTCGGCCGATGTGTTTGCGTTAGGAATCGATTCGGGAATTATGAATCTATATCCCGCTCTTAAAATACGACCGCAAGAATCGATCGCTTCCTTCGACTCGCGTTTTCCGGAGGGCGCGGATTATGTTGTGGTTCCTGCGGTTCATCATTCCGATTCTCCCGTACTTTTGCATTGGTTGAATCGACAAGCATCCAAGGGAGCGACTGTGATCGGAGTTTGCGACGGGGTGTGGGTCGTAGCAAATGCGGGATTGTTAAAGGGAAAGAATGCTACCGGGTTTTGGTATTCGTTAAACGACTTGGAAAAGAAATTCAAAGACACGAATTGGGTTCGGAATCGAAGATATGTCGCGGATGGAAACGTCGTAACGACGACCGCCGTTACGGCCTCGATTCCGGTTTCGTTGGCGTTGGTCGAGGCGATTGCGGGAAAAGATCGCGCGTCGAAAGTCGCCCGAGAACTCGGCGCGTCCGATTGGAATCCCGCTCATGACAGCAATCGATTTCGCTTAACAATCGGTTCGGTTTATACGATTCTTTCCAATGCCGTCTCTTTTTGGGCTCACGAAGAGATCGGAATCGGCGTTGCTCCGGGTGTGGACGAAATCAAGCTGGCCTTGGTTGCGGACGCGTATTCGAGAACGTATCGTTCCCAAGCCGTTTCGTTTGCGGCGTCCCGGGATACGATCCGAACGGCGAACGGTTTGAGCGTGATTCCGGATCGAGTTTTCGGAAAGGACGATGCGGTCGATCGAATGTTGCCGGAGTTCGATTCCACTCCAGCCGTAACCGCTCTGGATCAAACCTTGTCGCAGATCGCGGAGTTGTACGGACTATCCACCGCGGCCTTTGTGGCTTTGATCCTGGAGTATCCGCAATATTGAGAATATTCGAAAAACATTATCTTTCGTTTTTAAGTTTTTCGATTTCTCGTATGAGTTCTTCCTTGCTGACGTTCGGATCCGACTTTAATTTTCGGATCAGTTCGTCGGCCGTCGCTCTTTTGTTGGCTGCCTTTCGATCGATCGTTCCTTTCAGAAGAACCGGCGCGCCGACGGAAAAGACGGCGACCTTTTTCGCGTCCACCGGTTCCAATACGCAGGATTGCCGAAACACTTCCGAAACTTTGTACGGAACTTGATCATTGCCTACGAGAAAGATCATTCCGACTTTGATCGATTCGGTTTTGGAAAACACGGCCACGATTTTTTCATCCGAGGTCGCGGATGATTTATAAAAAACGACTCCGGCGATTTCATTGTCGACCGTGACGCTTTTTTGATTCACGGTCGTCGTGATTCTTCCTTGAAACGGTTCTCCGATTTTCGTAAAGACGTTCTTGCCGAATTTCAACGACTTCCCGTCCGGAGCGAATTCTCCTAAAAGATTTCCGCTTGCGGTAACGTTGCCCACTTCCCTGACTTTCGAAGCGGCGCCCATCTCGCTCAGTTTCCATTTTGTCGGATCGGATTCGCGCGCGCCCATGTGAAGCTGATGATATTCCTGATACAAGGATTCCTGCAGAAGAATTTCGGTATCGCTTGTGACGACTCCGCCCGTTCGAATTCTCCATTCTTCTCGGTTATCGCTCGCGATAAAACTGAGTCGAACGATCACCTTTCTTTCAAACGAAAGATCGCCGTTCGCTTTCGGAAAAATGCTTAAAACTTCGATTCTCATCTTATCGTCCTTGGCCCATTCCGCGCTTTCCGAAGAGATATAGAAACCGGCCAAGTCCGGATTCGGAGGGATGGGTTTTCCTCTCAGGTTGCCTCCGCAGCCGATGGACAAGATACTATATAATGAAATGAGAATATATCCGATTTTGTGGTTCATTCGATTTTTCCGTTGTTTAGGATCTCCGTCCGCACGGGAGGGTAAAGTATCTTTTTTAGGAAACTTTCTTTTTTGCAGGAATTCATATATTTCTTTTGAGAGCCTCGGAAAGTTTTTCGATCGCATGACGGAGCATGGTGCGCGGCATCCGATCCGCGTATCGATCCAGAAAATCGGTTTCCGTTTCGCAATCGGTTTTTCGAAAAATCGTAAAACGATTGACTTCCGTTGCGGACGAGATCGAATTCTTGCGTTTCAAAAGCATTTGTTTATTCGGAGAATCTTATGTTCATAGGACATTATAGCGTAGCGTTCGCGCTTAAGAAGACGGTTCCCAAAACTCCTCTATGGTCTTTGTTGGTAGGCGTCCAATTCGTCGATTTTCTGTTTATGATTTTCATCATGATCGGGGTCGAGCATATGCGTTTGATTCCGGGCTTTACCGCGAGCAATCCGTTCGATCTTTATTTTATGCCGTATACGCACAGTTTGGCTGCGGCGTTCCTATGGGCCGCGTTCGCGTTCGTCCTTTTCTATTTTTGGAAAAGTTCGGAGGATCGAAACACAAGATGGAAGGTCGCTCTTGCGGTTGCAATTTCCGTAATGTCGCATTATTTTTTGGATCTTCCCGTGCATACTCCCGATCTTCCCGTTTTGTCGGATTCGGGCACCAAACTAGGATTCGGATTGTGGAACAATCTTTGGCTCACCGTCGGAATCGAAGCGGCGTTGACGGTTTTTTCCTTCGCTTATTATTTCAAGGGAAGCAAACCCGGAGAAGGTTTCGCGGGCAAGTGGGGAATGTTGTCTTTGGGCGGATTCTTTCTTATGCTGATATTGATAAATCCGTTCGCACCCGTACCCGATAACATCTACGCGTTTGCGATTCAGGCTTTGTTTCTTTATACGTTGATTGCAATCCTCGGTCAGAAGCTCGATGAAAAGAGAATCTACGACGTATGAAAGCCCGAATCATTTAGGAACTTGTTCCTTAGAGGACAGGGATGACGGTTTTGAATCGGGCGATTCCGCTAAGAAAGGCTTGTCAAGATCGGTCTTAATTTCAGAGTTAAGAATGTATGGCAAATCGGGAAGATTCTCAAAAGAAGACGCAAACAAAGAAACGTCCTCTTCATAACATCCACGGAAAAGAGATTCTAAAACAGCGTCTCGAAGCGGAGAATTTCCCGAGAACCACTCTTTCTTTCTATCGTTATGTCATTTTGGAAAACGTGGAAGAGCTTCGGAACGTTCTTTATTTGGAATGGGAATCTCTCGGCGTTCTGGGAAGAATTTATATCGCAAGAGAAGGAATCAACGCGCAGCTTTCGGTTCCGTCCCACAATCTGGAATCCTTTCGTAAGAATTTGGATTCTCGCGAATCGTTTCGAGACATGCCGTTTAAGATCGCCGTCGAAGACGATCGCGAGTCATTCTTGAAACTCGATCTAAAAGTAAGAAAAAAAATCGTGGCCGACGGATTGAACGACGATGCGTTCGATGTGACTAACGTGGGAAAACATCTTTCCGCGGAGGAATTCAACCGTCACCTCGAGGATCAAAATACGATCGTAGTCGACGTAAGAAATCATTACGAAAGCGAGATAGGTCACTTCGAAAACGCGATTCTTCCGCAGTCCGATACGTTTCGCGAAGAGCTCCAAATGCTTCTGGAACTTTTAAACGGGAAGGAAGATCAGAAAATTCTAATGTACTGCACCGGCGGAATCCGCTGCGAAAAGGCGAGCGCGTGGTTGAAACATCACGGCTACAAGGACGTGAATCAGCTCCACGGAGGAATTATTTCCTACGCGCACGAGGTTTCGCAGAAAGGTCTCGAATCCAAGTTTAAAGGAAAGAATTTCGTATTTGATGGTCGTCTGCGGGAATCCATCGGAACGGAAGTGATTTCCGTTTGTCATCAATGCGGTGAAAAGAGCGACAGGCACGTCAACTGCGCCAACCCGGGATGTCATATTCTTTTCATTCAGTGCGAGAAATGTTCAGCCGCGTTCGAGGGATGTTGCACGGAAGAATGCAGAACGATTCTTCATTTACCCAAAGAACAACAAAAGGAAATGAGAAAGGGTAAGTTGAACGACAATCGTTTTTTTACGAAGTCGAGAATTCGTCCGAAAGTTTCCGAGTTGTATCTGAATCAAAAACCTTTCGAAACGGTCTGAACGCCGAGAGATGCGGTTCTCTTCGACCAGAACCACGCAAGAGTGATGCCCGCGATCGCGTGCCAGATTCCCCAAGTCGCCGCGATGATCGCCATACTTCCCTGACCTCCGAAAAACGCGAAGATCAATACGAGACCGAGTCCCGAATTTTGAATTCCGGTTTCGATGGAAATGCAACGCGCGTCCTTTTCATCCAAACGCATCAGCTTCGCGAAAAAATATCCCAGTAAAAATCCCGTCGAGTTCATTAGAAAAACGTAAAGAAACACTTTGTTGATCACTTTCAAAAAGACCGAAAAGTTGGCGGCGAGAGCGATTACCAGAAACGCCGCAAAGATCAGCGCGGAAAGAATTTTGATCGGTTTTTCGATCTTTTTCGTAATGTCCGGTAAATATCTCTGCGTTAAGAGTCCCAATGCGATCGGAATCAAAAGAATCATTAAAATCGCTCGGAAAACGTCCCACGGATTGAGGCTGATTTCCTTCAACGCAGCCTGAACGGGAGGATATAAATTGCCCCAAAAGAAAAAGTTGAACGGAGTCGCGACGATCGCAAGCGCGGAGGAAAAAGCCGTCAGAGAAATGGAAAGCGCGGTGTTTCCCTTGGCAATCGACGTGATAAAGTTCGAGATGTTTCCGCCCGGACAAGCCGCTACAAGAAGCATTCCGAGCGCGACTCCCGGAGGAGGATTTAAAATCCAAAGCAAAAGATACGTCACAAACGGAAAGAAAACGAATTGGGAAATAATTCCGGTTAAAGACGCACGCGGTTTTTCGAAGAGCAGTTTAAATTCTTCCAATCTAAGATCCAAGGCGATCCCGTACATAATCAGCCCCAAAAGAATATTCAAAAAAACTAAACCGCTTTCGTTGAAATTGATCCGAACCGCGTCGAGTTCCGTCATCGTCTTAATCCGCCCAAGCCACGAAGATTTCTCTCGGACCGGAAAACGGATGTCTTCCGTGGGAAACCGTATAGTTGTCGATTACCAACACGTCTCCGTTTTGCCAAGAAAACAGGGAGATATTGTTCCAGAAGGCTTCCTGTATCTGCTGGAGCTCGGTGGTAGAAATTTCTTGGCCGTCTCCATAAGAGCAATTCGTATCTAAATATTCCTTTTTCGTGGTGATCTTTTTTAAGAAAGTTAGAATTTCGAGCGCGATCCCGACGAAAAATCCGCGGATCGTTTTTTGACGCGCGAAGATTCTCCAATATTCTTTCCGCGCCGCGTCGATGTGGAACACCTGCGAATGATTGTGCCAAGCCGAGGATTTGAATTCCGGATGTTTACGAATCGCTAATGTGGTATTGACGAGTCTCAGATTGTCTTCTCCGTACCATTCCACGTTGAAGTTTTGTTTTTTGGATATCTTTTCCACTTCCGCGCGATCGGTGGTTTGAAACATTTCGTCCCAGCGTTTCGTTTTCCAAAACTGAAAACGCGATTTGTTGGAAGGTCCGTCGTAAACTCTTGAATACCGGATTTTATTAGTTTCGAACTTATCGCGGATCGACTGCGGAACTTCCTGAAGTACCTTTCTTAAATCGGTGATCGGAGTTTCTCCGAATCGACCGGGAGCTTTGCCGCAATAGAAAAAAAGTTTCCGGGGAGGAGAATCGAGAAAGCTCATTTCCGCGTGCTGCATAATCGGATATGCGGGAGGAAGTTCGGTAGCGGTAAAGGCGTATTTCGTAACTTGATTGCGGGGAGAAGTTCCCAAGTAGTTATTCTTCAAGTTGGAATCCACGTTGAGGATCACGTCTTCGAAATCCTGAGGAGAAGCGACGTCGAATCCTCTAAAAAGAATCGCTCCGTATTGTTTGAGGTCTTCGGTTAACACGCGTTTGTTGGACCGGATCCATCGAATCAAAGCCTGTTTGCTTTTCTGTTCGGCAGCGTTCGGTTGATAAACGACGGGAAGCGGATTTTTAGAATCGATAAATCCTTTCGACAAGGAAGAAGCGGATTTCGATTTCGTATTTCGGACGGATGTCGTTTTAGATTTCGGTTTAGATTGGGTCTTACTTTTTGTCTTGGGTTTGGATAGAGTTTTGGTTGCCATGGCGAATAACGTCCCCCGAAAGTTTTCCAAATCGTACCTTGGAATGGATTTGGAAAAGGTCTTTTTTACCTACGATGAAGACCTTTCGTGGATTAGACGCAAGGAATATTTGCTATAGTGGATCAAAATTTAATAAAATAGAGGATGTTCTTTCTTTTCGATTGTGGGAACTCCTTCCAAAAAAGGAGATCTCTGACTTCGTTCAAGATCTTCTGCGTATTCACATCTTGTTGAACTTCTAAAATTTTTTTCATTGTGCATAAGATCCTTTGCCTTTGGGGGTTGGTTGGGGAGAAGGGGATAAACGCGCCGGTTAAGAATGCGACGCGTTTTACGGTTCGGTCGGCCGGAAAACTTCGTTTGCGGCGAAGTTCGCTCCGGAAATTACATTAGAATAACGTTTTATTCTAAATTTCGATGCAGATTTTTCCGAAGTGTTTCCCCGACTTTAGCGATTCGTAAGCCTGAGGCGCTTCCTCGAATTTAAAGATTTGATCAATGACCGGTTTGATCTTGTTGGCTTCGACCGCCTTGTTCATATCTTCGAAGTTTCGTTTGCTTCCCACGATGATTCCTTGAATTCGAATTCCGTGCATCAGGATCGGAAACAGGGAGAGATTGTTGCTTTCTCCACCCGCTAAAACTCCGATCAGTGCGATCGTTCCCCAAGGTCTCGTGCAGGAGATCGATCTTTGCAGAGTTCCCGCGCCTCCGACTTCGATGATCAGATCCGCGCCTTTCTTGTTCGTGATCTTGCGAACTTCCTTATCCCAATCCGGTTTTTCGTTGTAGTTGATGACTTCGTCCGCGCCGAGTGCTGTGAGCTTTGCGAGTTTTTCGTTGCTGGAGGAAGTCGCGATGACCTTGATTCCCATCATTTTAGCGAATTGTAATGCGAATATGGAGACGCCCCCCGTTCCTTGAACGACGATCGTTCCTCCCGGTTGAATGTTTCCGTGTGTGACGATTGCGGTGTAAGCGGTGAGCGCGGCGCAAGGGAGAGTGGATGCTTCCGCAAAGGAAAGATGTTCCGGCATGGGAACGATTCCTTGTTCTCCGAAAATTCTATATTCACTGAGAGTACCGTCGAGCGGACCTCCTAGAGTATTGCGCAACATATCGTTGTCCGGCGCTCCGTCGAGCCAGGTCTGCGCGAAGTTGGCGCAGATCTTGTCGCCGACTTTCCACTTCGTAACTCCCGGACCGATCTGTGCGATTTCTCCGGCTCCGTCCGAAAGAGGAACGAGAGGAAGTTTTTGTTTCGGATTGTATCTTCCGATCGCCATCAGATAATCCCTATAGTTCAAAGAGGCCGCTCTGAAACGGACGAGGACTTCTCCTTGTCCAGGAACCGGATCGGGACGTTCCGCGATTTTTAAATTCTCCAGACCGAATTGATTTTGAACTTCGTAAACTCTCATGAGAGGATCAAATTTTCGAACGGACTTTAAGAAAACCATTTTTTGATTTCGAAAGAATCGATCGATTTTGCGGGACCGACGTCGTCTAAGCTATGAGAATCGGCTTCTCTTTTTCTGATTGCTCGCGGAGGCGTTTTGGAAAAGCTGGGAAGTGAGTTTATGAGCAGCGTTGCGGAAGTTCAAAAAGAAATCGTTTCCGAATTTTCGGAATGCACCGATTGGCAGGAACGTTATCAACTGTTGATCGAGATGGGGGACGAACTCGGTTCGCTTCCCGATGAGGCCAAAACTCCCGAGCGTTTGGTTCCCGGTTGTCAGTCCCGCGTTTGGATCGTCTCCGAAGAAAAGGAAGGCAAGATCGAGTTTCAAGCCGACAGCGATTCCGCAATCACGCGCGGTATGATCGCTCTTTTGATCCGCGTTTTTTCGGGAAGAACCCGCGAGGAAATCAAAGCCGCTTCTTTGGAATTTTTAAAAGAGATCGGTCTCGACAAACATCTTTCCATGTCTCGCAGAAACGGTCTCTATTCGATGGTCAACATTCTTCGGAATAGTTGAACGCGAGACGATCTCGTTCGTCGCTCGCGGATTTTGAATTTCGTTTAACAATTTAGACTTCGATTTTCGAGGACGGTTGTGCGCCTTCAAACGTTCCTTCAGATGATTTCCGGACGGTCGGGAAGTTCGTTCGGGTTTTGTTTTCCGGGCGGGAAATGTTCCTGCAAAAGTTTTGTAAACGATTCGATCGCAGCGAGAACGCTTTCGAGATACGAACCGGATCGGAACCCATCCTGCATTTTACCGCAGATTTCGTCTAACGTGTTTTGTCCTACCTTTTTGTAGATTCCGCGGTCGGCGAGCAATTCTATCCTTCGATCGATGAGTTGAACGTAGATCAGAATCCCCGTGTTTTCTTCCGTATCCCAGACCCTTTTTTCGGAAAAGAGTTCCGCCGCTCTTCGTTTTGCGTCCAGACCGAACAAAACTCTGGAAACGGGAAGAGCCGATTCCAAGATCACTTTGATTTCTCCCTTATGCGAACTTTCGGATTTGGAAACGGCGGATTCGATTCTTTTTAAATCCTCCGCGCTGAAATACCGTTTGAATCGATGGGTTTTCGATTTGTCCGCGGTAAAGGAAAAAAGGGAGAAGATAGATTCCAGCCAATGATTCAGAATTCTTTGCAGAAGAGAATGTTCGGATGTATATTGCTTTATCATACTATTTGAATCCTTTTTACCAGCTTCCCGAGGCGCCTCCGCCCCCGGACGATCCGCCTCCGCCGCTCCAAGAGCTTCCTCCTCCCGAAGAACCCCAGGACGAACCGCCTCCGCCGATTCCGCCTCCGTTTGCGAGAACGAAAAACCAAAGTAAGAGCGCGCCCGGAATCAACAACCAAAGAGTGATGGACCAAAACAAACCGAGGATCACGAAGATGACGGCTCCGAATCCTCCGGAAAATCCGTTACCGAACATCAGCCCGAACAATTTTCCGAGAATGACAAGAATGATGAATGCTGTTACGAGTTTATTCGGAAGTTCGGGTTCGAAATCCCCGTCGCCGGAAGAGGTCGAATTGGAACCCGCGACTTTACCGCTCGCGGCGGGAAGTTCTTCGCCGTCGATCTTTGCGATGAGCGCGTCGATCGCGTCCGAAATTCCTTCGTAGTAATTTCCGTCGCGAAACCGGGGGATCATATAATCTTCTATGATTCGTTTTGCGATTACGTCGGGAACCGCGCCTTCTAATCCGTATCCGACTTCGATCTTCGTTTTATGGTCTCCGATCGCTACTACGATCAGAATTCCGTCGTCGATTCCTTTGCGTCCGAGTTTCCAAGCTTCGAAGGTTTTGACGGCATATTCCTCCACGGTCCAATCGAGAGTGGAGCCGACGACAAGAACCGCGATCTGACTTCCTTTTCTTTTTTCAAAGGCGACTAACGTGGAGGTTAGAATCGCCTTTTGTTTGTCGGTGAGCGTCGACGTCGTGTCCGTGATCTGCGTACGCAGCGGGGGAATGACGGGATCTTCCGCTTTCCATTCTTCCCTTAAGAGAAAAACGGAAAAGTTTCCCGTTTTCAAAGTCCAACCCGCGCTAAACGCGAAAAGTCCGATAAAGAAAAGGATTCCGAATTTCAACCGGATCATATTCAAAATTCTTAAAATTTAACTTCGGGCGGTTTGGAGATTTCCTTTTCGTTTTCGACCGTAAACGAAGGTTTTACGTCGAATCCGAAAAGTTTTGCGGTGAGATTGCTCGGAAATTTTCGGATGGTACTATTGTATTTTTGCACCGCTTGGATGTATCGGTTGCGCGCCACGGTGATTCTATTTTCCGTTCCTTCGAGCTGTGCCTGCAAGTCCCGAAAGTTTTCGTTGGATTTCAACTGAGGATAATTTTCCGCAACAACGAGCAAACGGGAAAGAGCGGATGTCATCTGTGCCTGCGCCTGTGCGTATTTTTTGAAAAGTTCCGGATTATTCAGAGTCTTTTCGTCCGCTTGAATCGAACCGACTCCGGCTCTGGCTCGGGTCACTTCGGTTAACACTTTTTCTTCCTGAGCCGCGTATCCTTTCACGGTGTTGACCAAGTTCGGAATCAAATCGGCTCTTCTTTGATATTGGTTCAAAACCTCGGCCCAAGACGCAGTGACGGCCTCGTCTTCTTCCTGGATCGCGTTATATCCGCAGTTGGTGGAACCCAAGACCGCGAGTGTGAAAGTAATCGCCAAAAACAACTTGGTTGGAATTTTCGTTTTCAAGAAATTTCTTTCTCCTGTAGAGGTGTAATTCTTTTACGATTAGACCCCGATCGTAAATCGAATTTTCATTCTTCAAAACGGAAAATCTTCTTCTATATCCGTAAAATCGTTCCCGTCCGTTTCGCCGACGGGAGAATTTGTTTCGGATTTTTTTTCAAGGTTGTGTTCGGAAAGACTTAAAGAAAGATAATTCTTTCCCGTGGCCGATTTTCGAATCCAACCCGCCAGGCGATAGGTTTTCCCTTCGAGGAGCACCTTGCCCGTGTAATCCGGTTGTGTTTCCTTTTCCTTGGTTGCATTACTAAAGAGACTTCCTTTTTTTTCTTTGAGTGCGTATTCCGCCATATTCGATTCTCCCTTTGCGGTCGTTTAAGCCGCTTCCCTCGCTTTGCGAACTGCTTCTTTTTCGAGCGCTCTTTTGCGGATTTCTTCGATGAGTTTGTCCGCGAGAATTTCCGCGATCGCTTCGATTCTTTCATCCATCCATTCTTGATTCATTGTGGTTTGCATTGTGTTGCCTCCGATCTGAGATTTTAGAATACGATTTCCCCCGGACAAAAAGCCGAATCTACGAGGCAGGTTCGGCGTTTTTTGCGATTTTTTTTTCGAATCGGAGAACGGATTTCCCGGATTTCCTTGATAAAACCTTTGACCTTTATCGCCGACGGAAAGAATAAAGGGCGGATTTTCGGTGACTACGTTATGCGGATAAAATCGGATTCTTTAGAACTGGAGCGATATCGGGAATTCTTCCTGAGCAGCGCCGAAGGAATCTGGTGTTTTGATCTCGATCAGCCTCTTGATACGAAACAAAACGAAACGAATCAGCTAACGCATCTCCTAACACACGCTAGACTAACGATCTGCAACGATTCCATGGCGAGAATGTACGGATATTCCGCACCTTCCGAAGTGATCGGCCGAACCCTTTCGCAGCTCGTTCCGTCCGATTCTCCCGAAGATCTGGAGCCGTATTACGCGTTTATACGCGCGCAATACAATATGAAGGATTTTGAATCCAAGGAATCCGATCGGTTCGGAAACCGGAAATACTTTCTAAACAGCGTCGTCGGCGTCGTGAAGGGGGGAAAACTCGTTCAGATTTGGGGATCGCAGAGAGACATCACCCCTTTGAAACGATCCGAGGATCAACTCAAGTATTCCCTTTTTTTACAGAGCAATCTCACCGAAATCTCCAAAAGTTTCATCACGCTTCCTCCGATGGAGTTGGACGTCGCGATCCGCAACTCGATCGAAAAGGCAGGGAGAATCTGCGACGCGGACCGAGCCTATATTATAGAATACTCAAATACTCATAAATATCTTTCCAACACGTACGAATGGTGCCGCGAAGGAATCCCTTCTCAGCTTCCGTACTTCCAGAATATTCCCGTACAAAATCTTCCCGCCGATCGTTTCGAACAGATACGAAAGGACGGATACATCGCGTTCAATTCCGTCGAAGAAATCGAACGGGAGAATTCTTTCCTGAGCGAGTTGATTCTTCCGAGAGGAATCCGATCGCTGCTCATCATCCGCTTGACATACGAAGGAAAGGAAATCGGTTTTTTCGGAATCGATATGGTGCGGGAGGATCGGACTTGGACCGAAGAGGAGATATCCATTCTCGGTTTGATCGGCGACTTGATCGTCCTTGCATTCGATCGCAAAGAAAAAGAAGGAACCTTAAACGCATTTTACGATCGGATGCACTACGATCTCGAACTCGGAAGACTTACGCAACGATCCCTTGTCGATCGAACCTTTCCCGATTCGAAATACTTCCGCATGGAAACATACTTCCGTCCGTTTGAAAAAGTAGGCGGGGACGTGATCAGCACGATCGAAAACGAGGACGGAAGCATCGACATTTTGTTTGCGGACGTTTCGGGTCACGGGATTTCATCCGCGATGGTTTCGGGAATGGTCGTGATTTCGTTTAAGAATTCTTCCCGAATCGGATTGTCTCCCGCCGAGGGACTCATTCGAATCGTAGAAGATCTCAAACCTCTCGTAGTCGATCATCATATCTCCGCGGTGCGCGTGAAGTATATTCCCGAATCGAAACGTTTGGTTTATTCGTATGCGGGACATCCTCCGATTCTTTTGTTTCGAGACGGAAAACGGATCGAACTCGACGGAATGAATCTTCCTCTTCTTGCGTTTGAAGGGGCGCAGTATTACGATCAATCCATCGATCTTTTACACGGGGATCGGGTCGTATTCTTTTCGGACGGGATGTACGAGATCTTTGACGCCCAGGGAGAACTTTTGGATCTTCCCGGTTTGATCTCGATCCTTGAAGAATATCTCGCGACGGAATCCATCGAAGATTATATCGAATTGATCGTATCGGATCTATTCGCCTATTCGGGCGGAAACTTTGGAGATGATATCGCCTTAATGATTTTGGACATTTATTAAACGAAGAATCGATTCTTTCTTTCGAAATCGCAGCTTGATTTTTATAGATAGCCTCTTTTTCGCAACGGGAGAATGTAGGATCTCCTTCTCCTTCGAAAACGAATCGGCTTCTTAAACGATTTCGCAATAAAACGATCTACTTTATAACCTGGCAGGATTGGCCACAAGGAAGGAACTATAATTCTCATAACAAAGGAAATTACCTTTTTATGAATCGATTTATGGTTTTGATCCGGCTCATCGCCGGAATCTTTCTTTTTACTTTTTGTTCTGAAGCGGAACGGATCAGCATCGACGCCTCTTCCAGCGCAGGATTATTGTTTCAGGGCGGAGTAGAAGTTTTTCGAATTCAAAACGGCTTCGGACCCGATTCCAAAGAAATCACTTCGTTTCGATTCAACGCGGCAGAAAACTCGTTTGCCACCGACTTTGTCGGAGAAATTTCAGGAACGCAGATCACGGTTTCCGTTCCGTTCGGCGCCATTCGTCGTTTGAAAGCGACCTTTGTAAACACGGGCGCGGCGGTTCAGATCAACGGAGTTTCGCAGACGAGCGCACAAACCGAAAACGATTTCAGTTCTTCTCTTGTATATCGTGTTACCGCAAAGAGCGGTAGTTTTGCCGATTATTCCGTGAACGTAATTCCGACATTTCGTCTAACGGATGCGGGACAAACGAATTGTTTAACCACTTGCGCGGCCGCTCCCGGTCAAGATGCGGAGTATTCCAAGGGTGTTCCTTCTTCGTTTCAGTCCAATGTCGTCTTAAACGGGTATTCTCCCCAACCCGTTACGTTCGATCGTCAGACCGGACTAACTTGGCAATATTGTCCGGGCGGTACGGGCGGCACTTCTTGTTCGACGACTTATTATTATACGCATCCCGCGGCCAACGCTTATTGTACCGGTTTGAATTCTATGAATTCCGGAGCGGGATATGCGGGACTGCAAGGTTGGAGATTGCCGAGCATCGAAGAATTGATGACCTTAAGCACGAATGCCGCACCGACGAGCGGCGCTTATATTGACCTTTCCCACTTTCCGAATGGAACGGGAGGATTCTGGTCCTCTTCTACGAACCAAACGAATGTCGCGCAAGTTTGGGGATTCAATTTCATAAGCGGAGTCAACTTTTCACATGATAAAGTCGCAGGAAGCAATCGTGTCCGCTGCGTTTCCGGAGCTGCGATTCCTTCTCCATCGTTTACGGATTTGAACGACGGATCGGTTCGTGACAATCGGACCGGTCTTGTTTGGCAAAAATGTTCCATCGGACAAGTTTGGACATCGGGTTCCACACAGTGTACGACTGGAATCGTCTCAAGCCAAAACTTTGCCGCGGCTTTGAGCGCTTGCGAAACCTCAACGGTAGCGGGGCGTTCTTGGAGACTCCCGAACGTCAACGAATTACGAAGTTTACTGGACTTTTCCTCGTCGACTTCGGATGCAAAGATCGATCTTAGCTTTTTTCCGAACACTCTCGCATCGTCGATTTACGGTACGAGCAATTCGATTCCGGGAGGAGGGCAGGTTCAACGGGTTCGTTTTGGCGATGCGATGATCGATTTGGCTTCTTCCGCTACGAACAATTATACCCGTTGTGTTTCCGATTGAATTTGATTGCGTAAGTCGTAACTCTTCCTTTTATTTTGCGATCGTTTTCGGTTTTTCTCCGAAAACGCATTGACCCCTCCTGAACGTTAGTTTGTTTTATAAAAAAATCTTAGAACGATTTTCCTTTGGATCCTTCTAATAGATAAGACAAACCTTATGCGCTCCCTAATTCGCAGTTTCTGGATTTCTTCCGCATTGATTTTGATTTCATGCGCGCAAGCCGACAAGATCAGTTTTGATTCTTCTTCGAACGCCGGACTTTTACTGCAAAGCGGTTTGGGAATCATCCGTAATCTCGGATCGGGAACCGCATTTTCTTCGTTTTCCTTTTCGGCTCAGGAGAATTTTCTTTCCCAAGATTATCCCACCGTCATCAACGGAACGAATATTACCGCAACGGTTCCGTACGGAGTCGTCGCCCGACTTAGACCGACGTTTTCTGTTTCCGCCGACGCGACCGTTAAGGTCGGACAAACGACTCAGATCAGCGGAGTCAATTGGAATGATTTTTCAAATCCGGTGACGTATTCCGTCGTTGCCGGCAACGGAACCGAACAAAATTATACGGTTTCCGTTTCCGTTACGAACCCGATCACGGACGCGGGGCAAAAGATTTGTTACGACGGAACTTTGAATTCGATTGCTTGCGGCGGTACCGTTCATCCGAATCAAGATGCGGATTTTCAAAACGGACCGCAGGCTTCGTTCGTTAAAACCGTCTTTCCCGAATACCCGTCTCAGCCCGTGATTCACGATAAGATCGCAGGACTCGCTTGGAAACATTGTCCCGAAGGAACGAATCCGGTCGATTGCAGCGGAACGAATTCTCAATATTCCTATGCAAGTGCGGTTGCCGCCTGCGACGCGTTAAACGCAGGTAACGGTTACGCGGGTTATAAGTCCTGGAGAATTCCGTCCATTCAAGAATTGTATTCGATTTCCACATACGAGAATCCGACTCCGAGCCCGTATCTCGACGTTACATTCTTTCCGAATTCTTCCCAAACGTTTTGGTCCGGGACCGCGGTTGCGACTCCGGGTTCGAGTCGATGGACGTTTAATTTTGCGCAGGGAACTTCGAGCAATCTTTCCGAAACCGGATCGCTTCCAGTGCGTTGTGTCGTAAGCGGTGCGTTTCCCGCAAAACAATTCGTGGACATGGGAGACGGAACGATTCTGGAAAAAACCTCCAATCTCCGTTGGGCTCAGTGTTCGTACGGACAATCGGGAACGAATTGTTCGAGCGGAACGTTAACCAACATCGCGCGTCAGGCGGGATTGCAATTCTGTGCGAACATCGCCACAAGCGACGGAAAACCTTGGAGACTTCCGAACGTTCACGAGCTTCGTTCGATCGTCGAATACGGATTTACCGTAGGAAACGGAGTTCTTGACACCGCGTATTTTAAGAATAATCCCGTGAACGTGACCTATCTCACGAGCAGCGCAAATCCGGACCCTTCCAATAAGAATTTGTTTCTTCTGGATTTCGTTTACGGTCCGATTTCTTTGAGTTCCTTTTTGGCTACAACCGCGGCGATCCGCTGCGTCAAAGACGGACCATAATTTTAGTATATTCTAATGTTTTAGTTCATCGTGATTTCGGCATTGTTCGCGTCTTGGGAATCTTCTTTGCTTTGACTTTTTAGGTTCGATGCGGCTCCGTTTGCCGCAGCCGTTCCGTTTGGAGCGGGCGCTGATTCTTTTTGAGTCGTTTCCGATTTTTTCTTTCCGATGGAAAGAACTCCCGCCAACACCAAAATCGTTCCGGCCATTCCGGAGGAAGTGATGGGTTCTCCTAAAAAAATCCATGCGAGCAGGATCGTAGACATCGGGCCGACCGAGCCGACGATCGCGGCTCTTCCCGAACCGATCATCCGAATTCCTTCCGTCGTAAAGTAGGCGGGGATTACGGTCGTCAAAACTCCTAGCGCCAGTCCGTATAAGTAAACAGGTACGGGTTGTAGGAGCGCCGCCGGATTCTTTACGATAAAGAAATGAATCACCACGATCAAACCGGACAAAAGCATAAGATACGAAGTAAAACGGACCGAACCTAATTTAGGAATCAAGGATTCGCTTCCTACGAGATACAAAGAATAGGCGACGGCGGATGCGAATACGAGCAGAACTCCCTTGCTCGCTTGCGGGCCTTCCGTTTGAATATCTCCGATAAATGCGATCGCGATTCCAGAATAGGTAAGAAGAATCGCGAACACTTCCACGGTCTTGATCTTTCTTTTGTAGAGCAAGGAACTGATCACGAGAACGATCGTGGGATAAACGAATAAGGTAAGTCTTTCCAATCCCGCGGAAATATATTCCAAACCCATAAAGTCGAATAAACTCGCGAGATAATATCCCAAGAACGCGAGCGCAAAGATGAATGCGATATCCTTTTTGGAAAGAGCGGTCGAGGAATTCGAATTTCCCGAGCGATACGCGATCCAAGCGAAGAACGGGATCGCAAACAACATTCTAAGAGCGAGCGCGGTGATCGAATCGATTTCGTATCGATACACGAGTTTGACGAAGATCGCTTTTGCGGAAAAGAAAACCGCTCCCGCGAGTACGAGCGCCGCTCCTAAAAAAGGTTTCCATCTGGGTTCCGGGGCTTCCATAAAACCATGACTTATTCCCAGGGGCTTTTAAGAAAGATATTTCCGTCCTCATCGACGGAAGGGAAGAATGGAATTCCTGATTCCGCGTTCTTTCGTTTTAATTCTTTGATCTTTCGGATTTGAACGTAACAATCGCTGAGAAAGAAAGCGTGTCCGCATCCGAGAAGATGATACCCTTCGTGGATCAGAGTGCCGTTTGAACCGCCCGCCATCCAATGCGATAGAGTTCTTGTTTGTCCGAGAATATAACCTCTCGTTCCGGTTTTTGTTTCCACGGCTCCTAAAACCTGAAAGCTGGGAATTCCCAAAAACGCCAAAAAGATTCCGACTAGTTCGAACGCGGTATCGCTGAACTTTCCGCCCGCGACTGCCAGAAGACGATCGCATCGGCTCGGAAGCGCCGCGGTAAAAACCCGATCCATGATCGCCATTCCGGTCCAGCCGGGACGTTCCCAATCCTGGACTTCGCTTAACAAAACACGGATTTTATAATATTCTAATTCTTGGTTCCAGGCTCCGATCAGTTCGATCAATTCCTCCTTGGAAACCTTCACGTCCTTCCAGACGCAGAGACGAAGCGTTTCCTCCTTTCCGAAGTCGATTTCCCTCCGTACGGCTTCCCGGTGAAAGCCGACCGTCGTACAGGAAAACTGAACCGCGCAGAAAAGGATGAGAAACGCTTTTTTCAGTCGTAAAATTCCTTATTTGGAATCGGGAATTCTGTGCATCCAAAGCGAAAAGAGCGCTCCGGTCGCAAACATGATCAAACTGTAAATCGCCGAAGGCACGGCCATCGCCGGATTTTTCAGGATCGAACTCGCGATCGCGATTCCGAGGGTTCCGTTTTGAATCCCCACTTCGATCGTGATGGAAGTTCTCTGCGATTGAGTGACTCTCATGATCGTCGCGCCGATAAATCCCAATACCATCGTAATCAGGTTCAACGCGAGGGAAGCGGGACCGACTTGGATGAAATAGGGAATGATGTTGTTGCGTTCGCGGATGATCGCTCCTGCGATGATCAAAACGAGAAAAACTCCGGAAAGAATCTTGACCGTCTTTTCGAACTTCCGAGACAACTCCGGTTTTTTCGCGTTGAGAATCATACCGAGCGTTACCGGTAAAACGGTGATCAAAAAGATCTGGAGAATGGTTCTCGGAATATCCAGTTCGATCATTTGACCCGCGCCTAAAAAATGATGCATAGAAACATTCAGAAGAAACGGGATGGAAAGAACGGTGACGCAGCTTGTGATTGCGGTTAACGTGATCGAAAGCGCCACGTCTCCTTTCGCCAAGTGTGTGATTAAATTCGAAGTCGCGCCGCCCGGACAAAGCGCGAGAAGCATCAGACCCACGGCGAGTTCTCCGGGAAGACCGGCAACGCTGGCGATGATCCAGCCGGTGATCGGCAAAAGCAGGAGCTGCAACGTAAGACCGGTTATCACGGCCTTGGGAAGAACGAAAATTCTTTTGAAGTCGGCGATCGTAAGAGTCATCCCCATTCCGAGCATGATAATGCCTAACGCGATCGGGAGAAATACGTCTGTCAGCAAATTGGAT
Organism: Leptospira sanjuanensis; assembly: GCF_022267375.1. Lineage (GTDB taxonomy): Bacteria > Spirochaetota > Leptospiria > Leptospirales > Leptospiraceae > Leptospira > Leptospira sanjuanensis. The sequence continues at coordinate 1,009,987 of NZ_JAIZBH010000001.1, forward strand.
TCCATAGTGAACGACCTATTTTTTTGTTTCGAACTCTATATTGAATTTCGAATATCCAGTCCAGAGTAATTTTCCGATTTCGTAAATTTTACGTTTCGATTTTTCCTTTTATCGAACGATTGAACGAAAAATTTGGAAATAAATTTCCGATTTTCCGTTGTAGGATAGGAAAACGATGAGAAACTTAAAAATCATTTATACCGCGCTTGTAATCGGCTTAGTCGTGTTCGGCGGATTTTTCGTGTTTCTTGCAAACTCGAACGGAACTCTTCCGAGCGATCGGAGCGGAATCATTTTGGCGGTAACGGTTTTCCTGTTGCCGATCGCCTGGTATGTTCCTCTGTTCTTCGCCAAAAGGAAGATGATTCAGGATGATTTGGGACCGAAGGAAAAATTCGTTTCGTATTCTCAGTCTAAAATTCTTTCCGCGATGTTTGCGGAAGCGGGTTATACGATCAACGGGGTGTTCTATTTCGTGACTTCCGATTCGATTCATTGGATCGGAATGGGAGTTTTCTTCGTTGCGATGCTTCTTTTGTTTCCGAGAGGTAAAGAATTCTCCAGCCTTTATAAATCCACTGAATTTCCGCCGTAACGGTCGTTCCGTCCGGGTTTAAAAAAAGAGGTGATGAATTTCCGAATTCCGAAAATTCTCGTGTTGCATGGCAGAAAATTCTAACTTGAACGGAAAACAATCGTTCAAAAGAAAGCTTTTAATTTGGTTGATTCCGTTCTTAGTCGTCAATCTGCAGAGACTCATCGGTCTTACGTCCCGCCGAGTCAATATCGGAGACGAAGGTCTCGTTAAACTCCGAAAGGAAAAAAAGCCTTACATTCTTTCCATCTGGCATACGAACGTTCTTTATTCTCCCTATCTCAATAAGAACGCGGGTGCGGCCGTTTTGATTTCCGAATCCAAGGACGGGGATTTTATCAACGAAGTCGTGCATCGTTTCGGCAATTACAGCATTCGGGGAAGTTCTTCCAAGGGCGGTTCCAAAGCTCTCAAAGCCTTATTCGTTCATCTCAAAAAAAATCTTCCCGCTGCGATCACACCCGACGGTCCGAGAGGTCCGGCCTTTGTGGTGCAGCCCGGTCTGATCGCCTGCGCTCAGGTTTCCCAAATCCCGATCGTTCCGATGCACTATGAATGTACGCGTCAGTGGATCGCGGAAAAAGCTTGGGACAAACATAGAATTCCGAAACCCTTCACGACCTTCGTAGTTTCCTACGGCGAACCGATTTTCATTCCGAAAAAACTCGACGAAAAAGGGTTCGAGGAAGCTCGCTTAAACGTGGAAAAAGCGATGATGGAAAACCGTCAACGGGCGATCGACAAAGCGGAAGAATTAAGAAATCAATAATATTCTAATTTTCTTTCGCGTGTTCCTTTAGGATCCGCTTGACTTCGAGAAACGTGGGCAAGTGGTTTTGAACCGAATGCTCGGATTCGATCAACATTTCCGATTCGGGATGATCCAGATGAGAACTTTCATACGGAACCACCGAGTCGCTGATCCAATCCAGATCCGCGAGTTTGGAATTTCCGATGATGGAATGGAATTTCACCTGCGGTTTCAGGTTTCCGGTCACTTTCATAAACAGACTTTTGGGTGCGAGTCCGTCGACTCCGTAAACTCCGGCGACCAATTCTCCCTTTTTGTGGGTCGCGTTTAAGAACGCATATCCGTACTCTATTTTTTTTAGGACTTCCTTCGGTAGCCGAAAGACGAACCGAGCGATGGTTCCGAAAATTCCTTCCGCGAGATTGGAGCCTCGGTGCGGTGTCGCAATGAACACGGCTCTTTTGACGAAAGGAACCGGTTTGAACTCCAGAACCTTTTTGATTTCTTTGCGGGATTCTTCGTTTAAGGAATCGAATACGCTGTGCGGGATCTCGGCGGCCGCCATCCATTCTTCCACGCTGCTTTCGGTGACGGCGAGTTTGGCGACGAGCCCGCCCATGCTGTGACCGATCAGAACGGCTCGATCGAAATTCTTATTTTCGTTTTTAGGATCGTATGTTTTGCGTAAATCATATAACGTTTCTCTAAAGTCCGCCGCGGAAAAAACCATGGGCATCGCGGTCGGATACCAATAAACGCAGAATTGATACTTCTCCTTGATGGCGGGATCGGACAGAAGTTCGTTGATCATCGGAAACCAAATGAACGGAGAAGAAGCGAGTCCGTGCAGAAACACGACCGGAATTTTTTTCTTGTGATAGGGATAAACGAGATACAAACCCTTTCTCGTGATCGCCGTTTCTCCGTCGAAAACGGAAAGCAGATCGTCGCGTTGTTGCGCGATCGTCAGCATGTAGGCGAGCGGAGTGGTCGTATCGCTTTCCAAAGGAAGATCCATTCCGTCCAACTGAATGCGATCCCGAAACACGGGATCGTAGACATGAATCTTCGCTTTCAGATTCATTAAATCACGATTTCCTAAATAAGATTCCTCTAAACTAAGGAACGCGGTTGCGGGATACGCTTGTCCGACTCCGGCGATGAATTCGTATTTGGTCCGTTCCGTATGCGATCCGTCTTCGGGGAACTTCCGGTTTAGAATCAGAGGCGTTCCGATTCCGTATTTGCTGATGTGATTGGAAAAACCTTTGACGCGATAGTCGTAGGCGACTTCCACTTGCAGGAAATTCTGCGGACTCCAAGCGGATTCGGTTTCCGCACCGATCATCTCCAGAGTTCCCCGGATCAAAGGAAGGCTTAAGTCGGTGATGCTTGCAAGTTTGCGGTTCTTTTTCGCATAACGAACCAGCTGTGCGAGCGATCGGTTGTAAGTAAGAAGCGCGAATCGGAATTCCGCCGAAAACGGATCGGGAGCGGGACTTGCCTTCTTATCGAACAGATAGGTGTACGCGTAAACCAAAGCGGACGCATACATCTTTGCGAACTGAGGATCTTCCCTATCCATTTCGTTTCCGGTTAGGTAACAGAGTTCGGAAAGGAAGTAGGAGAGCTCTCTCGACTTGTGTGCGAGAAGAAGGTTGTCCAAATCGTAAATGACGACTAACGGATCGCGTTCGAATTTTTCGAAGAGATCGTTGCTTTTTAAATACCGAGTCGTAAGCAGGCTGAGTTTGTTCGAGGAAACGCCGCTTCTGTTGACGAGTTTTTCCTGTTCGAATTGGGAATAAACGGAAGTGGAATACGTGGCGCAACTCAGTAAAGAAAACGAAAGGAGCGTCGTCCAAAAAATAAATTTCATCAAGCGGAACCTTGATCTCACCAATATCAGAATCCGAAGCTCTGACAAGCTAAAAAGAAAATCGAAACGTTTTTACCATAGACAAAGTTTCTTCCTGCAACGATTCTTGCACCGTGAAATTCTTTCCAATCGTATTGATCGTATTTGCTTCTTTGATTTCTTCTTGTTCCGTTTCGAAGGAAACCGTTTTCGGTCCGGGGTTATGGCCGACAAAATCGGGAAGTCGTTCCGTCGTCGCGGGAACTCCGATTCCGATCGTGTTCGTTCCCGGCTATAAGGGTTCGGAACTCTTTCAAAAAAACGAGGACGGTTCTTGGGATCGTTTGTGGCTCAGTCCTTGGCAGGCTCTGAATCTTACCGTTCCCGATCTGACTCTTAAAAAGAACGATCGAGTCGAAGCGGGGGGAATTTTGACTTCGGTGATTTTGATTCCTTCGCTGATCGAAGCGAAAGTTTACGAACCTTGGTTGAATTTTATTTCTTCAATCGGATCCGTAAAGTTGTATGTGTTTCCGTACGATTGGCGTAAGGACAACGGGGAGAATTCTCTCAAGCTCGAAGCGTTTTTGGAAATCGTTCAAAGGGAGAATGGCGTATTACCGGTGTTAGTCGGTCATAGCAACGGAGGAAATCTTTCCCTTTCCGTGATTCAACGAAGACCGGATCTCGTTTCAAAGGCGGTTTTTGCGGGAGTTCCGTTTCGCGGAGGGATCGGATTTATGGAAGACTTAATCTCCGGAGTTTCCACCGGATTGAATCCCGAGATCACGAGCGCTTGCGTCGTTTCGAGTTTCATTTCGGTTTATACGTTTTTTCCGAGAGAAGGAAGTTTCGATCTGAAGGACACCGTAAAGGATTCGGATCACAAAACGATTCCATTCCGCTTTTTTAATGCTTCCGATTGGGAAAAATACGAATTGGGTCCGTATTCGCACGAAGCGCATTGCGAACCTCCCCCGACGTTTCGGGAGTTTCAATCCAGATTGGATTTGGCTCTTGCGTTTCGGAATTCTCTCGAAATCCGAAAAGGAAACAAACTTCCTCCCGCGCTTGTGATTCACGCGAAGAATCGACCTACGATACGCACCCTTTTACCCGAAAAGAATCCGGATCATTGGATGTGGGATTTTAAGAATTCGATCCGCGCGCCGGGAGACGGAAGAGTTACGTTCGAGAGTTCGATTCCTCCCGATGAAGTCGCTTATCAAAGTTTTATCACGGAAGCGGAACATTCGGATCTTCTAAACGACCCTAAGGTTTGGGAAAGAATCGCCGCGTTCTTAAAGGAATGAATTTTATTTTCCCTTCGAAAATAAATTCTCCTCGAGGAACCTGACGGCGTTTCTATATCTCCGATGCGCGGGATAAGCGTACAAAGCCCGTCCTTTGGAAACTCTTTCGGTTTGCCGCGCTTATACGTTCTCCGAATTCTTTCGGAAAGAAAAAGCGCAGGAGTTGTACGAATCCGAGAAAATAAGAACTTATCTTGGAGTGGGGCGGAGCAGGGATTTCAAGCGAAATTTTTCTGCGTACTTTCGTCGGACTCGTTTCGTTTTTCGGGATTAACCGGGAGTTCTATAAAAAAACGAGTATATTCGTTTTCTATACTTTCGTAATAGAGTTCTCCTCCGTGGTCCTTGATGATTCCGATGCTGACGGAAAGACCTAATCCCGTTCCTTGATCGACTTTTTTGGTCGTAAAAAACGGACTGAAGATCTTCATCGCTTCTTCGGGAGGAATTCCGACGCCATGGTCCTCGATGCTCAATTGAATCCAGGGTTTTCCTTCCTTGTCGAACGGGTTCGCACGGATGAGAATCAGTTTGTTCGAATCGAATTTAGGATACTTCAGATTGAGCGCGTCTCTCGCATTGTTTAAAAGATTTAATACGACTTGCTGGATCTGTTGAGGGACGCATTGTATTTCTGATATGGAAGAATTCATATCGAGTTCGATACGAATCATATCTTTCTTAAACAACTGTTCGCAAAGGGTAACGGTCTTTTGAATGATTTCCTGAAAATTCACTTGGGAAAAAACGTTCTTTTCCTGTCTTGCCAATCGCAGAAGATCCTTCGTGATTTTTGCGATCCGCTCGCCTTCGGCCAAAATATTGCTTGCGTATTTGAGAATCGAATCGTCCTTGCTTTGCGCGAGAATCAGTTGTGCGTAGTTGACCATGATCGTCAGAGGATTGTCGATCTCGTGCGCGACACCGGTTGCGAGAAGGCTGATGACTTCGAGTTTCTGCGCTTGAATCAGCTGCGATTTAAGGGTTTCGTTTTCCTTTTCGGCCTTTTCGAGAAGTTGTCTTTCCTCGGATTCTTTGAGAGCACGTTCGACGGCGAGCATCAGTTTGGCGATTTTGTTTTTGGAAATATAATCCGTAGCTCCCTGTTTGAGTGCTTCGATCGCCGCGTCTTCACCCAACCAGCCTGAAACGAAAAGAAACGGAACGTTCGGATGATATTTTTTAACCGCATATAAGGCTTCCATTCCATCGAAGGAAGGTAAGGAAAAATCGGATAGAATCAGATCCGGTTCGCTGGTCTTTAATTCCTGAATCAATTCTTCTTTGGTTTGAATTTGTTTATAGGAAAAATCAAGACCGCTCGCGCTGATCTGCCGGATCATCAAGGCCAGATCGTTCGGGTTATCCTCGATGCAGATGATGTAGACTTTCTTTTGAATCATTAGGATACGCTTTTGTTCATTAGAATCCAGTAAAATCCGATTTCGCTTGCGACGTCGCTGAACTTGCCGAACTCCAAAGGTTTGACCACGTAGCTGTTCACTCCGAGTTTGTAACTTTCCACGATGTCTTTTTCTTCCGCAGAAGAAGTAAGGATGACCACGGGAATCATCCTGGTATGTTCTTCGCTTCTTACTTTACGCAAAACCTCTATGCCGTCCACCTTCGGCATCTTTAAATCCAAAAGAATGAGGGAAGGGAGTTGATATTTATCCCGATTTTCGTAACGTCCCGTCGCGTAAAGATATTCCAACGCCTCTTCTCCGTCGCGGACCAGTTTTACCTGATTGGTTAGATTATGTTTTTTTAAACTTCTTAGAGTAAGTTCGGAATCCTGCGGATTGTCCTCCGCGTAAAGAATCGAAATCAGATTGTCCTGGAGGTTATTCACGGTTTTTATGAACTCCTAACGTAAAATAAAAACAGGCTCCTTCGTTCAATTTGCCTTCTCCCCAAACCCTTCCTTCGTGTTTTTCGACGGCCCTTTTGACGATCGCCAAACCGACGCCGGTTCCTTCAAACTGATCCGAATGATGCAATCTTTGAAACATATTGAAGAGTTTGTGTCCGTATTTCATATCGAATCCCGCTCCGTTGTCCTTGACGAAGAAAACCGTTTCGCCCTCGTTTTGATACGAACCGATTTCGATCTTCGGTTGTTCCTTTTCTTTGGAATACTTAAAGGAATTGGAAACAAGATTGAAAAGAAGCTGTTTTAGAAGACCCGAATCCGCCTTTGCCTGGGGAAGATCGCCCACCACCGTATTCATCCTGATACCGGGATAGTAATTCGACACTTCTTCGAGAACCTTTTGTGCCATCATCTTCATATTCACCGTGGAAAAAATGATCTCCTTTCTTCCCAGTCTGGAATATTCCAGAAGATCGTCGATGAGATGACCCATGTTTTCCGAGTTCTGGATGATGATGTCGAGAATTCTTTTCCCTTCATCGTCGAGTTTATTTCCGTGATCTTCCACTAGAATTTTAGAAAAACCTGATATTCCCCGAATCGGCGCCCGAAGGTCGTGGGAAACGGAATATGAAAACGCCTCGAGGTCCTTGTTCGAACGTTCGAGCTGAGCGGAATATTTCTTCAGATCTTCGTTGGATCGTTCCGCAACCCCTTCCGCGGTTTTGCGGCGTTTGCTTTCCTTATAGATCAGCAGATTTTGAAGGACGATGAAGGAAAGATTCAACGCGATTCCCAAGAATACCAACGTGGTCGCGATCGCGAGATTTCGTTCGGAGTCTTTTTGACGGATCGCTAACAGACGGAATTCTTCCGCTTTCATTTCGAACAAAAGGCCCCTGATCTTTTCGGTGAGAGGAATTCCTTGCGGGGAACGGAAAGGAATGTTATAACTCGCCAGGCTTCGCATTTCCCTTTGGATTACTTGTTCCTCCAAATAAGCGAGTTTTTGATCGACTAACGAACGTACAACGGCGATCTGTTTTTGTTGTACGGGATTGTCCGCGGTAAAGTTTCGAACTTGTTCGAGGTTTTCATAGATCGCGGCTTTATTTTTATAGAAGTTTTCAAAGAGAGATCGGTCCTTAAAAAGGATATAACCCCGAATCGCGGAATGAAGTTCGCTGAAAGAAGAGAGAGTTTCCTCCAGATGGATGATGACTTCTTGCGTATGTGTTTCCCACTTTTTCAGATTTTCGGATTGTCTGAGTCCGTAAAAAGTGGCACCCGCGATGACCGTGTTTAAAAATACGACGACGATCAATCCAAGGACGACGTTCTTTTCAATCGTATTCTTCAAAGCGAACCTCAATCGGAGGAATTATTGTATATACCGGCGGATTTGTCGCAAGAGATTTATTTCTTGTTCATACGTTCCGGAAAGGTATTTTACATTTTTCTGAAGTAATCGACGAAAAAAAATCGGGAAAAGAGCTCTTTTTTATGTCCCGCCCGTTTGTCGAGCGGTCGTTAACGTTTTTCGAAACAAAGAGCCATCATGTCTCCTTGGTCGAAAAATTTCACACCCGGGTCCGCGATCCACTTGAACGCCTTATAAAATACGGACGCGTCTTTTTTTGCCGTCAGCCCGCTTCCGTATGTGACGTGTTTTTTCTTTTGATAACCGATCGATTCGCAGAGCCGAACGATTCCCGGAAGAGAATAATAGTAGAGATGTTCCGGAACGTTTAGATACCTCCAGGAAGGCCCTTGAAGTTCGGCGAGAAGTCCCCATCGACACGTGGAAAGTATGATTCTTCCGCCGGGTTTCAAATGTGTATGAATCTTTTCTAATGTTTCTTTCGGTTTGTGGAGATGTTCGATCGAGGCCCAAAGGGTGATCAAGTCGAACCGTTCCGCATTGGACGGTTTCCATTCCAAAAAATCAATCCGCTCCACTTTGAGTTTCAACTTCTCGCGTGCGAACTTTACCGGAGCTTCGGCGATGTCCATTCCGTGCGAATCCCATCCTCGCTGCTGCATGTAATCCACGAAATAACCGGCCGCGCAGCCGACATCGAGACAACGTTTCGACTCGGATAAGGATTCTTCCCAAGACTCGAAGTCCAAGTCCTTCAGGTTGAGTCCGAATACGCGCGAGATTTCGCTTCGGATTCCGTCCGAAAAATAGTTGTCGTATCCGCGATCGCTTCGTTTTAAAAAATATTCCTCCGAATAGTAGGACGCGACTTCTTCGGGAGAGGGTTGAGGGCTTACTTGAACGAGAGCGCAACGTTTGCATTGAACGATGTGAAAGAGTTCGTTCTTATGATTGGATTTGGAGAATAACGGTTTGAACTCGAAAGAGCCGCAGGTATTGCAGGGGATGCGTTCCATTCTATATATCGTATCGGGAAGAAGCGTGATTCCTTTGATAGAAATTCTGCTTTACGAGGATCTTCGTCTTGAAACTGATGAAAGGACATGAAACAGTCCGTATTTCTTTCCATAGTATCCGTTTTATTTCTTTTTTCATCCGTTCTTTCCGCCGATCCGCAGGCGAACACGACGATCAAAATCAAAGCAGTGGGGGACATGGTTCCCGGTACGAATTTCCCCGAACCCTTGAACATCCAAGATCCGAGATCGTTCTTATTCGGAAAAGTGGAGAATTATCTGAAAGGCGCGGACATTCTTTTCGGAAATTTCGAAAGCACTCTGACCAATTATCCGAACACGTCCAAGGACACTTCGAGAAGAATGATCTTCGCCTTCAGAACACCTCCTTCTTACGCGAAGGTTTTGAAAGACGTGGGTTTTGATATTTTAAGCATTGCTAATAATCATTCCTTGGATTTTCATCAGCAGGGTTTCGACGACACTCAGAAAAATCTTTCCGACGCGGGAATCCGTTATACGGGTAAGAAGGGAATGATCACGTATATGACCGTCAAGAACGTTTCGATTGCTTGGATAGGATTCTCCCATTTGAAGTCGCATAACAACGTAAACGAAATCGAAGAGGGAGTGGAGCTCGTCAAAGAAGCGAAGAAAAAGGCGCAGCTCGTGTTCATCTCCTTTCACGGCGGCGCTGAAGGAGGTCCGGCTCTTCACGTTAAAAATCAGATGGAACGTTTTTACGGAGAATACAGAGGGAACTTAGTCGAGTTCAGTCATTCTCTCATCGACGCGGGCGCGGATCTCGTGATCGGCCACGGTCCTCACTTAGTGCGCGCGATGGAATTGTATAAGGGTAGGCTGATCGCGTATTCTCTCGGAAACTTTATGGGGTACCGCGCGTTGTCATCCAGAGGAATCGTGGGTTATTCTCTCGTGTTGGAAGCGGAAGTGGACGCACAAGGTAAGTTCGTAAAAGGAAAGATCATTCCGTTGCAGTTGGACTCCGCCTCGATTCCGGAATACGATCCCGAAAAGAAAACCATCGATCTGATGAAAAAGCTGACCAAGGAAGATTTCCCCGGCAAAGGACCGAAAATTTCCGAAGACGGAACGATTCTTCCGGGGGCTTGAATCTTTTTCGAATGCCGAATCCGGCGCTTTTCGATCCGCAAAACCTTTTCCAAAAGTCGCGTTTTTTCTTTCGAAGTTTATCCGAAACCGCAAACTTTCGCGTTCTCGGATTCTTCGTTTAGAATTCTCTTGCTCGCGGAGTGTGGCCCGGAAATCTTGGAACGGAAGCTTGTTCATCCTCGAAGAGGAAGGGAATCCGGTTCAAATCCGGAGCTGAACCCGCAGCTGTAATCGCCTTTAGAGATTTCGCAACAAAACCACTGCGTATAACGCGGGAAGGATGCGAAGTCGGCGAAAGCCAGAAGACCTAACAAGCCGACAACAAACTGATGGGACTTTCGGGAGTTAAGGTCGGGTTTGAAAAATAGGCTTTCGTTTGCACGAAACCCCGCTCGGATTTTCCGGTTTTTCTTTCCCTTCATTCCCGGGCGAAAAATGGGACAGAAAAATCACATTCGAATTTTAGAATATTCTATAATCCTGTTTCTGTTTTTCGGCGTTTCGGACGTTTATTCTCAACAGAATCCAAATTCTCCCGTCTCCCAAAAAACGGATTCCGTTCAAAAAGCCGAAACCGTTCAAGTGCTCGGAAAGGTTTCCGATTCCGGTTCCCAAAATTTCAGGTCCAATCCGAGCGGATTTCAATCCGCGATCAAACTCGACGAAACCTCGGCGCGTTATACCTCTTTGCCCGAGGTTTTGGAACGCGAGGCCGGTTTGCGGGTGCGTTCTTTCGGGGGTTTGGGTTCGTATTCCACTCTTTCGATCCGAGGAACCAATCCGAACCAATCCCGGATTTATTTGGACGGAATTCCGATCAACAATTCCCAAGGTGGAGAAGTCAATCTCGCCGATTTGCCGTTTGACAGTCTGGAAAGTGTGGAAGTCTATCGTTCGGGAAACCCGATCGGATTTTCGGGATCAGCGATCGGAGGTTCGGTCAATCTAGTTACGAGAAAGGATACGGGCAAACCGCGGACGCGAATCAACATCGGGGGAGGTTCGTTTAACACGGGAAAGGCGAGCGTATCTCACACGGGAACATACAACGGCGTCGGAGCGAGTTTTTTGGCGCTCGGCGAAAAATCGGACCAAAACTTCTCCTTTAAAAACGATCATGGGACGGTCGTATTAAACACGTTAGACGATACCGTTGACAGAAGAAAGAACGCTTCGTTCGAGCGGGCCGCACTTTTCGGAACCCTCAAATACCGGATCGGTAAAACGGAACTGAAATTATTAAACGACTTCAATCATAGAATCCACGGTCTGCCCGGACCGGGCTCCAATCAGACCAATCAGGTCCACCGTAAATACGATCGTTATATGGGTTCGTTCGCGACGGATACGAAAGGACTACTGATCGATTCGTTTCGATTGGAAACGAGAAGCTTTTATACCGCGGCCAAGGATGATTTGTTCGATCCCGCTTCCGAGTTTTCCAAAGGAGTTCCGAACTCGAGAGCGGAGATCCGTCAAATGGGTGTTCAAGTGATGCCGACCTTGTATCTCGCGGAATATTATCAGATCATACGCGGTTTCGCTTCTTTGGAAAAGGAAACCTTCGATCGGGAACGTCTGACTCCTTCCAACATCGTCGGCCGCGTCGAACCGCTCAAGGAAAGAGCTTATTCTTCCTTTCGATTGGAGGACGAGATCCGTCTTTTCGAAGCGAAGGTTTTGCTGATTCCTTCCGTGACCTGGGATCAATACAAAGACCGTTTCCCCTCGGAAGAACCTTGGTATCGAAGGGAGAATCCTCTCGCAAGCGATCAAAAAAAGACGGGATTCACGAATCCTAAGTTCGGTTTCGTTTGGAAGATGTTCGAACGGGAAAATTGGGATGTTCAGTTTCAGGCGAACGTTTCCAAACAATATAGAATTCCTTCCTTTTTGGAGATGTTCGGTGAACAAGGAACCGTGATTGCGAATCCGAATCTAAAACCGGAACAGAGCGGAAACGGAGACGCGGGTTTCGTATTCAAAACCGATCATTCCTTTTTGAAAACGAAATCCGGTGTTTCGTATTTTTCCAAAGATATCCGGGATATGATCCTGTTTCTTCCCAATTCTCAGTTTACCCTTCGTCCGGAAAACGTGGACTCCGCGAAAATTCGAGGCGTTGAATTCTCCCATCGAGAGGATTGGAAATACGGTTTTAAGTTTTTGTTCAATTACACGTATCAGGAAGCGGTCAACACTTCTTCGTCTCCGTATCTGCACGGAAAGATTCTTCCTTTGAGACCGAGACATGAATTTTCCAGCACGTTCTCCTGGAAGGGTAGGAAATTGGAAACGGGGATCGAATTGTTGTATATCGGAGCCGTGTTTCGGGATAGAACGAACGAATACGTGAACTACATTCCCGCGAGACAAATCTGGAATTATTTTTTCACCTGGGTTTTGTATTCGGAGCCCGGAGAACCCGTAAAGGATTCTCACGGAAACGAAAAAGAATCGGCTCCGTCAAAGGAATTCCTTTTCACCTTCGAGGTGAAGAATTTTACCGATAAAAGAATCTCGGATCTGATCGGTTATCCTCTTCCGGGAAGAAGCTGGTATGCGACTCTGAGTATGAGGTTTTGAGATGAATTCAAAACTTAAGATTTTAATTGTATTCTTTTTTTTGAATGTATTTTGCAGGGACATCGAAAGGCCTTCTTTCTTGAGTCTTCTTTTGACGCAGAATTCTCCCGGTAATATCGGAGTCGTTACGACCGATTTCGGAGGAGGCGGGCGTTTTAAGGTCGTAAATCCTTCTTTGTTGTATTCGTATCCCGGGTTGACTCCGATCCATTCGGACGCCGTGGCTCGTTTCGGAATCGGAAGGGTTTTCGTTTTAAACCGACTCAACCGGGACAGCATTCAGGTTCTGGAACCTAACTACGGTTTTGCGACGATCGCGGAGCTTTCCCTCGGTTTGAAAGTGAATCCCGTCGACATGGAATTTGCAAGCGCTTCCAAAGCATACGTGAGCCTTTACGGTTCCAATCGTCTTTTGATCGTGGATCCGACGTATTTGACCGTCACGGGTTCGATCGATCTCGGAGTTTACGCGGAAACGTTTTCCACAGGAGGCGCTCCCGACGGGATTCCCGAGATGAACGGAATGAAAATCGTGGGCGATTCTCTCTTTGTCTGCATTCAAAGATTGGATCGTAACGATCCTTCCGGTTATTTTCCACCGAACACTACTTCTCTTTTGGTCGAGATAAGCATTACCACGGATTCGGTCTTGGGTGTTTATACGTTTCCAAGTTCCAATCCCGTAAATAAACCGCAGCTTGCGGATCTTTTCGGAGAACCTCATCTTGTGATCGCAACTCCGGGGAGAATGGGTTTCTTGAGTCAGATCGACGGCGGTGTGAGCGCGTTTCGTTTGTCGACGCGGAGTTTCGTTTCGCGTTTGCTTTATTCCGAAGCCGTCGCGGGCGGCGACATTCTTACCGTTCAAGTGAAATCGGATACGATCGGATACGCTTCCGTGTTGGATTCGGGTTTTACGAAAACGCTTCAGGTATTCAATCCGACTACCGGCGAAAAACTTGCCACGCTTCTCACGATTCCGTCGAGCTACGATGCGAGTCTTTCGAGCATTCTTCTCGCGTCCGATAAGATTTTATACGTGGGGAATACTCAGTTTCAGAAACCGGGTGTGACGATGTTCGACACGGAACGAGGAAACACACTCTTGACCCCGAATCCGATCTCGGTCGATCTGCAGCCGTACGATATTATCGAATTGAAATAATTCTCTTGAATTTTTTCTGAAAACGGGATTTAATCCTCTCTCAAAAAAGCGACGGTGTTTTATGCAGGAAATCTTTCAGGCAATCGCGAGCGGACTCAAGGCGAAAGTTATCGGTCTTTTAAAAAGAGATCCGAGTCTGTTCCAAAGTGTAACGGAAGAAGGAATCACCCCTGTTTTATTTTCACTCTATTATGGAAAATTAGATATTTCTAAAGAGATCTATGAGATTCATCCGGAGCGGAATCTGTTCGAGGCCGCGGCGCTCGGCGATTTGGAGGAGGTCAAAAAGATCGTTTCGAATTCCGCGGATTCGATCAATTCGTTTTCCAAGGACGGTTGGTCCGCGCTTCATCTCGCAGCTTATTTCGGTCATCTGGAAGTTGCAAAATTTCTAATCTCTTCCGGAGCGGACTTGGGTCTTACCTCTAGAAGTAAATTGTCTTTCGGAAACACGGCTCTTCATTCCGCGGTAGCAACCGGAAAAAAAGCGATCGTGGAACTTCTTCTGGAAAAAGGAGCGGACGCAAACGCGCTTCAAAATCCGGGAGGCATCACTCCGTTACACGTAGCGGCGAGCCGTCCGGGCAGCCTCGAGATCATTCAACTTCTTTTAAAAAAAGGTGCGGACAAATCCAAACGAAGTTCGGAAGATCAAACTCCGCAAGCGATCGCTTTGGAAAGAGGAAATTCCGCGGAAGCGAAAGGTGTTGGAAGTCTGATAAATCTGCGATCCGATCGTCTTTTAAAAAATCAAAGAATGAAAAATAAAAACACCACCGTTTTCCAAAATATCATTTTCATCGCTGTAGAATTGCTCGCGTTTCTATTTTTATCCGATTGCAAGGTCGACATAAAACAACTTCCTCAGCCTCGCGATTTCAGCGCCATCAACTTAGCCAAATCGAAGGAAACATCTTATATCGGAAAATTCGATGTTATATCCGCCGAAAATTATAACCTAAGCGGAGCTTGGAAATACACGTTTAAAACTATCTTAAAACAGAATCGTGTTTTTTATTCGATCTTGGATTTGAACGAAGAGACTTCTTTTAAGGACGGTTCTTATGTATTGGATATTGAGGTCACGCCCAAATATTCGGACGAATACAACTATTGGTGGACTTGGCCGAGTATTTATCCCTTTGTGGGTCTTTGGCCGATACAGGTTCGAACGGGCGAATACGAGGTAAGAATCGACTACACTCTTTTGAAAGCGGATCAGGTCGTCAAAACCGGTTCTATTCAAGAGAAGGATTCTTTGACACTTTATGTTTACGGAATGTATAGAACGACCGATTTCGAGGAAATGATCGAAACGGCAAATTTGAAAGCGATCGGAAGATGCGTAAAAGAAATTTCTTCAAATCTATAGTATTCTTCCTTTTGCTTTCGGCATTCTGTGTTTCGGTTCCGCAAAATCCGAAAAACGATTCGGACGAATGTGCGGCTTACTTTTTACACGCGAGAAGGCAGATGAAAGCGGTACAATTTGAAAACGAAAAGACAAACGCGATCGTATCTTTCGCTTCTCTAACTCTCGTTTTCGGATTCGGATATCCGGGTTTTATTCCTTTATTTTCGCTTCCGTATTTCCAACGAAAAAATTCCAACAGGATCCAAAAAATCAACGAGGAATTAGAAAACAATCATTGTCCGAAAACTGAAAACGTGTAATCGTGTTTTTTGATTTAAACGGAGGAACCGATCCTATAAACTTGATACGATTGGTCGATATTTTCAAAGTAAATTAGGGAAAGGAAGAGTTGCCAATGGAAACTTTAAAGTTTACGATTATCATTCACGCAGATGTAAAAACCGTATGGAACAAAATGCTCGAGGATAAAACCTATCGAATTTGGACCGAAGCGTTTCATGCGGGCTCTTACTATGAAGGAAGTTGGGACAAGGGAAGTATCATTCGTTTTTTGGGACCGGATGAAAACGGCGGCTTGGGAGGTATGTACAGCCGGATCAAAGAAAACATCGCGCATCAGTTTATTTCGATCGAACATTTAGGAATGATCAGCAACGGAGTCGTCGATACGGAAAGCGAAGAAGTGAAAAAGTGGACGCCCGCTTTCGAAAATTATACGTTCAAAGAACAAGGTCCCGGTAAAACGGAATTGATCGTTGAGATGCAGGTCGCCGAAGAATACAAACCCATGTTCGAAGATATGTGGCCCAAGGCGTTAAAAGCTCTGAAGGATTTGTGCGAAGCTTGATAGCGGATCGATTTTCCCGTTTCGAAGCGAAAATTCCGGAAAAAAAGATCGGGCTGAATCGTTAGATCAAAAGTGAAATTAGATCAACTCCTGCGCTCTTTTCGAGAATCAAAATAGGATTATAAAATTAGAATATGATCGAAAGTTCGGAGCTTTACGACGCGTTTACGATTCGTGACGAAATCGGAATGCTTGCGGATGCGGTAGTCAGCGACGAAAAATATCTGAAAGCGGTGTGCAGCGCCATGGAAGGACCTTGTCAAACTTCCGATCAAGGTTTAAGATTGTTCGTGGTTTCTCTCATCGCCGTAAATCAAACGAACGTGGATACGGAAGAGCTAATCTGGCCGATCGATCCATCGACCGACACATTCGGCACCGAAGAAATTCCTTTGTGCGTATTAACGGATAAGAACCTTTGGTTGAAATACGAAGCTCATTGGAAAGAAAATGATCCCGTCGCTTGGACCGCATTCTTTTGGAGAATCGCGGTCCCCTTGACGGACAAGCTGGCGATCCTTCCTCCTTGGTAATTGCGGGGTTCGTTTTACATCACTTAGCGCGGATTCTATGAAATTTTTTTTGAATAAGATTTCCAATCACAAAAGCATTTATGAAATCTATGACGAAGAGTATCCCGATCTAACGATCGATGGAATCTTTCAGGATCAATATTTCGAAAAACCGTTTTCCGATTTTCAAATTTTAGGTTTGATGCCGCCGTTCGGTGGTTGGTTATCGGGCGTCGAGGATGAACTTTTTTTTTGCGAAAGAATTCTTCCGTTTTCGGGAGAAACTCGCGTCGCCCCGATTCTGATTCGTCCGGATGTTCAAGACTTTTCTTGTATGACGATCGTCGTTTTGGTGGAACAGACGGACTATTCGTTTCGTTGGAAACGATTCGGCTTGGATCGTTCGAATTTATACCCGTATCGAGAAAGACTCGATGAAGCCGTGGATTGGTTCGAGTAGGATGTCGGGTTGGAATTTTCTGTGAAAGAATATCGGGATGTTT
The DNA here is from genome assembly GCF_022267375.1 of Leptospira sanjuanensis. Taxonomy (GTDB): domain Bacteria; phylum Spirochaetota; class Leptospiria; order Leptospirales; family Leptospiraceae; genus Leptospira; species Leptospira sanjuanensis. The sequence continues at coordinate 1,026,896 of NZ_JAIZBH010000001.1, forward strand.
TGGGAAGCTGAGAGCGGGTCGGTTTTTATAAAAAATGGGGAGTAACTTTCGAATCTTTGTTTTCTTTCTCAAAATTTGTCTTTCAAGCATTTTCATTGTTCACTGTTCTCCGAAGAATGATTCGAAAGATGCTCCTGAAAAACAGCTCGTTCAAATCATTCTTCAGCAAAAAATTGCATTGGTCGGAGATAGTATTTCCGCTTTTTGGCCCGAAGAACTTTTAAAACCTTTGGCCGTTACTAAGGTTGCCTTTCCCAATCGAAGTTCCCAGCAGATTTTACTAGCGGTCCGCGAGATGAACGGTTATTTCGATTTTTGCACATATAACGGAGGAGTGAACGATTTTCTGAGCGATTTTTCCGTGATTGAAACCGCTCGACTGGATCAAACGATCGACCGTCAAAAGGAGACGTTTCAAGAGCTTTGGAAACATTGCGGTCGCATACTTATCTTAGGAGTTTACTTTGTGGAACCTCCTTGGCCCATATTCGCCGCTCCTCAGTTGAATCAAAGAATGAAAGAGCGCATTTCTGAAGCGCCTATTTTGGATCTGAGCGGAGTTATTCGCACGAATATGCTGATGGACGGAGGGCATTTGAAATACGAAGGTTATCGGGCCTTATCCGAAAACATATTCAAACAATTGAATCCGATTCGTTAATAATAAAGAATCATTTTAATGAGAACCGCCCGCTCGAAATCCCCGTCCCTAAAGGAGGGTTGCGGATGAGCAACCGTTCCGCCCGGTTCAAAACCTCTTCCGATGTTTATAGGGAAGGAAAATCCCAGATTTGAAAGATGAAACCGAATGAATATCCCCGGAGCAATCACCGATGTCGAGAGTCTGTTTTCCTCCGTTTGATACCGGAATATCCGTTTGAATTCAATCAGAAACTGAAAACGATTTTGAAAGTAGGATAATGCGCCTTCAAATGTCCATGTATGTCTCAAGGATCGATCCTCGAAAATCTCGGATCGATTTCGCGAAAGATCGCTTTTCCAATGTATCATTGCGGACAAAACCAGAGATTGATAGCGAAAAATCGTGCAGAGATTCGGTTCTATCTGATAGTGTTTTTGAGTTCCGATTTCGTATTCTTCTTTTCCGGTAGGAAAATAAATTCTTCCGCCTCCTAAAAATGAGAATCGGTCGATCTGTTTCAAAAATTTGAATCCTAACTGTACATCGTTAAAATGTTCTTTTGCAGGGGTGTCTCTTATTCTGGATTCGGTATAAGGAATCGCGGCATAGGCAGAAAACGCGGAGTGAAATTTATATTCCGCATAAGCGTCTATTTCATAGAGTTCTTTTTTACTACGCATCGTTTCTTGTGTAAAATACGCGCCCTTAAGTCCGATGCGATGGAGCGGGATCGGGGAAAGGATATACATTGTTTCGAATTCGGCATAGAGAAGCGAAGGAATCAAAACTAAGATCAGAGCTGTGACGGTTCTCATAAAAAACAAGGATACTTCATGAAAAAAAGTATGAAATGTCATCCTGAGTGAAATTTTGGTAAATTTCAACATGGAAATTTTTTTCGATTAATAGGTTTACTTTGAATGGTTTTTAATTCTGCGATTTTCGTAATTTTCTTTCTGTGTCTTCATTTGATATATTGGTATTCCAACGATTCGGCAAGGAGAAGATCACTTTTAATCGGATCCATGATCTTTTACGGATATTGGAGTCCGATCTTTTTACTTCACTTTGTGGGGATCGTTTCTCTCAATTATTGGGTTTACTACAAATACAAAGGCCGGTATTCGAAATCTCTCATTACTTCCATTCTTATTTTAAATTTTTTGAATTTAATCGTTTTCAAGTATTTTTATTTTTTTTCCAATATAACCTTCGATCTCTTTTCTTTCGACATGGCAGCTTTACTAAAAAACGGCCTTGGAATCAAGACGATCGTGCTTCCTCTTGCGATCAGTTTTTATACGTTTCAAATCCTCGCATTCCAAATCGATGAATATAAAGGAAAGGTTACGGAAGAAGTTTCTTTTGAGAACTTTCTTTTATTTATTCTTTTCTTTCCTCAATTGGTCGCCGGGCCGATCATGCGTCACGATCATTTTTTGCTTCAGATAAACAAGAAACGCAGGTTTTCGGAATTGGCGAATAATTCCGGTATGATTTTGATTCTGTTAGGAGTGGCAAAGAAGGTAATCATAGCGGATAACATTTCGCCGGTGATCGATCCGCTTTTTCAAAATCCCTCCGAATTCAACGCAATGAGTAGCATCTTGGCGATTTACGGATTCGCGATTCAAATCTATTGCGACTTTGCCGGCTATACAGATATCGCACGCGGGTTATCTCTTCTTCTTGGGATCAATATTCCTGCAAATTTCAGAGCTCCTTACTTAGCTTCTTCTTTCAGCGATTTTTGGCGGCGTTGGCATATCACTTTATCCACTTGGTTACGGGATTACTTATACATTCCGCTCGGAGGAAATCGCGTAGGAAACGTAAAAACGTATGTCAATCTGATGCTTACCATGGTTTTGGGAGGACTTTGGCACGGAGCGAATTATACGTTCTTAATTTGGGGAGGCCTTCACGGTCTCTATCTGATCATCGAAAGGAGATTCTTTTCGGAAAGAATCCAAAAACTTTCTTTGATTCCGAAAATTCTTTATTCGGTATTTGTTTTTCATTTGGTTTGTTTCGCATGGATCTTTTTCCGTTCCGATAGCGTGGCAAAAGCGATCGCCATCATTCGGAATTTATTTTCGACGGGTGGAGCGGAATTGCCGGGCATCCACTCTCTTACTAATTTTTTCGTATTAGCGATTTTATTGCACGTGTATGAGTATCTTCCACATTTCCGAAAAGCATTGAAATTTAAAAAAAGGAAAGTTCTGATACCCGCTTTAGGTATGTTGGTGGCGGTAGTCGCGGTAACTTTGTCTTCGAAATCGGTTCCATTTATTTATTTCCAATTTTAACGGACATCTATGAGAAAGTATAAGATTCAGTTTTTATTCCTTTTATTTTTCGCTTTCGATAAGATCGTCATGATCCCCGCGGTGAGACATTCGATTACGAGCGCTCTTCCCGGAAATCCTTATGTGGAAACGCTCGAGGATCTCGAGCCTAAACATCTGGATTCCAAAAGCGGACGGAAGACGCTTTGGAATTTCGGAACTTCGCGATCCTTCGGTTTTTATTCAATGCCCGTTGAAAAAAACACGGCGGTGGATCCTTTTTTAAATTCCGAACAGAAAAAACTACTCGGCGAGTACGATGTTTTCGCTTTTGCGACAGTCGGTTCCAATCCTTCTATATATTTTACGAGATTTTCTCAACTGTTGGATCGAGGATATACGCCTGATTTGGTAACGATCGAATTGTCTTCGTTTTCCTTTAACACGAATAGCCGGTACACGCAAAGCGCCATCGTAGAAGGAATTCCGCTTTTATTCACTTTCGCACATTTCGAGGAACTTCCCGGAAAGATCATATACGACATTTGGGTTTCAAGACTCTTTGCTAGTTATCGTTACAAACTCTCCTTGTCCACTATGAAGAAGAAATTGTTTGGAAAGGATCAGGAGAATCCTCTGTTAAAACAATTCGGAGGATTAACGACGGAAGCCTTTATGAACACGATTGAGGAAGCCAGAAAGGAAAAAATAGATCGGGTTTACACGGAGAAGGATTTTAACGATTTTCCCGAAAATTTTCAGTTCGCGAATGAAGCCGAACGTTATGTTCGTTATGATCTTGCTTCCAAGGTTCTTGATAAAGAGTTTTACTCGAATTACTCGTTCAATGAGGATATGATATTATTCTTACGAAACATGATCATTAAGGCGAAATCAAAAAACATTCCCGTCGTTCTTTGGATTCCACGGGCTCATCCCGAGTTGCATAAGGTATATCAAAAATACGATTTAGATCGAGTTTTTAGCGATCGAATCAATGTGATCGCTTCGGAATACAATGTTCCTCTTGTGAACTTGGACAAAAAGAATTCTACGGAATGTAAATACTTCCAGGACATTAGTCACGCTTCTCTACGATGTTTCGATGAGATTATCGCTAAGGTCGCCGCGGCAAATTCATCGAATCAGTAGCGCAATGTACCTACCGGGACTCGAACCCGGACCCCAGGCTCCGGAGGCCTGTACTCTATCCGTTGAGCTATAGGTACGCTTACAAGTGAGTCTTTTGGAGAGGGCCGGGCTGTCAAATGCAAATCGGCCGGAGGAACGATCGAAAGGAAAGTCCTTGAAAAACGAATCGGAGCTGAAATCCTATTCCTAAAAGATAGAGGTAGAGATGAAGGTCGAAATTCTGAATCAATGGGAAGGATTTTCCCTGCGAAAGGTAGTTGCCGTTTTTATATTCGTTCTCGTATGCGGGTTGGTTTCTCCGGCGTTTGCGGTAAGCGAGGAGGAAGAAGAGCGTCTTCTCGAAAAAGCCCTTTTAGAGAGCGCGGTAACTCCCGGTCAAAAGCAAGCGATCGCGAATTATCTGAGAGCGACTGCGACCGCAAAACGAGCCAGAGCGAGCGAACTCAGAGAGTTGGCAAAACTTTCCCGCGGCGAAAAATTTCTCCAGGCGCGCGTACGTAAGGAAAAACTTTTCAAAATGGCCGATTCGTTGGATCGCCAAGCGGAACGCCACGAGGCCGCCCTCAAAGAATTTCAGATCGAAAGCCACTAGATTCAAAAAATCGAATTTAGTTTTCGATTCGTTTTAAGAGAATCGAAAGACATTCCTGCGCGATCTCGTCCGGTCCCCGTTCTCCGTCGATGCGGATCGCTTCCTTAGGAAGAATTCTCTCGTAAGCCGCGTGAATTTTTTTCAATTGGGCGAGGGTTTCAAAACGTTCCTTGTCCTCTTTTCTACGGCTCAATCTTTCCAGCGCGGTCGCGGGATTCAAATCCAGATAAAAAAGAAGGTCCGGCGTTCGAAAGTTTCGGTTTAAATTTTTGGTAAGAATGGCTTCGGGAGATAAGTCGTCTCCGCTTTGATAGGCGGCGGTGGAATACATGTAGCGATCCAGCAGAACGTTCTTTCCGGATTGTAAAGAAGGAAGGATGTTTTGTTTCAATGATTCTTCCCTGTCGTTTAGGAACGCTTCGATCTGTTCTTCTCTTCCGAGTTCGATTTCGCCGCGCAGGAATTTTCGAAGAAACTTTCCCGTTTCCAAGTTTGTCGGTTCGGTGAAACCTACGGAAGGAATTCCTCTTTCAACGAGTTTTTCGGTCAATGATTTGCAAAGTGTGGATTTTCCGCTTCCGTCGATTCCTTCAAAAACAACGAACACAGGTTTTTCGATCTTCATTCTAAGGTTTCCCGTTCAATTCTTGACAAAGAAGAATTTCTAAGAAATCGTTCTTCTACTACATGGATTCTTTTCGAAAGGGAGAATCCAACGAAAAAAAATCCTCTATGAAACATATATTTTCAATTCTGAAACTTCTTTCCCTCGTCGTCGTTCTCGGCGTGCTATTGGACTTTTGTTCCTCTGCCGCGGCGACGCAGGTTCAAACGCAGACACAATCTTCGAACGGTCTTGAAGATCCCGAACGGGAATTGGAACGCGAGTTCGACGATCTTCCTGCCGACGGTAAAACCTCCAAACATACCAAAAACGGAATTCGTGTGCATCATATCTTCGAAGAAGTATATCCGACTTCTTCGCCGAGTGTCGTTTCGATCTTTACCGAAAAGACGGTCAAGTCCTCCGCGATTCACCACAAGGGCGGCCATCTTTCCGAAAAGATTTTAGTGATGCTCGGAAGCGGAATCGTCTACAACAAACAAGGTTATATTCTTACCAACGCACACGTCATCAAATCGCACGATCATCTCGTGGTTCGTGTGAAAACGGGCAAGTCTTACGAAGCGATCGTCATCGGTCAGGATAAACGAATCGATTTAGCGATTTTGCAAGTGACTCCGGACGAAGACATCGTTCCCGTCGAGAAGCTGGATTACTACACGCATCAAAGAGGCGAAGCCGCGATCCAAAAATACATCAACGCGAAGATTCAGATCCGCAAAAACCGGGAAGCCGCGAAAAATAAGAATCGTACTTCCGCTTAGTAGTTTCTCTCGTGCGATGGCTCGCCCAAAAATTGGAAACTCTTTCCGGGGATTTTCGGTCTAAGCGGTAAAGACGGGAGAATTCTTCCTCTCGTCCCAATCCAATTTCGAATCCGAATGTGTACCGAAGGCCTTGCTTCCAAATCCAACTTGACAGTCAACGAAGCGGACCGATTCTTTCAGGTACCGAGCGGAAAATCATTTTCAAAGGGATAGAATTCAATGAAAAATATGGAAAAACTGAAGTATGTTGCGGTCGTAAGCATTTCACTTCTACTCGGGGCATTCTTATCTCCTGTGATGTTTTGTGGAACGGGCCAAAGTAGTCCGTTGTTTCTCAACGCAAAAGGCGACAAGGAACCGAGTCCGGCTACGCGTCAAGCGATCACGATTCAGCAAGCCTTCGAAGAAGTGTATCAAACCGCTTCTCCCAGCGTAGTCTCCATCGCCACCGAGAGAACACAGAACGTTCCCGTTCATCCCGGGCCGTTCGGAGATCCTTTCTTTGACCAATTTTTCGGAAGAGGTCAAGGCGGAGGGGGAAGAGTGATGAAACAAAAACAAACCGGTCTCGGTTCCGGAATCATCCTCAACACACAGGGTTATATTCTCACCAACGAACACGTGGTTCGTTCCATGGATAAACTTACCGTTCGTTTAAAAACGGGAAAGACGTATAACGCGGAACTTGTGGGTTCCGATGCGGTGATCGACCTCGCACTTTTAAAAATCAAACCGGACGGAGAACTCGTTCCGATCGAACTCGGCGATTCTTCCGCCGTGAAAGTAGGGGACTGGGCGATCGCGATCGGAGCTCCTCTCGGTTACGAACAATCTTTAACGGCGGGAATCGTGAGCGCCGTGGGTAGAACGGGAATCGACAACAGCGGAGTTCATTATCTGCAAACGGACGCTTCCATCAACCAGGGAAATTCCGGCGGACCTCTTCTAGACATCAACGGTCGCGTCATCGGGATCAATCGTATGATCGCTTCGCAAAGCGGCGGTTCGGTGGGAATCGGTTTTGCAATTCCGATTAACGAAGCTAAGGCGATTATGGAGGAATTGAAAACCACCGGCAAGGTCAAACGCCCCGCGCAGGCTTGGCTCGGCGTCGGCGTCGATTATCTCCACGAAGAAGACGCAAAGCAGTTGAAAATTTCCGGCGGAGCGGTCGTTGTACAGATCATGAACGATTCTCCGGCGGATCGGGCCGGGATTCAGTTGATGGATATCATCACCGAAATTTCCGGAGTGAAGATCAATTCTCCCGAAGAAGTGGTCAGCACGGTGAAGAAGAGCAAGGTGGGAGATCGGATCAACATCACGATCATTCGTCAAGGAAACGTTTCCAGACTTTCGATCCAGCTCAAGGAAAGACCGAACTGATTGTCAAAATCCCATACGCTCAATCCGGAAGAAGAATTTGAAGAAGAGTCGGGCTTACGTCCTTCTCTTCTTTCCGAATTTATAGGCCAGAAAGAAGTCCTCGAAAATCTTAGCATTTATGTGCAAGCGGCCAAGAACCGCAGACGCGCGCTGGATCACGTTTTGATTTCCGGTCCTCCCGGTCTCGGGAAGACGACTCTTGCGGGAATTGTTTCCAACGAACTCGGAACCAGACTTACCGTAACATCCGCTCCCGTCATCACCAAAGGAGCGGACTTGGCCCGTCTTCTTACGAGTATGGGCGAGAATGAAATCCTATTCATAGACGAGATTCATACGCTTCATAAAAAACTCGAAGAGATTCTCTATCCCGCAATGGAGAATTACATGATCGATCTCGTGATCGGCGAAGGCGTTACTGCGCAAACCGTTCAAATTCCTTTGAAACCGTTTACGCTCATAGGCGCTACCACCCGCAGCGGTCTGATCAGCGAACCTCTCAAAAGCCGTTTCGGAATTCAACTTCGTCTCGATTATTACGGCGACGAAGAGATGAAGGAAATCGTTCTGCGTTCCTCGAAAATTCTCGGAGTGAAGATCGAAGACGATGCCGCCCTTGAAATCGGAAAACGTTCCCGAAAAACTCCGCGGATCGCAAACCATCTTTTAAAAAGAATCCGCGACTTCAGCGAAGTGGAAGGCAATCCCGCGGTGAAAAAGGAGCTTTGTCTCAAAGCCTTTGAAAAGATGGGGATTGACGACCTGGGACTGGATGCTATGGATAGACAGATCCTCGGATGTATGATCGATCGTTATAAAGGCGGCCCTGTCGGCTTAAAGGCGATCGCGGTCGTCGTGGGCGAGGAAGAGAAGACGATCGAAGACACCTATGAATCCTTTATGGTCCGCATCGGTCTCATCAATAGAACTCCCGCCGGTCGTGTTGCGACCGAAAAGGCGTACAGACAGCTGAAGCGATTGGAAGAATTTTCCGGAAACCATGGACAAGACCCGACTTTATTCTGAATATTCCGGAATTCCCGAAGACGACAAGAGGCTGATTTACGCGTCCTTTCTCGTTCTTGCGCTCGCGTCTTTTTTTACCGCACATCTACTTACACGCAACATGCTCTGGAAAATTCTCGGCAGCGAACCCATGGTCAAAATGGAAAGCAACGAGGAAAAGGAAAAGATCTACGAGGTTCTTTTGGAACAGGACTTTGTGGATAAGAATATCAAGGACGAGTACAAGGCGCTTTCCAACGTGGACGCCGCGGGCGCCGGCGGGATTACGAAGAAGGAAGGATTTCATTCCGCAAGTCCGTTCCGCGAATTCATCATGGGAAGTATGGCTAGGAGACCTTCCGAGGCTCAGAAGCAGGAAGCCAAAGAGAAGAACGACGAAAAGGCTTTCGAAGTCGGCATCTACAAAATCGATCCGGTTCAAACAACGACCACCGAGGAAACGAAACAAAGCTCGCAAACCTACGGAAGAATGACGAAGATCCCGTTCAACTATCGATTCGAACAGGACTTCTTGTTTCGTTGGGACGGGAACCAAGCCTTATCGATTCCGAGAAAAAAACTCGCGGGTTACGAATACTTCAAACGGATGTTGAAACAAATCGAAGGAAGTTTCGCTCCTCCCGGCGGAGGAAATTTCGCATATCGCGATATGGCCGGAACCGTGGTGCGCGAAGGTATTCTTCCGGGACAAGTCAAAGTCCTTTTTATGTTAAACGACGGCGGTCAGGTTTTGGATACGAAACTCGTTTCCGGTCAGGGTCAGGACGTCGTAAACCAAGCGTGTTTGGATTCGATCCGCGGTCAGAATTTCGGAAAGGTTCCGGATGAAGTGAAGGCGCAAGGGATGATCTTCGGAATCAACTTCATCTTTCCGATGATGCGGCGTTAGTCGATCATGGATTTTGTTCGTAAATTTCAAATTTTTGAATATTCCACATCTATAGAGTTTCCGTTTATACACCTTTAAAAAGGAAATCCAAATCGAACATGGATCCGGTCAAAAAAGCGATTTACGAAAGGGAAAAACTGAAACGATCGGAACGCGCCGATCTTTTGCGGGAAAAATCCAGGACCGAAAGAGCGGAACGAATGAAACGATCGTTCGCGTCCTTTTTCGAATCCGTTGCGGGAACTTCGTTGTGGATCGGACTCAAACGCTATTTCCGATTTTTTCTCGCGGATTTCTGGATTGTAAATTACAGTTTTATAATATTTTTGCTTTTATTCTCTCTTCCCACCTTTTACGTCCTTTGTTTGGTTCCCGATTTTTTCGAATCGCCGACGGTGAAAACTTTGGCCGTGATTCCGCCCGTAGTTCTTTGTATCGAATGGTTTCGGAAGCTTCTTTTCGATCGAACACTTAAAAAACTTACGATTCCCGTAAACGGATATCGAGACATTTGGGAACATCCCGAACTGGGATTTTACAACTGGTTCGTATTGGAGCTGAACGTCGCAAGTGATCGAAATCAAGAAGCGATTGCGGCGCTTTTGGAATCCTTTACGATACGCGCTAAAAAACTCTTTTATACGCACGATTGGGATATCAATGAGCCGCGCACGTTTTGGAAACATTCCGCAAATATTGCGAACGGTAGCGCGAATTCACGCGTCGTTCTATTGCTGCTTCGGGATTTGCTCGTGAAACTCGATCGATTGCATCGTTTTGAACCTTCGATCCGATCCGTGAATATTACGATTCTATCCGGTCCGATCGAAGTCGAAGCGCGGGTCAATCAATCCAATTCGGATTGATAAACGAATTCAAATATTCTAATTCGTATATCAATTCGGAATCGTCGAATCTTTTGTTTTCGAGCGGAAATCGCTTCAAACGTATCATCTGGATGAATCTTTCCAAGGACTTGAACGGGTTGATCCTCGATCGAAAAAAAGATCGCACGAAAGAATAGGATTGATTGAAAAAGAAAGAACCGAATCGTTCATGAAAGAATCGGAATATACAGAACGAATAGATTTTCGCCGTTCTTGAAAAGAAAATCATAATGAGCGTTTAGTTTTTCCGCCCGCATTCGAATACTGCTCATTCCGATTCCGGAAGGTTCCTCCGCGTTGATTTCGAATTTCTTTCCGTCGTCGATCACTTTTAGAGCGAGATGATTCCCTTCCTGATTCCAGCCGATTCTAATATTCTTCGCATCTGAATGTCGCAGAATATTGGACATGATTTCCAGAAAGATCTTTTGGACGTGCAGACATTGATCGAGATGAATCGAATCGGAAACATCCTCGATTTCCGTTTGGACCTGGATGGTTCCCGTGCCTCCTATTCTTTCTCCGTATCTCCTGAATACGTCCTCTACTAGTTCTTTGTTGCTTCCGTGATGATGCATCAAAAACACGATGTCCCGTACGTTGGAGATCAAATGGCCGACTTCCGTTTTCAACTTCTTCAGAGTGGAATCGTTTTTGTCCTTCGATTCCAGCTCGAAAAGAATCGCGGTCAGCTCCGAGCCGATCGAATCGTGGATATCCGATGCGATCCGCGTTCTTTCCTGAGCCTGTAATTTTAGTTGTTCGTTGTATTTGATCTGAAGCGCGGCGAATTCTTTCGCTCTTTCCAAATCCTCCGCGAACTTCGAGGAGATGATATAGGAATTTAATGCGACAAAGGTGATAAGCCCTAAGGGGAAGCTATAGGGAAATAAAACATAGACTTCGTATAAACCGTAGAACACGTCGTTCATCATGGTGAAAGCCAGAACACACCCGGTTAAAAGAATCGACTTGGACATCGGCTCTTTCGCCCGATAAGCTTTGACCGTTCCGACGATCAATACGACTCCGTACAAAGGGGGAGTATACATAAACAAGGAATATAAGGTTACTAGGTTGCGTTCGTTTAAAAAGAAAATTCCGAGAAAGAATAAGGCGCTGGTTCCGATCGCGATTCGAAACCATTTTAGATCGAACTGGGCCGGAAACATCTTTCGAAGCATGCTATAAAACGCGGGAAAAAAAGCGGCTTCGCAAAAAAATTCGATTCGAATTCGCAGATCGAGAGATAGATTCGGGATCGCCATATATTGAATTCCGGAAGTGATAAAGGAATAGCCCGAAACCAAAAAGCAAAACGCCGCGAAATAAAGAGGAACAAGATCTTTACGATACGATAAAAAGAAAACTACGTGATAAATTCCGAATGAAAAGATGAGGATGATCAAAACGATTTCCATCCATTCTTCCTTTCGTTCCTCGGAGTCGATCGTGTGTGCGCCGCCGATTTGAAACGATTTCCGGATTCCTCCTTTGAGATGATTCCCTTTGAAGTTGGAAACCACGACCGTGATCGTAAAATCTCCCGAAGGAACGTCGGCGGTCGTAAGGAACGGATGCGCGACAAAAACCGTATCCAGCGGATCGACTCCGGTAAATCCGTTGGAATAAACCTTATGATCGTCGATGTAAACGTCGTAGACTCCGGGAAGTCTCGGAATACGGATTTTTAGATTCGGATTCTTAAAATCGCATAACACACGCAGACGATAGGAGGCGTATCCTTCGAGAGTGAAATGGCGATCGTATTCCCTCCAAATTCCGGGAACGGGAAAATACGAAGGTTCTTTTGCGATCGGTTGTTTTCCGTGCGCCAGTTCTTTCCAGTAGAATTCCCAGTTTCCGTTTAGAGAGGCGGTGTTTTCGGTCAGATCGAAATTGCGAAGATCGATAACTCCTTTGTCCGCCGAAGGTCTTTCCTTGGACGAAACGGTCGGAGAACAGGAAGCCGTTATCAAACAATAGATTAGAATAATGGAATAAAATAGAATTCTCATATTCTTTCTTACGGATATCCGGGAACGTCCCGGATGATTCCCATTCTTCTGCCGCGGATGATCGCCTCGGATCTGGAATGGACTTCCATCTTTTTGTAGATTTTTTCGATATGTCTGCTGACCGTATGGCTGGAAATATCCAATTCCTCCGCGATATCCGGAAAGGTCATGCCGAGCGCGACTAAGTTGAGAATCTGCATTTCCCGTTCTGTCAATCCGAGAGTATTGGCGATCGGAGGATTTTTGGTTTCTTCTTTTTTCGAAAATTCGCGGATGATCTTATCCGCGATCCTGGGAGTCAGAGGCGCTCCTCCGAGTATGATGACTTTGAGTTCCGCAAGAAACAATTCGGGAGAAGTGTCCTTCAGAAGATAACCGGACGCGCCGGCTCGGATCGCTTCCACGATCTTTTCCTCGTCCTCGAACACCGTGAAGATCACATATTTCGTGTTAGGTGTTTTTTCCTTGAGTTCATGAAGACATTCGAGTCCGTTTTTTCCGGGAAGTCCGATGTCTAAGATGACGATGTCCGGGGCTTCTTGCGGTAAAAATTCGATCGCCTTTTGGGAATTGGGATAGTGTTTGAGAAATTCAAAATCGGAGGACTTGGATAGGAGTTCTTGGAGATTGAGAGCGGTGTGCCGATTGTCCTCGATGATGGAAACTAAATAAGAGGATTTCCTTTCTTTCGGCGATTCCGGAGCGGCGACCATCCATCTGATTCTTCACATCCGTTCGATCCGGTAAATTATTTTTCTGTTACCGAAAGAATTCGTTCCATTCTTCTTTTGCTTTTTCCCATCTGCGTTTGCGATCCTCTTTGTCTTTGATCTTCAGATACAATCGAGGTTCTTTTTCCGGAAAGGTGATTCGTACCCTGTGTTCGTGAAGCACTTCCACGAGAACGGTTTGTTTGTTCTCGATTTCGATCGAATAATTGACGACGCTTTTCATCTTCATCGGAACGAAACCTTGACCTAAGTTGCCGATTCCTTTTCGAAAATCCAGTTCCACACATTCGACCGGTTTATGCCAGGTGTCGCAAAATCTTCCTTCGGGAGGAGGAACCGGTTTAAGTCCGCATGAAGCCGAAAAGATCATGAGAAACGAAGAAGACGCGATCGCGGCGTATCTTCTAAAAACGTTACGGAGAATCCGATCCTTCTTGACTTCGTTTAACATTAGAGTCGACCGCGTTTCGTTCATTGATCCGATTCTAGTTCTAGGTTGAGCTTGGTTTTCAGCGTCGGTTTTTCCTCGATGATTTCCCGGGCGAGTTTTACGATTTCTTCCCTTCGATCCTCCGCTTTCGGATAGAGTTCTTCGAGGATTGTAATCGATTTCGGATGAAGATTCTGCAGTCTGAAAATCTTCGCTTCCAAAATCCAAGAACCGGTCGTGATAAAGTCTTCGTTTTCGTTTCGTACCTTGCGGATATAGTTCAAGGAGGAAACGTATTGACCCGCGCGGAATTCGGAAAGGCCGGTAAGAAAATGGGCTTCCCGATCCGTTAAAAGAATCGAACCGCTGGACTCGGGGCTCGCCAGATTTCGTTTTAAAAATTCGGTGTCGCCCGATAACGAAGCGCCTAAGATCGAGATCCAAGTATAACCGATCTTGAATTCGGGACTGATCTTGTCATAAGGAATCGAACTCAAAAGCGCGGTCAAAGATTTTCTGGAAAGATGTTGTTTGATCGTTTCTCCGAACGCGATCATCGTTTCGTTGTCCGGATTTTCCGCGACGGCCGGATCGATCGCCTTTGCCCGAAGCGCGTTACGATACATTTCCTCCAGAATCGGAAGATACGAGCCGTCCTCTTTTAGAAAATCGTTGAACCCCGAATAGGCGAGTTTGACGAGCGTTCCCGAATCGAATGCGAATCCGTTGAGTAAAAACGAATCATAATTTCCTAATGCAGTGTAAAAATATCCCAGCTCGTCCGATGGGTTCGCGGTAACGTAATCTTTCGCCGCGTTTTGGAAATTTTTAACCGAACTTTCGTCTAAAGTTCCGGAGAGGATCTGCTGCTGTATGTTCTTTCTTTCCTTTTCGAGTAGAATCTTTCGGTCGCCTGCAAACAGATTCTTAATGTCTTGGCGGAAAAAAAATCCGGTTCCGCCTAAGAGAAGCAGAAGAGCGGAGAAAATGTACGGTTTATAACTGGTTTTCTTTTTATAACTTTTCAGACCGGATTGATACAACATACTTCGTCTACTTTTTATCCGCCTATTCAGGGTTCACGTATTTTTTGGATTCTATTCTACCCCTAAAACTTGACACTGAGGACACCCCTGATTCCGTTGGATTCTATGCCGTACGATTACGATTTTGACGAAGATTTTGAATTGGAAACCGGAGACGACGAGGACGTCACGGACGAAGAAGTTTTAACGTTTGCTTGTGAGGATTGCGATCACCGTTGGGAAGAGGACGCTTTCGAAGCGGAAGACTACGGTCCCGAGGGCGCGATTTGTCCGATGTGCGGTTCCGCTGCAGTAATCGAGCTTTGAAAAATACCGGGCCGGTTCGGCGATTCGCATCGAATTCCGCCATCCGGTCTTTCGGGTCCGCATTCGTTCTATTCCATTTATTCCTTCAAAGTCCGATTTCTTCCACCGATTTCAGCGACGTTTATGATTTTTATAAAAAGGGAAACTATGATACTTTAGTAAAGGTTTCCCGCACGGCTCTCCGCAAGGAAGAAGTCGATTACCGCATTCTTCTTTTGTATGTCGCCGCGGAAAAAGATCCGGAAGAGATCGACAAAACGCTTCGAAGTATTTATGAAAAGAAGGATTCGCATCCTGGAATCTTTTACAATTCGGTGTTTTTGTTTCTGGAACGTTGTCTGGTTTTGGAGGACGAATCTTCCGGAGTTTATTGGGGAAAAATTTTCAAGGAACGCGGATCGTCTTCGGTGCGTTATGCGGAAGGTCTCTATACATACGCGTGCATTCTTTACGAGGCGGAGAAGTTCGCCGAGGCGAAGCAGATTCTTTCCAAGCTTAAGGAATTGAAGAACGCCGAGAAGTTGAATAAGAAAATTCGAATTTTAGAATTGAGCATCGAGAAAAAAACGGAGGCGCAGACGTGAAAGTACTCAAGGTACAAACCGGAAAACTCAAAGGTAAGTCGATCGAAACGCCTCCGGCCGTCGCGGGGAACACGAACTTCACTCCCGCGATTCTGAAAAAATCCGTATTCGATATTATAGGTTCCTTGGTGTTAAAGGGAAGATTGATTCCGGAGGAATCGGCTTTTATCGATTTTTTTGCGGGCTCGGGCCAAATGGGATTGGAAGCGGTAAGCCGGGGTTTCGCCAAAGTCGTTTTATACGAACTCGCTTGGGAAAGATCGGATAGTTTGCGGAAGTTGTTCGCGAAATTAGGGGACAACTGCATCATCTATCGTAAAGACGTATTCCGTTTTTATGATAAACTGGATATCCCCGAAAGATCCCGCGTATTCTTTTTGGATCCTCCTTATTCTTTTTGGGAAAAGAAGACGGACAAAATCAAGTCCTTGGCGGATGCGTTGTTAAGCGAAGGGACGACCGTGGCCGTTTTTGTTCAGTCTCCGATCGATCCGGGCTGGTCCGATTTTGAAACCCGTAAATTCGGGAAGAATTTTTTGACCTTCCGGGTCAACGGGGGAGTGTCGGTCGATTTAGAGAACGGTTCCGACACCGAAAAGGAAGGCGCCGACGATTCCGACGACTTGTCGGAAGAGAATTCGAACACGGAAGATTGATGTTTCGCGGCCTCGGAAGAAAATTGAAACCGAACAAAAAAACGTTTTGAAAAAGTTTTTGAATATGAAATTTCTCCGAATCATGAAAACCGCAGTCGAAGGAATTTTTTCGACTCGAACGCGTGAGATTATCGAATCCATAACGACCGAAAGAACGATTCGCCTCTATCTCGTATTTTTTGTGATCGGTATGGGAATTTCCTTCGCTACCTTGCTCTTGAACAGTTCCTTTCAGTTTATGGGAGTGGATCTTTCCGAATTCAAGTCCCTGTTCGTCTCTTTCCTTCCTTTATTCTTAAAGGATTATATTCAAATTTTATTATCGAGCGGAATCGTTTTCGGCGCGCTCGGTCTGATTTTGTCGTCGCCTTGGTTTGCGGAAAAAGGGAAGAATGGGTTCGGCGGCGAACTTAAAAAATCCGGAGTTAAAGAAGTTTGGATTTTCGGAGTTTTCGTTTTTTTGCTTTGGTGTCACTCCATCGTCTTTTATCCTCAGCTCTACGGAGAATTTTTCTTTTACCGTTTTTCGTTTCTGCGATTCTTTTTGTTCTTTCTGACGGATCGGGTTCCTCCGATCGTTCCACAAGCGGCGGCTCTTTCGATTCTCCTGGCCTGCACGATAAAATATTCCATTTCTTTAATTTGGCGCCGCGATTTTTTCCGACTTGTTTCTTTCGTTTTATTCTTCGTTTTTTTGATTTGTTTTCATCGTCTGGGAAGCGTGCCCGGAATTTTTCTTGTTTCGATCGCTTTTCTTTTTACGTTCGCGGTTTCGAACGTAAAAGTTACCGCTTTTGCGGGAAGCGCCGCGGCATTGTTCGCGATCCTTTTGACTTGGAACGTAAATCAGGAAGTCAAACCGCAAGTCCCTCCGGTTTCCAAAAACGCTCCGAACATTCTGATTCTGAGCGCCGATAGCCTGCGGCACGACAAGATGGGTTACTCGCTCGGAAAACGCGGACTTACCCCGAATATCGATTCGTTATCTCAAGATTCCGTAATATTCCAAGATCATCATACTACGATTCCGAGGACGTTCCCCGCTTGGGCCGATCTGTTGACCGGCCAACCGAGTTTTGTTCACGGAATTCAGGATATGTTCCCGGACGCGGAAGATCGATCCGGGTTGAACCGGACTTCTTCCCGTACGCTTCCGAAACTTTTATCGCGGCTCGGATATCGGACCGAGGTTGTGTCCTCTTTTGCCGGAGATATTTTTCCGAGAGCGGATTGGGGATTTCAATCGGTAAAGGCTCCGATGTTTCACGCCGGGACTCTGACTTCCCAGAGAATTTTGGAAACACAGAGTTTTCTGCTTCCGATCGTTACGGGTTCCTTGCCCAAGTCGGGTCCGTATTTTGCCGCGCTCCGCGGTATTCCGAGTTTAGGAGAGGATTCTAAAATCCTGGACGATCTCTGGCCCGCGCTTGAAAAAAAGGAGAACCCGTTTTTTACGGTCTTCTTCTCTTCCGTGACCCATTTCCCGTTCAGTCCGCAATATCCGTTTTACAAAGAATTTACAAATTCTGAATATTATGGAAGGTTTAAATATTTTAAATTCGTGGACCCGAGCGATTCTTCCGAATTGGAAAAACCGGATCAGGAACAGATCCGCGGTTTGTTTCAAGGCGCGATCGCTTCCTTCGACGAATCGGTCGGCAAGATCGTAACACATCTCAAAGAAAACGGTTTGTATGATTCGACGCTGATCGTTTTGACGAGCGATCACGGGGAAGCGCTCTTCGAAGCCGATCACAGTCACGGACACGGGGAACATCTGCGAGGGGAGGGGGTGACCCATATTCCTCTTCTGATTAAATTTCCGAACAACAAAGGCGCGGGCAAAAAATTTGCCGGGATCAGCAGTTCTTTGGATTTGTTTCCGACCCTGATCTCGTTCGTCGCGAACGCGATGGAAAATTCTCCCGTTCAAAACGAGCTTCGAAACGAACTGAAAAATCGTGCGGGAAGGGATTTATCCGTCGCCTTGACGGCGCAAACTTGGAAGGATTCGCGATCGATTTATGGGGAAACCGGGATTTGGTTCAGCGACCTCGGCGATCATTTTTTTCAAAAGGAAAGAATTTTCTATCCCAATATTCTTCGTTTGCATTCGATCGAAGCCGGGGAGATTCCGTTTATCACGATCGGTGATTCTTACGCGAAGGAAAGCGTGATCGTTTCCAAACATAGAATGTTTCAGAATACGAACCGCAAACTCATCTACGCGCCTTCCGAAGACGGGGTGAAATGGAGTTGTTACGATCGGATCGCCGATCCTTGGAACGTGAAACCTCTCGCTGTCTCCGAATGTTCTTCCTTGAAGGATTCTCTCGTTTCGTTTCTTCTCGCGTCCGGAAAATTCAAGAAAGCGGGAGAGTATTTACTACCTTTGTCAAATTGATGCTTGAAGGATAGGGTTAAACTAAAAATCTGTAATTTTAGTATGCCTAGAAGAGAAGATATCCGTTCCGTACTCATCCTGGGATCGGGTCCGATCGTAATCGGTCAGGCTTGTGAATTCGATTACTCCGGAACACAAGCCGCAAAAGCCCTGAAAGAAAAAGGGATTCGCGTTATCTTACTGAACTCAAACCCCGCGACGATCATGACCGACCCCAATCTTGCGGACGCCACTTACGTGGAACCGATGACGGTTCAGGTCGTTCAAAAAATTCTTGAGAAAGAAAAGCCGGACGCGATTCTTCCCACGGTCGGAGGTCAGACCGCTCTCAATCTCGCTCTCGCCTGCAACACCGCCGGGCTTTTGGAAAAATACAACGTCGAACTGATCGGCGCCAAAGTCGATGCGATCAAAAAGGCCGAGGACAGGGAACTGTTCAAAAAGGCGATGGAAAAGATCGGAGTAAGAGTTCCCGCATCCGGTCTCGCAAACAATCTCAAAGACGCATACGAAATCAAAAAAAGACTCGGACTTCCATTGATCGTTCGTCCCGCGTTTACGCTCGGCGGAACGGGAGGAGGGATCGCTTACACCGAAGAAACGTTCGAAGAAGTCGTATCGAAAGGGCTCAAGGCTTCGCCGATCAGCCAGGTTCTTTTGGAAGAATCGGTTCTGGGTTGGAAAGAATTCGAACTCGAAGTCATGCGCGACCTTGCGGACAACGTAGTCATCATTTGTTCGATCGAAAATATCGATCCGATGGGAGTTCACACGGGTGATTCCATCACCGTCGCTCCGCAGCAAACCCTTTCCGATAAGGAATATCAGAATCTCCGCGACATGTCCATCGCGATCATCCGCGAAATCGGAGTAGAGACCGGCGGTTCCAACATTCAGTTCGCTGTCAATCCCGCGAACGGTGACGTGATCGTGATCGAGATGAATCCGAGGGTTTCCCGTTCTTCCGCGCTTGCATCCAAGGCGACCGGATTTCCGATCGCGAAGATCGCGGCCCTTCTTTCCATCGGATACACGTTAGACGAAATTAAGAACGATATCACCCGCGTGACTCCGGCTTCCTTCGAACCTTCGATCGATTACGTAGTGACGAAGGTTCCTCGTTTCGCGTTCGAGAAGTTTCCGGGAACCGACGATACTCTCGGCGTTCAAATGAAGGCGGTCGGCGAAGCGATGGCGATCGGAAGAACCTTCAAGGAGAGTTTCCAGAAGGCGCTTCGTTCCCTCGAAATCGACCGTTACGGTTTCGGTTCCGACGGATACTTTCAAGAATTATTATATGCAAGAAGTTTGAACCCGGATCAGAGAAAGGAATGGATCGATTCTTTTCTGAAACGTCCGAACGACAAACGTATTTTTTACATCAAACTCGCTTTTGACGAAGGTTATTCCGTGGATCAGATTCACGACCTCTGCAAGGTGGACCGCTGGTTCCTGTGGCAGATGGAAGACCTTCTCAAATTGGAGAAAGAATATTCCGAAAAGGGAAATTCCGTTCTTTCCAAGATGAAACAAGCCGGTTTTTCCAACAGACAGCTTTCCTTTCTGAAGAATAAAAAGCAGATTCTGGATTTGCTCGACGGGGGTCTTCGGGTCGATCTGAAAAAAACCGAAATTCAAAATCTTCTCAAAAAATCCGAAGACGAGATCGAAGCTGAACTCGGTTCCAAAAAGATTCTTCCCGTTTACAAACGCATCGACACATGCGCGGGAGAATTCGAAGCTTATACTCCGTATTTTTATTCTTCTTATGATGAAGAGGACGAATCCGACGTGACTCCGGCTAAGTCCGTGATGATTCTCGGAGGAGGTCCGAACCGAATCGGTCAAGGAATCGAGTTCGACTACTGCTGTTGTCAGGCTTCGTATGCGCTTCAGGATTTGGGAGTCGAGTCGATCATGGTCAACTCCAATCCCGAAACCGTTTCGACCGATTACGATACTTCGGATCGTCTTTACTTCGAGCCGTTGACCTTGGAAGACGTGTTCCGCATTTATCAAAACGAAAAGCCCGAAGGAGTGATCATCCAATTCGGCGGCCAAACTCCGTTAAAGCTAGCAAAGGATCTGGAGAAGAAGGGAGTGAAAATTCTCGGGACAAGTCCGGATTCGATCGACCGCGCGGAAGACAGGAAACGTTTTGTTGAAGTATTAGAAAAATTGAAACTGAATTCTCCGGAAAGCGGAATTGCAACTTCTATGGAAGAAGCGAGGGAGATTGCATCGAAGATCACTTATCCCGTGTTGGTTCGTCCGAGTTACGTTCTCGGCGGACGCGCGATGCTTATCATCAACGAAGAGAAGGAACTCGACCGCTATATGGAAAAGGCGGAAGAGATCTCCAAAGATAGACCTCTTTTGATCGATTCTTTCCTGGAAGACGCAATAGAAGTGGATGTGGATGCTCTTTGCGACGGCAAGGACGTGTTCGTTACAGGAATCATGGAACACATCGAGGAAGCGGGAGTTCATAGCGGCGACTCGGCTTGTGTTCTTCCTCCGCAGACGCTTTCCAAAAAGATGATGGATGAAATCCGCAAAGCGACCGTGGACCTCGCGCTCGAACTTCAGGTCAAAGGTCTGATCAACATCCAATACGCGGTCAAAAACGAAATTCTTTACATCATCGAAGTCAATCCGAGAGCCTCCCGAACGGTTCCGTTCGTTTCCAAAGCGCTCGGACATCCGATCGTAAAATATGCGACCCGCATTATGATGGGGGAACCGCTAAAGAGCCTTCCGCTTCCGAAAGAAATGGCGTTCTCTCAGGTTTCGGTGAAAGAAGTCGTACTTCCGTTCAATAAGTTTCCGGGAGTGGATACGATCCTCGGTCCGGAAATGCGCTCTACGGGAGAGGTGATGGGAATCGCTTCCACTGCCGGAGAAGCGTTTTTAAAATCGCAGTATATGGCGGGGGACGAACTTCCTTCGCAAGGAACCGTTTTCGTAAGCATCAACGATAAAACGAAGTCCGAACTTCTTTCCTACATCAAGGATCTTTCGGAACTCGGCTTTAATCTGATCGCTACTTCGGGAACGCATAAATTTCTTTCCGATAACGGGATTCTTTCTTCCAAGATCAACAAGGTTTACGACGGAATCTTCCCGACGGCGCTCGATTATATTCGGGAGAATAAGATTCATCTCATCATCAACACCCCTCTTTCAAGAGTGACGAGAGACGACAGTTTTACGATCCGTCAGGCGGCGATCCGATTTAAGGTTCCTTGCTTAACGACGTCTAACGCGGCAAAGGCTCTCATCAAGGGAATGGTGGAGATGAAGAACAAGGGTTTTACGATCCATTCTCTTCAAGAAATCCACGCGATGCCGAAGACGATTTAAAATACATTTTCATTTTTTATTATGGGCTCGGAAATTTCCGGGCCTTTTTTATTTCAACATCGAGTGGTCCTTTTTAATTGCATATTTTCTAATTACGCGTATCGATTAATATTCGGCATTGCAGCTTGAATTTGGATGAAAGCCTTTTCGTTTTTATTGAGACCTTTAGCGAATGATTTGGCTTGTAAACGTAAATGTTGTATATTAAAATTATATAAAATTTCTTAATGCGAAACGTGATAAATGAGCGTTCGATTTATCTCAAAAGATTTGGCTTTTCTCCTTGTTAAATTTATATTGTAAAAAAGGAGAGAAAATGTCGAAATTCAGAAATCAATACCTGTTAATTTTGTTATTTCTATTATTAGTAAACTGTTCTACAGAAGTCGTTCGAGTGAATAATCCAAAAACGGATAAAGACAAGAAAACTTACGGGCTCGTTGCGTTTGGCCTCTATGTATATAATGAAAAACAAACCGATCTATTGGATATGTTTAGTAAGGATAAAGGCAGAGTCTTTAATGATCTTGGTAGGTCCGGGGTTCAATTCTCCGAAATTATTTCCAAAGACGCTGCTAAAAATCCTGTCAGCGTCAATCCGTATCCGAATGACAGCCCAGTCCTTGTGGAAAAACGTGACTCGGTGGATTACTTCGAATCGAAAGTAGGATATATTTCGCCATTCTATCTGCTGCTTTCCGTTGATCCAACAAAAGAATATCTTATCACGAGAATCGCTTATTCCTATGAAATAAGCTGTGGCCAGAATTGTAGAAAAACCGTTGTGCAGGATTTTCCTCTCAATTTGGCTAAATCATTTAAAGCGTTTCCGATTAAGGCGAAAGCTGGCGAAATCACATTCGGTGGGATCTTGATGGCAAGAGTTTTTCCTACGATGAAGGATGACCCTTTCGGAATTCCGGATGATACGGCTGGTCTCACGGAATTGTTTTCCGGCAATAAGGTTGCTATTAGTTTAGAGCCCGGAGAAGAGTTTATTCAGAAAATGAATTCTGATGAATTGAAGCAGTTTTTTTACGGCGGGACGGTCGATAAGAAAAATGCCGAAAAGTTGTTCTACGAAAACTTAATCAAAACTTATCAAGAAGGGTATTGGAAAACTCTAGCGGAGAAAAAGAGAGCCGCTTTAGGCAACTAAATTTGATCGCGTCTATTTCGGCGTATTTGAATTCGAAATAGACGCATTTCCGCGATTTATTTTTTTCACGAATCTTACTCAATAGTTCATATCACGAACTTCGCATATACTTGAATGTTGATCGGATTTCGGTCAAGGTTGGTTGTTTTTTTCCATCGGAAACGTTTCCGATGGAAACGACAAGACGACGTAGGATCAATTCGACGAATCGGAAAACTGTGCCCTGATCGTTTCGATTCGTTTGCGATTGACCCCTAAATCCGATTTTCCGAGACGGGAAGCGGATCTAACGTGGATCAAAGGCGCGTTTGCGTCGAATGCGAATTCCACATCGTCCACAAATCTCCAGATCAAACTCGTAAACTCAACGTAAAGATATTTGTCTTCCTCTTTTATAAGATTGGTTCTGGCCGTTCCCAGTATCACTTTCTTCAGCTTTGCTTTCGCAACGGTCGGATTTCCCGAATAGGTCAAGGGTTGAATAAAATGTTCCGGATCGGATGCAGGTGCAAAACTGCTCACACAATTCGGAGTTTCCGGACATGGCCCGAGTTTCCCGTTTTGAATCCCTAAGGTTATAGGTCTTGTCCCAGTGCATTGAATGAAAAGAAGAATAGAAAACAGGGAGAGGAAACGAGAAAGTCGCACGGTAATACTCGAATGCCGATGAACGCCGTTTTTTACGAATCGATTCCCGTGACTTACTTTCGACTTACGCGCGTTAGGTTGTACTCCGCTTGGAAGCGAAGGAATCACGGAAAAATCAGAAGATGCACATTTTGTCATAAAGGAAGAGTATCAGGAAAAACGAAATTGGCGAAAGAATTTTGTATTCTTTTGTAAAAATCTTATCGATTTCTATAAAAAAATAATTTCATGAAATGTGGAGGATTTCACTCTAAGACGAAAACGATGTCTCTTCTTGAATCTGAAAAAGTACCCTTAGGAAGTTTGCTTCCTTCCTTCCAGCTTCCCGACCCGAACGGAACGATTTATTCCTCCGAAAAACTTTCGGGCGCGACCGGTTTGCTGCTCGTCGTTACGTGCAATCATTGTCCTTATGCGCAGGCGATCTGGCCGAGATTGATTCGTTTTTCCACCGAGATTCTTTCCTTAGGAGTAAGAACGGTCGCGATCAATCCGAACATTCATCCAGATTATCCGGATGATTCTCCCCAAATGATGCTCGCAAAAATCAAAGAATGGGGTATTCCATTTCCGTATCTCGTGGACGAAGAGCAGGAAGTCGCGAGAAAATTGAGGGCAATGTGCACGCCGGATATTTATCTCTACGACAGCGAGCAAAAACTTTTTTACCACGGGAGAATGGACGACAACTGGAAAAATGAAAGACAGGTTTCCCGGAAAGAACTCGAATACGCGGTTCATCAACTCGTAAAGGGAAATCCCGCTCCGATCAATCAGATGCCTTCGATGGGCTGTTCCATCAAGTGGAAGGAGTAATTTCTTGCCTGCAATCACACCCGATCATACTCCCGTCGCCGCCGAATTCCAGGACGCGAACGTAATCAGCGAACATTATCGCGAAATCGAAACGAAAGCCCTCGATCATTTTCGCGAGGAATTTAAAAAGAACGAAAACGCTCTGGAAAACGTTCCCGTTACCGGATTGAATCCTTTTTTAAAACGAAGCGGGGATCTCTATCAGGATTGGAGAATCTTAAAAAAGAATCTTACCGATAAATACGACGAACTTCAGAAAAGTAGAAATCTCGAATATGAATTGATCTATCGTAAACTCGTCGCGGATAAAAATCACAAAGCGAAGCCGACTTCGCTCATAGGGGATATTTTTCAATCCGTTGTCGACGGAGTTTTGAACACGGTTTATACCTGGTTCGATTCGGAGAAGAAAACCGATCCTCCTCAAACCGCGGTTACTCCGGAAAAACGTCCGAAGAAAGAAAGCGACGACTTGAAAAAACTCTACCGGGAAATGGTGCAAAAGAAATTAAAAGAAAGGGACCGAAGTTTTTCCCTGTTTCAAGATATTTTGAAAGAGTCGGCTTTGAATTGGAATCAGTCGTATCGAAAGAAGTTTCATCAAAGTCTCGCTTCCACGGTCAAACAACTCGAATCTTCCAAGGCGAACAAGGCCGAAATTTTAAACGTTTCCAAAACGGCGAAGAAGGCGGTGCTAAGTTTTCACGACGAGGATAAGATTCAAAAATATTCCATTTTTATGATAGACTATTTCTTCGATCGACTTCTGAAAAAGGAGCCGGTCGCGGAAAACAAAATGGTTTTTCCCGAAAAAACGGAACCCGCAAAAACCGAGGAGAATAAAACCGCCGCCTTGATTCCGAATCCCACAAGGGAGAATTCCGAGGCGCAAAAGGCGGTGGATCGCGTCGTAAACGAATCGAATCACGAAAACGGAAAACAAAACGGCGCCAAGAAGAAATGTCCGATCACGGATTTGCCGGATCATCTCATCAAGGAATGTTATTCCGATTATTTGATCGTGGACTTGTCGACGAAAGAGAAACGTTTGGAGTTGCATCGGATCCGTCTCGGGAAAGAGAATCAAAACACGAGAGCGGAAGCGATCGAATTCTTCAGTCAATGTGCGAACAAGGACTCCGGCTCGGTAACGGTCGCGGAAGCCGTATTAAAACGACACAATATCACACAAGAGGAAGAATCCCGTTTAAAGGACATGATCCAAAAGCAAAAGTCGTGTAAGTAGGCTTTGGGACTTTTAGAAAAAGCGATCGATCGTTACGGCGGTTGGAAACTCTGGGATCGCGTCGATTCATTCGAACTCGAGTTGAAATATCTCGGCGCGCCGATTCCTAACCGAAAGGGTTTAGGCAAAACGTTCGCGAAACCGAACTTTCTAAAAATTTATCCCAAATCGTTCACGGCCGAGTTTTTGGAATATCCTTCCGCCGGTAAAAAAATCGTATTCCAAAACGGTAAAGTAGGAATCTTTTATATACAAGAAACCGATTTCGAATTCGAGATTCCAGATTACAGAGAAACGTTCCGAGGTTTCCGGAAATACAGACGCTGGAATCCGTTGGATGCCGCGTATTTTTTCGGATATGCGATGACTCAATACTTCAGCGTTCCTTTTGTACTCAAGGAATTCGGAGTTCGGGAAGTTCCTCTGATCGACGGTTTTCGAATCGACGCGGAGTTCCCGCAATCCATACACACTCACTGCCGAAAACAATCCTATTATTTCAACGAAGAAGGTCTTTTAATACGCAACGATTACACCGCCGACGTGATCGGACCTTGGGCGATCGGCGCACATCTTACGACGGATTATCGGGAGATGGACGGAATTCCGGTCGCGACTCGACGCAAGGTCTTTGTTCGTTTGGGAAAGTTTGTAACGTCGATTTGCGTTTTGTCGGCGGAGTTGAATCCGATTCGAGTGAATTTTCGTTGAAGCGGAGATCCTACATTTCTCAAGAATTCGATATAGGAAGTAGGAGATCCTACCGCAGTTTCGGAAACGGAAACGCGCACAGAATTTGTAAGAGTTCCCACATCTTTCCGAGTAACCCTGCTTACTCGCAGGAGTTCCCACACTCTCCCTCGGAAATTCCGCTCTTCTTCGCGACATAATCGCAAAAGGGAAGAAGATAATTTAAAAAACCGTCAAGGAATTCCGTGAAAGATCGATTTTAATACTGCGGAGCGCAGTATGAACATTTCCGGTGAACTTCCTCTAACAGAATTTAAACCTCAGAAATATACGGAACAAACCCCAGGTCTTCCGACCCTCGGTGCTCCGATCGGAAAAAATTCCTTTCTCGACGTTATGAAATCTCTGCAAGGTTCCGCGCAGAAGGGATTGGACGAAACTCTGACCGGAATTCAGAACGCATTCTCGAAGTCCGAAGTTCCCGCTCCCCAAGAAAAAAAAATCGAATCTTCCGACAAGAATGACACGGAAGAAGTTGCTTCCAAAGAAGAAGTTAAAACGGAAAACGAAGAAGTCGCTCGCGAGGAAGACGAGTTCGAAGCGGTCAAAGAAGCGGATAACGTAACGACGCTGCCTTGGTTTCTCGTTGCGGAAGCGAAACCGAACGAAACGGTCGATCCTGAAATCGAATCCGCAATCATAAACGAACTACAAACACAAATCACGGAAGAAGTCGCAACCGAATCCCTCGAATCAAAACAGGTTTCTACGAGCGAGCTGATCGAGACCCTTTTTGCAACGGAAGAATCTTCGGAATTGTTAAGCGAAGTAGCGAAAGAGGAAGGATCCGCGTTTCAACCGGAAGAGCAGGGAGAAACCTTGCCTCTCTATGAAGACTCGAAAGAGATCAAACGCCCGATGATCTCTAAAAGGGAAGAATCGATTCGCGAAGAAGCATTTAAATCATCCGAAACAAAATCATCCTCCGAAATTTCAAGAAACATCGAAACAAACGCAAAAGAATCCAAAGAAAACGTAAATGTGAAAAATCTTTCCAACAAAGAGAACGGCTCGAAAGGATCTGAAGAGGCGAGAATCGAAGTTTCCAAAGAACTCGCACTCGATTCCGAAAAATGGAAGATCAGCCGGGATAAAAAAACGGATTCTTACATGAACCTGAAGACAGCGGCAAGAGAAGAAATTAAAACCGCAGTTCTCAATCAATTCGCCGAAAATTCTTCCGGAAAATCCGGACAAGGTCAGGAACAATCCTTCCGCAACGGAGGGGATTCGTATTCTTCTCTTGTAAAAGGTGTTGGAGCCGCCGGAGTCGGCGCTTCGAGAGACAACGGAAACTTCAACAAAGAATTCTCCCTTTCCAAAGATGCGGGCGTTTTATCGAAAAAAGACGTTCAACATAACTTTCAAAATCTGATCCGTTCCGCAAGAGTGCAGATCCTTGAAAACGGAAGAACGGAAGCGAGCATCCGCATGAATCCGAAAGACCTCGGGCAAATGTCCCTTTCGATTTCCACGGACAAGGACTTGGTACGCGGAAAACTTCTCGTCGAATCCGAAACCGTCAAACAGCAGTTAGTCGCCGATCTCGCGAGTTTGAAACAGGATCTCAAAGCGAACGGTCTCGAACTCGAGTCGCTCGTGATCGAAGTCAAAGAAAGAGAGGAAACGTTCGCGTTCAACGGCGATTCCGATAAGAACGGAAAAGATCCTAATTCTTTCCAAGCCGCGTTCGGAGAGGAATGGAACTCCGACTTTAAAAAATCTTTTTACGAAGAAGACGAACTTTCCCTAGAAGAAAATTCTTCCGAGTCTCATGGTTTTTCTGAAAAAACCGAAGGGAAAACCGAGAAACTGCTCGATCTGAAAGTATAGGCCTCGGAGGAAATCATGCCAGAAGCAGCCGGCGTTAGCCAACAAGCAACCAGAGATCGTTATCTCGAAGGAGACAGAAGTTTCAATATCCGGAACCACATGGATAATTTGGAACGGGAAGAAAAGAACGGTCTCAAAGGAATCGAGATTCGCTCCACTGTAAAGTCTCTCGGCAAGGACGATTTTCTCAAACTTCTCATCACGCAATTATCATCCCAAGATCCGACCAACCCGGTTAAGGACCAGGACTTCATCGCACAGATGGCGCAGTTCTCTTCTCTCGAACAGATGAACAACATCTCCACCGGAATTCAAAAGATGGGGAACCGTCAGAGTTTTTCTCTTGTTGGAAAACTCGTTTCCGGTCCGGACTTCGTCAACGGTGAGAACGTCGCCGGAATTGCGGGCGCTCTTTTTTTCGACGGAGAAGGAAAGACATTCGTTCGAGTAAACGGTAGATCGATCGACGTGGAACAAATTTCCTTAATCAGCGACCCGACCGTTTTGAAAGAACAGGAAGCCGCTTACAATCAAGCGCAGGCTCAACAGAATCAAACCGTTACCGGACCGTCAAAGCAAACCGCAGCAGGCGCACAGACGGCTGCCGGAGCCGAGACGATTGCGCCTAACGCACCTCAGGCGATTTCGGACGCTGACTCCGCAAAAAGGGAGCGCGAATCGGTTTCGGCTAACGCGGAGCGGTCGCCCGAGCTGAAGGACAAAACCGTTACCGAAGTAAAACCTTCGGACTGGAAATTTCCCGGCAAAGATAAAAGCAATTCATACGAATAAATAAACAAAGGATTATCGAGGTAACAGCTTTATGATGAGGTCACTCTATTCCGGTGTATCCGGACTTAAGAACCACCAGGTCCGAATGGATGTCATTGGAAACAACATCTCCAACGTGAACACTCACGGTTTTAAAACCGAGCGTGTTACGTTTCAGGATATGATTTCTCAGGAACTCAGAGGAGCTTCCGAACCGAAAGAGAATATCGGAGGTGTGAACCCTCAACAAGTCGGTTTGGGTTCCTTGATCGCGGCGATCGATAAGATCATGACACAAGGTTCTCTACAGACAACCGGTAAGAATACGGACGTGGCAATGTCCGGCGAAGGATTCTTTATCGTGAAAGACGGAGACAAACAGTTCTATACGAGAGCCGGAGCTTTTAACCTCGATAAAAACGGCTACTATGTAAACCCTGCAAACGGTCTCAAGGTTCAGGGTTGGAATTCAAGACTCGACGACAAAGGAAATAAGTTCATCAATTCGTCCGCGTCCATCGAAGATATTATCATTCCCGTATATTCCAAAGAGCCGGCAAGAGCGACTTCTCAGATCGATTTCAAATCGAACTTGAATTCTTCCGCTCCCGCCGTTCCTCCGGACGCGACTCAGGAAGAGATCACCGCTATGATCAACGATCCGGATCCGAAGATGAGAAGAGGGCACGTAACTACGATTAAGACCTTTGACGACCAAGGGATTCAAAGAGAATTCAAGATGGAATTTTACAAGGTTCGCGATAACACTTGGAAGGCTCGTCTGAGCATGACCGATGCGACTCAGCTTTCTGCGGACGTTTCCGGAACCGGCGGACAAAACACGCAACTTCCGGGAAACACGGAGCTTGAATTCGGTTTCACTCCGGACGGAAAACTCGTTTACGTTTCCGACGGCGTGGACTCGATGAACAGCGGTAAGTTGAATGCGAAGGTTTCTTTCCGAATCGCCGGAAATCCCGCGGTTCAAAGCTTCGATCTGAATTTAGGCGAAGCGGGAATGGTGGACGGAATCACCCAATTCTCCTCCGACTTCACTACTAAAGCGGTGAAACAAGACGGTTACACGATGGGATATCTGGAATCCTTTTCCATAGACAACTCCGGAACGATTACGGGTGTATTTTCGAACGGCGTACGTCAGCCTCTCGCGAGAATTGCGACCGCGGTATTCAACAATCCGGCCGGTTTGGACAAGGCCGGAGACACCATGTTCGCGTATTCCATGAACTCCGGAGAACCTAACATCGGTGAGGCGGGGGTTCAAGGAAGAGGAAAGATCAACGCGGGTCTTTTAGAGATGTCTAACGTGGATCTTTCCGATCAGTTTACGGACATGATCGTGACTCAAAGAGGTTTCCAAGCGAACTCGAGAACGATCACGACGTCCGATCAGATGATTCAGGAAGTCTTGGGTCTCAAACGTTAAGAATCTTTCTGATTGATTTCCTCTTCGGTCCATTCCATTGAGCCGAAGAGGGGATGAATCCCGCAAGTTTCAAGTTATAGAATCGTTCTCTTTTTTTTGCCGAATCGGAGGAAAAATTCTCTTTCCACTATATTTCCAGTACAGTTTCATTGGTTCCTGGTAGGATGAGTCAGAAGTTTCCTAAATACATAGTTACGGACTCCCGTTCCATCGCTAAAAGACTGAACCCGCTCGCCCTCCGCTTAGAAATACAATTTTTAGATCTCTCCGAATTCTTTCAGTCCGAAAACATCCGAGATTCCATCGGGTTTTTGAACGTTATCTTCTATCTCACCGTTCCGAAACTCATCGAAACGCAAAGGGAAATCCACAAACAGTTTCAGAGCAATCCATTGATTCTAAGCCGTTTTATTTTGAACGACGGTTTGGATTACGCTCACTCCGAAGAATTGAAAATCGAAGAAGATCTGATTTTTTCCGTTCTTCCGGAATCTTCTTCCGATCTGATTTTGAACAAAACGTTTCTCAATGCGCTCACGCAATTGCAGATGATCACCGACCAGTTCGATTTGCAGCACAAGGTCAATACGACCAAGTATGAGATTTCCAAACTTACTCGGATCGGAATCAGCCTCGCGGACGAAAAGGATTTCAACAAACTTCTTCGGGAGATTATTTTCAGTGCGAGAGAGATCGCAGTCGCGGATTCCGGTTCTTTGTATCTCGTGGAAAAGGACGAGCTCGGCTTTATCCGTAATCTTCGGTTTAAAATCTCCTCGATGGATATCGATACGGAAGAATTCCTCCTTCCGATCAATAAATCCAGTATCGCCGGTTACGTCGCGGCCACGGGAAAAATTCTGAACATACCGGACGTGTATGATCTTGCGGAAGACGCGGAATATACGTTCAACAGCAACTTCGACGTATTATCGAATTATCATACGAAATCCATGCTCGTCGTTCCAATGAAGAATCACAGAAACGAGGTCGTGGGAGTCATACAGCTCATCAATAAAAAGAGAAATTTCAACCAGAAGTTGACCGTGGAGCAGATGAAAGGGAAGGACGTTCTTCCCTTTGACGATTATTCGGCGCAACTCGTGATGAGCGTCGCCGGACAAGCGGCCGTGGCGATTCAGAACAACAATCTTTTACAGGAAATCGAAACGCTATTCGAAGGATTCGTAACCGCTTCCGTAAACGCGATCGAATCCCGGGATCCGACTACGAGCGGTCATTCGTTTCGAGTGGCGCTTTTAACGGTCGGATTGGCCGAAACGGTGGACGGGGTCGGACACGGAAAATACGCCGAAACAAAATTTTCGAAAGAACAAATCAAAGAGATACGTTATGCGTCTTTGCTTCATGACTTCGGAAAAGTAGGGGTTCGCGAGAAGGTTCTCGTTAAATCGAAAAAACTCGAAGACTACGAACTCGAACTGATCCGCTGGAGATTCGAATACATCAAAAAAGACATCGAATCAAGAATTCTGCAGAAAAAAACGGACTATCTGAAAAAACACGGAACGGCGGGTTTTGCGGATTACGAAACCTCCCTTGAATTCGAACTTCAAGTCGAATATCAAAAACTCGATCAGATGTTTCAGATCGTCGTCAATTCGAATGAGCCGTCTATATTAGAGGAATCTAATTTTCAAATGCTCGAAGAAATCGCCAAGGTGAATTATTCCACCACCGGAGGCGATAATCTGCATTTGATTTCTCCGTATGAGTTCGGATTTTTGACGATCAAAAAGGGGTCTCTCGATTTCGCGGAACGAAAGGAAATCGAATCGCACGTGGAACATACCTTTCAGTTTTTGAGTAAGATTCCTTGGACCGGAGATCTAAAGATGATTCCTTCGATCGCGCACGCGCACCATGAAAAACTCGACGGAACCGGTTATCCGAGAGGTCTTGCCGGAGATTCGATACCGGTTCAATCCAGAATCATGACGATTTCCGATATATACGACGCTCTTACGGATAAAGATCGTCCTTACAAACGCGCGGTCCCGGTTGAAAGAGCATTAGATATTCTGCAAATGGAAGCGCGGGAAAATCACGTGGATCAGGATCTTTTGAAAATCTTCATCGAAGGGAAAGTCTACGAACGATTGAATAATTCCGGTTATTTGCGTTAGGCGGACAGCTCGGGTTTCAACTTCGATTGCGACGCGTAAGTTCATTATGGCGTTCCCGCGCCCGAAATGATTGTTAAACGAAGTTCTTGGAAAAACGGCGCGGGCCGGGCTTGCTCCGCGCTCAGGCTAACGCCTTCGGTCGTCTCTTGCGAGACGACTGCTTTGCACGCTCCACATCCCTAACGCGGAAAACAAATCGAAAGTAGAGTGAGTTTTTGGAGCACACTGTAAACGGAAGTAGCATTTCTGAAAATGCCGCTTCCAATTTTCAAGTGGAATTTATCGTGATCGTTTGTCGGAACAATTGAAAAATTTTCCTTGCTAAAGAAGAAAGCGGTTTTAATTCCTTCCGATTCTTTTTATACTATCTTCTTTAAAAAATCGTCCACAAGAGAAAGGAAATGATTTCCTCGTTCCTCGAAATTCTTATATTGATCGAAGCTTGCGCAGGCCGGAGAGAAAACCACCGAGCCGATCTCCGCGCCGTTGGAAAGGCGAATTCGCTTGAGAAGGTTTTCGGTGAAAGCATTTGTGAAATCGGAAGAAGTTTGAAAAGCGGTTCCCGGACCGGAAGGGAGGAAGGCTTCGGGATCTGAGGGAGATCCGAAAGAAGAATTGCCCGGACCGGTGGCGTTCGAGACTATATTTCCTTTTTTGAATATTGCAAACGCGTCGTTCAATGTATCAACGGAGAAAAGTCGATCTCCGACGACTTCCCGAACTCCCTTTTCCCACGCAGATCTCGCTTCTCCGATCAAAATCACCGAGCCGATTCCTTTTATTAGAAAATCATAAAGCGGTTTCGGGTCTTCCTGTTTCGGTCTCCCGCCGAGAATCAGGCAGGTTTGCGGAAGATTTTTCCAAGTCGCCATTCCGGCGAGCATGCTGTGAAGGTTCGTGGATTTCGAATCGTTGATAAAGGAAAGGCCGAATTTTTCTCCCGCGATCTGAAAACGGTGGGGAAGTCCTTTGAAACGCGGAATCTGCGCTTGGATCGATTCCGGTTTTCCTCCGATCGCTTCCGCGGCGAGAATGGAAGCCGCGAGATTTTCCCGGTTGTGCGTTCCCGGAAGATAGAATTGAGAGATGTCGTAGACGTGCAACGCCGTCTTGATCGTTTGGGAATTTTCATCCACAAACGCATTCGATTGCGGACTTCTACCGAAACTCAAAAGCTTGCATTGATACGAAACCGAAGAACTAAGAATTCTTTCTTTGATTTTTTCGGAAACGATTAGGGAATGATCGACGTTGGAAAGATCGGCTACTTTTAATTTCGCCTGGAAATAATTTTCCATCGTCTTGTGTCTTTCAAGATGATCGGGAGCGAGATTTAAAAAAACGGAAACGTTCAAACCCAAGGAAGAAGAGTCGTCGAGTTGATAACTGGAAAGTTCCAGCACCGCGAGCGAAATCGGTTTCTTACAAAAAGAAGTAAACGGAATCCCGAGATTTCCTCCCTCTTGAAGATCGGAAAAATCTTTTCTTAAGAGATGCGCCGTCAGAGAAGTCGTCGTCGATTTCCCGTCCGTTCCGGTTATGCCGATGATTCTTCCTTTAAAAAAATGTCTGCCGAGATCGATCTCCGAAACGACCGGAATTTTTTTTTCGATAGCATAGCTGAGAATCGGATGCGCGGGCAGGATGCCGGGCGACTTGACGATCAATGCGATATCGGTAAGGGAAGAAGGATCTACGTCGTCGGATAGATAGGGAACGTGGAGAGACTCGGGACGATTGCGGTCGCAGAGAATGGGGTTTGATTGTTCGTGAATCAGAAGTTCAAGAGCCGAGTTGCCGGAGATTCCTCCGCCAAGAACGAGAGTCTTTAGCCCTTTCAGGGACTCGGGAAATTTCATTTTTAGACCGGTGAACAGTGATTGACAGGTTATTTTCACCCCCGATAGTTGTCAGTAGCAAAAACGAAGGATATTCTCTTGCTCGATCACAAAGTACGCGACGGTGTTTTGATTGTTTATCTCAAAGGACGTTTGGACGTTTCCATCGCCAATGAGGTTGAGGAAAATCTGAATGACCTGATCGACAATCAAGGTCATAAAAAAGTGATTCTGAATATGCAGGAAGTGGATTATATGTCCTCGTCCGGTTTTAGAGCTTGTATCTCCACCCTGAGAAAGTTAAACTCCAAAGAGGGTGCATTAAAAATTAGTAATATCAAACCTGCGGTAAAGCGGATCTTCGACGTTATCGAACTCACTTCTCTCTTTGACATTCGCGAAACCGAAGATGAGGCTTTGAAATCCTTCTAAGCCTCGATGTCCTCCGCTCAACTACACCGGGTTCTCCGGGAAATCATCGCCACTAAACAAAACGAAATCAAGGAAATCGGAAAGTATGACCCGGCTCCTTATCGAGGACTCGGGCTTGGAGAATCTCTGCGAAGCAGAAACTTTTCCATCATCGCCGAGTGCAAACGCAAAAGTCCTTCTGCCGGCGAAATCCGCTCCGATTATGATCCCGTTAAAATCGCAAAGACGTACGAGGATTCCGGCGCTTCCGCGGTTTCCGTTCTGACGGATCGAAATTATTTCGGCGGTTCTTTAGAGGATCTAAAGAACGTTTCTTCTCTTTTGAAAATCCCCGTTTTAAGAAAAGACTTTATTTTGGATGAATCTCAAATTCGAGAAGGGAGAGCCTTCGGCGCCTCCGCGATTCTTTTGATCGTGAGAATTTTGACTCCCGATCAGATAAAAACGTTTTTGAAATCCGCAGCGTCGCTGGGAATGGATTGTCTCGTGGAAGTTCACACGGCGCAAGAAGCGAAGATCGCCTTAGACTGCGGCGCGGAAATTATAGGAATCAATACGAGAGACTTGGATACGTTTCAGATTCATCCGAATTTGGTCGAAGAGGTCTCCGCGTTTTTACCGCCTAACATCGTCAAGGTGGGAGAGTCCGGTGTTAAGAGCCGCGCGGATTTGGACGCATTCCGCAGACTCGTGGATGCCGCGTTGATCGGAACGTATTTTATGGAAAAGCCGGACATTCACAAGGCTTGGTTGGATCTTTTTTGATCGCCTCTTTTATTTGTTCCGACAAACTACCCGCACAAAATAAAACTTGACCTTAAAGTAATGCTTCTCCCGAAAACGGACGCTTTCCTAGTTTAGAATACGTCCTTTACAAACGACGCAAAATCCGATACGCTCAAACGCGGAGAAAAGAGATGATCGTTTATGCGTTGAGTTGGTTTTTGCTTTTAGTCTTCGCCTTTGTCAATGCGGCGATCCGCGAACTTACGTACAAAGAAGCGACGGGAGAATTTTTATCCCATCAGATCTCCGTCTTTACGGGAATGATTCTTTTGTCCGTGCCGATTTGGCTCATTCTCAAGTTGAAACCTTTGAAAAATTCCGGACAAGCGGTGCGCGTCGGATTGCTCTGGGTTTTGTTAACCGAAGTCTTTGAATTTTCGATGAGCGTATTTTGGGTCCGCAAGCCGTTCGGGGAATTTCTACAAGTTCATAACGTATGGAAGGGCGAGATGTGGCCTTTGCTTCTCGTATGGATCGGCGTCGCTCCGTATTGGTTTTACAAACGATTCCGAGCCTAGGAGAACATAAGACAGAACCCAAGTCAACGCATTGGAAGGTAGAATTCGAAACGATCGATTGAAAAGACTATCCCGTAACCGCCACTGCAAAAAAATCGACCTGAGAAGGCATTTCATGACTCAAGAAACCCTCGGAGAAATTCAAACCGGTAAGATTCCGTTAAAAGGAAGAACCTTAAAGGAACTCTCGGAGATCATGGTTTCGCTCGGGGAAAAACCGTTCCGCGCAAAACAAGTTTATCACGGTTTATACGTGAATCGCTACGAGTCTTGGGAACAATTCACGACATTCTCCAAAGCCCTCAAAGAAAAGCTCGAAGAACTTTGTTCTCTGACTCGTCTTCATGTCGTCAAACATCTCAAGTCCGTCGACGGAACGCAGAAGTTTACGTTCTCGTCCGAACCCGATAACGGAAAAGAATTCGAAGCCGTATGGATTCCTTCGGGAGACGGCGGACGAAAAACGATCTGCATCTCTTCGCAGGTCGGCTGCACTCTGAATTGTAAATTCTGCGCGACAGCTAAATTAGAATTTCAAGGAAATCTAAAGGCTCACGAGATCGTCGATCAGATTCTTCAGGTGGAAAAAATCGTAGGCGATAGAGCGACTAACGTGGTTTTTATGGGAATGGGAGAACCGTTTCACAACTACTTCAACGTGATCCGCGCCGCGTCGATTCTTCACGATCCGGACGCTCTCAATCTCGGCGCGAAACGGATCACGATTTCCACTTCCGGAGTCGTCAACGGAATCCGCCGCTTTATCGAAAACAAGGAACCGTATAACTTCGCGATTTCGCTCAATCATCCCGATCCGAGCGGAAGACTCGAGATCATGGACATCGAAGAGAAATTCTCTCTTCCGGAACTTTTACAGGCCGCCAAGGATTTTACGAGAGAATTAAAACGAAGAATCACGTTTGAATATGTGATGATTCCCGGCGTTAATATGGGAAGGGAAAACGCGAATAAGCTCGTTAAGATCGCAAGATCCCTCGATTGCAAGATCAACGTCATTCCTCTCAACACGGAATTTTTCGGATGGAGAAGACCCACAAGGGACGAAGTCGCGGAATTCATCGCGCTTCTCGAACCCGCCGGAGTTCCGATTCTCAACCGAAGATCTCCGGGCAAAGATATCTTCGGCGCCTGCGGAATGCTCGCCTCAAAAAGTTGACCTCAGCTTTCGTTTCTGAAAAATGGGGCAATGAATCTAAAAAGAATTCTTCTTTTTCTATCCATTCTATTTTTTGTTTCCTGTCAGGAATACGTTCAGCAGAAATGCAGTTCCGCATGTAAGTTTTTCGTTCAATGCGCGGTGACCACGTTCAAGGACGTGAAGGTTACGGACGCGGAAAAAAATCAGGCGATGATCGATTGCGAAAGCGGATGTATCCGCGAACAAAGTTTTGTTCTTCCGTGTTTCGAATCCGAAACCACATGCAAAGGTTTTAATACTTGTGTGATGGAATCCGGATTTATGGATTGAAAGGAGTTCTTATGAATCAGATCGCAGCCGACAACAAACAACCGATTTCCGTTCGCGTCCTTTTCGTTTTATTGATCGTTTCCGTTCTTCCTCTGCTCTTTACTCTTCCTCTCGACGTGATCGATATCGATTCTTCCCAATACGCGGAAATTTCGAGGGAAATGGTGGAAGGAGGAAATCCGTTTTTTATCCGGGACAACGGAAGAAGATATCTGGATAAGCCGATCCTTACGTTCTGGAAAATTTCTCTTTCGTTTCTCGTGTTCGGTTATCAAAATTTCGCGTTTCGTCTTCCGGCCCTTTTGTTCACCTTTCTTTCCCTATGGGGAATGTTCAAGCTGACCGAGTCCTATTCGGGAAGCCGTCTGCGTGCATGGATCGCGACGTTCTTGTATGCGCTTTCGCCCGGTCTTTATTCGATGGTCGTCGATCCGAAGATCGACGTATATCTGACTCCGTATCTGATTCTCGTTCATACGTTTTATTATCTCGGATTTAAGAAAAATAAGAATTATTATTATCTAATGTATTTCGCCATGGGCCTCGGTTTTATTACGAAAGGGCCGATCGCGATGGTGATTCCCGGACTTTCGATCGGGGGCGATATCTTATTCAGAAGGGATTGGAAACGTCTTCTGGAAATGAAGCTGTTTCCTGGCGCGTTGCTTGCGATTCTTCCCCCGCTTTTATGGTCGATTCCGTTGTATCTCGAATTTCAGACTTACGGTCCGTATTTCTTTTTATGGATTCAATCGTTTGGCCGCTTTTACGTGAAGATGTACAACCAGAAGTTCAATCCTTTGTTCTTCTATTCCAATTTTTCCTGGGCGTTCGGCGTTTTTATTCTTCCTTTCGTAGGTTTCGTTTTCGACCGGGTTCGGAGATTTTTCAAGGACGGAGCCGGAAAATCCGTATTTCAGAATATTCTAAAAAATGAATATACGAATGGCGATTTTGTTCCCGGTTTTTGGCTGTTTTTGTTTCTTTTTTTGATCAGTTTTTCCAGATATCAATTGCCTCAATATATCTATTGGTGTCTTCCGGCGGCGGCGGTGATCGGGTCCGGTTTTTTCGAATCGATCCTGACCGGTTTAAAGGATCGGAAAGAGGACGGTGCGGTTGTTAAGGTCGGTCAAGCCTTGCTTTTGTTTACGGCAGGAGCATTTTTGGCGACCGTCTTTATTTTACCTTCGATCAGCATTCAAGTCGGATGGGAATATTTGATTCTTCCTTTGATTTATCTCGCGGTATTTCTTTGGATTTATTTTCAATCCGGCAAAGAAGGACGATTGCTCGCTTCGTGGGTCTTTCCGGTTTCGCTGTTCTTCTCGATCGTGAGTTTATATCTTTATCCGATGTTGACCTCGTATCAGCCTTCGAAAGAAATCGGAATCTTCATTCGAGAAAACGAACCCGGTAAGGAAAAATTATTTCTTTTCGGAGTTCCGGCTTCAAAGCGCTCTTACGCGTATTATTCGCAGAGAATTTCGAGAACCCTCTTCGATCCCGCAATCTTGGTAGAAGCGATTCAAAAAGACGGACAACGTTATCTGATCGTTCAAGACAAATGGCTTTCGAAGATGGACGAGTTTTTCGGTAAGGACGTACAATTTGAAACCGTCCGAGAATTTCCCTCCTATAAAGTTGCGACGCCGGAAGGAAAATTCTTTTTGAAAGCTCAAAGGGAGAAGGTGGTCGGTAAGGTGATTTTGATGAAGGCCACTTTAAAAAATTCCCAGAAACGATAGGAGTTTTGAAAAAAACGTGCGGGGAATTTTACGTTTCACCCGAAAAATAAATTAGGCTAAATTGTGAGCCTGGTTTGGTTTTGGTCCCTGGGTAAAACCGGGGACTGCTTTTCCTTTGTTTTTTTCGTTCTGGAAAAAATTATTTAATACGAAGTCAGTATTTTCAAGAATCAGTAGCATAAACTACGGCTATTGCGTAGTTCGACTACAACAAGAATGACTGCTCTTCGTTTCGTAGGCCGCCTCGCATTCTTTTTCTATGTCATTTTAATCGGTTTATCGGCGAATCGTTCAATAAAGGATTTCGAATATACGGTCGAATTCAAATAATCTTTAATATTCGCTTTGTTAAATGTTCGGTTTATAAAAAGAACTATACTAAATAATAATCCAATATAGATTTTGGCCGTGGGTCTCAGTAATTTATTGTCAATAGTGACGGGATTGCTTCACTTTTTATTCGGCGTTTATACGTTCCGATTAAAGGGGAATCGTATTGTTCAGAATTATTTTCTACTTTTAAATTTTGAATTATCCTTATGGTTACTGATTCAAGGCTTTCGAGTCTTGGTTCCGCTTGAATACCGCAATTTGGCGCTCAATCTGAATTTTATACCGATATTGTTCGTTCCATTTACCCTGTATGTTCTTTGCAAAAAATTGGAAAACTCGGAAAGCAGGATTCCTATTTGGGCCTCCTTGATCGCCTTTGTTGGGTTAGGTTATTTTGTCTTCAACTGCGTAACGCAAAGAATGGCGAATATGAAGGATCAAGAAAAATTCGTTTATGAGATAAACGTAAATTATCATTTATACGTTTTATATCTGATATTTTGGACCGGACTTTCAATTTTCGAAGTCTCGCACAAGATGCTCAGAAAGAGAGGTGATTTTAGAGTCAGGCTGTTTTTTTTCCTGATTGGAGCAATTTTAGCCTTACATAGTACCACTTTCTTCGTATATGTTCTTCCGCTTTTCGGAATCTTTAAGCCGTGGTTGTCGTCCATCGGACTTCTTATTTCTTGTCTCTTTTGGGGAATCGCAATATTGCATTTCGATGCCTTCGAAATTAAAGCGAAAATTATCGGCGGCGCCGACGTTCCTTTGATCCATAAGGCCGCGTCTTGGAGTTTCTTGAGAATTTTAGCTAGGCTTGATCCGATGCGCTTTATTCAAAAAAGTTCGAAAGAAAAAGCTGCGATTACGAAGGAAATACTGATTCAAGATTATGATCTGACTTCCAAATCGGGTGAGTTGTCCGTCGATAAACGAGCGGAACTACTTTCCAAAAAGTTCGGAAAGTATTTTAAATAATTTTCGAACTTTGACCTTCTTCGCGCTCCTTTCGATATCGATTTACTCTTAGCTAGAATCCGTCAAGATGTTCGATCGTTGATGTTGCCTTATTTAAGCTTGAAAAATACGATTTCTCTAATAGTATGTACTGGTTGTATAGATTTCGATGTAGATAAAATGATATATTCGTTTAAATCCCTTCTCTTTCTTTCATTCATCATTTTTGCGTTCACGAGTTCCGTAAATGGAGAAGAAAATAAAAGTTCCGAAACCAACTCAGCTCCCGGTAAATTCGGAATCGGAATCAGTTTATTCGGACCAACCGGCTTGACCGGCAAGTATTGGATGGACGACAAAAAATCTCTCGAAGCGGGACTCGGATTTAGCGCGTTCGGTAACGGAAGATTTCACTTTCATGGAGTTTTTCTTTATAACTTCGCTTCTTTAAACGAATCGGTCGGTTTTTATGGCGGCATCGGCGGGGTGGTGGAAGAAAAACATTATCGGGAAAAAGAAAGAGTAGGACGTGGCAGATTTATTGAGACCGAGGGTTATGAAACTTCTTTCGGCGCTCGCTTGCCGGTCGGTTTGTCTTGGAGATCGCAGGATAAGAAATTCGAGTTATCCGGAGAAGTCTATCTCAATGTTTTTTTTCTCGGAAGGGGAGGTGCCGATCTCGGTCTGGTTTTTGCCGGTAGAATTTATCTTTAGTTAAGACGTCCGATTTATTTCGACAGAAATACTGCGATTTCATTTCGATGGATCCTTTCGAATATCTCTTTCCAACCTATCCTAAACGATCACAGGATTAAAAATTTTTTTGGATTGAAATAGTTTTATATAAAATCATAAGCTATATGAAAACGTTTCCATAATTGGAATGGAAAGAGCCGCCGTTGATTATCTTGAATAGGAGAAGCCATGAAATATTTCGAAGATTTGCAAGTGGGAGAAACTTTTGAGTTGGGGAGTTATACCTTATCGAAGGATGAAATTTTGGAATTTGCCGCGAAATACGATCCGCAACCGTTTCATATCGACGAAGAGAAGGCGAAAGAGTCCATATACGGAGCTTTGATCGCTTCCGGTTGGCAGACGACGGCCGTTTATATGAAGTTATTTGTCGAAAATCTAATGAATCGAGCGCATGGAATGGGGTCTCCCGGTTTGGAGGAATTGAAATGGAAACGTCCCGTTTTTGCCGGCGACACCTTGCGGGGAAGATTTAGTATATTAGAAAAAAGTAAATTTAGAGCTAATTTGGGACTCGTAATGGGAAAGAACGAGCTGGTTAATCAAAACGAAGAAGTGGTTATGACCTTCAAAGGGAAGATGCTGTTCTTAAAAAGAGAAATCTAAGATTCGTGTCGTTGCTAAGAAACGGAGATCCGAAGTTTTAAAAAGAAATTTTGCGGAGTTTTGTCGAGATTTTCCGTACTTAAGAAAATCTCGGTTCGCTTCTAAATATTGAGAACGTTGTCCGCAATTCGGTCGGCTTAATTTGAAAAATAATTGAAATCAAAATTATGCCCTTGGGCTAGTCATTCGTAAAATGCGCGGTTGTCGTTTAACGATCCGCGCGAAATCGGAAATCAATTCATATCGTCGATCTTGATGTCATCGGGTGCGGGTTGGCCTTTTCCGTTTTCTATCAAACTCTTAAGACTCAAAAGAAAGACCGCCCATTTCATACTACAATGTGCGGTGAACTCACTTTCGGTTTTCCAGTCTTGATGTCGAAAGTGAACGAGGGTCATCGCTGCTCCATCGGGCGCGGTACCTGCGCGTAGATCGAAATCAACATGCGAACCGACCCAATCCTCCGGTCCGTTGACACATTCCCATAACACCCGAGCCGGAGTCGATTCTTGAACTTTCATATCAAAGAAACCTTTTTCACCAAACGTAAAACGAATCGAATCTCCGACCGCCGAAACTCCTCCTGAAAACGCGCCTTCCACTTGTCTTGTCCACCAATTCGCAAGACCGGCTTGAGTCGTTAACGCTTGAGTTACTTCGTTTGCTCCGGCTCGAATGCCGACTTTGTGGTAAATTCCATTCATACTATTCTCCTTTTTGTTTTCTCTTCCGGCCTCGCCGATAAAGACTTTGTTTTACTCTTCGCTTACGTGCCACGTTTCGAGCCCGTTTAGAATGTTCGTCCATCCGCCGTGATGCATTTCGATTTCTTTTCGATCCGCTAATCGTTCGTGAGTCAGCGTTACGAGAGTTTGCGGTTTGTTTTTTGCGCCGTTCGTGCCGGTGATCGTCACGGAAGGCAACGCGGTGAATGTAACGGTGACTAACGTTTCCCGATGGCCTGTCGCGTGCGAGCGCCATGTGAAAACGAGTTTTGTGGGTTCGTCGATCGTTATATATTCCCCTTCGTGCGGTAAGACTTTACCGTCGAGAGTCATGTCGATGCGGAATTTTCCGCCGGGTCGAGGATCGATCGTTACCGATTCGATTCCGATTTCTTCTCCGGATAGGAACCAACTTGAAAATTCTTTTTCTTGTAACCAAGCTCGAAAGAGTCGAGAAGGTTCCGCGTTAATTTTTTTTTCTATTTTTAGGACGGGTGTGGTCATCATCTTGCTCCTCAATGAATGCTTCTAATTTATCCAATTTGTTACTCCAGAATTCTTGATGATAGGTAAGCCAGGCGAATGCTTCCGAAAGAGAACGATTTTGCAGTTCCAAACGAATGCTACGGCCGTCTTCCGGCGTGCGCACCTTGCGAACAAGTCCCGCAGCGGCCAGAACATCGATATGCTTTGCAACCCCCGCAAAGGACATCGAGAAGGGCTCCGCAAGCTCCGAGATGGTGAGCGAGCCTTTTCGCAAACGTACCAGCATTTGACGTCTCGAATGATCGGAGAGTGCTGCAAATACCCGGTCGAGTTTCTGTTCTTTTTTTAATTCAACCATTTGGTTGAATATATGGCAGCTCGTTTTTTTGTCAATTGTTAAACTATTTGGTTGAATACTTGTTTTGGTGAATTACGATTTTTTTTAAGTAAGCGCCTAAACAACCGCACCTTTTTCTAATCGTATAAATGTTGTAAACTGTCTTTGATGAAAAAAACGAAAATAGATTGGCCCAAAGAGTTTGATGACTTTTCAAAGAGTGGACTTTCCCAGCCTCAGTATTGTAAAGAAAGACACCTCAAATACACGACGTTTCGATATCATTGGGAGAGACGTTCTAAGCATTCAGAGAAGAACGACTTTGTAGAAATTCCTCCTTCCTCGACAAATTCTCAGTCATTGGTAGAAGCCGAATTTTTGACCCTAAAGATAGATACGTCGGGGAAGGCATCGCTCCAAGTAAACGTTCAGTTTAGTTTAGGACGATGGAGTTAAATCCCGGAAACAGAAAAGTGTATCTTCGACCTGGGGCGACGGATTTAAGGAAATCGATCAATACGCTCTCTGTAATCGTAGAAGGAAAGATGAAAAAAGATCCGTATTCGGCGAGCGTCTTTCTCTTCTGCAATCGCAAGAAAGATAAACTGAAGATGCTCTACTGGGATAAGAGCGGGTTTTGCCTTTGGCAGAAGAGACTGGAAGAGAGTAAATTCCCGTGGCCGAACTCAGAGGAGGAAGTGCATAAAATACCCGTTGAAAGGTTTCATTGGCTATTGAATGGGATCGATTTTTTCAAAGAGCACAAGAAACTAAAATACAAGAATGTCAGTTGAAAATGTTTGACTCAAGAAAAGAAAGTATTAAGACTGAATCCGAATGTCTTTGGATCTAAACTCTCTTCCTGATGATGTAGAAGAACTAAAAAGAATCATTATATTAGAGAATAATAAATATCAGGAAGAATTACGACTCCAAAAACAGAAAG
Source organism: Leptospira sanjuanensis (assembly GCF_022267375.1). Classification (GTDB taxonomy): domain Bacteria; phylum Spirochaetota; class Leptospiria; order Leptospirales; family Leptospiraceae; genus Leptospira; species Leptospira sanjuanensis. The sequence continues at coordinate 1,071,469 of NZ_JAIZBH010000001.1, forward strand.
AATCCGAACATTTGGATCAGATCGAGAGATTGAAGATCCAGCTTTTCGGGAGAAAGACTGAGAAATGGAGTCAGATCGAAAAAGATCAAGGATTTCTTTTTAACGAAATAGAAAGCTCCTTGCAAGAAGATTCTCCTGAACCCGAAGAAGAAAGTCTTTTTAGTCCTGTTAAAAGCCATACAAGAAAGAAGACGGGAAGAAAACCTTTCCCGGACTACTTTCCAAGAATCGAAATCCTACATGATATTCCTGAAATTGATAAAACCTGTTCTTGTGGTCACGAGCTTACTCGTATCGGAGAAGACAAGTCCGAGAAGTTAGATATTATCCCGGCTAAAATACAAGTCGAAGTTCATATTCGCCCTAAGTATGCGTGTAAGCATTGTGAAGGAACTTCTGATGAAACTCTACCTGTCGTAAGAATCGCGCCGGTTCCCCATCAGATCGCTGAGAAGAGTATGCTTTCTTCCGGATTCTTAGCTCACACGCTTACTCAAAAGTTTGCGGATGCTCTTCCGTTTTACAGACAAGCCGGGATTCTCCAGAGATCGGGAGTGGATATTTCAAGGAGCACCCTTTCCAATACCGCAATTCAAGTTTTTGAAAAACTTTCTCCGATGATCGAGGATGTGAGAAGGGAACTTTTCAAATCGAAGTATTTGCAGATCGATGAGACGATTCTTCAAGTGTTAAACGAAGAAGGAAAGTTGAATACATCCAAATCGTATATGTGGGTGATCCGAGGGTTCATCAGAGAAAAGCCCGTTGTTCTCTATCATTATGAGCCGAGTCGGAGCGCTAAGTTTTTAGAAGAATGGATCCAGGGATTTGAAGGAATCATCCAAACGGACGGTTTTGAATCTTACGATTCTTTGTTGAAAGTTAAATCTAAGATTCTTCACGCGGGATGTTGGAATCATGCGAGGAGGAGATTTTTCGAAATTCTAAAAATCGATTCTAAGAATGTGCAAGCAGAATGGATCGTAAAGAAAATCGGTAAGCTTTATACAATCGAGTCAAAAGCTAAGGTAGAAAGTTTAAGTTCTGAAGAACATCTGAAACTCAGGCAATCCGAATCTAAGCCTATCGTTGATGAGATTCGTTCTTGGATGAACAAACGGATCGTCGAAGTTGCTCCCAAATCTTCTATGGGAAAAGCGCTCTCTTATCTTTCTGGCCAGTGGGAAAAACTGCTTCTCTTTTTGGATCATCCGGAATTGCAATTAGATACGAATCTCGTTGAGAACGACATTCGTCCTTTTGTGATCGGTAGAAAAAACTGGCTCTTCTCCGGTTGTCCACAAGGGGCAACTGCGAGCGCGGGATTCTATTCGTTAATTCAAAATGCAAAGATCTCAGGTATCGATCCTTACGCTTATTTACGAGATCTTTTTAAGTCTTGGGAAACGATACCGAGAAGTCTTTCTTGCGAGGATCTGCCAAAAAACGGTGGGCTTGTGGTTCGTTAGGCGGTTACTTTTTTAATGAGAAATGGATGCTGATTTTCTTTTGGATACTGTCTTAAAAGTTTCGCACAATTTAATTTCGAGAGGTCGGATTCTCCATTTGTCGATTTGAACAAAGACTTTTTGATTGAGTTTGCCGATCGTTGACGGTGAGATCTTGGTTCCCCAAAGACTTTCGTGATGTCCTCGACTCTTCGAACCGAACCCCCCGCAAGATACATCTCCATGAGAGCTTCTTCTACGGAACTCTCCCTGCGTTTGTATCTTTCGATGATTGCCGACTCGAACGTAATTGTCCTAAGTTTCGGAACTTTTAACTTTACTTTTCCAGCTTTTGTTTCGAAGTTTCTATTATACGAACCCGCTAGTGTATCTCTACTCGATCCGGATTCCTTTCATACTTGGAGGCTTGGTAGAGTTTGTCTGCGTCTAAGAGAGCGTTCAGTGTTTCTTCCAGTATCTCCTCTTACGAGTTCGCTCAAGTCTTTCCCCGAGTTGAGCCTCATCCGCTTGGATTACTTTCAGGTGCGATTTTTCTTCTTCTGCCCTCATGGGGGTTCTCCTTCTTCTTGAATTTGTTTGGTCACAATCTCAATCGGCAAGGAGAGCCTTCTCGTTTATTCGTAAATGTGCGAAAAAGTTAGGAAATTATCGCTTCTTTTTTTGCTTTTAATATTCCTGATTCTTTCAAAGAGGGCGATAACTCCAAAAGAAAAATAAGAATATAGCGAATAAAGGTAGGAACCAAGTTAAGAAACTTCGGCCTATATTTTGCTCGAATACGGTTTTCGACATTCTAATAAAGCTGATCGTTTGCAGAAAGATTCCCGCAATTAAAAATAAGCTTACAAATCCTAAAAACAGAATCATATAATAAATATCTCTCTTAGCTGAACTCGGCATTATCGTAAAAAAGAATAAAATCGGAAAAAGAGATAGGAGAATATATACGTTACTCGAAACAACTAACGAAACACATTTTCGGAAATTTACGTTTTTTTCTCCGAAAACTCTAACGGTTAAAAAAGTTCCGATACTAAAATAGAGTTCGAAAACGATCAAAAAGAACGCGAAGAAAAATATATTGTAGGGGAATGCATTTAGTAGATACAAAAAGACAGAAATCTTTCCTTCTACAAGATAACCTCTCATAATCTGAGAATACTCCACCAAGTAAGAGAGATTAAACATTGAGAGAATAAGATTAACAACTATATAGAGTGCGATAAAGCTGATGTGTGTTTTGATCGTAGATCTAAAAAAAGCACTTCCGTCGATTTCGTTAATTCGGTTAGGGAAAAGATGAAATTCAACGGTTTTCCTTATTTCCCTTTTAAATATGTTATCCGCTAGGAATTCTTTAAATTTATCCAGTAACTTCATTTTATTTTCCTTCTTGACTTTCCCTATCGTTCTTCCAATTACCTTTGAATATTATTTTTCCAAGAGAATCTTTAAAGATTCCAAAACCGTTTCTTTTACCCGCTCGCCAAGAGCCGATATAAATGTTTCCATCCGGATAGATAAAGGCGCCGCTCCCGTCGTAAATTCGACCTTCTTTATAAACTCCGTTTAGCTTTGTTCCATCGGCTAAGATTAAAGTGCCTGCACCGTCCGGTTCGTCATCATTCCATTGTGCGCTCAGGATTGTTCCATCCTGCCAAACGAACATGCCTAATCCGTGTTTTTTATTATTAACAAAAGAACCTGAATAAGCTGAGCCATCGGGATATCGATATTGCCCTCTTCCGTGTTTGACGCCATGTCGCCACTCGCCTTTATAGAAATGCCCGTCATCGTTTTTAAATAATCCATACCCGTCCGGATGGGAATTCTTTACATAGCCTTCGTAATATGCCCCATTTCTGTATTGCATTTTTGCAAAGCCGTTTTCACAATCTCCGGCAAGGCATTTATATTTCGTATAGTTTAAAATTGCTGTTACTACTATAAATAAGATCAATAAAGAAAGAGTTATTGCGGAATATTTACCAATTTTTGTGCTGACAAACTTAAGGAATCTTCCTGGAAGTTTGAAAAAGGCGGTTTTTAATTTTAAAATTATTTTTTTGGAAATCAATTTTATTTCCTCCAATATCGGGAAAATCGTAAGGTATTCGACGCTCTTTTGAAAAGAAGATTAAGTATGCTATTGTATTCCATATCAAAGGAAAATAATGCAAACTTGGATAGAAAAAGTGCACATAGGAAAAATCCGATCACATTTTTTAGCAGCAATAGTTCAGGATTTGCGAATAATAAAAACGGAATATAGAGCATGAATGCGATATAAAAAAGTTTCAGATCTAATTTTTCTCTATTTGTGTTTTCTTTACCTGTCAACTTGGTGATTGCTTCAAGCATGAGCGATACAAGTACGACAGCACTTCCGATGTGCAGACTTATATCATAAGTTTTAAAGATTATCAAATAAAGCGATAAAAAAATAGAATACGCAAATATTACGGATAAGAAATGCCCGCTGGCTTTTGTTAATGATTCCGTAAAGGCTACTAAAAGAAAGAAGCAGATTGAAATTAACAATATTATATGGGTCGTAAATACCGTTTTTGATTTTGACAGCTTTTCAATCCGATCGTTCAATTCTATCCTTTCATTTAAGTTTAATATGTTCTTTGCGGTGTTTTTGACGTTTTGGAGAAGCGAAATGGCTGAATAGGAATCGGTTCGTATTGATAACGAAAGACTTGGGCGTTTATTTTTTCTAAAAAGTTTTATCGGTGAAGCGCTTTCCTTCTGACTGTATAAATTACCTATCGGCGAGAACTGGCCGATATTGTTTTTAATTAAAAAACGATTTAATTGTTTTTCCGATTCCCTATATTCTTTTGAAGCGCGAATGCGAATATCCAGTTCGTTATTATTTTCGTTAAATTTGCTAACAACGGAGCCCTGTAATATTGTACGTAAAAAAGATCCTATCTCGGAATTCGGAACCAAAGAATTCTTGCTATTCAGATCTAGTTGTAATTCATTGCGAGGAGGTTTGAAGTTCAGGATTACTTCGTGTATTCCGGGTAAATTAGTGATCGCGTTTGCAACCTGAGGGACGGTTTTGTTTAGAGTAGAGTGGTCTGAACCGATAACATCCAAGGAGATCTCTTTCATTCTCCCTAATTCGGATTCTTTCGTGAAATAACAATAAGCAGGATTTTGTTTTCCGACTGATTCGTTTAGAGAAGGAATGATATTCTCTTTAAAAAAGATATTTTTATCGTAGTTGATGATTAGAAATGCGTGGCCCGATTCGATTTGGGATATGACATCTTTTGTTTTTCGATTCTCAATCAATTTTGATTCAATATTCCGAACGATTTTATCCGTATAAGAAAAGCTCGAATCGGATGGAAGTTCTATGTAGCCGTATATCCGATCGTCTTCGATATTGAAATAAACTTCCTTAGGAGATCGAATGTATAGTATAGCAGCCGTTAACACCGCTAAAAGAAAAGCTAATAATAACGTTACATTTTTGTTTTGTCCTAACCGGGTCTTGGAATTATCTTCTTCGTTATTTTTCCTCGTTCGTTTTACAGGAATTGTTTTGAATTCTATAGTGTTATGGTCTTCGGAATTTTTAGACGGTGATTTGATGTATTGATAAGATAGATATAGAAAAAATACGCCGAGAGATGTAAGTAACGACAATCGTAATAAGTTGGTGCCGATCGTTGGGTTTAGAATAATCGTTGGAATAAAAAGGCAAGGAAAACTAAGGAGAAGAAATAAAAACAAGCTTCGCTGCGTTGTCTTATTAAATTCTAATTCTTTTAATTTTGAATACAATAATGTCCAGAATGCGAACGAAAGATAAATCGAAAGGATACTTAATAAATCGAAGTCGATTTTGAAAACGAAATGAACGAAAACGAAAATTAGAAATATAAATATCAGTTGGAATATTGTTGTTGCAAAGATTCCGACCGCTTGTTCCCCGAGTTGTCGACGAATAGAGACGAAGAAAAAGATCACGGTAAGTAGAACGATTGAGACTGCATTTATATAGGCGCTTTTTATGTTCTCGGCTTGGTTAAAAATGATTTCGATTTGCCGGTCCTGTTCGTTTATTTTTTTTGCTGCATTTTTTATATCCGAGGATATTTGTAAAATATTTGCGTCGTGTTTTTTGTAAACATATACCCCAATGTTTTCGTTTCCATTGACTCTGTAAGCATTGTCTTCGTCGCGGTATGAGCTTTCTATTTTTGCAAGATCTCCGAGTCTAACGATTTTGCCCATGTCTAAACTGGTTATTGGTAAATCGACTAAGTCTTCAATCGTAGAGAATTTTCCTCTAAGCCTGACTTGGTATAGACCGTTTTTTTCCTCGATGGACGCTACCGTTGAGGATAGATTATTAAAATGGATCGCATTATAGAGATCAGTTAAACTCAGATTGTAGACATTTAATTTTTGCATGTCGAAAGAAATTAAGATTTCTTTTACTTTACCCCCGGATACCGTTACTTTGCTGATACCTTCTATTGCCTCCAAGGTCTTTTTTAATACTGTGTCCGCATATGTCCTAAGTTCTCCCATTGATTTGGGATCGGTTACTTTCAAAGAGACGACGGCAATGGGCATTTCGGTCGGATCAAAGTTTAAGACTTTCGGTTTTCTTACATCTTTGGGAAATCTACCGACGGTACTTTCGATCTTTTCTTTTATCTCCAAGGTCTTCAGGTCTAAATTCGTACGGCTTTCGAAATCCAATCGGATTAAAGCCTTTCCTTTTTCCGACTGAGAACGAATTTCCGTTATTCCGCCGATCGTCGAAATTTGATCTTCAAGTGGAATCGTGATCGTTTTTTCGACCGTATCTGAATCTGCTCCCGGATATTCAACGACGATGGAGAGTGCCGGGTTTTTTATAATGGGAAACAATGAAAAATTGACTAAGAATACGGATATTATCCCGAATAGCATTAAAGCACTTACGAGCATTTGGATCGTAATTTTGGAAGGGTATTGAATTGAATTCGTAGTCACGATAGTTTTTCTACTTTTCTATTTTTTAATAATAAAAAGAACAGAATAGGAAGCAGGAATAGACTGAAAAAGAAGGAGGAAAACAAACCTACGATTACAACGATAGCCATCGGCGATTGAAATTCGGCCCCTTTTTGAAATTCAAGAGCAACGGGTACCAAACCTAAAATCGTCGTTAAATTATTCATTAAAATTGGACGAAAGACAATCTTTCCGCTTTCGATAATCGCTTTAGCAAAGTCACCACTTTCCTTAAAAGAGATAATCAGATATTCGAAATAAAGAGACGCATTGTCGACTACGACGCCTAACAGAAGAACCAATCCTAAAAACGCGCTGATATTGAAACTTTTACCGAATAGAAAAAGCGCAGGGAAAATTCCGATAAACATGAGCGGGATAGTACAGATCATTACAGCGGCAAGTTTTAACGATTGAAATTGACTGCTTAAAAGCATATAAATCAATAAAGAAGCTAAGATGAATGCGAAGAGAAGTTCATTATACGATTTTTCTATGTTTTCCGATTCTCCTCCGATTTTAATAAAATAGCCCGTCGGCAATTTCGTATTTTCGATAATTTTTTTGATTTTTTCCGTTGTGCCTCGCGGATCTAAGTTGCCTTGGACCATGTTGACTCGCGAATTGCCCGCTCTTCGGATAGAACTAGAAGAAATATTTTCTTTTATACTGGCGATTTGAGATAATCTTATGAATTCGCCCGAGGGAGTTTTAATATTCAGAGTTTGAAGTTTACTTAGATTGTCTATATCATTCCTTTTTACGAGAAGGCGAATGTTAAGATCTTCGTCCTGGTATTTAATTCGCGAAATGTCGGCACCGTAGCTTGCAACTTTTATGTATTGTGAAATATAATCGTTGGTTAGTTTTAGAGAACTTGCTTTGATAGTATCGAATTCAATTAGATATTCATGTTTTTTGGTTTCTAACGTGTTTCGTAAATCCGTTGCAACGTTTTCTTTCCTCAATTTTAAGGTAAGATTCTTTCCAATGTCAGAGAGAGTTCTTAAATCCTCGCCGTGAATTTCCAAATTGAGCTGACTATTGTGGGGATCGAGAATCTTACCGATGACATCCCCGTTTCCTTCGAAATTGATTCGGATATCCTCAGCAAACGAAATTTTCTTTCGAACTCCTTCAATAGTCTCTTTCGTCGATTTTGATGCGTTTTGACGGAGTAACACTCTTATTTTGGCCATATTGGCGCCGGATCCTCCGTTTATTTTTGATATAATATCGTCGCCATCCGATCCAATTTTAGCGATAACGCTTTTTATATTTTTGTCGGCAAGAAGAACCTGCTCGACGGTCTCTACTAAATTGGTTGTGCTCAGTAAAGTGCTATTCTGACTGTTTTCAATGTTGATCGTAAATTCTCCATTGTCCACCGCTGGCATAAATTCGGTGGGAAGAAAAAATAAAAATTGGGCGGATAAGACAAGTCCGAAAAATAAACCGAAAACTAATTTTTTGGGATTTTCTAAATACGATCTTAACTTCACCTCATAGGATATCAATGCGGATTCGTACAGGTGTGCCGATCGTTGGAAAAGGCGACTGCTCTGAAGTTGTGATCCGAATTCGCTTTCGTCTAGGAGGACGTAAAGAGTCGGGATGATCGTGATCGATGCGAGTAAACTGATCGATATGGAAACTACGATTGCAATCGCCATCTCGGTGAAAAGAATTCCGATGAAGCTTTTTATAAAAATAATGGGTAAAAAAACAATGATGGTAGTTAAGGTTGCCGATACTACAGAACCCATAACTTCCGAAGTTCCTTCGACCGAAGAATCATACGTGGATTTGCGTTTTTCTAAGTTTCGTTCGATGGAAGAAAATACAACGTTACTCGTATCGAACAACATTCCGATTCCGAGAGCTAAGCCACCTAAGGACATCATATTTAACGAGATATCAAAGATGTAAAAAAGAAGAAACGTTGCGAGTAATGAAAAAGGAATGATGATTAGAAGTATCAGCGGCGCTCTGAGACTTTGAATCAAAAGGAGAAGTACGATAAAAGCCAAGGCGGCTCCTATCACCAACGACCAGATTAAACCCCAAACGGAATCGCGTATAAAAATAGATTCGTCATATATGGATTGAGCCGATAATTTATCGGAAAATTTTAGATTGATGGATTCCAGCTCGTTTTGTACACGATCGGCAAGTTCTACCGAGTTTCTTCCAGATTCCTTATACAAGTAAATAACGATACAATCTTTCCCGTTATATCGGGCTAAGCCGCTTCGTTCTTTGAATGTTCTATAAACGCTCGCGACCGAACCTATCGGTATTGGAATACCTGTCGTGTTGGTTGTTATAACTGTGTCTTTAATATCATTTAGCGATTTATATTCCCCGACGGTCCGCAATAATAAATCTTTATTGCCGACTGGGAGGCTGCCCGCGGGCATATTTATATTTGCCGTTACGATGGACCGTTGGATTTCCGGAATCGATACGCCGTAGGTTGTCATCCTTTCCGGATCGATCTCGACTCTGATTTCCTTTTCGTAACCGCCCGAGATTTGAGCGTATGCAATACCGTCGATTCTTTCAAAGAACACTTTCACGTTTTCTTCCGTGAAAGATCTAAGCGATTTTGCATCGGTATCATTTTTCGGGGATATAACGATTTCTTGAAATGCCGATTGGGAGGGGTCGAATCTCGTAGCTAACGGTTTGCTCGCATCCTGCGGAAGTTGATCTCGTATCAGGTCGATCTTTTCACGAAGTTCAATGATTGCAAAGTCGATCGAAGTATTAAACGAGAATTGAACAGTTATGACGGAAATCCCTTCCAGCGATTCCGAGGTAACTTTTTCGATTCCTCCTACTGTTCCTATCGAATCTGTGAGAGGTTTTGTGATAAGATTTTCGATCTCTTCCGGAGACGCATTCGGATAGGTAGTTATGACCGAGACTCGAGGGAAGGCAATTTCAGGAAGAAGAGTAATTTTTGCGCTCTTTAAACCGATGATCCCGAAGATTGCGATGGCAATCCAAGTCATTAAAACCGTTACCGGTTTCGAGACACAAAACTTAACAATAGCTTTCATCTTTTATCAAAGATCGGATTTACCGGCATTCCGTCTCTAAGCTGCGAAATTCGTTCCAGTAAGATCGTATCTCCATCCGACAATCCTTCCGTGATGACGATTTTTCCTTCGCTTTGGGTTCCGAGTTTCACTTCATTTTTATAACTTTTTCCGTCCCGAACGACACAAACCGTTCCAGTCGTACCGTCCTCATTTAGCAAAACAGCCATACTCGGAATTCTAATGGTTGGCTTTTCCTTGCCGGTAGTAATGTTCGCCCGTATGAACATTCCCGGTTTAAGCTGTTTGTTCTTATTATCTACGATCGCTTTGATTTCAACGGTATGGCTTTTTTGATCAATCAATGGACTGACTAATTGTACGATTCCGGCAAATTCCTGTCCTTTATAGACGTCGGCGAAAAAAGTAACACGCATTCCTTTTTTAAGATCTATGGACTCGGATTCGGGAATGTTAAGGACCGCGTAGACTTGTTTTACATTGATGATCGATAAGACATGTTGACCTGGACCGGAACTAGCGAGTATTTCACCCTCGTTCTTGAATTGTTTAGACACGACACCTGTAAGCGGTGAAAATACTAAAGACTCCTTGAGCATCATTTTTGTGGAATTAACTTGCGCCTCGTGGGCTTTTAATACTCCCTCGGTAACTTCCCATTCCGCTTTTTCGATGAGACTATTTATCTCCGTCAAAATTTCGATTCTTTCTTCTTTCGTATCCGGAATCTTATAATTATTTCTTAATATATCCTTATCCGTTAAGCCGATGCTTCGGATTTCGACGTCTTTTTCAGCCAACTGGTAGGCGGTTTCCTTTGATTGCAGATTCAGCTTTGCATTTTCGAATTCTTCGCGGCTAAAACCGCCAGCATTGTATATTTCTTCGATTCCTGCGAACGTATTTTTCGATTTTTCATATTCCTGTTTGGCTTTTTCCAAAATTGATATGGATTTTTCGTATTCTTGGATTTTTCCGAGAACATTCCCTTTTGCTTTTATATACTTTTCGCGAGCTAATTTAACTTGCGAACGGGAGCTTTCCATAGTCGATTCCTGCTTGAGCAATTCCAATTCAAGCGGCAAGGTTTCCATTTTAAATAGTTTTTGGTTCTGAGAAATTTCCTCCCCCTCTTTAAAATAAGTCTTTTCAATTCTTCCCGAAACTTTGGAATAGACATCGACTTTTTCGATAAAATCTATCATGCCGGAGGCTTCCACTAGCGGAGTTATCGATTCGGTTTCCACGTTCATCGCCAAAACGGACAACTTTTGGCTTTGCTCTTCTTCTGTGTCATTTTCACTCTGCGACGGAAGCGCAAAAGATATCGGTTTGGTCATAAATGATGTAGTATTTTTTAATATTCTACTATTCGAATTTTTAGATATTCTAACTAAAAAAACAGAAACAATAAAGTAAATTAGAGCGATACCTAAGCTGTATTTGCCCGTTTTAGACGTTAAAAATTTGACGATCAAGTTATCATTCTCCTATTGAAAAATTTGTCCTTTCTCAATGGTCATTCCTTTAAGGTTCGGATTTTCCCAAAAGATCCAGATATTTCTGATTATGATATGCGGCTTTTTTTTCAAGTTTTGCTTTTCTATAAATATTTTCGAGCTGACGGTGAGAAAAGGCTAACATGCGGGTTTGAGCTATTATTTTTTGGTAAGCAAGAATTGCTTGGTCCGATTTTCCTGTTTCTTCCAATAACCGGGCGCTAATAAAAAGGATCTCCAAATTTTCGGAATCTTTAGAAAGGAATTTCTGTAGATTTTCCATAAGTTCTTTTTTGAGAGGAGTTCCCGCAAATTGTGCTTTAATTAACCAACCTAAAGCATTATAATCCGCGGAATCATCATCGGACAATTCCTGGAATATTTTCTCTGCTTCCTCGAATCTGCGGTTATAATATAGAAGCTTGCCTGTAACAAGTTTTACGTCTTTGTAATCCTCGTCTTGTTTGTAGAGTTCGCTAAAAATCTTCAATGCTTCTTCTCTTTGATTTGCGACGAATAGAGCGATTCCTCTTTGATACATGGAATCCATTTCCTTTTCGGAAAGCCCGCAATTTAAAAGGATTGTTGAATGACAAAGGATAATTATAAATGAAAGTTTCGTTTTAAAAAATACGCTTTTAGAATCCAAATTTCCACCACTCTTTATTTTCAATATTTTCCTGTTTTTTCATGATCTTATCCACCAAGCTGATGCTCGCTTGTCTTAAATCATCGGCTTCTGAAAAATTTTTCGATTCTTGTGCGTAAGAAACGGTACGGATTAATTTTCCAGTTTTATCGTAGACATCAATGAATATGAGTGTAGTAAAATTTCGGTCCAAAATGCTCCCGTTATCGGACATTCCGAACGATCCTTGGAGATAATAATCGAAATTGGTTTTTGTCGATAAGCTTTTAATTTCCGTTTCGGTAAGCATACGCTTGGTATCTTTTGCTGCGGCTGTAGTAGCGTCCGAATTCGGCTTTACTCCTTCCGGATTTGTCATAGCCTGCATTGCTTGAGTCGGAACCGGAGGAGAGACACTATCCTTCGCTTCTGGATTTTGGACGGTACTCGACGGAGTTTGCTGAGGAGCGGAGGTTGAATTCTTTGATGGATCGGATTCCGAACCGTCTTCCACCAATCCGTTCCCGCCTCGAATAATCTCGAACTTTAACAAGCTTATAAAATTCTTAATTCGAAATGGATCAAATCTGAAGTCTCTGTTTTCTAAATATCCGATTTGATAGTTCGCTTTTACTTTTTCGGCTTTTTCGGCGGCGCGCGCACTCCGATTAAAAACCATACAGCCGTTATACAGTATACACAGTAAAACGAATATTAAAATTTTATGAAGTTTCATATCGTATATTCCTAAATTATTATTTCTCGGCTTTACTGGCTTACCATGGAAAAACTAAATGGAGTCAAGGGTCTTCCCAATATATCCGTCGCCGAGCCGTTTACTTGAATCGTATAGACAGGGTAGTTGGGCGAGGTGGGAATGGCAGGATAAGGGATTGCTCCGTTATTTGCGTTGAAATCGAATTTTGCATTCGTTAAATTGAAATCCGCCGAACTTCCGAACCCATTAACTCCTCCACAACTCGATTCCATTTCCGAGAACGTCACATCTAAAACGCGGCAACCGAATGGGTATACGGCTTGGCAGTCACTCCAGTTCCAGCTTGATAAACGAATAACGGTAGAGGATCCCGATTCGCGAGATAAAGAAACCGCGCCAATCGTACTACCCAGGTTCATATAATTGTTGAAGACCAATCTAAAATCGTCTGTGGTCTTGTTGTTACAAGAGGCTGCATTATTGTTTCCTTCGTCCCCGCCTTCAAATCTATAACTGCTCGGTTGAAGAATCGGTAGACTGTTGTCCCACCAGCAAGAAGTCGAGGTCCAAGTTCCGCCCGCGGCGCTTCCTATTGCGGGGAATGTCGGGGAGCAACCGGGAGCCCCTACTTGGCTAACCAAGCCGACTGCTTGAACGACCGGATTCGGGTTGTTACCACCTGCGATAAAGCTTGCTGAAATAGGGGTTGTCAAAGTATTATTGTTCGCTGCAGTTGCAGAGGAAGCGACTGCGATCGTATATCGAACGCCAAACTCTAATTTCGAATCCGTGGTAAATGTCAGTGTCTGGTTTCCAGCCGTCCAAGTAAAATTCCCGCTTATCGGGGGGCTGATAGAAACTGCGTTTTGGGTTAAGACGGGATTCATCGGAGTATTGAAATTGATTACGAAAGATTGGGAGTTCGGATTCCCTAAGCAGCCGTTAACGACGTTTGCCGTCAAGATATCGACCGGCGCTCCTATGCCGGCTTGACATCCTGCTAGGGATCCTGTTGTTACAGTCATCGTATTTACGTTTGGTCCTGCGTTTGCGGTTCCAACAAAGAACGTCCCGATGGAGTTACCCCCCAACGCTATTCCATTCATGTCCTTTGCGCCTACGTTAAAGCTGATATTATATCTTTGATTCGCGTTCAAAGCGAAATCAGGTTGAATTGCAAGTGTGCTGCCGGAAGTCCAAGTATATGTAGCCGAAATCCCCGGGCTAATAGATAACGAAGTAAGAGTAGCGGACGTGTTCATCGGTCTTGAAAAGTTGATGACGATCGGATTTACGGTCGGATTGCCCATACAGGCATTGGTTACATTCGAACTAAAAAAATTGGTTTGGGTTGCCGTGCCGGCGTTACAAGCGATGCTATTTCCAGCCGCCAAGAACATTCCGTTCACGACAGGACTTTGTCCCGCGCTCGCAGCGTTTCCAATTGAAATCGAAGCACTAAACGGATCTTTAAGATCGAGTCCGGCCTTATCTTCGCAACTTTTCGTTACAGTATATGTATAAGTCCCCGGATTTAACGGATTTGACGGTGAGAACGTTAATACGGTGCCGTTCAGTTCGGTAAAAAAACCAACCGTTTGCGGAGACATGCTGAATGCGATTCTACAACTTTGCATATTCATTTCTCGGCTGAAACCCACGTCGAATTTCTGATCGGATGGTAGATTATCTGTTCCGGACCGAGGGCTGCTGAAGATCACTTCCGGCGGAGGATCTCCCCATAACGCGCCTAAGCCCAAGAGTTTTTCTCCCGTGTTTTGACAGTTTAGCCCGATTAAAGAAAAGAAAATTAGAATATATAAAAATGTTAATTTACCTTTCCAGACGTGTTCAAATTCTATTTTCATATTCTTTATTCCTTACCTTTTTGATTTCGTCGTTTCCTGATTTCTTATAAGATTCAAAAGTATCGAATTACCCGAACCTTTCGAATAATTGATTAATCTTCTTAGCCCGCCTTCATCCGTCGTTACCTGAGCGTATTCGTAACAATTGATCGCGTATGAAGCAAGGGCGTCGGTTAAATCCTCTTGGGATTTTATCATTTCAAGTTCGGAATTGATCTGATCTTCCTTTTTCGCGTGACCATGCGCGACTTTCGCAGCGGTCACTCTTCCTGATTCCACTTGAAGATTGATCCGAGAATTCGCTATGTTGATTAGTTCCCAAGATTGATTCAGTTTATCGACCGCTTTTTTGATCTCAAAACCGACTTGATTTTCCATATTGCGATAATTTAATAAAGCTTCGCTGAGTTGAATCTCGCCCTCAATCGCCTTTCTGGATTGGCTTAGATTGTCGAATAATCGTACTGAAGTGGAATTGTAGCTATTTGTTCCGGGGCCTACGGTTTGATTTCCGAAGCCCGGATATGTTTGAATTCCGTTTCCGTCCTTTTGTACGCCTGTGTTCCCGTTGGATTGAACAACGCTGCTCCCTAAAGGCATTACAAGATTAAAATTTACCCCATAGCTATCATGAGTAAATTGATTGTTATTTCCGTTTCTTCCTGCGTAACCGCCCAAATAAACTTTAGGCATATACTGATTGTCTAAGATTTCTTTTTCATTCTTGATTTTCTTTACGAGAACTTGCATTTTTTTCAGATCTTCGCGTCCATTTTTCGCTTTGGATATCAATTCGTCCATATTCATGGAAGAAGGGGGATTGATTACGAAGTCGTAAAATAAGTTTTCGTCCAACTCGACATTGGCATAATAATCCAGATTCATCACTTGTTTTAAATCCAATAACGCCTGATCGCTGTCGTTTTTGGCTTTCTGGACGTTGAATTCGGATTGTTTAACCTTACTTTCCAAATCCAAAAGCTGTACTTTAGTTATGAAACCTTGTCTAAACTCTACTTGTCCTTTTCGATACCCTTCTTGCGCTTTTTCTAATGCTTTTTTTTGTATAGATACCTTCCCTCTTGTCGCTAAGGTCTTAAAATAGGCTTTTTGTATTTCGAATCGCAGTTTTGAGAGGGTGATCTTGAAGTCCTGCTCATTTAGAAGTTCGGACAGTTTGGCAATTTCCAAATTTAAGTTCGCTTCTCCGCCATCGAAAACCAACTGTTGGACCGTCAACCGAATGTCGTTGTATATATTGTCCGTAGAATTCACGTTTTGATTTCGAAGTCCGTAATATTGAATTCCAAACTTAGGGAGAAATTCCCTCCATTTCTCCGTGATTACCATTTTAGAAACATCCTTTCGAGCTTCCAAAACCTTAAGAACTACGCTATTGCTTGATCCGATAAGAACCGCCTGATCCAACGTTATCTTCATCGGCGGCTGTTTTCCAATATCCGCCTGAGCACCGAGATGTTGGATAACGAAAAAAAATAAGAATAGAACGTACAGAAGTTCCACTTTGAATAATTTTTCGTTTTTTTTCATGTTGAGGATTCGTGCGCTCTAAGGTTCAAATATGGGTATTTACAATAACGTAATTATGGCGCATTTGCTTGAAGCTATACGTTTTAGGTCTAATTTTGTTAAACGAAATTGATACGTAATGATCGAATAGTTTTGCATAGCTTGTACGTCAAGTTGTAGTAACGATAGATTTCGAATGGAACGTAACGCTATATTCGCCATTTTTAAGTATTTAGAAGATTTCATTGGTCTTTTATTGATCATATTTTCGTTGTCTGTGACGGCTTCTTTTTATCCTATGTAATTTATTGATCTGTTTTAACGCTGCTTTTTGTCACATTCACTGTTTGCGTTAGAAACTTTTTCCAAAGGCTGCTTTATCGTATTCAATGTCTTGTTCGACATCTTTTGTCCTCTTTTTTTAGTAAATGTGATTTTTTTATTTGCATTTTATCTCAAAATCCATTCCCATCGCATTCGAGAGCTTTTTCAAGTTTTTTTTAAATGTTTTTCAAGTATGTAATTCGTTGAGGGGAGTAGTTTGATGATTTTGAGACATTCTTCTATATTGTTTCGATTTCTTCCATTGTTGATCGGCTTTTTCGTTTTTTGTAAGCCTCAAAGCACCGATTATTCCTTCTTATCATATTTAGGCGTTGCAAACCGTGGTAGTTATACGAACGGTGTTTTTTTTCCTTCCGATAATCCTTTTCATATCGGAGATTCTTCTTATTTAAACGGTCCTAACGGCGGCAATACAGGGAGTGTCGTTTCGGCCAACGGGGATAATTCAACGTTAGGTATTTCAACCAGAAACAATGGAATTCCGGATATCATCTTCTTATTTAATGAAAATGGTATTCCCTACGCGATCGATTCAAACGGCGACGGCTCGGCCGATTATTATATTTGTTATAAAAGTCAGAACGAATATTCTTTAATGACCGGATCGGGATGTACAGGAAATCAAGTCGTTGTCATTGCGGGCCAAGGATATGATACAAATGGCGATGGAATTTCAGATAACAACATTCTATCCCAAATTAACAACGATTCTCTTGCGCCCACTTCGGTTATTAGCCCGAATCCGGGAATTTACGGTTCCGCAGTTCCATTAACGATCGTTTGCAACGATAACGTCGCTCCCGGGAATATCGTTTATACTGTTGATTCTAGTACGCCGGCTTTTAGCCCGATTCAAGGAAGTGTTTCGAATCCGAAGCTAAAACAACTTACTTTGGGCGGTTTAGACGGTCTTTATTCCATCAAATACCGATGCCGCGATTTGGCAGGTAATATCGAATCCGTTCATACGGATAACTATGAAATCAATCATAACGTTCCTTCCGTAACGATATCGAATCAAAATTCTACCGGTGTCAGCACTCAAGCGAATACGATTAACGCTCTTTCCTTTAACTGGACTTCGAATTACACGGGGACTTATTCCATACGTTTGAATGCAAGTAATTGCCAAAGCGGTTCCGTTTTACAAACGGGGCCCGTTACCGCGAATGCCGCAAATCTTTTCAGTGTTTCAGCTAGTAATTTGAATTTAGGGGTAAATACGATTCATGTTTGCGCGAAGGCTGCCTTAACGGGTTATCAAACGTTAACCGTCGTTCGAGACGAATCTCAACCTTCTATTAGTTCGAGTCCGGGGGGAGGAAATTATGGAAGAGCTCAGAATGTTAGTTTTTCATGCACCGATAATAATCCTGCCGGTTGCGGAAAGATTGCTTATACTTTGGACGGATCGTCACCGAGTATAGATGGTAGCAACGGTACGGTTTTGACGGGAATTGAATATCAAAATCCAATTTCGATTCCTCTGAACACCGCCGTTACTCTAAAATTTATCGGAGTGGATTTGGCAGGAAACACCTCGCCATTACAAACCGCGAATTATTTTATCAATACATCCGTCGCAACCGTCACTACGAATTCTTTTTCGCCTGTGAGCCAACTTGTCAATGCGACCGCCGATCAAAGTGTTACATGGGTAAGCGATCAGAATGGCGTGTTTACATTTCGCTCCGGTTCGGACTGCAGTGTGGGTACGGTTTTAACCGGAACGAATAGCGCCGGGAACGTTACTGCCGGGGTTCCGATTACAACCACATTATTGAATTCTAATTTTGCACAAGGAGCGAATACGGTTTCGATCTGTGTGGCTAACGCGAGTCTGGATCCTGTTTACGGAAATACGTCTTTTAGCGTTACGAAAGATAATACTCGACCCACTGTGAGTTCCACAAATCCCGCGAATTTCAACGCCGGTAGTCCGGTTTCGATCATTCCGAATCCGGGTCGTATACAGATCGTTTTTAATAAGAATATGAACACTTCCTTCGGAGGAATTTCCACCGGTTCTCGAGTTGCGAATCTTTGTTATCCCGCGCCGACCAATCCTCCTTTGAGCGTTTTCGTTTTTGACGGCGCGAACTGGGATTGTATCGATTTTACCGCAACCTACACCTGGACCAGCGCGACGACGCTTCAAATCGATTTTTCTTGGGTTAACTTTCCTGAAAATGCAAAGATTATGTGGACTCTTTCCAAGGATGTGCTTCAAGATGCAGCCGGTAATTCGCCCTTAACCGATATTCAACAGAGTTTTCTGACCGGAATGCGGAATCAATTTTTTAGACCTCTTAAAACCGGTCAGTCGATTTGTTGGGACTCGAACGGGAACTTGATTCCATGCGCCGGCACTTTTCAGGACGGACAGACTCAGACGGGTGTGGCTCGTAATTACAATATTCAATATTATTCCGGTTTTCCCAACGATGCGGTAACCGAAGACGTCGTGACCGGATTAAAATGGAAAACCTGTGTCGAAGGTAAAAAATCGACATTGAGCGGCGGCATAACGCAGTGTGTTGATATCACCACTCCGATTCCCGCTGGAAGTTGCGCTCCATTAAATTCTTCTAATAATCCCGTAAAATTGGACTTTTGGGCCTTTTTTACTTTTCAGGATATGAGCAATGATGTCCATCCTTCCGGCGTGAATGGTTGCTCTTATTTGAATCAATGTAATTCGGGTTCCGGTTTCGGAGGAATTACGGATTGGAGGCTGCCGACTCAAAAAGAATTGGAAACGTTATCCGTTTTCGGTTCTTCTTCCGCCGGAGCCACTTTCCCTAATACGGCCTTTCCCGATTCGATCGCGAATTATTATTGGTCTTCCACGCTTCGAAGATCCAATCCTTTTTACGCTTGGGGTGTTAACTTCAATTATGGAGCTTCGGGTTCGTTCGTAAGATCGAATACGAATAACATCCGTTGTGTGTCGGGTTCGGGAGGGTCGAACCAAACACTTTCCGATCCGGGGGATCAGACAATCGTAGATTCCACTTCCAATTTAATTTGGCAAAAATGCAGCGCCGGTTTGTCGGGAAATACTTGCGCTACCGGCACGGCTACTAAGCCGAATTGGTCCACAGCTTTAAGTTACTGTAATAGCCTGAGCGGCGGCGGTCGCATTTGGAGACTTCCTACCGCAAAAGAGCTTAGCAGCATTGTGGATATAAGTTCTACAAGCAATACACTTGCAGCAAGTTCCGTTTATTTTCCAAATACGAAGAATTCTTATTATTGGACTTCGTCATCTTATGCACCGTCTGCCAGTAACGCTTGGACAGTGTTTTTTCAAACAGGCGAAATGACGCCTTTCTCTTCTAAATCGGGAACGGCCTACGTTAGGTGTGTTGCCAATGGACCGTAGTTTTTAAGGAATCATAACCGCAAAAATCTTTATGAGGTGAATCGGAGTAGTCATGGTGGATCATATCAGAAAAGTTTTATTCTTATTTTGTTTCTGTGTTCTTTTTCAAACTTGCGGTACAGGAAAGAGCGATGCAACTCCTGCTGCGTTGTACAACGCATTCTTAAGTCTTTTGAAAATTCCCGTTATAAACAATGCGGGTTCAATCGAAGCCCCCGGATCCAATTCTATTTTTTCTTTTTCTCCCGGCGAATCCGTTGATTTAAACGGCGGGAGTCAAGGCGGCTCTGCAACGGGAATAGTTGTGGATCCGAGCGGCAATGGGACCGCTTCCGGAATTTCAGTGAACGGAAACGGGGTCCCGCAAATCATTTTCGTAAATGCTGCGGGAGGAAATCCGATCGGCGTTGATATTAACGGAGACGGAATCCTTGATTATTATTTATGCGCGGGTTCCGGCGGCGCGATTACGTTAAAAACCGGTCCAAACTGTACGGGAAATACCGTTACCGTTTACCCCGGTTTCGGTTATGATGAAAACGGAGACGGGGTCGTCGATAACCCGATTTTAGCTTTAATCGGTAACGACTCTAACCCTCCCATGTCTTCCGTTTATCCGCCGTCGGGTATTTATGGAGGAGCGCAATCGGTGACAATTACCTGCGCCGATAACCTTGCGCCCGGTAATTTGGTATATTCGATTGATGGAACTGTTCCGGCATTTTCCCCCTTAGTCGGTTATGTTAAAAATCCGACAACCGCCACCTTTTCCGTCGGTTCTTATGGAGAAGGCATTTATACGGTTCAGTATCGATGTCGTGACCTGGCGGGAAATTTGGAAGCCGTTCAATCCGCTGTTTACGAGGTGAACCATAACCTTCCGAATGTTACGGTCGACGGCGGTGCGACCAGCAGTTACGTCAGCGCTATGAACGGGGCAGTGAATTCTATTTCGATTTTTTGGAAAAGCAATCAGAGCGGTACTTATTCCGTAAGAGCGAATGGTACCGGATGCAGCAGTGGGGGAATTCTTAGCACCGGCTCCGTTGCTGCCAACGCTTCCAACACTTTGACGATCGCCGCTTCCTCCCTGAGCGTAGGAAATAATTCCATTTTTATCTGTGTTACCGCCGGATTTACAGGTCAGGCGAGTTTTAACGTGGTTCGCGACGATACAGCGCCGACGATCACGGCGGATCCGGGAGCGGGGAATTACGGAAAAGAACTCAGCGTTTCTCTCAAATGCAATGATAATTCCGGCGTTCCTTGTTCGGTTATTGCATACACGATCGACGGTACGAATCCCCTTATATCGGGCAGCTTAGGTACCGTTACTGCAGGCTCAACTTATTCCTCTTCTTCCGTTACGGCGACGCCGATATCCGTGCCGAACGGAACCTTAAACCGGAATATCAAGTTTTTAGCGCGGGATAAGGCGGGAAATGTAGGCGCTATTCAGTCCGCCATTTTTTCGGTGGATACCTCTCTTCCTACATTGAATCTTCTTAGTACGAATCCTGCCTTGTATTACGGCAGTGTCGTCATTGACAATGCGACGATCCCTCGATTCAACTGGGAAGTCAGCGGCAATAAGGTTTCCTATACTCTTTTGAAGAAGAGAACCTCCGCATGTAGCCAATGTACGACTGCCGGAGTCGCAGATTGTCCCGTCGGTAAGTTCAAGGATACGAACGGGCTGTTGTATTCGAGCGCGGGGGATTGCAATTGCAATAACGGGATTTCTCTCTTCGGCTCGAACACCAATGCAAGCGGTCCTCTGGGCGCTACGAATCCGATTCAAGTCCCTTCCGATATTGATCCTCTGAATTTCTCCCTGGGAAAAAATACGCTGATGATCTGTGTTGCGAACGCGCAGGCAAACTTCGGTCCGCAATATGCGAGCAGAGAAATTTTGGTTTGGAAGGATTTGGACGTTCCTCAAGCGACAAATATATCCCCGACGATCAATGCGCATAACGTAAAACCGGATCCGGGCGAGATCGTTATTACTTTCAGCGAACCGATGCAGAACATTACACCGATTTTGAACGTTCAATATTTCAATGGGACCCAATGGGTGAATTTCAGTTTCGATACCGTTTCGGGAGCTACTCCTAACTTTTCCTGGAACACCGGAGTCGGCGAGCCTCACAATATTCTTACCATTCGTCTTCCTTGGATCCGTTTTCCTGAAAATGCGTTTTTGCGCTGGGAAATCGATAAGAATAGTTTGAAAGATATTTCCAATAATTCAGTCCAGAGCAACGACGTATCGGGTCATTTAGCGGGCACTTTTTTAACGGGTTCTTATTTTTCGACAAGAGCTTCGACCTTTAAAACTTCTTTGGGGAAGACGGGGCAGAAACGTTGTTTTTTCCAGTCCGGCGGTACTAACGGGGCCGATTGCAAAAATAACGGTTCCGATCTATCGGACGGGACTCCTCGCGAAGGCCAGGATGGTTACTTTCAGCAGGGTTTTGATTTCGCAACAACCTCTTTTTTGAATTCAGCTCATTCGACGAACGCGAGTAGTCGAGATGATAAGACTACTTTGTTTTGGCAAGATAGTTATTCGATCAACGGTTATGCTGATTTTAACGGGGCTTTAAAAGCCTGCGCCAATTTAAACCGGATGAATCAGAAACCTCCCGAACCTACAATACCGCCCGCACCCCCCGCGCCTCCTACGTATTACGGTTACGCGGATCGCGACGATTGGCGGCTTCCTTCCGTGGAAGAGTTGGAAACTATTCTAGCCTATGAAAACGAACATCCCTTGGTTTCTCTTGGGGCGTGTTCCGGAATCGGAAATGAAATGAATTTTTGGACTTCTTCCTTTTTTACCTCCAATTTGAGAAACGCTTGGTATGTGAATTTTTGCGAACGTCACGTTTATTTCGATCTGACCGCGAACAATAAACGAGTTCGTTGCGTTTCAGGAAACATCCCTAGCCAAACGCCGTAATTTTTAGGAGTGAATATTTTTTATGAAACTTTTGTTTAAATCGCTCATTTTCTGTTTTTGTTTGATCGGGCAGGTCATGGCAACTCCAAGCAGATACACGGACAAGGAAGACGGTACGGTATTGGATACTAGAACCGGTCTTGTGTGGCAGCTTTGTCCGGCAGGATTAGGTTCGGAAAATTCGACAACAAAGAGATCCACTTGCGGAATACCCACTACGGGAAACACGAACGGCAGCCCTATCGCCTATAATTGGAGGGACGCTTTAAATTATTGTAAAGGAATCTTACCGCTAAAAAAGCCTCCGGTTTTGCCCGCGGGTAAATTTTGGAGACTGCCGAATATCAATGAATTAAAAAGTATCGTCGATCGGTCGCAAATGAACCCCGCGATGGATACGAGCAAATTGATCGGCGGAGGTGTGGATTTGTTTTGGTCTTCCACTTCCGTCGCTTCCGATTCGACCGCGGCATGGACCGTAAACTTTTTTTTCGGGACTTCGTATGGCTCGAGCGACAAGGATTTCGGTTATTATGTGCGTTGTGTTAGCAATTAAGATCACCGATGCGGGTTCGTACGTTTACAATTCATTTTAATCATGATGGAAGCGAAAATCGAACGATTCAATACATCTTACGAGTAAAGCATTTATAGGCCATAAATATCAATCAACATTAAGATAACGTCTTTCTCCTCCCTACGACGATTTGTATGAGTGGGAACGAATTACGCTATCGAGGATTAATTTTCATGTATAATAAAAAAAAGAACTCCCGTTACTTTATTATTTTCTTTTTAACTTTGTTCTCCTTTTTCCCACTCAGTCCTCAGCCCGTAGTAGTTCCGAATTTGAATACTCCCGTATTCAATACGAACAGCATGAATCAGACGTTTACGGTTGCGGACGGTATGCGGACGATCGGCAACTGGGACGCGTTCGTGTTTCAGAACGTGAGTATTTTGCAGACACAGTGGGAAGCGCAGGTTCAAGCTCAGATCACGATGATGGTGAACTCGATCACGACGAGCGATCATTTCGCTTCGGTTCAGGAGTATCAAAGTTACGTATATAATTCTCTGCAAGGACAGGCCTCGGAACAACTTTTGACATGGCAGAGCGCCGTAGAAGCGGAGATTTTACAGGAGAGGAGCGAATATCTTTCGTCCTTGTATGGAGCGAATTCGAGTGCGGTTGTTAGTTCGACGGCTTCGTTTCAAAGCCAATGGGATTCGTTTGTTTCCGGTAACGGTTTGAATCTGAACTTAGGCGGTGCTCTGAGTCAGGCTGTTTTGAACAGCGGCCAACAGACGTTGGAAGGTTTGCAGAGTCAGTGGTGGAACGATTTTCACAATAATCTGCAGAACGGTTTGCAGACATATCAGCAAGCGCTTCAGGGTTTGACCGACAAATATCAGAACTTAATTTCTCAGATCAACGCTACGGAGATGCAGTATCAGGCGCATCTTGCCCAGATTCAACAGAGTCAAGCTGGCGTTAAGAGCCAGATTCTTTCGAGTTTGGAAGGGTATCAGAACTTTTTAAACAGCAACGGTCTTTTTTGGAACACGATTACCGTGTTGTATGACAACAATTCGAACAGTTATGTGCAGGCGAGTTGTCCGAGCGGTCACGTGTGTGTGACGTATCAATACGATCCTACGAATTCCCAGTTTTACGCGGCCGGTTCTTGTCCGGTAGGTCATACTTGTGCGAACATTCTCTACGACAACAATACGAGCAGTTATCTTCAGAACACGGTTTGTCCTTCGACCTGCAACGGATCGGAGATGGAGAACTTGACGGTTCGCACTAGTTTGAATGCGGACGGTCGTGCGTTTCAGAACGTGATCAACAAGGTGGCGAATGCGATGCAGGAAGGGTATGTGATGCCCGCGATCTTCGACTATACTTCCGGAACGATGCTTAGCTACAACAACAACTGTTTGAACGGCAGTACTTGCGTGAAGGGTTTGTATGACGCGACTTCGGGTTCTTTTGTGGCATCGAACACGTGTTCTGCGGGACATACCTGTTACAGCGCTGTTGTGGACAACACGGTTCCGGCTTCCGCCACCGGTTCCTATTTTGCGAGCAGTTGTCCGGTGGGGGATACGCGTTGCGTTAGCTGCGCTTCCGGTCATACCTGTCAGGTTCAGGAAATGGAAGCAGGCTTTTTGTACGCTTCGAGTCTTTTGAGCAACTTTCTGCACAACGAACTTCTTTCGACGCAGAACGCGCTTCAAAATGCGGTCGCCGTTCAGAACGGGGGAACATACAATTTTCAATACGGGCAGTCTCAAGGTGCGTACAATAACGACGGTATTTGGAGTTACGGGGATCCTATTTTTTCGCATACACCGTTTAACCACTTTTCGGCGACTTCCGGAGGTCCGGCTTCCGTTTCCATTGCGGAGATTTTGAACACTGCGTTTACGGAAGGGGAAGGCGGGCTTGCCAAAAAGATCATGGCTTATATTCGCCAAGAGATCACTCAGTCGGACCTCGCGAACTGGATCATGGACGCGTATGAGAGCGGTTTAACCGGAAGCGGGTCTCCTCTTTCGGGTTTGCTGGGGGCGCTGGGACCGGGCAGAACGATTACCGGGTTTAGTCAGATCGATCTGCGTGCGTTTCAGAACGAAGACGGTTTTACGCCGTTTTTCAATGCCACTCCCTACTGCGGGAGTCCGCTCGGATGTGCTTCCGGAGACATATTCAATTGGACACCCGGGATTTATTTAGCGAATCGGACCTACTCCGAAATGAGAGCACAAGGTTTGGCCGGAGTGAACGGGAGCTGGGGCCAGAATTTTTACGATTATTTTGCGCGAGAGTGGATGATTTGGGACGGAATTCCCTTTCTTGGAGACATCCAACATACGCAGAACTATGCCTGGATCGAGTTGAACTTTCAAGTTACGAATAACAACGCGTATGCGAACGTAACCACGTATCAGGATTTGGTTCTTCAACTTCAGGCGTTCGAGTACGATTGGCAGACGAATGTGATGCCTTCGATCACGAACTGGACGGCGCAGGTTGCTTCTTACCAAGCTCAGTATGCGAACTGGCAGACTCAGATGCAGACCGCATTGACGGATGCGCAGAACGCTTACAATTCCGGGGTGGCTGATCTTCAGGGTCAGCAGTCTTCCTGGCTTGCCCAAATGGGTCAGTTGCAGCAACAGGCAACGAGCGCCTTCAACGCGGCCGGGAACGCTCTTCAGAACGGTCAGGGGCAATCCAATTACATACAACTCACACAACAGGTGTTAGCCGGTTTGAACAAGGGACAAATGAAGTCGAACCTGGACGGGGACTTGACCGTCAACGACGGTTCCTTTAGAGACGCGTTCGGTAACATTTTGAACGGGCTTAACCGCAACGCGGACAGGGGGATTCCTAATTTCGGACTGTTGGATACGATCGGTTCGGGAATGAACCGGATCACGACGGGGATTTCCAACCTTTCTTTATTGTCTTCCACGAACAACGCGACGATGGATACGATCTTGGGATATATGAAAGGTGTTGCGGAGAGTATGCGCAACGAGAAGCAGTTCACCCAGAACGGTTACGGGGATCTGGTAGAAGCTTCCGGCATCAAGACAAGAGAGGTTAAAAGTAAGGATAAGTATTCGGGAGAGACGATCACGACCACGTATGTTTTGAAGGATGACGGTTCGATCGATACATTCACGGACGAGGACGGGAATGTGAAACAAAAGACGTTGGGGGATTGGGTTCAAGGGCATTGCGGTAAGGACTTGGGCAATGCGGAGTGCAGTCGGTTTGTGGAAAACAAATACAGCAGTGTGGATGTGGGGGCCGACGGGAAGATCACGGCTCACAGAAGGGTGTATAACGGAACTTCTTCGTATTGCGGTAGCGACATGACGAATTCGGATTCGTATTGTT
Organism: Leptospira sanjuanensis; assembly: GCF_022267375.1. GTDB lineage: Bacteria > Spirochaetota > Leptospiria > Leptospirales > Leptospiraceae > Leptospira > Leptospira sanjuanensis. The sequence continues at coordinate 1,097,888 of NZ_JAIZBH010000001.1, forward strand.
ACAACACGGATGATGCGGTTGTAACGATTTCGGCTCCTTCCAAGGATTCGTTTCTTTTGGGGAGAGGCGCTTCCCGATTGGGCGATATGTTCAACGAGAGGGAGAAGGGTTTTAGCGATCTCGTAAACGCCACATTCCAAAACGTAAACGGTTATCTTTCCTCGAACAAACATACGGCCGCCCTTTTTACGGAAGTTAATATTACGCAGAACGTTCACGACAAGAACGCGTCTTTGGCTTCGCAAGACGTCAATAACAAGGTGAAGATTGCGAGTATTGTCAAGGATTACGTGGAAGCAGTCTTGCTGGGAGGGATGTCGACCGGCGCTTGGGTGAGCAAACAGGCGAACCAAGCGGTACAGGACGTCGTTGCGACCGCGCTTACGAAGGCTTTTGATTTGCCGCCGGATGTTGCGTCGTTTTTGTCGGGCGGTCTCATGGCGCACATAGAGATGTCGAAGGCCAAGCACGATATGGGCAGTCATAATTTGGGAATTGGGAAAGGAATCCATTCGGCGATCCATCATTCAGGTTTTGGAGGAATGGAAAAAACTCTGCTCAGGGTTGCTCCTTTGGCTACAGAGATCCTTGCGCCGATTGTCGGTTATGGTGCGATAGCTTTTTCTCTATCAACTTTAGATAAGTATGAAAACAATCTTAGCGCGATTGAAAAATGGAAGGATTTCAAAAACAGCATGTACGGTTTTGGAGTTCAGAAAATTGCAATCGCAAACGGGGCGTCACCCGAATATGCGGCCGCCTTAGGCCAAGTTGCGATCGGATATATGGAGATGCGCCAGGCAAAAGAAGAGCTTGGTATGCGTAGCGGAGCGTTTTCTTTACAATCTCTTGGCGGTGAGTTTAAGCGAGTCGTAGCTGGGATATCTGGTAATATCGGCGAGGTTGTGGGAGCGGGAATTAAATCGAGCGCTCATATCACGGGAGATCTTGGATTAACGTCGGAGAAATACGAAAAACATATCAATCAAGAAACCAGATCGATCCTGAACGAACTGAAACTGAGGGATCTGAAAGAAGATATTAAAAACTGGGATACGACGCAACAGGTGCTTGCGAGCGCTTCTGTGAAGGAATACGGCAGAGTTACGCATATGGATCCTGCTCAAATCGAGCTTTGGTCGAAACAGGCGAGCGACTTTGTGGTGCGCAAACAAGCGGAGCGGGATTTACACAGACGGGACGGGATGCTGACCAACGGACTGCCGCTTACACTGGGATACAGCTCCCTTTTTATCCTTGACAACAAGTTGTTCAACGGAGGAATCACGTCTCTCATATCGAAGGGATTCAAAGGAATTCTGACTTCGGTAGCGGATTTAGGGAACATGCTGGGAGAATCGGTCGTACCTTCGGACCTCCGTTCTTCGATATATGACCAAAGTAAAGAGTGGCACAACAAGATAACGCTGGAAGACGTGAAAGGCAGAACGGGACAAGGCATTATCAACAAAGCGTATGTAGAAACGGAGATGCGTAACGTCCTTTTTGACAAGATCGGCGAGGCATTGACGGGAGATCCTGCAATGGGTCACAATCTGGGGTTATTGCTCAAATACCAAATCGACAAACAAGAGGCGAGAAAGGCAGCGAGAGAACAAAGACTGAAGGATGCTGAGGTATTGGTCCAGTTAGCAGCAGCGGCAGCAGTGACCTATTTCGGCGGTCCCGCGGGAATTCAGATGTTAAATTCGGTGATCGGAACGGGTGCGACGGCGATTAACACAACATTGGCGACGGTTGGGCTTTCGCTTAACAATGCGCAGGTGGCCATGCTTGCGGCGAGTACAGCGGCGACGATGGCGATCGAAAACAGAATCAACGGGGCAAATGGCTCGGCTGCAGCCCTTGTAAACGGCCTCATCTCGACGGCGACCTTAGGAGTAAAAACTCCTCTTACGGGCTACGTAACGTATACCAAACATCAGAACGCGAACCTTTTGACGGGTCAACACGAAGTGAAAGGCGGTTGGGGCGGTGGAGTTAGCTTGAACGTGTCCGGTGTCAAAGGGTTACCTGGGGGAGAAATATTAAAGACCGCGTTGGAAGGAATGAAAATGAGCAATCTAACCTTGGGACTGAGCTACAATGCTGATCAAGGTCTTGGAATGAACGTGAACACGAACTTTACGAACAACGTAGGCTTAGGGTTAGACTACAACTTTAAAAGCGGCAGCTATACCGCGAACGCGAGCTATGACGTGAACAAGGCAGGTGGCAAATCTTGGGCGAACGGAAGTGTTAACGTATCTGCGAGTAGAGAAGGTCACTCGAGTTTAGCGTTGTCTTACAACCACGACGGAAACACGGCGATTCCTCAGAGACTGAGAGGAGGGGGAGCGACGCTTGACTTAGGGAATGACGGTGTATTGGGTTTTAGCATCCAGGGACTGAAAGGGGCTACGATCGGTACTGTGAGCTACAACACGAACAGTCACGGTTGGGAACAGGCGACTTTGAACCAGAATTTCCAGAACGAATATCTTCAAGGTGTGACAGCTGAGAACAGCTCTTACAATCACGAGAAGTCTCAGATGGAGATCTTGCGTACGGAGCTGAGTATTGCGACGCAGATGGAGAAACCGTTGTTTACGCAAGCAGATGTGGACAAGTATTTACCTAAAAACAAGGACGGCAGTATCGACGTAGAGAATGCACAGCCTGAGAAGTTGTTAGAGAAATGGAACGCGCACAAGGAAGCGATGTCCCAAACGCCTGAGGGCTTGCAGAAGTGGAAGGACGATGTAACGAGAGCCGGAGAAAGATCGGGGATTGAGATCCGCTTCAACGACGGTAAGAGTGCAACGAGCACTTTCGGTAAGTTTGTAACGGGAATGTTCGGAGACATTGCTCAGAGCTTCGGTATTGCGAACGACGGAAGCAAGATGGTGGACAAACAAGGCGTGTTTCACTTAGACACTTGTTTTGTTGCCGGAACAAGTGTGAGAATGGATTCGGGTTTCAAAGCGATCGAAGACGTGAAAGTCGGTGACATTGTTCAATCTTGGAACGAAAAGTCGGGTGAGTTTGAGAACAAGAGAGTTACGGAGTTGTTTGTTCACGAGGTTCCTCAGTTATTTTATATGGAACTGGACGGGGAAGAAGTGTTGCAGACTACTTGGAACCACCCGTTTAGACGGAGAAACAAGGAAGCACTTACACAGAACGCGCCTCAGCTTGTGATGGCGTCTGTTTCGGAAAGCATATTCGCAAAAGATCAAGTATCCGAAACAGTTCAAACTTCGGAGTGGGTAAAGGTTGAAGATCTTCGCTTGCGAGATCAGGTTCTGAAGTCAGACGGAAGTTGGGCGAGAGTAACTGGGATCTTTCACTACAACACAGAGCCTACGAAAGTTTACAATATCGAAGTTGAAGACAACCACACGTATGTGGTTGGTGAAGCCGGATATGTTGTTCACAATTACAACAACGCGCAAGAGGCGATGTTTGGCGGATTCAAACGACTTTCGAACGACGTATTTGACGTAGCGAAAAAGTTCGCGGGACTTGAAGGCGGAACGGGCAACGAAGTATATCAGAAAGCGGTTCAACTCCAACAAGAAGTGAAATCGACAAATGCGTTACGAGATTCTTTGAAAGCGGAATCGAACGCTTTGAATTTAGAAAAGTCGAAAGCTGAAGGCGGCTTGGAACTAAACAAAAGGCGTAACAATGAATTTTTAACCGCGATTCGCAATCCAGAGAGCGACAATATTCCTGGTATTGCTGATCTTCGAAAACAACTGAAGGGTGTAGATCCGGCAAAAGGATTTACGAAAGATCAAATGAAGACCGTTTCGAGTTGGGTGAATACGAACGGAATGCGAATGATTGGAATTCAAACCGGAGCAGGCATGTCGGGAGGAAGTCCGATCAAGGCGTATATATCGGGAACGGCTGCTCATATCACTGGAGTTGAAGAGCACACGAAGCTAACCAACACAATCAAAGACTCGAATCAGAAGTTAGCAGAACACAAGATTAAAGAAGACAATATCGGTCGGCAGATGATCGAGCGATCGGAAAAGGTGAAGAGCGACATTGTAAAGCTGATCCAAGAGAAACACCACAACGATCCGAGGTATGCTGAAGTTCTCGTAGAACACGGATTTGTGAAGAAGGACACATTCAATCCGAATGAACACAAGGTAACGTATGAGGAGAAGTTGAAGGCGCTTGGAGACAAGATCAAACCGGAAACGAGAAAACAACTTGCCGAGTTTGACCGCAAGATCACAGACCTTCGCGTGAGCCAAAACAAACAGGAAGCGGAGAGCTACGCGAAATGGAACAAGGATCATCCGAACGAGCCCTACAAGCGAACTCCAGAGATGGAGAAACGCAGAAACGACATGGTGACAATGCAGAAGACTTTGGAGAAGGAAAGGGCGATGATCATCAACCGGGAAGTGGCGCCATATCCAAAAGAGTCTGAGCTGCATCGACTTGAGAAGTTGGGTGAAGGTCATTCACTGAACGACAAGCAGAAGACCGAGCTTACGAATCTGCGAAACGAGAAGAAGACGCACGAGACTCAAGTGGCGGCGCTGTTGGACAAAGACAATACGAAGTTGCATGAAACGTTAGAAACGATGGACGAGAAGTCGTCAAAACCGATGACAATTTCAACGACCCAGAGCCGTTTCGAGACGAAGACGATCGAGAAGATGCAATCGAAGGACAATGTCGCTACGAAACAACTGAATTGGGACGGCAAGACGTACGACCGACAAGTGAACAAGGAAACCGGAGAGGTTCACTTTGACCGGGAATACAAGCCGGGTGTGAAGGAAGAAGTGAGCATTACGGATTCCGGATATGTAAAACAGAAGTTGAGTTGGAAAGACCTTTTTGGAAACCCGCAGGAGAGCGTAAAAGTGTTTGAGGCGAACGGAAAGTTTCTAACCGAGCTTAGCGGAGAACAACCTACGAAGAAATTGAGTGATCCGAACGAGACTCGAACGATTATTCCGAATGAACCGAAGGGCAAGATTGTTAAAAGTGATTTCAATGAGGTAAAGGATTTGATCGCGAACGCGAACTTAAGTGCTAAAGACAGGTTGGAGAAGATCCATTCTTTGGACGAGATTGAGGTCAACGGGAAACGATATGTGAAAGAGACCGTAGTCACTGAAACAAAAACCAAAACGAAAGTGACCAAGGACTCTGAGGTGACGTTCTTTACATTGCAGAACGCGGGTGGCCAGACAGAAAGAATCTCGTTCCGCGAAGTAGATTCCGGATACAAGGATGCAAATGGTAAGACCATCAAAACGATCGAGATGAAACAAGTTCTTGCAGAAGGGACGGTAGCGGAAGATACGAAACGATATGACAAGTATCTGAACGAGAAGCCGGATCAGGACAGGGCAGGGAATTATCCTACGTTTGCAGAGAATCCGAAGTATTACATGGACAGAGCGAGACAAGTATTCAGAGAAAAGAATATTCAACCCGAGCGTGACAGCGACGGCAATTTGATGAGTTACAACGGAAGACCGGAGCTTGTGCGAATTGCAAACAACGGTTTCATGAATATTACACTTCTGACGCAGACGCAGAGAGGCCAGTCTTACTTAGGGCAAACGAACAAGGAAGGAAAACCAGTGTTGTATTCGTTACCTGGTAACAGAGACGGAGACGTAAAAGACAGTAGCGCTTGTCAGTCTCACGGACCGGCAATGGTGATGGCCGCTTCGGGTTTCAAGATGACGCAGGAACAGATCAACCAATACGGAAAGCTGAACGTGATGACTACCCGCCTCATGGCGGAAGCGGGCCAATTGTTACCTGGAAAACCGAAACCGTCTCAGATGGGTATCGAGCAACAGGCAGCTATGGTATATCGAACGATGGGTTTTGACATACCGAAGGATGGTTCTTTGATTGCAAAAGGGAGTGAAGGAACACCGGAGGAACCAAAAGAGAAGGATTATATTGGCAATCCAGAAGAATATGCCGAAGCAAAGGCACAATATGATGCAGATCTTCTATCGTTCAAAAAGCAATTTCAAAAAGAACACTTGATCCCTTGGATCAAGGAGAAGTTGGCTAAGGGAGAGGTTGTAGTAGTTGGCGGTAAGTTTGCGGGACTAGATCACGTAATCACCATAACCGGGGTGGATGACAACGGCTTCGTAACGGAAGATTCTTTTGGAGACGCGAGTACCGGATATGCGAGCCACGACGGAAAGTCGAACCATTACAAGTTTAGCGATTTTGTCTTGGGATACGGATTTACTCTGAAACCGAATGGGCAGAAGCCATTGACTGAGACGGAAAGAAAGGTGTACTGGAAAGATGTTACTTCGTATCCTGGTTTGAAAAAGCAACAAGCGACTCTTTCCGCTTCGATCGAGTCTTTGGAAAAAATCGTTAAGAATACAACGGACGAGAAGAAGAGAGAAGAATCGAATCGGAAGTTGGAAGAACAAAAGAAAAGTTTAGAGACAACGAAAGAGGAAGTGGAAAGGATACGCAAACAATGGAGCAATATATGGAAACCGGCAAATTAAAACATTACAAACTACTGATGCTATTAGGGATTTGGCTCTCTTTAGTCCCTTTGTTTTCTCAAGTGGAAGAATATGAGGATTGTTTTTCAAAAAAGAGCAACGCGGATTTGAAGAACTTGAACAAGAAACAGAAAGGAAATTCTGTAGACGGTGTGTTCTATACCTCAAACGCAAATATACCAGCAAAAGGAATGGTGTGGCAAACTTCGTTTTTTAGAGATAGACCGCCGAAATTTGTAGTTAGTAAAACTAAACCGAAAAACCAGACGCAGAATGAATGGGCAGAAGATACGTGTCGCTTTAACGCATACAAGATTCAAGATCAACAGCCAGGAACATTTTGGTGTGAAGGAGTTCCAGGAACTGGAATTGGTGAAGTTGTGGTAGGATTGGCTGATTTAGAAAACAAGAACTATTTCTATATCTTACCAGGACATCAATATAAAAGAAAAACTTTCGAATCGTATTCCCGCCCATCGGAAGTTGTAGTCCATTATTTACTTCCCGGAGCAACGGATACTTCTCAAGCCGGTGGAACGATGCTACTTGATGTATCGTATTTTGGTAAACAGTCTGTAAAGCTCAGCGCAGAACCTGGCTATCAAAAGATTGAAATCCAACCTTACAAAGACATTTTGAAAGAAATGAAGGGAATGAAGGTAAGAGAGGGTGAGACTTTGATCCTTGTCGCGATCGAAATCAAGTCCGTGATCGAGGGTAAAGAAAACAAAGAGCATACTTGCATTGCGGAGATTGGAAATTTCAAAGACGATGCGTTTTACAAAAAGGCGACGCTTCGGGACTGAATTCCAAAGAAGAAACGCATGAAATCCAACGGAACACAAAAAGGCTTCGTCCTCGGCGAAGCGGTTCGGGACAAAACGACGGGTCAAACGATGTATGTGGAGAAGGCTTGGAGCCCGACTGTACCTTGCATTTACTTCGATGCAGAGACGGAAAGTCTTGTGAAGGTGGATCTGTTGCCTGAAAACTTGGAGAGGATCAAGGAGATATTGCCGTATTTACCGAAGTGAAGAACTTGCAAACCCGCGAATGGCAAGGAACAACAAGAAAGGTTCTCTATTGAAAGGACATACAGTTTTACATGTGAATCAGGCGAACAAAAATTTCCTTCAACTTCTCCTTTCCCATTGACAAAAGCACTCTGTAGACGACTCTTTGATGTATCAAAGAGTCGGTTCCTGACTCAGCAACTTTCCTTTCATTTTTTTCTCCAAACTTTCAACGGCTAACGTTAAAAACATTCCGACTGCACAGGCTGTGCGAAGCAATCAACTGCTGAAAGAGAAAGTATTTCCCCGCGAGAGGGATCGTAGCGTAAATCCGGCATTGCACCATCGAGTAATACGCTGTTCTTTTTCTTTCTTTGCACTTGATGGTGCGATGCTGATTGAAGCGGAGAGCGCGTTTCGCGAAGCGAACTCGCCCAACGCCTTAGGCCAAGTTGCGATCGGATATATGGAGATGCGCCAGGCAAAAGAAGAGCTTGGAATGCGTAGCGGAGCGTTTTCTTTACAATCTCTTGGCGGTGAGTTTAAGCGAGTCGTAGCTGGGATATCTGGTAATATCGGCGAGGTTGTGGGAGCGGGAATTAAATCGAGCGCTCATATCACGGGAGATCTTGGATTAACGTCGGAGAAATACGAAAAACATATCAATCAAGAAACCAGATCGATCCTGAACGAACTGAAACTGAGGGATCTGAAAGAAGATATTAAAAACTGGGATACGACGCAACAGGTGCTTGCGAGCGCTTCTGTGAAGGAATACGGCAGAGTTACGCATATGGATCCTGCTCAAATCGAGCTTTGGTCGAAACAGGCGAGCGACTTTGTGGTGCGCAAACAAGCGGAGCGGGATTTACACAGACGGGACGGGATGCTGACCAACGGACTGCCGCTTACACTGGGATACAGCTCCCTTTTTATCCTTGACAACAAGTTGTTCAACGGAGGAATCACGTCTCTCATATCGAAGGGATTCAAAGGAATTCTGACTTCGGTAGCGGATTTAGGGAACATGCTGGGAGAATCGGTCGTACCTTCGGACCTCCGTTCTTCGATATATGACCAAAGTAAAGAGTGGCACAACAAGATAACGCTGGAAGACGTGAAAGGCAGAACGGGACAAGGCATTATCAACAAAGCGTATGTAGAAACGGAGATGCGTAACGTCCTTTTTGACAAGATCGGCGAGGCATTGACGGGAGATCCTGCAATGGGTCACAATCTGGGGTTATTGCTCAAATACCAAATCGACAAACAAGAGGCGAGAAAGGCAGCGAGAGAACAAAGACTGAAGGATGCTGAGGTATTGGTCCAGTTAGCAGCAGCGGCAGCAGTGACCTATTTCGGCGGTCCCGCGGGAATTCAGATGTTAAATTCGGTGATCGGAACGGGTGCGACGGCGATTAACACAACATTGGCGACGGTTGGGCTTTCGCTTAACAATGCGCAGGTGGCCATGCTTGCGGCGAGTACAGCGGCGACGATGGCGATCGAAAACAGAATCAACGGGGCAAATGGCTCGGCTGCAGCCCTTGTAAACGGCCTCATCTCGACGGCGACCTTAGGAGTAAAAACTCCTCTTACGGGCTACGTAACGTATACCAAACATCAGAACGCGAACCTTTTGACGGGTCAACACGAAGTGAAAGGCGGTTGGGGCGGTGGAGTTAGCTTGAACGTGTCCGGTGTCAAAGGGTTACCTGGGGGAGAAATATTAAAGACCGCGTTGGAAGGAATGAAAATGAGCAATCTAACCTTGGGACTGAGCTACAATGCTGATCAAGGTCTTGGAATGAACGTGAACACGAACTTTACGAACAACGTAGGCTTAGGGTTAGACTACAACTTTAAAAGCGGCAGCTATACCGCGAACGCGAGCTATGACGTGAACAAGGCAGGTGGAAAGTCTTGGGCGAACGGGAGCGTGAACGTATCGGCGAGTAGAGAAGGTCACTCGAGTTTAGCGTTGTCTTACAACCACGACGGAAACACGGCGATTCCTCAGAGACTGAGAGGAGGGGGAGCGACGCTTGACTTAGGGAATGACGGTGTATTGGGTTTTAGCATCCAGGGACTGAAAGGGGCTACGATCGGTACTGTGAGCTACAACACGAACAGTCATGGTTGGGAACAGGCGACTTTGAACCAGAATTTCCAGAACGAATATCTTCAAGGTGTGACAGCTGAGAACAGCTCTTACAATCACGAGAAGTCTCAGATGGAGATCTTGCGTACGGAGCTGAGTATTGCGACGCAGATGGAGAAACCGTTGTTTACGCAAGCAGATGTGGACAAGTATTTACCTAAAAACAAGGACGGCAGTATCGACGTAGAGAATGCACAGCCTGAGAAGTTGTTAGAGAAATGGAACGCGCACAAGGAAGCGATGTCCCAAACGCCTGAGGGCTTGCAGAAGTGGAAGGACGATGTAACGAGAGCCGGAGAAAGATCGGGGATTGAGATCCGCTTCAACGACGGTAAGAGTGCAACGAGCACTTTCGGTAAGTTTGTAACGGGAATGTTCGGAGATATTGCCCAGAGTTTCGGTATTGCGAACGACGGAAGCAAGATGGTGGACAAGGCGGGCGTATTTCATTTAGACACGTGTTTTGTTGCCGGAACACCTGTGCGAACAGAATCAGGCTTCAAGGTTATTGAAGATGTGAAAATCGGAGACAAAGTTTTGTCTTGGAACGAGAAGAGTGGAGTCTTTGAGACAAAGAAAGTCACCGAGACGTTCATACACGAAGTTCCTCAGTTATTTTATATGGAACTCGACGGGGAAGAAGTGTTGCAGACTACTTGGAACCACCCGTTTAGAAGAAGAAACAAGGCCGCGAACTCTGAAGTTGCAACGACCGAGCTTATTTCTCGGAAAGGCGCATTGTTAAATGCGGGAATGAGTGCAAGTGAGGAGATTCCCCTTTCTACAGACGCGAATGCGTCTAATGCAAACACCGACACTGTGCAAACATCAGAGTGGGTGAAGGTAGAAGACCTCCGCTTGAGAGATCAAGTTCTCAAAGCAGACGGAAGTTGGGCGAGAGTTACTGGGATCTTTCACTACAACACAGAACCAACTAAGGTATACAACTTTGAAGTTGAAGACAACCACACGTATATCGTTGGAGAGACAGGATACGTTGTCCACAACTACGTAAACGAAAGTAAGGAAGTCAATGCGGCTTTAGTTAGAACGGATAACCTACTCAAGCTTTCCAAAGGCGACAGAGAATTGGTCAGTAGTTTAGACGACTTGAAGCATTTAGGAAGAGAATTCAACAAGAACGCGATAGAAGCAAACAAAGAGACGAATCGTTTGATGTTCGAGAACGCTTCCGCAATCCAAACACATGAAGTTCAGGGTAAAAAGAATTTAGACTTTGTGAATATGGTTCGGAGTAGAGACGCTGACAACTTACCTGGAATCGGGAAGATGCGTGAGATGTTGAAGGGAGTGAACGGAGAGAAAGGATATACGAAATCCCAGCTTGCGGCCATCGATACCTGGCTGAAACAGGATCTTTCGAAGAATCTACCTTCAGGCGTAGCTGGTATGAAGGATGTGGTAACCGGCTATTCTTCCGGAGCGTTTAGCTTGGGAGGAATTAAGGTCGGAGGCGGAAAGTCTTTAGCTGAGCTTGGAACGCACGTAGGACTTTGGAAACTGGGAAGAGAACTTGGAAGCGTAGACGGTATGAATGCCGGTCGTCAGAAGATTCAGGAAACACAAACGAACATGGCTGCGCATCAGAACAAGATGAAGGAACGCGGGATTGCTGAAGCGAAAGCGATCCGAGAAGTCGAGAATCGTGTTGAGACTTACGTATCGAAAACGTATGGCAATGATCCAAGGTTTGCGGAAGCGATTGTAAATTCGAGAACGATCGGGAAGAACGACCTAAGTAAGAATACGGGCGGAGTTGATTTTGAAACGAAGAAGAAAGCGTTTGAATCGAACTTGAAACCGGAACACGTAACCAAAGTCCAAGAATTTGACAAACAAAAGACCGCGATTTTAGACAATCAGAAGCGACTTGAGAGAGAGGACTACGAGAGACACCAAAGAAATCATGCAGGTGAAAAATATGTTCGATCACCTGAGTTAAATCAGAGACGTGAGAAGATGATTGCAACTTTGGAACATTTGGAGAAGCGGAAGTCGACGTATTTGAATGAGACGGTTGCACCGTTTCCTCATGAAAGCAGGCGTGTTGAACTTGAGAAGCTTGCTCTGAATGGAAAGTTAACCAACGAAGACCGCAACGAGTTAAGCAAAATTAATACTGCGAAGAAGGATCACGAAACAAACGTAGCCGCACTTTTTGACAAAGACTCAACGACGATGCACAATCAGTTGGAGAGAAATTTTGGAGTAGAGAGGAGCGTAGTTGTTAAGAATCGTTTTGAACAATCGGAAACGGTTCAAAACCTTGAGACAAAACTTGCCGGATTAGATCCTAAAGATCCGAAGACCGCAAAAGAGAGATCGGAAGTTCAGAATCAATTGAAGAAGGCAGAGGAACGTCTTGCACAGATTGACAAAAACTTTTTGGAGTATGAGCCGAAGAGAAAGGTGATTAACGGGAAGGAAGAACCGTTAGGCGACTATGTTCTCCGGAAACAGCAATCGTATGAACAGGAAGGGCCCGCGATTAAAGACATTGTGAAACAGTTGGAAACGAGAAAGGAAACGTTGGAAAAGCTGGGTGATGTGAAGAAGGTTGAAGAGATCGATCGTAAAATTGTAAAATATGAAGAGCGCGAAAAGAGATCTAAAGGATTTGCCGAAGACACGGCTTTTACATTAGCGGCGAAAGAAGATGCAAAGTCTCGTGCGGAAGGCAAGCCGGCGACAGCGGTAGCGGCTCTTGAGAGATATATGACTCACAAGGACGAGAAGGGATTTATCACGAGAACGCTTCCGATTGACGAGGCTCATCCGGATTTTGCCCATCCAATCGGAAACAAACCGTTTAACAACAAAGTGACGTATACGTCTCATTATGGCGAAGCGGGATACCGTTACGAAAAAACGGCGGCAGATACGGCTTTAGATCCAGTGAACCACATCGGTAACGACTTTGCTGCGGATTACGGTGAAAAAGTGAATACGATGTTGAATGGAAAGGTGGTTGGGATTTCGAAAGGATTAGAGATCAAGGTTCCTTCGAGCGCGTTAGAAAAAGCGGGAGTGATCTATTTACCGGAAGGCACTCATCCTGACGGAAGCCCTAGAAAAGAAGGCTTGTATCTTGAAGGGGAGAAAACGCCGCTAAGCCGTGACGCATTGGCTAAGTTGGATCCGGACTTTAAAAATTCTAAATATGACGGAATTCGAATGAAGGGTGTGGTCTACAGCAAGGGAGGAACTAAGGAGTTTCCGGTTGCCGGGTTCTATACGATGGTTTCCTCAAACAAAGGTCAATTGTTGAGTGAAAGACAAGTAGAGCATCAGATACCGAGGGAAGCCGTTGAGAGTGTAAACGATCCGAAGAAAATGAATCAGATTGTGAATTCTGGAGGGAACAGTGTAACGATCGAGAGTAAGTTTGACGGAGAATTATCGGGAACTTTCCAAATCGAATACAAACACTTTATGGAAGATCCGAGCCAATGGGTAGAGGTAGGGAAGCCGATCCAAGCTGGTAAACAGATTGGAAACGTAGGAAGCACGGGAAGATCGACAGGTCCGCACATGCACACAACGGTAAAATATTATGTGACGACTGAGAATCCGATGTTAGATCCATCGATTTTACCGAAGGGTATGTATGTGGAAAAGAGTGATTGGAAAGGAACGTATTTAGAGATCAATGGAGACTACTTTTTGAACGAGATGCTTCCAAAAAGATTGAAGAAAAGGAAGTAAGTGGAGGGAATAGCCAGTATGATGCAAAAGTATATTTCGAAAATATTTTATCTTCTTCTAATATTTCTTTTCTTTGAGTGTAAATTTTTCGGACCGGAGTGGAAGTCTGGTCCGAGTGAAGAGATGTTTGCCGAAGATATCAAATACATCCGAGCGAGTTCAGATATTGAAAAGCAGTTTGAAGATGCAAAGTTAGACCCGAGGCAGATTGCAAAGGATCATTTGGTTCCTCAAATTCAAAAATTCAAGGAAGCAATTCGAAAGAAACTTGCTTACAAGTTAGTCGGTTTAACAAGTCCTAGTTTATCTGATTCGTATGCCGCTGGGTATTATTCCTCGTCATACGCTGCAAGTGAAGCTTGGGAAAAAAGTTTTGAAACAGGGCGCGCTTGGTGTGAGTTTGATCTGTTTTTCAAAACGAAGATTGTGTCGTTTGAGATTGTTCCGAGTAGCGTAATCAACAACAATATTTCGTACGAAGTATATCTGAGACAAGAAGGTCAAACGGGGAAATTAACAAGAGAAGATGCGTATGATGAAAGGAAAAACACCTTCTTACTTCATTTTGGAATTCTGAAAGACAAGAAGGGGGAGTTTACTGCAATGGGGATCAGCGGCTTTGCGGGACATTGCCCGTTGACAGAAGACCAGTTTCATCCTGACTTTGGGAAGACGAAGTAGAGAAATTAAAGATTAAGAGAGCCGTTAAGGGACTTTGAGTTTGAGAGACTTTATCAAAAACGCTGAGATATGAAAGAGAGCGGAACACAGAAGGGCTTTGTTTTGGGTGAACCTGTAAGGAACAAAGAGACTGGCCAGAAGATGTATGTAGAAAAAGTTTGGAACCCGACTGTGTCTTGCGTTTACTTTGATGCTGAGAAGGACGCTCTCGTAAAGGTTGAGATGTTGCCTGAGAATTTGGAAAGAATCAAGGGAATGTTACCGTATCTTCCGAAGTGAGGGAGCGTTCGAACTTTTGATTCAAAAAGAAAATTCTCCATCTCTTTTTACCCGGTTCTTCCCCCTTCTCGCCGGGGGTTTTTTGTTTTTGCGGGCGACCAGGTATATCAAAAAAAGAATACGGGGACTCTTGCACTTTGTAAGGCAGTATGATATTGTCAGAATATGCAAAACGTACAATATACTCAGGGTGAAGTTGTGACGGTAAAGGCGACGGGTCAGCAGATGATCGTAGACGCTCAACTTGGAGCTTTCCAGGTGATGTGCCTTGCTTTTGACGAATCAGGTTGGGCTATGTTTGAAATGTCTTTGGATCAGATCGAACCTTTCAAGGACTAATCCGATTCACTGATGGACTTGAGAAAGTCCTTGAGTTCTTTGTCAGTGATATTTTCTTTTTCCGCTTTGTCGTAAATGGAAAGAAGGGATACTACCTTGTCGATTAGGAAGACGCAGGAGATGACTCTGCCTCCGCCTGATTTCCCTTTTCCTTTAGACGCGATCGGAACCCGAATCTTGTAACAGTTTTGACCGATGGAAGTGCCTTGGGTCGGTTCGTTTTCTAAGGAATCAGAGAGTTCTTTGATTTCTTTTTTGAGAGAAGGATACTTTTTGACTAAGTCTTTGAGTTCCTTCTCAAAGTTGGGAGTGGGTTTGATTTCAAAGCTCATCTAAGAGTTGCTTCATCGATTTGGCTTTGAGTTTGCCTTCTTGAATTAGTTTTGCTTCTTTGAAACCTTGTTTGATGCCAGCGAAGATTCCTTTTTTAGAAGGCTCTTCCTCTTTTGATTCTAAGATACCAGACAGTTCGTCAATCGTTTTGATTGTATGGAGAAGAACCTTCTGATATTCCAAATTGAACGCAGATTCGACGGACTTACTTGATTTGCGAATTTGAGATACTACTTTCTTAAATTCTTTTTGGGATTCGCCTTTGTCGGGCAGAGAGGCGACGAGACGAACCAGAAGGGCGTTGATTTTCTCAAGCTCCAAATTATTTGCTATGATGGTATTGTATTCCTCAACAGGTAGAACGACGGATGACTTTTTTCCTTTGTCGTCTATGATGAATTGAGTGTGAATGGTTTTTTCCATACGAGTGTCGTTTACTTACTGCCAATCATTTGTTTCATCTTGCGTTTCATTAGGAACGCATCCAGAAAGTCTGTGACCTTTTCTTTGTCCTCGTTCGAGAGCTTTTCGACTTCACTAAAGAGATTTAAAAGGTCTTTGTTTCCGAGCTGAACCTTCGCTTGATCCTCGGTTGTGTTTCCGAGTAAAAAATCCCCCGTTACTTCTAAGACGCCGGCGAGTTTCGTAATTTTGTCGGCGGTTGGTTGGGAGTCTCCTCGTTCATACCTTCCAATATGATTTTTGTGCAAACCGACGAGTTTTGCAAGATCTTCTTGTGAGAATCCTTTTTGAATCCTCAGCTCTTTTAGACGATCGGGAAAGCCTGTATTTTGGTGTTTAGAGGGAACCTTTTTCATTTCTGAATCAACATATACGTTATCAAAAAGCGAATGTCCATCATTTAGTTGGAACTTTTGTAGTGCGGCTGGCCTCCTAAATGGTTGACTCATTGTAACATGCATGGTATTTGTGGCACCATATATGGTACCAGAAAGAAACATGGGCTTACCGCAAAAAAATCTCAGCCTTGCCGAGCTGAAACGCGACATCGATCTGGTTGCCTTGGTCAGGGAGTATGGAGTGGAGTTAAAGCGTCACGGCAAGAACTTTGTAGGCCGTTGCCCGTTCCACGAAGACAAGAGTCCTTCGTTCGTGGTAACACCAGGGAAGAACTTGTGGCACTGCCTTGGGGCTTGCCAGATGGGAGGAAGCGCGATCGATTTCGTGATGAAGAAAGAGAGAGTGAGCCTCCGGGAAGCAGTATCTCTCCTCAAAAAGAAAAGCACAACGCTTATCGTAACCGAACCTCAAACCGCTCATCCAAAGAAACAAAGCACAAACCAAACTCCCGCTCTCACTCCAAACGAAACACCGCGCAAATCTTTTCAAGACTTTAGCGAAGAAGAGCAGAACCTCATCGATCGAGTGTTCGACTACTATCAAGAGACGTTGTATGAAACTCCGGAGGCAAGAGAGTATCTGAAGAGTCGCGGCGTGTATGACGAAAAGATCCTACGCAAGTTTTGTGTGGGGTGTTCGAACGGAACTCTCGTGGAAAGATTTCTACCGAGTGGAGAGAGTAAAGCGGGAAAGAAAGCAAGAAGAGTTTTAACCGAGTTCGGTCTCTTGCGTGAGAAGCAGGGACACGAACACTTTCGAGGATATCTTGTGTTTCCGCTTTTTGACGAGGACGGTCATCCCGCAGGAGCGTATGGAAGATATCTCACACCAATTAAGATCGCTCACGAGACAAGACACAGATACATGAGAGGGCCGCATACGGGACTTTGGAACCGAGAAGCGTTTCGTGAGAAGGAGTTGGTCCTTTGCGAAAGCGTGATCGATGCACTTACCTTGTATGTGAACGGAATCAGGAACGCAACTTGCAGTTATGGAGTGCAAGGATACACACAGGAACTCCATTCAGAAATTCTAAAGCAAAATCCAAAGCGAGTGAGAATCGCGTATGACAACGATACATCGGGGAACAAGGCGGCTGAGGGGTTAGCGAATCGGCTCTTGAGTGAAGGGATATCCTGCAACCGAGTGTTGTTACCTTTTTCTTTGGATGTGAACGACTACGCGGTAAAGGTAGAGAACCCGGAAGAGAAGTTACAGGCACTCCTCCTCGATGCGGAAGTGATGAGAGAAACGAGTGAAGAAGAGAGCGAACACAGGACTGAGAAAGAAGAGGATATACCTTTGAAAGAGAGTGAAAAAGCAAAAGAGAAGACCGGTGAACAAACGAACGCGAAAGGATTCGAGGTAACAAGAAGCGCGGAAGAGATCGTGTTTCGGAAAGGAGAAAGGGAATATCGTGTGAGGTCACTCTACAGAAATCAGAGCTTGGATCAGATGAAAGTGAATTTGAAGCTCGTGACGGGTGAAGACTATTATATCGAGACCTTGGATCTCATGAATCAAAGGATGCGAAAAGGATATATCCAGAACGCAAGCGAGGCGACTGGAACGAGTGAAGAGACGATCACGAATGACTTGAAAGAAGTGTTTCGGGAAACGGAAGAATTACTGTGGGAACATTTGGAGAAGCTCAAGAAACCGGAGAGAGAAGAGAAACAACTTACCGCCGAGGAAAGAGAGGAAGCTCTTTTGTATTTAAAGGACACAGAGATTGTCGCAAGGATCTTAGAGGACTTTGAGAGGATGGGGTTAGTTGGTGAGAGAACGAACTCGCTACTCGGATACTTAGCGACACTTACAAGACGGACCGAGAATCCTTTGGCTGTTATCATACAAAGTTCATCAAGTGCGGGGAAGTCAACGCTCATGGATTCCATTCTCGATTTAGTACCGGAAGAAGAGAAAGAGAAATATTCGGCGATGACGGGCCAAAGTCTTTTCTATATGTCTTCGACAAATTTGAAGAACAAAGTCCTTGCGATCTCGGAAGAAGAGGGGATCGAGCGCGCTAAGTATGCCTTGAAGATTTTGCAGAGTGAAAAGCGAATCAGTATCGCAACGACGACCAAGGACCAGTTAACGGGGAAGCTCGCGACGACGGAGTATGTGGTGGAAGGGCCGGTGGTGCTTTTCTTAACGACGACGAGTATTGAGATCGACGAAGAACTGCAAAACAGATCGGTGATTTTAACGGTGAACGAGGAGAGAGAGCAGACCAAAACGATCCTTCGAAATCAAAGAGAAGATGAAACCTTAGAAGGAGTTTTAAAGAGAAAGAAAAAAGAGGGAATCACAATACTTCATCAAAACATCCAAAGACTAATACTGCCCTTGTCGGTTGTGAACCCTTACGCAAACGAACTCAAATTTCCAGACACAAAGCTTCGGATGCGCCGGGACCAAAAGAAATATTTAACACTCATTCGAACGATTGCGTTACTTCATCAATACCAAAGAGAAGTGAAGATCGCAAAGGATGATGAAGGAAAGGAAATTTCATATATCGAAGTAGAGAAGAGTGACATCGAACTTGCGGGAGTGTTGTTTAGCCGAGTGTTTGGGAAGAACTTAGATGATTTGAGTCCGCATACAAAGAAACTCCTGAAAGAGATCTCTGAATATGTGGATGAGGTATCGAAGGAGAGGGCGGTAGATCGAAGCGCGGTAAGGCTTACGCGCAAAGAGATCCGAGAAAGAACGGGCGTTAGCGATACTAGGCTTCGTGTTCATCTCAAGAGATTGGAAGAGTTGGAATATTTGTATGCAAGAAGTGGAAAGCAGGGGATTGTCATTGAATACGAACTTCTTTGGGAAGAAGAAAGAGAGAATGAAAACGAATTCTCTTTGACTCTATTCAAGGAAGAACCTTCGAAACCGGAATCAAACTGGAAGACACTTCTTTCGAACTCTGAATTTTCGGGAAAAATTCGCACATCGGATCTAACTTCGCCTAGCAAAACGGACACTTCTCCCCCCGTTCGCCTGCCCCTTACTCCCCCTTTGCCTGGGGGCCGTTTAGTAGCAGAAACAGCTCACAGCTCCAATATACCTGCACACACCGCCGAATTGGAAAAAACCAAGTAAAACCGTTAGTATTAGGAGTGAAAAAAACACAGATGGAAAACCCAGGCATATGGAAAACTCCGGGTATTTAGAAAGAGAGAGAGGAAGAAGAGATGGGATTTAACAGACACGCAAGCACGGGAGGAAGGGAAAAGAAAATCCCGAAGGAGTTAAGGTATCACCAGCCTTTAACGAAAGATTTGAACCCGAGTATATTAGAAAAAAGAATATTAGAATATTTAGGATACCAGAAGGGGCTTGGGACGTGTGTGAATACGATCCGAGGACTTCGGTTCTATTTAGAGGTATATTTCAAGTGGTGTATGGAAAGAGGGCTTGAGGAGCCTAATCAGATGACGATTTCGCTTGTGGATCGGTATCAGAGGTATGTGTCTCAGTATCGCAATCAAGTGACGAAGAAGGTCATCACGCCGGATACACAGAATCATTTGTTAATCAATTTGAAGATATTCTTTGAATGGATGCAAAGACGGGAGTATGTAAAAAAGAATCCGTGTTGGGAGATGAAACTTGCGAAAACTCCGAAACGAATACCGCGTAACGTATTGAAGGTAGAGGAAGCGGAGAAGATATTGTCAGTTCCGGATTTAGAGACAGGTTTGGGAATTAGAAACCGAGCGATCTTGGAGTTATTCTATTCCACGGGAATCCGTAGTTTTGAATTGCAGAAATTAAAAATCAGCGAAGTGGATTTAGCGAATCGGACTTTGTTTGTGAAAGAGGGAAAAAGAAAACAAGACAGACTGATTCCAGTTTCAGAGAGAGCATGTGACTGGATCGGGAGATATTTGGAAGAGGTGAGGCTTGGACTTGTCAAAGGACAGGACGAAGGAGTTTTGTTTTTATCGGTACGAGGTGTGAAGATGGGTAGCAGTCGAATTGGTGAGATTGTGAAGCTCTCGAAGGAGAAAGCGGAAGTTACTAAGAGCGGTTCGACCCACATGTTCAGGCACACGACGGCGACTTTGATGCTCGACAACGGAGCGGATATTCGATACGTGCAGGAGATGTTGGGTCACAGGGATCTGAACTCGACACAAATATATACGCACGTAGCGATTCGTAAACTGCAAGAGGTATATGAGAGAACGCACCCGGCTGAAATGGAGAATCCGGAAACAAAGCAATCGAACACGAGTTAGAATCTGAAGTTACAAAAACCCTTCTCCGGTTAAAGAGAGACTTCTTTCTTTAGCTGAAATCAAAGAAACAAAACCAAAACAAGAAATTTAAAAAAACCTAAACTACTTAGGAGGCCGAAGGCATGCAGATTGTAACGCTTGCGAATTTGAAAGGTGGAGTTGCTAAGACAACGACGGCAATTAACGTGTCGCTTGAACTAAGTCGCCGGAAGAAGAAAGTGTTGTGTATGGATTTGGATCTGAACAACAACCTGACGGACTTCTTCCTGCGTGGAACAAAAGAAGAAGAGTTGGATGCAAGGAACGTGTATCACGCATTACTTGAGCAAAAAGAAATCAGAGCTTGTATATATGAAACTCGGTTTCCAGGAATTTCTATCTTACCGGCGACGCTTTCTTTGGGAAAGCTCACAGAGGAGTTAGGGGGTGAGCCGGAGTTATTGTCTTCGTTTGCGGAGAAGTTAAGAGAAGAGCCGTATGATTATCTTCTCATTGATACTCCTGTGTATTTGAGTTTGGAGCTACGGTTTGCGCTTTGGATCGCGGATCTTGTGTTGTATCCGATCAGGCCGTCGAGATGGAACTTTCAAGGTACAAAGACACTTCTGGAAGAGATCGAGAAGATGTATTTGGAATTTCAGAAAGCTGGATGGAAGGAGACGAATCCGAATACTCTTC
The DNA here is from genome assembly GCF_022267375.1 of Leptospira sanjuanensis. Classification (GTDB taxonomy): domain Bacteria; phylum Spirochaetota; class Leptospiria; order Leptospirales; family Leptospiraceae; genus Leptospira; species Leptospira sanjuanensis. Next base: position 1,118,739 of record NZ_JAIZBH010000001.1, read on the forward strand.
TTGTTCCCTCAATCGTGACTAAGAGGAAGAAGGACGCTGAGAGGATATTAAAGCTCAGGCAGAAATACAAAGTATCAAATACGGTGATCTGGCAACTATCGGCGATTGAGACGGCTTCTGAGATGGGAAGGGCGTTGAAAGAGGATACAAAGGGTTACGAGTTATTTCGGGAGTTGACGGAAGAGTTGTTCAGTTGTGTGGAAGAACGGGAGGGGATATCGTGAAGCGATCGGAAGAGAGAGCGAATGAGTGGATGGAAGAACAAGAAGCAAGTCCTCGCCCTGGATCTTCGAACACGAAGACATATATTCCGAAAGGTGTGTCTCTGAATCCAATCGTGAAGATGGTGAAACCAGAGAGTTTGAAGCCGAATCCGAACAACGACTTTGAACCGCTCAGTGAAGAAGAATACCTGAGTCTCAAAGAGAACATTGCTCTCAACGGAATCTTGGATGCACTTACCGCGAAGAAAGACGGAATGCTTGTGACGGGAGAGAACCGTTATCGAATTGCTTTGGAGTTAAAGGAACACGAAGACGAGAACGTTCGACGTCGTGTTGAGAGTATTCCAGTTCGTTACTATATGAACGAGCTTACTCAAGAAGAGGAATACGACATCTTGGAAGGAGACAATTTGTTTCGCAGACATTTGACTCCTGAACAAAGAAAAGAACGACTGAAGAAAAGGATTCTTCGCAAATACAAGGATGAACTTGTTTTGGACAATCGAGGCGGAGACCGCAAGAGCAAATCGTCTAAAATATCAAGTGAAGAAGGGACTTCTTTAACTGGAAACAATTCCGAAGGATCGGAATACCGCCCTGATATTCTGAAAGAAAACACGAATGAAAAATCAAAAGTTCAGGGTGAACTTTTGATCGTTAATACTGTTAAGGATTTAGCCAAGAAGGTATCGGAAAAAGAAAACATACCAGTAGGAACGGCAAAGAAATATATTTCTGAAATTCGTAAGGAATTCAAAGACAAAGATCAACCTTCTACCAAGAAAGAGAAGAAGGAGGAAACAGACAAGAAGACACAAAAGCAGATCGTAGAAACAAAGGCAAAGGCGTTTCAGAAGAAGTATTCGAAGATGAGTAGGAGTCAGAAGAAGGAAGCCGTGAATCGGTTGTTGAACGCGCTTGTGAATGTGAGAAAGAAGACGTCGAAGTTAAACGAACAAATATCTGAATTGGAAAGAAAGGACTACGAGATCGTGACGCAGATCACTGCCGTCGGAGAAAAAGAGAGAATTTGGAAGTTGAAAGTATGAAACCTACAAAAGAGAAAACTCACAAGGGAAATTCGCAAAAAAGACAGGACGCGCAGGAAGAGGTCGCAATTCAAAAGCGAATGGATGCGTATCGCAAGCGATTGGAGAAGATGAGTCCTTTGAAACGGAATGAAGAGTTGAAGTTGTTACTACGAAACTTTAGAGAATATCGCAAGAAGATTCAAGGACTGATTTCTCAAATGAGGAAATTTGTAGAGAAGGAGATCGAGGTCGAAAGAAAACTCAAAATCATCGGAGAGAAGATGAGAGGTTCGTAATGAGGAATTTCCTCATTGCTAACTTCCTGAATTTTTCCCTCACTTTTCCTCGTTTTTCCTCACTTGGATTTATCCTGAAATTTCCTTAATTTTCCTAATCTTGTATTTTCGGAATTCGATGATCTTACTTGGTCACGATTGACTGGAAAACTTTCTTCTTTAGCTGTGAATCGAGGTGCTTTCCTCTTACGAAACGACTGCAATTGTCAGGTGGGGAAATTCCCCACCTGAGAGAAGATCCGCTTTTTTAGAACGGATTTGTTTTTTGCAAAATCTCTATGAGTTCATTTACGATTTCTGCGAACATCAAAACTAATTCAAAGATTTTTAATATTATTTTCAATTTCATCGTTTCCGACCCTCCTCTTTCTAAATTCACGAGCTTATCTTCGATCCCGCTAAAATATCTTTTGTGGCTGATCGGAATTATTTTGAAAAAAATCGGCAAGAGAGAAAAAAACGAACGAGAATCAAGACCACGTTTATCGGAAAGCGTCTTTGTTATTTCATTGTTTTTCGCGCAAACCGCCTTCTTTCTTTAGCTGAAATATATCGGCTCTCATGCGGCATATTGATTGATATGTCGAGCGGATGGAGGGAATCCGAGCGGTGCTATCTCAGAGCCAAGTCTTTCTTGAAGTTATTACCGACAACGATTCAAAGGAAAGATCGCACGCGAGGACACTTCGGATATTGGCCAATATCGGAAGTGCCGACATCCGCGTCATGAGAGCCGCTTTTACTGGAAGGTTTGAAAGCAGGTGATTTGCGGATCTGTTAAATGCCTGTTCTGAGGCCGTGACTTTCGAGTGAGCGATCGCGGAGCTTCCGGCAAGGAACTTGCTTGAAAGAGAAAAAACCGGGAAAAAAACCGAAGTTCTCCGCAGTTTGAAGAAAAAATATGAAAACGAGTCTTGTCCGAGTTCTATCCTTCACCTTTGATCGACTCGTGAGAGAAAACGAGTTGCCGAAGTTCTTTTGAAGCAAGACGCTTTCAAATACATCACTTTCCATTTCTAAAGAAAGGAAAAGCGAGCTTCTCGCCTCAACTACATTGCGCTCCAAACGCGGAGCCTTCTAAATTAAAAAACGATCTTTGGAACTTTCTCTCTAAAGACGATCTCGATGGAAACATCGGGACGGAGGGGGAGAGTAACTACCCCCTCGCAAATCATATTCATATTGAAACCAAGAATTGAAGATATGGGGTTTTTCCAGGTTTTTCCAATGGGAAAAACTACGATACTGAAGATTTTACTATGTATTACTCTTGAAAATGAGTTTTTAGAAGTTTTTCCGAGTTTTTCCGAAAGAAATTAAAGTTGGGGAAAACAAATACAGCACTAGCATTTACTAACGTGGATTTAAGAAGTTTCGGTAAGCAGGGTCAAGCCCTGCTTTACCGCTTCTTCGCAATGTCTTTGATTATCCGAAAAATATTCGAATCAAATCGAGAATCTTCAAAACGATCCGAAGTACTAATTTTAAAACTGATTTATTTTCATTTTTAATCATCTCTTAATCTTACCTCCTTATATTTTATTATATCCTCACCGATTCCGATTTTGATTGGTTGCAGGTCCAATTTTGCCTCGAAATTTGATGAGAGAGCTTTTATATCTAGTTAGTAGAAGTTGCTCTGGTAAATTTGCTTTCGATCAAAGCCCCTGCCCACAAAGACCTTCGGACATTTGAAAGTGAGCAGTGGGTTTATTTTCAAAGTCTGTCTGGAAAAAGTTTCATCAAAAGGTCCGATTTTTCTTCTTTAGCCGATGATTCAGAGTCTTGTTCGTGCTTTGTTCGAGTCCTAACGTTTCCAAAATGAGCTTTATTCGAGTCTTGTTCGCGCCCTATGCCTTTTCAAACGAGTCTTGTTCGGGTTCTATTCAGGTCTTGTGTGAGTCTTGTGAGCGAGTTCGCGAGCAGGGAAAGCGAGAATACGAATTGGAATTGGAGAATACTTGTAAAATACGCAATTAGAGAAATGGAATATTCGAGAAACACTCTTAGAGGATTCTTTCGTGAATTTTTAAAAACGCATGTACTGGAATTTTTTTTCAGAGTGAGACTTTGCTAAGGGTTAAACTGCTTCGGATCGGGAAACGCTCTGAAAGAATTGGAATTTCGCGGAGAATTCGCAATGGGGTGTTGTTTTGTTGCCGGAACACCTGTGCGAACAGAATCAGGCTTCAAGGTTATTGAAGATGTGAAAATCGGAGACAAAGTTTTGTCTTGGAACGAGAAGAGTGGAGTCTTTGAGACAAAGAAAGTCACCGAGACGTTCATACACGAAGTTCCTCAGTTATTTTATATGGAACTCGACGGGGAAGAAGTGTTGCAGACTACTTGGAACCACCCGTTTAGAAGAAGAAACAAGGCCGCGAACTCTGAAGTTGCAACGACCGAGCTTATTTCTCGGAAAGGCGCATTGTTAAATGCGGGAATGAGTGCAAGTGAGGAGATTCCCCTTTCTACAGACGCGAATGCGTCTAATGCAAACACCGACACTGTGCAAACATCAGAGTGGGTGAAGGTAGAAGACCTCCGCTTGAGAGATCAAGTTCTCAAAGCAGACGGAAGTTGGGCGAGAGTTACTGGGATCTTTCACTACAACACAGAACCAACTAAGGTATACAACTTTGAAGTTGAAGACAACCACACGTATATCGTTGGAGAGACAGGATACGTTGTCCACAACTACGTAAACGAAAGTAAGGAAGTCAATGCGGCTTTAGTTAGAACGGATAACCTACTCAAGCTTTCCAAAGGCGACAGAGAATTGGTCAGTAGTTTAGACGACTTGAAGCATTTAGGAAGAGAATTCAACAAGAACGCGATAGAAGCAAACAAAGAGACGAATCGTTTGATGTTCGAGAACGCTTCCGCAATCCAAACACATGAAGTTCAGGGTAAAAAGAATTTAGACTTTGTGAATATGGTTCGGAGTAGAGACGCTGACAACTTACCTGGAATCGGGAAGATGCGTGAGATGTTGAAGGGAGTGAACGGAGAGAAAGGATATACGAAATCCCAGCTTGCGGCCATCGATACCTGGCTGAAACAGGATCTTTCGAAGAATCTACCTTCAGGCGTAGCTGGTATGAAGGATGTGGTAACCGGCTATTCTTCCGGAGCGTTTAGCTTGGGAGGAATTAAGGTCGGAGGCGGAAAGTCTTTAGCTGAGCTTGGAACGCACGTAGGACTTTGGAAACTGGGAAGAGAACTTGGAAGCGTAGACGGTATGAATGCCGGTCGTCAGAAGATTCAGGAAACACAAACGAACATGGCTGCGCATCAGAACAAGATGAAGGAACGCGGGATTGCTGAAGCGAAAGCGATCCGAGAAGTCGAGAATCGTGTTGAGACTTACGTATCGAAAACGTATGGCAATGATCCAAGGTTTGCGGAAGCGATTGTAAATTCGAGAACGATCGGGAAGAACGACCTAAGTAAGAATACGGGCGGAGTTGATTTTGAAACGAAGAAGAAAGCGTTTGAATCGAACTTGAAACCGGAACACGTAACCAAAGTCCAAGAATTTGACAAACAAAAGACCGCGATTTTAGACAATCAGAAGCGACTTGAGAGAGAGGACTACGAGAGACACCAAAGAAATCATGCAGGTGAAAAATATGTTCGATCACCTGAGTTAAATCAGAGACGTGAGAAGATGATTGCAACTTTGGAACATTTGGAGAAGCGGAAGTCGACGTATTTGAATGAGACGGTTGCACCGTTTCCTCATGAAAGCAGGCGTGTTGAACTTGAGAAGCTTGCTCTGAATGGAAAGTTAACCAACGAAGACCGCAACGAGTTAAGCAAAATTAATACTGCGAAGAAGGATCACGAAACAAACGTAGCCGCACTTTTTGACAAAGACTCAACGACGATGCACAATCAGTTGGAGAGAAATTTTGGAGTAGAGAGGAGCGTAGTTGTTAAGAATCGTTTTGAACAATCGGAAACGGTTCAAAACCTTGAGACAAAACTTGCCGGATTAGATCCTAAAGATCCGAAGACCGCAAAAGAGAGATCGGAAGTTCAGAATCAATTGAAGAAGGCAGAGGAACGTCTTGCACAGATTGACAAAAACTTTTTGGAGTATGAGCCGAAGAGAAAGGTGATTAACGGGAAGGAAGAACCGTTAGGCGACTATGTTCTCCGGAAACAGCAATCGTATGAACAGGAAGGGCCCGCGATTAAAGACATTGTGAAACAGTTGGAAACGAGAAAGGAAACGTTGGAAAAGCTGGGTGATGTGAAGAAGGTTGAAGAGATCGATCGTAAAATTGTAAAATATGAAGAGCGCGAAAAGAGATCTAAAGGATTTGCCGAAGACACGGCTTTTACATTAGCGGCGAAAGAAGATGCAAAGTCTCGTGCGGAAGGCAAGCCGGCGACAGCGGTAGCGGCTCTTGAGAGATATATGACTCACAAGGACGAGAAGGGATTTATCACGAGAACGCTTCCGATTGACGAGGCTCATCCGGATTTTGCCCATCCAATCGGAAACAAACCGTTTAACAACAAAGTGACGTATACGTCTCATTATGGCGAAGCGGGATACCGTTACGAAAAAACGGCGGCAGATACGGCTTTAGATCCAGTGAACCACATCGGTAACGACTTTGCTGCGGATTACGGTGAAAAAGTGAATACGATGTTGAATGGAAAGGTGGTTGGGATTTCGAAAGGATTAGAGATCAAGGTTCCTTCGAGCGCGTTAGAAAAAGCGGGAGTGATCTATTTACCGGAAGGCACTCATCCTGACGGAAGCCCTAGAAAAGAAGGCTTGTATCTTGAAGGGGAGAAAACGCCGCTAAGCCGTGACGCATTGGCTAAGTTGGATCCGGACTTTAAAAATTCTAAATATGACGGAATTCGAATGAAGGGTGTGGTCTACAGCAAGGGAGGAACTAAGGAGTTTCCGGTTGCCGGGTTCTATACGATGGTTTCCTCAAACAAAGGTCAATTGTTGAGTGAAAGACAAGTAGAGCATCAGATACCGAGGGAAGCCGTTGAGAGTGTAAACGATCCGAAGAAAATGAATCAGATTGTGAATTCTGGAGGGAACAGTGTAACGATCGAGAGTAAGTTTGACGGAGAATTATCGGGAACTTTCCAAATCGAATACAAACACTTTATGGAAGATCCGAGCCAATGGGTAGAGGTAGGGAAGCCGATCCAAGCTGGTAAACAGATTGGAAACGTAGGAAGCACGGGAAGATCGACAGGTCCGCACATGCACACAACGGTAAAATATTATGTGACGACTGAGAATCCGATGTTAGATCCATCGATTTTACCGAAGGGTATGTATGTGGAAAAGAGTGATTGGAAAGGAACGTATTTAGAGATCAATGGAGACTACTTTTTGAACGAGATGCTTCCAAAAAGATTGAAGAAAAGGAAGTAAGTGGAGGGAATAGCCAGTATGATGCAAAAGTATATTTCGAAAATATTTTATCTTCTTCTAATATTTCTTTTCTTTGAGTGTAAATTTTTCGGACCGGAGTGGAAGTCTGGTCCGAGTGAAGAGATGTTTGCCGAAGATATCAAATACATCCGAGCGAGTTCAGATATTGAAAAGCAGTTTGAAGATGCAAAGTTAGACCCGAGGCAGATTGCAAAGGATCATTTGGTTCCTCAAATTCAAAAATTCAAGGAAGCAATTCGAAAGAAACTTGCTTACAAGTTAGTCGGTTTAACAAGTCCTAGTTTATCTGATTCGTATGCCGCTGGGTATTATTCCTCGTCATACGCTGCAAGTGAAGCTTGGGAAAAAAGTTTTGAAACAGGGCGCGCTTGGTGTGAGTTTGATCTGTTTTTCAAAACGAAGATTGTGTCGTTTGAGATTGTTCCGAGTAGCGTAATCAACAACAATATTTCGTACGAAGTATATCTGAGACAAGAAGGTCAAACGGGGAAATTAACAAGAGAAGATGCGTATGATGAAAGGAAAAACACCTTCTTACTTCATTTTGGAATTCTGAAAGACAAGAAGGGGGAGTTTACTGCAATGGGGATCAGCGGCTTTGCGGGACATTGCCCGTTGACAGAAGACCAGTTTCATCCTGACTTTGGGAAGACGAAGTAGAGAAATTAAAGATTAAGAGAGCCGTTAAGGGACTTTGAGTTTGAGAGACTTTATCAAAAACGCTGAGATATGAAAGAGAGCGGAACACAGAAGGGCTTTGTTTTGGGTGAACCTGTAAGGAACAAAGAGACTGGCCAGAAGATGTATGTAGAAAAAGTTTGGAACCCGACTGTGTCTTGCGTTTACTTTGATGCTGAGAAGGACGCTCTCGTAAAGGTTGAGATGTTGCCTGAGAATTTGGAAAGAATCAAGGGAATGTTACCGTATCTTCCGAAGTGAGGGAGCGTTCGAACTTTTGATTCAAAAAGAAAATTCTCCATCTCTTTTTACCCGGTTCTTCCCCCTTCTCGCCGGGGGTTTTTTGTTTTTGCGGGCGACCAGGTATATCAAAAAAAGAATACGGGGACTCTTGCACTTTGTAAGGCAGTATGATATTGTCAGAATATGCAAAACGTACAATATACTCAGGGTGAAGTTGTGACGGTAAAGGCGACGGGTCAGCAGATGATCGTAGACGCTCAACTTGGAGCTTTCCAGGTGATGTGCCTTGCTTTTGACGAATCAGGTTGGGCTATGTTTGAAATGTCTTTGGATCAGATCGAACCTTTCAAGGACTAATCCGATTCACTGATGGACTTGAGAAAGTCCTTGAGTTCTTTGTCAGTGATATTTTCTTTTTCCGCTTTGTCGTAAATGGAAAGAAGGGATACTACCTTGTCGATTAGGAAGACGCAGGAGATGACTCTGCCTCCGCCTGATTTCCCTTTTCCTTTAGACGCGATCGGAACCCGAATCTTGTAACAGTTTTGACCGATGGAAGTGCCTTGGGTCGGTTCGTTTTCTAAGGAATCAGAGAGTTCTTTGATTTCTTTTTTGAGAGAAGGATACTTTTTGACTAAGTCTTTGAGTTCCTTCTCAAAGTTGGGAGTGGGTTTGATTTCAAAGCTCATCTAAGAGTTGCTTCATCGATTTGGCTTTGAGTTTGCCTTCTTGAATTAGTTTTGCTTCTTTGAAACCTTGTTTGATGCCAGCGAAGATTCCTTTTTTAGAAGGCTCTTCCTCTTTTGATTCTAAGATACCAGACAGTTCGTCAATCGTTTTGATTGTATGGAGAAGAACCTTCTGATATTCCAAATTGAACGCAGATTCGACGGACTTACTTGATTTGCGAATTTGAGATACTACTTTCTTAAATTCTTTTTGGGATTCGCCTTTGTCGGGCAGAGAGGCGACGAGACGAACCAGAAGGGCGTTGATTTTCTCAAGCTCCAAATTATTTGCTATGATGGTATTGTATTCCTCAACAGGTAGAACGACGGATGACTTTTTTCCTTTGTCGTCTATGATGAATTGAGTGTGAATGGTTTTTTCCATACGAGTGTCGTTTACTTACTGCCAATCATTTGTTTCATCTTGCGTTTCATTAGGAACGCATCCAGAAAGTCTGTGACCTTTTCTTTGTCCTCGTTCGAGAGCTTTTCGACTTCACTAAAGAGATTTAAAAGGTCTTTGTTTCCGAGCTGAACCTTCGCTTGATCCTCGGTTGTGTTTCCGAGTAAAAAATCCCCCGTTACTTCTAAGACGCCGGCGAGTTTCGTAATTTTGTCGGCGGTTGGTTGGGAGTCTCCTCGTTCATACCTTCCAATATGATTTTTGTGCAAACCGACGAGTTTTGCAAGATCTTCTTGTGAGAATCCTTTTTGAATCCTCAGCTCTTTTAGACGATCGGGAAAGCCTGTATTTTGGTGTTTAGAGGGAACCTTTTTCATTTCTGAATCAACATATACGTTATCAAAAAGCGAATGTCCATCATTTAGTTGGAACTTTTGTAGTGCGGCTGGCCTCCTAAATGGTTGACTCATTGTAACATGCATGGTATTTGTGGCACCATATATGGTACCAGAAAGAAACATGGGCTTACCGCAAAAAAATCTCAGCCTTGCCGAGCTGAAACGCGACATCGATCTGGTTGCCTTGGTCAGGGAGTATGGAGTGGAGTTAAAGCGTCACGGCAAGAACTTTGTAGGCCGTTGCCCGTTCCACGAAGACAAGAGTCCTTCGTTCGTGGTAACACCAGGGAAGAACTTGTGGCACTGCCTTGGGGCTTGCCAGATGGGAGGAAGCGCGATCGATTTCGTGATGAAGAAAGAGAGAGTGAGCCTCCGGGAAGCAGTATCTCTCCTCAAAAAGAAAAGCACAACGCTTATCGTAACCGAACCTCAAACCGCTCATCCAAAGAAACAAAGCACAAACCAAACTCCCGCTCTCACTCCAAACGAAACACCGCGCAAATCTTTTCAAGACTTTAGCGAAGAAGAGCAGAACCTCATCGATCGAGTGTTCGACTACTATCAAGAGACGTTGTATGAAACTCCGGAGGCAAGAGAGTATCTGAAGAGTCGCGGCGTGTATGACGAAAAGATCCTACGCAAGTTTTGTGTGGGGTGTTCGAACGGAACTCTCGTGGAAAGATTTCTACCGAGTGGAGAGAGTAAAGCGGGAAAGAAAGCAAGAAGAGTTTTAACCGAGTTCGGTCTCTTGCGTGAGAAGCAGGGACACGAACACTTTCGAGGATATCTTGTGTTTCCGCTTTTTGACGAGGACGGTCATCCCGCAGGAGCGTATGGAAGATATCTCACACCAATTAAGATCGCTCACGAGACAAGACACAGATACATGAGAGGGCCGCATACGGGACTTTGGAACCGAGAAGCGTTTCGTGAGAAGGAGTTGGTCCTTTGCGAAAGCGTGATCGATGCACTTACCTTGTATGTGAACGGAATCAGGAACGCAACTTGCAGTTATGGAGTGCAAGGATACACACAGGAACTCCATTCAGAAATTCTAAAGCAAAATCCAAAGCGAGTGAGAATCGCGTATGACAACGATACATCGGGGAACAAGGCGGCTGAGGGGTTAGCGAATCGGCTCTTGAGTGAAGGGATATCCTGCAACCGAGTGTTGTTACCTTTTTCTTTGGATGTGAACGACTACGCGGTAAAGGTAGAGAACCCGGAAGAGAAGTTACAGGCACTCCTCCTCGATGCGGAAGTGATGAGAGAAACGAGTGAAGAAGAGAGCGAACACAGGACTGAGAAAGAAGAGGATATACCTTTGAAAGAGAGTGAAAAAGCAAAAGAGAAGACCGGTGAACAAACGAACGCGAAAGGATTCGAGGTAACAAGAAGCGCGGAAGAGATCGTGTTTCGGAAAGGAGAAAGGGAATATCGTGTGAGGTCACTCTACAGAAATCAGAGCTTGGATCAGATGAAAGTGAATTTGAAGCTCGTGACGGGTGAAGACTATTATATCGAGACCTTGGATCTCATGAATCAAAGGATGCGAAAAGGATATATCCAGAACGCAAGCGAGGCGACTGGAACGAGTGAAGAGACGATCACGAATGACTTGAAAGAAGTGTTTCGGGAAACGGAAGAATTACTGTGGGAACATTTGGAGAAGCTCAAGAAACCGGAGAGAGAAGAGAAACAACTTACCGCCGAGGAAAGAGAGGAAGCTCTTTTGTATTTAAAGGACACAGAGATTGTCGCAAGGATCTTAGAGGACTTTGAGAGGATGGGGTTAGTTGGTGAGAGAACGAACTCGCTACTCGGATACTTAGCGACACTTACAAGACGGACCGAGAATCCTTTGGCTGTTATCATACAAAGTTCATCAAGTGCGGGGAAGTCAACGCTCATGGATTCCATTCTCGATTTAGTACCGGAAGAAGAGAAAGAGAAATATTCGGCGATGACGGGCCAAAGTCTTTTCTATATGTCTTCGACAAATTTGAAGAACAAAGTCCTTGCGATCTCGGAAGAAGAGGGGATCGAGCGCGCTAAGTATGCCTTGAAGATTTTGCAGAGTGAAAAGCGAATCAGTATCGCAACGACGACCAAGGACCAGTTAACGGGGAAGCTCGCGACGACGGAGTATGTGGTGGAAGGGCCGGTGGTGCTTTTCTTAACGACGACGAGTATTGAGATCGACGAAGAACTGCAAAACAGATCGGTGATTTTAACGGTGAACGAGGAGAGAGAGCAGACCAAAACGATCCTTCGAAATCAAAGAGAAGATGAAACCTTAGAAGGAGTTTTAAAGAGAAAGAAAAAAGAGGGAATCACAATACTTCATCAAAACATCCAAAGACTAATACTGCCCTTGTCGGTTGTGAACCCTTACGCAAACGAACTCAAATTTCCAGACACAAAGCTTCGGATGCGCCGGGACCAAAAGAAATATTTAACACTCATTCGAACGATTGCGTTACTTCATCAATACCAAAGAGAAGTGAAGATCGCAAAGGATGATGAAGGAAAGGAAATTTCATATATCGAAGTAGAGAAGAGTGACATCGAACTTGCGGGAGTGTTGTTTAGCCGAGTGTTTGGGAAGAACTTAGATGATTTGAGTCCGCATACAAAGAAACTCCTGAAAGAGATCTCTGAATATGTGGATGAGGTATCGAAGGAGAGGGCGGTAGATCGAAGCGCGGTAAGGCTTACGCGCAAAGAGATCCGAGAAAGAACGGGCGTTAGCGATACTAGGCTTCGTGTTCATCTCAAGAGATTGGAAGAGTTGGAATATTTGTATGCAAGAAGTGGAAAGCAGGGGATTGTCATTGAATACGAACTTCTTTGGGAAGAAGAAAGAGAGAATGAAAACGAATTCTCTTTGACTCTATTCAAGGAAGAACCTTCGAAACCGGAATCAAACTGGAAGACACTTCTTTCGAACTCTGAATTTTCGGGAAAAATTCGCACATCGGATCTAACTTCGCCTAGCAAAACGGACACTTCTCCCCCCGTTCGCCTGCCCCTTACTCCCCCTTTGCCTGGGGGCCGTTTAGTAGCAGAAACAGCTCACAGCTCCAATATACCTGCACACACCGCCGAATTGGAAAAAACCAAGTAAAACCGTTAGTATTAGGAGTGAAAAAAACACAGATGGAAAACCCAGGCATATGGAAAACTCCGGGTATTTAGAAAGAGAGAGAGGAAGAAGAGATGGGATTTAACAGACACGCAAGCACGGGAGGAAGGGAAAAGAAAATCCCGAAGGAGTTAAGGTATCACCAGCCTTTAACGAAAGATTTGAACCCGAGTATATTAGAAAAAAGAATATTAGAATATTTAGGATACCAGAAGGGGCTTGGGACGTGTGTGAATACGATCCGAGGACTTCGGTTCTATTTAGAGGTATATTTCAAGTGGTGTATGGAAAGAGGGCTTGAGGAGCCTAATCAGATGACGATTTCGCTTGTGGATCGGTATCAGAGGTATGTGTCTCAGTATCGCAATCAAGTGACGAAGAAGGTCATCACGCCGGATACACAGAATCATTTGTTAATCAATTTGAAGATATTCTTTGAATGGATGCAAAGACGGGAGTATGTAAAAAAGAATCCGTGTTGGGAGATGAAACTTGCGAAAACTCCGAAACGAATACCGCGTAACGTATTGAAGGTAGAGGAAGCGGAGAAGATATTGTCAGTTCCGGATTTAGAGACAGGTTTGGGAATTAGAAACCGAGCGATCTTGGAGTTATTCTATTCCACGGGAATCCGTAGTTTTGAATTGCAGAAATTAAAAATCAGCGAAGTGGATTTAGCGAATCGGACTTTGTTTGTGAAAGAGGGAAAAAGAAAACAAGACAGACTGATTCCAGTTTCAGAGAGAGCATGTGACTGGATCGGGAGATATTTGGAAGAGGTGAGGCTTGGACTTGTCAAAGGACAGGACGAAGGAGTTTTGTTTTTATCGGTACGAGGTGTGAAGATGGGTAGCAGTCGAATTGGTGAGATTGTGAAGCTCTCGAAGGAGAAAGCGGAAGTTACTAAGAGCGGTTCGACCCACATGTTCAGGCACACGACGGCGACTTTGATGCTCGACAACGGAGCGGATATTCGATACGTGCAGGAGATGTTGGGTCACAGGGATCTGAACTCGACACAAATATATACGCACGTAGCGATTCGTAAACTGCAAGAGGTATATGAGAGAACGCACCCGGCTGAAATGGAGAATCCGGAAACAAAGCAATCGAACACGAGTTAGAATCTGAAGTTACAAAAACCCTTCTCCGGTTAAAGAGAGACTTCTTTCTTTAGCTGAAATCAAAGAAACAAAACCAAAACAAGAAATTTAAAAAAACCTAAACTACTTAGGAGGCCGAAGGCATGCAGATTGTAACGCTTGCGAATTTGAAAGGTGGAGTTGCTAAGACAACGACGGCAATTAACGTGTCGCTTGAACTAAGTCGCCGGAAGAAGAAAGTGTTGTGTATGGATTTGGATCTGAACAACAACCTGACGGACTTCTTCCTGCGTGGAACAAAAGAAGAAGAGTTGGATGCAAGGAACGTGTATCACGCATTACTTGAGCAAAAAGAAATCAGAGCTTGTATATATGAAACTCGGTTTCCAGGAATTTCTATCTTACCGGCGACGCTTTCTTTGGGAAAGCTCACAGAGGAGTTAGGGGGTGAGCCGGAGTTATTGTCTTCGTTTGCGGAGAAGTTAAGAGAAGAGCCGTATGATTATCTTCTCATTGATACTCCTGTGTATTTGAGTTTGGAGCTACGGTTTGCGCTTTGGATCGCGGATCTTGTGTTGTATCCGATCAGGCCGTCGAGATGGAACTTTCAAGGTACAAAGACACTTCTGGAAGAGATCGAGAAGATGTATTTGGAATTTCAGAAAGCTGGATGGAAGGAGACGAATCCGAATACTCTTCTTGTTCCCTCAATCGTGACTAAGAGGAAGAAGGACGCTGAGAGGATATTAAAGCTCAGGCAGAAATACAAAGTATCAAATACGGTGATCTGGCAACTATCGGCGATTGAGACGGCTTCTGAGATGGGAAGGGCGTTGAAAGAGGATACAAAGGGTTACGAGTTATTTCGGGAGTTGACGGAAGAGTTGTTCAGTTGTGTGGAAGAACGGGAGGGGATATCGTGAAGCGATCGGAAGAGAGAGCGAATGAGTGGATGGAAGAACAAGAAGCAAGTCCTCGCCCTGGATCTTCGAACACGAAGACATATATTCCGAAAGGTGTGTCTCTGAATCCAATCGTGAAGATGGTGAAACCAGAGAGTTTGAAGCCGAATCCGAACAACGACTTTGAACCGCTCAGTGAAGAAGAATACCTGAGTCTCAAAGAGAACATTGCTCTCAACGGAATCTTGGATGCACTTACCGCGAAGAAAGACGGAATGCTTGTGACGGGAGAGAACCGTTATCGAATTGCTTTGGAGTTAAAGGAACACGAAGACGAGAACGTTCGACGTCGTGTTGAGAGTATTCCAGTTCGTTACTATATGAACGAGCTTACTCAAGAAGAGGAATACGACATCTTGGAAGGAGACAATTTGTTTCGCAGACATTTGACTCCTGAACAAAGAAAAGAACGACTGAAGAAAAGGATTCTTCGCAAATACAAGGATGAACTTGTTTTGGACAATCGAGGCGGAGACCGCAAGAGCAAATCGTCTAAAATATCAAGTGAAGAAGGGACTTCTTTAACTGGAAACAATTCCGAAGGATCGGAATACCGCCCTGATATTCTGAAAGAAAACACGAATGAAAAATCAAAAGTTCAGGGTGAACTTTTGATCGTTAATACTGTTAAGGATTTAGCCAAGAAGGTATCGGAAAAAGAAAACATACCAGTAGGAACGGCAAAGAAATATATTTCTGAAATTCGTAAGGAATTCAAAGACAAAGATCAACCTTCTACCAAGAAAGAGAAGAAGGAGGAAACAGACAAGAAGACACAAAAGCAGATCGTAGAAACAAAGGCAAAGGCGTTTCAGAAGAAGTATTCGAAGATGAGTAGGAGTCAGAAGAAGGAAGCCGTGAATCGGTTGTTGAACGCGCTTGTGAATGTGAGAAAGAAGACGTCGAAGTTAAACGAACAAATATCTGAATTGGAAAGAAAGGACTACGAGATCGTGACGCAGATCACTGCCGTCGGAGAAAAAGAGAGAATTTGGAAGTTGAAAGTATGAAACCTACAAAAGAGAAAACTCACAAGGGAAATTCGCAAAAAAGACAGGACGCGCAGGAAGAGGTCGCAATTCAAAAGCGAATGGATGCGTATCGCAAGCGATTGGAGAAGATGAGTCCTTTGAAACGGAATGAAGAGTTGAAGTTGTTACTACGAAACTTTAGAGAATATCGCAAGAAGATTCAAGGACTGATTTCTCAAATGAGGAAATTTGTAGAGAAGGAGATCGAGGTCGAAAGAAAACTCAAAATCATCGGAGAGAAGATGAGAGGTTCGTAATGAGGAATTTCCTCATTGCTAACTTCCTGAATTTTTCCCTCACTTTTCCTCGTTTTTCCTCACTTGGATTTATCCTGAAATTTCCTTAATTTTCCTAATCTTGTATTTTCGGAATTCGATGATCTTACTTGGTCACGATTGACTGGAAAACTTTCTTCTTTAGCTGTGAATCGAGGTGCTTTCCTCTTACGAAACGACTGCAATTGTCAGGTGGGGAAATTCCCCACCTGAGAGAAGATCCGCTTTTTTAGAACGGATTTGTTTTTTGCAAAATCTCTATGAGTTCATTTACGATTTCTGCGAACATCAAAACTAATTCAAAGATTTTTAATATTATTTTCAATTTCATCGTTTCCGACCCTCCTCTTTCTAAATTCACGAGCTTATCTTCGATCCCGCTAAAATATCTTTTGTGGCTGATCGGAATTATTTTGAAAAAAATCGGCAAGAGAGAAAAAAACGAACGAGAATCAAGACCACGTTTATCGGAAAGCGTCTTTGTTATTTCATTGTTTTTCGCGCAAACCGCCTTCTTTCTTTAGCTGAAATATATCGGCTCTCATGCGGCATATTGATTGATATGTCGAGCGGATGGAGGGAATCCGAGCGGTGCTATCTCAGAGCCAAGTCTTTCTTGAAGTTATTACCGACAACGATTCAAAGGAAAGATCGCACGCGAGGACACTTCGGATATTGGCCAATATCGGAAGTGCCGACATCCGCGTCATGAGAGCCGCTTTTACTGGAAGGTTTGAAAGCAGGTGATTTGCGGATCTGTTAAATGCCTGTTCTGAGGCCGTGACTTTCGAGTGAGCGATCGCGGAGCTTCCGGCAAGGAACTTGCTTGAAAGAGAAAAAACCGGGAAAAAAACCGAAGTTCTCCGCAGTTTGAAGAAAAAATATGAAAACGAGTCTTGTCCGAGTTCTATCCTTCACCTTTGATCGACTCGTGAGAGAAAACGAGTTGCCGAAGTTCTTTTGAAGCAAGACGCTTTCAAATACATCACTTTCCATTTCTAAAGAAAGGAAAAGCGAGCTTCTCGCCTCAACTACATTGCGCTCCAAACGCGGAGCCTTCTAAATTAAAAAACGATCTTTGGAACTTTCTCTCTAAAGACGATCTCGATGGAAACATCGGGACGGAGGGGGAGAGTAACTACCCCCTCGCAAATCATATTCATATTGAAACCAAGAATTGAAGATATGGGGTTTTTCCAGGTTTTTCCAATGGGAAAAACTACGATACTGAAGATTTTACTATGTATTACTCTTGAAAATGAGTTTTTAGAAGTTTTTCCGAGTTTTTCCGAAAGAAATTAAAGTTGGGGAAAACAAATACAGCACTAGCATTTACTAACGTGGATTTAAGAAGTTTCGGTAAGCAGGGTCAAGCCCTGCTTTACCGCTTCTTCGCAATGTCTTTGATTATCCGAAAAATATTCGAATCAAATCGAGAATCTTCAAAACGATCCGAAGTACTAATTTTAAAACTGATTTATTTTCATTTTTAATCATCTCTTAATCTTACCTCCTTATATTTTATTATATCCTCACCGATTCCGATTTTGATTGGTTGCAGGTCCAATTTTGCCTCGAAATTTGATGAGAGAGCTTTTATATCTAGTTAGTAGAAGTTGCTCTGGTAAATTTGCTTTCGATCAAAGCCCCTGCCCACAAAGACCTTCGGACATTTGAAAGTGAGCAGTGGGTTTATTTTCAAAGTCTGTCTGGAAAAAGTTTCATCAAAAGGTCCGATTTTTCTTCTTTAGCCGATGATTCAGAGTCTTGTTCGTGCTTTGTTCGAGTCCTAACGTTTCCAAAATGAGCTTTATTCGAGTCTTGTTCGCGCCCTATGCCTTTTCAAACGAGTCTTGTTCGGGTTCTATTCAGGTCTTGTGTGAGTCTTGTGAGCGAGTTCGCGAGCAGGGAAAGCGAGAATACGAATTGGAATTGGAGAATACTTGTAAAATACGCAATTAGAGAAATGGAATATTCGAGAAACACTCTTAGAGGATTCTTTCGTGAATTTTTAAAAACGCATGTACTGGAATTTTTTTTCAGAGTGAGACTTTGCTAAGGGTTAAACTGCTTCGGATCGGGAAACGCTCTGAAAGAATTGGAATTTCGCGGAGAATTCGCAATGGGGTGTTGTTTTCGCGGAGACGTCCCGGTATTGCGTTTGAAACACAAAGAAAACGGAATATACGGGAATGTGAAATCTTCTTTCGAGAAGAGTGACTACGAGCTAATTGCGATCGAAGAAGTAAAGATCGGCGACGTAGTCCAGTCCTGGAACGAAAGAACCGGAAAACTCGAGAACAAGAGAGTCACGGAAACGTTTGTCCACGAAGTTCCGCAGCTTTTCTTTCTTGAGTTAGACGGGGAAGACGAGATTCATACGACTTGGAACCACCCGTTTAGACGGAGGGTGAGTGCAAACGGAAGTCAGAACACAAACCAAAACAGAGTATCACCGTTTGATCTAAAGGGAATCCAAAGAGATTTCAAAACTCATGAACATCTGCTTCATCCGCGAGAAGCAAGAATCGTGACGAGCCTTTTGGGCTCGGGAAGCGAGAGCGAAACAAAGACAGCGAGTGTAATAGAGGAGCTTCCCCATTCTACAGATTCTAACCATTCAGCCACGGATGTACCGTTGACGAAGACGGAAAGGTTCTCTTCTAACACCACGACCCAAACCTCGGAATGGGTGAAGGTGGAAGATCTGAAAGTGAAGGACCAAGTTCTCCGTTCCGATGGCAGCTGGGGAACTGTAACGGGGATTTACTACTACAACACGGAACCGACTAAGGTATACAACTTAGAAGTAGAGGAGAATCATACTTACGTTGTGGGCGGAAGAGAATCCAATTCCGGCGCGGGATATGTTGTCCACAACTACAACAACGCGCAAGAGGCGATGTTCGGAGGATTCAAACGACTTTCGAACGATGTGTATGACGTAGCGAAGAAGTTCGCGGGTCTTGAAGGCGGGGCCGGCAACGAGGTATATCAGAAAGCTGTAGAGTTTCAGCAGGCAGTGAAGGAAACGAACGCGTCCCGGGAAACGTTAAACAAGGAGTCGAACATTCTTGTTACGAAACAAAAAGCAGCGGAAGCGAGTATGCAACTGGGAGTGATCCGCAACAATGAATTCTTGAAAGCGATCCATGATCCGAAGAGCGATTCGATACCGGGAATAGCAGACCTTCGCAAACAACTGAAGGGAAGCGATCCAAGTAAGGGTTTTAGGCAGAAACACATGAAAGCGGTTTCAGCTTGGTTGGGTTCTAACGGAGTGGGCACGAGCGGATTCTTGAAACCTGGAGTTGGCCTTGGTAATCTTCCTGGGGGTAATACGCTTCCGATGAAAGGATATATCATGTCTGCTGCACTGAGTATATCGAGTGCGGAAGAACGCGGAAAGCTGACAAACACGATTAAAGAAACGAATCAGAAGTTAGCAGAACACAAGATTAAAGAAGACAATATCGGGCGGCAGATGATCGAGCGATCGGAAAAGGTGAAGAGCGACATTGTAAAGCTGATCCAAGAAAAACACCACAACGATCCAAAGTATGCAGAAATTCTTGTGGAACACGGCTTTGTGAAGAAGGACACATTCAATGAAAAAGAACACAAGGTAACGTATGAGGAGAAGTTGAAGGCACTCGGAGACAAGATCAAACCGGATACGAGAAAGCAACTTGCCGAGTTTGACCGCAAGATCACAGACCTTCGCGTGAGCCAAAACAAACACGAAGCCGAGAGCTATGCTCAGTGGAACAAAGATCATCCGAACGAACCATACAAACGCAGTCCAGCGGACGAGAAACGCAGAAACGACATGGTGACAATGCAGAAGACTTTGGAGAAGGAAAGGGCGATGATCATCAACCGGGAAGTCGCACCCTATCCGAAAGAGTCTGAGCTGCATCGACTGGAGAAGTTGGGTGAAGGTCATTCACTGAACGACAAGCAGAAGACCGAACTGACTCAACTGCGAAACGAGAAGAAGACGCATGAGACTCAAGTGGCGGCGTTGTTGGATCGTGATGCGAATGCGATTGAAACGAATTTGAACAAACTCCTTGGAAAACCTGAGGTTCCAAAAGACTTTAAGGCTGTCGTGAAAGAAGCGGATACTCGGAAGTCGTATGACAAATATATGGGGTTAAATGCGGAGCAAGCAGCCGAGCGTACTAAAACGATTGCATTGGAGCATGATGCTAAGAACAACTCAGAAGCGGTTTGGCAGAAGTCGAAAGATACTTTGGAAACTGCGGAAAAAGATTTGAAAAAGATCGACGCAAGTCTTGCTTCTCTGAATTCGAAAAAAGCGGATTACGAGACAAAGAAAGCCGCGCTGGAAGAGCAAAGAAAGGCGGCTGCTGATAAGGTCTCGAACTTAAACAGAGACCATCAGGAATATACGAAACAAAAGAACGAAGCTTTTGAGACAGTAAACAAGCGCGAGGACAGAGAATCGAAGGAGCTGATTGCTAAATTAGGAAATCAGAATCTTGACAAGATCGAGAAGAATATTGTAGCGAAAAAGAAAGAGTTAGCGGAAGCGTTTTTAAACGAGAAGAATTCAGAGAAAAAGGTAAAAGAGCTGACGAAAGAGATTACGAAGTTAACTGCTCAGAAAGATGAGTTGAACGACAAGATGGCTGCGGCTATCAAGGCGATCGATGACAAGAACAAAAGCAGTGATGTTGTGATTGGCACGTTGCCAAACGATCTTTTACCGGATCATCTTGCGAAGTTTATGGACCCGGTACAAAGAAAGGTAGAGTGGGTAGAAAAGAATCTTGAATACATGAAGAAAGAGTTGTACGCGGGTGAGGATGTGGAATATACCGTAAAAGGCAACCAGGCGATTTTGGAAGACGGTGTGATCAATTTGGGAACGGCACACTCCAATCAGTTTGTAGATTATGGAGCGACTGTGAAGATCATTTCGGACAGCGACAAGTCGATGTTTGGGAATTCGAACGGACTGAGTTACAACGAAAAAACGGGTAAATATGAGTATGTTCAGAGCGGAAGAAACACTTGTCAAAGTTACAGTTTCTTGGAGCAGTTGTTGTATGTCGGAGTGTTGTTTCGAGATTCGGGAAGGTCTCCCATTCATGAGCTGACCAAGCTTCAATACAACCTTGGTTTAACAGCGGAGATGTCGACGAACACGGCCGCGGCGTATACCAAGTTGTTGGAGCCGTATGGAATGAAGACGGTAACATTAGGTGATGGTGATCATGGAGCTGCGGAAAACTTTGCTAATATCAAAGCGGCTTTGAAGCGCGGTGAAATTGTAAATGCGGGGATGTATATCGACGGTCCTGTGAACGGAGAGCATCGTGCTGGATATGACAAGGACGGTTTTAAATTGCAACCAACTAAAGGCCATCGTGTGGATATCATCGGATTTGACGACAAACGGGGCGAATGGATCGTGAATGATTCTGCAAGACCGAATCAAATGATTCGATACAAATATAACGACTACGAACTTGGTCATCGTTGGTCGATGGTGATTCGGAAAAAATAACGAAAGGAAGATGAGGAAACGAATATATATGAAATTAGTAAAGCAGAGAAAAAGAATATTCGCAATTGGTTTACTTATTTTGGCCTTGCCCTTATTGGGTGGGGAGAAGGAAGAATTGGGTAATGTTAAAAAGAATATCGATAAAACGGGTGATACCGGCTCTGATTACAGGTTGGTTACTTCTTCTGAAGATGAGAAGGTATATGGAGTTAACTACTATGTCGGTTTTTTTAAGGATTTGATAAAAGACAAAAATGCAAATGCTAAACAGAATTGGGGCAACAAGAGAAAGTGGATCGTCTCCAAATCCCAAGGTGTGGGAGAGTCTGTTTACTTTCATACCAGTTATTCTGGCGAAAGCGGTATCAAAGTTTTGAATGATACTTACAATCTCAATTTCAAGAACTACTGCGAAGCCGACGGCAAAAAGGAAGAATATTCCAGAATTAAAACCGCAAAACTTACCTTCATGGAAGCCCCGTATACTTTAGTGAACAATGCAAACACTCCCCGCTTAGATGCGAACTTCAAAAAGACAAAAGAATTTGATGTAGAGCTCGGAGAGTCGGATGAGATCGTTTCGATTCTGCCAGCATATACGGTCCTTGGAACCAAAAAGGGAGCGGGTGAGGGTGGAAACGTTGTCGTCGTTAAGCTGACCGTTACGGGTGTATATCCAGGAAAAAAATCTCCTCTTTGTGTTCAGGACTTTTTCATGGGTGGCAAGTCATTCGGCAAATACACGGACTTAGTGAAACAAGTGGATGAAATCAACAAGTAATCTTTCAAAACGAATCTTCTTCATTGCGGGAACGACACTTGTTGTTCTCATAGTCGGATTTTTTTCTTTTTTCCTTTTTCCAAAGAAGGAGGAGTCCTTGGATTTAAAGAAGGAAGAGAACTGGGTGAAGGTATTTCCATCGGCGTATCCGCAAGAGGATGACCTTACGCCGATCCCCGGCCCTTTTGAAAAATACAAACGAGATGGTTATTATACCCTGATTGACCCGTATCCTTTGGCGCAACTTTTAAAATTGGATTCGGGTTCAAGACGTGCGTTTGCTTGTTTGGCTCTGGATGTGACACATGGTGTGGCTGTGGTTAAGTTTTTGTTTGATCGGAATTTTTACTCGGTGGATGTGAAAAGGCGTCATGGCGACCATTACGATTTTATAAACGATGGCGAGATGCTTTCGTTTCGATTAGAGCCTGAAATGAAACTCAAAAGCGGAGATATTATATATATGATCCGTTACGAGGATGATGATTATTTTCGAGGCGAGCATTACTATGACAGAGGTACTAATTCGGGAACGAATTCAACGGATATGGAAAATGATATGACTGGATGTATTCGATCGGTGTTGGAACAATCTGTTAATTTAAATACGAATTAGTTTTAGAGAGAAGACGCAGATATGAAATCCAACGGAACACAAAAAGGCTTCGTGCTTGGCGAGGCCGTCCGCGACAAAACGACGGGCCAAACGATGTATGTGGAGAAGGCTTGGAGTCCGGCAGTACCTTGCATTTACTTTGATCCGAAGACGGAAAGTCTTGTGAAGGTGGATCTGTTGCCTGAGGATCTAGAGAGGAT
This sequence comes from Leptospira sanjuanensis, assembly GCF_022267375.1. Lineage (GTDB taxonomy): Bacteria > Spirochaetota > Leptospiria > Leptospirales > Leptospiraceae > Leptospira > Leptospira sanjuanensis. Next base: position 1,141,826 of record NZ_JAIZBH010000001.1, read on the forward strand.
CAAGGAGATATTGCCGTATTTACCGAAGTGAAGAACTTGCAAACCCGCCCTTGAGCGGGTTTTTCACTTTTAAGGGGTAAGGACTAAAGAAGGTTTACTTAGCAAAGCATGATGAAGACAGAAAGAACAAAGAAGAACAAAAGAACTCGCGAGAGCGATCGTAGCGTAAATCCGGCATTGCACCATCGTGTACTACGCTGTTCTTTTTCTTTCTTTGCACTTGATGGTGCGATGCTGATTGAAGCGGAGAGCGCGTTTCGCGAAGCGAACTCGCCCGAAGCCTTAGGCCAAGTTGCGATCGGATATATGGAGATGCGTAACGTCCTTTTTGACAAGATCGGCGAGGCATTGACGGGAGATCCTGCAATGGGTCACAATCTGGGGTTATTGCTCAAATACCAAATCGACAAACAAGAGGCGAGAAAGGCAGCGAGAGAACAAAGACTGAAGGATGCTGAGGTATTGGTCCAGTTAGCAGCAGCGGCAGCAGTGACCTATTTCGGCGGTCCCGCGGGAATTCAGATGTTAAATTCGGTGATCGGAACGGGTGCGACGGCGATTAACACAACATTGGCGACGGTTGGGCTTTCGCTTAACAATGCGCAGGTGGCCATGCTTGCGGCGAGTACAGCGGCGACGATGGCGATCGAAAACAGAATCAACGGGGCAAATGGCTCGGCTGCAGCCCTTGTAAACGGCCTCATCTCGACGGCGACCTTAGGAGTAAAAACTCCTCTTACGGGCTACGTAACGTATACCAAACATCAGAACGCGAACCTTTTGACGGGTCAACACGAAGTGAAAGGCGGTTGGGGCGGTGGAGTTAGCTTGAACGTGTCCGGTGTCAAAGGGTTACCTGGGGGAGAAATATTAAAGACCGCGTTGGAAGGAATGAAAATGAGCAATCTAACCTTGGGACTGAGCTACAATGCTGATCAAGGTCTTGGAATGAACGTGAACACGAACTTTACGAACAACGTAGGCTTAGGGTTAGACTACAACTTTAAAAGCGGCAGCTATACCGCGAACGCGAGCTATGACGTGAACAAGGCAGGTGGCAAATCTTGGGCGAACGGGAGCATCAACGTATCTGCGAGTAGAGAAGGTCACTCGAGTTTAGCGTTGTCTTACAACCACGACGGAAACACGGCGATTCCTCAGAGACTTCGCGGAGGTGGAGCGACGCTTGACTTAGGTAATGACGGTGTATTGGGTTTTAGCATCCAGGGACTGAAAGGGGCTACGATCGGTACTGTGAGCTACAACACGAACAGTCATGGTTGGGAACAGGCGACTTTGAACCAGAATTTCCAGAACGAATATCTTCAAGGTGTGACAGCTGAGAACAGCTCTTACAATCACGAGAAGTCTCAGATGGAGATCTTGCGTACGGAGCTGAGTATTGCGACGAAGATGGAGAAACCGTTGTTTACGCAAGCAGATGTGGACAAGTATTTACCTAAAAACAAGGACGGCAGTATCGACGTAGAGAATGCACAGCCTGAGAAGTTGTTAGAGAAATGGAACGCGCACAAGGAAGCGATGTCCCAAACGCCTGAGGGCTTGCAGAAATGGAAGGACGATGTAACGAGAGCCGGAGAAAGATCGGGGATTGAGATCCGCTTCAACGACGGTAAGAGTGCAACGAGCACTTTCGGTAAGTTTGTAACGGGGAATGTTCGGAGATATTGCCCAGAGCTTCGGTATTGCGAACGACGGAAGCAAGATGGTGGACAAACAAGGCGTATTTCATTTAGACACGTGTTTTGTTGCGGGGACAGCTGTGCGAACAGAGACAGGCTTCAAGGTCATTGAAGATGTGAAAGTTGGGGACAAGGTAGTTTCTTGGAACGAAAAGTCGGGTGAATTTGAGACGAAACGTGTAACAGAACTATTTGTTCATGAAGTCCCTCAGTTGTTCTATCTCGAACTGGATGGGGAAGAAGAACTGCATACGACTTGGAATCACCCTTTTAGAAGAAGGAACAAGACCGCGAACTCCGATGTTGCAACGAGCGAGTTGATTTCTCGGAAAGGTGCGTTGCTGAATGTTGGAATGAGTGCGAGTGAGGAGATTTCCCTTTCTACGGGATCTGTGGCGTCTAACGCAAATGCTTCAACCGCACAAATCTCCGAGTGGGTGAAGGTGGAAGACCTGAGAGTGAACGATCAGGTTTTGAAATCAGACGGAAGCTGGGCGAGAGTAACGGGGATCTTTCACTACAACACGGAGCCGACTAAAGTTTACAACTTGGAAGTGGAAGACAACCATACATATATCGTCGGAGAGAACGTAGGAGCAGTTGTTCACAATTACGTAAATGAAAGTAAGGAAGTAAATGCTGCGTTAGCTAGAACGGATAGCTTACTCAAACTTTCCAAAGGGGATAGAGAATTTGCAAACAGTTTAGACGAGTTGAAGAATTTAGGAAGAGAATTCCAAAAGAACGCATCTGAGGCGAGCAAGGAAACAAACCGTTTGTTATTCGAGAGTTTCTCCGCAAGACAAACTCAGGAAATTCAGGGTAAAAAGAATTTAGACTTCGTGAATATGGTTCGAAGCAAAGATGCGGACAGTTTACCGGGAATTGGTAAGATTCGGGATGCGTTGAAAGGCATTGATCCGGTAAAAGGATACTCAAAGAATCAGCTTGCGGCGATCGACACTTGGCTTAGACAGGATCTTTCCAAAAATTTACCTTCCGGTGTGGCAGGAATCAAGGACATGGTAGGCGGGTATTCTTCGGGAGCATTTCAGCTTGGTGGTTTAAACAAACCTGGCACTGCGCGTACTCTTTCTGAAATGGGAACGCATGTAGGTCTTTGGAAATTGGGCAGAGAGCTTGGTAGCGTAGAAGGAATGACTGGGGGACGCCAGAAGATTCAAGAGGCAGAATCGAATATGGCAGCCCATCAGAACAAAATGAAGGAGCGTGGAATTGTTGAAGCGAAAGCGATCCGCGAGATTGAGAATCGGGTTGAAACTTACGTATCGAAGACGTATGGCAACGATCCGAGATTTGCGGAAGCGATTGTAAATTCGAGAACGATCGGGAAGAACGACCTAAGTAAGAATACGGGCGGAGTTGATTTTGAAACGAAGAAGAAAGCGTTTGAATTGAAACCTGAACATACAGCTAAGCTTCAAGAGTTTGACAAACAGAAGACGGCGATTTTAGACAAACAAAAGACACTTGAGAGAGAGGACTACGAGAAGCACCAAAGAAATCATCCCGGTGAAAAGTATGTTCGATCACCTGAGTTAAATCAGAGACGTGAGAAGGCGCTTGCAACCTTGGATCATTTGGAGAAGCGGAAGTCGACGTATTTGAATGAGACTGTAGCACCGTTTCCTCATGAAAGCAGACGTGTTGAACTTGAGAAGCTTGCTCTGAATGGAAAGTTAACCAACGAAGACCGTAACGAGTTAAGCAAAATTAATACTGCGAAGAAGGATCACGAAACAAACGTAGCCGCACTTTTTGACAAAGACTCAACGACGATGCACAATCAGTTGGAGAGAAATTTTGGAGGAGAGAGAAGCGTAGTTGTTAAGAATCGTTTTGAACAATCGGAAACAGTTCAAAACCTTGAGACAAAACTTGCGGGATTAGATCCTAAAGATCCGAAGACCGCAAAAGAGAGAACTGAAGTTCAAAACCAATTGAAGAAGGCAGAGGAACGTCTTGCACAGATTGACAAAAACTTTTTGGAGTATGAGCCGAAGAGAAAGGTGATTAACGGCAAGGAAGAGCCATTAGGCGACTATGTTCTCCGGAAACAGCAATCGTATGAACAGGAAGGACCCGCGATTAAAGACATCGTGAAACAGTTGGAAACGAGAAAGGAAACGTTGGAAAAGCTGGGTGATGTGAAGAGGGTTAAGGAGATTAAGGATCAAGTAGGTATTTATGAGGAGCGTGCAAAAAAAGCTAAAGGATTTGCCGAAGACACGGCTTTTACATTAGCGGCGAAAGAAGATGCAAAGTCTCGTGCGGAAGGGAAGCCGGCGACAGCGGTAGCGGCTCTTGAGAGATATATGACTCACAAGGACGAGAAGGGATTCATAACGAGAACGCTTCCGATTGATGAAGCTCATCCGGATTTTGCACATCCAATCGGAAACAAACCGTTTAACAACAAAGTGACGTATACCTCTCATTATGGCGAAGCGGGATACCGTTACGAAAAAACGGCGGCAGATACAGCTTTAGATCCTGTGAACCACATCGGTAACGACTTTGCTGCGGATTACGGTGAAAAAGTGAATACGATGTTGAATGGAAAGGTGATCGGGATTTCGAAAGGCTTGGAGATTAAGGTTCCTTCAAGCGCGTTGGAAAAAGCAGGTGTGATTTATTTACCGGAAGGTAAACATCCCGATGGAAGTCCGAGAAAAGAAGGCTTGTATCGCGAAGGGGAGAAGACACCTCTAAGCCGTGATGTATTGGCTAAGTTGGATCCGGACTTCAAAAATTCTAACTATGACGGAATTCGAATGAAGGGTGTGGTCTACAGTCAAGGAGGAACTAAAGAATTTCCGGTTGCCGGGTTCTATACAATGGTTTCTTCAAACAAAGGCCAGTTGCTGAGCGAAAGGCAAGTCGAACATCAGATACCGAGGGAAGCTGTTGCGAGCGTAAACGATCCGAAGAAAATGAATCAGATTGTGAATTCCGGAGGGAACAGTGTAACGATCGAGAGTAAGTTTGACGGAGAATTATCCGGAACTTTCCAAATCGAATACAAACACTTTATGGAAGATCCGAGCCAATGGGTAGAGGTAGGGAAACCGATCCAAGCCGGTAAACAGATTGGTAACGTTGGAAGCACGGGAAGATCGACAGGCCCGCATATGCATACTACGGTAAAATACTATGTGACGACTGAGAATCCGATGTTAGATCCATCGATTTTGCCGAAGGGTTTGTATGTGGAAAAGAGTGATTGGAAAGGAAAGTATTTAGAGATCAATGGAGACTACTTTTTGAACGAGATGCTTCCAAAAAGATTGAAGAAAAGGAAGTAAGCGGGGGGAATAGCCAGTATGATGCAAAAGTATATTTCAAAAGTATTTTATCTTCTTCTAATGTTTTTTTTCTTTGAGTGTAAATTTTTCGGACCGGAGTGGAAGTCTGGTCCGAGTGAAGAGATGTTTGCCGAAGATATCAAATACATTCGAGCAAGTTCAGATATTGAAAAGCAGTTTGAAGATGCAAAGTTAGACCCGAGGCAAATTGCAAAGGAACATTTAGTTCGGAGCATTAAAAAATTTAAAGAAGCAATTGAAGACAAATCGTCTTCAAGACTTGTATCATTATCTAGTCCTAACTTATCTGATTCGTATGCCGCTGGATATTATTCCTCGTCATACGCCGCAAGTGAAGCTTGGAAGAAAAGTTTTGAAACGGGGCATGCTTGGTGCGAGTATGATCTATTTTTCAAAACGAAGATTGTGTCGTTTGAGATTGTTCCGAGTAGCGTAATCAACAACAATATTTCGTACGAAGTATATCTGAGACAAGAAGGTCAAACGGAGAAATTAACAAGAGAAGATGCGTATGATGGTAAAAACTTTCTACTTCATTTTTCAGCCGACAAAAAATATTTAGGACAGGTAGGGGGACATTTTTCAATTGATGGCTTTGCGGGACATTGCCCGTTGACAGAAGATCAGTTTCATCCTGACTTTGGGAAGACAAAGTAGAGAAATTAAAGATGAAAGAGAGCCGTTAAAGGGACTTGAGACTTTAGAGAAGGCGCAGATATGAAAGAGAACGTAACACAGAAAGGCTTTGTTTTGGGTGAACCTGTAAGGAACAAAGAGACGGGCCAGAAGATGTATGTAGAAAAAGTTTGGAACCCGACTGTGTCTTGCGTTTACTTTGATGCTGAGAAGGACGCTCTCGTAAAGGTTGAGATGTTGCCTGAGAATTTGGAAAGAATCAAGGGAATGTTACCGTATCTTCCGAAGTGAGGGAGCGTTCGAACTTTTGATTGAGGAAGAAAGATTTAAAGGAAGGTTGTGTTAATGCGAAATAAAATTATACAAATTATTTTCTACCTTATGGTATGGGTGTGCATATTGGATTGTCGGTTTCAATATAAGGATTGTAGAAAAGAGAGTTCTTGTCCAATTTTCTTTTTGAAGTTCACAGTATATAATTTTATTTATGATGGTAATTCAATAAAGGAATTGGAAAATATTAAGTTAGATGAAGGTAGGAGCGTAACTTTATTATTAGATTTGGAGGGGGAGCCGCAATCATTTAAAGATTCCAATGGGAATGTCCATTATAAAATTGAATACGAGAATAAAGATTATTATATTCGAGCTCTCCCCATCGGATACAAGAAATCAATGAGGGTAGCTCCTACTTCCGGTACGATATTAAGAAAGCTACCAAATGATGAGCCTTCATCTGCAATAAAAATATTACCATATAATGCAATAGTAAAGGTTTTAAGTGAGGCTTATTTTGGGAATGATGATCCGGAAAAATATAAATGGTTTCAAGTGTCTTATGGAAGTCGCCTAGGCTGGGTTGAAAAAAAAGATCTGGTTTCGGGAGAATATGATCTCAGGATAATAGGAAAGACATTCAAAGATATTGTAAAGGATGTTTATATAAAGGCTGAAACGTATAGTGATCCACAAATAGAACTTAAGTGGAAAGGTGTTAAGGCAGAAAAATCGTCTTGTCGGATTGGCAATAAACGATGTGGTTTCAGTATAAGTTTTCAAAAGGATAGTAATGAACAAGAAATAATAGTAGCATTATTACGATATTCAATTAAGGGGGAAGGAGAAGACACCGAAATCGTAAAAAAGATAAAATGTATAATCGATAAAGAAAATTTTATGCACGCTTTTACTTACGTTGAATCCAATGATTTAGAGTATTTTTCTCAAGAATTTGAGCCAGTCCCTCTAAGTATGACTTGTCGTTCTGTAGATACAGATTGAGGCTTGCAAACGCTAAAATTGCAGGGTTTTTTAATATAGTGATACTTTCATATAGGATTGCGGGATTGCTTTCGCGCCGTATTTGAGAGCTGAGGCTCGCAAAAACTAAAATTGCAGATGATTTTCTAATATAGCGAAATTGTGAATAAGTTTTGATTCAGTTTTGAACTCAAGTTTGAATGTTTTGGAAAAGAAATCACTTTCGAAAGGTTGAATTTAGGAATTTTTGAAGTGATTTTTGGAGATGAAAGAATAGTCAGGGCATGAGTTGACGGACTCGTTTTCTGACGAGTTTTTAAAGAATCAAAGAATGTTAAGCAACATTTTCGTAAGAATATGTATGATACAAACCACCGAGAACGGGAGTGGAAACGAGTTTTGTTTTTCCGCCGTTTGGTGGTTTTAGAATCTTTGAAGGAACGGGTGAATCTTTATTCAAAGCAATATGCGTTCGATGATAATTGTAAAAATGAATAAACTCTTCTAGCTTCTTTTCCAGATGATATTGATTGATCGGGATGAAGAAATCTAAAAACTCGTTTCTACAAGTTTTAACCCAGCGCTCCGCATAGCAGTTTTGCCAAGGAGATCGAATGGCGGTCTTTTTGTATTTGATCCCAATCCGTTCTAAATATTTAGAAAACCTTTTTCCAAAAATCGGTAAGCGCCTAAACAACCGCACCTTTTTCTAATCGTATAAATGTTGTAAACTGTCTTTGATGAAAAAAACGAAAATAGATTGGCCCAAAGAGTTTGATGACTTTTCAAAGAGTGGACTTTCCCAGCCTCAGTATTGTAAAGAAAGACACCTCAAATACACGACGTTTCGATATCATTGGGAGAGACGTTCTAAGCATTCAGAGAAGAACGACTTTGTAGAAATTCCTCCTTCCTCGACAAATTCTCAGTCATTGGTAGAAGCCGAATTTTTGACCCTAAAGATAGATACGTCGGGGAAGGCATCGCTCCAAGTAAACGTTCAGTTTAGTTTAGGACGATGGAGTTAAATCCCGGAAACAGAAAAGTGTATCTTCGACCTGGGGCGACGGATTTAAGGAAATCGATCAATACGCTCTCTGTAATCGTAGAAGGAAAGATGAAAAAAGATCCGTATTCGGCGAGCGTCTTTCTCTTCTGCAATCGCAAGAAAGATAAACTGAAGATGCTCTACTGGGATAAGAGCGGGTTTTGCCTTTGGCAGAAGAGACTGGAAGAGAGTAAATTCCCGTGGCCGAACTCAGAGGAGGAAGTGCATAAAATACCCGTTGAAAGGTTTCATTGGCTATTGAATGGGATCGATTTTTTCAAAGAGCACAAGAAACTAAAATACAAGAATGTCAGTTGAAAATGTTTGACTCAAGAAAAGAAAGTATTAAGACTGAATCCGAATGTCTTTGGATCTAAACTCTCTTCCTGATGATGTAGAAGAACTAAAAAGAATCATTATATTAGAGAATAATAAATATCAGGAAGAATTACGACTCCAAAAACAGAAAGAATCCGAACATTTGGATCAGATCGAGAGATTGAAGATCCAGCTTTTCGGGAGAAAGACTGAGAAATGGAGTCAGATCGAAAAAGATCAAGGATTTCTTTTTAACGAAATAGAAAGCTCCTTGCAAGAAGATTCTCCTGAACCCGAAGAAGAAAGTCTTTTTAGTCCTGTTAAAAGCCATACAAGAAAGAAGACGGGAAGAAAACCTTTCCCGGACTACTTTCCAAGAATCGAAATCCTACATGATATTCCTGAAATTGATAAAACCTGTTCTTGTGGTCACGAGCTTACTCGTATCGGAGAAGACAAGTCCGAGAAGTTAGATATTATCCCGGCTAAAATACAAGTCGAAGTTCATATTCGCCCTAAGTATGCGTGTAAGCATTGTGAAGGAACTTCTGATGAAACTCTACCTGTCGTAAGAATCGCGCCGGTTCCCCATCAGATCGCTGAGAAGAGTATGCTTTCTTCCGGATTCTTAGCTCACACGCTTACTCAAAAGTTTGCGGATGCTCTTCCGTTTTACAGACAAGCCGGGATTCTCCAGAGATCGGGAGTGGATATTTCAAGGAGCACCCTTTCCAATACCGCAATTCAAGTTTTTGAAAAACTTTCTCCGATGATCGAGGATGTGAGAAGGGAACTTTTCAAATCGAAGTATTTGCAGATCGATGAGACGATTCTTCAAGTGTTAAACGAAGAAGGAAAGTTGAATACATCCAAATCGTATATGTGGGTGATCCGAGGGTTCATCAGAGAAAAGCCCGTTGTTCTCTATCATTATGAGCCGAGTCGGAGCGCTAAGTTTTTAGAAGAATGGATCCAGGGATTTGAAGGAATCATCCAAACGGACGGTTTTGAATCTTACGATTCTTTGTTGAAAGTTAAATCTAAGATTCTTCACGCGGGATGTTGGAATCATGCGAGGAGGAGATTTTTCGAAATTCTAAAAATCGATTCTAAGAATGTGCAAGCAGAATGGATCGTAAAGAAAATCGGTAAGCTTTATACAATCGAGTCAAAAGCTAAGGTAGAAAGTTTAAGTTCTGAAGAACATCTGAAACTCAGGCAATCCGAATCTAAGCCTATCGTTGATGAGATTCGTTCTTGGATGAACAAACGGATCGTCGAAGTTGCTCCCAAATCTTCTATGGGAAAAGCGCTCTCTTATCTTTCTGGCCAGTGGGAAAAACTGCTTCTCTTTTTGGATCATCCGGAATTGCAATTAGATACGAATCTCGTTGAGAACGACATTCGTCCTTTTGTGATCGGTAGAAAAAACTGGCTCTTCTCCGGTTGTCCACAAGGGGCAACTGCGAGCGCGGGATTCTATTCGTTAATTCAAAATGCAAAGATCTCAGGTATCGATCCTTACGCTTATTTACGAGATCTTTTTAAGTCTTGGGAAACGATACCGAGAAGTCTTTCTTGCGAGGATCTGCCAAAAAACGGTGGGCTTGTGGTTCGTTAGGCGGTTACTTTTAACCTTGGAACATTCCTTTGTAAAAGTAGATTTTGTTCCTTCATGATTCGGTAAATCCGCTTGTGATTCACTCGTGGCAAATCCTTGTTTCTATTGATCCGATTGACGATCGCTGTAATTCTTGGATATCCGTAGGTAGGTCTATCATGGCAGACATCTTTAATCGTTTGCAAGATATGTTCTTTGAATTCGCTGATCGAATGTTTTTTCTCGCGCACGCGATTCTTGTAGTTAAAAATCGACCGAGAAACGCCTAATGCGGTAGCAATTCTACTCATTGGAAACCTTCGATTCCTTCCAATGGCTTTTGCGAGATCAGTTTTTTTTTACGAGCAAGAATGACAGCTTCTTTGAGAATCTCGTTCTCTTCGGTCTTTCTTCCGAGAAGGCGTTCCAAATTCTTAATTCTCTGTTCGAGCTTTTTATACTCTGATTCTGGGACCAAGTTCTCTTCATTCTCGATTCCTTTGCTTGCGCCGTTTTCCATAAACCGCCTCCACTGAAAAAGCTGACTGGCGGCTATATTATACTTTCTCGCCACTAAAGAAACTGAATTTCCTGGTTCAAAGGTCTCTTTTACTATCTGTTCTTTGTCCTTTGAAGACCATCTTCTTCTTCGTTGAACCGATGTGATTACAGTAACCGGGTCATTAATAATAGTATTATTCATAGCATTACTCCTATTATTTAGAAGCTAACTCAGCTGTACGGTTTTAAGTGGGGTAACTACAGTCATCAATAGCTGTATATTGAAATCTCTTAATTTCCTTGCCTTTGGAATTACGGAAAGAAAGGAATTTTACGTCTATTTGTACATGATGTCCTGGAACTTTTTTTTCATATCGAATAAACGAAGATGGAATAGATCGCCTTCTTTGATTCTCCGGTAACTTGTTCATACCATTTCGTTTTAATACATAATATACTGCAGCAGCAGTGATTTTTATCGAGAGATAGCGTTCTAAGTGCCATGAGATTCTTTGTGGACCGAAATGATAGGTTCTACGTAGGTGTAAGATTTTTTCTTCAGTATCCTTGTTCGTTCGCCAAGGGCAGGCACCAGGACGAAATCCCGGTTTCTTATCAATGAGTCCTTCTTCTCCATAGGTCTCATATGCCTTTTTCCACTGATAAAATGTTTCTCTTGAAATTCCAAAGTGTCTACATGTTTTGGAAACGTTCTGAGATTCCTTGGCATGATTTAATACTTTGATCTTTTTCTGAATACATCGCTGAGAATCCTTCGACATATTATATACCTCGGCTTGAAGATTTTATCATATCTGTCAACCGAGGTCATTAGTTTCATACCAAATTCGACGGAGATCCGATTTGTTCAACGATTCATATCGATTTTGAGTTGAGAGAACATCGTCTCCTTGTCCCAATATCCGTGTTGAACCAGAATTTTACCGTTTACGATCTGAAAGATTTCGCAGCCGTGCATATCAAAAGAATTGTTGTTGGGAGTATGGCCCGCAAATTCTCCTTTCATTGTCCCGCTGAAACGCCACTCGACTACAACCCAAGGTTCTTGTTCGATCATATTCATGACTTCAATGCGAATGTCGGGAAACGCCTTAAATACATTGACGTACGTATTTCGCATCGCCTCGCGTCCTTGAACGGTTTTTCCCCAAGGAAACTGTAAATTCGCAATATTTTCGTCGTAAAGCGATATGGCGGCATCGGGATTGTGGCTGTTATACGCTTCGATCCAGCTCATTGCGATTTGTTTGGGAGATCGGTTATTCAAAATTTGGACTCCTTTCGTTGAAAATTTTACTTCGGTCAAAGTGGTGCGGTCGTTATAGGTTACAATCAAAACTGCGAGTAAGCGATCGCACGTGCGAGAATATTTACGACTGTCGCCTAAACGCGCGTGAACTCACGGTAAGTGTGTGATTTGCTGATTGTCCGTTCGTCCTGTCGCCTAAACGCGCGTGAACTCACGGTAAGTGTGTGAATTGCTGATTGTCCGCTCGTCCTGTCTCTTAAACACGCGTGAATTCGCGACTCGCAATCATCTCCGGAGTCTATCCCTCCAACCTAACGTCCAATACAACCGGACAGTGGTCGGACAAGCCGCTTTCGTTTGCAGGAACTCCGTCGAACGCTCCATCGTCTTCCGCAAACGGAACCGGAACCAATTTCGAATTTCCGATCGAAACATCCGTTAAGATCAAATCGATCAAATCCTTGTGTCCCCAGCAGCTCTGTTTCACATAACGTCCCGGATTTTTCAGATTCAGACCTTCCGATAGAAGCTTCCAGGACCGATGATCCTTTCCGAGAGGAGAATTCATGTCCCCCAGAAGAAAAAAATTCTCTTTTGTTTTTAAGATCTCGTTTAAGACGAGAAGTTGTTTCGATCTGAGATTTTTATCTCTCTTCGAGTTTCCGGCTTTCAGATGAACGCTCAAAAAAGAATAGTTCCTATTTCCGATGGAAAGAGTCGCTTCCACTCCGCTTCTCAAGCCGGGTTCAATCGCAAGAGCGGAGTAGTGGGCCGCATCCGCGAAGCGAAATTTGTTTTTCCAGCAGATTCCTACCCTTTGATCGTATCCGGAAATTTTCTTTGTTAGGGAACAGGAAAAAGATGCGGGGAGAATTTTCCAGATCGCTTCTTCGTTTTCCACCTCTTGGAGTGCGATGACGTCGGGATCGATTTTCAAAAGATGTGATTTGATTTTTTCAAAGTCGGATTCTTTTCTCGGGATTCTTCCTCGAGGCGATTTTTTCTCGTCTCCGACCTCGTCATACAGAAACATCGCGTTGAAACTCGCGAGTCTCAGTCGAGAATCCTGTGCCTTGAGCGGTTCCGGAATAAGGAGCGGTGCAAAAAAAAGAAGAAGATACGGAAGAATTCTTCCTAAGAACGAGAGAAAGCTTTTTTGCATCGTAAAAAAATCTCCTTAGACGGAGCCTTTGAGAAAGGTTTCCGTATTTTTAAATTCTCTATTCTGAAAAAAGGAAAACTTTTTCCGCCGTTTTACGATAGGTTGCAAAATTTTTTTCGAACTTTTTGAAAATTAATTTTTCATTTATGAAACTTTCCTAATTGATACCTATTCTCAAATAGACTCCAAAATAAACGCAAAGGAAAAGGCCTCAGATCTTCGTTTACTTGCAATTTTTCACAGAGCCAAAAATCCTGTTTCCAATACCAATATTGGATTCATAGGGACTTCATACGAATGAATAACAGAGCACTGAAACTTTCGGTACCGCTCATTGCCCTCGCGGCCGTAGCGTATCTGATTTTCTCTCCCTCCAAGTATGTTGGGTATGCGCCCGATCAGCCTATACCCTTTAATCACAAGATACATGCCGGAGACAATAAGATAGACTGTAAATACTGTCACACCGGGGTAGAAACCTCAGCACACGCCACAGTCCCATCCTCTTCCACTTGCATGAACTGCCACTCTCTCGTTGCAACCAACAAACCTCTGATCAAGAAACTCGCTAAGTCGTATAACGACAACAAGCCGATCGAATGGATTAAGGTTCATGACATGCCAGACCACGTTCAGTTCAATCACTCTCGTCACATTTCGAGAGGAGTGGATTGTTCTCAGTGTCACGGTAACGTAGCGGAGATGGTGAAAGTAAAACAGGTAGCATCCTTAAACATGGGATACTGCGTGGATTGTCACAGAGAGAACAACGCTCCGACAGATTGTTCCACCTGCCACAGATAACCGGGAGTAATACTGAACATGGATCAAAAAAATTTCCAAAAAGAAAAGAAGGCTCACTGGCTGTCTTACGATCTTAGAGACAAAGACGAAGAAGTCAAAGAGATGCAGAAATCCGAATTCTTCACTTCTCCCGATCCTTTGATCGCGAGAATCAAATCCGGAGAATTCGATCGTAAATCCTTTTTAAAACTGATGGGCGCGGGAGTCGCGATGACTTCCTTAAACTGTATCCGCAAACCCGTTGAGAAGATCGTTCCTTACGTGGATCTCAACAAAGCGGATGAAAACGCTCAATACGATTTCGTTAAACACGGACATTCTTATTACTACGCTTCCGTTTTTGCGGGAACCGGTATTCTTGTGAAAGCAAGAGACGGTCGTCCTCTTAAATTGGAAGGAAATCCGGATCACCCGGTTTCTCAAGGTGCGTTAAGCGCTGCGGGTCAAGCGGCAATCTTTGATCTTTACGATCCCGATCGTTCTCAAAACCCTGCGACCATCGAAGGTGGAATCGAAGTTAAATCCGATTGGGCGACCGTAGACGCAAAAGTAAAAGCGGCTCTTGCGGCCAACAAAGGCAAGACGGTTGTCGTAACAAAACCATTGGATTCTCCTTCCACAAAATCGATCATCGGCGATTTCTTAAGAACCGTCGGCGGCGGAAAACACTACGAAATTTCTCTTACTTCGGCGGAAGAAGCGGTTTCCAAAGGTCAGGCGGCTTCTTACGGAAAGGCTCTGATTCCGAACTACCACTTCGATCTCGCAAACGTGATTCTTTCGATCGATTGCGACTTCATGGGCAACTGGCTTTCTCCCGAAGAACACCAAAAGGATTTTTCCAAAAGAAGAAACCTTCGCGACGGCGCAAAAGACGTTAACTTCTTCGTAGCTGCGGAATCGATTCCTACTATGTCCGGTTCCAACGCGGATCTTCGTCTTCCGATTCGTCCCGGCGACCAAACCAAACTCGCTCTTGCGATCGCGGCGGCCCTCGGTGAACTCGGGGCGAACACGAAAGACGCTCTCGGCGGAGAAACCGTAGCGAGCCTCTCTTCTTCTCTCGGTGTGAGCGAAGAAAGTATCCGCAAAACCGCGAAGGCTCTTTGGTCGAACAAAGGAAAGTCCCTCGTGGTTGCGGGAAGTCTTGCGGCTTCCACAAAAGACGCGGTGGATCTTCAAGTTCTTGTAAATCTTCTCAACAGCGTGTTGGAAAACGACGGCAAAACCGTGGATCATTCCAACCCGAAAAAAGAAGGCCTCGCGGATTATTCCGGCAATTTCAATTCTCTCGCGGCGGAACTCAAATCGACCAAGGTTGGAGTTCTTTTCGTGAACGACGTAAACCTGGTTTATCAAGCGGGGGAAGAATGGAAGAATCTTCTTCACCAAGCGGCTTTGGTCGTGGCGCTTACGGACCGCGCGGACGAAACCGCTCTTGCGTCTAACGTTCTCGCGACTACGACTCACTTCCTCGAATCCTGGGGAGACGCGGAAGTTACGAAGGGAATTTTTTCCATTCAACAGCCTGCGATTCGTCCTCTCTTCAATGCTCGTTCGTTCGAAGACAGCTTGATCGCGTTTGCGGGCGGCTCACTCGGCGGAGAATCCAGCTTTTACGAATACGTGAAGAATTCTTGGACCAAAAAACTCGGCTCGAAACAAAGATGGGAAGACCTCTTACGAGCGGGAACCACGGTCAAAGCTTCCGAGCGCAAAAAAGTTGCCGGTTCTTCCAGAAACTTCAACCGTTCTTCTTTGAAAAAAGTCGAGTCCGCTTCCGCCGGTCTCAAACTCGCGTTGTATGAAACATCGGCGATCGGAGACGGTAGAGCGGCGAACAACGCTCAACTTCAAGAACTTCCGGACCCGGTGACCAAAGTCACTTGGGATAACTACATCCTGCTTTCTCCCGCTCTTGCAAAAGAAAAGGGAATTTCTTCCAACGACGTTCTCGTTCTGAAAACGGCGACTCAGACCATCGAACTTCCCGCGCAGATCCAACCTGGAATGCACAAAGAAGCGA
>NZ_JAIZBH010000001.1:1160000-1835000 GCF_022267375.1 Leptospira sanjuanensis
GGGAGTATTCGGGCTTTTCGACAGCCCCGCGGAGATCATCTCTGCGGCGCAAAAAACCAAAGAGAAGAATTATACGGACTTCGATTGTTTCACTCCGTATCCGGTTCACGGTTTGGACGACGCGATGGGAGTTCCCCGTTCCGGTCTTCCTTGGGTGACGTTCTTCATGGGTCTTTTCGGATGCACCGTAGGTTTCGGAATGCAGTATCTGACCCACAAGTTCGATTGGCCCATCAACATCTCCGGTAAAAACCTGAACGCATGGTTCGCGTATATTCCGATTACGTTCGAATTCACCGTGTTTATGGCCGGTGTGGGAACCGCTGCGGCGATGTTCTTTTTAACCAGACTTCCGAAAATCAATCGGAGAGTTTTGCATCCGGACATCACTACGGACAAGTTCGCACTCTGGATTCCATCCTCTTCCAAAGGTTATAAGGAAGACGAGGTCGTGAACTTCATCAAGGGTCTCGGCGGAAAGAACGTCGAGGTTGTGAAATAGGAGCAGGGACAAGAATGAAATATTACAAATCTCTAATTTTCCTTTTGGCCGCTGTTCTATTCTGGAACTGCGAGTCCAAAACGCCTCCTCTGGAATACTTTCCGGATATGGCGGATTCTCCGGCGAGAGAAGCACAGGAAGAGGACCCGATCGCACACGACGGAGCGGCTTCCAGAATTCCTCCGAAAGGAGCGGTTCCGGTGAATTATTATCCATACGAGTATCTCGGATTGGATGTAACACAATTACCGAATAAAGGACTTTCTAATCCTTTTAAAAACGATTTGGCCAATCTCCAAAAGGGAGAGGCTAAATATCAAACGTATTGTTCCCCTTGCCACGGCGTAAGAGGGGCGGGGAATGGAACCATCGTTGGTCCGGCTCCAAGAATCGGTTTTCCGGTTCCTGCCGTGATTTCTCCTAAGATCCAAGGATATTCCGACGGACAGATCTATCACGTGATGACCGCGGGTTGGGGAAGAATGAAGAGCTACGCTGCTCAAGTTTCTCCCGAAGACCGCTGGAAGATCGTTCTCTACGTGAGAAAACTCCAGGAATACGAGAACAGAACAAAAAAAGACGTGGCTAGGAATTAAGAATCATGGAAGTCAAAGTCGAACAAAATCTGATTAACTTCAAACTCGACTCCAAGACCCGCAGCGCCCTTTTCGGGATGATCGGGATCGGAGTCTTAAGTTTACTCATTGGGTATTTCACCCTTTCTCATACCCCTCCCAGACACGAGGGAGGACATTCCAATCCGGCTTGGTCCGCGTTTTTGATCGGAACCTTTTTTATCACCGGGATTTCGCTCGCGGGAGTTTTCTTCACTGCGATCAGCAATATCACCGGTGCTCATTGGTCCATTACGGTAAGAAGACTCGCCGAAGGTTACGGATTGTTTCTTCCCGTAGTCGCGGTTCTTTTACTGATTACAACGGTGGGAATCCACGATCTTTACGAGTGGAGTCACGAAGAAGTCGTAGCTCACGATCATCTTCTTCAGCACAAGAAGCCGTTGTTGAACACTCCTTTCTTCGTGATCCGAATGATTCTTTTCGGAGCGGCTTGGTCCGTTTTCGGATGGTTATTCCACAAACGTTCCACCAAACAAGACGGGGATAAGGACGTTGCACACACTCAGTTCAACGCGAGATTGGCCGGAGGATTTATCGTATTCTTCGCTCTTTCTTTCTCTCTTGCTTCTTTCGATTTGATCATGTCTTTGACCCCGCACTGGTTTTCCACCATGTTCGGAGTGTATTGTTTCGCGGGAGCGTATCAAACCGGACTTTCCACTCTCGTAATCATGATCTACTTTCTGAAAAAGAAAGGTTATCTCGGAAACTTAGTGAACGAAAACCATATCCACGATATCGGTAAGTTCATGCTCGGTTTCTGCGTGTTCTGGGCTTACGTGGGATTTTCACAGTTCATGTTGATCTGGTATGCGAGCATTCCGGAAGAAACTTTCTTTTACGAGCAGAGATTGACCGGCGGTTGGGAAGTGTTCACTTACGCTCTTCCGTTTATCAAGTTCATCCTTCCGTTTTTGTTGCTCTTGAACAGACCGAACAAAAGAGACATCAACTTTCTCGTGAAAGTTGCGATCTGGATCGTGTTTACGCAAGTGATCGAAATTTATTGGCTGGTGTTTCCGGCTAACTTCGAAAACTTCCAGCTTTCCGGACTTGTAGTAACTCTCGGAGCGGTGATCGGTTTTATCGGTCTTTTCGGTTTCGTAGTGTTGAAACGTTACGAGTCCGCGGCTCTGATTCCGGTGGGAGATCCAAGATTGGATCAATCCTTACATCATCATCAATAAGAGAGGAAGAACGATGAAAAAGAATTTAAAACTGACCGTTCTTTTAACAAGTATGGCTCTTCTTTTGGGAGCCTGTTCGAAACTCGCGCAGGTTACCAATCATAAGAATTGCGATCCTTCCTTAGTGAACGCTTCTCTGGAACCTACGGTTCCTATTTTTGCGGAAGCGGATGCGACTTCCGCAGTTAAGGAAAGAATCGCTCCCGGTTCCGTGGTTCGAGTGTATGACTACAGAAACCACGAAGCGAATCCTAAACTTTTCGTTCGTGTTAAGACCGAAAAAACCGAAGGCTGGATCAATCCTCGTTGTTTAGTGGTGGGACAGGATCCTGAAAAATCCGTTTTCACTTGGGGATACCGGAAAGACTACGTTCACTTTTACAATCCTGAAGACCACGAGCATTATCCGAACGGATACGAATTCCCGGAATACGCTTCTCTTCCTAAGGATAAGGTTCCTTTGGCAGAACTTGCTCCGGAACTGAAAAAGTAAAACAGCAACCGTTACTTAAAACATTGGAAAGCTCCATGCCGCTTCGAAAGAAGGGCATGGATTTTTTTTTGCCGTGATATTGTTTGAACTAAAAGTCTTCGGTATTCGAAAATATTATCAATTCTTAAAATACATTCGTTTTTTGTCCGAGCTCGAGCAAAGGACGAATATATTAAAAAAGGGGTTTTGACGTGAGAAATTTAAGTTTCATTTTGATTGTTGTTGTAGGTTTCGTTTTCAATTGTAATCGACATTTTTTTCTTAAGGAGTTCCCGGTCTCGGGTGATGTTAAGATTGAGAAAAGACCGAAAATCGCATATATCGGTTTTAGAACTTTCGACGCTCGGATGACCGGATCCAGCGGTAGACGCACAACGTATACCGCCGAATTGACGTACGCCGAGCGTACGATCCCAAAATTAGAAAAGGGCGTTTTTATCGATGAACTGAAAAGTAACGGGACGAGAAAAGATTTATCTTCGGATCTTGTAAAAGCTTTTACACTATCTTATCTTCAAGAAGTAAAGATAAGCGGTTTAAAGGAAATTTCTTACCTTGTGGAAACGGAAAAACAAGGTGAAACCCTGATTTATAAACTCAAAGATTATCCGGTTGACTATTACGTAATTGGAATACATGGACCGGCCTTTACCGAAGTCTCGAATATCGGAGTCGGAATTCTACATTTATTTAGCACACTTTTTTCGATGGTCACTCTCGGATTGATACCCAGCTATAGTGCGGAAGAAGCAAATACGGAAGTGAGAGTGTACGACAGGAATTTGCAACTTCTCAATAATCTGAAATATGATAATTCTTATTCCTCGATTTCTTCAATTTGGATTTCAGCGAATCCACCTAAGTGCGGCAGGTTGGAGTGTATCGTGAAAAAAGTCGAATCTCCTCAAAGTTTTGTCTATCAAGGAATGGGTCCTAAAGTAGAAGAGGATGTTCTACGGTTGATAGAGCAGGTGAAAAAATAAGATCTATTCTGAAACGAAGTTTTTTCAAACTTCGTTTCCCTCCTGCTCTGCAAATAGAACATGTTTTTTTTGCCCTCTGCTTCGGATCGGTTGCTTATAATCGAAGATTTCCTCATTTATAATCGGGGTTGTTGAGCGACCGGATTTCATCTACCATTCTCCCTAGAAAAACAGACTCTGAAGAAGTCTGGAAAAGAAGGGAGGAAAATCTTTGGAAAAAAATGTTCATTTTCGAGTTCGAATCCTTCGGTTTTCCGTTCTTTGTCAGTGCTTTTTTTTCGGTTGTCTGCAGAGTCACGATCCGAGTCATTTCATGGTGTTGCTGGGCAATCCTACTTCGGCGACGATCGAAGATCTTTCGAAAACTGCGGGAACTCCTCCCACTTTGACTTACGCGACGAGTTCGTTTCAATTTATTAAGAACATCTCCATTTCTACGATTCAACCCACGATCACCGGTTCTGTAACTTCGCTTTCCGTTTCACCCGCGTTGCCGTCCGGTCTTTCCTTTGATTCCGCCACAGGTGAAATAACGGGTATACCTACTTCTAAGCTTGCCACTTCTTCTTATACGATTACCGCTTCGAATTCCTCCGGCTCTTCTTCCGTTTCAATTCAGATTTCTGTCGATGCTCTCAATGCGGAATGGGAGAGTTTTTTAAAAGCCCCCAATCCGGATAGCAGCGATACGAGCGGAGGATTCGATCTCGATCTTTCGGGAGACACTTTGGTGCTGGGTATCTGCGGCGAGGACAGCGCTCAAACCGGAATTATCCAAAGTCCGTTTGTAGGTTTGACTTCTGCCGGGGACGACGATTCTGCAGCCGGCGCGGGAGCCGCGTACGTGTTTCGTCGCACTGGAACCGCTTGGGCTTTGGAAGCGTATCTCAAAGCTCCGAACGCGGAAGCGAACGATCAATTCGGTTGCAGCGTAGCTATCTCGGGAGATACGATCGTCGTCGGTGCTCGCGCCGAGGATGGCGGGAATTCCGCCATTCTTCATTCTCCTTTTGCCGGTTTGACACCCGCGGGAGATGACGACACTCTGTCGAGCTCAGGGGCTGCGTATGTATACCGTCGAACCGGAACGGTCTGGGGCTTAGAGGCGTATTTAAAGGCGCCTAACGCAGATCTTGGAGATCAATTCGGAACCAGTGTTTCGATTTCCGGCGATCGGATTGGTGTAGGCGCCGGTCAGGAGCGAGGAGGTCTTGGAACGATCATCCAAGCTCCGGCACCGGGTTTTACGGGCGCGACCGACAACGATTCCACTCCGACTTCGGGCGCGATTTATATCTTTGAAAGAACCGGGACGACTTGGACTTGGGACGCCTATATCAAAGCTCCCAACGTGGAAACCGGGGACTTGTTCGGACTCAAGTTTAAAATCAGAGGAGACACTTTGATTGCCGGTGCGATCAGCGAAGACAGCGGAAATACGACGATTCAAAATTCCTTAGGGCCGTCGCTTACGACCGTAGGAGACGATGATTCCCTTTCCAACTCCGGTGCGGTTTATGTATTCCGGAAGACCGGCGCGAATTGGGCGTTCGAATCGTATCTCAAAGCTCCGAACGCGGATAACAGCGATCAGTTCGGAGCCAGTTTGGATCTTTCGGAAGACGGAAATGTCGCCGTAGTCGGAGCCTACAACGAAGACAGCGCTCAAACTACGATTTCAAATTCTCTAGGCGCGAATCTTACAACTGCGGGCGACGACGATTCCGCCTCTGCTGCCGGTGCCGTGTACGTATTTCGTAGAACCGGAACCGTTTGGGCGTTTGAAGTCTACTTGAAGTCCCCGAATATCGAAGCGAACGATAACTTCGGAAGAAGCGTTTCCATTTCGGGCGATATGATTGTCGCTGGAGCAGCCGGAGAGGACAGCGCTCAAACCGGAGTTTTACACTCGCCTGCGACACTTGCCGGTCCGGGAGCCGACGACGATTCCGTAAGTAATTCCGGCGCAGCTTATGTATTTCGAAAACTATCTTCCGGTTGGGCCTTTCAATCCTATTTAAAAGCGACTAACGCGGAAGCTTCGGATGCGTTTGGAATTGCGGTTTGTATCGACGGAGACTTGATGGCGGTCGCGGCGCAGAACGACGACGACGGTCTCGGAATGATTTTGAACAAGTCCGTAAATTCTCCCCCAACGCCTGCGACCGACGACGATAGCGTTTCGAATTCCGGGGCTGTACATATTTTTTATAAGTGATTTGAGACGATCCTAAGGTCGGAGGCGAATAAGAATAAGATTCCGTACGTGAATTTCGGAATCGAACTTCGATTTTAAAAAGAATCGGAACCGCGCGGATCTTTCCGATTTTTTTACGGACCCCCGCGCTTCGATTCTTCTTTTTGATTGCAAAGAGCCGTGCTTTAGGAGAATCTAATACGGAAACGGACGAGAGGACATTCGAGTCCGCAATTTTCCGGTAACACTATGAAACAATCTCGATTCTTCGTATTTTACATTCTGTTTCTTTCCTTTCTTCTCGACTGTAATTATCATTACTATGTGCAAAAATACGGCGCTGACAGCGCCCCGATTCCGAACTTATCCAAGGTAAGAATCGCGTACATCGGTTTTCGGCCTTATGCGACGGAAATGACAACTTCTTCCGCGGAAACGAGGGTTTATACTGCCAATCTCGCATATCCCGATCGAACCATATTAAAATTTCAGAATGGAGTTTACGCATCCGATCTCAAGTCGGCGGGTTTTAGAAAGGACGTTCCCTCGGATAAGGTTAAGAAGTTCGTTCAGGATTATCTCAACGAAGTTAAGGAAAGCGGGGTTCTGGAATTGACATACGTTACGAGCGTGGAAAAAAAAGGGGAGGACAGGATTTTTAAACTCAAGGACATCGGGGTCGATTATTACGTTCTCGGAATCCATACTCCCGCGTTTCAGACTCCGAAACATTTCGGGAGCAGCGTCGTACAATTGTTTTCCTCCATCTTTTCCGTCATCAGCTTCGGACTGATTCCGAGTTATGCGTCCTTGCAAGCCGGGACCGAAATCAGGATTTATGATAGAAATCTAAATCAGCTCACTTCGATCAAATACGACAACGGATATTCCGTGATGGGTGCCGTTTGGGCTTCTTCCGTACCGGAAGAATGTCGTAGAATGGGATGCGACGCTCTCAAACAGGTGACTTCTCCGCCTAAGTTCGTATATCAAGAATTGGGATCAAAGTTCGAGATGGACGTTGCGAGTTTTATCCAAGCGCAGGCCGCATTTCGAAAATGAACGATTCCTGGGAATGGTTCGGAAATGCCTTTTCCGTCTTCGGGGGATTTCTGGCTTTTTTGCTCGCGTTTCCGGAACTGATTCCATTCAAAAAAACTAAATTTCAAATCTCTTTCGCGATCACTCTGCTTTGTATCGGAGTTTTGCAGCTTTTGAACTCCGCCGTTTGTCAGGGAGTTTTCTCGGATTCCGCTTTCTATGTTCGCTTAACAATTCCGCTCTTGTTTGCCTCGGGGCCGCTCGCATATACGGCGTTAGCCGCAATGGTCGAGGAGGACTTTCGATTTGATCGAAAGCGAATTCTTTTTTGGATTCCGACGATCGTCTGCGGAATTGCGGTTTTTTTAATTCCTCGGGAAGAATCGGTTTTTCCCTGGAAAGTCGTGAGTCTTTCGAACGCTTCCGGCGCAAAAAGCCTCGTCTTATTTTTGTTTCTTGCTTCGACCGTATTTTCTTTCGTTTTCGGAATTTCGATTTTTCGAATTTTAATTTCGGTCAAAGAAGCTTCGCTTCGACTTTTGATCCGGATCTGCGCTTTGGACTTTGCGGGCGTTTCCGTATTCGGGGCTCTCGGATTTTTATACGGCGTTTTCTTTTTAAAAATTTCCTCCGTCTTTGTTTCTTTGGCTTTGTGCGGAATCTATTACGTACGAAAGCGCTATTCCAATTTGGAAGAAACGATCCACGTAGAATTGGTGAAGGCGAAGTATTCCCGATCGCGTCTCGGCGGATTGGAAATCGAAGGGATTCTTGCGCGTTTGGAAACGATGATGCGAACCGAAAAATTCTATCAGGATGAGGAAGTATCTCTTGCCGCCGTCGCGGAACGCGTTTCGTTGACGACTCATCAACTTTCGGAACTCATCAATAGCAAACTGAATAAGAGTTTTTTCGTATGGCTCAATCAATACAGAGTGGAAGAAGCGAAAAAACTTCTCGCGGAAACGAATAAGACCGTTTTAGAAATCGCGATGGAAGTCGGATTCAACAATCGATCCTCTTTCAACGAAGCCTTTTTAAAGCTCGCCGAAAAAACTCCCGTCGAATATCGAAAAACCGCAAAGGTCTGAAAAAAATTGTAAGCCTTTATAACACCGGTCGATTTCCAAATCGAAGCGGTGCATACTGGGTCTTGTTGCAAGCCAACAAGGAAGGTATGAATGCAAACCAACAGCCTATCGATGCAGCGATCCGCGGAAGGAAATCGTCTACTCGAGTTTTTTTCGAAAATTTATATCGCTTTAAACGTCTTGGTTTACGCGGGCTTTACGATCGGTTTTTTTCTCGTTCCGATTCGACTCGCTTCGATGATCGGAATCGAAATCAAAAGTTCCGCAGCGCTCGCGGATTTCAGAGCAATGTACGGCGGACTTTGTTTGGGAGTAGGCGTCGTCCTATTATTCGGATTATTCAAAGAAGAATGGCGTAGGGCCTCGATTCTGCTCGCCATCACAACCGCATCCGGTTTGTTCTTAGGAAGAATTTACACTTTGTTCTTGGACGGTCCGGGAAACGAATACATCTATTTGAGCATGGCTACCGAAGTAGGAGCGGTTGCCATCGGAACCTGGATATTACAAAGAACATCGAAGTAACGAGTTTTTCGTTACAACGATACGAAAGTTTTTAAAAACGTTTCTACATCGAGAATCGGAAAAAACCTTCCTTCGAATGAGTTTCGAAGGAAGGTTTAATGCGGTCGGATCGAACGATATTTTAGAATTCGATTCCGAATCTATTTCTTACGGATCTTCAAATCTTTTTTATCTTGTACAACGAACCCGAAACGAGAGTTTCACATCGGGAATATTGCTTGCGGCAAACTGCTTCGTGATCGGGCAGTTCAACGCTTGAAGATCGAAGATCGTAGCCGAAGTTTCCTTAACCGTTGCGGTACAGGTTCCTCGGACGTTATTGGTTCCCGCTCCGTAAACTCCTCCAGCGGTGTCGATGTCCAAAGCGGAACCGCCTTCACCCAGAGTGTGCGTCGTAGTCTGCGAGAAATTGATGTTGTGGATGTTCAAAATCGGAAGGTTGTCCGCGTCGACCATCTGAACGATAATTCCTCCGACTCCCGAAACGCACAATTGCTGGTTGGTCAGAACGAAACTTTCATCGCCTAACTTCATAATGGCGGTGCCGTCCGTAGGTTGCGGCAGGTCCGCCGGACCCGAATTTCCGGCTAACGCCAGTATGGCGAGAATCGGAGTCAGATCCGTTTTGTTGTCCTCGGCGCAATTCGAAAAATTGATCGCCAATCCTACGAGAGTGAGCGCTAGAATGTATCTAACGTTCTTTGTTTTTGTTTGCATTGGGGTCTCCTCTATTTAGAACGGAACGCGAAAATTAAATCTTACGATCGTTAGTCGCGTTGTCGTTCGAATGAGTAAACCTTTGCTAAAACCGGGATTTTCATTTCTGGAAATAAATTTATTCCTTTTTTTCGGGAGTTCGTTCCGCGTTAACGATACGCTTCTAAGCTTTAAATATTTGGTTTCAAACTTTTTGGAATTTTTTCTTAAAAACCTGAACGTTATTCGCCTTTCATTTGTTAAATGAAAATTTTTAAGATGTTTTTTATTCGATTTTTTTACTCCGAAGTCGATGCTGCTTACGCGTGTTTCGAAACCGGATCTGCTTTATCGAAAAAAATAAGCTGTAGGTTATCGCTCCTGGCGCTGCGATGTGGGGCGGTGTTATGAAGTTTCTTTGGAGGAGCATCTTATAAGTTATCAAAAAATTATTTTTTGATTTTGAAATCACCGTTATGAATAACTCCGTTTCCGAACGATTGAGTTTTTTCTTCCGGGAAATCGGGAATTCTATTTTTACGGGATCGAAAGAGGTTTGGGAATCTTTGATTGCGTTAGTTTACTTTGGAGATATTCTTGGACCTTCCATATCCTGAACGAAGAGAATTATCATGATAAAAAAGAAAAAAATTGCAACCTCCCACGCGTCTTTCGCATCCAATGTTTCCTCTTTCTCGATTTTATTTCGTAAAAAAATTTTCGAATTCGGCCGGAAAATCTGGATTTTTCCCCTTCTTTTTCTACTCCCGCAGGGCGTATTTTCCTGGGGCACTCACTATCTCGTGATGGATCGCGCATTGGAACATCCTTCGATGCAATTCATTTCTCAAGAGGTTTCCTCGGAGTCCCTTGATTCTTTCGTAAAAAAGGAAAAGGATTCCTTAAAGGTTCTATTCGACGAGTTTGCGGATTGGGAAACCGAACGCGGCTCAAAGCGGTTTAAAAAGGTTGAATTTAATGCGAAATCGCCTACCGTTCTCGATTTTTTAAAGGCCGCGAGACTCAATCCCGCGACCAAATTTATGGAAGTGGAGCGTATTCTTCCCGGTTCTAAAAATATGAACGGCGATGTTCCGGTTTCGGCGATCACTCCGTATTTACCCGATTTGGCGGAACTTCCTGCGAGATTTCGATCCACCGCGGGTAAAAAAATCAAGATTAGAAACGTATTATATACCTTTATCGACGAACCCGATTGGGGAATGGACCACAGTCTTTGGGGTTTCGAGGAATACGGATACGGAAAGCAGCCGTACGGTAAACCGCAAGGTGAAAGTAGCAAGGCTCCGTTTCATATGCAGTTTCAGAACGAAAACTGGATTCTTTCCTTATTCGCGCCGGAAATCGTGGAAGGAGGAATGATCTTGGATCGAATCGAGTTGTTTTCCAGACTTTCCAAATTGGCCGGAAAAACGGGACACGATTATTGGAAATATCGATTCGCCGCTTGGGCCTGTCATTACATTCAGGATATCGGGCAACCGTATCATTCCAAAGCGGTTCCTGACGCCGGTTTTTTCTATTACTTGAAATTTGCTTTTTCTTCTAAGGAATCCAAAAAGGAAACGAAGGCGAAAACCACACAGCTTGTTTCCAATCGTCACTTCCTATACGAAGACTTCGTTTCCTACGGATTGATTCAGTTTTATAAGAGCCCGACTCCGGTGACTTCCACTTTGGCCGGATTTTTAACGAAAGATTTCGACGGCTTCCCGGATGAATCGTCTAACGCTGATTTGATGAAATTCGTGGGTAAGCGGGCGGCTTTCCATGCGGTCGACATCAACGAATCCATCATCGATACGTTCGGTTACGAATATACAATGAAACCTGAATATGATCTGGAAAAGGAACTCGGAACCAAGATGAAGGAAATCTTCCCGACCTTGGATCGCGAAAAAGCCGATCATCTTTTGGAAGAAACGGGCCGGGACTTTTCTCTAACCGGTTCGGCTACGCGGGAAATTCTCCGTTCTCTCTTAAAGGATTAGAACGTTTTCCGATTTTCGAAAAAGAAACGCCGCATACGATTCCTGCGGTTATGCGGCGCGATTTTACCTTTCATAAAAATGCCCCGGTTCTTTTAGGGGCATTCTTTCGATTTACTCCGCCCGCTCTTTACGGGGCCGACTTTCGTCTCCGGTATGGATTCGGATCTTGCTCGAACGACTCTTGAATTGCGGAAAAAAATCCTCTCTGATTTCGGAATCGATCAGCCGATCTCGGTCAAAAATCATAAGTCTGGTCGAAGAAGACGGCGTTTGATGTTAGGATCATTCCCGAAAAGCGAAAGGTTTATCCTTAAGGTTTTTCTATGATTTCGATTGAATTTGGAGAATAGGGAAATGGCTCAGAAATTGAAAGAAGCGGCGGATAAATTGAAAACTTCCGATCATCCGGTCTTGGACGCGATTATCATCGGAACGGGGTTTGCGGGACTTGGAATGGGAATCCGTTTAAAACAAGCGGGAATTCATTCTTTTGTCATCTTGGAACAAGCGGATGGGGTGGGAGGTACTTGGAGAGACAATCATTATCCGGGCGCGGCCTGCGACGTACAATCTCATCTGTATTCTTTTTCGTTCGAACAAAATCCGAACTGGTCTAGAATGTACGGTCTTCAATCCGAGATCCTGGGTTATCTGAATCATTGCACGGATAAATACGATCTCAGGTCTCATATTCGTTTTAACAATTCCGTGAACTCGGCGATCTTCGACGAACGATCCGGGTTGTGGCACGTAACGTCTACGAACGGAAATTCGTTTAAGTGTAAAAGTCTGATTAACGGTTCCGGCGGTTTGAGCCGTCCCGTTCTTCCGGATATTCCCGGTTTGAAAAAATTCAAAGGGAAGATGTTTCACTCGGCGCGCTGGGACCACTCCTACGATCTCAACAATAAAACCGTGGGCGTCATCGGAACCGGAGCGAGTGCGATCCAGATCGTTCCCGCGATTCAACCGAGCGTCAAAAAACTGCATCTCTTTCAAAGAACCGCGCCTTGGGTGATCGCGAAACCGGACCGCGCGATTTCCGGAACGGAACGTTGGTTGTTCCGTTTTTTTCCTCCGGCTCAACGGTTGTTCCGTCTTGCGATCTATTGGATGCTCGAATTCAGGGTGATCGCTTTTACGATTCATCCGGGTTTGATGAGGATACTGGAGGCATTTGCGAAAAGTTATCTCAAAAAACAGATCAAAAACCCGGAACTCAGACGAAAAGTGACTCCGAATTTTACGATCGGATGTAAGCGTGTTTTGATTTCCAACGAATACTACGGTGCATTACAAAAACCGAATGTGATCGTGAATACTACTGCGATCCAAGAGATCCGCGAGAACGGAATCGTTACGAAGGACGGTACGGAACATCCGATCGACGCGCTCATCCTCGCGACGGGTTTTCAGGCCGCGGAGGCAATGTCTCCTTTTGAAGTGAAGGGTTTAAACGGAAACGATCTGAACGACGCTTGGAAGAACGGAGCTGAAGCGTATTTGGGGACCACCGTTTCAGGCTTTCCGAATTTCTTTTTAATCGTAGGTCCGAACACTGGTCTCGGTCATAGTTCCATGGTTTTGATGATCGAATCGCAGATCCATTACGTGCTTCAGTGTATTCTTTCCATGCGTAAGAAAAAACTGAAATTTATCAACGTGTTGAAACAAGCTCAGGATAAATACAATCAGGCGATTCAGTCAAGATTGGAAAAATCCATCTGGAATACGGGAGGTTGCGTCAGTTGGTATCGCACGAGTTCGGGTAAGAATACTACGTTGTGGCCCGGATTCACGTTCGAGTTTCGTTTAAAAACCAAGTTCGTGAATCTTTCACATTACGAAGCGGTAAAGGCGGACGATCGACTGGAAAGCATCGGTTTGGTTTCTCGTATCGCGATGTTGTTTTCGGGAGTTTTCCGCTAAAAAGGATTCTCAAGACTCAATCGGAACCGCGATCTCATCGAATGAGACGGGGTTCTATTGGAAACCGTAGAACGTTTCCGTTTGTATGGCCGGGTTTTGCCCGGCTTTTTTTATTTTCGCAACCTACGATCATCGGACTCGGCAGTAAAGTGATGATCCATTTTTTATCGAATGGTTCGATTTTCATCCATACTCTTTGTGCTTTTAAACGGCTTATCAAGGGAAACAAACGAAGAAAAATTTTTTTTATTCGCGGTGTTTCTTTCACACAACGTCATGAGCCTTTGATTACATTAGAAAGGTGTTTTATTTGTGCGTATTTATTTGAAGTGGAAACAATTGTATAGAAAGAGTTGATTTCAACACGATATGTCTTTATGTTCATCACTCAGTGAAGCAGTTTTTCAATTTATTATTTCAAATTTTAAAAATGAAAAGCCGTCTTTGTTATCGCTTTCGCTTTTTTGCGCAAGTCGGATCAGAATTTGAAATTTAAGAAGTATAAAACCGTTCTCTTGCGTCGAACCTAAGTTCCCGTGCGTTGATCGGTAAGAAAATTATTTCCGAAACGAACCTCGCGAGAGGTTCGGTAAATAAAATGAGAATTTTTAAGGACAATTGAAAGAGAGGAGCGGTTCGTTTGTTCTTGCTGTCGAAAGAGAAAGAAACTCAAAGAGGTGTTGTCTATTTTATGAAATCTCTTTTATGTCGGTTTAATTTGAAATATTATGCGAAAGGATCGATCGGATGAAGTTCAATGAAGTCAAAATCATAGGAGCCATGTTTAGGGGCGCCGATCGGAATTACTTCGTGACGTTTTCGAATATCGTTTATATTTCCTCGAACGGAAGATATTCCGTTCTTCATACGCCGGATCAGAATTTGGAAGTAGTCGGAACGTTGAAGCAGACCTTACAGAGATTACAATCCGAAAAGTTCGTAAGAGTTCACAAACAGTATATTATCAATATGGAATTTTTAGGACATGTGGAATACTTTACGGACGGTGTGCACTACGCGTATATGACCGACGATGAAAAAAGTCAGGTTCCCGTGAGCAGGGTTTATCTTCCGTATACTTGGCCGGATCAAAACAAAGCGGAGGCGTGATTCTATTTCGATATGGAGTGAACTTCTTTCTCTTCCAGAATTTCTTCTCCTTTTCCGGTAAAGATGTGGATTCCGTCGTTTTGGGTTTTGATTCTTCCTTTTAAAATTCTTCCGTTCTTGAGACGTATGATCCAAGGATTTTCCGGTAAAGACGGATTTGCGGACGGCTTGAAATAGGAAGCTTGAGTGGAATCTCTGAGCGAGAAAGTCGTAT
Source organism: Leptospira sanjuanensis (assembly GCF_022267375.1). GTDB lineage: Bacteria > Spirochaetota > Leptospiria > Leptospirales > Leptospiraceae > Leptospira > Leptospira sanjuanensis. The sequence goes on from NZ_JAIZBH010000001.1 coordinate 1,174,619, forward strand.
CCTTCCGCAGAGTTTCATTCAACGTTTCGAATTGAGTTCGGTTTAATATTACCTTCCGAAGATTCGGTTTTTCGGTTTCGATCTCCATCGATTCGCCGGGTACGGACAAATGTTCGTGAACCGACGTATCTCGATCCTCATAGTCGGAGTCGAGAGATCCTTCCAATAAAGTGAAATATGCCTTCGTGTTGGCGATCTCCGCCAAAATTTTTGTTCCCGTAAGTTGAATCTTCCAGCCTCCGATAAAAAATTTAGTTCCGCTTCCGGGACGCAGATCTTCCCACAGATAGATTCTTCCCGTTTTGAGTTCAAGATGGAGTCGCGTAGTTTGCGAACGCACGGCTTGAATCGTAGCCGCGGTGTTCGGAAAAAGAAGGAGTCGAGTCGTTCCAAAAAGAGAAGTATTCGAAATTTTACATTCTCTTGGAGAAGGATCGATTTTCCAAAGATCCGGATCCGTTTGCAGAACCTTACATCCTTCTCCGTTCCAACTTAATTCGAAGTTCGCATTTCGATCCGATTGAAGCCGCCATTGTACCCAAACGACCGCGGAATACGCGATCAAAAACAAACAAGCGAGCGAGATCAACTCGAAACGCCAAACGGCCGGGAAAACGAATCTTTTGGTTTCTTTTTTGGAATTGCGCGCGTTAGGCAAAACGTCGATCGGGTGCAAAGACAGATTCGGAGTTTCCTCGCTTCCTTCTTTTTGAAAGGAAGAATACTCCGTATACGGAGCGTACCGGACCAGCTCCTTTTTTTGTTCTTCACTCAAAGCCGGTTTAGAACTTCTTCGGAAGATTCGCAGCGGATAGAAGGATTCGAGAAACATTCTCTTCTCCAAATATTTCTTAAAATCTTCCCGTTTCATGCGAATGTGAATATAAACTTTCACCCGTACAAGCCAAGTATTAAAAAATTCCCGAACGTTTAAGATTTCTTGTCCCGTTTGAATGCGCTTGGAAAGGGAATGAACGATACAAAAATGGGAATGTAAAACGGCCTCTTTGGAAATGTTTGCGGTTTTTTTCGATGCTCGGAAGTTGCCTTCTTTAAAGATGGTATCGATGGAAAAAAGAGGGGCGTTATTTTTCCTGTTCTTTGATCGTAAAGGAATCTTTTTTTCAAATCTCCTCCTGTTTTCTCTGGCGGGATCCGGAATTTATTTTTCGTCTCTCCAGAATCCAAGAACCTCCGCGCATTTATACGTAACTTTGATTCTTCTTTTTATGCCCTTGCATTTCGTTTTTGTTTGTTTTTTGATACGCAATGCGTTTCAAGGCGAATTTAAAAATTCGAATGCGAATCCGAAAGGTTTGGAGCCGAGCAACGTTTCTCCCGATCGGGAATTTTTAGGTTCACGAATTTATAATCTAAGAATGACCCCGCATTTTCTATTCAACTCGTTGATGACGCTTCGTATCTACATGGAAAGCGAACGAGAAGATGCCGTCGAATATTTGGATAGTCTTTCGAATATGCTTCGGTACTCGTTCCGTTTCGTAAATCGGGATCGCGTTTCTCTAAGGGAGGAATTGGATTTTACTCTCTCCTATTTCGATCTTGTTAAAAACAAGGCGAAACATCCGTTTCGAATTCTCATCAAAAAAGAAGTGGGAATGGAAATCGGTAAAGTTTTCGTTCCTCCGTTCCTGATTCAGACTTTAGTGGAAAATTCGGTAAAGCACGCGGTGATGAAATCGAAACATTCGATCGTGATCGAAGTGGAAATCGGTTGGGAGTTCGAGGATCGGATTCGAATTACGGTACAAGACAACGGTCCGGGCGCACGGATCGCAGGCGACGATTTGGAAGAAGGGACATTCTTTTATTTGAGAAGAAGACTGAAGGAGATCTGCACCGAAGCGGAATTGAAGATTCAAAGCGAGATCGGAAGCGGGTTTAAAACGGAAATTTCCCTATACGACGCCTCTTTGCTCGAGGCCAGAAGTAAAATTTATTCCTGATTCAACGATATATTCTTAATTTTGAATATACTGAATTTTAGAAGCAGAACTCCAGACGAATCTGTGCTTCCGTTTCCGATCGGGAGCGTTCATTCCAGGGAAAACGAAAGGACGGAAGGATTCTAAAGGAGGATTTCTCCCCCGTTTCCGAATTCGGCTTCCAAGTCCAGATATCCAATAGATTCAAAACGTAGAATAGGGAAGTAAGAATCAGAAATGAGCGGTTTTTACTTTTGTGTTCGTAATAGGCTTCGTATTCGAAATCCACAAACAACAGCGCGTATTCCTTCCCCAAAAGAATCGCTTGTTCGTTGATTTCTTTTTGTCTTCTGAGTTCGCTTTTTCCCCTCAGATATTCGTATTCCGCCGCCGCCGCCGATAGGAGCGTTCCGATGAACAGGGTAGTCCCCGAAGTTTTTCTTCCGGTTCGAATTTGATGACTGCCCGGTATTAGAATTTCATACAGTCGAACGGAACGGTCGATCTCCTCGGAACTCGGGTTTGTTCGCGCCGGTGGACCGGAAGTATATGCGATTTTTTGAATGGATGAGTTCGGAATCCGATTTTTTTGGGAATCGATCGAAAGTGTCGTCGTATCGAAACCGATTTTAAATAAAATTCCTCTGCTCCTTTCTCCCGATTGAAGAGTTACTTCCACTTCGTATCCGGAGAGCATGCTTTGAAATTTTTTCGGATCGAACGGAAATTGAAATTCGGCGGAACGAATCTCGGAGAGCAATACGACTTTAAGTTCGGATTTTTCCGCGTCGTAAAAAACGAATTTTTCACGATCGACGACTTCGAGTAGGATAAGTTCCGAAGTTTGGGAATCGGTCTTGAGCGTCGTTCGAATTCCGCTGAATCCGAGTTCTATCTTTTCGATTTCTTTCGAAGGGATTTCTTTTTTTCCCTCCGCAGTCGAAAGTTCCACTCCGTTTTCTTTATACTGAATGATCTTGCCGATCAAAGGAGTTTTATTTTTTCTAAGCCGTATCGTGTCCGAAAAGAGATTTTGCGAAAAGAATAGGACGATCAGAAATACGAACTTGGCGCCGATTCTAAACTTTGGGAACATGAAACGAAACGAAATTTCCGCGCGAATCGTAGATTCACGCGATCAATAGACTCTATTAGGAAACGTTTCGTTCTAATATACCGGATTCAAGTCTTTTACGGTCCCGTAACACACCGCACGTAATGTTGTCCCGATTTTAGATCGTCGTCGCTTCCTCCCAGATCAAAGTCGACGAGCATCGCTCTATCTCTTCCTCCCGGAGCGAATATCGATGGATGCGTGGTCGAGGTCCAATAATATGCAAAGTCGTGTCCGGGAGTATGCGGGAACGCGCTGCCTGCGACTGCCGGAGCCTCATAGTAGTAATTGATTATGGTAAAAAGCTCCTTGATATTCGGGAGTCTCCAAACTACGCCCCCTAAAGTCAATCCGCTGCAATAAGCCAACGCATTTCTCCACGTATCGGTGGTCGCGTTTTCGGGACAAGTCGGAGGCGTTTGGCCCATACTACAGACAGTCCAAATCAGTCCGGTATCCGAGTCGATTACGGTACCGGGAATCGGTCCGGTACTATATGAACCGATCGAAAATTTTTCGGAGGAAACAACTAAAAGTAGAATCGCCAACGCAAAATATATGGATCTAATGTTTTTCATTTTTATCATCCTGTTCATTCGTTTGTAACGCAATAGTGGTAGAACTGGTATGTTTTTTCCAAATTCTGGGTCTTGCCTGCGAACGTATTGATTTTAAAAGCTCTGTCTTTGTTGTTTGTCGCCACCCTTGCGGTGGAGGACCAATAGTTTTCGCTCTTGAGCATATTCGGAAAATAGATAGGATGGACGATGGAATTCGATGTATAAGAATAATCTAAAATAGATTGAAGTTCTCTGATCGTAGGAAGCCTCCATCCTCCTTTGCCGGCATAACCAGCTCCCGAATTTCGAGTATCATAACTTCCGCAAATTTGGATCGCCTGACTCCAAGTCGATGCGATCGCTCCATATGCCGGACTTGTTCCGGTTCCGGTGCAAGCGCTTCCGGTCCAAACTTGTCCGTGAGTACATGTTGTCCAAGTGAGATCGGTTAAACCGTGATAGGTTATCGGGTCGTTCGGATAACTTGCGTTCACGCTCGGTCCCGCGAGAGTTGCGGAAGGGGACGGATCCGTAATTTCCCCGTCCATTCCCGGCTCGCAAGAAACCGAGGTTCCTATTTGGTTCCAGCAACCTATTTGTCCTGTGTCCACTAAAGGAACGTAAGTGGATTCCGCTCCGGTGGCGCTGGTTCCGGAATAGTTCGCCGAAAGGGAGTTTCCGGCCGCGTCTTTCATTCCTGAACCGGCAAGGGTCCAACGAAATGAAAAACTTTCGGGAAGAGCGTCTAACCTGATCGTTAAGTTCGTGTTCGAGGTCCACGTATGAGAATATCCTAAAGTGGAGAACGCCGTATAGGTTCCGGTTGCGATTCTGTCCTCGAAACTGATGGCCGGAACCGAAGCCATATCCATGGGTTCGTTAAACGTAAGTCTCAATTCAAAGGAAAGAGGGCTGAATCCGGTATGGCTGTTCGGCGGAGAATGCGAACTTACGAGAGGCGAAGTCGTATCCGGAACCGCGGCCAAAGTCGCGGTCGCCTTTCTGTTCGTATAAGTCGGCAAAAGTAAGGCGGCCAATGCGCTCATCGGGACAATTTCAACGTCGCTTGATCCGATCGCTATTTTTGTTGCAAGACCTTTGGATCCGGCCGTGTTCGATATCGTTAGCACTCCCGTATTTGTAGAGGTCCAGTCGACGTCATCGGTGATTTCAGCGTTTAAAATTCCGTTTATATAATGATACGCACGAAACTGAGTCGTTCCGCCCACGTATTCGCTCAAAGTTCTAGGTTCGATTAAAATGCTGTGCGAAGTGACGACTACCGCAGGCCCCCCCTCGGGCGCCGAAGGGGAAGAGGAATTCGTTGCGTTCGGAACATCTTTGTCGCCAAGGAGGGAGAATAATAACGCCCTTCCTTTGGGATCATCCATTAAGCAGAATTGAAACGCGAACGAGATGCAAAAAATCCCAATCACCCCGATGAATCGGAAGCGAAATTTTGTTTCGCGCTCGCCGATTCGAGGAATCAATCCCTTTGTTGAGTATTCTTTATGCGTCACCAAAACAACCCTCCGGGATCTTAAAATACATTATAAATATATAATGTGTTTTAAGAAGCTCTGTATTGTATACGACGTGAAACCTTTCAGAATCTCTAGGAAATGAAAGTATTATTTGCGCGCTTTTTTGTCGAAAGAAGAAGCGGTTGCGGACCGGGAATGAGATGCATGTATTTCGGAACGAAATTTCATGTCGATTTATACCGACCCTCCTACTTCTATAATTTGGTTTTTCTTATTATACTTTTAAATCGTGCGACGTTACGGTTTATGAGCGGTTTGTTGCGAGGGGAATGAAGAACAGTTAAAAGGGAACGAAACGCGGGCCTCTTTCGGTAATACGAATAGACAGCGGATTCTATGTCTGAAACGTAGATGGAGAATTCGGATAAGTCCGAGCGGTGGTTAGAATGAGAAGCATGGAAAAGCCCTATAAAACGGTCGTAATCGAAGACGATTTTATGATCGGATCTTTTATAAAAAAAGAGGTGGAAACTCACGGTAAATTTGAAGTCACGGAGATGTTCGAGAACGGTTCGGATGCCGTGCGTTTTTTGGCGCACAACAAGGTGGATCTTCTTCTTCTCGATATTGAACTTCCGGATCTAAACGGGTTCGATATATTGAAGGGATTGGATGATCCTCCCGTTACGATTTCTGTAACCGGTCACGAAGGAAACGCGGTTACCGCATACGATTTTGGAAATCTGGATTACGTAACTAAACCCGTCGTTCCTGAAAGATTGCACAAGGCATTGGATCGCGCCTATGAAAAACTTTCCAGTGAGAAAAACGTGTCGATTCACAATTACGGGACCAAATTTAAGGGAGTCGATCGCAACGTATTCATCACATTTTCGAATATCGTATATATTTCTTCGAACGGAAAACATTCGATTCTTCATACCGTGGACGACGGAATCGAAGTGATCGGAACGCTGAAAGACCTGGAACCTAAACTTTCCGCGGGCAAGTTTAGAAGGGTCCATAAACAGTATATTATAAATATGGAATATTTGGCGCATATAGAGTATTTTAACGGCGGATCCCACGTGGCTTATATGAAGGACGAGGAGAAAAGTCAGGTTCCCGTAAGCCGTATTTATCTTCCGGGGATCTGAAAATAAGTTTTCGACAATTCTAAATCTGATTTTCGAATTTAGCGGCTCCTTTGAATCTGGACGAAGACGTTTTCAAAATGCAGCCAGAATACTTTTCTAAAACCCGAGCCAGATCTTCCGTCGATTATCTTTTAAGAACCGTTCACCAGCATCACGTTCAGTTGAGTCTGATGGCCGATCAAAAAGCGAATATTTTGATCGCGGCGTCTTTCGTGATCCTTTCCTTAGCCCTCGGTTTTTTGCAGCGAGGAATCTACGTTACGGGCATCATACTTTTGATGGGTTTTCTGGCCGTTGCCGCCTCCCTCGCGATCTTTGCCGTGATGCCTCTTTCTAAACCGGATAAGGTGCGTAAAAAGAATCCTTTGTTTTTCGGCGATTTCGCGGCGGACGACGAGGAAACCTTTTTTAAAAACGTGGAAGCCGTTTTGGAAACCGACGCATCTTTGTATAAAGCGATTTCCTATGATATCTATCAAATGGGGAGAACGATCTACTTTACGAAATACAGATATATCCGATGGAGTTATCGTTTCTTTCTGGCGGGTTTTTTCAGCGGAGGAACGCTGATCGTGTTCGAAAGTATCGGTTGGATTCCTTCCTTGATCCGAGGATAAAATCGTCGTTAGGCGATTCTTTTTAAACCCGCTAAATAGAGTTCGTATTCCGTTCTGTAACATCGATCGAAAGGAAGCCAACGTTGTTCGTCGATCAGGGAATCGAAGTTTTGAAACGAAGCGAACTCGGACCAGATTTCCCGAAACGAGTTTACGAGAAGTTTTCGGTAATACGTCTTATCGATATGGATCTTTTGGTTTTTCCGTTTTAGAGCGGAAATCGCCTCTTCGGGAAGATACCATTGGTCTTTGCTTTTGGCCTTTCGATTGAGAACCAGATAACGGATCTTTTCCCCCGCTTGAACGGAAATTCCCATTTCTTTCAGATTGTGAAGCGATACCGCGGCGGGTCCCTCGACTTCGTATTCGTCCAGATCCTTAGAAGTGGATCTTCGGATGAGAAGCTCCTCCAAAGGAACGCGTTCCGATTTGATGAGTTCGTCGAATCGTTCGTAAATTCGTAAAATCTCATATTCGGAATTCTTTAAGTCTGCGATCGTGATTTTTCCGCGCATCCATTCCAGCATTTCCGCCTGCGCTTTTTTGACGAAAAACGGGAGATCTTTTCTTCTTGCTCCGATCCCTCTGCATTTCAGATCTCCGGTTTCGAATCTTCCCATGTAGCGGTTGGCCACGGGCATTTGCGGATCCTGGCTCGAAGCGGGAAACAAAAGCCAAGTATAAATTCCGTCCACGTCGATCTTTATCGAAGTTCGTTTTTGAATTTCGATGCAGAGAGAATTCAATTCTTCTTTTGAGAACGGAGTAGAGTCTTCTTTGCGGATAAAGATGCTGTCGGTGATAGCGTGGATAAAAACGTATCCCCGATCTTCCGCGATTTCTTTTGCCGTGAGAAGTTTTTCCCTTGCGAACGCGTTTACGCTTTCGTGACTTTCCAATCTTCCGAACTTCGCGTTTCTATATCCGAGATAACCGAAAGAAGTGACGAGCATCCATTTCAAACTGGATTGTTTGCGTTCGTATCCGTAAAGTTTGTCGCCGTATTTTTTTTCTTCGTGCGCTTTATGAATCTCCTTGATTCGATCTTTATAATACGCTCTTCGTTCGAGTACGTGTTCTAAGGCGTCGGACACGATTCCTTTTCGTTTTCTGCAGATCTTATATCCGAGTCCGGGAACGACCGGCGTTTGCGGATCGTCCGCGCAGCAAGAACAGTTGACGCATTCCGGAGAGATGTTGTGCAGCACCATCGTCGACGGATACATTTGCGCGAAATCGAGTTGCGCCACATTCTCCGCCGTCATCCCGAATGAAATATCCGGTTGAAACACGAGTCCGCCTTTGTCCGCTTCTAAAAGTTGAAGCGCGGTTTTGGGAGATTCGATCGCGCTTTTTTGCCAAGGCACGAGATAACCTCTTCGAAGGGCGACGTCGGTTTCGATGCTTGTTAGAGCCTTACCCGTGGAAGCGCGCGCCATCTTCTGCATGGGAAGACGCGAGAGTCTCGCCAATTCCACGATTCCCAAAAGATCCGCTTCCTTGTGAACGAAGCTGTTTTCCGAATCGATATGCCATCTTCCGAACAAAGGATACGAAGGAGCGCGATACACGATGGTTCCGTATGTGTTGTAACTCGTTCCTTTGGTTTGAATGTTTCTTCGGATCGGAGACGTTTTATCCCGATCAAAGGCCGGAAAAATTCTCAGCTTTTGCGCCTGCGCAAAAAGATAGGGAAAGATCGTATGATCTCCGTACGAGGAAAGAATCACGTCCGGATCTTCTTGTTTGAGAAGTTTATCGATTTTTAAAAGAAGATCTTTCGGGTCCTTTCCGGAAAATTCCCAGGACTGCGAACCGTCGTTGAATACGATGGAGTTGTTCTTCATATCGATTCGATGGCTCTGCGCCAATTTCATCGTTAGAATTTTGAAACTCGGAACCTCGTATTCCAAATTCTTAATTTGATCGTCGTCGGCGTCGATCGTACGGATTCGTTTTCCGTGTTTTTCTTCCGTATAAGAGATCCTTAATTTACACAAAGGGAAAATACCCTTGTCCACCATGTAGCTCGTGGAAACTTCTATGTCCGAATGATAGATGTCGAATTTTCCGTAGAGCGCGTAGAGTTTTCGGGAAACCTTGGAAAGAATGGAAGGACGAGAGATTTTAAGTTCCAAAACCTGGACTTCCCGGTTTTCGTAAAAGAGGGTCATGGGAACGTATTTCGGTATTGCGGCTAACGCGTCCAGTTCGTAGAATCGCTGCACCAATTTTTTGAGAATGGATTCTTCCCCTCGCGCGTAGATGATAGGCTGATAAAAATCGTGGAATAGAACGCATTCTCCGTTTTTGTTTCGAAGCCATAGATGGATTTTGTCTTCTATATGATAAATATCGAATAAAGTTCCTTCTATTAAGATCGGTTCAGGCATGGCGTTTCGGTTTTTGGTCGAATCGATTCCCCGTGCGAAAACGTTTTTTCGTTTCTGCAAGCATATATTTTAAATTGTTCCGACAAACGATCGGTGAAAAAACGCTTGTGGAAGAGCGGAGGTTTTTTCGACGTTCCATTCTTTTCATAGATAACGTTTCGTTAAGTGAAGTCGGTTTCATTTTCCTTTCTCTTTTTGGAGATCGGACATTTCTTTTTTTATTTGATGAATCTCTTTTTTGAGATGGATCATCATTGTCATCAGCATCGTGTCGATCGGATACGGTCCCGACGCCATGACTCCCGCCTGAACTTGCAATTTCGCGACTCGAATCAGATCGTCGAAAATTTCCTGATCGGGTTTGCGAAGTCCTCTGCGAAATTCTAAAAGACCGGATTCCACCTGCTGCATTTGTCTGGAATAAGGCGTAACGGTTCTTCCCATATTGTTACCTCTGAATGTCTTCGGTTCGTTCGATCGTATCCGAAGAAGATGAAGATTTTTTTCTTACTTTTAAATAAGAGAGTTTATTTTCGATTTTGAGTTCCCAGAGATCGGCGGACGCTTCCGCCAATTTCGGAAAGAACGCCTTGAAGGTCGGGTGGGTATATTTCATCGATTCGATTACGAGAACCGGGACTTTCTGTTCATGAAGTCGTTCCAAAATGAGAAGCATCTTATCCAAGAGAAATCTTCCTTCGTCTTCTTGAACGTCTCCGTCGAAGAATTGTTTGCAAGGCGCCAAGAGAAAGTGGATGTTCTCCTCGTTTTTGCGCGAGGAAATTGCCTGCAGTGCGTCCAGGATTTGATACGGGGTGAATGCTCTTTGAACGAGAATGTTGCTCAGCAAGGCTTCGGGAGGAATTCTCCTTTTTCTTGTTTCGGCCGTGATGACAAAGGGGTTGAAGCGGATCGCGCAATCCAAATTGAAAATCTTAAAACCCGAAACTGCAAACGCGTATTCCCAGTGTAGTGCGAGATTGTAGATCCCCGACATTCCCGTCAGCATTCCGAGTCCTTTCCTTTCCCAGCTGAGAATCGGATTGTAGAGATTGTCGATTCCCGAAGGAGTAGGGGGCACGGTCGTGAGAGCCTGAAGTTCCATAGTTACTTATTATATGATATGTATATAAATGTAAAGTGCTTTTATCGTAAGAGCTACGATTGAGTGATAAATAGGGAAAGCGGGAGTTCCTACGTTTCTTCGGAGATGGAGAAGTCGAAATTCAGGATATGTGTGAGTTCCCACAATTTGGACCGGTCAGGCGACGTTCGATCCAGGTTATGTCATATCTGCTGTGGGAACTCCTCAATAGATGCGACCGTAATACGAAGACTATGTCTGATAAAGTGTGGGAACTACCACACTTTTTAATTCGGCGAGATTGCGATTGTAACAATGGAACTGTGGGAACTCACACGTTCGTTTTACGGAAATATCCTCTTTCGCCACGAAAAATCCTCGCGCCAGAGATCGTAGCGATGCGAAGCAGCCGCGTGCGGCCGAAGCGTAAGCGAAGTCGCGCAGAGCTCGGTCCGCCCGAAGGACGGAGGCGCCCCGGAAAGCTCTAACAACAAAAAAGGCGCTCAACAGAACGCCTTTGAAAACAACCAAGTCGGTTTAAAAAATTTTAATCTAAACGGAAATTGGTCATCGGGAATTTTTGGGTGAGTTCCTTCACTCCGCCTTTGACCTTCGTTCTGTTTTTTTCATCGTTCGGATTATCGAGAAAGTCGCAGATCAGTTTTCCGACCACTTCGATATCCGCGGGTTTTAAGCCGCGGGTCGTAAGAGCCGGAGTTCCGAGACGGATTCCCGATGCGACCGCAGGTGGATTTTTGTCGAACGGAATCGCGTTCTTATTCACGGTGACTCCGACTTCGTCCAATCCATCCGCAGCTTGCGCCCCGGTAAGTCCTTTTACGGATACGTCCAGAAGAACAAGGTGGTTATCGGTTCCTCCGCTCACGACTCTGTATCCGCGTTTTACGAATACTTCCGCGAGCGTTTTCGCGTTTGCGAGAACGGTTTCGATATAGGTTTTGTATTCCGGTTGAAGCGCTTCTTTGAAAGCCACCGCTTTGGCGGCGATCACGTGCATGAGCGGCCCGCCTTGGATTCCTGGGAAAACGCGGGAGTTTAGTACTTTCTCATTTTCTAATGTAGATAGAATCAATCCGCCTCTCGGTCCTCGGAGCGTTTTGTGGGTGGTCGTCGTGACGTAATCGAACATTCCAACGGGAGAAGGATGATATCCGGTGGAAACGAGCCCGGAAATATGAGCGATGTCCGCCATCAATTTCGCGCCGACTTCTTTCGCGATCTCCGCAAACTTTGCAAAGTCGATGGTTCTCGCGTATGCGGAAGCGCCTGCAACGATCAGTTTCGGTTTGTGCTCTCTCGCAAGTTGAGCGACTTCGTCGTAGTTGATCGTTTCCGTTTTCGGATCCACGCCGTAGGGAATCGGTTTATAAATTCTTCCGCTCACATTGACCGGAGAACCGTGGGTCAAGTGACCGCCGTGAGCGAGGTTCATTCCTAAGAAAGAATCCCCCGGTTCGAGACACGCGAGAAAAACAGCCATGTTCGCCTGCGCTCCCGAGTGCGGTTGCACGTTTGCGTATTGTGCGCCGAAAAGTTTTTTCGCTCTTTCGATCGCGAGACTTTCGACTATGTCCGCGTTGTGGCAGCCGTTGTAATACCGTTTTCCCGGATAACCTTCGGCGTATTTGTTCGTAAGTGTGGAAGTATACGCTTCCAGAACGGCTCTGGAAACGAAGTTTTCGGAGGCGATCATTTCCAGGTTATTTTCCTGTCTTTCGTCCTCTTGTTTTAACGCTGCGAATATCTCTGGATCTGCTTTCGGAAGAAACTGCATCTGGCCCTTCTTTTTGATGATTCCGAGTAGAAGTCCGATTAATCTCTGAAGATGAAATCCATCCTCGAATATTTGTTTTCCAAGAGCAGTTTCGCTTCTTGAAAAACCGATTTCGTAAACCGGAGATCCCTCTCTGTGCCCATTCTGGAAAGGCCCAGCGATTCGGCAAATACATGAGATAGGTCCTGACCAAATTTTACGGTAGAAAAATCGTTCGGAAGAGAGGTCACAAAATCGGAATGTTTGCGGTTCTTTCTGTATTCCGGTTCTTCCGGAGGGTGTTTGAGAAGTTCGGAAACTCTGGAAATCAAAGACGGTTTTAGGATCAGGGTCCCGTGATGAACCACCGCGCCTTTTTTGCGGAACTGAGCGTTTCCGGAAATCTTCTTTTCCAATCCTTGTTCGAATACGGCTAGATCCGATTTGCCTCGGAAAGAAGCGTCTAACGTTTGCCGCTTTAACGCGTTCACGACGAGGTTCAAAAAGTAATCGTAGGATTCCTTTACTTTGTAGAGTTCCGGTTTCACGTCCAAGGATAGGAAGAAGGTAAAGTTGAGATTCTCCTCCGGATGGTGGACGACCGTTCCGCCTCCGCTGGCTCGACGAACAATCGCCGGAAATTTTTGGTCAAAAATTTTTTGACGAACGAGTTTTGCTCCCGCATTTTCCGTTAAACGTTTTGTAACTTCGCCCTCGCGATCAACCGAAAGGGACGAATTTTTATTTTGTTCGTGCGCTACGTTGAAAACGTTTCCACCTGAATTCTGCTGCAAAGCGCGTCCTTGAAATCTTTGAACGACTTCCGGGAGAATCGTGTCCTCCGCTTTTTCGGAAAGGCCGAGCACGATGGAGAACGGATTTTTCCAAATCCGCAATCCGGCTCCGTAACCGGAAGATACGAGGTTGAGGCCGATCGCTTCTTCAATTGCGAGATTGGCCGCGGCGGATCGGATCGAATTTTGTACGAATGAGAATGTGCGCATGATTCGGCGAAATGTGGTAGTTCCTACATTTCCAGACTTTAAACAGAACTTCTTAGATACGACTTCGGAACAAGGTGGTAGTTCCAACAAGTTTAATTTTCGAACGGATCGGCATTCCGGCCGTTCGATCGGCCGTTTTCTACAAGTTTGAGGTTCTTCCCATTCTACCAATCGAAATGATTCCTAAGCGCCTATCCTAATTCGTTACAAATATCCAGTTCGAGTGGAAAGCAGCATAGGATCTTGATCGCTATCAGCGGGATCGCATGAACCGATCTTAGAAATAAGATTTTTACAAACGATTCGATCCTAATTCAAGCGAAGTGCCGGTTCGCTTTATAAGCTGAATCCTGAATCATTCATTTTCGGATTGAATTACGCGAAAAATTCAGAGAAAAGGTGTTTAATAAAACGATTACATTTCGAGAGGAAAATACAACATGAAAAAAGTTAAGCCATCGGATTTGGTAGTAAGAATGAGAACATTAGTAAAATTTAAAATTCTTATTTTTGCGTTGTCGCTAATCTTAGTGATTGTGTCCTGCAATTTAGAAGATGAGTTGGGTGATGTCCATGCCAAAGAGATCGACAGATGCGCGTTCGATTATTATACCTTTTCATCAAGCTGTATCGGTGGGGATGCTCCTGTTTCCGCAAAAATCGCTCCTTGTTTATTGATCGCGGACGACTATCAGAAGAATTGCAAATGATCTTTAAAGAAATATTGCGAAAACTCTACTTCCCGCCCTTCAGCTTAAACGCCAAATGACATTTTACGGTGGGCCATTCGTTTGTTAGAATGCTGTAAACGGCAGTGTCGCGTAACGTTCCATTCGGCATCACTCGATGGTTGCGCAGGATTCCGTCTAACGAAGCTCCGAGCCTCTCGATAGCACGTCTTGAATTTTCGTTGAGACGGTGCGTTCTAAATTCCACCGCGATACAATCCAGATTTTCGAATGCGTGTTCCAAAAGGAGAAGTTTGCATTCCGTGTTCACGGGCGTTTTTTGAAATTCTTTCGCATACCAAGTGGAACCGATTTCGAGTCGGTTGGAAACCTTCTCGATATTCATATAACGCGTGCTGCCGATGATCCTTTGATCGCTTTTGCGCCGAACCACGAAGGGTAAAGAGGACTTTTCCTTTTCTTCCAGTAGCGCGTTATCGATCCAGTGTTTCATCTCTTCGGGCGAAGGGACCATCGTAAACCAAAGTTTCCACAGTTCTCCGTCTAACACAGCTTTGACTAACTCGTCGTGATGTTCCGCTCTAAGCGGATGCAGTTCGACGTACTTTCCGAGTAAAGAAACAGGTTCGGGCGGATATGCGTATTTCATTGTCGTTGTCACCTTTTCGAATTTGTGGTAGTTCCAACATTTTTTTCAAAAAAAACCGGAATCGAATTTCCTATATTGCAGAGAACGTTGCTTTTACCGAGTCATTCCCATTTGTTTTTCGTATGAGTTCCTACATTTTCGGATTCAAGGTAAATTCTGCTTACTACTTACAAGGTTTTTTAGTAAAACACGGACGAGGAGTTCCCACACTTTTTGAATCAGAGTTGCGTTCCATTGTCCCGACAAACTTTATTTTACCGAAAAAGGATTGCCTGAAGCGAACGTTCGTCCTTGGAGCAAAATCGGAAACTGATTCTTCCGATCCTTCTTACTTGATCGGCCGCGGCACCCGTCATTCTTCCGAATAATATTTGCTCGAAGCGTCCTTTAGGAATTTCTTTTCCTTTCTGGAAAGCGAGTCCATTCCCGACTTGGAGATTTTATCGAGTAGCTGATCCACTTCTTCCCGAACGTGAATTTTGCGGTTCATTTCCTCTTGCCACTTTCTCATTTTCCGTTTTTGAAGATAACGGCTTAAGGACAACGAAGCGGGAATCTTAGACTTTAGTTTATTATAATAAAGAAAATAAAGGCCGCCTCCGATCGCTCCGCCCAAATGCGCCATGTGAGCGATGTTTCCGCCGGGACCGGAAAACGCGATGATCAGCATCAAAATGATCACCATGTATTTCGCCTTCAAAGGAAAAAATCCCATGAACAGCAATTCCTGGTTCGGCCAGATGAGCGCAAACGCGATTAACAAACCGTAGATTCCTCCCGAGGCTCCTATGATCGTGCCTTGGTGAAATCCGAAGTTGTGAAGCATCCACGGAAAAAATCCTCCCATAAAACAGGAGAATAAATAAAACTTCAGAAAATTCTTTCCGCCCCAGTAGTTCTCAAGTATCGATCCGAACATCCAAAGCGAAAACATGTTGAACAGGATATGAAAGAAGTTCTGAACCGAATGTAAGAATGCGTACGTAATGAACTGCCAGACAAAGTAATTACGATTGATCAAATCCGGCGTCATTCCCAGATACAACGTGAGATAATCTCCGATCGTCCAGGAGAGCAAAAGCTGAACCGCAAAAAGTCCCCCGTTTAGGATCAATAAGGTGCGGACTACGGGAGTCAGTTCCGGACCGATCCGATTGTAGATGCCTGTCATAGGGGAACATGATTTCTCTTTAGAATCCGACGACAACCGTAAAACGGTTTTTCTTTTCCTCTTCTCTTTGACAGAATGTTTCAAACGGAAATAATCGGCTCAAGGTGATCGTTCAACTTTACGGTACTCGGGGTTCCATTTCCTCTCCTCTCCGCACCCCGGAATACATTCAGAAAGTGACTCAAATCCTGGAAATCGCTCGGGACACGGGACCGGACGCGCTTGCCGATATTCAGAAATTTATTTCCAAACTTCCTCCGTATCTTACGCACGTGGTCGGCGGCAACACGACCTGCGTTTCCGTAAAACTTTCCTCGGGAAAAAGAATCATCCTGGATTGCGGTACGGGAGGACGCGTAATCTCGGACGAACTCATGCAGGGAGAGTTTTCAAAAGGTGAGGGAAAGATCGCATTCTTCTTTACGCACACGCATTGGGATCATATTCAGGGGATTCCCTTTTTCAAACCGCTCTACATTCCGGGGAACGAGTTCCATTTTTATTCTCCGTTTGCCGATCTTCCGGAACGTTTCGAAAAACAACAATCTCCCGAATTCTTTCCCATTCCATTTTCCGCCCTTGCCTCCACGAAACTCTTTACCTGCCTACGCCCTGACGAAACTTTGGATTTAGAGGGAGATTGTAAGGTCAGGTTGTATCCTCTCAAACATCCGGGCGGTTCGTTCGCCTACCGTTTGGAGGAAAAAGGAAAGGTCTTTGTTTTTGCCACGGATGCGGAATTTACGGGAGAAGACTTTGCTTCCGTCACGGAAATGAAGCCGTTTTTCGAAAATGCCGACCTCCTGGTTCTGGATTCCCAATATACTTTGGACGAATCCTTCCAAAAATTTGACTGGGGACATACTTCCTACACGATGGCCGTAAACTGCGCGGTCGCCTGGAACGTGAAAAAACTCGTTCTGACCCATCACGAACCCGCTTATGCGGACGACGTTTTGGACATCATTCTCCAGGAAGCCCAAGCGCACGCCGTCGCGCTCGGGAATCGCACGATCGAGATCGAACTCGCGGTAGAAGGGAACGTTTATAAATTAGTATGAAAAGTATCGGACTGCATAGAACCTCCAAAACATTGCTCATCATCGCCCTCTTAGGAGGTCTCTTTTTCGGTTATATTCTTTCGGAAGTGGACGAAGGGGGAGAACTCGCGATGCTCGCTTCCTACCAGCCCACGACTCCGACCCGACTCTACGACATCAACGGAGTCGTCTTCGCGGAACTTTATAAACACAAACAGCAGCTTCTGAAATATCAGGATATTCCTCCGCACGTGGTTCAGGCATTTCTTTCCGTCGAGGACAACAACTTCTTCAATCACTTCGGGATCGATTTTATGGCGATCGTGCGCGCCGGAGTCGTAAACGTCATTTCGGGAAGAATCAAACAGGGCGGTTCCACTCTCACGCAGCAGCTCGCTAAAACCGTTCTTCAAAACAGAAAACGTTCCTTTGCGAGAAAATTCATCGAGGCTCTTTTTACGCTTCAGATCGAACAAGAATATTCAAAAGAAGAAATATTAGAAATTTATTTTAATCTTATCTATCTCGGACACGGAACGACTGGGCTCGCTTCCGCGGCGGACGTATATTTTCAAAAGGACGTAAGCGATCTTGACATCGCGGAAGCGGCGATGCTCGCCCGACTTCCCAAGGCTCCCGTAAAGTATTCTCCGTATAAAAACCCGGCGATTGCAAAAGGCGCGCACTTGAGCGTTCTGAGACTTATGGCGGAACAAGGTTATATTCCAGCCGATAAGGTTCAATCCATCCACGACGATTTCTGGAATAAATACTGGCCGGTCGTGATTACGAAAGCACCTTCTCAATCCACCTGGGGAAATCGTCTGAACAAGGCTCCTCACTTCACCGAGTATGTCCGTCAAAAACTCGAAAAGGAACTCGGAGAAGACAAGGTTTATACCGGCGGTCTGAAGGTTTATACGACTCTCGACGCGCGCAAACAGGAAATCGCTCAGGAAGAATTGTCCAGAGCGATCAAAAAACACGACGACCTGGTTTCCGGTGTGACCGTGAATTATTCCGGCGGCGCGGACCGCGGTCTCGTAGGTCTTTATTATCTCATGGGTTCGGTTTTCCCGATCGGAATGCCGTTTATCAGTAAGCTGGACGAGAAAGCGAACTACCGAGTCGCGCTCGAAAGAGAACTCATCGACGCAGTCGATATTCTTACCATATTGACTCCGGGCGAAAACGAATCCGCGGCGATCGGCGAGTTTCAAAAACAAAGCGCGGTCTTCGGTAAAAATTTACACGTGGAAGGAGCCGCGATTACGATCGAACCTTCCACCGGTTATATTCAGACGATGGTCGGAGGATATGAATTCACTCCGAAAAATCAGTTCAACCGAGCCACGATGGCGAGACGCCAAACCGGCTCCGCGTTCAAACCGTTCGTCTACGGAGCCGCGATTTCCGAGCGCGTCGTGGGAAGCGGAACGGGAATCATGGACGCTCCTCTCACCACATTAACGGAAGAAGGCGAGGGTTGGTCTCCTCAGGATTTCGACGGAGACTTCTTGGGAATGGTTCCGTTGTCGAGAGCGCTTTCTTTGTCGCTTAACATCGTATCGGTGCAGGTGTTCCTGCGAACCGGACCCGACGCGGTCATCGATTTTTCTTCCCGACTTCTCGGAGTGAATCCGAGCCGTTTTCCTTCCAGTCCCGCGCTCGCGCTCGGGATTGCGGAACTCACTCCGCTCGAGATGGCTCTCGGTTATGCGACCATCGCCAACAACGGAAGAAGGGTGATTCCGTTTTCCGTTCGTTATGTGATCGATCAAAGCGGAAACGTGATCTACAACGAAGAAGTCAAGGTTCAGGAAGAATTGCAAAAACAGGCCAAAGACGGAAGCATTCAAGTGATCTCCGAAGGAACCGCCTACATTCTTAAGAAAATGCTCACGAACGTAGCGATGGCCGGAACTGCGGCCATGGGTTTGCGCGATCCGGACAAGGGAAACTACCGTGGAATCGCGGCCGGAAAAACGGGATCGACTTCTTCGTTTACAAACGCGTGGTACTGCGGATTCGATCCAAACTACACGACCGTGATTTGGTTGGGATTCGATAAGAGTTCGATTTCTTTGGGGAGAGGACAGGCGGCTTCGGTTCTTGCGGTTCCGATTTGGGGAAGAATGTACAATCGTTTTTACGGCGGTCAAAATTATCCGACCTTCGGCGAAGACGTTATGCCCGAGGAAGTGCAAGGTGGAGGAACCTGCGCTTACAACGGACTTTCTCCGAAACCGGGAGTATGTCCCGTAACTCAAAACCTGACTCTCAAACCGATCACGGTTGCGGGAGTTACGAAGGCGGTTATGGGCAATCGTCAGTGTGATGGAGAACGGGATCACCACAAGTCCATGGATTTTAGAGAATTCTTACAGAAAGAATATCAGATTAGTGATGAAGAATTAGGCAAAACAGATCGGAAGTTTAAACCAAGAACGGAATAATCGCGTTTTGGAGAATTTCGTTTACAGAATTTTTTCGTTTAGAAGGATTGAAACCGAGGCTTGCGCAACCGCGCATCAGAAA
Source organism: Leptospira sanjuanensis (assembly GCF_022267375.1). GTDB lineage: Bacteria > Spirochaetota > Leptospiria > Leptospirales > Leptospiraceae > Leptospira > Leptospira sanjuanensis. Next base: position 1,193,839 of record NZ_JAIZBH010000001.1, read on the forward strand.
CCTCTCAAAAGGAATCATTAATGTCTGTAGAAATCAAGGTCCCCGAAATGGGAGAATCGATCACGGAAGCAACTATCGCGAACTGGGTTAAAAAAGAAGGAGAACAAGTAAAACAGGACGAGATCCTATTGGAACTGGAAACCGACAAGGCGACCATGGAAGTTCCGGCCCCGTCCTCCGGCGTCCTTCAAAAAATTCACAAGAAGGCCGGAGAGACTGTGAAGGTGAAGGAGATCATCGGTCTCATCGACGCCGCCGCAACTGCCTCCGCTCCCGCACCTTCCTCTTCTTCACCGACTACTTCCACACCGAAAGCACAACCTTCCGGAAACGGCAATAGCAACGATACTCTTCCTCCTGCGGTCCGCAAACTAATCGACGACAACGGCCTAAACGCTTCTTCGATTTCCGGTTCCGGAAAGAACGGACAAATCACAAAAGAGGACGTATTAAAAGCGATCGAATCGAAATCCTCCGCAAGTGTGGGAACTGCAACGGCGGCCAAATCGGCTCCGACTTCTGCTCCTTCTCCCGAAATTCCGAAAGCTGTACCCGCGCCGAGAAGAACGGATCTTCCGAGAGAAAACGCGGTTCCTATGAGCCGTTTACGCAAAGTGATCGCCGAACGTCTCGTGTCGGCGCAACACAATGCGGCAATCTTAACAACTTTCAACGAAGTGGATATGAGTTACGTAATGGAACTCAGAAACCGCTATAAGGATAAGTTCAAAGAGACGCATAACGTGGGCCTTGGATTCATGAGCTTCTTTACGAAGGCGGCGATCCACGCTCTCAAAACGATTCCCGCAATCAACGCCGAAATCCGAGGAAGCGATATCGTGTATAAAAACTTCTACGATATCGGAGTCGCCGTCGGGGGACCGAAAGGGCTCGTGGTTCCGATCGTAAGAGACGCGGACCTTTTGACCTTTGCCGGAATCGAACAGGAAATCGGAAGACTCGCGAACCGAGTCAAAGACGGAAAGATCGAACTCGCCGAAATGGAAGGCGGAACATTCACGATTTCCAACGGGGGAATCTACGGTTCGATGATGTCGACTCCGATCCTCAACCCTCCTCAGAGTGGAATTTTAGGACTTCATAATATAGTAAAGCGTGCGGTGGTCGTGAACGATCAGATCGTGATCCGTCCGATGATGTATCTCGCACTTTCCTACGACCACAGAATCGTGGACGGAAAGGAAGCGGTTACGTTCCTCGTGAAGGTGAAGGAAGCGATCGAAGATCCGGCCCGACTCTTACTCGAACTTTAATGAAAGAGGAATCATGTCAGCAGAATTTGACGTAGTCGTGATCGGCGCGGGACCGGGGGGCTACGTTTGTGCCATCCGGGCCGCTCAACTCGGTTTCAAAACCGCAATCATCGAAAAAAGAAAAACCCTCGGAGGCACCTGCCTCAACGTGGGTTGTATCCCCTCCAAGGCTCTTCTGGATTCTTCCGAAGAATATCACAAAGCCCTGCACAAACTCGACGTCCACGGAATCACCGTAGGAAAAGTCGAAGTCGATCTGAACAAACTGATGAACCGAAAGGATCAGATCGTAAAGGAAGTCACCGACGGGGTGGACTTTCTCATGAACAAAAATAAGATCAAACGGTACGAAGGTTTCGGGAAAGTTTTATCGGCCGGAAAAGTGGAAGTCGCATTAAACGATGGAAACAAAGAAACGCTCAACGCAAAACATATCGTGGTGGCAACCGGATCGGTTCCGATCGACATTCCCGGTTTGACCGTGGACGGAAAAAACATCGTCACATCCGATCATGCGATCGATATCCGTAAAATTCCCAAGAAGATGATCATCATCGGAGCCGGAGTGATCGGTCTCGAACTCGGATCGGTTTGGTCCAGACTCGGCACCGCGGTTACGGTTGTGGAATTTTTACCGGGCCTCATTTCCAATGTGGATCGTCAGATGGGTTCACTTCTCGAACGTTCTTTGACGGCGCAGGGAATGGAATTCCTTTTTGAGCATAAGGTCAAAGGCGCAACTACGGGCAAGGGCGGAGTAAAAGTTCAGATCGAAGATTCCAAGGGAGAATCGAAAGAACTCGAAGCGGACGTCGTACTCGTCGCGGTCGGACGCAGACCCTTTCTCGAAGGTGTAGGTTTGGAAGAAGCGGGAGTCGCATTAACACCCCGCAAACGAATTCAAGTAGACGGACATTTTAAAACATCAGTTCCCGGGATCTACGCGATCGGGGACGCAGTGGACGGACCGATGCTTGCGCACAAAGCGGAAGAAGAAGGCGTTGCACTCGCCGAACTTCTCGCCGGACAATCGGGACACGTAAATTACGACGCGGTTCCTTATATCATCTACACTTGGCCGGAAATGGCTTGGGTTGGAAAAGGCGAGGAAGAATTAAAAGCGGCAGGAATCGAATACAAAACCGGAAAATCACTCTTTCGACCGAACGCGCGTGCAAAAGCGATGAACGAAGCCGAAGGACAGGTTAAAATCTTAGCGGATAAAAAAACGGATAAAATTCTCGGCGCCTTCGTGTTCGGGCCGAGAGCTTCGGACATGGTGGCCGAGCTTGCGGTTGCGATGGAATTCGGCGCGTCTGCGGAAGACGTCGCGAGAAGTTTCCACGCGCATCCGACCTTGGCGGAAGTCATCAAAGAAGCGGCGATGGCGGTGGATAAGTGGGCGATCCACGCGTAAGCGCGGATCGTTATTAGGCAGGTTTCAACAATGAAGATCGAAAAACTCATGGCGCTTTACGGAGAGAACGGCGCTCTCCTCGAAGAACTCTATAATCAGTACAAGCTCAATCCGGAAACGGTGGACAAAGAATGGAAGTCCTTTTTCCAGGAAGTGGATTCCAACGGACTTGCCAACGGAAACGGCGGCGGATATACGAACGGGAACGGAAAGTCGGCCGTTGCCACTTCCTTTACGGACGCGCAAGCGGGTTCCATCCGCGAAATGGGGATCATCAACCTTCTGAACGCATACAGAAGACAAGGTCACCTTGCGGCAAAACTCGATCCGCTCGGAATTCAAAAACCGAACCGCACGTTCATCGATTCCAAATTGCACAGCATTTCTCCCGCGGATTTGGAAACCGTGGTCGACAGCGATACTCTTGGAAGAGTCAAACTTGCCGAGATCGTCGATCTTTACGAAAAGGTTTATTGCAACACGATCGGAGCCGAACACTTCTATCTCGTGGACGACGTGGAACGGGAATGGCTTCAAAAAAAGATGGAGTCTCCCGCATTCTTAGCCCCTCTGCCGAAGAGCATCAAACTCAGATTGTTCGAAAAATTATTCCAAGCGGATTACTTCGAAACCTTTCTCGCGAAAAAATACGTCGGTAAAAAAAGATTCTCTCTCGAAGGGGGAGAATCCTTCATCCCTCTTTTGGATACGATCGTGGAAGAGGCCGGACATCACAAGATGGACGGACTCGTGATCGGAATGGCGCACAGAGGACGACTCAACGTTCTCGTGAACATCATCGAAAAACCCGCGTCCCTCATCTTTGCCGAATTCGAGGAAAAAACCGACAAGGATAACCTGAGTTATGCGGACGTGAAGTATCACCTCGGTTATTCGAACAGCAGAATGACCGCTTCGGGAAAAGAAGTGAAACTTTCTCTCGCGTTCAATCCGAGTCACTTGGAATGTGTGGACCCGGTCGTAACCGGTTCCGTGCGTGCGCGTCAAACTCTGATCGGAGACAAGGATCGAGAAAAATACATGCCGGTTTTGATCCACGGAGATGCTGCGTTTGCGGGACAGGGCGTGGTTGCGGAAACTCTCAATCTGATGAACCTCGAAGGTTATACTACCGGTGGAACGTTTCACATCGTGGTCAACAACCAGATCGGATTCACCACTCTTCCGGACGAATCCAGATCCACGTTGTATGCAACCGATCTCGCGAAAGGATTCCAAATTCCGATCATCCACGTAAACGGGGACGATCCCGAAGCCGTATATCGAGTGGTTAAACTCGGGATGGAATACCGTCAGAAGTTCAAAAAAGATTTTATCATAGATCTCGTATGTTATAGAAGACTCGGTCACAACGAAACCGACGAACCTGCGTTCACGCAGCCGAAGATGTATGCGACGATCAAAAGCCATCCTCCGACCGTCAATCTCTACGAGAAACGTCTCGTGGAGGAAGGCGACATTGCTCAGGAAGATTTGGACTTCATTAAGAACGGGTCCATGCACGGGCTGGAGGATTCTTTCCAAAGAGCCAAAGAACAGGACGTAAAGATCCGTGTCGATACCATGCAGGGAGTTTGGTCCAAGTTCTCCAAGGTTTCCTTGGATTCAGAACCTGCGACGAAACTTCTCGCGGAGCAGATGCACGGAATCGTTCAGGCTTTGACGAGCGTTCCGCAAGGATTTACTCCGAATTCAAAACTCGTAAAACTTCTCCAGAGCAGAAAGGAAATGGCGGAAGGAAAAATTCCCGTGGATTGGGGATTTGCGGAAGCGCTTTCCTTCGGATCGATTCTCGAAAGCGGATTTAGAATCCGTCTTTCCGGACAGGATTCTCAGAGAGGAACGTTCTCGCATCGTCACGCGGTGTTGGTCGATACGAACACCAACGAGAAATACATTCCTCTCAACCACATTTCGCCTAAGCAGGCTAAGGCGGAGATCATCAACTCTTCGCTTTCCGAGTTTTCGGTGTTGGGCTTTGAATACGGATATTCTCTCGCCGACCCGAACGCCCTCGTGATGTGGGAAGCTCAGTTCGGAGATTTTGCGAACAGCGCGCAGGTGATCTTCGATCAGTTCATTTCCAGTTCGGAAGTGAAGTGGCAAAGACTTTCCGGTTTGATTATGCTTCTTCCTCACGGATACGAAGGTCAAGGACCGGAACATTCATCCGCAAGGCTCGAAAGATTTTTACAGCTCTGCGCCCTCAACAACATGCAGGTTTGTAACCTCACGACGGCCGCTCAGTATTTCCACCTTCTCCGCAGGCAGATGCTCAGAAACTACCGCAAACCTCTCGTGATCGTAACTCCGAAAAGTTTGCTCCGTTTTCCGGCTTCTCTTTCTCCGGTGGAGGACATTCTGCAAGGCGCGTTCCGCGAAATCCTCGTGGACGACGCCGGTTCAAAGGCCGACAAGATCGAAAAGGTGATCTTCTCCGCAGGTAAAGTATATTATGATTTACTGAAATATCGCGAGGAGAACAAAATCCAGAATACGGCTCTTGTGCGAGTTGAGCAGATTTATCCGTTTCCCGCGAAGGAAATCGAGGCGGCTCTCAAGAAATTCAAGAACGCTAAATCCTTCGTGTGGTGTCAGGAAGAACCGAAAAACCAAGGAGCTTGGTTTTTCGTTCGCGAAAGAATCGAGGATTTGATTCCTTCCAACATTCGACTTGTTTATGCGGGAAGACACGAATCTCCGAGCCCTGCCGCCGGTCACATGAAGCTGCATTTGCAGGAACAGGATCAGCTTGTTTTGGACGCGTTCCAAGCATAAGATATTACGGAGAAAATTCTTCGATTGAGGAATTCTTTCTAAAAGAAAAAGTTTCCGCGGTTTTTGTTGAGAGCCCGGAAAATCATAAAAAGCCCGGGGGTGTGTCCTGGGCTTTTTTGTTTTTGAAAAGCGGTTCAGATTTTGAATTTTAGAATTTTCTAATTTAACAATAAAAGACGCACGAGGCCGTTCTTCGATTCGAACGTTCGCTCTTAAAAATAAAAATCCGGGTGAAGATGCGGGTTTTTATTTAAAGGACGGTTCGGTTTGTGTCGTATCGACTCGACGAAACGTGTTTTTATGAATTCGGATTTCCGATTCAAATTTATCAGCGGCTTAAAATTTCCTTTTTCGTAAACGGGTTCGCGTCTCCTCTCGGGTCGATGGCCGTATTTGCCTCCGCTTCGACCGAAATAGGAATTCCTTTTTCGGAAATACACAAATCGATATTGTTGTCGTTATCGTCAATGTCGGCGATGCGAAACGGATGAACGAACCATGTTTTTTTCCCCGCTTTCATCCGAATTCGAAACCGTTTCAAATCTCGATCGCCCAATTCCTGCCCGTCGATGGCCCTGACACCTCCGGCCCAAACGGTTCTAACTACGACTGCGGTTTCCGTACGGGGACAGTCCTTTCCTCGTTCGGATTCGTTGTAAGGATAGGAGGGTTCGAAATTGAAATATTCAGCATAACTAATATACGGTCCTTCGTTTAGAGGAGTTACCGCGACTTTTTGTCCGAAAAAATTCTGACCGTCGCGACTTTTGAGTTCGCCCACGATCGCGATTTCTTTCGGCTCGTTATCCGGATGATTTCCGAATTCGCCGATGAGTAAAACTGTCCTCAGCTCGAAAGCTTCCAAAGCCGGTGCGAACGTCGCGAACGACGGAGAAAGAATTTCACCCTTCGCCGTGATGATTTGAAAATCCAAAATATCCAAAGTTGCAGGATCGATTTCGTGGGAAAAGACCAAGGGCATGCCGTCTTTGCCGGGAGCGTATCTCCAAAGTGCGATCGATCGAAACGGAAGTCCATTGTCCAAACCGAAAAATGCGGAAAGAAGTTTCGCTTTTCTGTCTCGGCCGGCTGCGGAATTTTCCAAAGAAAGAGTGTGTTGCGGGATAGAAATGCACATATTCCCCAAGAGAACTACTGCGAAAAGAATCGATTTGTTAATTTTCATCGGCAACCTTCACTCTTCAAAGTTCCAAAACAGTAAAGGATTGTTCAACTTTGTTCCGTCCAAATTATAAATTCAAACAAGTTTGATTGGAAATCGAATGGAAATTTCTTTTAAGAGTGACGCCTCGATTTGTGTTCAGGATTTTCGATCTCCGGATGGAATCGATCCGCATTCATAATTTCTAAAATGTCCGTCTTCTTATTCCGATCGTTTCGAGCTGCTTCGGGTCGATTGAAATATTTCCCCCACGATCGGGGATTTGTCCCCCATACTTTTGGCTTTTTGGGCGTATTGGGCGGCTTGCTTTTGGTCCCCCATTTTCCAATGGATTTCGGCGAGGTTGGCCGCGTACATGGATTCCCTAGGACAAAGTTCCGCGGCTTTTCCGAAGGCGTCCAAGGATTGTTTCAGCTTTCCCATTTCGTCTAACGCGAAATAGGCGTCGTCCAACGAAGAGACGTCCGGATGTCGAAGAATCGCATCTTCGTATCGTTCCAAAAAAGCGTTCAATTCTCCGTCGGAAAGGTTGTGTACTGTTTTGTCCAGGTCGTAAGGGATAAAGTCGAAGGCCGTCGGGTATCGCTCTGCGTCTTCCAAGGTTATGTGTTCTATCTTGTCGTCGCCCTCGTATCCCCACTGTGCTTCGATGAATGGAGTCAGATTCGATTTCATAGTGTTCCAATTCCCATCCGGAAAAATATGAAGTTCGTCGTGACTGGAATCCCATGTCCCGTAGAGCCCGATTCGCGGTAGCCAGACAAGAATTTCCGGATCTTCCCCATAGTGTTCCGAATTTTTTATAAGGCCGACCGAATTGGTGTAATATTGTCCTAATTCATCATCTGCAAACGGACCGATCTTTACGGAGCTGAAGTGGACTTCTTGGATAGATGCAAGATCAAACCAACCTTGTCCTGTTTCGATTCTTTTTCGTCCGATTAAATCCTCCCGAAGGTTTCGAGGTAGATTTAGAATATTATAATTTTCTTTCATACTTCCCCCGTTTTGGCGGTGATGCAATCGGCTTCGAGGTTTCAGGTTTCCACCGACTTCGACAGGTGGCGAATTTCTCCGAATTCGATTCAAAAAATTCGAAGGGAAGTATATCCGATGACCGAAAGAATTTCTAAGCGATTTATAATTTATCCACGCGGAATCTTCGATTGTGGCCGGCGTGAACTCGGAAGGATGTTCCGTTTTAGGACGGGCTTGCCGAAATTCGACAAGCCCGGTGTTTTTCTTTGTTTAGAGAAGCCCGGTCTTTCTCGCAATCGCGTAAAAGTTCACGCCGTAGCCGATGCCTAAAAAATTCTTAGGAGGGAAGAGGTCGTCCGTTTCCGGATTCCATACGTCTTTTACGAGAGCTTCCATGGAAAAATCTTTTCCAACGGGGATACCAAAAATTCTATCGGGAAGTTGCGGAAATTCTGCCATTTTTATTTGCCTCTTTTTGTAGACTCAACGAGATCGTAAAACTTTTGAAATAAATAACGGGAATCGTTCGGACCCGGAGCGCTTTCCGGGTGATACTGAACGGTCAACAATGGATAACCGGATTTTAAAATCCCTTCCACGGTGTTGTCGTTTAGATTTAAAAACGAAACGGGTTCATCCGACTTTTGATCGTCGATTACCGCAAAACCGTGATTTTGCGAAGTGATCTCCACTTGTCCGGTTGATAAATTCTTAACCGGTTGGTTCCCGCCGCGATGACCGAACTTCATCTTCTCGGTTTTTTTACCGAGCGAAAGTCCGATGATCTGATGCCCTAGACAGATCCCGAAAAGAGGATATCCCTTTTCCATAATCTTACGCGTCGCGTTGATCGCGTAATCAAGAGGAGCCGGGTCTCCGGGTCCGTTGGAAAGAAAGAATGCGTCCGTTCCTTCCTTCATGATTTCTTCCGCCGGAGTTTGCGCGGGATAAACCGTTACCGCAAAACCGCTCGCGTCCAACAAACGGAGAATGTTCGTTTTCACGCCGTAATCATAAACAGCGAGTTTGTATTTTTTTCCGGTATGAGTTCCGAAGATGTATTTCGAAGAAGTCGTTACGACCTTGGCGAGATCCGCATTGATGATTCCCGGAAAAGACTTCACCGTTTCCAGAAACTTAGGAGAATATTCCGGAGCCACAAAAATCCCGCCGTTCGGAGAACCGTTGGTTCGGATATAACGCGTCAGTTTGCGCGTATCGATCCCTTGGATGGCCGGGATTTTATATTCTTTTAAAAATTGGGAAAGCGTCTTTTCGGAACGGAAGTTTGAAGGACGATCCACATATTCTTTTACGATCAATCCGCTCGCTTGGATTTTTGCGGATTCCATGTTGGTCGGATGGATTCCGTAATTCCCGATCATCGGGTAGGTTAACGTTATGATTTGATTGCAGTAGGAAGGGTCGGTGAGAATTTCTTGATAACCCGCCATGGAAGTATTGAAGACAACCTCGCCGACGGAGTCCGTTTCGTAGCCGAAAGATTCTCCTTCTATGATCGTGCCGTTGTCGAGAACCAGAAACGCTTTCATCTCCTACAGCGTCGATAGGGGGGAGAGCACAGTCAAGGTTTTTCCCCCGCAAATGCAAATCGGTTGAAAAATATGTCCGATTTTCGCGAATGGAAAGGGGAAAACCCAAATTCGTTCCTGGATAGAATAAGAATATGCATAGGCTTACGTTGCCGGACAAATCCGTTAAGGAAGTCGCACAAGGTTCCACTTACCGCGACTTCATCGAAAAAGAATTACCCTTCTTAAAAAACAAGGCGCTCGCCGTACGTCTGAACGGCACGGATATCCAGGACTTATCCCGAACGGTGGAAGCCGATGCAAACATAGAAGTATTGACCTATTCCGAAAAAGCGGGATGGGAAACCTTTCAACATTCCGCGGCGCATTTACTCGGAATGGCGGTTCAGAATTTATACAAGAACGCGAATCTCACCGTGGGTCCGGTCATCGAAAACGGTCCCGGATTTTTTTATTACGACATCGATTTTCAAGGTGCGATCGTAACTCCGGAAGACTTCCCGAAGATCGAAGCCGAAATGGAGAAGATCGTAAAGGCGGATCATCCGGTCTGGAGGAAGGTCGTTTCGAAAAAGGAAGCGATCGAAACCTTCCAAAAACTCGGAGAGAAATACAAGATCGAAATCATCGGAGGAATTCCGAGCGAGGACGTTTCCATTTACGGGATGGGAGAATGGTTCGATCTTTGCCGCGGACCTCACGTTCCGAATTCCGGTATATTAAAATCTTTTAAACTAACGGCGATCTCGGGCGCGTATTGGAAAGCGGACAAAGACAACGCGATGCTTACACGCATCTACGGAGTCGCGTTCCCTACCAAAAAAGAATTGGATGCGTATCTCTTTCAAATCGAAGAAGCGAAGAAAAGGGATCACAGAAAGATCGGAAAGGAAATGGATCTATTCTCCTTTCAAAAAGAGGGACCCGGATTTCCGTTCTGGCATCCGAAAGGAACGATTCTCTGGAATTCGCTCGCGGATTATCTTCGATCCGAGTGCAATAAGCGCGGTTATCAGGAAATCAAAACTCCCGCCGTTCTTTCTTCCGAGCTTTGGAAGAAGTCGGGTCACTGGGATAACTTTCACGAGAACATGTATTTCACGGACATCGACGAAGAGGATTACGCTCTCAAGCCGATGAACTGTCCCGGATGTTCTTTGATTTATAAACATCACCTGCATTCGTATCGCGAACTTCCTTTACGATTCGCGGAATTCGGAAGCGTACATCGTCACGAATTGCACGGTGTCCTTCACGGCCTTTTCCGAGTCAGAGCGTTCACTCAGGATGATTCTCATATCTACGCGCCGTTGGATCATCTCGAATCCGAGGTGATGGACATCATCGACTTTACGTTTACCGTATATAAGAAATTCGGATTTTCCGAATTTAAGACCTTCATCGCGACGCGCCCCGAAAAATCGCAAGGGAAAGAAGAGGACTGGGAGTTTGCGACCGAAACGCTCAAGAAGTCTCTCGAAAAAAAAGGAATTCCTTACGGAATCAAAGAAGGAGAGGGTGCGTTCTACGGACCCAAGATCGAATTCAACATCAAGGATTCCATCGGAAGGCTTTGGCAGTGCGGAACGATCCAAGTCGACTTCTCCATGCCCGAACGATTCGAATTGGATTACACCGACAGCGACGGTCAGAAAAAAAGACCGGTGATGATTCACAGAGCGATTTACGGATCCTTGGAGCGATTCATAGGAATTCTCATCGAACACTACGAGGGGAAATTTCCTCTTTGGATTTCTCCCAATCAGGTGAGAATTCTCACCGTGACCGAAAAAGTCACCGACTACGCGAAGGACGTTTATCGCGAGTTAGTCGAAGCTGGGTTCCGGGTGGAGATGGACACGAGAAACGAAAAGATCGGCGCAAAGATCCGGGATTCTATCCTAAAAAAGGCGAATTATCTTTTGGTATTGGGTGAAAAGGAAATGGAATCCGGGACTCTCGCGGTCAGAAAGCTCGGTCAAGAGGACACCAAGACTTTGACCCGCGCCGGTTTTATTTCCAATCTACAGGATGAGATTAAAGCGGGCTAAGTTATAAGAAGCGGCGGGCGGCGGCTTGAAAAAGAGGCCGCCGTTTTTGGAAATGTGGGAACTCCTTCGTTTTCCCGGTGAATCATTGTGAAAAGAACGGACTGATCTTGAAAAACGTAGGAACTACTACGGTTCAACGCGGGGAATTTCCCGGTGGAACGTTTCCGTTGTGGGAACTCCTGCTGTTTCCCAGTTCGAATCGGATTCTTTGAAGAGAAAACTGTGGGAACTACCACCGTATTTCGGAAAAAATACCGGAATCGAATTCCGAAACAAGTGGGAACTCTTACCTTCCTAACTCGGACTTCTGCCGTTAACCCATCGAACTTGTGGGAACTACCACGGATCGTCGAAAACGGCAAAATCCGCTTGAAATAAAGGCCGATTCCAGGGAAATAGAGTCAAAAATCGCTTGAAAACAGGCCTAAGAATAAAATCTTGGAAATCTAGCCGGAGAATGAATGCAGAGGAAACCGAGTCAAAAGTCAGCAACGGATAAACTTTTTAATCACAGGATCAATGAGAAAATCACGGGCGTTTCCAGAGTCCGTTTAGTATCGGACGACGGAGTGGCGATCGTTCCTTTTGAAGAAGCTCTCAGAAAAGCAAAAGAAGAAAACCTGGATCTCGTGGAAGTATCGGCGGATCAGGAACTTCACGTTTGTAAGATCATCGACTACGGTAAGTATAAATTCGAGTTACTCAAAAAGAGTAAAGAGGCTAAAAAGAAACAACACGTAATCAACGTTAAGGAAATTAAGATTCGTCCTCGAATCGAAAGTCACGATTACGAAATCAAAAAGAAACACGCGCAAGAGTTTCTTGGAAAGGGAGACAAAGTAAAAGTCAGTCTCCGATTCCGCGGTAGAGAGATGATGCACTCCGACCTCGGAATGAAAGTGGTATATAGAATGATCGAAGACCTGAAAGAGCATGGCACCGCGGAAAGGGATCCTGTTCAGGACGGAAAGCAGATCGTAGTAATTATTAATCCGAAATAATTTCCGGAAATAGGATCGAAGGTAGATTAAGATGCCAAAGTTGAAAACGAATAGAGCCGCTGCAAAGCGTTTCAAGTTCACAAAGAACAACAAAATCAAACGCAAGAGTATGAATACCCGTCACATCTTGACCAAAAAGGGACCGAAACGCAGAAGACGTCTTCGCGGTTTGACCTTGGTCAATAACTCTGACTGGAAATCCATCGTCAGATTAATGCCTTATGGAGTACGATAATGCCTAGAGCGGTCAACGGAACCATCCACAAAAATAGAAGAAGAAGAGTCTTAAAGGACGCAAAAGGATTCCGCGGAGCCCGTTCTAAACTTTACAGAACGGCAAAAAGTGCGGTAATGAAAGCGGGCCAGTGGGCTTACCGCGATCGTAGAGCGAAGAAAAGAGATTTTCGTAAACTTTGGATCATCAGAATTAACGCCGCTGCGAGAGAAAATGGTTTGTCTTATTCCGTATTCATGAATTCTCTTAAGAAATTAGGGATCAACATGGATCGTAAATCCCTTGCAGAGCTGGCTTTTAACGATCGGGAAGTTTTCAACGCCCTGGTCGAAAAGATCAAAGTAGCCGGATAATCAATCCAGCTTGACCGAAATCGACAGCCCTGTAAGCTTACAGGGCTTTTTCTGTTTTCAGAGAATCGTTTTTTAAGGAGAATCAGGTTATGCTTACTATGGAGACCATTGAAGAATTAGAAAGCAAGGTCATTAAAGCCCTTGAACTGATCGGCGATCTTCGCGCTGAAAATGGTCGCTTAGAATCCGAAAACGAAACCCTGAGAGCCGAAAACGACCAGATGAAACTGGCGATGGAAGAAAAGGAAAAAGAACTTTCTTCTCTCCGGGCTCAGCTTCAAAAAACGAACGCAGAACTTACGGAACTCAAAGAAAGAGAACAAAAACTCGAAGGAAAGATCAATCAACTCCTCGGAAGATTGGATTCTCTTCCACAAGGGGGAGGAGCAACGGCATCTTCGGCTCCTTCTTCTTCCGCTTCGAGCGCGGCTCCGGCTGCCGCCGCCGCAACTACCGCCGCGGCGTCTAACGTTGTCAAAGAAACCGCTTCCGCAGAAGAGGAATTCGGCGAAGACGACGAAATCATTCTTCTCGACGAAGAAGACGACGATATTTCCCTGATCACAGAAGTTCCCGAAAAAGACGAAGACATCATCGAAATTTCCGAAGACGAAACCGCGGAAGATTTCAGTCCTCTGACCGAAAGCGATGACGACGATATCATTATCGAAGACGATGACGACGCGATCAGCGTATTCGACGCGGATGAAGACGACGACTTTCTGATCATCGAAGACGATCCTAAGTCCTGAGGTTGTTTGATTGGACCCACGCAGGGTAAAAGTTAGAATCCTCGGAGAGGAATATACGATCCTCAGCGAAACGGGAGAAGACTATATTTATTCCCTTGCGGAAGAAGTGGATCGAAAACTCAGAGAACTCGGAGCCGGAATGCCCGGCGCATCCCGACAAAAATTAGCCATCTTAGCCGCGCTGAACTTTGCGGACGAATTGAATCAAGCGAAAGAAATCAAAAGTGAAACAACACCTTCCGCTTCTCCCGGAACCGGTGAAATCGAAGAAAAAACCCGCAAGCTGATAACCATGTTGGAAGAAGGAATCATCGGAGATCTGTGAACTTCTTTCTTTGAGCCGCATTCAAAACTTTACTTTGTACGATTAAAAATTCGATCTCTTTAGTAGTAATTCTCCTTGAAACTGCAATCTAGAAACGCACTTCGAACGCTTCTTACTCTTTTGGAAGAAAGAGAAATCAAAGACCAAGCCATTCTGCGGTTTTTAGCGGAAATCACGGCGGGCGCACGTAAGATCATCGCCTACGCTCCCGATAAATGGGAAGTAAAGGTGGACCCGAAAGCCTTGGGTTGGACAGATTCCGGTAAGGAAATTTATTTCCCAAAAATGATCGGAGAAAAACTCGAATTCATTCTTCCCGAAACCTGGGAATCGGGCCCGTTCGGAATTTCCGAACCGAAAGGAACAAAGACCTTAAATTTTCACGATGCGGAATGGATTGTCGTTCCGGCTTTGGGTTACGACGAACTCGGTTTCCGTTTGGGACGGGGCGCGGGCTTTTATGACAGAACTTTGCACGACGTCAGTCCGAATCAATTGATCGGTCTTACCTACGAGGAACTCTTTCCGGCGAGCTTCGCAAAGGAAGATCACGACATAAGAGTTGGTACTGTCATTACGGAGAAAAAAATCTATCAAATCGTCTGAAAAAGCGGTAAAATACTGTCTATTCGATAAATAGAGTGAGAATTTTTAGGTTTCGCGAATGCTTTCTTTCGATTGTTCTTGAAAAACAAATCGCAATCTGTTTTATATATTGATCCTGGATTTTAACGGAGACCTTCGGGTATACAATCATGGCCTCATTCGATAATAGACAATATCTTGAATCCTTAGAAGCGGATAAAACGACGGACTCTCAAAAGGAATATCTTACCTTTAACGTCGAGGACGAAATCTTCGGAATCGATATCCTAAAAATCCACGAAATTCTGAAGCCGGTTCCGATCACAAGAATTCCGAACGGAGACGATTATATTCTCGGGGTGATTAATCTCCGAGGAGAGATCATTCCGATATTAGATCTAAAGCAGGTTTTCGGAATCGGATACAGCGAGATCATTCCTTCCACAAGAATCATCGTCGTCGTTCACGAAGAAAAACGCGCGGGAATTCTCGTCGATACGGTAAAACAAGTGGTGAAAATTCAATTCGACAAAATCAGCAAAGCCACCGACGATCTCACTCTCAATTACAGTTCTTTGATAGAATCTGTCAGCCAGGCGGAGGAAACTTTGATCCTTAACTTAAACCTATCCGTCCTGATCAACTTTGAACAGGAGGTCGCGTAATGGCTGGAATTCTGGGAGAATACACCGAACTCTTTTTGGAAGAGTCCGAAGACCAAATCGAAGAACTGAACGCGAACCTTCTTCGTCTCGAAGCGGATCATAAAAATCTTTCGATCATCAACGATATCTTTCGCGCGGCTCATTCGCTCAAAAGTTCCGCGGCTTTCGTCGGTTTATACAATCTTTCCGATCTCGCTCACAAGATGGAGAATCTTCTTCAGTTGACGAGAGACGGAAAACTCGAAGTCAAACTTCCTCTCGTCAATCTTCTGTTTCAATGTTTCGATCTGATCAAATACGTGATCGCCAACGTGAGCCAAGGGAAAAAGATCGATACCCCGTTTACGGAGATGATTCAAAAGCTGGACGCGTACGAAAAAGATCCTTCTTCTTTTTCCGGCGTTGCAGGTTCCGCGCCCGCCGAGACTTCCGCTCCGGCGCCAAAACCCGTTGAAGCAGCACCCGCCCGTCCAGCCGCGGCTCCGACATCTTCTTCCGCACCGAGCGCCGCTTTGCGTCCTTCCACTTCGGGAGGTTTGGACATTCGTTTGGAAGCGGAAGAGGTTCGCGAACTCGAAGAGGAAATCCGCAAAGCCGGAAAATGTCTGAAGATCTCCGTAAGCCTCGGAAAAGATTCTCCGATGAAGGGTCTTCGTTTTTCTTTGATTCTTCAGAACTTAAAAAATTTAGGAGTCGTTTATAAATCCGTTCCCGATCTCGAAGAATTGGAAAAGGGAGTCGACGTCACTTCCATCACGCTTTTATTTCTTTCTTCCGAATCCCTGGAACAGATACGAACGGCGGCTAACGTCGATATGGTGGAAACCCTCGACATTCAGGAATACGTTCCCGTCGTTCAGGAGGAAGTCGCGGCGACGGGATTCAAGATGGACGACGATATGGCGGCGTCCGAATCCAAGGTTACATTAAAGAGTATTAAAGTATCCTCCGATAAACTCGATCAGCTCATGAATAACGTGGGAGAGTTGATCATTACGAATTCCGGCTTTCAAAGAATCTACGACGATCTGATCCGAATCTTCGGTGAGGACCAACTCTTCAACGATCTCAAATCCAGAATCGATCTCATCAACCGAATCTCGAAAGAACTCCAATCCGGAATCATGAACATCCGAATGGTTCAAATCTCCACTGTGTTCCGCAGATTCTCGCGTTTGGTGCGCGACCTTTCGCTCGAAACCGGCAAGAAGGTGAATTTGATTCTCAGCGGAGAATCGACCGAACTCGACAAAAAAGTCATCGATGCGCTCGGTGAACCGCTTCTCCATTTGATCCGCAACTCCGTGGATCACGGAATTGAAACTCCGTCCGAACGAGTCGCCGCGGGAAAATCGGAAACCGGAACGGTGGAACTCAATTCTTACCAAGGCGGAAGCAATATTATGGTGGAGATCCGCGACGACGGTCGCGGTTTGGACGCGGAAAAAATTCTCCGCAAAGCGATCGAGAAGGGACTCGTCTCCGCGACCGAAGCTTCCAATCTCACCGAGCAGGAAATCTATCAGTTCATTTTTCAAGCGGGATTTTCGACAGCCGATACGATCACGGATATTTCCGGTCGCGGCGTGGGCATGAACGTCGTGAACAATCTCATCCAGGAATTCAAAGGGAAAATTTTGATCAACAGCACGAAAGGTCAGGGGACTTCCTTTGTTCTTTCCTTTCCGCAAGCTCTTGCGATCATTCCTTCCATTCTCGTTCTTATGGAAGAGGAAGTGTATGCGTTTCCTCTTTCGGAAGTCAACGAGACGATCAAGATTCACAACGATCAGATCACCACTCTCGAAGGGAACGAAATCATCAATCTCAGAGGAGAGGTTCTTCCGATCTACAGACTCAACCGCATCATCGGCCTTCAGGACAAAACGGATCGCGAAGAATTTCCGGTTGTCATCGTTCAATACAAAGGTCGCAAGATCGGATTTATGGTCGATGAACTCGTGGGCAAACACGAGACGGTCATCAAGTCTCTCGAAAAGAATTTCAAAAACATCCACGGTCTCACAGGTGCGTCCATCATGGGAGACGGAACCATCATCATGGTTTTGGACATTCCCGGAATCGTAGAGATCGCGTCCGAACTCGAAGACACGGACACCGTCGTTCGTTATCATCTCGAAACGATGCGGAGAATCAGTTCGATTCATTCCGCGGACCGCGAAGAGGAACTCTACGTTCAAAAAACGACAAATCCCACGAACGTCTACAATCACAAACTGCACGAGATCACGAACCGTGAACGTCTGAAAAAGAAAAAGACCGAACGCACCCGCGAGATGAAACGCATCGTCGTGGACAAAGAAGAAATGATCCGCGAAGAAAAAGAACTCGCGGCGGCTCTCAGCGTGGAAATGAAAGCTCCTCAGGAAAGACAACTTCCCGCCGCCGGCGAACCCGTAATTCCTGAATCCCCGAAGACTACTCCGCCTCCGACCGTGACTTCGTTTTCGGATTCTCCCTCCACTCCGCGTAAACCGTTCGTTTCCAAGTCGGAAGAGGAATATCGTTCTCATATCACCGACATTGCGCTCGATCAAAGCGCGAGCGAAGAGGAACAAAAACGAGCCAAGTCGATCATCGACAGCTTCTTATCTCAAAAGAAAGAACGTACGATGTCCGTCGGTCCCGCAAAGGACTTCAAAGGCGCCCTTTCCAAAGAGGAAATCAAAAAACTCGAAAGCGTAGTCAACACGGGAATGATGAACGCGGGTATGGTTCTTTCCCAGCTTTTGAAAAAGAACATCGATCTTTTTATTCCGGAAATCATCATGAACGACCGCGACGGTCTCGCGGAAGAGATCCGTTTTTCGGACGACCACTTTTACGGCTTGAGAATCCGCATGAACGGAGATTTGAACGGAAATCTTTTGATGATGTTCTCCAGAGAAAACGCGAGCAATCTCGCGAGAGAACTTCTCGGTTCGGATATGCCCCCCGGTTCCGGTTTGACCGACGATGCGAAGTCCGTTCTCAGCGAGATCTCCAATATCGTTTGTTCTTCGGTAATGAACTCGATTTCCAACAAGGCGAAAGCGAGCGTGATGCCTTCCGTTCCCGAATTTTTGGAAGGAACGTTTATGCAGGTTTTGGACGTCGTAAAACCGGAGAGAACGAAATTCTTAAGTATGCTGACCGAATTCAATCACGAAGGAAACGATCTTCTCGGCGTTCTTTTATTCCTTCCGGACTTTGACGAATTGATCCAGTTGATCCCGAGGTTCTAAAGGAAATGGTTCCCAACCCGGTCCGCGCGGTCATCGTGGATGATTCTCTTTTAGTGAGAAACATCATCTCCGATCAGATCCAAAAAGATTCCCAGATTCTCGTCGTCGCCACCGGTAAGACCGGTGTGGATTGTATCGAACTCGCGCAAAAATTGAATCCGGACGTCATCATCCTCGACGTGGAAATGCCGGTGATGGACGGTCTTACGGCCTTGCACGAGCTTCAAAAAAAGAGGATGGGAATTCCGGTCATCATGCTTTCGGTTCTGACTCAAAACGGAGCCGAGGCCACGTTCAAGGCTTTGGAATACGGCGCGATCGACTTCGTTCCCAAACCTTCGAGCGCGTTTCAATTCGATCCCGAAGAAATCGGAAACATTCTCAAGTCCAAGATTCTCGCATTCTTCGAAAGCCGCGTAAGAATTCCTTCCATTGTCTCATTAAAAAAAGTTCCGGTGACGACCGTTCCTTCCGGCGGAGCGCCGGCGAAAAAAACTCCCGTGCAAGCGATCTGTATCGGTACTTCCACCGGTGGACCGAGAGCATTGCAGGAAGTTTTTTCCAGAGTCCCCGCGGACATTTCTCTGCCGATACTAGTCGTGCAACATATGCCCGCAGGTTTTACGAAAGCGTTCGCGATGAGACTCAACGAACATTCCAAAATTCGAGTGAAGGAAGCCGAAGACGGCGAACCGATCGAACCGAATACGGGCTACGTCGCACCGGGAGACGCGCATCTTTCCGTTCAATCTCGCGGCGGGAGGAAATGGATTGCCCTGAACAGGGAAGCTCCCGTAAATGGACACAGACCTTCCATTGAAGTTCTCCTAAACAGCGCGATCGAAGAATATAAAAGCGGGATAATCGGTGTGATTATGACCGGTATGGGAAAGGACGGCTCGGCGGCTATGGTAAAAGTGAAAGAAGCCGGGGGTTCCACGATTGCACAGGACGAACAAACTTCCGTAATTTATGGAATGAACCGTCAGGCCGTTGAAATGGGAGGCGTCGAATATATCGAGCCTGTGACCGAAATCATCAATAGGATCCAAATCATTTTGAAAGAGAGAGGAATTTAATTATGGCCAGAATTCTCGTTGTGGATGACGCCAAATTCATGAGAACCATGGTAAAAGACGCGCTCACCCAAACCGGTCATGAGATCGTAGGTGAGGCTGAAAACGGGAATATTGCCGTGGAGCAATACAAGTCTTTGAAGCCGGATCTGGTCACGATGGATATTACCATGCGTGAAAAAGACGGAATCGAAGCGGCTCAGGAAATATTCAAGTTGGATGCGAAAGCGAGAATCATCATGGTAACCGCGCTCGGTCAGGAAGACCTTTTGGCAAAGGCAATCAAGATGGGAGTCAAAGACTTCGTCGTAAAACCGTTTTCTCCGGAAAGACTCCAGCAGGCGGCGGACAAAGCTCTGAATTCTTAAGAGGCAAAAGTCTTTGAATGGAGAATGAAGAATCCGGTAAGTCCTTTGTAGTTCAATGGAACAACTCCGAGGGAGGTTTGACGGAAGGACCTCTTTCAGTCCTCTGGAGTTTGATTGAAAGTTACAAAGTGGACATCTTTGATGTTTCTCTCTCTCGCATCACCCGTGATTTTTTAAGTTTCTTACGGATTTCAGAGACTCTTTCCTTGGAGCTCAGCGCGGAATACGCCTTGATGGCGGCCAATCTTATCTACTTAAAATCCAAGGCGCTGTTGCCGGATCCGGGATTTGAGGAAGAAGACTACGAGCCGCCGCTTCCCCCCGAACTTGTTGAAAAACTTTTAGAACACAAAAAATTCCAGCTCACCGCAAAACGGCTCTCGGAAATGGATCAGGTCCAGACAGGGGTTTTCCGAAGAGAATCCAACGTCACCTTGGAAGAAGAGGACAATTGGCTGGACGTTTCTTTGTTGGACTTGATCGGCGCGTTCAACGAAATTCTCGAAGCCAAAGTCGACGACGCGGAAATTCCCGCATTACTCACCACACCTCACCGATTTACGGTGGAAGAAAAGATGGAAAAAATCCTTTCTTCCCTCCGAGAAAAAAAGGAAGTTACTTTCCCGGAATTATTCGAGAAGGAAGTTCCGGAAAAGGCAGAAATCGTTGCCACTTTTCTGGCATTGCTGGAACTAAGTAAGCAGAGGATTCTCCGGGCTAAGCAGCACAAACTTTTCGGGGAGATCCGTTTATTTCTGGTAGAGGAACAGTGGAACGGGACAGGGCAAAACTCAAAGGATTGATCGAGGCGTTATTATTCGTTTCCGGTGAACCTCTTAAATTGGCGAGCATCGCCAAGTCCGCCGAAATGGAAAAGACCGAGACAAGAGAAATTCTCGACGAACTCGTATTAGACTATTCCGAAAAGAACGGCGGCTTTCTCTTAAAGGAAATCGGCGGCGCCTATCAGTTCGTGACCAACGAGGGATATTCCGAAATTCTCGGAAACATCTTCAAGGAAAAAAGAAGGGAACAACTTTCCAAATCCAGTTTGGATACTCTTGCCATCATCGCATACAAACAACCCATCACTCTTCCCGAAATCGACGAGATCCGCGGAGTTTCCTCCAGAGCGATGGTGACTTCTCTCATATCCAAAAAATTGATCAAGCCGATCGGCAACAAAGAAGTTCCGGGAAGACCGGCGCTTTACGGAACGACCAAAGAATTCTTGATTCATTTCGGATTGAATAAACTATCGGATCTTCCGGCTCCTGTGGAAGTCAAAGAGCTGAAATTTGAAAACCTGGACGATTTACTCGAAAATGAGTGACCTGGATCAACAACTAAAAGTCTTCCGAGATCAGATCGATTCTCTGGATCAAGAGATCGTAAAGGCGATCCAGGCTCGCACGGAATTCGTCGCGAAAATCGGCGAACTCAAGCGCGAACGAAACGAACCGGTCTTCCGTCCCGATCGCGAAAAAGAAGTTTATGAAAAGATAAAGTCTTTGAGCGCGGGGCCGTTACCCGACAAAGTACTCATCGCCATTTACCGCGAAATCATGTCCGGTTCCATCTCCGTCGAAAAAGGATTGGAAGTCGGTTATCTCGGACCTGCCGGTTCCTTTTCCAATCAAGCGGTTCGTACTCGTTTCGGAGCTTCGATCCAAGCGTTGGAATTCAATTCCATTCCCGACGTGTTTCGCGCCGTAGAAACCGATAAGATCGACTACGGAGTCGTTCCGGTCGAGAACTCGAGCGAAGGACTCGTCAATTCCACGCTCGATCAGTTTTTGGTTTCCGACCTTCTCATTTATTCCGAACATTATCTGAGAATCAGCATCAGTCTTTTGGGATTCGAACACGACCTTTCCAAAATCCATACTTTGTACGGAATCAAGATCGCGAATTCTCAATGCAAGAATTGGCTCGCCGCAAACTTACCGCACGTCGAGATCGTGGAAACTTCCTCCACCGCAAAAGCCGCGCAGATCGTAGCGGAAAAAAAGGAAGGATGCGCGGCGATCGCTTCTTCCATCGCGGCGGAAATCTACGGACTCAGTTTGATCCGCGAGTCCATCGAAGATCTCGCCGACAACACGACCCGGTTTTTGATCATCGGAAAAAATCAATGTCCTCCGACCGGAAACGACAAAACTTCCGTCGTGTTCTCCTGTCCCGATAAACCGGGGGCTTTGTATCGCGTATTAAAACCTTTCTTCGATCATCAACTCAATCTGACAAAGATAGAATCCAGACCTACGAGAAGAAATTCCTGGGAATACAACTTCTTCATCGACTTTAACGGTCATCAAAAGGACGAATCCATCCAAGCCGTTCTTTCCAGCTTGAAAGAAAACACGATCTTTCTCCGGGTTCTCGGTTCCTATCCGATGTCTCCGCAAAGCCTGTGAAATCAGAATTTTCTAATATTCTCATATACGGTCTCGGGCTGATGGGCGCTTCTTTGTCCTTGGCGCTCAAGAAGAAGGGAATCTCCGCGCGCGTCACGGGCGTAGTCAGTTCCTCCAAAAGCAAATCAAAGGGAGAATCTCTCCGTTCAGCGGACGAGATTTTGACCTCGGACGAATTTCATTCTACCAAACGTTGGAAAGATTACGATTTTATCATATTCGGAGTTCCGGTGGATCTCACCGTGAAGCTGATCTCCGAACTTCCTCTCGATTACGAAGGTGTGATCACCGATCTCGGTTCGACCAAAAAAGAAATCATTCACGCGGTTGAAGCCCGGTTTTCGAACGCGCACAATTACGTCTCGTCGCATCCAATGTGCGGTTCCGAGGAATCAGGACTCGAGTTTGCGAACGCGTCCCTTTACGAAGGAAGGCTTTGTATTCTGACTTCTCCCAAACACGCGAGGCCGGAAGTTCGGACGAGTTTGGACACGTTTTGGAAAAACATCGGAATGGAAACGATCGAAATTCCCGCCGATAAACACGACGCCATTCTATCGTATCTATCCCATTCTCCCCATATACTTTCCTCGATCATGGCGGACTGGGCGGCCAATCAGAAGATCGTAAAACAATATACGGACATGTCCCCGATTCCGTTGAACGGAGGAGGCTTTCGCGATATGACCCGGATCGCCGGTTCCAATCCGAAGATGTGGGCGGCGATTTTTTCCTCGAACCAAGAGGAAATCTATAAGTCGCTTCTCGACTACCGCGATCGACTCGATATTATATTAGAAAAATTGAATCCAAAAAACACCCTGAATCCGAAAGAATGGGAGGGTTTCATGGAAACCTCCCGCAGATCCAGGGATTATATTTTGAAGAACCAGGATGATTCCAAGAAACACTAAACTTAAGTCGTGGGAGATCACGGTTCCCGGAGATAAATCCTTATCGCATCGTTCCGTTTTGTTCGCCGCTCTTTCCAAGGGGCGTTCCAAGGTGACGGGATTTCTCGAAGCGGAAGATCCGCTCAATACGATGTCCGCGTTCACCAAACTCGGGTTAAATGTTCGAAAGATCGCGCCCGGCGAATACGAATTTACGAGTCCCGGAAAGGATGCTCTCGTTTCGCCTAACGTGGAACTCGACTTCGGAAACGCGGGAACGGGAATTCGTCTGTCGGCGGGACTGATCTGCGGACTTCCCGGAGTGAAAGCGACTCTGACAGGTGACGATTCCTTGAAAAAACGTCCGATGGGAAGAATCATCAAACCTCTGACTGCGATGGGCGCCTCGATCGTCGGGCTCGGAGAAAAAGAAACCGCTCCGCTGAAAATCGAAGGGAAAAAATTGAGTGCGTTCCGATACGAAAGTCCGATTGCGAGCGCACAGATCAAATCCTGTCTGATGCTCGCGGCGATCGCGTCCTCAACGGAATTGGAATATTCGGAAAACATATTGTCGCGGGATCATACCGAAAACATGTTTCAATTTTTGGGAAACAAGATCGAACGGATCTCGCCTCTTCATTTTAAAATCAAACCTCCGTACGTTTTGAACGGAGGAGAATTCAAAGTGCCGGGCGATATTTCCTCGGCGGCGTTTTTTTTGGTGCTCGGCGTTTTGGCAAAGGAAGGAAATCTTCTGATTCAGAACATCGGGCTGAATCCGGCCCGGATCGGAATCTTAAAAGTGCTGGAACTCATGGGAGCGAAGATCGAAATTCTCAACCGAAGAATCGAATGCGGAGAACCCGTCGGCGATCTCAAAACATATCCTTCCGCATTAAAGAAAGTGAATATTCCGGAATCCTTAATTCCTTCGATCATTGACGAAATTCCGATTTTGTCCGTAGCGGGACTCTTTGCCGAAGGCGGATTTGAAATCCGTCACGCGGAGGAATTGCGCGCCAAGGAATCGGACCGGATTCATACGATGGTTTCCAATTTCCGCGCGCTCGGAATCGAAGTGGAGGAATATCCGGACGGTTATGCGTTAGACGGAACCTCTCAAGAATCCGAAATCGTTTGGGCCGAACTTTCCAAAGGAAAAAAGATCTCCATTCTTTCCTATATGGATCATAGGATCGCGATGAGCTTTTTGATCCTCAAAGCCCTTTCCGGTTTCCAACTCGAAATCGACGAAACTTCCTGGATCGAAACTTCTTTTCCTGGATTTGAAACCTTACTTCGAGGATGTCTT
This sequence comes from Leptospira sanjuanensis, assembly GCF_022267375.1. GTDB lineage: Bacteria > Spirochaetota > Leptospiria > Leptospirales > Leptospiraceae > Leptospira > Leptospira sanjuanensis. The sequence continues at coordinate 1,218,324 of NZ_JAIZBH010000001.1, forward strand.
TATGAATGAGAATGTGATCGCACTCGACGGTCCGGCGGGTTCGGGGAAAAGCACCGTAGCGAGACAAATCGCCGAAAAGATCGGATTCAATTATTTGGATACGGGAGCGTTCTATCGCGCTGTAACGTTGTTTTTATTTCGACGATTCCAAGCCGCGACTAACGCGGGAGAATTCTCCGAATGGGTGAAAACGGACGAGGCAAAATCCTCGATCGGATCGGCGCATATCCTCTGTGAATTCTCCGCAGGAAACGAAAACAAAATTCTCCTGAACGGAGAAGACGTTTCTCTCGCGATTCGAACCCCCGCAATCACGAAAGAAATCAAACACATCGCGAACCAAAGAATTTACCGCGACTTCGTGAACAAAGAACTTCATTCTCTCGCGAAACGTTACAAATTGATCATGGACGGCCGCGATATCGGAACCGAAGTTTTCCCGGATGCGAAGTTCAAGTTTTACTTAACGGCTTCTTCCAAAGTGCGCGCGGAAAGAAGATATTTACAATTGCAAGAGCAGGGGATCGCCGCAGATCGGGACGAGATCGAAAGAGAAATCATTCTTCGCGACAAATCGGATATGGAAAGGGAAATAGCGCCTCTTTATCAGGCAAACGACGCAATCCTCGTTGACACTGATCTCCTACCAAAAAATAGTGTAATTAGCAAGATCCTTGAGATTCTGGATCGATGATCCCCGAAAATTTCCAGACGGATCCTGAACTACCATTAGCCGAGTAACCTACGCCCCATGACAAACAAGGAAGAGAAGTCCACTTTTGCAGAAGTATTCAAACAGTGGGAACAATCAATACACGAAGAACCGGAACTCCGGAAAGATCAAGTCGTTGAAGGAAAGATCGTATCCGTCGACAACGACTATGTTTATGTGGCAATCGAAGGGCTCAAACAAGAAGGCCGTATCCCAAGAGGAGATTTCGACGAAACTCCGGAACGCGGCAATTATGTCTCCGCAATCGTAAAAAGAAAGGAATCCCAAGATTCCGGATGTATTCTCTCCAAAAAAGAAGCCGACCAAAGAAAAGGTTGGGAAATCGTAAAAGAAGCGTTTAAAAACGGCTACCAAGTTACCGGCCGTCTCGTAAACGAAATCAAGGGCAAAGGTTACATCGTAAACGTAGAAGGAGTGGATCTCTTTTTACCTGCTTCTCAACTCAGCTATAAATTCAAAGAAGGGGAAACCTTCAAAAACAAGGAACTTGAGTTTAAGATCATCGAACTCAACGACCGCACTCGTTCCGGAGTGGTTTCCAGAAAGAAACTTTTGGACGAAGTAAACGAAGAAAAGTGGGACGCTCTTCTTCTCAAAATCAAAGTAGGGGACAAGGTTAAATCCGTAGTCAGCAAAATCGCTTCTTTCGGAGTATTCTGCGAAGTGGACGGAGTTACCGGTCTTCTGCGTCAAAGAGATATTTCCTACAAAAAATACGCTCCATTCAAACAATATTTCCAAATCGGCCAGGAAGTGGAACTTGTCGTTCTCGAACTCGACAAGGAAAACAACAAACTCGCGTTAGGTTTGAAACAACTCTACGAAGATCCTTGGGTTTGGGCGGAACGTTCTTTGGAAAAAGAAATGGTCATCCGCGGAACCGTAACTTCTTTAACGAAGTTCGGCGCGTTCGTCGAATTGAAAGAAGGTCTGGAAGGACTCATTCACACATCCGAACTGGCTTGGGCTAAAAAACCCCCGCAACCGAAAGACATTCTTAAAAAAGGTCAAGAAGTGGAAGCTCTGGTTTTGGACATCGATTTCAAAAACAGAAGACTTTCTCTCGGCTTAAAACAACTTCAACCGAATCCTTGGGATCAGTTAAGCCCTGAAATCCGCAGAGGAAACGTTTTGGAAGGTGTGATTACCGGCATTACAAAATACGGCGCGTTCGTCGAAGTGGAAAACGGAATCGAAGGCCTGATCCACATCAGCGACATCACTTGGGACGAGAAGGCGAGCAATCCTACTTCTCAATTGAAAAAAGGCGACACCGTAAAATACATGATTCTCGACGTGAACTTGGACGCGCAGAGAATTTCCTGCGGTCTCAAGCAGTTGATGGAAAACCCATACGAGATTTTTCGCAACGAACATCCGATCGGAACCATCGTGGAAGGAAAGATCAAGTCCATCAAAGAATTCGGTATCTTTGTGGAAGTGGCTCCCGGAATCGAAGGTCTCGTTCATATCTCGGAAGTTCCGAACGGAAGAGAAACGAACATCGCGGAAGTTTACAAACCCGATGAGATCGTGAAAACCGCAGTCATCAAAGTGGACGTGAAGAATAAGAAAATTTCTCTCTCCATCAAGGACTTTGATAAGGCTCTCGAAAGAGAGGAAATGTCCAAGTATCTCAAGACTTCGGACGCTCCTTCCCGCGAAAGTCTGGGAAGCTTCCTGAACACTTCTCTCAGATAAGAATCCTGGAAAGAAGGACTTGATATGAAACGCTACGAAGTAGGTCAAACGGCCGCGAAAGAAGTTAAGGTGGACCCTTACGCGGATTTTCAAGGCAGTAAGATAGAATTGGCTCTGATCAAATTTTTCAGGGCGATCGCTTCTCGTATCAAGGAAGTTCTGATCGGAGCGGGTGCGATTCTTGTGATCGTTCTCGCGTTCGTGATCTATTTTCAATACCAAGATTCTCAGTTTGAAAAAGGGACGATCGCATTGGAAGCGTTGGAAAAAAAGTTCCGCGCCAATCCTGCGATCGATCTGAAAGAAAAAATACAAGCATACGAAGAAATCTCTTCCCAGTATTCATCCAAAAAACTCGATCTGAGACTGGCAAAAGTCCTTTCCGATCTCTATTCCAGAAACGGAGAATTTCAAAAGGCCGCGGAGAAAATCGAATGGGCCGGTAAGAAAATCGACGAACCGACGGAAGTAAAGGCGTATTACTTTTATCTCGCGGGAAATCTTCGCGAAAGAGAAGGAAACTTCGAATCGGCGGAAACCGATTTTGCGACTGCGGCCAATCTTCTTTCCAATACGAGAGAAGCGAACGGATTCTTAGCTTGGAGTTTATACCAGACCGGAAGACTCAAGGCGAAAAACGGTAAAAAGGCGGAAGCGATCGAATCCTTGAAAAAGGTTCTCGATCAGGACATCAAAACTCCCGCGACCGATTACAATACCGTCAAACAATTCGCGACATTCTTACTCATACAACTCAACCAGAAAGGCTGATGCTTACACTGGCTTTGCCTAAAGGAAGACTCGCCGAAGAGAGCATCGATCTGATGATCTCCAAAGGCTGGCTTTCCGCTAAACCCGATCACCATTCCAAAGAACTCATCTACAACGATCCTATGGGAAGAATCCGGATTCTTCTCGTGCGTTCTCAAGACGTTGCGACTTACGTGGAACAATGCGCCGCAGACGCGGGAATCAGCGGTTGGGACGTCCTCAAAGAAGGAGGATACGACCTCGCTACTCCGCTCGATCTGAAAATCGGAAAGTGCAGACTTTCTCTTGCGGCGCCGGAAGGTTATACGCTGGAAGCGCGTCATCGCAAGATTCGAGTCGCGACGAAATATCCGAATTTAGCCAGAGAATTCTTTTTTCACAAAGGGTTGTCCTGCGAGATTTTCAAACTCTACGGTAGCATCGAATTGGCGCCGCTCGTGGGACTGTCGGATTGTATCGTTGACTTGGTTTCCACCGGAGGAACCCTCAAGGCAAACGGACTGGCGGAGTTGGACATAATCTTAGAATCTTCGGCCAGGCTCGTTTTTAACCGCTCTTCTCTTTATGGAAAAAGAAAGGAAGCCGTTGAATTTATGGACTCTCTTTCCAATTTGTAGAATTCAATGAGAGCCTTCGCAAGTTGAATAAAGTAACAATGGACCGAAGAAGACTAAAACTTAAATGTTCCGACCAAAAGTGGGGTTTGTTAATTGCAAAAAGTGAGATCTTTTGATATAGAAAATCCTCCGAGGTTTTCCCGCCACCTCTCCCCACCACCCAAAATCTGGGTGGGGCGCGAAATTTTACGGTAGATTGTCGTAACTCCGACGGATTGATCTTCAGTTGTAGCCCGGTAAGGATAAGGAATGTTTTACTGAGTTCCAAGACGGCTCCTTTTTGCTCTCAAAAAGACCATCTTCTCCGCATTTCGGCGAAATAATAGTTGAGGATTACCAGCCTCAAAAAAGTATAGTTTAACAACTTCAATTTCCCAAGAGGAAAGCAATGGCAGTTCCCAAAAGACGAAAATCGAAATCAAAAGTAAGGACAAAACGGGCGCATCATGCCATCGGAAAACCAAATTTGGTTCCTTGTCCTAATTGCAATTCTTACAGACTTCCTCATAGAATTTGCCCAACCTGCGGATTCTATAAGACCGGAATCGTTTTAGAGCCGAAAGTTAAGAAGCCTAAAGAAGAAAATTAATTCCTATGATGTGGGTCGCCGTCGATGTAATGAGCGGCGATTACGGGCCGGAAAAGATCATTGAAGGCGCCGTAAATGCCGTTAACCAGGATGGGGCAAATGTCGTCCTGGTCGGCAAAGAAGAAGAAATCGGGGAGATCCTCCTCAAATTCGAATACGACACAAACAAAGTAAGAATCCAGCACGCATCGGAGATCATCGATATGAACGATTCTCCGTCGATCGCAGTGCGAACCCTTCAGGATTCTTCCGTCGTTCAAGCCACACAACTCGTAGCGGATAAAACCTGCGTCGGAATGTTTTCTCCGGGAAACACGGGCGCAACCATGGCCTCGGCTCTTTTGTATTTGGGAAGAATTCCCGGAGTTCTTCGTCCTCCGATCGCCGCTCCGATTCCCCAAGAAAACGGACCTCCTATGCTCCTCGTGGATGCGGGCGCGAACGTGGATTGTAAGCCGGATTATCTGGCGCAGTTCGCCGTTATGGGAGAAATTTATTCAAAGCTAATATTCAATATTTTGAATCCGAAAGTCGGAATTCTTTCCAACGGGGAAGAGGACAAAAAAGGGAACACGGTTTCTTTGAAGGCTTTCGAGATGATCAAAAAACTTCCGATCAACTTTGTCGGAAACGTGGAAGGGCGGGACTTATACGGAAGCGGAAAGGACGTGGACGTTGTAGTATGCGACGGATTTATCGGGAACATCGTTCTAAAAGCCACGGAAGGCCTTTCCAAATCCATCTTCAACGTGTTACGCGAAAGCATCAAACAATCCAGTCTCGCTCAAACGGGCGCTCTTTTACTGAAGCCCACGTTTGCCGCGATCAAAAAACGTCTCGACTACGCGGAATACGGCGGAGCTTTGTTGCTCGGAGTGGACGGAATCTGTTTAATCGGACACGGTTCGTCCAACGCGCTTGCGGTTCAAAGCGCGATCCGAGTCGTGAACGTGTGCGCCGGACATCAGATCAACGATCGAATCGCGGCCGATCTCAAAAAATACAATATCTGATTCGAGTCGAATTATCTTTCTGCGTTCCTCATTATAAAAGGATTCCCTTATCTTCCGAATCAAGAAGATCATAAATATTTCTCTGCGACGTCTTGGACCTTTTGAGATTTCTTGACTCGCTTTTTCGCAACGCACAATTCGTTTCTCAAAGCGACATCCTCCGAAAGCGTACATAACTTGTTTCGTCGTTTGCAGGCTTAAATTGCAAACGAAACGTTCTGCGAGGAACGAGAGTCTTTACAACAGGCCTCGTAAAAGAAGAATTCTTTCCGACTTTTCGGAACCAATCAAAAAAGATTCAAAAAATAATCCGACGGTTGTAGAACTTTCAGAACAAAAGCAGGATGGGCTTCATGTTTGACGTAAAAAAAATGGCCGACTTTGCTCAGGCCGAAATTGAGAAATTTTCCCGCGAACACCAAGGGGAAATCTTTTACGCGTTTGCGATCGACGACGGTCGACTTTGCCTCAACTCGGTAGGTCACTTTGAAAAGGCGCTCCGAGAATTTGCGACACAATCCCCCCGTTACTACGATTCCCCCGAAAAAATAAGAACTTTACGCAACGATCCGAACGGATGGGCGTATCACGGTTTCGCCTGTTTTCGTACACTGAACCGCGGTTTTGAAACTCCGTTCAACGAAGCGCTTTGCAATCAACATGCCGAGCTCGAATCGCAAGATAAGGAGAAAAGTCAATACCGGCTTGCGATGAACGCGGTTCTTGAACTTTTGAAAGAAAGAAACGCTTTCGATTCTCTCCGAACAACCAAGGATTTCAAAATCGAAAAATCCGATTTCGATTCCAAAGCCCCGGCGTACCGCTGAAAACCGAGGGGGCGGATTCATTCGTCCCCTTTTCTAAAACCGCGCTATTTCATTCCGATAATAAAAAGAATATTAAATTATTAAGCGAAGTGGAGAATTCCCGTTCATGACCGAAATCAAAAACAAACTCGACCGAACTCTCCGGATCGACGTAATCTTTGCGGTTCTCTTTTTTCTGGTGAGCTCGAAATTTCATTCTTTTTTAGGAATGCACGAGAACATGGAGGCCGAAGACTTCGTTCGCGTCAAATATGTGATTGCGGTTTTCGCTATCGGGCTTCTTTTTTTTGCTGCAGTCGATATCGCGCTGCTTTTGGAAAAGAAAATCGATCGAAGACTGAGAATCCTCGTATGCCTTCTCGCATTCGTTTGTATTTTCGCCGAACTCGCATATTATTCGAAATCGATCCGATTCTTTTGGGACTTATTCGTGCAAACCTCCGCCGATTTGGAAGCGGGGCAGCCGATGTGGGAAAGTATGAGATCCGAATTCAGACAGATCTTTTCCGTAGTCGCGATCGGTTTTTTCGCTCTGAGAACTTTGATTCGATTGATCTGGAATTTTTTTTGGTCGAAAGCGATCCTTGCTTTGGATTGATTCGAGTCGTAAAGAGATTCGGCATTCTTACGCATAAGAGTATATAATAAAATACTTATGAAGATAAGCTCATTGGGAAGACGTTTCAATCGTCAGGTGCCGCTATGGTCGATTCTTGCGTTTGGAGCGTTTGGTGTTGCATGTACGTATGTGGGTCGATCCGAATCCGTAACCGCATCGAAAACTTTGACTGAAAAACATCGATGTCTTGAGGCGATTCGTTCATTGAAAGATTCCGGTGAAACGTCTGCGAAAGAGAACTCGGATCCAAAACAAGTCGAAATCGAGAAAAAGAAAATCCTGGATTTTATCAAGAAGGAATGGAAAAGAACAGAGGAGGCTCTTCCGGAGAATCAGATTGTTCGGTATGACGTTTCCATCGTTGACGGCTTTTATTGCGCGATCGCGGATAAAAAATTGAAAAAAGACGCTGAAGATTTGTCGCTTCAGTGCGGGATCGAATATGTTTTTAAATCGAACCCTTTTCAATATCTTTCCGTTCAAATTCATGCTCCCCAATGTCCGCCGGAATCCTAGATGTCCATGAGAGCAGTCAAAGCCACCTTTGATGTTGAAAAAAATTTTTAACCGTTATAAGGAAGAATCCGAAGCGTTTATATGCGATGCGTCTGTTAGGAAATCGTTCGTTGAGAATTTTAATGGAAAGAATCGGTTTGCGGCTGGAATTCTCAGCCGATTTTAATCGATCGCAAAAAGAAAATCACCTCAATGCAAAAGAGGGAAAACAAAGAGTTTAGGAATGATTCGATAATCGAGTCGATTCCTCATCCAAAATCCTATGCCGCGCTCATCAAGATCTAGAAAATTGACTTGCTTTTATTATCGTATATTTACGATATACAATATGGCAGTCAATAAGAAGACGGAGTTTTCGGCTGATACGAGATCCTTGGCGGATTTCTCGAAATCCTTTGCGCATCCGGCTCGCCTCGCAATTTTGCAGACGATCGCCGAGCGAAAGGAATGTATTTGCGGAGAAATTGTAGAGGTTTTGCCCTTGGCGCAAGCCACGGTTTCGCAGCACCTTCGGGAATTAAGAGGGATCGGTTTGATCAAGGGTGAAATCGAAGGAAATAAATCCTGCTATTGTATCAATTGGACTCGTTTAGAAGAGTTCGAATCTGATGTTGTTTCCTTTTTCAAAGATTTAAAACGTTATAAAACCTCAATGGGAGAGGATTGTTGCTGATGAATAAACCGAAAATTCTCGTTTTATGTACGGGAAACAGTTGTCGAAGCCAAATCGCCGAGGGTTGGCTCAGGTATTACGCGGGAGACAAGGCCGACATTTACAGCGCTGGAATCGAAACTCACGGAGTCAATCCGCGCGCGATCGCCACGATGAAAGAAGCCGGAATCGACATTTCGAAACACACTTCCAACCATATCGACGAATATCGTAATTTAGATTTTTCTTATATTCTTACCGTGTGCGATCATGCAAAGGAGAATTGTCCTTATTTTCCCTCCAAAGCCGAGCGTTTTCATCATAATTTTCCCGATCCCGCAAAGGCTACCGGTACGGAAACGGAAATCCAGGAGGAGTTTCGAAAAGTCCGGGAAATGATTCGCGAGTATTCGCTGAATTTCCTGCGAGAATTGAATTTGATTTCCCCTTCGGCTAAGGATTGAGGCGAGATGGGTTCTAAATTAAGTTTTGTCGATCGTTATCTTACGTTTTGGATTTTTCTTTCGATGGGTGCGGGCGTTATATTCGGAAAAATATTTCCCTCAGCGGAGTTGGCTTTCAGCCGACTTTCCATCGGGACAACGAATGTTCCTTTGGCGGTTGGTTTGATTTTGATGATGTTTCCTCCCCTTGCAAAAGTTCAATATGAAAAAATGAAGGAAGTTTTTTCCAACGTTAAGGTGCTATCGATCTCCCTTTTTCTGAATTGGATCGTGGGTCCGTTGCTGATGTTTGCACTGGCGAGTATTTTTCTGGCCGATTTTCCCGAATATAGGATCGGTTTGATCTTAATCGGTTTAGCGCGATGTATCGCGATGGTTATCGTTTGGAACGAGTTAGGCGAGGGAAATCGAGATTATGCCGCCGGTTTGGTCGCATTGAATAGTCTTTTTCAAATATTTTTCTACAGCTTTTACGCCTACTTTTTCATTTCGATTTTACCGGCTTATGCGGGTTTGGAAGTTTACGAAATTCATTTGACCATCGGGCAGATTGCGGAAAGCGTTCTGATCTATTTAGGAATTCCTTTTTTTTCCGCGATTCTTGTACGTTTTACGCTACTTCGTTACAAAGGAAAAAAATGGTACGATGAAACGTTTATTCCGTTCGTTTCACCCGTCACTTTGATCTCGTTGTTGTTCACCATTTTCTTTATGTTTAGTCTTAAGGGAAATCTGATTTTCGAAATTCCCGCGGACGTCCTGATCATCGCCGTACCGTTGATATTCTACTTCGTGATTATGTTTATGATCAGTTTCGGGATCGGGAAAATTATGAAAGTGGAATATTCAAAAACGACTTCCATCGCGTTCACTTCGGCGGGAAATAATTTCGAACTCGCGATCGCAGTCGCGATCGGTGTTTTCGGAATCGCAAGCGGCCAAGCGTTTGCGGGAGTCATCGGACCTTTGGTCGAAGTCCCCGCTCTGATTCTCTTGGTTCGAGTCGCATTCTGGTTCCGCAAAAGATGGTTTTCTGCACCCGCGGAGGTTCTGTAATGACAACGATCTCGCAACTATTCAACCGCGAATGCCAATGTGTTACGCTTGAAAAAAAAGTTTTAGAGAAAACGTTTCATTCTAAGATCTTAGAAGCCGAAGGTGCCGAACATTTGGATGTGAGCGCGTTATCTGAAAGATTCTTTTCCCCAAGCGCCTCCTTTTTGGATCCGAACGAATTGAATGCGATTCAGACAACCGTTTCCACGTTTCAGAAAAGTTTAAAAAACGAGATGGTTCGTAAGCGGCTTCTTCGGGATTTCCCAGAGGCGTTAAAGCATCGTTTTTCCGAGGGCGGTGTTTTCCTTAGTTTCGATTTTCATCTTACCGATCAAGGTCCGAAACTGATAGAAATCAACACGAATGCAGGCGGAGCCTTTTTACAAAAGAAGCTCGTGGAAGCGCAACAAGAATGCTGTGTTGAAGTTCGAGACGCTCTTCCCAAAAAAGAGGAACTGGATGCGATCGAATCCGATTTTTTACAAACCTTTCTTCAGGAATGGAAGGACGCTGGAAAACCGGACCGACCCAAATTCATCGCGATCGTGGACGAAACGCCTCAGGAACAATTTCTTTATCCGGAATTTTTACTATTCCGAGAACTCTTTATCAGTCGCGGAATCGATTCCGAAATCGTTTCGCCCGAAGCCTTTCAAACGAACGAAGAAGGTTTTCTTTTCGTAAACGGAAAGAAGGTCGATCTGATCTACAATCGTCTCACCGATTTTTATCTTACCGATCCCGGCAGTAAGGCGATGTGCAGCGCTTGGGAAAAACAAACCGTCGTTGTGACCCCGAACCCTCTCGACTATGAACTCTACGCAAAAAAGACGAACTTGATTCTCTGGAAAAACGATTCCTTCCTGAATGATGCGGGAATCCCGGAAGAGGATCGAAAGATTCTCGATAACACCGTTCCCTTTACGGGATATGCGAAGGACGTGGATCCGGACACTCTCTGGGCAGAAAGAAAGAAATTCTTTTTTAAACCGACATCCGGCTACGGAAGTAAGGCCGTTTATAGAGGAGATAAACTCACCAAAGGAACGTTTCAGGAAATTCTTTCCGGAAATCATCTGATTCAGGAAATCGTCCATCCTTCGGAAAGAATTCTTCTGAATGCGGACGCGCAACGGGTTCCTTATAAAATGGATTTAAGAGCGTACGTATACAAAGAGAGAATTCTTCTTTTGGCCGCCCGATTGTATCAAGGTCAGACGACCAATTTCAGAACTCCGGGGGGAGGTTTTTCTCCCGTTTACGTTTTGGGTAATAAACCGTTGGATTGAAAACGTGGTAGTTCCCACACTTTTAATAAGCGGTAAAACCTTGTAAGCCCGGCGGTTTTATGGACTTTCTAAAATTGGACGTCCGATTTCAAATAACCAGAACGTTCGTTCTGTTTCCTTGCCGTAAAATGCGGAAAACTCCCTTGACCCGCTATTCGAGCGAAATACTTTAGCCGCAGAGAACCTGAATAGGAAAGAATTATGATCGATTTAAAAGGTAAAAATGCCGTAATCACCGGATCCGCAAGAGGGATCGGAAAGTCTACGGCTTTAACTCTCGCAAAAGCGGGAGCGAATATCGTAATCGCGGACCTCAACGAGGAAGCCAGCAAAGCGACTGCGGAAGAAATCGCAAAACAAACAGGCGTGAAAGCCATCGGAATCGGAACAAACGTTGCGGACGCGGACTCCGCGGCAAAAGCGATTCAAGCTTGCGTGGATGAATTCGGAACGGTAGACGTTTTAGTAAACAACGCCGGAATCACCAAAGACACTCTTCTTATGAGAATGAAAAAAGAACAATGGGATGCGGTTATTGCGGTTAACCTTACAGGAACTTACAACTGCACTCAAGCGGCGATTAAGTTTATGATGAAAAACCCGAACGGCGGTTCCATCATCAATCTTTCTTCGATTGCCGGAGTAAACGGAAACATCGGACAAACCAACTATTCCGCTTCCAAAGCGGGTGTGATCGGTTTTACAAAAGCTGTGGCTTTGGAAATGGCTTCTCGTAAAGTGCGTTGCAACGCGATTGCACCGGGTTTTATCGCCACTGAAATGACGGAAGCGATTCCTGAAAAAATCAGAACTGCCATGGTTGCGGCGATCCCGTTGAAAAGAGCAGGACAGCCAGAAGACATCGCGAACACGATCGCATTCTTAGCATCCGATATTTCTTCGTTCATTACCGGTCAGGTAATCGAAGTAAACGGCGGTGGCTTTTTACCGGGCGCTTCCGCATAAGAACTTCCAATTCTCCATGATTCTTTCACTCGTCCAGGAGTGAAAGAATCCCTTTGTCCGCATTTCCATTCATTCGTTCGAAAAAAAATCACAAGTGCCGTCGGTACCTTTCTTTTGTTCTTTTAAAAAGAAATCTTTTCCGGTTTTCGTTTTTCTTTTTAAAATTAGGATTCGAAAGCGGACCGTTACGAAGGTTCTAATGTGACAATCGATTACGAATCTCCAAAATTTCACTTTCATCGGCGAAATACATTTTCATTCGGTCTGAATTGTACGGAGTCCTGAACGAATTTTTTTCGTTCCGCAACGGATCGCTTTCAATCGATAAAAAACCGATTCGAAAAATAAAAACGAATAAACAATTTAAAGGAGTTTTTTTCTGAAAAAAAGTATATTGGCTTGCCAAATATTTTCGGAATTAAATCTATAAAATTCGGTGGATTTTATATCCGCCTGGCTAAATCTAACAAAAAATCATCATACCACCTAAATGTGGTACGGAGGAAACAATGGCAGACTTTGAAAAAGTTAAATCTATCATCGTAGAACAACTTGGAGTGGATGAATCTGAAGTTACACCTGAGGCTCACTTCATAGACGACCTCGGTGCAGATTCTCTGGACACGGTTGAATTAGTAATGGCTCTCGAAGAAGAATTCGGAATCGAAATCTCTGACGAAGACGCTGAGAAAATTCAAACTGTCGGGGACGTAACTAAGTTCATCGACAACCTCAAGTCCTAATCGTTTGAGACTTTCCGGGTTCTTCGCGGAACTCGGAATTCTTTTTTCCTTCCTTTGATCCTTAAGAAAACACAACCTTCTTCCTCTCTCAAAAACCCGGAACGGGTACAAACGCTTCAAAAACTTTCCAAAAAGATCGGAATCAAGTTTTCTAAACTAGAATATTATAATACCGCATTCATTCACAGTTCGTATAAGAACGAAAATCCTGAGATCTTGGAAGACAACGAACGTCTGGAATTCTTAGGCGATTCCGTGTTAGGTCTTGTGGCCGCGCGTTCGTTATTTCAAAAATATCCAAAAGCGAGCGAGGGAGAATTATCCCGCATCAAATCGAGAATCGTGTCGACTCCGATCCTCAATTCCATTTCCGAAAAACTCGACTTAGGCGAATACCTTTTGCTCGGGAAAGGGGAAAAAAATTCGCAAGGCAAAGGCCGTCGTAAACTCTCCGCGAACCTTTTTGAATCACTTGTAGGCGCGATCTATATGGATCTCGGTTTTGAAGCGGCCGAAAAATTCATTCTCAAACATTTAATAGAATTTGCGGAAAATCCCGAAAAAGAGGAATCTGTCAGGGATTACAAAACGCAGCTCCAGGAATATTCCCAAAAACACTTTAAGGTTCTTCCCATCTATCGTCTCAAAGGAGAATCCGGTCCCGATCACTCGAAAGTCTTTCAGGTTTCCGTTCGGATTCGGGATCAATGGGAAGCGAGCGGCACAGGCGTCAGCAAAAAGGCGGCGGAACAAAACGCGGCCAAAGAACTTTACAACAGGATTCAGAGAGGATCGTAGAAAACATTCCTTTCCAAATCAAGATTCCTCGGATCAAAGGACGACAATCTAAGTAGATGGATTTTTTCTTTAAAAAGAAAGGAATGAGAGTCAGAGTCGCCGCTCTGATCGAAAACTCGCAGAACGAAATTCTTCTCATTCAACAAAAGAAAAAGGATTCTTATTATTGGCTTTTGCCGGGCGGGGGAATCGAGTTCGGGGAAAGCGCGGAAGACGCTCTCAAAAGGGAACTGAGAGAAGAACTTTCTCTTGAAATGAAATCGGCGTCTTTTTTACTCTTAAATGAGTCCATAGAACCCGGCGGGAAAAGACATCTCATCCAACTCGTCTTTGCGGTGAGCGTCAAAAAAGAAGTTCCCGAACTCAACTTGAAGGAAAAGGCGATCACGGGTTTCGGTTATTTTTCTCCGGCGGCGGTCCGTGAAATGGATCTTAGACCCGATATCAAATCCTTTCTGCTGGCAGGGGATTTTCAATCGGCGCCGTTTATCAAAAGCACCTGGGTATCAGAAAAAAAATGAGTCTTATCGAAACCGTTACCGTGAACACGGAACACAAATCCGTTCCGGTTCAACTTCACTCCGATCTTTCCGGCTTATCGGAAGAAATTTTAAAACTTCCGGGAGTTACGTCCGTATTCTTGATCACGGAAAGATCGATTCATTCGTTGTATTCCAAATATCTGGAAAAGGAATTTTCCTCTCTCGGAATTCCGGTCAAAGAGATCTACGTCAAAGGCGGAGAAAAATCGAAACATATCAATCGAACCGGAGAAGTATATAATAAACTCATTGAATACGGTGCGGATCGCAAGTCTTTAATCCTCGCCTTCGGAGGCGGGGTAGTCGGCGATTTTGCGGGTTTTATCGCGTCCACGTATTTGAGAGGAATCCGATTCGTTCAGATTCCGACCACACTTCTCGCCTGCGTGGATTCTTCCGTGGGCGGAAAGGTGGCAGTGAACGCCGATCTCGGTAAGAATATGATCGGTTCGTTTTATCAACCCGAGTTCGTGTTCGCTCCTTTGTTCGCTTTGTCCACGTTGCCCGCGCGCGAATGGAGATGCGGCCAGGCGGAGATCATCAAACACGCGCTTCTTTCCGGCGGAGAATACTGGGAAAAGGTAAAAGCGCATTCATTCAAGGATTTGAATGTGGATTCGGAGGTTCTTCCGTATCTGATCGCGGAGTCGGTTCGTTTTAAGGCGAACGTGGTTTCGAGCGACGAAAAGGAAACGGGCTTAAGAAAGATCTTGAATCTCGGACATACGACCGCGCACGCGATCGAGTCGGTAACGAAGTATAAGAAATATTCGCACGGAGAAGCGGTGGGAATCGGCCTTGTAACCGCACTTTTATTAAGCGAATTGAAATCCGGTCTCGATCCGGTTATCACTCAGGAAACGATCGACACGCTGAAGAATTACGAACTTCCGTTTCAGACGAAGCTGAAATCGAAGGAACTCGCGAAACACATGTTACACGATAAGAAGAACGTGGGCGGTTCTATCCGTTTTGTTCTTCTTGAAAAACCCGGTTCTCCGGTGTTCGATATTCCCGTAGAATCCAGGGATATCGTATTAACCATCCGCAAACAAAAAGGTCTCTGATGGGTTTCGAAATCGATTTTCTGAAAAGTATCAATCCGTTTATTCTTCTAAAGTTGAACGAACGGAGCCTTGCGGAAGAATTGATTTTAGTCGTTTATTTCATCATTTTCCTGATTCTTTCCTACAAAGTCATCATAATCGTTCTCGATTTTTTCAAACCTACGATCGACGTCACCTCCCGTTACAACAGAAGAAAAATGGCCCGTATGTCGTTCGTCATTTTGGGTCTTGTAACTCTTTTGCCCGTCGTGTTCTCCGGACTTTCTTATTTGCCCACGGTGATGGGTCTGGCCGGAGCCGGTATCGTCATTTCGTTGAAGGACATCACGTTGAACTTCGTGGGTTGGTTTTTTATCCACGGAAGCAACGGTTTCGAAGTGGGGGATCGTATCGAAATCGAAGGGGTTCGGGGAGACGTCATCAATATCGGGATGAATCGGTTTACGTTGATGGAGATTTCCTCCGATCCGAAGTCGGATCAATCCACGAACCGTCTCGTTCATTTTCCGAACCATTTCGTGATTCTGCGTCAGGTGATCGTCGTAAAGGATAAGATGAACTATGTCTGGGACGAGATGAGAATTAAGATTCCGTACGATTCCGATTTCGAAAAGGCCGAGGAATTGCTGAACGGAATCATCCGCAACAACGCGATCATCGATCAAGGGGAGATCGATTATACTCTTCAAGAGCTTTCCAAAAATTATCTGGTCCGATTGGGTAAAACTTCTCCGATCGTTTATCTTTCTTTGGAAGAAGGGGGAATTCTTTTTTCTCTGCGTTATTTGACCCACGTCCGGGAGCGGCGCGATATGAAGACGAAGATCTCGCATCAGATCCTCAAGGAATTCAAACAGTTTCCTGGAATTCGTATTTTATAAAATTCTAAACTTAGAAAACGTGCGCTGGAGTTATCCGGGGATCGATGACTCCAGGTAGCCGTTTCCCTCAGTGAATCTTATAAATCTGTAAAAAGTCCACACTGCGTACGGTCGCTCCCGGCGCTCCGGAAAGAATCACGATCTTATCTCCCGGAAACAGGAACTCGTCCTCTTTCAGTTTCTGATTCATATACGCGATCATGTCTTCCAATCTGGTAAAGAACGGCATGACGAACGGAATCACTCCCCGATAGAGTTTCATCTTTCGCGCAGTCGTTGCAAACGGAGTAAAGGAATAGATCGGAACTTTCGGACGCATTTCCGACGTGATCAAGGCGGAATAACCGCTTCTCGTAAAGTTCACGATCGCTTTGGCGTGAATTCCATGCGCGATTTCCCGCGCCGCGTTTCCGAGAGCGGTACGTTCCGATTCCAAAAATGTTTTTTTAATATTCCAATGAATCTCGTAGATATGATCGATGGTTTCGGTTTCTTGAATGATCTTGGACATGATCTCCACGGATTCTACGGGGTAATGACCGCTCGCCGATTCCGCGGACAACATCACTGCGTCCGTTCCGTCCATCACGGCGTTGGCTACGTCGCTCGCCTCCGCTCTTGTCGGTCTCGGATTTTCGATCATCGATTCCAACATTTGCGTAGCGGTGATCACCGGTTTGCCCGCTTGGTTGAGTTTGTAGATGAGTTCTTTTTGAAGGATGGGAACTTTTTCGGTTTCGATCTCCACTCCGAGATCTCCTCTCGCGATCATGATTCCGTCCGCGCGTTCGATGATCTCGTCGATGTTTCCGATCGCCTCGGGCCTTTCGATCTTTGCGATCAGTCCCGCGTATGTTCCTTCGAGAAGGGAACGCGCTAACTCCAAGTCGGCTCCTGTTCGTACGAAACTAAGCGCTACGTAGTCTACGCCGAGAGAAAGTGCGAACTTCAAGTCCTCCACGTCCTTTTCGGAAAGGGCGGGTGCGGAGATCGGTGTTCCGGGAAGATTGATTCCTTTGTTGCTCCACAAAATCCCGCCGACGATTACCTTCAAAACGGCGGAATCCGATTTTTTCGACGCGACTTTCAAGACGAGTTTCCCGTCGTCGATGAGAATCTTATCTCCTTCCTTAATGTCGCTTATCAGATTGGGATAAGTGCATCCGATCGTGTGTTCGTCGCCTTGATATTCCGCGTCGGGAACGATCGTAATTTCCTGGTCTTTATGGAGAAGAATGGAATTGAGTTTTAATTTTCCCGTTCGAATCTTCGGACCTTGCAAATCGGCCATAATCCCCAGAGGAAAACCGGAGATTTGCTCGCATTTCCGAAGCGTGTCGTAAACTCTTTTGTGGGATTCGTGCGTGCCGTGTGAAAAATTCATTCGGGCTATATCCATTCCCGATTTGAGAATGGAAAGAACGGTTTCTTCGGAAGAGGAGGCCGGACCGATCGTGCAGACTATTTTGGTTTTTTTCCCGTTCAGGATTTTCATGAACGGCAATTGTAGACAAACGCCTTCCGTTGTTCCAGCGAATATTTCCTCTTTACGAACGGAAACCGGAAAATAGAATGAACCAAAAATAGGCGTCCTCTCCTTGGAGAAGCAGTTAGAACGAATTGGTTTGGTGTATCACCCGGATTATAATATGGATCTGGGTCCTCATGTATTTCCCGCACGGAAATACCAGATGGTTTATAATCTCGTAAAACAAGATCCGAAACTCGCGGAACTTTATATCTATAAACCAGATCCCGCTAAGGATAAGGATCTAGCGTTAGTTCACACCAAAGAATTCTTAAAGGATTTTTTCTCGCTCAAGCTCACCGAAAGAACGCAGAATTCGGAGCTTCCGCTCACCAAACAAATCGTACATAGCTTCGTATTAGCGGTCGGCGGAACGATTCTTGCGACGGATTTGACCGAAAAATACAAATTCGTTTATCATATCGGAGGCGGCTTTCATCATAGTATGCCGGATCGCGCGGAAGGTTTCTGTTACCTGAACGACGCGGCCATCGCGGGGAAGCTGTTTCAGAAACAACATCCGGGTAAAAAAATTCTTTTTATCGATTTGGACCTGCATCAAGGAAACGGAAATTCCGTCGTATTTCAGGAAGACCCGGACGTCTTTACGTTCTCCATGCACCAGGAAAATCTATATCCAAAAAAGGAAAAATCGGGACTCGATATACCGCTCGGAGAAGGAACGGACGATAAAAAATATTTGGAACTTTTGGAGAAGTCTCTGAACGGCATTCGATCCGAGTTCAAACCCGATCTGATTTATTACATCGCGGGCGCCGATCCGTTCGAAGGCGATTCGCTTGGAGATTTGAAACTCACGTTCCAAGGTCTGCGTAAGCGGGACAAAATCGTGCGAGACTTCGCATTGGCATTGGACGCGCGCACAGTGATTCTTCCCGCGGGCGGATACGCGAAGGACTTTCACGATACGGTGACGATTCATTACAACACGATCAAAGTGTTTGCGGCCGAGTGACATGAGTATCTTTTCTGACTCGGATAAGAAAAAAGGAAATCCCGGATTTCTAGAAAGTCAAGAACTCGGGATGATCGACATCTCGAAAGAATTTCATACGTCTCTCGGAATCGAGAACAGTCTCTTCAATCGATTCACAGCGGAAGAAGTCAGGGAGATGCTCGAAAGCGCGGGGATCTTCCGCACTTTACAGGCAAGAGGTTATAACGACTACGAGATATCCTTGGACGGAATCTCCGATATGGACAACCGCATTTATATCAAGGAACCATCCGGCGGGATTCTCGTTCACATGCGTCTAAAATTTTCCGACTTTCAGTTTAAAAAGCTGGATCAATCTTATAAGCTCGTTTATATTGACTGGCTCTTGACCCAGAACCTAAAGATGAAAAACATGAAGGCCAAAAAGAAACTCTATCAGGGACAGGAATATCCGGGTCTTTCTCTGATGAACGAGATCACCGGTTTTATCCGCATTCTCGCCACAAAGATGGGAGCGTACGGCGCCTTTAACATTCCGGAATACTTTCACGACGCGGTATTATTTCATAAATCCTTTCAGTTCGTGGACCCCGAAAAGGAGGGGAGATTCCGTGCGATTCTTCAATCCTTCAGCAGAACGAATCTCCGAGAATTGAGCGATCAGATTCACACGGAAAAAATCTGTGACGCTTCCTCCGGAGAAGTTTATGTTTGGAAATACGGGGAGATGGTCTCCTGCATCAACAGTTATCTCGAATCGGCGCTTTTCGACGAGGAATATTACAGAAAAGTGAATAAGATCGTTTCGGGAACCAAAT
Organism: Leptospira sanjuanensis; assembly: GCF_022267375.1. Taxonomy (GTDB): domain Bacteria; phylum Spirochaetota; class Leptospiria; order Leptospirales; family Leptospiraceae; genus Leptospira; species Leptospira sanjuanensis. Next base: position 1,237,472 of record NZ_JAIZBH010000001.1, read on the forward strand.
ACATAAGGAAAGTTTAATATGGCGGAGTTTTCCCTAAGACCGGAAATCATCATTCTTGACGACGACAGGGACGTAGGCGAAACCCTCGAACTCATTCTGAGCAAACTCGGATATCAGAGTGTGTTTTTCGATTCCGTCGAACAGGGAAAACAATATTTCGAAAAGGAACGGAACCCCATCGTGTTTCTGGACATTCACATGCCGGGAACGAGCGGTCTTGACATTCTCCCTTACTTCAAAAACCTGGAAGCGAAAACCCAAGTCATTATGATGACCGGAGAACGCGACATCAACAATGTCGTCACTTCTCTTACCCACAAAGCCAGCGACTTTTTGTTGAAACCGTTTTCCATTCAGACGGTCCAAATCGCGATCCAAAGAGCATACGATTATTATACTATTCTAAAGGATAAGGATTTGCGCGACGAGGTGATAATGCGCGATCTTCGCCTTGCGTCGAGAGTTCAGGGAAAGATTTTTTCGATTCCGGACGTAAGCCCGTACAAGGTGGAAGCCGACGTGACTCCGGTTTCCTTTGTCAGCGGCGATTTCAACGTAGTGCTCAAAAAGGAAAAATCGGTTCTATTGCTTCTCGGAGACGTGGAGGATCACGGCGTTACTTCCGGATTGATCGCCCTTTTGATGACCACCTTGGCTCGGGAAGAATTTAAGACTTCGGACAATCCGAGCGAAATTCTAAAACGAATGAACCACGAACTCTGTCTGAATATCGGAACCCATAGTATGACGGCCGCCTGTGTGATGTTGTTTCCGGACGAAAAGAAACTCGTTTATGCGAGAGGAGGACATCCTTTTCCCGTTCACTTCCACAAGGACGGATTTTCTTTTTTAAAGGAAAAGTCGGGACAACTGCTCGGGATCTTGGAGGACGTCGATTTTCCAAGTCACGAAATCGGTTTTACGGAGAAGGACGTGATCTTTCTTTTTTCGGACGGAATCATCAACAACCTCAGTCATCCTCTCATCGAAGAATTGAATCAGATTCATAAGTCCGGGCAGGACCCGTTGAAACGTATGAAGAACGCGCTCGATACGTATGTTCGTTCCGCGATTCCTTCGCGGGAATACAGGGACGACGCTTCCTATATTCTTCTGGAAGTCAGATAAGGAATTTCAGTCCTCGTCTTGAAACCGGAAAAGTTCTTCCGGGATTTCCTTCATGCCGACGGAAGGAAACGTTCCTTTTCGAATATTAAAAAAAACGAATTCAGGAAAACTGAAAAAGAGGGATTGAAATCCTTTTCGAAACCGTTCGCCTTTGTCGAGCGGAGAAGTGAAGATTCCCGCCGCGGTCATTCCCAAACCTGCGAATAGATTCACGGTTCCATAGACCGGACGTACCCAAAATACGTCGTCCGTGAACATCGGAAAAAAATGATCTTCCCGATTCGTTTTGTAGATCGAAGAAGTGAATGTGAAGGATTCACGAATAGAAGTTTTCCAACCCGGATTTTGTCGCCGGAGTTCCTCCAGTTTCTTTCTTCGATAGGAGAGAAGGGTTTCTTCCCCTTCCGTTTTCCAGTGTTCGGAAACGGAATAAGAAGCATGGAACGGAATGAATGCGAAGGAATATCGAAAGTCGATCGGTTTACCGGGAAACTTCGTTTCCTGTTTTTCGAACGAAGTTTGAACGCTTTTTACGATTTCGGTCGTGCAGTTTTCAAAGAGAAGATGAAACGGATAGAGTTTTTTTAATCGGAAGTGATATTCCTTTTCCCGTTCCTTGGCGAGTTTTAGATATCCGGCAAGGATCTCGTCCGAGGGCAAACGCATCGGAATCAAAAACCGTTTTTCCCTTTGCGGAAGAAGTTTTCCCGAAGTCACTCGAACGGGAATTGCGGTTTCGATTCCTTCGCGGAGTTCGTAGGCGCGGTTGGTCGCGTCTTCCCAGATCTGATATTCCTTTTCGGATAACTCGCGTAAGGCGGATATTTTTTTGCGGGCGAGCGAAACGACGGCCCAGGTTTCTTTGGAAAGATGGTCTAAAGCCTCTTTGTCGTTTTCGTCTTCCTGATACACGATGGGGGATTCTTCCGGAAAAGTGGATAAAAACACGGGTCGTCCGGTGCGGACGCTTTCTTCGATCGCGTGCAGCCTGCCCAATACGACGAGGGCGCTGTAGGCCCAGCCGGGATCTTTTTCAGCGAGGATTTGGACGAGGGATTCGGTTTGTTTGATGCGGAATCTTTTCAACAGTTCGGTCTCTTCGGAAGTTAATGATTCCTGCATATTCAAAATTTTGAATTCGGAATCGAGCCCCCATTCTTCCTTTAGGATTTGGCAGAATGCGATTCCTTCGAGTACGTCCCGCAATCGTAAATAAGAACCCGGTTTGAAAAAAGGGAAACCGTCTCGAGTGAGTTTGGACGGCAACGGAGGAAATTCCGGATTCATCAGTTCTCCGTTTTCGGAAAGAACCGCGTCCTTTAGGGTTTGTTCCAGATCCCTCAGATAATTCTCCCCAAGATCGGTTGCAAGGCGCGATTTTAGTTCGTTTGCGAAAGGGGATCGATCGCGGGAATCGAAATACGCCGTTGCACGCAGTCCGATTTTCTTTTCGGGAGAATTCAATTCCTCCAGGAACTTGGTTTCCTTTTTGAGAGTTTCCAGATTTTGAAGATGGCGGAATTGAACGAGATACAAGCGGTTGAGTCCGCTTTCCAGAACGGAAATTTCTTTCCCGGTCAATGCGAGTCTGGTAAGAACGCTCGTTCGGTTGGATACGATGTTATAGCTGAACGCGAAGTCGTCATACGATTCCCTCACCAAGTGAAAGATATCGTCGGGAAAGAACTGATAGTGATATACCTTGTTTCCGATTCGGATTCCGGTATGTCCTCCGCTGGATTGTCCGGTGTTTGCGTCTACGTAGATGAAATCGACGGTGGTCGGTGCGGAAAACAGCCCCGCAGGAAAGAGCAGGGCCGTCGCAAAGAGGAAGCGAAAAAATCTCAGAGCTGATGATATCCTTTGCGGATGGATTCGACGACTTCCGGTTTAGCGCTTCCCATTTCGGAAACGAACTTGGAAAATTTTTCCTCGCTTACTCCGGCTTTTTTGAGTCCGCTTCCGATTCCGAGATACGTTACGCGCAACGCCTTCCAGTTGGTCAGTCCGTTTTGAAGCGCAAGAGTCGAAAGATCGTTTTTGAATTCGATTTCCTGAAATCCGTTTTCTACGTGCATCGCGGTCAGATCGCGCACGTCTTTGAGATACGCTTTTTCTTTTTTCTCATCGTCTCCGGAAGAAGAGGAAAAGATGGAGCTGATCGAACCGGAAATCGATTTTACGGATTTGGAAAGACTTTCCAAAGAATCGGAAGACTTGCTGAGAGAGTTGATTCCGGTCGAGATCGATTCGAAAATAAAACAGTGATTGAGGCCGATGATAAAAAGTCCGGTTGTTAAAGTCATCAGCAGCTTTCGAGTGCGTTTCATCAGATGGATTCTCCGTTGAGTTGTTTTTTCGGAAGGAATTTTACAACTTCCTTCCTTCGAGTCAAACAACTTTTGCGGTTTGTAAAACGACGGAGCCGAACGCGGGAAGTTTTAGTTTGAGAATTCCCGTTCTGGATGAATACTCAAAGTTTTCAGGAACCTTTCCGGTCCAATAATCCGGGAATTGTTTCAACTTCGATACGAACGGAACTTGGATTTCGATCGTAGTTTCTTCCTCGCTCGGATTCCACATTCCTAAAAAGCCTGCCGGATTATAAAGCGCCGGTGGAAACAACCCCGATGCGATTCCAACCGGCAGAGGAGTTTTGGTTCTGCACTTTGCTCCGAGTTCCAGCGTCTTTTTCAACAAGGCCAGTCTTTCGTCTCCGATCAGGGAAAGGTCGTCGCTGACGAGAATCATTCCTCCGCTCACGGCCATCACGCTCGCCATCAATTGGGTCTGTGCAGCGTTCATCTGATTTTTGCTTTCGCGTACGAGCAGACAATCCGGATCGTTGTACCAAAGAGTTCTGTGCATGGAAGAACGGGTGATGTCGTTGATCAAGGCGCGTTCCGTACAAAGCGCGTGTTTGTCTTTTACGAGAATCCGCTTCTTTTCCCTTCCCCAAAACGGAGCGACGTCGCAGCTGATCCGCATCGCGTCGAATAACCCGATCGAAGGATAGATCGGCGCCCCGCATCCCAAAAGAAATACGTCCTTGCCCACGACTTTTCGGATAAAGCGGATCGTGTCCGCATAACGTTTGTGAGGTGAGATTCCGCGGTCGTAGGTCCATCCGGGAAGAAGGGCGGCGTACAGAAAGTCGAGTTTGAGATACGGATATCCGTACTCTTTTACGAGGGTTTTAAAGACATTCTCCAGAAAATCGCGGGAAGTCGGATGCGTGACGTCGATTGCATACGTGTAATCCATTCCCCAGAGAGGATTCCAAAGCGCGGGCACCGGCTTTCCGTCCCGATCCTTGAGAACGGCTTCGGGATATTTTTGATAGAACTCGGATTTTTTCCGGACCAAAAACGGTGCGAGCCAAATTCCGGGCGTGAGTTTTTCTCTTCGGATTTCCTCGGCTAAAAGCCTCATTCCTCCGGGGAATTTATCGTTGGTCGTGAGCCAATCTCCGATCTCGTTCTGATATCCGTCGTCGATCTGAAAAAATTGGATCGGCAACTTCTTCTCTTTGACGAGAGCGAGATTTTTCAGAATGATCTTTTCGGAAATTTTCGTGTAGTAGTGATACCAAGAACACCAGCCGGTGGGAACCGGCGTAGCGGACAATTTTACTTTATGAGCTTTTCCTAATTCACTAAAATACTTTTTTAAGTAAGCTTCGGGTGAAATCGTAAATCGGGAAACTCCGACGGGAGTCAAAAAAAGTTTATTCCCGCGAAAATCTTCGTAACGGTAAAAATCATAGATCAACGAAACTCCGGACTGGGAAATCCAGGTTTTCTTTTTGGAATTTTCCAATTCTTCTTTCCGCTCAGAAGAAAGAACCCGAAACTTGACTCCTTGTTCTCCGGGACCGGTCGCTCCGACAAAGTAATGCGGTTCTTTGGTCGAAGAAATCAGAAGCAGCATACCTTCGCTGTGCCAATCTCCGCTTTCGTTGGAAGGATGTGTGTAGATGTTTTCCTGAGAATACTGAAGAAAATCGAGTTTGGGAGATTCGTCCGGCTCGCTCAGCGAGTGAACCGCCGAAAGACTCCAGGATTGATATCCGTGTTGAAATACCTTCGGCTCCGTCAACGAGTGCGGAGGAAGTTCGATTTCCAAGGTAAGGATTGCCGTTCCGGCCTTGGGTCTTTGATCGCCCACCCATTCGAGAACCGGCTTGAATGTTTCATTCTTTCCCGTTTTTTTATGACCGAGCGAAAGCGAGAAATTTCCGCAATCGCTCTTGGTCTTCGCTTCCTTTCCCGAAATTTCAAACGAGGACGAATAAAAATCCTCATAGACTTTGTAGTTTAAAATGGCTCTCATGTTTCTCTAAGTGTTTTGAGTCGTTTTTCTTTTTTCGATCGGGAACTTTTTAAAATTCCGGCGGCCTTGTTTTGTATTTTTGATTCCCGAAACCGTGCGGTACGGATTATTATGAAATTATGCCTCCAAAACCTTCAACTATAAAACCGGAGCTTTTTCCCGGGGATCTCTCGCAAAAAAGATTTGAAGAATACAAGGCGGACGACCGTCTAGCGGTCGACTGCGAAATGATGGGACTCAATCCCAGAAGAGACAGGCTCTGCGTGGTTCAGATCTGCGATTCTTCCAATAACGTAAGTTTGGTTCAAATTCTTCCCGATCAAAAAGAAGCGCCGCTTCTCAAATCCTTATTCGAAAATCCGGAGATCGTGAAGATCTTTCATTTCGCGAGAATGGATTCTCTTTTTCTTCGTTATCGTTTGGGCATCGCGTTGCAGAACGTTTTCTGCACGAAGATCGCGAGCAAACTGGCTCGTACCTACACGGACAAACACGGTCTCAAAGATTTAATCCGAGAATTTTATGATGAGAATTTGGATAAAAAGAATCAATCCTCGGACTGGGGGAAAAAAATTCTTACCAAAGACCAAGTCGACTACGCGAGCGGAGACGTGAAATATCTGATCTCCCTTGAACAAAAACTCACGGAAATTCTAGTGCGCGAAGGGCGCGATTCTCTTGCGAGAGAAGCCTTTGCCTGTCTTCCCGTTTTCAACCAGATCGATTGGCTTGAGATGCCCGCTCTTTTCGAACATTGAAAAAGAAACTCGTTCGAAATTTTATCTGTCAATCCTGCGGTCAGGATTATTCGCGTTGGGCCGGCAAGTGCGAGTCCTGCGGGAATTGGAACACCATCGTGGAAGAAGTCGGCGGAGAACGTTTCGCTTCTTCCTCGAACGGGAATTCTCAAAAACACAAAACGTATAAGGAGCCGACTCCGTTAGACAAGGTAGGAGAAGAATCTCTTACAAGAATGGGAACGGGTTTGAAAGAACTCGATATCGTTTTGGGAGGAGGATTGGTTCCCGGTTCTTTGACGTTGATCGGCGGCGAGCCGGGAGTCGGTAAGTCGACCTTGGTTCTCGAAGTTTCGCGTTATCTGACACAGGCAAAAAAAAACGTTCTTTATATTTCAGGGGAAGAATCTCCTTCCCAGATTCGGATGCGCGCAGAGCGGATGGGAATCCGTTCCTCCAATCTTTTGCTGACTTCCGAAACGTTTGCGGAAAATATTTCCGCGATGATCGAAGGGGAAAGGCCTTCGGTGGTTTTTGTCGATTCGATCCAAACGATCGCGAGAGAAGCGCTGCCCAATCAAGCGGGAACCGTCACGCAGCTTCGGGAATGTACGCAGGTACTTTTGGAAACCGCAAAGAGAACGGGGATTCCCGTGTTGATGACGGGCCATATCACGAAGGAAGGGGCGATCGCAGGACCTAAGGTTCTGGAACATCTTGTCGATACGGTTTTGTATTTCGAAGGGGATCGGCTCAACTATTACCGATTGCTGCGCGCGGTAAAGAATCGTTTCGGCGCGGTGGGCGATCTTGCGATTTTTGAAATGTTTTCGGGAGGCTTACGGGAAGTAGGCGATCGCAATCGAATCTTCGTAAGCGCGGGCGCGGAAGAAAGAAGCGGTTCCGTCATCAGCGCCGTTCTGGAAGGAAGCCGCGCTCTCACCGTGGAGGTGCAGGCGCTTGTGAGCAAGACAGGCTTTCCCCAAGCAAGAAGAATGGCGGAAGGTCCGGACACACGACGTGTGATTCTGCTCGCGGCCGTGATCGAAAAGTATATCAAAATTAAATTAGGAGAATGTGATATATTCAGCAACCTCGCAGGCGGCTTGAACGCCGACGAACCCGCGTTAGACCTTGCGATTTGCACTTCGATCATTTCGAGTTATTTGGATCAGCCTTTGCCGAAGGGAACCTGTGTTCTCGGCGAGGTCGGACTTTCGGGAGAAGTGCGCAGTATCGGACAGGCAAATCTTCGCGTGAAGGAACTCGCGGGCGTCGGGATGAAGAAGGTGATTTTGCCGGAAGGAAATTTAGGCGAACTGGAAAAGAATTTGGACATTCAGATTCAGGGAATTCGTTCGCTGAACGATCTGCGTTCTTTGTTTCCGGGTGCGAACTGAAATTTCGGAGAAATGTGGGAACTCATACGATCCTATGTTTCAGCAAGGGTGTGGGAACTCTTACGTCTGCGTTCTTCCGTGATGAAAATTTTGTGGGAACTCCTGCGGCCGACTGTCTTCCGAAGAATTTGCGTGGGAACTCCTGCGCTGGGTTGTCTTCCTACAAAGCTTGTGGGAACTCCTGCAAAAAAAACTTTGCATCTAAAATAAATGGATGATCTCCTTCCATTTTCGAAAATCGTTTCGAATCGAGTCTGTAGTTCAAAGTTTGACGGATATGAAGGATGAGTTCGAGAGGGTTTGTGAGTTTAGAAGGCGCTGTTTCTAAGGATTTCCGTTCAATCTTGTGGGAACTCCTCCCTGTAGTTTGTATCGAAAACGATGTTGGAACTGCTACCGTTCCCAAAACCATCTTGAAAATGATCGAACGAGAGTTTTTCTCCAACGGTTTGTCGGACGAATTGAATCAATAAGAATTTTATACTTTACTGATAGAGGTTTTATGAAAAAGGCGATTCCGATTATTTTCCTGCTTTATTTCTATTTAAGTTGCGCCAGCACCGGGTACGACCGCGGTCCTTTGCCTCCCGTGGACCCGAAAGAGATCGTGATTGATTCCGAAGAAATCAAACATTATCTTTCTTTAAAGCCGCAGCTCCGATTTCCCTTTCGCGTGGGCGTTTATATTCTTTATCCGGAAGGATACAATTATCGAATCGATGCGAAGAATAAATCCGCGTTCCTAACGATCGAAGAAACTTTAAAGGCCGATAAAATCGTATCGCAGATGTTTCTTATTTCGGAATCCGTTTACGACATGGATCGACAAACGCACGTTCCGGGTTTCCGGGATCACTATCCTGTCCGGACAAGAACGTTGGACGGAATCAAAAAAATCCGTCTTCTTGCCGCGCGTTACGGGGCCGACGCCGTTCTCGTGATCAAACCCGGCGTCCGTTACAATCAAAAGCCGAATCTTCTTAGTATTCTTTACGCGACCATCGTTGGAATTTGGCTCGTTCCCGGTTCTTCGGGAGAATCCACCTTCACGCTCGAAGCGACTCTTTGGGATGTTCGAAACGAATATTTATATCTGACCACAGAATCCGAAGCTTCTTCTTCCGCGGTTCGACCTTACGGATGGATTGATGAAACTTCGATCGTCGCCGAAAGTAAAGAAAAGGCGATCTCCGAATTTTCTTCGGAAGTGCTGAGACGGTTTAAGAGTATGAAGTAGGATTTCGTAAACCATGATTTAGTTTTTGGAACGTTCAATCTTTATAATTTTGTAATATTCGAATTATTTTTTGTAGATTCGTGGCGTGGTCGTTTGTGCGGTATCTTAGGAGATGCGGGCGATTCTGCTTTTTGGTGGAGATGATTTGTTATTTCAGAATACTTTAAAATCAATGAGATTCCGGATATTTCTGGTGTTTTGCTTTGCCTTTTTTAGCAGCAATTTGTTTTCAGAAGACCTTGCGCTATTGGAGGAGTATAAATTGCTGCATATCGATTTGCTGAATATTAAGACATCCGGATATAGATCGTATTTTAATCTACAATTGAACAGGGCGGAAGCAAAAATTCATAATTTTCAAGGATCTTTCAAGACAACAAAAAACCGTCTTTTTTGCGGTATATCGGGCTTAGGTTTTTTTAAAATTAAGTTGTCAAATGGTTTAATCGGATATACGAGACAATGTGAGCTTAAAGTTAACAAAGAGCATGAGTTAACTAATAAACATTATTCCTTCTTTGATAAGATAACAATGCCTCGGAATTTTGATCCGGGAACATTAAAAATACTTTTAAACGGAAGTATTGCTGTAAGATCTTCTGAGCAAGAGTTGGTTGTGGGACAATTGAAAACGTATAAAATCAGTTCTGAATCGTTGGAATATCTTAAAGAAGGTATTTACGTGGTTAAAGCCAATGTGATTGCTGAAGACGAAGAAGTACGTGACGATAAAATATACGCAGGTCTTATTGAAACGAGCAATTATGATTTATTTCCCGTTCTTTTGAGGATGTATTTTATCCTAATGACGTTAAATGAAAAACAAATTGCTAATGTCGAATTCAAAAGGGATCTGCTAAGAATGCAAATTACAAAGATCGCGACCGAATCTAATTGTCCTGAAAAAGACATTCTTGCCGATACGGATGAACGTTTTATTGACCATTACGAGAATCAAAAATTATTTTTTTTAGAAAGTATTTTGCCATTTTTAAAATACGATTATTGAGATAAAAAACGCCGTTCCGACAGAGAACCCGATTCTTCAGTAAATTAAGATCGCATATGGTCCGGGATTTCCCGGACCGGCGCCGACGATATTGGGAATATTCGGCGATACGCTTCCGTTGATCGTATCCACGGTATACAGATTGACGACGTTTCCCGTCGACTCGGTGGAAAAAGCGTATTTACCGGAAGAATCCAAAATCACGTTCTGTGTTCCCATGCTCGAAGTGATCGCCGATCCCCATACGTTTAAAACTCCCGAAGAGTTGCGCGTGGGAATGACGATGTTGGTAGTCGCGGACGCATAGTTGGAGATAAACGCGAATTTCCCGGCGGGATCGAAATCGATGCTTGTGGGTTGCGTGAGCATCGTGTTGTAAGCGCCTCCCGCGAGCAAAAGTCCGTTCGTATAATCGATCGTAAAGAGATCCACGTTGTTTGTGGTATTGTTAACCGAATACAAATGTTCTCCGGTAGGATCGGTCTTGAGGAATACGGAACCCGCCGCATAAGGGGTGTTCGATCTGGCGCTCGGGATTCCGGTCGAGTCCAAACCGAAAAACAAAATACCTCCTCCTCCGTTCATGGACACAAAAAGACTATTACCCGCGGGATTCAAACAAATCGCTTGCGGTGAAGTGGAGGCTCCCAATCCGGGAACGATGTTCGGAGAAAGCGCGCCCGTTACAGGATCGATTTTGAAATAGTAGATCGTATCCGCCGCCGCCCCGGTGGCAAACGCGAATTTTCCCGCGGGCTCGACTACGATTTTGGAAGGAGAAGGCACGGGATAAGTCGAGGCGAACGTGATATCTCCCGAAGAAGTATCGATCCTGTAGGTTGTGATCTCCGAAGCCATCGTGGCAAAAAGGAATTTTCCGGAAGGATGAATCGCCATCGAGGAAACTCCCGATGTTGTATTCACGAAAACCGTCGTTCGAGTCTGCAAAAGTCCGGTATTCGGATCCATCGTAAACAGCCAAATCTGAGAATTCTGATAATTGGAAACGAAGGCCCAAGCGCCGCTCGTGCCGAAACCGCCAGAGCTCGTGTAATTCGACGCCATACGTTCGCCTTGTTCGTTCAAAGCGTCCGTTGTTACCCTGAGTTTGTATTGGGTTCCCGATCGAAGAATTTTAGAAGGATTGAATGTGATTTTCGGATTTTGAGCGAGATCCAGATTCCCTTCGATACAGGATGCGAAGTCGTCGAAGCTGACTTGGACCGAACCCGAACAGGTTCCCGCGGTTGATTGAGAAGTCAGCGTTTCCGGACTCATCTTTTCGCTAAATGTCAGCTCGATGCCCGTTCCTCTTGAAACGGAGGTCAATCCGCTTGCGGGATTTTGTTGAAATACCTTTAGATTGGGATTGATCTTTCTTCCGTAACGATAACCGCAGACTTCTCCGCTCGGGTCGTTGAAGGCGAGTTTTAACGCGAGACTTTGTCTGAAAACTTCGCTGGCCGGATCGCAGGCGCTCGGATCGAACGTTGGTCTGCAATTGTAAAGGAATATGCAAAAACCATAAAGTATGAATAGGACGCGGAGCGTATTTCCATTTTTGAATGTCCGTTTAATAATTTTAAGTTTATTATTTATTTCCATTTTGGTCGCCTTGGGGTAAATAGCATCGGGCGAATCCGTAAGTCAAGGCGATCGATCGTTTTCGAAAGGTTTGAAAAATCGTAGGTTATAAAACGATTCCCGAATCTAAATTAGGAAATTCTAAAACATAGTTTGGAGCAAGCCCGGCGTCTTGCCGCCGGGAGCCTTATCGTAGGATCGGTTCGGGGAAAGAATTGAGCTTGCGTCTGTTCTTATTTCTAAATATCCTTTGTAAGCGGCACCCATGTTCAAAATCATCCATCGCAGTTTCGGTTTTCAAAAAAGAAGCGTTTTTATTCCCTGTATTGCTGCGATTCTTTCTTTCGTTTTCCTTCCGTTATCCGGACAAGGGACTCCACCGCAGACAAATCCGCAAACTTCCGTTGATCCTCTTCTTCGCGGTTCTTGGTTCGCGGATCAGGAACAAAAGGAAGCCATTCTCTACAACCGAGTCATGAAACTCTTTCGACCCGACCCGCACTTTGTCTGGAAGACCGATTCCCGCGGTAGAAATTATCGATTCTACAAAGACGGAAGAGTGGAGTTTTTGATCGATCGGGAATATCGCGAAGTTTTTCCGGATGTGTCCGAACTCGACGTGCATACAAGCGAAGCGAAGGCGTTAGCGGATCACGGAGAACCGTATTCGGCGATCCGGCTTCTCAAAGGAATCGGACTTTGTTATCGATTCCAATTCGGCAAACTCGCGCCGGAAGAATCGCGTAAAGCGGGCGAAGATCTGAGCCGTTTGCTGAAACATATGGCGCACAAGCGCCTCGAAACGGACGATCTGACCGATCCATACGGTTGCATAAAAAAGAATATTCTAAAACTGGAAAGTGAACCGTTTCGATTCTCCCTCGAAACGACGGACGAGTGGAAACATTATTTTCCCGAACTCGAATCGCCGGAAAGCGGAACCGAAGGGGATCATCTTTGGAAGGTGCGTCGGTTTTATATCGACGTTCCCGCCGATTTCGGAGCGGACGAATGGGAAAAAAGTTATCGCTCCCAAGCCGAAAAATTTCTCTATTACAGACCTGATCGAATCTCGCTCACGATCGGTTTGACTTATCATCCGGTCGCGTCGATTTATACTTCCAAAAATTACTTTCAACTTTGGGATCTCAAACGGGGAATCAATCCTCGAACCATCCGTGAGATGAACTTCCGCAGAAAAAAAGAGGACGATTCGTACGCGAGCCGATTCGACTTTTTTCACAAAGACGGACGAAAAGTTCCGATCGTGATCTTGGAAAAATATTATTTACGGGAAAATCGCGGGCTTTTGTTTTCCGTCGCGGGTCCGGAAAAACAGATTGATCGCATCCGACAAATCTGGTCACAATTGAATCAGAAATTGGTCGTCGAGTGAACTATGATCATCGCGCTCGTAAAAACCGGAGATCGTCCTTATCCGCCCGGACCTCCTTCTCGAAATTCTCCCTGGCAGCTTCTGCTCATAGGGTTTTGTCTCGTGGACGGAATGGCTCTTCTTTTTATACCGCTCGGAATCTACGGTTCGGTTTTGGTTACGGCCGCCTTGCTTTTGTTTCTATTTCTCCCCTTGCTTTTTTTGGTCATCCGACTCAGCACGAAATTCGGGAATCTGCTCTACGTCGCGCTTTTCCTGAGCCTTTTGTCCGCGGGAGTTTCCGCGCTTTATATCAGTCACAGCATCGGATTCTTTCTCGGAATTCCGGTGGGGAAGAACGTCGATTTAGCGCAAAGCGGAGAATTCGGAAACGATCGAATTCTTGTGTTTCGAGGAGTGAAAATTCTTACCGACTATGTCTCTTCCCGATCGGCGATCAGCCGAGCGAAGTCGGAACCCAAACGAGCCAAAACGATTTACTTTCACGTCGCGCCGTTGGTCGCAGCAAGTTGGAAAGAAGGAGATCCGATTCAGGTTTGGGTCGCTTGCGAACGGATGGAACTTCCGAACTGTTCTTGGGGTAGTTCCGTCTTTTTTTGGGGGGAGAATCTCAAGAATCATTCCCTCTATCCCTATTATAAACTTTCCGTTCAAGACGCCGGTAAGATTTATAAATTCCCGATTTCAGAGCATCCTATCATTTTCCGCCCGATCGCCGACCCGGAAAAAAAACTGGTTCGAGCCGGGATGTACGGACTTTCTGGTTTGTTCTTCCTGAACTACTCCTGGTTCGTTTGTATCTTTTTGGGGAAATTCTTTGGGAAAGGGAAGGAAGAGTGAGCTGGTTGTTTTTAATACGGATGGGCGATTTGCGTAGCCTGGAATCGACGGAGCAAGCGGCTTTCTTCGATCCATAACCTCTTGCTCAGAAAGCTGAATCTAATTTACAGATAATCCGTCGGAACTACGACGATTTTTCCGTGAAACGGCGGCCCGCCCGCGTTTCGGGTGGTGGGGTGTGGTGGCGGGAAAACTCCGGAGGTTTTCCTCTATCAGAAAATCTCAGTTTGCACAAGTAAAAAGGCCGCGCTTTTGTCGGAACACTTGAATTTCCCCTCGGTCCGCTCGGTAGAAAAAAATCTTCATTTTCCTAAAAAACTTTTTCGTTTGCTAATTTTGATCCTTTCTCTTCCGATATTTATACAGAGACGGGTAGTAGAATCAGATTTTTTCTCCATCCGTAAATTCTATGATAGAATTACGAGACCCGTCTCTAAAACGATTTTTTATTTTTGTATTTTGTAACCAGGAGAAATTCTCATGAGGAAGAAGATCATCTTACTTGCCGGACTGCTCTGCATTCTTGCTGTACCAGGTGTCTATAGCCAGCAGACCGGAAACAATCAGGCTGGTGGAAATCAGCAAACAGGAGCTACCCCGGATCCTCTTGAGAAACTGATTCTCGAGAATTTCGAAGAGGCCGAAGACTGGAGAGCTAAATCCACGACCCCCCTCGGAGAAACCAAGGTTCTCAAAATGGTTCAAAGAGGTCTGATGAGAGACGTGTTCGACGAAAACACCGTTCCGGATAACGGAGGAGATCAGATCGAAAAGAACCACATCCTCGGTGTAAAAACCAACTACACGAACAGGGGATTCGATCGAGTGGAAGTGTTTCCTCCCCACGAGTATGTCGTAAAAGGAAAAGCGCGTCAGTTGTCCATCTGGGCGCTTGGAAGAAAATTCCGTCACACTCTGTTCGCTAAATTAAGGGATTACAGAGGCAACACTCATAATATCCGCTTGGGAAGATTGGATTATTTCGGTTGGAGAAAACTGACCGCGACGATTCCGGGTTACGTTCCTCAAAGTACGAGATTCGCTCTTTTGGATAAGAATCTTCACTTCGTTTCCCTCTTCGTAACCAGCGACGTTCACGAAGTCGGCGGACAATTCTACTTTTATGTGGACGATTTGGAAGTTCGTGCCGATAAATCGGATGCGAAGTATCCTGGATCGGAAATTAAAGATAACTGGTAATCTTCTAAAGAAAGGAAAGCAAACATGAGAAGGTTCATGAACTCGTTCAAAATTACAGCGGCTCTGACAACAATTCTCGGAGGAGCGATTCTCCTGGGAATGGTTAACGGACAAAACATCATCAAAGGAAAACGCGGAATCGACACCGCAACCGGTATCGACGTAAGCGGATTGGAACTCAGATCCATCACGGTTGAATCTTGGGACAATCCCGCGGGTTCCGCTCCTTACGGTTGGGAGGTTTTCACCGATAAGGACACGCAACAAGCGCAAGGCGGAAACGCACAACCGCAAGCTTATCAAGCGACCGCGCAAAACGCGCAAGCTCTGAGAGAAGTGAAATTGATTTCCGGAAAACCGGGAGACATCAAGAACGTGGATGCGGGAACTGCGAAAGTTCTCGGGGTAAAATTCCAATTCACGTATCCGGGAGACAACTCGGTAACGATTCGTCCTCCTCGAGTTCCGGAATACGAAGTTCTTCGCACCAAAGCGTATTTGGATTCCAACAACCAAAGAAAGGTTTCGAAAATTTACGGAGTGGAATTTCCGGGTGTGAGCAAGGCGATCTCGGTTTGGGTTTGCGGAAGAGGAAACGAATACAACCTCGAAGGTTGGATCGAAGACTGGAAAGGCGACACGCATATCCTTCAGTTCGGATCGATCGACTTTATCGGATGGAGACCTCTCACCGTTCATATTCCTCAGGGAGTTCCTCAGGACGTGAATTCATATCCGCAAGTAAAGACCATCGTCTTCAAACAGTTTAAAATTCGTTCCCGCCCCGATACGAGCGGTGAAACGGTTTACGTTTTCTTCGACGAACTTAGAGTTCTTTCGGACGTGTTCGAAGTTCACTTCGACGGAGCTTCCATCGATTTCGACGACGACGATTGCAAGACGAAGCACAAATTGGATAAGATGCTCAAGACCAAAGTCGAAAAAGAATGCGGCGGCGGAGCAGGAGCGAACAAGTAAAATCTTTGATCAACGGGATGTTCTAAATCCCGTTTCTTCCGCGCTCGGTAAGGCCGAAACGACGGCTTTGCCGGGAAATCCCCCTCTCTCTAAATTCTGGTTTACGGATAAGCCAACTTGGCTATAATTGATAAATACAGGGCTGTCAGAGAGGAATTTAACCCCAAACGTCCCAATTTTCTATCAAGCCGAGACTCAATCGGTGGAGTATCCTATGTCTAACGAAATATCAGCAACTACGGAATCCAGACCGGCCAGCGATCTGGATAAGCTGACATCTCTTTTCAACGAAGAAATCTATGTTCGCACCGATGCGAACTCCATTCCTGCATCCAAATTTAAAATTTTTGACGATCTCATCGAATTTTACAAATCAGCCGGAAAAATAGACGAAGCGAAACAAAAAATAGAAGAGTATCTTGGGGAACACGAAGACAGCATCTCTGCTCGTTATCTACTCGGAATTCTTTCCCTCGAAAGAGGAGAGATCAGCGACTCCGGTTTATTAAAAAACCTATTAGAATCTTTTAAAGTAGCGGGGAAGTGGGCGATCATCGAACACATTACCGATCAGATCCTGAAATACGGGGATCAAAGACTCGCGCTTAAATACAAGGCCGAGGCTCTTGAAAAATTAAAGAAGAACAAAGAACTCAAAGTCGTGCTGGAAAAACTCGCTAAGCACGACCGTAAAAATCCCGAGATCCTCAAAAAATACGCGCTTTCCATATTAGAAGAAAATAAAGAAAGAGCGATCACCTATCTCAAACAAGCGATCGAGACGTTTGCAAAAACGAAAGACTATGTTCAGCTTGAGGAAATCTGGCCGATCATCGTCACCAACAACCACGAGGATCTTCAGTTTTTTGAAAGAATCGAAAGAATCATGTTGGGTCACAGAGAAAGAACCAGACTTGTCGGTTATCTCTATCCGATCGTAGAACCTTACAAACAACTCGAAGATTGGGAGAAGGTCATCTACTTGTTAAAGAAGATTCTCGAACACGAGGCTTCTTCCAACAAAGCAAGAAACGAACTCATCCGTGCGTATAAAGCGAAGTATGCGAATCATTCCCTTTTGGAAGACTTTCTCAAGATGTCCGAGATCGGAAACAACAGAAAGCCGATCAAGGTTTGTATCGCGAACTTCGAAAGAAACATCGTGTTCGACACGAACAACTACGTTCTTCACAGAAACTGGGGAGTGGGAAAGATCACTTCGATTTCGCCTAACGGAGATTCCATTTTTGTGGACTTCAAGGACAAAAAGGATCATAAACTTTCGATCCAGATGGCGATCACCAGCTTAAAACCTCTGAAAAAAGATCATATCTGGGTGAAGTTCTACGAAAACAAAGAAGAGATCGTGGATCTTTTCAAGAACAACATCCCGGACTTCTTCAAGGAACTTCTTACCTCCTTCGACAACAGAATGTTGACCGCCGATATCAAGTCCGAAGTTTCCGGAAAATTTCTTCCTTTGGCCGAGTGGTCCAAGTGGTGGAACAAAGCCAAGAACGTAATCAAAAAAGAACCGAACATCGGTTTCGATCCGAAGAAAAAGGACGAACTCGTATATCGCGAAAAAGCGATTTCTTTGTCGGAAGAGTTATCCGAAAAATTCACGCACCAGACGGATTCGAACAAAAAACTCGATATCGCGATGGAAGCGTTGGACAACCGAGAGGATGCGGAGGGTGCGATCGAAGCCTTCAACCATTTCTATTACGAAGAGGAAGAAGCGGCGGATCCGGTCCGCAAGATCGTTGCGTTCTTGTATTTGCAAGCAGCGTCGGAAGAACTCGGAGACGAGGAAATTCCGAGACATCTTACCGAGCAAAAAATCGCGGAACTCATCAAATCTCTTCCCGTATCGACGTTGACCGAAATTTCCACAAAGATCGGAAACGTGGAAATCAAAAAAGGATACGTGAACTTGTTGCGCAAGCACGCACCGAACGCGGAAGAAGTGTTGACCGGAATCCTTTTCGAGGTTCCGATCAAAGTGAACAAATACGTATTCTCCATTTTGGAAGAAGAAGGAAAATTCGATCTTCTCAATGCGTTTATCAAATCGGCGGGTATGAGAGCGAAAGAGGCCCCCGAAGTATTCATCTGGGTCGCGAAATCCATTCTCACCAAGACTTGGGAAGGGGAATGGCTCGTATCTTCCAAACCGGAAGAACGTCTCGAACTCATTCTGAAAGTGTTCCGTTTATTCAAACCTCTCGCTAAGATCGAGGACAAAGGAACCAAACTCAAAAACGCATGTAAGGAAATTCTTCACGGAAACGACGACGAAGTTCTTCGCGAAGCGATCAACGCGGGAGATTCGGAATACATCCGCAAACTCTACGCGCTTTACAAAGAAGTTCCTTATTTTACGGATTTGGAAAAAGAACGTCTATATTCTTTGATCGTCGAGTTGAAGCCCGATATCGCTTGGGACGAAGACGAAGACGATGAAGAAGAGGACGACGATATTCTCAACCGCATTCCGGAAGGAGCGATTCTCGTTACGAGAAAGGCGCTCAACCGCAAAAAGGAAGAATTCGAACATCTTCTCAACGTCGAAATGCCGGAGAACTCCAAGGATATCGGAGAGGCTCAGGAAAGAGGGGACTTGCGGGAAAACGCGGAATACAAAGCCGCTATGGAAAAACAAGTTCAGCTGCAAGCGGCGATCAAACGTCTGGAAGCGGAAATCAAAAGCGCGATCATTCTGGATCTTACCAACGTCAAAACGGACAAGATCAATATCGGAGTTACCGCGAAACTCAAGAACGAGTCGACGGGAGAGTCGGTCGCCTATTCCATCTTAGGCGCTTGGGATGCGGATACGGAAAAACATATCATCAGTTACCAATCTCCGCTTGCTAAGTCGCTTCTTGGAAAGAAGGTCGGAGATTCGGCCGTGTTGAACCTGACCGGGGCCGAAACGCGTTACACGGTTCTTCAAATCGGAAGATTCTCGCTTCAAAACCAAGAAGACTAAAAAACATTCAAAAATTTGAATGTTTAAAATCCCGGGTCGGTTTCCGATTCGGGATTTTTTTTGTCCGAATAATCGCAGCGATTTAAAGTCCCGCGATTTAGAATCGAACGATCCGGCTTCGATTTAAACGTTACGCCGTTTTGCTTTTATACTGTTCCTCGTTTTTTGTCGCCAATAATAATGCGACTTCGGTCGGAAGCAGATGTCTTTGCATGTAAACGAGCAATTCTTCCGCGTTGAGTTTTTGAATCATAGTGTTCGGAATCTTATCCCAACACTGATCGAAAACCGTTCGGACGTTCAAACCTTTTGATTTCAATTCTCCAACTTGATCGCAGAGAAAACGGATTCGTACGCGATCTCTTTTTATGATGTTTGCCATTGTATTTCTCCTTTGTTCCGGACGTTCCGTCTGTCCGCTTTTCTCTCGATCGCATTTCGCTTTTCGAGACGGTTCGAATCGACAACTCCTATCTTAGTCCGATTCTCATTTTTTGAAAAGAATCGAACTGCCCTTGTTCATCGTATTTCCGTGTTATTATCTTAACGTCACCCTCGGACAAAAAAATCCTTTCGGAAGAATTTTTAGACGCTTCAAGATCGGAAAATGTTTCGGACCGCCCGAAATGCTTCCGTTCACGGCGCAAAGGAATGCAAACTTTTGAATATGCCCTCGGGCTTGACAAAAACGAATGTGCTTTGTCGTTAGGCTCATGATTCAAAAAAGAAAAAACTCGAGCCGGGGAGTGTATCGCGGAAACGAAACGCAGGCGGTTGTTGGATTTGCACAGGAAGGTTCTCTTTTCCGCAATGCGGGCAAAAACGAATTCAAATCGGGTTCGACGTCGAAGGAATTTCGGGCGGATCCCGCGGTTCCGAAAGATCCGAACGATACGATGACTCCGAAAGAAGTTGCCGCGTTGTTGAAACGTACGATTCGAAGAGTAGGGGATTACAGAAGAGAAGGTTTGCTCGGTAAATTCTGGAGATTGACGGACGGTAGCATTTTGTATTCCAGAACCGGAGTGGAGGAATTCTTTCGGAGCCATTTCGTAGAAACCGAAGAGTTGGATTGATTGCAATGTTGTTTGTTCGAAAGACGTTTTGATAAATTGTAAGCTGCTGCCTAACCGCGAAATGCGATAGAACTAAGATTTCTGCGAGAATGGATTCGATTCAGCAAGAACTTGTCCCAAAATCAAAAACTGTGGGAACTCCTGCTTTTTTCAATCCCTTCCTTGAAAATCCAAATAGATTGAAACATACGGTTTTGTAGGAGCTACAACGTATTTCCCCGTTTCGGGAAATGTTTTAAATGTACCCAAAGAATCCGCCTTCAAAAGAAGAAAGAACGTTCTTATTCCTCTTTCGATTTTAAAAATAATCATCTGAAAAGAACGCATTTTGTCGAAGTCCTCTATTTCGAAAATCGCAGACTTGAAGTCATCATTTGTTCCGACAAATCGATTCTTTTAAGAAACCGCTTGATTTTACTTTTGAGATGGGCCGCCGCGACTGATTTTTTCGATAGGCGCGGTTGCGCCGGATTGAAATCCGTTGTCCTAACCTGTTCTTGCTTTCCATTCTTTTCTTTCATTGATCTCTTTCGTCTTTTAAAAGCTTACGCTCCGGAATCGTTTCTTAACCGAATCGGCTTCTTGAAGTGCGCCCTTTATTTTTCCATTTCGGGTGGAAATCCCGTCCTATGACGTGCAATCGCGACGTAGATTTGTCGGAACTCTTGTCGTAAACTCACCGCATCATGAATTTTGAATCCATTCAATCGGCGATGGACAAGATGATCGAGGAGATCAAAAAACCCGATCCACCGATCCCTATGATTCTCGCCGATCAAACTTCTCTTCCTTCTTCTTATCCGTACGGAGTTTATAAAATTTTAGAATTGAATCAGGATTCTTTCGGCAGCGCGTCGAGACGGATCGAATCGGTCGATTCTGCGCATTATAAGGAAACTTCGCGGATTACTCAATCAATTTCGCTTAACGTTAAATTTCTGCACGATTCTTCGATCACGAGTTGTTGGGAGCTTTCGGAAAAGGCGATGAGTTGGTTCGATTCGAAAGAAGGAATGATCGAATGCGAATCGTTTTCGATCATTCCGGTTTTGATCTCTCCGAAGATTCAGGATCAAACCGTTTTAACCGCGAGCTTGACGTACGAGTATAGAACGAGCTTCGACATCATTTTTAAATTAAGAAAGTACAGCGAAAAGCAAGGCGAATCGACCGCAAGCGCACCAACGGTTGAATATCAGGAGGAAGCATGAGCGCACAAACAGTCTCTAAAATAGAGCCGATCAGTATCAATCTATTTCTTAGAAATACTCCGGTTTCTCAAATGGGATTTGGGTTACCCTTGATTCTAGGAATCAAGGCTCCAACCTATTTCTTACAAGTTTCAAGTAATTCCAGCGGTCTCATTTGGAAATCCGCAACTCCGGGAGTTGTTTTTATCCAAGTGAAATACGTAGTCGCCGGAAACAACACGGCACTAAGCGTCGTTCGCGCCGGAACCGGAACCGTCAACGATCCGTATGTTGTTACGGTTAACGTTGCAACGGATGCGGGCGGCGTCGCGACTTCGACCGCGCATCAGATCAAACTCGCAGCGGAAGCGGTTTCCAATATTGCAGGAGCGACAAAGATCGTGGATGTGATCGAAACGGCGGATGCAGGCAGCGGAGTCGTTTCAGCCTTCGCGCAAGCTCCGCTCGCTTACGAACGATACATGGAAATCACGAGCGCGGACGATCTTTTGGAATTGGGTTTTACCTCTTCCGATAAGGAATACGTTCACGCTACAAAGGTTTTCAGACAAACTCCGAGACCGAAAACCGTTGCGGTGTTCCTTCTTACGTCTTGGGCGAATGCCGCTACGGAGATCGCGGCATTGCGCGACAGCGGAAAGGACGCTTGGTTCAAAACCACGGCGACCACTCACGATAAGGGCGAAATACACGCGTTAGGCGACTATCTCGCATCCATCGAAAAGATGTTCTTTGCCTGCACGAGCGATCTTACCGCGCTTACGGGAAGAAATTCCATCTGGGAATATCTGACTCTTCATAAGAATCCGGATTCTTTCCCGGAAGCTGCTTGGGTCGGCAACTCCGCTCCTCGCAGAGTCGGCTCGTATAACTACGCTTATCTGCCGCTCGACGGCGTCGAGAACTCGGGTTACACGAATTCTCAGATGAACTCCGTATTTGCGGACAACGGCAATTTGATCGTTGATTTCGGCGGAAAGCAGGTTCCTTATCCGGGAATTTCCACGGCAAAAGTTTACGCCGATGTCGTGGAGAATCGTTCCTGGCTGAAGGCGCGTTTGAAAGAAAACATCACGGCTCTCTTTCTCAATTCGGACGTCGTTCCTTATACGATGCAGGGGATTCAGATGATTGAATCGAAAATGCGCGAAGTATTCGTCCAGGCGGGCGTTCAGGGAATCATCGCTTCCGTCGAAACCGAAGCGGATAAAACCCGTTCCGATCTCGGAGACTATCAATACAAGATCAATCTTCCCGCATCGATCGACGAGATTCCGACGAACGACAGAAACAATCGGATTCTTCCGAACATCACATTCTCTTGTCGCTTGAGAGGAGCGATCAACGAAGTCGATATCGACGGGGAATTAACCTAAGGAGCATTGGAAATGAGCGGTATTTGGGATCCAAAAAAATTAAACGTTAGCTGCAACGGCAGAGACGTAAGCGGCTTAAGTCAAGCGGACGGGTTCTTTAAAATCGAACCCGTTACAAAGGAATACATCCTTTCACAAGTCGGCATCAAAGGAGATTGGAACATCTCCGAAGTATATGACGGAAGAGTAAAGTTGACTCTGACCCTTATGGGCGATTCTCCCGAGAACGAATACTTCTATACTCTTGGTGAAGGTCGGCTTCCGTGTGTGTTCACGATCAAGGATAAAAGCGACGGAGGGATGCTCGGCTTTTCCGCACAAGGAAGAGTTTGGGAAAGACCCAACATCGAAAAGGGAAAAGAATACAAGGATCGCGCTTGGGTCTTTCTTCTTCCCGATTATAAAGGAGTGTTGACCGCATGATGACGGATAACGCGAACCAGGAACTGACGAAAACGGAGAAGAAGTTTGCAAAACATTCTTCCCAAGACGCGGAGAATTCCGTTCCGTCCGAGCCGATTTTAGAGACGATCGACGACGACGCAAAGGTCGCGCAGATTCATTTCGTGGATGGAAGAAGATACAAACTTCAGCATCCGGGAAATCGAAAAGCTCTGCGTTGGAGACAGGAATCGATCTCTCTGACCGAAGGACTCAATCAGGATAAACTGATGGACAAGTTCTTTAAGTTTTGCGTAAAGCCTGTCGACCACGGCTTCGAACCTACGTTAGACGTAATCGAACCGAATCATGTGGAGGTATGGCTGCACGTAGCGAATCGATTTCTTAAGTGGGAGTTGGAATAACCGATTCCCGAATTTAGGGGAAGCGCCTTCCGTCGAAGAATGGATGAAGTGGATCGACGAAGAAGTGGATCGAGAACTCTTCTTCTGGCAACCCTTCATCCTCGGTGCGGCGCATTTTACGAGTAAGGAACTCGAGAATGCGTCCACCGTTCTTTACATGAAGATGATGGAAGTGGTGGATCGACGGAAAAGAAGAGAAGCGGAAGAAAAGGCGGAAGAACTGAAATTTTTAGCCAAGCTGATTCAAGGCTCCGGTCATTGAATCGAACGGATTTTGAAGATAACATAGATAAGAGAAGGAAGTATGGCGGCTCGAGAGATAAATATTACGATTAAAATAGACGCGGACGATTCTATGTCGGAAATCCAAAAGGAACTCGACGATTTGCGCGGACGTCTTCTGGATTTTTCGGATTCATTCCAATTGTTTTCAAAAGCGGGAGCTACGGCAATGCGGGAATTCGGCGGATCGATCGCCGATTCGATCGGAAAGTTCTCCACACCTTTATCGCAGCTTGCGGACCGTCTGAAAACGAGTGAATCCAGTTTGACGAGTTTGTATTCGAAGGCGAAGGGAAACGCCGCTTTGGAAAAACAATTCTTCGACGTGGCAAAGGCTGCGGGATTTACACAAAGAGACATCGCTAAGCTGGACTTTCAATTGAATGCAGCGGCCAGAACTTCCGCACTTCTTTCCGGCGCCTTAAAAAATCTCGCTCAAATCGGAATGACCGCTTTTAAAAGCGTGATCGCTCCGGCTTGGGAAGCGGGAATCGCATTGGAAAAGCAGAGAGAGGTTTTGAAAAGTCTCTCGGGCGGAGAAGGATTCGGAAAACTGCAGGCTTCGATCGACAAGACCATTCAAACCTCGAAAGGACTTGCAACACAACAGCAACTGAACTTGGCCGCAAA
Organism: Leptospira sanjuanensis; assembly: GCF_022267375.1. Classification (GTDB taxonomy): domain Bacteria; phylum Spirochaetota; class Leptospiria; order Leptospirales; family Leptospiraceae; genus Leptospira; species Leptospira sanjuanensis. The sequence goes on from NZ_JAIZBH010000001.1 coordinate 1,261,689, forward strand.
TGAAGCGATCAAAGCGGGCGCTTCCGTGGATTTTATCACTCGCAATCTTTCCGGATTACAAAAAGCGTCCAGACTCAGCGGAAGCGAATTGTCTTCGTCCATGCAACAAGCATACGAGGCGATCGAAGAAGGAAGCGACGAGTTTCTGCGGAATAACGGCGATTTATTTTCAAGTTATTCGGAAGAATTTAAACGAATCAACGAATCGGGGATGTCCGCGATCGACAAACGTCTCGCGAGGGAGAAGTTGATCACCGGCGCGCTCAATGAAAATAGTAAATTACAAGATGCTTATGGAGCGCACGTAAAAACCACTTCGGCGGTGGTAGACCGATTCAGCAATCGAATCGAAGATTTAAAAAGCAAATTCGGAACTCTAATGTTGGATGCCCTCAATCCTGCAATGAACTACTTTTCGGATTTATACGATTATTATACGGAAAACGCGGAAGGAATCGAAGAACTAAAGGAAAAAGTGATCGTTTTCGGAAGTATTCTTGCCGGGGTATTAGGAGCCATTGCCGTTAAGATGATCGTCACTTCGGGAATTACGTTGAGCGGGATGGTACCCGCATTGTTCGCAATGGCTTCGGCGGGATGGATTGCAATCGCACCTTGGATTCCTTATATCGCGATCGGAGCCGCTGTCGGAATCGTCGTCGCCGGTTTGATTCTTGTAATCCGCGATCTTTTCAAATGGATGAACGGAGGCAAGTCGGTAATCGGCGGGTTTCTTGGCCCTTTTAACAATATTAAGAAAATGTTTAACGATTTGGCGCTTTGGTTTCAAGGATTGCCGGATACGATCGTGAAGTTTTTCAAAAACCTCGGTCCCAAGATCAAAGAGGCTTTAAAGGGAATGATTCCCGGCGACCTCTTGAAAATCTTCGGAGTCGCTTCGGTAAAAACCGATAAGGTGGAAACCGTCGAGGACGCGATTATCACCAAACAGGGAAAGGTCGTAAAGTTTCATCCGGACGACAACCTGGTAGCCGTAAAGGACTTGGGTATTTTGGGAGGTTCTAAGCCGAACAAAGGCGGAGGTATTTCGGTAAATATCGCCAATGTAGTGTTAGGTTCCGCAACCAGAAAAGAAGACGCGGCCGTGTTCGCATCGTATTTGGAAAAGGAATTGGATAAGATCGCGTTGAAGATCGGTCTCGCATCGGGACTTTCTCCGGAGGTAGGATAATGGGAATCGTAACGGGAAGAGACACCATTGCGTTCACGGACGGCGACACAGAGGTGGAAATGAATGTGTCGATGGATATTCAATATACGTATCCTGCGGAAATCACGGGGCATCCGGTCGAAAGGGAAAAAGGAAAAGCTTCCATAACGGATCATGTGATCCCGGGAAAAAGAGGGATTTCATTGCGCGCAATATTATCCTCTTCCGTAAACGCATTCACTTTATCGAATATAACCGTCGATCGAAAATTGGAAACTCTGATCCGTTGGCAGACGGAAGGAACGTTTCTTACGATGCTCGGATACGAAACGGGAGGAATCATAAATCGAATTCTTTCCATGCTGCCTGCTTCCTTCCGTTTCGTAGAACCGGACGATCCGGATCGACGTTATTTGGGAAGATCGATCGATGAAATCCCGAATCTTCTTTTAGGAGACGTGTCTTTTTCAGAAGTTAAGGAAACGGGAAAGGACGTTACGGTTTCTCTTTCGATCGTTCCCATTCTGGTCGCGGAAGCGAAAACAAGGGAAATCAAAAAGGTTCCTTCGGGCGGCAGAAAGAATCCGACGAAGGTGGAAAAAAAGGGAGCTCCCAAAAAGTAAGGTAGTTTAGTATATGACAATATTCAAATATTTACCGATTGAAAGCGAAACCTTTCCGATCTCCAATACGTACGAGATCGGATCGAAAGAATACGATTTCGAATTCGCATATAACGAGAACGGAGACTTTTTTACCGTTCTTGTGCGGAATCAGGACGGCAAAGAATTATTTTCCTCGAGACTCGTTTACGGCGTTCCGTTGAATCACGTCGTGGTCGACGACTTTCCGCTTTCGATTCTTTTGAAACCTTTGGATCTGGACGATTTGTATCGGGACGAGTATACGGATATCCCTGTGAATGCGAAAACGTTCGGCGGCAGAGTGCAAATTTATCTGGAGGGCGAAGTATGATCGGAAATCCGAAATTGTTCGGCCGGGTTGTTTCCCTGGAAATTCTTCCGCGAAACGGAGTAGGGAAGGAATTCACGTATCCGCCTTTTGACATCGAGTTCGAAACGGAGATCGGTCCTATGAATTTAACGACGGTAAAGATCTATAATGTGAACGAAGATACGATGAATCTGGTTGGAGCGAAATCGAAGGGAAGCGGTTTTCAATATCCCGGCGCGTCCTTAAGCGCGGGATATAAGGACGAATATGGAGTCGTCGCAAACGGAGAAGTGATTCGTCCGCAATTCAAACAAGAAGAAACGAACAAAATTTTGGAGTTCAAAATCAGCGCGAACGCCGCCTCTTGGGTGAGTTCGTATATTATGAAAACCTACAGTAATCTTCCGGCGATGACCGTGATCCTTGATATAGTAAAGCAAGGGAATCTTAAGCCGGGGAGAATCACTTTAGGGGAAAACAAGATCGTGAACTTCAGCGCCAATGTTTCGTTAGGCGATTGCATTCAGAAATTTTGTAAACTGACAAAGTCTCAATATTGGTTTCAGGACGGTTTTTTATACATCGATTCTTTGAGTCCGGATAAGAAGCCGAGCCGGATCTTTTTGGACGAATCTTCCGGCTTGATCGGTGTTCCGGAAAAGGGTCAAAAGACCTGGAAGATCAAAAGTCTGTTTCGGCATCAGTTCAAGAAGAACGTAATCGTCTCGGTGAAAGGAGGCGGGTTGAACGGCGACTGCAGAATCGAAAAAGGAAAACACGTTTTTTCCACGTTTCAGACGGAGAATTATTCCGAACTGGAGGTGATGCCGTTATGAATTTGGACGAAGTTATTCTCGCGGCGATGCAGAAATCGCTTTCGCGGGCTCAAGTCGGATTGCCTGGAATCATAGATTCGTTTAATGCGAGTCAAATGACGGCTAACGTAAAACTTCCTTTTAAACAAAAGGACGGAAGCGGAGAAGAAAAGGCGTTTCCGATTCTTTCCAATGTCCGCGTTGGAACATTGTGGGCCGGGGATTTTTTCATCAAACCCGATTACAAACGGGGAGATAAAGTTTGGGTTTCCTTTTCTACGCACGATATCGGCGACGCTGTTCGAGGAGTGAGTTCCGTGGTTTCGGATTCCTTATTCGATCTGCAAAGCGCGTGCGTCGTCTCAGGATACAAAGGAGAAGCCGAGAGTCCTGCGACAACTGCAGGCGAATCCGGTTTGCTCATCGGAAATAAACAAGGAAACTCTCTCATTCAACTCGACGAGGATCGGATTAAGATCAGAGGCGGCTCCGTCGATCTTTCCGAATCGGCGGTTTTAGGGGAAACGTTAGCCGATCTGATGCGTACGATCCTGGACGTTTTTATCAACAATGCGTCTTCGTTTACCGCAAATACCGTTCCGGGTTCTCCTGCCGCTTTGTCCCCTTCGGTTGTATCGTCGTTAAACGCGCGTAAGGCGGAGGTTGATCAAATTCTTTCTCAAAAGGTGAAGATAGGATGAAAGGTTTAAAGATAGAGAACGGGGACGTTGTTCGAGAACAAGGACGTCCGATCGTTTTGGACGGATTGGAGTATTATTCACAAAGGATCAAACACGCGATTCTTCTGTCTTTGGGAGAATCCGCGTATGATACATTGAGCGGAATCGATTGGTTTACTATCTTTTCGGCGAAGGTTTCGAAGGACCGAGTTCTGTTTGAAATCAGAAGAATCATTCTTAAAGATGCGGAAACCGTATCTTTGGAAAACATCGAGGTCGTCGAAACCGAAGGAAAAAGCAGGGGAATCTATATTCGATTTTCTGCAAATACCATTTATGGGAACGTAACGGAGGAGATATAATGGCCGGAGTAACGGAACAAGGTTTTATTCGAAAGTCAAAGGACGAAATTCTTTCGGATTTGGAAGAAAAATACAGAACCGCGTTGGGGCAGGACATCGATCTTTCGATTCTGAGCGAAGACGGAATTCGAATGAGAATTCTCGCGGACGAACTCGACGCGATTCATCAACTTGCGGAATCCGTCTTTTATTCGAATTTCGCCCATACAGCGACCGGCGTCTCTTTGGATCGAGTGTTGAATCCTTTGGGAGGAGAAAGACAACCGGCAAAACGTTCCATTGTCGCATTAAATTTTTCCGGGGTGAACGGATCCTTTGTGGACATCGGAACGATCTGCCAAACGGGAAACGGATTGCAATTCATTACGATTCAATCCGGAACGATCGCCGGAGGTTTTGTAACGCTCAACGCGCAGGCTTTGAATTTGGAATACGGAATCACCGCGAATGTTCCGCCTAACACGATCAATACGATTTCAACGGCGATTGCGGGAGTCGATTCTGTTACGAATCCGGAACCGGCAACCGGAGGAAGATCGATCGAGACGGATATCGAATATCTGAATCGTTTTATGAACGACGGAGTCAACGGCGGTTCTTCTGCCGCAAACGTACAAAGCGTTTTGAACCAAATCGATTCGGTTTTAGCCGCTGTCGTCTACGAGAACAACACCGATTTCGTGGACGTAGACGGAAGACCTCCTCATTCTATGGAAGCCGTGATCGAAGGAGGCACTCCGCAGGAGATCGCGGAGACTTGTTTGCGAAATTGGCCGGGCGGTATCGAATCCTACGGATCGCAAAACGGAACTGTGATCGATAGCAAGGGAGTTCCGAGAACGTACTATTTCAATCGTCCCGCAGATGTTACTCTTTTTGTTAAGATCGATATAGCACGAGACTTAGCGCAATGGGTATCCGGTTCTGAAACCATCGTAAAAACGAATTGTATCAAAGTGATCGGAGGCGTGGATACGATCGGTTCCGTTTCCACATCCTATAAAGGGGACGGTACGGGTGCGGATGTGTTCGCATGGAAGTTGATCGCGGCTCAAAGCGGACTTAGCGAATACGAGTCCGTTAAAGTTTTAGGAATTAAGGCGATGACTGTAAAGGTGGGTTCTTCTTCGCCTGCAAACTTGGACGAATTATCAATCAACAGTCGCCAAAGAGCCAAACTGATTACCGCAAACATTCAGGTGAACTTCGTATGAATTCCACCGATTTGGATTCCGTATTACAAAAATATCCGCTTTCGCTTTTTACGAGGACACCCGATTCGCAGATCGGAAAAAAATGGGAAGTCGATCTTGAATTGTTAAACGAAGTACGCTCCGTTTTGGACTCGATTCAAAGTGTTGCGGATTTTCGAACACAGAGCGGAGCCGTCTTGGATTTGATAGGGAAGAATCTGAAACAACCGAGAGACGGGATGGATGATTTTAAATATAAGATTTTTCTTTCCATCGCAAGACAGAAACGGAAATCGAAAGGCGACATTCATTCGATGAACGAAATCGGATCTCAGATTCTCGCCGGTATGGGAACGTTATATGAAATAAAGGAACTCTGTTACGGAGGGGAGCCCATGCTTTTGGATGCGTTGCTCACCTTGAACGGAGAATATCCTCTTTCCGGAAGTACGAAACGTCCCGCAACGATCGAAGTGGTTTTTTCCGGTTTGGTGGATTCGGTCGTGGTGGCGCCCGAGTTTAATAAGGCGATGGCTCAGATTCGCGCAGGCGGGGTTAAGGCGATCATTCGATATCGATTCGAAATGTCCACGTTGGCCGGAAGGCTTTATGGAGTTTCACTCCGAACTCCGCTCTTGGATGGGAGTTGGTCGATGAACGGTTTTACCCTTTTGTCAGGAGAAAAAGTTCGAATTCGTCCTTATGAAATCGCATTCGGAACCGGAGGACTAACGAACGGAGTTCCGAGAGCTCCGCAGATCGGTGACCTTGGATTGCAAAATGAAGCGTATCGAAAGCTGATCGATATCCGTTACGATAGCGAGGGAAACCGTTTCTTCCAATCGACATTAAAACAAGGAGAAGCGATCGGGTGTAATATCAACGAAATCGGTCTTTTTGACGAGGATGGGAATCTTCTCTATCTGAAAACCTTCCCTTCCAAGGAAAAAGATCATCTGATAGTTTATGATTTTATAATAAAGGAGGAATTTCAGTGATTCAAATACTCGCGAGAGAAACGAACGTAGAGTTTGCGGGAACCGGAAAATTCAGAATTGAATTGCTTCCGATCGCTTTATTCAAAACGCACCAGAGCCTTTTGGAATACTGCGATCGAAAAGGCTATAAAAAAAGCGGGTCAGGATTGGATTCGGAATTTACTCGAGACGAGGATTTAAAACCGGTCCGGGACAGGCTAAAAAAATTTGTAGATCAGCCGTTTAAAGTATATGAGAAGTTTATCATATTGGAACAGGAAGTGAGGAGCGAAGATGGCAGTGTTTAATCCTGTAAAAACAAGAACCTGGAGTAAAAATACTCCCGCCGACGGAGATCTGATTGACGACGAGTTTGATCGTCAATACGAGAATTTCCAGTATTTAAAAGATCGAATCGATACAACCGACTCGAATTTAATGAATTTTCTGATCCCGATCGGAAGCATCATTGAAGATAGCTTAAATCTTGCGCCCGCTTCGAACTTTAAGGACGCGAACGCTCAGGCAATTTTAAGAACTTCCTTTGTGACGTTGTGGGATTCCGTTCATCGCGTAATCACCGGAATCGTTCCTGCCACAGATCGGATCAATTCGACAAATCATGGATGTATCGAAGGTCAACTTGTGAAGTTTTCCTTTACGGGAGGTGGAGTTACTGCGCTTACGAAATATTATGTTCGTAACCCTACCGCGAATGACTTTCAGATTTCTGCAACTCCTACGAGTTCGATCATCGATTTGACTTCTTCTCAAACCGGAGATATGATCACGAATGTTGAATATGGCTTCGGAGACGGTTCGACAACATACAATCTTCCGGATCGAAGAGGGATTTTTGCTCGAGGCGCCGGCGTGCATGGAAGCCGAGCAAAGGCGGTTGGTGGAAATTACGATGCGGGTATTGTCGGGACAGAAGGACAGGATCAGATGCAGGGCCATAGGCATTCGGTAAGCGGCGTTTCTGCAGATCTTATACATCCGGATGCTTGGGGTGGTCCCGGTACGTCTCAGGTTGGTAGCGGCTCGGTTGCTATTGGTAATCCTACATCCGATGGGTCTAATGGAACGCCGCGAGCCGGAAACGAAACAACTCCTGCCTACGTTGCAGTAAGATATAAAGTGAGGGTGGTCTGATGTTCGTTTTATTACATAAGGCTGAGTTAATTTTTATCAAATCTCTTAAGAGAACGGGTTCCTTTTTAAGAGAAAAAAATAGAGAACGATTCAGATTGTATTATTTGTTTCAACGCTTTATCACTAAAGACTCATTCAAAAAGGTTGTGGGAGGAGTTCATGGCCGTATTTAATCCGACAAAAACTAGGACGTGGAACAAAAGCACTCCGGCCGACGGGGATCTCATCGACGAAGAAGTGGATCGTCAATATGAGAATGATCAGTATTTGAAGGATCGCATTGACCAGTTAGAAGCAAGCTTTGCCGCAATGCAAGTTCCGTTAGGTGGAATCATTGAGGACAGTTTAAATATAGCCGCCATTTCTAACTTTAAAGAGGCAAATGCTCAAGCGATTTCCAGAACGGCGTTTTCGGCGCTTTGGGATTTAGTTCGAAAAAATGTGACAGGAATTGTTCCGGCCACTGACCGAATCAATTCGACCAATCATGGGTGCGTCGAAGGAGAACTTATAAAGTTTTCATTTACGGGAGGCGGAGTTACGGCACTTACGAAGTATTATGTTCGTAATCCTACCGCGAATGACTTTCAGATTTCTGCAACTTCTACCGGTTCAATCATCGATCTTACTTCTTCGCAAACGGGAGAAATGATCACGAATGTTGAATATGGTTTTGGAGACGGATCAACAACATACAATCTTCCGGATCGGAGAGGTATTTTTGCGAGAGGCGCCGGCGTGCATGGAAGCAGAGCGAAGGCGGTAAACGGTAATTATAACGGTGGCGTGCTTGGTTTCGAGGGGCAGGACCAATTTCAAGGGCACCGACATTCGCCGCCATCCGCACAAGGAATCGTCGGCGGTAGTACATATCCAGCAGGAGGGACCTCGTTCGCCGCCGCTGCGATCGTTATCGGCGATCCAGCCAACGATGGGACGAACGGTTCTCCGCGAACCGGGAACGAAACAACACCCGCGTATGTTGCGGTAAAATACAAAGTGAGGGTAATATGAATTATATCATCGATCAACAAACGAAAAAAGTAATGTGGATCAACTCCGATCCGAACCGACTTGCAGGAGAGGACGCATGGTCGAATTTCGATGCAAGTCAGCATCAAATCGCATATGCTCTTCATTACAACCCGCAAGTGGGCGAACTGTTTAAAGCAACATTGGAGAACGGAATCGCGAAAGAGTTCGTATCGAAAAAAGTATATAACAAAAATACGATGATGGAAAGGGTTCTTTTGAATTGGGATGAAGAACTCGATCCGGCAACGGAAACGGAAGACGAACCTCTTCGGGATGAAAGCGGAATCAATTTACCCTATCAAAAATATTCTGAAGTGGGCTGGAGCATTGACCTTCCGCTCTGGAAAGAGGATTTGTTGCGTTCCGTGGATCGAATGTGCGAAATGAAAATTACTTCCGGATTTGTGTCGTCTGCATTGGGAGAAAGTCACCGATATGGATCCGATCGCGACGATCAACTAAACTTAATCGGTTCCGTTTCAATTGGCGATTCCGTCCTCTATAAATGTGAGGATATGAACGGCGTGAAGGAATACAAAATGCATTCCAGTGCTCAAATCAAGCAAGTGCTGGATGACGGCGCAGCACGCAAAATCCAATTGTTACAGACAGCGAACGAACTGAAGTCGTTGCTAAGAGTTGCGAATACATATGATGAGATCAATGCTGTCGATATAAGTTCCGGTTGGGATTGATTTCGGTTTTGCCCTTTCAGTCGTATTTCCGTTTTTCGGGTATACGATTGAAAGGGCTCCTTTCATTTTTTTACAGCTCGTAGTAAAACTTTTTCTACCAGATTTTTTTGAGTCCAAGGTATAAAATGGTCTTCTTCAGCTAAGGCGATCGTTGTCAGTTGCGATTCCAAAAAATGTGTCTGGAAGTATTCTAGATTTTTAAATGGAACTAACGAATCTTTTCTTCCATGAATCAAAATGATTTTACAGTAGATCTTTGTCCAAAAAACTTCTAATGAACGTAGCTGGTCTCTAAGTGGTAACATTTCGTTATTGCTGTTTCGAATTTCGCGCGGGAGAAAAAACTTAACCCAACTCCAGTCAGCAATCTGATTGTACCATTGAATTTCCTCGTGTTCGGCGCTTAAGGGAGCTGCAAGTAAAACCAGAAGATCGATACGATTCTTCGGATCGGAAGCGATTTTTGCAGCGATCGGTCCCCCATAAGAATGGCCGACGATTACTATATTCTTTATTTCTAATATGGAATTCGATTTTAAAAATTCATGAATTGCGTTTCCGATCAAAGTCGCCTGTTCTTCCACATCTGCTACGACCATACCTGGGTTCGATTTGCCGAAGCCTGGCCTATCCAAGGATAGAATGCAGTAGTGTTCCAAAAGACTTTTGTTTTCCAAATACCAAGCATAGTTTTGCCATCCCCCCGGCGAACCATGTATGAATATGAGAATATTCTGTTTTTCTGTTTTGCATCCGCTTGCTACCCCATACAACTTACGATTTCCGGACTCGAGATACATCTCTGAAGGATCCGCGCCGGATTCTTTGAGTTGAAGGAGGCTTTCATCCGATTTTTTCTGGAGATCTTCCGGAATTTTGCACGAAACGCCGGAAACAACGAATAAGCTGATTGCGCAAAAGAAAACAAGGAGACTGCAAGTCATCGAAAGTATTCGCGTATTTCTCAAGCCGAGAACTCTCCTCGGTGAACTTGCTCGTAAAATCGAAGAAACGTCTGATTCGGCTTCAATTCGTCTTGAGGATCACGCAGCTCCTCTCGGATATTTTTTACGAGATACATATCGATCTCTCCCTTATTCTTCGCTTTAATTTTTCCCCTGTATTCGCAATGAAAAAAGTCCTTTATCAGTTCATAGGTCTGACTGGAAATATTCACTTCACCCGGAATTCCCGAGCTCTCCATCCGGCTCGCAGTGTTTACAGTATCTCCCCATATATCGTAAGCGAATTTTTCCGTACCTACGACTCCCGCTACGACCGAGCCGGTATGAATTCCTAATCGAAGTTCCCAGTAGGGTAAGCCCTTTGATTCTCGTTCGATCTTTTTAGAAATCATAAATCTTTGAAATTCGAGGCCGCATAACACTGCGTCTATGCAGTGGGTCTTGTTAGGAACCGGTAAACCTCCCGCGGCCATATACGCGTCTCCGATCGTCTTTATTTTTTCCATTCGGTGATTTTTTGTAATGGAATCGAATTTACGGAAGAATAAGTCCAATTCGCTTAACAATTCTTCGGGAGTCATCGTTTCCGCGATTTGGGTGAACCCAGCCATATCGGTAAAAAGAACGGTTACGCTTTCGTAACGCACGGGCGCCACCGAGTCGTTTCTTTTTAATTCTTCCGCTACCGTATCGGGGAGAACGTTTAGCAGTAAGGCATCGGATTTTTTCCTTTCGATATTTAAGTTTCTCGTTAGAATGAATATTAACAAACCAGTAAGTATTTGGACGAAAAGAAAATTCCCGCCCGCGTCCAGGTAGCGTTCCGTTTCGTTCGGATACATTTTGATGAATTCACGGTTGAAATATTCCATACCGTATAAAAACGCCGTCGCTGCGGCATAAACCAGATAAACGATCCATACATTATGGTTTCTTAATAGGATCGTAGCGATTACGAGAGCCGGTATGAAATAATAGTGATTCCCGCCGATCGATCCACCGTTGAAAAACCACATCGACGAAAGATAAATCAGAATGGTAAGATTGAACGGCCAAAAGAGGGAATAATATATGTTCTTAAGTCTGGATAGAAGATACATCCCTGTAAGCAGGCTTCCGGAAACGAAATTCAATAGAAAAATCGTCATAAAGTTTTCGAGATAAAAGGAGGAAAACGCGCCGAAGATATTCAATATCCCGTTTACGAACGCGACCGTATTGAAAAGCCTATGTTCCAGTGAGTTCTTTTTGGGGTCACCGAACATAAAATATACGACTTTTAGAATTCTTTCGATCATAATCCGTTATCCTTTTTTCCTGCGTATTCTGAAATCATTCGTTTAAACCTTTTTATTTTCGGGTCAACAATGATTCTTAAGTCGAAGTCAATCCTTTTTCTCTTTCCTAAATTGTTCCGACAAACGGTTTCATTTAAGGCTTATTCCGAAAATTAAAATTGTAGGAACTCCTGCACTTTTCAATTTCTTCGAAAATCAAAAGAGATCGAAATTTAGGACCATTGTAGGAGCTACCGCACCTTTTTTTTCATTCTTAAATTTGCTCCGACAAACAATTCGAATTTTTTCTTCTTGAATCTTAATTCTCCGTTTTTTAGTCAGAACGTTTGTTGACCTTGCGTTTTCCGAAATAAAAACGGAATACTTCTTTCGCGATACTCAATAAGCTTGCTTTTTGAATTCCTCGTTTTCGATTTGCCGCGCCGATTTCAAAGAGAAGTTTCCATTGATGAAACAAGATCGTATACATTTGAAGGAGAGAAAACTTAGGGTCGTAGAGGTTTGTGGATTCGGATGTGACTCCATTCAATTCTACGATTCCGAATTCTTTGCCCGCTCTTAATTCCGAATCGGATCGATAGCGAACGTCGTATCTTCCAAAGTAAAAACCGGAAAACGTTTGCGAAATTCGATCGATTTTTTCGGTAAGTTCTTCCGTGATGAGCGAGGTCCCATCCGTAAAAAGCGTTCCTTGACAATGGTTTCCCGCTTCGGCCAATCGCTTTCTTTTGCCTTGAGGAAGGACTTGATTCCATTCCTGATGATGTCTTTCGAAAAAGACCTTCCATTGATATCGGAATCGTGGATGTTTGAGGATCAATTCTGCCATCGTCTCAATTCCGTTTCCTTCTAAGATAGGAAAGGTCTTTTTCGTAATCGATAGAATTCTTCCTTTGGCTTCGTTCGGAAAGCGGTAATAAAAGATCCCCGCTTCCTCCGGACCTGGATGATATTCTTGCGCGATTAGATCCACGTCCGTAGTTTTCAAATAACTTAATACTTCCTCTTTATTGCGCGCCAATTTCAGGCCGGCGCCTCTTTGACCAGCGTCCGGTTTGAGTATATAAGGAAATTTGAATCCTTTTTTCGAAACTGCGGTTTTCACGAGTTCGTAAGTTTTGTCATGACCGATTTCCGGGCGAGGTAGTTTTACGAATTTAAGAACATGGGAAGTATTCAAGTTCTTTAATATTTCCTCCTTGGACTCTCCCACCAAACCTCCGAACGGGATTCCGGGATTAGCCGCACATATCGTTCCGAATCCCTTATGACGGATTGTAAGATATACGATGTAAGGAATCAAAGGGATGTAAAAAAGCCAAGCCGGCCAGAACTCAGGTCGCATTAATTTTTGCAGTAGAATTGTCCCTTCCGAAATCCGAATCTTTCGAACCGAGGATTTAGGCTTGTTTGAGATCGACTTTTTTCTGGAATTGAAGAGTCGATAGGGCGACTCCGAAATCTTCCGGTAAAGATACATTCTTTAAAAAACACTCCGCGTAAAGCTTGATGATTGCCATGTGATGGATCGTATGATCCTGAACGTATAAAAATTCCCGTTTGAGATTGGATAAGGTTTTTCCTTCTAACCCGGTAGCCGGATCTATCAAATAGGAGAGTTCGATGATTTTATTTTCTTCGATCGATTCCAGTTTTCCTAACAATTCGAAAATCTTCTCCCTTGCCGCTAACGGCGAAGATTCATAGAACGGATTTCTATTTCTTCGATCGTAAGATACGTTCGACGTTTCGAGAGCCGCGACCAGATTTTCCAATACTTCGATGCAATGTCGAACGTGTTTTCCGAGACTGGAACCTTTGTTGGGAGCGATTTCCAGCGAATATTGATCCGGTTCGATCGTTGATAAAAAATCGGTCAACTGATGAAACGTATGTTGAATATTTTGGTATTGTATGGGCAACATCGAAAAGTTCTTCGGGTGAAAACTTTAAAAGTTACATGGAGATTTCTTTTTTCACGTTTTTGCAATCATTTCGAGGAAATGAAAATCAAAAAGGGGACAGAGCCGTAACCCTGTCCTGGGAATTTTGAGTGGGGTTAATAAAGACTGAAACGAACCGGTATCAATACTTTTACGGTGATCGGTTTGCCTTCCAGCATAGAAGGAGAATATCTCTTTTTGTAAAAGGCTTCGACTGCGGCTTCGTCCAGACCGAATCCGAGAGGCTTTCCAACGGAACGAACTCGAAGAACATGTCCGTCGTCTCCGATGATTACTTCGAGCGTGGACGTTCCGGTAATTCCTGCGCCTCTCGCTTCCGATGGATATTCCGGAGTTACGTTCGGCGTTAAGTCAACGGGAGCGGTTGCACCGGAAATGATCGCGTCTTGTGCACCCGCGATTCTCGGATCTTCCTTCTTCTTAATCGTATCCGTAACTTCGAATTCTCCGTCGTCCGCCGCTTCGCCAACGTTCGGTTCTTGTATGACCAAGTTGTCGACAAAAGCCACTTCGTCGACGAGTCGATCCAAGCGGTTGAATTCGATCGACGGAGTATACCAAAAGAATAGGATCAGAAGTTGAAGAACTAAGGATGAGGATAGAAAGAATTCCATCCTATATCGATCGATGAATCTTCTGAGCTTACCTCTTCGGATCGTCATGAGTATGGATTTGGATTGTTCCATCGATCAAAGACCTCCGCCTTGCGTAGTCTTTGTTACGAGAGATACTTTGAGAGCGCCCGCTTCCTTCAGGAGTTCGAATGCGTTGTCCAGTTCGGCATAAGGAAGATCTTTGTCCGCATGGACCAGCACTTTAAGATCGGGAGTCGTTGTCAGTTTCGCTCTTACATTATTGATGGCTTCGTTCAAAGGCATCCTAACTTGATTGAAGTAAACTGCTTTGTCCTTATCCGCACTGAGATATAAGTTCGCGATTTTCTTGTTGAGTTGTTCTCCGCCCGGCACGTCCGGAAGTGCGATCGGCAGATCCGGATCCGTATCAAGAACGGAAGTCACCATAAAGAAAACCAGAAGGAGAAAGGCTATATCGGCCATCGAGCTGACAGGAATGGACGGTGGATTCTTTTTCTTTTTTAAGCTCATTTATTTCAGCCTTTTTACGGAGATCTGTTTGAATCCCCGAATTTGAACGGCGGATAACGCGTCGAGCATGTTGCCGTATTTCGTGTCTCCGGTCGTTTTGATCAATGCGACTTTGTTTTCGATATCCGGGATATCCATCAGATTGAGTTGTTCCCTGAAATCGACCAGGTTTCTGTAATCCTTCGTGCCGATGCTTTTGTTCTTCATCTTTACGAGCTCGCCCGTGACGAGGATTTCGTAGATATTTTCGCGGAGAACCAAAGTCGGATTGGAATTCTTTCTCGGAAGCTGAATGTTCAAACCTTCCTTTACGAAGAATACCGCAGTCACCATGAAAAACACCAATAGAAGGAATGCGATATCCGACATAGACGATGCGGATATCTCCTCTAATACGCGTTTCTTTTTGATTCGGATCATAATGATACCTATATTCAAAAAAGCGATTATGCTTTCTTAGAGTTTCTTTTTAAGAATTCTTTGTAAATTCTGTTTGCCGCTTCCTCGATTTCGGAAGTGAATCCGTCGATTCTTGAAGTCAGATATTGGTGAAAGGTCATCGCTGGAATCGCAACGATCAAACCCGCGGCGGTGGTGATAAGCGCTTCTTTAATACCGCCAGCCACCACTTTCGCGTTTACTTGATCGGCGTTTGCGATCGCGTCGAACGCGTTGATCATCCCCGATACGGTCCCTAAGAATCCGATCAAAGGAGCGATGGTCGATACTGCCGCAAGAATTACGAGTCCTCGTTCGAGAACGGTGATTACTTCCGCCGCCTCTCTTTCCACGCCTTTTGCGAAGATTTCCGCGTCGCCGGAAGATACGTCTATGCCGCCCGCAAGAACTTGTGAAATTTTATATTCTTTTCTTTCGTCCAAAAATCCTTGAACTGCGTCGAGTCCTTTCGTGTCCATCGCTTCGCCTAAGTCGATGTTGTATCCCTTAGGAAGAAGTTTTGCGGTCGCAATGAAATAGATTCTTTCGAAGATGATTCCGAGTGCGACGATGGAGGAAAGGGCGAGAGGATACATGGTCCAGCCGCCGAGAAGGAAAAGATCCACGAATCCCCAGTTTTTACCCGCTTGTTGTGCGGGGGTTTCCGTTTTCGTCTCTTCGGCCGCGGGCGCCGTTGTTCCGGTCGCTTCCGTCTTAGCCGGTTCCGATACTTTATCCTGTGCGAATATTACATTTGTGGAAAGCGAAATGAGTCCCGAGAGAATGATCGCCGTTGCGACCCATTTGAATTCTTTTTTTATGGAAGAAAATTTCATCGATATCTCCGATTAAAATATTCCTGTAATATACTTTTGGATTGTTACCGGATGATTACAAAGAAATTACGGATTTGAGACTTAAAGACGGGGAAGAAGAGCCGAATCCGATTCGATTTCGAACCGGATTCGGAGAATTTAAAATCAGAGTTTGTATGTAGCGGAGAAGGAAACATCGACCCCGGTTCTATATTTTTGGAACACGTATTCCTGACCGGTAAGCGGATCGGTTTGCGTGATCTTGAACTGGGTGTTCATGATGTTTCTTGCGGCTGCCCTAAAGTCCAGTCGATCGTTGTGTCTGTATGTGTAGACTACGTCCGAAGTTCCCGTTCCTTTTTGAATCGCGTTAGGAACTCCGTCCGAACCAACGAGAGCGATCCGATCGCTGAAGTAGTTATAGTAGAATCCGACGTTGTGTTTTTTCGTTTTGGAAGTGAATACGTCTATTCTCATGTTCGCAACGAAATCGGATTGTCCCTGGAGCGGGCGATTGAGAGTGGTCGGCGCATAAGCAGCGTAAGTCGAAACAGGATCCACTTGGCCCGTTGCGATGAAGCCGTAGATGTTCGCGTCGATCACATCCACTCTGGACTTGATAAAGAATACGTTCGCTTCCAATCTTAACCACCAGAGAAGTTCCTTACGGTAATCCAACTCGATCCCTCGGATGGTCGCTTGCTGCGCATTCGCGTATTTGTATACCAAACTCGCGCTTCCCGCGACCGGTAATCCGATCAACTCGATCGGATTGGAGAGATTCTTATAGAACGCTCCGACTCCGATATAGTCCGTGTTGGTCACGTAATATTCCCATCGAACATCGTAGTTGTGGATGTAAGTTCTTTGAAGACTTGCGTTACCGAAGATTCTATCCGCCTGAAAGTAGGCCGCAAAACCGAAAGGAGAAAGTTCTCTCAAGTCGGGTCTTGTCAGAGTTTGCGAATAACCGAATCGGAGATTCATGTCTTTTGCGAATTCCCAAGCAACGTTTGCGGAAGGAAGTTTATCCTTCGTTCTCAATTCTCCGATACCGTTGTTGTTGGTGTCGCATACGTTGGATCTTACTAGAAGAAGTCTTTCCTCTTCCGAATTCGTTTTACAACCGTAGTTCGGAATGAATCCGTTCCAGCTGTTCTTAAGATCGTATGTTTGAGTTTTTTGATAACTGTCTTCGTATCGAACACCGACGATGGATTTCAACTTCGCCATGATCGGAACTTCCAATTGTGCGAAAGCCGCTTTGAGAGCTTGTGCGGCGTCGTACGCGTTGTTACCGGAAGCGCGTTCGAAAATTTTTCTATTGCCGTTTATGTATGTAAGCGGGTTGTAGATGATTTCGCCGGGAATCGGGTAGAGATAATCGCGATCGCTGCCGGAAAAGTTTCTTTGTGCGAATTCTCTGAATTCGAAATGTTTGAAACGATCCAGATTGCTCACGCCGAGTTTCAGCTTACTCTGAAGTCCGTCCCATTGACTGAATGGAATCTCGTATTTCAACGATTGGCTGCGGGCGGTGTCCGCGGTAGTCGAAAAGTATCTTGTTCCGTCCGGGTTATTCCCTAATCGACGGAATCCGTTTGCGAGATCGGTTCCGCCTTGGGACCAGGCTTGGTTGCTCGCGTTTGGTTCGTCTCTTTCGGCTAACGCGTAGTTGACGTTCCATTCCAGCTTATGCGGTCTTGCACCTCCTAAAGCGCGGATTTCGTGCTCGCCTCCCAAGGTATTGTTGAAGATCGTTCTGCTCACGAAGTTCAAGTTGGAAGATTTAAAGTTGAAGTTGTCGATGTAATTCGTTCCTTCCCCTTCTCTTACGATCTTATCGGACTGGACCGAATATAAGGTTTTAATAAAGAATTGCTGACCGATCTTCGGTTCGTATGCGAGGTTTAAGTTGTTTCCCCAGAGAACTTCCTCGGTATAGATCTTTTGGTTGTTCTGGTTCAACGGACGCAGCATATTCGAATCTTTTAAATAAAGGGAAATCGGATTCGACGCTTGAAAACGTGCGTTGGCTTCTTCCCTATAGTTATAACTTCTGTTATACGTGGTTCCGGCGAGTACTCCGAATCTTCCCCATTTTTCCGTTTTGAACGAGTTCCCCGCGGAAATGCTGAAGGATTTGTTAAACGGAGAATCCTCTTCTCTCGGAGACCATTCTTGGTTGAACGATAACGCTCCCAGCTTCATCAAATTTGTCGGAATTCCGCCGAAACGGTCTCCTTCCACGAACGGAACGACTTTCGGTAAACCGGAGATTAAATCGGGTAGTTGCTGATTTTTAGAAGGCAAACCGAAGTTGTTGTTCATGTCGCCTACGTTGAACGTTTTGAATTTATGACCCGCTACTTGCGTGTTCTTACCGACGCCTAAAGATACGGAAAGAAGAAGGTTGTCCGGATATTCTTTCGTTTCGATCTTAACGATCCCTCCGGAAAATTCCGCGGAATCTTCCGCCGAAGCCGTTTTGATTACGCGGATATTTTTGATGACTCCCGCGGGAAATAAATCCAAAGGAACGATCCGTTTATCGGGTTCGGGAGAAGGAATGATGGAATCGTTCAGAATCGTATTCGAATATCTCTCACCCAAACCGCGGACGAAAATAAACTTACCGCCGACAAGAGTGATCCCCGTTACTCTTCGAAGGACGTCGCCCGCGGAAGAATCCGGACTTTTCTTGATCGCTTCCTCGCTGATTCCGTCGGAAACTACGCCGCTTTTTCTTTGAAGAGCGAGTAACGCGGATTCGGAATTTTCAAGACCGCGTCCTTTCACTTCCACGGTGTCGAGAACCTGAGCTCCCATAACGACGTTCATCGGAACTTGCCCGCCCGGTGCGATCGTAATCTTTTTGAACTGCGTAGCGAAGCCCATCATTTGGAATTCGACCGTATGTTCTCCCGCGGGAAGATTTAATTCGTATTTACCGTCGAAATCGCTTCGCGTTGCCGCTTTGATCGAACGAACGATAACTACCGCACCGAAAACCGGATCTCCCGATTCCGAATCCACGATCTTTCCCCTGAGTTTCCCCGTATTTTGTCCGAATACCGGGCTTGCCAATATCGAGACAAAGAATAATAAGCTGATTGTTTTCTTTTTCATGTTCCGTACGTACAAACTTTAAATTGATTTTTATGTTCTATAACGAGTTTGA
Source organism: Leptospira sanjuanensis (assembly GCF_022267375.1). GTDB lineage: Bacteria > Spirochaetota > Leptospiria > Leptospirales > Leptospiraceae > Leptospira > Leptospira sanjuanensis. The sequence goes on from NZ_JAIZBH010000001.1 coordinate 1,280,493, forward strand.
TTTCATCGATATGAATCGTCTTTAGATCGACTTCCAGATCGAAGTCCTTGATGATATAGCCGTTGATGTTTGTCAGCTTACGCACGTTATACGGCTTAGGAAGAGGGAGAACTTTGATTTTCCCTTTGGTTCCTTGAAGATTTTGTCTGACTTTATCGATTCCTGCCGTGCGTCTTATTTGAAGAAGATACATCGCGTCTTCGATTTTAGAGTTCGCTATGATGTTGTTTTGATCTAAATTATTAGGAAGATAAATAGTTCGTATTTCGTTCGGACTGCAAGAGTATTGGAACTGATCGTCCGTATTCCCTTTGGAATTTCTGATTTCGGTCAGGGCTTTTTCCAAAGCTTCTTCCACCGATTTGGAAGAATGATCGATATGATATGAATCCTTAAGTTCGGATTTAAGGACGTCCCTGTCTTTTTGAATCTCCGCCGCGAGTTTCGGATCCAAGATTTCCTTGTCGAAGTCGGGCCGTTGTCCTTTTTGTTTGCAATCGATGATCGAAAGAGATACAAGAAGGAGGAGAAGAATATTTAAAAAATTGAATGTTTTCTGGAACATATTCGAAAGCGAAAGAGGATTCTCTTTGGAGAATCCTCTTCGGTAAAATTATCTCGCTCTATAAACCGTCCATCCGCTGGCCCAGTTTTGACCGCTGATCATACCGCCGTAAGTGGTATTATCGGTAAAGAACGCGTCAGAGGATTGTGCAGTAAGGGCAGAACCGGCCGCCGCTGCAGCTTCACCAGAAGGTTGATAATCCGGTTTTGTCGCAAAAGCGCAGTTGTCGGAATCACCCGAACCTAAAGAAACGACCGGAAGTGCGGTAAGTCCTGTTGAAGGAAGAGTGCAAGCCGCAGTGTTTCCGTTTGTTTTAGCCGCTTCTACAAGAACGTTTGCGAACGTAGGAGAGGTCGTAGGACCGCCGCCGGTTGCGTTCAACACGCAGTCGATGTTTCCGGATTGGAATCCGTAGATCAGACCGTTCGTGAATTTTCCTTGAAGACCTTCTCTCAAGCGAGCGCCGAAACCGTTGGAGACGCTTTTTCCGAGAAGAGTAAAGTTGGAAAGTTTAACGTTAGTCGTCGTTTTGGAAGTTGCGGATGCGGTTCCGGAACTGTGAGTTCCGTCCATTTCAAATCCGTGAGGATCGGTCGAAGCCGTTCCGCCGCAAGTGGTTGGATATTTTTGAGCGATTACGAACTGAACTTTTCCGGTGTATGCTTCATCCAAGTCGAGGTCGTCGTCCATACCGCCTGTCATCAGAAGATATTTTCCGGTCCATGCCCCGCCCCAAGATTCAACGCCGTCGTCCAAATGTCTATGAACTTGAACGTGATCCAAAGTAGTGCCGCTACCGACCACATACATGGAAATTCCGTTCAGCTCGTCTCCGACAGATACTTCGTTTCCTGCAAATTCAACGATGGTGTAACTGAAACTTCCGGAAGTGCCCGTATCGTTTGCACCGCTATTGTATTGGAGACCGGTTCCGCCTTCCGTGTTCTGAGCAGCCGCTCTGGAACCGATACCGTCGCCTACGATCAAAATTCCACCCCAGTCGCCCGGCGCTCTGTTGCCGGATGTTTTAGAAGAAGTGAAACAAACCGGAGCCGCAGCGTCGCCTTGTGTAACGATCTTTGCGCCTTGTTCGATGATCAACGCGGAACCTGCCGTTCCGAAAACCACCGCGCCTCTTGCAAACGTCAAAGTTGCGCCGCTTTTTACTCTTACGATTCCGCTTAAAGAAGTGGAAGAGTAGGCTGCGAAACTTTGACTGGAAGTGATGTTTCCGGAAAGAGCGGTGTTTCCACCTTGAATTGAAGCTCCATCACAGATCGCAGAACCTGCGTTATCATTGGAGCTAGCCAGTAAGGCCAGAAGAATGGCCATGTTGTTGTCTTTTTTATCTTCTTTGCAGTTTGCGAAAGAGGATAACAAGAGCGAGAAGCTTACCATTAGAAGCGACACTCTTTTGAAATAAGTCGATTTCATCTTATGACTCCTTGGAGAATAAACCTAAAAGGTCTAAAAGTAAAATAATCGGAGGGCGTTACGTTGGAGTTACAAACGGATATAATTCCCGTAACTTTCGTTTCGGGTAACAGAATTGATTCGAAGAATTTTTCCGCTGTTTTCATAAATATAAAATATTACTAATATATTACGGAAGGGCGAAAAAAAGAATCAGAAGCACTCCTAAGGAGCCGAAAGCGAAATAGCGATCTCCCTTTGTCTCCTCTTTTGATTCCTCTTCCTTATTCCAGGAAACTTCCTTTTTTTCCACGGTGACAGCATCCTTTTTGAAGCCGCGTTTGGTTCCGTCTTCGTATTCCACGATGACGCCTTGTTCGTTTTCGGAAGTCTTAACGTTCTCGATCGTTTCATTCGTTTTAACGTTTTTAACGGTGTCTGCAAAGAGTCCGTTGAACGAGAATAACGCGAATAATAAAAGAGTAATGGATGAGCGTGTAATCATTTTGTAATTCTTCCCAATGAGGATGTTTACCGCTTCTCATTATTACAAAATCACACAAGAGGAAAAACGCTGCGAATGTTACAAACGTGTTAAAGATGATCGATCGGTTTCTTATAGAATGTTTAAGTCGGATTGAAAATTGTGCGGTTATTGAAACAACTTGGAGGCGTTATAACGAATCGGAATGACTTCGTTTAACAAATATGTTATGGGACAGGGTTTCTAAGGATATCGGTTCAAGAAGCTTAAAGAAGAATCACGCGGGTCGAAATCGTCGAGTTACAATCTAATTCCGGCTTTATGAAAAGAATTCAAAACTTCTAAAGAGGAAATCCAATCTCCCACATGAGTGCTTTTCAGATCTTTCGTGTTTAGATTTCTGGGCGTCGTCCTCGTTTCCGGAGAATATTCGGATCGTCTCTTTCAAAGAATTTTCTAAATGAATCGGAGAATTGTTTGGTTTCCCATTCTTCGATTTGTTTCTCTCGCGTGAAAAATAGGAACGATTTCCGAGTGGTGTGAATCGCTTCGGATAAGGTCTGTTTTGGGACCTTCAAGACTGGGACCGATAGGAAATCAAACCGAAACTCAGGCAATTCCAATCACGGAAGCATTGATAGAGACTGTTTTCCGAAACGAAAGGATGGAAATTCTTCGTGTTTTGAGTCTACGAAGTTTGATTCTTTCCTCCACCTTGGGTAGGAATCCGGACTTTCCTGCCCTTTGATTCTTTGAAGTGTCTGAAAAATTGTCAGGAAACGGCACTATTACAAAGAAAATTTCCGGAATGCTTCCTTTCAAAATCACCATTTTCCCGTTTTTCAGATTTTTTTCTTGCACTTGATTTGATTTTTTATATAATAACAGGTGTTCTATAAAAACGATTGTTCGAAATTAAGGAGAATCCATTGCCAAAGGTTGTAGATCACGACGCGTATCGAATTTCCATTTTAAAGCGTTGCCTCGATTTGTTTGCAAGGAAGGGGTATGCGACGGTCACGATGCGGGAGATTTCCAGAGAGCTTCGTGTTTCTACGGGAACTCTATATCATTATTTTCCGACAAAGGAAGTTTTGTTCGAGCAAATGGCGCGATGGATCGTTCGGGACGACGCGGAGCAATTGGAAACGATTCGGATCGAAAGTCGATCAAAGGATTTTCGGGAAAGGCTTGAGGTTCTTTTCGATTTCGTGGAAGAAAGGGAAGGGCATTTTCAAAAACTCATTCTGATCGCTTCCGATCTTTACCGATTGGAAGAGTCCGAACCGGCAAGGGCGATCTTAAAGGAATGTTCTTCCGTCTTTCGGGACGCGATCGAAAGTCACCTCGCGTTGAATAACGAGGAACTGGAAAAACTGTTCTTCGGAGTTTTGATCGGAACCGTTTTTCAAAGAATGCTGGATCGCGAAACGGCGGATTTTGAAAAGACGTTCTCCCTTGTCAGAGGTTTTGCTCCTTTGATTTCGATCGGTTTGTTATTGGAACCTAAAAGAGCATGATGCGGTTCTATCGACTTGCGTCGCTCATGAAAGAGAAAATGGAGAGAATTTTGTTATGACCAATTTGAAACGTTATTCGTTTATCGTTTGTTTTTTAGTGCCGGCCTTTGCGGTGCTCGGATATTATTTAGGCGGAGCATATAACTTTCTTACCTTCGCGGTTGTGTTCGGTTTATTACCGATCTTGGACGTTGTGATCGGAGCCGATCCGTCCAATCCGGTGGAAGAGGAAGTTCCTGCGTTACAGACCGAATTCTACTTTCGATTTTTGACATATATTTGGGCGTGGGTCCAATTCGGTCTTGTCCTTTGGGCCTTGTACGAAATTCAAACGAAGAATCTTTCCGCTCTGGAATGGTGGGGATTCGTTCTGGCGATCGGTATCAACACCGGAGGAATCGGCATTACCGTGGCGCACGAATTGGGTCATAAAAGCAGGAAGATCGAACAATGGTATTCCAAGTTCATTCTGATGACCGTTTGTTATATGCATTTTTTCATCGAACATAACCGCGGCCATCACGTGAATGTTTCGACTCACGAAGACCCGGCTTCTTCCCGAAAAGGCGAATCCTTTTACCGTTTTTATCCGAGAACGGTTTTCGGTTCTTATTTTTCCGCTTGGAAGTTGGAAGCGAAACGTCTTTCGAAAGCGGGTAAATCTTCGTTTTCTTTGGAGAATGAAATGATCTCTTCCACGATCATTCCACTTCTGTTTATCGGATTCGTTACTGCGACATTAACTCTTTATACCGGTCGTTTTTCCTGGGAAGTTCCGGCGTTCTTTTTCATTCAGAGTTTTATAGCATTCTCCCTTTTGGAACTCGTAAATTACATCGAGCACTACGGTCTTCAAAGAAAGGAGATCGCTCCCGGAAAATTCGAAAAAGTGCAGCCGATCCATTCTTGGAATCAAAATTTTGCGGTGAGTAACGCGTTTTTGTTTCATCTTCAAAGGCATTCGGATCATCATGCGAACGCAGGAAGACGTTATTCCGCTTTAAGACATTTCGAGGAAAGTCCGCAGCTTCCGTACGGATATGAAGTGATGGTGTTGATTGCCCTGTTTCCTCCTCTTTGGTTTAAGATTATGGATTGGAGACTGGAGGCCTGGAAAAAGAAATATTACGGTGAGACTGCGCTTGCTGCCGGAGCGAAAGCTTGAGCAGGTCAAGAAAACTGTAAAAGGAGAGATTTGTCGGAGGTACGACGATCCAACCGTAAAATTTCGAGCCCCACCCTAGTTGGGTGGTGGGGAGAGGTGGCGGGATTGTGTGGGAGATTTTCCCATATCAGAAAAATTGCATGCAGTCCAGCGGGATTTTCGTATCTTGTCGGAACACTGAAAAATTTGCCGGAGGCTTGTTGTAAAAAAAATCTTTCGAGACCTCGATCAAAACGCGCCGTTTTCGTTGGGGGATTCTTTGGAAAGGAGTTGGCCTAAGTCCCAAAGTTCCGCAACTAAATCGCCTTCAAAGCGGAATATATGAACAACGGCTATATCGGGTTCTGCAGGATTTTGTCGGGTGACGAGTGAATGTGTAATCACAGTATTACCCTCTTCGAAAACCTGTTTTACTTCGATTGTTTTGTTCGGACTGGATTTGTGCGCTTCTTCCATCGCAGTTAAAAGAGAATTTCGATCCCCTTTGAAATACTGATTGTGGTGAATGAAATTCGTAGCGATATATTTTTCGTAAGCGGATCGGACGTTGCCGGAACCCGCCATTTGTAGGAATGAGATCGCCTTTTCTTTGTTCGTCATAGTTGTTATTATTCCTGTCGGTGTTACGACGACCTTTTCGGAGGATTTTCCAATAACCGAAAAATCCCTTTTCATCAACCGTAAAATTTTTTGCACGGCGTGGGAACTCCTACGAAATCCTCACTGTCTCGAAAGAATTTTCACCGTCCTTTCCAAATCATCCCTGTGTTGTTTTAAGTCCTTCTTGAGCAACGCAGGAATTTCCTTCTGCTCTTTCAAAAAACGATTCGTTTTGTCGACGAGCGCTTGATTCGGTTCTACACCCGGAAACAAGATATTTCCAAAAGCGGAGGAAAAATGAGAATCGCGATCCTTATAAATTCCGATCACCGCAGCAAAGTATAAGTCTTCGTATTGCTTTAGCATATCTTCCTGATGATCCCAGTAAAAACCGCGCATTCCGTAACGAAGCGTATCCGTGGAACGTATCGTTTTTGCATTCGTGAATTCTTTCCAGGCTTCGGCTTTGGATTTTGCATCCGGATAGGCGACTCTCGCACCGTACGCTTTTTTGGCGCCCAGATCGGAAGTGTCCGCTTTTTCCTCTTGCGAGATGAGATCGAGCGCGTCTCTGTTTCCGAACGCGGAGAGGCGAGTCAAAATGCTCCATCTTCTTTCCTGATCGATTTTAATTCCGGGAATGACGATCCTTCCATCCAAAAGATCTTTTAGGTAGGAGAGTTGACCGGGCGTTCTCGAAGTTCCTTCCAGCATTCGATACCATACGATTTTTTCCTCTTCCTTGGTGGATGAGTCGTGTAACCCGCGTTTGGCGAGTTCGTTCAGCTTCGTGGACCATTCTTCCCTGTGTTCTTTTTTGAGATAACTCGCTGCGATGGAAGAAGCCTTCGTTAGGATATGGCTGCTTCGAACCGCGATATCCTCTTCGTAAATTCCTTGTGCGAATACCAGTTCGAGAAAATCCTTCGGAGAAATTTCCGCGTCGCGCGTCATCTGCCACAGGGAACCCCAGAGAATTCTCCGTGCAAAACGATCCTTAAGTTTGTTCAAAGAAGTTTTTAAAAGGGCGATCCCATCCTTCGGGAGATATGTCTTCGCATACGCATAATCGTTCGTGTTCAATACTACGATCTCGGAAGATCCCTGTTTGTGTTTATAAGGGAGAATCGTTTCTTGTCCTTTGACGACTACGCGGTCCTTCCACGCGACTTCGAACGCGTCGCCATGCAGGGAAAAAATCGTAACTTCCAGCGCGTGTGTTCGAAAAAGTCCGTTCTTTTCGGAAGGAAGCTGCCGGATTAACAGATGATCCTCTTTCCATTCGGGAAGGAGAGTGTTCACTCCGGTCGTATCCAGCCACTCTTTACTCCAGCCGCGGATATCGATTCCCGACGTTTCGGACATCGTATCCAAAAAGTCGGTTTGAACCGTATTCGAATTTGCGAATTTCTGAAAGTATTTCCGCATCGCTTTTCGAAAAGAATCCTCTCCGATATAGTACATCAACTGTCTAAGGACGGAGGCTCCTTTGGAATAAGAGATCCCGTCGAAGTTGCTAATGGCGTCTAACGTGTTTTCTGCGCTTCCGGCGATCGGATGAGTCGTGGACAACTGATCTTCCCGATACGCCCATTCTTCCCGAACGTAAAAATGTTCGAGTGCGTCCGGAAATAATTTTCCGTGCGACATCGCGTAATAGGAAAGATAATCCGCAAAACTTTCGTTCAACCAAAGATCGTTCCACCATTTCATCGTGACAAGGTTTCCGAACCACATATGAACCATCTCGTGATAGATCGTATTGGCTCTTCCGAGATATTCGGAGTAGATCCGGGGACTTCTAAAAATATAATGTTCCGAAAACGTAACCGCTCCCACGTTTTCCATCGCGCCCATGTTGAATTCGGGAACGAAGATCTGATCGTATTTGCCGTACGGATACGGAAGGTCGAAATACGATTCTAAGAACGCAAAGGATTCCTTCGTAATCGCAAACAGATTCTCCGCATCCAAATATTTGGAAAGGGACTTTCTGCATAAAATTCTTAGGGGAATGTTTTTGTATTTATCTTCCCAGACCTCGTATGGTCCGGCGATCAATGCGAACAAATACGTGGAGAACAAAGCGGTCTTCTGAAACCGAATGAAGATTTTTTCTTTTTGAACTTCTTCTTGGAGAGGAAGAGTGTTGTGGACGTATTTCCATTCCTTCGGACCTAAGAGAGAAAGTTCGTATGTCGCTTTGAGATCGGGTTGATCGAAACACGGAAACAATCGGTGCGCTTCGAACGGTTCGAAGTCCGTATGAAGATATTCCGAATTGTCCGAAGGATCTTTGAACTGATGAAATCCCGAACCGCTGTGATTGTAGTCGTTCACGTACTTGATCTTGATTTCATTCTTCCCTTGATTGAGCGATTCACCGGGCAAATCCAATGAGGAATCGGTTTTGGTATAACCGGAAAAATCCTTTCCGTTCAGCAGAAATACTTCGATCTTCTTCGTTACGAAGTCCACTTTGAGTTTTCCCTTTCCTTTGCCCGTATAAAAAAAGAGAATCTTCGTTTCTCCCCGATACGTGGACGATCCCGCTTTCAGATCGAGGCGAATTTCGTAGCTGACTTGGTTGACGAGGCTCGCTCTTTCGAGAGCTTCCGATTGTGTGAGTATATTTGGAGCGTCCATGTGATTTCCGTTTTTACAAGAACGCGGGGGTTCCGTAAAGGAAAAAGAGAACGCCCGTGTCTAAGATTTTTCCAGCAATAAATAATTTATAGAGTGTTTTAAAATTCAATTTTTCATTCAGAAACGAATTCGCTATAAGGTTCCGGCTCGTTTAAAGCCGGGTTCCTAAAGAATATCTTTGAGCTGCATTTTCCGAAGACGGGGAGCGATTCCACCCACGAACGCGACCGTCAAAAGGGTCAACGCGCCTCCCGCTACGATGGACTTACGGATTCCGAGCCATTCCGCGGTCACGCCGGATTCGAATTCTCCGATTTCGTTCGAAGAACCGATAAAGATATGATTCACCGCAGAAACCCGTCCCCTCATGTGATCGGGCGTATGCATCTGCACGATCGTATGACGTATCACGACGCTGACCATATCGAAAGCGCCGGCCGCCGCAAGACAAAGAAACGAAATTCTATAATCGTTAGAAAGTCCGAAAAGAATGATGCTAATACCGAAACCGAACACGCAGGAAAGAAGAATCCAACCCGAATGTTTTTTCGGAGGTCTTGCCGCGATGAAGAACGCGCAAAGAACCGCGCCCACTCCTTGAGCAGAACGAAGAATTCCGAAAATCTCCGGACTTTGTCCGAGAATCTTTTCGGTAAACGAAGGAAGAAGTGCGACCGCGCCTCCGAACAACACCGCGAACAAGTCGAGTGAAATCGCTCCGAGAATGATCTGATGCGAAGAAACGAATTTCCATCCGCTGCTGAGGCTTTGCCAGATGGTTTCGCTTTCTTCCGGTTTCGGAGGAACCGGTTTTCCTTTTACGAGAAGCATCATCGTTAAACCGAAGGCCATCAGCAAAAGATCCGCCGAATAGGCGAAATAGAGACCGGCTACGATCAGCATTCCTCCCGTAAGAGGACCTAAAACCAAAGAAGTCTGCCACGCGATTCCGCTCCAAGTCGCCGCGTTCGGAAACGTTTCCTTGTCGACGAGCTGCGTTTGAAACGCTGCCGTTGCCGGATTTAAAAATCCTCTCGCGATTCCGGAAAGAAAGATCACTCCATAGATCGGATACACTCCGAAATCGCGGAGAATCCAATTCATATTAGGAACTACTAATACAAGGAGCAGAAGGGAACAGATCGACAAAAGGCCGAGGGCGGATGTGATGATTTTTTTTCTAGGAAACGAATCGATGATAAGACCGGAAAACAAGGCCATCGTGATCGAAGGAATCGCTTCCGTAAGTCCGATAAATCCGACGTGCAGGTTGCTTCCCGTGAGATGATACATTTGCCAGCCGACCACGGTGGTTTGAATGCTGATGGAAAGAGTCACCATAAACTTGCCGAAAAGAAAGGAACGATAATCGGCGACTTTCAGCGCTTGAAAAGGATCGTGTTTTGTTGAAGTTCGAGTCATTCTAATTTTGGATTGGGTTTTTTATAAAATACATTCCGAGAGCGGCGACCATCATTCCGTGATGAAGAATGTTTTCGTCGATCAAACGGGGAACGTTGCGCAGAGGTGTTTCAAAGATTTCGATTTGTTCGCTGTCGTCCAGATCCTGATCGTGAAGTTTACGAACGTTTTTCGCAATAAAAGTATGACACCAATTGTTCAAGATCGCGGGGTTTCCGGTAACCTTTCCCAAGTATTCCCATTCGTCGGAGACGTAACCCGTTTCTTCCACGAGTTCGGCTTGTGCCGATTCGAGAAGAGTCGCTTTCTCGGCGATTCCTCCGGGGATTTCCAAACTGAAACGATGGATTCCGTGTCTGTATTGATCGATGAGAAGAATTTTGTCGTCCGGAGTGAGTGCGATCACGTTGACCCAATCCAAGGATTCCAAATGAAAAAAGTCCCTCGAAACTTTTCGGTCGGGGGAGGTGGTATGCCAGGAAACGAGTTTGAAAATCGGGGTTTGGATCAGGTCTTTTCGATCGTTTTTGGACCAAAGATTCGAGAGAGGATCGTATTCTTCCGGGTTAAAAGGTTTCATTCTCATCTCCATTCTTTCCAAACCTGTTTTTTTATCCAAGAGAGAATTCCGACCTTGGGAAGAATGACGTTTTTTAGGAAAGAGATCAAGTGGACGGAACTCCTGCCCACAATCGTTTCTAAGAATTCCGGGATGTACAGGATTGACAGAATCTTTCCCGCTCTAATTATGTCACATGTCCCATGAAGCTCAATCCTGAACAGGAAAAAGCGGTTCGTCACGTTGACGGACCGATTCTCATTTTTGCCGGCGCCGGCTCCGGAAAAACGCGCGTGATCTCCAACCGAATCGCGCATTTGATCGAAAACGCGGGAGTTCCCGCGGGAAAAATCGTGGCCTTATCGTTTACGAACAAGAGCGCGCGCGAAATGGAAGAGCGTGTTCGCAAAATGATCCCGCGCCAAAAGCTCAAAGGAATCGTATTGTCCACGTTTCATTCTCTCGGACTCAATATTCTCAAAAAACACATCGGACTTTTGGGATACAAACACCCGTTTCTTTTGATGAACCAAAACGATCAGGAAGGGTTCGTAACTACATTACTCATCGCTAATAAAGTAGAATTAAAAAAAGCGAAAGTTTCCGAGGTTCTCGGAAAAATTTCGAGGATCAAAAACTCCGGACCGGCTTACAGAGAATATCTGGACTCTTCCTTGGTCGAATCGGATCAGATCGCGAATCTCATCTTCGACAGTTATCAGACCTCTCTCAAAGAACAGAATTCTCTCGACTTCGACGATCTCATTCTTTTACCCGGAGTGCTTCTCCGCGATTTTCCGGAAGTAAGAGAAGAATATCATAAGAAGTATCAATACTTTATGGTCGACGAGTTTCAGGACACGAATCAGACGCAGTATGTTTTTCTAAGATCGCTCATGGGGGAGAATCGAAATCTTTGCGTGGTCGGAGACGACGACCAATCCATCTACGCGTTCCGCGGATCGGATCTCAGTTTGATTCTCGGATTCGAAAACGATTTTCCCGAAGCCAACGTTGTGCGCCTTTTGGAGAATTACAGATCCACACAAGTAATCATACAAGGCGCCAATTCGCTTATCAAAAACAATCTTTCGAGAAGATCGAAGGAATTATTTTCCTCCATACCCGGAGGAAGAAAGATCCGTTACATCGAGCGGATGGATGAGAAGGACGAGGCCGCGTACGTCGTCGATTGTATCCGCGACGAAATCATCAAGGATGCGAGAGTCGGAAGCCAGATCGCGATTCTTTTCAGAACCAATTTTCAAACGCGCCCGTTCGAGGAGGAACTCAGAAGCCGTTCCATTCCGTATAAACTCGTGGGCGGATATAATTTTTTCGATCGAAAGGAAGTTCGGGACATGATCTCTTACATCCGTCTGATCGCGAACACGAGAGACGACGCTTCTCTACTCCGAATTTTGAATTATCCGAAGCGCGGGATCGGACCGGGAAGTATTTCTCTCATCCACGAAAAAGCCGCGCACATGGGAGAATCCTTATACGAAATTCTTTTCCGAGTCTGCGAGTCCCCCGATTTCATTCCGGGTCTACAGAAAAAGATTCAATCCGAGATTTACAACTTCGTAAACCTGATCGAACGGACCAAAAAGAAATTTTCGACGGCGCCTAAGATGTATTTTGCGTTCCGCGAATTCATCCAAGAAGTGGGAATCGAAAAGGAAATCCTTCTCGAGGAAAAAGACGAGAAGGTCGCCAAGGCGCGCTCCTTCAACCTTTCCGAACTCGTGAACATGATGTCGTACTTTGAGGAGAATCACGATTCTCCCGAAAAACCGACTCTGTTTGATTTTATCAACCGGCTCAATTTGCTTATGGAAGACGAGACTCCTTCCGAAGATGATAAGGAAGACAATCGGGTCCAGCTCCTCACGATTCATCAATCGAAAGGATTGGAATTCGATTCCGTTTATGTCGCAGGAATGGAAGAAGGAATTCTTCCCAACTCTCGAGTGTTAACCGAAGAATCCTCCGTGGACGAGGAAAGGCGTTTGCTCTACGTTGCTATGACCCGTGCCAGGAAGCATTTATGCTTGACAGGGGCCGCAAATCGACGCAAATTTGGGGAGCAAATGGCTACCCAGGCCTCCCGGTTCCTTACGGAAATCGATTCGGAGACTATGGACTGGGTTTCCAATGATGAGGTTCGGCAACAGGAGACGGATGACTTCTTCGCCGAGCTTGAAAAATTGAAAACAGGATCGTAGACATGACTTTTTACAGAAATATATTTACTCTGGTGATCATTCTCCTTCTTTCCGCTTGCGCGAGCGGTCAGAAATCCGTGGATTCCGGCCTTTCTCAGGAATCCGCAGTCCGCTCCAAGATTCAAGGAATCGATTCCCAACTTTCCGTTTCCAATTTGGACGAAAAAAAACGTTCGTCCTTACTCATGGAAAAAGCAAAATTACTGCTTCAAATCGAATCCTATAAAGAAGCTTCCATCGTTTTAAAACAAATCCAAAGCTCCAAGGAAGGAAAAGGTCTGGAACACTTAGATCATTATCTGGGAGCCGCTTATCTCGGAATCAACGACACGGAAAACGCGATCGTTCACTTCAGAAAATCCGAGTCCTTGGATAAGAATTACGAGTCCACCACCCGTAAGAAAATGTATGCAAAGGCCCTCTACCAAGAGGAGAAATACGGTCTCGCACTCGGAATTTTGGGCCGCGCTTCCAGAGAAAGGGACTTTGAAAAAGACATTCTTTTTTACGAAACCGTAGCCAACAGCTTTATGCGGATCAAGGAATTCAAAAGATGCCAGATGGTTCTGGAAGAGGGTCTTCAGAAATTTCCGGAAAGTCCGGTTCTGAAGGAAATCCAGGAACAACTTTCTCAGGTTCTTCCCCGATAACTCGCCCCGACTTCAAATTCAACTTCCTAAACAGGGTTCTACAAAAGATCAAAACGTTAGAGCCCGTTGATCTCGTCCGCTTTTTCGGTTCTTTCTTTACGTTCTTAAAAGAAAACAAAAGAACCAGAATCATTCTCATCTCCTTTTTGATCGTCGTCGGAGTTCACGCGATCGTAGTCGAATCGGTCGGCTATTACGTTCGAAATTATCTTTTGGATCTCCGAGGTCTGAAGGAACTTTCCAGAAACTTTATCAACAAAGAACTCGGACGCGCGGTGACTCTCGGAGTCGTGGAATACGATTTTCCGAACGCGGTCGTATTCGAGGACTTTCGAATTTCTTCCGAAGAGGATTTCGCTCTCAATCATATTCTTTTTCGAACAAACAAGATCCAATTCAAGCTCGGCGGATTGTGGAAAGGACAACCGTATATTCGCGGAATCGTAGTCAAAGATTCCGCGATCAACATCGATCTGCAGGATCAGATCGCGGGAGAATTGATCGGTTATATCCAAAAGATCAACATTCCCGAAATCCGGCTGATGAACACCACGATCACGATCTCGCGCGGCGGAGAAGAGGTTTTGAACGCGTTGAAAGGAATCGATATCGTGATCACCAAACGGCCCGAAGGTGTAACCGTTGCGGTGAGCGATTCTTTGTTTCCGTTCCCGTATTCCCGTTTTATTCAGGGAAGTTTCGAGACTCAGTTCGATTCTCCCGAATCGAAAAGCAAATTCCGTTTTCAGAACGTAAAAGCGGAAAAGATCCGCGGAGTGTATTCTCTTTTCGGAAGAATGGCTCCGAGTTCCGGAAAAATTTCGGGAGAATACGAGATTCTTCTGAACGGAAAGAAGGTTTCCATCCAAGGAAAGAATCAGTTCACCAACATATCCGGAAAAATTCTCCAGGAACTTCCTTTGGGTTTGAAAATTCCCGATCTCAAAGACGCGGATCTCGTTCACGAGATGGATCTGAAGCTGGATGAAACCGGTGAGAAACAGATTCATACGTTTACAAAAGAAGAGAATCTGTTTCGTCTAACGTATTTCCTGAATCCGAAAAAGCTCGCGAGCTGGGAAGTCTTTGCGGACTGGAAAAACATCCGGGAACTAAAGACGATCTTTCAGTTTCCGGGTGATTTGGAAACTCTCGAAGGTCAGATCAACCTCAAAGGGAAATGGGAAGAATCCGGCAATTACGGGGATTGGGTCAAAAGCAGCGTTTCTCTGAGCCTTTTGGGATTTCATTGGAAAGATCCGTTCTTCGACGTTCGTCTCGATCAGGCCGAGCTGAACATCGCGCCCGGAAATCTGATAGACTTGAATGCGAAGGGTTCTTTGTTTCAAGAAGCGATTGCCACCAAAATCACCGGCAAAACGGGATGGAAAAAAGCGGTTCGCGGGAACGGTTCTTTTTATTATCCTTTATACAACGATTGGAAGTGGGAACTCGAATTGGATCGGGTTTCGGTGAAGGATTTTCTTCCCGTGTATCATTCCTGGAAAAATTGGATTCGAACCGATATCAAGACGCGTCAGGAAAAACTCGTTCCCGAAATCAGTTGGACAAGAACCCCGTTTTATAAATATCTAATGGAGTTCCTTACGATCCAAGTTCGCTGGAAATTGAAATCCTTTCGATTCAAGGATCGGGATCTCGGAAGAGCGACGTTGGACGGAAAGATCGTTCCTTTCTTTTCGCGATTGGATCTGAAAGGATATCGCGAAGAGAATCAGTTTGTGGAGGCGTTCGCCAATTTCACCTTCGGTCAAAACAATCCGTATACGGATCTGAGAATCAAGGTAACCGAAATGCCTTGGGAAGAACCGGTGAACGGATTTTGCGGATCTTGGATTCTGCCGGAAACGGTAACTTCGGATACTACGATCCGATTTTTCGGAGACGATTTTTTGGCGCTTCATAATTCCCTCAACGTGTTGCATAACGTGAGTTTCAACCGTGCGCGTTTTCAGGACAAACGATCGCTTCCTTTGAATCTGAGAGAACCGTTCGATTTCGGATACGAACTCAATCTTTTGCCGACTCTCTCTTATTATAGGAATATTTTTTGGAAAAATGAAAGCGCGGATCTTACGGGTTACGGCGCCGTCGAAAATCATCGCATTCGAATCAACGCCAATGGAAAGTTGAACGATGCGTTTATCAGTAGAAAATTCAAGGAGGAGTCCGGAGAATGCAAACTGGAATCGATCGGAGACAGATAATTCTCATCTCGGCCGGAATTCTTTTGACGATTCTTTTGGCGTTCGGGATTTATCTTTTTATTTTCAGAAGTTCCGGCATTCAGGTCGGAAAGAGTTCCGAGTTCAAGGTGGATCTGATCGGCACATGGAGAGTTTCCCCCATCGTTCCCGCTAAACAGATTCGTTTTATCAGCGAGAAGGAAGCCGTTCTTTTGGAAGAAAACGGGGAAACAAAGTTGTATCTTCTGGAAGACGGAGAAGGACTTCAACTCAGAAGAAGAGGGGAAGAAACTCCGAGCGGTTATTTTTTATTTCGCGAATTGAAGTTGAATACGTGGCAAGGTCTTTGGGGCGATGATCTTGTTGTTCTGAAGCGGATTTCAGCGGAAAATTGAAGAAGTGTAGGAACTACCACATTGTATCGGAGTTGTTTGTCCCTCCGATGTGGGAACTCCTTCAACTATCCCGGTTCTTCCGTTTTTTCCAAACCAGACTTTTTAGCTCCCCCTTTAATCAGTTTCGTAATTTCTCTCGAAGCGTGGCGGGACGAATTCTCGTTTCCCAACGCTTCCTTAACCTTACGGATCTCTTCGATCGTTTTCGAACGGTATTTTTTGTTTTCCAAAAGTGCGATCGATTCTTCCACGATGTGAGGAGGGGTGCATTCCGCTTGAACCAATTCTCTGCAAATTTCCTTTCCGGAAAGAATATTCACAAGTCCGATATGCGGAGTACGGATAAACAGAGAACCGATCACATACGTGAACATGCTGACTTTGTAAAGTATGATCATCGGTTTCTCGAAGTAGGCGACTTCCAGCGTGGCCGTTCCGGAGGTTACGAGAACCAAATCCGAAGCTTCGATGGCGCGCAGAGAACGATCGAAAAGATATTCGATTTTTAGATTCGCGTATTTCGTTTTAGCGAGTTCGATTTGTTCGAGGATAAAGACTTCTTCCTTCTGATTGATGTTCGGCAAAAGGAAACGGATCTTCTTTTTTTCATTTTCATAATGATCGGAAAGTCGTCCTGCGGTTTCCAAAAGATCGTTTAAGATCCTTCGAATCTCGCCGCTACGCGAACCCGGCATCAACGTAATGGTGGAATGAAAATGCGTTTTATCTTCCGGCTCGGGAATGGCGGCTTCCTTGCGGATTTTTTCCCTCAAACGAACGGCGAGAGGATGTCCCACGAATTCGCAAGGCACTCCGTATTTGTCATAAATTTCTTTCTCGAAGGGAAACAAAACGAGCATCAAGTCGATATTGTCTCGGATCGTATAAATCCGATTGAACTTCCAAGCCCAGAGCTGCGGAGAAACGTAGAAGATGACGGTGACGCCGAGCTTTTTTAATTCTTTTGCGAGACGAAGATTGAAGCCCGGATAATCGATCAGAATGGCGTGTGTGCAATTTTTTTCTACGGCTACGTTGAGAAGTCTTCCGATGAGCGCCTTTAAGAACCTGTATTTGAAAAGAATCGCGGAAAATCCGATGATCGACAATTCTTCCATGGATTCGATCGACGTGAATCCTTCTTCGATCATTCTTTCCCCGCCGACTCCGAACGTTTCGAGATCGGGAAAGTTTTTCTTGAGTTCGCGGATGAGTTCTCCTCCCAAGAGATCTCCCGAATGTTCTCCGGCCAACATGAGAATTTTCGGATCTTCTTTTTTGCTCGGCGCGGCCGGGCGTCTGGACGCGGAAGGGCTACTTGATTTTTTGGGTTGTTGAGTTGATTTTCGTAAGGTTGCCACTGCCGATACTCAAGATGTGGATTTTTAATTTTTCTGCAAGGTTAATAAATTCTTTGGGATGAACGATGATCGTCTCTCCGGTTCGGAGCGCGAGCGTGCCGCAGTTGTTTTCATACATTGTGCGGAGAGTTTCCTCGCCGACTGTGGGAAGATCGAAACGGTGATCCTGATTGGGTTTGGAACTTTTACAGACGATCGCCTTTCCTTTTTTTGCGTACGAACCGCCTCGTTGGATCGCGAGGTCCGTTCCTTCGACTGCTTCGACCGCGAGGACTGATTTGTCGAGAACTACAACCGTTTGACCGATGTCGAGACCCGCCATCTTTTCCGCGTATTCCATTCCGAAAGCGACGTCTTCGAGTTCCTTTTTGCCGAGGGACTTTTTCGTGTATCTGCCTTCGGGAAGAAAGAGGGATTTTAAATACGTCTTTTGGGAAATGATCGTGATCTTTTCCTTGGCAAACTCGTCCGAGACCGTCTTGAAGATCGAGTAATCGTGTTTGTTGATCATTCTCGCGAGAAGGCTGATCGCTTTCAGATCAAATTTAAGATTTTTGAATATGATTTCTTTTTTAACTTTTCCGAGAAGAAGAAGCCGATCTATGTTATGTTGTTTGCATAACTTCATCAGCGTCCCGATCTTCACGATATGAATCGGCAAATTGCGGTCCGCGTATTCCCCGACCTGAAAGTCGGATTCGATGATCGAGAGAAAGAGAGGATTCTCTCCGGCCGCGAGAGCCTCTTTCATACCGATATGCGGGAGCTCTCCCGCTCCGGCGAGAATTCCTAATCTTCCCAAAACGAACGGCCCGTTAATCCGAAGAGGAAGAAGCGGACTTTGTGGATTCTCCCGAACCGCTTTTTTTGTAATCGGTCACGTAAAAGCCGGTTCCTTTGAAGATGATCCCGGAGCCGTTAGATATCATTCTTTCCACTTCTCCTTTTTTTCCGCAGAGGTGACAATCCTGGATCGGATCGTCCTTCATGGAATGGAATTGTTCGAACGTTTGTCCGCAGGCTTTACATTTGTAGTCGTATGTCGGCATGGATTTCTCTCTATTCGAATGTTCTAATTTAATATTGCTACGGCACGAATTTGAACTGGAATACGCTCAGGCTCGAATCGCCGTTCTCCCTCGCCATCGGAAGACAAAGTCTCCAGCGAATTCCGGCAACTGAGTCGATCGTTTCGAGGGAATCGATTCCCGAAAGAACCTTTTTTTCCGCAACGATCAACCCGCCTTGAAAACCCGCACCGCCGCTTTGTATGTTTAGACGGAATCTCTTCTTGGAAAAATTGTCTCCGGTGATGTAACGGTTTCGATTGATGGAAATACTTTCCTTATCCATCTCGATCTCGAAGGCTTTTTGCAATTCTCCCGGCGAACCCGCATACAACGTGAAAACGGGGAGGGGCTCGTCTCCGCCTAAAAAGGAAACGTAAAATTCCAGATCACGGAACGGCTCTTCCACCGCGCGGCAAATCGAGTCGTATTTATTTTGGGAAGAATGAAGAACGATTCCCGTGTCTCCGTCGAGTGCGATCTTTTCGGTGGGATGATATTCTCCTTGAAATCCGATCGGAGCCGACGTTTCTTTCCAAGCTTCAAAGTCCCACACGGGCGCTCTATCCAAGGCGCGAAAGGATTCTTCCATGGATTGAGAGATCGTAAGATCGGACGCGACGTTTTTTAAGAAGCCGGAGAAGATCCATCCTACGTTTCCATTGCGAAGATCGAGGACTTGATTCCAGCTTCCCCGTTTGCCCGCGATCGTTTCCGTGCGCGAATCTCGGTCGAGTATGAATACGGTTTCTCCGCCCTTGAATTGGAACGCGATGGGGTTTTCGGTGCCGGGTCCCGTTCTTACGTTCAGATTCTTTCCTTCGATTTCCGCCTTACCACCGCTAAACGGAGAATCCTCTCTTCCCGAAAAGTATTCGAGTAAACGGGACAGTTTGGATCTTCCGTTCTCGTCGAGTTCTTTTGCGGAACCGGCGGACAAAGATTTCAACAACGCAATGTTGTATTCGTTGTAGAGCGGAAGAGGGTTGGACGAAATGAGTTTTGTGAGATATCGGGAAAGAACTTCTGCGGTTTCGTATTCGGCGCCGAGAGTGAGCTTCTTACAAAGCGCCCTGGTTTTGAGAAAGGAACCGTCCGGTAAAAAAGAAAAGAATCGATCTTCGAACGTATAAATCGTCCTTCCGCCGACTTCCCTTTTGGAGAATTTGAGTCCTGATTTTTCCGCGAACTTTTGCGCGGTCTTTTCCTTTTTTTCGGAAGCTACGGTTAAAAGTTGCGCGTTGAATTCAGCGAGAGACAGGGAAGCATACGAGTAGTCTTCCAAATCCGGATCTTTTTTTCTTAATACTTCTAAGACAACGTCTTCCCAATTTCCTTTCGAGAAATTCCTATATACGGAATCGGTTTTGCGGGTCAGAAGTTTCCAGACGAGAAAACCGAGCAGGATGGAAGCGAAGATAAGACCGAGGACTACAAAAAAACTCTTTCTCAATCGTACCTCGACCTTTCTATCAATCTAAATGAGGGAGAAGTTTGTCCCGATCCACTTGAAAGCGTTCGAGCAAAGAATTCTTTGCAAGATAATAGCGAAGAAGATCGATGTTGAAGTTCACTCTCGCTTGTGTCAGTCTGAGTTGATCCTGAACGTGCGTGTCGAGTGCGTTCTTTACGGAAACGGCATCGGCTCTACCTTGACGGAAACTTCTTAAAACTCCGTTGTAATAGTTTTCGGTTTCTCTTTCGGTAATGATGTTGTTTTTATAAATTCTGTGGCTCGCTTCGAGAGCTTCGATTCTGGTTTTCACGTCGTCTCTGACTTCGTTTTTCAGTTCTTCTTCTCGGAGTGTCGCCTGACGCATTCCGATGTTCGCGTCTCTTACCCCGGCATAAATTCCTTTGTCCATGATCGGATAAACGAAGTTCATTTGTCCGGTCCATTCCTTGTATTTTGCGGTGGGAATCCCGTGATTGGAGTCGGTGTAGTTTTCCTGCGGAGAAACGATGTTCTGCGCTTGGCTCGCACCGGTTCCGGAAATCGTCAAGGTAGGAAGACGGTCGTTGTTTGCGTTCTTCAGAGCCGCTTCCGCGATTTCTTTTTGTTTGAGCGCGTTCAAGAAATCCGCTCTGTGTTTATAAGCATATTCTAAATCTTTTGTATATTCCGGTTTTTCCACCAGTTCTTCCAGAAGATTGGTTTCTTCGGAGAGAGCGGTCCCTTCCGGAATTTTTAGGGAACGAACGAGCTTCCGTTTCGCTTCTTCTTTTTGAACCTGTGCGGTTTCCAATTGGTTTTCCGCTTGGGCAAGAAGAGCGTTCCACTGATTGACTTCGAAACTTTCGGAAAGTCCGAGGCCTTGTTTACGAATGGTAAGATTGCGTATGTTCTTCGTATTTTCTACGAGCTGTTTGTAGGTTTTGACCGCTTGGGTTTTGATCGAGTAATCCCAGAAGTCAACGAGTGAATCCACGATTACGGAAGAGATTTGCTGAGACACTTGGTTCTTTGCGATCTCCGCTTGGGATTCTAAGATTTTTACTTCGTTTCTACCTTTGTATCCGAATGCGTTTTTGAGCAAGTCTTGGCTGATGGTCGCTCTTACGAATCCGGTGTATAAAGGAGGAATTCCTAAGGCGGAAAAGCCTGCGGGAGTGGTCGCCGCATTTTCAAACGCGTTCGAGTCGAATCTTCTCGTTCCCGCTTCTACTTTGAAATAGGTTCCGGTGGTTTGGAGAGTTTTTTCAATCCCGCCCTTGATCGTATCATCGGAGATTTTCGTTCCTGAGAGGAGGTTCGCTTGGTTGAAAGGAAGAATGTTCTGACTCGATCTTCCGTCCGCTACCAATCTCCAGGAATACTTGGAATCGTTTTTCAAAAAGTTCGTATCGGATTTCGCCAATTCGTAACGAAGATTCTGTAAGCTATAATTGCTTTCGAGCGCTCGCTTTACGGTTTCTTCCGTGGAAAGTTTTAGCGTCTTATTCGATGTCGCGCCGGAGCTGGAAGCTGGAGCGTCGGTTCCTTCCGCAAAAAGTGTCGCAGACAGAAGAAGAACGAAACTTCCTAAAAGTATCCGGGAAATTTCCCGAACTTTCGGAATCCTTGTTTGAGAATTTTTGATCTTATTTTCCATTCCGTGCTCCTTCCGTTTTGGACCCTTGTAAGAGTAGACCCTGGTTACCCCAGAGCCTTCTTCATTTTTTCTCCAACTTCCGCGATCGATTGGCAAACTTGAATGCCCGCTTCCTGCATCGCTTTCATTTTGGAAGTCGCCGTTCCCAAACCGCCGCTGATGATCGCACCTGCGTGTCCCATTCTTTTGCCGGGAGGTGCGGTTTGACCGGCGATAAAGCCGACTACCGGTTTTTTTACGTGATTTTTGATGTATTCCGCCGCTTCTTCTTCCGAAGTTCCGCCGATTTCACCGATCATCACGATTCCTTTTGTTTCAGGATCTTCGTTTAACAATTTGATCGCTTCGGTGTGGTTCATACCGGGAACGGGGTCGCCTCCGATTCCGATACAAGTGGATTGTCCCAGACCTTGTTTTGTGATCTGAGCCACCGATTCGTAAGTCAAGGTTCCGGAACGGGAAACGATTCCCACGGAACCCGGACTGTGGATAAAGCCCGGCATAATTCCGAGTTTCTGTTTTGCGCGGGGAGTGATCACACCGGGGCAGTTCGGTCCTACCAGTTTTGTTTTAGAATTTCGGAGTACGCTGTAAACTTTCAGCATATCGTGAGTCGGAATTCCTTCTGTGATACAAATTACGAGAGGGAGTTCCGCGAGAATTCCTTCTATGATCGCGTCCGCCGCAAAAGCGGGGGGAACGAAAATTACGGCGGCATTTACGCCTTCGTTTTTTACGGAGTCGTGGATCGTGTTAAAAACGGGAACCTTATCTTCCCATTTGCTTCCGCCTTTTCCGGGAGTCACTCCGGCTACAACCTTTGTGCCGTAAGCGAGCATTTGTGTCGCGTGAAAAGAACCTTCCTTACCGGTGATCCCTTGCACTACAACTTTTGTGTTTTCGTCTACTAATACTGCCATGTATGTTCTCTCTTATTGAATGAGTTTGGCAATCGTACTTGCCGCTTCGCGGAGATCGTCGACTCCGGTGATTTTCAGTCCGCTTTTGTTGAGGACTTCTCTTCCGAGTTCCGAGTTGGTTCCTTGCAGACGAACCACGAGAGGAACTTTCAAATCCACGGCTTTAGCCGCTTCGATGATTCCTTCCGCAACCATGTCGCAACGAACGATCCCGCCGAAGATGTTTACGAAGATACCTTTTACGTTCGGATCCCCTAAAATGATTTTGAATCCGTTGGTTACGGTGGTTTTACTTGCCCCGCCCCCTACGTCCAAAAAGTTCGCTGGTTCCGCGCCGGCGAGTTTCACGATGTCCATAGTCGCCATTGCGAGACCCGCTCCGTTTACCATACAACCGATGTTACCGTCTAACTTGACGTAGTTGAGGTTGAACTCGGAAGCTTGAACTTCGAGAGGATCTTCTTCCGTAATGTCGCGAAACGCCGCGTTATCCGGATGACGATAAAGAGCGTTTTCATCCAGGTCGATCTTGCAATCTCCCGCGATGATTTCATTCTGTTTCGTGAGAATGAGAGGATTGATTTCTAAAAGAGAAGCATCTTCTTTGATATAAGCTTCGTAGATCGCGAAAAGAAGACTTTGAAACGATTTGTGGGATTCGATCGGAAGTCCGAGTTCGAACGCAAGTTGTCTCGCTTGATTGAGTTGGAGTCCGATTCCCGGATCAACGGCGATTTTTAGGATTTTTTCAGGATGAGTTTCGGCAACTTCTTCGATTTCCATCCCGCCTTCCGTGGAAGCCATAATGATGGTTTTGCGGATGGAACGATCCAAAAGGATGCTTAGATAATATTCCTTTGCGATGTCGATTCCTTGTTCCAGGTATACTTTCAGGACTTTTTTTCCTTCCGGGCCGGTTTGGGGAGTGACGAGTTGCATTCCGAGAATTTTGTCGATGGCGGCAAGAGCGTCGTCTTTGGTTTTGGTCACCTTAACACCGCCGCCTTTTCCACGCCCACCGGCGTGAATCTGCGCTTTTACAACTACTACGGAACCTTCGGTTGCGTATGTGACTTCGTCGTGGGCTTTGGATCCGTTTTCTTTATTATCGATTACGACTCCAAAAGGAACGTTGGCTTTGTGCCTTCTCAGGATTTCTTTTGCCTGATACTCGTGAATTTTCATGAATTAACCTTCATTGAACTTAGTTCAGTGCTTTTAGTAGGAGGTACAGTTTACTCAAAATTTATAATGTTTTCGGTAGGAACTTTGGTGTCAGTAAAAAATTAGAAGGATTGCCGAACGGTTTCTAGGAAGTTTTGGGATCGAAGGATTCGTAAGAAATTGGACGGTGAGTCCTGAGTCTTTCGAACGGCGAAGGGACCGCAACCGTCTCTCGTCCGATTTGATCGACGGGGTTGAATGGGCCGGGTCCAGGCAGGAGGTCGTTTCTGCGACAGTCGCCTTTTTGATGGTCGTTTCGACGACAGTCAACTAAGGAGGAAGGAAGAAGATTCGGTTATGGCCGTTTGGAACCGTTTCGGATTCGCGGGTATTGGATAGAGATTTGCGGTGTAAAAACGAAAGGCCCGTGTTCCGTCCGAAGGTCGCGAAAAAAAGCGGATTTGTGGGAACTCCTTCGGTTCCTCTGGACTCTGCGATTTTCTGGAAAGATAGGTGACAGTCGTATATCGCGGATCGAAATCGATAATTTCGTGGGAGTTCCGGCGTTCAACATTGTAAAACGGGGTTGTGGGAACTCTTACAAACTCTTTAAAATTTCACGGATAATTTCTCCTGGGTCGGTTTCCGGAGAATTCTTCAGAACCTTATCCACTTCTTTGCTCGCGGACTTCTCATCGAAACCGAGTTGAACCAAACCGAGAATCGCGATTTCCCTTTTTCTTGCGACGGCCGCTTCTTCCGGCGTTGGAGCGGAAGCGGGAAGTGAAATCGAAAGTTCCTTCGGGGTTCCGGAAAGGAAGAGTTCTAACTTTTTTAAGTTTTGTTTTACTTCAAAGAAGATCTTTTCCGAAGTTTTACCTTTCACTTTCGGAATTTTTTCGAGCTCTTTCGCTTCTCCGGACTGGGCGATTCGATAAAGATCTTCTGCGGAAAAAAAAGAAAGAATCTTAAGCGCCGTTAATTCTCCGATTCCTTGTAAACCTTTGATGACTTTAAAGAATTCTTTATCTTGTTCGTTCAAAAATCCGAAGAGTCTTTGTCCTCGTTCGCTCATCGCGTGAAAAATATGGAGGCGAACATCTTTAGCGGAAGGAAGGGTTTTGAGTTCGAGATAGGTTTTGAATGAGATCGTTACTTCGTACGTCACTCCGCCGGTTTCGATGTGTGCGAAGCCGACTTCTAATTTTTTGAGAATTCCATTTAAACCGGAGATCATCGTTCCATCCAAGGTTCAAAAGACGGAGAGTAAAGTGAATTTTGTCGAAGTTACAACGATCCCCCGTAAAAAATACTTTTCCTTTAAAGATCGATGATTTCTCCGATGGTCCAGACCTTGAGCGGAGGAGCGGTCCCGTTTTTTTCGGAATGTAGTTTTTTCAGAAAGAGCGGAGCTTCCGAAGGAAGATCATCCCCGAGCATAAAAGTTCCCCAATGCATCGGTAGGAGAAGGGAAGAGCGTAGGATTCCGCTTACTTCCAGCGCCTCTTTCGGGCCGATATGCGCAGGTTCCATAAACCATCTAGGTTTGAATGCTCCGATCGGTAAAATCGTCGCGGAGAATCCTTGCGGAAATTTTTTTCCTATATCGGAGAAGTGTTTTGAAAAGCCGGTATCGCCGCCGAAGTATATTCTAATATTCTCTAATTCGAATGCATAACTTCCCCAGTGATACTGGTTCATATCGGTGAGGCCCATTCTACTCCAATGTTTTGCGGGAAGAAAATGAATCTTCGTGCCTGCGTATTCCGTCGTGTTCCACCATTCCTGAATGATCGAATTTTCAAAACCTTCGTCCTTGGCAAAATCACCCATCCCGGAAGGAAGATGAACGGTCGCCTCAGGAAATAATTTCTGGATTCGTTTGATGGAATCGATATCGAGATGATCTCTATGAGCGTGGCTGACCGCAACGACATCGATTCCGGGTAAATCCTCGGGTTGAATCGGAAGCGGGGTCAAGCGAGTAAGAAAAGGAGGAATCCCGGTAAATATCGGATCGGTAAGAATGTGCATTCTCTTTCCATGAAAGTTTGCGGCGATCCAAACGGTTGCATGACCGAGCCAAATGATTCTTACCTTGCCTTCGGGTGCGAGAAAATCTTCCTTCTTCCTCGGAATCACATCCGGAATTTTTTGAACGTCTCCGTCTACGGTTACCGGATCGACCGGACCGAAAATTTTCCAACGAAGAACGGAGAAGAAACTTTTGTTTAGTCTTTCATCTTCCTCCAGATTATGATATTTTCCGTTTTGAAAGTGAGAAGAACGGACACGTTCCGGATCGATCGCAAAACAAGTTTGTAAGAGAATAACTACGAATAGGAAGAACAGAAAAACAAATAAAAGCTTTTTCATAAGTGTGTAATGAATCGTTCGATCCGGTTTTTTTTTCCAGGTTCCGTAAACAGTCTGTGTTCTGCGATTCTTCTTTTGAAAAAAACGACGCGGGGATTTACGTATGTCGCCTAAACAAAGGCAAAGATTTGCTATTTGATCCGCCCGATTGAATGTGTACGACAGTTACATAAATGCAGTTCACAGCTCCGATTGCCTGCAATTTAAGAATCGATTCGGCATTCGTATAAACTGGACGCAGCGTTAAGATCCGCATTCCGCATTCTGCGTTCTGCGTTCTGCGTTCTGCGTCCACGTTCCACGTTCCACGAAAATCTACGACAGACGCATAAATCCGAAAAATCTGCGACATTCGTAAATTTCAAATCCCATAACTAACTCCAAAAAAAATAAAACCGTTGTATTTTACGCATACGAACGCAGACAATCGTTTTCATCCATTAGCCAGAAACGAGGTGAATTCCTTGGGACAATCGAAATCCGCAACCGATACAAAGGGAACTCGAAAAGAATTATCCCCGCCTGAACAAGAAGAGCTGCTTCGAACGTTGAAGGAGCGGTTTGAAAAAAACGGGAAACGCCATAAAGGAATCCTCTGGGCCGATGTTCAGAAACGACTGGAAGCGAACTCCAAAAAACTCTGGTCGCTCCGGGAAATGGAACGAACCGGCGGCGAACCGGACGTCGTCGATTTTGATAAAAAGACCGGAGAATATATTTTCTATGATTGTGCGGCGGAAAGTCCGAAAGGACGAAGAAGCGTTTGTTACGATCGCGAGGCATTGAATTCCAGAAAAGAGTATAAACCCGCTGACAGCGCGATCGATATGGCGTCCGCTATCGGCATTGAATTGTTAAACGAACAACAATATCGTGAGTTGCAAACTTTGGGAGAATTCGATATGAAAACTTCCAGCTGGGTGCGGACTCCTCCTTCGATTCGAAAGCTGGGTGGCGCTTTGTTTTGTGATCGGCGTTACGACGCAGTATTTCTTTATCACAACGGAGCCGAATCGTATTATGCTGCCCGAGGTTTTCGCGGTTCGCTTCGTGTTTAACATTGCGAGGCGAATTCGCCTCCGATCTCTCCTTTAATTCCGCAAAACGGTGTGTACATTCCGACATCCTTAGCCGGATCTATTTTTCTATTTCCTTAATCTTTTTCGATGATATGCTTTTATGATTTGAGAAGAATTTTTTCGATCTCGAAAAGGAGAAACCAAATGAAACTTATATCTATTCTATGGATCTTCCTCTTAGCTTTCGTTATGGTGTTTTGGTCCTGTTCCAATTACGGTCTCGATCAAGACAAACAAAAGAAGGATGAAGATAAAAAGAAATGTCAAACGGCGGTGGCCGCGTATTTGTCGTGCACGTCTTCCAATCCCGCCATGGGCGCATGTGATTCCTTGTATCTTGGAGTTCTCGGTGTTTGCGGAGGCGGTGGATATGGCGGCGGTTCAGGCGGAGGGGGCGGATACTGAGTTTTATTTTCCGAAATGTGGGAATATTATAAAAAAATAATTTATTTTCGAACGGGGACTTGTCTCTGTGAACGAAACGATTTTTATCTTTCTATTCGACTTTTCAAAACGGCTCAGGCAAATAGGCGCTGTTTGAGTCGTCTCGTTTGAGAATTCTGCATCGTATTGCTTGCAGCGGAAACGATCGATGTTTCTCTTTTTAAAAAATCTCGATTTGTGGAGGGTTGCCCCAAAAGGGATCGGAAAGAACGAAACGTTTCACTTCGGTTTCTATTCTTTGCCGAGTGCGATTCGTTGCGAGGTTACAGGATACATGGATTACGAGTCGCACTTATCTTTTTCTTTTCGCCGTTTTTAAACGAGACGTTTCGATTTTTTGTCGCAGTCCGACTCGAAACATTCGGTCATTTTCCATTGCAGAAAATCCCGGGCTTTTTCACAAAGGAAGAAACACATTGTGAAAGCCTAAAATGTCTTATCCTCCTCGAAGAAATCTTCCCGAAAAAACGAATCGAACGATCGCTTTTTTGTTAAGCGCATTCTTTTTTACGTTGTATTTTTGGAATCCGATTTTCAATCGGATAGACGGCTTTTTGTTTTCAATTTCAAAGCCGACCGCGGTAACGATTTCTATGGCGGTCGAAACATCCGAATCGATTTTTTTCGCTACGATCCTCCTTCTTTTTTCCGCGATTTTTTCTTATACGCAGTGGGCGCTCATCCACGAATGCGTTCACGGGAATTTTTCGAACTCGCGGGATGAGAGTCATCTTACGGGAAGAATTCTTTGCATTCTTTTCGGGACTCCGTATCAGGTCGTAAAAACCGCGCATCTCATGCACCATAAATTCAACCGTGCGGAAGGGGAGCGAATCGAATATTTGGAAAACAACAAGACGCCGATTCGGATTCAGAAAATCTTATACTACGTTCGGCTTTGTTTAGGAACGTATTTTCTGGAAGCCGCAGGCGGTTTTCTTCTTTCTCTTCCCTTGTCTTGGAGTGCGCCGATTTCGGGGAAATACGTTTCCAAATATCCGGTTCACGCGGCGTTCTTCAAACAGATCCAAAAACGGGAAATTTTGCGCGAACTTAGAATCGATTCGTTTTTGATTCTTCTTTTATACGGTAGCGCGTTTTATTTTGCGGGTCCGCGGATCGGATTTTTGATCGCGGTCTTATTCCTCCGGGGTTTTATCGTTTCCTTTTTGGATCATTCATATCACTACGGAAAGGAAATCGATAACGTATATTCCTCGTATAACCTTTCTCTTCCGAAATCGTTTTCGTTTCTTTTTCTCAACTTCAACTATCATCGAGTGCATCATCATTTTCCGGGTTGTCCTTGGAACAGGCTGCCGGTTCAATTCGCGAATTCGAATGATACGATGGATTCTCCCCTTTGGAAACAAGCTCTGCGTCAACTGCGAGGGCTTTTGATTCTTCCCGAAAAATCTCAAAACATCTGACTCAATTTGATTGTCAAAAGGGGGTTTTTCTACATTCTGTCGCTTAATGTCCTATAATCATAAGAACGTCCTCGACACGGAACAATTCTCAAAAGCGGATCTTGATTTTCTTATCGGAAAAACGAGAGACATGGAACGATTGGTCGAACAGAACAAAGCGTTCGGAATCCTAACCGGAAAACTTTTGGCTTCGTTGTTCTTTGAAGCTTCCACAAGGACCAGACTTTCCTTTGAAGCCGCGATGGAACGTCTCGGAGGAAGAGTGATTTCCACCGTGGGGTTTCAGTTCTCCTCGATCTCGAAAGGGGAAACGTTGTATGACACCATGAAGATGATCGAAGCCTACGCGGATATCGCGGTGATCCGTCACCCGGTCGAAGGTTCTTCCCGAATCGCCGCGGGCGCGGTGAAGATTCCGGTCATCAACGCCGGAGACGGTGCGGGGCAGCACCCGACGCAGGCTATTCTAGATCTTTATACGATCATCTCCGAAAAAGGAACGTTAGACGGTTTGACCGTCGCGTTTGTCGGAGATCTGAAATACGGCAGAACGATTCATTCGCTTATCAATTTACTCAGACATTATAAAGTTCGTCTGTATCTGATTTCTCCTCCCGAACTTGCGTTACCGGATTCTTATAAAAAAGGTCTGGAAGGATATCCTCTGACACTCGAAGAGACGACCGATATCAAAGCGGTTTGGGATTGCGACGTCGCTTACGTTACTAGAATTCAGGAAGAACGTTTTCCCGATCACAAGGAATACGAACGTCTCAAGGATCTTTTTAAGATCAACAAGGAGTTGATTCTCGCTTCAAAGAAGGAGACGACGATTCTTCATCCTCTTCCGAGAGTGAACGAACTTTCCACGGATGTCGACGATCTTCCGAATGCGGCGTATTTCAGACAGGCAAGATACGGAGTCGTAAGCAGAATGGCTCTTCTTTGTCTTTCTTTGGGTCAGGATTTCTAATCGTCTTTGGAACGGAAACTCTGGACATACGAAGAGGCTCGTAAAATTCTACCCGTAATCAGGGAGATTACGGAGGAATATTATTCTCACGTATCGGAACTGACGGTTCAGCTTCGGGAGCGGATTCTTCCCGAAAACGAAATGGAAAAAAAAGAGGAAGAAGTTCGGATTTCGATCTTCGAATGGTCTTCCAAAATTCAGGAATACGGAATCGAAGTCAAAGGACTTTGGCTTATCGATTTCGATAACGGACACGGATATTATTGCTGGCACCTCGGAGAGGAGGATCTTCTTTACGAACACGGTTACGAGGAAGGTTTTGCCGGAAGAAAACTAATCGATAAGGATAGGGAAGATGGCGAACATCAATGAGAATTATTTAAAATTAAAAGCGGGATATTTATTTCCGGAAATTTCAAAACGCGTAAAGGCTTATTCCGAAAAAAATCCTTCCGCAAAAATCATCCGCTTGGGAATCGGGGACGTGACGCTTCCGATCGTTCCTTCGGTCGTAAACGCGATGGTTGAAGCTTCCAAGGAGATGGGAACCGCGGGCGGTTTTCACGGTTACGGACCGGAACAAGGATATTCATTTTTGCTAAAGTCCATTGCCGATAACGACTACGCACCTCTCGGAATTAAAATCGACGAAAGCGAGATTTTCGTTTCGGACGGATCCAAATGCGATTGCGGAAACATTCAGGAAATTTTTTCCACCGATGCGAAGATCGCAGTGGCCGATCCGGTTTATCCCGTGTATGTCGACACGAACGTGATGGCGGGAAGAACGGGAGAGATCGGAGCCGACGGAAGATACTCCAATCTGATCTACATGCCCGCAACGAAAGAAAACGGGTTTCAACCGGAAATACCGAAAGAAAAAGCGGACATCATCTATCTTTGTTATCCGAACAATCCGACCGGAACCGTGACCACGAAAGAAAACTTAAAGGCTTGGGTGGAATACGCGAAGAAAAACAATTCCATCATTCTTTACGATTCCGCATACGAAGCGTTTATCAGCGAACCGGGCGTTCCGCGTTCGATCTACGAAGTCGAAGGCGCAAAAGAAGTCGCGATCGAGTTTCGTTCCTTTTCCAAGACCGCGGGATTTACTGGATTGCGCTGCGCTTATATCGTCATTCCGAAAGAACTCAAAGGAAGAACCCGCGGAGGAGAAGAAGTCTCCATCAATTCATTATGGAGCAGAAGACATACGACTAAGTTCAACGGAGTTTCGTATGTGACTCAGAAAGGCGCGGAAGCTTGTTATTCTCCGCAGGGCAAAAAAGAAATCCAAGGTTCGATCGCGTATTATATGTCGAACGCGGCAAAGATTCGCGAAGGTTTGAAAAAGGCCGGCTACGAAGTGTTCGGCGGAGTCAACGCTCCTTATATCTGGCTCAAAACTTCTGATAAACTTACCTCTTGGGATTTTTTCGATCTACTTTTGGACAAAGCGCAGGTTGTGGGAACTCCCGGTTCCGGATTCGGTCCCGCGGGAGAAGGTTATTTCCGCCTCAGCGCCTTCGGTAAAAAAGAGGATGTGGAAGAGGCGATCGCAAGAATCTCTTCGCTTTAAGTTTTAAACGTTAAGTCGATCGACTTTGAAAAGGGGACTTTTTTAGTCCCCTTTTTTATGAGAATGTGGGAACTGCTGCAGCGGTTTTCCGGCGGGTTGTTCTAAGCAAAAAGCCGTCGTTATGGAATGCGCCTGACAACGATTCGATGAACGACTCTATGACGTTTCGTTTGGGAATAACGACGGAACGGAGACGTCTGCAAATCGATGTCGTTTTAAAAAATCCGAATAAAAACGAGCTTACACTCGGACCACGCGCGTCTCCCGATCAAGGCGCGCAGTTTCCGTTGACTTCAAACGCTCCGATCGAATAACCGAAAGACCCGAGCGGAACGGGAAGAGGAGCGACGTCGTTCGTTCTCGTGTTTCCGAGCAAGTCCGATTGATACAGTTGCAGCACAGGAGGAGCGAAACCCGGATCGACTCCTCCGTAAACGGAATTGCAGGGGGAAGAGGAGCTGAGCCTAAAAACCTGAGTCGCGCTTGTGGGCGCAGCAAAGTTCGGATTGTGCGAAAAGTTCATTTGCAGATTGTTTGTCAACGGAAGAGAACAGGTGAAGAAATCGAGCATGACGCCCGGTTCCGGTCCGCAGAGTTTATACGGCGCTCCGTTCGAAGTGGCGAGTGTATTGCATCCGATGAAATTGTTACCCGAAACAGTAGACGTAGCGCTTACGTTATTCGTATCGTAGTTCAGGCAGACGCTGGTCGTTGCACCCGGATTTGCGAGAACCTGATTGTTGATCACATTGATACGCAAATTCCCCGGAGAAGACTGTTGATGAATCCCGTAGGAGCGCGTGGTTCCGTTTCCCCCGTAAATCGTATTATTGATAAAGACGAAGTTCGGAGAATTGATGGATAATGCCTGAACCGCCGCGCTCGACCTAACCGAAACGGGAGTCGCGGATGTAATATGATGAGAATTGAATATGTTATTCACGATCCGCAACGATTGTGTCGTATTGGTCGCTGTGTTGTTCACCATAATCCCCAGAGAAAAATCCAAACCGTCGTTGATGTTGACGTGTGAACCGCCGTTGATGTAGTTGTTGCTGATCACACCTTGAGTTCCTTCCAGAATTCTCATACCGACCGAAATCGAATTGCCGCTTCCCCCGAGAATGTAATTTCCCGCTACGACGAGATTCGGACCGACGTTGTAAAGATACATCGCCGATTTCGTAATGAATAGACCGTATGCGGAAGTCACGTCCGTTGCGCCGAGGATCAAGTTTCCCGTGATGATCAAGGAAAAACCCGCGGTATTCAAATTGCTCAGCCAGATTCCGGTCCCCCATGCGTTGAACTGGTTGGTAATGATCGTAAAACCTTGGATCATCATGTTGGAAGTCATCGTAAATGAACCTCCCGCGATCGGAGAGCAGGTTCCGAAATCGGAACCTCCGCAACCTCCGGTTCCCACGTCGTCTCGAATGATCGTCGGATATGCGGTCGAATCTCTCGCTTGAAAGTCGTTTCTGAAACCGCCTAAAAGCTGGAGTTTATCCTTCAGGATAATTCTTTGGCCCATACCGAACATCGAATACGTTCCTTGCGAAACCAAAACGAAACAAGGGGTCGCGGTATTACACTGAGTGATCGCATATTGAATTTCGTTGCAAGCGTTCGCGATCGTGTCGCATGTTCCCGCAGCTAAACCGCCTACCTTGACGTATTTGATCTGACTCGTAACTCCGTAGCGGATCGGAGAAGTTATCTGGAAAGGACGATTGGTTCCGGATTCCGTGCAACCGGAAAGCTGAATGCACTGGCCGAGCCCTCCCGGCCAACTCACGTTAGGCGTAATTGAAACCGTGTTCCCCGCATAACTAAGCGCAGTTATCGGATTGGCGAACGGTGCGAGATCGGAAGAGCAAGCTCCTGACAAAGGTGTCGGCGTCGGTGCGGTAAAGTTACAGCTCAGAGGAGTAACCGGTTTTGAAAACGTAAACTGGATCGTGTCGCCGACGTTAATCGCCGTTTGATTTACGGGAGAAGCGCCCGTCAAACTAAGGCAATTTACGTTGAGTGTCACAGGCGCGTTGTTGATCGTTCCGGCCGAAGGAGGAAGCGCTTCGATTACGCAGTTGTGTTGGTTCGGACTGGAAAGAACTACAACCGAATAATTTCCCGTATCGGGAACTTGCGCCGAAAAAGCATAATTCCCGTCCGATCCGATGCTGAGAGTATCCACGTTTCCGTTTCGAATCGAAAGACTTCCCGTAGCGCCTGAAGCGATCCCGAAAACGTTCACGTTTACGTTGAAAAAACTCGTTCCGCAGTTAATCTCCACAAGATTTAAGCCGGGAGAAACGGTTCCTGTCGGATTCGTGATGACGCAGGTTTGATTGGGAGAAGTGTTCGGTTGCCTTTCGATCGAAACGGTGAAATTGGAGAATCGTTGCAGTTTTTTTGCGAACTCGAAATCTCCGTTGGACGAAATCGTAAGAGTTTCCGAATTCTGATTGGAAATTTGAAAAGAAGCTCCGCTTGCGAGTCCTTGAACTTGAACTTTCAAAGGGAGAGACGAATTGGAAATAAAGTAATTCGAAAATAAGGTCGCGTCAATGATGGATAAACCGCTTGGTTTAGGAACGCAGTTGGAAATCAAGAAAAGGCAGGAAAGAACTTGGAATCCTATTTGTGTGGATTTATAAAATTTATGCATCTTTTTATAAATATAATTATTTAAAGAGGCAACAAATTGACTGTGCGTTTTTACTCGTTTTTTTAATTTTGCGTTTGAAAGTTATAAATAGAAATTCCCGATTTCTCAGATATTCGAGAAATCGGGAATGAAAGAAAGAGGGAAGGTCCGTTTCTCCTTACTCATCGAAACCGATCGCCGAAGTATCAAAACTTGTTCTAAAGGCGCGGAGGTTCGAGTGAAACGATTTTTTGAAAGGGGGAATTTTCTCCGATTTTGAAGGTGAAAAAATTATTTCCGTGAGTGGCGAAAAGATAATTTCCTATTTTCTGAACGCATTTTAAGGAATTCATAGGATAGGCGTTATTCAGTCGCGATGGGTCGAATTTTTCTTCCGAATCGGAACTTGCCGCTTCTTGATTCTTTGCGTTTTCCGCTG
The DNA here is from genome assembly GCF_022267375.1 of Leptospira sanjuanensis. Lineage (GTDB taxonomy): Bacteria > Spirochaetota > Leptospiria > Leptospirales > Leptospiraceae > Leptospira > Leptospira sanjuanensis. Next base: position 1,314,924 of record NZ_JAIZBH010000001.1, read on the forward strand.
AACTCCTGTCATTCTCGGTTTCGTTGGAGTCCTTGAGCTCTTCCTCATCCGAGCCGCTTGAATCTTCATCTTTATCGTCGCTTTCGTAATCTTCCGCTTCATCCGAGTCTGAATCTGCATTATCCTCATCGTTTCCTTCGTCATAGTAATCTCGCTCAACGTCGTATTCCGGGTCGATCCTTTTAGGATTGCTCGGAACTTCGATGTATTCCTTTGAATTACCATCCTCAAACTGTTGAAACAACGGTGCGATTGAATGATTGGAACGATTAAAGAGTGCATACGCATAATCGAATCCGAATAACACGTTTCCATCCGAAAGAGAAAGACAAACCTTCGGAGTTCGTTCGATACGGATCGGTTCTCCTATCGGTTGAAGACTGTCGTTCAATATAAGAATAGAAGAATATTCTTTTTTTCCTTTTTTCGTCTCTCCGAATAACGCCGCACCCGAAGAGATCGTAAATACGTCGGACGGATTGAAATCCGGGAATTCCTTCCGAGAAAGGATCTCGACGTTTCCGTTTTGGACGGAAATCTCATAAAGAAACCGGTCATCGTGCAAACCGTTCGTCATTAAAAAGTGATCGTGGAAGGGAACGAATTGTTTAGCATATCCCTTTGCGATTTTTTGTTTTACGGTCGGTTGGATTTCGTCGGGTTTGCGTAAGTCTACGACTCCGACTCCGTCCCAGTTCATCGCAAGAAGAGCCTTATCGTTTACGATCTGCACGTCGTAAAGATCGTATCCGAGTAGAATGTATGAATCCAAACGTTTCGGATCGGAAACGTTTTCCAACGAGAATTTATGAACCGCTCTTCTGCTTTCCGTCGCATACAATACATCGTCTTGAATGGCTAGGCTGCCGATCGCGCTTTCGAAAGTAAGCGATCGAACTAGATTCGGAGCCTCTGGATTTTCGAGACTAATGATATGAATTTCTCGGGCGCTTCCGTATAATTCGCAGACGAACGCATGATTTTTATGAATTAAAAATCGGTTCGCGCAGGATAAGTTCAGTCGATTGATTAACGTTAAATGATTCTTTGTCATGGATCGCTCTCAGTGGATGGAATTTAAGAATTCTTGATATACGGAATGATCTTTTACGGATTCAAAATCCTTTTCCGCAAGAATCTTCGCCTTATTGTAGTTTTGCGGTCCGATTCGGTTCGCCTCTTTGAGATGAAACACGCATTTTTCCGGATCTTCCAACTTGGAATACAAGCAGGCCGCGTTGAAATGGGCGAGAGAATAATACTGTTTGAAGACGGTGGAATATTGTTCGTTCAAATCCCCTCCGAGAACCTTCTCCGCGAACGTATCGGTTTCGTCTTTTTGATAATCGAAACGACTCCAATCCATCGAAAATAGATTCTCGGCCACCTCCTTTGCTTTTTCCAAGTTTCCGGTTTGAATATGAATCACGCTCAAGTTCGTCGCCGTGAGAACGTATTCAGGTTTTTTAGAATTCATTTTCTTTAATATACTTTCCATCAGGAGCCCGAGTTCGGAAAGTTTACCCTCTTTCTGGAAAGCCCAGTGAACGGAAAGAAAAGAATTCAGGATCGTTTCGTGTTCGAGTTCCGCGACCGATTGAACGATCACCGAAGAATTTTGAAGTTCCTTGAATTTTACAAACAGACTTTTGCTGAGTTCGTTCGCGGAAATATCGCGGTATTTCTTGATAAAGAAAGCGAGGTTCTTTTAGGTGAGGATTTTGATAGAATAATTTCAAGATCGGGAAAGAGGATTCCTGTGTTTCTTCCCAATCCAAGATCTGTAGAAGTTCTTCGGTGAAATTTGCTGCCTGATCGATCAGCCTGTGTGCGATGGAACGATTGAGCGAAGAATTTCCGGGTTTTAAAGATGCGACCAATTCTTCGACGCTAAGAGAATCGGTTTTCGAAACGACTTCGTATTCCTCGGTTTTGGATCGAAGCCAGTCTTTATGCAAATCAATTACGATTTTGGAATATTCCTCCTTGAGGACTTTGGAAAACGGATCGTTTTCGAAAGAATCCAGCCTTCCTGAAAATTTTCCGTCCGTAAAAAAATCCTTTTCGAAATCGATTTTGACTTTTTCGTAAAATGCGTACAGTTTTCCCGCGGAAAGTATTTCCCATCGGTGCTCGGAAGCAAGCAGGTATAAAAAGAACGCTTTTGTAAATACGAAATCGTCCTTCCACAAAATCGGTAAAACAGATCTTAATTCTTCGATTGCGTTTGAAATTCCGTTTTTTCGCTCGATATGGGATACTTTCAAAAAATAGATTAAAGAATTTTTCGGAAATTCTTCGATCGTCTTTTGGATATGTTCGAGCGCGTTCGGTTCGCCGTTCAGATAGGATTCGATCGCTTTTGCGGCGATTCCGCATCGCAGAGAAAACTGATGACTCGGTTCGAGCGATTCGATCGCATTCAATCTTTGAAGGAGTTCGGTCATTTCAGAAACGATTTTAAAAAACTGTTCCTTGTTTTTGCCGGCGGACTTTTTGATTCGTTCGCTATAAAAGAACGCAAAGCGTTGGAGGATCGGTCCGGCGTCTTTTAAGAGAGCCGTTAAAAGAAATTCGAAAATTCGATTTCGATCGGCTTCTTTTTCGATGTTTTCGTAATATAACGAAAAACCGGGATCGCTGTCGTAGAGTAGATTCTCCCATACGGACGCCTTCGCGAGGGAATCGATATCGGTTCGAATCGTTTCGGCAAATTGTTTCCAACGATTGGCCGGAGCTTGTTTGGACCATTTATGATAGAAATCCTCCATGTAGAATTCGTTTCTTTGGTGGAGCTGATGAATTAAAGGATGGATGTCTTCGCAGCCGATTTTATACAAAACCGGAGCGATGTTTCGCGTAGCGTCTTCGTTGAAACGTTCTTTGTTGTATCGTTCCAGAACTTCGATCACCGCTGGGACGGAACGTTTTGCCTTTTGTCCGAGAGAATGGAGGCGGTCTTCGAATACGAAATCCCAGGCTTCTCCAAACCAAGGGAATTCTTCGGGTAAACAACGAACGAGTTCTGTCATTAAATCCAGATACTCTTCCGGCGGATTTTTTTCGATCGGATGCCGTTCGGAAGGTTTCCAATCGTTTTCCTTTAGTTTGTATTCGATCTCGAAAGCGCGGATGCGAAATCCGGGATGGGGAGAATGTTTCATTCGATCGATCGCTTCCTGCAAATACGCCTCCGATTCTTTTTTGAATTCTTCGGGAATTTCAACGTAAGAACTGGTCATGATATATGTGAAATCCTGAATGTAAGGGAGGGCTTGCTTGTAGTTGTCTTCTAGTGGAGCGGGAGGATTGAGAAAAACCTGTTTTTGAAATCGTTTTGCGGATTCCAGATGTGATTGCGGATCTTTCCAGGCGAGTCTCCAAAAGAAGGAAGAGAACGCGGTCGGTCCGAACTTCATGGTTTTTTTCAGAACTGCTGCGAACTCCCGATTCTTCGCATTCGCTTCCAATTGTTCGATTTCTTTTTTCTTTTCCTCATATTCGAGAAAGGAATTTTGAGAGGCTCGTTCCAGGAATTTTTTCCACTGCGGTTCGCCGTGGGTCAAACGGAGCAGAGTCTGGAATTCGTTGGAATCGGATTTGTTCAAAAAATCCAAGGAAAACAAAAATTCTTCCAGAGGGGAAGGGGGTTCTTTCGCCTCTGAGGATTTTTCATGCAAGGATTGATGAGGATTGTCCGTTAGATCCTTCAGCCCGATCGGAGAACGAACCTCCAACAGAAAACGGTCTTTTTTGTCTAAGTCGTAACAACCCTCCGCATTGATAAGAACGTAGAACGGGAAAGCCTTCGGAAATTTCGCAAAGCGTTCGTTTAATAAAAGTGTTTCTACGATTTTACGAATCATTTTAGAAAATAATAATAACTTAATGTGAATGTGAAGCTTCTTCCCCTTTAACTTTTCGCCGAGATAGGAAACATTATATTTTCCCGATTTTAGATCATAGATGAAATCGTAGGATTCGGAAGATTCTTCCGGAGGATAGGAATCGGAGTCCCAGATTAGTTCGTGATTGAGTCCGAAGATCGGCGAGATCTCATGGGTCTTTGCATCGAAGTGAATCGAATCCGCGACCGCATTGCAGAATTCGTAATCGCTCATCTTGAATAAAATTCCGTTGAACGGTTTGAATCGATGGGATTGGAGGGCCGCTTCCGTTAAACTTTCTTCCAGAATTTCGAGAATCCGATCGACTCTGTGCTGCAAGGGTTCGTCGAAGTGAAACTGTTCGACCATTTCCTTGAAATGTCCCGACAAGGTTCCTCTTTTTTGCTCGTCGTCATCGTGAAGAAAATCCGTCGGTTCTCCTTTTCTTCCTTGGTTCGCTTTTTCTTGGAAGATCGTTTCGAGCAATTGCATCGCTCCGTCGAAATCGAAAGTATGAATTCGTCCGTAGAATTCGGAGTCATAGTTGCGGTCCGTTTCTTTTTGAAAGTCTTTCGGTTGGAAAATCATGAGTCACCGTGTCGGGAGAATGTGTTGGATTCAATAACGGATATCCCGCCTTCTTTCGTAGCACTTTTTGTATGTGTCGTGTGCGAAATTAAAAATCGAGAAAAACGATTTGTTATTAAAATGCCGATTGAACTTTCAGTTTACAACTCGACGTCTTTTGACGCCAAAACTGATCAAGGAATGATGACTTTTTTAAATAAGTAGCTGTCCTTGAATCCGCCCGAGCCATCCGAAACCTGATACGAACTGATTCCGATACAAGCGTTCTCGTTATATGTATCCGAATTTACACTGTGAAGTTCGGTTGTATAGGTTCCCGGAGCGACCGAAACGGGGGGTTCGCCTGCGCTGAATAACTCGATATAAGAGAACGGAAATGGCCCTGTTCCTCCGGAAGGAGTGGAAGATGTCAGGTCCATATATAGATATTCCTCTGCGTTAACCGTAGTTACACTTCCTCGAAAATCGATCAGATTTCCGTTGGTCGTTACTTGAATACAATGTTCCGCACAATTCCCGATCGTAGTCGGTGCGGAGACGGCGTTGGCGCAAGGACCGGCCGGGGGAGTAGGCGCCGTGGAAAGAATGGACTTGGATGATTTCCCGAACGAATTCGAAGCCAGCACAAAGATCCGATAGGGTTGTGTCGTTTCCGGAGATAAAAACGTAAATTCATTCGGGAACATTGGGTCGGGATTGAGGCGTTCTTGAATATAGTTTTGTACCGTAGTTCCGTCCGCACTGAGCGCAATAATGTTCGGTCTTCCTAAGTATGCTTTTAGAGTCAAAGGTCCGGATGGAACATTTTGAAACGAAAAAGTAACAGTAACTCTTTGTCGATCGTCGCCACCCGCTCCGGTTACGTACGCAGTTTGAACAGCTAAGTCGTTTAAGATCGGCCTAAACGGAGATTCGGGCTGACTTGGATTTCCAGTATCATTTCCATTCACACCCGTTCCGATCTTGTTGGAACTACCACCGGCTAAGGAAATCAAAAGAGCGCTTAAGTCATCCGATCCGCCGGTCGGCTTGCAGAAGGAAGCTGATAGCAGAAAAATCAAGGCTGCGACTTGTTTCATTTTAAAAACGGATTTTCTTTTTTTATAAGGCAGTGGTGGACGGAACTCCGGTCCAAATTTCATAGATGCACCATTCTATTTTTGTAATTTATAGTTTCATTGTATACTTGCGCGTTATGGGCCAAAAGTGATTTAGTGACGACCGCTTGTGCGAACGTTAGGCCTCTATTGTAGGTAGCAACGTGCTTGAAATTCTTTTTGTCAAATTTTATTCCAAACAAAAAGAGCAGGGTTGTAATATAGGAATCGTTTTATGGGTTAGATTATTTGAAAACTATAATGTAGTCATCTTATTGTAAGTTGATCGTCATTTGGTCTCGCTCGCTGCTCACACATCCTGTTTCTTTCGAATTTTTTGCACATTGAAATCGACGGAGTTCGATCTTCGAAGATTCCTACCTGCTGCTTCCGATTCCGCTCTCAGTCTCCGCTTTTTCGAAACGGGTATGAACTCATAAACCAAGCGACATTCGATGATTTTCCCGATCGGGCATTTGGGTAGAGCGGACTTAGACGCAACGCATCTGATGAAACGAACGTAGTCGCGAATACAGCTAAACTGTCCGAATTTTGAGAACCGACATCGCCACAGTCGAACGACGCTTCTCCGGCTTTTCTCGCAGGAATTTTGGGGAAACGAATCTCGGGATTCTTACGTCGGCGGACTACATATGTCTTGGAAACTGTGGGAACTCCCACGTTCACAGCGATAGAATGGAAAATTGCTTCCGAATTGTGGGAACTCCCACAGTCACAACCGTCGGACGGAAAACAACTCTCGAACTGTGGGAACTCCCCGCAATTGCGAGAAATCTTTTTCCCCGGACCGGCTTTTTAGCACTTCAAAAAAGAGAGGAATTTTCTGACAGACCGGAAAATAAGAGTATTCTGACGCCAAATCGGCACTTGGAAAAAAGATCCGTTTTCATGAAAATAGAAGCCTTATACAAATACTTTCTCATCACTCCGGCCACGCATCTTCCGGTAGTGGACGAATCGGGGGATCTCGTCGGGCTTTTATCGCGCAAGTTGATTCAGATGGAAATGGCGGATCTTAGTTCGTCCGACCGAGAATATTCCCAACTTCCCGAATCCTTTTTAGAAACGGAAATCCCCGAGTCCTTTTTTCAATACTTCCAAAGACAAAGCTCGATTCCGGTGCTTACGAAAACCGGTGAAAAAAAGGAAGAATGGGATAAAGTTCAAGTCATGGCGGGTTTGGGAAAACTCGTTTCCGGAAATCGTCCCGGACCGGCTCCGATCACCGAAGAAAAAAAACAGGAACAAGAGCAGAATTCCCGTTTTTGGTTTATGGAACTCATTCTGCAGAATTTTCCGGACGGACTACTTGCGACGGATCTAGAAGGAAGTTCGATCTTTTACAACGAAACCTTTGAACAGAACATTCTTCCCAAAAAATACTTCCGCGATTCGATCCTGCAAGCGGAACGAATTCTCAAGGAAATGAGCAAGAATTTATTGGCGGACTATCTGAAATCCAACGAACTCAAGCTCGACGGAAATTCTCCCTTCTCTCTGCAAACCTACGTCACCGAACTCGAGTGTAACGTTCGCATCATCGTTCTCAAACAAAATTCCAAGATCGCGGGTTATCTGTATCATTTCGTTTCTCCGCGTTCTTCGGTCGGCCGTCAGGATGAAAGCGGTTTGGAATTCCCATCCGTAAGCGATGCTTTCTTTCAAAAGCTTCCGCTCGAAACCATGCTGAAAGAAGTGGAAAGCTCGTTTATCTTCCATTCGTTAAAGCGAAATCAGGACAATATCTCTCATACGGCTTTGGAGCTCGGCGTTCCTCGAACAACCCTTCAAAATAGGATCAAATTTTTGGATCTGCAAAGCCGTTATTCGCTTTCGAGGGAGAATCCGATTCCTCGTAAAAAGGCGGGTATAACGTCCTCACCATCCGAAGACAAAGGAACGCATCCGAAAACAGTAGAAGGAACGAACGTTTCCAAACAAGCTTCTCCTTCCAAAAAGCAGGGGAAGAATGTTGTGAAAACCGGTTCTTCTCCCAAAAAGAATTCTTCGAAATCGAACGCTTCTAAATCTACCGCAAAAAAAAGAAAAACCCGCTGAATAATTTCGTTGACAGCCTTCTATAAAGTCGGTTACTTCATGAGTAGAGCCGATCTAAACAGATCTCTTCTCCACCCTGTATTCTCAAAAATAAAATCTCAAAAAGGCGAATCCTTCCCCTTTTTTAAAACTCAAGTAGCTCCTTAATATGGCAACAGCAAGACGAGACAATAAGAACAGACACCACCACCAGAATAATAACCACAACCAAAACGAGTCCGAAACGACCGATTCAATCGAAGAAGAAGGCGTCAGTCAAGAATCTCAAGATTTCGAATCTTCCGATAACGCGGATCAAAGATCCCGCAACAAACGCAAACGGGGAGGATACGAAGGTCCGACTCCCGCTCCTATCGATCTCGTCGAACTGAAGAAAAAAGCGATCGCCGATTTAATCGAAGTCGCAAAAGGTCTCGGAGTTGAAAATACCGGCGGTCTTAAAAAACAAAATTTGATCTTCGCCATTCTCCAAGCGCAGGCGGAAAGAGACGGTCAAGTTCACGCCGCGGGTGTTATGGAGAAGTTACCGGACGGTTACGGATTTTTAAGATCTCCCGATTATAACTACGTTCCGGGTCCGGACGATATTTATGTTTCCCCTTCTCAGATCAAACTTTTCGGTCTTCGAACGGGGGATACGGTGGAAGGTCAGATCCGTCCTCCGAAAGAATCCGAACGATTCTTTGCGATGCTTCGTGTGGAAACGGTAAACGGTTATACTCCCGACGTCGCAGGCAAACGCGCCCTTTTTGACAACTTAACTCCTCTGTATCCGAACGAAAGGCTCAAGATGGAATACGATCCTTCGATGCTCGACACGAGAATTTTAGATCTCATGTGTCCGATCGGGAAAGGACAACGCGCTTTGATCGTGGCTCCTCCGAGAACCGGTAAAACGATTCTCATGCAGAATATCGCGAACGCGATCACCTCCAATCATCCAGAATGTACTCTGATCGTCCTTTTGATCGACGAGCGTCCGGAAGAGGTGACCGATATGGCTCGTCACGTTAAGGGAGAAGTAGTTTCTTCCACGTTTGACGAACCGGCACAAAGACACGTTCAAGTCGCGGAGATGGTCATCGAAAAAGCGAAACGTCTCGTGGAACACGGTAAGGACGTCGTCATTCTTCTGGATTCGATCACTCGTTTGGCGAGAGCCTACAACCAGGTCATTCCGACATCCGGGAAAATTCTTTCCGGCGGGGTGGATTCCAATGCGCTTCACAAACCGAAACGGTTTTTCGGAGCCGCGAGAAACATCGAAGAAGGCGGTTCTTTGACCATCATTGCGACCGCTCTAATCGACACCGGTTCCAAAATGGACGAGGTCATCTTCGAAGAATTCAAGGGAACGGGTAATATGGAAATTCACCTCGATCGGAAACTTTCCGACAAACGGATTTTTCCCGCGATCGATATCAATAAGTCCGGAACCCGTAAGGAAGAACTCCTGATCACCAAAGACGTTCTCCAGAAAGTGTTTGTCCTGCGAAAAGTACTTTCTCCTATGAGCATCACGGAAAGCATGGAATTATTGCTGGAAAAAATGCGTCTTTCCAAGACAAACGACGCATTTTTGGCCAGTATGAATACCCAATAAGCGCTTAAAAAGGGAATTTATGAAAACCGGAATTCATCCAAACTATAGAGCGGCGAAAATCAGCTGCGCATCCTGTGGAACCGTTTACGAAACGAGAACTTCCATCGGCGATATCAACGTGGAAATTTGTTCTGCTTGCCACCCATTCTTTACCGGAAAATCCAAACTCGTGGATACGACCGGTCGGGTTGACAAGTTCAAGAAAAAATACAAGATGCAGTGAGAGTTTTCTCTCTCCTATCCTCCTTTATGCCGTCTAAAAACCGGGCAGGTGAACTTTCATGAGTGTAATGGACTTCGCACGGTACAAACAGATCAACGACGATCGCGTCAACTATCGTGAGATGGAGGATGCGACCGTAGTTTCCAACTACCGCAACGTCGGTTGCGGCGACGGTTACCGCATTTATCTTAAAATCGATTCTACAGATCATGTAACGGACGCGAGTTATACCACGACCGGTTGCGGTTTTGGAATCGTCGCTCTGGCGATGGCGACCGAGTTCGCCAAAGGCAAATCCGTTCAAGAACTGAAGGACGTAACTCCGGCCGATCTTGAAAAGATGTTCGAGTTTCCGGAAAGACGTAAAAATTATCCCGAGTCTGCGGTCGCCGCACTTTTGCAAGCGGTGAAAGACTATGAAAGCGGAGAAGGGGTTCCTAAGGAAAAAAGAATCACCGCGGGTAAGGCCCTGGAGATTCTCAAGGAAAAAGGTTCTCTCAAAGGCGAAGACCTTTCCAGTATTATATTAGAAAAACTTAATTTTGACGGAGTCGATTTCAGCGGGGCTAACCTCGGACACGCGTTCCTTCAGAATTCTTCCTTTGTGGGCGCGAACTTTTCGGGCGCGAAACTCAGAGGTTCCTTCTTGAACAACGCCGATCTTCGGAACGCGAACTTTCGCGGAGCCGATTTGCGTTGGGCGAAACTCGCGGGAGCAAATGTGGAAGGCGCCGATTTTACGGATGCGATCTACGATATCGGAACACGTTTGGATCAAAAGCAGATCCATCTATTCAGCGTGATGAAAAAAGAAGGAAAAGATCTTTATCTCAACAAAGAGGCCGAATGAAACCGGGCGACAAAGTTAAGATTACCAAACGTACCTTTCTTCACAACGGAATTTTCGTTCACACAAACACGATCGTAGAAGTGATTTCCTTTGAGGGCGACAAGCTCGTCGTTTTGTTTCACGACAAAGAAGGTTTTACCCACAATATCGAAACTCTCACTCCGGCCGATGTAGTTCCGGCATAGAACACGCCGCTGAGTTATGCCGACCATCGAACGACCCCGTAGGGAGTGAGATGCTGAGTTTCAAATGCGTTCTGTTGGAGTTCCTACGGATCGCTGAAATTCGACAAAAACCGTCTTTTAGGAAAACGTGGTAGTTCCTACAATCTCGAAAATAAAGAATCTACAAAGACGTTGAGGGTTGCGTTTCGGATCGCGACACCCACTTCGCGGAAAGTTTTCGCCGATCGCCCAGCGTGTTTTGGCTAATTCGCTCCCTACGGGTCGCTATTTCTCAAGTTTGACTTGAGAGCCAACGGCGACGCTCCGCTGCCTTTTGGCTAATTCGCTCCCTACGGGTCGCTATTTCTCAAGTTTGACTTGAGAGCCAACGGCGACGCTCCGCTGCCTTTTGGCTAATTCGCTCCCTACGGGTCGCTATTTCTCAAGTTTGACTTGAGAGCCAACGGCGACGCTCCGCTGCCTTTTGGCTAATTCGCTCCCTACGGGTCGCTATTTCTCAAGTTTGACTTGAGAGCCAACGGCGACGCTCCGCTGCCTTTTGGCTAATTCGCTCCCTACGGGTCGCTATTTCTCAAGTTTGACTTGAGAGCCAACGGCGACGCTCCGCTGCCTTTTGGCTAATTCGCTCCCTACGGGTCGCTATTTCTCAAGTTTGACTTGAGAGCCAACGGCGACGCTCCGCTGCCTTTTGGCTAATTCGCTCCCTACGGGTCGCTATTTCTCAAGTTTGACTTGAGAGCCAACGGCGACGCTCCGCTGCCTTTTGGCTAATTCGCTCCCTACGGGTCGCTATTTCTCAAGTTTGACTTGAGAGCCAACGGCGACGCTCCGCTGCCTTTTGGCTAATTCGCTCCCTATGGGTCGCTATTTCTCAAGTTTGACTTGAGAGCCAACGGCGACGCTCCGCTGCCTTTTGGCTAATTCGCTCCCTATGGGTCGCGAATTACATTCTTAAGAATTCTCTTTGTTCCTTGTCTTCCCGTTCTCTTCTGCGTTTTTCTTTCTCTTGTTTCAGAAGTTCTTCGGGAGTCCATTCGCGGGCCGGCTTTGTCTTTTTCATTTCCTGTGAGGAAGTGGAACCGCCGCCTTTGTTGTCTTTTTGAGAAGATTCGGTATTTTTGAATTCTCCGCGGTTTTGATTCGGAGTGGAATCGGACTTTTCTTGAATCTTCGTCTGTTCGTATTTCTGTTTATTGACATAGTCGCCAGGATCATACGTCGAACCGGATTTGGAAGCGCCGGTTTCGTTTTGTTTTGAAGCGTTGTTTTTGTTCGTATCTCCGGGGCGATCGAGTTTTAATCCGGACTTGGTATGCGCACCTGTGTTTCCATTACCACTGGCGGATGTTCCCGAATTTGCGTTGGAAGAATTCGTTCCACCGCTGTTTGAATTGGAACCGGTGGTGGATCTGTAATTCGGATTTCCGTTGTCATAGGTTCCGTAATTTGAGTTAGACTCGGAATTCGTGGAGTTGCCTGGGCTCGTGGCAGATGATCCGCCGGTCGTTAAACCCGTGTTAGACGAAGAGGTGTTTGCCGAAGCAGACGTAGCGCCGGACGAAGAGGAAGCCGCGGAATTGTTTCCGTTTGCGGAAGAATTGGCGGCCGCCGTGATCGACGCGGCTGTTTGAATGCTATCGGGAACGGGGAATAATTTTTCAAATCCATCCAAAGACTTTTTCGGAATCATCGGATACGGATTGCTCGGATCCGCTTTGATCGATCCGGAAAGAATGGAATATTCCAGCGATTTTCGATCCTTCCGTTTTTCGACATTGACGATCCCTTCGACGAGTTTCAGAACTCCGTCCCCGGAACGGATTCCAAGAGAAGAGGGGTTATCTTTGTTGTTCGGTTTTCTCGTTACCTGAAGACCCCCGGAAGAAATTTCCAAACTCGCGCGGTTGTCCAAATAATCGATAAAGACCATGGAATTTTCCGCGATCATAATCTCGCTTCCGTCCAAAAGGCGAACCTTGACTTGGGAGCCTTCCGAGGTTAAAATCGTGTCGCGGTTTTGAATCGAATTCCCCGTTTCGATCTCTCTCCAAACGACTTCGGAATCGTACTTTCTCTGAATGGTATTGGACTTATAAAGAATGGTCCCGATGACTTTTTGAGAACCCTGATATCCGTATTGCGTATAATCATACAAGAATACGGCCGTAAACAGGACTATGTTGAAGATCAAAATCAACAACAACGGTCTGTCGCCTGAAAGAAAGCGATCTCTCATACCGTTATTTAGACCCGCCCGACTTGAACTCCAGTCCGATTTGTTTTCTGAGTTCTTTCAAATTCTTAGGGCAATTCTTATCTTTGGAATGTCCCAAAACCGCGTAGATGGTTTGCAGGGATTGTTTTCCCTTTACCTTGATGGGCTTTAGTTTTTCCACGTTATAGATTCCTTTCACCTTTTCGTAAGAATTCCCGGTGATCAAAATGTCCGCTCCGAATTCTTTCGTGAGGGATTCTACTCGGGAAGCGAGATTGACCGTATCTCCGATGACAGTATATTCCAGACGATCCTCGGAACCGATTTGACCGGCGATGACTTCTCCCGTATTGATTCCGATTCCGATCGAGATCCTCGGTTTTTTATCGGTGCCTCTTCCTTTATTGAACTGCAAAAGACTCTTACGCATATCGAGCGCCGCGTTGATCGCGTTTTCCGTATCGGAATCGGTATGTCCCAATTCTCCCCAAACCGCCATGATCGCATCCCCGATGTATTTGTTGACGCTTCCGCCGTTTGCGTTGATGCACTTAACCATCGCCGTAAAGTATTGATTTAAGAATTCGACGACGAGTTCCGGTTCGATTCTTTCGGAGATCGAAGTAAAACTTCGGATATCGGAGAAAAGAATCACACATTCCCGTTTATCTCCTCCGAGTTTGACTTCTCCTTTGAGAACCATTTCGGCGATGTCCTTGTTGACGAACTTGCCGAACGCGTCCTTCATTTTATCCCGATCCGAAAGTCCCTTTCCCATCTCGACAAAGGAAGAAGTGAGTTTTCCGATTTCGTCTCCGGATTCCGGTTCCAACGTAAGATGAAAATTTCCTTTTTCGATTTCTTTGGAAGCGTCCACGAGTTTGAGAATCGGACGGGTCAATCTTCTTGAATAAAAGAATACGAAGAGGATCGATACGTTTACCACGACGATCATCAGATAGATATTTCGTTTTTGAATATTATAAACTTCTTCAAAGGCTTTCTTTTCCGAAGTGCTTGAAATCACTCCAAGTCCCGCATAACCGATCCTTCGGAAAGAGCCGAGATAGAACTGATTGTCTTTTCCTTTGTAACGTGTTTGCCCGTTGCTCATCGTGCTGTCCAAAAGATTCTTCACGATCGGATCGTCCGAAACATTGATCGGTTGCAGAATCAATTTCGGATCGGAATGCGCGATCAGTTTTCCGTCCTGACTCACGAGAAAAAATTGGGTGATTCCGGACGTTTTAAAAGAATCTAATATAGAATCCATCTTTACGAGGGAAATCACGATGGCGGTATTCACCCCATCTCCGATTGTGATCATAAGATATAAGACCGGTTTTTGGAAATCGGGAGATACGTTCAATGCTACGGGTTTTCCCGGTTGGGCTTTTCGTTGTCCGTTCAAATATTTGCGGACGATCTTATCCGATTCTTCCGGGGAGATCTTCAGTTCTTTGAGGGAGTTTTCGTTGACGATCCGTTTGACTCCGGCGTAATCTCCGTTTTCTTTTCTGAAAATTTTCAGATAGAAGATGTCTTCGTCGTTTTGAAGAATATCGTTCGAACCTTCGGAATTTGCGACGGCCCTTGCAAGAAGTAGGGAACGTTTGGTCAACGATGCCATATCGGAACGAACTTTCTGACTGATCACGTCGGTCAGTTTCAGGTTGTTCTCCTTGATCCGAACCTCGTTGTCCGATTTGAAAAAATACGTTGCGAGAGCGATGATGACTCCCAAAGAAACCAGGATGATGAAGGAAATAATCACCATCAACTTTTGGCGGATATTCCAGTTGTATAAATTGAGAAATGAATTCATAACGTTTCCGTTCGCGTCTTGCTATCCGATAAAAGAGTCTATGTCACCCGGAACAATCTATAAAACAACACTATTTTGCGGATTCTCTTAAAATGATCGGATTTCGGGCATTCAGAATCGAGCAAATAAACGAAACTCATTCGATTTCCATTCTATAAAACGCTGTCTCGTAGCCGGCGCGGCGTCTTTCGGCTCGATCTTTCTGACAAAGTGTGTCCGAGGTCTGGTGGACGCGCCGTAAAAGAAAAATCAAAACAAATCTTGGAAAAAAAATAACTGATCGTTGTCTTTGCTTCGTAAAATAAGGAAAGGTGTGTGTCTGACGTTTCCGCGCATCTCAGCTTTCGCTGAGAACCAACGGCGACACTCCGTTGCCTTTTGGTAATCTCGCTTCCTGAATTGTGATCCGTAGAGAACAATTCACTGTTTTTCAATCCGAAGCTTATAGTGGACTGCAGAACACTTCCTATGGGGCGTGTTCTGGGGCGCTTCCGCGCATCTCAGCTTTCGCTGAGAACCAACGGCGACACTCCGTTGCCTTTTGGTAATCTCGCTTCCTAAGGGGCGCTCGATTCCCGCCACATTCCGTTGTCTTTGATCAGTTCCACGAGTTTTTCATCCGCAACTTCGCTCGGAACGTTCTTCATTACGATTTCCTTCCCTCGGTAGAGGTGTACTTTCCCTGGGCCGGCACCTACGTACCCGAAATCCGCGTCCGCCATTTCTCCCGGCCCGTTTACGATACATCCCATTACGGCGATTTTTACGCCTTTGAGATGTCCCGTTCTGGCCTTGATTCTCGCGGTCGTTTCCTGAAGGTCGAATAACGTTCTTCCGCAGGAAGGACAGGAAATGTATTCGGTTTTTGTCAAACGGAGTCTTGTACCCTGCAAAAGGTCATAAGAAAGTTGGAACGTTTCTTCGAGCTCCTCGAGTTTCGGCGTTTGAATCCGGATCAGATCTCCGATTCCGTCGATGAGAAGTCCGCCGATTCCGATGGCGGCACCGTATAGAGCCTCGTCCACATTTGCAAACGATCCGTGCAACAGGATCGGAAATTCGTGACGGCTCAGAATATTTCCGAGTTTGCGGTAGTCGTAGAGGATTTCTCCGGTTTCGAGGGAAAAAATCACGTTTTTGATTCCAATTTCGGCTAACGTTTCCGGAAGTCCCTTGAGGGATTCGATCCGTTCTCCGCTCGTATGAATCTCGGTATACAATCCGGCGCTTTGTCTTTCCCGCAGAAAGGTCAGCATCTTTTCTCCGTCTTGAAATTGGAGAAACGGATCGAATACGATCTTGGGAAACCGTTTGAGTTCCTTTTGGAGTTTTTCGTTGAGAGAAATGTTCTTGGCGAGAAGAATTCCCACCGGAATTTCCAAAGCCTTTGCGGACTCCGCGATTTCGCTTAATAAATCGGGAGAAGGGGAATCGACCAAGATGCTTTCGGGTTCGATCGAAAGTGGTTTCCCGTATTGGTAGAGTTTGGCGACGTTCGCAAGAAACGAATTGGAGTTTTCGAATGGAAGGACCGTTTCCACGCGCACCGGATGCGATTCTCCCGCTTCGAATTTTCCGATTCGGATTTCACTACTGTAAAATCTTTCGTACGAAAACGGATTTCGAAATTCGGAATATCCTTTCGAACGTTCGGGGGCCGCGCTCCTTGCATTGAACCTGTCGGCGAGGAGTTTTGCGACGGGAACTTCCAGAACCGGATCTTCGGTGAGAGAGACACGAATCGTATCTCCCAGTCCGTCCTCGAGCAAAGAGCCGATTCCGATTGCGGACTTGATTCTTCCGTCCTTTCCGTCTCCCGCTTCGGTCACGCCCAAGTGAAGGGGATAGTCCATTCTAAGTTCGTCGAATCTGGAAGCGAGCAATCGATACGCCTGAACCATCACCTGCGGATTCGAGGCTTTCATGCTTACAATAATATCATAATAATTTAAACTTTCCGCGATGCGTATGAATTCGAGAGCGGACTCGACCATCCCCTGCGGAGTGTCGCCGTAGCGGTTCATGATCCGATCCGAAAGGGAACCGTGATTGGTCCCGATTCTCATAGCGACGCCGAGCTCCTTGCATCGCAGAACAAGCGGAGAAAAAATTTCGCTGATTCTTCCCAGCTCGTCGTCGTACTCCGAATCCGTATAATCCCGAACCGCGAATTTTTTCTTATCCGCAAAGTTGCCCGGATTGATCCTTATTTTTTCAACGTACTCCACGGCCTTCATCGCGACGCTTGGGGTGAAGTGAATGTCCGCGACGAGGGGAACCTTGCTGCCCGCTTTTTTCAACTCCTGTCGAATGGCCGGCAGATTGTCCGCGTCCGCTTGAGAAGGAACGGTCAATCGTACGATTTCGCAGCCAGCTCGCTCCAACTCGAGAATTTGTTTTACCGAGCCTTGCGTATCGGTCGTGTCGCTGTTGATCATCGACTGGATGACGATCGGATTTGCGCCTCCGACTTTCACGTCTCCTACTTTTACTTCTCTCGTTCTTCTTCTCTGATAGCCGAAGGGCGTGTGGTTGTATCTAAAATTCATTCCGTTCATAAGAATCCCCGATCCAACGGAAATTCCCTCTCATCCTAAGACAATTTTGGACGCAATGGTCGCCCCGTCATTCTCCTTTTTTGCGGGATTCCCGCGTCGTTTTTCATCGACGAGATTTGATTCCGGACCTCTCGTTTCCGATAGTACATACACATCTCTGGAAATAAATTGCTTATGGATTTTCCTTCTTTGAAACCCGCCGAAACGTATCGGATCCGTGTTACGGTCGCGATCTACCGGGGAAATATTCTGTCTTATAAAAACGACGTTATCATTCCTTCGGAGTATTTCCGAAGAACCGAGGCGAGGGCGCACATTCAGAAAGAAGTTTCCGAACGTCTTCTACATTCGAATTTTTTTCGCTCTCCGAGGCCGGATTACGATTTGGTCCGTTATACCGAAGAGGCGACCTGCAATACGTTCCTGCGTTATCGAATTCTTTCCTTAAAATCGGGAGAGGGTTTGATTAAGGAGAGAATTCAGTAAGCCGATCGACGCGGACATTCGTGCTCAATCCTTGAATCCCTGAAGACGGACCGAAAATCGACCATTCAAACCAGTGAGACCGTTCGATGCCTGTTCGTTGATTGTTTACGCGGACTTTGATGAAAGTGCCACTGCGCCGCGATTCCTTAAAAATGACCCGCGCGCTTTTTCTTCATCAGCGGGCTCCGCAGGAACGAACGCGGACGACTTCTTTGCAATCCATCGTTAAGCGAAGTGCAGACCTTCGAAATAAATTCTTGCGCAATCGTATCCATCGAGTAACGGATTGAAATTCTTTTGCGTGCAAACGACGGAGCGACCCGTTGTTGCAGGAACACGGAGAAAACAATGACATCCTTGGGCGGAGTTCTAACGAACTGTTTCAAATTCGTATTTCGTTTCGTAAAAAAAAGCCGGTTTCAAAGTTCCGGACCGGTTTCGAGAAACGTTCTGATTCTTTTAGGTCTTCTGTCCTATTCTACAGGACTCTGGTCCGCGGAACTCAAATACGGAGAATTGTTGTTCAAGTGTAGAATGGAAAAACCCCGTTGTTCCTCTCGCGACGTTTGTGTGATCGAATTCTACGCCTACCCGAAGAACGATTCGTATCGGAATCCGTTCGTCACATTGTATCAGGGCGAGGAAAAGAACATAAAGGATCCTGAATATAACTTCGATACAAAGATCGCGCTTCCAGCTACGTACGAAAGAAAGGGGGAAAAACATCTGGTCCGCGTCGAAACCTCCGAATTTCCTCTTCGTTTCGTTTTGGAAATACAAACCGATTCCAAAAAACCGGAACTTGCGTCGATCGGACTTTTTCGAGAAAATTCCGAAGACGACCCGGTCCGTTATTATTGCCGTCAACTGAAAGCGGGATATTGATTCCTGCAAAACCCGCGAGTACTTTCAATGAATCGAATCGAAGCGGTTTACGATCGTTCTTTCTATTCCGCGGGGGATCATCTCGATATTCGGATCGACGGAGAAATTTTGACTTCGTATATAAATCGAAAATTTCCGAATCGAGATTGGATCGGTTTGGTCCCGACTCTGTTGGATTGGCTTTACGATGAGGGAGAAAGAAAAATCGTCTGGGAAAGAATTCTTCCCAAAGTCGGAGAAAGCGCCGTTGCGCCCATACTGATGTGCCCGGACGATTGCGATTTTTTTTGCACGTTGATCGTAGTGGAAATCGAAAGAACGGAGGAGTTTATTCGTTGGAAACGATTCGGTCTGGACGATTCCGATTTAACGGATTCCGATCTTTCGCGGATCGGAAATACGGTGCGTTGGTTTTCCGATTCGGAAGAATTCCTGTTTTCCGAGGAGAACTATTTCGAATTTCTGAATCGATTCGAGCTGGAATTAAAGTCTGTGGGTTAAAATCGGAACACGCCGTTCTATTCTTCCCGAATTTCCCGTTTTCCACGATACGAGCGTTTTCCACGGAATTTCCCGATCGAAAGAATGGGCATATTTTCTTTCATGGAACGATTTTGTTTCCCAGTGAATCGGTCGTCCCGGTCGTTCGAAATGTCTTGAATTCCTGAAAACGAAGGGAAAACTGGCGAAGGTTTGCCAAAGACCAAGCCTTTAGACGGTTCGTATGATTCGATTCGATCTAAGAATGGAAAAAGTCCAAGGCTCCGGAAATTTAGAATCGTATGTCAGGAAACGATAAAAAGATCATAGAGCAGAATTCCCACGGCGAATTTGAACTTACCGCCTATGGAGAATTTTTAAGTTATTTTCATACTCACATCCAGCTCTTCAACGGATTGATCTCCGGTAAAAAAATTTCCCCCACCGATCAGGAAGCGCTCAAACAAAAGATGCGTTCCTACATCGTAACCAATATTCAAAAAACGGAACAATTCTTCGATCATCTTCCCAAGTTCGCCGAATATCTCGGAATGTCGCAGAACGATCTTTCCGCGTTCATGACCAAAAACTTCATGAACACGCACGCGGGGATCAAGAATAAACTCATCGAGCAGGAAAAGTCAAACGCAGGCAAACCGAGAAGGAAAAAATACGCGCGCATCTCCGAAGAAATCGTGGAAACATTCGGCACGCTGGTTCCTCCCGGAAAACGGTTCATCGGAATGGAAGGTTACGTCGTGCTTCGCGACGATGCTACCGGTAAGGATTTGGAACCTTCGATCTCTTCTTTTGGCGAAGCTCCTAAGCCGGGAGAAGAAGGAAGCGCCGCCGTCCGTAAGCCCGCTCCGCCGCCCGTGCCATTGAAAAAACCTCCGGAGAAGTTGATTCTCACGGAACTCGTGGAACGATTCGGCTCCGATTTTTCCGGCAACGCACTCGTATTAAAACGCGAAGAATTGGAAGAAGACGAAGTCCCGAATCCGGTCGCGGTCGGCGGCAACGAAGATTTGTTAACCGAAGTGGAGGATCTTCAGTTCGGCGGATTCGACGAACCGTCGTTTGTCGAAGAGGAACCGATCGTTCCTTCCGAACCGCCCGTGATCATTCCGTTTTCCAAATATATGGAAAGCGTAAACCGTGTGCGTCAGTTTCAAAAGGAAGGACAACCCGACGCTTACAAACGCTGGGTGATGACTCTTCCTCCCGAACTCAGCGCTCTCATCCAACTTCATTCGTTTGTGTTGAAGGAAATGAAAAACGAACCCGTGGATTGGAATTCCGTGATCGCACCGATTTCTTCCCGCATTGGATTGAAGGATACGAGGGTTCGAAAGATTCTCGATTTGACTCGAACGTTCGCGGACCTGCGCGCCGGATTGGAAAGAGCCTTTGTCTCTTCCAAAAACGCGGGACCGGGAATGGAAGAACTCGTGAAAAAAGCCTGGCCTCATATCCTGAAAATTTTCGAAGAATATCCGGACACGACTTCTCTGCGTCAAAAATTGGATCAGCTTTTTCTGAGGATCCCGGACGCGAATCAGAGAAAAAAACTCGGAGATCTTTTTCTTCCAGTCGCACAAAAACTCTAACCTCGTTTACGAACGTTTTCCTGCTTAAACTTCGAGCAAAAGGCGACGAAGATAAACGACTCACTTGCCTTCGAAACAGTCTAACTCGAAGAGATCTTTTTTTAGATGAGGATGTCGTTTTGCGAAGAACGCGTTCTTGAAACCGAATGGATCGAAGCAGGAGGCCGTGTTATACTTGAACGAACGAGAGGAAGGGAAGAACGAGAATTTGATAAGCGGAAATCTGCGTTTCTTATTTCAATCCTGCCTTTTAAAAGAATGTTTTCAATTTACGCAACTCTCAATTTACTGGATAATAGCTGGGGAATTTTGCTGAAATTTCAGCCATAGGCGCGCCCGACGTCGTTGTTAACCAGGGAATTTGTATCATGAGGGATCTCGGCAAATGATGAATGATGTAAGAGAACAGTTGCAGCTTCAAAAGTATCTTGAGGAGAACGGTCTGTATGAAAGATCGTTTGAACATGATAACTGCGGAGTGGGATTTGTTGCTTCCTTTCAGGGAGAAAACAGTCACAGAATCGTCTCTATGGGACTCAAGGCGGTCGCATGCCTGACGCATAGGGGAGCGGTCGACGCAGATATGGTTACCGGAGACGGAGCCGGTATCATGATTCAAATTCCTAAGAAGCTGTTTGCAACCTACATCGAAGAAATGGGTCACCGCAGACCGGACGAGGATTCCATCGGTGTCGGAATGATCTTTCTTCCGAGAGAAGACATCGATAAACAGGACATGTGTCGCAGTCTCGTCGAGTCCGCGCTCATGGAATTCAATTTTAAACTTTATGCATGGAGATACGTTCCGGTAAATCCGGAAGTTCTCGGGCCGAAGGCGAACCAATCCAGACCTCAAATCGAACAGGTTCTGATCGGTAAACCGGAAGGAATGTCCAACGAGGACTTCGAAACGAAGTTATTCTTAATCCAGAAAAAACTGATGAGAGACGCGGATCGTCTTTCGCTCGCGGGAGATCTTTACATCTGTTCCCTTTCCTCGGAAAGAATCGTGTTCAAAGGACTCTTCAACGGAAACCAGGTTTCCCAGTTCTACGAAGACTTGAACTCGGAAGAAATGGTTTCTCCGTATTGTATCTTTCACCAAAGATATTCCACCAACACGTTCCCATCTTGGGCGCTCGCGCAGCCCTTTCGGATTCTCGCGCACAACGGAGAGATCAACACGATCGCCGGAAACAGAATCTGGATGCTCGCACGCGAAGAGGAACTCGAGTGCAAAAAATGGGGAGAATATCAAAAGGAAATCCATCCGATCATCCGTCCTCACATGAGCGACTCCGCGAGTTTGGACAACGCGATGGAAGCGATCGTCCGTTCCGGAAAGGACGTTCTTCAGGCGAAGGCGATGCTCGTTCCGAACGCGTGGTCCAAAAACCTTACGATGTCGGAAGAGTTGAAAAGCTTTTACGAATATAATAATACTTTAATAGAGCCTTGGGACGGTCCCGCGGCGCTTGCGTTTGCGGAAGGCGACTGGATCGGCGGCGCGCTCGACAGAAACGGACTTCGTCCGGCTCGTTACGCGGTCACCGAAGACGGTCTTTTGATCATGGGATCGGAAGCCGGACTCGTTCAAGTCGACGAAGAGATCGTAACCAAAAAAGGACGTCTCGGTCCCGGAGAGATGATCGGGATCAATTTAAAAGAGAAAAAGCTCTACTACAACGAGGACATCAATTCTCTCTTCGAAAAGAAATACGACTATAGAGAATGGTCCAAAGAGAACGTTTCGTATCTCAACCAGGATCTCGACGCGTCGATGCAGGAGACGATCACCTACAAAGGAGACGATCTCAGAAGAAGACAGGTTCTTTTCGCTTATTCTCCGTTTAAACAAAAGTCGGTGATCAAACCGCAGGCGCATCAGGGAAAAGAAGCGATCAGCTCCATGGGGGACGATACTCCTCTGTCGATTCTGATGCTTTCGCGCATCGGTCTTTACACCTATTTCCGTCAGAGATTCGCGCAGGTAACCAATCCTCCGATCGACTACATCCGCGAAAAGGGCGTGACCTCTCTTTACACTCGTCTTGTCAAAAAGATGAACCTGTTCGGAGACGATAAACCGCAGAACTGTCTGGTTCTTTCCCATCCGTATCTCACCAATCTGGATCTGAAACGGATCCGCGAGATGGACGGAAAACCGTATAAAATTCTTACGTTAGACGCAACCTTCGAAGCTCATATCGAAGCGGAAGCGAACACGAATCGGAACTATCTCGAAAAAGCCCTCGACGCTCTTCTCGAACAAGCGTTGCAGGCGGCGAAATCGGGAACGAACATTCTCGTTCTTTCGGACAAAAAACTTTCGAAAGAACGCGCTCCGATTCCTATGGAACTCGCGGTCGCGGCGGTTCACAACCATTTGATCCGCAATAAGACGCGCTCCGCCGTTTCGATTCTTGTGGAAACCGGTTCCGCATTCGAAATTCATAATGTGGCCGTGTTGCTCGGTTACGGAGCTTCCGGCGTAAACAGTTATCTGATCTGGGATACGTTATTCGATCTTTGGGAAAAGGGAGAATTCGACGCGGAAGACGGAACCCGTCCGGCATTCCATACGATCTGCGGAAACTACCGCTACGGTGTGGACGACGGACTTCTCAAGATCATGTCCAAAATGGGAATCTCGATTCTTTCCTCTTACGTGGGAGGACAGGTGTTCGAGGCGATCGGACTTTCGAGAACTCTCGTGTCCAAGTATTTCCCCGGAACGTATTCGCGTATTTCCGGAATCGGAATCGGCGGGATCGAACAGAACATTCTCCGAAATCACGAACAGGCATTCTACAAAGAACTCAATCCGGAAGACTTCATCTCCGAGAAGGACGATCAACCGCACCGTTGGTCTCCGAGAGTCGTTAAATTCTTAAGAAAGGCGGCGGTCGACAACGACTACGAAGCGTTCAAAGAAGCGACTAAGATTCTCAAGGAAAGCGATCCGATCAACATCCGCGATTTGTTCGACTTCGTAGCCAGAAAGCCGATCCCGATCGAAGAAGTGGAAACCGTCACCGAAATTCAAAAACGTTTTTTAACGCCTGGAATGTCTCACGGTGCGCTGTCCATCGAGGCGCATACGGATCTCGCGATCGCCATGAACCGCTTAGGCGCTAAGTCTTCTTCCGGGGAAGGCGGGGAAAATCCTTCCCGTTACGTCGTGAACGAAAAAGGGGATCTCGCGAATTCTTCCATCAAGCAGATCGCTTCCGGAAGATTCGGCGTGACTTCGGAGTATTTAAACTCCGCGACCGAAATCGAAATCAAAATCGCACAAGGTGCAAAACCGGGAGAAGGCGGTCAGCTTCCCGGTAAGAAGAACAACGAGGAGATCGCGACCAACCGTCATACGCCGATGGGGATCGATTTGATTTCTCCTCCGCCTCACCACGATATTTATTCGATCGAAGATTTATCGCAGCTCATCTACGATTTGAAGATGGCGAACCACAAGGCTCAAGTTTCCGTGAAACTCGTGTCCGAAGCGGGCGTGGGAACGATCGCGGCCGGTGTTGCAAAAGCGAACGCCGACGTGATTCTCATTTCCGGTCACGTGGGCGGAACCGGCGCGGCTCCGATCACTTCGATCAAGTATGCGGGTTCTCCCTGGGAGCTTGGTCTTTCCGAAACACATCAAGTTTTAGTAATGAACGGACTGCGCGACCGCGTCGTGTTAAGAACGGACGGAGGGATCGTATCCGGAAGGGACGTGATCATCGCGGCTTGTTTGGGTGCGGAAGAATACGGAGTGGGAACCGCTTCTCTGGTAGCTTTAGGTTGTATCATGGCGAGAAAATGCCACTTGAACAACTGTCCGACCGGAATCGCGACTCAGGACATCAAGTTCCGCGCGAAATACAAAGGATCTCCGGATCAACTCGTAAATCTTTTCACTTGTCTCGCTCTCGAAGTGAGAGAATATCTTGCGGAACTCGGATTCAGATCGATCGACGAAATCATCGGAAGAACCGATCTTCTCAAGCAGATCACACGTTACGAAAGGGATCGTTTGGATTCTCTCGATCTCAATCCGATCCTGGTTCGTCTTCCTCTTTTCTACGATCCTACGAAACAGAAAAAAGACAGATCGGTCCGCAAGGAGCCGATCGGAGAAGTATTGGACGATCGTATCATCAAGGACGCGGAAAAAGCCCTTGAAGGAAAATCTTCCATGGCTCTTTCTTATCTCGTGCGCAACACGAACCGGACCGTGGGAGCGAAGATCTCGGGTCTCATCGCGAGAAAATACGGATCGAAAGGATTGCCGGGTAAACTCGAAATCATTCTGGAAGGAACCGCAGGACAATCGTTGGGAGCTTGGCTCGTCAAAGGAGTTCAGGTCACCTTACACGGAGATGCGAACGACTACGTCGGAAAAGGACTTTGCGGCGGTGTGATTGTGATCAAAAAACATCGCAAGTCGAAACTCAAGGCGTATGAGAATACGATCATCGGAAACACATGTCTTTACGGAGCGACCTCCGGAAAACTTTTCTGTTCCGGAAGAGCAGGAGAACGTTTCGGAGTCCGTAACTCGGGAGCGGAAGCGGTGGTCGGGGGCGCAGGAGATCACTTCCTCGAATATATGACCAGCGGAACCATCGTTTGTCTCGGAAGCGTAGGCAAGAACATGGGAGCCGGTATGACCGGAGGAACCGCGTATTTCTTCCAAAAGGGATGGGACATTCAACCTCTTCTCAATAAGGAATACGTAAAGACCGTGGATCTGGA
Source organism: Leptospira sanjuanensis (assembly GCF_022267375.1). Classification (GTDB taxonomy): domain Bacteria; phylum Spirochaetota; class Leptospiria; order Leptospirales; family Leptospiraceae; genus Leptospira; species Leptospira sanjuanensis. Next base: position 1,340,247 of record NZ_JAIZBH010000001.1, read on the forward strand.
AAACGGAGACTACGAGATCATCAAGAACTTGATTTCCGAACACTCCAAGTTGACCGGTTCCGATCTCTCGGAAGGAATCTTAAAGGACTTTGAAGGAAACAAAAATTATTTCGTGAAGGTAGTTCCGAAATAATCCCTTCGAAACGACGAACGGAAACTTCCCTGAAACGGTCCTAATTGCAGTTAGGCGATTCAGGGAAGAATTTCGAATCGTTTCTCTTTGATTCAAAAGAAAGAATCTTCTCATTGAAGAATTTTCTAAGAAGCGCTCTCGAAAGAGGGCGGCTTTCGATCTGGAAAGAATACAATGTTAAGAATACACATAGCACTCGCATTTTTCGCTACGATACTTCTCTTTGCCGTCGCAAACAGACAGCAAAAGAAAGAATCGGAGATCGACTTTAAATTTCCCGAAACCGAAGAAACCGTAATCCTCGACCCGGTATCCGGGATCAAAATCCCCGTGACCAGATTCTCTTTCGAGGATTTGAAAAAGAAAGCGAGAAGCATGGCGCATGGACGTTATGTGAAACCGCAATTCGTTTCCACACAATTTTTAAAAGGACTGAGTTGGGATCAGTATAAGAACATCCGCTTTCGACCCGAATCCTCTCTTTGGAAAAAGGAAGGAAATCCGTTTCAGATCCAATTCTTTCATCCGGGACATTTATACAATACGAACGTGACCCTTCACGAAGTCCGCTCCGATTACGCGAGACAGATTCCGTACGACGAAACGTATTTCGATCTTTCCAATTTGAAGGTGCAGGGAAAAATACCGGAGAATCTAGGTTATTCCGGATTTAAGATTCATTATCCGTTGAACACCCCCGAGCACACGGACGAGTTCACCGTGTTTCAAGGCGCGAGCTATTATAGGATGGTTTCCAAGAAACAGGTCTACGGATTGTCGGCGCGCGGAATCGCCATCAATACGGGAATGCCATATCCCGAGGACTTTCCTGGTTTCACTCATTTTTGGATCGTTCATCCCGACAAAACCGATTCTACGATTTTCGTTTATGCATTGTTAGACGGCAGAACCGCGACCGGAGCCTATGAATTTCAAATTTCTCCGGGGAAGGTTTCTTCCGTACACGTGAACGCGGAGGTTATTCTTCGAACCAAAGTGGATCGATTCGGAATCGCGCCTTTGACATCGATGTATTGGTATTCCGAAACCCGCGGGATTCCGGAAGGGCAAGCCTATCCTGAGTCTCACGATTCGGACGGACTCATGATCGAAAGCGGAAAAGGGGATTGGGTTTGGAGACCTCTTGATAATCCGAAACGAGTCACGCTCAACTCGTTTCAGGATGAGAACCCGAGAGCCTTCGGTTTAATGCAGAGGGATCGAAATTTTGCGAGTTATCAAGACAACTCGATGAAGTATCATCTGAGACCATCCGCTTGGGTGGAACCGGAAGGAAATTGGGGAAAGGGAAGCATACAACTTCTGCAAATTCCCACGGTAAAGGACTCGGACGATAACATCGGGGCGTTTTGGGTGCCCGCGAATTCCCCCGCACCCTTACAACCTTACGAATTCAGCTACACCATACGCTGGTTAAACGAGGATCCTCTTCCGGAGGAACTTGCAAAAACCGTTTCCACAAGGATCGCTCCGGTTCCGGGAGAATCCGATATGCGCGTGTTTTATGTGGACTTTGCAGGCGAAAAGCTCAAAGCAATGGATGCGTTCACTTATCTGCAGGCGTCGATCGACACGGGAGATAACGCGGAATTAACGGATTATAATATTCAAAAAATTGAAGAGACCGGCGTATGGAGACTTACTTTCCGCGTGGTCCAAAAAAACAGATACAAAGCCGCGGAACTGCGCGCCGTATTGAAAAAAAATCAGGAAGACCTGAGCGAGATTTGGACGTTCACTCTTGAATCCTCGATCTGATCACGACAGTCGTTCCGGAATCCGAAAGGAAGAACTGGCTCGGGTTTATTCCAAAGTGAAACTGTACTGTCTCGCTTCCGGAATCACCGACCCGATCGAATTGCACGAAATTCTTACCCGATTTTTACGTTCGGTCGAAACGAAATCCCTTTCAAGTTCCGCAGCGAACGAGTTCGGTTGGGAGGAAGAAGCAATGAAACTCTTTCTGAAATCCGGATCGGTTCGTTCCGAAAAAAAGAACGAAGCCGGTTTACCCGCCATCGAACCGTCGAGTATGATTCCGAACCCGGTCGACTTCGGGCCATTAGGTGATTTGGCGGAACCGAAGGAAAAATTGGAACCTGTCGCGGTGATTTTTTCCGTTCTCTTCTGGGGAATCGTATATGCATCCTTACTCTACGGACTTTTAAGTTGAATTCCTCCGAAAAAGAAAAACCGGGAACGCTTGTCGATTCCAAAACGCAGAGTTATCGCCGTTTGAGTTTCGGGGGACTGTTGTTCTTTTTCGTAATCATCGGCGTCTTTTTGGAAGTTCAGTTCTTATCCTTTCAGTCGATCAGTCCGTTCGAATGGGCGACGCTGATTCTTTTCTGCCTTTTGTTTCCCGTCATATCCTTCGGGGCGGCGACCGCGTTGATCGGTTTCGTACAGAAAATCCGGGGAGGGGACCCGTTGCGGATCTCCCGAATATTAGAAAATTATACTATTCTAGAGGATGAGATTCCCCCCGTGGCCGTCGTAATGCCCATCCATTGCGAGGATGTTACGCGCATTTTCGCCGGGGTAGAACTGATGATGGACGAGATCGCCTCGAACGGACTCGCACAGAAAACGGATTTTTTCATTCTTTCCGACACTTCCGATCCGAATCTTTGGGCGCTGGAGGAAAAAGCTTTTTATCACCTAAGTCAAAAACCGGCCAACCGAGGGAGAATCTACTACCGAAAAAGAAGAGTCAACTTGAACAAGAAGTCCGGCAACATCGCCGATTTCTGCAGAAGATGGGGCAAACGATATAAATACATGATCATCCTGGACGCCGACAGTATCGTCACGGGAGAATGTATGAAAAATCTAATATACCTCATGGAAAAAATTCCGAACGCGGGAATCATACAAACCGTTCCCGAGGTGATCGGAGCCAAATCCATCTTCCAAAAACTTTCCGCGTTTGCGGCCTGGGTAGGAAATCCGGTTTTCGGAGCGGGTTCTTTTTTCTGGCAGCTTCGTTCGGGACCGTTTTGGGGACACAATGCGATCATTCGATTACAGCCGTTTATGAAATACTGCGGGTTGCCCGGACTTCCCGGTGAAAGCGCGATCGGCGGAAAAATCTTGAGTCACGATACGATCGAAGCGGCCTTGTTTCGAAAAGCCGGTTACGGGGTTTGGTTTGCTTCCGATCTGAAAGGTTCGTATGAGGAAGCTCCGCCTAACGTGCTGGAGGCGCTCAAACGGGACAATCGTTGGTGTCAGGGGAATCTTCAGCATTTTTGGTTTTTGTTCGGGGGTAAACTCCGCTTTTCCAGTCGATTGCAGATTTTACTCGGGATCTTTTCTTATTTCAGTTCTCCGCTGTGGGCATTGATGCTTTTGTCTTCTTCTTTGACGACGATCGAGGACGTGGATTTTTTTAGACTCGCATTGTTGCCCGAGGATTGGATCGCGTTTCGCGACGACCTTTATCTTCCGGTCGCCTACACGCTGCAAGGTTATACCTTGTTTGTCCTGTTTCTTCCGCGCATCGTTTCGTTTTTGGAAGTCTCTTTTTTTAGAAGAAAAGAATGGGGCGCCTCGTTTTTCTCTTGGACGTTCTCTTTTTTGACGGAGTTTCTCCATTCGGTTTTGATGGCGCCCGTTTATATGGTTCAATATACAAGATTCATTCTTCTTACATTCTTAAATCGTAAAATAGAATGGGGACCGCAAAACAGGGACGCGGCATCGGGACCCGATAACAGGTCATTGGCATATACCATTCTTCCCGCTTCGTTTTACGGTTTGGGAATCGGAATCTGGATGTTCGTGACGTATCCGATTTTATTCTTTTGGTTTTTACCTTTATTGCTCGGTTGGATTTTCGCGTATCCGTTGGCTCTCTTGACTTCCTCTACTCCAAAGATACAAAATTTGTCGTTCGGATTTTTGAACAACCCGCCGGAGCAAAGAGAACGTAAACTTCTCGAAGCTCTGGAGCGAAACAAAAACGAGTATTGGAAAACTGTGGGAGGAGAAGACCGCAGGCGCGGAATTTTTCTTTCGATCGTTGATCCTCGGCTGAACGGATTTCATCGTTCCCGATTGCGCAAACGCGCAAAAGAAACTCCCGCCCGAAAAAATTATCTGCGCTCTCTCTGCGACAAATTGAAAACGGAAGGACCGGAAACATTTAAAAATCAGGAACTGCAAAGAATTCTTTGGGACCATGATTCCGTGGCGGAACTTCACTCGTGGTTTTGGACGGCGGACGTGCGCGGGCTTTCTTCCTGGTGGAGAAAATCTCTTGCGGATTATAAACGCGATATTTTGTTAAACGAAGTCGGTTCGGATGTTTTCGACTGGACAGTTGTCGGAGAAACTTAGGAATCGTACCAATCTCGGTAGTCTAACATGAAGAATGTATCGTGCGGATAGCATTGCAGACTTCTTACAATGCTGTTTTTTAGAAGATCGAGGTCGAGGATATATCTGTAGTTTTGGTGAAACGTAGGACCTCCTTCGTTCATGATATTATCGATAGAATCCCCAACCCCGGAAGTTTCCAACCACAGAAGATAATTAAAAAGAAAACAACGAGAAACTCCGTGCACGTGGGCGAGTGTGCCGAACAAAGCCCAGCTGCCTGTGCTCAATCGGACGTTGATCTTTTTCATTTTTGCTTTTCCCGGACTCGGCTGATACAATGTCTTACCGGCCTTCTTCCCCAAACGTTTTGTCGTCGAAAGAAATTTAGAATATCTCTTTAACAAAATGGGAATTCTTTTCGGAAGGTTTCGCCTTTCTTGATCGGGATAACGAAGCAAAGTATATTCAGGGACGAGGAGCGTAACTACATTGCTTGTTTTTTCCTGAAGAGAAGATCGAATCTCATGATTCGAGTGTAATAATAAAATGCCCATACCCGAAGCGGTTTTACCGAGCGACGATAGGGAACCCTTGTCGAACCTGCTCCCTAATTTTTTCAAAAAAAAGTTTAAAAAATTTTTACATAAACAAAACAATCTACAAATTCGAAAAACGATCCAATCTAAAAGAACTGGCAAAAAATTTCCCGACAAATACTGTTTTTCCTCGTTTTGTAAATCGATGGATTCGCAGATAACCGATCGGATTGAAATTATAATAAGTCAAGATTTTGCAGATCAATCGATCCAAAGATTTGAAAGTCCGCAAACCGCAATTTAAACTAACTTCAGAAAAACGGAAACGGCGTGTTTTACGTCCTCTCTTCCGTCCCGTGCAAATAAAGGAGAAGGATTTCCATTCCAGCGTTTCGCGTCCGCGATCGCTCTTTCAAACCGGAACGAAAACAGATCTTCGTTCGAAAGAAAGGCCGAAGGAATTTCCTCCCGGAGGGATCGATGCAGATAGGGAACTTCCGGAAAATTTCCGCGATCCGTATAAAGAACGGGCGTGTTTGCATACACGGCTTCACTTAAGATTCCATAACCCGGTTTCGTGATCACATAATCGCAGGCGGCCAAAAGATCCGGATAATGCAGATCGGAAAGTTTGAGGATACCGTTTCTTTGTTTTTTGGGAATCTGCATTAAATCGAAGTCGGTGGCTCCCGAAATTACGATCTTATATTTTTCCGGGTCGAGTTTGTCCCAATCGAAATGCGTCGTTTCCACTCCGTACGCGCCGAAGGAAAACAAAAGATAGATACGGTCTTCGGAAAGTTCGAAACGTTCTTTTGCGGCTTTTTTACTCAAAAGCGGTCTGCGTCCCACCAACCCGATTTGTTTTTGTTCCGCTAAGGATTCCGCGGGGCAGGCAAAGGGAAGAAGAAGGCCGAACGTCGCATAATAATATTCTTCGTAGAGGGTGCGGGCAGTTTGCTCGAAAACGACGGATTCTTTCGCGTAGCCGCCGTAGATAAAATCCCAAGTGAAGTTTCCAACGAATAAAGAAGGAACCTTGATCTTGTCGGCGACTATAAACGGCAAAGAGGCGGAATCGGAAAGGATCAATTCGGTTTCAAAATCCAAACAGGATTCGATTTCAGAAATTTGAATATACGATTTTTTTGATTCGAATTCTTCGAGGCTAGCCTCTGTTCCGCGTATGTCGATCGAAAGGGAGTCCTTCTGCATCATTCCCACGTCGACCTGCTTTTTACGGACGTGCAGACGCTCGACGTTTTTAGAATCTTCTTCGCTTAAAGAGAGGGTCGTTAGGAATTGTTCTCGGACCGTGACGAGATCGATTTCCAAATCCGGAAAGCTGCGGAGCAGATATAAAATGATTTCCATGGATCGGCTGATATGACCGAATCCGTGTCCGCTGACGTAATAGGTGAGTTTCATTTCGTGCCGACCTGACGGATCACTTCGTACATTACGATTCCCGCGGACATTGCGAGATTGAGGGAATCCGCTTCTCCGAACATGGGAAGGGACAGGTATTCGTCGGAATTGCCTCTTGCATACGGAGAAAGTCCGTATTGTTCCGAGCCGAAAACGAGCGCGATTTTCCCTTTGAGATCCGCGTTCGTATAAAGCTTTTTCGCCTCCGGTGTTACGGCTAACGTTCTGTATTGATTCTTCTTTAGAATTTTATAAATTGCCTCCGTTTCGCCCAGATATACGTCGAGGGTGAACAAGGCTCCGGTGGACGCGCGGATCACGTTCGGATTAAATAGATCCAGCCGAGGATCGGCGACCAGAACGGTGTGAAATCCCGCTCCTTCCGCGGTGCGAAGAATCGTTCCGAGATTTCCCGGTTTTTCCACCCCTTCGATCACCAGAATCGGTTTCGAATTTTTGAATGCGTTGGTTTCTTTTTGAAATGCGTCGAGTCCTGTGTCGAAAAATTGGGCCGTCGCAACGAGTCCGTCCGGCCGATCCCGATACGAAATCTTTTCGAAAACCTTTTTAGGAACGCGTATATTTTTAGCTCCGATCGAACGGATAAGAGAATATTCGTTTTCTCCTAAAAAACATTCGGGAGAGTAAAGGACGTTTTGGAATTTCAACTTTCCGGATTTGGAAGCGCGTAGAATTTCGCGATACCCTTCGATAAAAAAAAGACCGGAAGATTCCCGATGTTTCTTTTCCTTAAGGTTGGAAATATTTTTCAGCTTCTCGTTCGAAAAGCTGGTGATCTCCAAAAACGAAATATCCTTTTCTTCGTTCAAAGCGAAAGTCTCTCCGATACATAGATACAATTCGATCCTGCGGGGTAAAGTCTTCCGCTTTCTTCCGGAATGGAAAGTTCGCCGAGATGGAACTTGCCCCGGTTGCGGATTCTTCCCTCCAAAATCCTTTGTAAGGCGAGAGGGCTGAATCCGGTGGAATGACAGGTAAGAACGATAAAGTCCGGTTTGCCTCCGCAAAGTTGCATCAAAAGATCCATCAACTCGGGAAGATCCTTTTCGATTTTGAAAACTTCTCCGCTCGCTCCTCTTCCGAAGGTGGGCGGGTCGAGGATGAAACCGCGGTAATCCTTTCCGCGTTTGATTTCTCGTTTTAAGAATTTCAATACGTCCTCGACCATCCAACGCACCTTTTTATCCGCGAGACCGGATGCGTTTGCGTTGTCGCGGGCCCAATCCACCATTCCTTTGGAGGAATCGAGGTGACACGCGGACGCCCCTCCGTCTAACACGGCCAAGGTGGAAATTCCCGAATACGCGAAGAGATTCAAGACCTCTTCCTCTTTTTTGAGTTGGGAGCATAATTTCTGGATTTTTTTCCAGTTTTCAAGCTGTTCCGCGAAGATTCCGAGATGTCCGAACGGGGTGAATTTTATCTTAATGGAATATTCTAAAATTTGAACATAGAATTCTTCTTCCACCTTTTTATTCCAGGTCCAGGCGCCTCCGCCTTTGTCGGAGCGGACGTATTCTCCGTGAACGTTTTTCCAGAGCTGCGGTTTGGTCGCGGGCCAGGCGGAAACGGGAGAAGGGCGTATGATCGTATAAGGTCCGATTTGTTCTAGTTTTCGAAAATCTCCGGAGTCGATCAGAGTGTATGTTCCTTCTAGGCTTTCAGTTTTTTTTGCAGTTTTCATAGATATGTACCTTAAAATAATTTCCTTCGGGAAAGTTCTTTCGCACCGGATGATCCTCTTCCGGTCGTAAGCTGGTGAACGTTTCGAAACTCCAGCCTTTCGTTTTGAGAATGTTTTTAGCGAGCGATTCCAGCTCCCTCGACTGAATTCTTCCCGAACAGGAACAGAGGATGATCGTCCCCGATTCTTCCAAGGACGCAAGACAGTTTGCGAAAAGATACGAATAGGATTTCAGTGCGTTCGGTTTCGACTTCCCGTCCGGTGTCAGATTCGGCGGATCGATCACGATCAGGCCGAAGGTTTGGCCGCGGAGAACTTCTTCCAAGTCCTGGAAAATATTTTTTTGAACGAACCTGTGTTTGCACGAAGTTTCGCTTCGGCGTTTGCTCAACGCTCTTTGAAACGAATCCAAAGCTTCCTTAGATCCGTCAACGGATACGACGGAAGAGGCTCCTGCAACCTCCATGCAGATCGACGTTAAACCGGTGTGCGAGAATAAATGAAGACATTGTTTGCCGCGACTCAATTCCCTTTTTTCGAGCAAATAGCGGCGCAGGTTTCTGAGATCTAAAAAAATACCGCCCTTTTGTCCGGGAAGTTCCACGGGAAACGAGACCTCTTTCAATCGGATCGTTTCGCGAATGCGGAGTTGCACGATGCGTCTTGCCTCGGCGCCGGTTTTCCAATTCTGATCTTCGTTGTTTTTAGGTCCGGCGTCCGCTTTCGTCTTTTCGATTTCCGCTTTTCCGCGCCAAATCCTCGGCTCGCGTCGTTTTACCGTTCCGGAAGAATTTGCTAATGCGACATGGGATTGGGTCGCGCTGACGGACTGGACATTGAAAACGCCGACCGTCGTTCCGGCTGAACCGATTTGATCCTCTCCCGTTTTTTCGGGAGGATCGAACACGATCCGTTCCGGTTGCGGTTCTTCTAATTTAGAATTTTTGCATAGATCGTACAGATTCCAAACGAGCCAACGGCCGTAACCCATCAGAGAGGAAGAATAAATTCTCACCACCCAAGTTTGCGCCAAACGATCCACGGTCACTCCGGGAAAAAAATCGTTTTCTCCGTGCAGAATTCGATACGCGTTCGTTTCTTTACGAACCGCCGCGCGGCGTCGAATCGCGGAGACCAAATTCTCCCGTATTTTTTCCTTTTGAAACTCGGGTAAAAACTGAATGATGCGGATCCGCACGAGTCCCGTCGCCGAATAGATTCCGGTCGCAACGGGTTCGTTGTTTGTCGAGACGAGATTCAGCCATTGTCCGTTTTTAAACGGAGAAGCCGCTGTGGAAAGATTTCCGCTGAAGATCCAGGGATGTTTTCGTTGAAGAGAGAGTTCGCTCTTCCGGTTCAGCTGATATCTGCGGAACCGGAAGTTCGTTTTGTGTGCGTTCAGGCTTTTTTCTTGGCGTCTTTGTAAGAAGTTTCGGTCGCTCCGACGTAGATCTGTCGTGGACGACCGATTTTCATATCGGTCGATTCGATCATTTCTTTCCACTGAGCGATCCAGCCAGGAAGACGCCCCATCGCAAACATCACGGTGAACATGTTCACCGGAATTCCGAGGGCGCGGTAGATGATTCCGGAGTAGAAGTCCACGTTCGGATACAACTTTCTTTCGACGAAGTAAGGATCGTGAAGAGCCGCTTCCTCGAGTTCTTTAGCGATATCTAATAAAGGATCTTGAACCCCGAGTCGTTTTAACACGCTGTCGCAGGCCTTTTTGATGATCTTTGCTCGAGGATCGAAATTCTTGTAAACCCTGTGACCGAATCCGGAAAGACGGAAGGAATCGTTTTTGTCCTTCGCTTTTTCCACGATCTTTTTCACGGGTAGTCCGCTCGCTTGAATCTCCTGCAACATTTCAAGAACTTCCTGGTTCGCTCCGCCGTGTCTCGGTCCCCAGAGGGCGCAGATTCCCGCGGAGATCGCACCGTAGAGGTTTGCAAGCGAGGAACCCACCAAACGCACCGTAGACGTGGAACAGTTTTGTTCGTGATCCGCATGAAGGATCAAAAGAAGGTTCAAGGCTTTTACGATTTCAGGATCGACTTTGTATTCTTCGCTCGGAACGGAGAACATCATGTTCATGAAGTTCGCGCAGTAGTCCAGGCTGTTCAAAGGATGGATCGTAGGTTGTCCGATCGATTTTTTATACGCGAACGCCGCGATCGTAGGGAATTTCGCGAGAAGACGGATCATGGAGATATGTCTGTGTTCCGCGTTTTCGGGATCGTACGAATCCTGATAGTATGTGGAAAGGGAACCGATCATCGAAGACATGATCGCCATCGGGTGACCGTCTTTCGGAAATCCGTTGTAAAGACGTTTGAGATCCTCGTGGATCAAAGTGTGCATCGTGAGTTCATCGTTCCAGCGTTTGAGTTCCGCATCGGAAGGAAGTTTTCCGTAGATCAAAAGGTAGGCTACTTCGGTGAATGTCGAATTTTCCGCGAGTTGTTCGATCGGAATTCCTCTGTAACGTAAGATTCCGAGTTCTCCGTCGAGAAAGGTCACCGCGCTCGTGCAGGCTCCCGTGTTTAAATATCCGTTGTCCAGGGTTACGTATCCCGTCTGCTGACGGAGTTTTGAAATGTCTACTGCCTTCTCGTTTTCGGTGCCTACGATGATCGGGAGTTCGTATTCCTTCCCGTCGATCTTCAGAATTGCTACCTCGGCCATGTTCCTCTCCTAGAGTAGTTGTTCGTTGTTTTCGCCGAATTTAAGATCCAATCGGCGGCTTGAAAAATTGCGCTTAAAATCGTTTCAGATTCCTATCCTATTCTTTCCGCCAGATAGACAATCTAAAAAATTGAATTTTAGAGGTTCTTATACTTCCTTAAATTCTGATAGTTGTAATAGTTCGAACTTACGATCCTGCAGTAGTCGCGGGGTTCCTTTACGGGAAGTTCTTCCAAGAAATGATTGAAGTCCCCGCGGTAATGATTCCGTTTCCATTTGCGGAGATTTCCCGGACCGCCGTTGTAGGCGATCGAAGCCCACTGAAGATTTCCGTTCGAAGCGACTAGATAACGCAAAAACCGCGCTCCCATCTCGATCGAAACCTCGGGATCGAACAAAGAGTAAGAATCCAGATTCATCCGTTTAGCAAGCTCTCTTCCCGTGGGTCCCATGATCTGCATCAAACCCCTCGCATTGGAAACCGAAACCGCGTTCTCTTTAAAAAAAGATTCCTGACGCATGATCGCGTAAACGATGTCCTCGTCGATTCCGACGTTTCCGGAAATCGAAGAGACCAAACCTCTGTGCGGTCTCGGATAAATTCTCGCCGCGAGTTTGGATGGAAGAAGAATCACGTCGTCGCTGAGTTTTTCTTTTTTCATGAGCGATCTTGTGTGAAAGACTGTAAGATAGGCGGTCCCGGTTTGTTCGCCGAGCGCCGCGAGAATTTCCTCTTTTTCGTTTTCACCGATTCCCTGTTGGAGTTTATATCTTTGCACCAAAGAAAGAGCGTAGGCCATCTCTCCGACTTCGAGATATTCCTTTGCGGTTTGGAGATAACGGTTTCCCCGAATCTTAGAATGTGCGTTGTCGATGCGCACGTTCAATTGAAACGCGGCTGCCTGCGTAGCAAATTCCAAATCCTTTCCTAAGATCTTTCCGGAAAGTTCGGGAATCCCCGCGGTCAAAGAAAGATATTCGAAAAGGTTGTCGCGGTTCCAAGTCGGATTGGAAGGAAGAGGGAAGGCGGAGATTTCCTCCTGAAATTCCTCCCGGATCACCCGTGTATAATACGACCCCGGAATGTGTTTGTAATACGACTTGAGCCATGAGTTGAGTTCTTCGGTTCTTCCGTTCTTTTTCAAAAAACGAAGATACCAATAGACGAGTCTTCCTTTTACGGGAAGATCGGGAATTTTCCGAAGCGCGTCCTTCCAATAAGCGTCTCCCATAAAGTTTTCGTGATTTCCAGTGAGGAGGTCGATGAGTTCGTCTTGTCGGATTAAATTCGTGGGATTTTTTTCGAGAGAGTCTATTAGATTTCTGAAATATAAATCCTTGTTTCCCTGTTTTTTATACGCTCTGGCGTAGCTGTATAAAACCTCGTCGTTCTTTTCGGCTCCTGAGTCGTTTAACAAATCCAAGGCCTTGCCCGAAAAACTTTGGTTGGTCAGCTCTCTCGACATCGCCGCGGTGAAATCCGGATTGGCTCTCGCGAGTCCCGAGTTGCGGCGAAAGAAGTTCGGAAGCGATTCCGGTTCGTAGGCGACCAGAGCGCGCGCGGTGTTTCGGAAGGCTTCTCCCTTGGAAAAGGAAACCTTTTCCAAATCCTTAGCGGAGAGAAGATGTTTTTTTCCGGAGGCGTCCAAATGCGGAAGAAACAAGGCCGCCCGTTCGGGAGTGAGAGACAGATAAAAGGAATTTCCTTTCCAGACTTGCAGATCCTCTAAGATGAATTTTTTCACCGAAGATAAAACCGCGGGGTCCTCCAAGATCGAATAGAAGATCGACTCGGCTTTTTCGGTGTTTCCCGATTTATAGAGCGATTTCGCATAACGGTACAAAATCATCGGAGAAAAAATTTCCGCCTGCTCGCGGTCGGTGAATCCTTTCGCGAAATCCAGACATTCCTGGATCATTCCCGCTTCGTAATAAATCTTGAAAATTTCGGAGATCGCGTTCTGCGAGAGAGGATCGTTTTCTCTCGGAAACTTCTTCAAAAGTCCGATCAATTCTTCCTTGCCGAGAATCTTTCGATGCGCGGCTTCTTCATAGAGTTTCCAAAGCGAAAGACGCGTGACGATCGAAATCGACGGAAGCGGAGAATTCAGGATTTCCAAAAGATCCTGTCTTCCCGGAGAAGACACCATTCTCCCTTTGAGAAGGGAAACGAGATAGGAAAACTTTTTGTCCCGGCTTCCGTCCGGATGCTCCTCGTGATAGCGGACCAAGGCGTAAACCTCGGACTCGGTTCCCGGATGACGCTCCCGAAAAATGCGGTGTATTTTTTGAAGGCTGTAGGATTTGATCAGATATTTGAGATCATCGTTTGCGTAAAGATTGCCGAAAATGAAGAGGAGTAGGCTGGTCAGGGCGAATTTTTTCATTCGTATTCTTTACTTACCTTTTCGGCCTAAGGATTCAATCGCAAAAAGGAAATTCCCATGCAAATCCTGGAAAAAGAAAAAACGAACGATTTGTGGCCCGAGATCACTCTCTCCTCGTTCGCGGAAAAAAATTTAACTCCGGAGGAAACTCCGATCGCAGAGATCGTTTTGCCCAGACGCAAAAAGAACGAAGGTCCGGTTCCGCGCAATCCCGAAATCCTAAGACTCAAATCCAAAATTTTGGAATATTTTTCCGGCGCTCTCAACAAGGTTCATTCTCCTTTTTCCAGTTTGAGAATCGACTTGCTCGGAGAATTCCGCTTTCAATCCGATGCGACTTCTCCGTTCGAGGAGGAAGGTCTTTCCGAGCGCGAAAAAAATCTGCTGAAAATTTTCTTCGAGGAACTTTTGGACAAAGCCCTGGAAGAACACCAAGCCGATCCGGAAGTTTTTCAGGTTTTGGAATCCTTTCTTTTGCACGAACAGGAATTGGACGAATATCTCGCGCTGACTCAGGTTTACGACCAGGATCTTCCGTTCGTCGTGGAGGCGAAACAGCTTCTCGCGCTCATGGGAAAAATTGAATATTCCGAATCTTTAATGGATAAGGGTTCGTCCCGTTTTCAAAAATACGGCGCGCTCTGGAAATTCGGAGGTCTTCAGGTGGAAGATCGGGAAACGATCTACGATCTCGTCGTCACGGGGGAGGAGCCCGGGCTGCTCGGACTTGCGTGGCTTCTTTTCAAACACGAAACCACCGGATTTAGAACCGTGTTCCCCATCGAACGAAGGGTGCTTTCTGTGATCGAACATCTCAGTTCCGAAGAAAAGGAATCCTTTTTTAAGGCATATTCTTCCCGTCACGGTTATCTGGAGAACTATTTCGTTTTAAAAAGAATCCGTCCCCGCGAATACAGAAAGGCATGGCTCGAGGGGGAAAAACGGAAAAACGGAAGATCGGTTCTGCTCGGTTCCCTTCAGGAAAATATCCTCGCGAGCCAGGACGAGTCCCTCGAAAAACGTTATGCGCTCTTGAAGGAAAATCATCTCGTTTACACTCTCGGTCCTTTCGAACTTCTGATTCTTTTGAACTCCACGGAATCTTCGAACGTGCAAAAAGAGATCGGAGGTTTTTCGGAACGACTTCCGGATTCTTATCTTACGCGTAGGGCGAAAGCGGCGCTTCTCTTTTTCAAAAAAGAATATGAGAATTTTCTAAACTCTTTGGAGCAATGCGGGCGTTTCCGTTTTTCTCCCGAAATGTTGTATCTGCAGGGTTTGGCCTTGATCGAGGTCGGTCGGTCCGACGAGGGGATCGGAATTTTGGACAGTCTTCTTTTGAAATTTCCGGATTCGGATTATCTGCGTTTGGTTTTGGAGCGTTACAAGAGGCAGTCTTGAGAAATGTAGGAACTCATACGGATCCGAGAAAGGTTTCGATCCGGTTTTAAAATATTAGTTTTCAATTCGGAGTTACTTCGCCCAATTTTCGATTCTTAAATCCGGAATTTTTTGAAAATGTTTTTCGTTGTTCGTAACCATCGTATAATTCAGATACAAGGCTGTTGATCCAATTAACAGATCGAAGTCATCGATTGCGGTTCCTTTTTTCCGTAAGAATGCCTTCAGCTCTCCGAACGTTTCTATGATTCCTCGAGTAAGTTCTACTACGGGAAATAATTCGCCGATCCGGTAAACCGTCGCCAGGTTTTTTTCCCTACTTTGGGATTTTTTGGCGCCATAGACCAGTTCACCGTATGTGATTACGGAAATCGATTTAGAAACGTTCTTTTTATCTAAAAAATTCCGATGAACCTTTTCATGTTCTTTCAAGCTGTAAATGATGATGTCGGTATCAATCAAATAGCTCATGAATGATTTTCTCCCGCTTGTTTTTGGATCGCGAGGAGCGCAAATCTTTGACGATTTCTTTTGCTTCCCGTTTATCAAGCCATGAGTTTGAAAGTTTCAGAAATTCTAACGTTTGTAATTCCGTTTCTAGTTGATCGCGTTGAAGATGTTTTTGTATAATCATCACCACTTCCTGGCTGATCGATCGGTGTTCCATTTCCGCCCGTCGTCTCAACGATTCGTAAAGTTTGTCGTCTATATCGCGCACTTGCAGATTGGCCATTATTGTTCTCGTTTACCGTTTTATATTTAAAACGAATTTTCATGTATTTGCAAGCATTATTCATGCTGATTTTTAATCCAGATTTGAATCGTTTTCGGAAAGAAACGGAAGAAGCGCTTACGCCCCGAACTTCCCTTGACAGATCCCGAGGGAACGGGGAAAATTGGGTCGTAACAAAACATCAGGGCGTTTCTCGAATAGGACGCAGTCCGTGATCTTAAGGAATCAAGAGAGTAATATCCAATGGCAATCAGTCACGAACAAATTCTCGAATTGCAGAAATACCAGAAGATGATCCATCAGCTGGAAAAAATATCGAGGGAGTCGAAGAACGACGAACAACGCTATCGCGTTTCGAGGGATTTGGAAAAATACAGAAACAAGATGAAGGACATTTCTCCCGAAGGAATTCCGGACAACTTGGACGTGGCCGCCGAACAGATCAAACGATACAAAGACAATCCGAACGAGGCCGGAAGAATTCTCGCAAAATATCCGGTCATGAAAATTTCTCCGAACTCCAACGATCCCGAGGTCAATCAGATCGGAACTTGGATCAACGTCATGGACCGGGAATATCTTCCGATCCTCAACGAAACACACGTCCGTTTCGACTTCTCCCATACGAACGAAAAGGACGGGGTGGTCAAATACATGGAGAACATCCGCAGAAACATCAAGGTTCTCACAGAAACCATCGAGGAATTTCATGCGGCCGAAAAACAGGAATTCCGCGAACAGCTCAGTCGTATGAAGAACAAACAGACTCGGATCTTTATTGCGGAGGCATTCGAGATGTTTCAGAAGTTCAACGAATTCCTCAACAAGGTTCTGAAAGAGGCCAAGGAAGTGGGCGGGGTCATTATGAACCTGGAAGATCCGATCCGCTTCAATCCGAGATTCGAACGGGCCACCGAGCTGGAAGGAAAGGCGATCATGGACGCTCTCAGGGAGTTTCAGGAGTTCACCGCCGAGGCTCTCGATCGCATCAACGTTCCTAATATTCGTTGATCTTTCCGGACTTCCAATTTTCAAGACAAGGTCTGAAAAATCCTTTTCCGTCTGACGGGATCTGCATATTTAGTGATTTTAACTCCCTCCGAAAAAGGACATACAGGAAAAACAGGCGCATGGCACTCGTTAAAAATTCATCCGAAGTTACGAACTCCACCATCGGAGAAAATTCCTACTTCAGCGGAAAATTCTTTATCAACGGATCTCTCAAGATCGACGGAAAATTCGAAGGTAAGTCCTTACAAGCGGAACAGCTTTATATCGGCGTTACCGGTAAGGTAAAAACCAACATCACCGCAGCCAGCGTTATCATCGAAGGAATCGTTATCGGGAACATCACCGCAAGAAACAGAGTGATGCTTCTTCCCACTTCCAAAATTCTCGGAGACATCCGCACTCCGGAGTTGATCATTCAGAACGGGGTGATCCTCGAAGGACGTTGTATGATTTCCAACGATCTCAAACACTCCGCGAAAGATCTGATCGATCTCGAATACTCGAAAGATTCTCTCAGCGTGGAAAAAATCTTCGGTAAACAATCCGGAGCCGCAAAAGAATAATCGAAACGGTTTCTTTTCGGGGAAGAATTTACAACGCTCTTCTCCGAATCGAAAAACCAGCTTCCAAAACAGTGAACCGGATCCTGATTACAGAAGGCGACCCTTGTGGAATCGGTCCGGAGATCTTCCTTCATTCCCTTTCTCTTTTAAAAAAAATCTCCAAATCCAGACCGATCGTTTATTTTCATTCGGGTAAGTTTCCGCTTCCGAAAGAATTCGTTTCGATTTCCTTGACTGAAGTTTCGGGTGGATCGGAGTCGATTTCGAAAATGTCCGTTTCGGAAACTTCTTCGTATGCGTCGGCCGATTCTATCGCCGAAGCGTCCGCGCACCGATCCGCGTCGGCCGAAATCGGAACGAAAGGATTGTTTGCGGTTTCGCACAACGTTCTTTCCAAAAAGGAAACCGCTTCCTTGAAGTTCGGAAAACCTTCGTCGTTGTCCGGCAAATCGGCGTTAGGTTCTCTTTCTCTCGCTGTCGAGTTTCAGAAAATGGGAGGAGGCGATCTCATCACTCTTCCTTTGAGCAAGGAATGGGTGATTGCGTCCGGGGCTTCGCAGTTCCGCGGTCATACCGAATTCTTAGCCGAAGAATTCAATACGAAAACGTTTATGCTCATGTCCGGTAAGGATCTGCAGGTTCTTCCTTTGACGACTCACGTTCCTTTGGTGCGTGTTCCCGAGTTCTTAAGACAAATCGATCTCGGGGCTCTTGCGGACTCGATTCTTTCCTGCGATAAGATCGACCGCAAAAAACCGATCGCGTTTTTGGGTTTAAACCCGCACGCGGGCGAAGGCGGCAAGGTTGGAAAGGAAGAAGCGGAAATTTTAGAGCCGATGATTGCGTTTTTGAAAAAGAAGGGTTTGAAGGTGGAAGGACCTTTGTCCGCAGATTCCATGTTCGGCGAATCAGCAAGAAAGAAGTTCGGTCTGCATCTGGCTTGTTATCACGATCAAGGTTTGATTCCGTTTAAAATGTGGGAAGGAAAGAAGGGGGTGAATCTTACCTTGGGCCTTCCGTTTATCCGAGTTTCTCCCGATCACGGAACCGCGTTCGACATAGCCGGGAAAGGGCTTGCAGATTCAGCCAGCTTTGTAGAATGTCTGCATCGAGTCGTCGGGAATCGTTCGTGATTTTCGTAATCATACGCCGCCGGTAAAAACAAAAACGAGGGTTTATGCCTGGACTTTTAGAACAAATCGTATTTCCGATTTTCCTGTTTTGGTTTTGCGGTCTTACTTTGGTATTGTTCCGTTCCGACTTCGAGTTCGTCTGGAAGATCATCTTCGTTTTCGTTTTTATCTTTTACTTCTTTCAATACTTTCCGGAATTAAAGGCGAGTTACGAACGGTTGACCGCGAGTTATCCCGTGGAAATTCTTTCTTGGATCTACGGAATCGGAAAAGGTTTTTATTTCTTTCTCTTCTTTCTTTGGCCCGTGGCTTTGTTTCGGATTTTTTATTCCGCATCTCCGCAGGTTAGCAAATCCCTCGCGAAAGCGCTGGTGAGTGCGACCCTGATCTACTGGAGCGGCTTTATTCTCTACAACAATTTTTCACCCGAAGCGGACGGTTTTTTAAACGGCACGTTTTTGAAATTCTTGAAGTTTTCCACGAAGTAAGTTCGGTCTAAAGTGTAGAATGAATCCACTCTACTTACAGTCCTTCGGCGAATCGGAAGAGGCGAAGAAACATTTCTTGACCGCCTACGAATATCAAACGAAAGGAAATCTCAAGCTCGCTTCCAAATATTATCGTTTGTCCATCGCTGCCAAGCCGACGGCCGAGGCTTGGACGTTTTTGGGTTGGTCTTATTCCTTGGCGGGAAGGTTGGATCGTGCCATTGAATTCTGCAAGAAGGCGATCGAAACCGATCCTACATTAGGAAATCCTTATAATGATATCGGCGTTTATCTGCTTCAGCAAAAACGCTATCAGGAAGCCCTTCCTTGGTTTGAACGGGCGAAGTCCGCTCCGCGGTACGAGGTGCCGGTGTATCCGTATTTTAACGCGGGTTCCTGTCTGGAAATTTTAGGTCATATCGAATTGGCGCGTTTGGAATACGAAAAGGCGATCGCCATTCAGCCGAATTATCCTCCTGCGAATCTGGCTCTGAAACGGATTTATATTCGATACAATTAACGAAAAATCCCGATTCTTCTTGCAGGAACATTTACCGAAGAACGGCGGATCTTTTTCGCGCTATCATTCCGTAGGAGATCCTACTCTTTAATTTCTACGATCTTCGCTTCCGATTCGCGGATGACAGGCGAGTAGTCGGTGTTTTCAAATCAAGGAAACGCAGATTTCAATCGAATCTAACGGATCCGAATTCTGAGGAAGTGCGATCGCTTCTTTCGTTTTTATAATCCAAAAACTCTTTGCCGGAGAATCGTCCGTGAATCGGGATTTCGCAGGACGATCCGGAAATCACTCCGTCCGAAAAAATACGAAGTGACGATTACGGACATTTACATTCCTCTTCAAATATGAGGAAGTTGTTCGTTCAACGGATGTTTCCAAGTGAAAAAGTATTTCTCCTCTTCTTTACCGAAGGATTCCTATGCTTTCACGATTGACCGCCGTTTTATTCATTACTCTCTTCTTTGCCGCATTGCCGGCCTGGTTCTTATCCACATTGGAAGGATGGATTTCCGTCGATTGTTCCCGAAATAGATCGACTTCATTGCATTCCGCCGCTTCGATGGAATGCGATGTTTCCGAGAAATTCGCATTTTCGTCTCGAAAGGTCTCTTATTCAACGTTGGATGTACGTTCTTCGAAAACGGTTCTAAAAGTCCGTCGCGGCAAAAGCATCGTCTATCAATTGGTTCTTGTTACGCCCGACGGCGAACGCGATGTATTGCGGTCTCCAATCGGGAAATCGGATATCGATCGGATTGCGATCGAGTTAAAAGCTGCTCTTCGATCGGGTTCGACGGAATTTCATGCCACAGTCGATCCGGAGCCTTTGTTTTGGATCGGGTGGTTTCTGCTCCTTCTGTTTTCGGGTGTCGGAGCGTTGCTGTCGTTGTTCGGAGCAAAATCCGAAAAAAAGAAACCACAATGATCGCGTTCCGGCAAATGGAATCTCGCTCGCCGGGTTTCGCGTCGGGCTTTTTCGAACAAAGTGTGGGAACTCATACAATTTGCGGACCGTCGAATCGGTCCGGCCTACGAACGATTGTAGGAACTCATACCGATTTCGAAATTGAATCGGGTCGTTTGCTTTGTGAAATACGGGGGAACTTCCACTCTACCACAATGGTTTCAGGAAACTTTCCGCAAAAACTGTGGGAACTCATACAAATTGACAGGTCATCGAAAAGATTTGCTTTTCTAACCATAGGAGGAACTCCCACAAACTTGTTTGCCACAGAACCATGTAAGAGTTCCCACAGTTTTCGCTACCCAGGGGGCTGTAGGATCTCCCCCCTATCCTTCACTTCTTCTTCCGTTTGCTGCTCGCGGCCTTTAAGGTTTTGGATCTTTTCTCGGAAAGATCCTGTTTTTCCTCGAACTGAAAGTAATAGTCGTAGGGTTTTTTGAGGATTTTGAAAATTCTCCAGAATTCAATCACATCGAGTCTGCGTTCACCGGATTCAATTTTGGAAATATAGGATTGCGGTTCTCCCAAAAGTTTCGCGATCTCGAGTTGTGTGAGATCGGCTTCTTTTCGGGCGGCGATTAAATTCTTGCAAAAGATTTTCGCCTCGGGGGAATGAAGAGACTTAAACAAAGCGGAATAATTCTACATTCTGAAACAGAATATACCAAAATGGGATATTTTTGTGTTTCCTATTCGGTTTTTGAAAAGTTTTACGGTGAGAATCACGAAAAAGGACTTGGAAGTTTATATTTTGCTAATGTCTTGCGATTTGAATGTTTATAGAATGTTTCTCAAGTTTTCAAAATGAATTGCGAGTTGTAATTCGGATTAAAGAATCGGAACCGTCTTTGAAGTTCAGATTTTTGTTTGTCGTTCAGAATTCAATTCGAATTTGAACGTGAACGGATTTACGAGAAGGAAAGATCACATAACGTATAATCGAACTCTCCCTGTTCGGAATATTCGTCTAAGCTTGTCTCATGGCACGAAGTTTGGCAAAAGAAGGGAATCCATCCCTAAAAAAGCTGCTTCGCGCTAAGTTCACGAGCGTTTTTTAGACGGCCTCACTCGATTCCAGATGACGAAATACGCAACAACGTAAACACCGAGACAAATCCAGAAAACGACGCTTCCCGGAATTCCGAATTCTCTATGAATTCCGAAAAAAAACATCGCGGGAAGATTCGCTAACGTGAACGCGATCGACACGAGTCCTTTGTGTTCCGTTCTCACTGCTACGAGCTGGTAGAGATGCCTTCTGTGCGCTTTGAGAATATTCTCCCCGTCCTTCAACCGCAAAAGAATCGTTAGGATTCCGTCTACAAAGAACACGGGCAATAAAAAGAAGGTCGACGTTAATTCGAACTGAACCCAATTCTTTTCATGGATAAAAAGCAACGGCAAAACGGCGATCGCATAACCGAGAGGCAGCGAACCTGCGTCTCCCATAAACAGATGCGCTTTGGGAAGATTGAAGATCAAAAATCCGAACAATCCGGCGCAGATCCAAAGATAAAATGCGGGCAGAAAAGAATGAAATAAAAATGAAAACGATAAGACGGCGAGTAGAAAGTGAGACACGAGATACGTGTCGAGCCCGTCCATGAAGTTGCATACGTTTACGACGAACAGCACATAGACGATCAAGACCGCCGTCGACGCACCCGGGATCCCGCTCAAATCGATTCCTAAAAATACGAAACGAACCGGAACAAAACCGAAAAAGAAAATCAAGAACGCGATTTCCAGAAACAAACGGATTCCCGCTCCGAGCGATAACAGATCGTCCGCGAGTCCGATGACGAAAAAGAACAAAAGTCCCGCAAAGAAAAAGAGAATCTTGTCTTCCGCGTTCTCGAATCCTCCGAACCAAACGAGAGCGATCGAAAAGACGCTCAGAAAGATCCAGATTCCTCCTGACTTTTTGGTCGTTCCGACGTGCATGCTTCTTTCGTTGGAGACGTCCGAAATTCCGAACGTATCGGATTGCAAATACATCCAGGAAAGAATCGCCGTGATAAAAAACAAAAGAACGGAAAGAATACCCGGATTCCAGAAATGTGAGATCGGTTCCACTGGCATTCCAGGCTAGACGGAAGGAATCTCCCTGCAATCAGAAATCGAAAACGATTTTGATTGCCAAATCCGGCCAAACTGGGGAACCTAACCTTATGTTCCAGGGCGTTTACACAGCAATCATCACACCTTTCAAAAACGGAAAAATCGACTACGACAGTTACTTCAAGCTTCTGGAAAAACAAATCAAGGCAGAGGTCAGCGGAGTTGTTCCTTGTGGGACAACGGGAGAATCTCCGACTCTTTCCCATTCCGAACACGCGGAGTTGATCCGCGAAACCGTCAAGGTCGTCAAGAATCGGATTCAAGTCGTCGCGGGAACGGGTTCCAATTCCACAAGAGAGGCGATCGAACTCACCGAGGCGGCGTGCAAGGACGGAGTCGACGGAATTCTTTCCGTAAATCCCTATTACAACAAACCGACTCAAGAAGGACTGTTTCAGCACTTCAAAGAGATCGCGGAACATTCTTCCGTGCCTGTGATGCTTTATAACATTCCGGGAAGAACGTCGGTGAATCTTCTTCCCGAAACCGTGCTTCGACTCAGCGAAGTCAAACATATCCGTTCGATGAAAGAAGCGACCGGAGATTTGGGGCAGATGTCCAAGTTGATTTCGCTCGTCGGTCATAAGATGACCGTTCTTTCCGGAGACGACAATTTGACTCTTCCTCTTTTGGCTGTAGGCGGAGTAGGCGTCGTGTCGGTGGTTTCCAATTTATTTCCAAAGGCGCTCGTACAACTCGTCAACGCGTTTCACGAAGGAAACCTTACGGAAGCCAGAAGAATTCACTACGATTTTCTGGACGTCTTTTCTCTTGCGTTTATGGAAACCAATCCGATTCCGATCAAGGCGGCGATGAGTTGGTTCGGACATTGTTCTCCCGAAATCCGTCTTCCGATGACCCCTCTTTCTCAAAATGAAACGAGCGCGAAATTTAAAAAGGCTCTTGAAGGTCTGAAAGAAAAAGGATACGAATAAGAAATGTCGGAACAAAAATTTCAGATCGCTCTGATCGGAGGATCGGGAAGAATGGGACGCGCCATCATCACGGTGCTTTCCGCTTCTTCCAAATCTTCTCTTTCTTCCGCCGTTGTCAGCGGCGGTTCCGTATTTCACGGAATGGATTCCGGTCTGCATTCCGGGGTCAAACAAAACGGAGTCGATTTTACTTCCGATGTCGACGCGGCCGTGAAAAGCGCGGACTGCGTGATCGATTTTAGTACGCATCAGACTTTGGATCTTACTCTGAAAGCGTGTCTAACGCACAAAAAACCGGTCGTCATCGGAACGACCGGCCTTACGGAACTGCAAAAAGATTCCGTCCGAGTGGCGTCCAAAGAAATCGCGATCGTATATTCACCGAACATGTCGATCGGAGTGAACTTATTGTTTAAGTTAACCGAAATTGCGGCCAAGGTGATGGGAGAAATCTCGGACATCGAAATTCAGGACATTCATCATCGTCATAAAAAGGACGCGCCGTCCGGAACGGCCGAAAAATTAAAGAGCATTCTTCTCGAGACCTTGGGAAGAACGGAAAAGAACGTGGTACACGGAAGACACGGAATTTTAAAGGAAAGAGATCCCAAGGAAATCGGAATTCATACCTTGCGCGCGGGAGAAGTGATCGGAGATCACACCGTTTATTTTTTCACTCCCGAAGAAAGAATCGAGATCACGCACAAAGCGCAGGATCGCAAAACCTTCGCGGTGGGAAGCGTTCATGCCGCGGAATTTTTAGTCGGACGCAAACCCGGTTTGTATGATATGTTTTCCGTTTTAGGACTGTAATCAAGGGGAGAATGGATTTGTTTTTCTTTAAGAACATATCTCTTTTTCCTCTCGGTAAAAATCCTCTCGTCATCGTCGTCGACGTCCTCATCGTAAGCGTTCTCATCTATCAGTTTTATACAACGATTCGAAGAACCAGAGGGATTCAGCTTCTCCTCGGAGTGGCCCTGATCTGGCTATTGGGAATCTTTGCGAGTACCTTCGAACTCGAGTTGCTCGATTGGATCATCGAGAATATCCGTCCGGCTCTTGTGTTCGCGATCATCGTGCTTCTCCAACCCGAACTTAGAAAGATCACGGCGGATCTTTCCCGGATGAAAATCTTTCAGCCCTTTCTATTAAAACAGACGACCGACTTGGAGGCGATTTCCGAAGCCGTAAAGATTATGGCGAAGAATAAAACCGGATCTCTCATCGCCATTGTCCGAGAAAACAGTTTGAAAGACATCATCGATCAATCGGTGCAGCTCGACGCGATCATCTCCACGAGTCTGCTCATCACGATCTTTAAGAAGAATTCCGCGCTTCACGACGGAGCCGTGATCATCGAACAAAACCGGATCGCGTGTGCCGGCGCATTCTTACCGATGACGCAAAATCTCGACGACGCGAGAATGGGCGCAAGACACAGGGCGGCCATCGGGATTTCGGAAGAATCGGATTCCATCGTAATCGTAACCTCCGAGGAAACCGGAGAAATTTCCGTATGTTATGACGGAGAAATGACGCACCCGGTCAAACCGATCGAGTTGAAAAATTTCGTGAACACGATTTTGCAGAAGAGTGAAACCGGATCGGAAAAACACAACACAACGTCTTCTTCTTCCGAAGAAAAAACGGGAGAACACCGCTGATGTTGAAACGGATCTTCAACAACTGGCAGGCCAAACTCGGATCGCTTCTTCTTGCGATCGTGTTTTACGTGAATTTACAAAATTCTAAAATACTCGTAAAAGAAATCCATATTCCGATCGAATATCCCAAATTAAGCGGTTCTTTAAGCGTTTCCCGTCTTTCCGACAAAACCGTTCCGGTAAAGGTGGAAGGAGTGCGCGAATATGTGAATTATTATTCTCAGTTTATGAAAGCGCATATCAACGCGGGCGAACTCAAAGCAGGGGAGAATCTCGTTTCCGTTTTTCGGATTTCCGGAGCGCCTGCGGGACTTCGCATTACCAGACTCAAGGACAAGGTCAAGGTAATCGTAGAATCCACTTCCGGGAGAACCCTTCCGATCGAAGTGAAGTTCACGGGGGATCTCCCGCCGAACTACGTCAAGACGAGCCATTTCGTTTCACCTTCGGTGGTTCACGTCAGCGGTCCTCCCGGAGTTTTGGAGGATCTCGGAAAAATCAACATTCCTCCGATATCCCTCAAGGACAAAACCGAATCCTTTACGATCAAACATAGGCTTCCCGATTTTCCGGCGGCGGTGAAAGTGCGGGACAACGTAAAAGAAGTAACGGTCCGCGTGAATATCTTTGCAAGCGCGTCTAACGCGGGAGAGACCCTTCTTCTCGGAATTCCGATCAAGTGCCAAAGTTTGGATAAGAATCTCGAAGCGGAATTCTCCGAACCCGAGGTTTCCGTAAAACTACAATCCAAAACTCCGCTCAAGAGCATTCAGGTCATCAAGGGACTTTCGGCGAGCGTGGTCTGTTCTCATAAATACGATCCTAAAACGAAAAAGATTCTCCCGGACAACAAACCCGTATTCGCAAAGATCCGTCTCAACAAGGCTCCTTCTTTGAAAGCCGTGGACATTCTCGGCGTTTTCCCGGATCGAATTTCGATTTTGTATAAGATCAAACCGGATCAAAGCAAAACGGGCGGAGAAGATCCGGACGCCACCGAAGAGGAGAATACGATCGAACCGGATTCCAATCCGGAACTGATCGAGGAAGAATGAAAATTTCCGTCGGCAACGATATCGTAGAAAATTCCCGCATCCGCGACCTTTTGGAAAAACACGGGGAACGTTTTTTAAAACGGGTATTTTCCGAATCCGAACGGGAATACTGTTCCAATCGAAAGGACCCGATTCCTCATCTAAGCGGAAGGTTTTGCGTCAAGGAAGCCTTCATCAAAGCGATCGAACCCGGAGACAAGGTCATCCTCGATATGCGTGAAATCGAACTTTTCGGAAAGGAATTCGGAAAAAAAGAATTGGTACTCCATGGAAAATCCAAAGAATTGTTTCTTACCAAAGGTTACAGCGGTTGTTCGGTTTCGATCAGTCACGCTGAGAACTATTCGACCGCTGTCGTGGTGCTTTATAAGGAGTGAACGATGATCTCGGAAACGATGAAACAGACCATTCAGTTTTACAACGAGGGTTTGAGTTTGTACAAAACCAGAAAGTTTGCGGAAGCCTTAGAAAAATTCAAAAAGGCGACCGAGTTGACTCCGGACGACGGTCCTTCCAAAAAATACATCGGCCGATGCCAGGCATTCATTACAACTCCTCCTCCCGAAGACTGGGACGGAGTTTTTGAAATGAAAACGAAATAAGAGAATCCATGTCCAAAAAACCAGCAACTAGAACCGCTCGTCCCATCACCGAATACGGAGCGATTTCCACAGTCCTCGGAAAAGAAACTTCCTTTTCCGGAATTCTGAACTTCCAAAAACCTCTCGAAATTTCGGGAGAATTTCAAGGTGAGATCGAATCCGAAGGATTTCTTCTCGTAAGCGAAGGCGCAAAGGTCCGTGCCAACATCAAAGCGGGGACCGTGATCGTGGGAGGGGAGATTACCGGAAACGTAATCGCGACTCAAAAGCTGGAAATGTTATCCACCGGAAAGGTGAATGGAAATATCAAAACTTCCAAATTACAAATCGCAGACGGAGTGATCTTTGACGGGAACTGTGAAATGATCCAGCCCAATAAAGATTGACCCACGCTTAAACCAGTAAAAAGTGGTATCTGCTAACCCGAAAAAGCCTACGGACAGGGCTGAGATAGGCAAAATCGCCCTCATTC
Source organism: Leptospira sanjuanensis (assembly GCF_022267375.1). Classification (GTDB taxonomy): domain Bacteria; phylum Spirochaetota; class Leptospiria; order Leptospirales; family Leptospiraceae; genus Leptospira; species Leptospira sanjuanensis. The sequence goes on from NZ_JAIZBH010000001.1 coordinate 1,367,136, forward strand.
TGCTCCTCGGTTTTTTCGCAGGAGCCGTGACGGGAGTCATTCTCGATCGCCTAACAGGCGTTTCTTTTTTCTCTTCCTACCTGCTCCGAGAAGCAATCAAATTTGAACTCTACGTAATCAAGGTCGAGATACAATTTACCCCTGCTAGTCTCATGGGACTCGTAGCGACGTTGTATTTCGTACTAAAAAAGGGGTAAACAATGTCAGTGATTTCAATGAAAAACCTTCTGGAAACCGGAGTACACTTCGGACACCAGACCCGCAAATGGAACCCGAAAATGGCGCCGTACGTTTTTACGGCAAGAAACGGGATTCACATCATCGATCTTCAAAAGACCGTTCAAAAAGCGAAAGAAGCTTACGACGCTCTGAAGAAGCTAACCGCCGACGGGAAGAAAGTTCTCTTTGTCGGAACAAAGAAGCAAGCGAGAGGCGCGATCGAGAGAGAAGCCATCCGCTCGAATATGTTCTTTATCAATAACCGCTGGCCGGGCGGACTTCTTACAAACTGGAACACCGTAAAAAGAAGTATCGCTCGTCTGAAAAAACTCGAAGGAATGGAAGCGGACAACAGCTTCGAGAAAGAAGTAAAAACTAAAAAAGAAGTTCTTACGCTGAGAAGAGAGTTGGAAAAACTCCGCAAGACTCTCGGTGGAATCAAGGACATGGCAACCATTCCCGAAATTATGTTCGTGATCGATCCTAAAAAAGAAGAGATCGCGGTCAAAGAAGCTCGCAAACTCGGTCTTACCATCTTCGCGGTGGTTGATACCAACTGCGATCCCGAGCTGATTGATTATCCGATTCCGGGTAACGACGACGCGATCCGCGCGATTTCACTCTTCCTCGAAACCATGTCCAACGCGGTGATCGAAGGAACCGGCGGAGTCGTGGAACAACCAAGATTCAGCGAAGATCTGGATTCCGAAGCTTTGGCTCTGGAATACCAAGGTGAATATGATGAAAGTGGAAAGTTCATCATGGACGAAGACGCGGACGCTAAAAAAGCCAAAGCGGCCGAAGAAGCGGCGGCGCCTTCCACTACGATCGAAGTGGATAAAAACGAGTAAGGGATTCTTAGCAATGGCAGTAACTACAGACTTAATCAGAGAACTCAGAGAGAGAACGAGCGCAGGGATGATGGACTGCAAAAAGGCTCTCGAAGAAAACAACGCGGATATCGAAAAAGCGATCACTTGGCTTCGTGAAAAAGGGATCGCCAAAGCCGCTAAAAAAGCGGGAAGAGAAACCAAAGAAGGCCGTGTCGTTTCCTACATCCACGGTAACGGAAAGATCGGAGTTCTGGTTGAACTGAACTCCGAAACCGACTTCGTTTCCAAAAACGAGGACTTCGAAGCTCTTGGAAAAGAAATCTGCATGCAGATCGCGGCAATGAATCCTTTGTATCTCAACGAAGAATCGATTCCTGCGGAAGACCTCGAAAGAGAAAAGGGAATTATGAAAGCTCAGCTCGAAGCCGAAGGCAAAAAGCCGGAGCAGATCGAAAAGATTCTTCCCGGAAAGATCAAGAAATACGTTTCGGAAGCTTGTCTCGTAAACCAGGCGTTCTTCAAAGACGATTCCAAAACGATCGACGACTTAGTAAAGGAAGCGATCTCGAAATTCGGCGAGAATATTTTGATCGCTCGTTTTGTTCGCTTTCAGGTAGGCGGACTCTAAGTTTTGGGAACGGAAGCGAAGTATAAGAGAATTCTAATTAAACTCTCCGGAGAGGCTCTCGCCGGAGAGGGAGAATTCGGGATCGATACCAACAAGGCCCATTCTCTCGCGGAAGAAATCAAAGAAGTTCACGACCTAGGAGTGGAAATCGCTCTTGTGGTCGGAGGCGGAAACATCATCCGCGGAACCAACCTCGCAAAAGCCGGAATCGACCGTGCGACCGCGGACTATATGGGAATGCTCGCCACGATCCAGAACGCTCTCGCGCTCCAAGACGCCTGCGAAAAAAAAGGACTCTACACAAGGGTTCAATCGGCGATCGAAATCAACTCCATCGCCGAAAGTTATATCCGCAGACGCGCGGTTCGACATCTCGAAAAAAGAAGAATCGTGATCTTTGCCGGCGGAACCGGAAATCCGTATTTCACAACCGATACGACCGCGAGTCTTCGCGCCGTGGAAGTAGGATGCGACGTGATTCTCAAGGCGACGAAAGTGGACGGGGTTTATACTGCTGACCCTAAAAAAGACAGCGCGGCAAAACGTTATTCTCAGATTTCCTTTATGGAATCGATCAACCGAAGACTCAAGGTGATGGATTCCACCGCACTCAGTTTGTGCATGGAAAACAACATGTCGATTATCGTTTTCGATATCTTCAAACGAGGCAACCTCAAAGACCTTATCACCGGACAAAACATCGGAACCCTGATCTCTAACTCGGAGGACATTCAAATCGATGGCAAGTGAAGAAATCATCTCAGGAATGAAGATCAAGATGGATAAAACCATCGACTTGGTAAAAAAGGATTTCGGAACCATTCGTACGGGAAGAGCGAACCCTTCTCTGGTCGAAGACATCCGCGTGGATTACTACGGAACCTTGACTCCGATCAATCAGCTCGGAAATATTTCCGTTCCCGAACCGAGGGTGCTCGTGATTTCTCCCTATGATAAGGGAATCATGAAGGACATCGAAAAGGCGATCCAAGCTTCCGGATTGGGCCTGCAACCGTCTAACGACGGTGTGGTGATCCGCATCATCATTCCCGAACTTACGGGCGAGCGACGCAAGGAACTTGCAAAAGTCGTAAAGTCCAAGTCCGAAGAAAAGAAGGTTGCGATCCGTAACATCCGCAGAGACGCGATGGAAGATCTTAAAAAACATACCGAGGGTATGTCTAAAGACGAGATTCAAACCGTTCAAGATCAGATCCAAAAAATCACCGATTCCTACATCGATAAAATTTCCGCTCTGACCGCAGAGAAGGAAAAGGAAATCACTACGATCTAACGTGGGCTTGTTCGAGTCCAATCTCCCCCAACATATCGCCGTCATCATGGACGGCAACGGCCGTTGGGCGACATCCCGAGGAAAATCCAGATCGGAAGGACATCGGGAAGGCGCGGGGGCCATCGACCGATTGATGGACGCAAGTCTCGAGTTGGGTCTGAAAAATATTTCCTTATACGCGTTCTCGACGGAGAATTGGAAACGTCCGATCACCGAAATCCGTTCGATCTTCGGGTTATTGATCGAGTTTATCGAAACCCGATTGGACACGATCCACGATAGGGGAATTCGAATTCATCATTCCGGAAGCCGTAAAAAATTAACGCGCGGGGTTTTGGACAAGATCGACTTTGCCGTCGACAAAACCAAAAAGAACAAAAAACTCACCGTCAATTTTTGTTTGAACTACGGTTCACGGGACGAGATTTTGCGGGCGGCGCAGGAGCTTTTTTTGGAGAGGAAACGGGCCAAAGTTTCGTTTGAAAAGCCTCTGAAAGAAAAAGAACTCGAAAAATTTTTATATACGTCCACCCTTCCTCCCGTAGATTTACTGATCAGAACGGCCGGAGAACAAAGACTCTCGAACTTTTTATTATGGCAGTCCGCCTACGCGGAACTGTATTTTACCGATACGCTTTGGCCCGACTTCGATAAAAAATCTCTGGTGGATTCCCTGAAATGGTACGAAACCAGAACCCGAAAATTCGGAGGACTTACGAATGGGTGAAACTTCCAAAAGACTCGCTTCGGCGGCTGTACTCGTAGTACTTTATCTTTTTATGATATTCTATGCGGGTTTTTATTATCTGCAGACGTATTTGATTCTCCTTGTGGGCGGTTATATCGGGATTAAGGAATTCTACAATCTTTCCGATCGCGGAGACGACGGCAGGCCGTTTCGCGGAACGGGAACCTTCTTTATGCTCGTCGTTATTACCCTTTATTATTTCCGTTTTATAGGATCTCAGAACAAGTTCGAAGCTCCGTTATTCTTTCTACAGCACATCAAGTATTTCATTCCTCCCTTTGATGCGGTTCCGGTCGCGTTTTTACTTCTGTTTATCATCATTTTTACTCTGCAGATCACCAGACGTCCGTTAGACGGAGCGATCTTTTCCGTGTCCTCCACTTTTCTCGGGGTGTTTTACGTTGCGGTTCCTCTCGGACATCTGATGCTCCTCCTCGGAATGGGACAGGGGATCTACTACATCATTCTCGTTTCGGTGATCACGTTTTTGACGGACGCGGGAGCTTACTTCGGGGGAAGATGGTTCGGAAGACATCCTGCGGGTCTTGCGATTTCTCCTAAAAAAACCTGGGAAGGTTATGCGACCGGAATCGTCACCGCGATCGGTTCCGTTTTTATCTTCAACGCGATTTGGGAAAATTCCACGGGCACCGCTTCCGGGATTTCCGGAGTGGAAGTATTTTTGATTTCGGTTATCATTTCTCTCGTGAGTGTGATCGGTGACTTATTAGAATCGGCTATGAAACGGGACGCAAAGATCAAGGATTCCGGGTCTTTGATTCCGGGTCACGGAGGAATGCTCGATCTTGCGGATGCCCTTTTGATCACGATTCCCGTTCTTTATTATTATCTTCAGATCAAGGGGAATCTTGGATTCCAAGTCTAAACGGTATGGCAACTTCCGTCTGTCTTCTGGGCGCGTCCGGTTCCGTCGGGGAATCGACTCTAAAAGTACTGCGCGCGTACCCGGAAGAATTCAGACTTCATTCGTTCAGCGTTCATTCCAATCTCGATAAGGCTCTCTCGATTCAAAAAGAATTCTCCCCCGATTTTATCTGCGTGAGCGACAACCGCGCGGACAAATCCGTCCTCGGAAACAAAATCGGCAAAACACAAATTCTTTACGGAGAATCCTCTCTTTCCGACATCGTGCGCGAGTCTGACGTTCGGATCGTGATCACGGCCATCGTGGGTTCGGTGGGTTTGCGTCCGACCATCGCCGCCATCACTTCCGGAAAAAGATTAGGAATCGCTAATAAAGAAACGTTAGTCACATCGGGTCCGCTCATCAATTCGCTCATTGCAAAACACAAGACCGTGGTCGTTCCCGTAGATTCCGAACACAACGCTCTCTTTCAACTTCTCGAATCGGTGAACAAAAACGCTCTGGAAAAAATCATTCTCACCGCATCGGGCGGATCGTTTCGGGATTTGCCGATCGATCAGATCGCACACGTCACAAAGGAACAAGCGCTTCATCATCCGACTTGGAGCATGGGTCCGAAGATCACGGTCGATTCCAACGGAATGATCAATAAGGGACTCGAAGTCATCGAAGCTCATTTTCTATTCGGAGTTCCTTACGAAAAGATCGGAGTCGTAATTCATCCGCAAAGCATCGCGCACGGGATCATCGAACTCAAGGACGGGGCTTCCTTTGTTTACGCTTCCTATCCGGATATGATCTTTCCGATCGCACATTCTCTCTTTCATCCGGAACCGGTCCCGAAAGTTCTTCGGTCTCATCCTGCAAAGGACTGGGGCAAACTCGAATTCCGCGAACCCGATCCGAAACGGTATCCTGGTTTGGCTCTCGCGTTCGAAGCTGGGCGCGCGGGAGGAACGGCTCCGTGTATTTTTAACGCGGCCAACGAAGCGGCCGTGGAATTGTTCCTCAAAGACGAAATCCGTTTCGTGGAAATTCCGGATTATATTTCCGCCGCGTTAGACGAAATACCGATCGATTTTCCGGACTCTCTGGAAGAATACGAAGAAGTCGATCGGATCGCGCGGGAAACCGTCAGAAATCTGAAAGCAAGGAAGGCAGTATCCGCATGTTGATCATGGTATTAGGCGCCGTATTTATGTTGGCGATCTCGATTTTTATTCACGAATTAGGCCACCTTCTTTGCGGAATGCTCGTAGGAGTGAAGGCAAGAATCTTTTCGATCGGTTACGGAAGGGGGATTTGGAAAAAGAAAGTCGGAGAAACGACCTACCAAATCACCGCGATTCCGGTCGGAGGATACGTTTTGTTCAAAGGAGACGATTACGGCGGAGAAGTGAAAGGGGAACCGGGAGAACTTCTTTCCACGCCTCCGCTCAAACGTATGATCCCCGTTCTCGGCGGACCTTTGTTCAATCTATTCCTAGGTTTTGGAATATTATTAGTTTTGAATTTTCTCGGACACAATCCTCCGGGCAACCGCATCTTTATCGATCCGGCAGATCAGGAATTTTCAGCCGCATATCAATCCGGTCTTAGAACCGGAGACAGAATTCTAAACATCGACGGAAATAAAACCGAAAAGTTCGAGGACATCGTAACGAACGTAGGATTGTCTTCCGGAAGCGCTTTGAAAATTCAGGGAGAGCGCGACGGCAAACCGATCGAGTGGAGCGTCACTCCTCGCATCGTTTACAACCCGAAACGTTCTTCCGGAATTCCGACCATCGGCGTCGAGCCCTTCGGAGAAAGAAGGGTCGTGGCTACGTTCAGCTATTCCGAACAATTCCAACACTGGCTTTCTTCCCGTCTGGATAAATCGCACGAAGCCGAAAACTACTATCAGGAACGTCTGAAAAAAGCCGTGGAAGGACGGGATATTCCCGCGGAAGTTCTCCTGGAAAAGGAGAAGGAAGAAAAAGAAAATCTTCTTCGGTCCCGCGCGCTTAGTTACTTAAACGACGGGGACGTGATTCAGAGCATCAACGGGAAAACGATTTCCACCGTGGGCGAACTGCAAAAGATTCTGGGAGAATTTCAAAATCAAAAAGTGAACATCGTAGTCGATCGGAAAACCTATCCGCTGGTAAACCCTTGGTCCACCGAAACCGTGGCCGTGGACGTTCCGGTGTTAGGCGCAAACATATTGGAACTGAAAAATCTACGGGATAAAAAATTTCCGGAACTCGGTCTCGAATCGTATCAGTTCGCAAGTTACGATCCAGAACTCGGTCAAAAACTTTTAAACTTAGCCGTGGACGGAAAAACATTTCCGAACTTCGAGGAACTTCTCGCTTACATCAAAAATAAAAACGGAGAAACCGTATCCGTGGATATGGGAAATCTCCGATTGGAAGCGGAACCGAAGATCCGTCCGATCGGTTTGCTCGGTTTTCGTCCGAACATGAAATTCAATCCGGCGCCGATGGAACGCGAACTCGGATTTTTCGAATCCTTTGCAGTCGCCGGCAAAGACGTTTACGAAAACGTGGAAACGACTCTCAAAGGAATCGGAATGTTGTTCTCCGGAATTCTTTCCGTAAAGGACAGTTTGTCCGGTCCGGTCGGGATCGTATCCTATGCCGGAATCAGCTTGGAGATAGGATGGGAAACGTATCTCGAGTTTGTCGCGAGGATCTCGATCGCTCTGATGATAATGAATTTACTTCCCATTCCGATGGCGGACGGTGGACATATCGTATTGTATGCGTATGAAGCGATCACCGGAAGACCTCTTCCGGGAAAAGTGATCGAGTCCATCTTTCGAATCGGATTCTTGTTTCTGCTCGGGCTCGGACTCTACGTCACCTTCAACGATGTAATGCGAATTTTCTAAAACGCATGAAAGCATCGAAATATATTCTACCCACAGAAAAAGAAAATCCTGCGGACGCGGTAGTCGCGTCCCATCGACTTATGATCCGCGCGGGACTCGCACGCAAGTCCTCCGCAGGTTTGTATTTTTATCTTCCTCTCGGATTAAAAATTCTTCAAAAGATCAAACAGATCGTACGCGAAGAAATGAACGCGACCGGGGCGCTCGAATTCGATCTTCCGATTTTGACTCCTTCGGAACTCTGGGAACAAAGCGGAAGATGGAATGCGATGGGAAAGGAGATGTTTCGCATCAAGGACAGACACGATCTTTCGTACGCGCTCGGACCCACACACGAAGAATCCTTCAGTTCTCTCGTTAAACCTTTATTGAAATCCTACAAGGATCTTCCGATCAACGTATATCAGATCCAAACCAAGTTCCGCGACGAGATTCGTCCTCGTTTCGGAGTGATTCGCTCGAGAGAATTCGTGATGAAGGACGCGTATTCGTTTCATATCGACGACGCTTCGCTCGACGAAACGTATCAGTCGATGCGGGTCGCTTACAGAAAAATTTTCGATCGCTGCGGACTCAAAACGATTCCGGTGCAAGCCGACTCGGGAAGTATGGGCGGTTCCGCGTCGGAAGAGTTTATGGTCGTATCTCCGATCGGAGAAGAAACTCTGCTGTTGTGCAATTCGTGCGGATACAGCTCGAACAGCGAAAAGACCCCGTTTATATTCAAAAAAGAGAATGTAGCTCCCGCGAAACTTACCGAAAAAAAAGAGATCGCTACTCCGGGCAAAAAAACGATCGCGGAAGTCAGCGCGCTTTTGGGAATCACGGAAGCCGAAACGATCAAAGCGGTCGCGCTTAAATCGGATAAGAAAAAGATTCTCGTATTTTTGCGCGGCGACTTGGAACTCAATCTTCATAAACTGCATTCTTTGCTGAGAATCGTGGATTCCGATTTGATGACCGATGCGGAAGTCCGCGAACTCGGATTCGTCCCCGGTTTTATCGCACCCGTAGCCCCCAACGATAAAGTGAAGGTGTTATACGATCGTTCTTTGCAGAAGGATTTTCCGTATGTGGTCGGTTCCAACAAAGAGGACTTTCACACGCAGGGTTTTATACTCGAAAAGGAAATCGCGGGGTTGCCCGAGTTCGCCGATGTCGCATTAGCAAGAGAAGGGGATCTTTGTCCGAACTGCGGAACTCCTCTCAAAGCCGAAAAAGGAATCGAAGTCGGACATATTTTTAAACTCGGTGAAAAATACACCAAAGCGTTCGGAATTCAAGTCCTCGATCAGAACGGAAAATCAAGAACTCTTACGATGGGTTGTTACGGAATCGGAGTCAACCGAACCATGGCGACCGTCATCGAACAGTGCAACGACGAAAAGGGAATTTTTTGGCCGATCAGCATCGCGCCGTTTGAAGTCGCGCTCGTGAGCATCACAAAGGGCGAGGAGCAATACGCAAAAGCGGAAGAATTTTATAATGTACTAAAAAACGAAAACATAGAAATTTTTTGGGACGACCGCGACGTGGGACCGGGCTTCAAACTCAAGGATTCCGAATTGATCGGATTTCCGATCCGAGTAACGATCGGTAAAAAATTCTTTGAAAACGGGGAAGTATCGATCTACAACCGCAAAGCGGACAAGGAAGAATCCTTTGCGTTTACCGGATTTGAGGATCTTGTCGCAAGGGTGGAAGCGCTTCGTCAGGAACTCTTCGCGGAATTGGAGTAGTTATGGGAAAAGAACATCATTCCCCAAAAGAGGGTTATTTCGGAGAATTCGGCGGACGTTATTCTCCCGAAATTCTGCACGACGCTCTCGTGGAACTCGAGTCTACGTATAAAAAACTGAAGAAGAACAAACACTTCAAAAAAGAGCTCGAATATTACCGTAAAAATTATATCGGACGGCCTTCTCCGCTTACGCACGCGGAACGTCTTTCCAAGGCTTGGGGTGGAGCGAGAATCTGGCTCAAACGGGAAGACCTAAACCATACCGGAGCGCATAAGATCAACAATACGATCGGTCAGGTGCTGATCGCAAAGGCGATGGGTAAAACTAGAATCATCGCGGAAACCGGAGCGGGACAACACGGGGTTGCGACCGCAACCGTGGGCGCGATGTTCCAAATGGAAACCGTCGTGTATATGGGGGACGAGGATCTTCGTCGTCAGGAACTCAACGCGATCCGTATGAGAATGATGGGAGCGAAAGTGGTCGGCGTTTCCAGCGGAACCGCAACTCTCAAGGATGCGACGAGCGAAGCGATGCGCGACTGGGCATTAAATGTTTCTAATACACATTATATCGTGGGTTCCTCGATCGGACCGCACCCGTTTCCTACGATCGTAAGAGACTTTCAATCCGTGATCGGAATCGAATCGAGAAAACAATTCAAAAAAGTAAACGGAAAACTTCCGAACGCCGTCGTAGCCTGTGTGGGCGGAGGATCCAACGCGATCGGAATGTTTTACGGATTCATCAAAGATAAAAAAGTAAAACTCTACGGGGTGGAAGCGGGCGGTTATTCTACAAAACCCGGAGAAAATTCGGCGACGATCCAATTCGGAAAAACCGGATTTTTACACGGAACCAAAACTCTCGTGATCCAAGACGAGTTCGGACAAATCGTTCCCGCACATTCGGTTTCGGCGGGACTCGATTATCCGGGAGTCGGACCAGAACACGCGCACTTTCATAAAAGCGGAAGAGTGACTTATGCAAACGTGGACGACGAAGGCGCGTTAGACGCGTTTTTAGAAGTGTGCCGCATCGAAGGAATCATTCCCGCGTTGGAAACCGCGCATGCGTTCCGTTATGCGAAAGACCTCGCTAAAACGATGGGAAAAAAAGAAGACATTCTCATTTGTCTTTCCGGAAGAGGGGACAAGGACGTCGCCGAGGTCGCAAGACTTCGCAAAGGAGAATTTGTTTGAGCACGATCTCTTCCGTATTTTCAAAAGACAAAAGCGTTTTTATTCCTTACATTTCTCTTGGCGATCCGGATTATGAATCCTGCGTCGCTTGGGCGGACGCGCTCATTCGCGGAGGCGCGGGGATTTTGGAACTCGGAATTCCGTTTACCGATCCGACCGCGGACGGTCCCGTGATTCAGAAGGCGTTCAAACGCGCACTTGCACATCCGTTCTCGATGAAAAAAATTCTCGAGATCACAGCGGAGATTCACAAACTTCATCCGCAAACTCCTCTTGTTTATCTAACGTATTTCAATCCGTTGTATGCGATGGGTTTGGAAACCTTCGCGGAGATCGCAAAGAACTCCGGCATTCAAGGACTGATCATTCCCGATCTTCCGTATGATAACCCGGAAGCGGAAGAATTCTTCACCCAACTCGAAAAAAGGAAAATCGATTTCATCCATCTCGTAACGCCTGCGACGACCGAGGAACGAATCAAATCGATGAAGTCTCTCGCGTCCGGCTTTATCTACTACGTGACTTCGTACGGTGTAACGGGCGAACGAAGTTCGATCGCAAACGGACTTCAGGAAAGAATCAAACTCGTAAAAAAGTTGGTTTCCCTTCCGGTTTGCGCGGGATTCGGAATTTCCACGGCGGTTCAGTCGAAAGAAATTTCCGAGTACGCGGACGGAGTCATCATCGGTTCCGCGGTGCAGCGAATCATCGAAGAGAACGGATCGAATCGGGACGTCTGCGTTCAGAAATTATTTTCCTACGCGTCCGAGATCCGTTCTTCGATGAGATAATTTTCCTAAGAACCCGGAAAATATTGACGAAACTCCGACGGATTGGATACTGTTCCCCGATCTCTGTCGGAGGAACGCATGAGCGAAACGAAATTTAAAATCACTCCCATCCATATCATATCCCTTGTTCTGGGAGCCTTGGGGATCGTTCTCATTTCTTTTACGGCTTTTTTTCCGAACTTCTCCCTCAATACGGAATTCTTGTTGGGAGGATTCGCTCTTCTTTTGATCAGTTCGTATCCGATCTACAAGTTCATCGAAGCCAATTCCTCCGATAAACAAAGGTCGGGAAGCGTCTGGCTCGCGACCGTCGTATCTCTCACCATGTTCTTCCTCTATCAAATATTCACTCCTCTTTCCGATTTGGAAGAATCCTCCGTATCCTGGAGATTTACTCTGCTTCGCGCGGGAGTCAACAAGAGCGAAAAAGAATCCGAAGAAGGAACGATCGAATACACTCGTTACAATCCTCCACCCGGTGCAAGACAAGACATTCAGATCATCGGGATCACCACCACTTCTTTGGAAAAACTTCAGGGAAGATGGCCTCTTCCTTGGAAATATTACGCAAACATAATAGACATTTTTAAGAACACTTCCAATCATCTGATGTTCGATATTTTCTTCGTCGACTACAAACCGGGACAAACGGAAGAGATGGCCGAAGCTCTCGCGAAAAATCCGCAGGTCATGTTTGACTACCCGATGGAAACGAGTTTGGAATCGAAAAGTTCGATTCTTAATTTGGAAAAGCGGATCGAAGTTCTTCGAAAATTCAAATTGGAAAACGTGGAAGATCCGGGCGACGCGGGAAGATCCTGGTTGAAATTTCCTCAGCCTCCGATCGAACCCGTTGCGGAAAAAGCGTCCGGATTAGGATTTGCGAATATTAAAAAAGACGAAAGCGGCCTCAACCGCCGTATGCCTCTCGTCGCAAAACTTTTGAACGCGGGTCCGCTTCGAGAAACGGAATACTATCCTTCCATCGATTTGATCATCGCTTGTAATTATCTCGGCGTGGACGTGAAACGTGACGTTCACGTGGTGATGGGAAAATACGTAAAGATCAAGAATATCCCGCAAAAAACTCTGACCAGCTTCAACCGAAAGACCCTGAAGATGGAAACGAAAGACATCATGAATCGTCCGAACGATACGCGCGAGATTACGATTCCGATCGACGAAGACGGGCAGATGCAGATCAACTTTCCGGGCGGACTCTATTCTTTCCGTGCGCATGAAATCTTCGAAGCGGCGACGGAATGGAACGAGGAGACGGCGTCTCAGTTTCAGAATACGATCTTTCTCGTAGCGATGTATTATGCGACCGGAGCCGGGGCCGCAAAAGATACGCACTTATCTCCGTTCGGCGATATGTCCGGGATCGAACATCACGCCGCGGCGATCAACACGATCTTAAACCAAGACTTCCTTTTCGAACTTCCTCTTTGGGGAGAATATCTGATTCTCATGATCGTGGGAATTCTCGTGGGAGTGATCCAGCCAAGATTGAAAACATGGCTTGCGTTCATCTTCTTTTTATCGATGGCTTTTCTGTTCTCCGTAGTGACGCTTGTCAACTTCTCGGAGCTGAACCTTGTGCATCTTTATCCAACCGTGATTCTCGAACAGCTATTCATTTTCATCGGGTTGATCGGATTTAAAATCTTAACGGAAGAAGAGAACGTAAAATATATCCGAAGCACGTTCTCCAAATTCGTATCCAAAGACGTCGTGGACGAACTTTTGAAAAATCCCGACAACTTGAACCTCGGTGGATCGAAACGGGATATTACGATTTTCTTCTCGGATATCCGCGGTTTTACGACCATGTCCGAAAAAATGGGACCGGAAGAGTTGGTTCAATTCTTGAACCAATACCTTTCCGAAATGACCGAGATCATCATTGAATTTAAGGGAACGATTGATAAATACATGGGGGATGCGATCATGGCATTCTGGGGGGCGCCCGTGCCTCTGGAAGACCACGCTTACTACGGATGTGCGGCCGGACTCGCTCAAATGAGACGACTCGCAACTCTAAAGGAAGAATGGAAGAGCTTGGATCTCCCCCAAATGGATATAGGAATCGGACTCAACTCCGGACCCGCCGTCGTAGGAAACATGGGGAGTTCCCACAGGATGGATTACACCTGTATGGGAGATACGATCAACCTCGGTTCACGATTGGAAGGAACGAATAAAGAATACGGAACCCATATCATTATCTCCGAGTACACCTACGAAAAGGTAAAGGACAGGGTCGTCGCAAGAGAACTGGACTTGATTAAAGTGAAGGGAAAAACTCAACCCGTTCGCATTTACGAATTATTGGATTTAGTGAACGAGGATGACCTCAAACTATTAAGAAAACCTTTGCAGGCGAACTAAAGACTTATAAAATTAGATTAGAAAGTTTTCATGCAACAGGAACCAACTCTGCTGGATAGAATCAACTATCCGGCCGATCTCAGAAACATACCTTTGGAAAAACTTCCCGAGGTATGCAAAGAGGTTCGAAATTACATCATCGACACTCTTTCGGGAGTGGGCGGCCATTTTGCGAGCAATCTGGGAGTCGTAGAACTCACGGTCGCACTTCACTATGTTTTCGACACCCCGAAGGATCGACTGGTTTGGGACGTCGGCCATCAAACGTATCCGCATAAAATTCTCACCGGAAGAAAGGACAAACTCAACACGGTTCGTAAATTCAACGGACTTTCCGGATTCCCGAAACGGGAAGAATCTCCGTACGATCTCTACAACACCGGTCACGCGGGGACTTCGATCTCGCAGGCGCTCGGAGAAGCTGCGGCGCGCGATCTTACCAAACAAGACTACAACGTAGTCGCCATCATAGGGGACGCGTCCATCGCGACCGGAATGGCTCTGGAAGCGATGAATCACGCGGGCCATTTGAAGAAGGACATGATCGTGATTTTGAACGATAACTTCATGTCCATCTCCAAGAACGTGGGATCGATTTCGAATTATCTCAACAACATCATTACATCCCATTTTTACAATCACTGGAAGCGGATCTTTTATACGTTTCTAAAGTGGCTGCCGATCATCGGACCCGCGACTGAAAGATTTTTCAAAAAAGTGGAAAAGGGCTTTAAGGACGTTATGACTCCGGGCGGTCTTTTCGAAGACTTAGGGTTCGGATATATCGGACCGGAGGACGGGCACGACGTGATTCGTCTCGTCAAGATGCTCGAAAAAGTGAAGAAGATGAAAGGGCCGATCCTTCTTCATTTGATTACGCAAAAAGGAAAGGGATACGATCCCGCGGAAAGAGATCCGATCAAATATCACGGGGTTACGCCGTTTCGCAAAGAAGACGGGGCGATGGACAGCGGGGATTCTTCCAAAATCGCCTATAGTAAGATCGTAGGAAAGATGTTGTCCATTCTTACCGAAAAAAATCCGAAGATCGCCGCGGTAACACCCGCGATGATCGAAGGAAGCGGACTGAAAGAATACGCCGAAAAATTTCCGGAACATCTTTTCGACGTGGGAATCGCGGAACAACATTCGGTCGCGTTTGCGGGCGCAATGACGAACGGAAATATCGTTCCATATATGTGTATTTATTCCACGTTCTTAACGAGAGGAATGGACCAACTCGTGGAAGACGTTTCTCTGATGAATCTTCCGGTTCGATTCGTGATTGACCGTGCAGGATGCGTGGGACCGGACGGAGAGACGCACCAAGGACTTTTCGATCTCAGTTATCTTTTGGGACTTCCGAACATGGATGTGTTCGTTCCGTCGAACGGTCAGGACATGATCGATTCTTTGCGATGGATGGAGACGTACGATAAGGCTCCGATCGCGATTCGATTTCCGAAGGCGAGCGTCGACATCAAAACTCTCGATTTTTACAAAGAATCTCCGATCAAGCCCGGTGCGTTCCGTGTTCTCAAAAAAGGAAGAGATATCGCGCTTTTATCGATCGGTTCCATGATTGACGAAGCGAAGAAGGCCGCCGAAATTCTCGAGTCTTCCGGTTTCGGAGTCACTCTGATCGATCTCATTTGGCTGAGACCTCTCGACGTCGAAGCGTTGAATCAAGAATTGGCGAACGTCAGACATTTCGCGATTCTCGACGAAAGTTATGTCGACGCGGGAGCTTCCGGTTATCTTCTCAATCGAATCGCGCCGGAAAATCTTTCGAAATACATCAAGACGTTCGGATTTCCGCCGGAGCCGATTCATCACGGAGAAAGAAAGGAAATTTTCCATGCGTACAAATTGGACGCGCCTCAGGTCGCCGAACACGTCGCAGAGGCTTTGAAAAAAAACTTAATCAAGCCTTGAAGGTTCCAAACCGAAAATCAAAGTAAAAACGGGTTATGGAATTGGAAAACTTTACTCCTTCGGATTTTCTAGAAGCGGCAAAATACTTTTACAAAACGGGCGACTCTGACAGAGCCGAATATCTATTCAAACTTTCGCTGGAAAACGAAGAAAACCACGAGGCCTATTTCTTTTTAGGGCTTATGGAGAATCAGAAAGGAAACCCGGAAAAAGGACTGCTGCAGTTCTACAAATCCGTGGAAGTGAATCCGAACTACGGAAACCCCTGCAACGAAATAGGAATCATTCTTTTAAGAGCCGGAAAGGAAACCGAAGCAGTGTATTGGCTGAAAAAATCATTACGTTGCGAGCTCAACGACGCGCCGCATATTTCCCTCTACAATCTTGCCACATTGTATAAGATTTGGAATCGTCCGGAAAGATCGCTTCAATATCTGCACCGCGCGATTTTGATCAAGCCCGACTTCGAGGAAGCCAGAAAACTCAAAGAGGAATTAGGTTCGGCGATTTAGAACGCGCCCCATAGGAAGCGTTCTGCTGAGTTAACGCGCCCCATAGGAAGCGTTCTGCTGAGTTAACGCGCCCCATAGGAAGCGTTCTGCTGAGTTAACGCGCCCCATAGGAAGCGTTCTGCTGAGTTAACGCGCCCCGTAGGAAGCGTTCTGCTGAGTTAACGCGCCCCGTAGGAAGCGTTCTGCTGAGTTAACGCGCCCCATAGGAAGCGTTCTGCTGAGTTAACGCGCCCCATAGGAAGCGTTCTGCTGAGTTAACGCGCCCGGAAGAACGACCTGTTGGGAGTGAGATATTCTTGTTTAGAAGTTCCGACAATCCTCCGTGATTAAAGGCGGCCCCGCCCAAAATTTGGGTGGTGGGGTGACGAACGATCCTTAGGTAGCAATGCGTTGAGTTTTGAGGGGGCGGGAAATCTCGGCAAATTTTCCTCTATCAGAAAAATCGCTTATATACAAGAAGAATTTTTCACTCGCATTTTTGTTGGAACTCCTCAAAAATGCGGGAACTACCGCGCAATTTTTGGTCCAACCTGTTTATCGAATCAAAACCCAAATCTATTTCCTTGAACATCTCAGTCGTTTTGAGACGAAGCCGACCGGAATTCCGGAGGTAACGGAACTTTCGGAGATTCTCCCGTTTCGGGAATTGCGGTTCTTTCCCCGCGAAAGCAAATCACGGTTCCGTCTTTTGTTTCCTCCAAAAAAGGACTGAGATCCGAAAGACAGTTTCGATCCGGCCGGAATTTTAGCTTTTTATGATGCGGCGTTTTCGCAAAAAGACATCCATCCTTGTCCAAGGCAAAATACAATTCCTTCAAAGTATAAGCGGCTTCGGACTCGGAAAGGAAGACTAACGTGTCTTCCGATTCTCTGCAAGCGACCAAATGGATCGGATATCCTTCCAAGTCGAGATAACCGTTCTCCGCGAATTCTCCGAAACGATTGTCGATGAAGATTCCCAGTTCGTCTTCGCGAAGATTTTGACGAAAGTAAGTAAGCACCTCTTTTTGATCGATGCGGTTTCCGCGGAAAATCCAGCGATCCTCGGAATCGACAAAAATTTCGCTGTTGAATTTTCGAGGAGAAGGGGAATGAGGACTTTGCGGTTCCATAAAATTCTTCACCTAAAATTATCCTTATAACGATACGCCACGCCTTCGATCACACCCATCTCGTTGTTGACGTAACCGATGGCGACCGTATTCCCGTCTCCGTTCCCCGATTGAACGAGGGTCGGCGGAACGTTCACGATTCCTCTGCCGGTGAAGATTACTCCGTCCATATGATTTGCGTATAATTCTTTTTTCAGCTCGGTGACCAAGTATTCCGGCACCCTTCCGTTCGCAAAGGAGCGAATGATAATTTTACCGTACGTGCGGTAAGGCTTCGGAGGGGAAGAATTTCGGATTTCGATTTCGTTCCAGGAGCTTTTATGAGAAAAACCGAATTCTTCTCGTAAAACCGTTTCCGGGATAAATTCTACGGACTCGCAAGAAAAAAGAGTGGAAAGTAGAATCAGTACCGAAAGAATCTTCGCAATCCGTAAAAAGAAGCGAAATCGGGAAGAATTTTCCGTTTCCGGACGCATGATTCCATTCAGAAAAACTGGAAATAAGGCGCAAGTGTTTTAATCTTGTTTCTCGTTTATCGAGAAGTGAGTTGTTCAAAATAAATTTAATGTTATGATAAAGCGGGATAAGGGAATCCAGTTCGAATTCGAGTCATTCGAGTCGCACCGTCCTTAATACTTTAAATGGAAGATACAGAGTTAGAGAAAAGGTCGAGGGAAAACGTATTAAAAATCGGTTATTGTTCTCTGGACGAAATCGAGGAAAAGGTCAAAGCGTTTCGAGTCATGAACCAGAACGCGGCCAAAAAAAGATACATCATCACGAGAGAGCCGATTCTGGATTCCGGTGGAAGAACGATTCTCGCGAAAGCCGCCGAGATCGACATCTCCGCCGCGAAACTTTTGAGAAGACAATTCAAAGGTTCTCAGATGTTCAAAACCTTTCAGCCCGACGAAGGGATTGTCATTATTTCCGATATGACTTCCGCCGAAGGCGTTTCCTTTACGATGGATATCGTGACTCAGATCATGAACCTCGGGGGTGGAGCCTACGAAGGATTTATCGATCGTGTGGACAGTTTTGCGGAGTTCATCAATCTTTTGAAAAAGTCCTTATTTCCGAAACTCATCATCATCGGTTATATTCCGCAAAGTCAGGTTCAATCCGAGCTGTTGAATTTCGTCCGAGTAAAACGGGTCGATAATTATCTGCGCGCGATCGAACTTTCACACAGTCTTTTCAAACCGAATCCGTATTTTCCGAAAATCAAACAGGTCGAAATCTCCCAGCACGATCCGAAGAGCTGGGGACGTTTTGTCGTGGAGATTATCCGGGAGTATACGCGTCCGTATCTTCTGGAAGAAATCTAAGTTTCGCGTTTTTTCCGTTCTATCGGAGAATGTGGGAACTCATACGTTTTTTGTGAATACGATGGAACTTCCTCCGGGCGAATGTGGGAACTCATACGTTTTTCGTGAATACGATGGAACTTTTCCGGGAGAATGTGGGAACTCATACATTTTTCGTGAATAGGATGGAACTTCCTCCGGGCGAAGTGTGGGAACTCATACGTTTTTCGTGAATACGATGGAACTTCCTCTAAGAACCAATTCTAACGACAAACAATCGTAAGAAAAAAAAGATTGAGACCCTTCTAAAAAGGAATCGAACGGTCTTCTTCTTTAAACTTTGAAGAATTCTAAATTATCCCGTAGCGGATCGGGCAGACTTCCCAATGCGTTCATATACTTCTTGTATCGGTTTTCCAATTCCGTATATTTACGATTTCTAATATTGATGAAGCGGTTGTGAATCTCCGAGAACGCAGGAGTTTTAGCGACCTTGTCCCGAATCGCTTTACTGAACGGGATATGTCTGTAAAAAATTCCTCGAACGACCTTATTGAGACGTTGAACCCCGTCGGATTCGTATTTCATCCAGAGCTGATAGTCGTTCGCAAAAATATCGCGGTCGTTTCTAAAACGTTTGAAGTCGGATGCGAGCTTTTCCTTAATCTCGATCGAAAGATCCTTGTTCTTTTTAAAAAACTGAATGTAGTCCGTGTAATCCGCGGTAATCGAAGGATTTCCGACGTTGTTCCATTCCGCTCCGAGAATCGACTTCGTAAGCTCCCAGCGGAACGCGGCGAGCGCATCCGCCACCATCGTTTTCAAATCGCCTTGCGCGAAGATCGGAAGAACGATTCTTCCGGGACTTTCTTTGGAACCGGCTCCTCTGTGAATCGAAAGATCCTGCCACATCATCACTTTGGTTCCGATGGAGGGAACGAGAATAAAATCAGGAATCACCGATTTCTGAATGAATTCTTTCGTAATTCCCAACTCATTGTTATTGTAGATTACTTCTCGGTGGAAAATGGAATAGTCAACTGCCAGAAGTTCGTGAACTACGTCTTCGAGAATCTTCTTGGAAACGTACGATTTATCAATCGCCATTTGACTGTGAAACTTGGTTAAAATAGGGAAGTGAGTCGCGGGACTACCCGAAGTGAGTCTAACGTTGGCCTCGTAAAGGGAGGCGAATTCGAATTTGAGTCTTGTGTCCGGGTTGTCGAGTTCCGGCGGTATATCCGATTCTTTTTTGATGTTGATGGTTCTGTTTTCCATCTTCACCTTTTCGAAAAAATTCTGCCCCATCTCGTCGAGAGAAGTCGGGATCTCCCGTTTATAAATTCTTTCCAGCCATTCCGTTCCCAGCCAAACCGGAATATCCGAAGCGGGAGTCATCGGATCCTTATGCGTGTACATAAAGGCGATTTGAGAATCGTCCACCATCGTCTCGTCGAAATATCCGTATTTCAACATCAGGTCGACCGGCTTCGGAACGTTTCGGTTCGAATTCATGTACTTCGTAAAACATTCCTGATACATATCCCAGTAATGTCTTCCGAGTGTTCTTCGAATCTTTCTGTTGTCCCCTTCTGGATCCAGAGGATTCTTTAAGCTCTTGACCTTGACCATCAAGGCGGAGAATTCCTTTACCTTTTCCGCTTCCAGACCGGAGAATTGAATGATAACCGAAGCGGAGTTGTCGAGTTCCTTGCGGATCGCATTCACGTCCACGCCCGCCGTAATTGCGGAGGCGACCGGTGCTTGGGTTTTCGGAGTCGTTTCCTCCAGTTTTTTTGCAAGCGCTCCCGCTTTGGATTGAAACGCTTGTGCGTTCGGAGAAAGACCTGTAACAGGAACTCCGAATAGGGCTTGATGACCGTTCTTATATTTTTCGATCTTGCCTGCAACGGCGCCTAACACGGGTACTACGAATTCCGCCGGAGCGGTTCCGTAACCGGAAGAAGTAATGTCGAGAATCAGATAAAATTTCTCAACGAGACTTTGTTCGCCTACAAAGAACAGGCGAAACGCCTCGTCCAAATCGGAAAGACATGATTTGAGAATCCCGGAAATCTGCTCCAATACGTTTGCAAGTTTCGAACAAACATAGGCGAGCATCGTTGGGTCCGCCGTAAAAAGAGCGTTCAAAATTTTCGGGTCTTGCATGACGAGCTTTCGGATGAAGTTGAATTCTCCGTCTTGGAAATCGATCTCTTCGGGATACAATCTCGTGAGTTGGGATTCGTGTTCTTCTTCCAAAAACTGAGGACTCGGTCTGTCCGGTAAAAGACCGCCGTTGTCAAAAAATAATTTCAAATTCTCCCGACAAAGACGCATCACCGGATCCACGACATCCGCGGAAACTTCGGGGATCGGAGCGCCCGGTTTGATGTCCGGAAACACGTTCGGATTGAATTGATAATAAAGAATCGAAAGGTTATCGTTCACCTTTTCGATTTCGGAAGTGATCTTGCGGATCTGATTGGATTTTTTGAAAAGTTCCGTGATTTCGCGAAGAAGAGTCCGCGCGACCATGAGCCCCAACGAGACTCGGGAACCAACGCTCTTGCCGATCGTGTCGCGGTTCATCGCGTATGTGGAAATGACGCAGGCATCTTCGGCTTGAAGATGAAACGGGTATCGACCGCTCGTAAAAAGAGCCATCGATCCAGGAGTTAAATTAGCTCCGCTCAGTTTAAAAAGTTCGAGTTTTCTTCCCCCGGGAACTTCGGTCAGATAACGAACCGTTCCACTGTGAAGCACGTTGAGAGTATTTGCGGGAGAACCTTCGGGAAACAGTAAGGTTCCTGCGGGAGCTTGGGCTTGTTGTTGTGGAACTGAGGGATCAAATGCCATAATTAGATTATCGAGGGTTAAATGAAAAAGAAACTATTTCTTATCCTTGGAGAAAACACTTTTTTTCGAACCGAATCAAAAAACCGACCTCTGAAAATCTACGAAGTTCGTATAAACGCAAACGGGAGAATTCTCCCGGGGAATCGGATCTTTTTTCGTTGCACTTGACTCCGTATGCCTTCCGAAAACCATACGGGAAGAATGAATCATAAAATCGAAAAACTGCTCCGCGTTTCCAGGATCGGAATGGTTACGAATCAAAGCGCCTTCGGACCGAAGGGGGAATATCATTTTCAAACCCTACGTAAGAGATATGATTTAAAGAAAATATTTCTTCCCGAGCACGGATTGTTTGCCGAACTTCAGGATCAGGTTTCCGGATCGAATTTGAAATACGCCCTGGACGGAGTGGAATTCATCAATCTTTACGGGGATCATGAATCGAGTCTCGTGCCCGATTCCGTTTCGCTCGAAGGTTTGGATTTGATCGTAATCGATATCCGGGACGTGGGTGCGCGTTATTATACCTTTCTGACCACTGCGTATTATTTTTTGGAAGAGATCGCGAAATGGAATTCTTCCGGAAAACAGGAAATTTCAGTCGTCGTTTTCGATTCGCCCAACCCCGCGGGAGAAAGAGTAGAAGGTTCTCCTTTGGAAAAAGAATTCGAATCCTTCGTCGGAGTCAGAACGGTATTGCATCGTCACGGATTAACGCCGGGAGAACTACTTTCGTATTATCAAAAAGAATTTTCCTTAAATGTGAAACTCAAAGTCGCAAAGAAAGGCTGGTACGCAAAAGAAGATTCCGAATTTCTTTGGATTCCCCCGTCTCCGAATATTCCGTTTCGTTCGACTTGTTACGTTTATGCGGGTCAATGTCTTTTGGAAGGAACCAATCTTTCCGAAGGAAGAGGGACCACGAGGCCGTTTGAAACGTTCGGAGCGCCTTACATCAACGAACAAAACGATAGAATCCGCAAAGCTCTGGAAGGATCACAAAATGAAAGTTGCACCTTGCGTCCGTTGAAATTCATACCGACTTTTCACAAACACAAGGATGAAGTCTGCGGCGGATTTCAGATCTTGTTGAAGAAGCCCGAAAAATTTCACAGCCTTTTCTTTTCTCTTAAGTTGATCCGCATGTTGAGGGAAGAATATCCGAACGACTTCGCATACAGAGAGGGAGCGTACGAATTTCGATCCGATCGACCCGCGATCGAATTGCTCGTCGGCGATCGCTTTTTGTTGGATTACCTTTCGGGAAAAGATTCGGATTCCGTTGTATTCGAATATTTGAGAGAACAGGAACGGGGTTGGAAACGGAAGTGTAAGGGAGTTTTGTAAGATTCTTAGCGAAAGATGAATGTATCTTATCGAAGAAAAGAGAGGATTCCCCGATTCGACGCCGACCAACAGTCATCGAGTTTGCAGTAACCAAACGTTTTCGATCGCCTGACATTTTCCTTTCAATCCTCCGATCACTTCTTTGCTTACGATCAGATTTAGATCATATTTTTCATTATAGTGTCGATTGACTTCCTCGTTGCTGATGGAAAACGGCGGTCCCTCCATCGAGTTCTGATCATACTCGTAACAAATCAACAGTTGAGGAGCAGAGTCGGTCAGGTCGAGTATATGATTTGTATAGCGATTTCGCATCTCTTCCGGCAAGGCAACGAGGGCCGCTCTATCATAGATGGCTTGTACTGAACCGAGCCATTCCTTCGATAAGAGAAAAATGTCGCCTACAAAGATGTCGATATTGTCTGCACTATAATGTTCCAGGGCGCCCATCTTTGTTATTTTCGGTATCAATCCAAGTTGGGAAAACAATTGATCGATAGCGATTTTGCTCAGTTCAATCCCCGCCACTCGATATCCTTTGGATAGAAGCCAGGAAATATCCAAGGTTTTACCGCATAAAGGCACGAATATGCGTGCGCCTTCGGGTAGAGAAAGCTTTTCAAAATGTTCAACTAACAACGGGTTCGCTTCTTTTTCGTGAAATGCGATCTCATTTTTTCCCCAACGTTGGTGCCAGAAATTTGCTTCCATAAAAACCTCTCTAGATTGATTTACTCGCGTTTTTGATTTTCATTCTTCGAGACACACTGCCTGCAAACGAGTCATTCTGAATATTGAAGGATTCCTAAAGAATGAATTACGGAATCGTGTTCATTTTGCAGAAAGACTTATTCGCAAAAGATTGAGAATCGCCGTGAAATCGAAACTAAGATGTCGATTCGTGCTTGTTATGACAACTCGATAAATTATTATTTTGAAATTCGAATTGCTCCTCGGATCGGTAATCCTGAAATTGTAAGACAATCATGAACGTAAAAAATCATTCTTTATCTTTTAGCCGATCGATTCTTATGATCGATAGCGGCGCCGCATTGATTGCCGGTCTTGTTCTTCTTTTTATTCCGATTCCATTTGCGACTTGGTATTCGCTTACAGATGAAGTTTTTCTTTTTACCGGGATCGTCAATCTTGTATATGGATTCTATTCGGGAACCTTGGTTTTAATGCTTGTCTTAAGGATTCCCTTTAAGAAATTCTTAATCGATCTTTTGATAACAGCCAATTTTTCATGGGCAATGGTCTGCATTGGAATCATCGTTTGGAATTGGTCCGTTATCAATGGATTCGGAATCGCCCATATGGGATTTGAAGGTTGTTTTGTCGTCCTCTTAGCGATGTTTGAATTTTATTTTGTACGTCCATTGGCGATTTGATGGAATGACTACCGCATTTCTTAAGCTGCAAATCCGGATTGAAGATCGTTTTGAATTTTGGGAGAAGTATTGATTTTGCTCCGAGTTCTTTGATGTTTCGATTCGGGCTTTCATACTTTTCATCTATATTCCGATACATTCCGGAATGATGTATGTGTTGAAATTCGCGATTCTGCAATCGACTTTGAGATTTTTATACAACTCTCGTATAAACGTCTAATGCCGTTTAAACTTTAAAAGAATCGGTCTATTTGTAGGAAAGACGATTCAAAAACGCGATAACACTCGTAAAGTAATACCCTGATTTATACGAATGTCGCCTAAATCAGAGATAATTCTTTCAACCAAGGCAGATCTTTACTCATCTAAAAATATACGACAGTCGCCTAAATCAGAGATAATTCTTTCAACCAAGACGGATCTTTACTCATCTAAAAATATACGAATGTCGCCTAAACGCCGCGAGGAACGACAACTTGCACATCGGAAAAAAACACTTTCAAAAAGCGGAAGGTAGCGTTCTTATAAATTCTCGATCGAGAGAATCTGTTTGTCTTCCTTATGAGAAACGGTCACTTCCAGTTTTAATCCGCTTTTGCCTCCGGTCCTTCTGAAAATTCTTTCCCAAAAATTTTCGGAGGATTTGATTTTACAATCAGGGGGAAGAGAGTCGATCGTAACGTCGCTCGCTCGAAATCGTGCAAACTCGATTTTACCCGGATGAATTGTTCTTTCCGGAACTTCCCAGATTGCGTCGATGCAATTCAATCCTTCTTTACCGCTTAAGAAAATCGTAAACTTCCATGTCGGATCTGGAAAACGGATTTCCGTCTCGGTCTCATTCTTCATAAAAAGAAAGAAGGTAGGAAAGCCGTCCTTGCCGTCGCGGCTTGATTTTATATACAAAGTCGAAGCTTCCATTCTAACTTTAGATGAGGAAGATTGAATCGTAAACGCGCTCGGGTTCATCGTTCTCGCGACCATTCCGATCACCAAAACGACCAAAACCAAATTCAAGATAAAGATTAAACGAACTCTGGAAAATCTTCCCCCGCCGGATTGTTTTCTGCTTTCTTCCAAGAATTTTCTGAATTCTTCCGGAGAACGTGAATGATACCCACCGCCCATGTCAGATTCCTCCCTTGAGTAGTTTACGGATTCCGGACGCGGTTGGAAAGCCTTTTGATTTCTTAGCGGCCTTTGTCAGCAAAGAAAACGAAAGTTGAACCGCTTCGGAAATGGAAAACCCCCTGGAACCGTAAAACGCAAGAATTCCCGCAAGAAGATCGCCCGTTCCCATCACGGCGAGTTTCGGCTCGGGTTTTTCCCAAAGCCAAACCGTCCCGTTCGATTCGATCAAAAAGGAAGAATGCCGTTTCCACAAAAGATTCACGTCGTAGTTCCGCGCATATTCTTTTGCAAGGGAAAGTCCGTGCGAAATCGATTCTATCTTGGCTCCTAAGAGTTGTTCCAACTCTCCCGTATGCGGGGTTATTAAAACGTTTTCGTGTATTCGAATATTCTTATATGCTAAAATCGCTCCCGCATCCAATACGCAGAATTTTTCCTCGGGCAATAAAAGCTTGGGACATTCTTCCGTTTTTAAGCCAGGTCCCAAAAGTAAAACCGAGGCTTTTTTTACAAAAGAATGAGAAAGAATTTCGGAAGTTTCGGGGATCGTATTCACCATCAGGGAAGGATCTTTTTTTAAAACGGCTCGCACCGTTTTTTCGGAAGGCGTCAGCAAAAGGGAGATCCCTCCGCCTAACTCGTGAAAGGCGAGCAAGGAAGAAAGCGCCGCTCCCGCCATTCCCTGCGAGCCTCCCACGATCACGGCTGATCCGTTTTTGTATTTGTGGGAATCTTCGGTTCTTTCTAAGGTTTTTTTCAGAATGGATTTCGGGATTTTTTTCCAGAGAATTTTTCCCGTGAAAGATGAATTCGTATTTGTCGCGGATTCGGAATGAGCGGGGATTGACGAATCTTTTCGCAGGTTTTGATTCGGGAAACCGATCCGATGAAACGTTCTTTTTATTCTGCTCGGCAAAAAACGGTTTCTCCATTTTTTCATTCCGATTTCGGCTAACGCGTCCGCTTCGAACGGAAGGCTTCCGTCCTCCGTAAAACCCGATACGGCGTCGACGCTTAGAACAAAAATCCGCTTTTGGCCGGAGCGTTTTACTCTTTCGATCCGGGCGACGACCTCGTCCAAAGGATGTTTTAAAGGAGAGCGGAAACCGGTCCCGAGAAGCGCGTCGATCAAAAAGATTCTTTCGTTTCCAAAGCGCGATTCCTCGGTCAAAAAATTCTCCAGAGGAAAAATTTGTCCGCCCTCGTTTAAGAATGCGTTTTTGTAGGTCGCGGATTCTTCCGACAAGTCTCCTTCTTTGAGATAAACCGCGGGAAAGATTCCTTCTTGGATCAAAAAGAAGGCAACGCCAAGTCCGTCCCCTCCGTTGTTTCCGTTTCCGCAGAGGATCAAAACGCGGTCGTGTTCGAGTATTTTCTTTCTGTATTTTTGGTATATGGAAAGGGCTGCAAAGCCCATGAAGTGAGAGCCGGAAATTCCGGACTGGAGAATCGTTTTTCGATCCAGATCTCCGCTTTCCCGATCGTCAAACAGAGATTCTGAATATTCGAAAAACTTTATTTCCATTTATGGATTTCCAGATAACCGGATTTGATCCTGGCGGAATAGATTTCGTCGTTTAGATCCATCCAGGTTTCTCTCCAGAGTCCTCTCGGCGGAAGATAGTTCAGGCGGATGTTGTTGACGTGGTTTCCTTCGTCGTCGTGAACCTGAAGGCGGATCGAACTTTCCTCTTCGGTTTCCGTTTCCCATATAAAGAAATTATTATCTTTTAATATCCAATACAGGGACTCGGAAGGATCTTGGATTTCCTTCAGAGGAGTCGCGGTTTTGGTTTCGAAGTCGTATTTGAAAATTTTGCGGGATTTGAATCTGGAATTCTTTTTATCGAACACGCTGAACGATGCGACGGCGTATTTTCCTTCCGGATGAGGGAGAATGGTTTCCAGTCTCGCTTGCGCCGTTTCCGTATCGGAAATCACTTCCGAAAAATTGGAAGCTCCGATCGATCGAAGAAGGGTTCCGTTGTCATACACGGATAGTTTCATTTCTCCTCCGGATCTGTGAAAGACGAAAAGGAGGTCGTCTTCTCCGGTTTCCATCCGTTCGATATATCCGAACGGAGTGGTTCCCGAAATTCCTTCCACGTAGATCGTGTTCAAAAGTTTTCCAGCATCCGAAAAATGTAATATTGCGGAAGGAATCGCTTCTCTGTATTCCGTGTCGAACGATCCGCTCTTTTTTAGGAAGATATCTTCGTTGGCGGGATCCACTTTGGGTTGTTCTTCCTTTCCCGTTCTGGATTGAAGATAAATCTCTTCGTCGCCGTTCACCGCGACGAGTCCGATCTTTCCGATTTTTGCGGGAATCAGTTTGTATTTGTCTCCGACTTTTTCCTTTGTCGTTCCCAAGATGAATTTGAGTTCTCCATCGGTGGAGAATACTTTCAATAAGGATTGTTCGAAGTCGGGAACATAGATCTTGCTCGAAACTACGGGCAGGGTTTGGGGGAGGTTGGTGGGAACGCCGTTCAAAACTTTGGCCTGAATGTCCGCGAGCGTGCTGCCTAACTTGATTCTTCCGTAAAGATAAGAGTTGTAATTGTCCACTTTGAAACGTGTACAACTTAGAATTGCCGCGCCTAAAAAAACGATTCCAAAGAATAGAATCGACGTCCCGCGTTTTGCGGTGTGATTTTTGGAAATTGATTTGAGATTTCTCATGAAAGCCTGATGGATCTTGGAATGTAACGATACCATTCCAACACATTGATTGGAAAACAAGCAATAATCCTTGGAATTCCCTCCGCTTGGGAATCCCCGGGTTTTTTTACTTTACACTGTAGCCAAATTTGAATAGTTTGATTAGGATATCAGGAAAAATTCATTCATTTTTGAGTTTTCTCTCTAAGGCCGGGGTTTGACAGTAAGCAGGGAAGAAATCAGCAGTATTCTGGATGGCGTCCTGCATTTGCCTGTCAAGCTGTACTCATTAAAGGTCAACCAAAGGCCTAACCACTCGTTGATCGAGATCGTCTTGGACAATCTTGAACATCCGTATGGTTCAGTCAGCCTTCTGGAATGTGAGCATGTTTCCAGAAAACTGAAAGAAGAGTTAGAACGGATCTCACCGGATCTGGATTACACTCTTAAAGTTTCCTCCGCAGGGGCGGAACGGAAACTCGACCTTCCGGGAGACCTGGATCGTTTCCGGGGAATACCGGTTCGTCTGATTTTTCTATCCGAACAATCAGAGAATCCCCAGGAAGGAATTTTTCGGATAGTGGGACGCGAAGGGGATCAGGTGATTCTGGAAAAATTCCAGAAGGGTAAAAAATCTGCGGGAAAAAAGCAGACGACCCTGAACCTCAAGGATATACTGAAAGGGAATCTCTACGTAAGTATTTGATATGGCAGTTAAGAAGACACAATCGGAAGGAAATCTGTTGGAGGCGATCCAACAATTTTGTGCGGACAAGTCCCTCGATCGGGAAGCCGTTATGGGAGTCATTCGTGATTCTCTCATAACCGCATATAAGAAAAAGTCCGGCCTCGAAGGTCTGGAAGAGTCCGAAGATTCGGAAACACCTTCGCCCGTTACCGTAGAGTTTGCGTCCGGTAAAGACAGCGTAGTCATCGCAATCGCAAAAAAAGTAGTGGAGGGCGCGGCTTCCTCCGCTCTCGAAATCAGTTTAGAAGATGCTAAAGCGATCGACGCTTCTGCGGAAGTCGGTTCGGTCGTTTCGTTCCGCGAAAAACCCGTGGAACTCTCGCGGATTATCTCCAGCCAAGCGAAGCAGATGGTTTTTCAAAGACTGAAAGACATGGAGAAGGAACTTCTCTATAACGAGTATAAGGCGAAAGAAGGCGAACTCACTCACGGTTATTTCCAGAGGTGGAAAAAAGACGCGATGAGCATCGACCTCGGTAAAGTAGAAGGAATCATGCCTCGCCGTGAACAGAATCCGGGTGAAAAGTATCACAGCGGAGACAGACTCAAAGCAATCATTCAAAGAGTGGAACTTCGTCCGAGAGAACCGATCCCAGTGATTACTCTCTCCAGAGCTTCCGCGGATTTCGTTCGTAAATTGTTCGAAATGGAAATTCCGGAAATCTACGACGGACTCGTGGAAATCGTAAACGTAGCCAGACAACCTTCCATCAGAACGAAGGTTGTAGTTCGTGCGACCCGAGGCGACATCGATCCGGTCGGCGCTTGCGTCGGTATGAAAGGGGTTCGGATCCAATCCATCGTACGGGAGCTCGGTAACGAAAGAATCGATATCGTAGAATCTTCCGACGACGCTGCAGAATTTATCGCGAACGCGATTTCTCCCGCGAAACCGGTAGAAGTGAAGGTGGACGGTTCCGGAAGAGAAGCGATGGTAGTCGTGCCCGACGATCAACTTTCTTTGGCGATCGGAATCAACGGTTCCAACGTAAAACTTGCGTCTCAGTTGGCGGGTTACAAAATCGATATTAAAACCGTGGCTCAATACAACGCGGAACTTGCTTCTCCGGAGGCGAGAGAAAGACTGGAAAGGCTTTTTTATACTCCTGCGGAAGAAGCAAAAGTTCAACCGGAACAAGAAGAAGAGGAAGAAGGATTGACTCCTCTGGAAGATCTACCCGGACTCTCGGCCCGTATTGTCGGGATCTTGAAGAGCGAAGGCATCAAGGATCTGGAAACCCTGATCGAATACAGCCAAGACGATCTGGCAAAACTGCAAGGAATCGGACATACGACCGCCGGACAGATTCTCAAGTTACTCCGAGAATCCGTGGAATGGGTGGAGGATAACTGAGAGAACCCGAACGGGTTTTTTCAGAGCCGGAGCTTCAGTGACTTCGGAAAGCCAGGGTATCATTATGGAAGACAAAAATAAGACGATCAAGGAAACGCTCCAGGGCGCAGCGGACGCGGGAAAACGCAAGAAGCTGATCATTAAAAAGAAAGGCGACGAAACTCCGTCTCCTTCCCCCTCTGCATCTCCTAAGAAAGAAGCGGCCGCCGATTCTGCTCCTGCAAAACCGGTTACCCCGCTGCCTCCAAGAGGCGATTCCGGTCAATCACCGATCGTCCGTCCCGCTCCTTCCTCTCAGAGAGACGTTAAAAGCGAAGAATCTCCGAAAAAGCCGGACCCAGGACAAGGCGGTGCCCGTCCTCCAAGAGACAGGGATCCACAAGGACAAAGTGGAGATTCTTCCTATCCGACTTCCCGTTCTCCTTTTCAAAAAGAAGATTCTAATATCATCGTATCCAGACCGACGCAAGGCGGCGGTTATCAAGGGCGTAGCGGCTCCGGTCAAGGCGGCGGTTATCAAGGAAATCGCGGTCCAGGACAAGGCGGCGGCTACCAAGGAAATCGCGGCCCGGGACAAGGCGGCGGTTACCAAGGAAATCGCGGCCCGGGTCAAGGCGGCGGTTACCAAGGAAATCGTGGTCCGGGTCAAGGCGGCGGTTACCAAGGAAATCGCGGCCCGGGTCAAGGCGGCGGTTACCAAGGAAATCGTGGTCCAGGACAAGGCGGCGGTTACCAAGGAAATCGCGGCCCGGGACAAGGCGGACCCGGAGGTGGAAATCGTTTCGGCGGCGGTCCAGGTGGCCGTACTGGTGGAGGCCCAGGTGGCCGTCCTATGCCGATTACTTCCGCGGAAGTGGAACTTTCTCAAGCACGAGGCGCGGCCGGTGCGAACAAAAAGAAAGACCACGGAAAGGAAAAAACTTCCACCGATAAGAGGGATTTTTCCGGCGCGGAAAACACGAAATTCTTTAAACAAAGATTCAAAAAGACGAAGGTCGCGGGTGTTTCCGGGATTTCCGTACCGAAAGAAATTACAGTATTAGAAAATGTGCAAGTAGGCGAACTCGCTAAGAAGATGAACCTCAAACCGGGGGACGTCATCGGAAAACTCATGAAAATGGGTATGATGGTGACGATCAACAACATCATCGACGCGGAAACGGCTGCGCTTCTCGCGGATGAATACGGCTGTAAGGTGAAAGTCGTTTCTCTTTACGAAGAGACCATCATCGAAGAAGAAAAAGACAACGAAGAAGATTATATCAATCGTCCTCCGGTCGTTACGATCATGGGACACGTCGACCACGGTAAGACGAAATTGCTCGATACGATTCGCAGAAGTTCCGTGATCGATACCGAATCCGGCGGAATCACGCAGCATATCGGTGCGTATCAGGTAAGAACCGCTCGCGGTCTCATTACCTTCTTGGATACCCCGGGTCACGAAGCGTTTACTTCGATGAGAGCGCGCGGTGCGAAAGTAACCGACATCGTGATTCTCGTAGTCGCCGCGGACGACGGAGTAATGCCTCAAACCCTGGAGGCGATCAGTCACGCGAAAGCGGCGGAAGTTCCGATCATCGTTGCCATCAACAAGATCGATCTTCCGACTGCAAATCCCGACAAGATCATGCAGGAACTTGCCAACCACGGTCTTCAATCCGAAGAGTGGGGCGGGCAGACGATGTATGCGAAGATTTCCGCTCGTGAAAACATCGGAATCGATAAACTTTTGGAAATGATTCTTCTCCAAGCGGAAGTGATGGATCTCAAATCCAATCCGAAACGGAGAGCGAAAGGAACCATCATCGAAGCGAAACTCGATCCGGGTCGCGGTTCGGTTGCAACCGTTCTGATCCAAAACGGAACGCTCCGTGTGGGAGATCCGTTCGTCGCGGGAGTATTCTCCGGTCGCGTAAGGGCGATGTACAACGACCTCGGTCAATTGATCGAAGAAGCGGGACCAGCGTTCCCGGCTCAGGTTACCGGGATCGACGGCGTTCCCGATGCGGGCGCACCGTTCGACGCGATGGCGGATGAAAAAGAAGCCAGAAATATTTCTCAACACAGAATCGAGTTCGAAAGAATCGGAAACGCGGGAGCCGCTGCCGGAACTTCTTCCAAAGTAACCCTTGAGAACATGAACGAGTTCATCAAACAAGGCGCTCTGAAAGAACTCAAGGTCATCATCAAGGCGGACGTTCGCGGTTCTGCGGAAGCGATCAAGGAATCCTTGGAAAAACTTTCCACACCGGAAGTGAAGCTGAACGTAATCCAATCCGGCGCAGGCGCCATCGTGGATATGGACGTGATGCTCGCTTCCGCTTCGAACGCGCTTATCATCGGGTTTCACGTTCGTGCGAATCCGAAGACGATCGCTTTGGCGGAAAAAGAACAGGTTCAGATCAAGTATTACAATATCATCTATCAAGTCGTGGACGAGATCAAACTCGCGATGGAAGGACTTCTCGAACCGGAAAAGATCGAAGAAGTTATCGGAGCCGCGGAGATCCGGGAAATCTTCAAGGTTTCCAAGGTCGGAAACATCGCCGGTTGTATGGTTACTTCGGGAAGAATCCAGAAGTCCGCGAATGTGCGCGTAATCAGCGACGGAGTTACGAAGTTCGACGGGAAACTGAAATCCCTCAAACGGGTCAAAGACGATGTGAACGACGTCGTATCCGGTTTCGAGTGCGGTATCCAAGTGGACGGATTCAACGACTTTAAAGTCGGAGATATCATCGAAGCTTACAACGTTACCGTGATAAAACGGAAACTTGAATAGGAAACCCGGACCGTGAATCCGATCCGAAGAAGAAAAATCGAAGCGGAAGCAGTTCGAACCGTTGCGATGATGATCCTATCGGGAAAGGTAAAAGATCCGAGAGTTCAT
Source organism: Leptospira sanjuanensis (assembly GCF_022267375.1). Lineage (GTDB taxonomy): Bacteria > Spirochaetota > Leptospiria > Leptospirales > Leptospiraceae > Leptospira > Leptospira sanjuanensis. The sequence goes on from NZ_JAIZBH010000001.1 coordinate 1,400,019, forward strand.
ATGGTTTCCGTTCACCGCGCGGAGATTTCCGACGACGGAAAGAACATGCGCGTTTATGTGACCGCGATCTGCACGGATAAAAAGAAATTAAAAGTGTTGTCCGGACTGAACAGCGCAGCCGGTCTGTTTCAGACGACGCTGTCCGGAAAGTTAGGACTTAGAATCACACCAAGAATGCAATTCCTCTGGGATGAGGAATATATTCAGAGTTTGGATGAATCACTCAGACTTACCAGAAAACCCACAAATCCGGACTGAATCCGGATTTTTACTGATCCACAAACCGGAAGGAATGACCTCTTCGGATCTTGTGGTCACCGCCCGTAAAAAACTCAGATTCAAAAAGATCGGTCATACCGGAACCTTGGATCGGGCCGCGAGCGGACTTATGATTCTCCCCGTCGGAAGCTGCACGAGTTTTTCCAGCGTATTCTTGGAAAAAGAAAAATCCTACGAGGCTTGGGTCAGACCGGGAGAATCCACCGACTCGGGCGACAAAGAAGGAGAAATCTTGGAATCCCTTCCGAGGGAACAAACGGAAACTTGGTTTCACGAACACCAGGATAAACTCAAACAATTATTTCTCGAAGTTCCGACCTGGGAAAGTCAGGAAGCGCCCGATGTTTCCGCGCTCAAGGTCAACGGGAGAAGAAGATCGGATCTGTTTCGCGAAGGAGTCGCGCTTGTTCCTGCGGTTCGAAAAATCAAGATCTATCAATACGAACTCGGGACATTCTCCCCTGAATCGATCGTTTTTAAGATCCGGGTTTCGGCCGGAACCTATATCCGCAAGATCGTAATGGATATTTCCGAACGTGCGGGGTTTCCGATGCGGCTCGAACGATTGGTCCGTACGAGCATCGGCAAATTAAACCTGAGCCAAGCGGATTCGTATGAGAATCTGCTGGAAGGGAAGGTCAAGATTCATCCGCCGGAATCGATCTTAGAATTCCCGACCGTCGAAATCCCCGGCACGGAAGTCCGCGGCGTTTTGAACGGACGAAAGACCAAACTCGAATGGATTCCCGGAACGGAATTTCTTCTCGTTTCACCGGAAGGAGAAATTCTCGCTTGGTGCAAAAAAGAAGAGCATGGAATTCATGAGTTAGATTATAAATATTTAAGAGTCTTTCCTAAAAATTAGCTTTAAAGCGGTGTATATCACCTGAAAAATGGTAAAAAGGTATATTCACGATATGATAGCTACTGAACAGAAAAAACAAATTATCAGTAATTTTGCCCGCAAAGCGGGAGACACCGGTTCAACCGAAGTGCAAGTCGCTCTGATTGATGCGAGAATCAAAGAACTCAACGAACATTTCAAGTCACACAAAAAGGATTTTCATTCTAAAACCGGTCTTTTAAGACTCGTAAGCAAAAGAAAGAAACTTCTGGATTATCTCAAAAGAACCGAATTAGACCGTTACAAAAAACTGATCGAAACTCTCGGACTCCGTAAGTAAGCGAGTCAAACATGGCACATACAATCTCCGGCCAATACGGCCGCGATACTATCGTTTTAGAAACAGGGAACTGGGCAAAACAGGCTCATGGAGCCGTAGTCTATCGTTCCGGGAATCTGGTTTTACTTGCTACCGTTTGCGCCGCCGACGAAGCAAAAGAGGGACAGGACTTCTTTCCTCTTACTTGCGAATATACCGAGAAACTCTATTCCGTCGGCCGCTTTCCGGGCGGTTACTTCAAAAGAGAAGCGAAACCCCCCGAGCATGAAATTCTAATTTCCAGAATCATAGACAGACCGATTCGTCCTTTGTTTCCGGAAGGATATTTTTGCGAAGTTCAGTTGCAAGTGCAGGTTCTTTCCGCGGACGGAGACGTTTCCGTTGCGGGACACGCATTGAATGCGGCGAGTGCAGCATTAGCGGTTTCTGATATTCCATTCAACGGTCCGATCGCGGGCGCAAGAATCGGAAGAATCAACGGAGAATTGATCCTCAATCCGACTACGAAAGAACTCGTAAATTCCGATTTGGATCTCGTCGTTGCCGGAACTAAAACTCACATCGTAATGATCGAGGGAGAAGCGAAGGAGCTTTCCAACGAGGAAATGCTCGCGGCGCTTCGTTTCGCACAGAAACACATCGCGGAATTCGTAGCTCTTCAGGAAGAATTCGCGAAAAAAATCGGTGTCGTTAAAAGAGAAGTCAAACTCAAAGTGCGCGACGCGGAACTTCTTGCGAAGGTGAAGGAATACGCGTTTGATAAGCTGACCGCAGCCAATCAAACTCCGGACAAAACCGCGAGAAATAAAGAAATTTCTAATGTAAATAAGGAAGTCGTAGACTTCTTCAAACAAACCGTGGAAGAGTCCGACAAGATCAAGGACATCAAAGCTTACCTTCACGAATTGGAATATGAAATCGTTCGCGAACAGGTTTTGTCGAAAGGAACTCGTTTCGACGGAAGAAAGTTGGACGAAATTCGTCAGATTTCCGTAGAAGTAAATCCTCTTCCCGGCCCTCACGGTTCTTCCGTTTTTACCAGAGGTCAAACCCAGTCTTTGGGAGTGGTCACTCTCGGAACGGGCGCCGACAACCAAAGATACGAAACACTCGAAGGACAAAAAGAAAAGTCCTTTATGCTTCACTATAACTTCCCCGCGTTTTCCGTGGGTGAGGTTCGCAGATCTTCCGGTCCGGGAAGAAGAGAAATCGGACACGGAAATCTCGCAGAACGCGCGTTAAAGCTTGTTCTTCCGAAGCCGGACGAATTTCCGTATGTGATTCGCGTCGTATCCGAAATCTTAGAATCCAACGGTTCCAGTTCGATGGCCTCCGTTTGTTCCGGTTCTCTTGCGCTGATGGCTGCGGGCGTTCCGATCAAAGGAAGCGTTTCCGGAATCGCGATGGGACTTTTCTCCGATTCTTCCGGTAAGTATGCGGTTCTTTCCGATATCGCCGGTTTGGAAGATCATTTCGGAGACATGGACTGCAAAATCGCGGGAACCAGAAAAGGAATCACAGCGTTCCAAATGGATTTGAAGGTGACAGGCGTCAGCTTCGACGTTTTGGAAAGCGTATTCGCTCAGGCGCAAAAAGGAAGATTCCATATTCTTGATATTATGGAGAAACATATCTCCACCGCATCGCCTACGTTAGCCGGAACCGCTCCTAGAATCATCGTTCGAAACATTCCTAAGGATAGAATCGGCGAATTGATCGGACCGGGCGGTAAAAACGTCCGCGGTATCAGCGAATTGACCGGAGCTGAACTTTACATCGAGGACGACGGGCGCGTAACCATTTCCGGTTCGAACCAAGAGTCCGCGGAAAAAGCCGCGAAGATGGTCGACGGATTTTTTACCGAAGTGGAAGTAGGGAAGATCTACGAAGGAAAAGTGAAACGAATCGCCGACTTCGGCGCGTTCGTCGAAATTCTTCCCGGAAAAGAAGGTCTTTGCCATATCTCCAAGATCGATTTCAAACGAGTGAATTCGGTAAAAGACATCGTCAAAGAGGGCGATATTATTCGAGTGAAGGTTCTGAACGTCGATAAGACCGGAAAGATCGATCTCTCCAGAAAAGACGCTCTCGAAGAAGAACAAGAAGCATAAGATTCTTCTAATATTCCCTTGGTGCAAGAACCTTCACAGTTAGTTCATAGAAAAGTTCTGCCCGGGGGAATCACCGTCCTCTTTCAACAAGCCCCTCACACAGTCAGCGTTTCCGCGGGCGTTTTTGTCCGGGTCGGTTCCAGACACGAATCCGCGAAGAATGCGGGTTATTGCCATTTCTTGGAGCATATGCTCTTCAAGGACACGGAAAAGAGGACCGCGAAACAGCAAGCCGAGGACATCGAAAGGGTTGGCGGTTTTACGAACGCGGCTACTTCCCGGGAATACACGTATTTTCATGTAACGGTTGCCGGTAAACATATCGGCATCGGCTTAGAACTGTTAGCCGAGATGATCTACGAACCTCTCCTCAAACAATCCGACATCGAAAACGAAGCGGGTGTCATTCTGGAAGAATTGCAGGGTTATGAGGATTCTCCCGAAGATTATATTCACGATTTTTATTATCAGAATTTTTTTCCGAAGAACTCACTCGGTCGCGACATCATCGGAACAAGAGAATCCGTAGGCGGAGTCAATCATAAGAAACTATTAGATTTTTATGATACGTATTATCATACGGAAAACATGTTTCTTTCGATTTCGGGAAATTTCGAGCCGGACGAGATCTTTTCGATCGTAGCAAAATATTTTAACAGACCCAGAAAGAAAAAGAAGGAAGGGAATTCGCTCTCTCTTCCAAAAAAACAATGGGGCTATTTTCCGAAAAAGAAAAAGCTCGAACAGGTTTATTTTATTCTCGGCGGGGATGGGTTCGCGCGGGAATTTCACAACGCTTCCAAAGCGAGCCTGTTCACTCATATCTTGGGCGGTGGGACGTCTTCCCGCTTGTTTCAAAAAGTGCGGGAAGAAAAAGGTCTTTGTTACCAGATTACCGCCTATCCTTCCTCTTACGCCGATATCGGAATCAACAGCATCGTTTGTTCCACTTCAAAGGATAAATTCATCACTTGTATGGAAACGATTTCCGACGAAATTAAGTCCATCCTGGATCGCGGAATTACGGAACAGGAGCTACGGGATGCACAGTCCAATCACGAAGGAACCCTTTCCATTAGTTACGAACAAACCGAATCTAGAATGAACACGATCGCTCTGATGGAGCTTTATTACGGTAGAAATTATTCGTATGAGGAACGGGTAAAGGAAATTTATTCGATCACCCTGGAAGATCTCAATTCGTTCGCGAAGTCCGTCTTCGGGATTCCAAAGTTGCATCTTTCTGCGTTAGGCAATCTCGGATCTAAGGAAGAAAAGGCCGTTCAACGTTTGTTTTCATTTTAACTTTTAACGACGATATTCAGATGTAAGCGCGGGGGTTTCTACGACATTCGTAGATTACGGTTCTTGGACATTTATGCGACGTTCGTAGATTTGCGCGAGATGGCTTTGGTTATTACGATGTTTCCGCGGATATTTATACGAAATTTGCAGAAATCGGATTGGATCGACGAAAAGTGCTCTGGCGAATCGATACAACATTCAAAATATGCAACGTGTTAACAAGGAATACAAAGTTCCTCATATCGATCGAATCGTAATACAGAACTCCATATTTTTCCGTTTTGCGGTAATGTATTACGATTTTATGATGTGTTGCGGAAATTAAATCGATAAAATTTCCATTCGTTGTAAAGGATTGGAAGGATGTTTCCGCTTTGTTGCTCGTTTATTCTTCGATGATCGCGAAGTAGTTTCCTTCGAAATCGGAAAAGTTGAATACTTTTTTTCCGTTTGGAAAATTCACCATTTCACCGACGTTCACTTTTTTGTCTTTTAGTCTTTGATACAGTGCATCTATTTCGTCGTCGGTCGACATGAGTATGGACGGCGTTCCGACATTCATATCCGGGTTCGCCGCCGCAACGGCTTTTTTGTTTTGAAGAACAAGTTTGGTGGAATTGGGTCTTCCGTCGGAAAGAATGATGGCGAAGGTTTCTCCGTATTCCTCTTTTCCTTCCACCCGAAAGCCTAAGTTGTTCACCCAGAAATCGGCGATTCCTTTTTGATCGTTTACGTAAAGCATGACTTGGTTGAATTTAATCATAGTAGTTTGTCTTTGTAATCGTTCCGATTCTGCTTCGCAACGAAAAAACTCGTTTTAAATTTCGGCTTTGAATCGAAAGTTTTCGCGGAATTTATGCGACCTACGCATAAATCAACTAAATTTATACGACATTCGAATAAGAACCTGTTCAAAGAAAACTCAGCGCCACTGCTCTCGATGGATCGCAGCGAGAAACTCAATGACACTGCTCTCTATGGATCGCAGCGAGAAACTCAATGACACTGCTCTCTATGGATCGCAGCGAGAAACTCAATGACACTGCTCTCTATGGATCGCAGCGAGAAACTCAATGACACTGCTCTCTATGGATCGCAGCGAGAAACTCAATGACACTGCTCTCTATGGATCGCAGCGAGAAACTCAATGACACTGCTCTCTATGGATCGCAGCGTCAGGGACAAGAACCTACCAACTTGTATTTCTATCCAAGTAGAAATAAGTTTTGGGACAAGCTGTAAATTGATTTCTGAGTGAGCGAGAGGAATGACGGGGAAACTTCCGGAGATTCGATTTTACCAAAAATCAAGAATATTCGATTTGTCATAAGTGACTTTGTTGGTGTTTGCCTCCGCGAAGCAGAAAAAAACGCGGGAATTTTGCGGATTGCAGATTTTATCCGAAATTTTATCGATATTCGGTTGTATCTTTAGAAACGAATCCTTAACGGAACGGTTGTCCAGTGACTTTGTTGCGAAAGAAAAATATTTATAGACTCGCGATTTTTTTCTCTCTGATCCCGATCGTTTCTCTTGCCGCCGACAATATTATAAAAGTAAGAATCTTATCCGCAGAGAAGGCATCCTTTTTAAAGGAGCCGGATTCCTATTCGTATACGAGAAGAGCGGTTTCAAAAGACGACATGGACGGCAATGCTCATGTGCCTTATTCGGGGGTTTTCGTTTATTTCCGTTTATTCAATCCTTTAAATTGGCGGGATCGAGCCGTCACGATCGATTCGTATGATGTCTTATTGGAAAATGTTCGACTTACCGACGCGAAGGATAGAGTCCGAACTATAGAATCTTTGCTGATTAGACACATTACGCATCGTTTCCCAAGTTGGGAAAATCAAGGAGCGTATGACGGCTACCCGAACATCAAAAAATATTCGGTGGATGTACCGGATCTAGATCGCGATCATACAAAGGTCGTTCTATGGTATTCGGATGAACCCGTTCTTTTGGCCGATTTTACAAACCGTAAACAAGATCGTTCCAGATACGTTTTGTTAGGTCATATTCATCTATATCGATTGTCCGATCATCTGGCACAAAGAATTTGGATCGATTACGGTAGATTCGGAATCTTGTTCGGTGAGAATTTTAAGAAAAAAAAACCGATTTATGAAACGAATCTTTGTCCGAGCGAAGACCATCGATGAAGATTTATAATAAATCTGTCTTTGACTTTCACAGTAAATTATACGGCGTGTGTATAAATTTATAACACATTCGGACAATAGGGCTATTTCACCGAAATCTTTCTTGTTTGTTCGATTTACGTCTTTAAAAAGATTGTGATCGAACTTCGACCTCAAATTATGGAATTCTCCCTCGCCGGGAAATTAAAACCTCGATTCAAATTCGGATCTTTCAAAAGGAAATCTTTATCGTATGAAAATCTCGGTTAAAAAGCTTAAACCAAACGCGGAACTTCCCGTTTTACAAACGAAATACGCAGCCGGATACGACGTCCATGCTTGTCTGGATGTGAATCTTGTTTTGGAACCCGGTAAGGTTTTTCTTGTGCCAACCGGTCTTTCGTTTGCAATTCCGGAGGAATATCATTTCGAGATCAGACCGAGATCCGGCTTTTCCACAAAAAATCGAATCTTGATTCCGAATTCTCCCGGAACGATCGACAGCGATTATCGCGGTGAACTGATGATTCCTCTTTTGAATTTGGGTGATTCTTCCTTTGTCGTCGAGCACGGAATGAGAATCGCGCAGCTTTTGATCCGCAGAACGTGGTATGCGGAATGGGAACTCGTGAACGAGTTTGCCGATCAGACCGCGCGAGGCGCGGGAGGTTTCGGTTCCACCGGACATTAGATCGGCGCTCTAAAAAGGACGGAATTTTCTCCGGATCGAGTGTTGTTTTGTTAAACGACTTCGATTCTTTTTTGCGGAGAACCGAGAGCAAAGTCGGATTTGAAGAGGGCCGGAGGACGGAGGTGGAAAAATCGGAAACATCCGAGAAAGTATTTGGAATTCACGAATGGATAAAAACGATTCAATATCTTTTGGCTTCCGGATTTTTTTCGGGGGTTACATGGACCTATCCGGATTCCGATAAACTCCTTCATCCGATTCTTTATTATGCGACATTTTTACTGCCCGGGATCGGTTTTTCTTTAGCTTTTTATTTCATTGTGAAACTGATACCGAAACGAAACTTTTCCTTTTTTCCATTTTGTATTCTTACGAATCTTTTATTCTTGCTTTTCGCCGTCTTATTTGCGCTTTCGGATCGCCTTATCGAGTATCATTTTTATGGAATGTTTGACTCGAATTTCACGGAACAAATCGTTCTATTCCTGAACTTTTTGCGATTCTTTCTGATTCTTGGAGTTTCCTCCTTTGCGGAGATGAAAGTTATTGAATATTCCACAAACATAAGATTACAATTTCGTTATGTATTTCTTGTCGCTTTGGTCTCCGGCCTTTCGGGTGTCGTCGTTTTTTTCGGAGCTGCGGATTGGATTCAAGATGCCTTTGATTTTTTTCGTTTAAAGGGGGAAACGAACCAAGAATTCCGCGATTGGAACGTAATTTCGATTCGATTTACTTGTTTCGTTTGGACCTTGATCCACGGATGTATCACGGTCATTTTTATTTGGGCCGGAGAGGATGAATTCGAGTCGGAATTTTTGCCGGCAAATTCGAATTCTTAAAACGGGATCCAGGATTCTTTTACGCAGACTTTTTAGACTTAGAGTCGGCTCTAAGTCGATAGGATCGTTCGTTTTTGATCGCAAGGTGTTGCCGTTTTAGTCTAACTTGTAAAAGACATCGGAGTCGTGAAGTAGGCATTCTAAGATGAAGTTGAAACTCAGCGTTCTCGATCAATCCCCCATCCGCAAAGGCGGAACCGCAAGACAGGCGATTCAGGAAACCGTGGGGCTTGCGCGACTTGCGGATCGTCTGGGATACACCCGTTATTGGGTATCAGAACATCATAATATTCAAGGTCTTGCAGGTTCCACTCCGGAAGTTTTGATCTCGCATCTCGCCGGCGAAACGCAGAGGATTCGTGTTGGCTCAGGAGGTGTGATGCTTCCGAATCATAGTTCTCTCAAGGTAGCGGAGAATTTTAGAATGCTCGAAACTCTTTTTCCCGGGAGAATCGATCTCGGTCTTGGTCGCGCCTCGGGCAGCGATCGTCTTACCGCTTCCATCTTGAATCCCGGCGCTCAATTCGTTCGAAACGATTTCGGACAACAGCTTTTGGATCTGCAATGTTTTCTGACCGATACGGCCGAGGCGGATTCGATTCAAACGAAGGTGAAGGCGATTCCGAAAGCGGAAACCGTTCCCGAACTTTGGGTTCTTACTTCCAGCGGAGAAAGCGGTTTGCTTGCGGCGAACTTCGGTCTTGCTCTTTCGTTCGCGCATTTTATCAATCCGTTCGGAGGACCGAATGCGGTACGAGCGTATAAGGAACGGTTTCAACCTTCGGATGCATTCGATTTTCCGCAAGCAAGTATCGGCATCTTCGTCCTCTGTGCGGAAACGGAACGCAAGGCGGAAGAATTGCAAGCCGTGATGGACAAACAACTTTTGAACATCGGCAAAGGAATCAGCGAAGGGGTCGTTTCGTACAAAGAGATTTCCGGTCATTCTTACTCTGAATTTGAAAAGGCAGTCATCGCGCAGAATCGGGGCAGAATGGTGGCCGGAACTCCGGACAAGGTCAAAGAAGAGATCTTGAATCTTACGGCGGATTACGGCGTGGATGAAGTGGTCGTAACTACGATTTGTTACGACTTTGAGGATCGCCTGCGTTCGTATCAATTGCTTGCGGATGTTTTTGATTTGGAACCGATTCGGTTTTGAATTCTCCCTAAATTTCCCTTCCAAAAAACCACAATTAAGTCTCTTTTCTTTTTCCGGGCTCTTTCCGATACAAATAGCATGGAATCCAAAGACCTCAAACCAGCCTGGAATCTGCAAAACGGGAAGATGATTCTTCCGTACGTATTACTCTTTGCAGGGATCATTTTGACCCTTTCCTTGGGTTCCTTTGACGCGGGCGAGCAGGGGATTCGGCACAACTTCTTCGGAAGACTCGGATTCTATCTTTCCTACGGAATGTTTTTTATGTTCGGTGCGGCTTCGTTTTTGCCCGGACTATTCGCGATCGGACTCGGGTCTCTTCGACTCGTCAAAGAAGGATTCGAACTCACGAACCGTCTTTTCTCCCTTCCGGTGTTCTTATTTTGTTTCACGGTTACGCTTCAGATCGCCGGACACGTATCCGCGATTCCGTTTGCGTCGCAGGGAGGACTGGTCGGTCAGCTTCTTTCCACCGGACTCGAATTCATCTTCGGATCGACCGGGAAAACTCTCATCCATCTCGTGTTTTATTTTTACGGCTTTATCCTTTTATTAAACGAATCGCCGCTTCATTTTTTGGGAAGAATTCTCGGCGCCGCCGGAGCGAAATACCGCGACGGTTTTCAGTCGGGTTTTGCGAAGAAAGGAGAAGGGCTCGGTGCGCTCTTTCAATCGGCGGTCGAACGATTTCAAAGAAAAGAGGAAACACCTCCTTGGTTTTCCACGCATAACGGCGGAAACCATTCTCCCGAACAACTCTATCAGCAGATGCGTTCTCACAAACAGGCTCGAAGTAAAACCGAACCTTCCGCTTTACAAAACGCACTTCATTCCACGTTCGGAAAAGAAGGAAGGTTGTCCGATCTTCTTTCCAAGGTCGACGTAAGTTCGCTGGTTACGCCCGAAACTTCGCGGGTTCGTTTTCAAAATCAGGGAGCGTTTTCGGGAACGTTCGAAGAACAGGGAAAGGTTTTCCGTTTTCAATCCGTATCGACTTCCCTTTCGGATAAGATCCGCGAGGAAAGAACGTTTCAGGAATCCTCCTCCCAATGGGAAATCATCGACTTTAGAACATCAGAATCTTCGAATATTCTTTCGCGGTCAGAACCTGCGGTATCTTTGGTTGTGCCGCCTTCGATCGAACCGAACGTGCGCGATTCCGTGAAGCCGAACGAAATACGATCGGCCGGACCTGTTGCCGAGAATTCTTTCTATGTTCAAGATTCGAATTCGGAGGAAGAATCCGATTTGGAAGAGGAAGAATTTTACGAAGATGCGGAAGGTTTTGCGGACGAGGAAGAATCCGCGGAGGATGGCGTAACGCAAGATTCGGAAGATGAGTGGGAAGAATCTTCCGAAGAGGAAGAAAACGCGTCCGAAACGGAAACGGCAAACTCGAACGAGGCTGCGCCTTCTCCCGTTACGTTTGCTCCTAAGTCGTTTGCCGTTCCCGAACGAAAGGAAACGAAGAGCGAACAAACTCTTCCGTTCCCTCCCGTGACTTTGATCCCGGAAGTAAAATCCAAACGTTCCATCTATCACGTTCCTCTGAAGAGTTTGAAAACGACCACGACAAAAATCCAAGATCCTCTCTTTAAGATCGAATCCGACAAGGTCGCTCGCAAAATCGAAGAGATCATCCGTCAATACGGCTACGAATCGCAGGTCGTTTCGATGGAACGCGGTCCGATCATCACGCGTTACGAACTTACTCCGCCTCCCGGAGTCAAACTCGGAAGAATCACTTCTCTTGCGGACGAGCTGCGTTTGTATCTTGCGGTTAAGAACATCCGTATCGTAGCTCCGATTCCGGGCAAGTCGACGATCGGGATCGAAGTTCCAAACAGCCTGCGTGAAGACGTTTACCTCGGAGATATTCTTCATCAGAATCTGAGTTTGCGTCCGAAAAAGGATCTTTCGATTTTGATAGGGAAAGATATTTCCGGCAAGTTGGTCAGCATCGATCTGAACAAACTTCCGCACTTACTCGTTGCGGGAACCACCGGTTCCGGTAAGTCGGTTTGTTTGAACTCGATGATTTCTTCCCTTGTAGTTCATCTTTCTCCGGAAGAGGTTCGTTTTATCATGATCGATCCGAAGATGGTGGAACTCACTTTATACGAAGACATTCCCCATCTTTTGATGCCGGTCATCACCGATCCGAAAAAGGCGACCCGGGCTTTGGCTTGGGCGATTCAAGAGATGGAAGCGCGTTATCATTCCGTTTCCAAACTCAAGTGTCGCGATTTCAAAACATACAACGAAAAAGTGGAACAGGGTGCGCATCGAGACGGATACAAGAAGATGCCTTACATCGTGATCTTCATCGACGAGTTGGCGGATCTTATGATGGTTTCCGGAAAGGATTTGGAAGACGCGATCACCCGTATCACTCAGAAGTCGCGAGCGGTCGGAATCCATCTCATCATGGCGACACAAAGACCTTCGGTGGACGTAATCACCGGTTTGATTAAGGCGAACTGCCCCGCGCGGATGGCGTTTCACGTCGCTCAGAAAACGGATTCTAAAATCATCCTGGATCAGAACGGAGCGGAATCTCTTCTCGGCAAAGGGGACTTTTTGTATAAGTCTCCGACCGCGGCCGACTTAGTGAGAATCCAATCCCCTTACGTTTCCGAAGAGGAAATCGAAAAGATCGTGGAAGAGGCCCGGAAATACGGAAAACCTTCTTACGTGGAATTCGATTTGGACGAGGAACCGGATTCTTCTTTGGTCGACGAAGAGGATGAGGTGCTCTTTGAACAGGCTTGGGAAATCGTTCGGACGGATCGCAAGGCCTCGGCGAGTTATCTTCAAAGAAGAATGCGGATCGGTTATAATAAAGCGGCGCGCTTGATGGAGTTGATGGAAGAGAGGGGCTATGTCAGCGCGCAAATCGGTTCGAAGGGGAGAGAAATTCTAAGGGCGGGCTGAGGGAAGGCGTTTGAAAAACCCAAGATTCCCATAGGTGTTCGGAAAAACTCAGCATTTCACTTCGTAAGGGACGTTCGATGGGGGAAGTTTCCCCCTCGCTGCAGCCGCTTTGCGTCTTTCGCTACCCCCTCTCCGGGAAACTTTTTTTTGGTTCCTGCCCGGACCCGATCCTTTTTTTGAAAAACGTAGGAACTGCTACGCTTCAATTTCGTGCTTCGGTCAAGTGGCGGTTAAGAAAACCAGTCTCGGTAATCCAAAACGTAAAAGGTGTCTTTTGGATCGCAGAGTAGCGTTCTTGAAATCGTATTTTTCAAAAGATCGAGGTGTAGAATATAACTGTAATTCTTATGAAACGTTGGACCTCCTTCGTTCATCGTTATTACGATACAATCCCCAATCTCGGCCTCTTCCAAGGACAGAAGATAATTGAAAAGAAAACACCTCGATACGCCGTGCGCTTGGGCTAAGGCTCCGAATAGGGCCCAACTGCCGGTGCTGATTCGAGCATTGATCTTTTTCATTTGATCCTTGCCCGGACTGGCTTGGTACAAGGTTCTTCCCGCTTTGTTTCCCAGACGTTCGGTCGAAGTTAGAAATTTTCCATATCTTCTCAAAAGATCCGGTATTCTTTTGGGAAGTTTTTTCCGAACCTCGACGGGATATCGAATCAAAATCTCTTCCGGAATCATGAGGCTTACTACGATCGTACTGTTTTCCTGAAGACGCGATCGGATGTGAAAATCCGAATTTAGCAATAATACTCCCATGCCAGAGGCGGTTCCAAGAGGTGGGGTTTTCGGTTTGAAATACAGAATTTTTTGTACTTAGAAAAGTGTTGGAACACCCACAAAATCCTTTTTCACAACAAAATCCGCGCCAGAGATCAAAGCGATGCGAAGCAGTCCGCAGGACCGGAGCGAAAGCGAAGTCGCGGCGAGCTCGGCCTTTCCGCTTGCGAGCGGGAAGGGGCGCCAGAATCCATGCTTCGACTGAAATCCCGCAGAACTCTGTCCCCTAAAATTTTAGAAAGTGACAAGGTTCCCGATACGTCCGAAGCTAGTAAAAAAATCCCGGGAGATCCGGTTTTTCTCATGAAAAAAACAATCATTCTTTCTTTTTGTATTTTATTCCTGGCCTTAGAATCTTCTCTTCTGGCTCAACCCGCGCACAACTGGAATTCTCCGTCCGAAGTGGTAAAACAGGTTAAAAAGAAATTCGCCGATCTGAATTCCTACAAAGCCGATTTTCAGATCCAAACGGTTTCCAATAAAAAAAGCAAAAACATGAGAGGGGTTTGCCTCTACAAAAAAGGCGGAAGAATCCGGTATCAGTTCAGCGATCCTTCCGGCGATGAAATCGTATCCGACGGAAAAACTCTTTATATTTACATCGCCCGTTTGAACGCGGTGGGAAAACAGGATCTTACATTAAATAAATCGAATAAATCCGGACCGATCTTTTCCAGTTTCACGGACGAAGGTCTTTCCAGAATTTTCAGAAAGTATCATTATAAGTTCGATTCCATCGAACAACCTCAGGTTTCCCCGAAAGACGGACGCAAATATTTCGTACTCAATCTCGAACAAAGGGAGAAGGTCGGTGGATTTGAAACCATGCTTCTTTACGTGGACGCGCAATCCTACTTCATCCAAAAAGCGGTCGCGAGCGACGGAAGAGGAAAGGAAACTACAATCGAATTTTTGAATATAGAAACCAACCCCGACCTGGAAGACGGACAATTCAACTTCCACATCAGCGGAAACGCGAAAATCGTAAACAACCCGCTTGTGTCGGAACAATAAAAATCGAAAGTCCCGGAAGGAGCGAAACTTTGAATCAGAAAAGAGTAGGGCAGATTCTCCGCGAGGCGAGAGAAGAAAAAAAGCTCAGCGTTAAAGACGTAGCGAAAGAAACAAACATCTCGGTTAAATACATCCTTGCGCTCGAGACGGAGGATTATTCTCAATTTCCGGGTGAAACGTTCACCATGGGCTTCCTGAAGAATTACGGAAGTTATCTAAAACTCGACACCGGACAACTCATCAACTTATACCGGGGAGAAAAGATCGAAGAATCCCAAGCTCCTCTCGAAGAACTCACACGTCCGACTACTTCGTATTATACGAAAATCAACGTGGATAAGAACAAGATCTTTACGATCGCGTCCGTATTGATCATTCTTATCTCCGCTTATCTCATCATCGATAGCTTTATGGGTTCCTCTTCCGGCGACGACAGCGTGGAAGAATCCGGTAAGAAACTGGACATTCCCGAAAACATCGACTTCTTATCGAGATCGATTCCGGACAACAGAAGCGAATCCTTTATTCTTACTCCCGATAAGGGCGTGAGTTTTTCCGTCAGCAATCAGCAGTGTAAACTGTTCATCGACTCCGTGGAAAAAGGCGGAGCTTTGAACACTGCTGTTCTTGCGTTCAACGTTTATCCCGATCTAACCGTATACAAATTCCGTTTGAGCGAAGGTCAGGAAAAAGTTCTAAGTTATACGATTCCTGAAATCTCAAGTCTCAGACGCAACGTAAGAATCATCGCGCAGGCCGTGACCGAAAATTCCGCGAAGGTTCTCGTAACCTTAAGCGAAGAAGAGCAAAAACCGGAAAACAACAACGCGGTCGACAATACCAAGACGCTCGGCGATGTTCCGATCCAAGTTACGTTGTTCTTCAGCAAAGCGAGTTACGCGGAATTCATCATCGACGGTCAGATGGGATTCCGAGGTCTCGTTCAAGCCGGAGAAAATAGAAGCTTAGAAGCGAAAGATCGTTTAGAATTGAAGGTAGGAGACGGTTCGGCCGTGGAGATGATTCAGAACGGAAAACCGAAAATCACACTGGGCCGTCCGGGAAAACTCGTGAAAAAGATTTTCGTAAAAACGCAAAACCCTTACGATAATACTCAATCCATTATCAGGGAGTTGGGAGAGTAGAATTCTTTGGAAAAGAAGTTCTACATCACTACGCTCGGTTGTCCAAAGAACACCGCGGACTCGATGAGCATGCACCATTCTCTTTTGGAAGAGGGCTTTACGCCGGCTTCTCTTCCGGAAGAATCGGATTTTCATTTTATCAACACCTGCACCTTTATTCAATCCGCGACGGAAGAAACGATTCAAACGATTCTTTCCGCGGCTCAGGTTAAAAAACAACATCATCAAAAACTCGTGGTAGTGGGTTGTTTTGCGGAACGTTATCCCGATAATATCAGCGCGGAAATTCCCGAAGTGGATCTGTTTTTCGGAACCGGAAGATACGCCGAAGCGGGAAAAATTCTCCGGGATAAATTTCCCGATCTTTCCCCACCGAAACTCGAATTCAACGAAGATCTATTAGAAAGATTGAAACTGTCTTCGGGGATCGAAAACTACTCGAAGCCGTATGCATATGTGAAGGTTTCGGACGGCTGCAACCGCGGTTGTTCCTTCTGCATCATCCCGTCTTTTCGCGGAAAGTTCAGAGAATCCCCCGTCGACGATATTCTCCGTGATACCGCCCGCGCGATCCGCGCGGGCGCCAAAGAAATCTGCCTCGTCTCTCAAGACACCGTATATTACGGAAGGGATTCGGAAGTTCTTTTGGATATGGTTCGCAAAGTTTCCGAAATCGATTCTTTGGAAATTTTGAGACTTCTGTATTTGTATCCGGATAAAAAAACGGAAAAGTTGATCCGCCTCATGGGTCAAACTCCGAATATCGCTCCGTATCTCGAGTCCCCTTTGCAACACGTTTCCTCTAAAATTTTAAAAAGTATGAACCGTGCCGGAGAAAGTTCTTATTTCAAAGACCTTTTTTCGCTCGCAAGAGAAGTAAAACCTGGATTGGAAATCCGCACTTCGTTTATCATCGGTTATCCGGGAGAAGACGCGGACGACGTAGATCAGATTCTCCGATTTATCGAAGAGACAAGACCGGAAAAAGTGAATCTCTTTTCTTATTCTCCTCAGGAAGGAACCAGGGGCGCCGAAACCAAACAGACGGTTTCCGAAAAAGAAAAATCCAAGCGAATCAATATGATCCGGGATGCCCATCTCGCGATTTTGGAAGAGATTCACGAGTCCAGAATCGGCAAAACCTACGACGCGATCGTGGATGCGATCGAAGACGGACAGGCGGTCGTAAGAAGACTGCAGGACGCTCCGGAAATGGACGAGGTCGTCTACGTGGACGACGCATCCCTGCTTCCCGGAACGATCGGCAAAGTGAGAATCGATTCCTTCTACGAGTATGACATGAACGGAACCTGGGTTTCCCAATGAACAAAGTTATTTTCAATATTCCTAATATTCTTACGATGCTCCGCGTTGCGGCGGTGCCTTTTTTCGTTTGGCTTCTGTTTCAGAAAGAGGTCGAATATCATATCGCGGCGCTCCTTCTTTTTATCGCGGCGTCTCTCACCGATTTGATCGACGGTTACCTTGCCAGAAAGTGGAATCAGGAAACCGAGTTCGGAAAATTTTTGGATCCGCTCGCGGATAAGATCATCGTAACGGGTTGTTTCGTTACGTTTATCTTTTTGCAGGAACAGATCGAGTTTTGGATGGTTTGTCTGATCATCGGAAGGGATATGCTCATCACTTCTTTACGTTATCTCGCGATTCGTCAGGGACAATCGATCCGCACTTCCATGCTCGGAAAGGTGAAGACCGCGTTTCAGATGGGAGCGATCGTTCTGATCCTCGTATTCTTCGTTCTCGTATCGAGCAAGAAACGGATTCTCATCAACGAGGCGTATGCATCCGGTAAGGCCTCGGGGTTGACGGTCTTCGAGATCGCAACCGGTAACGCGATCTACTTTTTTCAAAACCCGGACAAATACAAGGGACTCGGAGACGTCATCTTCGGACTCGGGGCATTTGTTCCGTATTGGGGAATGCTCGTGACGACGGCGATCACGGTGATTTCCGGACTCCGTTATCTTGTGACCAACGGCAAAGTGTTGACCCCTTCGAATCTCAAAAGGATGTTTCAGAAACGTGGAACCCAGAGCAGCCATTCTTAAACTCATAGACCGCAAACACTTAACGACTGAGGAAGCCGAAGCTTTCCTCGGTCAAGTGATGCGCGGAGAAGTATCCGAAATTCTTCTTTCCTCTTTTTTAACCGCGATGCGCGCCAATGGAGAATCCGTCGACGAGGTGTTAGGTTGCACGCTTGCTCTTCGGAAAAACGCGCTTCGTCCCAAGACCGTATTTCCGTTCGATCTTTTGGACACTTGCGGAACCGGAGGAGACGGACAGGGAACGATCAACATCAGTACTCTTTCGGCGATCACCCTCGCTTCGCTCGGGGTCAAAGTAGCAAAACACGGAAACAGATCGGTTTCTTCCCATACGGGATCGAGCGATATTTTAACCCGACTTGGATATAAAACCGAAAAGACTCAGGAAGAAGTCGAAGCACATCTCGTATCGCAGGGCTTTACCTTCTTATTTGCGCCGATGTGGCACCCGTCCATGAAATACGCGGGCCCGGTCCGCAAGGAACTCGGGTTTAGAACCGTATTCAACATGATCGGACCTTTATCCAATCCGTTCGCTCCGCAATTCCAAATCATCGGTGTCTACGAACCTGCGCTCATGGAACTCTTCATCAAGGTCTTGCAGGCTCTCGGACTGAAGAAAGCGATGGTTTGCCATTCTCGGGACGGACTGGACGAGTTCTCGATCTTTGCGGTTACGGACTATTCTTTATTGGAGAACGGGGTCATCAGCAGACATTCTTTTGATCCTTCCGTATTAAAACTGCCGACATTAAAAAAGGAAGAAGTCTACGCTTCTTCTTCCGATCACGCCGAGACTTTGGCCCGACGCGTATTGAAAGGAGAAGAAATCTCCGGTTCACACGCGGTGGCTTTGAACGCGGGAGCGGGGCTTTTTGTGATGGGAAAGGCCGGAAGCATCGAAGAGGGAACTAAGATCGCCTTGGAAGCGATTCTTTCGGGAAAAACAAAGAAGTATTTCGAAGATTTAATTTCCAAAGAGTAAACTGGAAAAATACTGGTTAGAATCCTCGAATACAGGGAATAAAAAATGACTCTGAACTCAATCATTCTATTACAATTGGCTCAGGCGGCGGGAGAAGGCGACAAGTCCCCTTTTTCCACTCTTCTCCTGATCCCGATCATGCTCGTTATCATGTATTTTCTCGTGATCCGTCCTCAAAGAAGCGAAGAAAAGAAACGCAAAGAGATGATCGACAGCCTCAAAAAAGGGGACGAGGTCGTAACGTCTTCCGGGATTCACGGTAAAGTCGTGGAAATCAAGGACAACAACGAAGTAGTCGTTCTCAACATCGCAAAGGATACGAACGTTTCCTTTACGGCAAGCACCGTTTTGAAAAAGAAACAAGCAGACAAATGAAAAAAGCCGCGGTCTTCATTTCCATCTTTTTATTTCTGGGGAATTCCATTGCGTTCGCCCAGGACGGGGAAGAAATCGACTTCCTCGAAAAAGTTGCGGAACCCAAAAAGACCGTGAGCAAAAAGTCTTCTTCGGGATCTTCTTCCGCTTCTTCCACGAAGTCTTCCAAAAAGAAGGAAAAGAAAAAATCCAAAAAGAAGAAAAAGAAATCATCCTCTTCTACTCCTTCCAATCCGGAAGGAACCAAGAAGAACGTAGAGCCGAACAACGGAGAGGAAGGATCCAATTCTTCTTCGAATTCTTCCCAAAACGGTTCGAACGGCCAGAACAATTCCTCCTCTAATTCTTCGAACAACGGTTCTCAAACTTCTTCCCGTAACTTGGAAGAACAGCAGGTTGCAAGCGCGTCTAACGTGGACACGGGCAATCTTCCGAAACCGTATTGGGTGAACGAGGAAATGAAAATCCGCCCGAACAATCTTCCGGGCTACACCGCTTCCGCGGAACCTTCGCAAAACGAACAAGGACCTTCGTTTCAGAACCGCCTTGCCGACATACTTAAGTTAGGCGAAGATAAGAAAAAGGAAGAGGAAAAGAAGAAGGTTCAAGAAGGGCAAAAGTCCGGTTCCTTTACGGGTTTTATCTCCGAGTATAAAAAACCCATCATCATCGTAGTATTCATTCTATTATTTGCTTTGTACAGACTGAAAGCCGGTAAATCGCGCGGAAGTTCCAGCCGCAGATCTCCGGTTACCATCAATAAAATGAGAAGAGACTAGGAGTTTCACCTTGAAATCTGCGACATGGATTTTCCTGCCGCTCGTTATTATTTTAGCGGCGACAATCATACTTTATCCCAACTTCGCAACGAGAGAATTGGAAATCGCCGTTCGAAAAGAATTCGCTTCGCTTCCGCCGGAACAGAAAAAAGCGATTCTTTCCAAGTTCGAAGAACGTTGGAATCACGAATACAAACAATCCGATTGGACGATTTCTCCGGCTCCGAGCGCACTGAATGAAGAATCCTATCTTTTGGTCAAAGGAAGATTCATCACTTCCGCAAAGATCAATCAGATCTCTCAGGAAAACCCCGAGCTGATTTTAGAAGCGAAGAATAAACTTCGTCCGACTCTCGTGGAAGAATGGATCGTCAAAGGACGTCCTTTGACGATCAAACTCGGTCTCGACTTGCAAGGCGGGATGAGAGTCGCGATGAAAGGGGATTTCGAAGACTACGCTTCCAAACTTCGTGAAAGCTATATTAAAGAAATTGAAACCTTAAACAAAACCGTAGCCGATCCTTCCGTGGACGAAAAGGAAAAGAAAAAGGCGAAGGATCGTCTCGAAGAGATCGAAAGTTATTTCGAGCTTTCCCCGAGCCGTAAACTTCTGGAACTCGAAAAAGCGAAACTCATCATCGACAACCGTTTGACAAGCCAGAACCTGACCGAACCGCAGGTGCGGATTCAAAAGGATCAGGATTCGATCGAAGTTTCCCTTCCGGGCGTGACCAATTCTTCCCAAATTTTGGAAATCATCCAGAACACCGAAACCGTGGAATATCGTCTGGAAGAATCGGAAAATTCCGCGGGTCCGGGTGTTACGTACGCCTCGATCATTCAACAGGAAGAAAACAAACTTCTGGAAAGCGGCAAACGAGAAGAAACCGATATCGTTAAATACCAGAACATCGTAAAACAAAAACTCGGAAAAGCGGAACAGGATAAGTTCCTTCAATCCCTGGAAGACAAGTATAAAATTCCGAAGGATAAATACAGAGTGTTCGCGTATTGGGCGAGAGGAAACAATCAGAATTCTCCGTTGCTTCCGAGAAGATTTATCGTTCTTGAAAAAGCGATCGCTCTCGACGGACGGGATATGCGCGACGCAAGACCTTCTTTCGAAAACAATTCCTTCGGTTATATCGTATCGTTTACTTTGACCAGCGCCGGTGCGGAGAAGTTTTTCGAGATCACTTCCCAAAACAAAGGAAGAAATCTCGCGATCGTTTGGGGCGACAAAGTCGTTTCCGCTCCTACGATCCGCGGTGCGATCGCGGGCGGTGTGGCTCAGATCGACGGTTCTTTTGCAAAAGAAGAAGCCGTGGATCTTGCGAACGTAATCAGCGAGGGAGCGCTTCCGATTCCTCTCCGCGTTTTGGAGATGCGATTTATCGGACCGACTCTCGGGATCGAGTCGATCGAAGTGGGGATGAAGGCCGTAATGATCGGATTCATTCTCGTAATGTTATACATGTTGTTGATCTACAGGTTGTCCGGATTGGTGGCGAACGTCGCACTCTTTGCGAACATCATCATTTTGAGCGCGCTTCTTTCCTTGATGGGATTCACTCTGACTCTTCCCGGATTTGCGGGGATCATCTTGACGGTCGGTATGGCCGTGGATGCGAACGTGATCATCTACGAACGGATCAAGGAAGAATTGCAAGCGGGTAAATCCGCTTCGGTGGCGGTCGCACAGGGTTTTGACAACGCTTTTTGGACGATCATCGACAGTAACGTGACGACCTTGATTTCGGGAATTCTGATGATTCGTCTCGGAAACGGACCGATCAAAGGATTTGCGATCACTCTCTGCTGGGGGATTGTTACTTCTCTTTTTACCTCCTTGTTCCTGAGCCGTTTGGTGATGGATCTTTTGGTCAATAAACTGGGAGTTCAAAAACTCCAGATCGGCTTTAAAAAACTGGAGTCTTAAGAATGTTTGATTTTATAAAATACAAATACGTTTCTCTCGGCGTTTCTCTCGCGCTAATCGTATTCGGTTTTACGTATACGTTTGCGGTTCACGGCGGTTTTGCAAACTCGCTCGACTTCAACGGGGGACTTAGAACCGTAATCGAATTCGATAAGAATACGGACCGCAAGAAGCTCGAAACCTACTTTTCGGAAAACAAGATCGAAGCCGTTCTTCTTTTACTCGATAAGGATAAGAATCACTATCAGATCGATATCGGGCTCGGTTCCGTGGACGCGATTCTTCAAAAATACAAACAGAAGAATTCTCTGAAACCGGAAGACAAGGTAGAAGTTTCCGGAATCGACGCGTTGATTGCGATCATCATGGCTGATTTCGGAATCGATAAAAGCAAGGTTCTCAGCGCAAACCAAGTCGGTGCGGTGGTAGGGGGGGAACTCTCCTCGACGGGAACCACGCTTCTCGGGCTAACGATGGCGATCATTCTCGCTTATATCAGTTTCCGTTTTCAATTCAAGTTTGCATTGGGAGCGATTATCGCTTTGACGCACGACTTGGTTTTGACCTTGGCGTTTATAGGATTTTTTCAAATCAAACCGAGCGTTCCGATCATCGCGGCTTTGTTGACTCTGCTCGGATATTCGATCAACGATACGATCGTAGTTTTCGATAGAATTCGGGAGAATGCGGCCGGAAATCTGAATGAAACCTTCGGACAGACGATCAACTCCGCGATCAACCAAACTCTCGGAAGAACGTTTAACACCTCTTTTGCGACTTTGATTTCCATCATTGCGATTATCATCGGAGGCGCGACCGAACTCTTCGACTTCGCATACGTTTTAACGTTCGGGATCATCATCGGAACGTATTCCTCCATCTTTATCGCCGCCCCTCTCGTAGACATTTACGATCATGTGATACGAAAGGCGAGAGGCTGATGACCTTCCTCCCGGAAAACATTCGGGAGGAAATGCGCAAGCTCTCCTTCTTATCCACGGGCGAAAGTTCTCCGAACCCGCCCGTTTCTTGTATCATCACCGACATCGAAAATAAAAAAATCTTAGCAAAAGGTCGAACCTCCCCGACCGGCGGACCCCACGCGGAACGGAACGCATATTCAGAATTTGTAAAGAACGGCTTGGCGGGAACGGCGCATAACGTTTGGGTCACGCTCGAACCCTGTACGCATCACGGAAAAACCCCTCCCTGTCTTGATCTGATTTTAGAACACAAGCCGAAGACCTTGTATTACGGCTGGAAGGACGTAAACCCACTCGTGCGAGAAACGGACGGATTGAAGAAGGTTGAACAAGCGGGAATCTACGTCGTTCAGGACGAGGGTCTCGCAGAGATCGCCTCCGAAAGTCTGTTCGGATTCGTTTCCCGGATCGAACACAAACGACCTTCCCTGATTTTAAAAACAGCCGTATCGAAAGAAGGAACTTTTGCGGCGTCGGATAAGAAGCAGATTTTTTTATCGGGGAAACTTTCTCTCCATCTAACATCCCTTTTGCGGGCAAAATGCGACGCAGTCTTGGTCGGTCCGGGAACTCTGTTTTATGATAAACCGGGTTTGGATTTTAGAATTTTGTCGAAACAATGGCAGGACTTAAGGAACGAATTGCCTGCCTCGAGCGAACGAATCAATTCCAAAAGTTCCGCAAACGGATTTGCGAACTTACTCAAAAACATTCTCCGATATGGAACGAATGCGGACGTTTTGGACGTTCACTCGGACGCGAGGACTGCGTATCAACCGTATCGAGTGTTTCTTATATTCGAAGAAAAGAATATATCGTCCGAGTGGATCGAAAAACAGAAAAACATCAACGAACAAAACGCGTCTAAGAAATGTATCTTTCTGTTAAAAGAAGGAACGATTCTTTCCGAAGAAACGAAACGCGCATTGTTCTCATTGACCGATCACGAACTCTTTACGGTTTCGGCGAATCGTCTCGCGGAGGATTGTTTCGCTATTTTTTCCTCGATAGGAATCAATTTACTTCTGGTGGAGGGTGGAAATCTGCTTTATGAAACCTTCTCCGCAAAAATGCAGGAAAACGATCTCATTCTAAAAATTCAAACTTCTCGATCGATCCAAAACGGGATTCTACCTTCGCTGCAAACGAATGCGGAAACTCTCCTTTGGAAAACGGATGTGGGAGAAGATAGCTGGGAGGCGCATCGATGTTTACGGGTTTAGTGGAAACGACCGGAAAAATTTTAGAGATCTCCGACACGCCGGACGGAAGAGGATTTCTCGTAGAAACGACTTGGGTTCAACCCGACATCAAACTAGGAGATTCGATATCGGTGAATGGATGTTGTCAAACGGTGACCGAGTTCGCGAACAGCGGAAATCGTTTTCGATTCTACTCGAGTTTTAAAACCCTCGAACTCACCAACTTCGGTCTTCTCAAAGTAGGGGAAGAAGTCAACCTCGAGAGAAGCGCTCTTCCTACGACGCGACTCGGAGGCCACTTGGTCAGCGGACACGTGGACGGTACCGGAAAAATTCTTACCAAAGAAGAAAGGGAGGGCGGCTCCGTAGTCTGTTATACGGTAAAAAACGATTCTTCCCTTTCCCGATATATTGCGCCTCGGGGGAGTATTACCGTGGACGGAATTTCTCTGACTGTCGTAGATGCGCGCGCGGGAGAATTCGATCTGGTTTTGATTCCTGAAACACTCAAGAAAACCAACGCGAAGTCGTGGAGTTCCAACACGATTCTCAACTTAGAAATCGATCTCGTGGCCCGTTACTTGGAACAGCTTTTGAAGTCTAAGGAATAGTTAAGCTTTCCAACTAATTCGTTTGGAAACTGCCTCGAAACCTGGATTTGGTTCCAAAGATTTAAGTTTCTGTAGCCAAATTATAGTCCAATAGAAGAGATGGTAAGAATAGAGCAGAACTATGATCCAGCCCATTGAGAATGCAATCGAAGAAATCAAATCCGGAAGAATGATCATTCTTGTGGATTCGGAAGACCGCGAAAACGAGGGAGATCTCGTAGTTGCGGCCGAATTTGCGGACAAGGAAAAAATCAACTTTATGGCTACGTTCGGCCGAGGGTTGATTTGTATGCCTATGGAAGCCGAGCGTCTGAAAAAACTCGGACTCAATCGAATGGTGGATGATTATTCTTTGGGCGACAAACACGGAACCGCGTTTACGGTTTCTGTCGACGCGAAACACGGAACATCGACGGGGATTTCCGCTCAAGACAGAGCGATCACCGTGCAGGCGCTTCTGGATGAAAAGACAGTGTCGGGAGATTTGATGCGTCCCGGACATTTGTTTCCTTTGCAGGCGGTTCCGGGCGGAGTTTTGAGAAGAGCGGGACATACGGAAGCCGCAGTGGACTTATCCAAACTCGCCGGCTTATATTCTGCGGGTGTGATCTGCGAAATCATGAACGACGACGGAACTATGGCTCGTCTTCCGGATCTGGAAAAGTTCGCTCAAAAACACGGACTCAATATTTATACGATCGAAGATCTGATTCGCTACAGAAGAGCGAAGGAGAATCTGATCCGTCTCGAAGTGGAATCCAAACTTCCCACTGAATACGGCGATTTTACGATTCGCGCCTATTCTACGATGATCGACGACAAGATTCACGTCGCTCTGATCAAGGGCGATATCAAAAAGGACGAAACCGTTATGGTTCGTGTTCACAGCGAATGTCTTACGGGAGATATTTTTTCGAGCAATCGCTGCGATTGCGGCCCTCAGCTTCATTCCGCTTTGGAAATGATTTCCAAAGAAGGAAAGGGCGTTCTTCTTTATATGAGACAGGAAGGAAGAGGAATCGGTCTTATCAATAAATTAAAAGCTTATAATATTCAAGATAAAGGATATGATACGGTCGAAGCGAACGAGAAACTCGGATTCGCTCCCGATCTACGCGACTACGGAATCGGCGCTCAGATCTTAAGAGATATTGGCATCGGTAAAATGAAGATTCTCACCAACAACCCGCGCAAGATCGTCGGGTTGGACGGTTACGGTTTGGAAGTTGTTGAACGCGTCCCGATCGAAATTCAACCGGGTTCGGATAACCACGGTTACTTGATGACCAAGAAGTTGAAACTCGGTCATATTCTCGGTTTGGGCTGAGACGAATCGAAATCGAAGTCTTGCCGGAACTCCGACAAGACTTTGAATAAAACGGGCGCCTTTTCCTTCTTACTTTCGGAGTTTCTTTTGAATCGCCTGATAGGCGACGCCCGCGTAATATACGGCAACCCCGCCGATGATCAAGAACGGCAACCACCAAATCAAATAATATGTAAGTTGTAGGAACGCATTCAAGAGACCGACGAACGCGTTCTTATATGCGGGAACTTCGATCTTATCGGGAGCGGTCGGAAGGCTGTAACTGACTGCGATCGTTGCCCACATTACGCGGTCCTTGATCTTCCAGGTTTCGTGTTCCGCGAGATCGAGTTCGTCTTCGCTGCTTGCGATGGATTCTTCGATCGCCTCCCAGTTCTTGGAGCTTGCTGCGATCTGACTGTTCGCGTTGTTTCTTCTGGAAAGACGGATCTTTTCACGGGTCATCTTCCGTTTTTGCCAAACCATCCCTTCCGTGTGATCGATCGTGGAGATGTCCTCCGAAAGGAGTGTTCCTAATTTATCGAGTTCTAATAAAGCTTCGTAGAGTTTCGCCGAACGAACATGAACTCGTGCGCTCATATACGGAGAAGTCGAATTCGAAGCGGAACTGCTTTCCAAGTAACCGTATTTCGAGATAAAATCCAAAAGTTCCTTTCTCGTTTGGATCAGATCGGAACATTGATACGCAAGTTGAATGTTGTATTCAAGAAGCCTTTCATTGCCGGCGGAAACTGCGGGTGCGAAAACTTTACCGAGTTGATTCTCCGCTTTATCCGAAGCGAAAAAACTCTGCGAATCGTCCGCATCGGCCGCTTCTTTCTTTTCCGCTTCGGGCATCGGCGCGGATTTTTTCATATCCGCAGAGCCGACGGATCTGCTCATCACCTCGCTCGGAGGAGCGGAGGAACTGTTTTTGGATTCTTCGCCTTTGCCACACGCTAAAGCGGATATCAACGAGAATATGAGAATGAATCGAACTATCTGTTTCAAAGCGAATCTCCCGATCGAAAACTTATTGAATTCAACACCTGGATCGACCCGTTTTTTCCTCGAAAACGTTCCGAATTCGACACGAAAGAGAAAGGAACGGCAGAGATATCGGACTGAGAAAGCCGGAGTCTCTATGGATCGCGAAGATTTCCCAACTTCGTTGTGAGCCATCGGTTTGACGCTTCGCTACCGATCGGCTAATTCGCTCTCTATGGGTCGCGAAGATTTCCCAACTTCGTTGTGAGCCATCGGTTTGACGCTCCGCTACCGATCGGCTAATTCGCTCTCTATGGGTCGCGAAGATTTCCCAACTTCGTTGTGAGCCATCGGTTTGACACTCCGCTACCGATTGGCTAATTCGCTCTCTATGGGTCGCGAATTAGGGAGCGATTCTGAATTTTCTCCAAGAAGAATCGGACTTTTTTTCAAAAACGATCCGGTCGTGCAAACGGCTGGAGCGACCTTGCCAGAATTCGATCCTTTCCGGATGGACGGCATAACCTCCCCAGTTACTGGGAAGATCGATTTCTTTCCCCTCGTATTTGGAAATAAGTTTTTGATAACGTTCCTCTAAGAATTTACGATCCGGAATTTCTTCGCTTTGCGGAGAAGTCGCCGCTCCGATTTGGGATTCTCTCGGTCTGGAATGAAAGTATTCTTCCGATTCTTCCCTTGAAACCTTGCTGACGCTACCTTCGATACGGACTTGGCGTTCGAGTTCGGACCAGAAAAATACGAGACACGCACGAGGATTCTCATCCATTTCTTTCCCCTTTCTACTCTCGTAGTTCGTGTAAAAGACGAACGAATCGTTCGTGATTCCTTTGAGCAACACCGTTCTTGCGTCAGGTCTTCCGTCCTTGGAAGCGGTTGCAAGGGTCATGGCGTTGACTTCCGCGACCTCCGATAAAACGGCTTCTTGAAACCATTTTTGAAAAAATAAAACCGGATCGTTTCCGGCGTCTTCGATGTCCAAAGAGGATAAAGTATAACTCGTTCTGATTTCCGCGATTTTAGAATTCATAAGTTCCTTTTAGAAAACACGCAGCCCTTAACAAGAAAAGAAAAATTTAAAGTTCATCGATTCGTTTTTTCCCAAGCCTCTGTCCGTAGAGGAACAAGGAAGAATGACAAGCGCTTTCTCCGTCGCAGGATAAACGTTCGGTTCGCTGAAAAGAATTCGTTTCCTGGAAGGAATCGATTCTTCTTTGGTTGACCTCGAAGACTTTCCCGAAGTAATATCCGTGCATGACCGAGTTGGAATGGGAAACGATTCGATATCCGATCGCGCTGACTTTGAGCGTGAGTTTGTTTTCGACATTGATCGCCACGATTCTCGGTGTGATCGCCGCGTATCTCCTTTCCAGGTTCCGGTTTTTCGGGAAGGAATTTTTGGACGCGGTCTTGACTCTTCCTCTCGTTTTGCCTCCAACCGTGTTAGGATATTATCTTTTGGTGTTATTCGGAAGAAACGGGGTCATCGGTTCCTTTCTTTTGGAATCGTTTCGATTCAGCGTACTGTTTCATTGGTCGGGCGCGGTGATCGCTTCCATCATCGTTTCGTTTCCTCTCGTCTATAGATCCGCACTCTCGTCTTTGGAAGATCTGGACCCGGATTACGAGGACACGGCAAAAACCTTGGGGAAGGGAAACTTCGCCATCTTTTGGGAAGTGATTCTTCCTTTATCTTGGAGAGGAATTCTTGCGGGCGCAATGCTCGCATACGCGCGCGGGATGGGAGAATTCGGAGCCACGTTGATGATAGCGGGAAACATTCCCAAACGAACGCAAACCCTTTCGCTTGCGATTTACGACGCGGTTCAATCGGGAAACGACCAGGTCGCGTTCCATCTGGTGATTCTGACTTCGATTTTGTCCGTCCTGATTTTGACGGTATCTACGCGGATCTTTCGGAAATCACATTGGTAATTTAGAATATAAGGAAATACTGATATGAAAGGAATCAAGATTCCGGCGCTTCTCGTATTTGTTTTGCAGCTTTCGCCGATATTCGGCGAAGAAAAGGTTCTTTTGGTTTCCGCCGCATCGAGTTTGACGCAAGTTTTTACTTCAATCGGAAAGGAATTCGAAAAGAAGGAAGGAATTAAAGTGTCCTTCAATTTTGCGGCTTCCGGAGTTTTGCTTCAACAGATCGAAAACGGTGCACCGGCGGACGTATTCGCTTCCGCGGATCAGGAGAATGTCGATAAAGGTCTGGTTAAGAATCTATTCGATCCCGCTACGAGAAAAAATTTCGTAAGTAATTCCCTCGTGTTGATCGCGCCGATCGATTCTAAGTTGAATCTAAAAAAGGTGAGCGATCTTAAAAACGAAACCGTCCGGAAAATTTCCTTCGGAAATCCCGCGATCGTTCCGGCGGGAAAATACGCGAAAGAAGTTTTGGAACAAGAGGGATGGGACGCGGCGCTTGAAAAAAAATGGATTCCCGGTGAAAACGTAAGACAGGTTTTGGATTACGTTTCCAGGGGAGAAGTGGACGCCGGTTTTGTTTATAGAACCGATGCGGTTCTATTTCAAGATCGAGTAAAGGTTGCGGTCGCGAATCTCAAAACGAAGCCGATTCTTTATCCGGCGATCGTCGTTGCGAAAAGTTCCAATGGGAACGAAGCGAAACGATTCGTCGAATTTTTAACGTCGAAAGAAGCCAAGAAAATCTTTCAGAAATATCGATTCGGAAAACCTTAGTGTCCCTAACCGTAAATATTCAAAAAACTTTAATCGATCGCAAAAGATCCTTTTTTTTGGACTTGGATTTCCGTTTTATCCAGGATTTCCTGTTTATTTACGGTCCTTCGGGCGCGGGTAAAACGCTGACGCTTAAGGTTCTTGCCGGTTTGATCAAACCCGATCGGGGAAGAATTCTTCTCGGAGAAACGTTGTTTTTTGATTCGGAAAAACGGATCGATCTTCCCAGCCAAGAAAGAAAGATCGGCTATCTGCCTCAGAGTTATTCTCTCTTTCCTCATCTTACGGTTCGCAAGAATTTGGAGTTTCCCTTAAAGGATCTTTTTTCGTTCGGCTTGCCTGAATCGGATCGGATTCTCGTGGATGATATATTAGAAATTTTTGAAATACAAAATATCGCCGGCAGTTATCCTAGATACCTTTCCGGAGGACAAAAACAGAGAGTTGCCTTGGCGCGCGCGCTCATCGGAAAGCCGGAACTCCTTCTACTCGACGAACCCTTTGCCGCTTTGAATCTGGAACTCAAAGAAAAGATGAAGGAAGAACTCAAAAAAATTCAAAGGTTGTTTCAAGTTCCGGTCGTAGTCGTATCACACGATCCGGAGGATTATTCCTATTTCGGAGCGGATTCTCTTTCGATCGAAAACGGGATTACCCGTCCTATGCGGAAGGAAAAGGATAAAGCGAATAAGACAAAGAATTCTTCGTTTAAAAAATAGATCGTCTTGTCCGTTTAAAAAAATCCGTGAAGTTTGTTCCGATAGACGAAACTCGAATCGAAACGTCCCAAACGATTTTCCAGACACACGAAACTCGAATCAAGAAACCGGCGGCGCTTGTTTAAACCGATGAAAGTCGAATCAAAAAGTTTCTGACGATTGTTCCGACTAACAAAAAGCGCGTTCCGATTTTCCTAAATCAGATCGTATAATCTTCCACGTAGACTTTGACTTTTTTAAACCGAATATAAACGGTTTCACCTGGAAGCAGATTCAACGCTTCAAACTCGGAAGAGTTGAGCTGTGATTCCAAAATCGTTCCCGTATCCAAACGTTTGAGATCGATCTTAACCGTTCTTCCGGTCGAGTGGATGTACTGAATCTCCGCCGGGATTGTTTGACCTTCGATCGGGCTTTTCAGAATTTCGACGTCGTACGGACGAACATAACCGACTGCGGATGCGTTTTCAATTTCGGAGTGCTCCGGGGTATCGACCTTGATTTCTCCGAGATGCGTTTGTCCGCCTTGTACCCTTCCGTGAAAGAGATTCACGTCACCCAAAAAGTGAAACACAAAGGAATTCTTAGGATGATTGTAGACTTCATCCGGCGTTCCGACTTGTTCTATCTTGCCGGCTTTCAAGATCACTACCTTGTCCGAAACTTCGAGAGCTTCTTCCTGATCGTGTGTTACGAATACGCTCGTAATATGAATTTCGTCGTGAAGACGTCGAAGCCAGTTGCGAAGTTCCTTTCTGACTTTTGCGTCCAAGGCTCCGAAGGGTTCGTCTAACAGTAAAAAACGAGGTTCGATCGCGAGGGCTCTTGCGAGTGCTATCCTTTGTCTTTGTCCGCCCGAAAGTTCGGAAGGATAACGGCCGTGAAAATTCTCGAGTTGGACGAGTTTTAAGAGGCTCATCACTTTTTCGCGGATCGCTTCCTTGTTCGGTCTTTCGGAACGTTTCCGAACTTCGAGTCCGAATGCGACGTTTTCAAAAATCGTCATGTGCCTGAAAAGAGCGTAGTGCTGAAATACGAAACCGACTCCGCGGTCCTTCGCGTTCTTTTTACCGACTTCCAGTCCTTCAAAGATGACTTGACCTTCGTCCGCGTCCTCGAGTCCCGCGATGATACGGAGCAGGGTCGTCTTTCCCGAGCCGGATGGACCGAGCAGCGCGACCAATTCTCCGGAGGGAACCTCCAAAGAAAGATTGTCGATCGCGGTAAAATTACCAAAGCGTTTTATAATATTCTTAACTTCGATTGCCATGACTATGCCTCCTCTTGAAGCGAATCTTCCTTTTTGCCGATCTTGATCTTTCTTTCCAGGATCTGTTTCGCGATCAATGTGATTAAGGATAAAAATACGAGCAGGGACGCGGCCGAAAACGCGGCTACGGAATTGTATTCGTTGTATAAGACTTCGATCTGCAGCGGAAGAGTGTTCGTCTGTCCCCGGATATGACCCGATAGAACGGAAACGGCGCCGAATTCTCCCATGGCTCTCGCGTTGCAAAGAATGATGCCGTATAATAATCCGTATTTGATTCCGGGCGCCACGATCTTGAAGAATACTTTAAGCGGTGACGCACCGAGAAGAAGTCCCGCTTCTTCCTCTTCGATTCCGGTCGATTCAAGTAAAGGTATGAGTTCTCTCGCAACGAAAGGGAGAGTGATGAAGATCGTCGCGATGACGAGTCCCGGAGTGTTGAATACGATCTTGATATCTGCTTCCTCAAGCCAAGGTCCGAACCAACCTTGTCTTCCGAATAAAAGAATAAAGATCAAACCCGAGATCACGGGCGAAACCGAAAACGGCGAGTCGATGATCGTCAAAAGCCAGCTTTTCCCGGGAAATTCAAAACGTGTGATCGAAATTGCGGATACGATTCCGAAAATCGTATTCAAAGGAACCGCGATGGATACGACCAAAAGCGTGAGTTTGAGCGCCGAGATCGTATCGGGTTCTTGGATTCCCTCCAAATACGCCGCCCATCCTTTCGAAAAGGCTTCGTGAAACACGGTGTAGATGGGAAGAAGTAGAATCAATCCGGTTAGTAAAAAAACCGTTCCGATCAGAATGCTTCGAACGAGTAAGGACTCCTGTCTCATCCATTTCTCCTTGCGGAAACCGTTTGAAGTATATTGATACCTAATAATATACTAAAGGAGATTACCAGCATAATGAACGCGATTCCCGTGGCTTCTTCGTATTGATATTGTTCGAGTTTTGTTACGATCAATAATGGGAGAATTTCCGTTTTACCCGGTAGGTTTCCCGATATAAAAACGACCGAACCGTATTCTCCGATTCCTCTCGCAAAGGCCATTGCTGCGCCGGTGATCAAAGGCGGAACGAGTTCGGGGAATATCACTCTTCTGAAAATCTGCCAGCGATTGGCTCCGAGACAATACGCGGATTCTTCGAGTTCTTTGGGGAATTCCTCCAATACGGGTTGAACCGTTCTTACGACGAAGGGAAATCCGATGAATACGAGCGCGATTACGATTCCAATCGGAGTGTAGGCGATTCTGATATCGAAAGGGACGAACAGTTTTCCGATGATTCCGTTCTGGGTGTAGATCGTAGTTAGCGCGATCCCTGCCACGGCCGTGGGTAGCGTGAACGGAAGATCGACGAGAGAATCCAAAAGCGATTTACCGGGAAAATCGTACCGGACCAACACCCAGGCAAACAAAAATCCGATCAATAGATTGATGATCGCAGCGACCGCCCCCGCTCCAAAACTCAAATAAAGCGCCGCCAAAATTCTTTCGTTCGTGAGAAGTTTCCAAAATCCTTCCCAGCCGATCCCCGAACTTTTCAGAAAGAGTGCGCCTAACGGAATGATTACGATCAAACTCAAATAGGTGACCGTAAGACCTAACGTGATTCCGAAGGTCGTTTTGCCGTAAGGTTTGGTTCTGAAGTTCAATGTTCTTCTCTTTAATCCTTTGTAGATATTCTTCCGTAAACGTCTTACTTGGAGGTGATCTGATCGAAGATCGCTCCGTCCGCGAAATGTTTTTCCTGCGCGTTCTTCCATGAACCCGCGACGTCTCTGATGGTAAACAGTTTCAAATTCTTGAATAGACTTTTATATTTGGATGCGACCTTCGCATCGGTGGGGCGGTAGTAATTCTTGGCGATCACTTCCTGCGCTTCCGGTGAATAAAGATATTTGAGATAACTCTCCGCGACTTTGAGCGTTTTGTGTTTTTCGGCGTTCTTCGTTACGACCGCAACCGAAGGCTCGGCTAAAATGCTTACCGAAGGAAATACGATTTCGACGGAACCGTTCGAGTTTTTGGCTGTTTCCTGGATGGCAAGGTGAGCTTCGTTTTCCCAAGAGATCAACACGTCTCCGATTCCTCTTTGAACGAACGTAGTCAAGGAACCTCTCGCTCCCGAATCCAATACAAGAACGTTCTTATATAGATTTTTGACGAACTCCTTCGCTTTTTCCTCGGAGCCGTATTTCGCTTTAGCAAATCCCCATGCAGCGAGATAATTCCAGCGCGCGCCGCCTCCCGTTTTCGGGTTCGGAGTAATTACTCCGATTCCGGGCTTTGTAAGATCGTCCCAATCCTTGATGTTCTTCGGATTTCCCTTTCGCACCAAAAATACGATCGTGGAAGTATAAGGAGAACTTTGATGCGGAAGAAGTTTCTCCCAATCGGTGGAAAGAAGTTTTCCTTTTTCCGCGATCGCTTCGATGTCGTGCGCAAGGGCAAGGGTTACGACGTCCGCTTCCAATCCGTCGATCACGGCTCTCGCTTGTTTGCCGCTTCCGCCGTGGGATTGATTGACGGTAAGATCTTCTCCGGTTTGTTTTTTCCATTGAGCCGCAAAGAGTTTGTTGATCTGCGTATAAAGTTCGCGAGTAGGATCGTACGACACGTTTAAGAGTTTCGTTTCGCCATACAGGGAAAATACAAAGAAAAATAGCGCGATCGATGTGAGTTGAATTCTTGAAGTGATGGTTTTCATCCCGGGCCTTCCTGCGGGTGTCTTACAACAAAGTGAACAAAAATCTAATTTATTAGATAATTTGATCCAATATTTTAAGATCTTGTTTGAAAGTAAAGAATTTTGTAGCGAATTCGGCCGCAAGTCTTGGATTCTTTTGAAAGTGTGGGAACTCTTACAACGAAACGTTCCTCAATTTTAAAATACGGAAATCGAAAGAATACCCCGCGTTGACGCGGGATATTCTCCATTCTTTGCCCGCGTTTTTTATTTTACGTAGAGTTGGTCGAAGGAGGCTCCGTCGGCAAAATGATCCTTTTGTGCCTTATGCCATCCGCCGAAATGTCCGTCCACGGTGATGAGTTCCAGTTTAGGAAACTTGTTCTCATGTCGCTTTAATACGGCGGGGTTTCTCGGCCGATAACCGTGTTTTGCGATGATCTCCTGCGCCGCTTCGGAGTAGAGGGATTTGAGATAAGCTTTGGCGGTTTCCAACGTTCCGTGTTTTTCCGCGTTCTTTTCCACGATCGCTACGGGAGGCTCCGCGAGAATGCTCAAGGATGGAATTACGACTTCAAACTTGTCCTTTCCGAATTCTTCGAGGATCAAAAAGGATTCGTTTTCCCACGCGAGAAGAACGTCCCCGATCCCGTTTTGTGCGAACGTGTTGCTGGAGCCTCTCGCGCCCGAGTCGAGAACGGGAACGTTCTTATATAAGGTTTTGATAAAGTCCTGCACCTTATTCGTGTCGTTGTTGAACTTCTTCTGTGCGAAAGCCCAAGCCGCGAGATAATTCCAACGCGCTCCTCCGCTCGTTTTCGGATTCGGAGTGATTACGCTTACCTTATTGCGAACTAGGTCGTCCCAGTCTTTGACGTTCTTCGGGTTTCCTTTCCGCACCACGAATACGATCGTAGACGTGTAAGGCGTACTGTTGTTCGGAAGACTTTTCAACCAATCTCTTGCGATCAATCCCTTCGATGCGATGATGTCTATGTCGTATGCGAGGGCCAAAGTCACGATATCCGCTTCCAATCCGTCAATCACGGATCTTGCTTGTTTACCGCTTCCGCCGTGGGACTGGTTGATTCTCACTTCGTCGCCGGTTTTTGATTTCCAGTAGTTTGCGAAAAGTTTGTTGTACTCCGCGTATAACTCCCTGGTCGGATCGTACGATACGTTCAGGAGATTTACGTCTTTTGCAAAGAGCCCTAGATTTGCCGTCATCGCGAGAAATACGATCGACGTTGTTTTAAAAATTTTTGTTTTCATACTGGTTTCCTAACTTCTAAATTTAAATTACATCGCGAACTGAACGAACAGGAAGAAGCTGTAGGACTTGTTGTCCAACGTGTATCGATCGTTTACGTTCGGAGCCCAAGGATTCACTCTCGCGTTTCTGACGGAATCTCCCGCTAATAGATAAGAGCCGCCCGTCCAGATGGATACGTAGTCTTTGAGATAGAATTGGTAGATCAGGTCGAATTCGTAGAACAGACGTTTTCCGCCGCGCTCTCCGAGTTTGTAACCGCCGAACGCGGAGCCTGTCGAGTTCTCGGTCGTCAAACCAGTGTTAGCCGTTCCGCCGGAGGAATACCAAGCGTCGTTTTCGGAAGCTTTTTGAATATCGTAAGCCACGAAGATGAATCTTCCGTAATTCGGAGAGTTATACATCAAATGGACGGATTTGGTTCTCGTGTTCGACCAGAATGTCGCGTTTACGATCCCGTTTCCGGAGTCGAAGTAGGGGAATCCCCCCGATCTTGTCGCGAACGAAGCGTCGTACGTCGCAACCTTATTGTCCGTACGATTCGGATCTCCCGATCCGATCGAGTATTGAAGACCTACACGAAAGCGATCAAAGAAAGTATAGCCGGTCTGAGCGATGAAATACTTCGCGTCGTATTCCACGTTTTCCGTATAAATTCTCTGCGATTTAGGATTTCCGTCCACTGTTTGTTTGAGGGTGTCCCAACCGGCGTTGACTCTTTGACCGTTGAATCCGTATTGCCAAGACGCTTCCAGAGTCCAGTCCCAAGCTTTGGTTTTCGGCAGGCGGTTGTTTTCCGTCCTGTTTGTTAAGCGAAATCCCACCGTGTTTAAGTCGTCCCTTTGTCTGGTTCTGTCCAAACTCGTAGTCGGGGCGGGGCCTTGTTCCCATTTCTTATCGATGTTGAAGTAGTAGAGATCCACGAGGAAGTCTTCGAACTTGATCGTGTTGTATAAACCGGAAAGATACGTATCGTTAACGGTTCCCCGTTTGACGCCGTTTGCAGTGTTGTTACCGCTACCTGCGTTGGAATCTTCCGCTATGATGGAAGTGAACGCCTCCGAGTTGAAATACTTGGAGGAGTATTTCACTCTTGCGCCGTCGAACGAGTTTCCCGTTTGACCGTCGTTTCGTCCGCCCACGTATCGGTTATCGCCGAATCCGAAGATTTGTCTCCCGAGAAAGACTTCAAAACCGTCCGCGAAATTCTTCAATTGAATAAAACCCTCTCTGAGGTCCGTGTTGTTCTTAATGCTAACGGAGTTCGTAGCCGTCGGCGCCGAACTGAGTTCCGCGCCCGCCGAGTTGGAAAGACCGAGATAACCGAGTTGGCCGTCCTTACGGGATTGCTCGCCCCCCCAAACTCGAACATCTTGAATCGTCACCTTGGCGGCGACATACTGGTTCGGATCGATGATAAACGAGACCTGAGAGTTCTGAGTCGCGAAGTTTCTATCGTCCTGAGTTCGCTTATCAAAATCGGCGTTGTGGCTGTAATCGAAACGAGGACGAACCTGAAATCCGACGCGGAAAATATCCCCCAACCAAAGTCGATCCACCTTTCTCACCGCGTCCTGGTGTTCCGGCGAAAGGAGCATGGACTTCATAAATTCACCGGGTAGTTTTCCTTTGTACGGACTTTTATACGGTTCTTCCTTTGCTAGTTCCTGTTGGATTTCGGGAATTCCCTTTCCATCGTTCGGTTGTTCTTCGTATTTCACATCCGAAGGCGGATCCAGATTTAAGACCGGTGTGGACTCGGTTCTCGATTTTTCCTTTTTGGGTTCTTGCGAGAGTAAGCCAAAGCTAAAAGTACAGATAAAAATAACTCCTGCCGTTATTCGAGTAATCGTTTGCATCACCTAAATCCTCCTTTTTAGAAATTTTTTACTAAAAGAGAGAGTCTTCTCGTTATAGTCAACAAATAATCTGCTATATTGGATATAAATCTAAAATTTAGGATAATCCTTATGCTATTTTGTCAAATATTCTGGGAAAAAAGAGGGTTTTTGAGAGGGTGGAGAACGAAGTTTGGGAGAATTTATGCCCGTACGTTCTGCAAAATTGAGGGAACAAATTCTTTTTATCAGAATCGATTCCTTCCAAAAATAGAAAAAGAATTTGAACAGTATGTGAATTTGAGAAAGGATTCTCCCTCTATGTTTGCGATCAAGACCGGATCTTTCACTGCGAGAGTGATACGTTTCACGCGAAGGCCGTTTTTATCGTTTCGATTTATTTGGACCGTTGCCGCGTTATGCGCGCTTCTTGCCTACTGCAAAAACGAAGAACCTCCGGTCGCAAGATCCGGTATTTTAAACGCTTCCTCCTGGGACTTTGCTCACAAAGGAAAACTCGTTTTACGCGGCGAGTGGATGTTTTACTGGGGCGCTTGGAAGTTCGACGCGCAGCGAAGAAAGGGCGAAACTCTTTCGAAATCCGGAGAGATCTTATATGTTCCTTCCGCATGGAACGGGGAATTCAGAAAGGGAAAGGGATTTGGAACGTATCTTCTCGACGTAAAACTTCCGGCAAAACGATTTAAGCTGGGAATGATTCTTCCTGATCAGAGTTCGTCGTATGAACTCTATCTCGACGATAAACACGTTTTAAATTCCGGAAAGATTATTCGCAACCAAGACGGAAATTTGGACGCGGTGGAGGAAGGAATTCGTCCGCTGTTCATCGAATTCCAACCCGAAAGCTCCGACCTGCAAATCGTATTACAAATCGCGAATGAAGATTTACGGCTCGGAGGATTTTGGTCTCCGATCGTAATCGGGGAAGCGGAAACGCTCCGCAGCGAATGGAATCGTTCTCTTCGATTGGATTCATTTTTGGTGGGCGGACTTTTGATCATGGCCTTTCTTCATCTTTCCTTTTTTATCGTACGAAGAAAGGAGACTCCCTCTTTGTATTTCGGATTATTTTGTTTGATCATGGGTTCGAGAAGCCTGTTTCCCGGAAATCGTTTGATCCTGGAATATACGGACGCGATCAATTACGAGAATATGATCCGAATTGAATATTTGACTTTTTATCTTTCGGTTCCGGTCTTTTTGAACTACATTCTTTCCTTATATCCGCGGGATTTGAAGCGAGTCTTTGTGGACGTGTTATGGTGGATCTCTATAGTCGCGTCTTCGATGGTTTTGTTTTTTCCGATGCGGATCTTTACGCATACGATTCCGATGTATTATCTGAACGCCTTTATCGCGGGAAGTTTGGGATTGTATACGCTCGTCAAAGCGGTTCGTAAAAAGAGGGAAGGTTCTCTCATTCTTTTGACCGGATTCATTTTCATCTATCTTGCGATGATCAACGATCTTCTTTATGTAAGTTACTTTTTGGAAACGGGATATTATTCCTCCATCGGAACGTTCGTATTTCTTGCGGCGCAATCCGTTTCTCTTTCGGTTCGGAATTCTAAAAACATGCAAAGACTTTTGGACCTTTCCAGAAATCTGGAGCGAAAAGTCGAAGAGAGAACGCAGAGACTTCGCGCGGCCTTCCGAACGATCGAAGAGGATTTGGATATGGCGGTCAAAATTCAAACGGACTTTTTGGAAGTTCCGGAGGATGTCGTATTAAAAAACGCGGGCGTTCGTCTGCATTCTTTCTATCAACCGATCGCAAAAGTGGGCGGGGACTTTTATATCGTGCGTCCGATCGCCGAAAAAAAACTGCGTATCTTTCTTGCGGACGCGATCGGTCACGGGGTTCAAGCTTCTCTGATGACGATGGTGATTCAGAGCGAATACAATTCCATCTTCGATCCGAAACTTTCTCCCGGAGAATTTCTTACGGAACTTTCCGGACGATTCAGCGCGAGAATCGGAGATGTCAGCCCTTTCTTTTCCGGTATGATTGTGGATTTGGATTTTGAAACGGATCGGATTCTCATTGCAAGCGCGGGAAATCCTTCCTGCATTTTAAGTACGAACGAAAAAACGGTTTCTCTCGATTGGATCGGACCTTATGCCGGAATGATTCCCGGATTCAAATACGAAGAATTATCCGAGGTTCTTCCTAAAGAATTTCGATTGTATCTCTTTACGGATGGATTGCCCGATCGATTCATCTTTTCGGAAGGAGAATACGAGAATTTTTCTATGCAACGATGGCTTGAACAAAGATGCGATCAATCGATCGGAAGCGTATGCAAAGAATTGTTGGACTCGGCTAATGCTTTGAGTTTACCCGAGTTTAAAAAAGACGATATAACTTTGCTCGGAATCGAAAGATCGATTTTAAGTTAAGAACGGTTTTTCGATTTATAGAAAAGGCCTATCGAAAAAAATGGCAAAGACGCGAGTTGCGATTCTTTCTTAGGATTTGGAATCGTTCGATCGCTGGATTCTAAAAGTCGCAAGGAGTCTGATATGGCTTACAAATTGGATGGAGCAAAGTTCCCGACCTTGGAAGAATTGATTGCGGCTCTTTATCCGCTATACTCCGATAAAATGTCGGAAGCGGAATTTAAAAAATACGTTCAGGAACACGCAAAGGAAGAATAAATCCGAAAGGCGTTTTCCGGGAACGGAATTTGAAAGAGGGATCGAAAAGCCCGTTTTGCTTGTCAGGAAATCGGGTTTCGTAAGAATCATCCCATGCAAATCATCCAGGGGAAATGGAAAATTCCTCACGCCGCGAGAAAGCCTCTCGTATTTTTCCTAGTCTTTTTATTTTTATCCATACAATTCCGTTTTTTATTTTCGGATCGAATTCCAGAATCCGTTTCTCTGCAAAATCAATATCTCATCGCGCAGGACTATCAGGTTCTATTTAAGAATTTTCTGTCATCCGGATACGATCGTTCTCTGCAAGGGGGAAGTCCCACCTTCTACTTTCAGTCTCCGTTCTTTTTCTTTTTGGTTTCCTTTCTTCACACCTTTTTATTGTTCTTTTTTCCGTTTAGCGTTTCGTTCAATTTAGGAATTCTGATTTCGCTCTTTTTGTTTTCATACGCGTTCTTAAAACTAGGGTTTTTATTTCTCACCGAAACGAATCTCAGCCCGGGAAACGCATTGCTTACGATGACGGGGCTTATGTTTTATTTTTTATACCCTGGCGATCGAACGGTCGGCGCGGGTATCGTAGGCGTGTTTCAGAATTCGATTTCTTCCGCGTTGGGACTCGGGTTTGCTCTATTAGGAATTTATTATCTAGAAAAATTTCGTTATACGGGAAAAGTTTCCTCGTTCTTCAAACATCTTATCACGGGAACGATCGTCTTTTATACGCACTACGAAACTTCGCTGTTTTACGCGGTTTCTCTCGGGATTTACTTTTTATTTTACAAGGACGAGTTCGAACTTCTCGAAATCCTTTTGATCTTTCTTTTGCCGTTTTTGTGCGCGTCGCCGATTCTTTGGAATTACTTCGGGTACGTTTCGTATCAGCAGAATCCGCCGATTTCCTTTCCGATCAACGGTCTTTTATCGTTGTTAGGCGAAGAATTTTCCGGTAGCATTTCAAGACCGGAAAAGTTTCCGGACGTATTCAGACAGATCTTTATCGATCAGTATTGGATTCATCTATTGTTTCCGATTTTGTTCGTGATCGGAATTCGTCTTCTGTTTATCAGAAAGTTATTGCCCCCGATTTCGAGATTTCTGATTTTCGGAACGCTTTTGTTTTACTGGATGGCGACCGATTCTTCCCTTTCCTTGATTCTACCTTGGCTTCATGTTCGGTGGTATACGGCGCTCAACGTCTCGCTCGTGTTTCTTACCTTTTCCGCGCTCGTAACGGCTCGATTCTTTTTGAAAAATCTTCCACCCGGAAAATGGAAATTATGGACCGGTCTCGCTTTATTCATATTAGGAATGATTCGGTTTATCGTTTCGATTCCCGGACCGGCCACCGGAATCGAAAACGCATCCAAAGAACATTCCGGTCTTTGGGAACAAAGGGAAGAATGGATGCGCACGTTCGAAAATACCTCGTACGGAGCGCTCATCGCGTCGGAAGAGATTGCGGGCGGGAACGTATCGCAAGAATCCAGATGGGCGAGCGTGCTAATTCGAAGGGCTTTGCGAAGGAACTTTACGCTTCAGAATCGATTTGAAAGT
The DNA here is from genome assembly GCF_022267375.1 of Leptospira sanjuanensis. Lineage (GTDB taxonomy): Bacteria > Spirochaetota > Leptospiria > Leptospirales > Leptospiraceae > Leptospira > Leptospira sanjuanensis. The sequence continues at coordinate 1,441,617 of NZ_JAIZBH010000001.1, forward strand.
TCTCTTCCTTCCTCAGCGGAGGAAATCATAGGATTGTTTCCGTCGCAAGGACCGAAAACTTCGTTTAACAACGAAAACAAAAACGGGAGCGCGCAACCGATCGGAGAACGCGAAAAGTTGTCTCGTTTGTTTACGAACCTTCTTGCGGAACGGGGTGTGTCTTACGTTTTACTCAGATCGAACGCTTTGAACGAGATCGCTTCGTCCGATCCGGTCGCATTTACGCCCTTGGAAAAAAGAGGAGAATGGACATTCTGGAAATTGAATATTTCCAAACCGTTTTTGGAATTGCTTCCGTCAAAACCGATCGCGGTTTTGACGCCGGAGAATTCTCCCGAAAAAAAACGCGGATTGAAAGCGGAAGAATTGTCGGAGTCGATCTTGAACTCCGCGTTTCAATATCAAGTTTCCTTAATACCCTTGTCCGAACAGGAATTTCAATCGGATCCGAATTCGTTTTCGGCGGGATATGAAATCGCGGAGCTGAATTCTTACTTTCAAAAAAGAATCGAAGAGGACGCGGAGAACGATTTAAAACGGAAACCGGGCCTAAAAAAGGAAAAGAAGAAAGAAGTCTCCGGTTCTTCGGCTGAGATTCATCCTCTTTCTTGGAACGATTCGATTATTCATTGGAAACTTTCCGAAACGGGAGAAACGAATGCGTGTTCTCCGATCTTGATTCGTTCCGGCTTTTTCCCGCTTTGGAAATCCGATTCGGATGAAACTGTTTATCGCACTCTGGAAGGTCAGTTTTATTTTTGTTCCAAGGCGAAGGAAAATAGATTCGTATTTTATGATATTCGATCGTATTTGATCACGTTCATTCAACTGTTGCTTCCGCTTCTATTTTTCGGCGCCACGTTTTTGACGCGTAGGAAACTATCGAATTGATGTTCTTTGCCTCCGATTCTCCGAAAACCCCGTTTCGAAAAAGACAGCTTTTTTCGAATTCTTTGCTGATCGGTTTTTCGGCGGCGATTCTCTCGATTTTGTTTTTCGGAAATCCGGAAACTCCGATTTCCAAGGTCGTTCTTTCCGCTTTGGAAGGAGGTTTGATCGGTGGACTTTGCGATTGGTTTGCGGTTTGGAAAACCTACAAGGCCATCGAAGAGGACAGTTCCAGACTCGCATCGGAAATCGGCAACTGGGTTGCGGGCGATCTTCTGCATCACGAGGTGATCCGTTCGCGAATCAGAATGGTTTTGGAAGATCCGACCACCCGCGACGACGTTCACGAGGTTTTACTCGAAACCTTCGGAAACGAGGAAAAAACCCACGAGGTTTTGAACCAGCTTTTCTCCAAAGTGGAGGAAGACATCGTTCAATACGTGGTTCATTATCAGTTTTCGGGAACGGATGTCGCTTTATTAAAAGAGTTAAACCGACAAAAGGAGATTATGGACACGATCAAACTTCTGATCGGGGAGTCCATGATCAAAGTCGCCGATACGGAGGAATTCAAATCTCTTCTTCAAGAAATATTAGGAAAAATGAATTTAGTTGCCCAGGTGGTTTTGAACCTCGTGGTCGACTTTCCGAAAAAACTGAAGGAATACGGGAATCACGTAAAGCAGGGGTTGGTGATCGAATCCAAGGACGAAAAGACGATCGAGAAGCTCGTCAATTTGATGGCTGCTTCCACGGAAACGTATATTTCTTCCTGGAACGAACTCCATCTGGATCAAAGGGAAAAAGCGGTTCGATCCTTGATGGGGTTTTTAAAGGTTCAAGCGAGTCGTCTTTTAGGAACTTTGATTCAGTCTCATCTTAAGGAAATCGGTGAAATCAAAACTCTTCAAGAATACGCGCCTTTGCGATCGGTGCTGGAGTTCGTCGAGAAGAGGGTGGATGAAGGCGTTTCCGGTTATATCGGAAGGCAGATTACGACGCGTTTGCAAAGTCTCGATCCGAAAGATCTCCGAAAGAATTTGGAATGGAAGACTCGAAATGTTTTGGAAACCATTCGGATCAACGGAAGCATTCTCGGTTTTTTTCTGGGAAGTCTAACCGGAGTTTTGCGGTTCTTTTTTTGAAGGTTCGCCGATCCTCGTAGTTCCGATACGTACGAATACCGCTTCCTTCCAATCGTAAAAGTCCTTTTATCAACCCGAATTCGATTGCGGAATTCAATCCTTTGTGCTAAGAATGAAAATCCGAACGAGCGGAACTTTGTCGTAAATCGAAGCCGTTTCGTTTAACAACGACGTAAAGAAACGTGTTGGAAAAGGGGTAATGATGCAATCCGGTAAGTTACGTTATTCGAATATAGATGAATATATCGCCTTATTTCCGAAGGAAATCCGATCTCTCTTAAAAACGATGAGGACGACGATCTCCAAAGCGGCTCCAAAGGCTACGGAAAAAATCGCGTATCAGATGCCTACGTTCGCTTTGTATCGTAACTTGGTCTACTTTGCCGCATATAAAAATCACATCGGTTTTTATCCCGGTTCGATCGGAGTCAAAGTTTTTCTACCCGAGCTGACAGCATACAAAACATCCAAGGGCGCGATTCAATTTCCTTTGGATCAACCTTTACCCTTAAAGCTGATCACAAAGATCGTAAAGTATCGAGTCAAAGAAGATACGGAGTTGCAAGAGAAGAAACAAAGAACGAAAACTGGTTCGGTCGGGCCTTCGATTCGGAACGAGAAATCGGCCGGACTTACGGCAAAACAATTCATCAAAGAATTGACCGCTCTTAAAACGAAAGTCGATTTAGAAAAGAATTCCAGATTTCTGCACAATGGAAGCGAAACCAATCTTTGTCTCGGCGTGCAGATGGGGAAAATATTCGAAACCGCGAAAAAATATAAGAACATGCCGTTGGGGGAAATCGCGGTTCTTATAAAAAATCCATATTACGAAATTCGAATGGGGGCCGTGAGTATTCTGGATTTTGCGGCGAGAGACAAGAAACGCGATCAAAAATTCAGAAAGCGCCTCTTCGATTTATACATGAAAAATCACAAACATATCAACAATTGGGATCTCGTGGATCGTTCCGCGGGCCAGGTGATCGGCCGTTTTCTTTTCGACAAATCCAGAGAACCTTTGTATAGGTTGGCTCGTTCCAAAAATCCGATGGAAAGAAGAACTGCGATCGTAAGCACCTCGTATTTTATCATGAATCAGGAGCCGAACGAGACCTTTCGAATCGCGGAAATTCTCAAGGATGATCGTGATGAAACGGTCCAGAAAGCGGTAGGGAGTTGGGTCCGCGAAGCGGGAAAAAAGGACAAGCCGCGTTTGCTCGATTTTTTAAACCGACATTGTGCAACTCTGCCTAGAGTTACGCTGCGGGCTGCGGTCGAACGATTGGATCCAAAGGAAAAGGAATTCTATCTCCGTTCCAAGAAGAATTGAAATATTCGAAAAATTGAAAATAAGCTCCCGAATTCCTTCCGGAAAGCCTCTGTTCGAGTCTAAAAAGTAATAACTTACAAGGAGATTTATGGAAACGGTCTATCACGCGCAAGAAACAAGAGGAAAGGCGGATTTCGGTTGGCTCAAAAGCAGACATACGTTCAGCTTCAGTTCGTATTACGATCCGAGCCGAGTGCATTTCGGAAAACTGAGAGTTTTAAACGACGACATCGTTCTAGGCGGAAAAGGTTTTCCACCGCATCCTCACGAAAATATGGAGATCGTTTCTATTCCTCTTTCAGGAAGCCTGGAACATCAGGACAGCGAAGGAAATCATTCGGTGATTCAATCTGGAGAAGTGCAGATCATGTCCGCGGGAACGGGAATCGTTCACTCGGAGTTCAACGCTTCCGCGACCGATCCGGTCAATTTTTTGCAAATCTGGATTTTGCCGGATCAAATCGGAATTAAACCTCGTTACGAACAGAAGAAGTTCAACGTGGATGATCGCCGCGGTAAATTCCGGGAAGTCGTTTCTCCGGACAAGAATAGCGGAGCCGTTTGGATCAATCAAAACGTTACGTTTTCCCTGGCTCACGGAAATAAAGATTTAGAAATCCAGTATATTCCAAAAAATGCAAATGGGGGAGTGTATTTCTTTTTGATTTCCGGTTCGGTCGAAATCGAAGGGAAAAAGTTATCTGCGAGGGACGGATTCGGTATTCCTGCTTCCGCGAAACTCACGGTTCGATTTTTGGAAGAGTCGGAATTGCTCGCGATCGATACTCCGCTATAAATTGCTAAATCGACATGCTTCTAAAAAGTGATGGGCAAATGTCGTGTAATAATAGTGACCTCGACCATTGATTTTATTTTTTTTTTCTTTTAATTACAATTTGTTTTTGAAATGTGTTGCGATCGTATTCCCTTGGCGGTCGGGATGAAATCATTGGTCCCGATTTCTTCTGAAAGTGGAAATGATTTTACCACAAATAATTTAGACTTAAGAGACGATGATCACCAACGCCAATGCAGTAGAAAAAGCCAAAAGAAGAAAACTGAATTTATTAGAACTCTCTAACGAATTAGAAAATCTAAGCAAAGCCTGCGCGGCTTGAGAGCAGTTCTTAACATTCTATTTGCGCGAAACTTTAAAGACACTATCTGAGAATTGATCGCTAAATATACCTCTTTATCATTTCTGTCAATGGAGTTCGATAGTTTCAAAGAAAAATAAAATTTGAATTAGGAAACAATTGCAATCAATATTCGAAAGTCTGCGTAAATTGGTATAGAGTAGAAGGAAAAGATAATTAGAATTGACAGCCTATAAACTATCCTTTTTCTCATATGAAAGAAAGATAGGGTATTTATGCGTTCTATAAAAGTTTATAATAAAGCGATTTTGTTTTCGATTATAATTGCTATAGGAATTTATATTGTTTCGCGAGCAATTCTCGTTCCGATAACTCACGATGAAGCATTTACTATCCTTAAGCATGTCCCAAATAGCTATTCCGTAATTCTTGGACTTAGAATTGCTCCTGTTGAAGAATTCGCAAATAATCACTCCTTAAACACTGCGAGCATAAAATTTCTCATTTCTTATTTTCCTATGAGCGAGTTAGTTGTTCGTTTCCCAAATATACTGGCTGGATTCGTTTTCATAATTATTTTTCTTACAATTCTAATTAGACTTGAAATAAAAGATTGGACTCTCTCGGTTCTTTTTCTTTATGGAATTTCATCCCCTCTTTTATTGGAGTTCTTTGCCCTTGCGCGGGGCTATGGCTTATCGATTTCTCTCTTCTTTGCAGGTTATTTCTTCTGGCTAACAATCGATCGAGATCAAAGTTCACGTTTTTTTCTTCGACTTTCAGTAGCGGGAATATTTTTTTCGCTGGCTTTAATTGCAAATCTAAGTATTGCTTTTGCAATTTTAGGGGTTGCTCTAACTGAAATTGTTCAGTTCATTGTAGAGCTCAATAAGAATAAAAACGGAACGGAGGGCTTTAATCGTATACGGATTGTTAAATTGCTAACACGTTATGCTATTTCGATTTTTCCTGCGCTTTTCCTTTTAAACAAAGTTTACGGAAAAACTCTACCGATTGCTAAACAGCAAAATCTTTTTTACGTTCAGAATCGTGAAGGTTATTTAACCGGAACTTTGCCAAGTATTGCACGTGATTGGACTCCCATATTAACTAAGGAAAATCAAATACTTTATTCAAAAATATGTTTGTTTATTTTTTTGCCTGCTGTCTTGTTTTTTATATATCGTCTGCTTATAAGAAAAGATTTGCAGCAATACAAATATCAAAAAGATCTTCTGGTGGCAGGAACATTCTTTTTTGTTTCCGTATCGCCTTCTGTAATGGATATTTTCTTTCACACAGGATTCCCCTACGAACGAACCGCCCTTTATATTCTTCCGATATACGCACTTTTTTTATCAGTTCTTATTCGTTCTCTTGGTGAATCGGAAAATCTATTGATTCGTTTTTATCGCTATCTGCTAATTTTTTTGATGACTCTGACCATTGCCCTTTCGTTATTCACGTTTAACGTTCGAAAAACAAATTACTGGTCTTACGATTCAACTTCCCGCGTGCAGTATTTAGCTTTGAAAAAAGATGTAAATCATCTTCCGCAAATTAAAGAAAAGCGGATATCCGTTGGAGTTGATTGGCTTCTGGAACCGTCGCTAAACTATTATTTTATTCAAGAAAAAGACAATAAGTTTTTATCTGTGAACCGCGAATCTCCTTTGAATCCAAAATTCGATTATGTTTTCTTAATTGATGGATTCGAAGGTAGAGTTCAGGATAAAGAGACCTTTTATCTTCAGAGCTGGAGAGAGCTTGAATACTGGCCAGAAAGTGGGGTTCGGTTAATTCGAAATGAACGAGCTCAAAATTCTAAAAATTAAGATCTTGCCCAAAACTGAAAACTGTGGGAACTACAACGATTTGCAATCGGTAAAACATTCTTCTAAAAGCCAAAATTCGCTGAAAACACACAGCTTTTATGGGCGTTGTTCAGTTTTTTTTCTGGTTTTTGGGGGACAGGCTCTAAGTGAATGAAAGTTACAAAGACTTATTAACAACGGGCTATTTACGATCGATACTCCGCTTTGAATCTCTGGAAACGTATGAGTTCCAACAGTTTACGATTTATGTCGGATTCCAGGAGCGAATACACTTTGCTCCTCTGACGTTTTGCGCGTGTTTGTTTGATATCGGTAGTAATGTTGGAACTCATACTTCTCCGGAAAATACGGAAAATATCGGAGCTGCTACGGTCTATTCCACCCGCGAGGGATCGAAGCGGTGTCAAGTTATTGCTTTTTTCGATTCGGTTTCGCTCGATCCGAAAATTACTGCAATAACTTGACAGGAGCAGAGAGCCCGGCCCGAACTAAATCGATCTCTCTCGAACGGTCGATTCGGGCGCGGCCTGATCTTCGCTTTAAATTTCCCCGCTTTTAATCCGAAACGTTCTAAGCGATCCCTCGCGCAATACGCGGATCGGAAGTTCCTTTTGGATCGTGCTTTCGTCCAAGGTTCTATGCATGTCGTCGATCGAACGGATCGTCTGTTCGTTCAAGGTCAAAATCATATCACCTTTTCTTAATAGACTTATCGCAGCCGGAGAGGACTGTTCTATCTCGACGACAAGCACGCCCGAATTCTGTTCGAGTTTGTTGAAGATCTTGAGTCGATTCGGTACGGATTGATTTTGTCCCGCGATTCCGAGATAACCGCGTTTGACAAAGCCGTTCTTCATCAATCGGGTGATGACGTATTCTGCCGTTCCCGATCCGACTGCGAAGCAGATTCCTTGTGCGGAAGGAATGATCGCCGTGTTGATTCCGATCAATTGTCCTCTGGAGTTGACCAAAGGACCGCCCGAGTTTCCGGGATTGAGAGCCGCGTCGGTTTGAATCACGTCTTCGATCAATCTTCCCGAACGGGAACGGAGACTTCTTCCGAGTGCGCTCACAACCCCGGCGGTTACCGTGGATTCGTAACCCAGCGGATTTCCGATCGCGATCGCAAGTTGTCCCACTTTCACGGCGGTTGGATCGGAAAAATTCAAGTAAGGAAATTGATCGCTCGTAACTTTGAGAACGGCGATGTCGGTCATCGGATCTTCTCCGATCTTCATCGCTTTGAGACTTCTTCCGTCCGGAAACTCCGCGCTGATTTCCTGCGAATTTTCAACCACGTGCTGATTGGTTACGATAAAGCCGTCCGGTGAAATCAAAAAGCCCGAGCCGGAACCTCCCATTCGATTGCCGCTCACTTTGAGATGAACGACTGCGGGACTTACGGTATCGACAACGCTCGTGACCGCTTTCGAATACGCGTCCATCAACTCGTCGTCGTTCGAGGAAGAGGGATTCGTGTTTTTATTCGTAAGCCGGGATTCTTTCGAATCCGATTGAACCCATTGAATCATAAAACCTCCGGGTAGGTATTAGACCGACGGGAATTTATTTGTATCCGAAAAAGTTACAATCAGGAATACGAATCGAAATCTTATTTCAAAACCCATTCGGAACGTTTCGGTGATCGATTCCGAAAGAAGCCAAACAAAAAAAATCGCGACTTGTCGTACCTACGACAAACGATTTCTGTTCATAAAAGACTTGATCTTCGGGGATCAGCGTTTGGAAAAGCTTAGAATTTCGCGGGTGATGGAGTCGAGATTGGTGCTGCCGAGCTCTTCTTCGAGAACCTTTTGCGCCTTGTCGTAGACCTTGGTCAAAATCGGTTGGATCGCGTGACCGCAGATACATTTTTTATTCGGGGATTTGGAATGCATCTGAAAGATCTTTTCGTCGATCGCTTCGTAGATTTCCTTCAGATTGATTTCCGTCGCAGGTTTCGCGAGATAATAACCACCGTTCGGTCCCATCTGGTTGCGGACGATTCCTTGGTTTTTGAGAAGAGATAGAATCTTTCGGATTACGACGGGATTGGTGTTTACGCTTTCCGCGAGTTCTTCGGAGGTTTTGGTTTTCCCTTCTCCCAAAGACAACAAGGAAAGAATGTGGATCGCGACCGTAAATCGACTCGTCATATCTGTAAAGCTCTCAGTTACAGACTACAGAAAATGAGAATTCATGTCAAGTGAAAGCTTCGCTTTCAAAAATACTTGCTCCCGATTCCGAAACCGTAAGAATACGTCCGATGTTTCAGAGTTATATTCTTCGATTCTTGGACCCGGCGTTGGAAAAAGAATTCAGATCCTTTCTTCGGGATCATATCGCGGTTTTCGTAAGAATCGGGGCGATCTCGGCGGTGTTCGGCTACATCGCGGTATTTCTTCTTTTCTACGATATTCTTCTCATACGCGATCATCGCGTCCTTTGGATTTTGGAAGGAAGCGCCGTTTTCGGTTTGGGACTTTTTCTTTCCACGTTAAAGCGATTTCGGTTTAGCATGGTTCCGGTTTCCATTATCGGTAATACGAGCGCGGGATTCGTCGCGGTCTATGTGGGTTTCGTGTTTATCCGGAATCAGCACGCGATTCTTCTTACCATTCTGATCATCATCGCGTATTACGCGTTTTTGGTATTGCGAATCCGCACGTTACCCGCGTTTATCGCGACTTCTTCCTATTTGGGCGCGTATCAATACGGACTTTTGATCGACGACAGTCTGGATTCCCAGAACAAAGCGGTTTATAGTTTTCTAATATGGTTCTCCGAGTTTTTTGCGGTGATCGCCGGTTATACCTTGGAGTTGACCACTCGTAAGTTGTTTTTGCAGGCAAAGACGATCGATACGCAGACGAAAGATCTGGAAATGGAAAAGGAAAAATCGGATCTTCTGTTACGGAACATTCTTCCGGACGCGATCGCTCATCGATTGAAAAACGAGAATTCCCAAATTTCCGAATACTTTTCCGAATGTTCCATCCTATTCGCGGACATCGTAGGGTTTACTCTTCTTGCCGCGCGCAAAACGCCGGACGAACTCGCGGGTCTTCTCGATCGATTTTTTTCCAGACTCGACGAACTTGCGGAGCATAGGGGAGTGGAGAAGATCAAAACCATCGGAGACGCGTACATGGCGGCCGCTGGAATTCCGATTCCCTGCGAAGATCATATCCAGAGAATCGGAAATCTCGCATTGGATATATTAAAAGAAGTGAATACGAATGAGGAACTGGTCCGCGAGAATCTGAACATTCGGATCGGGATTCATTCGGGACCGGTCGTCGCGGGTGTGATCGGAAGAAAAAAATTCATCTACGATCTTTGGGGAGATTCGGTCAATCTCGCTTCAAGAATGGAATCGCACGGAATTCCCGGCAAGATTCACGTAACGGAAGAATTCTACCGCGCCGCGTCTCCTCTCTTTCAGTTGGAAAAACGAGGAGAAGTGGACATCAAAGGAAAAGGAATCGTGTCCACGTATTTCTTAGCGGGGTGAACAAACGCTCATCCGAGAAGATCGATGTGAACCGGATTGTATTGAATCGAAGTGCTTCCTTGGCTGAACCATTCCGGCACGGCTCTGCGCCAGGAAATGAACTGCGGAGTCTCGAGATGTTTTTTTCTCGCGGTCTCGCTCTTATACACTTCCATAAAGACGAATCTTCCGGGATCTCCGTCGGCTTGCAGAACATCGAGTCTTAGAACTCCTTCTTCCGTATCGAGGGATTCCTTAGCCATCTCGTGGCTGATCTTTTTAAACTCTTCCACCTTTTCTTCCAAAACCTTATACGAGGACAGGATCACGATCATGTTTGCAGAATTTCGTACGCGTTTCGTTTTGGGAAGAAAAATCCTCCTTGCTTAAAACAACTGTTATTCAAAGAATTCTCAGAATGAAATTGAATACTCGAATTACGGAAATGCTCGGAATCGACCTGCCGATTATCGGAGCTCCTATGTTTTTAGTCTCGTATCCGGATCTGGTAGTCGCCGTTTCCGAAGCGGGAGGAATCGGTTGTTTTCCTTCTCTCAATTATCGTTCTCCGGAACAACTTAAAGACGGATTGCAGGAGATCCGTTCTAAAACGAAGAAGCCGATCGGGGTCAACCTGATTCTTCATAAATCGCATAACCCCAATTGGTCGAAGCAGCTCGAGGTCGTTCTCGATGCAAAGGTCGAACTTTTGATCACGAGTTTGGGAAGTCCGCGCACCGTCGTCAGCGAAGCGAAGAGCGTCGGCTCGAAAGTTTTCTGCGACGTCACCACCTTGAAACACGCGAACATCGTTGCGAAGGCCGGAGCGGACGCTTTGATCGCAGTCGCGCAAGGCGCGGGCGGTCACGCGGGAAATATTTCTCCGTTCAGTTTGTATCCGTATCTCAAAAAAGAAACCGGTCTTCCCATCGTCGCGGCGGGTGCGATTTCAAGCGGTGCGCAAATGGTGGCCGCTCTTGCATTGGATGCGGACGCGGTCTATGTGGGAACTCGTTTGATTGCGACCCCCGAGGCGATGGCGTCCGAAGGTTACAAGCAAATGCTCATAGAATCCGGCCCGGAAGAAATCGTTTATACCGAGAAGATTTCGGGAATTCCCGCAAACTGGTTGAAAAAATCGGTGGAGAAGGCGGGAGATCTTTCGCACAGCGGACAATCGCAGAATTTAGATCAAGAATACAAACGCTGGAGAGACATTTGGTCCGCGGGTCACGGTGTGGCTCAGATCCAAGGTTTGATTCCCGCAAAGGACGTGGTTCAGGGAATGGTTAAAGAATATCATGATATTCTAAATCGTTTGCCGCGCTGATGTCGTATCTGCCCGTCCGTAATCGGGATTATAGAAGGACAAGCGATGGCGGAAAGCGTTACGTATCCGCAAGTAGAAAAAACCGTGATCGACACTCCGCTTTCCAGGAAGGGGCGGCAGTTGCGGAAATCTCTTTGATCGTAGTTTGAACCCCGGTTAAACCGTTGACGATTTCCATTCTTCCAAAGAAATGTTATGAAGAATGGCAAACGCAAAGAAGAAATCCGTGCCAAGCGGCAAAATAAAAAAACCAAACGACAAAACTTCTCTCATTATACCGATCTACAACGAAGCCGGTCATTTGGAAGAATTTTTGACCAAAATCGATGCGCTCGTATTGCCAACCGATAAGGAGCTAGTATTCATCGACGATTGTTCCAAAGACGATTCTCGTTCTATTCTTCAATCGTTTCGTTTTCGTTCCGCGCATCAAATTTTGCTACAGGAAAAAAATCAAGGCAAGGGGGCTGCGTTGCAAAGGGGAATCGAGTCTGCGACCGGAAATTTTCTCATCGTGCAGGATGCGGATTTCGAGTACGATATGGACGAGGTTCCCATGCTGCTCGAACCTTTGATGCGAGGAAAAGCGGATGTAGTCTTCGGTTCCCGATTTAAGAAGGACGGAAGACAGGTTCACAGAACGTTTCATTATATGGTCAATCGCTTCCTAACGTTTGTTTCCAATTTTCTGAGCGGGCTGTATCTCACCGATATGGAAACCTGTTACAAGGCGTTTCGTTCCGAAATCATCAAAAACGTGAACTTAGAATCGAAACGTTTCGGTTTCGAGCCGGAAGTCACCGCGAAAATCGCTAGACTCAAGATCCGTGTTCAGGAATTTCCGATTTCGTATTATCCGAGAAATTATTTGGAAGGGAAAAAGATCACCTGGAAAGACGGAGTGGCAGCGCTGCGTCATATCGTGTATTTTAATCTGATTCAATCCAAGAAAGGTTTTTTTAAAAGCGAACTTCCCGAGAAATATATTCCGAAAGGAATTCATTGGCTGTAGTTCGAATGGAAAAGTTGTTTCTAAATTCCAATGTAAAAGGAACGGTTCGAATCGTTCTTGCGATTCTTTCCGTTTCGATTGTAGTCCTATTTGTTTGGAAACGGTTTCAATGGGATTCGGGAGCCTCTCCTTTGATTCAAACAGATGCTCAAATCAAGGTTTATCAAACGGCTCAATATGCAAAGAACGGAATTAACAATCACGATTGTTATTACGAAGGCGGACGTTGGGATTTAGAGTTTCGATACTTTCCGTTTCATTATCCTTGGGTCGTTTATACGGAAGAGGTAAAATCCGATCGGACCTGCCGATTTCAATATCCTTCTTTTTTTGCGCAGGGATTTGCTCTTTTGTATCGATGGACCGGATATCGCTTTCTAAATTTCGCGATTCTATCGTTTTATTTTTTGGCCGCTTTTATAACGGTTTGCATATCCGTGAAACGTTTCGGAGTATCCGACTCGGTCGGGTTTGCCGTTGGGATTCTTGCGCTTACTGGTTATCCGCAAAATTCAGGTTTTGAATATTCGGAAACCGTAATCTCGAACGTTTGTTTTCTGTTGTTTTTAAATGCGGCATTGGGTGTTGCGCTTCAAGCGGAAGAATCTAAGACGGCTGTTCTTTACGGATTTGCGGGTTCTCTTGCGGTATTTTTACGTTCCGAAAGCGTGTTCTATTATTGTGCCCTCGGTTTGGGAACGATTTTGTTTTTAAAATTATCCATTCCGGAGCTTTTAAAACGTTTTCGCTTTTTGCTGATCGGATTCTTGGCCGGTGGGGTAATCCTCGCATTGTATAATTATCACGAGTTCGGAGCTGTGCTTGGGATCAGGAGCAAACTTTCGTATTCCGATTTTCTGAAGTTAAATCTGACGACAAAACTCGAATTGTTGAAGGGGTATTTCTTCGGTTCTTCGATTCAGATAGGGTTGTTTTCGTATTGTTTTCCGATGATTGCTGGAATGATAGGATTTCTCTTTTTACAAAAGAAAAAATCCGATTGGAGCGGTGCATATTCCGTTCTTCTCTTTACCGGAATTTTAGGAATACTTTTGGTGCAGACCTTTAGTCCGTACAATCCGGGAGGTTTGTATGCGGGTTTACGATTTACGGAAATTTCGTATTATTGTTTTACTTTGTTAATCGGAATTGTGATTCATACAGTTCAGAATTCCGAAAGAAGGCGCGCGCATTATGCCGTTTATTTCTTGTGTATCCTTCAGATTTTTTTCTGTCTATTTCATACCCGCAAGAATATTCAAGTCGTCGACTTCGTAAAAAAACATCACGAGATTCTTCAGAGAGAATGGAAAGCTTATCCCGATTTTCCGGTGGTTCATAAAAGTCTTTTCGATATGTTTCTGGTTTCGACTTCCTATTTGGACAAACCCCATTTTGTGGCAAAGGACGAGACTTCCTGGAAGGGATTGGAATCGGTTCTTGAAAAGAATCGAGTGCGGGGGTTTCAGGTATTTTACTTCGGTTTAACGCCACCGAAAGACATCAACGCACCTCAGGATTTTTACGACGAATGGATCAATACGAAGTATGAGATCCGTTCGTCGAAGTATTCTCTTCAAGAAAGGAAGGTCGTGGAAGGTTTCGTTTTGGAACGTTACGTTTTAAATTCGGATAATAAAGATTAGTCGTCCACTATATTTCGACGCTCGCATAAAGGTCGCGAATTCTAGGAGCGGTTTGTAGAATAAGCGGAATAGATCCTCGGATAAAAACGGCTCGAATGGTTCGGCCGTTTTTTTATTTCTGCGCCTTCTACGCTTGTTTGTTGTTTCGGAGAGGAATCATGTGAAAGACTCCGAAGACAAGAATCTGAAGAGCGTCTAACGCCGGGTTAGTCGATTTATGTTTGAAGGTGAGCCAGAAGTAAGCGATCTCCATCAAATGTACTGCGAGAGTTCCGAATCCGACCACCTTGATCAAAAAGTCCAGAGGTTCTCCCATTTGAATAAAACCGAATAGATCGGCTCCGAAGACGATCCAGAAGAATGCGGATACGATTTTTGCGGCTTGTAAGAGTGGGTTCATTAGCTTTGTTTTTCCTAAAAAAATTTCCGTTATTGAACCTTCCCGAATCGATCAGTCAAGGAAAAAAGAGGACAATCGATTGACTTGTTCTTTGTGAACGGAAAAATGAAGACATGCTTCCTTGTTGTCATCATATTCTTTCCTCCAACCGAGCCGCTTCGGATCATTCTCCCTTTCCTTGGAAGAATCCGAAAAATCTTCCTCCGCTCAGGGACGACGATTCTCCCGCTCACCTCCCTTTGATGGAGAAATACGGACTTCCGTTTATCATAGACATTCATTCGCATTTCTTTCCCGAATACGTGATGAAGCGGATTTGGAAATGGTTCGACGGAGTTCATTGGGAGATCGCGTATCGTGAAAATGAAACGCAAAGAATTGCTACCTTAAAGAAAAATAAAATTCATCGTTTTACGACTCTCAACTACGCGCACAAGGAAAGAATGGCGGAAGGTCTGAACCGCTGGACCTTCGAAACGCATCAACATACGAAAGGTGCGATTCTTTTCGGAACTTTTTTTCCGGAAGAAGGTTGTCTGGAATATACGAAACGCGCCGTGGAGGAATACGGCTTTCGCGGTTTTAAACTTCATTGCGAAGTGGGGCGGCTGGATCTGACGAGGTCCGATCTTGCGGACACGTTTTTATATCTTGAATCGAAAGGAATTCCTCTCGTGATTCATTCGGGGGACGCTCCGCTTCCGGGAGTTTATACGAATATTCGATATTTTAAATCCTTTATCGAACGTTATCCGAAACTGAAGGTGGTCGTCGCACATATGGGTGCCTCGGAAGTTTGGGAATATGCGGAGCTTCTCGGAATTTTTCCCGAGCTTCGTTTGGATACTACGATGGTTTTCGTGGATTTTTTGGCGACTGGTGAAAAGACGGATCCGTATCTCGAAATTCTCGAACGGTATCCGGATCGGGTTCATTTCGGTTCCGATTTTCCGAACATTCCGTATGCGCTCAGTCATCCGATCTGCAATTTATTGAATTCTTCCTTGAGCGCCGAGACCAAACGAAAGATCTTTCTGGAAAACAGCGCCCGCCTTTTCGGGATTCCGATTTAATCCGAAGTCCTAAATCGACGTTTTTCTTGTATGTGAATTCGGAACTTCGGCGCTCGTTCGGCGTAAGGAAAAAACTTGCCAACGAGGGTTCGATCTCTATTCTTTCTATATGCGCGGCATTTTTACGGTAAGTTTCGGACTCGTTTTAGCGGGAATCCTCACGGCCGATTGCGGAAAAAAGAATCCGGTGTCGCAGTCCGCTTCCGCGGAAGTTTATAAAAAAGTCGCGGAGACTTATTGTTCGCAGATGAGCCGTTGTAAAGAGCCGTATCTTGCTTCTCTTGAAGGCAAACTGAGAAAGGAAGCGGCTTTAACTTATCCGGATAACGCGCAGTGTTACAGCGATTTCAATTACGACTATGATAAGTCGGAGCCGATCGTATTAAAAAAACTCAGCGATAATCTGAAATTGGAAGCGGAGCTTTGTATCAAAAGCGTGGAACGCGCCGATTGCGGTTCGATCGTAACCTATCAAATTCCTGAATGTGTGGAATACAACACGTTCCTCGAAACGATTTCCTCCCCGTCCGCCAAGTAACCCTCGTTCTTTCCATCGCGAAGCGCCGCGCGTCATAAAAATGAGTGTGCGGATTTCGAAAGGAAGAATTCTTATCTTGCTTCGACCTCGATTTTTTCGTCCTTTTCTTCCTCCGTTAAAACGGGGCTTTCCAGTTTATCCAAAAGGCTTTGAAGTAAAAAGAAATAGGCATTGACCTTGCCGGCGATTTCTTTTCCGTAAAGCTGCGTGTATGTGTTGATGAGAGATTGATTCTCTTCCGTGTTTTTAGAATAAGAATTCTCCGCCAATCCTTCCCAGAGAGTTTCCCCCTTGGCACAATGAATCACTTTCGCAAGGGCGCTCAGTTCCACCTTGTCGCCGTTTTCCTTCTCTCGGATTTTCAACTGGAAGATTCCCTGAACCTTCTTATCGGAAGCTCCGCAAACGGCGTTACCGGAACGATACGGATAGATGATAAATTCCTTATGGTGAGAAAGGTAGTTTTCCGCGATTTTGGAAGCGAGTTTTTTTTCGGAAACCCCGGCCTCGCTTTCCAAGGGAACGGCAACGGCCAGTCTTTTGAAGGTGGTCAATTCCTTTTCCCAGACCGGAGCGGCCTTGACGTATTTTACGGTGCAATTCGCGATCGTAAGGGAAACTAAAACGAGTATAAAAGAATATCGTAACATTCTAATGGGTTCCTTTTTTCTTTTTCGGAGAGGCTTTTTTGGTCGCGGCGGTTTTAGTCGTTTTCTTCTTGGCCGCTTTTTTGGAAGAAGAGGGCTCCGAAGCCGTCGACTTCGAAGCAAACGCACCTTCCGTAGTCGAAGAAGAATCGGATTCTTCTTCGACGAAGCCGATCGGTTTGGATTCTTCTTCCTCTTCTTTGCGGGAGCGATATACGATTTCCAAAACCGCCGGAACGAGGCTCAATGCGATGATTAAAGAAGATGCGATCCCGATGGAAGCTACGACTCCGATCGACTTCAAACCTTTCTGATCGGCGATCAAAAGGGAACTCCATCCGACAAGAGTGGTTAACGTGGAAGCGATGATCGCCGGTCCCACCATCGACATGGCGCGGACAACGTCGTGATCCTCTCGGAATCGATAGTAGATATAGATTCCGTTTTGGATTCCGTAGCCGACGATCACGGGAAACACGAGAACGTTCATAAAGTTCAGCTGAATTCGGAACGCGGCCATGATTCCGAGCGTCACGAAAATTCCGAGGACCAGAGGAATGAGTGAGATCAACGCCGGAACGATTCCTCGGAAGAATAGGATCAACACGATCACGACCAAGACCAATGTGATGAGGAAGGCGGCGACTCCTTCTCTTTGAACGATCTTGATCAGATTCGCGAATAGGATCAAACTTCCCGCAGTGTTCGAAACGTATTGATGCGATCTTGCTTGTTCCAAAGACGAAAACGGTCTTGTTTTTAAGATAAAGGAAATCGTTCCTTCCAAAAGTCCGAGGTCTTTGAATTGATCGGCCGAATACGTGTTCAAGGCTTTTACGATGAGACGTTCTTCTCCCGAGTTCCATTTGTCTTTGACCGGATCGGTTGCGGAGTTTCCGTTTTCATTGTAGAGAAGGGTGTTTAAGACTCTTCTGGACAATTTCGGATAATGCAATTCTCCCACTGCGTCAAAAAACTTCAGAAGTTTTTGTCCGTGCCAAAGCGCCACCTTCGGATAGATGAATACGAGATGTCCTTTTTCTTTGGAACCTTTTACTTCCTTAAACTGAGAACTGAAGTAAACTGGAACTGCGGAAACGTCGTATTCCTTTACGCTCAGATATTTTTTTACGACCGGAAGATACTTTCTTTGTTCCGGTTTTAAGAATCCCGCTTTGACCGGTTTCATATCCGTTTGCAGTTGTTTCAGAACCTTCAGGTTCGCTCTTTGTTGTCCTTTCGGTGGAACGAAGTTCCAAAGAGAAACCACTTGATCCACCGAACCCGCGATTTCGTCCGGAACCGGAGTCATATAATCGAATACGGCTTCGGATTCTTCCAATGTATCGACCACGATGACTTGCGGATCGGAACTGATATCGAATCGATCTCCGATCTCGTCGTAGAGATTGACCGAATCCAGGTTGTCCACCATCAGATCCCGTCCGTTATAATTGAACTGGATTCCGGGCGCGAAACTGAAGAATGAAATCACCACGACGAACACAAGAACGACTAACGTCAAGAGGCCGGGTTTTTTGTAAAAACGGTAGAGAAGCGGAGAAGTTGTCTGCTCTTTTGCGGATAACAAAAACTTGCTTTTAAGCGACGGAAACAAACGGAACAACAGCGTGATCTGAAGCGCGGTCACTCCATACATGGAAACCGCGATGATCAAAATTCCGTAGGTCGCGATGATCCCGAATTCGCTGAATCCTCGAAATTCGGAGAACGCAAGAACGACGAACGCGGACGTGGTCGTCAAGGCGGAAATAAACGAAGCGATCCCCGTGTGATAGATCGTATCCTTGATCGAACGGAGCATGTCCTGTTTACGGGTGAATTCTTCTCGGAAACGATATAAGAATTGGATTCCGTAGTCGATCCCGAGTCCCATCAGGATCGAAGCGATGATGCTCGTAACCGAGTTGAGTTGACCGATTACGATCGTAGTCAATCCGAAAGAGAACAGGATTCCCGAAAGAAGAGAAACGAGCAGAATCAGAATAAAAAGAGGATTTCTAAAAAAGAACAAAAGAAGAATCGCGATTCCGATTAAGGATGCGACTGCGATCGGCTTCAACGCAGCCATCAGCGTTTCGTAGTCGTCGAGGTGAAGACGATACGTTCCCGTATAACCGACTTGAATTCCTTTTTTGTCCAGCGCGAGTTCCGTTACGATTTCCTTGATTTTTTTATCGAGCGCGATGTTGAACTCGATGTTCGTGAACGAACCGGCCGGTTTGATCAGAAAGATCAGCATTCCCTTATCGGGAGAAATATTATATTCGTCGAATATATCTCTTTTTGCAAGTTTTTGATACTTGGCGAGGATATCGTTGAAGTCCGGGTTATATTCCTCGTCGCTCAGTTTGATGAAGAACGGATTCGCTTTTTCGACTTCTTCGTCGATCTTGCGTTTGACCCGTTTGCGCACTTCGACTAAGTCTTCCGTTTTTAGGAAGAGGGGAAGTCTATCCTGCAAAAACGAAACGTTATAACGATAGGAAATGTATTGAACGTAATCCTTTTCTTTCAGAAGTCTTTCGTTTAAGACGTCCGAAGCTTTCTTGATCGCGTTCTCCCGCTCTTTGTAATAGGAAACGTTTTTTTGTTTTATCTTTTCGGCTTCTTTCAGCTCTTTCTCGGCGATCTCCGGCTGCCCTTTTTTTTTGGCGGCAAAGGCTTTGACGAGATGTTCCGTCATTCCCTTTTCGTCTTTGAACTTGATGCTGAGAATGTAGAATCCGTTCCCGCCGATCATCTCGATCACTTTCTGCGTCTTGACGACGGAAGGGTTGTCCTTCGGAAGAAGATCGAGGTTGTTGCTGTTTACCGTGAGTTTGGAGGCCTGCCATAGAGACAAAAGAAGAAACACGGCGAGGACGCTGCACGAGCGGATCGGGTTTAAAAGAATCGAATCTGTGACTCTGGAAAGAAGTTGTCTCATTTCGCTTTAATTCTTTGCTTCTTTTTTGATCAGAGCGATTGTTTGTTTCATTCCGTTCTTTTTGAGGGAAGGTTCCACCGATTTAACTCGGTTCGTTTCGGAAGCGTATTTGCCTTCGTTTAAGAAGTCGGTGACGAACCAGGTTCCCTCGATCTTCATCAGAATCCAGGAGAAGGTGATTCTTTCGGAACCGTTCCAGATGATGGAGGAAGCGAGAGTCGCGTTGTCTCCTTTGATCACCGGTTTTTCGTAGTTGATGTCGATCTTATCGAAGTATTTATGAGCGATCGGAAAACTGCGGTGAATGATGAATTCTTGGATCGCGTCTTCGAATTCTTTTCGGTCGGCATCCGCGATTTTACCGGAAGATTTTAAAAGCTGGTTTGTGAACTGCTTAACGTTGATGATCGCGATCGCCTTATCGTTCTTTTTATAGCGGATAAAACCGATGAGCTTTTTAACCGTGGAAGCAATTTGTTCTTCGTCGGAAGGGGTTTCTTCGGTCGGAGCCGCGTTTTCCGTTGCGGGAGGAGTCGGATTCGTTTCCGTCGTCTGCGCGAAAAGAAAAGACGGAGTTACCAAAGATAAAAGAAAAAGAATGGAAATAATTTTTTTCACAACACGTACCTGTTGTTATAGTTTGGGGAACCAAAGCGAATACCGTTCGGATATTGTCGGAACCTTCCTACAGCATTCCGAATCTGTAGGGGGACGTCAACGGAATTAAATCGGCGGGTTGCGGAGGTTTGCGTCTTTCTATAATCTGGGTCGGATTGAATTTTTTTATTTTTTCAAATCCTCGTAATCCGGAAGAAATACCTTTAGATCTCCCTTAGAATTCAGATTCAGATTCCCGAGAGAAAGTTGAACGAGCAAATTCTTCATATGAAAGTCGAGAAGGTCCGAAGGATCCTGATCGATCAGAAGCAGACTCGTGTTTTTGAGAGAAACGGAACCGACTCGAATTTCTCCGCCGGAAATCCGGATCTGATTCGGAGTTCCCGGCTGAAACTCAAGATTCGGAAGAGGAGGAATATTGTTCGTATCGAAACGAACCAAGATCCGATCGGGCAAAAGAGAAATCTTACTGATGGTTCCTTGGATTCTCGGAGGAGGCAAAAGAAGAAAGGATTGAATGCGAAAACTTTTTTCCACGATTTCCAAACCTCTTCCTTTCGGAATGGGAAGCAGTTCCTTCAGTCCCACACCGAGGCTCGATAAAAGATCTCCCGCACCCGGAATTCCGGCCGCGTTCATCCGTTCCGATTTTAAAATCAGCATCGAACTGTTCGGTACGAGTTCCAGATCGCAGATCATTTCCACGTCCACCCAGAAAACGAGTTTATATTCTCCCAAAATTCGGATCTTGCGTTTGCCGTCCTTTTCGATCGTGGATAGTTTCAAATTTCGTAATGGAAAGTCCGGAAAAGACTTTACGTTTTCATTGAATAGAAATTCCAAAACGGAGATCTCGAATTCGGTGTCTCCTTGAAACAGATTGAGATGAAAGGAATCCGGATCGTTGAAATCCACGGGAGAATTCTTCCGGTTGGAGGAAGCCTGAACGGTGAGACGGTTGACCGTGAAATAGATCTTATCTTCCAGACGGAACTTGACGTTTTTGAGTTTGAGATACGCGTCCGAAGATTCTGAACCGACGCGTTCCGAGTTTGCCTGCGCAAACATCGACGCGTTTGCCAACAGAAGAATCGAGACAAGAATCGGCAGGTTCCGAAAAAATCGCATGGACGAATTCTCGTCGACGCTCTCGAAATGAAAACCTTTTAATCGATGGGGAACGACGGGCCGGTTTAAATTCTGCGTCGAAAAAAGTAGGTCCGTTTAAAGAACGATTTTTCCGGAACGAATGTACGGACCTAAGTCTTCCGGTTCGTCCACGTCGCCGAGTTTGGGAAGAATCCAAACGTTCTTTCGTAAAAGTTGCAATTTTTCTAATGTACCTGCGAACACTCGATCGGTGCTCCAAGGAACTTCGCGAAAGATTTCCGGAAGATATGACTTAAGTCCTAAGAGATAGTATCCTCCGTCCAAGGCCGGACCGACCACCACGTCGGACTGATCGAGAGCCGAGAACGCTTCGCGGATATGTTTGGTTTCGAGGTCGGGGCAATCGCTTCCGATGATGACCGCTTTTTGGGCTCCTTGCGAGAACGTTTCGGAAAACGCATGGGACATTCTAAAACCCAAATCCTCCCCCGATTGCAGGTGGGCGCTGACTTGATTTCCCCATTTACCGGATACGAATTCGGGAATCGAATCGAAATACAATCGAACGGGAAGGTCTAAACCCGCGACTTGCTTTTGTGTGATTTCGACGAGCTGTTCGTAGACGTTCAGCGCGGCTTCGTTTCCGAGTCCCGCGGCCAGCCTCGTTTTCACTTGGCCGATTCTGGGGTTTTTTAAAAAAAGAATGAGAGTTTCTTTGTTATCCATGCGTATGTGCGGTTTTAAGCCTCTTATAAAGAGAAACCGAATGCCTTATAATTAGTAAGGAATGGTGTTCCCAATCGAATGAGAATCCTGATTGACCAGAGTTTTCCTTCCGATAGTTTATAAGAATCCGATTTCTTAAAATGGGATTCTGAACGGCGCAGACTTGCCGTAGATGTAAATTCGAGTAAGGGAATCGGCTGTAAAGAGAAATTCGATCGAGTTGAAAAAACCGATTCGATTGGATGTTGAAACTAGTAAAGCCTCAGTCATGAGGGAGGAAGTTTATGAAAATTTTTCGCAATATTCTTTCCGCCGGAATTCTTGCGATCGTCCTCTTCAGCGCTCTTTTGATCGGAGCCTGTAAGAAGAAGGAAAACAACGACGATACCAACAACGCAATTCTTCTTTGGTTGGCGACTCAACCCTATGTGGAACAGAGTAAGACCGGCTTTTTTATCATCGTTCCGAAAGGAATCGCTCAATGAGGAAAATCAAAATGAAGAAGTCATGGATTCTTTTCGCATTTGCGATTCTCGTTTTTTTAGGTTTAGGACTTAGCTTCCGCAGCGACCGAGTTCCTTTTTTCGTGAGAGAGGATTCTCCGAAACCCTTTCCCGTTCGTTTGGAATTGCTTGAACCGCTTCGTGCAAGCGCGGACAGTTGGGGATTTGTGCGCCAGTCGGCAACCTGGGCCCGCGGAAACTCTTTGTTTATGGACGATTTGATCTTCGCGATCCGCAGAGTTTTCCCCGCAGGAACGACCGCGAACATCACTCTCGCAAATCAAAACTTCAACGGAAATTTATACACGCTTCGTTTGAAATTGAATTCCGGAAACGTTTCGTATCAACCGTCCACTCTTTCCGCTCCGGCTTCTTATACGAACTTTTTCGAACTTCGTTCTTCCTCCGATAACCAGCCTGCGTTGCAGTTTTTCTTTGACGATGATCCGAGGTCGGCTTCCGGAGACGGTGCGGTTCTTTTGTATCAGTTGAGCAGACTCGATCCGAGTCGTTGGGCCGGTGCTACCGCGTTGATTGAAAGTTATGTGGTTCAACCCGTGATCACCGGATTTCCGAATCAAGGTTTGATCCAGACGTATTCTTGGAAAGGACCGTTGGGTTCGGATTCTCTCGGCCAAGACGTGGATACGGGAAGAGTCATCTTAGAAGAGATGGACAACCGCACCGTGTTTTGTTTTAAATCCGTAGTGAGTTTTCACGGGACTACGAATCTTGTTCCGATCAACTCACAAACAGCTTTGCTGGGATATTCGGCCAATCAAGGACTTTGTCCGGGAGCCGGAAGAGAATACTACAAACTTGCCTATAGTCAAAAACTGGACGGAAGTTTGAACGTAACCGCAAAGGGCGGTTTGGAACAAGCCGCGATCACGGCCGGACAAGCGATCACTTGTAATACGACCGTAAATGCGTTCGTAAACTTTACGCCGACATACGGTCTGTTCAACTTCAACGGTTTTATTTCCGAAGGCGTTGCCGCGAGTGCGATTCCTGCGGACTTTATCCAAGCGACTCGCGTGGACGGATTGTATGATCGAGTCGGAACCGTCGGAAAGTCCGCGGCAACAACAAGCCCTGCCGGTTCGAGTTGGGATACTCTGACGAAGGCGTATATCGACGCGATTACGATCTCTTTCGCAACCGTTCCTTGATGTCGTAAATGCGTTCGATGTAAATTCGAATGTGTTGTCGAATGAGAATGATGCGATCGCAGCGTCCTTTCGATTCCGAAAACAGGTTCGGAGTTTCGTAATCCGCATAAGACAAAATCTTCCTTTAAAAGCCTCCGAGTTTCGGAGGCTTTTTTTGTGCTTTCAACATTCTCCCGTGCCGCTGAAATCGAAGAATGGAATTTCGTTTTTTGACGTTTCAAGAAGCCATCCGCTCCGGCTTTACGGAAACGGACTTCGAACTCGACGTATGGCCGACGTTTTTAAACCAAGATCCGATCGGAAACAAATATTATTCTTTTATTATAAAAGAATTTGCTCATCTGCACTGTATCGCTTTTACGCAGGAGAATCGAGTCGTGGGGACGGGAAAGATTCTCCCGTTCGAATGGGACGGAACTCCGGAAGGACTTCCGAAAGGATGGGACGCCGCGATCGTAAAGAGCGTAAGCGATTGGAAGGAAAAGAAGGTTTGTAATGCGGTCAGCGCCTGGTCGATCGAAATTGCGAAGGACTTTCGGGGAGGAGGATTGTCTCATCTCATTCTCGCGCGGCTTAAAGAGAACGCGGGCGCGCATGGAATCTCTCGGTTGTTCGCTTGCGTTCGGCCCAATCAAAAAGAGAAGTTTCCCTTTCTATCGATGGAAGAATATCTCGAACGAAAACGGGAGGACGGTGTTAGCGAAGATCCTTGGGTCCGAGTGCATGAAAAGGCCGGAGGTAAAAAGATTCGAATCGAACCCAACTCGATGCACATTCAGGGAACGATCGCGGATTGGGAAATTTGGACGGGGATGAAATTTCCGGAATCGGGTAGATTTGCGATTCCGGGCGGTTTGGTCCCGGTCGTCATCGACCGGGAAAGAAATTTAGGAGAATATACGGAACCGAACGTATGGTTCCGTCATGATATTTAAGCGGTTCTTCGGAGAATTTCCTGAACGGGATTGATTTCCTGGACGGAAGCGAAGAAACTTCTGTAGCTCAAAAACCAAACCGAGGAAATCACGCTGAGAGCCAAGGTTCCCAAAGTCACGTTCATTTCTCCCGAAAGTGCGTAAGCTCCCGCAACTAAAACCGCCAAACGCAGAGGTTCCGTAAAAAGAGCCCAACGTTTTCTTTCCAGAATTCCGCCTAACGTAAGCAGGGATAGAAGGGTGACTGCGCTGATAACGCTGATACTGAACATGGAAAGTGAGTTCACTTTAACGAGCATTCCGAACGCGAGCGCCACGGTAATTACGAACCAAACAAGAGAGTAAAGACTCATACCTTTCGGAATTTGAACATCATATTTGTGGAATGTTTTTGTCGAAACTTCGGGGATCGGATATTGTCCTCCGAGTTCCTGCGGTCTCCAGCCTGGCATAGCAAAGAATACTTTGATCTTATCGGACCAACGGGGACAACGCCACGCGAGTTCGATCATTTCCCACCAGTAGTGAAGGTTCGCCCAGATCGGATTGAAACTTTGCAGAGGTTTTACGGTTCCGTAAACCGGTTCTTCGGTTTCGGGTTCGAAGGTTCCGAACCATTTGTCGAACACGATCAGGGTTCCGCCGTGATTCTTATCGATGTATTTCGGGTTGATTCCGTGGTGAACTCTATGGTGAGAAGGTGTGTTGAAGATCGCTTCGAACCAACGGGGAAGTTTTCCGATCGCTTTCGTATGAATCCAGAATTGATAGATCAGGTTGAGCTGACCGTTCAAAATCATAACGATCGGAGAAAAACCGATCAATGCAAGCGGAAGATAAAAGACCCATGTGAAGATACTGTGAAAACTCGCCTGACGAAGAGCGACGGTGAGATTGTATTCTTCGCTTTGATGATGAACGACATGTCCTGCCCAAAGGAAATTGATCTCGTGACTGAGGCGATGAGTCCAGTAATACGCCAAATCGTAACCGATAAAACAAAGAATCCAAACGCCTACGACGAGAATCCAAGCCCAGGTTAAAGAGCTTAGCCCCAGGGTTCCTGCAGGAACGATGGAAAGAGCTTCGCTCGGCCAAGAAGGGAGATTGAAAATTCGAAACTTCTCATAGATTAAAATATAAGCGAACATGGTAACGGTTTTTTTAAAAACACCCACCACTTCGCTCGCGGTTCCCGCAGAGAGATCGTTGATCGAATCGTTCAACCGATAGAGTTTACGTTTGTGATACGCGGAAAAAGCCATTTCCAGGAAGATCAGCAAAAAGAAAAAGGGAATTGCGATCGTGACGAGATTGATTTCCATAGAGCCGCCCAAATAAGTTCTGGTTTTAGTTTATTCTTCGAATTCTTCCTTGGTCAATTCAAAAACAAAAACGCCGTTCAGAAAGGGGTTTTTTCATTACAAACGTTATGAAATATGCGAATTCGAAATCAGAATGTCGTATAACAAAACGCGAATTCCATTTTTCAAGGTTATGGAATTTGAACGATTGTTCGAGCCGGAGGAATGAAAATTACGAAAAAGGAAACGAGCCGGATCTTTAAGCGTGATCCCGTGAACGGGAATAGATCCATTGGTCCAAAAAGGTTCCGTTTTTAAACACGGCTTCCTTACTCGTTCCGTCCAACACGAATCCGTTTTTTTCCAAAGCTCTGGCGGAGGCGGGTCGGTTTGAGAAAACCTCCGCGTAGATTCGGTGCAATCCGTGTTCCGTATATGCAATATTTAGAATATATGAGATTGCTTGAGTAACGATTCCCCGGTTCCAGAACGTTTCGCCGATCCAATAGCCGATTTCTCCGTTAAACCGATAGACGTCGTCCTTAAAAATCAAAGTGATGATCCCGATCGCATTCTCCTCGAATACGATCGCAAACGTCCTGGATCGGGAATCCCTCAAACAAGCTCGAATAAAATCGAGGGCGTCCGATAGTTGATACGGAAAGGGGAATGCTCCGCGTAAACCTAAGAATACGTTTTCCGAATTCGCGTGAACGGCAAGAGAAGACGCGTGTGATTCGGAGATCGGTTCCAATCGAAGATTCATCTGATTCATAAGGGACGATCAAAGGGGAAAAACTCCAAAAGAAAGTAAGATAAAAACGTTTCAAAGTCAATTCACTTCTACGGAAGACGTTTTGGAAATTTCTGTCATCACTTGACGAATTCTTCCGTTTTGCGAAAATCTGGTCTTTATGGCGGCTAAGAAAAAGAACTGGCTTCTTTACGGAGCAAACGGCTACACGGGAGAATTGATCGCAAGAAAGGCGGTGGAACGCGGACAAGCGCCGATTCTCGCCGGAAGAAACGAAGCGAAGATCCGCCTTCTCGCCGAAGAATTGAATTTGCCGTTTCGAATCTTTACGCTCGATACTGCGGAAGAAATTCAAAGTCAAATCTCCGATTGTTTCTTGGTCTTACACTGCGCCGGTCCTTTTATCGAGACAGCGGTTCCGATGGCGAACGCTTGTATCGAGTCGGGTGTTCACTATCTGGACATCACGGGAGAAATTCCCGTTTACGAAAAACTTCATTCTCTATCTTCCAAAGCGCTTGCGAAAAAAGTAATGCTTCTTCCCGGAGTCGGATTCGACATCGTTCCCACCGATTGCCTTGCAGTGATGTTGAAGGAAAAGCTTCCCAAGGCTCATTTTTTGGAACTCGGTTTTTCCGGGTTTACGGACATTTCAAGGGGAACTCTAAAGAGCGCTCTCGCACAACTTCCGTACGGAAGTAAGGTGAGAAGAAACGGAAAGATCGAAACGATTCCTCAGTTGAGTCTGAAAAAGGTCGTGGAGATCAGCGGAAGTTACGCGGAATTTTTTGCGATTCCGTGGGGAGACGTTTTTACGGCGTTTGTTTCAACAGGAATTCCGAATATTACGGTTTACTCATCTTTACCCGCTTCTCAAGCGAAGATTTTGAAACTGCTGCAGCCGACCACGTTCTTTTTAAAAAATTCGTTGATTCTGAAAGGAATGCAGAAACTCGTCGAAGTGACCGTCAGCGGTCCGGGGGATGAAAAGAGAAAAAAAGGCTCCGTTCTTTTATGGGGTGAGGCTTGGACCGAGGCCAGTTCGAAAAAGGTTTCGATCCGGATGCGTTGTGCGGAAGGTTACGAATTTACCGTAGAGTCCGCGTTGGCCGCCGTTGCCAAGGTGGAAAAAGGGAGGGTTCAATCGGGCTTTACGACTCCCGCCCAAGCGTTCGGCTCCAAGTTCGTTTTAGAAATTCCCGGAACGAAAATCCTCGCCTAATGACGCATAGGCGGAAGTCCGGTAACTTCGCGGTTTTAGAAGCGCAAGGATAAAAATAGAAATTTCTTGAGGTTTACGAGTGGGTTATAATCCGCACGGAAATCGTGTTCTGATTTTCTTTTAAGATTCCGCACAGCTGTAGAGTCCAGTGTTTCGCGGCCTTGTCGTTGGATCGAGACGGTTCGCTCAGCATTCTCCAACCCCAATCCTCGAGTCCGATCCAAGAACCGTTCGGAAGAATTAGACCCGATGTATAGTACTGATCGGGAAGATTGCGGGTGAAACAGACGTTATATAAAACGGCAGCCGATTCTTCTGAAAATTCCTTTCGAAGTTCCGCATCGGTCCAGAGCGATTCCTGCGGACCGAGCCAACTCTGATCCGGAAAAAACCAATAGTCCCACCATTTCTTCTGATTCATATCGATTCGATCTTCGTCCAGTTTGTGTTTGAACAAAGCGGAATTCAGTTCTTCCGAAACGGATTTTATTTTTCGGGGAAGAAGAACGGTCGTATGCGATTTCACTTCTCTTTCGTTTCCGCATTGCCGGAAAAACGATCGAGTTCCGTTAAAAATCGATTCGCATTTTCTTCCGAGTCGAAGCCGGTTCGATCGAGCAAAAAGTAGACGACCGAATAAACCCGTGCCTTTAGAAAAACATAATGTTTTTTGCGGATGATTTTTATGACGTCTTTCGGTTGTAAACGAAGTTCTCCTTTGTCGTCCACGATCGAAAGTTCGTTTTCATCGATTCGAACCGTTCCCTGCAAATCCTCGAACCGGATTCGTTTTAAAAATAAAAACGGCCTAAGAATATGATAGAATCCTAAAATACCAAAAAAGAATGCAAAGCTCAGTCGATAGAGCGATTCCTCCAAAAGGCCGTATTCCAATATTGGAATGAGAAGCAGAATCGGTCCGGTGAATCTTCTTTGAAACCAAAGTATCGGCCGGTTGTAATATCCGAAGAGATAATTTTTCTTTTGTTGCTGTTTGGTGAGAGAGTATGTGAATTCCATAGGCGGTTCTTTTAGGAACAACAGAAATCGCTCCTGTTTTGTACTTATTTTACGATCATTCGGACCTTTTCCGAAAGATCGCTGCTTTCGGCGTACGAAGTTTCGGTGAAATCACCGCTTCGTTTTTCCTGTTCGTATAATTAAAAGAAGAATCTGAATTCTTCCGAAATCAAGAACAAGCAGACTTTCTATCGTCTGCCTGTTCCTTTGATTTTCCTACATAAAGATCTTTTGAAGTCAGCACAAGACCCCGGATGGTTCGATCATCCTGCGTAAATTCGATCAATAGATTGCGGAGCCGAACTCATTTGTATTGGAAGCGGCCCCTCCGATTCCTCCGAACAAACCGGAACCCAAGATTACGCTATCCGCGCTTGCGGGGTTGTTCGTAATCGGCGCTACCCCGCCCGTGGAATGATAGATTCGAACCGCCTCCGATCCGTTTATCAGTAAATCGGGAAGCCCGTCTCCATTCACATCGCTGGTTCCGATCGGTATTCCGGGACCGTTGAGCATGGAATTGATTCCATAGAGCCCCCCCGTCACCATCGTGACATCTGCCATCGTAGTGTCCCGGGTCGCCCCGCCAACGGCTGGGGTCAAATATACGTACACAGTATTCGGACCCATGAATGCGGATGCTGTCATGACATCCGCCCTTCCGTCCAAATCCATGTCACGAACTGCAAGTGTGAGTCCCAAGAATTGTCCATTGATTCCGTTCATTCCTGTAAATGCGCGGATGGCGCCTCCCAATGTTAAAGGAGTTCCGATTCCTCCGGCTCCCGCCGAATAATATGCGACGATCCGCCCTTGCTGGTTTACGTTCGGATTTCCTACTTGAATGAAGAAAGGGGCTCCTGCTATGACATCGTTGAAACCGTCCAGATTCATATCACCCACCGCAACGGAATATCCGAGTTGTGCGGCTCCACCGGGAACTCCAACTGCTGCAGGCGCGTTTCCGGTGTTATTCGTTATCGTATGAACCGTCGCGGTCAATCCTGCCGCTGCTCCGTAATAAACGTAGACTCTTCCCCAATCGATCCCGCCTCCTGCATACCCGGCATTGAAAATATATCCGGGGGCTCCGACCACGAGATCGTCTTCATTGCCTCCGTTAATATTTCCCGTTGCAAGGGAATATCCAAACCGTTCGCTCGCGGCTCCACCCGTTCTGAAAGAGGAGGCTCCCGCCCCAGCAGCAGTTACGGTTGCAGCCGTAATTCCCGCTGCACCGGCGGAATGAAATACATAGACTCTTCCTCTGGATCCATTGTAGCTCGGTGCTCCTACGATCAAATCCGTATAACCGTCTCCGTTGATGTCGCCTGTCGCTAATGCGCTTCCAAATTCATCGGTGGTTCCATTGGTTCCCGTCAACGTACTGTTGGCAAAGGCCGCAAAGGAAGTAGTGATACCCGCCGTTCCGGAAGAATAGAAGAGATAAACCCGGCCGTTGTTGGTTCCCGCGCTTTGGAATCTTGGAGATCCGATCGCTACGTCCGCATAACCGTCCCCGTTAAAATCTCCCATCGTTGCGGTTTTTCCGAAAAAGGACGCCGCGGTTCCAATGATGATTTTGCTCGCGAACTGAGCATTGGGGATCGTGATTCCAGCTGCTCCCGAAGAATGGAAGATGAAGACTAGTCCCTGTCCGTATTCCGGCGCTACTAAATCGGTAAACCCATCTCCGTTGATGTCCTTATTGGTTCCTTTTCTTACTGTGACTACGGGAGAGATCGTTACGTTATTGGAAGCGTCCGTCGCTCTTACTTGGATCGTGTGCTGGGAAAAGGATTTCCAAGTGGCTGCTCCGGCAGGGAGTGGAAACTTCCAGTTGTTTGTTCCGGTTGCTAACGCATACGGCCCACTATCCAGGGAAACTTCTACGGTTGCAATCGCTCCACCATCGGTTGCGGTGCCGGAGACGAAGCCGCTTTCCAAAATGGTATTGTTTCTTGCGTTTCCGATCACAAGTCCCGGAGCTGTGACGTCTAATGCGGCTCCGGTCGTAAAGTTCCAGTTAAACGCCGCCCCGATCGCATTTCCCGCGAGGTCTTTTGCGGCTACGGTGATCGTCGCGGTATGATTCGTTCCCGCAGGGAGAAATGCAGTCGGTGTAAAGGTTGCTGTCGTGCCTGAGCAAGTGACCGTTCCTACGACCGCCGCACCGTTATTTAAAGTAAACGAAGCGGTATTGAGCGTTGTACAGTCCATAGTCTCACTAAAAGAAACGGAAATATTCGCGTTCGTTGCGACTCCGGTGCTTCCGTTTGCAGGAGCAATCAGAGAGACGGTCGGTGCAGTCGTATCCGGCGCAACACCGGTAGTAAATGTCCAGGAATACGCGACCGCTAAAGAATTTCCTGCCACATCTTTGACAGCAGTCGAAACTGTCGCCGTATAGGTCGTAGAAAATGCTAAGGTTGGGGTTGGGTCGAACGTAGCAACGGTTCCAGAACAACCAACTGTACCGGCGATCCCGCTTCCGTCACTCAATGTGATATTTGCGGTTGTAATCGTTGCACAATCGATCGCTTCACTGAACGCAATGCTGAGAGAACTATTCACGGGGACGACTGTAGCGCCGACGATCGGACTGACAAAGGAAACCGTGGGAGCCGTCGTATCCGGCGCTAAGCCCGTCGTAAATGTCCAGGTATACAAAGCGGGAATCGAATTTCCCGCAAGGTCTTTGACCGTGGTCGTAAGGGAAGCCGTATAAGTCGTGTTATATGCCAATGCGGCGGTAGGATCAAAGGTCGCCGATGTTCCTGCACAAGAAACCGTT
Organism: Leptospira sanjuanensis; assembly: GCF_022267375.1. Taxonomy (GTDB): domain Bacteria; phylum Spirochaetota; class Leptospiria; order Leptospirales; family Leptospiraceae; genus Leptospira; species Leptospira sanjuanensis. The sequence continues at coordinate 1,473,162 of NZ_JAIZBH010000001.1, forward strand.
CCGGGAACGGCGACGCCACCATTTAAGGTAAAACTTGCGGTGGTAATCGTAGCGCAGTTCATCGGTTCGCTGAAAACCGCACTTACGTTCGTATTGATTCCCACGCCTGTGAGAGCGTTTGCCGGAGTGACAAAGGAAACCGTCGGAGCTGTGGAATCAGGAGCAGCGCTGGTGCTAAAGGTCCAGGTATACGGTACGGTGAGAGAATTTCCTGCTACGTCTTTGACCGCAGTCGCAATCGTTGCAGTGTAATTCGTTCCGTAGGCAAGTGCTACCGTCGGAGTAAACGTTGCCGCGGTTCCGGAACAACCGACGGTTCCTGCGATCGCACTTCCGTCACTCAACGTGATGTTTGCAGTTGTGATCGTAGCACAATCGATCGCTTCACTGAACGCGATGCTGAGAGAGCTGTTTACCGGAACGGCGGTGGCTGCGTTAGACGGACTGACAAAAGAAACGGTGGGAGCCGTCGTATCCGGCGCTAAGCCCGTCGTAAAGGTCCAGGTATACAAAGCAGGAATCGAATTTCCCGCAAGGTCCTTTGCGGTTGTAGTGATCGAAGCCGTGTATGTCGTGTTAAATGCCAATGCGGCGGTAGGATCAAAGGTCGCCGATGTTCCTGCACACGAAACAGTTCCCGGAACTGCGGCTCCTCCGTTCAACGTAAAACTTGCGGTTGTAATCGTAGCGCAGTTCATCGGTTCGCTGAAAACGGCGCTGACATTTGTATTGATTCCCACGCCCGTGAGAGCGTTTGCCGGAATAACTAAAGAAACCGTCGGAGCTGTCGAATCCGGTGCGACACCCGTACTAAAACTCCAAGTGAACGGAGCTGCGAGAGGGTTTCCAGCAAGATCCTTTACCCCTGTTGAAATCGTCGCCGTGTAAGTCGTAGCATAGGCCAGGGGTAACGTTGGAGTGAAGGTTGTCGCCGAACCGATACAACCGACCGTTCCGACCACTGCAGTAAATCCATCCGTAAGAGTGATGTTCGCTGTTGTGAACGTTGCGCAGTCTATCGGCTCGTCAAACGCGATACTCAAAGACCCGTTCACGGAAAAATTGTTGGAAGTATTTGCCGGGTTAATAAAGGAGACGTTCGGAGCAGTTACATCCGGTGCGGCCCCCGTCATAAAATTCCAGGCATATATCGAGGTTAACGGGTTGCCCGCCAAATCTCTGGCGCCTGTCGTAATTCTTGCCGTATAAGCCGTATTTGGTGCAAGAGCGGCAGCCGGTGCAAAGGTTGCGGAAGTTCCTCCGCAGGTAACGGTCCCCGCCACGGCCGCTCCGTCATCCACTAAAAACGTGGTCGTGTCGATTGTAGTACAGTCTACATTTTCGCTGAAGGCAACGCTAACGGAAGAATTGTTTGGAACCGCCGAATTTCCGTTGTTCGGAGTCGTTAAGGAAACCGCAGGGGCGATTACATCGACGGTCGCAGCGGTTGTAAAATTCCAGATCATATCTTCTTTGAGAGAAATTCCCGCGGAAGATCTAATTTCCTTCGCAATAGTTACGGTATAGGTTGTTGAGGAAGAAAGAGCGGAATTCGGAGTAAGAACTGCCGTTGTATTGTTTAGTGTCAAGCTAGCGGGGATCAAAGTAGTCGCTTGTTTGATAAAAAAAGTAGAAGTAGTTACGCTGGAAGAATCGAATGCTTCACTGAACGTAACCTGAACGGCCGTATTCATAGGAATATCGCTCACGCCCGAGCCGGGAGTGATTTGGGAAACGCTGAATGAATTTCCTTTTCCGCCCAGATCTAAATACGCGAGAAAAGGAAGGCTATTTTTGCTTCCGTTGACGCAATTCGCGTTCCAGACCAAAAGTAGAACCAGCAGAATGGTTTTTGTAATTCTTTGCATAGTAACCTCCAACGAAATCCGGACTTTTTCTTTTTGGCGCCGGCGCTCATCGGAAAGATTAACATAAATCAGCACCCTCGGTCATTTTAGGTTATAATCTGAATTATAAACTTTGAAGGCCAAAGTACGCATTTGTTTGCTTCTCAAATTCTTGTCAAATTCACTAATATGAACACTTTATTATGAAAAAATATTTTTATGTACATTGGTTTAGTTGCAGGAAAAAAGAAGGAAGCAAATTCCATCAGAAAAATTCTGAAGAATCTTATTCATTTTATAACAAGAAAGCATGACTAACGATGCTTAAAAATGTGTGCTCAGATTTCGAACAAAATGAATCCTAAAAAGAAGATTTGCTTACCTAAAATTGAATATTATGGTTTGTTAATTGTTTGATGATAATACTTTTCATGTATTTTCGTTTTCTTTGTGTAAGGATAAGAAAAAAACCAAAGTCGATTTTTTTTTGAAACAAATTCAGTACAAAAAAAATTTTTCACTCCGAGGAAAACCTTGGAGTGAAAGCAAAAAGTCGTTTCTGTAAAATTTGCAAGAGTCATCAGGCTTGTGGGAACTCCTACATGCTGGAAAAAACGCAGGATGAATTCTTTGCAAGTATTCTCTGCCTTGTGGGAACTCCTCTGCGGCAGTTAGAAGACGGTGCTTCCGATTCCTCCTCCAGGAACGGCGTTGATGATTGTGGAGGCGAAAGCCGGATTATTTGTCCCCAATCCTGCACCAGTAGTGTGAAAGATATGGGTCCCTGTCCCTTGTCCATTACCAATAAAGAGATCCATATATCCGTCTCCGTTTACGTCTCCGGCGGAAATTTGGCAGGTAGGATTGGTTGCGAGGCTACCAAGTCCAAAGCCGAGTCCGCCGATCAGGGATTGCGCTGCGTTCGAAGTGTCGAGAGTCCCTCCTATCCCGCCGACACTTGGGGTCATAAATCCTTTACCGTTCCGGCTAAATCGACCCTATAAGTAGTATTGAACGCAAGTGCAAGCGTAGGGGTAAACGTAGCAGTTGAACCTAAGCAGTTCACCGTGCCCGGTTCGTCAGCATTGGTAGCGTTATTTTTGAGAGTAAGTACGACGTTATCGATCGTTGTACAATTGATGGATTCCGTGAATGCAATTTGAACGGAAGAATTACTCGGAATCAGGTTAGCCCCCACCGATGGAGTCGTTAACGAAACGGCGGGCGCCACAACGTCCACGGTTGCAGCGGTGGTAAAATTCCAGATCAAATCCTCTTTGAGAGAAATCCCCGCCGCGGATTGAATTCCTTGGGAAACGGTAACCGTATACGTCGTTGTAGCGGCAAGGGAAGAATTCGGCATGAGAACCGCCGTAGTATCGTTTGTCGTGATCGTTGCAGGAATCGAAACGTTTCCTTGTTTTATAAAGAACGTGGAAGAAAGAACCGTTGAACCGTCGAGCGGAGCGTTGAAGGTCACCTGAACGGAGCTATTCAAGGGAATACCATTCACACCCGAACCCGGAGTAATCTGCGAAACCGCAAACGAATTCGTTTCTCTTCCCAGATTCAAATACGCGAGAAATGGAAATTTGGTTTTATCTCCGTTCACGCAATTGACGCACCAAATCAAAAAGAGAATCAACACGATCGTTTTTACCGTTCTTATCATAATTATCTCCAATCGACCTCGATTTTATTACGTAAAGATCGGAATGATCGATGAGAATAGCACGAATCGCGATTTCTCATCTCGCGGATTATAGATTGCGTGATGCGAAGAGAAGAAAAAGCTCATTCGGTTTTACCGAGAATTCTTTCCTCGATCGAGCATCGGGAGAATTTATTATAAAATATGAATATACCGAGTTCGGTTTAGGCGTTTTCCTAAAAACGTTCTAATCATCCGAACGATTTTTTCGTGAATCGAAGATCCGAATCCGGGGTTCGTGGACCGAACGGATTTAGGAAATGAATTCATCTTGGATGGCTTCGTTTGAACGGCAAAGAATAAGTCTATGCAAATTCAATCAATTTGACCAATTGGCCTAAGGAAGCCCTCGGATTATGTTTTTTTATCGCCTTCGAATTCGGACGATGATCGGGCTTTTCGTTCTTTTGTTTGGAAATATATTTCCGATTGCAGCGGAGGGGATTCAGAACCTTCCTCAGGTAAGAATTCCTTTGGATGAGAGTAAGAGGCTGGATCCGGGAGAATTGGCCGAAAAGAGGGAAGGTTGGTATGTAACGGCGATTCCTTTGTTGAGCTCCGATCCTGTGCGCGGACAAGGCGGGGGAATTCGAGCGAGCCTTTTTTTCAACGGCAATAAATCCGATCCATATTACGAATATGAACCGTATCGGAGCAAGGTCACTCTTCAGTTGTTCCAGACCAACGAAGGCGTAAAAAATCATTTCATCCAGTTCGATTCTCCGTATCTTTTTAATACCGCATTTCGGTTTAAAAGCAGTTTGGGATTGGATTATAATCCGAATTCCCAATATTTCGGAATCGGAGAATCCTCGCTCGGAGCCTTATCGTACAGGCCGCGTAATCTTCCCGGATTAGGCCAAGTAGGCAACGCGAGTTTCGACGCTTATGAAGCGTCTCAATCCTACATTCGCCCATCCAGAACCGCATCCGAAATCACTCCGACCGTAAGCGATCAAGGATACAATCAATATCTGTTCAACTCTACGACTCTCTTCAACAGTATCGATTATACCTTTTGGAAAGCGTTCAAATGGGTTGTAGCGAACGAGATTTCTAAAAACATCATCGGGCATTCGGACGGGGTTTGGAATCCATCGAAAGATCCGTATTTGGCGGGAAGCATTTGGGAAACATCCGTTCCCAACGGAGAATCCAAGCTCACGGAAGATTATAAAGCCGGAAAAATCCGAGGATATAACGGTGGAGAAATCGTATATCTGCGCGCCGGGATCGCGTACGATACGAGGGACTTCGAACCCGATCCCGACCGAGGTGTATTAGTAGAATTGAATGTGGCAAACGTATCCAAACACACCGGTTCCAATTTCGATTACAACAAGGTCTTCTTTCAGACCAAATACTTTTACAAAATCCTTCCGAGCGTCTTCGAAGAATTGGTTTTCGCGACCCGAGGTGCGCTCGGATATACTTCCAAAGGCGCTCCTTTTTCCGAAGTGCGGTATATGTGGAGCTTGGACGGACCGATGACTGGGATCGGAGGATTGCAAACGATGCGGGGGTATCGTCAGGATCGTTTCGTCGCTCCTATGGTCGGTTTCGGAAGTATGGAAGTTCGATGGAGATTTGCTACATTCAAAATCGGTAATGAACTTTTTACCTTAAGTCTTGTGCCCTTTTATGACGTGGGTCGCGTTTGGGATTCCGAAAAAAAAATCAATCTTCAGGGTTACAAGCATTCCTGGGGTGGCGGTCTTCGAATCATCTGGAACCAAGCGACCGTAATTCTGATCGACTTTGCCAAGTCGCGCGAAGATACGCAGATGTTCGTCGATTTCAGTCACGCGTTTTGAAAATTGCGAATTCGTTTCCTATCGATTTACGAGGATGGATTCTTCCACTTGGTTTGAATTCGCGAGCGGAAAACGCGACCTCCGATTCATTTAAAAATCCGGAATCAACTAGATTCTTCCGAAAAGCGATTTGTCGGTCCAAATAACCGTCGCACTTTGGCCAAAGAATCCATATTGCTCCAACCAATTCCCTCGCGCATTCTCCTCAAAAAGACCAAATTCTCATCAAAACCCGCTAATTTTCTAAAGAAATTTTTCATCCAAAGATCAATATGTATAAAATATTGGCATGTATACTTAAGTTATCTAAAAAATAAACAGTAATTTTAAAAACTGCTTGCAAGTTGTGCTTATTTTAGGAAATTCTAATTGAGGTGTGGATATGCTTCTAACCAATTACGAGACGGAATCTTTCTATGATGAGATGTTTTCGCCGGAGGGCGGAATTCGGCAGAGTTATGATTTTTTGAAATCCAGAATCGAAACGATGGATGATCGCGAGCTCGTACGCAGGAAATCGAGCGCGGAAAAGGCCCTTCTTTCTCTTGGGATTACGTTCAACGTGTACGGGGACGAAGAGGAAGAAGAGAGGATCATGCCCTTTGACATCATTCCTCGTATCATCACTTCTCACGAATGGAAAAAACTGGAAGAAGGTTTGAAACAAAGAACCCGCGCACTCAATCTTTTTATCCACGATATTTATCACGATGAAAAAATCATCAAGGACGGAGTCGTTCCGGCGGAATACGTTTATTCTTCCGCAGGTTATTTAAAGGAATGTAAAGGAATCCATCCTCCGCAAGGAACTTGGATTCATATTTCGGGAACGGACCTGGTCCGCAACGGGGACGGAACGGTTCACGTTTTGGAGGACAATCTGCGTTGTCCTTCGGGCGTTTCCTATGTATTAGAAAATCGTGAAGTGATGAAAAAAACGTTTCCGGAACTCTTCGCGAGTTTGAACGTGCGTCCCACGTACGACTATCCGATTCGTTTACGGGGAATGCTCGAATACATGAGCGGCAAATCCAATCCTTCCATCGCGGTTTTAACTCCCGGAATCTACAACTCGGCTTATTACGAACATTCATTCCTTGCGCAAAAGATGGGAGTTCCTCTTGTCGAAGGAAGCGATCTCGTCGTCAAGGACGACAAGGTTTATATGAGAACCACAAGAGGTCTCAAGGTCGTCGACGTGATCTATAGACGGATCGACGACGCGTTCCTCGATCCTCTCGTCTTTAACAAAGAATCGCTGTTAGGCGTTCCCGGAATTTTCGAGGCGTACAAAAAAGGAAACGTCGCTCTTGTGAACGCTCCCGGTGCGGGTGTCGCGGACGATAAGGTTCTTTATACGTTCGTTCCCGCTATGATCAAATACTATCTCGGAGAGGAAGCGATCATTCCGAATGTTCCCACTTATCTTTGTTCGAACGATAAGGATCGCGAATACGTGAAGGAGAATATCGCGAATCTCGTCGTGAAGGCGGCCAACGGAGCGGGCGGTTACGGAATGCTCATCGGTTCTCGTTCGAGCAAAAAGGAACAAAAGGAATTCTGCGAACTCATCGATAAAAGCCCGAGAAACTATATCGCACAACCGGTCCTGAGTTTATCCAGAGTTCCCACTCTGATCGAAGATAAACTCGAAGGAAGGCACGTGGATTTAAGACCGTTCATACTTTACGGAGAGGACATCTATGTGATGCCGGGCGGTTTGACGCGCGTCGCGTTAAGAAAAGGATCTCTTGTCGTGAATTCTTCCCAAGGCGGCGGTTCGAAAGACACTTGGGTGATGGGCGAAGGCTAAAACATAAAAACACACATTAGAACGAAAGAGGTTGCTATGCTGAGCAGAGTGGCTGAGTCCGTGTACTGGATGAATCGGTATATGGAGAGGGCGGAGAATTATTCCCGGTTCATCGACGTAAATTTTCAATTATCCCTGGATTTAAACGAGGACGTAAACCGCCAATGGATGCCTCTCGTTTATACGACCGGAGATAACGAATTGTTTCAGAAAAAATTTTCGGACGCATCGAAAGAGAACGTGATTCACTTTATGACGTTCGATACGGAGAATCCGAATTCGATTCTGAATTGTCTGATCCGCTGCCGGGAAAACGCGCGCACCATCCGCGAGAATATCTCCACTCCGATGTGGGAAGTCATCAACGAATTCTATCTAAACTTCAAAGCAAAACGACATTTCACCGATACGGATCTGAGCGCTCTGAGCGAGTTCTTTAAATCGATCCGAAATCAATGTCTTCTGTTTTACGGATGTCAAGAGGCGACGATTTCTCGGGACGAGGTTTGGTATTTCGCGCAGCTCGGACGTTATCTGGAAAGAGCGGATAAAACCGCGAGAATTCTCGACATGAAATATTTCATCCTTCTTCCTTCGCACGACGTGGGTTCGAATCTGGATTTGATCCAATGGTTGTCCCTTTTGAAATCCACGAGCGCGCACGAGATGTTCAACCGGATCTACCAAAAAATCACTCCGAAGAACATAGCCGAGTTTTTGATTCTCGATAGACAATTTCCGAGGGCGGTTCGTTTTTCTCTTCGTAAAATATTCGAAAGTTTGAAATTGCTCAGCGGAACCGATCCGGACGAATATTCCTGCGAGGCGGAAAAACGAGTGGGGGTTTTGTTGTCGGAACTCAGTTATACATCCGTGGACGAAATTTTCAGTTCGGGAATGCACGAATATCTGGACAAACTTCAGCTTCAGATCAACGGGATTCACGATCGGATCGACGAACGTTATTTTCGATTTTAGAATTCGGATTTCCGAATACGAAACAGCTTTTAGGCGGAAAATTTTTTTATGTCCATTCGAGTCGCTCTCACTCACGAAACCGTTTATCGTTACGATCGAAACGTTTCGCTTTCTCCCCACGTTATTCGTCTTCGTCCGGCTCCTCATTGTAAAACGAATATCGTTTCGTATTCCCTGAAGGTGGAACCGAACAATCAATTTCTCAATTGGCAACAGGACCCTTTCGGAAACTTTCAGGCTCGTTTGGTTTTTCCGGAAAAAACGGATCGTCTGAGCGTTCTCGTAGATCTTGTAGCTGATATGAAGGTCATCAATCCGTTCGACTTTTTCGTGGAATCCTATGCGGAAAATTTTCCGTTTGAATATGAGGAAATTCTAAAATACGAATTGGCTCCCTATGGCGTTCCTTCCGAAAACGGAACCTTATTGAATTCTTATCTTAAGAGCTTGAAGGCGGACGGTTTTACAAAGCCTCAGCGCATCATCGATTTTATCGTGTCTCTCAATCAAAAGCTTTCGAACGACATCGGTTACGTGATTCGTATGGAACCGGGAGTGCAGACCTGCGAGGAATCACTTTCCAAAAGAACGGGATCTTGCAGGGATTCTTCGTATCTGCTCGTTCAGATTTTGCGTCATTTCGGTTTAGCGGCCCGCTTTGTTTCCGGTTATCTCATTCAATTGAAAGCGGATCAAACACCTTTGGAGGGTCCGAAAGGTCCCGAAAAGGATTTTACGGATCTGCACGCATGGGCTGAGGTTTTTCTTCCCGGTGCGGGTTGGGTGGGAATGGATCCGACTTCCGGTCTTTTGACGGGGGAAGGACACATACCGTTAGCCGCAACACCCGAGCCGATGAGCGCGGCGCCTATCTTCGGTTATGCGGACCCGGCCGATACGGAGTTCGAATTCAAAATGGAGGTCGAACGGATTCAGGAAAGTCCGCGCGTTACGCTTCCGTATTCGACCGAGCGTTGGAACGATATTCTGCGAAGGGGAAAAGCGCTCGATCACAAGATCAAGGACTTGGGCCTTTCCGTTTCGATCGGAGGGGAGCCGACCTTCATTGCCGATCTGGATCGTCAGAGTCCGGAGTGGAATCACGAAGCGCTAGGGGAAAACAAGTTCGAACTTTCAAAAAATCTAATATACAAGCTTAAGGACGAGTTTACTTCCGGTTCCTTCCTGCAATTCTCCCAAGGAAAATGGTACCCGGGGGAACCCCTGCCTCGCTGGAGCATCGGTTGTTTTTGGCGAAAGGACGGACAGGATCTTTGGAAAGATTTTTCTTTGTTGGCGGACGGTCCGGATTCTTCCGGTTCGAAACCCAAAGACGAGAATTTCGATCCTCATAAAGCTTCGGAAACATTGGCCTGTGCGATCTGCAGAACTCTGGGAATCGATCTTTCGTATATCGTTCCGATGTACGAGGACAATCTTTATTATCTTTGGAAAGAGGGAAATCTTCCGTTCGAGATGGAGAAAAAACTTTCCACCGCGTTCGATACGCTGGAAAGACAAAGGCTTTTGAAACTTCTGGACAAGGGTTTTCAGAAGGAAGCCGCGTTCGGTATTCCGGTATTTTATAATTATGTAAAGAAGGAATGGGAAAGTTCGGTTTGGCATTTTCGCCGTGAAAAGTTGTTTTTGATTCCGGGGGATTCTCCCGCGGGTCTTCGAATTCCGTTTTCGGCGGTCGCGGACCGTTTTCGGGAAGTTCCGTATTTTACTTCGATCGAAAAGAAGGGCCCGCTTCCTTCTCGCAAATCGTTGGATGAGGCCGTTCAAAAGAGAGTGGATTCTCCCGGAAAAACGTTTTCCGAAAAGGATCTTCCGGTTCAATCCACGATCGTCGTGGAGGTTCGTGACGAGATTCTGCACGTCTTTCTTCCGCCCGTTCCTTCCACGGACGTTTGGGTGGATCTGATCGCGAGTTTAGAACAAGCGGTGCTTGCTTCCGGATTTCAAGTTCGCATCGAAGGTTACGAACCGGCGATGGACGAACGAATCGGACAATTCAAGATCACTCCCGATCCCGGAGTGATCGAAGTGAATCTTCATCCTTCGACTTCTTTTGCGGAGCTCGAAAACAAAACGAGAATTCTTTACGAGAAGGCGATCGAAACCAAACTCAGCACGGAAAAGTTTCAGATCGACGGTAGGGCGTCCGGAACGGGCGGAGGAAATCACATCACGTTAGGCGCTCTTGTCGCCGATGAAAGTCCTTTTTTAAAACGACCCGATCTCCTCCGAAGTTTCGCGACGTATTGGCAGCATCATCCTTCCTTATCGTATCTGTTTTCCGGTCTTTTTATCGGAACTACTTCCCAATCTCCTCGTATGGACGAAGGAAGAGAGGACACGTTGTATGAATTCGAGATCGCATGCAGACAAGTCGATCATCTCGAAAGTGTTCCTCCTTGGCTCGTCGATCGTTTGTTTCGTAACCTGCTCGTGGACATCACGGGGAATACTCACAGAGCGGAGATTTCGATCGATAAACTGTATTCTCCCGCGGGATCGACGGGGCGTTTGGGTCTTGTCGAGTTTAGAGCCTTCGAGATGCCTCCTCATTACAAGATGAGCGTAGTGCAGCAGATGTTCGTATTGTCTTTGTTGGCGCGTTTTTGGGAGGAGCCTTATCGACTTCCTCCGATTCGAAGAGGAACGGAACTGCACGACAAATACCTTCTTCCGTTTTACGTTTGGGAGGATTTTAAGGACGTTCTGAAAGACCTGAAGGCTCACGGTTATCCGTTTTACGAAGAGGACTTTATTCCATTTTTTGAATTTAGATTTCCTGAATATGGTCACGTTCAAAAGGATCGAATCCGTTTGGAACTCAGGATGGCCTTGGAGCCTTGGGACGTTCTCGGAGAGGAGGCGAATTCTTTCGGAACGTCGAGAGCCGTCGATTCCGCGCTGGAAAGAATCCAAGTAAAGGTAGAGGGTTGGACTTCGGGAAGATACGTTCTTTCCTGCAACGGTTACGAGGTTCCGCTTCGGTCCACAGGAAAAAACGGGGAAGCGGTCGCGGGAGTTCGTTACAAGGCCTGGTCTCCCGTTTTCACGTTGCATCCGAATCTTCCGATCACAAACCCTCTCGTGTTCGATCTTTGGGATTCATGGAGCGGAAGATCGATCGGAGGTTGCAGGTATTACGTTTCTCATCCCGGCGGAAGAGCGTATGATACGTTCCCGGTGAATTCTTTCGAAGCCGAAAGCAGAAGGATCAATCGGTTTATCGATCAGGGACATACGGCCGGTCCCACGGAAGCTCCGAAAAGTCTTCAACATCCGCATTCTCCCTATACCTTGGATTTGCGTCTTGCTCCGGGGCCAGGTTGGAAAAAAAAGTCTCCGTAAAGAATCGCCAAAATGTACGGACATTGAATCATGGTTCAGAATTTTATGGTCAACCCATCCAACGCCAGATTGAACTTGCGGGAAGGATACAACCCGATTCCGTCCGTTTACGACGAACTCTATGACGAGGAGGGAAAGCTCAGATCCAAATACGAATTCCTGATCAATTCCCTCGAATCGTTAAGCGAAGAGGATCTCAATCGGAGAAAAAGGGATTCCCTGAGAATTCTTCAGGAAAACGGTGTGACATACAACGTATACGAGGAACCCGGAGCCGTGGAAAGGCTTTGGTCCTTGGACCTGTTCCCCGTTTTGATGGAAAGCAAGGAATGGGAAGAAGTCGAACGGGGACTCGTTCAAAGAGCGGAACTCCTCGACGCGTTGTTCAAGGACGTATACGGTCCGAGAAAACTTTTATACGATAAAAAAATTCCTCCGGAAATTCTTTTCAGCTCCCCCGATTTTTTAAGACAATGCAACGGCTTCGGCCATTCTACAACGAACGAACTTTGTTTTATGGCTTCCGATCTTGCGCGACAAGAGAACGGAAGTTTTGTGGTGATCGGAGATCGCATCCAAGCTCCGAGCGGTTCGGGTTATTCTCTGGAGAATCGAATCGTTCTTTCGAGAATTTTTCCTTCGATTTACAGGGATTCGCAAGTGCATCGCGTTGCGTTGTATTTCCGTTCTTTACGGAAGGCGCTTCAATCCCAATCCAAGACGCAGGAACGCGAACCGGTCATCGTTCTTTTGACGCCGGGTGCGGGAAACGAAACCTACTTCGAACACGCGTATCTCGCTGGTTATTTGGGTTTTACTCTTGCGCAGGCGGAGGACTTAACCGTTCGAAACAATTTCGTCTTTATCAAAACCGTCGAAGGTCTTCAGCAGGTGGACGTGATCTTTCGTCGCGTCGTCGATTCGTATATGGACCCGCTCGAACTCAAAGGCGATTCTCTTTTGGGTGTACCAGGAATTTTGAATGTGATTCGGGAGGGAAACGTCCGCGTCGCGAATCCGATCGGGTCGGGCTTTTTGGAAAACCGGGCGATCCATCCGTTCTTATCCTCTCTCTGCAAATATTATCTTTCCGAAGATCTGATTTTACCGAACGTGCGGACTTTGTGGATGGGGAATCCCGAATCCATGAAAGAAGTTTTTGACCGTCCGGAACGATTCGTATTCAAACGTGCGATGCGCGATCCTCTCGAACCGGGAGTTTTTCTTTCTTCCCTTCCGAAACCGGAAATCGAAGAGATGCGTAAGAAAGCTTTGTTGCATCCGGAACGTTATGTGGCACAGGAAATCGTGAGCAGTTCAACTTGTCCGGTTCTCTCGGGAGATAAACTGATTCAAGGTCGCTCGGTGTTTCGCGCGTTTACGACACTTTCCGAAAACGGTTATATGACGATGCCGGGCGGTCTCGTCCGTGTTACGGAGAATGTCGAAGATTTGATCGTGACCAATCAAACCGGCGCCGTATCCAAAGATCTTTGGGTTTTAGCCTCGGAGGAAAAAAAGGACGTTACGCTTCTTCCCGGCAAAACCGAAAGAATGCAGATCAAACGTTCGGGTGCGAGTATTCCGAGTCGGGTCGCGGACAATATGTTCTGGATGGGACGTTATGCGGAACGTTCGGAAAACCAAGCGCGATTGTTACGCGAAGTCATCTTGAAGATGATTCACATGGAAGAATCCTACGAAAAGGATCACGTTCAGCTTTTGCTGCAAACGGTGACGCACGTAACCGCGACGTATCCGGGATTTTTGCAGCTTAATCTGGACGATCCGTTGCAAGGCGCCAAAGAACAGATGTTCGCACAGGTATTTTCTCCGCAAGTGACGGGAGGAATTCAGTCCGATCTGAATTCGTTCGTCAGGTCATCCAAATCCGTAAGAGACCGGCTTTCGGAGGATATGCGCTATATTCTTTCCATGATCGAAACCGAAGGCGCGGAAAAGGCGGTCTCGTACGATGAAATATTAGAATATTTGATTCTTCTTATAACGAGACTCGCTTCGCTTTCCGGTTTGGGAATCGAGAGCATGTCGCGCGAAACCGGCTGGTATTTTATGAACATGGGAAAACGGATCGAGCGTGCTTCGTATACGATTCGTCTCGTGACTTCCGTTCTGAATCTTTCCACGCTCTACAACAAAAGTATGTTCGAGGCTCTCTTGAACATCAACGACATCAAGATCACCTATCGTAGAAGATACAGATACAGGATCGAAGCCGAGTCCGTTCTGGACATTCTTCTGTTCGACGAAACGAACCCTAGATCGCTCGCATATCAACTCCGTAAAATCGGGGAATATGTTTCCTATCTTCCTCACTCCGAAAAGGAAGAGGCGACCGCGGAAGAACGAATCGTATCCGAGGTGAGAAACCGTTTTATTCAGGAAGACGCAAAACGGCTTTTCGAATACGTGAATCCTTCCTTAAGCATAATACGTTGGCTCAACGACATCAACTATCAGATCGCCTCCTTGTCCGAATCGATCGGAGCCAGATATTTCCGATACGTGGAAGAACAGATCCAACTCGGAGATTACAATGGCTGAATATACCGTAAAACACGTTACGCGATACAGCTATCAGGAAGAGGTTTCGCACTGTCATAATCTAGCGCATATGTGTCCGGTGACCAATCGACATCAGGATTGCAGCGATCTCAAGTTGAGAGTTCAACCCGGACCTTCCGTATCGGGTTATCGAAAGGACTACTTCGGGAATCTGGTATATACGTTTTCCGTCGAGGACTCTCATACTTCCTTGGAAATCGTGTCCGAAAGTCGCGTTACGACGCATCCCGTCGATTACGGGGATTTGACTCATTCTCCCAAGGTTTCCGAAATCCCGGTTCTGCTGAAGTCTTCCCATTTCAGGGAGGATTTGGAGGCATTGGAATACGTTGCGGATTCTTCGTTTATCAGCAAACATCCGATGTTCGCCGAGTTTGCCCGAGGTATGATGGATTCCGATAAGCCGCTTTTACAGGCGGTGATGGATTATACATTCAAGTTTTATAAAACGTTCGAGTTTAAGTCGGGCGCTACCACGATCCACACTCCGCCCGCTCAGGTTTTAAAAATCAAGAAGGGAGTTTGTCAGGACTTCACGCATTTATCGATCGCCGCTTTACGAAGCATCGGAATTCCTTGCAGATACGTTTCGGGTTATATCGAAACCTTTCCTCCTCCCGGACAAAAGAAATTGCAGGGAAGCGACGCTTCGCACGCCTGGTTCTCGGTTTATTCTCCGGGAATCGGTTGGGTGGACTACGATCCGACGAACGGAAAAATGTTAAGCGAAGAGTATATATTCACATCCGTCGGCCGTGACTTTGCGGACGTTTCTCCTTTGAAGGGAATTTTATTCGGAGGCGGAAAACACAAACTCAAAGTAGAAGTCGACGTGATTCGCGGGTAAACGTCGCGCTTTCCTTTGCCGACCGTTCGAAGTTCCAAGGGAAGAATGTTCTAATTTTTCCGTTTTTTTTCACTTGCTTCCCGGTCCGGAATCTTTTCAGTGTCGTCTTAAAAAAACATTAGGACGAATCGATATGAATCCAATTCTTAAGAATATTCTCGCGTTTGTCGCTGGAGCGATCGTCGGGAGCGTCGTCAACATGGGAATCATCACCGTCAGCGGTTCGATCATTCCACCTCCAACCGGTGCCGACGTCACAACGACGGAAGGTTTGAAAGCGTCGATTCATCTGTTCGAGCCGAAACATTTTCTCATGCCGTTTTTAGCGCACGCATTGGGAACGTTCGCCGGAGCGGCCGTTGCCGGCATCGCCGCAGCGAATCGCAAACTGCTTTTTGCACTGAGCATCGGAATTCTTTTTTTAGCGGGGGGAATCGCAAGCGTATTTATGATTCCTTCGCCTATATGGTTCATCGTATTAGATATAGCGGGGGCGTATCTTCCGTTCGCTTTTTTGGCGGGAAAATTGGTCGCTAAGGATTGAAGGAAAAGTAGGGAAGTAGAATATTCTAAATTTCTAAACTAATTTGCGAAAGCGAACATAAAAGGGGTCGTAGCCCATGGCTTTCCAAAAGGAAACCGCGTTTTCGTTTTCCGCGATGGCCCTAAGTTCCACGCTTTTGAAATTCTGATCCTTGGCCCAGGATTCGCAGGCGAGAACGAGCGGTTTCATATAACCCGATTTTTGTTTTCCTCGTTTCGTGACCGCGAGATCGATAAAAAGGGTTTTATCCTCATCCAAATACGGTTTGTCTTCCGTTCTCGCGATCAGAAGCGATACGAGTTCGGAGCCTAAAAAACCTCCGAGCAACAAAACCTTGCCCGTGCCTCTCAATTTTAAATATACGTCGATCATCTTCGTTCCGGCCCGGGGGCGGATCTTGAAAACTCCGTCGAGTTTCATAGAGTTGACGAGACGAAAGAATTGATTTACGAGTTCGATCGCGCTTTCCCTATGTTCGGGAAGAAGATTCGCGATTTGAAACGGTTCCGTCTTCGTTTTGGATTTCGGCATGATATTTGAAAGGGCGTTGTCCGATCTGAGTAGAACGATTTTTGTAAAAATCTACGAAGTTCGTAGATTTGCATCCAATTTTTTTAAGAACGGTTTTCGTTGCTAAAGTGAACTACTTCTTCTCTTCCGTCTCCCGCTCCCGTCGCTCTATAAAAATCCACGGCTTCCTTTGTGAACGGAATCGCACCCGCCAAAACAAGAATGTGGAAGAATGTTACAAGAACGAAAATCACGAGGAGAAGTTTCGCCGCGACGAGTTTTGCTTTTGAAGAATCGAATTGCGTAGGTAACTTTTGCGAAATTTTTCCTCTACCGGACAATTTCTCTTTCGTAAAGTGGAATTCCGGCCCGAACAACGTTGTCGTAACGACGACAACGTTGCTGCGTGTCCCGTCTTACAACCTCTCGAACAGCCAAGTCCGCAGTTGACCGACAGGAATTCTTTCCTGGTTCATGCTGTCCCGTTCGCGGACGGTGACGGTATTGTCCTTTAGAGTATCATAATCTACTGTTATACAATACGGGGTTCCGATCTCGTCCTGTCTGCGGTAGCGTTTTCCGATCGCGCCTCCGTCGTCGTATTCTATGTTTCCGAGTTTGGCGAGGTCCGCAAAAATCTCCCTGGATTTTTCGGGGAGGCCGTCCTTTTTCATCAAAGGGAAAACCGCCGCTTTCACGGGAGCGATCTTCGGAGAAAAACGAAGAACGGTTCTCGTTTCTCCGTCGGGAAGTTTCTCCTCCTCGTACGCGTCGGCAACGACCGCGAGAAAAAGACGATTCACGCCTAACGCGGGTTCAACGACGTAAGGAACATACTTCTGGTTGTTGACCTGATCCTGATACTTCAGATCTTCCCCGGAAAATCTTTGATGTTGGTTCAGATCGTAATCGGTTCTCGAAGCGATTCCCCACAATTCTCCCCAACCGAAGTTGTATTTGAATTCGATATCGGAGGTTCCTTCGCTATAAAACGAGAGTTCTTCCTTTTCGTGTTCTCTGACTCTTAAGTTTTCCTTTTTGATTCCCACCTGTTCCGTGAGCCAGCGCATACAATAGTCGACCCAATGGGTAAACCATTCTTTTTGTGTCCCCGGTTCGCAGAAGAATTCCATTTCCATCTGTTCGAATTCTCTCGTTCTAAAAACGAACTGACGCGCCATGATTTCGTTTCGGAAGGATTTTCCGATTTGTGCGATTCCGAACGGAATCTTTCTTCTCGTGGTGGAAACGACGTTTTTAAAATTCAAGAAGATCCCTTGCGCGGTTTCGGGTCTGAGATAAATATCCAACGCGTCTTCCGCGCTCGCACCGTGCGAAGTCTTGAACATCAGGTTGAAGTCGCGCGCTTCGGTAAAGGTCCCCCGTTGACCGCAGCTCGGGCAGGCGAAGTTGCTTTCCTTGATGACTTGGTTCATCTTTTCGAGAGTTAAACCGTTGGCAAAGCCCTCTCCCTTTTGATCCTCGAGGAACTTGTCCGCGCGGATTCGGGTCTTACAATTTTTACAATCGATCAGCGGATCGTTGAAGTTGGAAACGTGGCCGGAAGCTTCCCAAACTTTCGGGTTGAGGAGAATGGAGGAATCCAAACCCACCACGTCTTCCCGAAGATGGACAAAATATTTCCACCAGAGTTGTTTTAGATTTTGGAGAAGTTCGACCCCGTAAGGACCGTAGTCGAAGGTATTGGAGAGTCCTCCGTAGATTTCGGAACCGGGATAGACAAACCCTCTACGCTTGCAAACGGATACGATTTCCTTCAGTGAGGAATCGAGACTTTCTTTCTTTTCCATGAGTCCAGAATTCTGTTCAGGACTTCGGAATAAAGTATTTTAATTCTCGACTTGAAAGGATTTCTTGTTTGCCTAAGCCCCTGATTCGGGTCCAATGGTTGATAGAAATCCGTTTTGCAACGTCCAAGGAGACCTTGCCTGAAAAAGAAACTAGTCATCTTCGGCGTCAATTTCTTGTCCTGGAGTTCCCCTTTTCTGGGGCTGGGAATTTTTTTCCCGCTCGGCGTCCTTTTTGCTTTTCCGAAAGGACGGGAAGTCCGTTCCTCCGCCTTCGGTTCCTTGCTCTTCCAGATTTTTTGCTGGGGAATTTTGTACCCTCTGGAAGTTTCCGCGATTTTATTTCCGGTCGTGGAGGCATTTGTCCGCGCGCTTGTCATGGATTTGGGAGAATGGCTGATCGGCTTTTACGTGCTCGTCGGGCTTGTCATTCTCGTTTCCCATTCCTTTTATCTGAAGAAGCAAAGAAGGCGCCGATTCCAATTCAACCCTTCTTCGCATCCGCGCGAAGAAAAGATCGAAAGAGTTCATTATAAAATCCTGGTGCTTCTTGTAGCGGGTTATCTGACTTCGAGGCTCGTCTTTCAAGATGCCTATCGGTTGGAATACGGACAACTCGGGATCTTGGAAGACAGTTTTCTCTATTTCTTTTCCGTGTTGATCGCGGGCGATACGCTTCTCAGCCGAGGAAAACAATTCTTTCTTTTCCGAAGACCTTGGAAACTTTTCGAACGTCAGGCGAGAGCCGCGCGCAGAATCGGCTTCGAGGGAGAAGGGGGCGTCCGTAAACAAAGATACGCGAAAATTCGCGATTGGTTATTCCCGGGATGGGGGCATATCTATATCGGAAATCTTTGGAAAGGATTTTCGATTCTGTTTTTATATCTTTTGCTGTTGCTCTTTTTTGCGACCGCGTTTTTTTCCTGGCTCGAGCCCGCGGATGGAATCCGTTTTCTCATGTCGATGGGACTCAAACCCGGAATCGCCGATAAGAAATTTTTCGCGGTCACTTCGAGCGTCGTTCCGATTCTGGTTTTTTTCGGAGGAATCGTCGGGATTCATATCATATCCAAGTTTCTTTTGAACCGGGCGTTTCGCGCCGAACCGGAAGACACAACTCCGCGAAGCACGTTTATTAGTAATTTATCATATAGCATCCTGCTCCACTTCGTTCTTCTCTCCTTGATCCTGATCATCCCGGTCACTCTTCAGCGTAAGAAGGAACAAAAGGAAAAGGAAAGACAAAGAACGCACTTCACTCCGGAAAATTTGGAATTCTACTTTATCGATCCGAATCTTCCGAACGAGGTCGAAGGTTTAAACGGAGGAGTCGTTTCCGGAACCGAAACCCCGACACAAAAGGAAGGGGATAAAATTCCGGACGACAAACCCGCGGACGAAGGACGCGTCAAAGGGGAAGTCAAACAGGTTCGCGGAAAAAAATTACCTTCCACGTATTCGAACTACATCTCCGCGAAGATGCGCGGCCCCGAATCGTTTATGGAATATTGGAGAAGGGCGCCGCGCAATTATTCTTCCGTGGTCGCCTATACGGTTACCCCTGACGGAGAAGTCGTGGACGTGGATTTGGTCGAGGCTTCCGGTTATCCCGAACAGGATCAGATGACGTTGGAGCTCATTGAAAGTCTTTCTCCTCTCATGCCTCCGCCCGGAACGAAAGGTTATGTTCGAGTCACCGAACTTTTTTGGAACGGAAGCATCGATCCGGAAGCGATGCCGACTCCGTTGCAGAAGGAACTCGTCACGATGTATGACGGGCGTTATATGGAGGAGTTATGAGTTTCGACGTCGCGCTCCTCGGATTTCTCTCGATTCTTCCTTGGGGATTTTTTCTGATTCTTCTTTTTCCGGGGAAGAATACGCAGCAGAGAATCTTTCTGATTTTACTCGCCGTTTTTTTGGGTTATCTTTCCACCGAGATCGTTTTGAAACTGCATCCGATCTTTTGGCCGGACGTAAAAATCGCCGCTCCGAGACGCGGCGGACATATTCTTACGCAGACCGCGCACATCGCGTTCATCCAAGCCGGAATGATGGAGGAATTCTGTAAGGGAATTCTCATCTTGTTTGCGGGACTTCTTTTTGCCTTCGATTGGAAGAAATACGAGTTCAAAAAGGAAATGGTTTTGATCGGAGGATTTGTCGCGCTCGGATTCGCGGGAGTCGAAAATGCGAATTACATCTTCAACGCAAAGGAAGAAGATCGAATCGCGATGTTCGTAGGACGGACGATTCGTTCTTCCAACGCGCACTTTCTCATCAATCTATGTTTCGCTCTTGCGTTCGTAAAATCGAACCGCAAAGAAATCAAGGATCGTCCTTTGGCCTTGTTCCTCGCTTTTTTGCTCGCGGTATCGCAACACGGACTTTTCAACTTCTTCGTGCTTCCTCAGTCGAGATTCGGCGGTTGGCTTTCCACAGCTTTGTTCGTGGGAATCTGGGTTTGGATCGTAAAAGATTTTCGTACTTTCATTCTGGAGAACGGGAGTAGCGCGCAAATCGTAAGTGACACACCGGTCGACGCGGAAATCTTGGATGAGACCCGAGAAGCAACTTGAGATACAGAGAAATCATTCTAAGTTTACCCAAAGAAATCGCGGAAGACTTCACTTCGTTTTTGGACGAAGCGGGAGTCGCAGGATATTACGAAATTCTGTTTGACCGGGAAGTTCCGAGAGCCCCTCACGAGGAGATTATCTCGGACGATACGAAGTTCCGCGTTTATCTCGCGGAAGACGATAAAGAAAACGAAATCAGAATTCATATTTTTCTGAAAGCCAACGCGGGCGAATCCTTCTTTCTCGAATCGCGTTGGATCGAAACCAAAGAATACGAAGAAGCCTATAAGGAATTCTACAAACCCTTCACGATCGGTTCGTATCGTGTCATTCCCACTTGGGAAAAAGACACCGCGGTCAGCACGACCCCGCAGGGAATTCTTCCTTTGCTCATCAATCCGGGACTTGCGTTCGGAACAGGACATCACGAAACCACTCGTCTCGTTTTAGGGAGAATGGGAAGTCTCGGTTTAAACGGAAAACGGATCGCGGACGTGGGAACCGGTTCCGGGATCTTGAGCGTGGCCGCGGCGAAATCGGGCGCGTCGGCGATTCTCGCGGTGGACGTGGACCCGAACAGCGTGCGTTCCGCGACGTTCAACCGGGACGACAACGAGATTTCGCCTAACGTTTTAGTCGTGGACGAAGGCGGTTTCGATCACTCGGACGTTCAGGGAAAAGAATGGGATCTTTTGATCGCCAACATCACATTCGCGGTATTAAAAGCGAATATTCAAAAAATTGCATCTGTAAAAACGAATCATTTCCTCTTCAGCGGAGTCATCACCGAACGCAAGGATGAGTTTTTGGAACTTCTGAAAAACGAGGTGGGCGGAGAAGGAGTTTTCTTTCAGGAAGACACCGGCTGGGAATTGATCGAATGGAAAAGAAAAGGATAAATCGATGAAACACTACGACGTATTCGGAGTCGGCAACGCACTCGTGGACATTTTGGTTCCGACGGAAGACGTATTCATTCAGCGTCTCGGTTTCGACAAAGGGATTATGACCTTGGTCGACGCGGAAAAACAGGCGGGAGTTTTAGTCGCACTCGAAGGAAGCAAACAGGAACTTCGTTCCGGCGGAAGCGCGGCCAACACGATGATCGCGCTCGCGAATTCGGGCGGAACCGGAACGTATACCGGAAAGGTTTCCAAGGACACTTACGGAGAATTCTATAAGAAGGACATGGAAAACGCCGGAATCCTTTTCGAAGTCGCTCCGGAAGACAACGGACATACGGGAACCTGCGTGGTTCTGACCACTCCGGACGCGGAACGGACCATGCTGACCCACTTGGGAATCTCCATCACATTACAAAAATCGGATGTGGATTTGGACAAACTCAAGGCCTCCAATATTTCCTACATCGAAGGTTATCTCTGGGACGGGTCCGGAACCAAAGAGGCTTCTCTTTTGACCATGGAAGAATCCAAAAAGAACGGAGTGAAAGTCGCGTACACATACAGCGATCCATTCTGCGTCAATCGTTCCCGCGAGGACTTTGTTCGCTTAACAAACGACTACTTCGATATCGTATTTTGCAATGTGGAGGAAGCGAGAGCTCTTTCTCAAAAAGAGGATAAGCTCGAGGCGCTTCAGTTCATCGCGGGTCTTTCTCCTCTCGTATTCATGACTGATTCCGCGAACGGAGCTTACTTCGCCGAGAAAGGCGTGATTTCTCATGTGGACGGATTTCCCGTTAAACCGATCGATACGACCGGCGCGGGAGATTGTTTTGCCGCGGGAGTTTTATACGGACTGACGCACGGTTTCAGTTTGGAAAAGTCCACCCGTTGGGGAAATTACGTCGCTTCGAGAATCGTGCAAGAGATCGGTCCGAGACTCGGCATCAAATTGATGGGACGTCAAGAAGAGATTTTGAAGTGAGACCCAAACGTTCGTGTTTGTCGTAGTTCCGACAAACACGAACGCGAGAATTCTACTTTACAAAAGTTGAATTCTCTGTTAGAGAAAAATTCTCCGAAGTTTTCCCGCGGACCCGCCACCTCCACCCTAACTCGGGCGGGGGCGGTTCTTGAAATTTTCGTCGGAACTCCGACGAAAACGGGCCGAAGGCTCTGTTTTCCGACTTCGTTGGAAGCCGCTCAAAAAAAACTCAATCTTGGCTCTCTACGGGTCGCAAGATAATAAATTCCACTAACTCGCTTCCTAAACGCCGATTCATAGAAAGGCGTTTGCTGAGTTTGGCGCTCGTTATGGACAACTCAGGTTGACTTGAACTTCCGAACGAGGCGCGTTTTCCGGAACGACAAACGTGGTTTCGCGGACAACAGTTTCCGGATAACCGTCCACCCTCGCGAGATCCCCTAAACACTGGATTCTATATTCGCCGGGATGGATGTATTTCATTTTGGTGACCCCGCCTTGCACGGGAGATGCGATCAACGGAAGCTTACCTTCGATACCGGTTTCACTGAGACGATATACGCCGTAATAGTGAGTCGTGGAAGCCGTTCCACCTAACACCGTCAAGCTGGATGCGATCTCGGGACGGATGATTCTCGAACGAAGCAGAAGTCCTCCACCCATATCCGATTCCCCCTTGTGATCGCCGTCGGCTTTCCAATCGCTGACGCCGACGAGGGTTCTCACTCCGCCGACGCTCGAAACGTAAGAATGCACCATCAGATTTTCTTTGAGGTTCATCCTTACTTCTAAGATATACGGATCAAATCCGGGATAAACCAGCATATCCTGGTCTCCACCGTCCGCGGTATACAACGCGGGGAATACAAGAGGAGGGAAGATTGTCTTCGTGGTTGAGTCGGCTCCGGGTTTGTAGCTCAAACGGGGAACGATGTTGATCCCCGGTACGCGATAGTTGTCGAATAAGGTCAGATTGGAAAAGGTAAGGCCGGGTTCGGTCGCCCAAGCGGTAACTAAGGATCTCAAATACAAACCGGTATAATAGAATTGAACGGGCCCGTTTCCGAACGCACCCCAATCCGTCGCGGAAGTAGGATCGTTGGAAGGATACGAAACTCCTTCTCCGTTGAAGAATTGAATGGCTTTGACTTCTCCGTCGTTGAGACGACAGGAGTTCGAGTTGGTCGTATAAGGAACGGTGCAGAATACCTGACGGTTCGGAGCGATCTCATCCCAAAACTTCTTCGTGTCCTTCACGTTCTTGATCAAACTCAGATTGTAAAGACCTTCTTCGTATTTGGTCGACATGCGGATTTCTCCGATATCGATAAAGATTGGAAGATTCTGCGCCAAAGGAAGACCTGATAAATCATACACGGGATCGAATCCTTCCCCGCTCGTATCCTGATAAAGTTGACCGGTACCGCCCGAGTAGGCTTCAAATCCGATCGGATTGTCGGTCGCGTATGTTCCTTTTACGAGAAGAAGCATTCTTTGGTTGAAGAGGGTACTGATCACCGGATTTTTCGTTCCCTTTCCGTTCCAATCACCGACGCGGCAAAAGAACATTAGAAAACTGGAAAGTATCAGGATGAATGGAAAATAGGATCGTTTCATAGAAATACGCTCACCATTAAACCGAATTGAAAGAATTCCGTGTCCACTACCCGATAGTAGTTCGGGTTGTTCAGTCTCGAATCCGCGTACGGACTCGCATAATAATACTTCGATTCTTCCGGAGCGTCCAGTTGAGATTCGTAGATCTTATTGTAATCGATCCGAATCCCGATTCGGATCTTTTTTCCGGCCACAAAGCTCGTTTCGAGACCGAAAAGCATCATGTGATCCCAACGGGAAGTGTTGGAAGGTCTTGCGACTACGAAGGCTTCTCCGCCTCCGGCGCGCAGAATGAACGAAATCGGAAGATCGATCGGAATCTTATAACCTAACGCGAGATAAACGGGAATCGTAGTCAAGGCGCGTTCGGTAGCGGAAAGATAGTTCGCGTAGAACGCCCCCATCTCGAGATAAAAGATCCAAGGCCAGGGAATTCTAAAAAAGAATCCGCCGCCCAGCGTGGTATCCAGATATTTCTGCGTTTCGGTTCCGGGCCAAGGGTTGGAAGCGCCGAGCCAAACTCCGATCTCCGCCTTTCGATTATCGTGAAAACCTTCCTTCTTTTCTTCCTCTTCTTCCGCCGCTTCGGCTTCCTCGTCCTCTTTTGCGATCACTCCGCTGGAAGGAAGGTTTCCCGATTGAGCCGAGGGTTTCGGAATGAAATCGGTAAAGAATTTATTTTTGCCCAGATCCGGTTGATACCCGCCGAGAAGTTCGAACACGTCCAACTTCTTCGGAGACGCGGATAAGATTCCCGGTACGATCGTGAGCAATACGAGGATCGATGATTTGGAGGAGATTCGAAACCGAGACAACATACTTATTTTTGAAAGTCCCGAAGCGAATACATGGAATCGATTGCGGGGTTGGAATCGTAGTATGCTCTGATAAAATAAAGCCCGTGAGGAGGGAGGGTGATGCCCGCAATCGTTCTGTCTTTCGAAGAGAGAATGTCTAAGACGTTCGTTTCTTGTCGATTGTCGTTTGCGATTTCCAGAAGGGTACCCGTAAGAATCCGAATCATATTGTGAAGAAAGCCGTTCGCCCGGATCCTTACTTTTAGGAGACCGTCAAATTCGGCGCTTCGTTCCAGACTCGTATCCAAAATCGTCCGGACCGCGGAACGGTTTTTCATCGAAGCCACTTTCGCCAAACTGCGAAAGTCGTGTTCTCCCTTTAATAATTCAAGTTCGGCTTCCAAGCGCGGAACGTCAATCTTATGTTGATACCAGAAGGCTCGATTTTTCCAGGTCGGTCTCGGATATTTCGTATTGAGGATGAAATATTCGTATTCTCTCGAACTGCAGGAAAAGCGGGAGTCGAATTTTTCTTCCACTTCCGTCATGGATAGAATGGAAACTCCCGAATCGGTGATTGCATTCATCCCCAAAAGGAATCTGCCGAATTCTTCCACAGGTACGGTCTTTGTCGTTTTAAAATTCACGACCATTCCACGAGCGTGAACCCCGGTATCCGTTCTTCCGGCTCCGGTGACGTTGACCTTTTCTTTGAGAAGAATTTTCGCGGCCTTTTCGAGATTTTCCTGAACGGTGGGTAGACCTTTTTGAGTTTGAAAACCGTTGAAACAAAGTCCGTCGTATTCGACGAGGAGGGCGTAGTTTATTTTTCTCCTCCCATTTCCTCGATGAGCTTGTTGTATTCGTCGTAGAGTTCTTTTGCCATGTCGATGATGACGGAAGGTTTGGACTTGGATCCCTTTCCCGAACCGTAGAGTCTGGAAAGAGTCCGTTTGGCTCTGACTAAAAGATTGAGTTTTGCCGCGGGTTCGGATGCGAGTTCGTCTTTGAACTTCATCGTCAGATAGGCGGAAAGATAAATGACTCCGTCAAAGGCCCAGTTCTTATCCGTGTCCGGACCTAAGAGATACGAGGCCTGATCTACCGGCTCGGAACCGCTCTGCATGATCTCCATCGTATCCGTGTACCAGCCCGCCGACTTTTGGTAAAGAAGGTCGCGCACCTTATCGAATCCCATACTCGGGAAGTCGTTGTTCAGATCGTCGAAATACCACGCGGCTCGGACTGCGCAAACCGCCTTTTTCGGAGTGGGGGCGACGGTGACCTTTCTATTTTGGTAACATTCGATTGCGAGAAGATAGGAAGCCGCTCCGAGAACCAAATTGCGGTCCTGATAAAAATCCAAGGGTCCGAGAATTTTTTCCAGATTGGAACGTCTCGTATCGGATTGGGAACGGATCTTTTCGTTTTCCTCCGCGTCTAACGCGGACCAGTCCTTGGTAAAGGAAGAATAAAGACAACGGGGACAAACACTGATGACATAATCATTGGGACTGACTCGGCCGAACTTTTTATTCTTTTCGTAGAGTCTTCTGAGTTCGATCGTGAGTTTGCCGGCGATCAAACGGCCGCCGCCCTGAAACATATTCTCTTTCTGATGAACTTCGTGGCAGATCGGACAAACCGTATCTTCCTTTGCACGAAACGAGATCTTTTTTCCTTGTGCGAGAGCGCTGGCTGTCATAGTCTTATCTTTGAAAAACCCGAAAAAAACGGGGACGGGCTGTCAATTCGGACACCATTCTAACCGATAGAGTAGGAAGAAAAGCAATAATTTCCCGTTGCCCGTGGCTTATAAACCCGTAAAGAAGGGATAAAGGTTAACCGATGAAACGACTGATTCTGATTCTAATTGCGATCTCCATTCTTCCCGTATCCGTATTTGGGGAGGCTGTTTCCAGCAAAGCCTACAAAAAGAGGGTGGAATTACTCGTATATCTCCGAGCCATCGAACCGCTTGTTCGAAACTACAAAGGAGAAGTTCCCGGCGGACAGAATCAGCAAGGCGCGGGCGGACAAACGGCTCCGGCTAACAATCAGCAAGGCGGCGCTCCGGAACAAGACGGAGACCGTGTCCGCAAATACAAGGAACTCAAACGACTCTATCAAGAAGGACTTCAATACTTCTTCGAGAACAATCACGTAAACGCATACCGCAGATTTCTGGAAGCGCAGCTCGGAACCGAAATGCTTCTGGAAGAATTGTCCCAGTATTACGTGGAAAGAACGGACGAAATCTTAAAAGCCGCGATTGAAAAGAAGAATCAGAACAATCCGGAAGACAGAAACCTCGTCGACATCGCGATCGAATGGAGTAAGAATTCCTTCATCGTGCGCGATATGACCGCGAATCGCGAATCTCCTCTTACGAGAAGAATGTACAACCCGAGAGATTTTCATTACGTTACGAACAAATACGCGATCGAAAAGAATATGGAAACCGGTTATAAGTTTTTAGGTCTTGCAAAAGAAGCGCGCAACAACGCTCTCAAGATCGAAAAACATCTGGAAAAACACCAGAAACTTCAACCGAGCCATAGAAAGCATAGAATCGAACACTACATCGCGGCGATCCAACTCTGTAGAGACGCAAGAGCGAACGCGATCAATATCTTTAAACTGAAATATCCGTATGACAACTATTATCTCTTTAAGAGCGACGCGAAAACCGAAGCGATCAAAGACGACGAAGGAAAGGCGGGATCTTCCGAGCCGGTGGTGTTGAACGGAGTAACTTACGACTTCTCTCAAAACCCGACGTTGGAATACGATCATAGAATGAGTCCCGTGTTCGACAGAAGAATTCCGGACGAATACCGCAGAGACGCAGTGGACGTTTTGGAAAAGATCTACGACGACGAAGTCAAAAACAGAATCTTCCTGAAATGGGATCCTGAAAAACGCAAACAGTTGATGGGAGACAAAGCTCCGAACAACAAGTAATCCGAATCGTGTTCGGTAAAAAAAGCCCGCAAACAAGCGGGCTTTTTCTTTTGAAAACTAGCTTTTCTAAAAACGGATTCCTTCAGAAGATTGCTTCCGATGAACCCATTGAAATTTATGGAAAGCCGTTTGGGCCGCTTTCCGAAATCGTATCGTCGAATCGTTCTGAAAACCTACTTAATCACATTGCCCCTCGTCTTTAGTTTTGCATTCCCGAGTTTGATCGCGGGACTGTTCTTCGCTTTGATCGGAAATCAAAAGAAAAAGAACGCCGCTTTTTTGAAAGGTTCCGCGGTTTGGGGAGACGCGATCCGCTGGATGACGGGAACCCGTTTTTTTCGGATCGGAGAATTTCAAATTCCCACGAAAGGACACATGGTCTTTGTGAACCACGTCAACGAACTCGACTTTCCGTACGATTGTCTCGTGATCAACAAACCGTATCTCGCAAATCAGGTGATCAAAAAAACACTGATCGCCTATTGGTGGATGAAGGCGATGGGATCGCAGGTGTTCGAATCTTCCAAGGCGGCGACAATCGCGGTCTCGGTAAGAAATCTTTTGAAAGGTTTGAAGGATGCTTCGTTTATCGTTTATCCGGAGGGTCATAACTCTTACAGCGAAGAAATCCAACATATGCAGAAGGGAATGATCAAACTCGCGTGGGATAATAAGATTCCCGTCGTGATCGTTCTGAAATCAGGACTCACAGGATATCAAACGATGCAGAAAGGATTCGTCGTCGCATACAAACAGATCGGAACCTACGATCCGACAAAACACGCGACTTGGGAAGAATTCAAGGATTTCGTATATGAAACGATGGACCGCGAGAAAAAGGCGCTCGACGCGCTTTTGAACTCCGAGGCCCAAAAGGAATCGGTGCCCGCTTGATCTCCAAACTTCTGATCGCAAACCGCGGAGAAATCGCGGTGCGCGTCATCCGCACTTGTCAAAAACTCGGAATCAAAACCGTGGCCGTGTATTCGGACGCGGACAAGGATTCTCCGCACGTAAAACTCGCCGACGAATCGGTGTATGTAGGGGAACCGAGTCCCGCTTCTTCTTATTTAAATATTTCTAATATTCTCGACGCGATCCGTAAAACGAAAGCGCAAGCCGTCCATCCAGGTTACGGATTTTTGTCCGAAAAAACCGAATTCGCAAAAGCATTAGAAAAAGAGAATGTTCTTTTCCTCGGACCGAGTCCCGAATCGATGGAGCTGATGGGGGATAAGATCAACTCCCGGATCAAGATGGAAGCCGCCGGTGTCCCGGTCGTTCCGGGATACAACGGACAAAATCAAGATCCGGAGACGCTTCAAAAGGAAGCCGAACGGATCGGATATCCTCTGATGATAAAGGCGACGGCCGGGGGAGGAGGAAAGGGAATGAAGCGGGTTTACAAACCCGGAGAATTTCTTTCTTCCCTTGAGTCCGCACAAAGAGAAGCGCAAAAAGCTTTCGGAGACGGAACCGTTTTTATCGAAAAATACATCGAAACTCCCCGCCATATCGAAGTGCAGGTGTTCGGCGATAAACACGGAAACGTAATGCACTTGTTCGAACGGGAATGTTCGATTCAAAGAAGACATCAAAAGGTGATCGAAGAATCTCCCGCGCCGAATCTTCCGGCTGCGCTTCGAGATGAAATCTGCAAGGTCGCGGTCAAAGCGGCGCAGTCGATCCAATACGTCGGCGCCGGAACGGTGGAATTCATTCTTGGTAAGGACGGAAAATTCTACTTCCTCGAGATGAATACGAGACTTCAAGTGGAACATCCCGTAACGGAATACATCACCGGACAAGATTTGGTGGAATGGCAGATTCGAGTCGCCGAAGGAAAGAAACTTTCCGATTTAACCGGGGGAAAAGAAATCACACAGAACGGACACGCGATCGAAGCGCGAATCTACGCCGAAGATCCCGAAAATAATTTTTTACCGTCCACGGGTATATTAGAATATATTGAATTTCCCGATCGGGAGTTCTTACGGGTCGATACGGGGGTGGAAACCGGATCGGAAATCACAGTATATTACGATCCGATGATCGCCAAGATGATCGCTTGGGGAAAAACGCGGGAAGAATGCGCCGCCCGTTTGAAAGAATCCGTCGAGTCCACGGTGATCTTCGGGCCTGTTACGAACACGTTCTACTTATCCGGAATTCTTTCCCATGAAGAATTTAAGAAAGGACTGACGCACACTCACTTTCTCGAAGAACAGACGATTCTTTTCGCTCCGGAACGAGAAGTGCAAGCCGACGCGTTTTCCTTTGCTGCCGCGGCGTTGTCAGAAAAGAAAAAATCCCAAGGAATTTGGGAGGCCGTAGGGCAGGGAGGTTTCTGGTGATCGAGGAGAATTTTCGTTTTAGACATAGGGAAGAAGAAATTCCCGTTCGAGTTCGATCCAATTCTCCCGGAGATACATCCGTATCGATCGTGTTAGACGGTGTCGTTCACGACTTTCGGATATCCAGAAATTTTCAGAGCGAAGGCAACGGACTTTTTTCGGGTCCGGGCAATCACTGGAGAATTCTCCGGAAGGGAAACCAGATCTTTATCCACTACAAAGGCTGGAATACCAAAGTCGTATTGTCCAACCGCGAAATTCATCTGGAAGAGGGAAGCGGCGGTTTGATCAAAAGTCCGATGCCGGGCAAGGTCATCCGTGTTTTGGTTTCTCCCGGATCTTCGGTAAAAAAAGGAACCGTGCTCGCGATCGTGGAAGCGATGAAGATGGAAAACAATATTCTTTCTCCGGGCGAAGGAACGGTGGAAGAAGTTTTGGCCGGAGAAGGATCGATGGTTTCCCAAGACGACGTGATTTTGAAATTGAATCTGGGTTAGTGAACGAAAGGGAGTTGTTCGTCTTGCCGCCGTTGATCGCAAAGTAACTTTAGGAATTTTGAATGTTTCAAATGGTCCGCCTTCCGAGGAAACGTCGGAGGCGGTTTTGCGTCCTCGATTGATTCGATTCGTTATTAGGGAGATGTTGACAGCCGATATTTGAATCCTTCTCCTTACGTAAGTTCAAAAAAAATGGATCTCTTTTGTTTGCAGACCTTTTAAAGCGTGTTTCCGGTTTGTCGCATCGCGAAAGAATGGAAGGGTTCCCGAAAACAATCGAGATAAAAATATCGAAACTCCTCTCCTTTTTTCTTCGAAGTTATTTTTTTCTCCACACCAAAAACGTTAAAACCAAGTTTACTAATGAAAAGAAAGCGAGAATGCCGATCGCTGTCTGATACAATCTTTCCTTAGAAGTAAAGTGTTCGGCTCTTTCTCGAAACGACTTCGACTGAGACAATATGAAATTCAATTCCTCTTTGATCTCTTGAATCGAACCGTAGATCTCCGAATCCAAAAGAATGATCGTGTTTCCCTGGCGCGAACTTGGATTGTAAGAAGTAGGGTTGATCGATCTTTGATGCGCTCGTTTACCGATCGATTCAATCTCCGCTTTCAATTCTTGATTCAAAGGCCATTTTAGATATGCTTTCTGGAAAAATTGTTTTGCTCGGTCGTAATTCCCGCGTTTCTTTTCTTCTTTTGCGATTCCGATCCAAGCTCTGGTAAGAATGAATTCGGCTTTCGGATCGGAGGGGTTGTTTGTGAGTAGAGAGATTGCGAGGCTTTCCGCTTTTATATATTGGTTTTCTTCTAAGAGCTTTTCTCCGTCTTCATGACTTCCAGCTATCACGTTTTCTTCAGAGGACAAACCAAATGAAAGAATGAGAAGGAGTAAGGAATAGAGAATAATTTGCAATATTGATTTCATAAAGAATCACCTGTCGATCCGAATTGCTTTGTGAGCGTAGCGCGCTCTTGGCATTTTCTGAGAATCAAGCGACCAAGTGCTCGCTATTGGATTTTGAAGACCGATCGAGTAAACGGAATCTGTAGGAATGTTCAATGCACTTGCTCCTCCAAAGACGAAAAGTTTTCGTGTCTCGTACGAGGCTTGGACACCGGGAAAATAAACCGAGGCAGGAAGAATCGGTCCGATCGTAAACGCACCCGAACCGATTTGAAAAAAGTCCGTTCTGTTGGATGGAGTAATTGAACCAACGGGCTGCAGCGTGCTCGTTCCGGTGGAACCGCCGATTACAGCGAACCATTCCGGATCCGTCGCGTAAGGGTCGGAACTTAAAGGTTTTACGCAGGCGGAACCCGCTCCGTGTCTTGCAAGATTGATCGAAGGTTCTCCCGCGCTCGATGTTGAATTGATGGAAGGGACATACGCGTCTGACGTTGCTTGAGAGGAGCCGTCGTTCGTAAATCTTCCACCCGTAAAAAGAATGGAACCGTTGAGTCCGCAACCGCTCATATCCACTCTCGAAAAGATTGCGGTCAAGGATGTATAACTTTGCCAAATTCCGGAGGTTCCAAGTCCGGGATAGAATCGTAAAACTGTATTGATTACGGTTCCGGTCGTCATGTCAGTCGTAGTTGTTCCAGCGATGATAAAAATTTCTTCTCCGACGCTTGCAATGACTCCGCCTTGGTTGGCGGTGGGAAGATCGGAAAGTGTAGTCCACTTGTCCGAATACGGGTCGTAAGCTTCTACTTTTTTAGAGGCAACGTAAACACCGGCTTGTCTTTCAAGCCCGCCGATGACATAAATTTTTTCATTGTGAGAGACAACGTTTGCGAACGCTCTCGGAGTAGGGACCGAAGTTGCCGTCGGAAACCAAGTTGAAGTTACGGGATCATAAAAATCGATTTGAGAGACCGGAGCTGCATCGGCACCGATTCCGCCCACGATCCAAAGTCCGCGAGTTCGATTCGGAAAATCGCTGACCCAGGTTTTGAACGCAAGTGGAACTCCTTGCAAATTCTCTACGTCCGAAGAACAAAATACATAGGCCAAATAATCCGTGTTTGATTCTAAGTTGGAAAGAGTCATAGAATGAATTTTGGAGTTTTCTAAACTTGTGGCCGCCGATTCAATTCCGGCTTTTCCGTAAATGATCGAACCCGGTAAAGACGCGGAACATTCCCAAGAAATCGTAGCGGATCGAGGTCCGAGTTGAGTGACGCCGACTAATGTTACTTTTGCGTTTTCTTGATCGTGAATCTTGGAAAGAGGGGAGTTTTGGCAATACAGAGTAAACACTAGAACAACTGAAATAGAAAGAATTCGGATCATAACAACAACCCCCAAGAAATACGAAGACCGGATCGACAAAGTGAATCAGTAGATTCAAACGTGCATTGAGACCGAACACCGACCCGCAGCCTGGAACCGTTCCCGAATTCCCAGGCCCAACCGAATTCTCCTAAAAATTCGGGATCGATTCCGCTTTGAGATTTGGAATTGTGCGCCCATTGAACACCGGTAACACCGCCACCTGCTAAGAAGTAGGGCGAAGAGGATCCCCATTGTTTGCCGATATAGCCCGATTGATTCCAAAGTGTAATGGAGCCTTGGGCGGAAGGCGCGTACGAATATTCGGAAAGAAATCCGAAAAACCAAAGCGGATGGTTCAAGTAACCTTTTTCGATAAAAAGTCCGAATCCGCCGGTGCCTGGATTTGTACTGCTCCATTGCCCGTGATTTGCTTGAAAGAGAACGCTTCCTCCTACAAAAAGTCGGTTTTCGCCCGATCGACCCGACAGATACTTTTCCGGTAAATCGGGAGTTTCGGTTTCATTTTCCAATGAACCGGAGCTTAAGTTTTGAATTTTGGATTTTTCCACTTCTACAAAACCGAGATCGGTTCGAAAGATCAAACGATCCTTTTTGCGTTCTACTATGATTCCGCGTATCGAACTTCCATCCGTTAATCGGAATTCGGAATAACTGTAAGAAATTTCCGGGCCTTTCTTTTGGTAGTCGATTCTTTGGATCTCGGACTTTGGAATTCGGTATTGTCGCCCCTTCCAGCGGAGTGTCACGACATCCGCGCTTTCGTTAATTTCTTCGATTAAGTAGGCTTCTCCGTTTTTTAGGAGTAGTTCCGAGGCGAACCGAGGGGCGGTTAAAGACAAAACACATGCAAAAAAGAGAATATAGATTTTCTTCACTGAAATTTTCCAGAAATAACTCATTCCAGGAATGGAAAGTGTGTCTTTTTTGTAAATTGAATAAAGAAATTGTTTTAATCGAATGGTCGTTCGTTGAATATCAAGTTATAACTTTAAGATTTAGTTGCGGGTTTTACCTAAATACTGTTTTAAGATTTATTATAATTCAAAAATTGTTTAAGATTTTTAAAATCGAAAAAATAATACCAAATCCGTGAGAGTTTTGTAGTAGTGACAAAATAGTCGCAAAACTATGCAGCTTTAGGGACATATACTCTTTAGAAACAGGTGCGATTGTGAAATAGATGATCGGGGCTATTGATGAAATTTCGTATTGTTAGAACTCTTATTTTCGGTATTTCAATTTTGTTTATTTTGAACTTTTCGTTTGTCGGGGGAGTTCGAAATTTTTTCAGCGCGGTCGCTTCAGCCTTTACCACAGGAATTCCGCAAAAGCTACCAGTCATTCAGGCGAACGAAGACGGCTCCGCTTCTACGTCAGTCTCCATCGAGCTTCCGCCCGGTACCAAAGGCGTGATTCCGGATCTTTCCCTCTCTTACAACTCGAACGGCGGCAACGGTATCGTCGGAATGGGTTGGAGTCTGAACGGAATTCATACGATTTCCAGAAATCCTTCCTACGGAATCCAATACAACGGAACCGATCAATTTGTTTCCTCGCTTGCCGGTGAACTCGTGGACGTTAGCGGAAACCGATCCGAATTTCATTCCAGAAAAGAATCCTGGATTCGTTTTGTTCCGCAAGGATCGTGCGGGGATGGGCCATGTTCTTGGGTTGCGACGGATAAAGACGGCAAACGATATAGTTTCGGCGGCACAGCGGATTCGAGAATTTCGGCGATCGGAAGAGGGGCGGGCTCTTTACGAGAATGGGCGTTGAATAGAGAAGAAGATTCTTTCGGAAACGGATACAACGTCACTTACACCCCGGCTGATTCCACAAGCGGAGATTATTATCCGCAAAGAATTTCCTACAATAACAGAACGATCGATTTTACTTTTGAAAATAGAAACGATAAATATCCGAATTATTCGCAAGGTTCGATCGTTAGAACGCAAAAGAGGCTCGATTCGATCGAGGTTTCGATTGCGGGAAGTTCGTTTCGGAAGTATGATTTTGATTACGGATACGGTCCCGTTACGCATCGCTCCCTTCTGCAAACCATTAAAAGATCCGGTAGCAACGCCTTTGGTTCGGAAAGCTACGACGATCTTAGTTTTACATATTCAGATCATGCGGGCCAGTTTTCGGTTTCCGGAGTGGATTCGGTCAACCGATCCAATCTTTTTCCCATGTCGGTTTATATTCCGGATGCAATCATGGACATTGCAAACGTTTATTTCAATCAAGAACTTCCGTATCACCCGACTGCAAAGGACATCAACGTGGACTTGGATATGCAGTATGTCGTTCGTATGCCGGTTCCCGATCGCAACGCTTGTAATCTTGGGTTAGCGGCTTGTCTTTGCGCCGCGTATCTTCCTTGTACGGGAGGAAATCCGGACGTATTTGCTTATGTTGCAGGAGCGTGCGTTTCTTTCGGTGGATGGGGAGGGATCAATGGTTGTTTAAATGGGAATGATGCCGCGTTAGTCGCCTGGATTCCCATGGACATCAATGGAGACGGGATCGGTGATTTCGTTTCTTTAAACGGAGTTGAGAGTTCCGGTTCGGTTCATTTGTCCGCCAACATTCTTCGAGCGGGTTCGCCTTCTTCCGGAAACATTAACAGTGCAAATCTTCCGATTTATTATAACACGTATTTTCAGACGGCGGATTTAAACGGAGACGGTCGTACGGATTTCGGGTATGAATCGGGCGGTAAACTTTGGGCTGTGTATTCAACCGGAAGCGGTTTTTCTTCTCCCGTTGTATTCGGAAATGTGAATATAGACGGTGCTGTTCGAAATATGACTCAATTCAGTCCGTACGAATACAAGTTCGAATACTCGGCGAAGAATCCGACTCCGATCGCAAACGACAAATCTCTGAGAGATTTTTTTGCGGACGTCAACGGCGACGAACTCGTCGACTTTGTTCACTACAACGGAGGAGCCTTTTCGATTTATATCAATCGTAAAACCTACTTCGATAACGCGATCAACATCGCAGGGGACGCCGATTTCTTTTTGAATTTTATGCTGGATTTCAACGGGGACGGAAAAGCCGATCACGTTCAATTGGTGCAAAATTACGATAACTCCGCTCTTATCGGACTGAAAGCTCAAAGAGACGCGCTTTCAAGTCAAATGGATACCATTCAACAGGAATATTATCGAGCGCAGGCTGTTGTTGATTTGATCGCGACCGGTAACAACGGGGCAATCAATCCTATTGAGTTTCAATTTTTAATCGATTTTTACAATAACAACTGCGGTTTAGGTTGTCTTTTTACAATTTGGGCTCTTCAAGGTTCGAATAATGGCGCAAGTCTTACACCTTCCGATGCGGCAGTGTATTCCAACGATTTGCAAACGATTACAAGCAGTCGTATCAATCCTTTAGCTCAGCAAAGTCAGGTGATCGCTTCTCAAATCGGTGCGATTGCGGCGTCGGGTCAAGGCGGCGCGTTTTATACTTTAAAGGTAAGATCGTTCCATCTTTCAAACGGAACTTCTTCGGTTCGGGTTTATTCTCTCGGCGGTTCGATCGATCCGAATAAGAGCACCGTGGCCGACGTAAACGGAGACGGGAATTTAGATTTCGTTACGTTTACCGGGACGCAGATTGCGGTTTCTCTTTTTCGGGGAGGTGATTTTGCAAGTCCCGTTTATAGCGGACTCAACTCGGGTGATTCTTCAAAGCTCGTTCAGTTTAATTTCGGCGACGTAAACGGCGACGGTTTGCCGGATTTGGTTTTGATGAATAAGGAGAATTCGCGGTATGAAACGTATCTTTCGCTTGGAGACGGATCGTTTGCAAGAAACAACTCGTATTCGTTTGGAGGATTCTCCCTAAACGAATATACGGAAGCAAACGGCACGGAGCGGTCCGACACGTATCAGATCTGGCTGAACGATTTGAACAACGACGGTATTTCCGATCTTACGGTCGGTTTTGTAAACGTGGATAAGACGTATGGAGCGGTTTCGTTTCGTTACAATGCGGCCAGAAGTTCGGGCGAAGATATGATTCTTTCCACTTCGAACAACTCAGGCGGTCAGAGATCCTTGGTTCAATATCAACTCAAGGATGCTCATGCGGGCGCGGTGAGCGTGGGTTCGGGGGATTATCCGAATATCCCGAGTGTCGGACCGGGCTTTCTTGCGGTCTCGACTACGCAAGAATTGGGAGCGGGGATCGTAAAGAATTCGAGTTATCAATATACAAACCAAAGATACTTTTTAGGTTCGAGATCTGTTTCCAGAGGTTTGGGTTTTGCCTCCGTAAAAGAAACGGATCTTGGAACAAACTTTTATTCGATCACCGATTATTTTCAAAACGATTACCGTTTAGCGGGATTTCCTCAATCGGAAAGAAGTTACAATGCGTTAGGAAATCTCATGAGTTCGACCACGAATTCTTCCTTTAGTTTTCCGAATCCGTTCGGAACGGAGATTGCCGTTCCGGGTAACGTCGTGTCGAACGATTATAACAACGGTGTTTTGACGACTTCGGTTTTAAAAACGTTTGCATATGACTCGTTCGGGTTTAATACGAGCACTACCGAAGATTTCGGTTCGAACACGATTACGAATACGACTCAAGTTTTGCACGATACGGCGGCCTGGAGAATCGGAAGGGTTGTTAGGACGAAGAAGATCGTAGACGGAACGCTTGTCAGCGATACTTTGCGAACCTATTCCGGAGACAACGTCGTTACGCAGACTCAATTTGCGTCCAGCGGATTTTCGTTGGCTTCTAACTTTGCGTATGACTCTTTCGGTAATGTGATTTCGATTACGGAATCGTCCGGTGCAGTGAGCACGATTACGTATGATTCTACCTTAAATTTTTATCCCGTCACGAAAACGAATGCGCTTGGACATGTTTCGACGAATGTTTTCGATACGGAACTTGGGGTTGAGATTTCGTCCACCGATCCGAACGGTGCGACTCATTCTAAAACGTATGATGCGTATGGTCGAATTTTGAGCGTAACGTATCCCGGCGAATCGAGTGCGAACGAAACGTATGTGTATAACAATACCGGACTCTATGACCTAACAACACTGAGCAACAACGAATCTGTGACTAAGAATACGATCGATACAACGAGCGGCAATACGAGCACGACTACGAAATATATGGACCCGCTTGGGAATACGATTCGGACCGAAAGTAACACTGCGGTGAGCGGAATTCTTTCGATTGAAGAAAGTTTTTACGATTACAACAAAGGGCAACTGATTAAAAAGTCGAACGAGTATTATTCAAACATTGCTCCTCAATATACGTTGTATCAATACAACGATCCGGACGGAGAATTGTCGACGATTACGGAGCCTCATTCTTTGGGAACGATTCAGACAAACATTACTCGCTCGGGACTTACCGAAACGAAGAACACGATTTATCCCGACGGGCAGACGAAGTCAGAATCGATTACGAAGAATGCACTGGGTCAGGTGACAAACAGAACGGTTCAGGGTAGGTCGATCCAATACACCTATTCACCATTTGGCGGGTATGCAAGTATAACGGATCCGAGCGGACTTGTTACAAGTTTCGGTTACAACTCGGTTGGACAAAGAACTTCGACTCAAGATCCGAATTCGGGAACTATTTCCTATTCATACGATGCGAATGGGAGACTTTCGAGACAAACGGATGCGAGAGGGAAGTCGGTCAACTTTTCGTATGACCTGATGGGCCGAAACACTGCACAAACTACAAACGGCCCGGAGGTTCCCATTCAATTCGTATATGACGATTCTTCGGTTCCGTTTTCTTTGGGCAGGCTTACAAAGGTTACGGATGAGTCAGGTCAGACTGAATTCCGATACAATCAAAAAGGAAATCAAATTCAAAAGACAAAACGTGTGGATGACATCGTAGCGATCTTTAAAACGGATTACGATTCCTTAAACCGCCCGATCACGGAAACGTTACCTGATGGAACGAAACTTCACAACAACTACTCGACGAACGGAACGTTGTCGAATATCACGATGGATTCTGCAGATGGGACGAGCGTGGGACATACGGTCGTGAGCTATCAAGGGCCGTATTTAAACGCGAACGGAGTTCCATCCGTGCGGCGTGTAAGCGGGAACGGCGTAACGATGGAAATCGGATTCGAACCGTTGGAAAAATTACCGGTAAGTATTCTTTCAACAAAACCGGATGGAAGCGTGATCGCAAATTCTGAACTTACGTATGACGCAAAGAACAACCTGACAAAAATCGACGACAGACTTAACCCAAGTAGAACACAAAACTTTACATTGGACAATTTGAATCGAGTGACGCAAGCGACTGGGAAATACGGAACACAGAATTACAACTTTGCAACAAACGGAAACTTAACGCAAAAAGGCGCATATACCTTGAGCTACGGGGATGGAACGCACGCAAATGCGGTGACGACTGCCAACAGCCCGAGCACGGGAACTCTGAATTACGGATACGATGCAAGCGGGAACATGATTTCGAGGAACGGGGATACACTCCGTTACAACAGCTATGGCAAGTTGATTGAAATTACACCGTATGGAACGAGTAGTTCGATCTTGAATACATACGACTATACCGGAAGTAGAATCAAGTCAGAATCTCAGATTTCCCTTGTGACGACATATACGTTGGGATCGAACTACGAGATCGTAAGAAATCCCGGCCAACCGGAAAGGCATACATTGTATGTGAGGGGATTGCAAGGAGACTTGGTCGCTCAGTGGACGAGGGATGATGCAACGTTGCAGTTGGCTCAAATGGAAGGAACTCCGGAGCCAAGCAGTTCTTCGATTGGACAGTTTGTCGGGAGAATTGTAGGAACTGCTACGGAACCGTTTTGCAAGGGCGTAGCGATTGACTGTGCAGACTATTACAAAAACCGAATTAAGGACCGAGTAAGTTCCGTATTCGGCTACTCGGAGTTATTCCAAGAAGGAGTTCCCACAAAAGTTTACAACGCCTTCTACTTTTTGCTTCTTTTAACCGTTCTTTATCTTTCCTACCCTTATTTCTTGAAGGGGAACGAACTACTCCAAAGACTTTCCTGGCAAGGTGTTGGAACTCCAGCGGCGCTCGTAGCACTGTTTGTCGTAACATCGATTCCGGGTTGTGGAGTTTTACCTGGTTCCGGAGGCAAAGAAGGCGATCCTCCTTGGGTGTTGGCAATGGGAGCGAATGTAAATCCGGGAACACCGAGCATTCAAAACCCAAATGCAGGAACGACAGGGGGAGGCAATATCGGCGGAACACCTGTGAACGGAATGTATTTCTATCACCCGGATCATCTTGGTTCGATCAACATGATTACGGACGGATACGGAAACCCTGCGAGCGGACCTGAACCTGGAGTGAGTTACGTATCTTACGAGCCTTACGGTTCTATCAACCGAAACGATTCTTACGGACCTGATATATTCCGTTACAAATACACCGGTCAGATCGAAGACAAAGAAACCGGGCTTTACTATTACAAGTCGAGATACTACGAACCTATATTAGGAAGGTTTTTGCAAGCCGACTCGATTGTAGCTCCTGAATCAACGAGTGGAATGAATCGTTATATGTATGTTGACGGGAATCCTGTGAACTACCGAGATCCGAGTGGGCATCTCAGCGGTTCGGGTTTGATGCACATGGTGAATCGAATTATCGGTCATGCGATGGGGAAGGATTTTAATTCTAAGGGGATGGACAAGCGTTTGAGTGCGAGAGGAATCTCGACTGGTGGGAATCGGTTTTTTCACAATGCGACTTTTGTTAAAAAAGGCAGGTATTATTGGGATGTTGGAAATACCATTTTTAGCCAGCGCAAGATTGGTTCATGGTGGCGGAACTTTATGGGTAACGATGTACAAAATACGGCCAACTATCAAAGTGGTCAACTAATCGCTTCCTGGTCTAAGTCAAAGGCTTGCGCTGATTCTTTGGGTGCCGATGCTTGCGCTGTATTATTTGTTGCTAATTTAATGGTAATGAAATCCTATTCAGCAAAGCATGATAGATTGTCCGAACCCTTGCGAGGTATGATCGATTCGAATTTTAATCCCGGACAGAGAATTTCTTCCTTTTTCACAAAGGGTGGAAACGTTAATTGTAAATCCTCTAAAACATTAAGCGAGGGATATTATACTGGAGAATACTATTATAATCAC
This sequence comes from Leptospira sanjuanensis, assembly GCF_022267375.1. Lineage (GTDB taxonomy): Bacteria > Spirochaetota > Leptospiria > Leptospirales > Leptospiraceae > Leptospira > Leptospira sanjuanensis. The sequence continues at coordinate 1,514,154 of NZ_JAIZBH010000001.1, forward strand.
GGCGGCATCGCTGGAACGGATGGTTCGATTAGAAGATCTAGTAAAGAAGTTGATATTATTTCTTCGATATTTCTAGTATATTCTTTTTGCCAGGCGACTTCAGGAGAATAATTTATATGTTAAAAATAAAAATTCTTACATTGATTGATTATCTTGTAAGAATAATTTTGTTCTTTGTTCTTTGTTCTTGCGGAAGAGTCGGTATAGATTCTTCTTGTAAAGAGCAGAAGGATCTTTTGTTTGAAGGTGTATGCCTTCCAGTTCTATTTGCAGCGCCCGAAGCTGGCTCCGATTACAATAAAAGTCATTTAGATGCTTGCCTCCTATTACAATTATCGAAATCGACATGTAAAGATTAGAGCAATATACCTGATCTTGATGGCAGGTTTTGTATCGTTCGTTTTAAATTGTGAGACTACAGACGAATTATCAAAATCGGAGCGGTATTCTGATACAGTTAATAAAAAAAGCCCTTCAAGAAGAGAAATAGAAAAAATTAAAGAATGTAATATAAAATTAGATAAATGTCTGAAGTCTTGTGATTCTGAGTATCCTGATTTAAGCACCGTTCGTCCTAATAGAGGAAAATGTCGAGACTCATGTGTTGCAAGTGTTGAACACTTGGACGGATGTATTATTCATTATCAAACTTTTCGATCAGACCGATATCGCGGCTGGATTCGTCCTTAGTGCAAAGTTATCTATATCTACTTAGTAAAAAAACTTGTGTTAAATGAAATATTCACTAAGTGACCTCCGAATGTGAGTAGATGTGATGAATTTCCCGAAGAACTTTTCGTTTGATTTTGCAGACAAACAGAGAATCTTTTTAAAAATTCTTGAAAAGCGTTTGCAATGTATTCAAAATATTGAATACTTAGACAAAAGGACCGAATTCTCCGAGAATATTCGAGGAATGATTTCGACTGCACCGGCGGTGCGGAGCGAAGTTTGTTAGATCTTTTACAACGATTTTCGAAGGAAGGGGACCGTCCTTCGAAAAGAAAAAAGTCTGTTTTCAGCGTTAGGGATCGAGCGTGGTCAAGTTATTGAAGTTTCGTAAATATGATGAGAAAGAAAAAACACAATAACTTGACCGAAGCGGAGAGCCCGGGTTGCGAAGCAACAACGCCCGGTTTTGGCTACGATGCGTATGGTCGAATTTTGAGCGTAACGTATCCCGGCGAATCGAGTGCGAACGAAACGTATGTGTATAACAATACCGGACTCTATGACCTAACAACACTGAGCAACAACGAATCTGTGACTAAGAATACGATCGATACAACGAGCGGCAATACGAGCACGACTACGAAATATATGGACCCGCTTGGGAATACGATTCGGACCGAAAGTAACACTGCGGTGAGCGGAATTCTTTCGATTGAAGAAAGTTTTTACGATTACAACAAAGGGCAACTGATTAAAAAGTCGAACGAGTATTATTCAAACATTGCTCCTCAATATACGTTGTATCAATACAACGATCCGGACGGAGAATTGTCGACGATTACGGAGCCTCATTCTTTGGGAACGATTCAGACAAACATTACTCGCTCGGGACTTACCGAAACGAAGAACACGATTTATCCCGACGGGCAGACGAAGTCAGAATCGATTACGAAGAATGCACTGGGTCAGGTGACAAACAGAACGGTTCAGGGTAGGTCGATCCAATACACCTATTCACCATTTGGCGGGTATGCAAGTATAACGGATCCGAGCGGACTTGTTACAAGTTTCGGTTACAACTCGGTTGGACAAAGAACTTCGACTCAAGATCCGAATTCGGGAACTATTTCCTATTCATACGATGCGAATGGGAGACTTTCGAGACAAACGGATGCGAGAGGGAAGTCGGTCAACTTTTCGTATGACCTGATGGGCCGAAACACTGCACAAACTACAAACGGCCCGGAGGTTCCCGTTCAATTCGTATATGACGATTCTTCGGTTCCGTTTTCTTTGGGCAGGCTTACAAAGGTTACGGATGAGTCAGGTCAGACTGAATTCCGATACAATCAAAAAGGAAATCAAATTCAAAAGACAAAACGTGTGGATGACATCGTAGCGATCTTTAAAACGGATTACGATTCCTTAAACCGCCCGATCACGGAAACGTTACCTGATGGAACGAAACTTCACAACAACTACTCGACGAACGGAACGTTGTCGAATATCACGATGGATTCTGCAGATGGGACGAGCGTGGGACATACGGTCGTGAGCTATCAAGGGCCTTATCTAAACGCAAGCGGGGTTCCATCTGTGCGGCGCGTATCCGGCAACGGAGTGACGATGGAAATCGGATTCGAACCGGTGGAAAAATTACCGGTAAGTATTCTTTCAACGAAACCGGACGGAAGCGTGATTGCGAATACGGAACTGACGTATGATGCAAAAAACAACCTAACGAAAATCGATGACAGACTTAATCCAAGCAGAACTCAGAACTTTACATTAGACAATTTGAATCGAGTGACGCAAGCGACGGGGAAATACGGAACACAGAACTACAACTTTGCCACGAACGGGAACTTAATTCAAAAAGGTGCATACGCTCTAAGCTACGGCGACAGTTCACACGCGAACGCGGTGACAACCGCAAACAGCCCAAGCACCGGACCTATGAACTACGGATACGATGCGAGTGGAAACATGACCTCTCGTAATGGGGACACGTTACGTTACAACAGCTTTGGCAAGTTGATCGAAATTACACCGTATGGAACGAGTAGTTCGATCTTGAATACATACGACTATGCCGGAAGTAGAATCAAGTCAGAATCTCAGATTTCCCTTGTGACGACATATACGTTGTCACCCGGTTACGAGATCGTAAGAAATCCCGGCCAACCGGAAAGGCATACATTGTATGTGAGGGGATTGCAGGGTAACCGCCTAACGAACCACAAGCCCACCGTTTTTTGGCAGATCCTCGCAAGAAAGACTTCTCGGTATCGTTTCCCAAGACTTAAAAAGATCTCGTAAATAAGCGTAAGGATCGATACCTGAGATCTTTGCATTTTGAATTAACGAATAGAATCCCGCGCTCGCAGTTGCCCCTTGTGGACAACCGGAGAAGAGCCAGTTTTTTCTACCGATCACAAAAGGACGAATGTCGTTCTCAACGAGATTCGTATCTAATTGCAATTCCGGATGATCCAAAAAGAGAAGCAGTTTTTCCCACTGGCCAGAAAGATAAGAGAGCGCTTTTCCCATAGAAGATTTGGGAGCAACTTCGACGATCCGTTTGTTCATCCAAGAACGAATCTCATCAACGATAGGCTTAGATTCGGATTGCCTGAGTTTCAGATGTTCTTCAGAACTTAAACTTTCTACCTTAGCTTTTGACTCGATTGTATAAAGCTTACCGATTTTCTTTACGATCCATTCTGCTTGCACATTCTTAGAATCGATTTTTAGAATTTCGAAAAATCTCCTCCTCGCATGATTCCAACATCCCGCGTGAAGAATCTTAGATTTAACTTTCAACAAAGAATCGTAAGATTCAAAACCGTCCGTTTGGATGATTCCTTCAAATCCCTGGATCCATTCTTCTAAAAACTTAGCGCTCCGACTCGGCTCATAATGATAGAGAACAACGGGCTTTTCTCTGATGAACCCTCGGATCACCCACATATACGATTTGGATGTATTCAACTTTCCTTCTTCGTTTAACACTTGAAGAATCGTCTCATCGATCTGCAAATACTTCGATTTGAAAAGTTCCCTTCTCACATCCTCGATCATCGGAGAAAGTTTTTCAAAAACTTGAATTGCGGTATTGGAAAGGGTGCTCCTTGAAATATCCACTCCCGATCTCTGGAGAATCCCGGCTTGTCTGTAAAACGGAAGAGCATCCGCAAACTTTTGAGTAAGCGTGTGAGCTAAGAATCCGGAAGAAAGCATACTCTTCTCAGCGATCTGATGGGGAACCGGCGCGATTCTTACGACAGGTAGAGTTTCATCAGAAGTTCCTTCACAATGCTTACACGCATACTTAGGGCGAATATGAACTTCGACTTGTATTTTAGCCGGGATAATATCTAACTTCTCGGACTTGTCTTCTCCGATACGAGTAAGCTCGTGACCACAAGAACAGGTTTTATCAATTTCAGGAATATCATGTAGGATTTCGATTCTTGGAAAGTAGTCCGGGAAAGGTTTTCTTCCCGTCTTCTTTCTTGTATGGCTTTTAACAGGACTAAAAAGACTTTCTTCTTCGGGTTCAGGAGAATCTTCTTGCAAGGAGCTTTCTATTTCGTTAAAAAGAAATCCTTGATCTTTTTCGATCTGACTCCATTTCTCAGTCTTTCTCCCGAAAAGCTGGATCTTCAATCTCTCGATCTGATCCAAATGTTCGGATTCTTTCTGTTTTTGGAGTCGTAATTCTTCCTGATATTTATTATTCTCTAATATAATGATTCTTTTTAGTTCTTCTACATCATCAGGAAGAGAGTTTAGATCCAAAGACATTCGGATTCAGTCTTAATACTTTCTTTTCTTGAGTCAAACATTTTCAACTGACATTCTTGTATTTTAGTTTCTTGTGCTCTTTGAAAAAATCGATCCCATTCAATAGCCAATGAAACCTTTCAACGGGTATTTTATGCACTTCCTCCTCTGAGTTCGGCCACGGGAATTTACTCTCTTCCAGTCTCTTCTGCCAAAGGCAAAACCCGCTCTTATCCCAGTAGAGCATCTTCAGTTTATCTTTCTTGCGATTGCAGAAGAGAAAGACGCTCGCCGAATACGGATCTTTTTTCATCTTTCCTTCTACGATTACAGAGAGCGTATTGATCGATTTCCTTAAATCCGTCGCCCCAGGTCGAAGATACACTTTTCTGTTTCCGGGATTTAACTCCATCGTCCTAAACTAAACTGAACGTTTACTTGGAGCGATGCCTTCCCCGACGTATCTATCTTTAGGGTCAAAAATTCGGCTTCTACCAATGACTGAGAATTTGTCGAGGAAGGAGGAATTTCTACAAAGTCGTTCTTCTCTGAATGCTTAGAACGTCTCTCCCAATGATATCGAAACGTCGTGTATTTGAGGTGTCTTTCTTTACAATACTGAGGCTGGGAAAGTCCACTCTTTGAAAAGTCATCAAACTCTTTGGGCCAATCTATTTTCGTTTTTTTCATCAAAGACAGTTTACAACATTTATACGATTAGAAAAAGGTGCGGTTGTTTAGGCGCTTACATTGCAGGGAGACTTAGTCGCACAGTGGACGCGAGAAGATGCAACGTTGCAGTTGGCTCAAACGGAAGGAACTCCGGAGTCAAGTAAAAACTCAATTGCATTGTTTGTCGGAAGAATTGTAGGAACTGCTACGGAACCGTTTTGTAAGGACGTAGCGATTGACTGTGCAGACTATTACAAAAACCGAATTAAGGACCGAGTAAGTTCCGTATTCGGCTACTCGGAGTTATTCCAAGAAGGAGTTCCCACAAAAGTTTACAACGCCTTCTACTTTTTGCTTCTTTTAACCGTTCTTTATCTTTCCTACCCTTATTTCTTGAAGGGGAACGAACTACTCCAAAGACTTTCCTGGCAAGGTGTTGGAACTCCAGCGGCGCTCGTAGCAGTGTTTGTCGTAACATCGATTCCGGGTTGTGGAGTTTTACCTGGTTCCGGAGGCAAAGAAGGCGATCCTCCTTGGGTGTTGGCAATGGGAGCGAATGTAAATCCGGGAACACCGAGCATTCAAAACCCAAATGCAGGAACGACAGGGGGAGGCAATGTCGGCGGAACACCAGTGAACGGAATGTATTTCTATCACCCGGATCATCTTGGTTCAATCAACATGATAACGGACGGATACGGAAACCCTGCGAGCGGACCTGAACCCGGAGTGAGTTACGTATCTTACGAGCCTTACGGTTCTATCAACCGAACCGACTCTTACGGACCCGATATATTCCGTTACAAATACACCGGTCAGATTGAAGACAAAGAAACCGGGCTTTACTATTACAAGTCGAGATACTACGAACCTATATTAGGAAGATTTTTACAAGCGGACTCGATTGTTGTTCCTGAATCAACGAGTGGAATGAATCGTTATATGTATGTTGACGGAAACCCTGTGAACTACCGTGATCCGAGTGGGCATCTCAGCGGTTCGGGTTTGATGCACATGGTGAATCGAATTATCGGTCATGCGATGGGGAAGGATTTTAATTCTAAGGGGATGGACAAGCGTTTGAGTGCGAGAGGAATCTCGACTGGCGGGAATCGGTTTTTTCACAATGCGACTTTTGTTAAAAAAGGCAGGTATTATTGGGATGTTGGAAATACCATTTTTAGCCAGCGAAGAATAGGTAGATGGTGGAATGAATATTCTGGCAAATCGCATGTTCAAAACACTGCAAACCATGCGGTGCATTTTTCCATATCCATATATACGAGTTCGAAACAATGTAAAGATCAGCTTGGTGCTGAGGCTTGTCGTAATCTAGAAATATTGAATCAAATGGTATATCAAAAGTTTGAAAGACATTTTACAGATTGGGAAAATCCTTTTAAGAATGGGATTACACTAAGCTTAGGTGATATTTCTAAGCCATTTGAAAATAATGGAGTTAGTTGTAAGTCTTCTAAATCCTTGGGAGAAGGATTCTTTCTGGGAGCGGCTTCTGCTGGAGAAGAAGGGCGTCCTAACGGTGATGGCACTTTAAACCGAGGAGAAAAAGAAGCCGAATTTTTCAAAACAATACTCATTGTGCTTGGCTCCTGTGTTGCTTCACAAAACTCAGATTAGGATAAAGAAGAAAATGAAAAAATATTTTATTATCATTATGTTGCTACTTTTCTGCAAGGGGGAGGATGTTGGTTTTAAAAAAGATTGCAAACCAGTAATTGACTCGACATTAACGTCCCTTTGCCTTCCGATTATCAATAACAATCAATCCAATTCTGTGGACCCAGAGTTTTATCTGAACGTTTGCTTATTAAGATTATATGAGGCAAGTAACTGCGAATAATAAAAATGAAATGGGATTAAGGTATCTTAATGTACCAAGTACGTTATGGACAATGATTTTATTTTGTCTGATTGGATGCGGTTCGCCACAGGATTTAAAACAAGAGTTGAAAATCCATAATGAAATACGAAATACCTTGCCTAAGGAGCAGATCGAAAATTACAAAAAATGCAATTTGGAATTTGAAAAATGCCTAAAAAAGTGTGATAAGGAGTATTCTGAATTGTTTGATGCCAGGGATTCAAGGAATGCCGCTTGTAAGAATTCATGTGTTGGTAAATATGAATTCAAAGAAGGATGTCTAATTATATTTCAGTCAAGAACTCGTAGGATTTACCGATCTAATGCTTCGCCAGTTGGCTACTGAAAAATTATAAATTTGAATTATCTGTTGATATGGAGTGTTCGTCAATTTGAATCAAGGATCTCCATTGATATTTATAAGGTTGTTTATAGTGACGCCGATCGCCGCGTTAGGGATCGAGCGTGGTCAAGTTATTGGATTTCTAAGAAGTGATGAAAAAGAATAAACACAATAACTTGACCGAAGCGGAGAGCCCGGGCCGCGTAGCGGCAACGCCCGTAATCACGGAAACGTTACCTGATGGAACGAAACTTCACAACAACTACTCGACGAACGGAACGTTGTCGAATATCACGATGGACTCGGCTGATGGGACGAGCGTGGGACATACGGTCGTGAGCTATCAAGGGCCGTATTTAAACGCGAACGGAGTTCCGTCCGTGCGGCGTGTATCCGGCAATGGTGTGACGATGGAAATCGGATTCGAACCGGTGGAAAAATTACCGGTAAGTATTCTTTCAACGAAACCGGACGGAAGCGTGATTGCGAATACGGAACTGACGTATGATGCAAAAAACAACCTAACGAAAATCGATGACAAACTGAATCCAAGCAGAACTCAGAACTTTACATTGGACAATTTGAATCGAGTCACACAGGCGACTGGAAAATACGGAACACAGAATTACAACTTTGCAGCAAACGGAAACTTAATACAAAAAGGCGCATATACCTTGAGCTACGGGGATGGAACGCACGCAAATGCGGTAACGACTGCAAACAGCCCGAGCACGGGAACGATGAGCTACGGATACGATGCAAGCGGGAACATGACTTCGAGGAACGGGGATACACTCCGTTACAACAGCTATGGCAAGTTGATTGAAATTACACCGTATGGAACGAGTAGTTCGATCTTGAATACATACGACTATGCCGGAAGTAGAATCAAGTCAGAATCTCAGATTTCCCTTGTGACGACATATACGTTGTCACCCGGTTACGAGATCGTAAGAAATCCCGGCCAACCGGAAAGGCATACATTGTATGTGAGGGGATTGCAAGGAGACTTGGTCGCTCAGTGGACGAGGGATGATGCAACGCTGCAGTTGGCCCGAACGGAAGGAACTCCGGAGTCAAGCAGTTCTTCGATTGGACAGTTTGTCGGGAGAATTGTAGGAACTGCTACGGAACCGTTTTGTAAGGACGTAGCGATTGACTGTGCAGACTATTACAAAAACCGAATCAAGGACCGCTTGTCTTCCGTATTCGGCTACTCGGAGTTATTCCAAGAAGGAGTTCCCACAAAAGTTTACAACGCGTTTTACTTTTTGCTTCTCTTAACCGTTCTTTATCTTTCCTACCCTTATTTCTTGAAGGGGAACGAACTACTCCAAAGACTTTCCTGGCAAGGTGTTGGAACTCCAGCGGCGCTCGTAGCACTGTTTGTCGTAACATCGATTCCGGGTTGTGGAGTTTTACCGGGTTCCGGAGGCAAAGAAGGTGATCCTCCTTGGGTGTTGGCAATGGGAGCGAATGTAAATCCGGGAACACCGAGCATTCAAAACCCAAATGCAGGAACGACAGGGGGAGGCAATATCGGTGGAACACCGGTGAACGGAATGTATTTCTATCACCCGGATCATCTTGGTTCAATCAACATGATAACGGACGGATACGGAAACCCTGCGAGCGGACCTGAACCTGGAGTGAGTTACGTATCTTACGAGCCTTACGGTTCTATCAACCGAACCGACTCTTACGGACCTGATATATTCCGTTACAAATACACCGGTCAGATCGAAGACAAAGAAACCGGGCTTTACTATTACAAGTCGAGATACTACGAACCTATATTAGGAAGATTTTTACAAGCGGACTCGATTGTTGTTCCTGAATCAACGAGTGGAATGAATCGTTATATGTATGTTGACGGAAATCCTGTGAACTACCGTGATCCGAGTGGGCATCTCACTGGGCCCGGTATAATGCACATGGTGAATCGAATTATCGGTCATGCGATTGGGAAGGATTTTAATTCTAAGGGGATGGACAAGCGATTGAGTGCGAGAGGAATCTCGACTGGCGGGAATCGGTTTTTTCACAATGCGACTTTTGTTAAAAAAGGCAGGTATTATTGGGATGTTGGAAATACAATTTTTAGTCAGCGAAAAATAGGTACGTGGTGGAACACTGCTATGGGGAATAAAGATTATGTAAATTCTGCCAATCATCAATTCAACTTTGTATTTGGACTTTACGCAAATAGCGCAGAATGCAAAAAGTCTTTTGGAGAAACTACTTGTTTGTTCATGTATGCCTTTTCAGTTGGATTGGATGAATATAATAAAAGAAAGCATGATGCAAGAGGTAATATGTTTAATAAGAATCGCCCTACTAAAATTAAGCAAAGGTCAGAAGGCGCAGTGATTTATTTATGGTACACAAATAGATATTCTGGTGGTTATTGTGGAGCGACTGAAAGTGGCGATATTCAAGATGCTGAAGACGTGACGACTGCTGAGCAGTGTAATACAACAGGCACAAGTAAATAATAATAAATTATTTTAGGAGATCAGAATGAGATATAATTATTTTATAAAAACTTACATAGCTATTTATTTGATAATTTTTACATTTATACAAATTCAATGTAAGCCATCAAATGAGCCGTTTCTATCAAATGAGCAAATTGCAATAATTGGACTTCTTAGAAGTGCAGGTTTTCAAGGTAGGTTTAATCATGCATCAGTGAAACTTGCCGATGGCAAACGCGTTCTTTTTTGCGGTGGTACGAATGGTATGGGTTTTATTTACAAATCTTGTTATATTTTCAGTGAAGATACAGGTAAAATTCTCAAAATATCTGATTTGAATATAGAAAGGACCACTTTTACTATGCATTTGCTTAATTCTGGAAAGGTGCTTGTTGCAGGCGGAGTTGGGAGCAATGATAGTTTTATTGTAACTTCTGAAATTTTTGACCCAATGACTGAAAGTTTTTCAGTTGGACCTAAGCTGAATTCAGGGCGAATTTATTTTGCCTCAACAAAGTTGAATAATGGAAAAATATTATTTAGCGGTGGCGTTGGTTTAAATGGTCAAATTTTGAAAACTTTAGAGATCTATGATCCAGCTTTGAATTTATTTTCAAATAGTGCTAATCAAATGACAACTGAGAGATTTTATCATACTGCAACAACATTAGTATCAGGCAATGTTTTAATTGCTGGCGGAAGTAATAAGACTTCAAGGCTATCGTCGGCTGAAATATATGATCCTGTTGGCGATTCGTTAACCGTAACGGGGAACTTGAATCATCCTAGGTCACGACATTCTGCAGCATTGCTTGGAAATGGTAATGTCTTAATAACAGCAGGTAGGGGTGGACAGGATTCAGATTCGAATGTTTACTATGAAGAGTTTGGAGAAGTTTACGCTGGAGCCACGTTTTCTTTAACAGCAGGCAAAATGAATTTTCCACGTCGTTCTCAGGCGATCAGAACTTTATTGAATGGGGATATATTAATTTGCGGTGGCTATGTGTTGCGCGCTGATTCTTCGATATCTGATACGACTAATTCATGCGAGAAATATAATGTAGTTAGCAATACTTATTCAAGTTTGTTGAATCTATCTGTGCCGAGAGCTAATCCAGTTATAGAGGTTTTAAATAACGGTAAAATTTTTATATTTGGCGGTATTCTAATGGATGGTTTTTTTGCGAACGATGTTACGACCGATAATACGGGTGAAATTATTGATTTGCAATCCAATACTACAGCTCGAATAACATTATGAAACAATGAAATATTTTAGTGTAAGTTTCCCGCGTTAGGGATCGATGCGTGGTCAAGTTATTGGATTTCTGAGAAGTGATGAAAAAGAATAAACACAATAACTTGACCGAAGCGGAGAGCCCGGGCCGCGTAGCGGCAACGCCCGTAATCACGGAAACGCTACCTGATGGAACGAAACTTCACAACAACTACTCGACAAACGGAACGTTGTCGAATGTCACGATGGATTCTGCAGATGGGACGAGCGTGGGACATACTGTCGTGAGCTATCAAGGGCCGTATTTAAACGCGAACGGAGTTCCATCCGTGCGGCGTGTAAGCGGGAACGGTGTGACGATGGAAATAGGATTTGAACCTTTGGAAAAATTACCGGTAAGCATATTGTCCACAAAACCGGATGGAAGCGTGATCGCAAATTCTGAACTTACGTATGATGCAAAAAACAACCTAACGAAAATCGATGACAAACTGAATCCAAGCAGAACACAAAACTTTACATTAGACAATTTGAATCGAGTGACACAAGCGACGGGGAAATACGGAACACAGAACTACAATTTTTCTGCAAGTGGAAACTTAACGCAAAAAGGCGCATATACTTTAGGATATGGGGATGGAACGCACGCGAATGCGGTGACGACTGCAAACAGCCCGAGCACGGGAACGATGAATTACGGATACGATGCAAGCGGGAACATGACTTCGAGGAACGGGGATACGTTACGTTACAACAGCTATGGCAAGTTGATTGAAATTACACCGTATGGAACGAGTAGTTCGATCTTGAATACATACGACTATGCCGGAAGTAGAATCAAGTCAGAATCTCAGATTTCCCTTGTGACGACATATACGTTGGGACCAAACTACGAGATCGTAAGAAATCCCGGCCAACCGGAAAGGCATACATTGTATGTGAGAGGTTTGCAGGGGGACTTAGTCGCTCAGTGGACGCGAGAAGATGCAACGTTGCAGTTGGCCCAATCTGAAGGAACTCCGGAGTCAAGTAAAAACTCAATTGCATTGTTTGTCGGAAGAATTACAGGGAGTGACGATGGCTCGAAAGGATCGAAAGTTTCCATTTTTGTGGGAACTCTTACAAATTCGTTTTGCAAGGACGTAGCGATTGACTGTGTAGACTATTACGAAAACCGAATCAAGGACCGAGTAAGTTCCGTCTTCGGTTACTCGGAACTTTTCCAAGAGGGAGTTCCCACAAAAGTTTACAACGCCTTCTACTTTTTGCTTCTCTTAACCGTTCTTTATCTTTCTTACCCTTATTTCTTGAAGGGCAACGAACTACTCCAAAGACTTTCCTGGCAGGGTGTTGGAACTCCAGCGGCGCTCGTAGCACTGTTTGTCGTAACATCGATTCCGGGTTGTGGAGTTTTACCTGGTTCCGGAGGCAAAGAAGGCGATCCTCCTTGGGTGTTGGCAATGGGAGCGAATGTAAATCCGGGAACACCGAGCATTCAAAACCCAAATGCAGGAACGACAGGGGGAGGCAATATCGGCGGAACACCTGTGAACGGAATGTATTTCTATCACCCGGATCATCTTGGTTCGATCAACATGATTACGGACGGATACGGAAACCCTGCGAGCGGACCTGAACCTGGAGTGAGTTACGTATCTTACGAGCCATACGGTTCTATCAACCGAACCGATTCTTACGGACCTGATATATTCCGTTACAAATACACCGGTCAGATCGAAGACAAAGAAACCGGGCTTTACTATTACAAGTCGAGATACTACGAACCAATATTAGGAAGGTTTTTACAAGCGGACTCGCTTGTTGTTCCTGAATCAATGAGTGGAATGAATCGTTATATGTATGTTGACGGAAATCCTGTGAACTACCGTGATCCGAGTGGGCATCTCAGCGGTTCGGGTTTGATGCACATGGTGAATCGAATTATCGGTCATGCGATGGGGAAGGATTTTCATAATGGCAATAGCCCGAGTATGAAAAGCATTGGAAAAGATTTACATCGTAGTAATTTAGGAAAAAAAATAAATACGAAAGATATAACGAAAGGATTAAAAAAATCCTTTAAGGGCTTTATTAAATGGACGCAAAGAGCTACCCGCGATAGGAATAACGGACAAGCTCTTAAAAGTAGAGAAAAACAAAGAAGTAGAAAAAGCCATGTCGCAGAATGGATTTATTTTTGGAATTTGGGTTTTGCAAAAGGCGGAGGAAATGCGAATACTGGTGGAAATAATGGTCCAAAGAATGATAACCCAACTTGCCAAATGGTTCAAGGGGTTCTCCAGTGCGGAGAATGTATAATTTATCCTTATCCAGCTTGTCCATTGCCAGCCCCAGATGAACCAGCGCCTCCATCTCCTCCTGAAGGAGGAGGTTCGGGTTTGATTAAAGATGATGAAAGTAAGAACGAGCCATAAGCATAAATGGCTTTATTTCTTAAATGAAATTCAATATTGAAGAAAATTAGTTTAATTAAAAATGTGGTAATCTATGAAATACTTATTTGTTAAATTTCTTATTGTCGTTTTTCTTTTTTCGCAATGCAATCCATCCGACAACGATAATACTAAAGAATTAGGTATAATTGCTCTTTTATTGATTATTACACAAAAATATGGAAGATACGGTCATGAATCTATTCCGATCGGAAATAACATTCTGATAATGGGCGGCCAAAATGGATTCAAAACGTATAATGATATTCATCAATTTGATCCAACCCAAAAAATAATCTTTCAAGTAAATAGCTTGAAGTTTGCGCGCTCTAATTTTAAGGCGATTCGTCTGTTGGATGGAAGAGTCTTTATTGCAGGAGGGAATACTAACCCTTTAAGTTCAGCTTCAAACGCATTACCCCCGCTTAATCAAACAGAAATTTATGATCCCTCATCGAACTCAGTAATTAGCGGGCCAAACTTAAATCAAGGCCGTTCAGATTTTAGTATGGATTTATTGAACGACGGAAGAGTTCTTATTGCCGGTGGAAGGGCGGACTCGATTTTAAAAAGTGCAGAATTATTTGACCCAAATAGTTTTACTATTACGCCAATTGGTAATTTAACTTTCAATCGTTGCCTTCATACTTCTACAAAGTTAAACAATGGTAAAATTTTAATCATTGGTGGACTGGATAATGGTCAGGCAACTATTGCTACTTCCGAATTGTTTGATCCGAACACATTAACGTTTGCGGCATCGGGGAACCTTAGCGTTTCACGAACCCAACATACGACAAATCTTTTGGCAAACGGGAACGTACTGGTAACAGGAGGCTATAAAGTAACAGCACCACCTTTTGCATCGAATACTAAAGTGGTAGAATTGTATGATTCAGGATTAAATACATTTGCTTCTATAGGCAATTTAAGTGATTTTAAAGTAGGACATACTGCAACAGTTACAGCTTCCAATAGAATTTTATTATGTGGGGGACATCAAATACTTAACGGCACACCTATTCTTTCATCATGTGAATTATATGATACGGGAACGATGGCAGTAATTGGATCTGGACAAATGCAATCTAAAAGATCTATACATACTGCCAATTTGGTTTCGGGATCGAAAGTTTTTATAGCATCTGGCTTTGATCGTGTAGACTTTTCTTCGGGAATCCCAACGGCAAATAAGACATCCGAAGTATTTGATGTGAATCAATTTTCTTCAACATCAGTTTTTGGCGAGCTTTAAGGCAATGCCCTTCTTAATTATTTTTTACTTACATATGAGTTGTCTAATATATCTGCAAAACCAAACACGATCCCATTTGATATAATTGTAACCAGTTGCTTACCTTATGTAACAAAAGAATTGAGTTGTCCTGATGAAGATAATACATTACCATTGAGTTCTAATAAATGATGCTCTTGGAAATATGAATAAATTTACAATTGTTCTGATTGCAGTGATTACTGTCGGGTGCGGTAGGGACCAAAGGCAGAAGCAAGATGTTCTCGTTCGAAGTGATTTGTCGGATAATAAAACCTCAAGTGAGCATGCGATCTTTCTAAAACAATGTGGAATAAAATTGGACGCTTGTTTTAAGAAATGCAATCAGGAGAATCCGTATAGTTATTTCGAAAAAGCGACAAGAGAGAAATGCAAAGATGAATGTGCGAATCGGCTTGAAAATAAAGAAGGTTGTTACTTATATTTTCGATCTTCAAGAGACCATGAGTTCAGGGCTTATTCAACAAGGTAATTATAGTTTTAATTACGAAATGATATTTAAAATCTTATCAATTATACTACTTATTTTTTATACCAAGTGCAATGTTACAAATGACATTTATGAGAAATCTGATGGTAGAGGTGATGATTATGCCAAACGAAAATGTTTTATTGAATGTGTTGAACGTAGGGTGGCGGTTAATCCGTTGCCAAAGCCCACGGACTATTATGATGCTTGCTGGCCTGTTTATGTTTTGGGATGCTCAAATTGATAATGAGATATAGTATATTCATAATAATCTACTTATATACCGTACAAACGTTTGCGTTTGAAGTAAATTTAAGTAGACAATTATTGATTGTCCAAGCTTCTGAAATTGAAAACAGGGAGAAAATAAAAAAATGTAATAAGGAGTTAGATAAATGCCAAGCGGAATGCTTGCGTATTTATCCTCTTAGAAGAGATTTTAGGCAGGGGAAGTGTCGTGATTATTGTATTCTTGATTATAAAGATAAATGTGATGTACCTGTTTATATAAAATCAACGCGAATTTAATGTGAGTAGATGTGATGAATTTCCCCAAGAACTTTTCGTTTGATTTCGCAGGCAAATAAAGGATTTTTAAAAATTCTTGAAAAGCGTTTGCAATGTATTCAAAATATTGAATACTAAGACAAAAGGACCGAATTCTCCGAGAATATTCGAGGAATGATTTCGACTGCACCAGCGGTGCGGTGCGGTGCGAAGTTTGTTAGATCTTTTACAACGATTTTCGAAGGAAGGGGACCGTCCTTCGAAAAGAAAAAAGTCTGTTTTCAGCGTTAGGGATCGAGCGTGGTCAAGTTATTGAAGTTTCGTAAATATGATGAGAAAGAAAAAACACAATAACTTGACCGAAGCGGAGAGCCCGGGTTGCGAAGCAACAACGCCCGGTTTTGGCTACGATGCGTATGGTCGAATTTTGAGCGTAACGTATCCCGGCGAATCGAGTGCGAACGAAACGTATGTGTATAACAATACCGGACTCTATGACCTAACAACACTGAGCAACAACGAATCTGTGACTAAGAATACGATCGATACAACGAGCGGAAACACAAGCACGACTACGAAATATATCGATCCGCTCGGAAATACGATCCGAACCGAAAGTAACACCGCAGTGAGCGGGATTCTTTCGATTGAAGAAAGTTTTTACGATTACAACAAAGGGCAACTGATTAAAAAGTCGAACGAGTATTATTCAAACATTGCTCCTCAATATACGTTGTATCAATACAACGATCCGGACGGAGAATTGTCGACCATTACGGAGCCGCATCCGTTAGGAACGATTCAGACAAACGTTACGCGTTCGGGATTGAC
Source organism: Leptospira sanjuanensis (assembly GCF_022267375.1). Classification (GTDB taxonomy): domain Bacteria; phylum Spirochaetota; class Leptospiria; order Leptospirales; family Leptospiraceae; genus Leptospira; species Leptospira sanjuanensis. The sequence goes on from NZ_JAIZBH010000001.1 coordinate 1,530,780, forward strand.
CGAAACGAAGAATACGATCTATCCCGACGGGCAGACGAAGTCAGAATCGATTACGAAGAATGCACTGGGTCAGGTGACGAGCAAGACGGTGCAGGGAAGAACGATCCAATACGCCTATTCCCCGTTTGGCGGATATGCGAGTATTACCGACCCGAGCGGACTTGTTACAAGTTTCGGTTACAACTCGGTTGGACAAAGAACTTCGACTCAAGATCCGAATTCGGGAACTATTTCCTATTCATACGATGCGAATGGGAGACTTTCGAGACAAACGGATGCGAGAGGGAAGTCGGTCAACTTTTCGTATGACCTGATGGGCCGAAACACTGCACAAACTACAAACGGCCCGGAGGTTCCCGTTCAATTCGTATATGACGATTCTTCGGTTCCGTTTTCTTTGGGCAGGCTTACAAAGGTTACGGATGAGTCAGGTCAGACTGAATTCCGATACAATCAAAAAGGAAATCAAATTCAAAAGACAAAACGTGTGGATGACATCGTTGCGATCTTTAAAACGGATTACGATTCCTTAAACGTAAGCGCCTAAACAACCGCACCTTTTTCTAATCGTATAAATGTTGTAAACTGTCTTTGATGAAAAAAACGAAAATAGATTGGCCCAAAGAGTTTGATGACTTTTCAAAGAGTGGACTTTCCCAGCCTCAGTATTGTAAAGAAAGACACCTCAAATACACGACGTTTCGATATCATTGGGAGAGACGTTCTAAGCATTCAGAGAAGAACGACTTTGTAGAAATTCCTCCTTCCTCGACAAATTCTCAGTCATTGGTAGAAGCCGAATTTTTGACCCTAAAGATAGATACGTCGGGGAAGGCATCGCTCCAAGTAAACGTTCAGTTTAGTTTAGGACGATGGAGTTAAATCCCGGAAACAGAAAAGTGTATCTTCGACCTGGGGCGACGGATTTAAGGAAATCGATCAATACGCTCTCTGTAATCGTAGAAGGAAAGATGAAAAAAGATCCGTATTCGGCGAGCGTCTTTCTCTTCTGCAATCGCAAGAAAGATAAACTGAAGATGCTCTACTGGGATAAGAGCGGGTTTTGCCTTTGGCAGAAGAGACTGGAAGAGAGTAAATTCCCGTGGCCGAACTCAGAGGAGGAAGTGCATAAAATACCCGTTGAAAGGTTTCATTGGCTATTGAATGGGATCGATTTTTTCAAAGAGCACAAGAAACTAAAATACAAGAATGTCAGTTGAAAATGTTTGACTCAAGAAAAGAAAGTATTAAGACTGAATCCGAATGTCTTTGGATCTAAACTCTCTTCCTGATGATGTAGAAGAACTAAAAAGAATCATTATATTAGAGAATAATAAATATCAGGAAGAATTACGACTCCAAAAACAGAAAGAATCCGAACATTTGGATCAGATCGAGAGATTGAAGATCCAGCTTTTCGGGAGAAAGACTGAGAAATGGAGTCAGATCGAAAAAGATCAAGGATTTCTTTTTAACGAAATAGAAAGCTCCTTGCAAGAAGATTCTCCTGAACCCGAAGAAGAAAGTCTTTTTAGTCCTGTTAAAAGCCATACAAGAAAGAAGACGGGAAGAAAACCTTTCCCGGACTACTTTCCAAGAATCGAAATCCTACATGATATTCCTGAAATTGATAAAACCTGTTCTTGTGGTCACGAGCTTACTCGTATCGGAGAAGACAAGTCCGAGAAGTTAGATATTATCCCGGCTAAAATACAAGTCGAAGTTCATATTCGCCCTAAGTATGCGTGTAAGCATTGTGAAGGAACTTCTGATGAAACTCTACCTGTCGTAAGAATCGCGCCGGTTCCCCATCAGATCGCTGAGAAGAGTATGCTTTCTTCCGGATTCTTAGCTCACACGCTTACTCAAAAGTTTGCGGATGCTCTTCCGTTTTACAGACAAGCCGGGATTCTCCAGAGATCGGGAGTGGATATTTCAAGGAGCACCCTTTCCAATACCGCAATTCAAGTTTTTGAAAAACTTTCTCCGATGATCGAGGATGTGAGAAGGGAACTTTTCAAATCGAAGTATTTGCAGATCGATGAGACGATTCTTCAAGTGTTAAACGAAGAAGGAAAGTTGAATACATCCAAATCGTATATGTGGGTGATCCGAGGGTTCATCAGAGAAAAGCCCGTTGTTCTCTATCATTATGAGCCGAGTCGGAGCGCTAAGTTTTTAGAAGAATGGATCCAGGGATTTGAAGGAATCATCCAAACGGACGGTTTTGAATCTTACGATTCTTTGTTGAAAGTTAAATCTAAGATTCTTCACGCGGGATGTTGGAATCATGCGAGGAGGAGATTTTTCGAAATTCTAAAAATCGATTCTAAGAATGTGCAAGCAGAATGGATCGTAAAGAAAATCGGTAAGCTTTATACAATCGAGTCAAAAGCTAAGGTAGAAAGTTTAAGTTCTGAAGAACATCTGAAACTCAGGCAATCCGAATCTAAGCCTATCGTTGATGAGATTCGTTCTTGGATGAACAAACGGATCGTCGAAGTTGCTCCCAAATCTTCTATGGGAAAAGCGCTCTCTTATCTTTCTGGCCAGTGGGAAAAACTGCTTCTCTTTTTGGATCATCCGGAATTGCAATTAGATACGAATCTCGTTGAGAACGACATTCGTCCTTTTGTGATCGGTAGAAAAAACTGGCTCTTCTCCGGTTGTCCACAAGGGGCAACTGCGAGCGCGGGATTCTATTCGTTAATTCAAAATGCAAAGATCTCAGGTATCGATCCTTACGCTTATTTACGAGATCTTTTTAAGTCTTGGGAAACGATACCGAGAAGTCTTTCTTGCGAGGATCTGCCAAAAAACGGTGGGCTTGTGGTTCGTTAGGCGGTTACAAATGAATTATACTGATAATGCAAATAAAGAAAAAATTAAAAATTGCAACATTCGTTTGGGTCGCTGTTTGGCAAAATGCGATAGTCGATATCCAGAATATTCAAAAGCAATAGACCCCCTCCATGCGGAATGTCGAGATGATTGTGTAATTCGATTAAAAAATGAAGAGGGTTGCATGATCTTTTATCAGTCAAGCCGTCGAGTAATCCATAAGCCTGGGTGGTAAGCTTAGTTAAGAAGAACAGGGTCAGTTTCCCGCGTTAGGGATCGATGCGTGGTCAAGTTATTGGATTTCTGAGAAGCGATGAGAACTAATAAACACAATAACTTGACCGAAGCGGAGAGCCCGGGCCGCGTAGCGGCAACGCCCGTAATCACGGAAACGTTACCTGATGGAACGAAACTTCACAACAACTACTCGACGAACGGAACGTTGTCGAATATCACGATGGATTCTGCAGATGGGACGAGCGTTGGACATACGGTCGTGAGCTATCAAGGACCGTATTTAAACGCGAACGGAGTTCCATCCGTGCGGCGTGTAAGCGGGAACGGCGTAACGATGGAAATTGGATTTGAACCGGTGGAAAAATTACCGGTAAGCATATTGTCCACAAAGCCGGATGGAAGCGTGATCGCAAATGCGGAACTGACGTATGACGCAAAGAACAACGTAACAAAAATCGACTGTCAGTCGAATACCATCACTACGCAGCAAATTCATTCAAGCCAATTCGATTTCATCCGCCCGTCATAATCGATGTTTCCTCTTTTCCAAGGTATTATATCAATTGTTATGAATAACCGGAATTCGACCCTAGTTTTCCTAACGTATTTCCCAATTCTTGGAAAAATCCTATTGACAGTATGCCGCCGAACCGTTTCCGTTTTGTTCTGAAATATAGAAATAGGAAATCCATGAAGAAATTTCTGAAACTCGTAAGTATTGCAACCTGTCTGTTCGCTCTGACCTTAACGGCTGGGTCGGTGTATGCGCAAGACAAAGAGGATTGTTCCAAGCTCGCGTTTGTCGATTATAGCAATCGAAAGCCAAGAACGGATCTGCCATTTGAAATCTCGGAAATGAGACGTTTGAGACCCGAAGACATCTGTAAAAAGAAGGAAGGTTGGTTCCCGACGGGGCTTCCTCTTTTGAACTCCGACCCGAACGTGGGTGTGGGTTACGGGGTCCGTGTCTTCTTGATCAACAACGGAAAAAAGTCCGATCCGTTTTTTGAATATACTCCTTATCGCTTTCGGATGTTCGCGCAGTATTTTAACACCACAAAAAACAGACAGTATCAAGATATCAGCTTCGACGCTCCATATATCTTCGATTCGAAGTGGAGATTGCGCGGGGATTTGATCTATGATACGAATCCGAACACGTTGTATTACGGGATCGGCGAAAAGTCTCTCGAAACACTTTCATATCAGGAAAGAAACCAACCCGGCGGAGAAGTCGTACGGAACGCTACCTATCACGATCGGGAAAAGAATATTTATTTCACAAGACCGGGCGGTCCGGGAGATCCTGTCGAGTTTCAGGGAGCCAATTATTCGGGACTTCCTACCAATGACGCGTTTCGCGTAACGGATCGGATGTACAATCGATACGACATTCGTTCTCCGCAGGCAAACATCAGCGGAGAGCATATCTTCTTCGGAGGCCTCGTTCGTATGGTTGCGGGACTTCGCGTTTCGCAAAACATTGTTAAGACGTTTGACGGTCAGTTCGTAAAAAGTACGGATCCTTTGACGGAAGGATCTCCTTTCAGTAATTCCGGTATGGCACCGGCGGGAAAAACCAAAGTGACCGAAGACGCGGAAGCGGGAAGAATCATCGGCGCCAACGGTGGAAATGTAAACTCGGTCCGTTTCGGTATGGTATTGGATACGCGGGATTTGGAACCGGATCCGAACCGTGGGGTTTTCTTGGAAGCGACGTACGAGAAGGTCGCAAAGTCCTTGGGTTCCGATTTTCAATATTCGAAATATTTCACTCAGATGAAGGTATTCTACAGCCCGTTTCCGAAAACGTTTGATAAACTCGTACTTGCGGGTCGCGGAGCTTTCGGGATGACGGACGGGGATGCGCCCTTTTTCGAATACAGAAACCTTTGGTCGACCGAGGGTGGGATCACCGGTCTCGGAGGCCTCCGAACCTTGCGCGGTTACAAACAGGATCGTTTTGCCGGTAGAGCGATGGGATGGGGAAACATCGAACTTCGTTGGAAGTTCTTCGATTTCACCGTTGCGGGACAACACTTTGCGTTGAACCTGGTTCCGTTTATGGATTTCGGTCGGGTTTGGGACGACGAACACAACGTGGGACTCAAAGATTATAAATATTCCCGTGGTATGGGATTTCGAATCGCTTGGAATCAAAGTACGATCCTGATGTTGGATTACGCGGTTTCCAAGGAAGACAAACAGATATTTATGAACTTTAACCACATTTTCTGAGGAAATCATGAAAAAATATAAGAATATTCTAATGCTCAGTATTGCGCTTTCTTTCTTTGCGAATTGCGAGGAAAAACCGGACGATACGACTCTGGGCTTTATCAACGAGGACGCGAAAGTTCTTCTTGCGGGAATGGTTTTTTTCAGTCCATATACCGCCGACCCCGCGTCCGGAACGATCACGAACAATACGACCGGACTTATGTGGAAGATCTGTACGCAAGGACAAGTTCTCCGCGTAGGGCAGAACGGATCGTATGACTGCGAAGGAATCAACAACACTTCGACCGTGATCGGAAGATACGGCGCGGCTTTGTTTCAGTATTGTTCCTTGAATCTGAACGATTGCAATACGATCACGTTGCCTCCTGTTCTCGTCGGACAAACCCCCGGATTTACCGGAACCAGCGAAGCTTACACTTCCTGCAATGCGGATCGTACGGCGGGCCGTTCGGATTGGAGACTTCCCACCTATCCGGAGTTAAAGGCTCTCACCGCATCGGGAAGTTTGAACGCGCTTCTCTTGAAGTTTCCGAACACCGTGGAAGATTATTACTGGAGTTCGTGGGCAAAGGAAGGAGCCGTAGATACTGCGCGTGCGGTCAACTTCGGAGCTACTCATTTCGGAGACGATACCGCGTTTGCGAAAACGAGCAGATACTTCGTTCGTTGTGTGAGAAATCTTCCTTAAGGAAAGAATTTCCTCATGTCGTTTAACAACGACGACCGACTCGCCTTTTGACAGAGCGCAAAGGGCGAGTTTTTTGTTTCTATTGAAATGTGAGCATTTTATCATATTCAGTTTGACAGCGTCGACGGGTCGGTTAGAAATTCACAATCTTTCCGTGCAAAACTTATGAAACATTCGAAGAAGAACACAAAGACGAATTCTTATCTTTCTAAGATTCTTTCCAAAGAGGAGGGTTTCTTTCGCAACCGATTTCTTTCCAAGACCTTCCCGTTCTTGCTTTGTCTGGGATGCGCTTTGATTTCCTTCTTTGAAGTTTCCGCTCAGGAGAATTTTTCGGGCTGCGATAAGCCGGAAGAAAGAAAGGATCTTCCGTTTAAAATCGACCGAGTTAAACAGATGTGTAAAAAAGATCTGGATAACAAAAAGGAAGGCTGGTATCCGACGGGACTTCCTTTGATCAATTCCGATCCGAATGAAGGGATCGGTTACGGGGTTCGGGCTTACGCGTACAACAACGGAAAAAAGTCCGATCCATTTTTCGAATATACTCCGTATCGTCTTCGTTTTTTCGCGCAATATTTTAATACGACTAAGAACGCACAGTATCATCAGCTCAGTTTGGACATGCCGTATGTCGCGAACACGCAGTGGAGATTGCGCGCGGACGCGCTTCTCACGATCACTCCGACCACCTTGTATTTCGGAGTGGGGGAATCCACGTTAAAGCCGCTTACCTATCAGGAACGGAATCAACCTGGCGCTCCGCAGGTCACGAACGCGCAATACGGTTCTCAGGAATCCACGTTTATGTATCAAAGACCGGGAGGTCCCGGCGATCCAGTCGAACTCGGCGGAAGGACGTATTCCGGTATTCCTGCGGGTCCCGCGTTCAACGTGACCGATCGTATGTACAACCGGTATACGATCCAGACTCCCCAGTTGAATTTCAGCACGGAGCGCTCCTTCTTTCACGGAACGGTTCGCCTCGTGGCAGGATTTCGTCTTTCGAATAACATCGTGCAGGCGAACGACGGTAAGTTCGTAAAATCCATCGATCCGATTTTTGACGGGACTCCTCTCAGTAATTCGGGTGAAGTTCCCAACGCAAAGACGAGATTGACCGAAGACGCGGAATCCGGAAAGATCCTCGGTTATCACGGCGGCTTTGTGAATACCGCTAAGGTAGGTTTGGTTTACGATACGCGCGATTTTGAACCCGATCCGAACTCGGGTGTTTTCCTGGAAGCGACGTATGAAAAGGCGACGAAAACGATCGGCTCCAATTTTGATTTTCAGAAATATTTCGGACACGCGAAATTCTTTTATAGCCCGTTTCCGAAAACCTTCGAGAAACTCGTCCTCGCATCTCGTTTCGGTTTCGGCATTTCGGACGGAGATGTTCCGTTTTTTGAATATAGAAATCTTTGGGGAACCGAAAGCACCGTGTCCGGTCTCGGCGGTTTAAGAACTCTCCGCGGTTACAAACAGGATCGTTTCGTAGGACGCGCCATGGGCTTCGGAACCGTGGAAGTGCGCTGGAAGTTCTACGATTTTTCCGTCGGCGGGGAATACTTCGCGTTGAACCTTGTTCCTTTTTGGGATTTCGGCCGCGTTTGGAACGACGAACACAAGGCCGGTTTACTGGACTACAAATACTCCCATGGATTGGGTTTGAGGATCGCCTGGAACCAAGCGACGATCATCATGATCGACTACGCGGTTTCAAGGGAAGATAAACAGCTTTTCGTAAACTTCAGTCACGTATTCTAAGATTCGAATATTTGATCGTTTTAGACTGTTGCGCGGTTTGATTCGCATTTGATTTGTCGGTCCAAACTTCGTCGTTGATTTGAAAGCTGGAGTTCCCACACCGAGTAACTACGATCTCCTTTTGATTTCGGAATCATGTATGAGTTCCCACAAGTTCTTCGGATTTTAAAATTCTTCTCTAAACCTCGATCCGCGCTGGAGTTCCCACAAATTGCGCTTTCACGAAAGAATTCTCCCTCAGAGCGAAATCTTGTCGTTTCTCATTTCCGTATCGATTCTGGAAGGATTTCTGTTTTCGGGATAATCCGTGGAAAAGTGAAGTCCTCTACTTTCCTTTCTGGATAACGCCGAACGGATGATGAGTTCGGCCACGATCACGAGGTTTCTAAGTTCGATCAACGGATTCGTGATGATCGTTCGGTTGTAGTAATCCTTGACTTCGTCGTAGATCAGATCCATTCTCCGTTTCGCTCTTTCCAATCGAAGATTGGAACGGACGATTCCGACATAGTTGCTCATCGTGCTTTTGATCTCGCTTAAATCATGAGAGATCAAAACCCATTCTTCGGTATTGACCATTCCTTCCTTGTTCCAAGAAGGAATTTCATCGTGAGCCTTTGTGAACTCCGGTTTTTCCTTTGAGATCCGTTTCGCGATCCGATTGGAAAACACCAAACATTCCAAAAGGCTGTTGGACGCGAGACGGTTTCCTCCGTGAACTCCGGTGCAAGCCGTTTCTCCGGCCGTGGAAAGATTGGGGATCGTCGTTCTTCCGTCCAAATCCGAGGCGACTCCTCCGCAAAGAAAGTGCGCGACTGGAACGACGGGGATTCGATCGGTCGTGATGTCGATTCCGAGTTCCTTGCATTTCTCATAGATGGACGGAAAGGAATCTTTGATTTGATCGGAAGGAAGATGTGTGATGTCGAGATAGACGTGCGTTTCTCCTCGTTTTTTCATCTCCGAGTCGATGGCCCTTGCCACCACGTCGCGCGGCGCCAGATCGGCCATCGCATGATATCGTTTCATAAACGGTTCCCCGTCTTTGTTCATGAGGATCGCACCCTTGCCTCGGACCGCTTCGGAGATCAAAAAGGAATCTCCGTCCTCGTGATAGAGGGCGGTCGGGTGGAACTGATAGAATTCCATATTTTTGATGAGGGCTCCGGCTCTGTATGCGGAGGCTACTCCGTCTCCCGTCGCGATCTTAGGATTGGTCGTATGGGAATAAACCTGACCGGCTCCGCCGGTCGCAAGGATCGTTTCTTTCGCGAGAATCGGGAACACTTCTCCGGAATGATTGGAAAGAACATAAGCCCCGTAGCACACGAGTCCTTTCTGTTTCAGATGGTGGGGAGTGATCAGGTCCACCAAAGTATGATATTCTAATATTTGAATATTCGGATTTTGTTTGACGACTCCAAGAAGGGTCTTTTCGATTTCCCTTCCGGTTCTGTCGTGCGCGTGGACGATCCGGTTTTTTCCGTGTCCTCCTTCCCGGGACAAATCGAACTTTCCCGAAGGTTCCAGGTTGAACGGAACGCCGTAGTTCAGGAGCTCTTTGACTAAAGGAGGGCCTTCTTCCACGAGGATTTGAACGGCCGCCGGATCGCAGAGCCAAGCTCCGGCTTCGAGAGTGTCTTTTATGTGGTCTGAAAGTTTATCGCCTTCCGCAAAGACGGAAGCGATTCCGCCCTGCGCGTAGTTCGTGTTGGATTCGTAGTCCGATTTTTTTGTGACGATGAGAACGGAGCCGTAGGGAGCGAGTTTCAAGGCCGCAAAGAGGCCCGTGATTCCGCTCCCTAAGACTAAAAAGTCCGTTTTGATGCGGGGCATGTTATTTCTTTTTTTGCGTGTTGATCAGTGCTTCGATATAATCCAAGGAACGAATCAGTTGATAGTCCGGTTTGATCGGATCGTTCTTATGCGCCGCGATGAACTCGGCGGATTTTCCGTTCTTTTGAACCCAAGCCTCGAGTTTTTTCACGTCAAAGGAACTTTTTTCCTCCGCTTCCGCGGGAAGTTCGGAAAGGTGATTCCACATGTTTTCCTCGCGGAATCGGAACGGAAAACTTCCGTCTTCTTCGGAGGAAATATCGATGTCCGGTTTTACGCCCACTACCTGAATCGTGTTTCCGGACGGAGAATAATAACGCGCCTGTGTGAGTTTGATCAGGTAGTCGTTTCCGAGAGGCATCAGTTTTTGAACCGTCGCTTTTCCGAAGGTTCTTTCGCCGAGAATCAAACCTCTGCCGTGGTGTTTGATCGCGCTCGCTACGATCTCGGAAGCGGAAGCGGACTTCGCGTTGATCAGAACGGCTAACGGTAAATTGGTGATGTCCTTATTCTTCGCATAAGCGTCTTCGGGACTACGGTTCGGGCTTTTTGTGGAAACGATCAAACCCTTTTCGATGAACATATCCGCGATGTCGATCGCAAGATCCAGATAACCGCCCGCGTTGCTTCGAAGATCCAAGATCACCGCCTTGAGTTTGGTTCCCTTGGCCTGCGCTTCTTTTTCGAGTTCTTTGTACTTATCCACGAGTTCCCGGTCTACGGAAGGACCGTCTTCCGATTTTACGAAACCGGTGAGTTTGATGTAACCGATATGTTCGTGACCTTCGATGAGTTTACTGCTCAGGTTTTTGATTTCGATCGTATCTCGTACGACTTCGATGTGCAGAGTTCCCGGAACTCCCTTTCTTTGAATCGTAAGCGCGACCTTGGAACCTTTTTTTCCTTTGATCTTTTCTACGACCTTATCCAAAAGAATTCCTTTGATCGATTTTCCGTCGACCGCGAGGATCACGTCGCCCGAACGGATTCCTGCGTTGACCGCGGGTCTTCCTTCGAGAGGATTTTCCACGACGACTTCTCTGTTTCCTCCGCCGGATAGGATCGCTCCGATTCCTTCGAAACTTCCGTCTTGAATTTTCGCCATCGATTCTTCCCATGCGGATCGTAGGAATACGTTGCTATGAGGATCGAGAGAGGAAAGATAACCGTTTGCCGCAGCGAGCATCACGTCGTTCATCGTAAACGGTTCTTTCGTTTTTTCTTCCGATTCACCGAACGGGTCCTTCAACGGAGAATCCTTGTATTTGTCGAGATTGGTTTCGATGAACGCGAGAATTCTATCAAAATCTTTTTTACTAAAACCGGTTTGTTCCCACTTGGAGGAAAGAACGTTTTTGCGGATCTTTTCGCGCTCTACGATTTTTTTGACTTCGTCGTCGCTGACTTTCGCCTTGTTCGCATCCTCTTTCAGTTTGCGGTCGCGGATCTTTTCGACTTCTGCGTAGTCCGGATCGAAAAGAACGAAGGAATCATCCGTGGAAATTTTGAATGTTTTGCCCGGAAAAATTTCGTCTTTCTCTTCGTATTTCTCTCTTTCCTTGAAATAACTTTCGGGATAGAGATAGATGGAATGAGGAAGGGCCAAGAGAGCGTAGATGGCGGCTTCCCGATACGCGCGGTTTTTATCGATGTTTTTGTCGATGTAATACCGGGAAACGGTACTCACCACGTTATCGAAATCCTTGAGGGTAAAGTCCGCCTTGACCGGGGACTTGCCGGATGTAGGCTCGCAGTACAGGATAAAAATGGTCAAAAGAGTGGAAAGTAACAACGAAAGAGCGGCAGATCCTTTTTTCAAACTCGTGTCCCTCGGATTTCAGGAAATTTTCGGTTCATTCTCTATTCAAATCTCAAAGTGTCAATCCCTTTGGGGCGGAAGTTTCGTCTTCGTCCTGTTGATTTTCGGATTCTCGTGTTCAACGGTTTCCATGCCCGGCTCGGGAAGATTCGCGCTCGAAATGATTCAAGAGCAGGCGATCTTGGAATTTTACGGAACTCCGGAAGAAAAAGAATCCGCGATCAAGCTTCTTCGCTCCAGTTGTCGTTCTCTTCATCCCGAACGAGCCTTGTCTTGTTACAATCTTTCCGTTCTCTTGAGTTCGTCCAAAAATTATCCCGAAGCGTTGGACTATGCGCTTCGAGCAAGAAAGGCCGATCCGACCGACACGCTCTATCGGGATCAGGTTTTCCAAGTCGCTTATTATTTGGAGTTGGAACAGGGAGAAGTCCTAGCGGCCGACGAAGTGGAAAAAAGATATTTTCGAGCGATCAAGAATTGCAAGGAGGGAAAAAAGAACGAAACCCTCGCGGATCTGATCGTTCTCGCGGCGTTGAAGGAAATCGGAAGAGAATCCTTAAAAAAAGGAATATTCTCCGAATGCGTGGGAGAAGCGGAGGCTCTCGTGGGAGTCAAACCGAACGAAGTCAATTATACGAAAGAATATTATAAATTTCTGGAGAATTCTCATCCGTATAAGGAAGTCTGGGACGTGAGCGGTGCGGTGCGCAAACAAACCTTGGAAAAGATGCAGGTTCCGAATCAAGATGCAACCAAATATTGGAAGGAATTCCGTCAATCGGTCCGATCCAAAAACAAAACTCTTGCCGCAGAACAACTAAAGAAGTTCAAAGAAAGTCTGGAGGTCGTCTCCGGAAAAAACCAACGGGCAAAGAATCTCGCGATTCATCTGAAAAAAGCGGCTTATTATCTGATCCAAGGAGATCCGAACTTCGAAGGATTTCGTCATCTCACGAAAGAGCTTGAAGATAATCCTTAACGCTCCGATCGATTCCGATTTCAAGCGCTCTTGAAATCAATCGATGACCGATCGAAACCTCCAAAAGACCCGGAAGTTTCGAAAAGAGAACGAGATTCCGATGATCCAAATCGTGACCGGCGTTGATTTCCATCCTTTGACGGAGAATTTCTTCGGCGGCGGGGACGTACCGGCTTTCGAAGGATTTTTTTCCGTCCGCAGGGGAACGATCGAATTCTTCGGCAAACGGTCCCGTATAAAATTCCACTCGATCGGCTCCGGAAAGGTGAGCGAGTTTCAGGTTTTCCAAATCGGTTTCTACGAAAAGCGACGTCCGGATTCCTTCTTTCTTTAGAATTTTAGAATATTCTTGAACTATTTCCAGATCCTTTCCGAAATCGAATCCGTGATCGGATGTGATTTCCCCGGGAGTCACCGGAACCAAGGTCGCTTGATCGGGTCTTGTCTGTAACACTAAATCCAAATAACGGGAGGAGGGTTCTCCTTCGATATTGTATTCGATTTTCGTTTTGTTTTTTAGGTTATAGGAATCGATGAATTCTTTCAAAGCGAATACGTCGTCCTTGCGGATATGACGTTCGTCTTCTCTCGGATGAACCGTGATTCCTTGAGCGCCCGCGTTTAAGACGAGCTCCGCGAAATACAAGAGATTCGGAATGTTTCCTCCTCTTGAATTTCTGAGGGTAGCGATTTTATTGATGTTTACGCTCAATTTAGTTTTCAAAGAGTTTCTCCCGAACGGTTCTTAATCTAAAAAGAAGAACGGGAGTTTTTCCGGGAATCGAAAAAAAATAGGAAAATCAAGGATTCTTTCCTTGCAATTTTTCCGAATATCGGTTAGGGTTTGCGCCCGAGTTTCAAGACGAACATTAAATATTATTTCTGCTTGAAGGCGGATAACTCTCGCAGAGCATGGTCAATTCCGATGGCAACTGGTAAAAAAACTGCATCCAAAAAAACTGCCTCGGCCGCGGCTAAGAAAAAGGCGACGGCTAAAAAAGTTGCGCCTAAGAAGGCGAACGCCTCGGCAAAAAAGAAAGTAGAAATCATCAAAAAGGCTCTTTCGAGTCCGGCTTCCAAAGCCGCAGGAACGAAAAAGACTTCTTCTTCCAAAGGAGTGGCCCTCAATCCACTCGGAAAAAAATGGACCTGTCATACTTGCTCCACGAAATTTTACGATCTCAATAAAGAAGAAAAGATTTGTCCGAAATGCGGAGCAGATCAGAACAAACGTCCCGTTACCCGCACTCGCACGGTTCGTCCGAGAGTCGTCGAGGAAGAGGAAGTAATCGAAGAAGACAATCTGATCGACGACGAAGAAATGGAATTCACCGAAGAACCTCTGGAAGAGGCTTTGGATGAAGACGACGATGCGGAAGAAACGGAAGAGTAATCTCTTCCTTGGCCAAGCCGATTCTCATTCTTACCGCTCCGACCGGAGCGGGTAAAACCTCGCTCATCACCGAACTCGATCCGACACGGTTCGAAATTCTTTCCTTCGATTCCAGACAAATCTACAAAGAAATGCCGATCGGAACCGCGGCCCCGACGGCCCAACAACAAGCCAAGATCCGCCATCATCTCGTGGAAGTTCTTTCCCCGGCGGAAACCGTGGACGCCGGTCTTTACAATCGTTTGGCGGAAGAAGCGCTTCGCGCCGTTTTGGATGTGGGGAAGATTCCGGTCTTTACCGCGGGCACGGGATTTTATCTCAAAGCGTTTTTGTTCGGAATGTTTCCTGTCCCCGATATCGATGAAGATGTTCGGGAAAAAGTTCTTTCCATGAGCATGGAGGAAAAGCGGATTCTTTTGGAAAAATTGGATCCTGATTCTCTGATTAAAATCTTTCCGGGAGACGATTATCGATTGGGCCGAGCCTTGGAAGTCAATCTGATGGGTGAGCGTTGGTCATCTTTACAAATCGACCTTTCGACTTCCGCGATTCATAAGTTCGATCTGGAGGTCGCCTTGGGTGTGTTTCTGGATTTGGATCGGAAAGAACTTTACGAACGGATCAATCAAAGAGCCAAACAGATGATCGAAGCGGGGATGGCCGAAGAGGCTTGGACAATCCGAGAAAGATACGGCGAAACCTGTCCCGGTCTCAAGTCCTTAGGCTATAATTTTGCACTTGAAAATAAAAAAGGAAACTCCAATCTAGAGACATTCCTCGCGGATTTAAGTCAATCTCACAGGAATTACGCCAAAAGACAGGTCACTTGGTTTCGTAAGGAAACCTACGTTCAACCGATGGGCAGGTCCGAAGCGCTGGAACGTATCAAACACATAAAGTAACGGAAACAAAAAAAGATGTCTGCTAAAAACAATATACAGGACCAACTCTTAAACACTGCCCGTAAGGATAAATTGGATCTTACGATTTATCTTTTGAACGGGGTTCCCTTGAAAGGCAAGGTGGTAAGTTTCGATAATTTTACGATCGTACTCGAGCAGGAAAACAAACAGAGTCTCGTGTACAAACACGCGATCTCTACGATCATTCCTTCTAAGATCATCAAACTTTACACCGAGGAAACCAAAGACGCAGCGCAAGGATAATGCGATTTTGGTCTAAGTTATTCTGGATCCTCATATTCGGATCCGCAGCGACTCTTCTTATCTTTTGTATTTTTCCGCTCAAAGAGGGAGAGTCTCTTCTCGTCGTGGACGGCTCTGAAGAAATTCTGGAATATACTTCCGGACCGGGCTACGTATTCGAATGGAAGAAACTTCTTCCCTGGCAATATCAAGTTCTCCGTTTTCCGGTACATGCCCGAACTGCGAGCGTGACCAGCGACGTGGATTTGTCCTCCGGGATGTTTCCGGAAAGTTCCTCGGAAGGAAAGGTCCGATTCAAACTCGAGATCCGTTATTCCCTGGATCCGGGCAAAACTCCCCAGTTTCTGGAAGCCGCCGGAATCCAAGAGGAAAAGATACGTTCGTACATTCAAAAAATCGTATATTCGATTCTTCGCAAAAAAACCGAGGAATTTCTGGTCAATCCGAACACGCTCAAAACCAATCTGGACAATTATCTGAGAACCTCGTTTGCCGCGGATCTGCTTGCGGACGAAGCCGCGCTCAAAACGGCCAGTCCGAGAATTTTGGATTTGCAGGTGCCGGAGCCGGCTCTCATTACGGGAGTTTACAGAAATCAGAATTTGATTCTTCAGAAAAAACTGGAACTCGTAAGCGCGCTCGGAAAAGCGGAGGCGCTCAAGATCGAAGACGACGCGAAAACGTCCGCGCTTCTGAAACGTTTGGAAAGAACCAAAGACTTCGTGCACAAAAATCCGGACATGAAAGAATTCATCTTGTATGAAAGTTTATCCGACCACGTGGAAGTGATTCTTCTTCCGTCGGAAATGATCTTGGGAGAGATCCCATCGTCGAAAAAGAAAAAGAACGGAAACGTAAAAAGACCCAAAGAGGTAGAATGAAACAGGACAAACCGGTAGTATTGATTATGGCGGGCGGAAAGGGCGAACGTTTCTGGCCTCGTTCCCGCGTATCCACACCGAAACAACTTCAGAAAGTATATTCCAATAAAACGCTTCTGAGAGAAACCTTGGAACGCGCTCTTACGATCACTTCGATCGACCGCATTTATATCGGAACCAACGCGAGTCTGAAAAAATCGATTCTCGCTCAGGAAAAAAATTTCCCCGAAAAGAACTTTATCATCGAACCGGAAGGAAAAAACACCGCGCCTATCATCGCGCTTGCGTCCCTGTATTTCCGCGAAAAGTACGGAGATCCGATTCAAGTCGTGTTGTCCGCGGACGCTTGGATCAATCCAGTAAAGGAATTCACAAAGACGATTTCCAAAGCGCTCGAACAAGCGGAGAATCATCTTGTGCTTTTGGGAATCAAACCGAATCGTCCCGAGGTAGGTTACGGTTACATCGAAACGGGAAAATCGACTGACGGATGTTTTGCGGTTAAATCGTTTTATGAAAAGCCGGATGCGAAAACCGCTCTCAAATACATCAAAAAGAAGAACTTCTACTGGAATCCAGGAATTTTTCTTTGGAAAACTTCCACAATATTAGAAGAATTTAAAGCGTATTCTCCCAAAATTCTCGGACCACTCGAAGAGCGATTCCCGTTTAAAAAAGCGGGTGAACTTCCCGCGGCTTTCAAAATCATTCCTTCCGATCCGGTCGATATCGCGATCATGGAAAAAAGTTCCCGTATTAGAATGGTGGAAGCGAGTTTCGGTTGGGACGACGTGGGTTCTTGGACTTCTCTGGAAAGGGTGATGGCGGGCGATGGAAACGGAAACAGGCACATGGGAAAGACGATTCTCTTTCACAAGTCGTCCGGAAACATCACGCAGACTCGGAAAGAATTCACTGCGATCCTCGGTGTGAACGATTTGATCGTAGTGGAAGAGGAAGACGTTCTGTTTATCAGCACGAAAACGGGAGTAGGCGACATCAAAAATCTGGTCGCGGAACTCCGTAAAAATAAAACTTTACAAAAGTACACGGAATAGTTTTCTGACAGGAAGGAAATCTAAGGAGTTCTGAATGCCTTCAGGTAAGAAAAGAAAGCGCAGAAAGATCGCTACTCATAAAAGAAAGAAAAAGAGAAGAGCGAACAGACATAAGAAGAAAAAGTAATCCGTAGATCCTCCTTCCTTTCTCCGGGCGTTCGTCCCGGATTCAAGCTAGAGACATCATTGGACTGTTAAGCCCATTTCCGATTCGACCGATACAATCGGTATGGGCTCATTTCAGGATTATTCCGTTTTTCGCAGGTGGTGGAAAAAAGAAACGCCTCCTGCGAGAGGTTACACGAAATCATATTCCGCCACTACGCCGACCGGCGATATCCTTCAGGCGGATCTCAACTTCCATGAAAAAAAAGTCCGTTTGACTCTCGAAGTTGCGGGAGAGAACGGAAAGATTTATATCGCTACCGTGAAAGACGGTGAAGTCATTCAGGAAAAAGATCTTTCTTCCGGAAGAATGGTTCCTATCTACGCGAAGCTCGCTCCGTTTCAGGAAGTATTCTCCTGTTTGCCGGACGCCGATCTATTAAACACACTCGGCGGATTGTACGGAATTTCCAAACAACCGCTCGGTCACGTAGAGGAAAGAGCTCCTAGACCTTGGGAAACTTCCAACCGTTACGATCATATTTTCGGAATCAACCGGGAACGTTCTTGGTGGCAAAGAATCTTTTCCAGAAATCGGGAATACAAAGAACCTTGGATCGTTCGGGTCAAACGAAGATTTTGGAGCGAATTGCAAGACCTCGCTTTAGGCGCTTGTTCCGCGATCGGAATTTATTACGCGTATGTCGATTTCTATCTGCTGGGATTTTCACTTGCCGTTTTCGGTTTGCTTTTTGGCGGTTTAGACTGGATGCTGAGAAAAAGAAATCCGCTCTTCGTAAAAGTACTGCTCTTTATGAGTCTGGGATCTTACTTTTACTACGTCGGATATACCCGTTATTGAGGTAAATCATGTCATCCGAAATCGACCACCAATACATTCTGTTCAGTTTGGGAGACGAGGAATACGCGATCCCCATTTCCCTCGTAGACGAGATTATCAAGATCAATAATTTAATCCGAATTCCCAAAGCGAAGACATACTTTGCGGGAATCATGGACATTCGCGGAAAGGTCGTGAAGATGGTGGATCTCGCCGTGAAACTCACCGTTCCGAGAGAAGGAGAGGTCGTATACGACCGAGCAATCGTCGTCAAGGTCGGTGGTCAATCGGTGGGAATCATCGTGGATAAGGTGGCTAACGTGGTATTGTTTCCTCCCGAATCCATCAATCCTCCTCCGCCTTCCGTAAAAGGAATTTCAGGAAGATACATCACGGGAATCGGAAAGAAGGACGATCGTTTTATCATCATCATCGACGTGGAAAAGATTTTGGGAGCGGAAGACTTGGCCGAATTGGGAAGCAATGTCGGATGAAAAAAAAATCATTCCTATTCTAAAATCAACGCTTCTTCTTTTGATATGCCTCGCGTTTGTCGGGGCATTTTCTGTTTCTGCGGACGAGCAGGATCGAAGATACGATTCCTCTAATTTATACGATCCTCCTTCGGTCAAAATAACGGAACAGGATTTAACCGCTCTCAAACAGAATCTTCAGGATCCTTCCAAGGACGCGGTTTCCGAAATTCAAAAGCTGCTCGATCGGTATTATTCCCAATTCATCGATTCTCGAAGAATCGAAGAGGAGAAACGTCTCGGAAAAATTTTCGACGAAAAGACGAACCGAAATACGATCCGTCTTTTGATCTTAGGGATGTTCGCAAAACTCACTCCTTCCGGAATGATGCGGGATTCTCCGATTTTGTTCGAACTGCATCTTCTTCTTTCCAAAGAATACGATAAGAGGAAACAAAACGCAAAGGCGATCGAATCCGCGTTGGCGGCGATCCGATACCGAGACTTCTCTCATACCGAAGAGGAATTTTTGGATGAAAGAAGACTCGTTGAAATTTACGATCCTGCGGAAAAACAAGCCGCGCTTTCTCATCGCAAATCCAAGGAGAATTGGGAGAAGTCCAAAAAGGATCTTAAAGACTCGAAGGATTTTTATCATCTGTTCGAAGCGAATCTGATTCGGGGGAGAGAAACGAAAATCACCGAACGGTCGCAAAACGGACAGACGAACGAACGGACTTTGACGCCGAACGAACTTCCCGCATTTAAGGAAAGAATCTCACAAAACGAAAACGATCTCAAAGCTAAGGAAAAGGAATACAACGATTCCAAATCGGGTTCGTACGAGAACTTCCGAAAGAAGAAATCCAAAGAAGATGCCGATGTCGTTTATTATTTGGCGAACTTAGTCAAACAAGCGGAGAATGAGAACAAGGAACGGTTGAAAGTCGTGAACAATCTTTCGGTGGCGGGAACCGGAATCTTCGTTCTCTTCGATTACAAACGAAACACGGACTTTTACGCGACGGCGGCTCTTTGGGAGCTCGCGACCAAACTCGATCCGACGATGAAGGAACCTGTTCTCGATCTTGCGAAGGAATTAAAATCCTCCGGTAAAAAAGCGAAGGCAATCGACTTCTTCAAAAAGTATCTCGACCTTGCGCGTGCCGAACGAATGGAAGAATCCAAACTAGCGGAAACGTATTTTTCGATCGCTTCCCTTTATACGGAACTCAAACAGAACGTTTTGGCTTCTTCGTTTTATGAACTTTATTATAAAGCCGAGACCGATCCCAAAAAGAAAGTTCCGTTCACATACGAACTCGGTTCCTTTTTCGAGAATCGAACAGGCGATCTCGAACGCGCCGCGTTGTATTACGGAATTTGGCTCGGAAATCATCCGAATCCTGAAAACCCGGATCTT
Source organism: Leptospira sanjuanensis (assembly GCF_022267375.1). Classification (GTDB taxonomy): domain Bacteria; phylum Spirochaetota; class Leptospiria; order Leptospirales; family Leptospiraceae; genus Leptospira; species Leptospira sanjuanensis. Next base: position 1,550,531 of record NZ_JAIZBH010000001.1, read on the forward strand.
CCTTTCATCGACGTTTGCGAACTTCGTCGTCAGGAATTTTTGGCTCAATTCGGTTCCTCCAAACTGCAAGCGTATCGCCGCAAACCCAAGGAAGAAAAATTTTTGTTAAACGAAGCGATCCGTTCGTATGAGAAACTCCGCGAGATTCATCAAAAAGAGGAGAATCAAAATTCTATCCTGAAAAGGGAAACGCTCGCGATCAAACGGAATCTTTTGGAAAGAACGGACGATTCTACGATGGCGGAATATCGGATCAAGAACATGGACTTTCAGGCTTCGACCGCCCGTCTCGGAGTCGTTCGAACCAAATTGAATTCTACGCCAGTGACTTTGGCTATGAAAAGGCTTTCGATTCTTTTGGAAGAGGAAAAGGATTTTCTCTCGGCGAGAAAACTCTACGAGGACATCGTGAGGATCGGAAATCCGATCGAGGTCAACCTTTCCCTAAAAAACATCGATCGAATCAATAAGATTCTGGAGGACGGGATCAAACGCGAACCGTTGTAATCTAAGAATATTCTAATTTACTAAAGGTCGCTCGTGACACTATAGAGCGTTCGCAAGTAAAAAAGTCGATTGTTCCGGCAAACGATTCGGCTTAAAAGCGTTGATCGACGATTCGGTTCATATTGAGAACGCTCCGTTTTCACTTCATCGCCTTTTCGATATCGTCGTCGGTGGGCGAGGTCGGCTCTTCGGAATAAGGAGCGGCCTGCGAGGATCGCACCAAAAATTCCACCTCGTCGATCACATCCCCTTCATACGCAACCTTGAGCAAATACTTACCGGGTGTGAGTCCTTGAAACGAACCCTCTATCGTTCTGGAAATCGGATTGGGTCGTTTGCGTAGAACGTCCATCTCGTTGTATCCGAGTTGGAAGCGGCTCAAACTCACGTAGGTTTCCGCGGTTTCGGGTACGGATCTGGAAAATCGGTAAATGTAACGGATCGTTTTGTCGTCCGGAAAAATCAGATTCTCCCTTGTGATCGTATATTCTCCGACGGTCATGATCTTCTTTTCGAGTACGTTGAACTTATCCTCGTCGAGCAAGGCCCAACCGAAATCTCCCGTCGGTTTAAAACAGGCGGTCGCAGTAACGAATAACAGCGAAAAGGTGAGAATGCGGAACGACGCCGGGGAGGCTTTTCGCTTTAATAGAACGCGTTGTGTTGGCACGGATGCGGCGTCTAACCGATTCGTGAAAAGGAATGCGAGCCAAAAAGCGGCGTTTTGGGAAGAGGAAAGAAATTTCATTTTTCTCCCAAGGAGTTGGAATCGATTACGCGGCCTTGTCCGGAGACGTCTTTTTCCTTCGGCGGTTGCTGCCCGTAATTCGGTGGAACGTTCGTATAAAACGTTTTCCACTGAGGACCGGTGGATCTGCGCTCTGCCGGGTTCGTGAAAAAACGGGAGAGAAATCGATACACCAAATAGGTCATCAGAATAAAAAGAATCAATTTCATAAAGCTACTTATTCTAATCTGACCCTGGTTTTGTTTCCGGCAATCGGAAAAAAACGAAAAATTTCAGGTTGTGGGAACTCCATCAATCGCACAGTAACACTGCTCGATTTTGTGGGAACTCCATCGTCCCGCAGTAAAACGGTTTTTTTTTAGATAAATCCGTTCTCGTTATACATGTATTGTTTGAGGTTTTTATTCTCTTCTTCCGTTTTTTCGATCTTTGCTTTTACGGCGTCTCCGATGGAGATGATTCCGATCAAAAGTCCGTCTTCCAAAATGGGCATGTGACGGATTCTTTTTTTGAGCATGATGGAAAGGAGTTCATCCACGTCGTCTTCGGGGCTCATCGTGGTGAGGGAAGTGGACATGACTTCCGAAACCGATTTCTTAAAAAAGTCCAGACCCAATTCCGCGGAAAGATGCAAAACGTCCCTTTCGGTGAAAATTCCTTTCAGCTTTCCATCGGTTAAGATCATCACCGATCCTATATCGTATTTGGTCATAAACTTGACCGCGTCCATCACCGAAGTTTCCGGTTCCACCGAAAGAAGTTTTCGGCCTTTTTTTGCCAGGATCTGTTTTACGTACATTACCTTCTCCGTATCGGTCGATACAATCGTTTTGCATTCCTCAATGGGTGTGATTTGCAATCTATCTCAAGTTCTTACAACGTCCAGAAAATTTGTTACCTTTGTATCTCTAGAAAAGTTACGGGTTTTCGGCCTCGGGTTCAAGAATTTTTCCGTCGAAACGCTTAATATCTTTTGAATAAAAGCTTCGTTCCGGGTAGAATTCTTTCGTTGAAATTGAAAAAAGGTTTTCAATTCACGTATACTCCTACATTTTTTTCGCCATAGGTCGCGCAGCGCAGAATGAATCTCAACGATAAGAATTCCGGTCCTTCGATCCTCATCGTGGACGACGAATGGCTGATTGCGTTCAACCTTCAAGTTTCTCTTCAAAAGCTGGGCTATCTGATCGCGGGCACCGCAAGAACCGCGGACGAGGCTTTGGAACTCGCGGAACGAACGAAACCCGATTTGATTCTGATGGATATCCGGATCGAAGGCGAACTGGACGGGATTCAAGCCGCGGAACGAATCCAGAAACGAATGGACGTTCCGGTCATTTTTATGACCGCGTTTGCGGACGAAGAAACGTTCAACCGAGCGGTCGACAAGGCCTCCCTATTCGGGTATATCTCCAAACCCTTCCAGCCCCAGGCTCTCAAAAACTCCATCGAAATCGCGCTCAAACAACAGCAAAGGTTCGGAAAGGCAAGGGAAGAAGGAAAAGAATTCCGGGACGTAATCCAAAACATCGGAGAAGGGGCGATCTCTCTCGACCGGGAAGGAAAAATCTTATTTATGAATCGGACCGCGGAGGCTCTGACCGGCTGGTCTCTTGCGGATGTGCAGGGCGAAAGCGGCGATAAGGTCTTGAGTCTTTCGACCGACGACGGAGAAAATCTCCGCACAAAAATCGGAGGAATCAAACCCGATCACGTAAAATACATTCCTTCTCTTTTAACGCGGAAGAACGGAAGTCGGATTCAAGTCGCGTTTCGAGTTTCACCGGTTCGGGACGAGGAAGGAGACATTGCGGGTTCCATCATTACTCTTTCGGAACTTTCCTCTCTTTCCGTTTCCGAGAAAGAGATTTCCGAAATGGAAAAAGTCATTCAATCCGAACGGAGACTCGATTCGATCCAGAAACTCGCGGCGGGCCTCGCGCACGAAATCAACAATCCTCTGATGGGAATCATCAACTACGGACATATCATCCGAAATCACAAAGGCGGGGACGCGGACACGAAGAATTACGCGAGGCTCGTCATCGAACAAGGGGAAAGAATCGCGGCGATCATCCGCAATCTCTTGTTATTCTCCCGAAAAGACCCGGAACAACCGGTGCAAACGAACGTAAAACAACTCGTGGGTTCCGTGGAAGGAATGATCTCCGAGATGCTCAAGTCTCAAGAGATCCAATTGGAAAAACAAATACCGGAGGACTTGGAAGTTTTGCTCCGACCGAATCAGATCCGAGAAGTCCTTTACAACATTCTGTATTACTATTCCGAAAATCAAAAAAAGGCTCTGATCCATCTCAAAGCCGCCGTGGACAACGGAGACGGCGAACCTTCCACGTTAAAGGTTTTGGTTTCGGGAAAACTCGGCGTGGATCTCAACTTCAGCGAAGAAAGCCGCTTTGAACCGTTCGAAAACTTTCGTTCCAACGACGCTCGGATCGGAATGGGACTTTCGGTTTGTTACGGGATTCTTCAGGCGAACCGAGGACAACTTCTTCTCAAAAAATCCGATGCCGGTTGGGATTTTATCATTCAAGTTCCGGTTTAAGGAAGAATTTCGATTCTCCCCCGAAACGAAATCGCACGGAGCGGGGACTCAATTTAACCGTTGGCGTTCGCATTTTGCGACTGAAAATCGATGGAAAAACCAAGTGCAGTGAAAAAACCTGTATTCAACATTCAAATCGAGCAAGGAACTTAGGAATGATTGATAAAATCAAAGCCGCACTGGGTGCAGAAGCGGACTCACTTTTAAACCATACTTGTAAAACGATTCCCAAGGAATCATTGAGCCTCCCCGGCGCCAACTATGTTGACGATATTCTTTCCAAAAGCGATCGAAACAACTCCGTTCTCAGAAACTATCAGGCGATCCTGAACACGGGAAGACTTGCCGGTACCGGTTATACTTCCATTCTTCCCGTGGATCAAGGAATCGAACACAGTGCGGGAGCTTCCTTCGCGAAAAACCCTGCGTATTTCGATCCTGCGAACATCGTAAAACTCGCGATCGAAGGCGGTTGCAACGCGGTCGCTTCCACACTCGGGGTTTTGGGACTCGTTTCCAGACAATACGCGCACAAGATTCCTTTTATCGTAAAGATCAACCACAACGAACTTCTTTCTTATCCGAACAAGTTCGACCAGATCCTTTTTGCAAACGTGGAACAAGCGTTCGATATGGGAGCGGTTGCGGTCGGAGCGACCATCTATTTCGGTTCGGAAGAATCCTCCCGTCAGATTCAGGAAATTTCGGAAGCGTTCCACAGAGCGCACGAACTCGGACTTGTAACGATCCTTTGGGCTTACTTAAGAAACGACGGATTCAAACCCGACAAAATCGACTATCACCTTGCGACAGACCTTACCGGACAAGCGAACCACTTAGGCGCTACGATCCAAGCGGACATCGTAAAACAAAAACTTCCCGAAGTTTTTGCGGGCGGGTTTAAGGATTTGAAATTCGGTAAAAAAGACGATAGAATGTACACCACTCTTTCCGCCGATAACCCGATCGACATGGCTCGTTATCAAGTGGCGAACTGCTACATGGGCAAAGTGGGTCTGATCAACTCCGGAGGAGCTTCCGGTGAGAACGACCTCGGCGACGCGGTAAAAGCTGCGGTCGTAAACAAAAGAGCGGGCGGTATGGGACTGATTTCCGGAAGAAAGGCGTTCCAAAAACCGATGAAGGACGGAGTCGCTCTTTTGAACGCGATTCAGGACGTTTATCTCTCCAAGGACGTGACGATCGCCTAATCGCCTCGTCAAAAACGTGTTCGATTTTACGTTAAAGCGAAATTAGAACATTCAAATAGAAGAATATTCTTTCGGACCGGCTCCGATCGTTTCGAAAGAAAAGAACGAATACTCCGCGCCTGCCGCGGAGTATTTTGTTTCATACGAATCACGTGAAACGTTTTTTGTGAAAGCGTTTTTGGATCGATCGAAAGATTAGGGCATTCTACGAAAAAAAGAAGGCGCTATGAACGTTAAGCAAGATTTTTCGAGCGCAGTGGGAAATACACCGCTCATTCTACTCAAAAGTTTCAGCGAAGAAACCGGTTGTAAGATCTACGGAAAAGCTGAGTTCTTAAATCCCGGCGGTTCCGTCAAGGATCGGGCCGCTCTGTATATCGTCGAAGACGCGGAACGAAAGGGGATTTTAAAACCCGGTGGAACCGTCGTGGAAGGAACCGCGGGAAACACCGGAATCGGACTCGCGCATATCTGCAATTCCAAGGGATATAAAACCCTCATCATCATCCCCGATACGCAGTCCCAGGAAAAGATCGATCTGCTGCGAACTCTCGGTGCGGAAGTAAGAACCGTTCCGGCCGTTCCATACAAGGATCCGAACAACTACGTCAAGGTTTCGGGTAGACTTGCGGAAGAAATGGAAAACGCGATCTGGGCCAATCAGTTCGACAACCTCGCCAACCGCGAAGCGCATTACAAAACCACCGGTCCCGAAATCTGGGAACAGACCGAAGGAAAGATCGATGCGTGGATCACCTCGCTCGGAACCGGAGGAACCTACGCCGGAGTTTCCCTCTTTTTAAAAGAAAAGAATTCCAAAATCAAAACGATCGTAGCCGATCCGTACGGTTCGGGAATTTATAATTTCGTAAAGAAGGGAGAGGTTCTTGCGGAAGGCAGTTCGTTTACCGAGGGAATCGGAAACGGAAGAATCACCGAGAACATGAAAGGCGCTCCGATGGACGACGCGATCCGCGTGACAGACGAAGAATGTCTCGGGGTCGTTTATCAATTACTGCACAAGGACGGATTGTTTCTCGGCGGTTCCACGGGAATCAACGTGGGCGCCGCCGTGAAACTCGCCAAAGAACTCGGACCGGGAAAAACGATCGTAACGGTGTTATGCGATTCCGGTGCGAGATACCAGTCCAGAATCTTCAACGAAGAATGGCTGGCCTCGAAAGGATTTTCCGTTCCCGAATCGGCAAAACGATTCTAAATTCGGAAGTCGATTTCAAAAATGAAAACCGATCCGGTCCGATTGTGCGAACGACCGGTTTTGAGTTTAAATAGATTCAGTTTTTCTAAATTAGAAAAACACGGAATACAACAGTTGGCCGCCGACATCGAGGCTTTTGGAACCTCCGGCGATTTCCTTGTAAACCATAGGATTGCCGCGGACCCCGAAACCTTCGGTGACGGGGTCTCCCGTAGGGCTTTGAATCACGTTGTTTTGCGCCCAAGTTTTTCCCGTAAAATACGCGTGCGTCAATTGAATCAGATACACTCCGACCGCGACCCCGATCGCCGCATGTTTCGCGTTTTTGTATTGCGATTCGTCCGATCGAATTCCGTTCAGGGAATTTACGTTTTTGAAGAGAGTGATCTGATTGTATTGATCCATAAAACCGGTCGGTAAACCGGAAGTAGGGATCAAGTTGGTCGTAAGCTGAGTTTCGAGAATCTTTTCGATCTTTTTGTTATACGCACTGGCTCTGTCTTTTTCCGCCGCGTCGAGACCGATGTAAGAAATCAAAGAAACGAAGAATAACGTGGAGTATGTGGAACTCCAGCCTTCCTGTCTCATAAAACTGTGACCCCAACCCGGAAGGATCGCGGATTTCCAAACGGGTTCCCAGGGATTTCGTTTCGCGGAAATATAACGTTCCCAGTCGCCGTCCCGTTCTTCCAGATATTTTTCCATCATAGCGAGACGTTTTTGAACGATCTTATAGCTGTTCTCCTTGATCATCTGTTCCAAGTAGAAAGTGTCGAGTTGTTCTTCCTTATCGCTTTTCTTTCCTTCCTTATTCAGTTTCTTTTTTTCCGTTTCGATGATCTTTGCGATTTCCTGTTCGTCCTTGATCTCTTTGAAAATGATCTTGAGAATTTTAGTTTTTGCTAATTTTTCCCGTTTCCCATCCTTGATGATCGTGACGGTTTCGGGATCCTGATCGATCACGGTCGCGTACGTCCGTTCGCCCGTTTTCAAAAGAATCGTTTCCGCAAACAACAAGCTCGGAAGAAAGAATAGAACGAATCCGATCCGAAACGGAACGAAAAGAGGTCTGAAAAAAAACTGATGTAAAAACTTCATAAGAATACGATTTCCTGTGGATCAAGAATAATGATTCAGTATTAGTAAAGAAATTATAAATGCAATTTAATTTAATCCGTTCTTCGATTTTATTTGATTAAAAAAGTAGGATGGAAAAAGGATAGATGGAAAGGAAACAAAACGTTTCGTCTTATAGACAATAAAAAAGAAAACGCCTTTTTATCAGATACGCGGAACGTAAAGGGTCGTATTGTTATGAAGAGAAGATTCGAACAAAAAATAGGGATCGTGTTGATCGGGATTTTATTTCTTTGCGGAACTTTGATTTCCAAAGAATCGGATAAAAAAGAATCCGAACGAGGTTTGGAAACTTCTTCCAAGCCCGCCGCGCAAGGCTGTTGTCGTATTAAAATGGCCGGGGGCGGTTACGATTACTTTATGAGCACCGAAGAAGAATGCGCCGGTCACAAACAGTTTCATTCGTTTATGAAGGAACGAACCCTTTGTTTTGAATCCTTTCCGGATCGGGATTGAAAGAATCCTCCGTTTGACGGATCTTTTTGAGTCCGGCGCGAATGCGAGCGAGCGCATAACGTGGAAATAAAAGAGCGCATAACGCGGCCGTTTTACAAAGGGCGATCCTTTTCGGCGTCCTATTAAGGAAAAAAGCGGATTCTCACACGGAATCCGTTTTCTTTTTCGACTTCCATTTCACCCCGAAGTTGCATACAAAGAGCTTCGATCAAATTCATTCCTAAAGAACTTCCTTCCTGAGGGTCCTTGTCCGCAGAATCCTTGCCGACTCCGTTATCCGCCACTTCCAACGTCAGATAGCCCGAAGCCGATTTCTGAAAGAGAATGGTGATCAATCCTTTTCGTTTATCGGGAAAAGCGTGTTTGAAAGAATTGGAAAGCAGTTCGTTTACGATCAAGCCGCAGGGAACCGCCTTGTCCATAGGAAGAAAGATTTCTTCGATATTACAGTCGGATTGAATTCTCCCGTCGCTTGGACCGTAAGAAACGAAAAGATGGCTCACCAATGAATTCAGATAATCTTTTGCGTGAATGACTTTATATGTGCTTTTGTGGAACAGATAATCCTGAACCATCGCCATGGATTGAATTCGATTCATCGCCGAAGCGATCGTTTTTTTTGCAGATTCTGATTTTGTCTTTTCCTGTTCCAAGGTCATCATCGCGAGAATGAGTTGGATATTGTTCTTAACCCGGTGTTGGATTTCCCGAAAGAGAGTTTCCTTGTCGTTTAACGATTCCGTAAGCTGCGATTCCGTTTCGGTCCGGATCGAGATTTCGTTCTGCAGTCTTTTGTTCGTTTTTCTCTGGAGAAGGATGAGTTGTTTTTGTTTGCGGATTCCTTCCGCGAGTCCCCGTAAAATCGCGATGATGGAAAAGGTGAGAATTCCGCATAAGAAGGTGAAATTTGCGCCGACTACGAGGATTTGAAACGGGGTTTCGTTTCCGATCCAAATTCTATAATGGGCAAGAAGCGCTCCGGAAAATACGCAGACCGACGCGAGCGCCCAACCCCACAACGCGATGGTAGGACTTAAAAAGATTCCGCAAAAAACCGGAATCAAAAAGAACCAAAGAATTCCCGCTCCTCCGAGTCCGATCTTGGTATAAAGAAGACAACCGAGGATAAAGATTAAACCCAAAAGAAAGTAGGACTTCGGTTTATACAATTTGCTCGGAAGAAGCAAAAGAAACCATATTAGAAGAAGCGCAAGCGTATCGACGATGACGACTTCTCCGAGCCCCTGCACCCAAGCCAGATAAACGCTCGGAACGTAGATCAAAAATCCGAAACAGGACGAAAGAAGCAATAGAACGTGGATGATGTTTTTTTTCCAAGCATTCGGATGGGTGGAATTCGGGGAAGGAAGCTTGAATAATTCTTTGATAGGGGGAAGAAGGCTCATAGTCGTCCGATTGTATAACAGAGTAGGCCCGTTTCTTTCTTAGAAAGATAACAGATGTTCGAACTCGATTCCGGAAAAATCTCTCTCATAGAATTTTTGTCTTGAGTTTTTTTTAAATATGTGAGCAAATGCTCATTATTCTGAACCAGAGAGATTCGAAGCCATTTATAGATCGAGAAGGTCATTTTTTCCCTTGCAACCGTTCTCGATTGATAACAAATGAGCATCCTATTTCCAACAAACCTCAGATTCAGTATACAATAAAATTCCGGAAAACCCGGGGGTTCAATCAAAAATGAAAAAACCAGGTTTCGAAATCAAAAAACTTCCCCATCTTATGGCTTTGTTAATGGCCGGAGTCGCGTTGGGAATTCTCGTTTCCGCTTGCTCCGGGGAAAAGAAGGAGGAGATCGAGGGTTTCGCTCACGTATTGATGATCGATAACTCCTTTTCTCCTCCGATGCAGAAAATTCCTGTCGGTGGAATCGTCGAGTTCGTCAACTCGGGAAACAATCCGCATAACGCAATTGCCGTCGATAAGAGTTGGTCCACCGAAAAGACCTTCGGAAACATCGTGATGCCTCGGGGTTCCAAAACGAAAGTCACTTTTCCGAAAGAAGGCGTATTCCCGTATTTTTGTTCTTTTCATGCGACCCCCGACGGCAAAAGCGGTATGGTCGGAGACGTCGTCGTCGGAGACGTTCCTTACAACCCTGCGGCCAAAGCGGGCAAGTCTTGGAAGAACGTTGCGCAATTTTCAGGAACCACCCGCAAGGTTCCTTCTCAGTATCCTACGATTCAGAACGCGGTGGACGCCGCAAGTCCGGGAGATTTGATTCTGGTCAGCGAAGGCGTTTATTACGAAGAAGTCACCGTTACGACTCCTTCGATTACGATTCGAGGAGTGGATCGGAATAAGGTCATTATCGACGGTCAGTTTCAAAGAGGAAACGGGATCATGGTCGTTGCGGCGGACGGAGTCGCGATCGAAAACATGACGGCAAGAAACGCTTCCTTAAACGGTTTTTATTGGACCGGCGTGAAAGGATATCGAGGTTCTTACCTGACCGCTCACAATAACGGCGACTACGGTATTTACGCGTTCGACTCGATGAACGGAGTCATCGAACACGCCTATGCTTCCGGTTCACCGGACTCGGGCGTTTATATCGGTCAGTGTTATCCTTGTAAGGCGATTCTTTACGACGTGGTTTCGGAACACAATGCGCTCGGTTATTCCGGAACCAACTCCGGCGGAGAACTCTATCTCATCAGTTCGGTATGGAAGAATAATATCGTGGGTCTCGCTCCGAACACTCTTGATCGGGAGCTTCTTCCTCCCGAAAGAGAAACGACCATCATCGGAAATCTGGTTTACAACAACAATAACCCGAAAGCTCCGATCGCGGCTTTGGAATATCCTTCCTTTGGAAACGGAATCCTGATCGCGGGCGGCCTTTCAAATATCATTCGTAAGAACGTAGTTGTCGATCACGAAAACAACGGGATCGTAATTCTTCCCAACTTGGACGAAAAGTTTTGGATTTCGCATAACAACGTGGTGCAAGATAACATCGTCTACAACTCGGGTAGAGCGGATATCGCTCTCGTAGGTCCGATGAGCACGGGAAACTGTTTTTCGGGAAATCAATACAGAACGGAACTTCCCGCCTTCCTTGAAAAATGGAACGGTTGCGGTTCGTTCTTGAGACTTCCGATGGGCGGAGATCTTTCGATGATGCTCGGAGCGCTCGGCTTGATGGTGCAGGCTTCCGGCGGAAAATTTCCTTCCGGTAACTACAAAGAACAACCGATTCCGGGTCCTCAAGTCAATATGCCGAACGGAGCTTCCGCACCCGTAAAACCGGCGTTGACCGCGTTTGAAGACTTCAACTTGGATTTGAATAAGATCTCCCTTCCGAAAGAAGCGGAAGAAGTGTTGAAAACGGTTCCGAGAAAACCCGCGCCGACCACCGGGGCAATCACTCTCGTAAAACCGGTCAGTCTCTTTCCGTTCTTCTATCACTGGTTGGGATTTCTGCTTCCGTTCGCGATTTATATCTGCTGGACTTCCATGTCTCTGTTCGATCTGAAAGACAGAACGGACTTGGATCGGAACAAAAAAATGTCCTGGATTGCGGCGATCACTTTCGTTCCGATTTTAAGCGCGGCGATTTATCTTCTCGGCAGCGGAAGCAAATATCCGACTTGGTTCAAGCGAACCTTGGTTTGGGGAGGAATCGCGGCATTCTTCCTTTTGGCGGCTTACACCGGACTTTCTTTGATGAACGGCGTGGGAACCAAAACAATCAGTTAAAAAGTTTAGAATATTCAGAAATTATCATAGGAGAAAAAACATGGAACAAACTGTCATCGGCGGCCCCGGATTCTTCGCTTTACTTTTCAACTTTTACGGATATTACTTTCCGTTTATCCTCTACACTCTTCTTGCGCCTTTGGCGCTTCTGGATCTCGTAAAAAGAGAGGACGTGGACGCGAAATCCGGTTCGATCTGGACCGGTGCGATTCTTCTGGTTCCGATCGTAGGAGCCGGAGCGTATTTGGTTGCGGGAGGATCCAAGGTTCCCGCTTGGTTGAAAAATTCCCTCGTTTACGGGGGAGTGGGGTTTTTGGCGCTGATCATTCTCATCACATCGGTAGCCAAATTCTAAAAAAGTGAACCGCAAACAGTTTCTCAAATGGATGGGAATCGGCGGGGCCGGTTTGGCCGCTGGCGCCGGACTCAGCTCGATCGGAGACGAGGACGGAAACGGAGGACTTCTTTGTAAGGTCCGTCCCGGAATCGTGGGTGTGAATAAGGAATCTACGATCCCGGGTAATCCGGGCAATAACTCGTATGGGAGCATGGTACATCCTCCCTTTCATACCGATCCCGCTTTTTTAAATCGGATGGAACTGAAGAATCACGAAGTTTCTTCCGGTCCGATTTTGAAACAACATTTGAGCATCGTAGAAATGCCTTTGACGGTCGCGCACAACACGGTCGTCAAGGCCTGGACTTTCAACGGAATCGTTCCGGGGCCGGTAGTTCGGGCTAAGCTCGGACAAAAAATGGAGATCACGCTTCGAAACGATTCCGAACATCCTCATTCGATTCATTTTCACGGAAGTCATGATCCGAACGAAGACGGTTGGGAACCGATCGTTACCGGCGGCGAAAAAATATATAAACTAACTGCGGGTCCGATCGGATTTCATCCGTATCATTGTCACGTTCCTCCGCTTGCGAGTCACATGGCAAAGGGTTTGTACGGAGGTTTGATCGTGGATCCTCCGGGCGGGCGTCCTCCCGCGCACGAATTTATGCTGATTCTTTCCGGTTGGGATCTTGCGGACAAGGGGAGAAACGATATCTTCTCTTGGAACGGAATGTCCGGTTTTTACGATCGATATCCGATCAAAGTTCCGGTGGGTCAAAAGGTGCGGTTGTATATCGCGAACATGTGCGAATACGAACCCGTCGCTTCGTTTCACCTGCACGCGCAAACGTTCGACGTATTTCGGACCGGTACGAGACTGGTCCCGGACGATCATACGGACGTCGTTACGCTCGGACAAACCGAACGGGTCATCGTGGAATTTACCCTTCCAAAACGGGGGAGATATATGTTTCATCCGCATCAGACGAAGATGGCCGAGAACGGCGCCATGGGTTGGATCGTCGCGGTCTAATACGATGACGTCTAACGTGTGTACGGCCGTTTAGAGAAAGATTTCGAAAGTGCGAATTCTATTTTTAAGTCTTCCCGTTCCCGGAATCGTTTAGGAGAAATTTTTTGAAGGAAAGAATTCTTTTTATCGGAGTTTTAATTTTCGGAATCGGACTGGGTTTTTTCGGTTGGAAACTTTGGAAGTCGAAAACCGCAGCGAACCAAGAACCCGTTTTAGTGGAAGAATGGTCTACGTCCGTTTTAAAGAATACCGCGAATTCCGAAGTTCCTCTGCGCGAAATTCCCGGTAAATTGAAACTCGTGTATTTCGGTTTTTCGCATTGTCCGGACATGTGTCCACGTGCGATTCTGGATATGTCCGCCGCGGTCAAAGAACTCGGGGAAGAAGGGAAGAATCTCACGCCCGTCTTTATCAGCGTTGACCCGGAAAGGGATTCCCCCGAACTACTTGCAAAATACGTAAAACAGTTTCCCGGTGAAAGATTGGTCGCATTAACCGGAGAAAAGTCCAAGCTCGACGTTTTGCAGAACGCGTTCGGTGCGATTTCGAAAAAAGTGAGCAATCCGCAAGTTACGGGCGGCTACACGGTCGATCACACCGTCTTTTTGTACGTTCTTGACGATCAGAGCAGAATTCTCGCGACGTTTCCGGGAGGAACCGACGGAAAAACTCTCGCCAAAGACATTAAGAAATTCTTATAGACAAGGGCGGAGACCGGATTCTTCAAAGCCGTCGGTTTGCGGAAGAGAGCGCGGACGGAGACGCGCACATCTCGTCGATCCGCTTGTTCGACTTTCGATCTGCTCCTTTTTACAAGCGTTTTTCAATCTTCCGATGGTTTGTCGGTAGAATTGGTCGGTGTCCTTAAGGATCGTTTCGTCGTTCAATCGGTGTGGGAACTCCTTCGAAAAGAAACAAAAGTAAATCGATGAGACTGCGTGCAGGAATGTGGGAACTCCTTCGTTTCCAAGAAGAATTCTCGGTTTACGGTTTTGTCGTTTGCATTTTTGGGCCGATTTTCCAACTTCGTTGGAAGCCTTCGATGAATGGCTCCGCGCATCTCCGGCTATCTCGCTTCCTGCGGGTCGCTCGATATATCGTAAAACGCGAACCCAACCGCCGCTAAAATCAAGAGAAAACTCACCGCGTGATTCCACTTGATTCTTTCCTTTAAGATCAGAGAAGCGAACACGATGAAAACGCTGATCGTAATGATTTCCTGCAGAATCTTCAATTGAAACGCGTTGTAACCTTCTTCGGCGTAGCCGATTCGATTGGCGGGAACCATGAGCATGTATTCGAAAAGGGCGATTCCCCAGCTTAAGACGATCGTCAGGGGTAGACTCCAACCGTGAAAGAATTTCAAATGCCCGTACCAGGCAAAGGTCATAAATACGTTCGAGCAAAGAAGAAGGAGAAAGGTTTTCATGATATGTGCTTCCTAACGCGCTTTTTTGAAATTCCGGGTAGAAAGTTGTGCGTTACGGACAACTTTCCAAGCCTTTTCTTTTTTTCAATCCGGGAAATACGTTTCGAAAGGGAAGCGTCGCCTCGGCGACGTATCTCGATCGAACGATCTAAGTGAATGAAAGTTTGGCTGATTCTTTCCAAAAACCAAATTGTGCTATGTAAATTCAGATCTTCTTGTCGGAAGATTGCAAAAAAAGACCCCGGAGAATTCCGAGGTTGAATATAGGGTTTTAGACTTCAGGTAGTATAACGAAACGCCGGAGGGCCGTTTCAGGCCCAGCGTCGGCTCAATGTGAAATTATTCGGAACGAACCTCGATCTTTTTGGTATGAGGTTTTCTTCTCGGAAGAGTCAGGTTCAACACACCGTTTTTATATACGGCGGAGATCTGGTCTTCTTCCACGGACTCGGTCACCGTAAATGATCTTCTGTATTCGCCCGTGCGGAACTCGGAATATCTCAGTTCACCGGGAACGTTTCTTTCGGACGTTCTTCCGGAAATCGTAAGCTGATCCTTTTCAAGCTGCACTTGAACGTCCTTTTCTTCCACTCCGGGAAGATCGGCGATCAGATAGATGTTCGTTTCGTCGGAGTAAACATCCACTCTCGGAGTAAGGATTCTCACTCGTTCTTTTTTTGTTTCCTGAGAAGTTTGATTCTCCTCAGCCGTATGATTTTCTTTGTGCAGAACTGCGTTTGTCATAGTCGGTTCTCCTTTGTTTACTTACTTGGTCTGGATTTGAATCTTACGCGGTTTTACGCTTTCCCGAATCGGAAGGCTAAGAATCAAAACTCCGTTTTTAAATTCGGCGGTTGCTTTTTCCGAATCCACTTCGGCCGGAAGTTCCAATGCTCTTCGGAATTTTCCATGAAACCGTTCCACTCGGTTTGTGTTCGCAGACGAATGGGAATTTACCGGAGCTTCTCCGCTGAGATCCAATCTGTTTCCGCTGACGGTGATCTGTAGACTTTCCGGATCGATGCCGGGAATCAGGGCGGTAATGGTAACTTCGTCCGGTCCTTTATGAATGTTTAAGGCCGGATAGGCGCTTCCACCTCCCGCGGGAAACTGATCCCAAAAGCCGGAAAACTGATTTTGCAGTTTGTGAAGGTCTTCAAAGATTCTAAATTCATTCATCATTCTTCTTTCCTCTTTAGCAATCTGAGTATTAGAGTGCCAAACGATTAAAAAAGTTCCAGCATTTTTTTGAAAAATTAGCACTCTTTTTTTGCGAGTGCCAGGGTGGATTTAGGAACGAAATTGCGGAGAATTCGGTCGATCATCGGGGTTTCTTAGAGGGGTTTTGTCGAAGTCTGTGTGTTTCTCTATTTGAGAATTGTAGGATCTCATACACACCGAAGCTGTATTTCCTAAGAACGAGGGAACTTCTGAGATTCGAATTCGTTTGAATTGCGAAAAATGTGGGAACTCCTGCAAGCGATGCTTGGATCTCCGAAAAATGTGGGAACTCCTGCAAATCGAATTGTTGCTTGAGGAATCGGTTTCCCAAGGATTTTCGCACGTGCGGCACAACATTTAGGCGACCGTCGCCTAAACGCAAAATCGCGGCTAAATCCTTGAACCGAGAATACTCCACCTCAGGAACCGGAACCGATGAAAAAAACGAATCCAACTTATCACGATCTCAAGCCAAAACGAATGGATTGGGTTTTGACGGCGATTTCGCTCGCGTTCGTTGCAATGGGAATTTTCGTTCTTCCTAAGAATTTAAACGTTGGGATCGTCACGATCGCGTTCTTCGGAGTTTGTGCGGGAACCTTTCTGACGACGATACTTCGAAAATTAAAAGAAAGCAAGTTTCAAAGTATTTCCGTCGATGCGATCGGAGGAGTCGATATCAAGCCGTCCCGCTTGCGTGCTTGGTTGATGGCTTTATTGTTGATGTTGCTCGGAACGATCCTCGCTGTTTTCGGAGACAATTACCCTTTTTTAATGAGAATTCTTGCATATATCATTGCCGGCTTCGGAGTTTTATTGGCAATTACGATAACAATTGGAAAAGTTCCGGTAGGTTTTCTTCGATTCGATTCCGACGGCTTTCGAATCGGAAGGAGCAAATGGTCGGTCGTTCTTCCTTGGGACGAAATCGCCGACGTACGCGCGGGTGAATTCAATAACAACGCCGCGGTCTTTCTTTTGCTGCGCTCCTTCGATCGAATCAGAACGGAGCCGGAAGAATTCTATGATAAAGCGATCCAAGAAATCCTCACCAATGAAGGATGGATCGGATCTCATTTTATGATCTTAACCTCGAATTACGGAATGTCCTCGCCGTTGCTTGTGGAAGCGATCGAACGCTACAAGAATCAGCCTGGGGCTCGGCAAGAATTGAATCGACTGCGGATTGAAACGGACTTTGGATCGGCATCACCTTGAAGCCGCGTGTTTGTCGAAGGGCGACTTCAAGGTGTCTTGAACGAAAGGAAGAATCGAAACGAATTATCTCTTTTTCGATTTTTTCTTGGCGGTTTTCTTTTTAGCCACCTTCTTCTTTGCGGTCTTCTTGGGAGCTTTTTTCTTCGCTACTTTCTTTTTGGCCGCTTTCTTAGCCGTCTTTTTCTTTTTAGGAGCGGACTTCTTCTTTGCCGCTTTCTTTTTTGCGACCTTTTTCTTGGCGGCCTTCTTCTTCGCTGCTTTTTTTACCGCGGCTTTCTTCGCGGCAACTCGTTCCACAACGGCCTTGTCGCCTTCGTTGGAACGGAAGAATGTCTTTTCGAAATCGCGATTCTTAAAAGAAACCAAAGCGCGGCCGATCAGTTCGTCGATATCGGAAGTTTCCATTCCTTCGTTCGCTGATTCGATGTAGTCGTAGGAAAGATGCGCGAGTCCGCAACGAAGATAACTTGTCAGCTTATCTTGAGAAGCTCCTTGGCGAGCGAGTCCGTGCAGCCAATCTCTGAGAATCTTTTCTCCGAGTTCGAAGTTGGCTTCGGGTTGTGCGGACTTTCCGGTTTTACGAAACTCTTCGTTGAGCCTTTGGTGAACGAGGGAATAATCATCTTCGAAAGCTCGATCGAGGATGCCGTCTTCGATGAGCCTTGCGTCCAATTTTTGGACAATAGAGGAATCGGCCATAGTGTTAGAATCTCCTGAAATTACGGGGCAGAAATTGGATATAGTTTGTTCGAAGAATCCTTTCTGCAAGAAAAAACTGAATCGATGTTTAAAATGATCTCCTAACTTAAGAATCCATTCTTCGGTGATTCGATCTTCGAATGATTCAGAGGTTTCTTATATAGAAAGGAACGAAAGCGGAACACTTTGTAAGATTTACGAGCATCGTTTCGATGCAAAGAATTGAATATGAGAATCGGACTTGGATGGGGAGCGTTCGGATTTGCGGAGTTCGTCTTTAAAGGGTTTCTTTGTAATGGAGTCGTTCCGGTTCGATCGATCGATCGATCGATCGGATTCGAAATTCATTCCATAAAGTCGGGAAAGGGAGTTTCGATTTCAACTTTCTAGGAAAACAATTCTCGCTGAGTCGGATCCCCTTGTGAATCGATCGTTTTTTTCGTGTTTTGCGGTTCCTTTTTTTATCCGTTTCCTTGGTCATGCGAACGAGGGAAAGTATTGTGTTCTTTACGATTTTGTTTTTAGTCAGAACGTTTCCTCGCTTCTTCCTTCCTAAAAGATAACCCGAGAAAGTTTCTTGGAATTTGGGAATTTTCCCAAGTCGCTGTCTGTTCAAGGGTTGAACAAATTTTCTTGACAGGCCGTGTTTGCAGCCTTTTTATGAGTTAAGATTTTCCAATTTTGGGACTGACCCGGCGAAGCTATGCCTGGAAACACGGTCTCAACCGCATTTTCCCCGTATTTTTCCCACTTTTGAGTGTTTCGTTATGGATGACGCGTTAAGACACAAACTTCTGAGAATCTTGGAAGAAAATCCTGAAGTCAATCAGAGGGAAATCTCCGAGATTTTGGGGATCAGCTTAGGGAAAGTGAACTATTGTCTCAAAGCTTTGATGGATAAGGGTTGGGTCAAGGCGAAGAACTTTAAGAACAGCAAGAACAAACTCGCATACGCCTATTTTTTAACTCCGATGGGAATCGAAGAAAAGGCACGTATCACGGTTCGTTATCTGAAAGTTAAAATGCAGGAATACGAACAGATCCGGAAAGAGATCGAAGAGTTGAAGAAGGAAGTAGGGGAAGAATTATAAGTTTTTATTAAAAAGCTATTAATATGATTCTTTAGGTTATTAATACGGATTAAAAATATCAGAGATCTAACTTACTAGATTGGAATCTCAGCAATTATAGGAGCATAACGTATGGAGCAGGATTCAAAAGTATATATAGCAGGGTATTTTGGTATGGTGGGTTCTGCGATTGGCAGAGCTTTAAAGAACCGAGGTTTTAAAAATATTCTTGGTCACAGTTCCGAAGAGCTCAATTTATTGCGTCAATCCGATGTGGAAAATTTTTTCAAAAATGAAAGACCAGATTACGTTTTTGTTGCTGCCGCAAAAGTAGGCGGGATCTATGCGAATAATACTTATTCGGCCGATTTCATTTACAATAATCTACAAATTCAGAATAATCTCATTCATTCTGCTTATGTATATCGCGCAAAAAAATTACTATTTTTAGGATCGTCTTGTATTTATCCCAAATTCGCCGAACAACCAATACAAGAAAATTCTTTACTTACCGCACCACTTGAACCTACGAATGAAGCTTACGCGATCGCGAAAATTGCCGGCGTAAAGATGTGCGAGTTTTATAATAAACAGTATAATACACAGTTCATCTCTGCTATGCCGACCAATTTATATGGAATCGGGGACAATTATAATGCGATGAATGCTCACGTACTTCCAGCTCTTATTAGACGATTTCATGAAGCGAAAATGGCGAAATTGCCCGAGGTAGTTATGTGGGGAACCGGAGAACCGCGAAGGGAGTTTTTATTTGTAGATGATCTTGCGAACGCATGTATTTTTCTTATGGATAATTATTTATCGGATGAAGTAATTAATGTCGGAAGCGGTCAAGAGGTCTCCATTGCGGAATTGTCAAAAATCGTAAAGGAGGTAGTCGGGTATCAAGGTGAGATTATACAGGATTTGACGAAACCTGATGGAACTCCGAGAAAATTATTGGACTCTTCAAAGTTAAAGAATCTTGGATGGCAGGCGAGTACTTCCTTAAAAGAAGGTATTAAAATTGCTTATCAGGATTTTTTAAATGGGACTGTAAGGATGTGATTTGGATGCAAAATCAAGGCACAAACATTTTGACTCTTTTTCGTTCTGTAGTCAGGCATTGGGAATTAATATTACAATTAACTAAAAGAAACGTTATTGGAAAATATAGAGGTTCAATCCTAGGATTATTTTGGTCTTTTTTTAATCCCTTGATTATGCTCGGAGTTTACACGTTCGCATTTGGGGTTGTTTTTCAGGCTAAATGGGGAATCGAAAATGAAACCAAATTGGATTTCGCCCTGGTTCTTTTTGCTAGTTTGATTGTGTTCAATCTTTTTGGAGAAATCGTGAAAGAATCGCCAAGCCTGATCGTTTCAAATGCGAGCTATGTAAAGAAAGTAATATTTCCTCTTGAGATTCTACCGATTGTCAGTCTTCTAAGTTCGATATTTCATGCCTTTATAAGTTTTGGCGTTTTGTTTATCTTTTACGGTCTTTATCACTTTTATATTCATTGGACTTTTGTCTTTCTTCCTATCGTGTTGTTTCCTTTAATCTTGATGTCATTGGCAGTTTCTTATTTCCTTGCATCTATCGGGGTCTTTATTAGAGATCTGGGCTATATAATCGGGCACATTATTACGGTAATTTTATTTGTTAGTCCCGTCTTTTATAGCATAGAAAGAATTCCTCCTCTTTTTCAAAAATTTATGATTTTTAATCCTCTCGCATATTTGCTGGAGGATGCAAGAAGCGTATTCTTATTTGGTCAATTTCCAAATTGGCAAAACACTATAATTGCTTCGATTTTCGGTTTCGTTTTACTTTGTACGGGGTTTTGGTTTTTCCAAAAAACGAGAAAGACCTTTGCGGATTTCGTTTGAAAGTTAAAAGAAAGTAGGTAGAATTTTTACTCATTAAACTTAACAATCCTATGTCTAAAAAATATTCAAAAATACTTATAACGGGTGCTGACGGTTTTATCGGCTCGCATCTGACAGAAGCGTTGGTCCGTGAGGGGCATTCGGTTAAGGCTTTCGTATATTATAATTCTTTTAATTCTTGGGGTTGGTTAGATGACTCTCCGAAGGAAATTCAAAAGGAGCTGGAGGTTTTTTCAGGCGATATCCGAGACCCGAACGGTGTGCGGAATGCAGTGAAAAATTGCGATGCAGTTTTGCATCTCGCAGCTTTGATTGCAATTCCTTATTCGTACCATTCTCCAGATACTTATATCGATACGAATATCAAAGGAACTTTAAATGTTTTACAGGCGGCAAAAGATTTTTCAGTTCAAAAAGTTATTCATACTTCGACAAGCGAAGTGTATGGAACCGCTAAGTTCGTACCAATTTCGGAAGAGCACCCCCTGCAAGGGCAATCTCCGTATTCAGCTTCGAAGATTGGTGCAGATCAGATTGCTTTTTCGTTTTATTCTTCTTTTGGAACTCCAGTAAGCATTATTAGACCTTTCAACACGTACGGACCACGGCAATCCGCGCGTGCGGTAATTCCAACGATTATCACTCAGATCCTCTCTGGAAAACGAAAGATTCAGATGGGATCGATTCATCCTACACGGGATTTTAATTTTGTCCGTGATACCGTTGCCGGATTTTTATCCATTTTAAATTCGGATAAAGTCGTCGGAGAGACAATCAACATAGGAAGTAACTTTGAAATTTCGATTGAGGAAACCGTTTCCTTGATTGCCAAATTGATGGGACAGGATATTGAGATTTCGACGGATGAAGTCCGTAAAAGACCCGATAAAAGCGAGGTTGAAAGGTTGTGGGCTGACAATTCTAAAGCGCATAAGTTAACAAATTGGTCTCCCAAGTTTTCGGGAATTCAAGGTTTATCTAAAGGATTGATGGAAACCATAGAATGGTTTTCTAATCCGAATAATCTGAGAAAATATAAATCGGATATTTATAATATTTGAATGAGCTTAAATGACATTTTTATCACTCCAGATACACCTCTCCGTAGAGCGATAGAAGTTCTCAATGAGCAGCATAAAAGGATCGTTCTGATTACCGATTCTTTTAGTAAATTACTAGGGGTTCTTACTGATTCGGATATTCGCAGGATTATTATCGGATCGGGAAGTCTTGATGTACCCGTGTCGACCGTTATGATTACTAAACCACTGACGGTTACGTCTGATATTCCGGATAATACCATTCTTCATTTAATGAAACAAAAGCAAATCCATCAAATTCCTGTGTTAGATGATACAGGCAGGGTATTGGATCTTAAGCTAATTGATGATCTTTTGTTTTCGGGAATTCAGGCAGAAGCATTTATTTTTGCGGGGGGATTGGGTACTCGTCTATACCCGATCACTCAGGAAATACCTAAGCCTTTGGTGAAAGTCGGTGGTAAAGAGATTTTATTTACGATTATGGACGGACTAATCGATACGGGTTTTCAACGTATAACTCTTGCGCTTAACCATAAAGCTGATATGATCAGAAATGCAATCGCTTCAAATAAGCACTATGACGGGATCGTACGATTTGTGCAGGAAGAGAATTCGTTAGGTACAGCGGGAGCTCTGTCGCTCCTCGATAGTTCCGAATTAAAACTTCCGTTGTTAGCTATGAATGGGGACATTTTAAGTCGTGTAAATTACGCTTCTTTGCTGAATTTTCATGAAGCGGAGAAAAACATTGTGACGATGACAGTTAGAACGGAAAATATACAGATCCCCTTTGGTGTTGTTGAATTAGAAGGTAATCGAATTACGGGAATTTCCGAAAAACCTGAATACAAATATTTTATTAATGCTGGAATCTATATTCTTTCCCCGGAAGCCGTTCGTATGGTTCCACCCAATACAAAGATTGATATGCCGCAGTTGATTACGCACTTGATCAATCAAAATGTTCAAGTAGGAAGTTTTCCTATTCACGAATATTGGATCGATATCGGTAGACATTCAGAATTAAAGAAAGCCGATCAAGATTATGGTAATTATTTTTCATAAATCTTATCCATAAGGAAAAATGCATGAAACCCTTTGAACAGAGGAATAAGATTGTCCATGAGATTCAGGATGAAAAGAAAATTATTTCATATATTCCGATCAATAAAGGTCAGTTTACTTTAGAAACCGTCGAACGAGAGACGATGTTTGAAAAAAATCGAGCTTCCGATGATCCGGAAGGATATAAAGAATATAGACGTCAATGGTTTGAAAATCCGAAACAGCATAAACAAAATGATTATCCTCTTCACGTTGATATAGAGCTAGCTTCGATTTGCAACTTGAAATGTCCGATGTGTTACACGGTTACAAAAGAGTTCAAGGAGAAGGTAAACACGAAATTGATGAGTTGGGAATTGTATACCAAAATCATCGATGAAATAGGTCCCGCGGGAGTTTATTCGATTCGTTTGAGTTTGCGTGGGGAGTCTTTTCTACATAAACGAATCATTGATTGCGTGAAATATGCAAAAGATAAAGGAATCAAGGAAATTTCCACTCTTACGAATGGGGTAAAACTTGATGAGGCTATGTTCGCAAAGATTATGGAGGCCGGGATTGATTGGATTACAATTTCCTTTGATGGGATAGGGGAAACTTATGAAAGAATCCGTAAACCCGCAAAATTCGATCGTGCAGTTGAGAAAATAAAGAATTATCAACAAATAAAAAAAGAAGCAGGTAGAGTGAAGCCCGTCATCAAAGTTCAAAGCGTTTTGCCGGCAATTCGAGATCGTTTTGAGGAATACTATGATATTTTTTCACCTATTACCGATATGGTAAGTTCTAATCCTTTGATCGATTACCTTCAAAACGATGGCAAAGACCTAATTGAATATGTACCCAATTTTAGTTGTTCTCAATTGTACCAACGATTAGTTATCGGCGCCGATGGCCTTGCCATGATGTGTTCAAACGACGAGGAGAATGATTACGTTGTCGGAGATGCTAACAAAGAATCTATTCATGAAATATGGCACGGTGAAAAATTGAATATCGCAAGAGATTTGCATAGGAAACATTTAGGGGTAGAAGCCTACGGTATCTGCAGGAAGTGCTATCTGCCAAGGCAAACTGAGCCCGAAGAATTAAATCTTCACGGTCGCAAGGTCTTAGCTGAAAATTATACAAATCGTAAACAGCTCATCGGTGAGTAATTCGTTTGCTCCAAAGAAAAATAGGGCTTCTATTGTCTATAGATTCGATTGCTGAATAATACAGAATGAAAATTCTTTTAACCGGCTCTTCAGGCTTTATTGGAAGAAATCTTCATAATGTCTTGCTTCAAAGTGAAGAAGATATAAAGATTATCCCGGTTGCGAGAAGTGTTGGCATCGATCTCGAAAAAGTCGATATAAATGAGTTACCGGAGTCAGATTTGGTAATTCATTTAGCAGGAAAAGTCGGTGTTCTCGGTTCGTGGGATAATCCTGATGTATTTTTTCGGAGCAATTACATATCGACTTTGAATACAATCGGATATTGTCGAAAACATTCAGCTTCTTTAATATATGTAAGTAGCTACATGTACGGAAATCCTCGATATCTTCCGATAGATGAAAAACATCCTTTGAGCGTTAATAATCCCTATGCAGCTAGTAAGCTCATCTCGGAAGAATTGTTAATCAAATATGCTGATTTATTCGGTTTAAATCTAACGATTTTGCGCCCTTTTAATCTATACGGGCCTTTTATGCCGACCGAAAATTTAATCCAATTTGTCTTTGAACAGCTGCGTAGGACCAACTGTGTTATCGTGAGGGATTTGGAGCCCAAAAGAGATTATTTGCACGTAGAGGATTTTTGCAAAGCGATCGATAAAGTCGTAAGACGTATACCCACAGGAATTGAAGTTTATAATGTTGGATCAGGCACAAGTGTAAGTGTATTGGAAATTATTAAGCTTTTTGGTTTAGCAATGAACAAAGAAATTGAAATTAAAAGTCTCTCCGAAAAGAGAGTAAATGAAATACAAGATTGTTATGCTGATATTCGTAAAATTAGCGATGATTTTGGGTGGATGCCCTCGGTAAATCTTTTACAAGGAATTCGAAGTCTGGTTAATTCAGTTGAAAGTTAGTATTCATCAACCTGAGTTTTTTCCTTGGATTCCCTTTTTTGATAAAGTGGATTTTTCGGATGTCTTCGTAATTTTGGACAACGTTCAATTTGAAAAAGGGTATTTTCAAAATCGTTGTAAGATCCGCGACGGAAAAGGCGGATTTCAGTTTCTATCTCTACCTCTTGAAAATAGCTCTCACGACTTATTTATTAATCAAAAACTAATTGATCGCGAAAATCGTTTGATTAAAAAGAATCTTAAAACTATCGCCTTATTATACTCGAAGTCTCATTTTTTTTCAGAATATTTCTTTGATATATGCAAAATTTTTGAAGATAGTAGTATGCAAGTTTTAGCGAGTTTGAATGTCGCTATCATCACATATATTATTCAAAAGTTAGGCATCGATACAAAGATTGTTTTTGCTTCAGATGTTGTTCGTAATGAAGGTCAAGGGGGAGGGAAACTTGTTTTTGATATCTGTAAAGAGTTAGGCGCCACTTCATATTTATCCGGAAAATTTGGAAAAGAATATCTGGATGAAACCCTTTTTCAAAAAAATGCGATTCATCTAATTTACCAAGATTATGAATGTACATCCTATAATCAAAGCGGAGAAGACGAGTTTTTGCCTTATCTGAGTATACTTGATTTACTTTTTAATATGGGAAAATCCTCTTTGCAGACGATTCGCACCGGACGTAAATACGATTAAATTCAAAATGAGTAAGAATATGTTCAATCTATTTAATCATTCTCCTGTGATTATCGCAGAAATTGGTGGTAATTTTAAGAATTTCGAAGAGGCGAAACTCCTTATTGATTCTGCAATGAATGCGGGTGCGGATTGCGTAAAGTTACAACATTTCCGCGCTGAAACGTTGGCAACTAAAAAGGCAATGTTCGATATGGAGAATACCGGCAAGATATCTCAGTTTGATTATTTTAAAGAACATGAACTTTCTGAAGAGCTAACTACAAGAATTTTTCAATATTGTAAAGAAAAGAATATTTTAATATTCTCTACTCCGTCGCACCCGACGGATGTAGATTTTCTGGAAAAATACGATGTTTTGGTTCATAAAATTGGATCCGATGATGCTACGAACATTCCGTTGCTGAAGCACGTTGCGAGAACTCAAAAGATTGTTTTGCTTTCGACTGGGATGTGCACTATGACCGAAGTTCAAAGATCGGTCGATTCGATTTTGGAAGAGGGTAACGATAAGATCGTACTTTTTCATTGCACTACGAATTATCCAACACATCCGGAATCCGTAAATCTGAATGCAATGATTTCCATGCAGAAGCAGTTTGGAAATATTCCAGTAGGATATTCTGATCATACGCTTGGTATAGATACTTGCTATGTTGCCACTATTCTCGGTGCTAAAGTATTGGAATTCCATTTTACATATGATAAAAATGCGGAAGGTCCCGATCATATGCTTTCGAAGGAACCGAACGAAGTCTTTGAATTAGTAAGAAAGATACGCCAGTTGCCGATTCTCTTAGGAGATGGAATTAAACGTCCTGCTAAGTCCGAGATGAATACACGTCGAAATAATCGTAAAAGTTTGGTGTTAACTTCGGATATCAAAAAGGGTGAAAAAATTTCACCCTTGAATATGGATATTAAACGTCCAGGTTACGGCATTTCTTGCGAATATTATTTTGATGTTATAGGTAAAACAGCGAGTAAGGACTTGGAAGCGGATAACGTTTTGATCTGGGAAGACATTTATTGAAAATTCTGATAAGGGTTGACGGTTCGCACCAAATTGGTCTCGGACATATCGTACGCATGTCGGTTCTTGCAGAGTACCTCACGAAGATAGGCAATTTCATCGGATTTTTTACAAAAAAGGACGAAGTATCAATTCAAATTCTCAATCGGACCGGATGTAAGGTTTATTCTTTCGAAGAAGCGGTAAATCCTCCTTGGGAAGATATTGTCTCTGAGTTTTCGCCAGATATTATTGTACAGGATAGGTTGGCTACTACAAAGGAAGAGATCGAACAAATTCGATACGTTACTAAGGCCAAGCTTATCAATATCGATGATGTTGGAGCGGGGCTAGAAAGTGCAGATACCGTAATCAATCCAATGGTTTTTCTTTGGAATCAATATGAATCACGAAAAGTGAGAATTCCTATTTACGAGGGAAGCGACTACATGATTCTCTCGCCGTCGATTTTGGAACATGCTTCTTCTTTTGTATTTCATAAAAAAGTAAATAATTTATTGTTAAGCTTTGGCGGAACAGATACACATTTTATTACTGAGCGTATATTAACCATCGTAAACGAAATTCCGGAAAAATTAAATGTGACTGTAAATTTGGGACCAGGTAGTAGAAAGACCGAATTTTTAGAACGACAACTTTCTTCTTCGTTTCATAACGTTCGTTTTTTGCATCCTTCATTAGATTTGTTAAAAGAATTTATTAATACCGATCTCGTGATTTGTGCCGGAGGTGTTATGTTATACGAATTGGCAGCTTTAGGTGTTCCTTCGCTTTCTGTTGCGGCTGAAATTCATGAAATTATGAATATAAAATATTTTGAAATGAAAGGAACGACTGTCTCACTGGGTTACGAAAAAAATATGGATCCAGGATTAGTGAAGAAAAAAATAGAACGGATCATTGCTAATTCCGAGTCTCGGCTTTCGTTGTCCCGTTCCGGCAAAGCTCTCCTCGATGGTAGAGGGATTGAGCGTGTCGTGAAAATATTAACTGATATTAAAATATAAACTTAATCGTAAGTTATGAAAATTGGGATCATATTGCAAGCGCGGATGGGTTCTTCGCGTCTTCCGGGAAAGGTTTTAATGCCGCTCGGTGGCAAAGCAATGATTCTCAGAATCGCTGATTCGTTAAAGCAAATTCGGAACGCGAATTCTATGATTGTGGCTATACCGGATTCTCAGGAAGACGATGTTTTGAATCAAACGCTATTAGATTCTAATCATATCGTATATAGGGGTAGTCAATATGACGTTCTAGATCGATATTATCAATGTTCGATTAAGCATAAATTCGATGCTATCCTACGTGCAACGGGAGATAATCCTTTTGTCGATGTTACCGAAGGAGAGCTATTGATTGATTTTTTTATTAAGAATAGATACGACTATGCCTGTGCGTTTCCGGCCTTTGGTTCTCGTTTGCCCGTCGGAGTGGGATTAGAAATCTTCACAAAACAAGCGTTAGAGCGCTCTTGGAAAGAAGGACTTCTTCCTCATCATCGGGAACATGTGAATGAGTATATTCAAGAGAACCGCCATTTATTTAATTTTGGAGTCTATGAAGGGAAAAATGAAAAAGATTTGTCCTGGTTTAGTCTAACAGTCGACACTTATAAGGATTATTCTTTGGCGCAATATATCTATGACAGGTTTTTATATCAATCTGAAATATCCCATTCTGACCAATAAGAAATTCAAAAATAATAATGAAAAAAATTACTATATTTATCTTTGTTTTGGGGCTATTTTTTCTTTCCCCGATTGGAAATAAGTTTCCGGATGGAAAAACGGATGAAGGACTGAGTATTACCTTTTTTTATAGGTATGTATTGAACGATTTTTTAACTTTTCCCGATGAATATGAGTATCTAGCAACGGCTACCTCTCTCGTTTACGGAAAATTTTTGAATTATTCTGATGAGGATTTTAGTAGAACTAGAGGCGATATTCCAATTGGTTCAATCGGACCGGGAATACTCGCTTCTCCGATGGTTTTGTTTGGAGCTATTTTAGATAAAATTGCGGGTAATAAGGTATATAAACTTCGTAACACGGATACACTCCGAGGATCTTGGACAGTTTTCTTTTTCGCAATAGCGACGGTTCTTTATTTTTGGCTCACTTGCTATCTTGCGTTAAAGATTGGAAGGATATTTTTAAACAAAAGTGATGCCGTGATAGCAGTCTTTTGTTTTTTTCTTGCACAAGGTTGCATTCATTATGTTTTCGTGCATCCTATCTTATCGCATATATACGAGATATTTTTACAAACGTTTCTTACCTATCTTTTCGTAAGAGATTATAAAACGGAATTCTTCGATTTGACCCCTCGAATTTTAGTGCTACTTATATCTTTAATACTCTTTACGATGTTGGTTCGTTATAATAACTTGAATTTTGCAGCCGCTTGGACGTTGGCTTTCCTTTGGAAAAGCTATACATATAATAAAAAAATATTCACAGTTCCTCACTTTATTCTGGCATTTGCTCCTATCTGTCTCTATGTTTTAATTCGATATTACACTTTTTTTATTAATCATATTCAGAATCCATTCTATATCTTAAGCTATTACGGGAATATGAATATCATCGTTAAATCGGAAAGTTTCCATTTTTTGCTACATAGATTATATTCCGTCATCTTTAGCTTAGGGAATGGCTTGATATTTACCGCTTTTCTTTTAATCGCTTCTTGGCTGACGGTGCCTTTGTTTTTGAAGAAAAAAAACCTTAATGGATTGATATTGATATTTCTGGCAAGTTTGTTTAATTTTTGGATCTTGATTAAATGGGGATACGGTGGTCCGATTCAAAGATATTATGTTTTTTCCGTTACGCCAATTTTATTTGTCGGTTTTTGTTTTTATGTAAATTCTTTGAAGTTAAATGTGAAATCTCGAGTTTTAACTATTGGGATATCGGTAAGTCTTGTTTCGATTCTGATTCAGTTTTTTTCAGAAAGAATGTTTCGATATAGTGAATATGACGATTTGGGGATGCAAGCCTGGGGAAATGAAAATTTTATTGTAAATCTTTTTTTGCTGAGAGCCGGTAGTTTTGAACTTTACACAGAAACCTTAAAGTCCGGTTTTTTGAAGTGGGTGCTTTTAGCAATAGATCGCAATACAAAAATGGTACGGGTTGATATTTACCTTATGCTTCAGTTTTTGATCCTATATCTTTCTCCGATGTTAATTTATTCTGTGTTTTATCGAATATTCAAATTTCTCTCACGCCATCAACGTTTCCGGGAATTTTTTCGATAATGGAAGCTTTGCATATTGGCGGGTACGATTTTCGATCGATGAAGATTGTTTCACACATTGTTTTATTCATTGTCCTTTAATTTTTAATTACGTACAGGAAGCTTTGATAGAGAATTTTTTATGAGTGAATTACTTGAAAAAATAAATAATAAAAGTGCAAAAGTCGGAATCATTGGTCTCGGCTACGTGGGTTTACCTTTGGCTTTGCGTTTCGTAGAGGAAGGTTTTGCTACTTCCGGTTTAGATATTGATTTACAAAAGATAGAATCGTTGAAAGAGGGAAAAAGTTATATTAAACATATTCCTTCACATAAAATCAAGAACTCAATAAGCTCTGGATTAAAGGTTAGCGAGAGATTTTCTGATGTTGCGGAGTTAGATGTGCTTGTTATTTGTGTTCCTACCCCCTTGAACAAGTTTCGAGAGCCAGACTTAAGCTATATTACGAATACACTCAATACAATTCTTCCTTATTTGAAAAAGGGACAAGCTATCTCTCTGGAAAGTACCACATACCCAGGGACTACAGAAGAGATATTGAAACCTTTACTAATTGCAAATGGATTTGAAATCGGTAAGGATTTTTATCTAATTTATTCTCCTGAAAGAGAAGACCCAGGTAATAAAAAATTCGATACGAAGACTATACCGAAAATTTGTAGCGGAGAGACTTCGGCTTGTCTTGAGATTGCTATAGCACTTTATCAGAAGATTGTAGTCCAGATCGTTCCTGTAAGCAGTACAAAGGTTGCCGAGATGACAAAACTTTTAGAAAATATTCACAGAGCTGTGAATATCGGTTTAGTCAATGAAATGAAAATCGTCGCCGATCGAATGGGAATCGACGTTTATGAAGTGATAAATGCCGCTGCGACGAAGCCATTCGGCTTTGTACCTTATTTTCCGGGACCTGGTTTAGGCGGACATTGTATTCCGATCGATCCTTTTTATTTAACATGGAAAGCAAGAGAATACGGTGTGCATACTCGTTTTATTGAACTAGCCGGAGAAGTAAATAGTTCTATGCCGGATTATGTAGTCGATAAAGTCTCATATGCGCTGAATCAAGGGAAAAAACCCATTCACGGAAGTAAGATTTTGGTAATTGGGGTTTCTTATAAAAAGAATGTCGATGATATAAGAGAGTCGCCCGGAGTTTATATTATGGAAAAACTTAGAGAGAGAGGCGGTATTATAGATTATTCAGATCCTTATATTCCGGTTTTCCCAAATATTGTGGAACATAAATTCAATTTAAAAAGTGTCGATCTGAACCCCGAATCGGTAAAGCTGTATGATTGTATCTTAATCGCTACTGATCACGATTCTATTGACTATAAGATGATTTTGGAAAACGCGTTAATGATTGTTGATTCGCGTGGTCGTTATCAACAGCAACAAACAAACGTTGTTAGAGCATAGATTCTTAATGTATAAAAAGCATAGTATCGCTGTTATAATTCCAGCTTACAACGAAGAAATCACTATTGCTAGGGTAATTGAAACATTACCTAATTTCGTAGATTTTGTGATTGTAGTTGACGATGGTTCTACTGATCAAACGGCTGAAAAAGCAAGGACAGCCGGAGCAATTGTTGTAAGTCATAAAATGAATAAAGGATTGGGAGTAACCTTCAAAACAGGAATCGTTAAGGCATTAGAAATCGGAGCTGATATCGTTGTAAATATTGATGCAGATGGGCAATTTGATTCATCCGATGTTTTGAAGTTAGTTAAGCCCGTCGTCGAAGGCAAAGCAGGATTCGCGACCGCATCAAGATTTAAAGATCCTGAGTTTTATCCTCAAATGTCCAAAATAAAATTTTATGGAAATCACTTGATGTCCCTGTTGATCAGTATCATTGTTGGCAAAAAATTCATGGATGTGTCCTGCGGATTTCGAGCTTATTCGAGGGATACGTTATTGCGATTGAATCTATTTGGAAAATTTACATATACTCAAGAAACTTTCATTGATTTGGTATTTAAGGATATTACGATATTAGAAGTTCCAGTCAGGGTGCGCGGAACTCGAGAATTCGGAAAGTCTAAGATGGCTTCGAATCTTATTAAATACGCCTATAATACTTCAAAAATTATTTTTCGAGTGGTACGTGATTATAGAGCTTTAAAAGTTTTCGGAAGCCTATCTATTATAGCTTTTGCAATCGGTCTTATCGCCGGAATTTTTTTTGCCGCACATTATCTAATTGTAGGTACATTTTATCCTCACAAATGGGCGGGTTTTGTATCGGGCTTTTTTATTCTTTTTTCCATTTTTCTTTTTCTTCTGGGATTTATTATGGATATGCTTAGTCGGATCAAAGTAAATCAGGAAGCCATGCTTTATTACCTGAAAAATCTAAACTATCCGCAAAAATCAAATTCACGAAATAAATGAGCGTCTTTCAAAAATTTTTTGGCAATATTCCAATTAGTACCGAATCACAAGGTATAAAAATTTTCGGAGCTTTTTTTAAAAGACTCTTGCATTGTATCGCGCGATATTTTCCCTTACTTCCGTCCTTTCGGGTGATATTGCATCGGTGGAGAGGAGTCAAAATCGGTAAGAATGTTTTTATCGGAGTTGAAGTTTTTATAGATGATGCAATTCCTTCTGCCGTGGAAATTGAAGACGACGTGGTTATTATTGCCCAAAATACGATTCTTGGGCACGCTTATTATCCCTTTCACTTTTCAAGTATTTTAAAATCTAAAGATACGCTTGAAAGCGGAAAGACAATTATTAAGAAAGGTGCTTATATAGGAATTCGAAGTACAATACTTGCGGGCGTAACTTTAGGTGAATATTCCATTGTAGGGGCAGGTTCATTGGTTACCAAGGATGTCCCAGCTTACACCATGGTGGTCGGCGTCCCGGCTAAGGTAGTTGCCAAATTTAAGAAATCGGATTTAGTTTTCAAAGAGTTATAATAGTATGTGCGGAATATTTGGTATAATTGGAAATCAGAAATCAAATCTAAGTTATAAGGATTTGCGTTCGATCGTTGATCATCTATTTATTTTATCTGAAGCGAGAGGTAAGGAATCATCGGGGATTGCGATTCAGAACTGGAATACAAATCGGATCAGTGTATTTAAAAAATCTATTGCAGCTACGCAACTTATTAAATCCGGTACTTATCGAAAATTTTTTACAGAGTCGGTCGAAAGTTGTTTTTATGATGCTGATGGAAAAAAGGCGCAAACCTTAAACTCTCCTTTGGCAATGATCGCGCACGCACGTTTAGTTACTAACGGGACTCATGATGATAATGATAATAATCAGCCAGTGATAAAAAGCGGGGGGGTTATAGTCCATAATGGAATTATTGTCAATGTGGATGAATTGTGGAATCAAAACCCTCAGTATAAAAGGTCCTATGAGGTAGACACTGAGATCTTAGCGGAAATGCTGATGTCGAATGTAGATAACGCGAATTCTACGGATTCTTTCATACAAGAAATTTTTAAAAAGATAGAGGGATCCGCTTCGTTTGCGCTCTTAGCCGACAGTGCAAAAAAATTACTCATTGCTTCCAATACCGGTTCCCTTTATATTTTAACGAACGAGAAAAAGCATTTTTTTATGTTCGCATCTGAGAGGTATATCTTAGAGACCTTAGTAAAAAAAATGGATTTAGAAGTTCATTTCGGATCGTGTCGAATTCAATGGATAGAACCGAATGCGGGAAAAATAATCGATATTGAATCCTTAAATGTATTGGATATTAGTCCTAATAAAACGAATGGATTTAAAACGGATTTTTTCGAAAAGAAGGCAATTTATAAAATCCAAAACGCTTCAGAATCGATGCCCACGAAACCTACTCTTGGTTCCTTCAAAAATGGGAGGTTTGAAAGATTATTAGAATATAATATCGAGTCAGTAAAAAAGTTGAAAAGATGCAATAGATGTCTTTTACCAGAAACTTTTCCTTTTTTGTTATTCGATTCATCCGGAGTCTGTAGTTATTGTAATAGCTACGTTAAACAAAAATATTTAGGTATGGTGCCACTACGGGAAGAAGCCGATAAGATACGAGATATTTCTGGTAGGCCGGATTGTTTGGTAATGTTTAGCGGAGGAAGGGATTCCAGTTACGGTCTTCATTTCATTAAAGAAGAATTAAAATTAAATCCTATCGCATATACATATGATTGGGGAATGGTAACTGACTTAGCTCGGCGCAATCAAGCGAGGATTTGCGGTAAATTAGGGGTCGAACATATCCTCGTCTCCGCTGATATCAATTATAAGCGGAAAAATATTCAGAAAAATGTAGCCGCTTGGTTGAAGAAACCGAGTTTAGGAACGATTCCTTTGTTTATGGCGGGTGATAAACAGTTTTTTTATTACGCAAATTACCTAAGTAAAATCAATAATTTAAAAATCATTCTTCTCTGCGAAAACATGCTTGAAACAACGAGTTTTAAAAGCGGTTTTGCTGGAATTCGACCGAATTTCGGTAAGGACCATAATTATTATATTAGTTTTCCTCAAAAAATGAAAATGTTATTCTATTATGCTAAGGAATTTGCCCTAAACCCAGCGTATATTAATTCCTCGTTGCGAGATTCAATCGGAGCATTTATTTCTTATTATTTTATACCTCATAACTATTTTAATATTTATAATTATTTTCCTTGGAAGGAAGAAGAGGTCGAATCTATATTATTAAATCATTATAATTGGGAAACTTCTGCGGATACAGTTAGTACTTGGCGCATTGGGGATGGTACTGCTGCGTTTTATAATTATATTTATTTCACCGTGGCTGGGTTTTCTGAATTCGATACTTTTCGGAGTAATCAGATTCGGGAAGGATTAATCTCAAGAGAAGAAGCGCTCAAAAAAATATACGAAGAGAATAAACCTAGATATGAGTCTTTGCAATGGTATTTGAATACGATCGACGTGGATTTTGGATCGGCGATTCGGAAAATTAACTTGATTCCAAAATTGTATTGATGCAACCCAAGGATTATATGAAATTTATTGTTTTATTGGAGAAAAAATTTCCGGTAGAACAATGGGAAATGAGCGGTTTTTATATTTGGCCAGTAATCCGCTTAGGCTTCTTGACGTATCTTGATGATATTTCGAAAGCTTATCATAATACTAATTTGTTAAGAAATCTTCTTTGGGTAATGAAGGATTTTTTTCTATATTTCTTTTCCGTTTTAATGGATATGCGAAAAAATTCTTCAATTAAAGAAAGAACGGATATTGTTTTTCTAACAAGTTCCACGACTCGTATTAAAACGCCTGACGGTCATTTTTATGATCGATTGATGGATCCTTATTTGGAGACTTTGACAAGAAAAAATTTGCCTATTCATACTTTTGAAATTGGTTATCGCGGTGACTATAGAATTCCGCGTAAGTACTCTTCTGAATTCCTAAGTCCGTTCTTTAATATATTAGCATTTGCTTCTATGTTTTTCGGAAGGAAAAAAATAGAAGATAAAATTAAAACATTTCCTAAGTTTGAAGAATTTGTTCGATTTATCGAAGAGCAAAATTTGGATATAAATAGAGATTCAATTTTGCAATTAATGAAAAGGGTAAATCTTATAAGAAGTTGGGCGACTCATTTCAAAAAAAAGCTCGTTAAGATTCAAC
The DNA here is from genome assembly GCF_022267375.1 of Leptospira sanjuanensis. Classification (GTDB taxonomy): domain Bacteria; phylum Spirochaetota; class Leptospiria; order Leptospirales; family Leptospiraceae; genus Leptospira; species Leptospira sanjuanensis. The sequence continues at coordinate 1,585,815 of NZ_JAIZBH010000001.1, forward strand.
CTAAACTTGGATTTTTAATGGCGTGTTACGGACCGATGGGAATGGCTTATATTCTTGCCTGCCATGAATGTAACGTCTTGACGGTTGATATTCAGCATGGGGTTGCAGGGGATTTTCATCCAGGTTATGGCCGGTGGACGAAATTTCCAAAATCGCAAAAATATGAATTGTTGCCCGATTATTTTTGGAGTTGGGATCAGGAAGATGCAGATTCCATTAAAAAATGGAATAAATTCACCGAACATAAGTCTATTCTTGGGGGAAATTTTTTCCTTGAGATTTTTAAAGCGAATTCAAGCGATATTGTTTATCAATATGAAAAGTTATTTTTGAAAATTGTCTCGGCTCAGAAAAAGAATATTTTAGTCACTTTACAACCTCATTCCGGTTTAACGCCTGTAACACGTGCTTTAATGAAAGAATCCGCAGAAGATTGGTTTTGGTGGATTCGCTTGCATCCTGATATGAAAAATTTACATGCAGAAATATCGAAGGACGTGAGTAGTATTATAAAAAATGGAAATTGGGATGTGGAGAACGCTTCAACGTTGCCGTTATATACAATTTTGCGTTTTGCGGATATACATATTACCGATTCTTCGGCCGTCGTAAAGGAGGCCGCCAAATTCGATGTTCCTTCAATCATCGAGAACAAATGGGGAAAGGATCATTTTAGAACAGAAATTAAATTAGGAATTGCAAAACAATTATCTGATATAAGTAAGATACAAAGTATTTTCAATAATACTTTGTATAAGGGCAAAAGACTGAAGATAGATAAAAACAAATTTCTATCAAGAGCAGAAAAGGCTCTGGATAAGCTTTTACAAAAGGCTAATCTTTCTTTACTAATTTAAAATTTTAAAGATATAAAAGAATTTATGAATATTGACTATTTAGATTTAACAAGATACAATTCCTTGTCGAGACAAAGAAGCTATATTATTGCTGAAATCGGAGTCAATCATAACGGCGATTTAAAACTTGCCAAGGATTTAATATTAAAAGCTAAAGAGGGTGGTGCGGATGCCGTAAAATTTCAAACTTTTGTAGCAGAAAATCTCGCATCCCATGGAACACCTAAGGTAGCTTATCAAAAACGTCTAACCGAAGAACGTGAATCTCATATTGAGATGCTAAAGAAGTTAGAATTGAAGAAAGAATATTATCCCGAATTAATGTCTCTTTGTGATCAATTTGGGATCGATTTTCTTTCTACTCCGTACGATGTAGAGAGTGCTGTTTTTCTAAAGTCATTGGGTATTCGAGTGTTTAAGACAGCTTCAGCAGACATTGTCGATATGAATCTTCACAAATATTTAGCGTCAACGAGAGATATTGTTATTATTTCGACAGGAATGGCCTCACTTGGAGAGATTGAAGAGGTGTTGGATATTTATCGAAAAGCGGGCAATGAAAGATTGATTTTATTGCATTGTGTTGCTAATTATCCGTGTTCGGATTCAAGTTTGAATCTGAGAGTATTAGATACTTTAAAGACAGCATTTGGCTACATAGTTGGATTCTCCGATCACAGTGAGGGAATTGTTGCGTCTATTCTTTCCCTTGGATTTGGCGCACGGGTTTTTGAAAAACATTTTACAATAGATAAAAATTTGCCTGGTCCGGATCATAAAGCATCGATGGATCCTGGCGAATTAAAAGAATATGTTAATTCGATTCGAAGAGCGGAAAGAATGCTGGGAAGTTTTGAAAAGATATGCCAGGAAGAAGAAAGGGAAATGGCTTCGGTTTCTAGAAAAAGTATAGTAGTGAATCATAATATTGCCAAAGGAGATATTTTTGCCGAAGAGAATCTTACCTTGAAAAGACCTGGTTCTGGAATAAAGCCGAATCAGATTTTTAACATTTTGGGTAAAAAGGCTTCTCGAGATCTCGAGAGAGATCATATCTTGCGCCTGGCGGATATTGAATTTGATGTCTAAGCCTTGTCTTGTAATCGGGGCCGGCGGACATTCCCGAGTAGTCATTGAAATCTTAAGAGAAGAGCAAAATAAACTATATTCGATTGAAGGAATTCTCGACCCTTCATTTAATTTATTAGTATCTGAAAAAATTTTGGATATCCCGGTTATCGGCTCTGATTCTCAAATGCGTGAATTTTTTGACAAGGGGATAGAGACAGCTTTTATTGCGATTGGAAATAACCTTAAAAGAAAAGAACTTTATATTGCGCTAAAAACAATCGGATTTCAGATGCCTAATCTATATTCGTCATTTGGCGTTATAATAAATAAAACCTCAAAAATTGGTGAAGCTAATCTATTTTGTCCGCAATCTTTTATCGGGCCCTTAGTTTCAATCGGGAATAATAATATTTTTAATACTAAATCGACTGTCGAACACGAAACTATAATAGGAAGTCATAATCATTTTGCTCCTGGTTCGATTCTTTGCGGTCGTTCGAAAATTGGTTCGAACACATTTTTAGGTGCTGGATCCATCACGATTGATTCCATTTCTATAGGGGATAATATCGTAATCGGTGCTGGAGGGGTAGTGGTCGCTGATTTAACTGGACCAATCGGTGGAGATACTCAGATTCAGCAGGATGTTTTCGTCGGAGTTCCGGTTAAAAAAGTTCGAAGATGATTTACATATCGACAGGTGGGTTTTATCATCAAAATGCTTTCGAAATCTCGAAGTTACTGATTGAAAACGGTTTCTTGAATATCGAATTATCGGGCGGACAATTCGATACAGATTTAATTCCAAATCTTCTTTCTTTAAAAGAACAAGCTAACTTTCAGGTCCATAATTATTTTCCGCCTTATAAGATTCCTTTTGTATTTAATTTGGCAAGTCTGGATCCAGACATTTCTGCAAAAAGCTTTCAACACGTAAAAGAGTGTATAACTCTTTCAAGAGATTTTAATAGGAAGGTTTATAGTTTTCATGCGGGTTATCTTCTTGATCCCGATCCAAGGGAGCTAGGGAAAAGAATAAAAGCGCGTAAAGTAAATAGCCGTGCGGATGCGACGGATGTTTTTTTGAGCAAAATTCATGAACTTTCTAAATTTGCCAGCGATATGGGTATTCGACTATTGATAGAAAATAACGTTCTTTCAAAAAATAACTTCGAGGAATTCAAGTTGAATCCGTTGCTAATGGTGGATCCTAATGAAACCAAAAAAATATTAGACTCTTGTCCTAAAAATGTAGGTTTGTTGGTGGATGTTGCTCATTTGAAGGTTTCTGCTGAAAGTCTTTCCTTCGATCCGGAAGATATGTTTCGAGAATGCGATCGTTATATTGAAGCATATCATTTGAGTGATAATGATGGAAAGTCAGATTCGAACGATTTGATTCACGAAGATTCTTGGTTTTGGCCTTTTCTGAAAAAGAATTTAAACTATTATTCGTTAGAAATTTATAATAAACCTTTGAAAAAGCTTAGAGAATGCGAAGCGTTAACCCTACGGAAGTTAAAGTATTAAATGGATGATTTAATTTGTAATAACACAGACTCGATTTATCACGTTTTTAGACAAATTGATAAGAACGGAAAAGGATTTGCCTTTATTATCGATTCGATCAATCGGAAATATAAAGGCATCGTTACTGACGGTGACTTGCGCAGATCGATTTTAGATAAATTGCCCATCGAATTGTCTGTTGAAGAAATTATAAAAAATAAAAATAAATCCGTCGTTGCCCGAATTGGTGATTCTACGGAAAAACTTTTGTCATATATCTCTGAAAATATAAAATACGTTCCGATACTCGATGATAAAGATTTTCTCGTTGATTACTTTGAATATAAAGCTGAGTTTCATATTCCAATTGCTTCTACCGAATTAACTGGGAAGGAGTTATCCTATGTAAACGATTGTATTTTGAGTAACTGGATTTCGTCGCAAGGGAAATATGTGCAGAATTTCGAGTCGGCTTTTGCAGGATATATCGGCTCTAAATACGGTGTGTCAGTAATGAACGGAACTGCGGCTCTTCACTTAGCGTTACTTGCGTTGGGAGTCGGCGAAGGGGATGAAGTACTTGTTCCGGATTTGACTTTCGCGGCGACTATAAATTCGGTTCTATACACCGGTGCAACTCCGGTCATCGTGGATATAAATAAACATTCATGGTGCATAGACGTAGATGAAGTTCTCGAATCAATTACCGAAAAAACTAAGGCAATTTTACTTGTTCACATTTATGGACAACCCTGCGATATGTCGGCATTCTTAGAAATTGCAAAGAAAAAAAAAATATATATTATAGAAGATTGTGCGGAAGCACACGGCGCGACTTATGAAGGGCGTAAGATCGGCTCTTTCGGTGAGATTAGTTGCTTCTCTTTTTACGGTAATAAAATTGTTTCAACAGGCGAGGGCGGGATGTGTCTTACTGATAACGAAGAGCTATTCAATAAGATGCGGGTTATTCGTGATCATGGAATGGATCCTAAAAAGAAATACTGGCATTCCGTAATAGGTTATAATTATAGAATGACGAATATTCAGGCAGCAATTGGCTTAGCTCAATTGGAGCGGATCGAGGAATTGCAGGAGAAAAGGCATCAGATCAATCAGTGGTATGCTCAAAATCTTGAAAATGTAAAAGCATTTCAAAGACAAGAAGATTTAAATGATCGAAAAAAAGTAGTGTGGCTTGTAAGTTATCTTGTTTCTGATCCTAAAATTTCCAGAGATTTGGTGATCACAAAAGCTAAAGAATACAACATTGATTTACGGCCATTCTTTTACCCTCTGAGTCAAATGCCTATTTATTCTCGATTCGCTAGAAAAAGAAACGAAGTTTCTGAAAGAATATCCGCTATCGGGCTAAATCTACCTACAATCTTAAGTTTGAATTATGAGGAATATAAAAGAATTGGTGAGATACTTACCAACATTATCGAAGAATTAGGAAAGATTTAAGTTTGTTAGCGAATCAAAAAGTTTTGGCAATTGTACCGGCGCGGGCCGGAAGTAAACGTATTCCGAATAAGAATACTGTTGAAATTGAAAAAAAACCGTTGATTGTCTGGAGTTTGGAAGCTGCTAAGAAATCCCGATATATAGATAAAATTGTGATAAGTACAGACGATCCTAAAATCATTTCGATCGCAAAAGAGATCGGAATCGAGATACCTTTTATTCGACCTAAGGAATTATCGGAAGATTCGACGCCAACGATCGATGTATTAAAACATGTAATACAATTTATGCGCGAGCGTGGTGAAGTTTTTGATCTAATCATATTGCTGCAACCTACTTCTCCACTAAGAACGCATGAAGATATTGATGCTGCCTTGGAAGAAATGTTATCAAAGAGCGCAAATTCGATCATTTCAGTAAACGAAATGGATCATCCCGTTGAGTGGATTAATACTCTTCCAAGCGATTTATCTATGGTTAACTTTTTAAAAAATAAAGAAAAAAGAAGTCAGGAATATTTAAAACAATATAGATTAAATGGGGCAATTTATATCTCGAAGACATTGCCTCTATTAGAGCAAAACACCTTTTTTCAAAGTGAAAAAACTTATGCATTCATAATGGAACCGGACAAATCGATCGACATTGACACTCCTTATGATTTGAAAATAGCATCCTTACTTTTGAAGGAACTTCATTCATGACCGTTCGTATTATCCCTAGACTTGATATAAAAGGTAAAAATTTAGTTAAAGGAATTCATCTAGAAGGACTTCGAGTATTGGGATCACCAGATGCGTTTGCTCGATATTATTATGAGTCGGGTGCCGATGAGCTTTTATATATGGATGTAGTAGCCAGTTTATATGGTACGAATAATCTATCCGCTCTAATTGAACGGACAGCGAGGGAAATTTTTATACCTTTGACCGTAGGTGGTGGGCTGAGGAATGTGGAAGACGTAAATTCCGTACTCCGCGCTGGTGCGGATAAGGTGTGCCTAAATACTGCTGCAATTAAGAACCCTCAAATAATTCGAGATCTATCCGAAAAATTTGGTTCTTCCACCATCGTAATTGCAATCGAAGCTATTCGACAACCGGATGGGCGTTATTTTGCTTTTATAGATAACGGAAGGGAATACACCGGTTTGGAAATTATAGAGTGGGCTACTCGGATTGAGGAATTAGGAGCGGGGGAAATTCTAATTACTTCAGTGGATATGGAAGGCACGGGTAAAGGTTTCAATATCGATTTGATATCTCAGGTCACGAATGCTGTTAATATTCCTGTGATTGCGCATGGTGGGTGTGGTCAAAAGTTACACGCAAAAGAAGTCTTTGATAAAACCGGAGCGGATGCTATAGCAGTAGCGTCTATGTTTCATTACGATAGTCTTGATAACCATCGACTTTTATTCGAACCTGAGCTTGAGGGAAACATCGATTTTTTGAAAAGCGGAAATTCTTTCAAATTGATTGATGAAATCAATATCAGTGAGTTGAAGGATTATTTGGTTAGCCAAAAAGTGAATTGTCGAAATTGAATTTATTATGAGCACTAATATTGCAGAAAAAAATCCAAAAATTTCCATTATAGATTATGGACTCGGAAATCTTTTCAGTGTACAGCAAGCTTGTGAACACGTAGGTTTACGGACACATATCACGCATGATAAGAAATTCATCTTGAGCTCGGATGCCGTTATATTGCCCGGGGTTGGCGCTTTTGGAGACGCAATGAAAAATTTAACTTCCCTAGGGCTCGTAGATTCGATTCGGGAATTTGCGGAATCCGGTAAACCCTTGTTGGGAATTTGTTTAGGAATGCAGTTGCTCTTTTCAAAAAGCTGGGAATTTGGTTTCCATGAAGGATTAAAAATTATTTCCGGTGAAGTAGTAAGAATCCCTAACGAAACGAATGGAAAAGGAAAATTAAGAATTCCGCATATTTCTTGGTCGAAAATTTTCGATAATAAGCCTGTCAGTAATTGGATACACACTCCGTTACATGAAGTTGCTCTGAATTCCTTTATGTATTTTGTGCATTCTTTTTATGTAAAACCAGACTGTTCTGAGAATATTCTATGTTTAACGGATTATGAAGGATTCGAATTTTGTTCTGGCGTAAAAAAAGGAAATGTGTATGCGTTTCAATTTCATCCGGAAAAAAGCGGGAAAATTGGGCTAAAAATTTACGAAAATTTTAAAAATCTAATACATCAATGTGCGAGTGAATAAATGAGAGCTGTTGAACCTAAAAATGTAAAGACAAGATATAATTTACCGGAAGAAATCAGATTTTGTAAAAAATGTACGATCTCAAATCAGCGTCCTCGAATCACGTTTGATGAAAACGGAGTATGCTCTGCTTGTAATTACGCTGTTTACAAACAGACGAAGGTGGATTGGGCGTTACGGGAGAAGGAATTAAAGGAGTTATTGGAAAAGCATCGTAGGGATGACGGTAATTATGATGTTTTGGTTCCATCGAGCGGCGGAAAAGACAGTGCGTTTATCGCTCATGAATTAAAATATAAATATGGAATGAATCCTTTGACCGTAACTTGGTCACCTCATTTATATACCGAAATCGGCTGGAAAAATTTTCAAAACATGATTCATATCGGAGGATTGGATAATATATTATCAACTCCTAATGGAGCGATCCATCGAAGACTCACAAAGTTGTCATTCGAGGTGTTAGGGGACCCGTTTCAACCTTTTATCTTCGGTCAGTATAACTATCCGCTTCAGATTGCGGCTATCCATAAAATTCCTTTGGTTATGTACGGAGAAAACGGAGAGGTGGAATATGGAGGGGATATGAAAAACGCCTATACGCCAACTCGGGATTATCGAGGTGACCAAAAGAAACATTACTTTTCCAATCTTCCTCCCGAAGAAATGACAGAATATGGCATTTCTAAAAATGACCTTTTCCCTTATTTATCTCCTCCTTTGGAGGATCTGGATAAGATTAACACGGAAATTCATTTTTACGGTTATTACAAAAAATGGGTTCCGCAAGAGAATTACTATTATTGTGTCGAGAATACCGGTTTTACTGCAAACCCGGTAAGGAACGAAGGTACGTATTCTAAGTACGCATCGTTAGATGACCAACTCGATGGTTTTCATTATTATTTAATGTTTATCAAATTCGGAATTGGTCGTGCAACTTCTGATTCTGCACATGAGATACGAGATGGACATTTAACCCGAGAGGAAGGGGTACAGTTAGTGCGGAAATTTGACGGAGAGTTCCCAAAAAAATATTTTGATATCTTTCTAAAATACTGTGATATTACCGAAGAGTATTTTAATGAAGTGATCGATAGCTGGAGAGGTGAGCACATTTGGAGTAAAGAGAATGGCGTCTGGAAACTGAATAAGCAGGTCGAATAGTGGACATTTTAACTATTGGATTTGGATCGATCGGTTCACGGCATATTCAATCTTTAGTAGATTCGGTTTCAGAATTGAATCGGATTTATATATTAGAGTTATCGGACGAAAGCTACGAACAAAGTATAAAACGGATTTCCTTAAACCTGGCAAAGGTCATAAGAATTCGGGACCTATCCGAATTAGGGGAAAAAACTGTAGAATTGTGCATTATCGCCACAACGGCTGATGTACGTTATGATGTGATGATGGAGCTTTTAAATACCAAAGTATCAGTTAAGTATATGCTCCTTGAAAAAGTTGTCTTTCAATCGCTTGATCAATTTGAAAGAGCAATTATGAAAATGAAAGCTAAAAATATTGCGACATTCGTAAACTTTGTCTACCGTTATTATCCTAATATGATTCTTTTAAAAGAAAAATTAAAGGAAAAGTCAAAGCGATTGAGTATGCAAGTAATCGCCGGCGACATTGGTTTAGGATGCAACGCAATTCATTACATGGATCTTTTTGAATATTTAACCAATTCGAAGATATCCGAGTATTCCTCTCTTTTGAATGAATCCCCAAAACCTCATAAGCGAGGTTCAAGATTTCGAGAATACACGGGTGTTCTGAATTATAAGAATTCGATAGGCGATAATCTTTTTCTCTACTTTGATTCAAGTAACGATTTTGCTCCTACAGTAAAAATAGATATTGAAACAAGTCTGTATTTATTTTCCGAAGGCGAGAGGAGTGAATATCAGTATAAAGTCGGACAGATTCCTGAAAAAAGAAAATATCATATGACTCCGACAAGTCAACTGACCGCTTCGATTTTTCGAGATATGCAACTCTCAAAATGCAATCTTCCGTTGCTTGAAGAAACATACAGAACTCATAGGTTTTTATTTTTACCTATATTTGATCTATTGCAAGTAAGAAATACAAACGAGCATCTATGTCCAGTTACATGATATCAAAATATCGGAATGATTTGAATGAATTTCAAGATGAAATAATATTAATTGGTACCGGCTATATGGCTCGCGAATATGCAAAGGTACTTAAGGCTCAAAATAGAAAGTTTTACGTAGTCGGTAGAAGTGTAAAGTCCTGCGATTCATTTACTAAAGAAACAGGGGTAATTGCGTTTTCCGGTGAAATTGCGAATTTTGATTTCTCGGGAAAAAAAATTTCAAAGGCTGTTATCGCTGTAAATGAAGATCAATTATTTAACGTTACCAGAACTTGCATTGATATTGGAATAAAAAGTATTCTTTTAGAAAAACCTGGATCTTTGTATTTGAGCAATCTCATTGAACTCAGTGAACACGCAGAAAGTGCGAAGACGGATATTTATATCGCTTATAATCGAAGATTTTATGCGTCCACTTTGAAGGCTATAGATATTATTCAAACATCCGGTGGAGTATTATCTTTTAATTTTGAATTTACGGAATGGAAAAATAAGGTAGAAAATTTTGGTTTTTCGAAAGAGATATTGGCTAGTTGGTTTATAGTAAATTCTTCGCATTTGGTTGATCTAAGTTTTTTTCTTTGTGGAGATCCAGAAATTTTTAATTCATATAAAGTATCACACATTGATTGGCATCCTGCCGGTTCGATTTTTTCGGGAGCAGGTAGGACAAAAAATAATGCTTTATTTACTTATTCAGCCAATTGGCAATCCGCCGGATCTTGGGCTTTGGAAATCAATACTCAAAAGGAGAGACTAATTTTTAAGCCTGTAGAAAAGCTAAAATTTCAGAAAATCGATAGTAGGGAAGTAGAAGAATATCAACTTGAAGACGAGCTTGATTTGTTATATAAGCCTGGATTATTCAGACAAACATATTTCTTTTTAATTAACAAAAAAAAAGATTTTTGTATGCTGAAAGATCAAATTGAAAGATTTGGAATATATAATAAAATACTAAATCCGTAATTTTATGATTAAAATTTTTAGCATCTCCTTTTTGTATAAGTTGAAGAAGTCATTTGAGAAGATTCGAAATTATTTCTATCGATTCATTATAAAATATAAGCTGCCGATCAAAATTCATCCGATTTATATTTATTATCCGCATCATTTCGATTATTCAGGCATGCTTGAGTTTCGTCCGTTTGTGATGATGATGCATGAAGCGAATTTTAGGTCCAAAGCGATAAATACAGATGAGTTTGGCCTTCGTGAGCAATATTTTAAAAAAACCGGAGAATTTCTAAAAATTCGGCAACTCAAGAGAGATTTAGATCATTGCAATCTTATAACTGGCGGAAGCACCGTTTTCGGAACAAATGCTTCATCGGATAAGGAAACAATTGCATACCATCTATCAACGGACGTACCTTTTATAAATTTCGGTATTCGAGGAGGAACGAGTCAACAGGAAGTGATTGAATTCTTACTTCTAAAGAAGTTTTTGCCGACTTTAAAGAATATAGTACTTTTATCAGGTATTAATAACTTCTCACTGGCGTCGATCAATGCGCCAATTCAATTTCCCGAATTTGGATCAACGTTTTATCAGGATATTTTTTTCGGTAAAGATTTTATCGTATCGAAAAATCGTAAGATTCCTAAGCAAAATTTCAAAAGAAAACTTGAGATACTAACTTCTATTTTATTGAATGATTTGGATACTTGGAAAGGTTTGCAAACATCCGGAAATTCTAAAGTACATTACGTATTGCAGCCTGTGGTTGGCTGGACGCAAAAAAAATTGACCCATCTTGAAAAGTTATGCATTGACGCTGACATAAAGATTTTCGGTAAACTACATGAAATATACTGGGATCAGGAATTGTATGTTGAATATTCACAGACAATTCGAAATGCCTGCGAATTATATGGGATTGAGTTTCATGATTCTAACGAATGGTTGAACGATCCTCGCTTTGAAAACGAAACTGTTTTTACGGATATTTGTCATTTGACGGACCATGGAAATTTAATTTTAGCAGAATTACTGTCTAAGAAATTAAAGTGGGTAAATTGAAATGGGAATCATTGTTAGAGCGTTTAGTAAAATCTATATTTTTTGTCTTTATCATTTTAAAGATATCTATGAGTTGAATTCGAATGAAGATCGAGACCTAAGTGTAAGTGATTCAAATTACCCGTTCTATTAAAGGACTAAGTGTTATAATAATGAAAATTTTTTATTGGATTATTTCCTTATTTGCAAAAAAAAAATCTAAAGAATTAGAGACAAATTGGAACAAAGAAGAAAAATTCTCTAGTCCATATTCAGCTTATTAAATTAGAATTTATGTATATACTCGGCATTTCAGCATATTATCACGATTCGGCAGTCTGTTTGATTGAAGATGGTAAAATCGTTTTTGCAGCTCAAGAGGAACGGTATACGCGGAAAAAGCACGACCCAAATTTTCCGATTAATGCCTTAAAGAAAGCGTTGGAATTTTGCTCGATAAGCGTAGACGAAATTTCATACGTAGGTTTTTACGAAAAACCTCATTTGAAATTTCATCGGCTTCTTCAAAATTTTGCAGATTTTTATCCACAAGGAAATCAGACTTTTTCAAAAGCTATTTCTACTTGGATAGACTTTAAACTGTGGATCCCGGAGATTATAAGAAAAGAGATAATCGCACTATCCCCATCCAGAGCAAAAGATATGCTTTGGGATGGGAAAGTAATTTTTTCTGAGCATCATAAATCTCATGCGGCTTCCGCCTTTTACCCTTCTCCGTTTAAAGAGGCTGCCATTCTCGTAGCGGATGGGGTCGGCGAATTTGCTACTACTAGTATGTGGTTGGGAAAAGAAGATGTTCGATCCGTTCCGACAATTTCCTTTTTGAAGGATATGCATTTTCCGCATTCATTAGGTATGTTATATTCTGCTTTTACCTATTATTTAGGTTTCAAAGTGAATTCTGGGGAATATAAAGTAATGGGATTAGCTCCTTATGGAGAGCCAAAATACGCGAAACAAATTATCGATCGATTTGTAAATTTAAAATCGGATGGTTCTTTTGAGTTGAATATGGATTATTTTTCATTTCCGTACGATGACGTTATGATTCGTGAAGGTTTTGATGAGGTAATGGGTTTTCCGCGAAGAAAGGCTGAAGACCGATTAGAACCATTTCATTTTGATATTGCTGCTTCATTACAATCAGTTTTAGAAAATATTTTATTAGGTATAGTCAAACATATTCATAAAGAAACTAAGATGGAGAACTTATGTATGGCCGGTGGAGTCGCATTGAACTGCGTCGCCAATGGAAAAATTTTCTATAATTCTGGTTTCAACGATATTTGGATCCAGCCTGCCGCTGGAGATGCAGGCGGTGCCGTTGGCGTTGCTTATTATATATGGCATGAAGTATTAAAAGAACGTAAAGCAGTCCGAAAAAACCAATGTGACGATTTGATGTCGGGCTGCTATTTGGGTGAATATTATCATCCCGACGAAGTTAAAAGTGAATTGATAAAAAGACAAATTCCTTTTCAGGAGATTAAAAGAGAGGAGTTTTCAAATGTAGTATCCGATCTCCTTACTGAAGGAAACGTTATCGGATGGTTCCAGGGTAGAATGGAATTTGGTCCTCGAGCTTTAGGAGGGCGCTCTATCATCGCGGATCCGCGTTCAAGGGATATGCAAAAAAAACTGAATTTAAAGATTAAATTTCGCGAGTCCTTCCGACCTTTCGCTCCTTCAATTTTATGGGATAGGGTACAAGATTGGTTTGAGCTACTCGGAAAACCTGATTCAAAGCTGGTTAATGATCAGAAGGGATATGCTTCTCATTATATGTTAATGGTGGCTAGTGTTAATCAAGATCGATCGATTGAAATGTCCGAAAAGGAAAAAGCATTAAATGGTATTGACAAACTAAATGTAGTACGTTCAGAGATTCCTTCCTGTACGCATGTCGATTACTCTGCCAGAATTCAAACCGTTAGGAAAGAGTATAATTCCGCATTTTTCGAATTGATCGATTCTTTTTTTTATAAGACTGGAGTTCCAATTCTTGTCAATACCTCATTTAATGTTCGAGGTGAGCCAATTGTTTGTAGACCGATGGATGCGATCAATTGCTTCTTGGGTACTCATATGGATTACCTCGCGATTGAAAATATTATCGTCTCCAAAAAGGATATCCCTTCATCCATGTTACTTGATTACAAAGATAAGTTTGATTTGGATTAGTTCGAAGCGAAAGAACAATCGTAGTTAGAGTTTGAGCCTAAATTTAATCGTAATTTTATTTAAGTGCCTTTATTTAAAATTAAAAATATAGTCGACCGAATACGTTCTCTTGAATTCGGTTTTTCTGAGATACTGCTTCATTATCGAAATTATCTCTTCGGTGCCGGCTCGATTGCAATTATCAAGTTTATATCTATACCAGTATATACAACTTATCTTACACCGGATCAATTTGGTTATTTCTCTCTTTTAGAAAGCTATAGTCAGCTTTTAATTATAACGATGACATTGAATTTGCACGCTAGTATAGGTAGGTTTTCATATGATGAACGTGCCGATTATAAGATCTTTTATGGATCCGTGATCGTTGGCTGCTCGGTAATTCTTTTTATCTGTTCAACATCGTTCTTATATTTTGAAAAAGAAATTGGAAAATATTTAAAGTTACCGGTCGGATTGATACGTTTTATTCCTTTGATTGTTTTTTTTGGGGTAGTTCAATCCTTTTTTGTTCAAACATTACAGCCTCAAAAAAAAAGCGGAATAATATCGATTGCTTTACTTATTTTACATCTATTGACTTTTATATTTTCCTTCTTTTTGTTGGTATTGGTTCAGTGGGATAATGCGCCATATTATGCTCTTGCTTTTGGTCAAGTTTTTGCGTTTTTCATTGCATCAATTTTTTTTATTTATTCTATCCGCGAATCGATCGTTTTTCGTTTCAGAATTCAGCTATTTCGAGAAGCAGTCTTTTATTCGTTTCCGCTTCTTTTTTACACTCTGAGCGGTACAGTTATTAATCAGATTGATCGCGTTATGATAAATCATTATCAAGGCCCCTTTGAAACGGGTTTGTATAGCGCTGCTTCGGATCTTGGGATGTTTATGGGTACTTTTCAGGCTTTAATAAATAGCGCTTGGTACCCTTTTTACTTTGAGTATATGAAGAATGCAGATTATATTTCACATGACCGAGATGTTCGATTTAATTTTGCGATCATTGCTTTTTCTGCTACTGCATTTATTTTCTTTTCGAAGGAATTCTTTTCATTGCTTACTCATTCTAATTATCATGTTGCTCATACAGTAATACCGATTGTGATATTGTCTTATGTTTTTCATTTTCTATTTTATGTATATGGTGGAAGAAATATCGACTATTTAAAAAAGACAATATATTTATCAGTAATTGTTTTTATCGCGGCGCTGATCAATATTATATTGAATTTTTTATGGATTCCAAGTTTTGGTTATGTTGCCGCTGCTTATTCAACATTGATTTCATATATATTGATGATGGTGATGGCTTATATAGTGAATCGGTTTTTGCTTAAATTGCATTCCCCTTCTTTCGCTTTTTTCGGTACGGCACTATTAGTTTTAGCTTTTGATATTTTCATTTATAATTTTCTCTTTCTGGAAGCGATTGAATATGATAATTTACTGCCTAGATTCTTTCTGTTGATTTTATCCGGACTTCTTTATTTTAAAGATACTGTCGTCTCTTTATGTCGCCGTTTTAATTTTTCTTGAATGTTTCAGAAGAGTCGATCTAAAAAAATGATTCGATGTCTTTCGATTTGTCCCGTTTCTCTGATAACTAAAATACTTAGAGCTTGTCCCAAAACTTTCTTGTACATAAATCTCTAAATGTAATATATAGAGAATGAAAGTAAGCGCCTAAACAACCGCACCTTTTTCTAATCGTATAAATGTTGTAAACTGTCTTTGATGAAAAAAACGAAAATAGATTGGCCCAAAGAGTTTGATGACTTTTCAAAGAGTGGACTTTCCCAGCCTCAGTATTGTAAAGAAAGACACCTCAAATACACGACGTTTCGATATCATTGGGAGAGACGTTCTAAGCATTCAGAGAAGAACGACTTTGTAGAAATTCCTCCTTCCTCGACAAATTCTCAGTCATTGGTAGAAGCCGAATTTTTGACCCTAAAGATAGATACGTCGGGGAAGGCATCGCTCCAAGTAAACGTTCAGTTTAGTTTAGGACGATGGAGTTAAATCCCGGAAACAGAAAAGTGTATCTTCGACCTGGGGCGACGGATTTAAGGAAATCGATCAATACGCTCTCTGTAATCGTAGAAGGAAAGATGAAAAAAGATCCGTATTCGGCGAGCGTCTTTCTCTTCTGCAATCGCAAGAAAGATAAACTGAAGATGCTCTACTGGGATAAGAGCGGGTTTTGCCTTTGGCAGAAGAGACTGGAAGAGAGTAAATTCCCGTGGCCGAACTCAGAGGAGGAAGTGCATAAAATACCCGTTGAAAGGTTTCATTGGCTATTGAATGGGATCGATTTTTTCAAAGAGCACAAGAAACTAAAATACAAGAATGTCAGTTGAAAATGTTTGACTCAAGAAAAGAAAGTATTAAGACTGAATCCGAATGTCTTTGGATCTAAACTCTCTTCCTGATGATGTAGAAGAACTAAAAAGAATCATTATATTAGAGAATAATAAATATCAGGAAGAATTACGACTCCAAAAACAGAAAGAATCCGAACATTTGGATCAGATCGAGAGATTGAAGATCCAGCTTTTCGGGAGAAAGACTGAGAAATGGAGTCAGATCGAAAAAGATCAAGGATTTCTTTTTAACGAAATAGAAAGCTCCTTGCAAGAAGATTCTCCTGAACCCGAAGAAGAAAGTCTTTTTAGTCCTGTTAAAAGCCATACAAGAAAGAAGACGGGAAGAAAACCTTTCCCGGACTACTTTCCAAGAATCGAAATCCTACATGATATTCCTGAAATTGATAAAACCTGTTCTTGTGGTCACGAGCTTACTCGTATCGGAGAAGACAAGTCCGAGAAGTTAGATATTATCCCGGCTAAAATACAAGTCGAAGTTCATATTCGCCCTAAGTATGCGTGTAAGCATTGTGAAGGAACTTCTGATGAAACTCTACCTGTCGTAAGAATCGCGCCGGTTCCCCATCAGATCGCTGAGAAGAGTATGCTTTCTTCCGGATTCTTAGCTCACACGCTTACTCAAAAGTTTGCGGATGCTCTTCCGTTTTACAGACAAGCCGGGATTCTCCAGAGATCGGGAGTGGATATTTCAAGGAGCACCCTTTCCAATACCGCAATTCAAGTTTTTGAAAAACTTTCTCCGATGATCGAGGATGTGAGAAGGGAACTTTTCAAATCGAAGTATTTGCAGATCGATGAGACGATTCTTCAAGTGTTAAACGAAGAAGGAAAGTTGAATACATCCAAATCGTATATGTGGGTGATCCGAGGGTTCATCAGAGAAAAGCCCGTTGTTCTCTATCATTATGAGCCGAGTCGGAGCGCTAAGTTTTTAGAAGAATGGATCCAGGGATTTGAAGGAATCATCCAAACGGACGGTTTTGAATCTTACGATTCTTTGTTGAAAGTTAAATCTAAGATTCTTCACGCGGGATGTTGGAATCATGCGAGGAGGAGATTTTTCGAAATTCTAAAAATCGATTCTAAGAATGTGCAAGCAGAATGGATCGTAAAGAAAATCGGTAAGCTTTATACAATCGAGTCAAAAGCTAAGGTAGAAAGTTTAAGTTCTGAAGAACATCTGAAACTCAGGCAATCCGAATCTAAGCCTATCGTTGATGAGATTCGTTCTTGGATGAACAAACGGATCGTCGAAGTTGCTCCCAAATCTTCTATGGGAAAAGCGCTCTCTTATCTTTCTGGCCAGTGGGAAAAACTGCTTCTCTTTTTGGATCATCCGGAATTGCAATTAGATACGAATCTCGTTGAGAACGACATTCGTCCTTTTGTGATCGGTAGAAAAAACTGGCTCTTCTCCGGTTGTCCACAAGGGGCAACTGCGAGCGCGGGATTCTATTCGTTAATTCAAAATGCAAAGATCTCAGGTATCGATCCTTACGCTTATTTACGAGATCTTTTTAAGTCTTGGGAAACGATACCGAGAAGTCTTTCTTGCGAGGATCTGCCAAAAAACGGTGGGCTTGTGGTTCGTTAGGCGGTTACGAATGAAATCGCAATTAGGACATTTAGATATTCCGGAGCCGATCTGGCTCAAATTAAAGCAGTTACTTCCTAAGGATAGAAGAATCATTTCTAATGGCGGACGACCTCGCTTAGATGATAGGACGGTGCTTGCCGCAATATTTTATCGAGTTAAAACAGGAGTTCCTTGGCGATATATGCCTCCGATGTTCGGCAGCAAATCGACTCTTCATCGAAGATTTCAAGAATGGGTAGAAGCAGGTATTTTTGATAAAATTCATAAAGAAGCTTTAAAGCTCTATGATCATTCTATAAAGATCCGAACGAAAAGAATGGCGGCGGATGGAAGTCAAGCGAGGGCTCCAAAAGGGGGCTTTTCACCGGACCAAATCCGACGGACCGTGGTAAAAGAGGCGTTAAAAGACATATACTCGTTGATCGATTAGGGGCACCAATTTCTTTTGTGATCTCTCAATCCGGGACCCACGATTCAAAACTTCTCGCTTCGACGTTAGATAACTTTCGATTTTTTAGAAATAAAAAACGTTTGAAACCCGAGATATTGTCCCTCGACAAAGCCTATATTGGACAAGCGATTAAGAACAATCTAAAAAAAAGAAGAATTCGATATAGAATTCCAAATAAAAAGAATACAAAGATTCCTGAATATATTCGACCCTTAAAAAAGTTTCGGTGGGTCGTTGAGAGAACTTTTGCTTGGATTAATTCTTTTCGAGCCGCTAAAACATGTTGGGAATTTAAAGAAAATAATTACATGGCAATTTTCAAAATCACTTTTACTCTGATTCTCTTAAGAATGGTTTTGAAGTAGTTTTGGAACAAGCTCTTAATATCGATCGATTCTTTAAATTATTTGTGAGTATGATTCAATAAAAATGAAAATTTTGGCGATTGGAGCCCATTTTGATGATGTGGAACTTGGATGCGGAGGAGCATTGTTAAAATGGAAAAGTGAGGGACACCACGTTGCAATTTACGTTGCAACTAAATCCGGTTATGAGAGTGAATCCGGAAATGTAATTAGAAGTAATTCGGACGCTCTTCGAGAAGGAAAAGAAAGTGCATTAAAAATTGGGGCCGAACTTTTCGAAGGTAATTTTCCGACCTTTCATATCGAGGCAAACGAAGGATTACATAAAAGTTTATTGAACGTTTTGGATCATTGTTCTCCCGATCTTTTACTCGTTCATTGGAATGGCGATGTGCATCATGATCATAGAGTTCTTGCGGATGCAACACTTCATGTTTCAAAACGGGTCCGAAAAATTATTTTTTATCGAAGCAACTGGTATCAATCGGCACAAAATTTTACTGCAAATTACTTTGTGGATATAACTGCTTATCTTGATCAGAAAGTTGAGCTGATCAAGATTCATCAATCCGAATTCAAAAGAACCTTTGGGAAGTGGGAACGTTATATTAAATCGCAAGCCGAATACTACGGTTTTATTGCCGGATGCAGTTATGCAGAAGGCTTTCATGTTTTACGATGGTTGGAGTAAGTAATGACAGACATAGCAATTTCAGTTCAAGATCTTTCTAAACGTTTTGAAATATATGAGACCCCATTATCTAGAATCAAACAATTGATCAGAGCACCATTGGGGAAAATATCTTCGACGTTTGAAAAGCAATACTACAAAGAATTTTGGGCGTTAAAAGATATCTCGTTTGAAATACCGAAAGGGGAATCCTTTGGGATTATCGGAAGAAACGGTGCAGGCAAGAGTACGTTGTTATCCATCATTGCAGGTACGATGGCGCCAACAACAGGTAGCATTGATGTTAAAGGTAAAGTTGCCGCCCTTCTTGAGTTGGGAAGCGGTTTTAATCCTGCATTTACCGGAATTGAAAATGTATATCTTAACGGTAGTATATTAGGGTTCTCTAAAAAAGAAATTGATGAAAAATTAGATGAGATTCTTGCATTTGCAGATATTGGTCCTTTCGTTAACCAGCTCGTAAAAACTTATTCGAGTGGAATGACTATGCGACTTGCTTTCGCCGTCCAGGCCTGCCTGGAACCTGAAGTTCTAATTGTAGATGAGGCTTTGGGAGTAGGGGACGTTTTTTTTCAGGTGAAGTGCCATTCTAGAATGGAAAAATTACAAGAAAATGGAACTTCTATTTTATTCGTAACTCATTCTATGGGAGTAATCGAGAAATATTGTAAGAATGCTCTTCTGTTAAATGAAGGTCGCGTTATGTTTAAAGGAGAATCTTCAGAAGCTATCGGGATGTATTATAATTTAGACAGTATTATGAAGGTTGGCGATGACTCCGGTCTGGAGTCCAGATCTGTTTTAAGGGAAAAAATGCCGCATCCCGAAGATTGGCCCGATGAAAATCAATTTCCATCAATAGATAATTTACAGGTGCGGTTAGGTTCTGAATCCATGGCGCATTGCACTAAATTCGGAATTTTTGATTATAGGAAATTAGCCTCGAAAGCTTTTACTTGGAAAGATAATCTTTATCTTTATGCAGAGTTTGCTATTACCGAAGACATAGAGATTCCTTATATAGGAGTCTCCTTTTTAGATGCCAGAAACATTATGATCTACGGAAAAACTTCTTTTATGCATGAAGGTAATGATCTTCTTGTTTCAAAATCAGGCTCTACAGTCAGGGTTCGGATGGAGATCCCATTGGATCTTCCTGCAGGTGATTATGTTTGTACAATTGGAATAAATTCGATGAACGAGAATACTTATAAGTATTTGGATAAGATAAATTTCCAAGATTTAACGAGTAACACAAAATCGATCGTCACTTATAATGCGACTTCTTTTAACGTGTCTTTTCCGGCCAAAAGGATTCAACCTTTTTTCGGATTCTGTAATTTGAGTTCGAAAATGTATCTTGAACAATTATAATGTTTTCGAAAGACGAACTTATTCGCTTTATATTTTATTGGTTTATTCCACCTGGCTTAAAGCCAGTTCTCGTTAAAGCTTATAAAAGCGTAATCTTTGTGAACTTTGAGATTGATCTTACGCCTGCTTCCATGGGTTATCCTGATCCTGTAGAGGAAGCAAAAAGAGAAAAAATCAGATTGAATTTCTATCTTAAAGAGAATGCGATTTATCAGAATAGACATTTGGGAAAAAAACTATTCATACTATGCAATGGTCCATCGATTAAAGCTGAGGATTTATCTGTTTTGAAAGGAGAAATTTGCATGGGTGTAAGTAATTTTTACAAACATGCTGAATATGGCCAGATTAAACCTTTGTATCATGTGACCCCGAATGTTTTTTATGAAAATCTCCGACTTGCAAATCCTGATCCAGTTCAATCTTTAAAAGACTGGTTTTCTGAAATGGAGAAATGCACTTGTGAAGCTGAATTGTTTTTTGGATCAAGACAAATGAGCTTTATAGAAGAACATTCATTCTTTCAAAATAGAGCCGTTCATTTTCTCGAACTTGAATCTCAAGAGCGTATACCTAATGAAAATAATGTCGATATAACACAGGCGATTCCTCCGGTTCAATCCGTTCCTATAGTATGTTTAATTTTGGGGATTTACATGGGATTTAAGGAAATTTATTTGTTAGGAGTGGATCATACAGAGCTTATTGCAGATTCATACGAATATTTTTTCGATCGAAAGACGATGGCCTTTAAAGATCCTTCTGTTACGAAGGATAATAAATTAAATGATAAGAAAATAAATATTCTAGAATCATACACTTTCTTATGGAGACAATATCTTGGAATTCTTGAAGTTGCAGAAAAGCGTGGTATTAGTATTATTAATTTAAACAAACATAGTTTTTTGGATGTGTTCCCTAAAGGTTCGTTATCTGAAGCCTTAATCTATAATTAAAATATCGTTAATCTATTTATTCGTGCTCTATATACTATTACCATTTTATAATCGAAAAAAAGTGACCGAAAGGTTAATTTTATGCCTTAAAAGACAAACATATAAGAATTTTAAAATATTATTGATTGATGATGGGTCCAAAGATGGGACTTCTGAAATGGCCACTAGTCACTTTCCGGAGTCGGCAATAATCAAAGGGAGCGGAGACTGGTGGTGGGGAGGGTCTCTTCAACAAGGTTATAACTGGTTGAAGAGACATGAGATTGAAACTGACGATGATATTTTGATTGTGAATGACGATGTTGAATTTGCTGATGACTTTCTTGAAATAGGGATCGAATTATTAAAAAAAAATAAAGATAGTCTGTTTCTTGCAAAATCATATTCAAGAATCGATAATAGCTTACAGGATTCTGGCGTTCGTGTCGATTGGAGTAATCTTTCTTTTAAAATGGCAAATTCGCAGAAAGAGATTAATGTTCTCTCTACGCGGGGACTTTTTTTGAAGGTAAGAACTTTTTTTAAAATTGGCGGGTTTTATCCTAGATTAATTCCGCATTATCAGTCGGATTATGAATTTACGCATAGAGCTTATTTGAAAGGTTTTACACTTAGAACTTCCGATAGTCTTTTTCTTTTGGAGGATCCGAATGAAACTGGAATTCGGACCGCTGAAGTTCGGGATATTAAAGATTTTATAAAAGTGTATTTTAATAAGAAGTCAAATTATTACCTTTTGTCTTGGGTTTCCTTTGTTATTCTCCGATGTCCTTGGCGGTGGAAAGTCCGAAACGTTATCAGAATACTCCTTTGGCCGTTTCCAGGATTATTGAGATATTTTGTTCAAATTCGATCCGTTCTTCATTTTCTTGCCGCCTTCGTTCGTAAATTTAAAAGACACTGATAACAATTTATAGTATAAATTCCCTCATTTCGATTCCAAATGCCATTGTAGTTTTTGTAAATGAAAAATATCACTCTAAAATCATTAAACGTTTTTTGAGTAATTTTGACATTTACTCAAAAGCTCGGTTTTCACTTATTGGTATTTCTTTGAATAGTTTGCATTAAGAGGTATTATGAGTTTAGCACCCATAGCGTTGTTCGTATATAATCGACCCGAGCATACTCACTCTACTTTTAATGCACTTATAAAAAATAAATATGCAGCGGAGTCAGAGCTTTTCATCTTTTCTGATGGAGCAAAATCAGAAAAACATATTGATAAAGTAAGGGAAGTTAGACAGCTAATTAAGAGCTTTGTTGGATTTAAAAAAATTAGAATCATAGAAAGCGACAGAAATCGAGGATTAGCAGAATCTATTATCATGGGAGTGACTGATTTAATTTCAAAATACGGAAAAATAATCGTATTAGAAGATGATATGGTTACTTCACCATTCTTCTTGAGTTATTTAAATGAAGCACTAGATAAATACGAAAACAATGATCATGTCGTTTCGATTCACGCGTATCGTCTCCCGATTAATGAAACGACTCCTGAAACTTATTTTTTAAGAGGGGCGGATTGTTGGGGGTGGGCTACGTGGAAAAGAGGTTGGGATATATTCGAAACTTCGGGGCAAAAACTTCTGAACAGTCTCAATTATAGAAGATTAAATTACGATTTCGATTTAGAGGGATCTTATCCCTATACTCAATTACTAAAGGATCAAATTGTTGGCAAGAATGATTCCTGGGCAATTCGTTGGCATGCGGCAGCCTTTTTAGCCGATAAACTAACTCTATACCCCGCTAGATCACTTGTTTTTAATATAGGTTTAGACACTTCCGGAACACATTGTGAGGCTACTGACGAGTTTAATGTTGAATTAAGTCAAATACCGATTCAACTGGAAGACATTGAAATTCTGGAAAGTATAAAAGTCAGAAATTCGTTTAGAGAACATTTTAGGAATTTATACTGGTCTAGGCGTAGGCGTTTATTAGAAGTCGTCCGGCGTCTCGTGTATGTTTTAAGAAATCAGGGAATAATCTTATTCTTAAATAGGATTATTAGAAAATTTATAAATCGATCAGAACATTTTAGCGAAAGTTTTTTCAGTTGGCATTTAGCAAATCTGCACGCTGATATTGTCGCTGATAAATTGGGTGTAAAGAATCGTTTGGAGTATATTCATGAAATTTTGGAAAAAGAAAGATTTGAAGTCTTAAAGTATTCTGAAATTGCGAATGAATTCTTTATGCTATTGCAAAAAGTAGAGAAAGCAGAAATTATCGAGGTTGGAAATTCCGATAAGAGTTTAAAGGACTTCATCGCTCCGGATTCTGAGACGTCTCGAGATATAAAAAATTGGCTAACGATTCCTCTTGCTGATTTTTATGAACAAGATTGGTTAAATTTTAAAAATGGAATTTACAAGTATTGTTCCGAATCAGCAAAAGATAATAAAGAAGTAAAGACTTTAAGAATATTGGTAATACATGATTCGATTTTTTATACTGCTGAACCATTTCTTATTTTTGAGGCTTTTTCAAAGTGTGATTTTTCTCATATCTTTTTTATGGGATTCTATGAATCTCAAATGAAAGAAAATGTTCTTACAGTTAGACAAAATTTTAATACTAATTTAATTGCTCCTATTTGGGCTTTAAAAAGTTTGGAAGTGTTTCAAGATATTATGAAACTTACAAAAAGAAAATATGAACTTCGCTTTCAAGGAACTTTAGGACAATTTAATGGATCTGCCGAAGTTGTAAGAAATTCTTATTGGTTCCAATCACAATGATATTTCGTAAGTTTTTTTATTCTTTTATCGATGCAGATCGTGGTTTCAGGATGATTTTTTCTTATCTTAAAAGATTTCTTATTAAAATTTTACCGCCAGCTACTTTTGATTTACTTAATTTGCTAAAAAATCTTTTCCAAAATATTGGAATGAACAGGAGGAAAAGTTCTTTTTTAAACTATGGTTTTAATGGGATTTTCAATAATTGGGAGGAAGCAGCAAGTTTATGCGGTTCGTATGACTCGAATGAGATTTTAGAAAAATGTAAACAAGCTCTTCTTAAAGTAAAGAATGGAGAAGCAGTTTACGAGAGGGATTCTGTAATTTTTGATAAGGTTCAATATTCTTGGCCTTTGGTTGCGGCCTTGATGTATATTGCTGCTAAATTTAAAGGAAAAATTGATGTTTTAGATTTTGGTGGATCGTTAGGTAGCAGCTATTATCAGAATCTTCTTTTTTTGGAAAGTTTAGAAACCTTTTCTTGGAACATTGTTGAGCAAAAAGAATTTGTTAGAGAGGGAAAGCTAAATTTCCAGAATCAACACTTACGTTTTTATAATGATATTGATTCTTGCGTTAGGGATAAAAAAATAGACGTTTTTCTCGCTTCAAGTTCTTTTCCATATATTCGTGAGCCGTTCGAACTCATAAAAAAAATAATAAATTACGACTTTCCTTATATTGTTATTGATAGAACTTATTTCATCAATCTTTCTAAATCCATCGTTTCCGCACAAAAAGTTCCGCCCGAAATCTACGATGCTTCGTATCCTGCCTGGTTCTTCAATTTTAACGAATTTCACGAGGCATTTAAGGAAAAGTATAAATTGTTGGTAGAGTTTGATAGTTATTTGCAGATATCCAATCTGTTGGAAGGGATGAGGACAAAAGAAATGGGCATGATCTTTGAGTTAAGGAAATAAATAGGCATATTATGAAATATCTTTGTACTCTATTTGATTATAATTATTTGCCACTGGGTTTTTCACTTTACAGTTCTATCCAGAAGCATTTTGGCGATTTTCATCTTTGGATTCTTTCATTAGATAATAAATCATATGATTTTTTAAAGAAACAATCTTTGGAAAACGTTACATTGATTTCGTTGGATGAAGTCGAATCGGATGATGTTCTTGTTGCAAAGGGGAATCGGACCTGGCAGGAATATTGTTGGACCTTAAGTCCAGTACTCCCCTCTTATATTTTGAATAAGAATCCCGATATTGATCATATTACTTATTTAGATTCCGATATTTTCTTTTATTCCGATCCAGAACCAATTTACAATGAGATAGGAAATGCTTCTATCATGATCATTCCTCATCGATTCCCAGAACGTTTAAGACACCTAGAGGTAAACGGTATCTATAACGTCCAGATGGTTTATTTTAAAAGAGATAAAATAGGGGAAAAATGCTTAAATCGCTGGAGAGAACAGTGTATTGAATGGTGCTATTATAAATTAGAAAACAATCGTTTAGGAGACCAGAAGTATTTGGATGTCTGGCCCCAAAATTATGATAATGTATGCGTCCTTAAAAACGAACAGTCGGGAGTTGCACTTTGGAATATTGAGAAATATAACGTTTCTGTAAAAGATGACCAGATATATATAGATGGGCTTCCTTTGATATTTTATCACTTTCACATGTTTAAATTCTATTCGAGCAATATCTATTCATCCGGAAGTGTTAATTATAATTTAAACTTTTCAGCTATAAGGCCAATCTACGAGATTTATACGAATCAGTTAGTATTGATAGTTTCTAATTTAAATGTTACATTAAAAAAACTTAACATTTCAGATATTATTACGATGATTGAACGAAAAAATTTTCATTCTGTATCAATCTTTACTCAACTGTATTGGCAATCTTCCCTTTGGGTTTTCGTGATTTTTAAGAGAATAGCAACTTATGCACGAAATATAGTGAAAAGAATATATTCTAAAATATTTAATTAATTGGATTTTATGATCTCAAAATGTCCCATTTGTGATTCCGATAATAAAAAGCCGGTTTATGAACTCTTTGATGATAGATACGGCTTTCGAGGTTTTTTTAAATTATATATTTGCTCTGATTGCAAACATAAATTTTTAGAAAATAATTTTTCTAATGCTGATCTAACTAAATTATATTCAGATTATTATCCTAGACGAACCTTTGATGTGAACTCCTATCGACCTTTAGAAGAGGTGAAAGGTTTTCGTGGTTGGCTAAGCGGTGATTTTCGATCCTTTTCAGCAGTTCCAAAATGTGTAAGAGTTTTAGATATTGGATGCGGTTTCTGCGAGTCGCTTGGCTATCATCAGTCTCGAGGTTGTGAAGTTTACGGTGTGGAGGCTGATAAAAATGCAACTAAGGTTGCAGATAGATTTGGATTTAATGTTCATATTGGAACTTTTGATGAAACAGCATATCCATCCGAATTCTTTGATTACGTGACCATGGATCAAGTAATTGAACATGTTATTGATCCAGTCCATACGTTAAAAGAAATTCATCGTATCCTAAAGAAGGGCGGTCGATTTATTGCCACAACTCCAAATTCAAATGGATTTGGAACATTTTTTTTTGGTCGCAAATGGATCAATTGGCACACTCCGTATCATTTACATCATTTTTCCAAAAAGTCAATTTATAGTCTCGCTAGTAGAAGCGGATTTCGAGTCGAAAGTCTTAGAACTTTAACGAGTTCCGAGTGGTTTTTTTATCAATGGATTCATTCTTCTTTTTTTCCTAAGGAAGGTGAGGTTTCTTCGTTTTGGAGTCCTAACTCTAAAGGTTTATCTGCTTCACAGCAGAAACGTCTAATATCGTTACAAAGATTGAAAAAGTTAAAGTTAAATAGCCTGATTACTCGTATTTTCGATTCAATTGGGTTCGGTGACAATTGGCTTATTTATTTTGCAAAAGAATGAAATTTACTATTTAATGTGCAGCTGAGGCAATTGAAGATGGATGAAATTCAAGTAAAAAATTCCGGTTATATTAGTCTTAAAAAAATTCATGATGATCGAGATGGGAATCTCATAATCATGGAGGCGTTGCGGGATGTTCCGTTTGAAATAAAGAGAATATATTATATTAATAATTTAGAAAACTCGGTGAGTATTCGAGGATTGCATGCGCATAAAGAAATTGAGCAAGTTATATTTTGCATCAATGGCAGTTTTACCTTGGGTTTGGACGACGGAAATATGCGCCAGAAGATTTTAATGAACAACGATAATGTGGGTGTTCTTTTAGGAAAGATGCTTTGGCATACAATGGAAGCTTTTTCATCGGGTTGCGTTTTGATGGTGGTCGCTTCAGATTATTATCGTGAGGACGATTATGTAAGAAGCTATTCAGAATTTATTCAATTGGTTAATGGAAATCAAATATGATTGATTACGAAAATTTATATTTTTCAAACCTCGCTTACTTAGAAGAGTGTAAGAAAAAAATTTCGGATGTATTAGAAAGTGGTTGGTTTATTTTAGGGAACGAAGTTAAAAATTTCGAACGCGATTTTGCAGAATACAACGGGAATAAATATTGTATAGGGGTGGGAAACGGATTAGATGCCCTGATTCTTGCTTTAAAGGCTTTAAATTTAGGAAAGGATTCGGAAATATTAGTACCCTCTAATACGTACATCGCTTCAATTTTAGCAATTTTGCATGCTGGTTTGAAACCAGTATTAGTTGAGCCAGATCTGAAAACGTATAACATTGATCCGCGAAGAATTCAAGAAAAAATAGGATTAAAAACAAAAGGAATTCTGATAGTTCATTTGTATGGGAAATCGTGCGATATGGACCCAATTTTACAAATTAAGGCCAAGAATAACCTTTTTATGATCGAAGATTGTGCGCAATCACATGGTGCTACCTATAATGAAAAAAAAACGGGAACATTCGGTGAAATTAGTGGTTTCAGCTTCTATCCGACTAAAAATTTGGGGGCCTTTGGAGATGCAGGTGCTGTAGTTACTGATAGTATTGATTATGATCATACTATTAGAAAATCGAGAAATTATGGTTCTTCCATAAAGTATCATAACGATTTAATCGGCTATAACTCTAGACTAGACGAGCTTCAGGCTGCAATTTTGAATGTTAAAATTAAATACCTTGATGCGAGTAACCAACACAAAAGGAGCCTAGCAAAAATTTATTTAGACAATTTGAAGGAAGATTATATTAAACCAATAGTGTCGGACAAGACGTATGATGTTTATCATATTTTCAATGTTCGTCATGAAAGAAGGGATGAATTAAGGGAATATCTATTAAAAAAAGGGATCAAAACTGAAATTCATTACCCGATTCCTCCTCATAAGCAGCTTGCGATGAAGAATATATTAAATTTTTCGGAAGAGTCTTTCCCAATTTCTGAAGAAATTCACCGAACTACTTTAAGTCTTCCGATCTCAACATTTCATACAGCGGATCAAGTGAATCAAATTGTAGAAACGATGAATTCCTTTTAAAAGCTACTTTTCATCGAGTCATGGCCGCTAAACGAAATAAGGTAATTTCATTAACAATGTCTGTCAGGTTGCATTTTGAAGCAAATAGATCTCTCGATAATTACAATAAATTATAATAATCTCTCAGGCCTCACTAAAACTATGGAAAGCGTATTGTCTCAAAAGGCTAGAAATTTTGAACATATTGTTGTCGATGGTCTTTCAACGGATGGAAGTAAGAATTATTTGGAATCTTTTAAAAAGCCCCCATTCATATTTATTTCGGAGAAGGATGACGGAATTTATTTTGCACAGAATAAAGGAATCGAAAAAGCCCGAGGTAAATACGTTCTTTTTTTAAATTCGGGAGATACACTTGCGAGTGCAAATACCATAGATGAAATTTTCTCTTACCGATTCGAAAGTGACCTGATCTATGGAAATATGTTTATAGAATCTTCTAGCAATATTCAGAGATTAGGCAAACAACCGAAAAAGCTGACGCTGACTCATTTGATGTTAGATACAATTTGGCATCCCTCTTGTTTGATACGAAGGGATTTATTTAAAAGATTTGGACTTTATGATACGAATTTTAAGATTGTCGCGGACTACGAATTCTGGCTCAGGATTTTCTCTTCGAATCAGATTACTACTACGTATATTCCGATTCCATTTTCTAAGTTTGACTTGAAAGGACTTAGTTCTGATCCTGAGAACCAATCTTTTATAAGTTATGAGCGAAGAATTAGCCAAGCTATGTATTATAATCGGTTTGATTTATTTTTTTATCGCGATATTCCTTTGATCTCAAGATTTATGTTCCGCCTCATCAAGGCACTTCTAAGAAAAACATTGAATCCAATTTTTATAAGAAAGGTTAGAGAACGGTAATGCCATATCGTTTTTATTTTAATCTCAAAAAACATATTAAGAGCTTGTCCCAAAACTACTTCAAAACCATTCTTAAGAGAATCAGAGTAAAAGTGATTTTGAGAATTGCCATGTAATTATTTTCTTTAAATTCCCAACATGTTTTAGCGGCTCGAAAAGAATTAATCCAAGCAAAAGTTCTCTCAACGACCCACCGAAACTTTTTTAAGGGTCGAATATATTCAGGAATCTTTGTATTCTTTTTATTTGGAATTCTATATCGAATTCTTCTTTTTTTTAGATTGTTCTTAATCGCTTGTCCAATATAGGCTT
Organism: Leptospira sanjuanensis; assembly: GCF_022267375.1. Taxonomy (GTDB): domain Bacteria; phylum Spirochaetota; class Leptospiria; order Leptospirales; family Leptospiraceae; genus Leptospira; species Leptospira sanjuanensis. The sequence continues at coordinate 1,615,526 of NZ_JAIZBH010000001.1, forward strand.
TGTCGAGGGACAATATCTCGGGTTTCAAACGTTTTTTATTTCTAAAAAATCGAAAGTTATCTAACGTCGAAGCGAGAAGTTTTGAATTGTGGGTCCCGGATTGAGAGATCACAAAAGAAATTGGTGCCCCTAATCGATCAACGAGTGTATGTCTTTTAACGCCTCTTTTACCACGGTCCGTCGGATTTGGTCCGGTGAAAAGCCCCCTTTTGGAGCCCTCGCTTGACTTCCATCCGCCGCCATTCTTTTCGTTCGGATCTTTATAGAATGATCATAGAGCTTTAAAGCTTCTTTATGAATTTTATCAAAAATACCTGCTTCTACCCATTCTTGAAATGTAAGCGCCTAAACAACCGCACCTTTTTCTAATCGTATAAATGTTGTAAACTGTCTTTGATGAAAAAAACGAAAATAGATTGGCCCAAAGAGTTTGATGACTTTTCAAAGAGTGGACTTTCCCAGCCTCAGTATTGTAAAGAAAGACACCTCAAATACACGACGTTTCGATATCATTGGGAGAGACGTTCTAAGCATTCAGAGAAGAACGACTTTGTAGAAATTCCTCCTTCCTCGACAAATTCTCAGTCATTGGTAGAAGCCGAATTTTTGACCCTAAAGATAGATACGTCGGGGAAGGCATCGCTCCAAGTAAACGTTCAGTTTAGTTTAGGACGATGGAGTTAAATCCCGGAAACAGAAAAGTGTATCTTCGACCTGGGGCGACGGATTTAAGGAAATCGATCAATACGCTCTCTGTAATCGTAGAAGGAAAGATGAAAAAAGATCCGTATTCGGCGAGCGTCTTTCTCTTCTGCAATCGCAAGAAAGATAAACTGAAGATGCTCTACTGGGATAAGAGCGGGTTTTGCCTTTGGCAGAAGAGACTGGAAGAGAGTAAATTCCCGTGGCCGAACTCAGAGGAGGAAGTGCATAAAATACCCGTTGAAAGGTTTCATTGGCTATTGAATGGGATCGATTTTTTCAAAGAGCACAAGAAACTAAAATACAAGAATGTCAGTTGAAAATGTTTGACTCAAGAAAAGAAAGTATTAAGACTGAATCCGAATGTCTTTGGATCTAAACTCTCTTCCTGATGATGTAGAAGAACTAAAAAGAATCATTATATTAGAGAATAATAAATATCAGGAAGAATTACGACTCCAAAAACAGAAAGAATCCGAACATTTGGATCAGATCGAGAGATTGAAGATCCAGCTTTTCGGGAGAAAGACTGAGAAATGGAGTCAGATCGAAAAAGATCAAGGATTTCTTTTTAACGAAATAGAAAGCTCCTTGCAAGAAGATTCTCCTGAACCCGAAGAAGAAAGTCTTTTTAGTCCTGTTAAAAGCCATACAAGAAAGAAGACGGGAAGAAAACCTTTCCCGGACTACTTTCCAAGAATCGAAATCCTACATGATATTCCTGAAATTGATAAAACCTGTTCTTGTGGTCACGAGCTTACTCGTATCGGAGAAGACAAGTCCGAGAAGTTAGATATTATCCCGGCTAAAATACAAGTCGAAGTTCATATTCGCCCTAAGTATGCGTGTAAGCATTGTGAAGGAACTTCTGATGAAACTCTACCTGTCGTAAGAATCGCGCCGGTTCCCCATCAGATCGCTGAGAAGAGTATGCTTTCTTCCGGATTCTTAGCTCACACGCTTACTCAAAAGTTTGCGGATGCTCTTCCGTTTTACAGACAAGCCGGGATTCTCCAGAGATCGGGAGTGGATATTTCAAGGAGCACCCTTTCCAATACCGCAATTCAAGTTTTTGAAAAACTTTCTCCGATGATCGAGGATGTGAGAAGGGAACTTTTCAAATCGAAGTATTTGCAGATCGATGAGACGATTCTTCAAGTGTTAAACGAAGAAGGAAAGTTGAATACATCCAAATCGTATATGTGGGTGATCCGAGGGTTCATCAGAGAAAAGCCCGTTGTTCTCTATCATTATGAGCCGAGTCGGAGCGCTAAGTTTTTAGAAGAATGGATCCAGGGATTTGAAGGAATCATCCAAACGGACGGTTTTGAATCTTACGATTCTTTGTTGAAAGTTAAATCTAAGATTCTTCACGCGGGATGTTGGAATCATGCGAGGAGGAGATTTTTCGAAATTCTAAAAATCGATTCTAAGAATGTGCAAGCAGAATGGATCGTAAAGAAAATCGGTAAGCTTTATACAATCGAGTCAAAAGCTAAGGTAGAAAGTTTAAGTTCTGAAGAACATCTGAAACTCAGGCAATCCGAATCTAAGCCTATCGTTGATGAGATTCGTTCTTGGATGAACAAACGGATCGTCGAAGTTGCTCCCAAATCTTCTATGGGAAAAGCGCTCTCTTATCTTTCTGGCCAGTGGGAAAAACTGCTTCTCTTTTTGGATCATCCGGAATTGCAATTAGATACGAATCTCGTTGAGAACGACATTCGTCCTTTTGTGATCGGTAGAAAAAACTGGCTCTTCTCCGGTTGTCCACAAGGGGCAACTGCGAGCGCGGGATTCTATTCGTTAATTCAAAATGCAAAGATCTCAGGTATCGATCCTTACGCTTATTTACGAGATCTTTTTAAGTCTTGGGAAACGATACCGAGAAGTCTTTCTTGCGAGGATCTGCCAAAAAACGGTGGGCTTGTGGTTCGTTAGGCGGTTACCTTGAAATCTTCGATGAAGAGTCGATTTGCTGCCGAACATCGGAGGCATATATCGCCAAGGAACTCCTGTTTTAACTCGATAAAATATTGCGGCAAGCACCGTCCTATCATCTAAGCGAGGTCGTCCGCCATTAGAAATGATTCTTCTATCCTTAGGAAGTAACTGCTTTAATTTGAGCCAGATCGGCTCCGGAATATCTAAATGTCCTAATTGCGATTTCATTCTCTATATATTACATTTAGAGATTTATGTACAAGAAAGTTTTGGGACAAGCTCTTATCTAATGTGCTCAGGAGAAAGCTTGGATTAGGGTGATCAAATAGAAGGCATCTGATTAGATGATTGCGTTTAAAAACAGATTTAATTTTAATAATTAAAAGAATATCATATATTTATTAGATGTATAAATAATAATGTCGCCAATCTCCTCGCCTCAATTCTCTATCGTAGTTCCGTGTTATAACTATGGTCAGTTTATTGAGGAAACCATTGATTCAATTAGAAAGCAAACTTATACAGATTGGGAAATCATTATTGTCGACGATGGATCGGATGATGAGTATACTTTGCATACATTAAGAAAGCTTTCCGAAGAACAAGAAAATTTAACTTTACTTCGTCTTCCTATTAATTCAGGTCCTTCGAAAGCGCGGAATTTTGGGATTGAAAATGCAAAAGGGAAATATATTCTTCCGTTGGATTCAGATGATAAAATAAATCCTTCATATTTATTCGAAGCAATTTCTGTATTTAATAAGAACCCCAGGATAGGAATTGTTTATTGCGAAGCCGAATTTTTTGGTAACTTAAGGGGAAGATGGAATTTGCCAGAATATCGATTCCCTGATATACTGTTAGAAAATTGTATATTTGTATCTGCTATTTTTAAAAAGTCGGATTGGAAGCAGGTCGGCGGGTTTAGCTCGAACACTATGAAAAATGAATGGGAGGATTTTGACTTTTGGTTAAAGTTAATAGAAAGAGGAGTGCAGGTTTATAAAATTCCCAAGGTTTTATTTTGTTATCGTGTCGGGCACACTTCCAGATCTAGTCGTTCAATACAAAGTTTTTTGCCGCTTTATATGCAACTCTTTGAAAATCATAAAAACCTTTATGTCAATAATATAGAACTTTTATTTCGAAGGCATTTGGAAGCTAAGGAACTCGAAGAGACTTTTCTTGTTTTTACTAAGATTCCTTTACTTTTCGCAATCATAAAAGCATTGTCTCGGTTTTTGAAGGCTGTATCAGTTTTTAAGCGAAGACTTTTTAACTTTTAATATTTGTATCCGACGATAGCATGTTCAATTTCTTAAACTTGAAAAAGAAAATCAAAACCACGCTCGTTGGAGATGCTGTGAATTGGGAATTTAGAACGGAGGTGAATTTCACTTACGAAGAGATTTCGAGAATTTCGGGCCCAAAACTTTGTTTAATGGCTCACTATAATTCCGAATGTAGGATTCATGATTATGTAATATTTTATATTAAGTCTCTCAAGGAATTAGGATTTGAGATCATTCTTTGCTCTACATCAATGATTTCAAATCAATCGAAAGAAAAAATCTCTACTCTTGTTTCGGGTATCCTAATCCAAGAAAACTATGGTTGGGATTTTGGTCTTTGGAAATCTGCTTTAATGAGACTTAAAAATGAAATCTTAGATCGATTAAATATCAAATCCCTTATCCTAACGAACGATAGTGTTTATGGACCTATTCGAAGTTTAGATGAAATTTTCAGAGATATGGAGAACGAAAACGTTGATCTTTGGGGAATGAGTGAGAGCTTGGAAATTCAAAAGCATATCCAAAGTTATTTTTTAAATTTTGGTGAAAGAATCATTCAATCTGATTTTTTTTGGAATTTTTGGACTAATATGAAATATTTTTCTGATAAAAGGTTGGTTATCTCAAACTATGAGTTGAAAATCGAAAGATTATTTTTTGAGCGAGGATTTCGTTGTAAGGCATTTTTTTCAGAGGAAAAGTTAAGAAGAGCCGTTGATTCGAATCATAAATATCGAAATAAAAAGATCGAAGAAATTAATCCAACATTGGCCCTTGGGGAAGAGATACTTTATAATTATAATTTTCCTTTTATTAAAGGAGAGCTATTGAGGAAGAAAATGCTTTCCAAAAAAGCAGTGATTAATTTAGAAAATTATATTTCAAATCTTAGTTATCCAACTTCATTAATTCGAGAGCATCTGAATTCAAAACGATAAAATATGTATTTAAATTGTTCCGTTTAATGAGCATAAATATTCTTGGAAAGCTTGCTAATATCGAAACCTTTATTTTATTAGTATTTCTATCTAAATGTCTGATGGATAAAAGTTCGATTTTTGAATTGATTTAAGTTATGCAATTTAAAAGATTTCCTATCGAAGGACCCGTTCTTATCGAACCGAAAGTATTCGGCGACGAACGGGGATTCTTTTTTGAATCCTTCAAAGATTCGGCTTTCAAACAAGAGAATATTCCCACCGATTTTTTTCAGGACAATCATTCCCGATCCGCACGCGGTGTCTTAAGAGGAATGCACATGCAGATTCCTCCTTACGAACAAGGAAAACTGGTTCGAGTGGTACGGGGAAGGGTGATCGATGTTGTCGTCGATATTCGAATCGGTTCTCCCACCTTTGCACAGTGGGTTTCGGTCGAACTTTCCGAAGAGAATAAGAATATCTTCTGGGTTCCGCCCGGCTTCGCCCACGGTTTTCTTACATTAGAAGACGAGACGGATTTTTTGTATAAGGTGACGCAGGAATACAATCCTAAGAACGAGGTCGGAATTCGATGGAACGATCCGGCGCTTGATATTCCTTGGAAAACTTGGTTGCCTGATTCCGATTTTATCGTGTCGCAAAGAGATCAGGAAACTCCGCTCCTGGCCGATTTTAAGAGTCCATTCGTATATTAGAATATGATTTATTATACCGGTAAAAACGGTCAGCTTGGCCGGGAATTATCCAGCCGTTTGAACGCAATCGGATTGGAATCGATCGGTTTCGGAAGAGAGGATTGGGATCTGACAAATCCGGATGTTGTCGAAACCGTTCTGGGGAAAAATCCGAAAGTATTGATTCACTGCGGCGCATATACCGCTGTCGATAAGGCCGAGTCCGATCGCGAAACCGCCTACAAGGTCAACTCCGAGTCCGTAAAAAAAATCGCCGAGGAATGTTCGAAAAGAAACATTCGACTGATCTACGTCTCCACCGATTTCGTTTTCGATGCGGGTTCCGATACGATCGAAGACGTGATTCGATTTTGGAAACCGGATTCCCCTTTATCGCCGAAGGGTGTTTACGGTCTTTCGAAAGCGGAAGGGGAGAATTGGATACGAAAGACATTCGGAAACTCCGCAGGCGCGAACATAGTTCGCACAAGCTGGGTTTATTCTTCCCATGGAAATAACTTTCCAAAAACGATCCTTCGTCTTTTGGCCGACGAGAATCGACCGGAATTGAAAGTGATCGAAGATCAGCTAGGTCGTCCCACTTGGGCCGGAAGACTTGCCGATTTTCTAATATTCTTAGTTCAAGGAATTCTAAAGGGAGAATCCTATCCGCAGACGTTGCATTTTTCAAATTCGGGAATCGCGAGCTGGTTCGATTTCGCCGTTGCCGTTCGGGACGAAGCGCATTCTTTTTCGTTAATCCAAAGTGCCAAGCCGATTCTTCCGATTCCGACGGAAAGTTACCCGACGCCCGCGCCGAGACCGCGTTATTCTATTTTAGATTTGGAAGAAACCAGAAAGATATTCGGACCGATTCCTCATTGGAGAGAAGACTTAAAGCTCTGTCTTGAAGAGATCGTTTCGATGTCCGGAAAAAAAGTATGAAGAAAATTTTAGTAACCGGAGGGGCCGGATTTATCGGTTCCAATTTCGTTCATCTTCTTTTGGAAGATACTCGCGAATATCAAGTGATCGTTTTAGATAAGCTGACTTATGCGGGAAATTTGAAAAGTCTGGATCGTTGGAAAAACGATTCCCGATTTATTTTTGTCAAAGCTGATATCGCCGATAAGGATCAAGTTGCGGACGTTTTTCAAAAACACGAGTTCGACTTTATCGCACATTTTGCGGCGGAAAGTCACGTCGACCGATCGATTACGGGACCGGAAGAATTCGTTCGGACGAACGTTCTCGGGACGTTTTATCTTTTGGATGCCGCACGTTTGCAATGGAAGAATTCTTTTGACGGAAAAAAATTCCTTCACGTTTCGACGGACGAGGTGTTTGGAACGTTAGGCGATACCGGATTCTTTACGGAAGAAACTCCGTATGCTCCGAATTCTCCGTATTCGGCGTCCAAGGCAGGTTCGGATCATCTGGTGCGTTCCTACTTTCATACCTATCATATGCCGGTCGTAACGACCAACTGTTCCAATAACTACGGACCGTATCATTTTCCTGAAAAGCTGATTCCGTTGATGATCCTGAATTGTCTTCACGGAAAACCTCTTCCCGTCTACGGAGACGGAAAGAATATTCGAGATTGGTTATATGTTAAGGATCACTGCGAGGCGATCCGCGTCGCTCTATTTCAAGGAAAGCCGGGCGAAACATACAACATAGGCACTCGAAACGAAAAAAGAAACATCGATATCGTAAATTCGATCTGTTCGATTATGGACGAACTTCATCCAGCCGGAGCGCCGCATTCCAAGTTGATCCAATACGTCAAGGACAGACCGGGACACGACTTCCGCTATGCGATCGATCCTTCTAAGATTGAAAAAGAACTCGGATGGAAGCCTAAATTCAGTTTCGAATCCGCTCTTCGGGAAACGATTCAGTGGTATTTGGAAAACGAATCTTGGTGGAAGGAAATCCTTTCCGGTCAATACAAAGAATATTATGAAAGTCAGTATGAGAAACGTTAGATGAAATCAAGAAAAGGAATTATTCTCGCGGGAGGTTCGGGCACCAGGCTTTATCCGGTGACCCATGTGATCTCCAAACAACTTCTTCCGGTTTACGATAAACCGATGATCTATTATCCGCTAACTACGCTTATGTTAGCGGGGATACAAGATATTCTCATCATCTCGACGCCCCAAGCGACTCCGATGTATAAGGAGCTTTTGGGAGACGGAAAACAATGGGGAATCAATATCGAATATGCGGTTCAACCGGATCCGGGAGGGCTTGCGCAAGCCTATTTGATCGGCGAGAAGTTCGTAAACGGACATCCTTCCGTCTTGATTTTAGGCGATAATATTTATTTCGGTCACGATCTTTCCGCGCTTTTATCGGGTGCTTACGAAAGAACCTCCGGTTCGACCGTTTTTGCGTATCCGGTTCATGATCCGGAACGATACGGGGTTGTGGAATTCGATTCGAATCGACGAGCGATTTCGATCGAAGAAAAACCCGTTAATCCGAAATCGAATTATGCCGTTACAGGACTTTATTTTTATGACGAAGACGTAGTGAACATCGCTAAATCCATCAAACCTTCTCCAAGGGGAGAATTGGAAATCACCGATGTGAATAAGGTTTATCTGGAACGAGGCACTTTGAACGTGCAGGTGATGGGACGCGGGTACGCGTGGCTTGATACCGGAACGCACGAATCCCTTTTGGAAGCTTCGGTATTTATCGAAACGATCGAAAAAAGACAAGGTCTGAAGGTGGCTTGTCCCGAAGAGATTGCGTTTCGAAAAGGTTTTATCAACGCGGCCGACCTTGAAAAATTGATCGAACCTTTGAAAAAGAACGGATACGGGCAATACCTCTCCAAGGTTCTTCACGAAAAGATCTACTGAAGATAGAATTGCCCCGCCATCGATTTTCGTGATTGTTGAATGCAAAATTATAATATTATAACAATCACATACAATTCCGAAAAGTACATCTCAGCGCTGGATGATTCCATGCAGTTGCCGTCCGGTTGGAATTGGCTCATTTGGGATAACGATTCCAGGGACGGAACAAGGGATTTACTTGAGAAACTTCCGAAAAAGAAACGGAGAATCGTTCATTTCAGCGAGCGAAACCTCGGGTTTGCCGGAGGAAATAACGCCGCGGTCAAGGTCGCTTCCGAAGCCGATTGGATTCTTTTGATCAATCCCGATTCTCGTCTTGCTCCGAACTTCTTTGAGGAATGCGAGAAAACCCTATCTTCCCGAGGAAAAGAATATTCCGTGATTTCATTTTTGATGCTCAAAGAGGACCAAAGAGAAGTCGTCGACGGTGCGGGGGATATCTACCACGTTTCCGGCGCTGCATGGAGAAGGGGTTATAAACAAAAACTCGCGCAGGAATATCTCCAAGAAGCGGAGATATTTTCCGCGTGCGGCGGTGCGATGGCGATTCGTTCCGAACTTTTCGAACGGCTCGGAGGATTCGATGAAGATTTTTTTTGCTACATGGAAGACGTGGATCTAAGCTTTCGCGCACGACTTCTCGGTGAGAAGGTTTTATTTACTCCGAATGTTCGAGTCTTTCATCACGGTTTCGGTTCGACCGAAGAAAGAAGTTCTTTTTCCCTTTATTACGGTTTGCGAAACGCATTGGTCGTTTATTGGAAGAACATGCCTTTGTTGTACGGTTTGCGATTTTTGTTTCATCATCTTCTTTTCTTTTCGACCAGCATACTCTTTCATTCCATTCTTACGAGTCCTAAAATCTTAGCGGTCCCCTTTGCGTTTTTGAAAATGTTGCCGGCGTTGATTCGTAAGCGGAGAATCGTTCGTAAAACGCAGAATGTCCGATTTGATTCGCTCATGAATCTGATGAATCGGGAACTGCTTTCTCCGTTTCGTAAAAAATAAAATCGATGATAGAACGTTTTTCTCCGTTAGCCGTAATCGTTACGTACAATCCCGAATTTTCGAAAACCTTCCGAAACGTCCTGAATTTAAACGAGAATAAAGTTCCCGTTCTGATCGTAGACAATCATTCCCGGAATACGGAAGAGATCCGCCCTCAAATCAAAAAACCAAATCTGTTTTTGGAAAATCCTAAAAATCTCGGATTGGGATTTGCCCTCAATAAAGGAATCGAATATGCAAAGAAGAACGGCTATTCTCACGTTTGGCTGTTCGATCAGGATAGTTTATTGGAATCCGAGGCGATTCGATTTTTTTTGGAGAAGGTGAAGTCGTTCGAGCAAGACGCACCGCTCGCCAAAAAGAAAGTCGCTTCGTTCGGTCCGAATATTTTCGATTCCGTTAAAAATCGAAACATATACGGATTGAAGAAAATTTCGGATGCTTTCTTAGACGCTTCCTTTTTGATTACGTCCGGCAGTTTTTATCCGTTGTATGTCTTCGAGGAAGTCGGACCGATCCAGGAGGATTTTTTTATCGACTATCTCGATTACGAATGGTGTTTTCGTGCGAACTATAAGGGTTATGTTCATAAGATCATCGCCGCCTCGAAGATGAATCATTCGATCGGAAATCGTTCCAAAAACATATTCGGAATTTTTAAAATAGCGATCCATTCTCCCTTTCGTTGGTATTTCTTGTTTCGAAACGGAATTTGGATGTGCAAACTTCCGCATGTACCCTTTCGATTTAAATCGGATATATTGATAAAGTCTTTTCTTCGACTTCTTCTCCTTCCTTTTTTCGGCGGTTCGATTATTAAAACCTTTCGTCATATTCTTCACGGAATCCGAGACGGGTTCGCAGGCGGACAATCTTCGTTTTATAGGAATTTGGTCGGTGCCGACTCGGATTCCGGCTCTCGTTGAAACGTTTCGATTTTATCCGGAAGAATCTCTTGAAACAAGATTTTTTCCAAGTGCAGACGTTCATCGACGGATGTCTGCTTTTTCGAAAATAAATACAAATCAGGTGACAGTTTGAATTTCGGGGTTACAGTTTCGATCGTATTATATAAACCGAATATTTCGATTTTAAGGGAATCTTTGGAATCGCTTTTAGCTTCCGTCGCGTATCAAATTTCTAAGAATGATTCGAAGACGCGATTTCAAATCGATGTCTTGGATAATTCGCCTTCGTTTTCGCAAGAGGTTCAGAGTTTTCTGAACGATTACTCCAAGGCGCGGGAGTTTAAGAAACAAGTCGCATTTCGATATATTCACCTGCCGGAAAATCCGGGTTATGGAGCCGCAAACAACCGGTCCCTATTGGAGTCGAAAACGAAATACCATCTTGTTCTCAACCCGGACATCAAAATGATTCCTCAGACGTTGTATATATGCGCGCGTTATTTGGAAGAACATTCCTCGTGCGACGCTGTTGTTCCTTCCGTTTGGGATTGGGACAGCGACGGTAAGGACGTCGCTACGATGCAGTTTTTAGTGAAATCGTATCCGACCGTTTTCGTTTTGTTTTTGCGATCCTTTGCTCCAAAATTTTTGAAATCGTTTTTTCAAAAGTACTTGGACGCATACGATTTAAAAGAAAGGGATTGGAGCCGAGCACAGGAATCGGTTCCTCTCGTAAGCGGATGTTTTATCTTCGCGAAAACGGAATCGTTGCGGAAGATCGGCGGCTTTGACGAAAGTTTCTTTTTGTATTTCGAGGATTTCGATTTATCGATGCGCTTAAAACGAAAAGACTACTTGCCTAAGGTGAAAATTTTTCACAAGGGCGGTAATTCTTCCAAAAAAGGTTTTTTGCATATTCGACTTTTTGTAACTTCCGCTTTTCGTTTTTTTATGAAATTCGGTTGGAAATTGATTTAAAATTTGTCCCAAACTGAATGTGGTTTGATCCAAGTTTGGAAACGTTTCGTTCAGGAAAGCACGATTCGATTCTCGGTTTTAAGCCCGATATTTTTTCTGTGAATTCGTCTGTCGGAACGAGTAAACATAACTCCTTGTCGAAATGAAAACGGAATTTTTGCCGGAATTTTTTAAAACTTTCAACGAATATTTCGATTTCTGCATATGCTACTTTATCGGAAACTATGTTCGATGCGTAATTTAATCACGACGTTTGTTACTCTCGTTTTTATTGGAATCCTATTTTGGATTCAGGTTCGGTTTGCGATTCCTCTCGGAGTCGCGATTATGATCTGCCTATTTTGTTTGGCTGCCGCGTTTTGGGTTTTAGAACCGATTCCGGGTTATGCGACTTCGATTCTGATTCTTTTTCTTGAGATTGTGTTTTTTGCAAATCCAACCGGAATCGAAGCTTTGAAATTCCAGCGCGGCAAAAATCCGACGGCATCGGTCTTTTTGTCTTCGACCGCGGATTCTTCCATCATACTTTTTTTAGGCGGTTTTGTTTTGGCAAAGGCCTGTGTGAAAACTGGATTCGATCGTTTTCTTGCAAACCGGATCATCCGCAAGTTCGGGACCAAGAGTTATCAAGTTCTATTGGGTTTTATGTTTACCACCGGTTTTATCTCGATGTGGATGAGCAATACCGCGACGACTTCGATGATGATCGCTCTTTCGTTTCCCTTGTTTCAGATTCTCCCCGAAAAGGAACCGTTTCGAAAAGCGCTTCTTTTGGGAATTCCGTTCGCCGCGAATATCGGAGGAGTTGGGACGCCGATCGGCTCTCCGCCGAATATCATCGCAATGGGCATTTTAAAACAACAAGGCATTTCGGTTTCGTTCGGGACGTGGATGCTCTTTGCGCTTCCTCTTGTCGTCGTTTTAATTTTGTTCGCGTGGTTTCTTCTTTTGAAATTGTTTCCTGAAAACGGTTCGTTGGATTTGATCGTTGAGTTTCCCGAACCGGAAGGCGGAACCAAATCTTTCTCGTTTCGGACGACATCCGCGATTTTTTTGGGAACGGTCGCGCTTTGGTTTACGGAAAATCTTCACGGAATTCCCGCGGGGGTGATCGCATTATTGCCTTTGATCCTCTTTCCTACGTTCGGAATTTTGAATGAGAAAGACATCAACTCTTTGGAGTGGTCCGTTCTGCTTTTGATTGCGGGTGGAATCGCGATCGGAATCGGGCTTCAACAAAGCGGGATGAGTCTTTGGTTTTCGGAAATTCTGAAACCTATTACAAAACCGGAATATGCGGTAAGTGTGTTATTTCTTCTTTGTATTTTAGCGCTTTTGCTCAGTACGTTTATGTCGAATACGGCCGCTACGAATCTTTTGGTTCCGTTTGCGTTTCCTTTATCCGCGATCATTTTGCCCGGATCGGAAGCGTATCTTTTGGAGATTTGTCTGGGCATCGCCCTTTCCGCCTCGTTGGCGATGTCGCTTCCCGTAAGCACTCCGCCGAATGCGATCGCGTATGCGGTGGGCGGTTTTGAAATCAAGGATATGATCAAAGCCGGTTTACCGGTCGGAATTTTCGGTTTGATTTTGACGTTGCTCGCCTATTTTATGTTTTTATAATACGATTGGAATTGTTCGGTTTTCCGTTTCTGATTGTCTTTTTTATTGATTTATTTTCCTTCCTTCCTTCCTTCCTTCCTTCCTTCCTTCCTTCCTTCCTTCCTTCCTTCCTTCCTTCCTTCCTTCCTTCCTTCCTTCCTTCCTTCCTTCCTTCCTTCCTTCCTTCCTTCCTTCCTTCCTTCCTGTAATTTCCCTTTTTGAATCTTTTGCTGGATCGGTTTGATTCACCCGCCGATTCATACAACCTGCCTCAATCGACCAACGGTTTGAGAGTCAAAACTCATCCCGAAAAAGAAGCTCCTTAAAAGTCGGCGTAAAAAAAGATAGTATACGGGAAAAATACTTGAAGAAACCCATAAATATGGGACCATAAAGATGTGAAAACGACGTTAGAAATACCGGATTTATTGTATAAAAAAGCGAAAATAAAAGCCGCAGAGCGGGGAGTTTCGATGCGAAACTTGGTCATAGAAGCATTGGAGCATACTCTCAAAATGGAAGAAGACGTTAGACAAAGACGAGGTGAGTCCGGCTTCGAAACCAATGGCCACGGCTGGCCCGTTCTTTCCAAAAAGAAAGGAGTCAAGGTAACGAACGAAATCATCAACACAATCAAGGAGGAAGAAAATTAGAATGGGATACTTGTTGGATGCAAACGTATTGATCGCACTCAGTGATTCCAATCATACCTTTCATGAAAAGGCTTGGCAGTGGTTTGATCGAAAAGCGAAGAACGGATGGTCGACATGTCCGATCACTCAAAACGCGCTCGTTCGTATTCTAAGTCATCCTTCTTATCCAGGGAGTCCGGGTGGAGTAGAGGTCGCTTCGGAAATTTTGCATTCCCTTTTGAAAGTGAAAGGTCATAAGTTTATTCCCGATTCGATTTCGATCGATTCTCCCTCGTTTTATTTGGATATCGTTTCCATCCATTCCAAACAGCTCACGGACGTTTATTTGCTGTCTCTCAGTGTTCATCACAAAGTTAAGTTCGCGACGTTCGATTCTAAGATTCCCTATAAAGCCGTAAATTACGGAAAGGAACATCTGGAAGTAATCGCCGCTTAAACTTTCTTTGATAAACCCGGAAACAAGCGCTCAAGTCTATTTTTTATGAAAGAAATTTTTAACGGTTGTCCGGTTTTATTTTTTAAAAATCGAAAAGAATGGGCGACTTGGTTGAAAGCGAATCATCGATCCGATTGCGCGATTTGGATCAAACTCGCCAAAAAAGAATCCTCGATTCCTTCGATCACTTATGCCGAAGCGCTGCAAGTGGCCCTTTGTTACGGTTGGATCGACGGTCAAAAACAGAAATACGATGCTTCGCATTGGCTTCAACGATTTTCGATTCGAGGTTCCAAAAGTATTTGGTCCAAGATCAATCGAGAGAAAGCGGAGCAGTTGATCGCTTCCAAAAAAATGAAGGCTCCGGGACTTGCAGCCGTCGAAGCGGCCAAGAAAGACGGAAGATGGGATAAGGCTTACGCTTCTCCCAGTAAGATGGAAGTTCCGGACGAATTTCAAAAACTTCTGGATACGAATTCCGCCGCCAAAAAGTTCTTTGAAACTTTGAATTCCGCGAATCGTTACGCGATTCTTTTTCGAATTCACAATGCAAAGAAGGAAGAAACCAAAATTAAACGGATGAAAGAGTTCTTGGAGATGTTAAAAAGAAAGGAAACTCTTCATTAAGCCGCTTTTTCAACGGGAAGGGCTATCGACTCTTAACGGCTTATCCGAAAAATCTCGAAAAAAATCTTTCCAATCTTGGATGAAATGGGGAACTTACCCACAGTGCTTTTTTCTTTTCTTCAGATGCCTTATTCACTTTTATCTAAAATTTATTTCCTAATCAAATCCAGATTCGTTGTTCGTTTTGCAGCGGCCGTTTTTTTTATTCCTCTTCTATTTTTTTCCTGTATCCCCGGGTTTTTAAAGAATTCTTCTTCGGAAACGAACGAATCGAATTCTCCCTCCGCTCTGGAAATCATCCAAGACAAGATCGACGCGGTTCTTCATCCCGAACACAACCGGGATCCGGAACTACTCAAGGTTTTGGCGGGCGGGGACGTTATGTTCAATTGGGGAATTCGCGACACGATTCAAAAACACGGAGAGATTGCGCCCGTGGAAGGTTTGAAATCCTTGTTCGGAGAAGCGGACTTTCGAATGGTCAACCTGGAAACTCCTGTCGTCGCTTCCAAAACGGAAGAATCCAAAAAGGCTTATATTTTTACCGCACACGAAAAGGATCTCGATTCGCTGAAATTTTTGGGGATCGACATGGTGTTTCTCGGAAACAATCACTCCTTCGATCACGGTCCGAACGGGATGGTCGAGACCCTGAGTATATTAAATAAAAATAATATTCTAAATATTGGCGCGGGGAAAAAACTTCCGGACGTATTCGATCCGTTGCACCTTAGTCTGAAAGGTTCGGATCTGAGAATTCATTCCGTTACGGCGATCGCCGAACAATCGCATTACGCGACTCCTACGAAATCGGGCGTTGCTCCGTTTGTTCTTCCCTCCTTGCAAGCGGCTTTTTTCGAACGTCGTCCCGTTCGCCGAGGGAATCCTCCTCCGGTTCGGATCGTTTCCCTGCATTGGGGAGTCGAATATTCTCCCTTTCCGACACCGGATCAGAGGAAAATCGCCCGCGCGTTGATCGATTCCGGCGTTAAGATCGTGATCGGTCATCATCCGCATATTCCGCAAGGAGTGGAATTGTATCGGGGCGGGGTGATTTTGTATTCTCTCGGGAATCTGATTTTCGGAAGTAGGAACTCCTACCTCAATCACAACTTGATTGCAATTCTCCATATTAGAAAGAATGTTTTGGAAACCGTAGAGCTTGTCCCGATCTTCGGGAAGTTCCAGAAAGAGGACCACAAAATCCGTCCGGTTCGAGGCAAAGAAGCGCAGGAGTTCCTACAAGAGATCGCGGTTCTATCGAACGAACTCGGAACCAGGCTTCGAGTCGAGGAAGAAAGGGCCTTTCTGGATCTTCCGACAAATTCCACCTTGACCCCGGGCTCCAAACGCAAAAAATAGGTTAAATTATCGGTTCTTCTGCTCGCCGCGAACCGCAGGCGGGCTATAACCATAGGGGAAACTTTTGAGAAACTACGAACTCACCACCATCACACGTGTGAGCGCGCGGGAAGCTGCAAAGTCCGAGATTCAGGATACTTTGAAGAAATTCTCCGTGAGCGTCACCTCCGACGAAGATTGGGGCCAAAGAAAACTCTGGCATCCGATCAAACACGAAGAGCAGGGCATTTTCCACCACTACAAATGCAGCGCGGATCCAGGCGCCATTGAAAAAGTGGAAAAAGAATTCTTAATCAACCAGAACATCCTTCGTTCTATGGTTGTGCGCCTCAATGGCTAATGATATCAACAGAGTGACTCTGGTCGGCCGCTTAACGCGGGACCCCGAGTTCAAATCGATCAACGGGACTTCTCTCGTAAACTTCTCCTTGGCCAACGGCCGGACCTATGTGTCTAACGGAGAAAAAAGAGAAGAGTCTCACTTCTTCGATTGCGAAGTCTGGGGAAAACCGGCTGATATCATTCAACAATACTGCAAAAAAGGAAAGCAGATTGCCATTGAAGGAAGATTGAAGCAGGACACTTGGGAAACCCCCGAAGGCAAGAAGGCTTCTCGGATCCGGATCGTAGTTGAAAACTTTCAACTTCTCGGTTCCAGAGACGATTCTTCTTCCTCTTCATCGGGCGGCTCCTCTTCCTCCGGAGGAAATTCTTATCCATCCTCTCCGGAATACTACAGCCCTGCACCGGATGGTGACGACGACATACCGTTTTAATGAGGTACACTTATGAGTGAAAACGAAGTAAAAGAAGAACGTTCCGAAAGACCGGAACAAAGCGACGCTTCCGCTGAAATGGAAGGCAAGCCGCAGAGAAAACAGAACAAATACAAGAAGAAGGTTTGCCGTTTTACAGCGGACCCGGAACTTGCGAAACAAATCAATTATAAGAACATCGAGCTTCTGGAAAGATTTATCACTAACCGCGGTAAAATCATTCCAAGAAGAATTACGGGAACCAGCGCTCGTTATCAAAGAGTTCTCGCTCGCGAAATCCGCAAAGCAAGAAGCATCGGTCTTCTTCCTTACAAGGTGAACTGAGGTACGAACATGAGAGTGATCCTACAAAAAGACGTTATCAATCTCGGAGACGCCGGAGATACGAAAGAAGTTGCGGACGGTTACGCAAGAAACTTTTTATTTCCAAAACGACTTGCAGTTCGTGCAAACGAAGGAAACACCAAAGCCGCTCTTCACCAGAAGAAGTTGGGCGAACTCAAACGTGAAAAACGTAAAAAAGCGATGGAAGGAGTTTCCGCGAGTCTGAACGGGAAAGAATACGATATTCTCGTGAAAACCGGCGGCGGAGATAAACTTTTCGGAGCCGTTACTCCGATCGACGTCGCTTCCATTCTGAAAAAGAACGGAGTCGAACTCGATAAAAGAAAAATCGAAATCGCTGAGCCAATCCGCAACCTGGGATCTTACAAGATCAAAATTCGTCTCGCAGACGGAATCCAGCCCGTGATTACGCTCAACGTAAAAAAAGAAGAAGAATAATCCTTCTTTAGGGGACCATGCAGTCCGACTCCTTATACGAACCGGAATCCGAAAGGGCCTTTTTAGGATTCCTGCTTCTTAAAGGGGCGGACAACTTGATCGACGTTCCCGTCGTTCCCGAAGACTTTTATGTGGATCTCCACAGAAGAGTCTATCGGGCGATCGCCGACTTAGTCGACAAACGGATCACGATCGATCCGGTTTCCGTTCTCAACTTCCTCAAAGAAAACTCGCTTCTCAAAGACGAAGAAAAAGAATTCAATTATATTTATTCTCTCTATAGAGATACCGTCGTTACGCAGCCGCTTGCGTACTACGCGACCCGGATTAAACGTTTCTCCGAGCGGAGAATGTATGCGAAGATTCTCCAGGATTCTCTCGAACTCATCCGCAAGGAACCGGGTGACAACGAATCCGTCTTCAACACGGTTGAAAAGAATCTCACAGAAATTTCCAGAAGCATAGACGCCAAAGGTCTGCTTCCCGTTTCGACCGATAAAGTCGCTCTCTCCGATTACATCATGGAGATCATGAAGAATCGGGGGCAGATCACCGGCCTTCGAACCAACTTCACCAAACTCGACGAAGCGACTTCCGGTTTGAAGGAACACGAATTGATGATTCTCGCGGCCCGTCCCGGTAACGGTAAAACCACGTTTGCGCTCAACATAGCGTCTAACGTGGCTTTGGATTACAATCAACCGGTCGTCATCTTCTCTTTGGAGATGAGCCGAATCGAACTTCTTCTGAAGATGGTCTGCGCTCATTCGCAGGTCGAGTCGATGAAGTTGAAAAAATCCGAACTTACCCGTTCGGACGCCCCCAAACTTTTGGATTCGATCGTAAAGGTCACGGCGGCTCCGATTTACATCGACGATTCCGGCGGTTTGACGATCGACGACTTCAAAGGTCGTGTGCGTAAGCTTCTCACTACGGAAAAGATCGGCTTAATCGTCGTCGACTATCTCCAGTTGATGAGCGATCCGAAGAACAAGGAAGGGGGGCGTCAACAAGAGGTCGCTTCCATCTCCCGTTCTCTCAAACAGATGGCAAAGGAAGCGAAATGTCCGATCATCGCGCTTTCTCAGATGTCCCGGGCGGTGGAACAAAGATCCAAGGATCAAAAACCGCAGCTATCCGACCTTCGGGAATCGGGCGCGATCGAGCAGGATGCGGACATCGTGTCCTTTATCTATCGAGAAGAAAAGGTAAAGGGGGAAGAGGAGATCAGCCCGGAGATGCGCGGTAAGGCGGAGATCATCATCGCAAAAAACCGTTCCGGCCCTATCGGTTCTTTTCATCTTGCCTTTAGGCCCGAGCTTAGCAGATTTGATAATATAGATTAATTTAGAGGCCCGTTTGCGGTCTCACATAGGAAACAGAAATCATTGGAACAGTGGATTCAGGAAAGTTATAAGAAGCGCTCGTGGGCGGGAGAATTGAGCGAGTCCCAAGAAGGTCAAAAAGTCGTTCTCTACGGTTGGTCGTTTCGTTTTCGCGATCAAGGCGGAGTGATCTTCATCGATCTCCGCGACAGAACCGGAATCATCCAAGTCGTCGCGCGCAAAGAACTTCTCGGCGATTCTTTTACTCTTGCGGAGAAGGTCCGTTCCGAATACGTTCTCGCAGTAACCGGAACTCTTAAAAAACGCGACGCTGAATCCATTAACCCTAGAATGCAGACCGGAACCATCGAAGTCGTTCTGGACAAATTAGAAATCTTGAATGCTGCAAAAACTCCTCCGTTCTCCTTGGACGAGTTCGACGAAGTTTCCGAAGAACTCAGACTGAAATACCGTTATCTGGATTTCAGAAGAGAAGAATTAAAGAACCGGATGCTCAAACGGCACGAATTTATATTCGCAATCCGTAATTATCTCAACAAACGCAAGTTCGTCGAAATCGAAACTCCGATCCTGAACAAATCCACTCCGGAAGGCGCGAGAGATTTTCTCGTTCCTTCCCGTTTGAATCCGAATCAGTTTTATGCGCTTCCTCAATCTCCTCAGATTTTCAAACAGATTCTGATGGTCGGCGGAATGGAACGTTACTTCCAGATCGTAAAGTGTTTCCGCGACGAGGACTTACGCGCGGACAGACAACCCGAGTTCACTCAGCTCGATATGGAATTCTCCTTTGTAAGCCAAGAGGAAATTCTTTCCGAGATCGAAGGTCTCGTCGCTGAAATCTATAAAGAAGTTTTTAACATTCAGCTTACCGTTCCTTTTCCGAGAATGACTTATAAAACCGCGATGGAAGAATACGGTTCGGATAAACCGGATCTTCGTTTCGGTATGAAACTCGTGGACGTTTCCGAAATCGTAAAAGACTGCGACTTCAACGTATTCTCGGGCGCGGTGAAAAGCGGAGGAACCGTAAAGGTCGTTTGTGTTCCGGGCGGTTCCATCATTTCCAGAAAGGAAATCGAAGACTATACTGCTTGGTTGAACAGAGACTACAAAGCAAAAGGTCTCGCGTATATGAAACACGGAAGCGAAGGTCTCGAATCCACGATCACAAAACGTTTTAAAAAAGAGGAACTCGAAGCGATTTCCAAAGCCTGCGGTTCGAAAGAAGGGGATATGCTCTTCTTCGGTGCCGACGAAAAAGAAATCGTCAATCACTCGTTAGGCGCTCTTCGTCTCAAACTCTCCGAACGTTTTGAAACCCCGAAAGAAGGGGAGAACAATATCACTTGGATCGTTGACTTTCCTATGTTCGAGTGGAACAAAGACCACAAACGCTGGGACGCTCTGCATCACCCGTTCACTTCTCCTTCTGACGAAAGTATTCCATATTTTGAATCTATGGAAAGCCTGCAAAAGAACGCGGGGAATGCGACCGCAAAGGCATACGACCTCGTGATGAACGGAGTCGAGATCGGAGGAGGTTCGATCCGGATTCATTCTCGCGACGTTCAGAACCAAGTGTTCAAGGTTCTCGGAATCGAAGAGGAAGAAGCAAAGGAAAAATTCGGATTCTTGCTCGAAGCTCTGGAATACGGAGCGCCGCCTCACGGCGGTTTGGCGTTCGGAATCGATCGTATGCTGATGCTTCTTACCCACGGAAAATCGATCCGAGACGTGATCGCCTTCCCGAAAACACAAAAGGGTCTTTGTTTGATGAGCGAATGTCCTTCTCCGGTGGAGGAAAAACAGCTCCAAGAACTCAAGATCAAACTCGTAAAGGTATAAACTTATTTCCACGCGCAAAGAACAGTTTAATTTCGAGAACCAGGACTTATATCGCAAGATCTGCGGTATCAACGACGAAGGCGTAAAAATTCTCGAAAAACAACTCGAGATGGACATCATCCCGAGGGGAAACGGGTTTCAACTCGAAGGCGAATCGGCTAAGGTCGACTTCGCGCTGGATTTTTTTAAAAAGCTCGAAGCGAACTATCAGGAAAGACCGGACCGGGATTTTACCGATTCATTCGATTTTGCTTATATTCTAAAAGACGCAGGTAAGGAACTCCGCAAAAAAAAGGTATGGGAAACCGAAACCGATCGTGCCATGCCTTGGAAACCGAGCGAGAAAATTCTCACCACATACCGCGGAAAACATATCTTTCCCAGAACCAGAAATCAGGAAACGTATTTCAGATCCTTTCAAGACAATCTAATCACGTTCGCCCTCGGTCCTGCGGGAACCGGAAAGACGTTTCTTTCGGTCGCGACCGCTTGTAGATTTTTGCAAGCCGGGACCATCGATAAGATCATTCTTACGAGACCCGCGGTGGAAGCGGGGGAAAACCTCGGATTTTTACCGGGCGATCTCAACCAAAAAGTGGACCCGTATCTTCGTCCGGTGTACGACGCTCTCAACGAATGTATCGGAGCCGAAAAAACGCAGGAATACATCGCTCTTACAAAAATCGAAATCGCGCCCGTCGCGTTTATGCGGG
Source organism: Leptospira sanjuanensis (assembly GCF_022267375.1). Taxonomy (GTDB): domain Bacteria; phylum Spirochaetota; class Leptospiria; order Leptospirales; family Leptospiraceae; genus Leptospira; species Leptospira sanjuanensis. The sequence goes on from NZ_JAIZBH010000001.1 coordinate 1,636,998, forward strand.
GAAGAACTCTTTCGAATGCGTTTATCATTTTGGACGAGGCTCAGAACTGTACTCTGGCGCAGCTCAAGATGATTATGACTCGTTTGGGAAGATCTTCGCGCATGTGTATTTCGGGGGATTCGACTCAGATCGATCTGGAGCACGGCCGCTCGGGACTCGAAAAAGTGGTGACTTTATTCAAAAACACGGATCAAATCGGAATGGTGTTTTTTGGGAAAGAAGATATTACCAGACACCCTCTCGTGGAAGTAATCGTACGCAAGTTCGAGGAGTTGTAATCGTATGCCCAGTCCGGGAGAACAAGTAGAATCCGCAATGGCGTGGATTACGGACACGCTTACCAGAGTCCGTCCGATTCTATTCGTTCGAAGATTTCAAGTCGGCTTAGTGATCATCACTTTGCTCATGGTGACTTGGATGCTTGCGATCCCGTTTTTCGGTCAGGATAAGATGGATCTTTCTCCGGACGGTCTATATTCGGAAGGAAAGACCGCTCCCGAAAAGATCGTATCCGCAAAAGAAATCGTCTACGAAGACGAGGATAAGACCAAGGCCAAAAAACTCGCCGCCTATCAATCCGCTCCTTTCGTTTTCGACCGAGATTACGCGGCTCTTCAAGATCAGATCAACAACGCGATCCAAGAGGATATGGAGAATTTTCGCTCCTTCAAGCCCAGCGCGGAAGGTCGGGCGTATCCCGAGCTTTTGGGCGTCGTTCCCCGTTGGAAAAACCGTTCCAAAGAAGAGATCGAACTCTTATACAAAACTCCCGGCAAGGGAAAACTCAAAGACCTCGTTCAACAATACTCTAATTTAGTATTTTCTTCTTTTTGCATATTGAGGGATTTACCGCCGGATTACGCCGCTTTGAAGATTTCCGGCGCTCGCGTTCGGAATCAGGGAATCAAAGAACAAATCTCGAACTTGGAAGGAGCTTATATCGTTCCAAGATCCTATCTCTATCGCGATCCCGATACGGTGAACGTCCTCAACCGAATGGCGCAGGAAAAACTTTCTAGGATCGATCCGGCGCTTCTTCCGATCGTTCAGAAAATTTCGCTGAGTTATATTTATTCCAATCCGTCCTGTTCGTTTAACAACGAAGAGACGTTGTCCGCAAAACGATTCGCGTCCGACCGGGCCGAGCCGGTTAATTCTCGAATTTTAGCGGGAGAGGTGATCGTAAAATCCGGAGAGGTGATTACGCCGGAAATATTCAAAAAATTGCAGATCGTAAACACGTACGCGACCCGGGCAAACATCGCTTCGATCGCGTCGATTCTTCTGATCCAGACGGTTTTCGTCGTAATCATCTATTTCTTTTTAAAAAAATACAATCCGAAACGGATGAACGACGTTTCGAGTAATGTGATCGTATTTTCCTTAATCTGGTTTTTGGTTTTAAGCTGCACGATCGCATCGAGAATTTTCTTCAACTTCGAGACGAAATACGATACGATCTTTTACTTTGCATTGTTCGTTCCCGTGGGAATGGTCTGTCTCATCATCAGCTTTATCTACGACGAACAACTTTCCATCGCGATCGGATTTTATCTTTCCTTCTTCGTCTTTATGGCTTCGCATTACAATCCGACCTCGTTTATGCTCGGGTTCGTTTCCTGCATCGTTTCGGCGAGCTATGGAAGAAATCTAAAAAAACGGATCGACTTCATCAAGGCGGGATTGTATATCGCGGGAGTTCAGATCATCATCGCTTCGAGCGGTTATCTATTCGATTCGAGAAACTATTGGGTGGCGATTCCGAGCGGTTCTTGGCTTAAGGATTTGATCGAGTCGAACATATTCAAATTGTACGTTCTTTGTCTGATCAACGGGTTTGCCTGTTCGACCGCGGCTCAATTTCTGCTTCCGATCTATGAATATCTTTTTAACGTTCCAACCCGTTTTAAACTGATGGAACTTGCGGACACGGGCCATCCTTTGTTGCAGGATCTTTTGACTAAGGCTCCTTCCACATACACGCATACGTTTATGGTCGCGGCGCTTTCCGAACGTGCTTGTCAAAACCTCGGATTGGATTGGCTCCTTACAAGGGTCGGAGTCTACTTTCACGATATAGGAAAAATCCCGAATGCCGGATTTTTTGTCGAGAATCAGCATTTGATTCCCAAAAAGGAAAACATCGACAAGAACAATCCTGCGCTTGCGGCAAAGATCGTCATCGATCACGTGTTAGACGGAATCGAAATGGCTAAAAAAGCGAGGCTTCCGAGAGAGGTGATCGACTTTATTCCCGAACATCACGGAACGTCGACGATGGCCTTTTTTTATCATAAGGCTTTGTCCGAACTTTCTCCCACACAAAAGAAGAAGTTAAAAAAACAGGACTTTCAATATCCGGGTCCGAAACCTCAGAGAAAAGAAACCGCGATCGTGATGATCGCCGATTCTCTGGAAGCGGCGTCGCGTTCTTTGGAGGAAATCACTCCCGAATCTTTGGACAATCTGATCACGAAGATCATCGGAATCAAACTCGCCGAAAATCAATTGGACGAATGCGGACTTACCCTAGGCGACCTCGAAATCATCAAGGCTTCGTTTAAGGAAGTATTGTTGTCCAGTCTTCATTCCAGACCGAAATATCCTAGCATGGAAGCCACGAAAGCATTAGAAAAAAAGAATGCTCTCAACGCCGCGAACAGCCATAAGAACTCGAAAACCGCAACGGGGAAAGGCAACTGACCGCGGATTCTATTTCCATTTCGAACGACTACGGAGTCATTTCCTGGTGGAACGAAGAGGAATTCCTTGCCAACTGCAAAATTCTTTTTCGAAAGGAACTGACCGATTTTCCCTGCGACTTGAGTCTGCTTTTGATAAGCGACATCGATATGAGGGAAATCAATCTTCTTCGTCGAGGCAAAGATAAGACGACGGACGTCCTTTCGTTTCCGCTCGAATTCGACTCGGCGCCTCTCGGCGCCGTTCTCGCCGAAAGAAAAAACTCCGATCCTCGTATACAGCCTCCGATCGCGTTAGGCGAAATCGTTATCTCCGTCGATACTCTCCGCAGACAAGCCGCGGAAATCGGTCATTCCGAAAAGGATGAATTCTATCGTCTGCTCGTTCACGGTTTTTTACATCTTCTCGGATACGATCACGAACGGGGAGAGGAAGAGGAACGAATCATGAAAGAGAAGGAAGACGAATGTCTGGAAGCGCTTCTGGATCTTTAAAAAAAACGCGCGGGATCGTTTTGGAATCCAGGACGATCCAAGAAGGGGACGCGATCATCCGACTTCTTCCCGAAGAAGGGCAGGTTGAGAATTTTCGCGTCCGCGGAATTCGAAAAAGCAAAACGAGACCGATCGCTTCGGTGGAACCAGGCTCCTTTTCGAGCGTTGATTATTACAACGCAAAGAATCGTGAAGTTCACAACGTGAAGGAGATTTCCCTCTTGAATCGTTTCGATCGAGCCAAGTCCGGTTATATCGGAATGGTTCTCGTTTCTTATCTTGTCGAACTCGCTTCCGCGTTTACACCGGACGGCGCCGAACATCCGGGCGAGTTTCGTCTTCTTTCCGGAGCTTTGGAAGAGCTGGAGGAGAACGGACCTTCCGCGCTCATTCTCCCTTTTTTCAAACTGCGTTTGCTCGTTAGCGGCGGCTTTCTTTCCAAGGAGCTTCTTTGTCATTCTTGCGGGACGGAGTTGAAGGAAATGACTTCGGTCACTCTGCAGACTTCTCCCTTAGAACTCGTCTGCGGGAATTGTCTGCATTCGGATCAGAACGATCTCGGTTTCGTGCAATGGATTCAGACTTTTCTGATGCTCAGGTTTCGGGATCTGAAGGAGAGAAAAATATCCGTTGAAACTCTTCTGGACCTCGACAGAATTTGCAATCGAATGCTTGAACCGATCCTGCATAAAAAACTGAAATCATCTACTACGCTTTACGAGGCGTTGGGGGAGAATCTTGGAAAACTTTCTTAAATCCATCCTCTTTCTGTTCTACTTTTTGATCCTTTTGTTTCTCGTGATTTTGGATATCCGTTGGGATCAAAAAACTCCCGTGCAGATTCCGGTCCGCGCGGAAAGAGAAGAAAGAGGAAAACGATCAATACTTGTTTCCATGATGGACTTCAAAAAAATGGTCTTTGAGGAATTGGAAACCAGCTGGAAAGTTTCGAGGAAGAAGAACGTTTTTTACAGCTCCGAAAAAAAATAAGAACCTGTCCCAAAACCGGGACAGAACCTTGCAGCTGATCTTTCTGGTAAAGTAAAATTATGTTTTGGGACACGCTGTAAGTTTTTTTGAATGGAAAATCGGGAACTGCGAGGCTCTGGCGCTTTTTTTTGAATATTTGGAAGGAAGAATACAGTGACTTGTTTTTTAAGTATTACTCGTCAGGTTCTTATGAAAGAAAATGAATGTAGCGGCTTATTTTTATTCTGATTCAATGAAACGGTAAAATGTTTAGAAAGGAATTAAAGTTTAAGAGAAGAATCGTGTTGGAGTTCCTACATTTTTGCGAAAAATTTTCGGCTTTCAAAAATTCAATTTCTCTGATAGGGAGATTGGAGCCGAGGTTTTCCCGCCACCTCTCCTCCACCACCCAAACGCGGGTGGGGCCGAACTTTTACAAAAAAATTGTCGTACCTCCTACAAATTCTATTCTTGAGATCAGAAAGGGCTCGTTCCACTCGTATCGTTCTCGATAAATCTTCGGTAAATTTTAATGAAAGAAAATGAAACTTTAAAACAAATCGTATTAAAAGCCCTGGAAGAAGGGGTTGGGTCCCTCGTTTCCTCCTTCCCAGACGTAGACAAAGACGCTTTAAAAATCAAGATCGAATATTCCAGAGATGAAAAGTTCGGAGATTACTCGACCTCATTTGCATTAGAAAATTCTAAAATTCTAAAAAAGAATCCGGTGCAGGTTTCGGGAGGCCTCGTCGCGATCCTGCAAAAAAGAACCGATCTATTCGAGACGGTGGATTTTACTCCCCCCGGTTTCGTAAATTTCAGAATCGCTCCGTCGTTCTTGCTCCATTTTATCGAAACGTCCGTATTGTCGGGAAACTTTTTTCCGAAGGTTTTCGATCCTTTGAAAATCAATCTTGAATTCGTTTCGGCAAATCCGACAGGTCCTCTTAATATCGTTTCCGCAAGAGCGGCGGCTAACGGAGATGCGATGGCTTCCTTGTTGAAGGCGATCGGTCACAAGGTCGATAAGGAATTTTACATCAACGATTACGGGAATCAGGTTTTTCTTCTCGGCGTTTCGACTCTGGTTCGGATTCGCGAAATCAAGGGAGAAGCGTCTTCGATTCAGGAAGCCGAGGATCAGACTCCGATCGAAACGATTCTGGAAAAGAACATTCTTCCATCCGAAGGTTACAGGGGAGAGTATATTAAGGATATTGCAAGTTCTCTTTTGCGGGATTCGGAAAAGTCGGCTAAGATAGAAATTCTCCTCAAGGAAAAGAAATACCGCGAACTCGCGGAACTTTGTTCCGGCTGGACCGTCGAAAGTAATCTGATTTGGCAAAGAAAGGATCTGGATGCGTTCGGAGTGGAATTCGATAATTACTTCAGCGAGAAAACGCTTCACGACGCAAACAAGGTTTTGTCCGTGATGAAGGATCTCGAGGCTTCCGGAAAAATTTTCGAAGAGGAAGGTAAGAAGGTTTTTCGATCCACCGAATACGGAGACGACAAGGACCGGGTCGTCGTAAGAGACGACGGCAGGCCGACGTATCTTCTCGCGGACATCGCCTACCATAAAAATAAGATCGAAAGGGGATATGATCGGATCCTCGATATCTGGGGACCGGATCACCACGGTTACATTGCAAGACTAACGGGTGCGGTTCAAACCCTCGGATACAAAAAGGAAAACTTCAAAGTCATCATCGCTCAACAAGTCAATCTTTTGGAATCGGGACAAAAGGTGAAGATGAGCAAACGCGCGGGTTCGTTCCAGACAATGAGCGATCTCATCGGATTTCTCGGTAAAAACGGAAGAGACGTAGGACGTTACTTTTTCGTAATGCGTTCTCTCGACGCTCCACTTGATTTCGATCTCGATCTTGCAAAGGACGAATCGGATAAGAATCCCGTTTTTTATCTGCAATACGCTCACGCGAGAATCTGTTCGATCTTTCGCGAAGTCGGAAACGAAACTTCTAAAGAAGACGCCGCTACATTAGAAATGTCTGATGAACGAAAAAGACTTCTGTTCTGGATCGCCCGGTTTCCGGAGGAAATTTTCGACGCAGCCAACGCGATGGAACCGCATCGGGTTACGAACTATCTGCAGAGCTTCGCGAAAACCTTCACGAGTTTTTATCTAGGCAAGAATAATCGCCTCAAAGAGGCTTCTCCATCCGTGCGTCTTGGGCTTGCAAGAATCTGTCTCGCTGCTAAGAACGTTCTTTCGGAAGGACTGGCTTTGATCGGAGTTTCCGCACCGGAAAGGATGGACAAGGAAAGTTGATGAACGCACCGAAGATCGTCGTATTGTCCACCGGTTCGGAACTGACTTCGGGAAGAAGTCAAGATACGAATTCTTCCTGGATCGCGAACGAACTTTTCGGTTTGGGATTTACGGTTTCCAAGTTCCTGGTTTTACCGGACGATCCGATTGTGTTGCAAGAGGAGATTTCCAAACTCGCAAAAGAATCCGGAAAGGACCGGCCCGTTTTATTGGTAATGACCGGCGGTCTTGGTCCGACCGAGGACGATTACACGTTGGAAGTCGCATGCAAACTCAATGGGGTAGCTCCCGTTGAAAGCACGGTCGCCAAACAACGATTAGAGGCATTTTACAGGCTGCGTGGAAGAAACTTTCAAGAATCGATGCAAACCGCGCTCCGTCAGGTTTCCGTTCCCGATGGTTCCGTCATTTTGAACAATACAGTGGGGATCGCTCCCGGTTTTATCGTCGCGTTAGGCGAAAACGCAAAGCTCTGTTGTATGCCCGGCGTTCCCGGAGAAATGACGGAAATGTTCCGCGACGAACTCGCCCCTTGGATCTCGAAAACTTTCTCCGCACAGGAACTTCATTCCGGATTTCGTTTTATCTGGTGGATGAGCGAATCCCTTTTTCAGAAAGAATTTATTTCAAAAGAAGAAGCCGTAACGAGCGGAAAAGTCGTCTGGGGAGTAGCAGCAAAGCGGGGATATATCCGGGTGAGTTTCCAATCCTCGGACCGCGATCTTGTCGAATCCTTACTTAACAGGATCGATCAAGTGTACGGAGCCAAATCGACTCCGGACGTTTTCGATGAATTGCCGAAAATTTTACTCGAGAAAAAACTTACCGTCGGAACGGCGGAAAGCTGTACGGGCGGACTTATGGCAAAAACTCTCACCGACCGCGCCGGTTCTTCCGCATATTTTTTCGGAGGGATCGTTTCGTATGACAATAGCGTAAAGGCGGGCGTGCTCGGAGTTAGACAAGAAACGTTAGACGCCTTTGGGGCGGTGAGCCGGGAAACCGCGTTGGAAATGGCAGAGGGCGCTTTGAAACGTCTGAACACGGATCTTACGGTCAGCATCACTGGCATCGCCGGACCGGGCGGGGGAACCCCTCAGAAAAAAGTGGGCTTGGTATATTTCGGAGTGGCTCGAAAAAACGGAACGACCGAAGTTCACGAACATTACTTTCCGTTTCCAAGAGCCTCGTTTCGCGAATATGCGGCGTTCACCGGAATTTATCTTTTATACAATCTTCTCAAGGAGAAACCATGAGACTTCTCACCGTAGCGGGATTCAGCGTAGTATTTACGATATTATTCTTTTATGTATTAGGAAATCCTTATCCATTAGCGTCCGGGATCCAGAAGGTTTGGGCGTTTTCCAAACCCGCGCACGCCGGAATGGTCCCCGACGGACGTTTCGCTTGGAACCCGGACGAGGCTTTGAACGGTTATAAGTTCGAGAATTCCTATTATACTATAGCGGCTTCGGATGGAATCGCAACCGACGATTCGAAACGGATCGAATATCCGTTCAATGCGAAAGGTTATCTCGAATACAAAAAGATCGGCGCCGAAGTGAATTTCTATTCTCCTTCGAACGAGATTCTATGGACGAAAGAGTTTCGGAGTTATCCGAGAATTTCTCCCTCCGGCAACATCGTTCTACTGATCGCCGGCGATCATAATCAGGTGATCCTTTCGGATATCAACGGGAACGGAACCGGCGCGGGTAAACTGGACGGGAGATTTTTGACGGACTATTGTTTTGCGAGCGATTCCCAAATCACGGGGGTTCTCTTTTCAGGAGGCGAATTGTTCGTCTTGGACGCGAAAGGCGGGATCAAAATCAAAAAGGATCTCGGTTCGGAAAAAAGTCCCGTGTTTACAAAAAGTCTTTCCGTTTCGCCGGACGGAACGAAGACCGCGATCCATTTGTTGAACGCAAACAAGGACAAAATTCTTTTGTTAAACGAAAAGGGAGAAGAGATAGAATCCTTCGAACTCGACGCGATCTATCCTCACAAACTTTATCTTGCCGTTTCCGACGCGGGCGAAGTTTTGATTTCTGCGCCCGACAAACTCGCGTTCTACGATGCGGACGGTAAAAAACTTCTCGATCAAAAACGAAATTCCGGAAACGGAGTCTATCAAATCGCGTTTCACAACGGGGATTGGTTTATCGCGGAAGTGAATCAGGAAATCGTATTCTTGGACGAAAAAGGAAAAATCCTGAAAAAGGAAAGAATCAAAGGTTCCGATCTTCCCGTGAGAGCCTTTCCTGCCGGCAAAAAAGGATCGGTCGTTTTGGAAACGGGAAAGGAACTTTTTTTATATCGGAATCTTTAAACTTTTCTCGGACTTGATTCGATCGATTCTATATTCAAAAAATTGAATTCTGTCTTTTAAAAACGGAATTTGAATTCGGATCGCTGAGAGCCGCATTTTAAGTATCAAGGTAGCACTTTAAAAAACGCGCAAGTAATCAAGTTCTTGAGCGTCCTTTTCAAACGGGCGTTAGACTTCGTAGATCGATAAAGATTTGTAACTCTTATTGCCTTGTTTGTCGAGCAAGGCGATGATCTCGGTTCTTTTTTCCTTTTCGATGTTGAAGATCAATTGATCGGAAATCTCCCTGCAAATATACAACCCTCTCCCGTGGGAATCCGCAAGCCCCGGAGGAAAACCGGTCGCTTCGTCCACGGTGATATGGCGATCGAGTCTCTTTAAAATCTCCTTCTTATCCAAAGAACCGAAATGATCCCGGATCACGATGATAAACGTGTTTTCGGCGATTCCGTATCCGATTTCAAAAAAGTCCGATTCAGCGAGCTGGATGTTTTCCAACGGAATGACAAGATCGCGAGAGGGAAGTTCATACTGATATTTGTAATTTCCTTTCGAGTCGCGGGGAGCGCGGATCATCGCGTTGGACGTGAGTTCTTCCAGAATCTGATTGATCGCGTTAGGCGCTCCTTTCTCTACGAGAAATTTTGCGATCCGATTGCAGAGAAAGTTTCTTTGTTCGTCCGAATAAATTCTTTTGTAGACGATGCTGTCCGGCGCGGGAACGGAAAAGTCCCTATCCTCGGCTCCCGATTCCTGGATCGTAAATTCGGGTCCGAAATATTTTTCCACGCCGAAGATTTCTTTGGTGAGAAGTTTATGAACCATCACCGAAATCAGTTTGATGTCGAGAAAGGAATACTTGGGAATGATGTTCCAGATCCCGTGTTTATAAGCGAAGTTGATGTAATCGTTGATGTTATAGGCGGTCATCAGAGCGTAAAGAACGTGCGGAAATTCGTGTTGGATCGTTTTGATCAAATCGAGTCCGGTTTTACCGGGCATACGAATGTCCGTGATTACGAGATGGACTTCTTCGCTTCTTAAAATTTTGATCGCTTCGTCGTAATTTTCGGCGTCGAAAATCCGGTATTTGCCGGAGAGTAAGTCTTTGATCGCTTCTCGGATCGAGTGAATGTCTTCAACGATTAGAATATTGTACATCAGGAGGAATACCCGTGGTTTTGTGTGAAGGGCAGGGAAACTCTGAAACGTGTTTTTCTTTCGAAGGATTTTACGGACAATTCTCCGCTGTGTTCGCGAACAATGGAATGGCAGATTGAAAGTCCGAGCCCGGTTCCGATTCCGGTTTTATTCTTCGTAAAGAAAGGGGAGAATATCTTGTCGATGAGATTGTCCGGAATTCCTCCGGCGTTGTCCTCGACGATGATATGCACCATATTTCTGGTCTTACGAACTTCCACGCGGATTTTTCCTTCTCCGTAATCGAAGGCCTGCAGGGAATTCTTAAATAGATTGATAAAAAGACGTTCCATCTTGACGGGATTGAACTGAAACGTCGTTCCCGGTTCGCAGAGAATTTCCCACGTGATGTTTTTGGAAAGAACGGGATACACCCAGACTACGTTCTCTTTCGCTTTTTGAATCGTTTCGTAGATGTCGGCCGCGGTGGTTACGAGGCGGTCCGGTTTCGCGAAACTGATGATGTCGGAAACGATCATCGCCGCGCGGGTGAGGTCTTCCTTCATCATATCCAGACGTTTACGGAAGAAGTCGGGGTCCATCGAAGTCAGGTTGTTCAGAAGGCTTTGCAACGTTAGACTCATCCCTGTCAGAGGATTGTTGAGTTCGTGCGCCACTCCGGAAATAAAGATTCCGAGAGAAGCGAGGTTCCGGATGCGAAGGTTCTCCTCTTCCTTTTCCTTGATGCGCGTGATGTTGCTTACCTTTTCCAGAACGGAGCCGATGATCCCGTCCTTTTCGATCGGATAAAAGTCCAAGTAGAGGGTTTCTTTTTGTTCTTTGACGGAGTGAAAGATTTCGCGGTTCACGTCGGAGCGGGGAACTTCGAAGTATTGATTGAAGTTCTCTTCGTTCGGCCGCATTTCCTTCATCGGACAATACGGACAAACGTCCCCGCGATTGTAGAGAACCTCGTAACATTTCTTCCCTATAATGGAGGAAAAGGACGGTTGACCGGAAAATTCTAACGTGGATCGATTTACTCTCCGGATGCGAAATCCCGGATCGATCAATACCAACGGCTCGGTAATCCCATCCAAGATGGATTGTAATTCACCGGCTCTTTCTAAGAGATTTTCCTGCAACGAGGACATGAAGATTCAATATTGTAGAGAATCTTTAAAAGTTTGCAGTAACTTTTTTTTATTTTTTGCGGATTCTTGACTTTGCATTTCGTTAAGTCTCAAGATCTGAACGAGAAAATCCTCGAGAAGCTTTAAATAAAATTCCTGTTTGAAGTTGGATCGTTCTCGGTTGATTCCTTCGTCCGGAAGAAGCTGAATCGGATAACGGACTTCCTTTCCGTTGCGGTTCGCGTGCACCAGAATGTCGTCCACGTCTTGATCGAGAGGAGTGTCGTCCGTTAGACGAATGTGCGTCGTGTCCGAGCCGTCCGCGTTCTCCGATTTCACTTCGGTGATCACCTTGGAAAGAGTGGTTCCTGTGAACTCGAGCGTAATGGATTTGCTTTCGGCTTTTTCGATTCCGTTCTTTCCTTCTTGGATGGAATGTTTTACGACCTTGATGCCTTTTCGGTTCGGATAATTTCCAAGAAATGTAACGTACGTTCCATTGGGCAGCGATTCCATTCTTTCCAATTTGAGAAGTTCTCTCGCGGCTCCGAGATCTTCATAGACTCTGAGAATTCTTCGGTTTAATAGGGAAGCCGTATCCGTGGGTTTATTTTTGTGAGCTTCGTCTTCTTTGTTTTGAGCGAAGATAGGAGAAGAGAGCGTGATCGTAAAGACCGCGATGCTTAAAAGAAGAATTCGTTGGAACAGACCGATCGTTCTTGTGTTCGAGGAAGAATTTCTAAAACGAAAGAATTCTTCCCCGATACCGTTCCGGTCCGAATTAAGGGTTTGTTTGTCCTGCAGGCGCTGTTGGAGCGGGAGTCGTAGTAGGTGTGGTGGTTTCACTTTTGGTCTCCTCAGGTGGCGCTGTCAAAGCGGGAGCCGTTTCGGGCATCAGCTTATCTTCTTTTTTAGCGAAGAGAAAGGAAAGAAGAAGCGAAAGAATGATAAACAAAATCGCTGTGACTCGGGTCGCCTTAGTAAGAACGTCCGCTGTGGAAGAACCGAAAACGGATTGGCTGGAGCCTCCTCCTAAAAGTCCTCCTCCCTTGCCGGTTTGAATCATCACGAGCAGCACCAGAAAAAGAGAAACAAAAACAAAAAGGGTTAGAATGACTCCGTTTAACATGATCCGTTCCTGAAAAAAATTGAATCCTTTGCCAGATTATGAAGCCGTCGAGAGGTGGCAATGAAAATACGCATCGGCAGCCCCTGAAACCGCGTTTCGGGTCGTTTTAAAACAATCCCGCATAGGAATCGATCTTCTGACTTGCACCGCCCACGAGGCCGCCGTCGATGTCTTTTTCCTTTAACAAATCCTTGATATTGTCCGGCTTTACCGATCCGCCATAGAGGATGGAAAGGGATTCCGCAACTTCGGAAGCTCCCACGAAAAGTCCCGCGACTTCTTTGCGGATGAACGCGTGCACTTCCTGAGCTTGCGCTGGTGTTGCCACCTTTCCGGTTCCGATCGCCCAAACGGGTTCGTAGGCGAGGATCAAATGGGAGAACGAGTTGCTTTCGATTCCTTTGAGTCCTTCGCGGATCTGCGCCCCGATTACCTCGAAGGTTTTACCGGCTTCTCTTTCGGCCAGTGTTTCCCCCACGCAGTAAAGAGCGGTGAATCCGTTCTTTAAAAGAAAGCGGATCTTTTCGTTACAGAAGGAACTGGATTCTCCCAAGAATTGTCTTCTTTCGGAATGTCCGATCATCACGACCTTGACTCCGATTTCACGAAGTTGATCGGGAGAGGTTTCACCCGTAAAAGCGGCGAGTCCCGAATGATATGCGTTTTGTGCTCCGATGATCACTCCGCTTCCTTCGAGAATTTTTGCAACACTCGCGAGATGAAGCGTGGAAGGGAATACCATCGGGATTCTATCTTTAGAGACGGACGGAATTTTTTCTTTGATGGATTGAGCGAGGGAAATCGCCTCCTTTTCGGAGAGATTCATTTTCCAGTTTCCGGCGATCACAGTTTTGCGCATGAGTTCCTCTTGACGGATAATTTCGTTAAAGCTGGGAAGAGTTTGTAGGAAAGGGGAAAGGCTTCAAGGACTTTTTGGCGAAGGGGGAATGGATCTTTGCCTCGATTTTCTAATATAAAGAATGAAAGATCATAAATCCTCCCCGGCTTGGAGAACTATCAGGATATACAATCCACGGAGGATGTATCTCGAATCGGGATCGTTTTTGGTTCATAGAAAGTTTGATTGCGGATAAAAAAATGCGTTCCAAAAATAAAAATCCGGGCAAGCGCCCGGATTGCAAACGTAAGGTCCGATCGGTTGAAACGCCGAGTGACCCGGATGTTTTTTGGAAACGTTATTCTTCGTTCTTTTTCAGAAGCGCTTCGACGCCCGGAAGTTTTCTTCCTTCCATGAATTCGAGAGAAGCTCCTCCGCCTGTCGAGATATGAGTGATCTTGTCCGCGACTCCTGCCTTGTTGATCGCCGCGATGGAATCTCCTCCGCCCACAACCGTCTTAGCCTTGGACTTAGCGATCGCCTTTGCGATTGCCATCGTTCCGTTTGCGAACTTATCCATTTCGAAAACGCCCATCGGTCCGTTCCAGAAAATCGTTCCGGCGTTCTTGATGATCTTTTCGTAGTTGGAAACCGTCTTGGAACCGATGTCCATTCCCATCCAACCTTCTAAAATTCCCATCTTATCCACGGACTTGGTCTTCGCTTTATCGCTGAACTGATCCGCGATCACGTGATCCACAGGAAGTTGAAGATCGACTCCGGCCACTCCGGCTTTTTCGATCAACTGGAAGGCTTGCACTTCGAAATCTTTTTCCACGAGAGAATTTCCCACGGGAATCGCTCTGGATTTCAAAAAGGTGTAAGCCATTCCACCTCCGATAAGAAGGTGATTCACTTTGTCGAAGAGGTTGTTCAAAACCTTGATCTTCGTGGAAACCTTGGAACCTCCGATGATCGCAACGAACGGACGAGCCGGTTTTGCGAGCAAAGCGGAAAGTTCTACGATCTCTTTGTGCATCAAAAGACCGGCGTAGGACGGGAGAAGATGCGCGATTCCTTCGGTGGAAGCGTGCGCTCTATGAGCCGCACCGAACGCGTCGTTGACGTAAACGTCGGCGAGAGCCGCGAGTTTTTTGGAAAAACCCGCTTCGTTCTCTTCCTCTTCTTTATGGAAACGTACGTTTTCGATGACGAGGATTTCTCCGTCTTTGAGTTCCTTGGAAAGTTTTACCGCATCGTCACCGATCACTGTTTTGGAGAAATGAACGTTCGCCTTTACAAGTCCCTTGAAAGCTTCTACGACCGGAGCCATGGAGAATTCCGGATTCACTTGGCCTTTCGGTCTTCCGAGGTGACTCGCGATGATGACTCTCGCTCCTTTTTTGAGGAGAAGTTCGATTGTCGGAAGAGTTTTTTCGATTCTGGTTTTGTCGGTGACTTTTCCGTTCTCGATCGGAACGTTAAAGTCCACTCTCAGGAAAACGCGTTTTCCCGAGAGGTCGACGTTTTCGAGTCTAGGTAAATCCATGAATTAACCTTTCTTCGCCATGTAGCGGATGAGATCGAGAACTCGGTTGGAGTATCCCATCTCGTTGTCATACCAGGAAACGAGTTTGAAGAATCTGGAATTCAGTTCGATACAAGCGTCCATGTCGAAGATGGAAGAAAGAGTCGAGCTTACGAAGTCGTTGGAAACGACCATATCTTCGGTGTAACCGAGGATTCCTTTCATGGAACCTTCGGAAGCTTCCTTCATCTTTGCTGAAATTTCTTTGAGAGAAGTTTCTTTCGTGGTTCTAACGGTTAAGTCGACGACGGAAACGTCCGGAGTAGGAACTCTAAAAGACATACCGGTCAGTTTTCCGTTTACTTCGGGAATACAAAGTCCGACGGCTTTTGCCGCGCCGGTGGAGGCAGGAATGATGTTTTGCATCGCTCCTCTTCCGCCGCGGAAATCCTTTTTAGAAGGTCCGTCCACGGTAGGTTGGGTTGCGGTTGCAGCGTGAATCGTGGTCATCAGACCTTCTTCGATTCCGAAGTTGTCCAGAACGACTTTTGTGATCGGAGCCAAGCAGTTTGTAGTGCAGGAAGCATTGGAAACGATGTGATCGGTTGCCGCGTTGTATTTCTCGTTGTTGACTCCCATTACGAAAGTGGGGATGTCCTTGTCTTTTGCAGGAGCGGAGATTACTACTTTTTTCGCACCGGCTTTCAGGTGTTTTTCGGCTCCGGCTCTATCGGTGAAAAGTCCCGTAGATTCGATTACGTAATCCATTTTCAGATCTTTCCAGGGAAGTTTTTCAGGATCTCTTTCGGAAACGCAGAGAACTTTTTTTCCGTCAACGATGAGTTCTTTGTCGGTGTGTTCTACGGTTCCTTGAAATCTTCCGTGTGTGGAATCGTATTTGAGTAAGTAGGCCAGGTTGTCAGGAGTAACTAAATCATTGATTGCGACAAATTCCAGATTGGGGTCTTTGATTCCTGCACGGAAAACGAGTCTTCCGATTCTTCCAAATCCGTTGATGGCTATTCTGGTCATTTTCTTCCCTTTGTTGTTAAGATTTATCCAAGATCTCTCCGTTTAGAACGAACGTTCCAGAGGAGAATTTTTTAAGATTTGGTTACAGTATTTTCACGGAACATTCTCTTGAAAATCCGTTTTTTCCGGAGAATTCGAGGCGAATTTTAAAAAAGCGGGCGTTTCTCCGCGCGGGGTAAGTCGGGAAGCGAAATCTCATTTTGAAGTATCGCGCGGAGTCGCGTGTCTCCGGGCTCGCGGATTCCCGCTCGTTCTCTTCGAGAACGCTTCGCGCCCTTTGACCCGCTAACGCGGAAGAAAATCTTCCGTGATTCGATCGGATTTTTTCGTTCCAGCGAGAAAAGTGTGGGAACTCCTTCCAATCTACGATGGAACAAAATGATTTCGTAGAACAGCAACGTGTGGGAACTCCCGCAAAAACCCGCAACTCACGAACGCTCTTCCTTCTTCCGAATTAAAAATGATCCTTCAAAATTTCCTGAAGCATGGATTCGGTGAGAGGTTTCGTTTTAAAACCCGAAAGGATTCCGAATCGTTTCGCTTTTTCCCGGTCGTCCGCGTTATCCGATGTCGTAAGCATCATGACGATCATCTTGCCCTGGGAGTCGGGCGGAAGCCTGTTGTATTCTTCCAGGAATTCCCAGCCGTTCATTCCCGGCATATTGATGTCCAAAAAAATCAGATCGGGTCGCAGTTCGGAAGAAGCATCCCGATTTTTTAAAAAAGCGAGCGCGTCTTCCGCCGATTGTTTCGTGACAATCCGGTCCGCGTAGTTTCCTTTTCGGATCACCCGCTCATGAAAGAAATTATCGTCCTTGTTGTCGTCGATGAGAAGAATGCAGTTCAGTCTTTGTGTCATAGATTTAGATTGGGAATCGTAAACGAAAACGTACTTCCCACTCCCGGCGTAGAATCGATCCAAATTTTTCCACCGTGCAATTCTACGATTTTTTTACAATTTGCCAATCCGATTCCGTAGCCTTCGTATTCGTTTTCGAGATGAAGTCTCTGGAAGATGAAAAAAATTCTTTCGAAATGTTTGGAATCGATTCCGATTCCGTTATCCTGAACGGAAAATAACCAGAACTCTCCTTGTCGAACGCAGCGGATATCGACCCGGGCTGGAACATTCTTCCTTCTAAATTTGATCGCGTTGGAAATCAGATTCTGAAAGAGTTGACGGAACTCTACTTCATACACGTTCAACGTGGGAAGATCGTCCAGGATCGAAACGATCGCTCCCGCTTGGCCGATTAAATTTTCCAAATCCGCGGAAACTTCCGAAAGAAGGGATTGGCAATTCGTCGTAACCAGCTTTCGATCTCTTCCGATTCGTGAATACAAAAGAAGCGCTTTGACAAGAGCGCTCATGCGTTTGGTCGCCGAGTCGATCGTTTTCAGATGTTTGGTGCCTTGATCGTCGAGTTGTTTTCCGTAATCCTCTTCCAAAATTTGAATGTAGTTCGAGACGGTGCGCAAAGGTTCCTGCAAATCGTGAGAAGCGAGATAGGCGAATTGTTCCAGTTCCTTATTTTTCGCTTCTAATTCGTTCTTGCGGATGAGCGTGATCTCTTGGATCTTTCGTTCCGTGATGTCGATGATCGAAGCGAGAACCATCGGTCCGTCGTCGGTATCGATCGGATTCAGGCCGATCTCCACTTGGATTTCGTCTCCGTCTTTTTTTAAAGCGAAAAGATCTCTTCCTGCGCCCATGGAACGAACGGAAGGAGATGCAAAGAATTGATTTCTATGATCCGGGTGATTGGCGCGAAAACGCTCGGGCAAAAGAAGTTCTAATTTCTTTCCAATCAATTCTTCGCGGGCGTATCCGAATAATTTTTCCGTTCGATCGTTTACGAGAGAAATGATTCCTTCATGATTCACCAAAACCATCGCGTTCGGAGCGGATTCTACCACCAAACGAAACCGTTCGAGGGCTTTTTTCCGTTCCGTGATATCGATGATGGAAGCGAGAACCAACGTTCCGTCCGCGGTCACGACCGGATTCAAGCCGATTTCGATCGGAAATTCGGTTCCGTTTTTTGTAAGGCCGAATAAATCTCTTCCCGCGCCCATCGGCCTGACTTGTGGAGATTGAAAAAAAGAATTTCGAAAGTGAGGATGATTCTCCCGATACCGTTCCGGGATGAGCTGTTCCACCATTCGACCGATGAGTTCGCTACGGTTGTAGCCGAATAATTTTTCGGTTTGGCCGTTGATATAGACGACTTTGCCGTCCTTATTGACGAGAAGAATCGCGTTAGGAACGGATTCCACCATCAGTTGAAATGTAAGCTCCGAAAGTTTCATGTTTGATTGATTGAACGAAAATACGACGGAGGAAAAAGATAACATAATTTCTTTCCAAAGTCAAATACTAAAATCGATCGGAGATAAATTAAGAATCTCTATATTAGAATATTGATTTTCCCTAATGATTAAAACGCTTTACCTAGAATGCTCTCGATCGGAACGGGGCCGAAGTCCCGGGAATCAGAGCAGGAATCGCGGTTATCGCAAAGAAGAAAATAATCCCTGTCCTTCAGGATGATCGGTTCTCCGTTGTCTCTTCCGGAAAAACTTGCGGGAAACGGTCCGCGTTTGTCTTCGAACCGTAGCGTAAAACCGTTTCCGGAACCGGAAACGTCTTCCGGGTTGTTGTTCCGAAATAAGACCTTGTTTTTCATCTGAACCGTATCGCCCGGTTTACCGGAGATTCTAGAGAAAACCACCTTTCCTTCCTGGGTTGGATGTTTGACCAAAACCAAATCCCCGAGATACAAATTGGAACGATCCACAAAACGGGAGAAATAAATTCTTTTACCGGGAGCGTAAGAGGGGAGCATTTCGTTCGTATCCAGCGTAAACGGGAAAAAAAGAAAAACTCTCAAAATCACCGCAATCGTCAAGCCGATCAAAAGACCGATTCCCGCTTGTTTGAGGAGAGATTTGATCTTTTCCTTTTTTTCTTTTTCCTGGTTGGAGGAACTTCTACTCATGCGTGCATTCTTTTCCCGGGAAGATTGCGGTCAAAAGAAAATCTTTTTTTTAGACTTGTTTTGAAGACTCCGAGCGGACGATTTGGAAGTAGAGCAGAGAGGAAGAATCGATGAATTCAAATTATCAAATTCTGGAATACATGGGAAAAAAACCGCAGATCCACGAATCCGTTTTTTTAGCGCCCGGTTCTCAGGTGGTCGGGGACGTGGTGATTGGAAAGAATTCTTCCATTTGGTTTCAGACTTTGGTTCGGGGCGACGTGAATTACATTCGAATCGGAGAGAACGTGAACATCCAGGATCTTACGGTCATTCACGTTGCGAGAGACGTCTATCCGGTTGAAATCGGAAATAACGTGTCGATCGGTCACCGAGCTACGATACACGGATGTAAACTCAAGGACAATGCGTTCGTGGGAATGTGCGCGACTTTGATGGACGACGTGGAAGTTGGAGAGTTCGCATTTATCGGAGCGGGCGCGCTCGTAACGCCGGGAAAAAAAATTCCGCCCGGAGTCTTGGTGATGGGATCGCCCGGAAAAATCGTTCGGGACATCACGGATAAGGAACGCGAAATCATCACGAGAACCACGGGTAACTACGTGAAATACAAAGAGAATTATCTGCGAGATCCGTTCTACGCGCGCGTCTAAGGTTTGAGGATAGGAATTGAAAGCCGTATTTCAAGATGATGTCGTAGCTCCGACGGATCACCCATGACGACACAAACGCTACCGGGGGTTTACGTTCGAGGAACCGGGGTGATCGGTTGGCCCTTGGCTTCTCTCCTACTGATCTTACAGGGAAAACTCGGAAAATTTCAGGTTTACGTCGAACCCTATCGACTCAAAAAATCCGAAATTCCGGCGATTCTTTCCTTGGTGGAAAAAGGGGCGATCGTAGTAGATACGGGCGACAACGGAGTTAAAGATTTTTTCCCCGAATTCTTTTCCAAAAAGGAAGCTCTGGAGAATTCTTCCGTTCTTTGCGATTGTTCCCCGCCCGGCGTCGCCGATTCGCGCATCGATGAATACAATACATCCGAATATTCTAAAATACGAATGTTTATCGCGCAAGGGAGCGAGCACAAATTCGGACCTCAGTTCTTATATCCCGACGCGAGAACGTTTTTGGAAAAGGAACTTCCGAAATTTCTGCACGTCGCGACTTGCAACACGCATACGCTCGCCGGTTCTCTTCGATTGCTGATCGACGAATCTCCGCGCGAGTTGGAATCTGTATTGGAAGAAGCGGACTTTCTCGTTATCCGCAGGGACGCGGATATGGCAAAAGACGATCCGCACGTGACCGGACCGCTCCTTGTAAAACCGGAAGCGGAATGGGGGACGCATCACAGTCGATTGTTAAACGAACTCTATTCTCAGATCGGACTTAAGCTGCCTCTGACTTCTTCCTCGGTGACGATCAACTCGCCTTACATGCATTTGGTGAGGTTCCGGTTTCGATTGAAAAAAAAACTTCCGAAAGAAATCGTCCTCAAAAGACTTCAAAACGATCCGTATCTTTCCACGACCGATTTGATTTCAACGAACTCGATCTTTTCTTCGGGGAGGGATCGCGGTCTTTACGGGAGAATTTTTTCGCACGCCGTAATTCCTCTCGGATCTTTGGAAATCTTAGAAAAAGAGATCCGAGGTTACGCCGCCACTCCGGGAGATTCCAACGTGCATTTCTCGACGATTTACGCTGTATTCCGCACGCTCGACCTTGAATTCGGACCCGAAGCGGAATCCTTTCTCCAGAGCATCGTTTTACAGGAAATTTAAAGGGCCTTCAAAAAAGCCGTTTGCTTGTAAAAAGAATCCCCTGGAAAGGATTTTTTTTCTTGAGTATATTTGTTATATTGAAAAAAATGTCTAATATAACAACATCTAAACTCAAAGAATCCTTGGATTAGGCAGGAAAACAGAAATGAAAGCTAAGAGTATTTTAGAAACAATCGGTAATACGCCGCATGTTAAAATCAATCGCTTGTTCAACACTAAGAGCGAGGTCTATGCAAAATTAGAAAGATCCAATCCCGGAGGATCCATTAAGGATCGTATTGCCCTTTCGATGATCGAAGACGCCGAAAAGTCCGGCAAACTCACCAAAGACAGCATCATCGTAGAACCGACTTCCGGAAACACTGGAATCGGATTAGCGCTCGTTGCAGCCGTTAAGGGATACAAGCTTCTCTTAGTAATGCCTGAATCAATGAGTATTGAAAGAAGAAGAATTATGGCAGCGTATGGAGCGGAATTCGAACTGACTCCGAGAGAAAAAGGAATGCCCGGTGCGATCGAAAAAGCGAAACAGATCGTTGCAGAAAATCCGAAAGCATGGATGCCGCAACAGTTCGAAAATGACGCGAACATCAAAGTTCACGTGGAAACCACAGCGCAAGAAATCGCGAACGACTTTCCGGAAGGATTGGACTACGTGATTACCGGCGTTGGAACGGGCGGACACATCACCGGTGTTGCTCAAGTTCTGAAGAAGAAATTCCCGAATCTGAAAGTATTCGCTGTTGAACCGGAAGCTTCTCCCGTAATCTCCGGAGGAAAACCGGGACCACACCCGATTCAAGGGATAGGAGCGGGATTCATTCCTAAAAATCTTCACACGGATCTTCTCGACGGAGTAATCCAAGTCAGCAAAGACGAAGCTTTCTTATATGCTCAAAGAGCCGCTAAGGAAGAAGGCCTTTTTATCGGGGTTTCTTCCGGCGCAGCATTGGCGGCAGTCGCGAAAAAATTACCTGAGATTCCGGAAGGATCTAAAGTGTTAACTTTCTCTTATGATACGGGAGAAAGATATCTTTCCATCGAAGGTCTGTTCCCGGTTCCTGCGAACGCATAAGAATCGTAGATTCGTCTTCTTTCTCGGCGGGATCGCGAGGGGAAGACGAATCAAAAATACATTCGAATTTTTTAATCTATATTTTCTCCGCTTAAAACCTCGGGTGATTCCGGGGTTTTTTCTTTTAGAGATACGAACTGTTGCCGTCTTTGTTTATGACGTTTTTTGTTAATCGGGAAACCATTCCGTATAATTTAAGGCGTAGAATTCACCGTTTGGACTGCAGTGGAGTCTCCGTATGATTCGATTGTTGGGTAGATCTAGGTGGAGGATGTAACTGTAATACCCATGGAGGGTGGGAACTCCCTCGTTCATCGTTCTCACGATAGAATCCCCGACCCTCAATTCCTCCAACAACAGAAGATAATGAAAGAGGTAACAGCGGGACACACCGTGGGCCTGCGCTAAGGCTCCGAATAACGTCCAACTTCCCGGATCGATTCGAACGTTGATCCGTTTCATTTTTGATTTAGCCGAACTCCTCTGATACAAAGTCCGATCCGCCTTCTTTCCTAATCGACTTACGGCCGTTAAATATTTTCCGTAAGTAGACAAAAGAATCGGAATCCGTTTTGAAAGAATTTTCAAATTCTTTTCTCCCAAACGAAGAATGGTTT
This sequence comes from Leptospira sanjuanensis, assembly GCF_022267375.1. GTDB lineage: Bacteria > Spirochaetota > Leptospiria > Leptospirales > Leptospiraceae > Leptospira > Leptospira sanjuanensis. The sequence goes on from NZ_JAIZBH010000001.1 coordinate 1,659,067, forward strand.
CTTCCGGAATTAACAAAGTCACCGTTTCCGTTCGCCCTTTTTGCAATGTAGAGCGGATCTCTTGATCCGTATTCAGCGACAGAATGCCCATTGTCCTAAGCGGTTCCATGAGGATTAGAAAGGAGCGCTTTTTTCCTCAAAAAAATCGAAAGAAGAATCTAAACGAAACCTTCGGCAAAAGCGAAGAAGTGCCCAAAAGTATCAGATCGAATTCCCGCAACGCGGAAGCCATTTGTAAACAAATGTTCACTTTAATCACTCGAGTGTAAATCAATCCGTGAAAGTTAGATATCAAACCAAAGGCGACGGGAAAAATTCTTGCGTCGAAATTTCGATTCTTCAAATTGCGGAGAATGTGGAACAGATATGCTGTATTAAACCGAATTCAAACCTTGGACCCGACCAAGGACTATCACCGGATCTCCTTTTTATCCGGGAGTTACGACTTTCCCCGCGACATTGAAATCTCACTTGCATTAGCATTCTTTAAAACGTTTGCGATACCTTCGATCGCTCAGATACTCGATCAAACGAAACAATTCGAAAACTTCGGACAAAAACGATACGACGATACGGCGATTTTGCTCGCGGAATTTTTGGAAAACGGAACGGATTCTCCGAACGGAAGGGAAGCGATTCGCCGCATCAATCAAATCCACAAGGAATATTCGATTTCCAATCAGGATTTCTTATATACTCTAAGCACATTCGTATACGAGCCGGTGCGATGGAATCTTCGTTTCGGATGGAGAAGGGGAAGCCAAAAAGAAAAACTCGCGAACTATCATATGTGGAGAAACGTGGGAAAACTCATGAACATTCAAGACCTTCCGAACGATTACGATTTTTTCGAAAGATGGAGCCGAGAATTCGAAGAGAAACATTTCAAACGAACTCCGGAAAGTGAACGGCTCGGTCGGGCGACACTTAACATTCTTGCGGGAAGAATTCCGAACATCCCTGGAATTCGTCCTTTGATCTTCCACGCTCTTTTCAGTTTGATGGAAGCGCCTCTGCGCGACGCGATGGGTTTTCCTAAACCGAATCGAATCGTAGAAATTCTTACGCTGATCGTTTTTAAGACGAGGGCGTTTTTAATCCGAACCGTAATGCCCCCAAGAACCAAACCTTATCTCGTAACAAAACGGAAAAACCCTACCTATCGAAACGGATATTTGATTGAAAACCTGGGACCGCACTAAACCCTAAGGTTCGGTGTCCTTTCTCCTTATCGTAGAATCTCCTTCCAAAGCAAAAACCATCGGCGGTTATTTAGGCAAAGAATTTAGAATTCTTGCGACTCTAGGACATGTCGCCGATCTTCCCAAGTCGGTTCTCGGACTCGATCTGAAAAATCATTTCGAACCGGAATATACGATTCTTCCCGGAAAGAAAAAAATCCTTACCGAAATCGTAAAAGCAGCCAAAGAATCTGAGAAGGTTTTTCTCGCGACCGACCCCGATCGCGAGGGAGAATTCATCAGCGCTTATATTCGAGATCGGTTGAAAAAGAAATCCAATGTCTTTCGGATTCGTTTTACGGAGATAACCCGAAACGCGATTTTGAATTCTTTGCAAAACCCGGATTCGATTCACGAATCTCTCGTGGACGCGCAAAGGACGAGACGAATCGGCGACCGTTTGATCGGTTATTTCGTAAGCCCCGTTCTCTGGAAAGAGATCGGTCCCGGTTTGTCCGCGGGGAGGGTTCAATCGGTCGCATTGAAATGGATCTGCGACCGGGAAGAGGAGATCCGCAATTTTAAACCGGAAGTATATTATAATATTCTACTATATTGCTTCGATCGAAACGGAATCGAAGGGGTTTTTCAAAGAATCGGCGATCGACTCTTTTCGGTAGAAGCGGCAAATCGGATTCTTGAATCGCTTCAAAAAGAAAAAAATCTCCGCATCCAAGAGAAAAAGGAAACCAAAGGTAAGAATTCTCCCCCGCCTCCATTTCAGACGGCAAGTTTGCAACAGGAAGCGTTTCGAAGATTCCAATACTCCTCCAAAAAGACGATGAGCATCGCGCAAAAATTGTATGAAGGAATGGATCTGGGGAACGGAAAACGGGAAGGTTTGATCACGTATATGAGAACGGATTCCACCCGTTTGAATCCGGATTTCGTTGAGCAAGCGCGGGCTTGGATTACATCTGCGTTCGGCGACGTATTTGCCGGAGGCGCCGGTACCGTCATTACTAACGTCTCTCGCAAACCCAAAAAAGCCGCACCTACAAAACGAATACAAGACGCGCACGAAGCGATTCGCATTACGAATCCGTTCTTAACTCCCGAAAAAACCCGAACGTTTTTGAATAAGGAAGAAGCCTCTCTCTACGAACTCGTCTGGAAACGAACCCTCGCTTCCTTGATGCCGCCGGAAGAATTCTTAAAAACCGAATATACGATTGCAGCCGCGGGCGAAACGTTCTCTTTGGAAACGAAGAAAACGTTGTTTCCCGGATTCAAAAGATTAATCGACATGGAAACGAAGCCGATTCCGGTCTGGGATCGCGGAGAATCGGTTTCACTTTCCAAGGCGGAAAGTGAACGAAAACAAACGGAGCCTCCTTCCCGTTATTCCGAAGGTTCGTTGGTGGCAAAGCTGGAAAAGGAAGGGATTGGACGCCCGTCCACGTATGCGACCGTTTCGGAAACTCTTCTAAAACGAAAATACGTCGATCAAGAAAAGAAATTCTTCTATCCGCTTCCTTTGGGGGAGAAGGTAAATTTTTTTCTGCAAGTCGGGTTCGGCGATCTGTTCCGCGAAAAGTTTACCGCGGACCTCGAATCGGAACTGGATAAGATCGAACGATCCGAATCGGATTCCCTTTCCGTATTAAACCGACTTTGGGCCGATTTGCAGACATCCATTCAAAGCAGCAAATCGGCGGCTCCCGGTTTTCGCAAAGAATGGGCGCAAACCCGTCAAAAGAAGATCGAAACCGGTTGGGGCGTATGTCCCCTCTGCAAAGAAGGTTCTCTTCAAAAAAAGAAAACATCGAAAAAGAAGGAATTCTATCAGTGCAGCCGTTTTCCGGACTGTGAATATGTCAGCTACGAGCTTTCTTGAACCGCTCTTAACGTTTGCCGTGTCGAACAAGAGCTGCAGATTTTAATTCTTTGGGTTTATTTCCTTCTCCCTATCCTAAAAAACAATTCATGCAATGGGAGAATTCTTTATTTTTGAAGCGGATTTTGACGGAGCTGCTTAGTTCTTAGGCGAATGGAAGCATAAGAACTTGTTTCGTCTTTCCGCAAACGAAAGGCAATTCGCAAATTCTTTCTTAATTCTCAAACGATTTCTTTCTTTGTGGAACAGTCGGAACGGAACCTTTCTTTTCATTTGATTTTTCATACGGATAACTGTACAATTTTTCGATAGATCGAGTGAAAACGTTTCGAAACGATCTCGCTGTTTAAGCAACAAGTCGCGTTTCAAAGAGACGTGTTTCGACGTTTCGATCGGTTTGCCGATTTTTTAAAACGGCCGCCCGGATATGCTGAATTCCGCAGTGAAAATAGATTCAAAAATTAGAATATTCTAAAAACAAGGTATTGATTTCGGTTTAAAAAATATTTTTTATCCTTTTTAGAAAAATGTATTTATTTTTTATTCGGAAGACGTCGTATTGGTGATAGTGAAGCGAAAACAATTTCGTTTCACGCAAGGGTTCGGGCGATGAGTTTACCGGATCGAAACAAGCAAAAATAGACAAAAATAAATCGAGGTTTCAATCATGAACACTAACAAAATGATTTCTGTAGTTTCCCTTTTGGGCTTTCTGGCTGCAAGTTCCGTTTTCGCCGTATCGGAGGATGTTGAAGATCAGCTCCTGGAAAAAGCAATCGTAGAAAGTGCAGTTACAAAGGAACAAAAAACCGCCGTGGGTAATTATCTGAGAGCCGTAGCTCAACAGAAAGTTCATAGAGCGGAAGAGTTGAGAGAACTTGCAAACAGATCTACCGGCGGTAAATTTCTTGCGAGCAACGCTCAATCTCAAAAATACATCAAACAAGCACAGAGCTTAGAAAGAGAAAACGCAAGATACCAAGCGATTCTCCAAAGCTTTTAATTTCAAGTTCGACCTTTCATGACTTGCGAAAAGGCGTCCCGAGGACGCCTTTTTTGTTTTTAAGACCACCTTCGGGCCTTCGAATTCGATAAGTCTGATCAAAACCTGATTTTTAGCATAGAACAGGAGCATCGCAAGACTAAAAACGGTCCCAGGTTCGATTTTGATTTTTTCTTTATCGAAGCGGTGCCGCACGGTTTCGGCTTATTTAGAGTCCGTTCAATATTTTCTTTCTAAAAGAGCCTTCAGTTCGTTTAGGTCTTTTTTCACCCAAGCCGCATCTTCCTCGAATTTTTCCTGCGTCATGTTCGGCGTTTTAAACAATGTGAATAGGATTTCGGATCCTTCTCCGTTGGGAAGAATTCTAAGCGGGTTTGCGATCCGATCGGTTTCGTTCAAGATTACGGTGTGATCCAAGATTCCGTAAGGATTCTTGGGTGTAAAGATGGCTTTTAAAGTTCCTTGCGGGGCTTCGATGATCCATTCTTCATTCGGACCGGGTCGGATGGATTTGCAAAGTCCGGATGCCCACTCGGGAAAATTTTTAGGTTCGGATAAGAATTCATACGCGGTTTTCCAAGACACTCCGACGGAAATGCTGACATGTTTTGTTTCGAAGGTGGTTTTCATTGATTCTCCCGAAGTTACGTTCTATGATAAACGATTCGTCCGTAATTCCTATGATTAAAAATAAAACGGTTTTGATTCCATCGGGAAAAGTCGTTCGAAAATCGATCCGCAAAAGGCCGGTTCGAAGACGAATTTCGGATCGAACAATGAACGAATCTGAATCGTTTCAGCTCGCGCTTGATATTCAAGTTCGTTTTGCGATGACGGACCAAGTCCCGTTGATACGATTTACTTGCAGGGAAAGATCGTAGAGTTCGTTCAGATTCTTTTCCGTAAAACATTCTTCGATCGGGCCGGTGTGAACGACCTTGCCTTCTTTGAGCAAAACCGCCTTCGAATAAAACTCGGGAATCTCTTCGGGCCGATGGGTGATATAAAGAGAAGTGAACTTTCTTTTGGAATGGTATTCCTTCAAAAATCCTATAAAATCCTCTCGAGCCGTAAGATCCAGGGAAGAGCAGGGTTCGTCTAAAATCAAGAGATCCGGTTCGCTTACAAGGCTCCGTAGAAACAGAGCCTTCTTCTTTTCTCCGGAGGAAAGCGTCCCGTAAAACTGGTCTTTCTTGGAAATTAAATTCGATTCTTCTAATATACGAAGGGCTTTGGATTCTTCCTCGGGAATCGGGTCGCGATAGTATCCGATCGTATGGAAAAGTCCCGTTAATACGACATCCAATAAGGTAAGTTTTCGTTGGAGGGAATTCTCCTGTTGGGAAGCGTCCAAGATTCCGATCCGTTTGCGAAGGTCTTGGATCGCAGTTTCTCCGTAGGTTTCGTGAAACAATCGGATCGTTCCGGAAGTCGCCCAAATCATCCCGTAGATCAGATTGACCAGCGTGCTTTTTCCGGCTCCGTTTCTTCCGAGAAGAACGCAGTGTTCGTTTTCTTCGATCGAAAAACTGACCCGATCCAGGATCGTTTTTCCGGTGGGTTTGTAACTGACTTCCTCTATGGATAATAAGGAATCGATTTTCAAACGGCTTTAGTTCTCCATTCGCGCGATGTCATACAACTTCCTGAGTTTCTCGCAGGTTTCTTCGAACGTCTTTTTATCCGCGAGATCGTATTTTTGAAGTATGGTTTCGTCTATCGTGAAAAACGAGGCCTTCTTGTCGATACAATCCATCATCATATTGGCGAGATAAACCAGTTCGACTAAGTCGTGATAGACGCTTCCCACCGTCATAAACGGTCTGTGATGGAATTCTATCATCTGAACGAGGTCGGGAGGGAAATCCCATTTTTTTGCAAGAAGGGCGCCTAACGTAGGGTGGGAGATTCCGATGGAGATTTCCTCGAGAATCGTGGAACTTCCGAAATCGCGGTCCTTTTGGTAGTTCGTGAGTTTGACGAAAAGTTTTTGATCCAAGGAAAGAAGGATGAATTTCCCTAAGTCGTGCAGTAACGCGCCGGCTGCGGCGATATCGGCAACCCGAGTCATTCCGCCTCTGCCGGCGATATGACGGATGAAAAAACTGCACATATTCGAATGGTTCCAAACTTCTTGCAGTTTCGCATAACGTCCATCCATGATCTTGCGGACGCCCGAAACGTAGAGAAGGTTGCGCACGTTCTTTAAGCCGACTACCTTTACGGCCTGCACGATCGTGTTGACCTTGTTTCTACTCGCAAAACCCGCCGAGTTGGAAAGTTTCAACAAGTCGACGCTGAGAGCGGGATTCTTTTCGATTTCATGCGCGATGATTCCCAGGTCGGAATCGGGATTGTTGCACAAAGAGATGATTCGAGTAAGAGTATTGGGAAGCGGGGGAAGTCCTTCGATTTCGGCGAGGATCCGCTCCTTCAGTTTGGTGGTGATGTCGATCGGAACGATCTGCTGGGGAACTACGAGTGTGGCCCGCGTCAGTTTTCCGTCCGTATCCACTTTGAACTTGTCCGAACCGATCCCTGAGTTTTTCAAGAGAAGTTGAATCAATACGAGTCCGAGCCCGGCGCTTTCCTGAGAATCGGAAATATCCATGAACGCGTCGGAGAGGTCGTTGTATTTCTTGGCGGACTCGATTCTTTTTTTAATCCGATCCAATTCCTGCGGTAAAAGCGCCGCGTCGTTTTCCACGAGAATGGCGAGACTGTTGTTCACCATCTTCGCACGGAGATGGATCTGAAAACTGCTGTTCAAAAGAATCTCCCGCTGATCGTCCCAGTGATGCGTGATCTCCTCTTGAAAGGTCCGCATCCCTTTCGCGTAGTGATCCGCGTTGTGAATGTCAAGGTTCTTCTTTAAAAAGAAAATCCGCTTCGCGTTCGCCTTGTTGGCGTTCATCAGGATTTCCTTCAGAATCGTGGAAATGACTTCCGTTAAAAAAAGTCTGTCGATCTTTCCGAGTATGTTAAGCAATAAATTATAGAGCTGTTGATGGTCTTCTTCGGATACGAATTTGTATTCGATATCGATGTCTTTTCCGTTTAGGAGAGTGTCTGTTAGTTCCGGTATGTTCAGCATCTGGGGGCCTTTTCCGGTACAATTTTTTCTATGTTTCGCAAATAAATCCAGCCTTTCCGAAAAACCTTGTCCGGGGTCTTTGGTATTCTTTCTTTCAGATCCGGAAGGATGTGGGAGGGAGAAATGGTTGTGGCTAAAGAAACCGAAACTGAAATCGAGCGGCAACTGCGGTATTTTCTGGAAGAGAAGTTGGAAGGAATTCTGGATGAGGCCCGGAAGGTAAAAAAAAGGCGTCAGGAGGTCTTACACGGCAAATTGACTTCCAAACCCGATTCGGAAATCCCTCCAACCGGGGATGTTGCAGAAGAGAGACAGTTGAAGCTTTGGGAATAGGTTGGGTCTCAAAGAATGAGAACATAATAAAAAAGATGGACAGTCCTGGAAGCGATTCTTAGGATTGAACCAATGGACAATAGCTTCTTTTCAGAAAGCGAAAACGGCCAGGGTTTCCCCGTAAAACGGGACATTCTCGATATCATGGATTCATATCGATATATGAATTCTTCCTATTTCTTTGATTTTCTTTCCGATGGACGCTGGGACCACGGTACCGGCTGGATTGAAAAGAATATGAGCGGGGCCGATTGGTCTACGCGTTATGTTCCGGAGAGCATCGAACGCTATAAAAAGCAGACAAAACGTTCTCGAAAATCTCTGTAAGAAATTTCACATCTCTCTTTCGTCTAACGTTCTTAAGTTTAAGGACGTTGGGGTGGCTCTTGATTCGCCCCGATTCTACTTTGATTAACAATCGAGCGTTCGTATTCATTCCGAATACAAACAAGGCCGGCAGAACGATGTGAAAATCATTCGGTGATCTACATCCAAGCGATCGATCGGCGGCGTTTGAGTAACGGCCGCCGTTACAGGGAAGCGAATCTTAATTTAAGAGTCGGATGTTTCCCACATCGATGAATCTTCTGTAAACGAGTTTGTTCTTTTCTTTCAGCGGATTGAAGATCAGAACCACAACCTTATTGTACGTCACGTAACCGGGTCTGTACTCGGTGTAGTGGTGGGACATCAAAGTCGTTTTGTATTTCGCGCTGTAGATCGTATAAGTGTGTTTGCTCAAAGAATCGTGGGATTGTTTCTTTTTCTCATCCTCGGTCTGATCCACGAAGTTGCTCAAAAGAACCTGATCTTTTTTCGGACCTTGTTCTCCAAAGATCGTAAACTCAAGAGCGTTTTCGGGATGATTGGTAAGATACGTGATGGTTTCGGTCAACGCGGGAAGAGACATCTTCACCATCTCGCCGCGAGCGATGCGATCGTCGTAATCCTTCTTCGCTTTGTTGTATCTTTCTTCTCCCCAAACCGCTTTGGACTCGAGTTTTTGAGGCATCAGGTTTTGGAAGTTGATGATAAGAGTGCTGTTCTCTACGTCGTATCCTCTCCATTTAGGAAACGGAACCAGATCCCGTTTTTCCGGATTGACCGCGGTCGATTCGTTTACCGCTAAAATATAAATGGAGAATTTTGCCGGATCGAAATCGCGGTTTTCCATTTCCACCATCACGTCCAGAAATTCTCCCTTACCGTTGTCAGAATGTCTGCGGAAGAAAGAGATGTTCTTCACAGCGAGACGTTCATCGTAATAGGATAGGGGATAATAATCTGTTCCTCCGTCCTTTTTGTTCGGATCGGGTTTTTCTGCGTTCTGGCTAAAGGTCGTATGACCTACGAAAAGAAGTAGCAGGCAAACAGAGATTCTTAAAAAAGATTTCATAGTTATTCTGGTCCGATGGAATTCTTACTAATTTATATCGGCCTTTGAAAGCCGGAAATTAGGTTGGGAAAGTCGTTTTTTGTAAAAATTACCGTTTTCGGTTATTTTCGTCAACGTGAACTACTTTCGGAGAGTAGTCGGCGGGAAGTTCTTTTTCTTCCACTTGGGCATAGGTGATGATGATGACTTTGTCGCCTTTCATCCCGAGTCTTGCGGCCGCTCCGTTCAAACAGATTTCTCCGGAACCGCGTTTTCCCTCGATGATGTAGGTTTCGAAACGGGCGCCGTTGTTTACGTTCACTACGGAAACTTTCTCATATACGCGCATTCCTGCCGCGTCTACGAGATCCATATCTACGGTCAGACTGCCTTCGTAGTTTAGATCCGCGTCCGTGACCGTAGCCCGGTGGATTTTACCTTTCATTACGGTTATCTGCATTTTACGGTCCCGCTATTCGCTAAATAGTACCTTAAAAATTTTACCGGAGATATTTAAAAGCGTTTTCCTCTTGAAAAAGTGAATTTTGGTATTGAGCGTATCCTTGTTGAAGGGAATTTCCGCAAAAAGCGGCGAAATGATGTAGTTTTCGTAGAGATTTGGATATACTCGATTCTCATCATAAACCGCATTTTTGAAGTTTTCCAATACCTTACGGATGATTCTCTTTTCCTGTCGATTGAGGTCGACCGCTTCCTCTCCGGGTTCACCCGTCCAGACGATTTGAAATCCGGAGATCCCTTTTTCCGTCAGTCGGGGTTTGATATCTATTAGACCGTTTTTTCTCAAATGAAGCAACGCTCCCTGAAAATCCAAAGCACAGGGAGAATCCTCCAAGTGGATATAGGTCTGGTTCGTGATGAGCTTTGCATTCTTCTGAAAGTAGACCCCGTCCGCAAAGTAGATCAGTTTGGAAAGGGAGAGGCGGTCTCTTCCGTTCGGAGATTTCTGCAGGATAAAAGAGATGACTTCTAAGAGTTTTTCCATATAAAGAATCTTGTGAGAATGATCGAACCGAAAGGGGAATTTCCGTATCTCCGTTATTTGGAACTGCAGGAAAAACTGCGGAAGTCCAGAAAGGAGTGCATTCTATTTTTGGAACACGCTCCCACGATCACCGGCGGAATCAATTATAATCTAGAGAATCTTCTCTTGGGGAAGGAATTTCTGGAATCTCAGGGAATTCAGATCCATTTTATCCAAAGGGGAGGAGATTTTACGGCGCACGAACCCGGTCAGCTGGTCGTTTATGCGCACGTGGATTTGAAACGCAGGGAACTTTCGATCCGTTCTTATCTGGAGAATCTGCTGGCGGCCGTGATCGACGCCGCTCGTGTCACCTGGGATCTGCGGCTGGTCACCGATCCGGATTCTCCCGGATTGTATCTGGAATCGGACCCGCGCAAAAAGATCTGTTCGATCGGAGTGAACTTCAAATCCTTTTTTACGAGTCACGGAATCGCCTTTAACGTCGACAACGACTTCCGTGCGTTTCGCTGCATCAACCCCTGCGGGAGAAATTGGATGGATATGACGAGCGTAGGGATGCTCGGTTTGGACGCAGGTCAAGCTAAGAAGAACGAATTTATTTCCCGCCTTCGGGAAAATCTGAATTCGTTTCTAAATCCTCGAAAAACTCTCGTTTCCGGCGAAAAGTAAGTCCAGAACCGTTTTTATTCTCAAGAGAAAACCTCATTTCTTCCGATTGGTTGGATAGAGGTCTCAGAGTGAAGATTTTCAAAAGTATATTCTATTTTCTTTTACTGCTGATCGTTTGCGAATCGATCGCACTCGGAGCCGTGGCCTGGTCTTTTTTAGAATCCTCTTTGGCCTCCTTTGAACTTTTGAAAATCGGTTCGGACAACCGCGCGCGTGATACGTTAGGCACTCTTGCCAAGGCGGCGGAGAATTCCGGCAGCGACGCGTCCTACGACGACATGAACTTCGTTTTTTCGAGAATGACCAAGGTTTCGGACAAGGACAACGACGGTTATACGATCAAGGAAATCTTTTTGACGAACGAAGCGGGAATCGTTCTCGCTCATTCCAATCCGCAATACCTTCAGGAGACTTTGAAAAAAAGAAAGCCGGAAGCTTTGTATCAGGACGCGTTGTACACGAGGGCGTTTCGTCTTCGCAAATGGCAGATCAGCATTCCGGTTTTATTGGGACAAAAGAAAGAAGCTCTTTCCAAGAGCGTATTCTTTTCCAAGTTCGAAAGTTTTTTTCCGGAAATCAGCGAACCTGAAATTCTACTTTCCGCGGCCGTTTATCATCCCGTAAAACTCGAACGCGTCGCCGCGATTCACATGATCTACGATCGAGGAAACTTCCGCACGTTCGTATTCAAACAAACGGAATTGTTGGAATGGCTTCTGAGAAACTATTCTTTGATCGCTTTGGGAGCCGCGCTGTTTTTGGAATTCATCTATCTATTGCTTACGCTCGGAAATTCCACAAAGGAAACGGTTCCCGATTACGGTTCCAGACCTCTCGTGGAAAAGGTTTCGCATTCAAGCGCGACTAACGTTCCCATTCTTGCAAAACGAACCAGTCCGTTGGATTCGGTCGCGTTTCCGGGATCGCTCGGAAATTCCTCTTCCGGCACGAGCGGCGACTTGTCGAATGCGCCTTCTCCCGTGTTGACCGCTTCGGTTGTGACCGAGCCGGTGGGAACTGCACCTTCTCCCGTCGTACATACCGCCGCTTCCGCGGGACCGATCGAAGCCGCACATTCTTCTGCAAGCGCCGCTCCGCACGGAGTTCCCGCTTCTTCGTCTTCCCTGCAAACGGCCAACGTTTCCCAAAGCGCGGCGCATGGAAACCCGACGGTCGTCGCGTCGAAAGAAGAAATTCTAGACGCGATCTATTTAGGATAAGAAACAAACGTGGAAATCCGATCCAGACTTTCCGGAAATATTCTCAAGCTCAAGCTCCGGGGGCGATTGGACTCCGCGAGCGCGGAGGATTTTTATTCCTATCTTAAATCCAAATGGGAAGAAGGAATCCGCAAGTTCTTATTTTCCTGCGAGGAATTGGAATACATCGAATCCGAAGGGATCAGCGTTCTCGCAAGATTCGAAAATTTTCTGAAAAGTAGGGGAGCTTCTTCCGCCTATTGCGCGTTCAACGAAGAATGCAAAACCCTTCTCAGTTTTTTGGGATTCGGCAAGTCGATCGCGTTCTTTGAAGATCCGGCACGAGCGGAAGAATATCTTTCTCTCATCAAGATTCAGGATCAGAGAAGTTCTCAGGTCGCACCGAGCGCCGTTTCCAAAATCAAAAAGAATTCTCCCGTTCAATTTTATTCTTCCGGATCGCAGAAGGTTTCCGGTTCCGGCGGTTCGCATTCGATTTATATTCCGGAGATTCAAACCGTTCCCGAAACGGAAGGAACTTCTGATTCCGGTTCCGCGGCAGAATCCGCTAAACCGACATTGGCGGGAACATCGAGCCTTGCGAGTCAATCCGAACGATTGCAGGCATTTTTAAACGAAGAAAAAGAAGAAATGACTTCTTCCGAGTCGAGCGCGGGCGCTGAACGAAAAGAAGGTGCCGATGTTTACTCGGCAAAATCCGCGTTGGAGAAGGCAATTCGCACCGAAAAGAATTTTCCGAAGCGGATCATTTATTGCGGCGCTTGTTCTTCCCGAATCCGAGTTTCCAAACCGGGAAGATATCAATGTCCGGCGTGTCAGATTCAGTTTGACCTAAACACCATGGGCGGAGTTCGATACCTAGAAAAACTTCTAGGACCCTGATCGTTGTCTAACGCCGCATCGCGAAGTATCGCACTTTCGTTTTATACCTTTTTATCCAGAATCCTCGGATTGATCCGGGATCATTTTATGGCGGTTTCGTTCGGAACGGGAATGGTCGCCTCCGCGTTTTCGGTCGCGTATCGTTTGCCGAACATGTTTCGGAACCTGCTCGCGGAAGGAACTCTTTCCCAATCCTTTATGCCCTTGTATTCGGAGTCGGGCAAGATCGGAGAAGAAGAAGCGAAGGTGATGAGCGGCGCCGTTCTTTCGTTTTTGTTCTTTATCCTCTCGCTTCTCGTGGGAGTTATGTTTCTTTTTTCCCCTGTCTTTCTTCCGATCCTAGTCGGAGGCACGAAGGAATATTCCGATCTCGTAATCGAACTTACGTATATTCTGTTTTTCTTAATCGTTACGGCGAGCTTGTCATCGATCTTCATGGCGATCTCCAATTCCAAGAACCGTTTCTTTGTTCCGTCCCTTTCTCCGATCATTTTGAATCTCAGTTATCTGTTCGTGTTTTTCTTTTTGTTTCCGTTTGTGGACGATCTGCACGAACGTGTGATCGTTCTTTGTTCCGCGATCGTTACGGGAGGCTTTCTGCAGTTCGCGGTTCAAGCTTGGTATGTTTGGAAAAAGAAGGACATGCCGAAGATCAACTTCAACTGGAAACATCCCGCGATCAAAAAGATCTTTCGGTTGATGCTTCCCGCAGCGCTCGGAGGAGGGTTTTATCAGCTCAGTCTTCTCGTGGATATTTTTTTGGCGAACTGGGTGCAGAATCAAAACCCCGGACTCGGAGCCGTCGTAAGTTTGGATTACTCGCAAAGACTGGTGCAATTGCCGACCGGAATCATCGGAGTCGCGCTGGCGACGACGATTCTTCCCGCGCTTTTGCAATCCTTAAAAAAAGAAGAATGGTCCGCGATCGGTCACGAACTTTCGGGCGCGCTTGAGTTCGCATTATTTTTAACGGTGCCCGCCGCGATCGGAATGGTGTTTCTGGCGGGACCGATTTTGGATTCGATTTATTTCGGAGGGAAATGGGATCATATCGCGACGCACACCGCGACGCTTCCTCTCGTGTTTTATTCTTTGGCGATCCCGTTTTTCAGCATCAATAAAATATTGATTTCTTCGTATTACGCGTTTCAGGATACGAAGACCCCGCTGCGCATTCAGTCGATTTCGTTTACGATCAATATCGTTTTGAATCTTTCCCTGGTTTGGTTTTTAAAACATTCCGCGATCGCGCTTTCTTCGGCGATTTCCGCGATGATTACGTTTCTGCTTTTGGGAACCCTTTTGAAACGGCACAAGGTCCAATTCCCCTGGCCGGAACTCTTGAAAAAAATTTCCAAAATGGCGGTGCCGTTTTTGTTATTGGGGAGCGTTCTATTCTTTCACCAGATATTCTTATATTCTCCGATTCTAAATTACTTGGACTCTCAGGGAATCGGCTACGCACAGGCTTCGAGAATCAATCTGTGCGTCGTGATCCTTCCGGCGATTCTGATTTTTTTCGCCTCGAGTCTCGTTTTTCGAGTGGATGGGATATATCTGTTAGTGGGAAGATTCCGCAGAAAGAACCGCGCCGTTTAGAAGAAATGAAACTCACGATTCACGTTAAACCGAACTCGAAAAAGGTTTTTTTGAGAAAGGAAGGAGACGGATCGATTACGGTGGCGGTTCGAGAACCGGCTCTCGAGGGAAAGGCGAACGCCGCCGTTATCGCGGCATTATCCGAAGAGCTGGGAGTTCCGAAAAAGAAAATTCGGATTCTTTCCGGAGAGAAAGGAAAAAAGAAAACGATTGAAATCGAACCCTAAGAATTGTTTTCCTATCAGAATGCGAAATCAAATCCTTCTGACGATATTTCTTTTACTGCCCGGGATTTTGACGGCGCAGAAGAAATCGCAAACGGAAGATCCTTTCGACGAACTCGTCCGCGAAAAGCAGGAGTTGTTCGGAAGCGAAAAGGAGGAGAAATATCCGGTCCGCGCGCTTTTTTGGGACGTGGAAAAATGGGAAGGACATTCCTCCTGGCATCTGTTCTGGTTTATCCGAAAAACCGATTATCCAAAATTTAAGCAATTTAGAATATTCCCTTTTTATAATTCAATCGAGGCTAAGTCCGGAAAGGCGAGTCTCGAATATCTGTTCCCGTTTGCCGGTTATCGGCGCGTGGAAGCCGAAGGGGTCGAGGAAAAAACGTTTCTATCGCCTTTCTACTATCGGAATACGGTTCAACCCGCAAACGGAGGGGTAGGGTATAAGGAGAACACGAACTTCTTTTGGCTCGGATACAATTCCAATTCTTCGGGTCCGGGGTTTGAAAAGAATTTCTGGATGGTTCCGGGATTTTTCCCGCTGATTACCCGCAACGTCGAGTTGACCAACGGACTTCGGGAAACGCATACGATGATTCTGCCGGCTTTGTATTTCAATACGGAAAGCGCCCAGGAATCCAAGACACACCTTGTTTTGTTTCGCTGGGGCCACGATACGGAAAAAAGATTCTTCAACTTCTTTCCGTTGCTGCATTATACGAATTACAAAACGAGAGAGGATTATTCCTTTACGTTCTTTCCTCTCTTTCATCAATCCAAGTCGAATATCAACTCGAAGAAGTTTGTTTTGTATTCTCCGCTTTGGTTTCAGGAAGAGGAAACGACGAACGATTCGTACGAGAATTTCGTATTTTTACCCGTTCCGCTCTTATACAGATCGAAGACGATTTCTCTCAAGGAAGAATCGTCGACGTTTCTTCTGGCTCCCTTGGCTCTGTATCTCCGAGACGAAGGAGAAAATTATAAAATTCGAAACTTCCTTTTGTTCCAATGGGGAAAAGAAAAGGATTGGAGTTACTTTCGGATTCTGCCTTTGTTCTATTGGTCCGGAACGAAGAATCAAAACGACGGAGCGCTTACGTTTTTCCCGTTCGTTTTTTACAAAGAGAATTCTCACTTAACCGTGTTTCCGATCGCGTTTTACAAAAAGGATTCCTATCTTACACTGTTTCCGTTTTATCATCATTCTTATGAAGGGGACGATTTCAGACAATATTATCTTCCGTTCGTGTATCGCCGGATCGGGAAAGATGAGACTGAAACGTTAATCTTAAACACATATTGGAGTAAAACCAAAGACGAACTGACTTCGTTTAACGTTTTTCCGTTTTGGTTTTATAAAAAGGACGAGTATAAACACTTGGCGCCTTTTTATTTTTCCTGGAAGGACGGGGACGGAGGGGACAACCGCGGCGGTCCTTTTTATTATCGATATCGTTCCGAGGACGTGCATCAGGATTATTACCTGAACACATATTACAAACGGGAAAGAGGCAAGGGGCTGACCGAACTCGTCAGTTTTCCGTTCGTTTTTTACAAAGAGAATTCTCACCTAACCTTGTTTCCGATCTATCATCACGCGAAGGATGGAGACGATTTTACCCAGTATTTTTTATTGCCTCTTCCGATGTATCGGCATATTCGAAAGCTCGAGTCGGAAACGCTTGTGTTGAACGCGTATTGGACCCGGGATGAAAAGGGAGAATATCGTTCTTCTCTCTTTTTTCCGTTCTACTTTCATAAGAAGAATTCCTACTTACATATCCCGCTCGTTTTGTTCTTTCAAACCGAAGACGCAACGTACAAAGAAACCTTCGCTCCCTTGTTTTACAAATACGCAAGCGAGGCTGAAGACGAATTTTTCCTTTTAGGATATCATACTTACAGTTCGAATACTTCCTCGTTGACGAGATTCTATCCTTTTTACTATTCTTCGCGTGAAAAAGACGGATCTTCCTTTTTGGGGTTGGCGGGATTGTTCTATCGTTGGAAGGATTCCGGCGACGAGACGATCGCCCGTACGATTTTACCGCTGCACTACTATCAAAAAAATGAATATAATCTTTGGCTTCCGCTTTATTATCGAATCGGTGGCGACGATAAAAACTACGTTTCCTTCAGTCCTCTTCATTACAGATTGCGCTCTCCGAATGTGGACCGGGATTGGATGTTGTTGTATTATTCTTCCGAAAACAGGGAGGAGAAAACGAGTTCCCGCTTTGTCGCCCCTTTGTATTTCGAATGGAAGAGCAAGGAATCGAGAGGGGACATCCTTCTTCCCGCTTATCTTAAGTATTACGAAAAGAACAAAAATCTGGAATTGTATTTCGGCGGGATTTCGATTTCGCAAACCGGAGGAAAGTTCGACGCGTCTTTGAAGTCGAGCGCAAGCGGAAAGGAATTTTACGTCGACTTGGATTATTCGTTCATCTACAATATCTTCAGCGTTTCGCTCAGAAAGGAAGTTTCCAATCCTCTGACGTTCTTTTCGGATGAAACAAAAAGGGAAGCGGCCCCGATCGCTCCGCAGGTTCAAAAAGGTAAGAAGGACGAAACGACGAAAGAAGTGCGTCTTGCGGTCGTGGGAGAAGAGGAAAAGTCGCCGCTTCCGACGGGATCCAACTTCGCCTCGTATAAAAAGCTGGCGAGAGAAAATTCAAGAAATTATTTCGGGTGGGAAGCGTTGTTCGGAATCGCCAGTTATCAATCGGGAGACGATAAGAAACACTTCCGCATTCTTCCTTTGGGCTGGTTTACTTGGGGAAAAAACAACAACGATCGGATCTTTGCGTTTCCTCTTCCGTTGCCTACGTTTTGGGGAACGGTCGGCGACGAATCCTACCGCGTAATTTTTCCTTTGTATGCGGAGCAGAAGAAGGGAGAAGATTTTATCCGATCCTTAGGAATCGTTCTGTTCGTTATGGAGCAGGAAAAGGATAGAAGGGAGTATTCGGTTCTATGGCCTATGATCCGTTATGCGAAATCGAAAGAGGAAACTTCGTATCGATTCTTTCCTTTTTTCGCGCATAGGGAAGCCGCGGATCGTCTCGAAACGAAGAGTATTTTTTATTATAGATCCAAAGAAAAGACCGGATCGTACGAAGCTTCCTCGTTTCACGGAATTTTGTTTCCGTTGTATCAAGCTTCCGAGGAAATCTTTACGAAGAACGATTCCGTGTCCGGATCGGGATACAGCGCTTTTTTTCCGTTTTATTATCGGAATTACGAGGACCGCGTAACGGGAGGCGTTTCGGTATTTAAGGAAAGAAACCTTTATTCACCGTTGTTTTTGTATTCGTCCAAAGAGGATTCTTTCACGAATTCCAAATCGTCCTCGGTTTTGAGTCCTTTTTATTACTCATCGTATGAAGAAAAAAGAATATTAGAGAAACAATACGTTTCCGATTTGAATCTTGTGCTTCCCTTGCCTTTGGTTTTTTGGGGGCAGGAAGGGGACGAAAAATACAAATTCGTTTTCGGATATTACGGTTCCACGTCTCCGGAGAGAACGTCTTGGAATTTCCTGCTTTTATTCGGTTCTTCCAATACCAAGCGGGAACAAAAAGAGGAGACGTTTTCACACGCGTTCCCTTTCTTCTTTCGAACCACTAAGCTGGATAAGGGAGAATGGAGTTCCACTTCAACCGTGATCCCGATTTTTTATTTTTCGGAAACGACTCCCGTTTCGTCCGAAACTCGATGGGCGCTTTTGTTCAGCCGTAAATCGATTCCGAATCAAGGTTATTCGAAAGTGGCTCTTGCTCCTTTCTTTTACTGGGAAGAAAAAAGAAATCTCTTCGGACAAACCGAAACTTCATTGTATCATCCGCTGCACTTTCAAAGAAAGGCGGTGCAGGGAGACTCGAAGGTTAAGTCCACGTATGAAAAAAATTTCTATCCGTTTCCGCTCCTGTCGACGTATGAAAGCGTAACGGAAGCCGATCCGGTCAAAGGAACCGTGGAAGAAAAAAACGGCTGGGATTGGTTGTTCTTTGCGAATTACGAAACAAGAAATTTTCCGAGTCTGCAAAAGAGAGAATCGGATTTCAAAATTTTGCTCGGAGGAATTTGGGGTTATTCTTCCGCAAAGGATCCGCAGAGAGAATCCCTGTCCTGGAATCTTTCCCTATTCTTTTTCCGCAAAACGGTCCAGGACAAAGGCGTACAAACGTATTCCTCCACTCTCATTCCGATCGTTTATTCGAACGAAACTACGGCCGATTCTTCCGATACTTCCTATTTCCTAATCGCGGGATCGAAAGAGGATCGAAAGACCGGATTCGTACGGAACATGCTGCTTCCGTTTTGGTATGATCGTCGCGAGGTTGTTCGTCCGGGCTACGTGGATTCGTTTTCGTATTATACGTTTCTAATACTGTCCAAATCGGTTCAGGATGTTGGCGGGGGAAATCTTACCGCGGATCGTTTTTATCCGATTTTTCCCTTGCCTTTGCTGCATACGTTCGAGAACCGCGTTCGGGACGACAAGGTTCGCAAGGACGTTTGGGGATTCGATTGGCTCTTTCTCGCCAATTACAAAAACACGAAGTATCTTCATTCCGGTCATGAGTCGACCTCTCTCAAACTTTTATTGGCGATTTTCGGATATGAAACGAACGGAAACCGGGACGAACACGAAACGAGTTCGTATTTCTTTCCTCTCTTTTTTTACAAAAGCGCGGATCATAAGGAATACGAATCCTATCGCTGGTTTGTTCCGATCGTATCGTATAGAAGTTATAACGAAAGTAAAGGTCTGATCCGTTCTCATACCAATTTTCTCGGAATCTTGATGAACTACAAACGGGACGACGAAGCGGGAACGAAAAGTTTCTACTTGTTTCCGTCCTTGTATTTTTCAAACGATTCCAAGCTGAAGGAAAGCACGTTCTTTGTTCTTCCGTTCGTATACAATTCTTCGAATGAGGAAGAATCCAAATTCTTCCTGATGGGTTATTATCAAAGAAAGAATTCTTTATCGAACCGCTATAACTTTTTGTATCTGGTGGATTACGAAACGTATCTCAAGGAACAGAAAAAAGAACTTACGCTCTTTTTGGGCGCTTTCAACGCGGAGTTCGAAAAGGATCGGACCCGTTGGGGTGTGTTCGGAGGAGTTTTACTCGGATACGAATCGAGTCCGCAAGTTATGGATTGGAATTTTCTCTGGATCCGTTATTTGAATTCCCCGCGCGAAAGGGTTCAGAACTTTTTGCCGATCTATCGATACGGTGAAACTCAGGACGGTTATTCCTTATTGGCGCCTCCGATTCTTACCTATCACGAAAAGGACACGAACGGAGCGCTTACGTTAGGCGGTCTTGGTATTCTTTATTATCGAAATCGTTCCGAATATTATAAGGAAGAAACGACCTCCGTCTTGGGCGGTTTGGCTTATTTCTCCGAAAAGAAAGCGGCTCGCGGTTATCAAAATCACGGAGTTTTCGGATTTCCTTTGATCGGAGGTCTGCTCTGGAACTACGAATACGAGGAAGAGACCGGTTTTGAAAAAACTTCCGTTTTGAAGTTCGTTTACAGCCGAACCGCTTACAAAGGAAAGGTGACAAATCGGATTCTTGGAGTAAACTGGGGGCAAGTTTATGACAGTTTATTTGGAAACGGCGGGGATTCGAAAGATTGATCTTTGAGTCGGAAGATTTTGTTAAGCGAAGTGGGTCGAAACAAATCGTTCGCTTTATCGAAAAAATCTAACACGCGTATTTAAGCCCGTTTCCAATTGATCCCGATTACAGAGATGTCGTCTTGTTTGGAAACTCCGGACAAGAATTTTTCTTGTTCGCTTAGAATCGAATCGATTCCTTCCCGAATCGACTGCGTGTTTAAGGAATGAATCAGACTTTCCACTCGCTCCTCGCCGAACTCCTCTTTATGCACGTTCCATTGTTCCACAAGACCGTCCGTAAACAACACGAGTTTCGAATCGGGGGAAATTTTTACGTCCTTGGAAGTGTATTGTGTTTTCGAAACGGCTCCGATGATTCTTCCCGTCTTTTCGAGTTTTTGAATTCCTTCCGGTCCGATCAGATATTGAGGAATATGACCGGCGGACGCATAACGCACGTTACCCGAATTCGTGTCTATGTCCAAAACGATGCATGTGAAGAATTGATTCAAATTTTTGAATGTATGCAGGAACTCGTTGTTGAGGTGATATAGAATTTCCGTAACGCTGTAGATTCCTCGTTTGAGCGATTCGTAGATGGCCTTGATCGCCATCGTAATCAAGGCTGCTTGTATCCCGTGTCCGGTCGCGTCCGCGAGAAAAACGCGGGTCAAACCGGGGCGCAGTTCCATGATGTCGAAAAAGTCGCCTCCCACTTCGCTTAACGGAAGATAGCGGACGATGACCTCGAGTTCGCCTAAGGTTCTATCCTTATGGGAGATGATTCCGGATTGGATTTTTTTCGCCGTGGAAAGGTCGTTTTGGATGAGGTTCAAATTTTCCTCGAGTTCTTTGGCGAGAACTTCCTTTTCCTTGATATTCAATCGGATCTTTCCGAGGACGGAATTGTATCGTTCCGCGATCTGTCCGACTTCGGTGAACGGTTCGATCGAAAGATCCTTGCTCAAATCTCCCGTTCGTTTTTGATATTCCATCTCCAAAAAAAGATCGATGAGTTCGGTCGTAGCTCTGTGTTCCGTATAATTGAGTCCTTTGTGTTCGTTTTGTTCTGAAACGCGAAAGCGGAAAAAACGATTGATCGCGCTCAAAACGACATAGCTCAATCCGAATGCCAAGGCTCCGCAGGAAAGAATTCCGATCGACTGAACGAAAATCTGATGGGAGCGGGACAAGCCCGTTCCTAAAATTTCGGAATTTCCGAAAATTCCCACCGCGAGCGTTCCCCATATACCCGCTGTTAGGTGAACCGGAATCGCACCGACCGCGTCGTCGATTTTCAACCTATCCAAAAGGGATCTGGATTCGAACATAAGAATTCCCGCAACAAATCCGATGATTACGGAATCGATCGAGTTGACCGCGTGACAGGACGCGGTGATCGCAACCAATCCGGCAAGGGCGCCGTTTAAGGGGAGAGTGGCTTCCGCATATTGAAGACGAATCCATCCATAAATCAAAGAGGACGCCATACCGCTGACGGCTGCGAACATAGTGTTGACGATGATCTTAGGAACCGCTCCGGTGAACGCCAATGTGCTTCCACCGTTAAAGCCGATCCAACCGAGCCATAAGATCAACGTGCCGAGCATCGCCAATGGAAGATTGTGTCCCGTGATATTTCGGATCGAGCCGTCTTCCGCATATCTTCCCGAACGATTGCCGAGAATTTTCATCGCCGCAAGTCCGACCCAACCGCCCACGCTGTGAACCGCGGTCGAACCCGCAAAGTCGACAAAGCCCATCTTGCCCAACCAACCGGTAGTCGTTTCCCAATGAGAGAGATCCTTTCCCCAAACCCAATGACCGAATACGGGATAGATGATCGCCGATATGACCGCGGTTACTACGATGTACGCGCCGAACTTCATCCGCTCCGCGACCGCGCCGGAAACGATCGTTGCCGCCGTTCCGCAAAACATAAGTTGGAATAAGAAGAAGACCGCTACGTTCGGATTTTCAGCGGAGAACTCGGGGAAGAATGTGTCGATGCCTAAAAAACCGTCCGCGCTTTTGCCGAACATAAAACCGAAGCCGATCGCGTAAAAGATCAAGGTTGCGATGCCGAAGTCCGTGATGTTTTTGATCGCGACGTTGATCGAATTCTTCGTTCTTGTCAAACCGGACTCGAGACAAAGAAACCCCGCTTGCATAAAGAACACAAGTCCGGAGGAAAGAATGATCCAAAGAATGTCGAAATTCGTTTTAGGCATCTGCGTCTTGTATGATTCAGACGAGAAAAGTTTGCAAGAATCATTTTGCGAATTCGATTTTCTGGTTAAAGAAAGGGAAGAATCGAAAGCGAAAATAACGTTATACTATGCTTATAAACCGGGCATTCTGATTTGAACCGCGTCAGAAAAGCCAGTTTTAAAGCTCGGTCTTTGGACGCGGGTCTTATTCGTTTCCGAGCCCCGATCCGGATATAGGCAACAGTCCGAAGTCGCTCGCTTTTTTCACCAATTCGGCCCTGTTATGAACATTCAATTTTTTGTATATATTCTTAACGTGATGTTGGATCGTGTATTTGCTTACGCCCAAGAATTCCGCCACACGGTTTATCGTTTTTCCGGTAACCATATGATCCAGGATCTGTTTTTCCTTATTCGTAAGTTTGACTCCGTCTCCTACTTTTTTTAATTTAAAGTTGTTTAATACTCGAAACGCGATCGTCGGAGTGATGATGGCTCCGCCGCGTAAAACGGTGTCTATTACCTCGATAATGTCTTTGAGTTCCGATTTGAGGATATAACCGATCGCACCGTAGCGAAGGGAGTTGTAGATCAGCTCGTCCGAGTTCATATTGCTGAGCATGATCTTGCTCGTCGCGGGGTCCCTTTCCGAAAGTTTTGCGGCAAGTTCCACGCCGTTCATGCCGGGAAGCATGATGTCCAAAAAAACGATGTCCAATGACTTTCCTTTTTCATCCTTCCAAAAGGATTCTGCCGAGTCCCAGTGAAGAATTTCCTCCACGTCGGGAACGGATTCCAAAACTTTGAGAATTTGATTTTTGTAATTCTCGTCGTTTTCCACGATTCCGATCTTAATATCTTTCGTTTCCATCGTTTCCTCCATTGCATTAAACCGCTAAAAAACGGCCGGCTTGAATTCTTAATTTTATGGAATATACGTTTTCTAAAAGGGACATTTCCAGCTTTCCTTCTAGTTTCGCAATCCTTTGGATCAGGTTTTCGGTTCCTCTTCCGGATCGTTCGTTGGAGAGTTTATAATCCGATTCCGATCTCATATCCATTCGAATTTCATGATTTTCTAAAGAGAAGGCCCAGCTTGAAATTCCTTTGCCGTATTTGAGGTCGTTGTTCGTAACCTCGTTGATGATTCCGAAAAATTCCATCAGACCCGATTCGTCGCGATGCGATTCGAAAAGACGGAGTAGGTCTTCGTCGGATCGAAAATCGATTTCCCTTCCAGCGTCCGAGTAACGTCTGAGGAGAACGAGGTTGACTCCCGCGATGAAATTTTCGGAGACGAGGTTCAAGTCTTCGATACGGAGCATCTGTTCCCTTAACATTCCGATCGATTGGTTGATCGAGCCGTGTATTTTTTCGATGAGCGTTCGATCGGGTTGTATCTTTCCGCTGAGAAGCTCTTCGGAGAGAAATTTCAGATCGATCAGCTTCGCGCCTAAGTGATCGTGCAGATCGATGTTGATCCTTTGTCTGACCTGATGAATCGCTTCCCGTTTTTCGTTTTCGTGTTCAAGACGTTTTTTACGACCCTGGGCGAGTTCGAGAAGATTGTTGATACGGCTCATCAGTTGTACGAAATCGAAGGGTTTTACGAGATAGTCGTTTGCGCCCGCGTTCAATGCGGAGATCAGGTCGGAATCCCTGTTTTTAGCGGACAACATCAGAATCGGAAGTTCGAAAGAATCGAACGTCTTCCTGATTTCTTTCGCGACTTCCAAACCGGAAAGGCGGGGCATCATCACGTCCAAAATCACCGCGCCGAAATCGGAATCGTGTTTCAAAATTTCCAGGGCGCGGAAACCGCTCTTTACGACGAGACACTCCATGTTTGCGAGGGAAAGATAATTCTGTATCACTTCCAGATTTACGGGTTCGTCGTCCACGGCGAGGATTCGAATCTTAGAATCGGATCCGTTTCTTGCGGAGATGAGACTTTGTACCGGATCCTCCGCGCTCGTAGAGGAAACGAATTTTGTTAAACGACTTTGTTTTTTGGACTCTTTCGAGTGTTCGTTTTCGATCGCGAGCGGGATCGTAAAGTAGAAGCGGGAACCCGCGCCCGAAGTCGATTCGACTTTTATCTCTCCGCCGTGAAGGGAAACGAGGGCTCGGCTGATCGTAAGTCCGAGTCCGGTTCCTCCGGCGCTTCCGGAATCGCCTGCGTTGATTCTTTCAAAAAATTCGAAGATTCTTTCCTGTTGATCGAGAGGGATTCCGATTCCCGTGTCCGTGACGCTGATCTCCGCATAACGGTCGTTAACGATCTTAGCGCTTACGGAGATCCTGCCGGATTCTGTAAACTTGATCGCATTTCCGATTAAATTCTGGAGAATCTGCTGAAGCCGATCCTCGTCCGCCCACAAAGGAGGGAAGTCGTTTTCGATTTCGTTTAACAATTGGATTTTGGAAAGATCCACGTTGACTCGATTGAGTTCCAGAGTGAAGTCCGCCGCCTGTTTGATGTCGACCGGAATTCTTCGTAGATTGAGATCGCTGTGTTTGAGCTTGGAAAAATCCTGTATATCGTTGACCAGATTGGCGAGACGTTGTCCGCTTGCGACGATCATCTTCAACTGACGTTCCACGAAAGGCGTCAATTCTCCCGCCGCTCCACGTTTGAGGGAATCGGCGATTCCTATAATTCCCTGCAAGGGAGTTCTGAGTTCGTGGGAGGTGGTCGCAAGAAACTCATCCTTGAGTTTATCCAAAGAAATCAATCGATCGTTCGACGTTTGGAGATCCGCCGAAAGTTTCTGGGAGAGATAAAAAGAGATCGCGAACTGTTTCGAAATGATGAATGCCTGCGCCACAAAGAAGATGGAAATTCCGTACGAGATGAAATACGAGGTGTTTATCACCATATTCGCATATAATAAATCGTTTACAATGATTATAAACAGAAGAATGCAAATCATCAGTCCGATCCAGGCTCCCACGCGTCGATTGACGATGGCGCGAATCAAAACGTAAACGATGTAGATACATTCCAGAAATACGAACAAACTGAAGATCGGAAGCGTTTTGGAATAAACAGCCAAGTCCGTTGCCACTACGCTCAGGGAAAGAACGGAGAATGCGAATCCGAACGTGTACAAAATCTTCCGATTGAATTCGTTCGGAAACATGGAACGTATAAATAACGCCAGAATGAAACCGCCGATATAAACCGAAAGAAGTTCCAAACGGTATCCTAGATTGAAATCGAACTTCGGAAATAAAGTATAAAGCAAACGTTCTCCCGTTAAAACGATTCGAACGATCGCGACGATTCCTATCAGTGCAAAGAATAAATGAGAAAGTTCCCTTCGCAAAAGGGAAAATAAACTGAGATGATAGAAAACTCCGATCAACAATCCGCCCGTGATAAAAAGATCCAGCCAGATCGTTCTTTCCCGAAGCGTGACGAGCTCGGAATGTTTCCCTAAAATAACCTTGGCCCAAACTCCTCCTTTGGAATGAGCGAAATTGGAAACCTCGATCGCGATCTCGTTCTTTTTCTCCAAACGGAACGGACGGCTGACAGCGGGACGATATAAAGGGCGACTCGATCCCGAAGAGGTTCCCACTTCTCCGCTGGATAAAACCCTTTCACCGTTTACGTACAGATTGTAAGCGGTTGCCGCTTCGAGCATTTTTACGGCCATCGTTTCTTCGGGTTTTTCGAGGAGAAGCGTCATACGATACGTCGCATAGCCGAAGCTCGGAAACTTCTTTCCTTCCATTCCATAATTGTTCCAAGCATCCGGAACGTTCGCATAAAAGGGAATCGCTTGATTCGTGTCGGAACGGGAGGAATTCTTTTTCTCTTCCCGCAATAAGTCGGAATAAAGTCGACCCCAATCGAACAGCCAATCTCCGTCGAGACTTAGATGTCCCTTGGAAGAAAAATCCCATCCCGGCCGAAGATCCAAAACTCCCGCTTGGACGAGAGGAGGTTTTTCCGTATAGAGAAGCGGACCGCAGGTTTGCAGAAACAGAAAGAAGGGAAAAATCCAAACGGATCGATATGTACGGATCTTCCCGGCCTTGAACATAAGGAATGTCTTAAATTAGGAATCGAAATAAGGAAACCATTTTTATCTTCTTCGATAATTCCCGAGGTTTGCCGCGATGGAAACCTACTCGTTCGAGTGGAACGTCGAATCATTGAAAAAGGATTCGGTTTCGATTCTCCGCGTTAGAAAGTCGCTTAACGTTTTTGTTAAGACGAACTCCGATTCAATTTCCTGAATATTCGAAGCAATTCTCCGATTTCTTTGGACGTAAGCTTGGATGCGAAAAGTTCGCGGATTCCTTCTTCGTAGATCGGCCAGGAATCTTTGAGAGCTTGGATTCCGGAGGATGTGATTTCCACGATGAATTCCCGAGCGTCTTCTTCGCTTTTTTCCCGTTTTAAAAAACCCTCGGCTACCAGTTTGTCCACCGAGCGGGTCAAAGCGCTTTTACTGAGGATGATTTCCTGCGCGATGTCGGACATTCTGGATCTTCTTTTGGGTTTCGTATAAACCGAGTAGAGAACGTCGTACCAAGTAAGGGAAATCGCCTTGGTTTTCGCGAGCTCCGATTCGATTTTGGAGGAAGCGGCTGAGTAAAATTTCAATCCGGCGGCCCAGGAATCTATGGTCGGTTTGGAGATTTTTTCCTTCATTTTCGGTGACGGTTTAAATTTTTTAGTTGTAATTACAACTAAAATTTCGTAGATTGTATTAGTTGCAATTGCAACTAAAGTTCTTTCCGAATTTTAACCGGCAAGAATTCAAAAGGAGTAAACAATGAGTACCGAAACCCAAACCATCCAGAAAAACGTGACCAAACTGAACGAAATGATTCTTGCCGGAGAAGTAATCAAAGCCTTCGAAGAATTCTATCATCCGAACGTCGTGATGCAGGAAAACACGCAAAACCCGACCGTAGGTTTTGAAGCCAATCTCGCGAGAGAAAAGGACTTCGTTTCCAAAGTGAAATGGAATCACGCGGCCGTACTGAGTTCGATCATTGACGACGAAAAAAACAGAAGCGTCGTCGAATGGGAAATCGATTACGTTCATAAGGAATGGGGTCATATCAAAACGACGCAAGCAAGCGTACAAACTTGGAAGGATGGAAAGATCATCCACGAGCGTTTTTACTACTCGGTCAACTGAGTCATCAACGGGATGGGAAAATATTTCCCGTCCCGTACTCGGTTTCAAACAGCTCGGTAGAATAGATTCATAACCGTTCCCGGGATTTTTCCCGGATTTTTTTTTATACGATTGCGCTTTTTTTCCGTACGGCTTCTTTGGAAACGAAATGTCTCCGAGAAAAAACAAACCTCCGATGCTCGCTCTTTCCGACGTCGTTGAACGACGGGATCGTTTTTTCTATATCGGGCGTTTGGAGGATCTTCCGCCTAACTTTCAAGAATACGATAGCGCGCATCGTCATTCTTACTTTGCGCTTTTTTTCTTTGAGAAAGGAGAAGGCATTCATACGATCGATTTTCAGGAATTTACGATCGAGCCGAACTCATTGTTCTTTTTAAAACCGGGTCAGGTTCATTCTTGGAAATTTTCAAATCCGGTGAAGGGTTACGCGTTGAAAATCTCTCCCGAATTCTATTCGGAACGGGGAGAAACTCTTTCTTCCTTACGCGAATTTCCTTTTTTCTCCTTTGCACCCGGTTTGTCCAAAATCGGAATCGATGACGTTTCGAGATTGAACTCCGACTTTCAAAGACTTTTGGAAGAGTTCGTATCGGATAACGATCAAAAAATGCTTTTCGCATTAACGCAGGTTGCGCTTTATCAGGCGAAAAAAGAATACGCCCGTGGATTCGACGCCCGAACGGATTCGGGAAAATCCGAAACGGTGGTTTCGTTTCAGAGTCTATTGGAAGAGAATTTTTTGAGGGAACGCAACACTACCTTCTATTCGAGAAAAATCGGAATCGCACCCAACACGCTCAACCGGATCTGTCACGAATCTCTCGGTAAGTCGGTCAAAGCAGTCATCCACGATCGGATTCTTCTCGAAATCAAACGGCTTCTGCTACATTCGAATTTGAATATTACGCAAATATCATACGAACTCGGATTCGAGGATAACGCGTATTTCAGCCGGTATTTTAAATCGAAGTCCGGGATCTCGCCGGAAAAGTTTCGGGAATCGCGGACGAAAAACACAACAAAATAGAAAATCCGTCCATTTACATTTCGGTTTAAATTTTCTATAGTTCTCCTATCTTTAAGGAGATTTGAATGGTCGATAAATTCTTTCATACGGAAGCCAGTTGGATTCTTACCTGTTTGAGAATCACGTTAGGCGTTGTTATGCTTCCTCACGGATTGCAGAAACTTTTCGGATGGTTCGGAGGTTTCGGCTTCGGAGCCACGATGAACTTTTTCTCTTCTCAGGGAATCCCTTCCTTGGTCGCGTTTCTTGTGATCGTCGCCGAATCCTTCGGTGCGCTCGGTTTGATCCTCGGATTTTGTACGAAACTTTCCGCGTTCGGAATCGCGCTGACGATGATCGGAGCCGCATTCTTTGTCAGGGAACACGGATTCTTTATGAACTGGTTCGGCAACCAAGGCGGAGAAGGTTTCGAATACCACATTCTTGCGATCGGAATCGCGATCGCGTTGTTGTTCGAAGGAGGCGGAGCGTTTTCGATAGACGCTTTGATCGCGGAGAAGTTCGAATAAGGTTTCCTTTTCCACACTGGATCCCGGGGAAACTCGGGATCTTTTTATACTGCCGCTTTTCTTCTGGTTTGACTCGGAGTTTTTCCGGTGATCTTTCGAAAGGAATCGTTAAACGAAGACTTGGAATTGAATCCCACAAAATAACAGATGGAAAGAATGTCTTGTTCCCGATTTTCGTTTAAGAGGGAGACCGCCTCAGCAATTCGATAACGGTTGATATACGCTGCACGATCTGTTCAGCCTCCGCTCGGCGGTCCCGACTTCCCGCAGCCGTATCCCCCTCATAACCGGAAAGGGGACGTGTTTCGAGTATTCAAATCTCCGAATACGGACGCGGGTCAAAAACGGAACCGTTTTATCGAAAGGCACAAGTATTTCGTGACGCTTCCGAACGATCCGGATTGGTATTACTGGGATTATCAAAAGATGAGAAGGGAATACGGTCCCGAAGAAATGGGAACCAAACAGCCGATCGGCTTGCCCGCGGCCCCTCATCCCTGGTGTTCGAGAAACGTTTCGGAAGTGGAGGACTTAGTCGAGTATATTCTAACACTCTAATGTTTCAAAGTTTATCGAGGTCCGCGATAACGCGGCCTCGGTGTTCGTTTGGAATCGTCAATCGATCCTTTGAATACTCTCATGGACCGTTCTTGTTGAAAAGCGGTTTTGTCCGGACGGTAGAAAAGAACTATTTGGATTTTTTTCTTTTGGTCGCCGATTTCTTTTTGGGATTTGTTAAACGAATTCGATTTTTAGCGGTTTTGACCGTATTGGAAACGGTTACGACGTTCCTTTTTTTTACGGAACCCGTTCCATTCGATTCGCTCGCTTTCTTGCCGTTCTTGCTTTGGGTAAACAGTTTCAACAAAAGTCTGCCGATTTCTTCTCCCTTATCGATTCCCAGATCCACCGTCTTTTTGAGTTTGGAACCGTTCGTCGTTACGAGGGTTACGGGCAACGGATCATCCGGTGAAATCGTATGAATCCGCACACCTTTGGGAGGTTTCTGCGCGACTTCCCGTGCGAGATTGAAATGATGATGATGCCAGCGAT
The DNA here is from genome assembly GCF_022267375.1 of Leptospira sanjuanensis. GTDB lineage: Bacteria > Spirochaetota > Leptospiria > Leptospirales > Leptospiraceae > Leptospira > Leptospira sanjuanensis. Next base: position 1,689,164 of record NZ_JAIZBH010000001.1, read on the forward strand.
TCATCAACTTCGCCATTCTCCAGTCCTTTGGAAAGGAAAGAAGACTGGTAAGCATACTAAACGGCGGCGAAACCCTTTCCACGGGAGAATTTAAGACAACCGTAATATCTTTGTATCCCGCTTCGATCAGATCCTCCAAGGGAAGAGGATTGAGGACCGCCGCATCGGAATACAAACGTCCGTCGACTCTGTGTTTTCCGCGAGTCGCGATCGGAAGCGATGTGGCCGCTTTCAAAAGATCGAATATATTCGAAGAGGTTGCGCGCACGTATTCGATGGTTCTTGTTTGAAGGTTGCTGACCGCGACTCGAAATTCGGGAAGGCCGAACTTTTCGAAATTCTCCGCAGGCAGAGGATATTTCGAACCGAACAGATCGTCCACGAGATATTCCTGATCGAGAAACGTTTTTCCGCGGAACGGATGAAACGGTGAAATCAACTTTCTTCCGGCAAGTTCGAAATACCAGATCGCGAGAGTCTTGAGACTTTTTTCCGGTTCCGGTTTGGGCATAGTCACGTAATACGCGGCGGAACAAGCTCCGGACGAAACCGCTACCACCAGATCGAAATGTTTGGGTGAGACCAGAGTATGCAAAGAATGTAATGCTCCTCCGGCAAACGCCCCCTTCATGCCGCCGCCCTCCACTAAAAGGGCGCGTTTACTTCCTTTGGCTTCTGGAATTTTCATACGATGGATTCGACCGCCTGTGTGTCCGGTTCTTCAAAACTTTCTAATTTAGCTTTTTTGAATTCGAATGGGTAAGTCATGTTCGTGAGCGAGGCGATTTCGTGCATACGTTCGTGTAGAAATTCTTCCGGGTCCTGATTCGGATTCAGATACTTCAATTCTCCGATTCGAATCGTTAGTTTCGTTCTACGAAAAAATCCCCTCGGTCTGTAGTCCAGTCCTAAACACAAAACGGGGAGGGGAGCTTCCGGTTTTCCGACGATAAAACGAAACGCTCCGGGTCTTCCCTTTCCCATCTTATAAGGGACGGTGGTTTGTTCCGGAAAAATCACGAGCATATTTCCGTTGTACAAAACCTTCTTTGCAAAAAGAAGGTCGCGTTTGCTTTTGCGCGGTTCGAGTCTGTTGAGGGGAATTCCACCGCATTTTAAAAAGAAGTCGAAAAATTTAGGATCGGCCATCGAGTCCTTCATGATCGCCCAGATGTCCCAGCGCGCTTTGTAAAGTCCTTTGGCGAGTCCCACGGGAATGTCGTCGTTGCGCTGGTGTTTTACGAGCACGAGTACGGTCCCTTCTTTGGGAACGTTTTCGATCCCGATCAGCTCGGTCTTATACAAAAGACTTCCGTAGATGTTTCCGAACCAACGGAGAAGTTTCCGAACTCTGTGAGAGCTTCCCGGATGCACTCCCGGTTCCGCGTCGGGTGCGTCGTATTTTCGTTTGGGTTGTTTCGTTTCTTTTTGAGTGCGTTTTCGTTTCGAATTCATACGTTTTATCCGAGTCGAATGCGGGCTCTCGGTTGCAAAAAATGGCGAGATTTTTTCGCAATTTCCGGGCTTTTTCGTTACGTTTTTGTTACGGAAGAAATTAACATTTGTTAATATCGATTCGCCTCCTTGTCCGCGTCTGAACGGCAAGGAGGGAGCCGATTTACGGGGAAGAACGGTCTGAAGTTCACTTTGAGCGTTTGCTCGCATTGCGAAGTTTTCTTACTTTGTTTTTTTCGGATACGTGGACGATTTCTTTAGGGAGCCTGGTTTTCTTTTTCTTCGTTTTCTTTTGTTAAAGAGAGAAATGTTCGGTAAACGAGAGAAACCTTATGGAATTCTTTCGTTCCTCAAATTCGTTTCATAAAAAGTATACAATGCCATTTCGTTTAACAAACGTTTGATTTATTTTTAATCCGTTTGTTCTATATTTAATGAGCGTTCCGATTTAAAAACACGCGCTTTTGCAGTGTAATGAAATAAATTTCATGAAACTCCGTTGATGCGATCGATTTTAATTTGTTTATGGTTGCTTAATATTCAATTTTGTTTCATAATCAAGATTTGTGAAAAAATTCACGATGATCCGACGTTTATATCCGAGGTGTCGATATGGCAAATACAAGGGTGGCGGAATACGTAGAACGGGATGCATTGGATTTAAAGCAGATCTTAAAGGTTCTCTCCGCGCTCAAACGCGGCGATCTTTCTCAGAGAATGCCTTTGGATTCGCCGGGTATCTCGGGCAAAATCGCGGATTTGATAAACGACATCATAGATCAGAACGACCGAATGGTGCAGGAATTCGAGCGCATCAGCAACGAAGTCGGTCAAGAAGGTAAGATCTCCAAAAGAATCAGCGCCGTAACTGCAACCGGTTCCTGGGCCAAGTGTATGGATTCGGTTAACTCTCTTATCGGAAACTTAGTTCAACCGAATACGGAAGTTATGCGTGTGATCGGCGCCGTAGCAGGCGGCGACCTTTCGCAAAACATGTCCCTCGAAATCGAAGGAAGACCTTTAAAGGGAGAATTCCTCCGCACGGCAAAGATCGTAAATACGATGGTGGACCAGTTGAACTCGTTCGCATCGGAGGTGACTCGTGTTGCGAAGGAAGTGGGTACGGAAGGGATTCTCGGCGGTCAAGCGGACGTGCGCGATGTCGCCGGAACTTGGAAGGATTTAACGGATTCCGTGAACTCGATGGCGTCGAACTTAACGGGTCAGGTGCGTAACATCGCGGACGTAACGACCGCGGTCGCAAAGGGCGACTTGTCCAAAAAAATCACAGTGGACGTTAAGGGAGAAATATTAGAACTTAAGAATACGATCAACACGATGGTGGACCAGTTGAACTCGTTCGCATCGGAAGTGACTCGTGTTGCAAAGGAAGTGGGAACGGAAGGAAAGCTCGGCGGTCAAGCGGATGTGCGCGGGGTCGCGGGAACTTGGAAGGACTTAACGGATTCCGTGAACTCGATGGCGTCGAACTTAACGGGTCAGGTGCGAGATATCGCCGAAGTGACAAAAGCCGTGGCGACGGGTGACTTGTCCAAAAAGATCACCGTGGATGTGAAAGGCGAGATCCTTGAGTTGAAGGACACGATCAACACGATGGTGGATCAGTTGAACTCGTTCGCATCGGAAGTGACTCGGGTTGCAAAGGAAGTAGGAACGGAAGGAAAGCTCGGCGGTCAAGCGGATGTGCGCGGTGTCGCGGGAACTTGGAAGGACTTAACGGATTCCGTGAACTCGATGGCGTCGAACTTAACGGGTCAGGTGCGTAACATCGCGGACGTAACGACCGCGGTTGCGCGAGGCGACTTGTCCAAAAAGATCACCGTGGACGTTAAGGGAGAAATATTAGAACTTAAGAATACGATCAACACGATGGTGGACCAGTTGAACTCGTTCGCATCGGAAGTGACTCGGGTGGCGCGAGAAGTGGGAACGGAAGGAAAACTCGGCGGTCAAGCGGACGTGCGCGGTGTCGCCGGAACTTGGAAGGATTTAACGGATTCCGTGAACTCGATGGCGTCGAACTTAACGGGTCAGGTGCGTAACATCGCGGACGTAACGACCGCGGTTGCGCGAGGCGACTTGTCCAAAAAGATCACCGTGGACGTTAAGGGAGAAATATTAGAACTTAAGAATACGATCAATACGATGGTGGACCAGTTGAACTCGTTCGCATCGGAGGTGACTCGTGTTGCAAAGGAAGTGGGAACGGAAGGGATTCTCGGCGGTCAAGCGGATGTGCGCGGTGTCGCGGGAACTTGGAAGGACTTAACGGATTCCGTGAACTTCATGGCAAACAACCTCACGACTCAGGTGCGGGGCATCGCGAAGATCGTGACCTCGGTCGCAAACGGAGACTTGAAAAAGAAACTCTACTTGGAAGCGAAGGGAGAAATCGCCGAGCTTTCGGATACGATCAACGACATGATCGACACCTTAGGACTGTTTGGCGATCAGGTGACAACGGTGGCAAGAGAGGTTGGAATCGAAGGAAAACTCGGCGGACAAGCGAGCGTCCCCGGAGCGGCCGGTCTTTGGAGAGACCTTACGGATAACGTGAACCAGCTCGCGAGTAACTTGACCTCTCAGGTGAGGGCGATCGCGGAAGTCGCAACCGGTGTTACGAAAGGGGATCTTTCCCGAACCGTAATGGTAAAGGCGGCCGGAGAGGTTGCGGCCTTATCGGATAACATCAATGAGATGATCCGCAACTTGAGAGAAACGACCCGAATCAACACCGAGCAAGACTGGCTCAAAACGAACCTCGCCAAGTTCACGCGCTTGCTGCAAGGTCAAAGAAACTTGGTGAACGTCAGCAAACTGATTCTCTCCGAATTGGCACCTCTTGTCTCCGCGCAACACGGGGCTTTTTTTATTACGGAGACAGTCGAGAACGAACCGTCCTTGAAGCTGCTCGTAAGCTACGCCTATCAGGAGCGCAAACACGTATCGAACCGATTCCGTCCGGGCGAGGGTCTCGTAGGCCAGTGTTTTCTTGAAAAGGAAAGAATCATGCTTACGAACGTGCCCACGGATTACATCAAGATCAGTTCGGCGCTCGGAGAAGCGGCTCCTTTGAACATAGTCGTATTACCGGTGTTATTCGAAGGAGAAGTCAGGGCGATCATCGAACTTGCGTCCTTCTCGAACTTCACTCCCATTCACTTGAACTTCGTGGATCAGCTTACGGAAAGTATCGGAATCGTGTTGAACACGATTGCGGCAAGTATGAGAACCGAGGAACTCTTGATTCAATCCCAAACCTTGACGGAAGAACTTCAAGGACGTCAGGAAGAATTGACCAAAACGAACGAACGTCTGGAAGAACAAGCCAAGTCGCTGCAGGATTCAGAAGATCTTCTCAAAAAGCAAAGGGAGGAATTGCAGGAAAAGAACGACGAATTGGAGGAAAAAGCGCGTCTTCTCGCAAAGAACAACGACGAGGTGGAACGCAAAAATCAGGAAGTGGAACAGGCGAGACATTCTCTCGAAGAAAAGGCGAGACAGCTCGCGCTCACTTCCCGGTATAAGTCCGAGTTTTTGGCGAACATGTCCCACGAACTGAGAACTCCTTTGAACAACATGCTGATTCTTTCACGATTGTTATACGACAACGAAAACGAAAGTCTGTCGCCGAAACAGATCGAATACGCGAAAACGATTCACAGTTCCGGATACGATCTGCTTCAATTGATCAACGATATATTAGATCTTTCTAAAATAGAATCTGGTAAGATGACGGTCGATCTGGATGCGATCTCTTTCCGCGAACTCGCGGATTATCTGGAACGATCGTTTCGCGAAACGGCGAGAAACAAGGAACTTAAGTTCCGCGTGGAACTGCACTCGGGGTTGCCGATCCGCATGACGACCGATTTACAGAGACTGCAGCAGATTCTCCGCAACCTTCTTTCGAACGCGTTCAAGTTCACCGAAAAAGGCGGCGTGGATCTGAGGATCGCGCCGGTCGTAACGGGTTGGGACAGAGAACACAAAATTCTTCAGCAGGCGAAAACCGTAATCGAGTTCTCCGTAACCGATACGGGAATCGGAATTCCTGTCGAAAAACAAAGCCTGATCTTTGAAGCGTTTCGCCAAGCCGACGGAAGTACGAGCCGAAAATACGGAGGCACCGGACTCGGACTTTCGATCAGCAAAGAAATCACGAGACTGTTGGGCGGCGAATTGCAATTGATAAGCGAACCGGGAAAAGGAAGCAGATTCGCGTTGTATCTTCCCGCCGAATACATTCCCACCGAGATCAATCTAGAACCGGAGGACATGAACGAACCGAAGTGGGTGCAATCTCCGGTATTGGACGATCGAGGCGGAACCTATATTCCGAACATTATCGGCAAATCGATATTAGGCGATGATCATTCCCAAAAACAAAGGGAGGTCATCGAGGACGATCGGTCCAATCTCTCGGGAGAAGTCGTTCTCATCATCGAAAAAAACGAGGCCCTCGCGAGACGATTGTTGAAAAGCGTTCGAGCCAACGGATTCAAAGGACTCGTTGCGATGGACGGAAAAACGGGTCTTTCGTTTTTGAAAGGTTATTCCGTTCATGCGGTTCTTTTGGACTTTCATCTGGACGATATGAACGGATGGTTCATCCTCAATTGGCTGAAGAAGGAACCGAAGTTCAGACACGTTCCCGTTCTGATCGTATCGGAGGACGATCAATGGAGAAGAAGTTTGAGAATGGGGGCTTTGGGCCATATCGCCAAACCCGTGGACGAAGCAGCTTTACAGAGAGAACTGAATCGTGTTCGCAAGTTCATACAATCGCAGCCGAGACATCTTTTGATCGCCGACTCCGATCGGAAACATAGTAAAAAACTTTTAGAACTGATCGGAAACGGCGATGTAATCGCGAAAGTTGCCGCTTCGAGCCGCGAAGTTTTGGAAAGTCTTAAGGAGGAATCCTTCGAGTGTATGATTTCTTCTCTACAACTGAAGGATTCTAACGTGTTCGATCTTGTCAAAGAGATCAATCAATCCGGTTTCGATCAGATTCCGATCGTGGTCTATTCCGATAACGCGTTTGGAGAAGAGGATCGTATTAAAATTCAAGGATTAAAGAAAACGAATACGATCAAAGAAGCGGAAACCGTTGCCGCACTGGTGGAAGAAACCGCGGTTTTTCTGCATAGATCCCAAGAAAGTATTTCACCCGAGCAAAGAGCGCTTTTAACCGAGGCCTCCCACAACGATCCCATATTGATCGGTCATAAAGTTCTCATCGTGGACGACGATATACGAAACATCTTCGCTCTTACGAGTATTCTCGAACAGCACAAGATGAAGGTCGCGTTTGCGGAGAACGCAAAAGACGGGATCGAACTTTTAAAAAGCGCATCGGATATTGAAATCGTGATCATGGACGTAATGATGCCCGATATGGACGGTTACGAAGCGATGAAAACGATCCGCGCAGATAAACAGTTTGCCTCGCTTCCGATCATTGCGCTCACCGCCAAAGCGATGAAGGGAGATCGAGAAAAATGTATCGAAGCCGGTGCGAGCGATTACATCACGAAACCAGTGGACGTGGATCAGTTTCTTTCCCTTCTAAGAGTTTGGTTATGCAGGTAAAGTATGGAATCGAAAATCAAGATACTGATCGTGGACGATAACCAGGACAACCTATGGGTGATGGAGAAAATTCTGGCCAATCCGGAATTGGATCTGATTAAGGCGAGCTCCGGGGAAGAGGCTCTGAAGGCGATGTTGAATCCGGTCGATTTCGCATTGATTTTTATGGATATCTACATGCCCGGTATGGACGGATTCGAGACCGCGTCTCTTATCCGGCAAAGGGAGAAGTGCGCGAGCATACCGATCATCTTTTTGACGGCTTATGCGACCAATGAGACGTGGTTGTTCAAAGGATATTCGCTCGGTGCCGTGGACTTTCTGATCAAACCGATTGCGCCCGAAATTCTCACGTCCAAAACTTCCGTGTTCGTGGATTTACATCGAAAGAATAAGACTTTGATGCTACAGGAAGAACTTCTCCGGGAAAGCCACGACCAACTCGAACAAAGGGTCGAGCAAAGAACCAGCGAATTGAACCGAGTCAACCGCGAATTGTTAAACGAAATCGCTGAGCGGGAGCGGATGGAGGAGGCTCTGAAGAATTCCCTACAAGAAAAAGAAGTATTGCTGCGGGAAATCCACCATAGGGTAAAGAACAATCTTCAGATCGTGTCGAGCATACTCAGTCTTCAGGGGAACTATATCACGGACGGAAAATCTCTTGCAATGTTCGAAGACGCTCAGTCTAGAATACGTTCGATCGCCTTGATTCACGAGTTGCTTTATCAGAGCAAGGATCTCGCTAAGATGGATTTCAAGGATTATCTGGAAAATCTAGTGAAAAATCTTTTCCGTACGTATCGTGTTGACAAACGAATCGATTATGAAATCGAAGCGGACACGTTGTATCTTTCCTTGGATACCGCGATTCACTGCGGATTGATCGTGACGGAACTCGTAACCAACGCGTTCAAATACGGATTTAAGGATAGAGACAAAGGGAACATCTTGATAAAAATCAAAGGATTTGAGGACGGATTTGTGATCGTGGTTCAGGACGACGGCGTGGGTTTTCCGGAAGGGCTAGATTTCAATCAGACCGATTCACTCGGATTAAAATTAGTGAATATACTTTCTCAGCAGATCGGAGCGAGTCTGGAATTGGAACGAAACAACGGAACGAAATTCACGCTGACTACGGCGGATATGAGTCGTGTAAAAAAGTAAGTTTCGTTTTTCTATTCGGTTCCATTGTATCGATAGGATGTATTCAATAAGATAGATGTACCAAAAAAAATAGGATTGATCGAACCGAAATTAGATTCAAAAAATCTTTAGGAACGTTTTCTTTATCGAAAAGGCCCCGACTCTTTTCTGAGCCGGGTTTCAACTTCGGAATATTGTTAAGGTTTGTTTAGTTTTCGAGAGAGACTTCTTGGTTCGCCGGAATAGGCGCTGCAATCGGACCTTGCTTGGATCCGGATTTGTTTGCAACGAGAAGATTCACTCGATACATGATCGCGATCGTGATCAAAATCGCGGCCGTTACCACGTATCCTAAATGCTGATATCCTAATAGATACCCGGTAGAAGTTTGAACTACGATCAAACCCGCAAAATACGAAGCGACTCCTCCGGAAAGCTGCTGTAAAGAGGAACTGATCGCCATATACGCGCCGCGATCCTGCAGATCGGGAACCGCTGAAGTAAGCGCGTTTGCGGAGATCACGCGGGCCGTAATCGGGATAAACAAACAACAATTTACGGCGATCACAAGAAGAAGGGAAACGTGTTCCAATCTCGTATAATAAAGAACCACACCGATAGCGGCGAAGGAGGCTCCGGCAAACACGGCATATTTGCCGATCGCGTCCGCAAGCCGACCCATCAGCGGACCGGCGGCGATACTTACGATTCCGGTGATCATATAGATGGTAGGAAGATCGGTCAGAGGAATTCCGAGGTTGTGAACTGTGAATGCGCTTCCGAAGGGCATCAACATATATCCTCCGGTCGCTAAGAGCATCGTTGCCAAAAAACCTGGCATATAACTGCGATTAGCCGCCGTTTGGAAAAGATGTTTGATAGCCTTTCTTTGAACGGATATTTGAAGGTGTGCGGTGATCGGTTTCACGTAAATGGAGGCAACAAAACCGACAAGACCGGCCACTCCGGTAATCAGCCAGAAAGGGGATTGCCAGCCCCAAAGATTGGAAATATAAACCCCGAGCGGAAGACCGAATACCTGGCTCGCCGCGAATGCGGTCATCACGAATCCCATGACTCTTCCGCGAACTTCCATAGGAAAAAGATCGGCGATGATCGCAAAGCTGATCGAAGCGATCACTCCTCCGAAAATTCCGGTTACGATTCGCGCCGCGAGAAGATATTGATACGTGGTCGATAAACCGCACAATGCTGTTCCGATAACGAATCCGGTATAAAAGAAAAGAAGGATTTTCTTCCGATCAAACCGGTCCGCAAAACCCGCGGAAAGAATTCCCGAAATCCCCGCGCTGATCGCATAGGCCGAAACGACCAATCCGAATTTCGTCGTCGATATTTTCAAATCCTCCATGACTTGCACTCCCAAAGGGGAAAGGATCATAAAGTCCAGAACTACTGTGAACTGAATGAACGCGAGCAAAGCGATGATGAAGATCTGATATTTGTGAAATGAGAATTTCATAATGTTTCCTTTTTAAAAAACGAAAGGCGATTCTTTTTTTGGAAACGCCCTTCGTATGTTTCGGTCTTTAAACCCGATTCGAATAAAATGTGCGATTCTTTTTTACCTAAGGTCATGAATCTTCTCCCTCGAAATTTAGAATTCGATTCTTCGATTCTATAACTTCAAGTGAACTTGAAGTAAAGACCCGGCGGCAACTTTTTTTAACGATTTTTCGAAAAAAAGAAAGATAACCGACTTGGGGATTCAAGCGGGTCGTATGGATTTAAAGTTAAAGTAAACTTCAACTTTTTGCGCTAAAATCGGGTTTTAATCGGATCAAATTTCGGAAAGGATTGCTTTTTATACGAGGACCGGTCTTTTAAGATTTATCGGACGAAATCATGGATAAGGAAGAACTCTTAAGCATCGGACAAGTCGCGAAAAGGAGCGGAGTCGCGTCTTCTGCCCTACGTTTCTACGAAGAAAGAGGGCTGATTCAATCCAGACGATCCGGCTCGGGACATAGACAATATCCGCGTCATGTTTTACGTCGAATCGCCTTTATCGTATTCGCACAAAGAGTCGGTCTCTCTCTGGAAGAAATTGCGGTGGAAGTCGCCAAACTTCCGGAAGACTATACTCCGAACGGTCAGGATTGGTCCAAACTTTCAAAGACTTGGAGCCTGCGGGTCGATGAAAAAATCGCGGAATTGGAGCGGTTGAAAAGCGGTTTGTCAGTTTGTATCGGTTGCGGGTGTTTATCTCTTGCGCGTTGTAAACTCACGAATCCGGGAGATCGTTTGGGAAGATACGGCTCCGGACCTTTGCGTTGGGTGGGAAAAGGAAAAAAATAATCCTAAAAAGAAGCGGCATCACATTGCTGCTCCTTCGCTTAACAATTCGGCCTTACCTTTTCGATACACTGCAGAAAGTCTGCGATCAAAAGATTGAGTGCGTCCGGATGATTTCCGATTAAAGCCGAACCTAATAAGAGTTTCTCCTCGCAATCCTTTTCGGCTCCGCGGTCGCTTTCTTGCGAACAACCGTATACGGCGATTTCGATTAACAGGAGAATGAGGAAATACTGCTTCTTCATACGACCGCCCACCCAAGATTTTGATCGGATTCGTACTTCCTTGGGAAAGAAGAATGTCCTTCGTCAAACGCCGATCATCCGAAATACCTTCGGCGAAACGATTATCCATATTTGCGAAGAACTGTAAATCGAATTGTTCGATTTCCATTTTCCTATCGGGAATTTTTTTAGACACTGATTTATAAGGTAGTTTTTAATGCAGCCGCCTTGAAATAAAAAATTGATTGAAACCGGCCGTTTTTCGAAGCATCATACGCCGACCATGACCTTTCAAAAAAAATAAATCGTGGAGAGAAATTTCAAAATGAATGCATTGAAGGCGAATCTTTGGGCTCTGGTAACGGGGAGCCTTTTGTTATTTGTGAGTTATTCTTCCGTTAGCGCACAAGGTTTAAACATTCAGAATATTGTAAGCGGCGCGGATTATCCCGTGGAAAACGTGGATTATTTTCTGCAGGACGTCGGAACGGCGACGATCGGTTCCAACCAGAACGGATGTCATTCTCAGGGAGTTAAATTCGACGGAAACTTCTTCTATTCTTCCTGCATGGATACGAATGGAAACAACACCGCTTATCTGTTCGTGCACGATAAGTACGGACGATTGATCCGCAAGTTCAACGCGGGTTCTTCGTACGATCATCCAAGTGGAATCTTTTATTATAACGGATGGGCTTACGTGGGTTTTACGAGCAACGGAATCGATATGCGTTCGCAGTTGTATCGGTTTAACGGCGCGGGAACCGTTCAGAACCTGGGCTTTTTCGATCATTCGGTGGGCTTTGTCGGGCAGTCGATTCCGAGTCCGAACTCATCCACTCTAACCGCAAAAACTAGGTTTTATTCCTACGATCAGTACTACGAAAGACAATGTAACTATACGGACGGGAGTTGCGGAAGTTACAGCGACATCACGACGAGAAACAATATCAACAGCGCGGGAAGGGACGGGGTTCAAGACTGCGACGTATATTATAAAAACGGCGGATGGTATAAGGCTTGTATTTTATTCTCCGCAAACCCGAACGTGATCCGCGTTTGGAAAGGAAACCAAACCAAGCTCGGTCCCGATAACGCTTTGACGACGTATACGATGACCTATCAGCCGGGGCACTCCGGAGGATTCTCCTTTTATACGGACCCGACCGGTAAAAAATGGATCGTAACGACTCCGCCTCCCGAAACGAATCGCAGATACTGCCAAGGATGTTCCCTTGTGGGCGGAAACAACTGCGCTTGCACGGATAAGAGCAATCGTCAAAGAGTGAGATTCTATTCATTCGATCGATTCTTGTGGCCTTCCGGTCCGAACTGAGGGATGACATAATATTCAAATAATTGAATATTGCGTTCGTTTAACGATAACCCGTCGTATCGGCGGGTTTGCCGGGGTCCTGCACTTCGACCATGTATCTCCACGCATCGGGTTTACTTCCGTCCAAATCGGTAAAACCGTAGACTTTGGATAATTCTCCGCTGGATACGGTTTTTCCGTTCCATCGGGAACGGTTCGGATCTTTTGCTAGAGCCGCGACCGCCCGGCCCACGAACGCGGGACTTTCCGAAATCGCAAAGTGCGGCGAGATCTTGGTTGCGTCTTTCCAATTGGATTCCTGTACTCGATACGCGTCCAGCATCGCCTCCGATCGCAACCAACCCGGACTCAATGCGACCGCGGTCGCATTGTATTGTTTTAATTCGTGAGCAAGAGAGAACGCCATTCGATTGACGGCGGCCTTTGCAAGATCATAGAAGAAGGAAACCCTGTAGTTTTGCGAGTTGTAATCGTTCGTTCCATCGGTCATTTCTACCACCAGGCCTCCCGAAGTTTTTATTAAAAGCGGAAGCGCAAAGTGACTCGTGATTGCGTGCGTATCCACTCCGAGACGCATCGTTCTAAGTCCGATTTCCAACGAAGATTCCCAAACGGTTTTGTTCCATTCCATCGTAGTCGCACCCCAAATATCGTTCACGAGAATGTGAAGTCGTCCTTGTTCCTTTTCGATCCGTGCGACAAGGGAGCGAACTTCGTCCGGTACGAGATGATCGACTTGTACCGCGATTCCTTTTCCTCCTGCTTGATCGACCAACGTCGCGGTTTCTTCGATCGTTTCCGGGCGATTCATCTCCGACGGTTTGGACGCGGTCGTTCTCCCCGTAACATACACGGTAGCGCCTTCCGCTCCCAGTTGAACCGCGATTCCTCTTCCGGCTCCTCTGGTTCCTCCCGCGACCAAGGCAACTTTATCGTTTAATGATTTGCTCATATAGGAATCTCCAATTTGTATTTCGGGTCCTTTATTGTACGGGTTTCGGAAAGAATGTCAAACCTTCCCCGTCCCGGTTGTTTGTAATAAAGAGTTGTGTTTAGGCGAAGGCCGCATATATTTACCGATTGTTAAACGCGCTGAAAACTCGCAAAAATTTTCTATAACGAACGAGACGATTCTTCATGAATAAATTTCCATTCTTTTTCATTCTTCTTTGGGTTGCCTGGGACGTTTCAAACGCGGAGTCAAACACCGGTTATGCGAAGGTCGCGGCGGAAGGAGGTTTGTATCTGCGGGAGGAAGCGAATCAAAAGGGCCGCCCTGTGACTCTTTTGCCTCCTGGAATGATCTTGAAGCTTGCGGGAACATCGGATAAAACCGAAGTCATCGGCGGCAAAAAGGGACGTTGGACCGAGGTCGAATTGTTTGGAACGAAAGGCTGGGTGTTTGACGCCTATTTGGAACGGGTTTCCGGAAAGGATTCTCTTGCGGATTATTTAAAATATCTGGAAGATTTAAAACCGGGAGAATTCTCCTCTTTAAAAAATGCGGAAAAGAAATTCCTGACCACCTTTACCGCGGACTCGACGGAAGCGGAGAATGCGTTTCGGATTTATACGAAGTTCGTAAATTTTCAGAGCGGAACCCTCGGCGATCGATTGCAGCAACAGCTGCAGACCGATTACGGAAAGTATGATACCGAATTGGCTCTGAAACTAAAAGCACACGGACTCACAGTCGAATACTGCGAAGGCGACGGAGCACTGGTCGAATACTACGATCATTATTGGAAACTGTTAAAGGACTATAATTTTCCGTTTAAGGAATACGTCCGTCTCATGAAAACGGTCGGTTATGCGTATGTCTGCGATGGGGGAATCGGAATCTCTTGGGAAGAAATGAGAAATCGGATCGCGAAGATGGAAACCTTTCTCAAAGAACAAAAACCCATTCCCGAAAAAATCGAAGTAGAAGCCTTGCTCAAGGACTACATGGATCGTTATGCGAACGGATTGGATAATACTCCGGTGTGCGAGTGCAAAGACGAAATCTGTTCTCTCGCATCGGAACCCCAAAAGAGTTACAGGAATTTTCTCGGTCAAAACAAAACGTCCGCTTATTTTTCCTTTGTCGAAAAACTTTCGGGAATGTATTCCAAAAGTCGAAACCGATGCACCGAGGAAATCCGGAAATATCGAACCATTTTTTTTGAGGGGAAATGATCCGCGAGAAGAATGGTTGATTCAGGAAATGGAATATTCTGCAGTCTTAATGTCCGAATGTCGGACCGAACATAGAACCGGTAGGGCCGGGAAGATTGTAGCCTGAAATCGCGATGTTTGCGCTCGTCGCCAAGGAAACGGTCAAGCCGCCGGAACCCGGACTTCGAAACAGATAGGCTCTTCCGGCCGAGTTCGTATTTCCTTGCGCCCCGGCTACGAGATCCGAATAACCGTCTCCGTTGCAATCCAGGAATGTGGAAGTTCCGAATTGATCGTTGATCGCTTCTCCCGTGATCACTGCGGAGGCCGCAGCGGAAATGGTCCCGCCCGAAAAATGAAACAGATGGAGTCTTCCCGTGTTCGTATTGAATAGGATCGCTCCGGTCGCAAGATCGAGAAAGCCGTCTCCGTTGACGTCGCCTAACGCGACATCTGCGCCCAAACGTTCTCCGGCGATTGCGCCGGTTAACGTTTGATTTGCGGTAGCGGGAGAAGCCGCTGAAATTCCGGTCGTTCCTCCGTGAAAGACGTAGACTCTTCCGAGATTGCCCGAATGGCCGGGGGAGGCGGCGATTAAATCTTCGTATCCATCCGCGTTGATGTCTCCGGTCGTCATGGAAATTCCGAAGGAGTCGCTTGCGGAAACTCCCGTCAAAGTCCAAGTCGGTGCGGAGGTATCGACGGCGGTGATTCCCGCAGAACCGGAGCTATGAAAGATCCAGAGCCGACCGGCGGAAGCGCTGTAAGTATTTCCGT
Source organism: Leptospira sanjuanensis (assembly GCF_022267375.1). Classification (GTDB taxonomy): domain Bacteria; phylum Spirochaetota; class Leptospiria; order Leptospirales; family Leptospiraceae; genus Leptospira; species Leptospira sanjuanensis. The sequence goes on from NZ_JAIZBH010000001.1 coordinate 1,704,194, forward strand.
TAACGATCATGTCAGCGAACCCGTCTCCGTTCAAATCTCCCAAACGAACCGCCGATCCGAAGTTCGAGCCCGGGCCTGTGATCGTCGTTGCGGGTGTGCTCGAAACTCCAGCTGCGCCTCCGTAATAAATCAGCGCCCGTCCCGCTCCAAGATATCCGCTCGTTGCGATATCCGTAAATCCGTCTCCGTTCACGTCTCCGAGCGAAAGAGAATAACCGAGCAAGGTAGAAGGGCCGGCGTTGATCGTAAGGTTCGCGTTTGCAAAACTGCTTGCAACGATTCCGTTCCTACCCGTGCTATAGAAAATATACAATTGACCGGTTCCGCTTCCATATTCGAAAGAACCTCCCGCCGCCAGATCCGCATAGCCGTCTCCGTTTAAATCGCCTAACTGAAGCGCATAACCGAAAGAACTCGTCGTGTCTCCCGCAATCGTTACGTTTGCCATCGAAGTGCTGTTGAGTGCGGCCGTTCCCGAGCCGAGATCGTAGAAGAGATAGATTTCTCCGTTTTTGGTCGTGGAGAATAAGGACGCGGTCGCGGCGAGATCGGGGAAACCGTCTCCGTTGACGTCCTTGTTGTTTCCTTTTTTAAACGAGAAGTTTAGAGTTGGAGAAGAATTCCCCGCAAAATCGAAGCTTCGCACTTGAACCGAATGGGAACTTCCGGATCTCCATGGGGAAGGGATTTGATACTGCCACGCATTCGTTCCGACTGCGGGAAGGAACGGACCGCCGTCCAAGCTCACTTCGATTCGCGAAAGAAGAAGATCGTCGTTTGCCGTTCCGACGATAAAACCGGATTCTAAGATCGAGTTATGCGAAGAGGAAAGATTGCTGACTGAGAGCGTGGGCGGGGTCCGATCCGTACAAGCCCCCGAAAGAACACACTTGAGAATTTGAGTTTCCCACCACGCCGTCGAAAAGGAGATTTCCGGATTGTAAACTCCTTCGGTGGCACAATTCGGAGCGGTCGAAGCGAGGAACGCGGATACGAGAATTTCGAAGATTCTTTTCAAGATATTGAATTGTTAAACGAAAATAAATCCGTAAAAATTACCGGGCTTTCTCGTTTTCGGGACGTTATGGGCCTTAGAACGGATTCTACTTGGCGCGGCCCCCGAGAGGGAAAGCGGAATCCGGAAACGAGAGGAAAAATATTTCCGAAACTACTAGCCGAGACATCGTTTCCCAAGTCTTCGCTTAACAATTTCGGGGCATAAAAATCCGAAAAATCCCCTGAACGGGGGATTCGTTTTCGGCGTCGTTTTCACGTTAGGAATCAAGAAGAATCCTTTCTTGGTGAAAAATTCTACCGTTTTTACGGCGCGCGGGCTCGGCAAAAAGAAGAATCCTTTTTTCAACCTAGGTTCGGTCTTCGATTCTTACCGAGTCTATTATGATTCCATAAATTACGATTCGATGATTTTTTTTCGGAATCGTTTATGCCCAATGTTGCATATTCGTCTTTTGCGATTCGATTCATAAGTGCGATTGTATGATTATAAGAAACGGGGACTTGCGTCCGCTTTTCCTATACATTGAGGCGATTCAAACGAAAGAAGTGTTCGCATTTTTAAAGAGAAGGTCGATCGAAATTGAAGCCGGATTCAGAACCAACATTCTTAAACAGAGGATTCCGTTCGTTTCTTCTTTATCTGTTCGTTTTTTCGATTCTTTTCAATTGCGAATATCGCCCGAAAGATGACCAGAATCTGCTTCTTCTTTTGGGAACCGGAACTTCCTCCTCCAATTCTTCCCAAGGCGGAATCGACGATCCGACTTCCAATCCTCCCGCTTCTACGCCGATCGGCGGATGGACGAACGACGCCTATATCAAGCCGCCTAACGTCGGATTAGGCGGTTTATATTTCGGCTACAACCTGGCGATTTCGGGGGATACGATGGTGGTCGGCGCTTACCGGGAAAGCAGCAATCAAACTACGATCACGAACGGTCCGACCGCAAGTATGGATACGAGTTTCATGGACTCCGGGGCGGCGTATGTGTTTCGGAATGTTTCGGGAAATTGGATTCAAGAAGCGTATCTCAAAGCCTCCAACGCGAATACGAACGATCGGTTCGGAATCAGCGTCGCGATTTCGGGAGATACGATCGTCGTCGGTGCGACGTTAGACGGAAGCTCCGGTTCCGCGTATGTTTTTCAAAGAACCGGAACGACTTGGGTTCAGGAAGCGATGTTAAAAGCTTCCAACTTCGATATGGGGGATCAATTCGGCTCCGACGTTGCGATCGACGGGGATGTGATCGTAGTGGGAGCGCAATGGGAAGACAGCAATCAATCGACGATCACGAACGGAACTACTGCGAGTGTGAATAACGGCAGAAACGATTCGGGTGCGGCGTACGTATTTCGTAGAAATACGGGTGTTTGGACGCAGGAAGCGTATTTGAAAGCGTCGAATTCGGATAGCGGCGATTATTTCGGATCCAGCGTTTCCATTTCCGGCGATACGATCGCGATCGGCGCTTATCAAGAATCCAGTCAATCCGTATCGATCAACGGGGGAATCGCAAGCGGGGATAATTCTAAGTTTGCTTCGGGCGCTGTGTACGTCTATCGAAGGTCGGCGGGGATTTGGGCGGAAGAAGCGTTTCTGAAAGCTTCCAACTTGGATACGAGCGATCGATTCGGTTTCAGTGTCGCGATTGTCGGTAATACGATCGTAGTCGGTTCGCCTTTGGAAGACAGCAACGAAAACACGGTCGTGAACGGTTCGACCGCGAGCTCCGATAATTCGAACGGAAGCGCAGGAGCGGCTTACGTGTTTGCAAGAAACGGAACCGTTTGGACGCAGCAAGCGTATGTAAAAACCCCGAACGTCCAAGGCGGGGATCAGTTCGGAACGAGCGTTGCGATCGACGGAGATCGAATCTTAATCGGGGCGATCAACGAAGGGTCGAATCAAACCACGGTTACGAATGGAATCTTAAACGATTGGAATGACCAAGCGCCGCAATCGGGTGCGGCTTATCTGTTTCAAAAAGTTTCGGGTGTTTGGGAAATGGAAGCGTATTTCAAAGCTCCGAATCCGGACGTAGCGGATTTATTCGGGATCAGCGTTGCCATTTCAGGCAACCGAATCGCGATAGGCGCTTCTCAAGAATGCAGCAATCAAACAACGATCAGTTCCGGATCGACCGCAAGCGCGGACAATTCGGCGTATCGGTCGGGAGCGGCGTATGCGTTTCGAAAATAGAATCTTCTCCGCGATTGTAGGCATATTGTTTTTTCTCCAGTGCTTAGGAGGCGGAGAAGCAAAACCGTTCTACGGAAACTTGGCTCTTTTGTTGGACGCACCTCTTTCCGATCTGAAATATCCGATTCCTATGCTGCAATATACGAAATTCGTTCCGATTCCTACGATTCGTCCTTCGGTAACGGGGGTTCCAAGTCGGTATTCGATTTCTCCGTCACTTCCGACGGGAATTGATTTGGACGTTACCACGGGCGCTCTCTCCGGAATTCCCACCGAGTCGCTTCCTGCGACGGAATACACGATCACGGCGAGCAATGCGAAGAATTCCGTCCAAACTACGATTCGATTACAAGCCTCGGTCGGCATCTGGCAAAACGGGGCCTATATCAAGGCGTCTAACGCGGATATTGCGGACTATTTCGGAAACACCGTTGCGATCGACGGCGATACGATTGCGGTAGGAGCGTATCAAGAAAGCAGCGCACAGACTACGATTACGAACGGAACAACCGCCAGTTCGGATAACGGCGCGGATAGTTCGGGTGCCGTTTATGTGTATCGGAGAAACGGAGCGGTTTGGGCACAAGAAGCGTACATCAAAGCGCCGAATGCGGAAGCGTACGATTATTTCGGTTATAGTCTTGCGATCTCGGGAGACACTCTTGTGGTCGGAGCGTATTTGGAAAGCAGCAGCGATACTACGATCACGAATGGAACCACAGCGAGCGCGGATAACAGCGCCGGAGGTTCGGGAGCGGTCTATGTGTTTCGAAGAAGCGGAGCGAACTGGGTGCAGGAGGCTTATCTCAAAGCGCCGAACGCGGAAGCGGGAGATTCCTTCGGATACAGCGTCGCGATTTTCGGAGATACGATCGCGGTCGGCGCTTTTGCGGAAAGCAGCGGCGATACTACGATCACGAACGGAACTACAGCGAGTGCGGACAACAGCGCAGCAAGTTCGGGAGCGGTCTATGTGTATCGTAGAAGCGGAACCGCTTGGGCCCAGGAGGCGTATCTAAAGGCGTCTAACGCGGATGCGGGGGATCTGTTCGGGTACAGCGTTGCGATCCACGGAGATACCATCGCGGTCGGCGCGAACGGAGAAAGCAGCAATCAAATCACGATCACGAACGGAACGACGGCAAGCGCGGACAATAGTAAAAGCGAATCGGGCGCGGTTTATGTTTACAAACGGACGGGAGCCGTTTGGACGCAGGAAGCGTATCTAAAGGCGAATAACGCGTCCGCGGGGAATTGGCTCGGATATAGCGTCGCGATTTCAGGGGATACGATCGTATCGGGCGCAACGGGAGAATCGGAAGGGGCCGCGTACGTATTCGTTCGCGTCGGGACGACTTGGACGCAGCAAAGAATTCTCAAGCCGGTCAATCCGGGTTCCGTCAACGAGTTCGGAAATAGTCTGGCGATTTCGGGAGATACGATCGTGGTCGGTTCGTATTGGGAGGGAAGCAACGCGAATCAGATTACGAACGGAATCACCGCCAGTACGAACAACTCCCTTCAAAGCGCCGGAGCCGCGTATGTCTATCAAAGAACCGGAACGACCTGGGCACAGGAATCCTATCTCAAAGCAAAAAATGTGCAGACCGGTGATTGGTTTGGAATGGGAATCGGAATTTCAGGAGACACAATTCTTGCAGGGGCTCCGCAGGAAGACTCGGGACAAACTACCATTACGCAAGGTACGATTCAGACTTGGAATGAAATGAAACCGAACTCCGGAGCGGTCTACATATTCAATCGTTAAAACGATCAAGCTCGCAACGAGAATCGATTCGTTTAACGATTTTTACCGGCGAACGCAATAAAGACCGTGAGTAGAATTACAACCCGTTGCCGCTGAATAACCTCGATCGATCATATACGTGGAGACGTCTTCCGGATAACCGATGGAACCGTAAGTGGTTCCCGTTGCCGTACTCGTCCAGTTGAAACAACTTCTTCCTGCACCCGGCAGCCAAATCCCGACCGAACCGGGAGTATCGTTTCGAATGCCGGTGAACGTGTAAGTGCTGACGGGCCTGGTTCCATCTACGATGATCGCGTTGCTCGCCGGAAACGCACTAAACATTGCCTGCGAGTCCGTTGTGAAAACGAGTCTACTATCCGCGGGATTTAAGGAACTTTTTTTAACGTTGAAATAACTCGTATTCGGATGCAAAACCCAATTGTGAGTCAGATCTCTTGTACCGGATTCATCCATAAGCATTGCCTTATATTCGCTCGGAGTTCCGAAGGATGCGGGCAGAACGGCTGCTGCGGTTTGACAGAGAGCGTCCGCACCGGAAATACCTCCCATCGACCCATTCGTAAGAATTCCTCCGATGTTGTAGAGTTCAAAGATATAACAAGGACCCAAGGTGGTGCTGCAGTTGGGAACGTCACCCGGTTGTTGCGCGGAAGAATTGAAGAAGCGTGCGGGCTCCACTAAGGCGATTAGCGGATTTTTCATAGCATCGACCGAGATCCGGTCCGCTTGGCTGCAATAGGAAGTAAACGAAAGAATCCAGAACAAAACGGACGTTTTTATAAAATCGTTCTTCATCATTTTCCTTCCGAGCCCGGATGTCTCGCTCTATCTATGAAAACACATTCGAAAAGAATAATTTTCCTGACAAAAGAAGAATCCGGACTCCGAAAGCGGGAAAGGAACGAACGCTATCGTTTCAGGAATGATCGACGATGCGTAAAAGTCGGGAAATGAGTAAAACGTTTTTGAAGAAGATATTCCCACGCAATTCGGTCCCATTTCTGCATTTCTTTGATAAAGATACGCTCTCGTTTTGTAATAAGCGAAAGACCGAACCGGACTGGATCTGTGTGTTACCCAAGTAATCAAATCCCCGAATATTCCTTACAAAAACCCCGTAAATTTGATATAGATCGATGACAAAAAGTGAATATACGTTATCATTCTTTCCTGCAGATTTTTGAATATACTCAGAAAAAAGGAATGAAACATGCTCAGTAAGTTTCAGGCAAAATTATTTTTTCTACTCGGAACCGCTTTGTTTTCCGCCGTATTCTTATTTCTTACGTTCGATTCGATGCGATACGTTTATTCGCACGAATCGAATCGAAACATTTCGCCGAGCGTCATTGCGGGAAAGGAAATCTGGGAGAAGAATAATTGTATGGGATGTCATACGATTTTGGGAGAAGGAGCCTATTACGCTCCCGAACTTACGAAGGTATATGAACGCCGCGGCCCCGAATGGATACGCGTTTTTTTAAAGGATCCCCAAGCGATGTATCCGGGCGAAAGGAAGATGGTCCGATACGACTTCACCGATCAACAGATCGACGAGGTGATCGCGTTTCTCAAATGGAGCGGAGAGTTGGATCTGAAAGGTTTCCCTCCGAAACCGGAGTATAAACAAGAAACCAAAACCGTTAGCGTGCAGTCGGCTAATATACAGCCTCCCGAAAAATTCAAACAGATCTGTACGGCCTGTCATGCGGTCGGCGGTTCCGGAGGAAACGTAGGCCCGGCTTTGGACTCTGTAGGCAATAAATACGAAGTTGGGTATTTGGAAAATTGGCTGAAAGACCCCCAAAAGATCAAACCGGGAACCGCGATGCCGAAACTTCCTCTGACGGATTCGGAAATCAAGGATCTCACGAAGTATTTATCCCAGTTAAAATAGAATCGAAAAGGAATCATAAGTGGAGCGATCATGAAATACAAATCTCAGAAAATAGCCTATTGGTTTTTCGCAACGTGTATGCTGCTTCTCTCGTTGCAGTTAGTTTACGGATTTATAATGTCTTTTGCGAGAATGGGGTTCGACGGTTTGCACGATTGGATTCCGTTCAACGCGGCGAGGGCGACTCATACGAATCTTCTCGTGGTTTGGCTTTTGACGGGATTTATGGGGGCGGCGCATTATATCATTCCGGAAGAATCGGGCAGGGAGCTTTATTCGGAAAAATTGGCGTATGTACAATTGATTTCCCTGATCGTAGTCGGAGTCGTTTCGATCGTTGGATTTCATTTTAACGTATGGGAAGGAAGAAAGTTCCTGGAAATACCGAGACCTCTCGATTATCTCGTCGTGATAAACGTCCTAATGTTTCTATTCAATATAGGAATGACCGTTTGGAAAGGAAGCAAGAACTCGACGACCGGACTCGTTCTGTATTTCGGTTTATTTTCCGCGGCGTTGTTGTATCTGCCGGGAATGATTCAGTTCAATAGTCAGACCGTGGATTCTTACTTTCGCTGGTGGGTCGTTCATCTTTGGGTGGAAGGGGTTTGGGAACTGATCATGGGGGGAATTCTTTCTTTTCTTCTCATTAAGTTGACGGGAGTCGATCGGGAAGTGATCGAAAAATGGCTCTACGTGATTGTCGGATTAACGTTTTTATCCGGAATTTTAGGAACGGGGCATCATTACTACTTTATCGGTGTTCCCGAATATTGGAAATGGGTCGGCGGATTCTTTTCCATGCTCGAACCTCTCGCGTTTTTGGCGATGGCGATGTTCGCGATTTCCATGTATCGAAAGAGCGGAAGAAATCATCCGAACGCGATTTCGATTTATTGGACGATCGGGAGCGCGGTGATGTCCTTCGTAGGCGCGGGCTTTTTAGGATTCGCACACACGCTGCCTCAAGTGAATCTTTATACTCACGGAACCTTGATTACGGCGATGCACGGCCATCTCGCGTTTTGGGGAGCGTATGCGATGATCGTATTGGCGATCGTAACCTATGCGATGCCTCTATTGACCGGAAGAAAACTCTGGAACAATCCTACGGGACTTTACGCCTTCTGGGCGTCTAACATCGGTATGTTGGGAATGACCGGAGCCTTTGCGGTGGCCGGGATCGCTCAGGTTTATCTGGAACGAAAATTCGGAATGGATTTTCTAATCGTACAGAAGGAGATCGAGGTTCACTTTTTCGGATTGACGTTAGCCGCCATCGTGTTCACGTCCGGAATCGTCGCGTTTATCGTAAACTTTATACGATTCGGTCGGCCTACCGACGAAGCTCTGAACGCCGAGAGCGCATCGGGCGACGTCGTAATGAATTTTAGATGAAGAATTCGGCGAACATAGAAGAGGCGGAACGATCTCAAGTCCGGCTCGAACTTCCTTTTTACAAAGAGATCGGGCACGAAGTTGTTGCGTTCGAACACGCGCATCGAAATAAACTTCCGCTTTTGCTGAAGGGGCCGACCGGTTCCGGAAAATCCCGCTTTGTGGAATACATGGCGGCAAAATTGAAACTCCCATTGTTGATCGTTTCTTGTCATGAAGAAACTTCCGCGGTGGATCTTTTGGGACGCTACCTCATTCAAGGAGCGGAAACGGTTTGGCAGGACGGTCCGCTGACGCGAAGCGTTCGAATGGGGGCGATTCTTTATATCGATGAAATCGCGGAAGCGCGACCCGATACGATCGTCGCAATTCATCCTTTAACCGACTATAGGAGGGAAATCTATCTCGATCGGAAAAACGAAAGGATTCAGGCTCCGGAATCTTTTATGCTCGTCGCTTCCTACAATCCGGGTTATCAAAAAGGTTGGAAGGAATTGAAACCTTCCACAAGACAGAGGTTTGTCGCATTACAATTCGATTATCCGAAGTCGGAAGTGGAAGAGTCGATCGTAAGGGGAGAAACGGGAATTTCGTCCGAATTCGCGGGAAAGTTGGTCAGGCTCGGACACAAGATTCGCAATCTTACCGAACTAGGATTGACCGAATCCTGTTCGACGAGGTTGCTTGTGGACGCCGCAAAGATGATCGTAAGCGGACTTCCTCCCCGTTTGTCCTGCGAAGTTGCGATCGTACAACCCTTATCGGACGACCGGGACATCGTAAACGCGTTGAAGGATTTGGTCGCCTTGTCTTTGTGATTTCGCGTGAGCTGGGAGGAGTTTACATTCAAACAATTGTATCGATTCTTTCGGATCGGATCGCAGGATCCCGATACGAATGAGAATTCGGTATCTCTCGCGGAGATCAAGGACAGGCTTTCGATTCTTGCAAAAGCTCTTACGGGAGAGAATATCGAGATTCTCACCGCAGAGAAAGAAGGCGGATATCAGAAACGGAAATTCTTTCTCCCCGCGATTTATACACATGCGCATGATAAGAACGGAAATTTAGAATATTATATTTTTAGAATTTTGTATCTGACTGAACAGAAACGATTGGGCCTAAACTGGGAGGACGGTCTCGATCCGGAAAGGAATCCGTCCATTCAAAAGGCAAAAGAAACCTATCCTTTGGTTTTAAGGAGCATCGCGGATCAATATCCGGATTCGCTTCGGCTCGTAAATTCCGTGATCGAAACCGAAGTCGCGTTTCGGGAAAAGAAAAATCAAACTTTCGAATATAAGGAAAATCTTTCGCTTCTTCACGGAGTGTGGATGTCCGCTCCGAAAGACGTCCTTCCGGAAAAGGATTCCGCAATTCCGAAGGAGCGTCTTAGCGGAAACGATTCGATCGAAACCGAGGAAGAAGGTGTCGTTCGTGAAAAAATAAATCCGATCCAAGTCGACCGGAAATCCCAGAAGGATTACACCTTACAACATCACTTTGAAAAAGTGGATACGATCGAAGAATTCAACGGAAATTGGAGGGACTTCGACGGTTCCGACGAACTCGAGGAACAAAAAGAAGCCCTTCGGGAATTGGATCTCAGAAACACCGTCCGTTCGGACGATCCTACACATTCCATCTTTCGAACCGAATATTCGTTCGGGTCGGCGCTCGGGGAAACCGAAGACGTATTTTCGAATGAGGAATCGGTTTCGTACGACGAATGGGATTTCGGCAAAAAGAAATATAAGAAAGGGTATTGTAGCGTCTTTCCGAAAACGTTTTTGCGGGAAGATCCCGCGTTTTACGCGAACGCGGTTTCGGAACACAGAGCCGTTTTGAACGCACTCCGGTCTCGATTCAACCGTTTCGTTAACGAACGAAATATCGTTAAACGGCAGTTAGACGGGGAAGATATCGACCTGGATTCGATCGTGGAACATTCTACGGACGTTCTCTCCGGCAGAAGTCCTTCCGAAAGAATCTATCTTTCCAAACGAAAAGCGACTCGCGACGTTTCGATTCTGATACTGACGGACACGAGTTTATCCACCGATTCTTTCGTGGAGAATCGGCGAATCCTGGATGTCGAGAAAGTTTCGCTGTTATTATTCGGCCAGCTCTGTTCCGAATACGGAGATCGATTTCAAATGGATTGTTTTTCTTCGAGAACGAGAAATCATTGCGACTATTTTACGATCAAGAGATTCGAGGACGATTGGGAAAAAACGAGAAACAAAATAGGCGCCGTTCAAGCGAGCGGTTATACGAGAATCGGTCCCGCGATTCGGCACGCTTTGACTCGGATCGAACGGGAAAAAAGTTCGAAACGATGGATTCTTCTTTTGTCGGATGGAAAACCGAACGACTACGATCGATACGAAGGCCGTTACGGAATCGAGGATGTAAAACAAGCGATTCGGGAATGTGAAAAACAAAACGTAGGTTTTTATGCTCTTGCGATCGACAAGCAGGCGAAACAGTATCTCCCTTCGATGCTCGGACACGGTTCGTATCGTATTCTTCCCAATCCCGTTTATCTTCCGGATGCGCTTTCCGATTTTTATATGAAGCTGATAAAATAAAGGGAACCGGAAAAATCGCGCGGAAGCGTTTGCGAAAAATCATCGGGTTTGGGAGAGTATTTCGTCTAACGGACCTTCGCTCCTTTCCATTTCCGCAAAGAAGCCGATGACAATTGTCGGTGAAAGTTCGTTTTGGTCCGATCCATTTAAAGAATTCTTATAAACGAAGACCCTGATCCAATAGGATCAAGGATGCGATCGTGAATACGAAATAGCCGAAACCTTTTTTCAAAGACCGTTCCTTCATTCTCGAAGAAAGGAATTGTCCGAAAACCATTCCTCCGATTCCCAATACGCAAATCGTTAAAAGGAAGGGACAAGCTTCCGTTTGTGCCGTCGAAAAACTGATCGCAAATCCGAACAAGGAATTGGCCGCGATGATCGCAAGAGAAGTTCCGATCGCGACGCCGATCGAAAATTTAAGAAGAAGCACCAGGGCGGGAATGATTAAAAAGCCGCCTCCCGCTCCCACGAATCCGGTGATCAAACCAACGATCAATCCTTTGAGTCCGATCGTCATCCAAGGTACGGAAGCCGCATGATTTCGAGACGTTTCTACGGAGGTCGAAACGGAAGTGTGAATCATCCCCCATGCACTGAAGATCATCGCGATCGCAAAGACGATCATTATCAAAAGCGACTTTGAGAGAACGATTCCGAAATACGAATCGAACGAGTTCGGAAGAATGGGAAGCAGGAATCCTCTCGCAATATAGATGCCGATAAAGCTCGGTAATGCGAAAAGAATTCCTATCTTCCCGTCGATATTTCCTTTTTTCGCATTCAGCAAGGCTCCGATCAACGCGGTTACTCCGACGACGAAAAGCGAGTTCGTCGTCGCTTGGTCCGCATCCTGTCCGAAGATATAGAAAAGAATGGGAACCATAAGAATGGACCCTCCCGCTCCGATCAGTCCGATCGAAGTTCCCATAAGAAAGGATGCGATGTAACCGAGTATCAGCATCGACGTTCTTATTCGAGTTTGTTTTTCAGATTCGTTTTTTTATCCAAGAATCGAAACAGATACATTCCCGCTAAGACGCTCAGAAAAACGACGAAGGGGCGCGTTTCGAAACTCGCGAGAGACGTGACCGACACCGTCGGGCAATAACCTCCCAATCCCCAGCCGATTCCAAAAATAAGACTTCCGATGATCAGCGCCGGTGTGATCTCTTGTCGAGTCGGGATATACCAATCTTTCGTAAGCATCGGAGTTTTTCGTTTTCGGATTAATTTATATGTGATGAAATGGATTCCAACCGCTCCCGCCATCGTAAAAAGAAGAGTGGGATTCCATTTTCCGAAAACATTCAAAAAACCGATTATGTTTGCCGGTTGTAAAATTCCGGATATGCCTAAGCCGATGGCAAAGAGCAGACCCACGATAAAGGCTCCGAGATTGTATTTCATACGAGCCATCCGATCGTTCGAAGAAACAATACGGCTCCCATTCCGGCGCCCATAAAAAGAATCGTAGCCACGATCGATCGAAGTGAGAACCTACTTACGCCGCAAACTCCGTGCCCGCTCGTGCAGCCGCCCCCCAACATTGCGCCGAAACCGACGAGGATACCGGCTAACGCGCCGAGCCAGGTTTTCGTTTGCAGTTCTACCGCTAAAAGTTCGGGAGCGGTGAACTTCAACGAAATTCCTCCCAATAAAAGTCCCACGATGAAATACCATCGCCAAGCGGTGTCACCTTGAACCGGAACTAAAACGCCGTATACGATCCCGCTGACTCCCGTTACTCTTCCGTTCCATAAAAGCATCAGAGAAACGGCGATCCCGATCACCGCTCCTCCGATCAATCCCATAACCCATTCTGTGGTCATTTCTCTTACTCCTTCGGCAGCGATCTTTCATTCCAATTCAACATGCCGCCTGCCATGCTAGCCGTGAATTTATAACCCAATCGAATGCTTTCTTCCGTTGCTTGTCTGGACCGTTTTCCGCTGCGACAAACAAACACGATTTCTTCGGAACGGTTTCCGGTTTGTAAATATTTCGTTAGCTCTGAACCGAGCGGCAAGAGTTGAGCCGTATTGATATGGCCTAAGGCTCCGTGAAATTCTCCCGGATAACGCACATCGATAATTTTTATTTTTCCGATGTTCTCGAATACGTCCTCCGTCGAAACGACGGGAATTCCCGATACTACCTGCGGGCTCATCACTTTTACCGATTCCAATTTGCCGCAGGCTAAATTGACGGGTACGGCCAAGTGCATTTTCTTCGGAGTAGCGAGCTGAAGTTGTCTCATGATTCGCGTAAAATCCTCTTTGGAACGGTCGCCTCCGATTCTCGGATTCAATTTTTTTTCCAATCCGATCGTTGAAAAACTTAAACCTTGATAATCGTGACCCGGATACACTTGGGTTTCATCCGGAAGAGAAAAAAGTCTCTGCGTAATGCTGTCATAAAGCTTGGAAGCGGACCCGTCCTGGAAATCGGTTCTTCCCGTTCCGCGGATCAAAAGAGAATCTCCCGTAAAGATCATTCCTTCGAAGAAATAGCTCATGCACGCGTTCGTATGTCCGGGTGTCGCGATCGCGGTGATTTTTTTGTTTCCGAGCAGGAGCTCTTGTCCGTCTTCGAGGGAAATATCAGCGCAATCAAGTCCCGCGTTCGCGCTTATGGCCGTTCTTGCGATCGTGTTTTGACGGATTTCATCGGCTCCGCTGATATGATCCGCATGAATATGCGTTTCTAAAATGTAAACGAGATGAAGATTGAGGTCGCGGATCAGCTTTAGATCCCGTTCCACGGTTTCCCATACCGGATCGATGATTGCGGCTTCTTTCGTTTCCCAATCGGCGATGAGATACGTGTAAGTCGAAGACTGAGTTTCGAAGAGTTGATAAAATAGAATTTCTTTCATGTTAGTAAATTATAATGTTCATATGTATTCCGAATTTGATCGGGCGCAATGTTTGAAATTAGAATAGGCTAGTTCGAGTTTCGGAAAAATGTTCATTGTCTGGTAGCATAGCTCGCATAAAAACAATCGCCTTGTATAATCCTGCAGCCTCGATAAAAAAAGAAGAGTTCTCTCCTTGAAACTTTTTTGCCGGATTGCAGTATTATACAAGCGACCGTTTTTTCGAAGGTTATTCTATTGGAAGATCGTATCGGAAATATCTTTTTGATCGTCTATCGAGGGTATATGTCATCGAATGCACAAACGGCGGAACGCGAGAAACTTCACAAGAACGGATTGATTCTTTTTTCGATAGCCTTCACCGTCGCCGGATTTCTGTGGAGCTTTCTCTATTTCCGGTTGGGATTTCCCCAATCGGCTCTGATTCCTGGATGGTATGCGATTTTAAGTTTACTCAGTTTGTTCTTCGTATTCCTCACGGGTAAATACGTAACGTTTCGATTTCTTCAGTTTCTTTTTATTTTAATTCTTCCCGTGCTGTTGCAGTTGAGTTTAGGCGGATTTGAAAATTCGGGCGGCGTAATCATCTGGGCGATTCTCTGTCCTCTCGGTGCCCTTTCCTTCGCTCCGATTCGGCAAGGTCTCATATGGTTCGGATCGTTTCTGATTGTTTTGGCTTTGAGCGGGTTCGCGGAATTTTATCTGCGGTTGCCGACTCCGAAAGTGGAACCGAATCTTAGAATTTTGTTCTTCGTAATCAATATCGTCGGAGCGGGCACATTAACGTTCTTCAGTTTGTTCTATTTCATTTCTAAAAATAAACAAGAACACGATCGTGCGGAAAATCTTCTGTTGAATATTCTTCCCGCTCCGATCGCGGATCGATTGAAACGGAATCCTTCCACGATCGCGGACGGCTATCAAAGCGTTTCAATCTTGTTTGCGGATATCGAAAATTTTACGGTGATCTCACAACAAGTGTCGCCGGAGGTATTGGTACATTTTCTAAACGAAGTCTTTTCTCACTTTGATACTCTCGCTGAGAAATACAAGATGGAGAAAATCAAAACGATCGGCGACGCGTATATGGTCGTTGCGGGAATTCCGATTTGGGACGAGGCTCATGCGGACGCCGCGATGCAGATGGCGATTGAGATGCAGAAGTTCACGAAGACGATGCGGGATCCGTCCTCCGGAAAAGTTTTGAGAATTCGAATCGGGATTCATTCGGGTCCGGTGATTGCAGGTGTGATCGGTAAAAAGAAATTCGCGTACGACCTTTGGGGAGACGCTGTGAATACCGCGAGTCGCTTGGAATCGCACGGAATCCCGGGTAGAATTCAAATTTCGGAAACTACATACGCATTGTTGAGCGATAAATCCAACATAGAACTCAGCCGATCCGTGGATGTGAAAGGAAAAGGAACGATGACCACGTACCTCAGTTACGAATAAGAATTCTTCGCCAATGTACGCGGTCTTTTTTTACTACGATCACCAAGATTCGGTGTAACTCACCGGAACTTCTATGAACGATTTCAACTGCCTTGTGCTTCTGAAGATTTCGGATGGGGGCAGGCCGAACGTAGAACGGAAGGTTCGCGTAAAATGAGCCGAATCGAAAAATCCCGCGCGGTGAGCCGCGTCGGTATGACTCATTCCGTGTAACAACGAATAGACGGTCAATTTAAGACGGAACCAAGTGCGAAACGAATGAAACGGAATGCCGACTTCCTTTTTAAATTGGTGCTCCAAGTTGGAAACGGACATTCCCGCAATCTCCGCCAAATCTTTTGCTGAATGATCTTCCTGCGGCATCGAAGTGATTAAATCGACGATCTTTTGAATTCTTTCATCGATAACCCGCGATTCGTCGTCGGATAACGGAGGAATTTGATTCAACAGTTCCACGAGCGACTCTTCCGAGTCCGTCGCCAAGATCTGATTGATCTTCTCGAAGAGTTGATTCTCTTCCTGCAGAGTTATAAAGATTCCTTGATTTTCTTTTTCCTGGTTGGAGGCTCTTAAAAATTCATAATTGGGACTGCTTAAGTCCATAAAAAGAAGAACACAAAATCCGCCTGAAAATCGAATGGAATGGTCCACCATCGGCGGAATCAAAACGGAACGAAAATTCATCCAATCCGAATCGTTCAGAGAAAGTTGAAATTCCTCGTCTAAGCCGATACAAACCGTTGCAGCCGCTCTGCGGCGCAGAGTTAAATCCGGAAGATAGCCCGCAAACATACAACGGCTCCCCCAAATGCAAATTCTTTCCTGACGTACGAGCGGTGTTGAATCCAGTTTCATGATAAAGGCCCGTTAGTTTTTTTTCGACCTTGCAGAATTATACAATGAGCTTTCGACGACTGCAAATATAATCCAAGGCATAAAGGAGAACTTTAGATGAATCAATTATTAACCCGTATTACGAGTAAATCAATTTTTGTTTTACTCATCGGAACCTTGCTCGTGTCGCCGACGATTGTCTTTGCGGAAAAGGCATATCTTGAAATCACCTTAAAGGTAGACGCAAACAATCGAGCCGCAGCAGGAGGAGTTTACGAAAAATTCAAAAAACCCTTTCTCAAACAAATCGCAGGCGCAAAATCGAAAGAGCTATTGCTGCGCGATGAAGATGTACAAGTCTTGCACGTCTTTGCGAGCCGAAAACAAGCGGAAGCCTATCTTACTACGGACCTTTTCTCAAAGGACATCGTAACGGCTTTGAAACCCTTGCTTAAGGCTGATCCGGAAATCCGAATCTACTCGGCGCCGTAAGTTCGGAAGTGCCGTCGAATCTACTTAATAGGATTTGCATATATGATACAACAATCTTCAGGATCTAAATTGGAAAATCCGAACAAAACTTTATGGGAAAAGGGCGATTTTACGGAGATTGCCGCATTTATGCGGCAATCCGGTGAGGAGTTAGTCGAATCACTTGCAATACAACGACCTTCACGCGTATTGGATCTTGGTTGCGGAGACGGAACGACTGCGATCCCTCTTGCAAGGACGGGCGCGCAAGTTCTTGGAATCGATATAGCCGAGAATCTAGTTAAAGCAGGAAATCAAAGAGCCGCCGAGGCGGGACTTTCTCTGCTTACGTTTCAAGAAGGAGATGCCTGCAATCTGCAAGGGATTGCGGATCATTCGTTCGATCTAATTCTTTCCGTCTTCGGGGCAATGTTCGCTCCCAGACCCTTTGACGTAGCGAGCGAGATGGTTCGGGTTACCAAACCGGGAGGTCGTATCGTGATGGGGAATTGGATTCCGAACGATTCCACTTCCTTCGTTTCACAACTGCTGACGATCAGCGCTTCCTATCTGCCGTTGCCGCCGGAAGGTTTTGTGAGTCCTATGACTTGGGGTGTCGAAGCGCGCGTTATAGAATATTTCGCAAAGGCCGGAGTTCCTGTCGAAAGAATTTCGATGATCAAAGATACGTACAACTTTCAATCGGCGGATAAAACTCCGGAAGATCTTGTCGAGTTACTCGGTCGATTCTACGGACCTACGATGAATGCGTTTGAAGCCGCGGAAAAAAACGGAAAAGTGAAGGAGCTGAGAAGTCGACTGATCGAGCTTGCGAACGGGCAGAATCAAAGCAAATCGGACGGAGTTTTGATACCGGCCACGTATTTGCGGGTAACTGTTTATCTTTGATGAAGAAAGACCTTTCACTCGGGAGTTTGTAATGGTACGGTCATCTCCAATTCATACGGATTCATCTCAAGAATTAAAGCGACGTTCTCTTGTTATCTTGTTCGGAGTAACGATTCTTATGGTTCCGTTTTGGTCCGTAACGTATTGGATTTATGATCTGCATGCGGCGGCTCTGATCCCCGTTATCTATTCGGGCTGCGGGATTTTGACTCTCCTTTATTACTGGATCAAGGGACCGGAAGGATTTTCGGTTTTTATGATTACCTGTTTCGGATTGTATTTCGTATTGCCGCCGACTTTGCAAACGGTATTGGGAGGATATCAAAACGCAAGCGGTGTCATACTCTGGATGTTTCCGGTCGTAATCGCGACGTTTATCTACCAAGGGGCGCGTCACGCTTTTTATTGGGGATTTGCATTCATGCTTGTCGTGATCGGTTCCGTCTTTTCACCGAGCCTGATCGGAAATCCGTCCGGCCATCGTTTACCCGAAAAAATCGTGGATATCTTTTACGCGCTGAACATCGTCGCCATCGGAGGAATCGTATCGGCCACCGTCTACTATCTGCTTACTACGATCTCTCGGAAATCCAATCAATTGTCCGAAGCGTTAGGAGAAGTTACGAAAGCGAAGGAACTACAGGAGCAGGATTATTTTCTGATCAGCTATTTGAGCAATCCTTTGAGTCAGATCAAGGCGCATCCGGGTCCGGTGCGAGTCGAATCTTTGATCGAGCAGAGAAAGAAGTTTCATTATAAGGATCAGATCCATGAAATCGGAGGCGACATTTGTATTTCCGATCGAATCACTTTGCGTGGAAAGAATTACACAACGTTTCTGAACGGAGACGCGATGGGAAAATCTTTGCAAGGAGCGGCCGGTGCGATCATCATGGGCAGCGTATTTCGCTCTTGTTTAGCGAGAAACAAATCGAAACGAAATCAACTGCATTATCCGGAGCAATGGATCAAATCCTGTTATCTTGATTTTCAAAAAATTTTCGAGTCCTTCGACGGTTCCATGTTTATGTCGATGGTCTTCGGACTCGTGGATGAAGAACGAGGCTTCTTATACTATATCAATGCGGAACATCCGTGGACGGTTCTTTATCGCGGAGGAGAAGCGGTCTATTTGGAAGATGAGTTGAATATCCGCAAGTTGGGAATGCCGATCATCGATCGAGTCATTCAAGACGGGGGAGAACATCACTATCATGATTGCGTCGAAAACGTTTTCACTCTGAAAACTTTTTTGTTGCAGCCCGGAGATACGATCATTATCGGTTCCGACGGTCGCGATGATATTTCCCTCAAAAAAAAGGCGGCCGATAGACTGGAAATGAACTGGGATACGCAGCTCTTTCTCAATGCGGTGCAAGACGGCAGGGGAAATTTGACCGGCATCAAAAATTTTCTGATCGCGCAAGGGGATCTCGTAGACGATTTCAGTTTGATGCGGATTTCCTATGAAGGCGAAAAGAAATCTTCGAACGGATTTCGCAACGGAATAAGGCCGGAATACATAACGAATCGTCGTATGCTTCACCTTGCATTGGAACGGCGGGACTTTGGAGCCGCAGCTAAGATCGCACAGGAGCAGATACAGGCTTATCCAGATCACGATACGTTATTTTTGATAGCTTCGATCTGCAATCGAAAGATCAACAATCTAGAACTTGCGGCCGATCTCGGGGAATGTTATCATTACCGTCGTCCGAATAGCAAAAAGAGTCTGATGAATTTGACGAAGATCTATTATCGAACGGGAGAATTGGATCGAGTGAATTGTCTCTTAGGTCGATTGATCGCCATCGATCCCGAATACGAACCTGCGAAAAAAATAATCGGAGCAATCAAAGCGCGGAGTTCAGCTTCTTTCGCATAAACGAATCGTTCGCTCCGTAAAATGCGTCCAAAACAAAATTTGCTATGACACCCGCTTGGCGACGGTTCACTTATTTTGCGGGGAGAAAAGGCCGGTCTTTTCCGTGCTTACAGTATCAAAACGACCGAAATGAATTTAGAATGAAAAATGAAAAGAATCGTTCAAAAGCCGGGTTTTATTTTTAAATTTCCGTTGGAGAATGGAAATCACGGTTATTGTCAATGTGTTCCGAATCATGAAACGCGTTTTTTTAAAATATCCACGAAAAAAGAACTGAGCATCCATGATATATTAAATTTACCCGTTGCATTTTGTGTGGTAGTTTTCCGTTCTGCTCCCCGTAAAGGCAGATGGGAAAAAGTCGGCGTCGGCGATTGTCCTTCCGAATACTATGAACTGGCTTGGAAAGTTACGGTCGATTTACAGAGCGGTACAATACGAAAGATTCGCGATAGTACCCCATTCGATTGTACGTTTGAGGAAGCAAAAGACCTCGAAGTAATCGCAGTCTGGGCTCATCACAATGTCGTCGATCGATTGCTGACTTTGTTACAAGGTAAAAATATGGGTAGTTTGGAGTATTTGGTGCGGAACCGGAATTATCAATTCTTAACATGGTCCGATCAAGGTCTTGAAATCAAAAGAGAGGCCGCAACGGATGAAATCTGATTCAGTAATTCAATCTTGCAAGTAAAATGGAATCTCTCACGAATCCCGCTCGATTGAGGATGTTAAACCGGAGAACTCAACGTTGTATTTGAATGAGTTTTCCTTTCTCAAGAATGCTCAGGTCTTTGGGTTGGATGTAATTTGTGAGAATGTATATCAGGACTATTTGAGTAAGTGTGATGATGCTCGGAGTGTTAGAAGTGTTGTGGATGATGTTGAGGGTTCTGATCAACGAAGAGGGGTGAGGTGGGGATCTGTTCAGGGGAAAACCGGAGGACCGTCGGGTCCAGCGGTTGGTTTTCTCCTGAAAGGATATTTACCTTAGAACCTCATTGATGAGTTTACCGAGCAAGCTGTCCTGCGTCTGAACCGTCTTTTGATTCGCTTCGTAAGAACGGTTGACTTCGATCATTTCCACCATCTCCGTAACAACGCTCACGTTAGACGCTTCTAGGTAACCTTGTAACACCGAAGGTTCGTCTTTAAGATCAAAAGGAACGGGCTCGCCGGACTCGGGGGTATCGGCATAAAAAGAATCCCCTTCTTTATCCAAGTGGCGCGGATTTTCGACGGTACGGATTTTGATTTTATCCAAAAGAACGGGAGTTTCAAAACGGTTCTTCTCAATGGAAGTTCCGTTTACGGGATCGTTTCCGATTTCGCCGTTGATCCAGACTTCGCCGTTTTCCTTGATTAAAAAATTACCGCGAGCGACCCGGATCGGACCGTTCTCTCCCATCAAGGGAAAG
The DNA here is from genome assembly GCF_022267375.1 of Leptospira sanjuanensis. Lineage (GTDB taxonomy): Bacteria > Spirochaetota > Leptospiria > Leptospirales > Leptospiraceae > Leptospira > Leptospira sanjuanensis. The sequence continues at coordinate 1,724,921 of NZ_JAIZBH010000001.1, forward strand.
CCTTGCGGGGTTACGAGATAACCGTTCGTGTCCATGATGAAAGCTCCGCTTCGAGAAAGACGTTCGCCTCGGTTCGTCATCACGCTGAAGAATGCCGGGTGTTCGTTGCCGGGTTTATCTTGTAGCATAAGATCGAAAGGATTCTCCGTTTTTTTAACGGCTCCTTGTTCGAAACGAGTATAGACTTCGTTCACTTCTCCGCCTAATCCGAGTTTGCCGACTACCGGTGCAGTGTCGAAGGAACCCATAGGCACCTTGCCGACTCCGTCTTCGTCGAATCGGTGGAGCAGTAGTTCGGGAAATGTCTTAAAAACCGTGGTGTCTCTTTTAAAGGCGGTCTTGTCGACGTTAGCGAGATTGTTTGAAATCACGTCCATTCTCGTTTGCTGGATAATCATCCCGTTCGCGCCCGTATACATTCCTCGTAACATTCACTTTCTCCTCAGTGTTTCTAGAATCGGAGAATTTATGAAATTCCATAAGAAATTTCAGGACATAAGTCGGCAAAGAATGAAGAAACTTTCCGAATTTGGTCTTCAATTTGGATGAAAAAGGGAAGGGAATTCCTCCGATATCCTCATTTTGTATGAGATCCTACATTTGTTCAGGATAGAAACCGTTTATCCAGGGATTTGGGTTGTAGGCGAGAACATACAAATGTGGGAACTCCTTCTTCTGCAAGGCGATCTTTCGTATGAGATCCTACATTTTCCAGAAAGCTCGAAAATCGAATGGCTTGAAATAAACGAACCTAGAGCGACATACGGTCCAAGATCGAACCGGACGTCCAATCAAAGTTCCGACAACGATCGAGGAAAAATACTTGTAATTCTTATTTCTTTTTTCCTTTGAGGGTGATCAACAGATTGCAATCTTCCAAGGAGCTGCCGGTTTTTAATTCGAAGTCACGTTTGAGTTCGGAAAGAATTCTTTCTTCCAGTTTAGAATCCAGATCGATATCGAAAATTTCTCCCGTATCCTCGTCGACCGCGTGATGATGATTGCCGACGTTCGAATCGTATAAAGTGATTCCCGACTTCAACTCGAGAAGATTCACGATTCCCTTTTCCGCAAACAGTTTCAGATTATTGAATATAGTAGCGCGGGAAGCGTTGGGCATGTGTTCGTTTACCAATTGAAACACCTGATCCGCGGTCAAATGTTGCGGCTCGGACAAAAGCAGATTTGCCATCTGTAGTCTTTGAACCGTCACATTGATTCCCGCGTTTTCCAGAATCTTTTTGCTTCTCTCGTACGAATCCTTCATAAGATCAATCTCTCACGGGCCTTGATTTTTGTCACTAATTTAGACTAATTCTAAAAAAAGACTTGAGCTAATTTTAATCTGTTTTAGAATTAGTCTAAATTAAGAATTTATTTAAAAAATGAAAATTTACGATGTATTCTTGAATTTAAGGCAGTTTAACATGAAATCTTCAGTTCAAAACCAATCCGCAGAAAGCTGCGAAAGCCACTTTTCTCCGGAAGCTTTGTCCGAATTTTCCGAGGCTTGGCTTGCTTACCGGAGCAGTAGAAAGGCGCCCCATCCTTGTTTCGATTTCGCGAGGAACGGAAATGTGGTCGGCTTAGCGCGTAACCTGCGCTTCGAATCGCACATCGACGAAGCGGACTCTAAGGGTTACACCTTACTGATGTTAGCCGCTTACAATGGAAGGGAGGAAGCGACCCGATTTTTGATTTCCAAAGGCGCGGACGTGAACGCAACGGACGCGGCCGGAAATTCGATCCTGATGGGAGCCGCCTTCAAGGGTCATATCGAAATCGTTCGGGTTCTTCTGGAAGCGGGACGGATAAGAATTATCGAAATCCGAAAGGTCAAACCGCCTTGCAATTTGCGAATCTGTTCGGTCGTACCGAAGTTGCGGAATTGTTAAGCGAAGTATCGACGAACGGCCGTTTGGTGCGTTTCGGAACCTTTCTTAAATCCTGGATCATCTATCTTTTTCAAACCATACAAGGAGTAAAACAATGAGCCGAAAAACTCTTACCACGGCCGGGGGTCATCCGGTCGCACAAAACCAACATTCCGTTTCCGCGGGTCCGCGAGGTCCGCTTCTGATTCAGGACACGCATCTCATCGAAAAGCTCGCGCATTTCAATCGGGAAAGAATTCCGGAACGAGTCGTTCACGCAAAAGGCGCGGGCGCGTACGGAACATTGACGATCACAAACGATCTTTCGAAATATTCAAGAGCTTCCGTTTTTTCAAAGGCGGGAAAACAAACTCCGTTGTTCCTTCGATTTTCCACCGTGGCGGGCGAGAAGGGTTCGGCGGATACGGAAAGGGATCCGAGAGGGTTTGCGATCAAGTTTTATACCGAAGAAGGAATCTGGGATCTTGTGGGTAACAACACTCCCGTATTCTTTGAAAGAGATCCTCTGAAATTTCCGGACTTCATCCATTCTCAAAAAAGAGATCCGGTCACGGGTTATAAGAATACGTTCCGTATGTGGGACTATTGGGCCAAGGCTCCCGAAGCCCTGCATCAGATGACGATTCTTTTCGGTGACAGAGGAATTCCGGACGGCTATCGTTTCATGAACGGATACGGAAGTCATACATTCGGACTTTGGAATATTACGGGAGAACGTTTTTGGGTGAAGTTTCATTTCAAATCGATGCAGGGAATCAAAAATCTAAGCGGAGAAAGAGCGGCCGCGTTAGCCGGAACCGATCCCGATTACGCGACGAGAGATCTGTTCGAAGCGATCGAACGGAAAAAATTTCCGAAATGGAAGTTCTGCGTTCAGATCATGCCGGAAAAGGAAGCGGAAACGTATAAGTTCAATCCTTTCGATCTGACCAAGGTCTGGTCTCACAAGGATTATCCTTTGATCGAAGTCGGAGTGTTGGAGCTGAACGCGAATCCTAAAAATTACTTCGAAGAAGTGGAACAAGCCGCGTTCTCTCCTTCGAACATGCCTCCCGGAATCGGAGCTTCTCCCGATAAAATGCTGCAGGGAAGATTGTTCGCTTATCCGGATGCACAGAGATATCGTTTGAGGGTTCAATACCAACAACTTCCGGTGAACAGACCGAGAAATTCCGTGAACGCATATCACAGAGACGGAAGCGTTCAATTTCAATCCGACGGAAACTACGACAACTACGAGCCGAACGGATTTGAAGGACCGGTTCAGGATTCTTCGTATGCGGAACCTCCGCTGAAAATTTCCGGCGATGCGGATCGTTATGATTCTCACAAAGAAAACGACGATTATACGCAAGCGGGGGATTTGTATCGGATGATGAAGCCCGAAGAACGGGAACGACTGACTTCCACAATCGCTTCCACGATGAAGGGTTTGCCGAAAGGTTTGATCGTCGCAAACGTAAAACATTTCTATCGCTGCGATCCCGAATACGGAACCAAGTTGGCCGAAAAAACGGGCGTGGGAGTAAACGAGATCCGATAATACGAAAACGGAAAACTCCGTTCGTTTTTTTGAAAACGAATCGAGTTTCAAAAAATGAAAATTCGGAAGGAGAGGAGGCGCCGCCGAAAGCGTTTCTTCTCCTTTTTTTATTTCAGGGGCTCCGTTTTTTTCGAATTTTTAGTTAAAAAGTGGTTGCAATATTAAACCAGAATCGGTCCAAGATAATGTAGTTTTGTTATTAAACCAGAATCGGGAGAAAACATCATGAGATTCAAGGATAAGAAAGTTTTGATTACGGGCGGCAACAGCGGTATCGGATTGGCGACTGCAAAGTTATTCGTTACGGAAGGCGCGAACGTAATCATTACCGGAAGAGATCAAAATACTTTGGACGCGGCGGTTCAAGAATTGGGACCAAAGGCAAGGGCGATCCGTGCGGACGTGGTCGATCACGATCAAAGAGAAGCGCTCTTTCAATCGATTCGGGAAGAATTCGGGGAGTTGGACGTAGTGTTTGCGAACGCGGGAATCATGAAGCCGACGCCCGCAGGTCATACGAACGAAGCGACTTTCGAAGAGGTGCTGAGCGTGAATGTTACGGGAGTTTTTCTTACGATCCAATCCTCGCTTCCTCTTCTCAAACGAGGTTCTTCGATCGTGCTGAACGGTTCCGTCATCAGTACTCTCGGAGCCGCCGGCGTGAGCGCGTACGCTGCGAGCAAGGCGGGTGTGCGCGCTATGGCAAGGTCTCTAGCCGCGGAGTTGAGTCCGAAAGGAATTCGCATTAACACAGTCGTTCCCGGCGCTACGAAAACTCCTATCTGGGGAAGTTCCGAATCCGCGGAGGCAAGGCTTTCCGGTCTGACCGCTTCCATTCCTTTACGAAGAGTGGGCAATGTGGACGAGATCGCAAACGTGGTCGCCTTTCTCGCATCGGACGATTCTTCGTATGTGCAAGGAGCTGAGATCATCGTGGATGGAGGTGCGAGCAGTTTGCCGGCGGGTGCGCCGATTTATCTTGCCAAGTAGGAAGCGATTTACAAGATTCAACGTAGATTCGGATTCGAGGAGGCCTTGTTGTGAAACGCAAAAATCTTGAGGAAGACGATTGCCCGATCGCAAGGTCCCTTTCTTCGATCGGAGAATGGTGGTCTCTTCTCATTCTTCGCGATGCGTTTTTAGGCAAACGCAGATTCGGTGAGTTCGAAAAAAGTCTGGGGCTTGCCAAGAATATTCTGAGTTCGAGACTTCAAAAGCTCGTCGCCGACGGAATTTTAGAAATCGTTCCGGCCGGCGACGGAAGCGCGTATCAGGAATATGCGCTCACGGATAAGGGAAGGGATCTGTTTCCGATTCTTGTATCTCTCAGACAATGGGGGGAAAAATATCTCTTCGATAAAAAGGAACTGAGTCAGATTCTCGTGGACGAACGCAATCGGAAACCGATTCAAAAGATAGAGATCAAATCCCAAGACGGCCGATCGCTCGGCTCGAAGGACGTCAGACTTCTTTTTTTGGAGAAGTCCGTCGATCGACGTTCGAGGTCGTCCGTAAAACGTGCGTCCTCATCCGCCGAAAAATCGAAACGATAAACGTGGAGCGAACCGTTCGTAAAAACATTCAAAAATTGTAACATATCTTCCTGGAATACGGACGATGTTCTCCGGAATTATAAAATGAAGATTTCTTAATACGGGTTTTCTTTTCACGGATTTAAAATCCGTATCCCGGGTCGATCGAATTCTGGAAAGGCGAATCCGATTTTCTTTTTTGTCCCTGACTCATTCTTGCTCGGCTTGGAAATAAATTTCCAAGATTCTTTCGGAACTGTTTGGGTTCGAATCCGTTTTTGTCAAATCGTGTTCTTTCATTCCTTGGATCGGGAGAATTCTTCCTTTATCGGTTCAAAGATTCGTTTCTAAGAACGTGTTCGTTCTTTTGAGCTTGACCGAGGGCGGAGTTTTGTTCAAAATATAGCGCGTTACACATTCCATTCTGATCAAAGGCGGTCGGAATGCCTATCTTATTATGATTCATATTCTTCAAACGATTCTAGAACAGGCGCATGCAGGTTATTGGGAGAAAAACTTTGTCGATGGCACCAGTTACCTAAGTCCTGCTTGGAAAGGAATGCTCGGTTATCGGGAGGAAGAACTCGAAGATTCGATCCGCACATGGCAATCGCATATCGTTCCCGAAGATCTGGGCCCGATCCGAAACGAGTTCGATGATTATTTAAAGACGGAAGTAAGTCATCCTTACGAGGCGGACATCCGTTTTCTTCATAAGAACGGAAGTATCGTTTGGTTTAAATGCACTTGTAAGGTAGTGGAAGTGGATCTGAAGGGAAGGCCGGTCTTGATGATCGGCACCTATTTCGACGTTACTAAATCCAAAAGGATTGAAACCGAACTGCAGCATACCGTGGACCGGCTTGCGCTGGCTACGCGTACGGCGAGAGTCGGTATTTGGGATTTCGATTTGATTGACGGGAAGGTTGAATGGGATGACACGATGTTCGATCTCTATGGAATCAGACCGGAAAACTATCTCGGCGCCGTCGCGGATTGGGAAAGGAGTCTGCATCCGGATGACAAAGAACGCTGTATGCTCGAATTCAAACAGGCCGTATCGGGTGAAAAGGAGTTCGACACTCAGTTTCGGGTCGTTTGGCCGGACGGTTCGGTGCATCATATCAAAGCCATCGCGATCGTTCAACGTCTTGCTTCCGGAAAACCCTTTCGAATGCTCGGAACGAATTGGGACATCACCAAACACAAGAACGCGGAAATCGCATTAAAAGAAAGTTATGAACTCAACAAGGTCTTTATCGAAAAGGCTCCATCCGCGATCGCGATGTTCGATACGAACATGCGTTATATGGCGGCTTCTCAACAATGGTTGACCGATTACCGTCTCGGAGGAATCGAAATCATCGGCCGTTCGCACTACGAAATCTTTCCGGAAATCGGTGACGATTGGAAACGGATTCATCAGGAATGTCTGCAGGGCAAGGTGATGCGAAAGGAAGAGGAATCCTTTGTCCGTTTGGACGGATCGGTTCAGTGGATCATCTGGGAAGTAAGACCCTGGTATGTTTCGCAGAACGTAGTCGGCGGCATTCTCATGTATACCGCCGATATCACCGCTCTCAAAAAGAAGGAATTTGAAAGAAGCAAACTCGAGGAGATTCTTACGCGAACCAACGAGGCGGCGCAGATCGGTTCTTGGGAATTGGATCTGGAAAACAACACTCGGATTTGGAGCAAGGTGACCAAGGCCATCTTCGAAGTTCCGGAAGATTACGTTCCCGGAAACGAGGGTGCGCGTTTTTATAAAAACGAAAAGGAACGCAAACGAGCGGCCGACAAACTGGAGGAATCGATACGGACCGGAAAACCTTTCGATCTCGAAATCGAAATCGTGACGGCAAAGGGAAATCTTGTTTGGACCCGTTCGGTAGGAAAACCCGAATATCTGAACGGTAAATGTATCCGTGTTTCCGGAACGTTCCAAAACATCAACGATCAAAAGCAGAGGGAACTCGCGTTGCAGAGAACCCTAGACATTATGAACGATCAGAACGAGCGATTATTAAATTTCGCTCATATAGTTTCGCACAATCTCCGTTCTCACGCCGGAAATATCACCATGCTTTTGACGATTCTGGAAGAGTCGGAAAGCGAAGAAGAACGGCAGGAAGTCGTTCGATATATCACGAAAGCCTCGGACAGTTTGATGGATACGATTCTGAATTTGAACGAGGTCGTTTCGATTCAAACGAACAAAAATCTTCAGAATACGGAAATCGTTTTGCGGGAATACGTCGATAAGGCCACTCGAACGATCGGCGGAGAAATCCAAAAGTATCAGGTTCAGATCAAAAATCTGGTTTCGGATTCGATTCGAGTTCGATGCAACCCCTCTTATATGGAAAGTATTCTTTTGAACTTCTTAACGAATGCGGTGAAATATAGACATCCGGACCGAGTTCCGGAAATCATTCTCAGCGCGGCTTACGAAAAGAATCGCCTGGTGCTCAGCATCGCCGACAACGGGCTCGGAATCGACATGAATAAAAACGGGGATAAACTTTTCGGGATGTACAAAACCTTTCACAATAACCGCGATGCGAAAGGAATCGGTTTGTTTATCACCAAAAATCAAGTGGAAGCGATGGGCGGACGGATCGAGGTGGAAAGCAAGGTCAACATTGGTACCACGTTTCGAATCATTCTTCTCTAAAAAAGAACTCGAAAAATAGGAAATTTTTTTATTCCAAACCGGCGGACAAAACGCTCTAAGTGTTACGCTATGAAAATCCTTTCTATTTCGGGAAGTCTTCGTTCCCAGGCAACCAGTTCTTCTCTTCTTCGTGCGATCGCCAAAGTCGCACCTTCGGATATGGAGTTTATCACCTATACGCAGTTAGACGATCTTCCGTTTTTTTCCCCGGATCGGGACGGCGAGAATTCTCCCGAAGTTGTGCTGCGTTACAGGGAAGCTCTGAACAACGCTGACGGGGTTTTGATCTGCACCCCGGAATACGCGCACGGAATCCCCGGCGTTTTGAAAAACTCTTTGGATTGGGTCGTCGGTTCGGGAGAATACGTAAATAAACCCGTGATGGCGCTCAGTTCCTCGCCTGCCTATTCCGGCGGGGAAAAAGCGCATGCTTCTCTTCTCACGACTCTAAAAGTGATGAACACACATATTGTCGAAAAGGCTTCGTTTCCGGTTCCCGTGGCGCGCAGAAAGGTAAATGAAAACGACGAACTGATCGGAGAAGATACGATCGAAACGTTTCAAAACGCGCTTGCGGAATTTGCAAAAGCCATCGCAGAATCGAAGGCGTCGGTGACGGATAACGTGTAACCGCAATCGACTGTTGTCATTTCGTTTTTCTTTTTTTGGAGGGTATCTTTTTTTTCGCGCCGACCTTCTTCTTGGAAGAAACGGTTGAGGCGTTCTTTTTCGATATTCCTTTCGAACCGTTTTGTCCGTCCTCTTGAACGGCGCTCTCGGAGTTCGCGAAGGAATCGGAAAGATACGAGTCGATTCTTCGTGCGACTTTTTCCCAACCCTCGTCGAGCATCATGTTGTGACCCATTCCGGGAAATACTTCGAATTCCGCCTGATACGCGTTAGCCGTTCGTTTCACTTCCCACGGTGCGAAAAACCGGTCCTTTTCTCCTCCGAGAACGAGGAGAGGTGTTTTTACCTTTTTCGGTTTCGGGAGGGTGAGAACCAGCATATCCAAAAACGCAAGAAAGGATTCGTCCTGCATCCGAGAAGCATAGCGAAGCGCTTTTTCATCGCTGATCGATTTGGAAAAGAATAGCTTTCTTCCGATGTTGGGATTTTCGACGACGGGGAGAAGGGACAAGGTCATCAAAACCTTCAGGAATTTGATCGGGTATTTGAGTAGAATTTCGAGCGTGATCTTGAAGACCCCGTGCGGAGGAACGCTTGCAAGCAGTACCGCCTTGGGAACATGCGTATTTTCTAATACTTTTTGAACGACCAAACCGCCCATCGAATGTCCGATCAAGATCGGAGGTTCGGGCAGTTGACTTAGAACCTCTTGGACGTCTTGAACATAGTTTCGGATCGAATGCCAGCGAAAAGATCCGCCTCGGTTCGAACTTTTTCCGTGTCCTCTCATATCCAAAGTATAAACGTCGTACCCCGCTTTTTGAAAATAGGGGATAAAATTCTCTTTCCAACACCAAGCCCCGTGCCATGCGCCGTGCGCGAAAAGGATGGGCGGATTTTTGGAGGAAGTCGATTTGGAAGTTTTTAAAGCCGGGTTGTGTTCAAAATGGATCATCGTCGTTTGCAATCTCCGGTTGCAGGTTTCTCGCTTTGGAAGTTTCTCGAATTCCCGTTTTTTTTTCGAGAAGATTTTGCCGCTTACAAAGAGGAGATTCGTTTCGTTTTCGTACGTTTTCGTCTTCAAAGCAATGCGTAGATCCCCGAGGCGGTTTGTATACGAATCAAGGAGCCGAAGAAGGACGGATTCTCCGTTTTCAAAGAAATTATTTCTTTTATAGCTTACATTCAATTTTTATGAAATATCGATCGTTACGGATCGAACCGCCGTTCTCAATCTCTCCGTTTTTTCATTTTTAAGGATCCGGAAATAACTAGTTGACTAATGTCAAAAAATCTGTTAGTCCGTACTGGCGGTGTGCCGCAACAGCTACCGAGACCTGAAAAGGTCGTCGATCTTTAGTTTCAAAGCGTTGCAAATTCAGGGTTTCAGGCTACTGAGACGAATCGAACCTCGATCGCCTTCAGCTCGTTACGAACGATAAGCAGGTTTTGACGATGCAAAACAGAATTGGATCGAAAACGTATCCTTTCGATATTCCGCTTTTGTTCTTTTCTTTTCCACGTTCGTATCGAATCCGTAAGACGATTCTTTGTGAACGGCGGTCGTAGTATGTTGGATCTCCAGAATAAGGTTTCGCGGGCCTCCAAAATTCTGATCGTAGAAGACGAACGGATCGTAGCCAGAGACATTCAGGAGTTTCTTCAAAAAATCGGTTATTCCTCCATCGGAGTGGCGACTAACGGCGAAAAGGCGCTTCAGATGGCGCGTATGATAAAACCCGATCTGGTTCTGATCGATATCGTATTGGGTACGGGTTTCATAGACGGCGTGGAAACCGTCGTTAAGTTGAAGGAAGTTTTGGACGTTCCGGTCATCTATGTCACCGCGCACAGCGACGAGGGAACGCTTCGCAGAGCGCGTGTTACCGAACCCTTCGGTTATATTCTCAAGCCGGTAAACGTTCGAGAACTCGAGATCACGGTGGAGATGTGCTTATACCGTCATAAGATGGAAAGACGGTTTCGGGAAGACGCGAGCTGGTTTACCACCACGTTGAGTTCCATAGGCGACGGAGTGATCGCGACGGATTCCGTTTCTAAAGTTAAGTTCTTAAATCCGGTTGCGGCTTCTCTTTTGGGCATGGAAGAAAGGAGTGTCCGAGGAAGAATCGTCGACGAGGTGATGAATCTCCGAGACGATAAAGGAGCCGTTATCGAAAACCTGATCTCCTACGCCTCGATCAATCATTCTCCTTTCGTATTCGAGCACGCGATTCTTTCGGGTTCCAATGGAAGGAGTATTCCCGTGATCTGTACGATCGCTCCGATCCACGACGTGAACGGTTCTTCCCAAGGATGCGTTTTTACTCTGAGAGATATCAGCGAATTGCACGCCAAATCGGAAGAACTCAGCAAACGTATGGAGGATGTCGAACAAGCGAAACGTCTTTTGGAAAAATATTTTCCGGAAAATTTGGTGGATTATCTCGTCGACGAGCGAAGACAAACGGAACTCGAAGGCAAGAACGTTCAGGCAACGATGTTGTTCTGCGACGTTCGTAATTCCACCGGAATCGCGGAACAACTTCATCCGAACGAGTTCGCGGCTTTTTTAAGCGAACTCTTTACCGGACTTATGGATCTTACATATGCCAACGGAGGCTCCGTCAACAAACTGTTAGGCGACGGACTTTTGATCACGTTCGGTTGTCCGTTTCCGGAAGACGAGGACACGTTGAATTGTGTCCGTCTTGCGCTTCAAGTCCGCGAGTATCTGAGGGCATTTAACGAAAGCAGAAATCCGAAATTAAAAACGCCGGTCGCCATGGGAATCGGTATCTCCACGGGGAACGTATTCGCCGGAAATATCGGTTCCTCGCGTCACATGGAATACACCGTGTTAGGCGATGCAGTGAACACTGCGAGCAGACTCGAGGCATTGACCAAAACGACGGGTCATGATATACTGATCGATTCGCTCACGTACGAATCGATCCGTCACGAAATCAACGTCGAAGCAGTGGGAATGTTTCAGCTTCGGGGAAAAAAGGAACCGCAGGAAGTATTTTTCCCGGTCGGTATGTTATGAAGATTCCAGCGTCTCATCCAACGTTGGAGAGGATGTGCGGCCGTAAAAAGCCCGGAGGCTCGGATGGAAAATAGTCAAAAAAATAACGAAGGCAAATTGCTTGAAATGAAACTTCGCCCGGTTTGGGCGGAAATCGAAAGGGCTCGGGAAAGCTGCCGCAGCTTTTTAGAAGAGTTGGGTTCGTCCGATGAGACGAGAGACGCCCTTTGTATGATCGCATCGGAGATTCTCGAAAACGCGATCAAATACGGACACTTTACGAGCGAAACGCAGGAGTTCACGTTCAAACTCGAATCCGGCAAAGACGGAATGCTCGTTCAGGCTTGGAGTCCTCTTCCATCCGCGGGAATTGTCGAAAATTTAAGACGACTTGATTCCATCATTCAATGGATCCGAAGTTATCAATCTCCGTTTCAAGCTTATTTGGAAAGGTTAAAACTCGTAGCGGGACAACCTTTGGAGGACAACGAAAGCGGTCTCGGGTTGATCCGAATCGCATACGAGGGAGAAGCCATTCTGGATTTTTACGTGAACGAAGACGATATCCTCTATGTCTCGGCGCTACAACCGAAATTGGACAGGGAACAGGTGGTTTGACATGAGCTTAAACAATCAGATTTTTTCGGAAGACCAGCTTCAGTTAGAGGTTGTTGACGGGGACGAGATCGAAATTCGTTGGCTCGGCAAAAGCGTTCAGAGAAACCCGAGTCAATTCATCATACCGACGTTGGCCGATGTCATGAAACGAGGAGCGATGCAGAATAAGGCCGTCATCTGGGACTTTAGACAATTGGAATATATGAATTCTTCCACGATCACTCCGGTGATCAAAACTCTGGAGACGGTCAAGAAGGGAACCGGTAAGGTGAAACTCATCTACAACAAAGCCAAAAAATGGCAGGATCTGAGTTTTTCGGCTCTTCGAATTTTCGAGACTAAGGACGGAAGGATTCAAGTAGTAGGGCAATGAGTTTATGATTGTGGAACATACAATCTCGGGGGAACTGCGGACGAATGGAAGCGCCATCGGCGTGGAAATATGCGGTCATACGCGTTATTCGTTTCAGATACGTCTTCCCCAACCGCCTTCCTATTTCGTACCGTTCAACGCGGACGGATTCGTTATCGAGTTGGACGGAAAAAAAATCGAATTGGGCCGATGCAGAATGATTCCGGTCAAGGACGCATCCACTCCTCAATACATCGTCCTTCTTCTCGACGACACGATCGACGTGTCCGATCTGATCGGCAAAAAAAGATTCACGGTTTACGATACGGGGCTTTTTAATCTTCAGCTCATTCTCAATCAAAAAGAAAAAGTAACGCAGCACTTTAAGGAATACAGTTCCAATCTTACCTTCGAGCTGAACGTATATAAACAATTCTTCGACGAATTGGATCGTAAATTTTTAAAGGAACCGGGTCCGGTTCAGGATCATCTTCATCAGATGATCGTCGAAAGGGAAGGCCAGACGTTTATGGAATTCTTCGAATCGAAGGTTCTCGAACTTGAAGAACACACGAAGGATTTCTCTAAGGACGAAAACGAAGCCCACGGATTCTTTTTTAGAAAACAGGTTTGGGATTTCATTCTTCATTCCGCGTTTATGCTCCGAACCAATTTAAAACCGAGAGGTTACGCGGGCGACTATGAGATGATGAGAATGATCTACGAAAACGATATCATCGGAAAAACGTTGTTCGCGCGTTTGCTTCACAGTTATCCGATTCAAATTCCCGCCGCAAACGCGGTTCGCAATCGACGCAGGATGATTGCCGATCAAATACGAGCGGCGGTGGAAAATCACAACAGTTCCGATTTTAGGGCGATGTCCGTTGCGTGCGGTCCCGCCGAGGAAATCGGAGACGCTTTCAGCGATATAGAGACCAATAAGAAGATTCATTTTACTCTTCTCGATCAGGATATGGAAGCGCTTCGAGTCGCGATGAACACCGTCAATCAGCTCGAATTGGAAAAGGGAATTTCCATTCACGTAAAATACGTCAACGATTCGGTTCGATCCATGCTTCGCATTCGGGATCTTCCCGGAGCCTGGGGAAGATTCGATTTTATCTATTCGATGGGGCTCTTCGACTATCTGACTCCGCCCGTGGCAAGGGCCGTACTGGCTCGGCTCTTCGAAATGTTGCGGCCGGGTGGAAAGCTGGTCGTTGGAAATTTTCACGTCAGCAATCCGAATAAGGCGTTTATGGAGTATTGGTTGGATTGGGTTTTGTATCACAGAACGGAGGAAGAGATGCTCGAACTTGCTTCGAATCTTCCGGGACACAGTCGTATTTTTTTCGAGGAGACCGGCTGCCAGATGTTTCTCGAAATACGCGTATCGAACGGTTAAAACGGTCAAGAGAAATGACGTTTAGAGCAAAAGAACACAGTATCGTCGATTCGAAAGTAAATCATGATTTCGAAATATACCTTCAGGGTATCGTGCGAGAATGGATGCAGGTTCTTACCATGCTCTGTATCGTTCTGATTCCTTTCTTTCTTTTATTGGACTATTACACTCAGCCACCGCATTTGCATCTGCGGTTTGCGATCTATCGTGGAGCGACGACTGTTTTAGTCATCATAGAATATCTTCTCATCCGTTTTACGCATCCGAATCGTTCGTATCCGGTACACGGTTATATCATATCATCCATCGTAAGTCTGATGATCGTTCTCATGACGGTGGACTTGGGAGGATTCAATTCGAGTTATTACGCCGGGTTGATGCTCGTGTTGATGGCGGTGAATATTCTTCTTTCTTGGAGACCGATTCACTCCGTAGTCAACGGATTTTTAACGTTGTCGATTTATCTCGGATTCAACGCCTGGGAGGATCAACCGTTCGATCCGAGAATTCTCGTGAACAATCTTTTCTTTTTGGGTTCCACGATCATCATCACCGCCGCGATCTCCTGGGTTCGGTTTAAACTGGTTCGTTCCGAATATCTATTGCGAGCCGAATTGGTTGGAGCGAATCAGAATCTGGACAAGTCCCGTGCGGATTTGCTGCGGGCCCGCGACGCTCTTTGGGGAGAAATGCAACTCGCAAAGATGATCCAAACCGCGCTTCTTCCGAGGAGAACGAACATAGGACGTTACGAAGTGGCGGCATTGATGGTTCCCACCGATTCGGTGGGAGGAGATTATTACGACATCATCGATGCGCCTAACGGCAAAAAGTGGGTCGGCATCGGAGACGTTTCGGGTCACGGAGTGGAATCGGGTCTTATTATGATGATGGCGCAGACCGCGATTCAGGCGATCGTTCAGCAGCACGCGATGCTCAGCCCTTCCGAAGTGTTAATCGAAACCAACCGAGTTATCAAGGAAAACATCGCGCGTCTCGGAACGGATCGATATATGACGATGATGCTCTTTCGATTGGAGGACGATCATCTTCTCGTGGCCGGAAAACATCTGGATCTGATGATTTACCGCGCACAGGAGAAGAAGGTCGAAGTCGTACCGACCAACGGATCTTGGCTCGGAATCGTGGACGATCTGGGAGAAGTCCTGGAGGATCACAGGATTCCCATGTCTCCGGGAGACATCGTACTTTTATATACGGACGGAATCACGGAAGCCCGAAATCAAAACGAGGATTTGTTCGGAGAGGAACGATTGATGAAGTTGTTGGAATCCAACGCGAAACTTCCGTTGCGGCAGCTCGGAACGGAGATATTTTCCACGGTCACAACGTTCGAAGAGATTCAGAGCGACGATATGACCTTGGTGCTTTTGAAAAACCGGGGATAGTTTCGCTTTTAAAACAGAAACTCGTGTCCCGAAAACCTTCCCTCATGAAACACATAACGTTCCCAGGTTCCGTTTTCAAACCGAACGATCACGTGATGTCTGTTTCGCTCGGTGATTCTTCCCTGTAAACGTTTCGGCGGAGAATCTGCCTTGTTCGGATTTTTATATTCTAAGCTGACCCGGATCAAATCCTCTTCCTGTTCGATGCGAATCGTCGCGGAAACCGCGAGAACCGAAGTTTCCGTAATGGTGATTTGATACGAACCCGAAAGGTCGGGGAAGGGGCCTTGTGTGTGAATGGATTGTTTCATGAAATCGCGGAACCCGTATACGAATGATTAAACGAACGTTTCTGAATTTCTTGCGCGGGAATTCGTTCTAAGGACTTAGCGCAGGCAATTTTTGGCATAGGATTTTTGGACGACGAGTTCGCTTTGTTTCGCGGTTTCCGGAAATTTCCGAACATAGACCCCGTATTTTCTTTGGGTTTCTTCCAAAAGACGAAGACAGATCGCGAGTTCTTCGGAATCGATCCCTTCTTTTCGTTCAATCTTTTCGCAGCTGCATTTTGTTTCGCCTAGGAGGGAAGCGGATTGAAGAAGAATCTGCAATTCGCCGTCGGTCTTCGCTTTACAGGTTCCAAACGTCGAAAACAAAAAAAGAAGGAAGAATCCCGTCTTGAATGATTGCGCTTTGGGAAACACCCCCTTGATTGAATCCTTCATTGTCCGGCCGGTCAAGGAAAGAATCTTCCGAAATCTTTGCGGAACATCCCGGACCCATAGGGTGATTTGCCCTATGGGATCGGTGACTCGTTTTTCGATCTGATTTAGAATATTCTAATATTAGAATGGATCAGTAGAGGAGTTTGTATGCTTTCTGAGTTCCGGCGGGCGCTTCTTTTAATTCCTCGAAACGAAGGTCTTTGACCACGACTTGTTCGAAAACGGAATGGGTGACGAGAATTTCGCCCGCTTCTGCGGTGTCTTCTCCGAGTTTGCTCGCGGTGTTGACTTCGGAACCGAACACGTCCGAATCTCCGATCTTCAACACTTTACCGTACCCGAGTCCTACGCAGAGAAGGATTTTTTCTTCGGGAATTTTGTCTTGGTTGTACGTTACGAGTTCCTGCTGCATCTTGATCGCAGATTCGATCCCTTTGCCCACGTTTCGAAAGATGACCAAGAAACTGTCTCCTTCCGATTTCAAAAGGATTCCGTCGTGATCTTCTATGATCGGGATAAGAATTCGTTCCGATTCGTGAATCGTTTGCAGGAAGTGGATGATTCCGAACTTTTCGACTCCTCTGGAAAAACCGGAAAGGTCCGTAAACATCACGCACCAATCCTCTCCGAAAAGATCCCAGATCCTTTGATCGATTTTCGTTTTATCCGCTCCGGGTTTCAATCGATCCTGAATCAACTTTTCCAGTCTGTCTTCGGATGCGCTCGCTCCGATCGTTCTACGAAATGCCATAGTGCCTCTTGAATCCGAACTTTGTAACGGGAATTCTTTTTTTCGTCAACGAATCTTGTTTTTGTCGGATAAAAATCCTCCGGAAATTCGAGACGCGCGCATCGAAGTAAACGAGATGAAAAAAGTTACTTGTTTCTTTCCAAGAATAAGCGCTTCTTGTTTGGATTTATGGTAAATATTTTAGTTCTTCTTGCGCTTTGTATTTCGTGTTTGAGCGGATGTATTTCTACTTCCCCGATTCGAACGATTTCTCTCAAGCCGATGCCGCAAACAGTCGATTGGGAAGAACGAAATCGGGAAGCCGTAAAAATTCTTCAGGATCTGATTCGAATTCGCACAGAACGTTCCAACGAACTCGAAGCCGTTTTATACATTCAGAAACTTCTTCAAAAGGAAGGAATCGCTTCTAAGATTTATGCGTCCAAGGAAAATCGCCAACGCGCGAACTTGGTTGCGGTGCTGGAACCTTCGAAGCCGAGTTCTTTGAAGGGAATCATTTTGGGAAATCATATGGACGTTGTGGAAGCGGATTCCAACGAATGGACCGTGCCTCCGTTCAGCGGCAACATCGTGGACGGAAAAATATACGGAAGAGGAGCCTTGGATATGAAGGGGCTCGCCGTGATGCAGTTGATGGCGTTTTTGGAATTGAAACGATCCAAGATCGAACTCAATCGAAAGGTGATGTTTTTGGCGCTTGCGGACGAAGAGAGCGGGAGCTTTTTAGGAGCGCGTTATATGGCGGAGAATCATCCCGACGTATTTCGCGGTTTCGATACGATGTTAAACGAAGGCGGTGTCGCGACCAAAGACGTGGGAATTCAAGGAGCCACGATTTTCAACATTCAATACGCCGAAAAGGGAAACATCTGGCTGAAACTCAAAGCCAAAGGAGAAAGCGGACACGGAAGCGCGCCTAACGCGGAATATGCGACCTTGAATTTGATCCGGTTTTACGAAGAGATTCTTTCCTTCGATTCGGGAATTCACATCACGGATGAAACGAAGGCTTATTTTTATCAACTCGGATCGGTCGCTTCTTTTCCCACTTCCTTCTTTTTAAAGAACGCTTCCAATCCTTTGATCAAACCGTTGCTTACGGGCACTTTAAAAAAGAACAAACATCTTTCCGCGATGACTCGAAATACGAAAGCGATCACGGGAATTCAAACTCTCGAAGGAGAAGGATACAACGTTCTTTCGGGAGATGCGTTCGGAAAACTGGACGTTCGCATTCTTCCCGGAGTCGATTCGAAGGAATACATCGAAAGGATTCGAGCCATCGCGAACAAATTTAAAATTGCGGTCGAGGTTTTCGACGAGATCGGACCGGACGATTCCCCTCTGGACGACGATCTGTTTCAGATTCTTGCGAACGTATCCACGTCGAAAGTTCCGGGAAGCGTGGCCGCTCCGTTTATGTCCGCGGGAAAAACGGATAACGCGCGCTTTCGCAGAATCGGGATCAAATGTTACGGTTTAAATCCCGCGATTCTTTCCGCAAAAGATACGGAAAGTCTGCACGGGAAAGACGAGAACATCAGTCTGGAAAATCTAAAACTCGGCTCCACGATCCTTTTCGAGACGCTGATTCAATACGCAGGCCCGTGAACCGCGGATTTTAGTTTCATGATTTTCTCTCCGTTTGTGTAGATTGATAACAAAAAAATTCTCATTGTCAATCGAGCCAACCAAAAGAAACCGCATGGAACGTCAAGAATTTCCCGTTCCCATCAAAACTTCCTGGGAGGGATAAACCCGATCCGTTTCCTGCTCTTTGCATTTGACAGAGATCGATTCATAGGAAGAATCGTGAAAATTCTTTCCTGGAGAATTCCTCAATGAACCGTATCCAACGTTGGTCCCATCGTATTTCTTTGTTAAACAGTAAATTCCCATTTCGTAAATCCTTGTCGAAACGCCGAATCCTGAGCCGTAGAGCGGCTGCGCTTTTGTCCGTCCTTTTGTTCGCCTTAGGAATCGCGGATTGCAAAAAGGAGCTCAGCGTTTCCATGGCGACTTCGACTTCCTTGAGCGATAAGCTCGCCTTCGCGGCGTTAGGCGGTGGAAGTTGGAAACCGGAAGACGGAGCCGAATTCGTAAAACTTCATTTTTATCCGGACGAAGGGTTTCAACTGAGAAGGGTGGAAGTCGATTCCTGCAAGGGAGAATTCACCGATGCGGTTACGGCGTACATCAACTTCGACGAACTGAGCGCCGCAGCCGAGCTGGCAGGTAAAAAGGCGCTGGTTCGTTTTGAGAACGCGGTCTTTGCCCGTTCGGTTACGATCAACTTTCGTAAGAACAAGGAACTTTGTATCGGTGAAATCCGTTTCTACGACGAAAAGGAAAAACAATTCTCCTTAAAACTTCCGAAGATCGTGGAAGGTTCGGCGGTCGCCTCCGAAACCGCAAACCCCGCTCAGTCGTACGATGTGATGAATCTTTTCGACTCCCGTTACGAATACGCTTGGGCTTCGGATAAAAAAGGGAAGGGTGTGACTTTGGATTTTAAATTCAAGGAATCGCAAAAGTTCGATACGATCAAAATCTGGAACGGATATCAGAGATCGGATCAACACTGTTATTCCAACGGAAGGCTGAAGACGGCGACTCTTACGGGTGCCAACGGGTATTCCCAAAGGATTCAATTGCAGGACGTTCTCGGTCCGCAAGAGATCGCTCTCGATAAAACGTTCGAGGGAACTTCGCTTCGTCTTACCGTGGACGATATCTACGCGGGAAAGATGTATAAGGGTTTTGTGTTAAGCGAAATCCGTTTCGGGTTGGATAAGAATTGGGTTCTCATCAATCCGATCCACAGATCGCAGAGCATCGCGAGATCCAATCACCTTCAATTCACTCCGCCCGATCTGGACGGAATTTTAAATCACGGTTTGAGAGGAATGGAAGTCAGCGAATTGCCCGCCGAAATCCAAAGCACGGAATCCATCGCTTCTTCCGAAACCGCGCCTACAACGACGGAAGAATCCGATCAACAACGAGTGGAATCGAATTGGTCTCTCCGGATGCGTTCGGACGGTTCGTTTTTTATGGAAGGGGACACGCGCGACTTAAGCGACGGAGGTTCGGGAACGCTTCATAAAACGAGCAAGTTCTACGCGATCGGCAACTACGAAGTCAAAGAATCCTCCGTGGATTCGCTTAAACTGAGAGTATTCGGGTATATGCGAAAATACTCATCTTCTTACGTGGAAGAACACGGGGATATGGACTGCAACGGTTGCGGAAGGGACTGCAATATGGCGGACAAAGATCCCGATAAAAAGGAGATCATCTTCCAGGATTTCGTGACGATCAAAAAGTTGAACGGAAACGTGTATGTTCAAAACACCAGCCCGAGCAGAAAGCTCGACTTTAAGACATTGGAAATGTCTCTGGAATAAGAATATTCAAAAAATGAAATCTACTTTGTATCCTTGGAAAACGAATTTTTTGAAACTCGTTCCTTGCACGTGTTCGGTCGGGAACAACGCGATTAAAAACCGGCGGAAGTCGAGGCTCGGTAAAATCGCGATTCTTCTTTTGCTGATTGTTTGTATGACTTGCAAAAAGGACGGTTCCGATGCGACACAAGCGGAGAATCTCGCTTCCGATCCTCAGCGTCAGATCCAAGTTCAAATTCTCTGGGAGAAAAAAAGTTTTCCGTTGGAAATGGAACTGTATGAAGGAGCTTCGCAAAGACCCGTGGATCTCTGGGCCACGGGCAGCGTGAAAACCTTATCGGAGGCTCCCGTCTCCGAAAAGATTTCCGGGAACGATCTCTATCTAAAACCCGGTTCGAAAAAACGTTTCGTATTGGTCGTAAAGAATACGTCCGATCGGGATTTTTATTTTTTTGCGGCCCCGCATTCGATGGTTCCCGCGGAAGCTTCCCTCGGGTTTAAGTTCAAATGTTTGTGCGTGAACCACGCATTCTACGTTCCCGCGAAAGAGATTTGGTATCGCGTCGTCGAATTACGGACCGGAGGAGAAACCCTCGGCAAAGAGATGAGGATTACTCATACGTTAGTCGGCATGGACGAAGATCGGATTCGACTCTATCAAAAACGGATCGGAACCGGAGGATCGACGGAAGACTGATCGGAAAAACAAAAGCGCACACGAAGAACGAATCTTGTGTGCGCTTTCGGATGGAACGTTCAAAAAATCGAATTCTTTTGGAACGTTGAAATCCGTGCTTTTAGTGCAGAGGTTTGATATCGCTCGATTCCGCAACGGGACCGCCGCAGAGAACGACCTTATTTTCGATTCTACAGTGTTTTCGGGAATGATCGAAAGCCGAATATAAGATCCCCTCGGAAGAATTCTTTTCGTCCTGAAATTCTCCCTCATAGATGCTCGTATCGGGGAAGCGCACCTTGCCCGGACCGATCATCTTTCCCGCTTGGAAATTGCCCTCCAACATCGCTCCGTTTTTAAAGATATAAGTGCCTTTTCCGTCCTTCACGTCGTCCTTGAACGTCCCGTCAAAACGGTCTCCGTTTTTATATTTGATTCTTCCCGAACCGTTTCTTAGATCGTTTGTGAACGAACCGCGGTATTCGTCGTCGTTGTCGTAGACGTAGGTTCCGGTTCCGTTCGTACAATCCCCTTGGATGCAACCTCTTGTGGGAGAAGGCGGTTCGTTTTCGGGAGTTACGGATCGGTTGGATGCAGAAGAGGGTTGGTCTTCTTCGCTCGGTCTTTCGTCCTCGTAGTATGCGGAACGTCCTGCGCCGCTTGCCGATTCGTTAGGCGCCATCTTTTTGTCCCCGTAAGAACAATGTACGGTGGTGATAAGGAACATAACTCCCAAACAGAGAGTTTTAGAGTCAAAGTTCCCTACGGAGAAGGATTGCAAAGATCTCAAGAGAATCATATTTTTTGAATACGAAATAAAACCGTTTTCACTTACACTCATAGGTCAAAATTTTATTTATCGCGGCGGAATCTGTCAAACTCTATTCTATTTTAGGAGCTCGGAGACGGGCATAGCCTGCTGATTGATAAACGAAGGAAGTTTTGCACGGATTCGTTGGTATAAGAAAAGATAAAAACGTCGCATAAGCGGATGAAACAAAATCCGATCCAGAAGTCTTGTGTTCTTTCTCTTTCGGACGAACATCTTTAGCAACGCTTCGGACATAAGTCCCGGGATTCTTTTTCGAGGGAGAATCCGAAACCGATAGGCATCGGGATAATTTTCGGAATATAATTTCCACAGATGAATCGTTTCTTCCAAAAGATATTGTTCCCGTTCCGGATCGGGAAGATAAATCAGCTCTCTGCAAAAGGCGAATAACTGAAAGGTCTCGTAGTGAAACCGAAAATCGTAGGGAAGTCCGATTCGTTTCGCGATTCTTCCCATCTCTTTGAGGCTTTCGATCGCCCCGTATCCCTTCCGGACCGATTCCTCCGGGTTCTTGCAAAAAGCGGAATATAGAATTCGGAAATGATCGCTGACCGTTACCCGATCCCAAGTTATGTGCAGCAGCGGAGGAATCCGAACCCGATGGATATAAAGCGGAAGCGGGCTGAATTCGGGATCGTACAAAAGGTTCAGGATCACCGTATCGGAAAGACGCAGAAACCGAACGAACTCTTTGAGATTCTTTTTTCCGTAGAACTTACGGAGACTTTTTTTCACTCCCCAATTTTTGCGGAAAAGACCCGCGCAGACGAACGTGTTGAGTTCGTTCCAATAAGAAGTATTCTTTAAAAACGTAATATTCCGAAACGAGGACCATCCTCCCGTTTGACACCAAACGCTGAAGCCGACGAGGTTCTTGGCTTTTTCGAGTTCTTTTTTGTAGGAAAGATATTGCCATCCGACAAAGGAAGGAACTTCGCCGAAACCTTCGTACTCGCGCCGCGCTTGAAATTCTACGAGTTTGGGAAGCGAATCCTCGAAAAAGAGGGAATTGATCGAAAGATAACGGAAAAAATCGCCTTCTCCGTATTTCATAGATACGATCAGATTTTCCGCGGGAATTCCGTCGAATACCGTTTTATAGGTCACCGGATTCCAGATCAGATCCCCGATCGGATACGCTCCGATCGTCCAGGTTCTAAATATTAGAGTTTTAGAATGTTTTTTGAAGATCGGAAGAATTATTCTCAATAACCGGTTCGCGTCCTCGGGGGTTTTGAGCAAAAGTCTGCTTTTAAAATCCCCATCCACGTCGACTCCGTCCGATTCTCCGATCCTCAATACGATTCCGTCCACGGTTTCGAACTCGGAAAAGAGACGTTCCAGACAGGAAACAAAAAGTTCCGCGACGGAATCGAATTCTCCCTTGGTTTGATCTTCGAGATATGAATTGAAAAACAAAAAGTCGCTCGTGAGAAAAACCTTCAGGCCGTTCTTCTTTGCGGTTCGAAAAAGTTTTTGATAGGATTTTTGATAAGATCGGATTTTATTTCGAAGAAGTTCGGGATAAAAGGGAAAGTCCGCGAGGTAGGAAAGTTCGTCGATCGTGATCGCGTTGTAGCCGAAGGAGCGCACGCGTTTCACATACGAATCGAAATTCTCCCGTATCTTTTTATGAGTTTTCTTTTTGAATTTCCGATTCTTTTCAAGAAGCGCAATCGGAGCCTTGGACCAATTCTGGGATTTTCCCGGAGCCTTTACGAAAAACGGAGCGCTCGAATCGATAAGGGCTAAATCCAATTTCATACGTTATTCTTCCTTTCCGAAACGAATCGTCTCCAAGGTTCCCGCGACGAGGATCAAGGCTCCGCCGATCATCTCTCGATAACCGGGAATATCTCCCAAGAGAAGCCACGCGAGAAGGATCGAATAGACCGGTTGAATGCTGGAAAGAATTCCCGCCGTTTTGAGTTTGAGCTGAAACATCGATTTAACGTAAAGCGTATGAGCGAACGCGGTAAAAAAACTTCCGAGTAAAAA
Source organism: Leptospira sanjuanensis (assembly GCF_022267375.1). Classification (GTDB taxonomy): domain Bacteria; phylum Spirochaetota; class Leptospiria; order Leptospirales; family Leptospiraceae; genus Leptospira; species Leptospira sanjuanensis. The sequence goes on from NZ_JAIZBH010000001.1 coordinate 1,748,399, forward strand.
GATCAGACCGAGGGATCGTAACGAAGTGGGAATCGTTTCGAAATAACAAACCGGAGCCAAAACGAAAACCGCGGCAAAGGATTGAAGACACATCACCTGTGCGCTTCCGTGATGCGATAAAAACTTTTTTGTCAATAAATTGCGGAACGAAAACGAAAGCGCGGATATAAGACCGGCGATGATTCCCCAGTGAAGATCGTTTCCGGATTTGAGTTCGGGGATGAGAATTCCGACTCCTAGTAAAACCAAAAGAGCAAGAAGAACGTCTCTGCCTTTCGGTTTTACGGGATAATAAAGAGGTTCGATAAAAACGGTGATGACCGGATGTGTAAAGAGCGTAAGAACCGCGATCGCGGGAGAAGCGAGCCTTGCGGAAGCGAAGAATAGAACCCAGTGAATCGCAAGAAGGATTCCTCCACCCAAGGCCGCTTTGTTTTCGATCGCGCTCGGAAAAAAAAGGGGTTTGTCCCTCCATTTTAAAAAGAGATACAAACCGGCGCTTGCGAACACGGTTCTTCCGAAGGTGATCATCCAAACGCTTTCGTCGATGAGTTTGGCAAAAAGAATATTTCCGCTGATGAGGATCATCGCGAACTGGAATTCAAGGAATATCTTGGTTTTCGAATCGGAGGACATGAGGCTTCTCTCCAACCAAAAGACGATAAACCCCGTTCTTGGAAAACAAAATCGGATTTTTTACGAGGAGCAAAACTCGAAAAAGGGAAACTCCGCGGATTGGAACAAAACCGTCCCGAACTCTTTTGAAAGGAATTTTTTACGAAACTGTAAACTGTCTTCTCTTCTTCGAAATGAAAAAGAAAGAGAAGACAGCCTCAAAAAAATCAGGCGACTTGCGACTCGGCCGGGTTGTAGCGGTTGGCGCGCAACATACTTTCAAAATCGTTAAAACGAATTCCGTATCGTTTCATCGCGGGATGAACGAAGGGCGCCACCATCTGACGGATATAAAACGGTTGATTGACGACGAAGTGATGGATTCCGTGCGTGCTTCCGAAGTTGAAACAGAAAAGATGAAGAGGCGCAAGCAACCAAGAGTTCAACACCTGCGTTTGTTCGTGAATTCCTTTCACGTCTCCGTAGTAGTGCATGTTGGACGAAACGATCTGGATGCTCGATTGACGGATCCAATTCGGAATTAGATACACGACCGCGGCCGTGTTTAAAAACGCACGTACCGATTCCGGAAGTTCGGAAAAAGTGAGTTCGATCGGAGAACCAAGAAACAGATTTCCGTAATGGAACAGATTCAGCCCGAGAAAGTTGTACCAAAGAGTGTAATAGACTACGAGCCAAGGCCAGCTTTCGCGAACGATTTCGTTTCGTTTGAACTTCGGCGCGTCTTTGACGAGCTTTCTAAAATTAAGAATGGCGGAAACGTTTCCGTCGATCATCGCAAAGAAGCGAACGATTCCGGCCTTCATCCCGTTGCCGATCAGTCTTTCTTCTATATCGTCCTTATGACCGGAAACTTTGTGATGCAGAGTGTGAATCATTCTGCGGTACCAAGGACTGACCGTGTTTCCCCGGAAAATCCAGACGGTCCAAAAAAGAAGATCCTGCATTCTTTCGTTGTCTTTGAAATACAGATTGTGGATCGTATCGTGTTCGATCTCGTGCAAAAGGGAAGCGAAGATCGCGTTCGCAACGATTGCAAGCCACGCAGGGATTACGTCCGCGATATAAAGTCCGGCGGTTGCTATCATCATCGCGGCCGAACAGAACGTGATCGTCGCGCCTAAAAAGTTCTGATGATTTAAGACGGAAAACTTTTTACGAAGATTGCGTTCTCTAAATCGGATCCAACGCATGATCTTTACGTTTCGCTCTCGTGTTGCGAGGGTTTGCCATTTTTTGGGTTTTCTTTCGGGAAGAATTTCGTTTTTCGCCAATGTCAGAGTGCTCATTGTGACTCCTTTTCAATTCTTAGGATGACCGAATGATAGGCTCTTTTTCGGATTCGGTCGTCCTATTCTATCGATTCCGACGGTGCGTTTCGACCGAATCGATAAATTGCGCCGCGCTTTGCGATCGATATTCGCTCGGAGTCAAACCGGTATGTTTTTGAAAGACGCGGTTGAACGAAGACTTGGTCCGAAAGCCGACGGAATACGCGATGTCCAAAATGCTTTTGTCCGGTTCGGCGGTCAAAAGTCGGCAGGCTTCGGAGACTCGGTAGTCGTTGACAAAGACGGAAAAATTCTTTCCTAATTCTTGGTTTAAGAATTCGGAAACCTGGTGCGTGGAAAGCGCGAGTTCGTCCGCAAGATCCCCGAGTCCGAGATCCTCTTCCCGATAGAGAAAATCCTTTTCCATGAGATGAAGCAGATTCTCTCTTAAGATCGCGCGATCGATTCCCACCAAAAGAGAACGCGCGTATTTTTCCCGCGTGGCTTGTGTGACTTCCTGCAACTTTTGAAAGAAGCCGGGATATCGATGTCCGATCACATAAGCCGCGCACAGAGCGATGCCCATTCCCCCCGACGTGAATACGAGAAAGTCCGGCGTTTTGGTAATGAAAAAGAGCGCCCCCAGCGTTAGATGAAACAAAGACATGACCACCAAAAAGGAAAGAATTCTCGCAGTCGGTTCCGATTTCCAAATCTCCCATCTCCAAAGATCTCGGGAACTTTTGAGAACGAGAAAAACGTAAAAGCCGATTCCGATCACCGCGGGCAAAAGAATCCAATCCAACCGGCCGGGAAATACCGCTTCCGTAAACGATCTGCGGATGGTTTCGGAAAGATTCTCCATCCCGAAAAGAACGACAAAGTAAAGAAGAACTCCTGACACGGGAAAGACGGAATGAAGCAACAGGTCTTGTATCGAATCGAGGAAGGATTCTCCCGTGCTGGATTTATAAATTCCGTATAAAACAGGGCCGACACCGTACAACGCGGGAATATGAAGCAGAATCAACCAGACAAAGGAAGGATCGGAAGAGGAAAGGATCGCGATGGAACTTCCTTGGAGGACGGACATCCCGAGAAATAAAGCTCCCAGAAGATAATTGAGTCGGTTTTTATTCGGAAGAACGATCTGACCGAAAAACATCAGACAACCCAAAGCCGTACCGAAAAGTCCGAATCCGTAAAAGAGAGAAATCAACCATTGGGGAAAATAGAAGGAGGAGGGAAAAGGAAGAAGCGCAAGCTCAAACACAATAGCGAACGCTACAGAGTCGAAGAAGTTCTGTCAAGGGAGAAAAGCGGATGCCTTTCTCCCTTGTCAAAGATCAATATCTGGATCTGGATTTTTCCGGGAAAGGTTTTTTAGGAAGCGCTTCGTTGACTTTGATTTCTCTTCCACGGATTTGTGTTCCGTTTAAGCCGTCAATTGCAGCGGTTCCTTCGTCTTTGTTCGCCATTTCCACAAATGCTAATCCCCGGGATTTGCCGGAAAGTTTATCGGTGATGATGCGTACAGAGGTTACTTCTCCAAAAGACTCGAAAGCTTTACGGAGATCGTCTTCGGTTGCCTGATAGGCGAGGTTGCCTATATAAATGTTCATGAGAAAGGGTCCTTACAAAAAATTACTGGCTTCTAAAACCGAATAGAAGCTAAGGCGAGACCAATCCATCATCGGTGTATGGGAGAGAGAAAGGACCTTTCCTGGTTGCTCTATTGTTCAAAAGTTCTCAACTGACCCGGGAAAAGGCAGCTAAAGATTCCAGTCGCGCTTAGGGTATTCATAGTCAAAAAATTGTCAAGAAAAACTCATATTTTGCGAAATCACTCTTAGAAAAACCGAATCGAGATACGATTTTTGCGTAGTAACGTGGCAAAATTGTTCTATGTCTCTTGTATACGTGAGTAAAAGCTCTCTTTTGAAATATAAGGATTCTTTGATCTTTCAAAACGAATGCCGATTTATCATTCGAATTCTTTGGAAAACAAAGAAATCGCCTGCGAAATTTTAAATATCAATTGATATATTTAAAATTTAGAAAAACCTCTTTCTTCTTTTTTGAATTTTTTTACCGATTCAGACGGAATATAAGCCCGAAATAAGGGAACTATATCTGTTGGCCTTATTCTTTCCTTTCGGATTTGAAATGGAGAATTGGAAATGAAAGGCTTCGTTTGGAAATGGATGACGGTTTTAGCGATCGGGTTCGAACTTCTTTCCTGCAAACCGGATGAGAAAAAATTCGACGCTCTTACGTTCTATGATAATATCACGAGCGACGGCGGGCTGCGTTTGTTCAATCTGTTGGACGACTATCCTTCCTTGAAGGCGGGATTTCAAAGTCTCCAACCGGAACAGTTCAACCTCCGTTTGGACAGTTCGATGCGCAAACCCTCGCGCAAGGACATCACCGGTTTCTTGCGGGTATCTTCGGACATGTTCTTAAAACCCGAGGCTCGGGTCCGCGAATCCCTTCTCAAAGCGAACACACTCATTCATCGTTTGAAAGAAGCTCCTTCCGGCGCTTTCGAAGGAGTTCTTCCTTGGCTGGAACGAATCCGAAAATATCCGGGAAAGGTGGTTCGGAATCTTTCGCCGATCAGCCAAGCCGCGCTCATCTATCTCTACAAAACATACAACGCTTCGGAAACGGAAATCAAATACAGAGAGTTAGCAAACGCCCTGAAAGATCCGGATATGATCGAGTTGTTTCAAGATTTGGAAACCGTTCTTCATAAGTCTTTGGTTTTAAATGCGAACGCTAGATCCGGAGTGGAATCCATTCTCAAAGGAATGATCGATCCAACTTTGAGCGGGGACAGAGTTCTCAAAACACAGATGATCAATCTCATCGCCGAAGTGGGAAACTCGTTTCAGCAAAGAGCGGGTTTCAGCGATTTCAAATCCTCCGATACGGCTCTTAAGGATCTCATCGTTAATTTAGAAAAGTATTATACACCCGGAGGAAGCGTTCACGATTCTTCCGGAATCGACGATTACCGGGACGCGAACTATCCTTCCGATTTTTCCGTCGTGATGACGGAAGCGTTTCGATATCTTCGGCCCATGCTCGGAGCCGGAGGAGCCTATACGAAAAATCCAAACGTGTTTTTAGGGAAGGAACTGAGTAAAAACCTTTTTAACCTGGGCTTTCCCACGGAAGCGGAGAATGTCGATTTTTCTCTGAGAGAATTGATCCGTCTGGATTATCTGGGAAGAGACCGCGCGTATGGAGGATTCGAATACAAAATCTCGGCGCTGGAACAGTTGATGTTTCTCCTAACGCTTGCGGATACGTACGGCTTTCGCTGGGAGAACCCAAGCGATAGCACGATCATGAGTTTGGAACCGAACGGTTCGGTGAACGGCGGCCCGATGACCGACGGAGTTTTGACCGTAGGCGACAGCATCTATGCGCTCGGCTCCGCGATGACCGGAAACTTAGGAGTCAAAGCTTTCTTAAACCAGAGCGCGAACGACGGAGCCGTCTATCGGAACGGAGACGCGACAACTCCGATTCCGTTTACGATGGGAATCAACACTCCTACCTTGGCTCTTCTCGAATCTCCCGATCCGTCCGTGGTTCCCGCCGCGAACGATCCCGTGTTTACCAAAACGATACCGTTTATGATGAAGCTCATCGTGAACGTAGTTCTTTCCGGCGGCGGTCCTTACTACAATAAGAACCGAAGAGACGAAGCGGGAAATATTTACACGATCGACGGTAAACCGTACATCGATTCCAACGGAAACGATCTCATCTATAAATCTTCCTGGTCCAGTTCCGATTATCGAATCAAGGTTTCGGACACGGGAAGCGGAACTTGCACCGCGGGAAGTCTTTGTCGCTGGGTGGGACCGGGTGGAAGAGAGTCTAACGCGAGTTATCTGAACAATCAATTTACGCAGGTCGCGTCCGGCGTGAACGCAAGCGGAACGAAAGGATGGAGCATTCCGATTTGGGAAATCGCGAAAACTTCCAGCGAGCGCGCTCTGGAAACGGACGAAGAAGTTCTTTATAAGAATTTTCAGTGGCTTCTTTCCGAAAAAAGAATGGTCGCGGTGATTCCTTTGCGCGCTTCTCTCGGACCGGGAGTTCCTTATAAGATGGCCGCGTTTGTTACCGTGATCGCGAACGGACTCAAAGGATTGATGGGAGCCAAACCTCAGTTTCAAGACGGAAGCGGCTGTGCGAGTAAACAAAACGGAAAGTGGAACGTTCTCGGTTCGTTGTGGAAACCGGGCTGCGCTACTTCAACGCAGCCGAACTTTCGCGTTGCGGGGACGCAGGTGTTGGAGGAGAATTTTTCCTCTCTTCCGGGAGACAGTATGTTCTTTCTCGAAGCCTGGGATTACGGAACGAGCGGAACGAGTTCGATCACGTTCAACAGTCTCGGAGATTCCAACGTTTACAATATCTTTTATCCGCCGAGTTCCCAATACGGGGTTCTGCCTCCGGTATTCGCATTCAATTTTCCTGTTATGGAACGCCTTTCGTTTTTAACGGCGGATGCGGTATCGCCTTCTCAAGTGAATGCTTACTGGGACAAACGAAACAAACTTCTTCCCTTGATCGTATCCCTTGCAAAAACTCTAACGGATCAATCCGATTCGGCGAACAATAAGAATCCGTTTCAACTTTTGACCGGACTCAGCGCTGCGTTGACGCGACCGCTCTTGACACAAACCACCGATCTCGAAACGAATTCGGGAGGAAGAACGATCACGGTCGTTAAGACCGCGCTTCCCAACGGAAAATTCAGGAACCGTTTTGCGGGACCGGAAGAATATCTCTTTCGTCAAAGCGATCCGATCACGGAAGAACCCATTCGCAGTCCTTTGTCCGTGTTGATCGAAAAGGAAAGGGGATTTCAAGACGGACTTTTGAACCTTGTGTCCAAGACAAAACTTTTGACTCATCTGGTTCACATGCTTGCGGAAATGGGAAGACCGAGCCGCCAACCGGGGGCGGATCTTTTCTTTGCGGGTCTTGCTTCCGTTGCGGGTGAAATCAAACTTACATCGGAAACTCCGACCTCCGTTCAGTTCAACCTGCAGACGTATTTGGAAAAACTCGGAACCGATCTCGCTGCGTATCCCGATACAAGACCGGCGAACGTGTATGATCCTCTTTGGGACGATATGGGAGTGGTCGCGGTTCGATTGAGGGATTATCTTTCCCGTGATTCGGTGTATTCCTTGATTCCGATGTTCGACTTTTCAATGGATTTGGTTTTGGACGTAACACCGTCTCAGACGGAGATCGTACATGTTCTCAACTTGCTCGGATCGATCTTTCAAAATTCGTCCGGCAATCGAGACTATCTCGTAACGAATCTTTTGACTTCCGACACGCCCGCGTTGATCGAAGTCTCCGCCGTTTACGGAAGGTGCGTCAATGGAGTACTCATGGGACTTTCCTTAACGGGAGAATTCTTCAGTTATCTCGAAGCGGACATGAACACTCCGTATACGATCCGCGAGATCTTCGACGATTTGGATCGATTGACCGTATCGGATATGGTTCAAAGCCGATCGGGAAACCGTTCGCTTCTTTATACTGCGGGAGTTCTGATGAATCTGTTTGCGGACATCACGGAAAAGGGAAGAAAGCCGTTTCCGGACGGAACCGTGTTCTGGGACAGATTCAACAAGAACGAGGATTCGACGACATATTGGGACAATCTCACTTCGATCTTTAGCCGTTAATCGTAACCCTCAAGTCTCTAACTCTAAAAGCCGCTTTGCATCGTTCGATCCAAAACGATGCAAACAATTCGAACGCCGGTTGAAGTTCCAACCGGCTTTTTTTTAATGCGAAGAAGCCCGCGTTTTTTTTGGATCGGAGCCGGAATGGAAGTGTGATTTTTCGGGCAGGAAGATTTGCGGTATTCAGTTTCACTCATCCCTTTTTAAAAAACAATCGCTAGAAAAAGGTTTTTTTATTCGAACATTCGAAAAAAAATCCGGAATATAAGTACGAGATAAGTATGAAATCGGACGGGATTCGTATTCTTACCCCTGTTTTTAAAAAGAAAAAAGTGGAATAGGAAGGGAATGCAGATGCTCAATCAAAGAATCAAATGGATTTCAACCGTATTGTTTCTCTGTTGGCTCACGGTCGATTGCTCGGATAAAAAGAAAGATTCCGGCTTTGATCTGATGGCGTTATTCGACTTAGGAAGTCCGTCCGGCGGAGAAGTTTCGAACAATTCCGTCATTCCTCCCTACAACAACGTGGACAATAACGTCGCCACTCTTCCCGTAAATTTTGGAAACGCGGGACCGCAGGCGCATCTCTTCATCAATTCGTACGAAAACGTAAACCGGTATAAGGATCTGGAAATCCAGTTTTCCAAACCGATGAACCGCGCGCTCACCGAAGCGAGCATAACGTTGACCGGAACTTCCGGACCTTTGGCCGGTCCGGGGATCGGTGTGGAATTTTACTGGGCCAGCGAACAAAGACTGATCCTCAATCCGTACCGCGAACTCAAACCCGGAGAAAAATACACGCTTAACATCAGTCAAGACGCGCTCACGGTTTCGAATAAACCGCTTCTTCCTTACAGCCAGGAATTTAAAACGACATTGAATTACTCTCTGAACAACTCGATCGTGCAGGGTGCGATGAACAAGGCGCTCAACGGGACCGACGATATTTCTCTGGATACGTCCGCGAACGTCACCGTCAATTCAGCGTTTCAAAATCCGGTCGCGGGGGAGAATTACATCGATTCGATTTATCTCCGAAAAAGCGGAAGCGGATCTTCGGTAAAACTTTGTCCGAGCGCTCTTCCCGGATCGACTTGTACGATGAACGCGATCAGCGTGAATCTTTCGACTTCTTCCGTGCCGCCTACGATCGGCGGAAACACGTATTATTATGAGATTCAGACCAAGTTCGGTCCGACGTATAAAAAATACTTCAGCTTCAATTACGGAAATCTAAACAACGCGAACAATCTTCTTGCAAACATTTCGAACGGAGTGATGGACGAGGCACAGATGCTTCCGTTTTTGGGGAAGGTGATTCAGAAGTTTACCACCGGAGCGTTCAAGGTGCAGGACGTAAACGGGACTCCGAGAACGTTTCAAGAATTCCTAATAGGATTACCCGATCATTCCAAAAAGAAATTTTACGATAACGGTCAGTGGAACATCGGAGAAGCTTGTATTCGTCCGGGACAATCCGGTTCTCCTGGAACGAACAAGTTCGACGATTTCAAGAATCAACAATTTATATCCGTGTTGGGCGCAAAGCCCGGCGCGGAAGGAAGAGGGTATTGTTGGGTTCCTTCTTCCGCATATCCGACGTATCCGACTTCGGTAGTGGAGCCGAAAGGAGCGGAAGATCAGGGAGAATGGGCGTTCGACAAATGGCCGAAAGCAGCCGCGCCTTTCAGCCGTTATAACGCTCCTCTGGAGGATTCGCTCGGCGCGGCGAGTATGACGATGGACGTATATGTAACCGATATGCGTCTTCCCGCATTTGTGAAGAATGCCTCCGGCACGCAGCTTGGAAACGTAGCCGCCGACTTGCGGGTCAATCCGGGAACAGCGAACACCGCGCCCGGACTCGGGCTCGATCTAAGTTCGCGTTATGTGGAAGTGGATCTTTTTATCGTTTCCCGTTATGAAGACTGGTATACGATCTTTATTTCGCCGGGAACATTGATGTATTTCAAGACGACCGCGCGTTTGAATTGGGATCCGAATGTGGACCCCGGTTTGAACGGAGGCAACAATCAGCTTCCGAATATTTACTTAACCACTCCTTCTTTGAGAATGGCAAGAGCGAGAAACGTTTTATCGGTCGATGGAACGGGAACCGTTTCGATGGCGGTGCGAAGCCCGTTTGCAGTGAACAATACGGTGTTCCCTCTCAATCCGAGCAACGCGGACATCGATTCCGTAACGAATAACTTCTTCGTATTGCCTTGGTCCAATCCGACCTTTCTTCCGATGGGAATTTATTCCGGTGCGGAAGATACGAAAGACTTTATGTATACCGCTCCGATGGAATATTCCGGATCCAACGAAGGCGGGGTGGATAACATTCTTGTTCCTTTGATCGGAAGAGGAACGGTTCAGAATCTAGCGGGCGGAACGGTGCCTTACGTAAAAGGGATCATCACCCAGTACATGCTAAAAGACATCGTACAAAGAATCGCGCCGAACGTGTTGAATTCCGTGGTCGGCGCGCTTCGGGACGACGGGGTTACGATTCAATTGCCGAGTTATCTTCCCGAACCGCTCCGTAATTTTCCTTTGACTGTAAAGATGAAGCTCAGAACGGACAGCGTGATCAAACACGACGGAGTGAATAAAGGACTCGTGAGCAATTTGGATCTTTCCTTTTCGAGCAACTACGTGGACCCGCAGGGAAGAGGACTCAGAAATCAGGCCGCCAAAACGGGAATGATCATCACGAGAAACCCCGCGACACCGTTCCCTTCTTCGTATCAGTTTACGCAGAGCAATGCGAATCCGGGATTTCTGTTGTCGCTTCATTCGGATACGATTTCTCAAGCTGCGTTTCATCTCTGGCAAAGAAGAGGATTGGACATCACGATGAATAAATCCTTCATCGAAACGATCAACAGCTATTCGGGAGGAAATCCTCTCTTTCAATTGACCACTACTTTGCTCAAAGCCTCTCCGATCATTACGATCTTAGCGCCGGGGAGAGAAAAACTGCAGGGGTTAAACGGATCGAACGCACTCGCACCGGCCGCAAAACCTTATGACGATATCGAGATGGTGATGGAACCGGTGCTGGCTCCGAGCGTAAAATTCAAACCGATGACGGGACCGGGAATTCCGAAACTGCGTTTGTATTTTACCGAGATGCAGTTGAAGATCGTCGCGAAAAAACCGGCGAGCTGCACGGGACTCACCGGAGCAGAGTTGACGGATTGCGGAGCGGATACGAGGCCGAACGGATACACATACACGTTAGGCGCGGTTCGGATCAGTTTGGCCGCGGACGCGGAATTCAAATTCATCACTTTCTCCAATCCGAACAACGATCCTAATTTACAAAACTTGAATGCTCTTCAGGTGATTCTTTCCACGAATAATTTGGATTATACGGTTGAAGTTTTGGAAGGAATCGCAAACAATCCTTTCGGACTCGATCCGGACGGAATCAACAGTGTGATCGAACCGTTAGTCACTTCGCTCGTGGTGCCTCTTGTCAATAGTATTCTGAAGGAGGTTCCCCTTCCTCCGCAGATCAACTTTCCGAAACTGAGACATCCGACGAATAACACCGCGTGTGCGATCAACGCGAGAAGCAACGTGATTCAGTTCTTTACTCTCGCCACGGAGAATACGTCGGATCCGTATATGTTAGGCGGAATGAGATTCATAGGAGCGGCTGCAAGCGATCCAAGTTCGCTGATCATTTGCCCTTAAAAAATCATAGCGAATCAAGTTCGTTACGAGGCCTGCAAAATCGCAGGCCGTTCTAGTTTCAGGTCATGCCATAAAATAAGTTTTTGTCTTCTTCTTGTCTTAAAAAAACTCTCTCTTCTCTAAAAAACTAATTTCAAAATCGTGATTCTCTGCATTCTAATACGTGCGAAAGAATTTTGATTGATAAAAAATCATGAGCTTTTATTCACAATTTAACTGAACGGTTGTAAGATAAAAAAGGTATTTGAAAATCAATGAATATAACGCTCTATCAGATTTCTTGCTATTTAGTCGCGACTATCCTCGCTTATAGAACGCTCCATAATCTATTTCTATATTATAAGAACAGAAAGCAGGTGTATCTCCTACATTTCGCTTTTTTACAGGTTTCTTACGGCTTTTATCTCTTGTTTTTTACAAAAACGATCAATACGGCTAACGCACAAGAGGCCTTGATTTGGGAAAGGCTTGAAAACGCGTTCATTCCTATTTTTGGAATGACGATGATTCTTTTTGTAAATAGCTATCGCAGAATTTTCAGTAAGGATTTCGTTTATCTCTACATTCTTCTCAATGTTCTCTTGTCCGCGGTCATCCTCGTGGATCCGAATTCGTATCATATCGGGCTCGCGCACCAGAGAGCCTTTCCCGCGCTGGGAATCGTGATCTACGAAACGGACCAGCCTTTGCTCGTTCAGTATTTTTATCTGTCCGGAATTTTGATGATTATCTGGACTCTCTTTAAGGTGATCACTCAGTTCGTGCGGAACCTGTTTCGAAATTTATTTCTGCTCGTCGGTTTGATCGTATTTTGCACGAACGTGTTTCTCGATATTCTCGTCGCGATGGATATCGTTCCGTTTCCGTATACGTCCCATTTTAGCTTTTTGATTTTGATGTTTTCCGTGGATTCGTTTCTCACTTTGAACAAATCGGGAAGAGAAATTCGAGAGGAATTGAAACACGCTTTGACTTCTCCCGAAGAATTCGGGCTCGCTTCCGAAAAACAAACGGAAGGAAACAAAACGAAGGAGGAGGAAGTTCACGCCGCCTATTCCAAGATCGGTTCTCCTCATTCCGAAAAAGATCAGATCTTTATCCGAGCGCTCGGCGGCTTGGAATTGGAACGGGGGGGAGTTCGAATTCCTCAAACGGAAATCTCGAGCAAAAAGAAGATGTTGAAGCTCGTCAAAATTCTTCTCATTCGTTTCGAGAAAGGAATTCATCGAGAGGAGCTGCTCGAACTTCTTTGGCCGGGAATGACGGACAAGAACGGGCTCAACAGTTTGCACGCACTTTGTTTTCGTTTGCGGAGAATCATCGGAAATCCGGAGGCGCTTGTCTTTTCCGAAGATCGTCTTTTTTTCAGACAGGATTTGGTGCAGACCGATTTTCAGTTATTCGAAAAACACTACGAGGGCGGGGCAAAGGCGCTTCGCAAAGGCGACACCGAACTTGCGATTCAGGAATTTCGTTTTGCAAGAGCGTTTTATCGCGGAGACTTTTTCGAGTTCGATTTGTATTTTCCCGAATCGGAAATTCGAAGAGAATACATTCGCAAGAGTTTGATCGAAATCTTCCGTTTCTTGTGCGAGAAAGACGGGGAACGAAAGGAGATGGAGGGCCTTCTGGAAGATTCCGCGAGCTGGATTCGTTTGGATGATTTGGACGAAAGAGCGTGGAGATTTCATTTCGAGGCGCTTTTGCAGTTGGATCGGAAAAACGAGGCGCTTCGCAAATACGAAGAATTCAAAAAGTCCTTAAGAAAGGAACTCGGAGTCGATCCGGAACCGGAAACTCTCGGTTTGATCGAACGAATTCGTTCCGGCGCTGTGAGTCGGGCGTAGGACGGTTGGGACGGGAAGTTTTTGATCTGTTGTACATCCTACAAAGTTTGATTCACGGAAAATTGGAGGGACTTCTACCGAGCGGAATTTGCTTTGAATCACAAATGACGTGGGAACTACCACGAAAAACTTCCCGGAACTACGAAAGAATGTAGGAACTACCACAGATTCCACTTTTACAATCGACCTTCTCTATAGTACGCGACTCGCCCAAAATAAAACGAGCATTCTAAAAAAAATCATGGACGGATCTGAAGCCGCGATTAACTTTCATCAAAATCTCTTAAGCGATAAATGTACCTGAAATGAGAAATCGAAAGTCGAAGTTTGGTTTACTTTTATTTGTAACGATTGTTACAATAAACTCTCTCTCTTGTTCCCTCGTTTATAACGTCACCGGAAGAACGATTTCTTCCTATGCAGAAGATCACCTAATCCCGTTTATGCTCCAGTCCAAGGATTTGGACTCGGTTTGCAACGCCGGTGTGAGCTTGGCGCCCTTGATCGGTTCGTTCGAGCGCGTTGCCCCACGTCCCGATCTTCCGATTTTGGTCGCGATGTTAGGTGCCGGAATGTGCGCGGAACGAGAAGCTCAGGAAGCGGAACTTCGCTATCTCTCCGCAGTCCGCAGAGGGAAGGGCGAAGAAGCGACCGATCATCAAGCGGTCGAAATCCGCAACCACGGTCTTGCCGCAAAACGATACGGCGAAGCCTACAAACGTTTTAATCTGTATTTCGGAGAATGGAACGGTAAATGTCCTTCTCTTTCCAAAGAAGATCAGTTCTACTATTTGATCGGTCTTTCCGCGAGTCTACTTGCGATTCTTCATGACCGAGCCGCGCAAGGTGTTGCAAACGTTCCCACCGACATCCCATCGATCGTGTCTAACGCGTCCAAATGCTTAAATGCGGAAGAATGGTGGGGAGTTCCCCTTGCTCTCGAAGCGATCATCTGGCTTTCGATTCCGGGCGCGACTCCTGCCGGCAAGGATCCGTTTCAGCAGCTGGATCGTGCGGTCGCGTTAGGCGATAAAGCGGGCGTCAGTCTTTCCCGCGCGTTTCATATCCAAGCGTTAGCCGGAAGAGGAAATCAGGACGCGATCAAAAAGGCCGTAAAGGAACACGCGAAAATTTTAGAGAAAGGTCAGGGGAATCCTGAGTTTCAACTTCTTGAATCGTATGCGGAACAACTTTCCAGACACGAGTCCGATAAAATCTGGATCAAAGAAAAAGGCCATCGTGGTCCTTTGCTTCTCGGAAGTTTTCCGCAAGGCAAACGCGATCTGAAAGAAGACGACGATCTTCTCAAAGGTCTTTGATCCAAAGTCATTCTAACTGAGAATTCAATAGTAAGGAGAATATCCATGATCCGTTTCCAAATTCTAACCGTTCTTGCGTTGGCTCTTGCGTCTTCGCTTTCGGCGGCAGATCCGATCAATAAGACGATCTGCGTCTTCGATCCGTCCGGAACGCACGGTGATATCTATAAGTCCGCTCTTCGTTATCAGGCACAGGCTCTGAACTGGGGAATCCGTCTCGAACCGAAGGCTTACACGGACGAAGTCGTTGCGAACTCCGATTTCAAGGCAGGCAAGTGCAATCTCGCATTTTTGACGAGCCTTCGCGTCCGCGGTTACGTTCCTCAATCCGGTTCTCTTGAAGCGATCGGCGCTCTTCCTTCGTATGATCTTCTGAAAAGAACGATCGACGTTCTTGCTAATCCGAAAGCGAGACAGTTGAACGTTGCGGGAGAATACGAAACGATGGCGATGTTTCCCGGAGGCGCGGTTTATCTTCTTTTGAGAGACAAGAATCTCCGTTCCATTAAAGATCTCGCGGGAAAGAAGATCGCTACTTTGACGTACGATCAAGCGGCGACTACGATGGTCGACGTTGTGGGTTCTTCCATGGTTCCCGCGGAGATCGCTACCTTTGCGGGAATTTTCAACAACGGACGTGCGGATGCTTGTTATTCTCCCGCGGTCGGTTTTAAACCTCTCGAATTGATGAAAGGTGTTATGCCGAACGGCGGAATCGTAAAGTTTCCGATCGGACAACTTACGTTTCAAATCGTTGGAAAGACCGCGGATTTTCCCGCGGATTACGGAAATCAATCCAGACAATGGGCGGCGACTCAGTTTGATACGATGCTTGAATTGACCAGAAAGGCGGAAAGAGAAGTTCCCGCCAAGTATTGGCTCGAAGTTCCCAAAGAAGAAGTCAAAGGTTACTTCGAGAAATTCAGGGAAGTTCGCATTAAATTGAGAGACAAAGGCGTATATCACGCTTCCATTCTCAAGCTGATGAAAGGGGTTCGTTGTAAAGCGGACGCCGGTGCGGAAGAATGTTCCGATTCCTTAGAATAACCGGATAGAACGAGAACGCATGGCAAAAAAAATCGTATCTTGGGCAGTACTGCTCTTTCTTTTTGTTCCTTTGATTCAAAGTTTCGGTCAGTTGGTCCAGGCTCGAATGCTCGAGCTTGGAGAATCCATCTGGCCGCGTTATGCGGAGATTCGGATTCACTGCATCGCGTCCGAAATCAATTCTTTGGAGAAGGTGGAAGTCAGCGCTTCCGATTCCGCCCTTTTGGAAGAATTGGATTTAGGAACCGATTCTGCTTCTAAAGCTCCTCCGAAAAAGGAAGGTGCGGCTACGACGGCGGCTTCTTCCGTTCTCCCTCCGATGGAACTCAGCTTCGGACAAAAACTCTATTGCGGAACGGAACGAAAACTTTCTTCGATCACGATCTTTGCCATCGATTATATTCCGATGACGATGGTGATTCTTCTTCTCGTCGCCGGGATCGTCTCGACTACGAGACGTTATCATATCGCTCTCAAAAACCCCGAAAATAAAAAGGAAGAACTCGCTTCGGAGTTAAGTCAGATTCTCGCGAATGCGATTCTTGTCTTTTCCGCGGCCTCCATGCTTCCGTTCAGCAAGGGAGTGGACGCGCAGATCCAGGTTTTGTGGATCGTGGGACTCGTCTTTCTGAGCGCATTGAACGTTTATAATATTCGAAATTCTGAATTTAACAATGTCCCGGCCGACCGGCAAAAAAGCAGGGTTTCCGAGATTCTTCTCTCGATCCCATTGTATTGCTGGATGGCGGCGGTTTGCGGAGTTTATTTTACTCTGATCGAATATCATCCCGCCGGTCTCGCGATTTATTTGCAGAAATTGACCGCGCATGCGACTCTGTATATCCAGATCGGTTTGTATGTTTGGACCGGGATTTTACTCCGAGACACTTCTCTCGGAAGAAGATTTTTCGATCTTCTGAAACCTTGGAAACTTCCCGCGGAACTTTTAGCGGTGATCGTCGTAATTGCGGCCGCGCTTCCGACCGCCTACAGCGGCGCCTCGGGGATCGTCGTATTGGCGTTAGGTGCGACGATCTTCGTCGAACTCAGAAGGGCCGGCGCCTCCCAAGAAAGAGCGTTAGCCGCAACCGCGATGAGCGGAAGTTTGGGAGTGGTCCTTCCTCCTTGTCTTTTGGTGGTGATCGTAGCTTCTTTGAATTTGGACGTGACCACGGACGAACTCTTTCACTGGGGCTGGAGAGTATTCGCGGTTTCTACGACCTTGTTCTTGGTCGTAAGCTGGTTTTTACGCAAAGAATCCTGGAAGATTCAGCCCGAATCCGGCGCGATAAAAACGACCTGGTCCGTTTTTAAACCGTTTAGTTTGTATATTCTGCTCGCGGTTGTGATCGTATTCGTGCTTGTGTTCGGTCTGAATACTCATTTCGACGAACATACGGCTCCGTATATGTTACCGATCGCGATGCTTGCTTTGATTTACTGGGATCACAAACAGAGTCGGAAAGAGCATCACCCGGCTTCGAACGCGCGGGATGTCGTGAAGATTTCTAGAACCTCGTATGACACGGGTTCTCACCTCGGAGCCCTTTTGATGCTCATGGGGCTTTCGGCTTGTATGGGAGGGGTGTTTGAACGTTCCAACGTGATCAATCTCTTTCCGACACATTTGGGTTCTCCTTTGTCCGCGATGATCGTTTTGACGATCGTACTCGTAATCATCGGTATGCTGATGGATCCTTACGGTGCGGTGATCTTGGTTTCCGTTACGCTGTATCCGATCGCAAAGGCGAACGGAATTCATCCGTTGAACTTTTGGATGACGGCTCTCGTTTCGTTTGAGTTGGGATATTTGACTCCGCCGGTTGCGCTCAATCACCTTTTGACAAAACACGTCGTGCGCGAGTATTTAGAGAACGAACCGGAAATTCATCACGCAACTTTCTTTTCAAGATACGAGCGTGTGATCGTTCCGATCATCGTTCTTTTTCTGACACTGATCGTAACGGCTTTCGGTCCGATCATAGTTCAGGGCTGGGGCTCCAAGTAAAGAACCGGTAATTCACGGAGATTCTTACGGTGTGACAACGATAAGAAGACCGATGAATCGTTTTTAAAAAATTTAGCGGTCGATCCGTCGTAAAAGGACGCGACGCAGAAATCAAAAGCCCGGGCGGAAACGTTCGGGCTTTTATTTTTATGGGTTTGTTTCTCGGCGTTTGGTTGATTTAGTTTGTTTGAATAGTATGGATTTTGAATTTAATTCTGAGGATTTCCGGATTCAGAGGCTGGTTTCTTGACATCCAATGAGGGCCGTTTGATAGGAATGATCTAAAACGATGAAAGATTGTCTTCCGATTTAAATTGCATCCCAGACATTCCCCGATCGGATATTTTCCGTTCCCATTTTCTTGCAAAGCAAATGCAAGCGCGGACAAACGAACGATCACTTTCGCGCAACGGCTAAAAACGCGGAAGTTTCTAGGACGTCTTTTCCGTATCTGCGTTCGATGATTCTTCCGCAATCCAAAACCAGGTCTCTGGAATTTCCGAAATTCTTACCCGCAAGAGCGGTCTCAAATTGTTTCGTGAACTCTCCGGAAGGAATTCCGATCGCGGAATAGATCCGGTCCGAAACCAAGATCCAATATTCTCCCGCTTTTAAGGTTGTTTTTTTGAGATCCAAATCGACCGCTTTGTAATCGAAGTAACGAACTTTCGTTTTTTCGAATGCGTTTAACGTTTCGTTTTTATACACGAAAGCGGGAAGTTCCTGAAAATGAATCCAACCCAATTCTCCCGTTTTGGCGACTAGATAAAAGAGGGAAAGGTTTAAGAACGGAATCGGCATCTTGGAAAGAATTTTTCCGATCTTTAAAACCATTTCCTCTCCGCGGACGCCGGAGGTTTCGTTGGCTAAGGAGAGAATTCCTTCGAGTCTCGCTTTGAATGCGGATTCTAAAACTCCGGGACTCGGAAATCCCGCGAGAATTCCCACACAACCGTCCGCGCTCGGAATGACGTTCACATAATCGCAGTTAGAGTCTCCGCTCATTCTCGGGAAAAGGGAAACGTCCAAATTGCGGATCTTGGGAAGTTGAATCCGATAAAATGCGCGCTGCACCGAGTCCGCGATCTCCCTCGTTCTTTCATTCATCGCTTCCTGAGCCGGTTCGTCTTCCATTTCCTTTTGTTGAAAAAATTTCAGACGAAACGCGCGAACGAGTTCACCGATTTCATCGTCCCGATCGGCGACTGGATGTTCCTCATAGACGTCGCTTCCCCAGTCTTGAACGAGAGTCACAAGAGAACGCATCGAAGCGTATATTAGTTTTACGGAATAGAATACGAGAGAGGCCAAAAGCATCGAAAAGGAAAGGGCAAATGCGAGACGGATCGAAAGAGAGATTGCCTTGTTTTGACCCAATGGGGATTTCAAAATGATGTCGTCCGCTACCGTATAAATCAAAAAGAACAGAAAGCTGAGAACGAAAACAGCGATGGGAAGTTTGAGTTTGGAAGGAATTTTGTTTAACAAGTTATTCTCTCTCTATCACCTTCATCAAAACGATCGAGACCATAAACAGGATCGTCAAAGGAACGAACAGGAACAACATGGAAATCAAATCCGGACCGGGCGAAAGAACCGCGGCCGCGATGGCCAGAACGATGATCGCTTCCCTCCACTTTGAAAGCAGGAAAGAAGAACGGATGATTCCCAAACTGCCAAGAAGAATGAGTACAATAGGAAGCTGAAAAGATAAACCGAAAATCAAATGGATGTTAAAAAAAATTTCGTAATACTCGTCGATCGGAAGTTTCGCTTCCACGTCGGGAGGGATAAAGTTCACCAAAAAGATTTTTAAAAGGTTTTCAAAGGCTTCCATCCAACAAAGCCAAACTCCGAACCAAAACAGAAGCGTACTGAAAAGAATTAAGAACTTACCGTAACGATCCGTTTTCGGGTCGAGCGCGGGAGAAATAAAACCCCAGAGAAAAAACAGAACGAACGGAAGACCCAAAAGAACCGAGATCATAAACGAACTCTTGAGATAGATCATAAACGGAGCCATCAGTTTGATCTGATAGAAGGTCGCCTGCGGACCTAAAACGTTCTTGTAAGGTTGAACGAGAATTTTATGAATCTCTTCTCCGAAAAAAAGGGAGATTCCCATGATGACGGCGATTACGAGAAGCGATCGAATGAGAACCATCCGGAGTTCTTCCAGATGATCCCCCAAGGTCATATACTTTTCCCGATCTCGAGAGAACGATTCTTTCGAGGGCGTCGGATTGGGGAGAGAGGTCGTTTTGGTTTTTTTCTTTCCGGCCATTCCGCGGATGGTCGTCAAACGGATTTGGATTTTTTGGATTTGGAAGCTTTCGCTTCTTCCTTAGGAACGGATTGTTCTTGGCTGATTTGCTGGGACGGTTCGTCCGATTCTCCCGTTAAGGATTTGCGGAAAGAACGGATTCCGTCTCCGAGATCCTTTGCGAGAGAAGGCAATCTCTTTCCTCCGAAGAGTAGGAGAGCGATAAAAAGAATCAGTAGAATTTCAGTCCAACCGAGTGATCCGAAGACTGCCAGTGGTGCTAACATAAGTAATACCTCAAAAACAGCTTTGAAAGCAAAGCCTGATTGTTAGACTTTCCCTTTGCTTTTATCTGTCAAATAGTAAGTAAGGACAATTGTCAGGTCACGGTTCTCCTTGGAATGCGGAAAACGGTTTCTTTTTTCGAGAATCCGTGAGAAAGCTGATTTTATGGAAATATCTTCGCTCAGTTCCTCCGCAGGCGCCGCTTCTCCCGAAGTCGTTGCAACGCCGGAACCGGTTTCCACCGGATCGGCTTCTTCGATCTTGCCGGAAAAGCAAGAGGGAATTCCCGTTTCCGATCCGATTTCGTCCACGGGCGGAATCGTCGATACGCAGGCGTAGCTTAAGGAAAGAAAATTCCCTGAAAACGGAGGGATTCCCGGCGGTTCTATCCATTGAACTTTGAAAATGGCCGATACTCTGAATAACAAATCCGATTGGGAAAAAAACTGATTTTAGCATGGCACTCACCAAAGAACAAAAGCAGGAATTCGCCGAAAAACTGACGGACTTCAAAGTTTACTTAGACGATCTCAAAAAGGAAAGTAACCTTTTTAAGTCCCAACTAAAGAAGGTTCCCAAACTCGAACCCTATTATCAAATCGCCTTGTCGATCAACGCGATCAAAACGATCAACACCTGCCTTTTGGTCAACGATCTAAGCGTGGCGATTCTCGATATCAAAAGCGATACCTACCTGAATACGGGAAGGAAAGAAATTTACAACGCCATCTCCGTTATGGAGAAGATCGTGGGTGCTGACTATGAAGGAAGTTTGGCCGAAAATAAGGATCTTCTCGCAAAAATTACCGAATTTAGTCCGGTTCAAAGATTGAATTTTATCAAAGCGATCCGTCAGGTAACTAACAAAACGATCGATGCGTTCGGAACCAACAGCAAATGGAAATGGAGCTTTCCCGAGATTCATTTTAAGATCGCGGTTTTGTGTAAGAACGTCTTCGACTTCCGTGCTTTTGAAAAAGAAAGGGATTTGGAAAACCCGCATTATTATATCAGACAGGAACACTTTAATTTGATTCTCGAATTGTGTAACTACGCCGCACAAGAATACCGCGCCAAGTTCGACCTTTCCACCCAAGACGCAGGGGATCTGAAAAAGTCCATCTCGATGCTCGAGGTGAACCGTAAGATTCTTCAGACGACGGGTGACGGAGAAACGGAGGATTTGGAAAAAACAAAAACATTGATCGAATCTCTCAAAGAGAAAGTCGAATCATTAGAAGCGGATAAAGAGAAAAAGAAAAAGAAAAAATAGACCGAACGAGTCTGATATATATTATAGGAAAAAAGGAGACTGAATCAAAGATGGCATTGGCAGAAGTCAACGATTCAAATTTTAAGAGTGAAACATCCGGAGGATTGGTCCTCATCGATTGCTGGGCGGAATGGTGCGGCCCTTGCAGGATGGTTGCTCCCGTTCTTGAAGAACTTTCCAGCGAAATGAACGGAACGGTAAAAATCAAAAAACTCAACGTGGACGATAACCAAGATACGGCACAGAGCTTGGGAATTTCTTCCATCCCGACACTCTTGCTATACAAAGACGGACAACTTGTGGATAAGGTGATCGGAGCGCTTCCGAAAGCTCAAATTAAGAATTTTATCGAAAGACACAAATAATTCTTTTTCCTTTCATGAACGTACTATGCTGAAAGAAACATACAAAGGTTATACGGAATTGCCTAGAGGAGGGTATCTGATCGATACCTCCGAAGGATACCTTCAAATCGGCTCTCCACCGGAAACGATCAAAGACACAATGGGGTTCGAGAAAAAAACCCCGTTGGTTTTTATTCTACCGAACAAATTCTTTCACGTAGAAAAGGGAATCAGTACAGCAGAACTCGAATTCCCCATCTATTATAACTTCTTTTTAAGACAGAAAAAAACTTGTATCGTATGTACGGAAGAACAACGAGTTCAGCTCATCACCGTACTCAGAGAATCGCTCATGGGACCGGACAATATCAACCTCAAGAGCGAATATCTCAACGGGGAAGAATCCTTCGGGTTTCCCGATATGAAGGCGGAGATGGCCTACTTCCGCGGATACAAGGGATTAGAAGACGTCGTAGAATTCAAGGTCTTCGACAACGACAATAAAGTATATTATGGAAACGTAATTCTTTTCAAACTGGAAAGCGGAGACTTTCTCATCGAGGACGGAGAAAGAAAAATCGAAGTTCCCGGTGAAGTAGGATTCAACATCAAATACGATATCGGGGAAAGGCCGACCGAACCGTTTCAAGCTCCGATCATCGGAATCACTTGTCTTGGACCGTCTCACGGATTCGATCCGGAGGACAATACCTCCGGCTTTATCATTTGGTTGAACCATCAGGGAATCATGGTGGACCCTCCGGTCAACTCGACCGAGTGGCTGCGTCAATCGAATGTAAATCCGAAACTCATCAACCACGTCATTTTAACGCACTGCCACGCGGATCACGACGCCGGAACGTTTCAAAAGATTCTCGAAGAAAACAAGATCACGATCCACGCGACCGAAACCGTGATGGACAGCTTCTTGCGAAAGTATTCGGCGCTCACCAAAATTCCTAAAAAGGAACTTCAGGAACTCTTTCACTTCCAGCCGATCATCATCGGAAAAGCGACGATGATCAACGGCGGAGAATTCAACTTTCATTATGCGCTTCATTCGATTCCGTCGGTCGGATTCGAATTCTTCTTCCAGGATCAGTCTTTCATCTACACGTCGGATCATTTGAACGAGCCCGAAATTCACGATAAGATGTATGCGGCCGGAATTCTTCCCGAATCCCGCTGGAAGTTTTTCAAAGAATTTCCTTGGGAACGCAGAATCATCTATCACGAAGCGGGAATTCCTCCGTTGCATACGAGAGTGAGTTACCTCGCGTCCTTGCCTCCGGAAATTCAGGAAAAGATCACAGTATATCATATCGCGAGAAAAGATATGCCCGCGGGAACCAAACTGAAACTGGCTCGTTTCGGAATCGAGAATACGTTGTATCCGGAAATCACTCCGCCGAAACATATCGAGGCGTATAACCTTCTCGACGTGATGACCCAGATCGATATCTTTCACGGATTTCCGATCGAGAAGGCGAAAGAATTTCTTCTGATCGTAAACGAGGAACGATACAAACGAGGAGACCAGATCATCCGCAAAGGAACTCCGGGAGATAAGTTCTACATCATCGCATCCGGGAACGTAAAGTTCGAAGGTTTAAATCAAGACGGAGAAGGGCCGATCAAACGATACGGAACTTATGAATATTTCGGAGAAGCTTCTCTCGTACTGGATCTTCCGAGAGCGGCGGACGTATACGCGGAGACGGACGTTCTGGCTCTCACCATCGAAAAGAATAAGTTTTTACAATTCATTCGTAATTCGGATCTGAAAAATAACCTAACAAGACTAAACGAAATTCGAGATTCCAACTCTTGGAAGGCGCTTGCAGAGTCGAGACACTTCCGCGGATTGACCAGTCACCAGATTACACAACTGGAATTGATCATGACCTTGCATAAAGTGAACGCGGGTTCAATTCTTGTGCGAGAAAAAGAATTTTACGGTGATGCCTATATCATCCGCAATGGAAAAGTAAACGTCTATCAGAACGGAAATTTGTTAGCCGAACTGTCCGACGGGGACTTCGTTGGAGAGATATACAACATCTCCAAAAACTTTGTGTCGAATTATACGTTTAGAGCTGAAGTGGATACGGAATTGTATTCCATTCAGCAGAATGATCTGATCGATTACGTGAAGAAGAATCCCGGCGTTTACATGAGAATGAACACAGTCTATTCGTAGACGCAGGGAGAGATTAGAATGGAAAGAGTCCTTCAATTCACGGAAGAACACGAAGCGTTCCGTGAGATGGCTAAAAAATTTTTCGAGACGGAAGTCGCTCCGCATCATGAAGCTTGGGAAAAAGTAGGAATCGTTCCGAAAGAAGTTTGGAAAAAAGCGGGCGCAAACGGTCTTCTTTGCCCGAACATTCCCTCCGAATACGGCGGATCCGACGCTGATTTTCTATATAACGTAATCATAATAGAGGAATCCGCAAAAGTGGGAAATAGCGGCTTCTTTATTTCCTTACACAACGACGTGATCGCGCCGTACATTTCGTCTTACGCGGACGATTCGCAAAAAAAACGTTGGTTACCCGGATGCGCTTCCGGGGATAGCATTCTTGCAATCGCGATGACCGAGCCGGGTGCCGGTTCGGACCTCAAAGGAATTCGGACTACCGCAGTGGAAAAGAGCGATCACTACGTGGTCAACGGACAAAAAACCTTCATTTCCAACGGACAATTGGCAAATTTAGTGATTACGGCTGTTAAACATGATAATGGCACGATGTCCCTCCTCATGGTGGAAGAGGGGATGAAGGGTTTTGAAAGAGGAAGAAGACTCGAAAAGCTTGGTCTGAAAGCGCAGGATACGTCGGAACTTTACTACAACGATGTGATCGTTCCGAAAGAAAACCTGATCGGCAAACAAGGACAAGGCTTTCGATATTTGATGCAGAAGTTGGCTACGGAACGTTTGGTCCTCGGACTGGCTGCCGTGGAAGCGACCGCACTCGTTCAGAAAATAACCCTTCAATACATCAAGGAAAGACAGGCTTTCGGCAAAAAAATCGGCTCCTTCCAGCATATCAAATTTAAGATGGCTGAGATGGCGACGGAACTGGAGATGTGCCGAACTTTCGCAGATAAGGTGACTCTGGATACTATGGCAGGAAAATCGGATACTGCACAAGCTTCGATGGTGAAGTGGTATTCGACCGAGATGCAAAAACGTCATACGGATGAATGTTTGCAGTTCTTCGGCGGTTATGGTTATATGATGGAGTATCCGATTGCCAGAGCGTATCTGGACGCGAGAATCCAGACAATTTACGCGGGGACGACGGAAATCATGAAGGAGATCATAGGCAGAAGCCTGGGACTCTGAAATAAATTTCCTGATGTTCCCGTCGAATCAAACGGGATAAAAATGAATACCTGCCGTAACTTTAGCGTAGGAAGAATTCTTCCTATTTTAATTCTATCCTTTGCCGGAATGGTTCCGGCGGGTTCCTTAACCGCACAAGTCACCTGTACTGGACAGGCTTGTACGATCATACCGAGCAGCATTTCTTCCCAGTTCAACGGACTGGAAAATGAAATTCGGACCAAGTATCTGAACGAAGTCGTGAAGTCCATGGCCGACGCTGCTTTATTGACAACGATCAATTCCTCGATGATGGGGCCCGGAACCATCAACCGATTCCAAATCGGTGGCGGGATTTCCGCTGCGGGCGTTAAAAACGAAGACATTCAAATCCAATATGCGGGAGTGACTCTCCCGAATCTTCCGAATGGCGGAGCTTCCTTAAGCCCGACTCTGATGGCGGGAGTCAACCTGGGTTGGCTGACCGGAAACGGTCCTTCCGATCAGGAAGAGGAGAAACGTTCCTTTCTTCATAGAATCAATATCTACGTTCACGGATTTCAAGGCAAACTCGATCAAGGCGATTTGAGAAATCTCAACAATCAAACGGACCAATATAGAATTTCCGGAAATTATAATTCCTTCGGTGCTACGGTTCGTTTTCAACTGATCAAAGAACGTTATACACGTTTGGATTTTTTCGGTTTTACCGGGTTGAGTCTCGGACTTGGATTCCATCGTAAGACCGAAGAAATGAGTTTGGGTTATTCTCCGACTTCGATTCCGAAAGTATCTTTCGGTCCTGCGAGCGGACGTTGGGACGCCGACTTTACGATGGATTATAGGGCGAAATCCGAATCCTTGCCGATCGATATCCGAACCGGCGTCCGTTTGTTTTACTTTCTTACGATCTTTGCCGGAGCGGGAATCAGTCAGAATAGCGGAAGTTCCAATTTGAGTTTGGCCGTGAGCGGACCGCTTACTTTGACTTTGGATGCGGCCGCGGCCGGTTTGCCGATGCAATTCTTACAGGGATATTCCGCTTCTTCGACCGGAAATCTTTCGATCCGAACTCAAGGGGATGCAAGAGCAAAGGACAGTCTGAACTATCTCATAGGCGGTGTTGAAATCAACCTTCTTACCTTTAAGGTTTTGGTGGAAGGAATGGTTGCGGAAAAAATTTATTCCGCCAACGTCGGCGTGAAGTTCGCCCTCTAAAACGAAGCGGCACGTTTCTTGCATTCTGATCTATATCTTCCGATTTTCATTCCATAGATTCTAGATTTATGGGATGATTGCTTTAGAAATAAACAGAATGTATTCGAGGGAACCGCAATGATACAAACATCTACAGAATCTTCCGTTCATATTTCCTGCATCCCTAGAGACGATTCGTACGCTCTGAAGGTCAATATCTCGAACAACGAGATCGGAATCATCTACCGAGTGACCGCGGCGCTTTTCGTGAGAGGCTGGAATATCGGAGAAGCCGTCGCGGAAACGTCGCAGGACGGATATATCAGCGATATTTTTATCATTAAGAATGTGGATCTTCTTCCGATGACGGACGAGATGCTACAGACGATTCATTCCGATCTCAAGGAAATGTTTTTTCAAGGCGTTTCGGTTATGAGTTATTTGGAACGGTTTCCCGAAAAAGCCGAATATCTGAAAAACAAGGATCGATCCAATATCGAATTGTTCTTATTCAATTCCCACGGAAGCGATTGCACCGTTATGGATCTCCGTATGAAGGACAGACCGGGGATTATTTTTGAAATTTCCCAGCTTCTGTTTTTATATGGAATCGATATTCTTTCGTTTAAGGCGGTTACCGACTCCGGTTCCGTGCGTGATACGTTTTTACTGAGACTCGAAAACGGAAACAAACTCGAAGAAACGCTTCACTTTGAAAGATTGTCCACCGCTTTGAGAACGATTCTTTAATTCCAACGTTAAAACGGCTTTTTTTGTCGTTATTAAGCCGAAGTCAAAAATCGGATCTCGAAGAAAACACGACTCAACATTATTCGGACGTTCGAAGCCTTTTCGTCGAAGTGCGTCGTTATGAAACTTTCGAATCAGGGATGTCCGTGACCGGGTTGTTTCAACTTCCAGATAAACGCTAAGAACGCCGCGCAGATAATTCCCGAGGTTAGAAAGGAGAGAGCCGGACCGTAACTGAAATAGATCAGACAAAACGCGAACGGAGCCAAACCTCTTCCCAAAGAAGCGAGGCTTCGAAACATTCCTAAATTTGTGCCTTGTTCCTCTTTTCCGGACACAAGAGAGACTAACGTGGAAAGGGAAGGATGAAGCAGTGCGCTTCCCGAAGCCAAAAAAGTGAGCGATATAAAAAGCTGATACGAGTTCGATACGAAATAGAGAAGGGAAAATCCGACGATCAGGAAGAGGGCGCCCGCTCGTACGAGTCTTGTTTCCTTTACCTTGCCGGAAAGTCTTCGAAAGACTCCGCCTTGGATCAAAACGATGATCAGTCCAATATACACGAAGGTCAAACCGATCGCGATCGGACTGTAATTCAAAAATTGACTCAGATAAAAGTTGATCGAAAACTCGAAACCAGAAAACGCGAACACGAATACGAAGTAAAGAAGGGAATACAAGACCACTTCTCTGTTGTTCGAAGTGAATACTCCGATGATCGGATGGATCTTTTTCTTTTCCTGAACTCCCCGATCTACGTTTAAGGTTTCCTTAAACCAGAAAACGATCATGAGCAAATTGATCAATGCGATCGTAGCTGCGGCGAGAGCGGAGGCGGGAAATACGGTGAACGGAATGTCCGGAAACGCGAGTTCCAAAAAGCTCAGATCGACTTTTGAAAACAATCCCCCCGTCGGCGGGCCCGCTATAAAACCTAAGCCCACTCCCGCTCCGATCAACCCCATTCCTTTGGCACGATCCTTTTCGCTCGTGATGTCGGCCATCGCCGCGGAAGCAACGGAAATATTCCCTCCCATCATTCCGGTGATCACTCTGGAAAAAACGAAGAGGGAAAAACTTCCCGAAAAAAACCAAACCGCGTATCCGAAAAAACTTCCGAGACTTGTAAATACGAGCACCGGTTTTCTTCCTACACGGTCCGAGATTCTTCCCCAGATCGGAGCGAACGCAAACTGAAGCAGAGAATAAAGACTAGCGACGATTCCACCGAAGAGAGCGACGAATAAGGACCAATCTCCCGACGAGGCTTCCATTAAAATTCTTGTCAGATCGGTGAACTTATCCAGGACCGGATCGCCGGACTTAGCGAGAAAGATTTTGAGCGTTTCGGGAAAAATGGGAAAGATCACGGAAAATCCCATCATATCGATAAAGACGGTAAAGAAAAGGACGAAGGATAATTTATTCATGCTAGGTAGAATGGCCCGAAGACAATAGTCTTCCAAGCCATCCGCCTTGTCTCAACATTTTCGAAAAAAGAATCGGTTATTGGTTTTTACTTAAGAGACGTTTGAGTTCGTCCAAAGTGTTTTTTGCGGTAGCCTTGAATTGATCCGGAATCGACGCTTCGATTTCCGCGGAAAGACGGATGAAATTCTCCTGAAGTTTTGCGAGCGCTTGTTGTCTGCCTTCTCCGCCTTTGGAAAGAATGTCGGTCGCGTCCTGAACCGTTTTATTGAGAAGCTCGCGAACCTGATTGGCCTTTAGACTTTGATTCGCTTCTCCCTTTTCCCTGAGTTCTTGGTAGATCACATCCAATTCGGAAAGGGATTGTTTGAGTTTTCCTTCTCCGTTTTGAAACAGGGCGATTCCCGCGTTTAAAATGTCCATCAGTAGCTTTTCCAATCTAATTCTCCTCTATTTCTAAACTGTATCAGGTAAATTAGGAATTCTCGATTAACTTTTTGATCTGATCCCGGATTCTCGCGGCGGTTTCGTAGTCTTCGGTTTTCAACGCGTTGTTCAGGGATTCTTGCAGGATTTCCAATTGGGTTTTCGGAAGTTGGGAAATCTTTTCGCGGGCGATGGATTCGCCCGGAATCTCCTCGTCCTTCATTTCGATTCCCGCCTCTTCGATCACTTTTTTGGCGAGATAGATCGGAGCGTTCGCTCTAAGTGCGAGGGCGATGGAGTCGCTCGGTCTTGCATCTAATATGATTACGTCTTCGTCTTTGCGGAGGGTGATTTTCGCGTAGAATGTGTTATCGATGATTTCTTCGATCGAGATTTTCAGAATGCTTACGTTGAGAGTGGTGAGAAGCACGGTCATCAAATCGTGAGTCATCGGTCTCGGCGGTTTGGTTCCGTCCAAAACGGAAGTGATGGAATGGGTTTCCAGCGGGCCGATAAAAATCGGAACCACTCTGGAATCGGAATCGTCCTTTGTTTTGAGAAAAACCGCGAACCCAACGTTTGTCAAAGAAATGTCTGAAATTTTTGCTTCTACAAGATCCATTCCCTTTGGAGGCTATCTTTGTACACCTTTGGTGTCAAATGCTTTACCGCGGAAATCAATCCAGTTTCTGAATCCAGTCGTGAAAACCGGAGCACATTTCCCGAACCGTAGGCATGTGAAATAGAATTCCCAAATGTCCCTGATCGAATTTTACGATTTGATTGTTCGGAGATGGGAGCGCTTTCAATTCTTCCTCCACCGAATCGACCGGAACGATTTTGTCCAAGGTTCCTAAGACGGAATAGATCGGAAGCTGAAAGTTTTTCTGAAGCTCGGTGTAATTGATTGAACCGTCGAAGGAGAAAAACGCGTGGTCCTTGCTCAGCTGAGAACGAATAAACTGAAGAATCACTTTCGTCGATTCTTCGCAGAAAATATCCTCGATTAGAAAATACCATTCCGGAGGAGAAATTTGTCTGTAACCGACGAAGTCCCTCAGGTTCACCACCTTCGTGCTGAGTTCGAAAGAAACGGTTCTTAACGAAGAATGAAGTCCCAATAAGAACTTAAAAAATTTATTGAGGTCCACGGTCGGAAGAGTGGATTGAAGGGAAAAGGTCGTAAGGTCGAAGATAAAATCGCTGATCGACTTTGCGGGCAAAAGGCTGAGTCCCGTTTTGATCGCGTTCATCCCGGGGATGTTCGTTCCCACGGAAACGAAGTTCGGAGAAGTAACGGAGATGATTCCGGAAATCGCTTCCTTCGGATCGGGAAGAGGAACCTTGCTTTGAGGATATTTTGCGACGAAGGTTTCGTAAGCCGCGGTGTAATAACGGGGGATCATTCCGCCCATACTGTGACCCATGACTACGATCTTTTCCTTGGGAAAACTTTCCCGAATCCAATTGAGAACGGCGGGAAAATCCTCTTGGATAAAATCGTCGATGGTCCAGCCTTCCTTGATTCCGTTGTAAGGAAGGGTTTGTCTCGATCGGCCCCGCATATCCATGGAGAATACTCGGTAGCCGTATTTGAGCGCCATTTCCCGTGCGACCTTGTCCATCACCGAGCGGCGACAGAAAAAACCCGGGATCAAAAGAAGAATCTTGCCCGTGTCGTTCGTCTTTTCCGGCTCGAAACGTTTTAAGCTGACCGAAAAACCGTTGTTAGACGGGATAATGTAACTCGCGTCCAAACGGTACGAACAGTTGTACGTATGACAGTCGAAGATGATCGAAGTGACCGGATGCTGTTGTCCTCCGGTTCTCGTATAGTAAAGATGTTTTGCGTAGGAATGAAGATCCGCTTTTTCGATATTCTTTCTTGCGATGTAAGGATCGGCTTTGTTGTCCATCTCGCGCGCTATGACGAAGTCGACTACGTCGTAAAAAGAACTCAGCTGCTCGCGGACTTCTTCCCGTTGTTCGTCGGTCATTCTGTCTCTGCGGATTCCCCAGATCATACCGATCGGATTTCCTTTTACGAAGAGAGGAATTCCCGCCGCATAGTTCATCGTTCCGGAAAGAAGATGTCTTAAGTTCGGGTGAATCTTTTCGTCCTTGAGACTGCTGAAGACTACTTCGGGACGTTTTTTGGTTTCGACGGAGATGATCGCTTCGCGGATGAAATTCGCGGAGAGATTGTCCGAATCTTGAATGGAAACGGGAAGAGTTCGGTTAATAAATTCTTGAATATCTTTGAGTCCGATCCGGGTCGCGACCTCTTTCATTTTAAAGTGAGTGGAGGAGGTTACGATTTTGAGATTCTTGTCTTGGATCGCTTCGAAGACCGCATAGTTGAACATGGGCTGGTTGTTCGTAAACGTCAGAGCTACGATCTTGTTCACGAACGAAGACCATACCTTTTCCAAAAACTTATACGTGTAGTCCGGAATCGGAAAAATGAAGATGTCGTCAGCCGCTACGTTAAGTCCGCTTTTTCCCCGCCGCTTGCGGGTCGCCGGTTTTTTTTCCAAGAGTTCAGCCATACTGATGCCAGAATTGTTGGGAAAATCTCCTCTGCCAACCTGGATTTAAGCCGTTTTGAACCTTTTTTAAGCCGAATATTTTGAGAAAATGATTCAAATATTCGAAGCTCAGTTGAAATTTGCGTCTTTAGTCTCGACTGCGTTTCGAAGTCGTTTTAAATTCTTTTTGTTTCCGCCTGATCGTGTTTGGCGGGAATTCTCGTTTTACGAAAAAACGTTTTGCCTCATTTCTTGAGTGCTGTGTAACGAACGATTGTTAAGCGAAGTCAGTTGTATAAGTCATTCATATCGAATTTGAATATTTAATTTCTCTAAAGTGGCGATTTGAATGAAGTGTTCATTCGAATCGGTTTCGGGATATAGATCCGGAAAGTCGAAGTGTTTCGCTTTCAAAAATTTCAGTCGTTCCGGGTCGATTTTCCGTAAAGGGAGAATTATAAATTGTCCGATCATCCCAAACGCGTTTTGGATCGCACTTACGGAATCGAAATCCCCAGCTGTATAATTCTTTTTGGATTCGGTTGTTTCGATTTGAACCGGACAGTAAAAACCGATGTCTTTTTCGTGCTCTTCGCCATCCATGGCTCGAGTCGCATTTGCGACGCTCTCTAGGGATCGCTGCAAATGCTTTCACGAAAAAGGTTCAAGTCCTTCTGGGCGACTTTAGTTTAAGTTTAAAGATTGAGTTTGAAGAGAGCAAAGTTTTTCTCCATTGGGCCCAGAAGGACTTGAACCTTCGACCCGCAGATTATGAGTCTGCCGCTCTAACCAACTGAGCTATAGGCCCGGAGAGTTTCCAGTTTTTCTGGGAAGTCTTGTTCTTCAAGTGAATTTCTGCAAGAAGTTGCATTCAGAGGTTTGAATTTAAAAAGAGGAAAGTTTTTCTCCTTTGGGCCCAGAAGATGGATGCCGATCCGTAGAGAGGCATCCGCTGAGTTTTTTTGAACCTTCGACCCGCAGATTATGAGTCTGCCGCTCTAACCAACTGAGCTATAGGCCCGGAGAGTTTCCAGTTTTTCTGGGAAGTCTTGTTCTTCAAGTGAATTTCTCGGTAAGGATCAAAAAGAATCCGAGAGAGTGCGGAGAAAGTTTTTCGGAGTTTGGAAGTAATCCGAAATCGTTTTATTGTCGGAATCGAATCCGAGATAGATGGAAACGGTTTTTCCTTTTTGTTCCAAAAGATAATAACGAACCGTGAGAGGATTGCCCGATACGATTTCTTTTCTTTCACCCGCGACGATTTTGATTCCTCGTAAATCGGGAACGGGTATATCCTTCGATTCGGGAAATAATTCTTTGAGTAAAGCGGAAAGAGTTTCTTCCTTGGAAATCACACCTTCCCATTCGCGGAGAATCATCATCCAAGCTCTTCCTTGTCTCGGGATTATTTTCCAATGATTCTGCGTTCCCAACCGTCTGACTTCCGCCTTTTCCGGGAAGCGAATCTTGACGAGATCCGTAACGAACGGAGTCGATTCCGATTGATAGGAAAGATCGGAGTCAAGCGGATCTACTGCAAACAATTCCGCGTACGGACTTGGGACGAGAACGAGCAGCAAGAGAAAAATAGAAAGTGCAAACGTAAAGGTGAAATGAAAAACGAACGGAACCGATTTCAATCGGAGTCGATCCGCGTTCACAAACGAATCAGTAAATGATTTCATCCAGAGCGAGTTCCCTGAATTCCACAAGATCATAGACCGGAATCGAGAACCGATCCTTTTTTTCCTCTAAGCTGACCGCATTCGCTTTTTTGAATAGGGGAATCGTCGAAACTTGAAACACGATCAATCCTTCCCATTTGCCGCGCACTTCGTAGGCGGCACCTTCCGCGAGTTTACGAACTTGCCGTAATCTTGATTTGTCGAATTTATTGATTCGATATTTGTAATATACCGTTTCTCCGTTCCAATCGTAAAAGACTGCGTAATTCCCTTTGAGTTCCTGAAAGAAAAGCTTGAACGATTCCGGAAATTCGGGCGAGGAAGAGGATAGGGATTCTTTAACGTCGGCGACGCGCGGTGTCGAGTAGGAGATCGAGCCTCGATACGTCGCCGCGGCGCGATGCACTTCCTGCGCGAAAAGCGTTTTTCCGGGAACCGGAACGTCGACGATCAGTCCCAAAAACGGAATGAACATCCACAAAGCTTTTTGAATATTCAGAAAGTTGCACAAATTTTAGTCCTCTAAGTCTTCGGATTCCGACTTGCCTCCGCTCGTTCCCGAAGAAGGCGGGTTTCCGCCTCCGCCTCCGGAAGAAGGGGAGGTTCCGCTTTCAGGAGCGGAGTTCGAGGTTCCGGGTAACGGAGAAGAATCTCCCGAACGAATCGGTCTTTCCTTGTTTCCCGGTTTGAACTTCGGAGAATCGGATTCTTTCAAATCGACGTCGCCTCCCGATTCTCCTTTTTTCAGCTTTTCGATCGCGGCTTTGGCGGCTTTTTTGACCTTTTCGCTCGGATCTCGTTGCGCCTTATATTCTAAAATTTCCAGAACGGACATGTCTCCCGTGTCCGTTAGATGTTTGATCGCCCTGAGACGGACGACCGGATCGTCGTCTCTGGCATACGCATACAATTCTTCTAATATATCTTTGTCGCCCATGGAGACGAGAGCCGTGACGGAATGGATCTTCAACGGTTGAAAGTCCTTAACGTCGTTCTTACTTTTCAGGTTTCGAATCTTTTCCAACTCTTCCTTAATGGCGGGCATGGAAGAAATCGATTTCATTTTTCCTAATGAACTTACGGAAAAGCTGCGGAGAGTGATCGGCTCCTTCGAATCCTTATAAATCTCGAGAAGTTGTCCTTCCGCTTTTTTATCCTTGCTCTTTCCGAAAAAGAGGGCGATCTGCGCGCGGATTTCCGGATCGTTAAAACTTTCGCCCAATCGTGCAAGCAAAAAGGAAGAAGCATCGTCTTGCGGAGGAAATTCTCCGAGAGTGTCCAAAAGTCCCACGGTAAGATTGGAGTTTTTGGTAAAGTCTTGGGTTTTCAGGATTTCAAAAAGGATCGGGGCGGCCTTTTCGAGTTTCAATTTTTTAGTCGCGTAGATCGATTCGCGCTGAACGTCCGCTTGTTCGCTTTTTAACAGTTTGAGAATCGATTCTCCGTATTGTGTGAGTTTCAGTTCGGCGACGGTTCGAATCGCGTAGACCCTCATCATCCAATCCGGGTCCTTGTCCAGAATTTTACCGAGCTGATCGATCAAGGCGCCTGAATGTTCGGGCGGAAAATCCTCGAGTTCCCGAAGAGCCATGGCCCTTTCTTTCGTGGTTCCGAATTTCAAAACCTGAAGAAGAATTTCCTTCTTCTTTACGAGCTGTTCTTCGGTGAGCTTTTGGGGTTTGGTCTGTTGAGGAGCGGAAACGACTGCGGTTCCCGAACAGATAATAAGAATCGAATATGCAAAAAATAAAATGTATTTCACGAAGATACGGGTCGTTGTTTCAGGTTTCGTGCTGGAGTTTTTGGTTTTGTTCTTCCAGCTCTTTGATTTTTCTGTTGAGTTCATTGATTAAGTGTTGATTCTCTAAATTTTGGCGGAACTTTTCGATTAAAAACCGAATGTCTCCCGTGAGTTCTTCGATGTTCCAAGGTTTTTCCACATAACGGCTTAAACCTCCGTAGTTGATCGCGTGGATCGCGGAATCGAGACCGGCTTGACCGGTGAGCATGATTTTGATCGAATCGGGAAGCCGTTTGTGGACTTCTTCCAAAAACTGGGAACCTTTCATGCCGGGCATCACCTGATCGGCGATCACCACTTCGATCACGTAACCGGAATTTTGGATTTCCTCCATCAAAGCCAAACCGTCTTCCGCGCTGCTTGCGGTTTCGATTTCGTGGCTGTCTCCGAATTCGTTTCGAAGTTGCTGCTGGATCGTTTCCAAAACCGATACTTCATCATCGACACAAATGATATAACCTTTATTCATAATCCCCGTTCCCGAATCGGAAAGTCTCTTCAGAAAGAGAATTGCGTCGGTTTCCGCGGAAATGTCAAGAGGTTATATCGATTTCGAGAGAATAACTCTTCCCGTAAAACCGGGATTCATACGAACGGAATGCCGAGAATCCGGGTCGAGAAATAGTTCTTTCCGCCTAAATCCGGCTGTGCGATGCAAAATCGAATCCACTGATCCGAGTCGATCTTTTTCGGGTCCACCGCAATCAAACCGTCCGCAATCGATGCGCTTTCCCTTGCCGAAGAATCAGACACGAAATCGGACTGAAAAAGTTCCGGGGATTCTTTCTTTAGCAGTTCTAAAATGGAGAATCTTCGTTCCCAGGATTTCGTTTTTTGAAAACGAAGACGAGGCAAACTTACCTTACGCGAAAGAAAGAACCGGTCGAACGCTTCGTATCCGCTCGCACGGCAATGCGTACGTCCGCCGCTTCGCGAAAAGTCCACGCCTTTGAGAAGAATTCTTCCGTAGGAAAGCCGTTTGGCGAACGAGACGGCGATCCCCGCCATGTTCAGAGACGGGTTTTCCAACAAAGGAGCCTCCGGGAAAAAGAGAGAACGGAGAATTTGGTCGAGTGGATGTGTGGAAAAATAAATCCATTTCGGATTGGGAAGATCGAACAAATACGAAGAACCTCCTAACCAAGTCAGGATCGGAATTTCGGGAGGAAGAATATTCCGAAAATGGAATATGGTTCCGCGCGAGGAATCGATGCTGAGCACTGCGTCCGGAAAAATTCCAGAACTCAAAAGCCAACCGACGGACGTGTCACTCGCGAGAAGATGAAATCGATTTCGGTGTTCGCGGATCCATTCGGTTTCGTCTTCCAGGGAAGGGCTCGCTCCTGTGAACAAAAGGGTTTTATCCCGGAAGAAATCCTTCTTAGCTCCCGCGACGATCGAAGAAGAATTCGAATTCTTGAATATACTGGAAAGATTCCGCACAAAGTTGCGGGTCCAGATTTTTTGGAAGTAATCCTTGGCAGCCTGGTTCTGTGAAATCCGGCTTTGGGAAGTTTGTTTGAGAGAATCCAGAAAACCCAGCGCCAAATCCTGAAACTTACGCGAATAAGCAGGGTGTAAGAACGGAGTCACTTTGTCGACGCCTTCGAAAAGCCAAGAGGACAAGGGTTTGGATAAGAATTCTTCGAGTCCGAAGATCATCCGAATTTTGTGTCCTTCCGTTTCGTAGGACTTGGAGATCCGTTCCGAGAATTTTTCTGCGATCGGTTTTAATGCGACAATGGGTTCCAGGATCAGAACGTTTACGGGTTCGGAAACTTTTTTGAGAAAGGATTCCACGTGATAGCCCAAACCGAATCCGAAGATCAGGATCGTTTCCCGTTGTGAGGCGGGAATCGGAATTTGTTCGGAGATTCTTTCTCCTTCGGAAACGGGGTTGAAGCGGGAATGAAAAAGGAAACCCGATTGGGTTTCCTCTAAGTTTAAGGTGCCGTTTGGATTGGATACGAGACGGTAGATAGGCGAAGGAACCTCTTAGTCCTCTTCCTTTTCGGATTCTTCTTCCTCTTCTTCGTCCTCGTCGTCTTCGAGGTCGTCATCATCGTCCTCGTCTTCTTCATCCTCGTCGTCATCATCATCTTCGTCCTCATCGTCGTCGCCGTCGAGAGAGTCTTCGTCTTCATCTCCGTCGAGGATCGGACGGGGCGCTTCTTCCGGAATGAAATCCTCTTCGGTGTCTTCTTCCGCGATCGGCGCTTGCGGAGCTTCGAAAAGTCCGTTGAATTTAGAGTAGGATGCGTTGCTGAGATTGGCTTCTTGATCGAGCTGAATTCTTTCTTCTCTGGTGAAGTATTGGTATTGCACTTCTTCGCTTGCAAGTGCGAACATCGCCTGAACGGCTAATTTTCTAGCTTTGATTTTTTTAGGCAGTTCGAGCCTTTCGATTCGGTCCAACGTATGGAATCCGGCAACTGCTCTTTCATATTTGTTAC
Source organism: Leptospira sanjuanensis (assembly GCF_022267375.1). Classification (GTDB taxonomy): domain Bacteria; phylum Spirochaetota; class Leptospiria; order Leptospirales; family Leptospiraceae; genus Leptospira; species Leptospira sanjuanensis. The sequence goes on from NZ_JAIZBH010000001.1 coordinate 1,785,728, forward strand.
GTTTTGCTAATTCGATAAGAGTTACGATGTCAAATTCAGGATTTTGGTTCATTCGGATTCCCTGGATAGATTGGAAAGAAGCTTCAAAATACCATGAAATCAGGGGAGTGAGAGATGTCAACCGCTTATCCTCTCGATTCCGAGGAAACTTCTTTTTTTGAATCCTAGAAAAATTCTTTAGGAATTGTGTAGATTATGTCTCATAAGGGGCTTACGGAGCAAGTTGTAAAAGCTCGGATGGATTTCCGAAGAAGGAGGAGTTCCCACATTTTCATGGGGGATAAACCGAAGTTCGGGAATCGTATGAGTTCCTACAAAACTTGGGATCACGAATAATCAGGGACGTTTTTAGAAAAAGCCCCCTGATTTGCGGATTCCTGATTCTTTTTTATTCCTTGAATTTAGGAACCGAAGGCTTTCCTTTGGTATTATCCATGAATTCGGAACCCGTTTTCCGTCCCGTTTTTTCTCGTTTCACCGGAAGTTATGTATCATTGATGAATCGCAGTTTCCTTTTTGTACTTTTAACCCTTTTTGTCAACGTCTGCGCCCCTTCGGAACAACCGAATCTCGGAGTTCAGGACTTCCAGGGAGTTACCCTGGACGGAAAATCCGTCCGACTTTCCGAAGTCGCCGCTCCGCGTTTGGTCGTAAATGTCTACGGTCCGAACTGCGTGCCTTGTATCAAAGAAATTCCCGCGTTGAATTATCTGTATCAGGAAATGCAAAAGGATCCGAAGATCCAATTTTATATGGCCGTCGATCCGGCTCTCTTTTTCGACGAACCGGAAACCATGTCGGAAGAGGAACTTTTAACCAAAGCTCTTCCTCTCGTGAAGGAAGAAATCCAAAAATACGGAATTCAAGTCCCGACACTTTTGATGAAGAAGCCCTTTCGCGTAAGCAGAACCGGTTCCATCGTAACGGGAACTCCCGAAACGCTTCTCTTTAAAACAAAACCATTCGTTCTCTATTATAACTTTATCGGACCGATCAGCGAAGAGGCGAATCCTCAAAGACTTTCCGTCGATCAGAAACTGCTCTTTTTCAAAAGGATGGCCGGATCTTCATGAGAAGTTTAATCGTACGTTTCAAGGACTGCGAAGGCCCGGGGATCATTCTCGATTCTTTAAAGAAAAGAAATTATAGAATCACCTATCACAACGCATACGACACGAGGGTTCAACCTCTTCCTGACGCGCATCTCGTGTTCGACGTGATCGTTTTGTTAGGCGGTCCTCAATCCGTCGCCGATCCGGAACTCGCTCCCTTCTTCGAACCTTGGTTCAATCTGGTGCGTTATGCGGCATCGATGCCGAATCGAAAGGTCATCGGAATCTGTCTCGGATCGCAGATTATTTCCCGGGCGCTCGGCGGAGAAGTAAAACGCGGAGAGAAAGGACCGGAGATCGGTTTTTACGACGTTCAAATTCAAGAATCGCATTCCGTTTTAAACGGAACTTCTTCCTTCCCCGCGTTTCATCTGCACGAGGACGTGTTTTCGATTCCTCCGGGAGCGAAACATCTTCTGAGGAGCGATATGTATGCGAACCAGATGTTCTCTTACAGGGATCGGATCTTCGGGATTCAATGTCACTTGGAAGTGACGGCTCCGATGCTCAAGGTATGGCAAGGGGTTCATGCGGATTTTATCCGCTCGGCGGGCTGGGTGCCAGGACCGGAAACGGAACATCTGAGGTCTCAGATGGAAACGTCCGGTCGCAAGATTTTCGACGCGATTCTGGATCTGTGAAACCGGAATCGGCAACGCCATTTTTAAATACGACTCAAACGGAAAATTGATATGATTCAAAGTATTCTCCGAATTATTCTTGGAAGCAAATTCGAAAGAGATTTAAAAAAACTCATCCCGATCGTTTCGGAAATCAATTCTTTGGAAGAAAGAATGAAGGGGATGAACGACTCGGAACTTTCCTCTCAAACGGTCCGTTTTCGGGACCGAATTTCCAAGGGAGAATCCTTGGACTCCATTCTTCCCGAAGCGTTTGCTACGGTTCGAGAAGCTTCTCTGCGCACGATGGGTATGAGACACTTCGACGTTCAGATGATGGGCGGGATCGCTCTGCACGGAGGCAACATCGCGGAGATGAAAACGGGAGAAGGGAAGACCCTAACTTCGACGCTCGCGGTTTATCTCAACGCACTTGCGGGTAAAGGAGTTCACGTGGTTACCGTGAACGACTATCTCGCAAAGCGGGACGCGAACTGGATGAAGCCGATTTACGACTTCCTCGGTATTTCCGTCGGCGTGATTCAGCACGATATGGATCACGAACAGAGAAAGGTCGCGTATTCCGCGGACATTACCTACGGAACCAACAACGAATTCGGTTTCGATTATCTGAGAGACAACATGGTTTCTCACAAGGATCACAAAGTACAACGTTCCCATTTCTTTGCGATCGTGGACGAGGTCGACTCGATCCTGATCGACGAAGCGAGAACACCGCTCATCATTTCCGGTTCTTCGGACGAAACCACGGACAAATACGTTCGCATCAATAAAATCATTCCTAAGCTGATCGAAGGAGAGGATTTCGAAGTCGACGAAAAGGCGCGTAACGTGCTTCTTTCGGAAAAGGGAGTTTCCCATGTCGAAGAGATTCTCGGGATCGAAAACCTCTACGCTCCCGAAAACGTCGACCTCGTACATCACGTTCACCAGGCTTTGAAGGCGCACAAGATCTTTCAAAAGGACGTGGACTACGTCGTTCAAGGCGGAGAAGTCATCATCGTGGACGAGTTCACGGGTCGTTTGATGGCGGGACGCCGTTATTCGGACGGTCTTCACCAAGCGCTCGAAGCGAAAGAAAACGTAACCATCGCGAAAGAATCGCAGACTCTCGCTTCGATCACATTCCAGAACTATTTTAGAATGTACGACAAACTCGCGGGTATGACTGGAACGGCAGATACCGAAGCCGAGGAATTCAGAAAGATCTACAACCTCGACGTCATCGTGATTCCGCCTAACGTGACCGTGCAAAGAAAGGATTCTCCCGATCGCGTTTACAGAACCGAAAAGGAAAAGTTCGACGCGATTCTCGCAGAGATCCGCGATCTCCGCGAGAAAAAACAACCGGTTCTTGTGGGAACGATTTCCATCGAGAAGTCCGAAGTCCTTTCGAGAATGCTCTCCGCCGCGGGAATCCAGCACAACGTCTTAAACGCAAAGTTTCACGAACGCGAAGCCGAAATCGTTGCGAACGCCGGAAAGCCCGGCGCCGTTACGATCGCGACCAACATGGCTGGTAGAGGAACGGACATCGTTCTCGGCGGTGCGCAGCTTTATAAAGAAAGTTTGGAATCTTGGAAGGACGACGACGATCTCGTGCGCCAATTCAAGGAAGCGGTCCTCAAACAGGACTTGAGCAGGGCGGACGATCTTGCACAGAAAATGGATTCTTCCGCAAAACAAAAACGCGCGTCCGAGATTTTACAATCGGTGAAGATCTGGAAAGCCAATCACGAAGAAGTTTTGGCCGCGGGCGGTCTTCACATTCTCGGAACCGAAAGACACGAAGCGAGACGGATCGACAATCAGCTCCGGGGACGTTCGGGTCGTCAGGGTGATCCGGGTTCCAGCCGTTTTTATCTTTCTTTGCAGGACGATCTCATGCGGATCTTCGGATCCGATCGGATTTCGGGTTTAATGAAATGGGCGAACATGCCCGAAGGTCAAGAAATCGAAAGCAAGATGGTGAGTAACGCGATCGCAAGAGCGCAGAAGAGGGTGGAAGGTCACAACTTCGACATTCGAAAACACCTTCTCGAATACGACGACGTGATGAACCGTCAGAGAATCGTGATCTACAAAATGAGAAACGAGGTTCTCGAAAACGAGGATATCTCCGGTCTGCTTCTTACGTTTATCGAAGAAGCGGTGGAGAATCAAATCGTAACTCACTGCGACGGAAACAATCCTTCCGCCTGGAATCTCGATTCGTTGAAAGAATGGCTCGAAGGTTTGGATTTGGAAGTTGCGATCAGCGAAGACGATTTTAAGAAGACCAAAAATCCTCAGCTCGCGTTGTTTGAAAAAGTGAACACGGCCGCAAAGGCGCGTTACGAAGCAAGAGCGCAGTCGATCGGACCGGATATTTGGAAACTCTTGGAAAGAAATATTTTCCTGGATATTCTCGATCACCGTTGGAAGGAACATCTCTATTCCATGGATCATCTCCGAGAAGGAATTTGGACCGTAGGTTACAGCGAAAGAAATCCTCTCGTGGAATACAAACTTCAAGGTTTTAGAATGTTCGACGTTGCGATCGAGAATCTCAAAAACGAAGTAGTGAACTTTCTCTTCCGCGTGGAAGTTTCCGAAAATTCCAAACCGCCGGAAGAAAGAAAGGAATATAAGAAAGTCGGTCAAGAAATTACCGGAGGGTTTGAAGAACTTTCCGGAGGAAAAACCGTTCGTTCCAATGGCGCAGGGGTAACCGTAACGACCAGCTCGGGCGGCGGCACCGAAAGAAAGACAAGCCGGAGAAGAAAGCGGTGAAATTCCGTTGTCTCGGCTCCGCACGGAAGGCCGGAACATTCCTGCTCGTTATCGGAATGTTCGCTTTCTGTGTGACAACTCCTCCGCCGAAGGGCTCCGCAAAGCAGATTTATGCGGATTGTATGGAAACCTTCGGCGATAAGGAAAAATGCGAGAAGCTCGTTCTCAAACAACTTCTCGGCTCCGGTCAAACGGCGGATTCTTCCGCAAACGCAACGGAACAAAACCAAACTTCGGAACCTTCGCTCGATCCGGAAATGGAAAAGAATCTTCGTCTTCGTTCCGAGATCAAAGACACGTTACAAGGACAGAATAGGATCTTTGTAAAAGAATTCTTAGGAAATCCGGATCAGGTTCAGTTTCGTACCAACAGCATCGAGGCCTTTATTTATACAAGACCGATCAGCCGGTTTAAGCCGGGCGCAAAACCGGATCAGGAAATTCGGGTTTTGTTACGCAATGGAACGGTGGTTCGTGTAGAACACGTTGCACCGTAAGTTCGTTTAGACCCCAAAAGAATCAATCGGTGCCCTTTTTTTAGGCATAGAACCCCGAAAAACGTTTGTAAGGGCGCTGCATCCTTTCAATCGTGGACTCAAATGAAGGTCCATTGGATCAGTCGGATTTTAATTCTGCTTTTGACCGCGGTGATCGTATTGCCGTGCGAAGAAGATGGAACCTTTGACCTTGCCTTTCTAGACGTGCAGAGTGGGGAAATCCATTCTTCCTTTGCCAAAAAGATTCACACACAGTCTCGTCACAAAGCTCACACCGAGTTTCAATCGGGGATCGAAGCGAAAGATCTCGCGATTTGTCTCAGAGGACGTTATGACTTCTTGGATCTCGTTTTTTCCGGCTCTTTCGAACTTTCCAAAAGCGAAGTTTATTACGTTTCTCGTAAGTTCAACGCTACTAAAAATCACTTTAGCTATTTATTATCTTCTTTACTTCTAAACTTACCCCCTCCCGTCGTTTAATCGAATTCAACTGAGCACGGTTTTAAGCTAAAAAGCTAGGACCGTATTTTGTCGTTTTGTCGTTTTGGCGTTTTGCGCCAATTCCAAACGAAAAACAAAGAAAACGATCGCGGAGAACCGTACACCGATACGCAAACAAATAAACCTGGAAACCCTATGAGAAAGATTTTCACGTTTTTACTTTTTTTATGGATGGTTCCGATTCTGTCCGAAGGCACAACGCCTCTACCGATCGGATCAGAGTCCGGATTAGGTATTCCCGAATCGCCGGGCCAATCTTCAAATCCGATCCAGCGAGATCTTCCCGAGGTTCTACCCGACAAAGAAAGAACCTTGGATTTGAAAACCGCGGAGGAAAAACTCTGGAGAAACAACTTACTCCTGCTTGCCTCGCGTTTTAACATCGACGCGCGTAAAGCCGGGATCGAACAAGCCGGACTTTATGCGAACCCGAACATCTTTATCGATCAGAGTATCTTTGCGGAACCTACGCAGCGTTATTTCGACTTTACCCGTTCCGGACAAACCGTCGTCCAGATTCAACAGTTGTTTTTGCTCGGCGGTAAAATCGGCAAACGGGTGCGTGTGGCCGAACTCAATGCGAGAATGGGAGAGCAGGAATTTTACGATCTCGCGCGCGAACTCGTAAGCAAGCTGAGAAAACAATTCTACGCGATCTACTATTACAGACAGGCGATTTCCTTTTACGATCAAAGCCTGGAAGCGTTGGGAAGAACGGTCACTTCCGCGGAAATGGGTTATAAAAGAAGGGCGATTTTGCAGGCGGAAGTGCTTCGTTTAAAGGCTCTTTATTTCTTTCTCAAAAAAGAAAGAGAAGAATTGAATATTCGAATTTTGGAAAAAGAAGCGGACCTGCGAGTTTTGTTAAACGACGATTCGTTCCGAAGCACGGACGTTAAAATCGTTCCGATGATCGCTGACAATCAACTCGATAACCTCGAACCGGGCAAACTCAAAAAAGAAGAACTTTTGGAAGTGGCGCGGAACAAAAGACCGGATCTGAAGAAGGCGATCCAAGCGCTTCGTTTCGAAGAGGCGAATTTGGAGCTGCAGCACGCGAACGCGATTCCCGATCTCGCCTTCGGTCCGATGTACAACAGAGGGGGAACCGCCTTTCAGAACTATTGGGGGATCACCGCTCAGTTGAACATTCCTATCTTCGATAGAAATCAGGGAAACATCAAAGCCTCCGAAAAAGCCATTCTTTCCAGAAAACAGGAACTTAAAAACACGTTGTTGGAAGTGGAAAACGACGTCGCCGTTTCGATCGAAACGGCGAGACTCAAAGACGAACTTTATAAGAAGTTCAGAAACACGTATACGCGGGAATACACGGATCTTTCCAAGGACATGATTCTCAGTTACGAAAAACGTTATATTACGATTTTGGAATTTACGGATTTTTTCGAAACCTATCGTTCCAGCGTCGTGGAAATGCTGAAACTGCAGACCGATCGAATGGATGCGATCGAAGGAGTAAATTTCTCCGTGGGGCAGGGAATTCTCATCCCGAAACTCAACCAACCGGCCGCGGAAGAAAAGTGAGGAAACAGACATGAAGATACATTTTACTAGAAGAACACTTTTAATTTCCGGAGCGGCCGCCCTCATCGCAATCGTTTCCATCGCGATTTTAGCCCTTTCCAAAAAAAATAAACAATCGATTTTGCCGCCGAGCAAAGCGATCGTTCATGACAAAGGGGAATGGATCGAGTTTAAGGAAAACAGTCCCGGTCTCGAAATCATCAAAACGTCTCTAATCGGAAAAGAAGGAGAGTTCGTAGAGGTGGAAGCTCCCGCACGTCTGATCGCTTCGACTTCTCCTTCTATGTCGGGCAATGAAAAAATCATACTTTTTGAATCCGCGGATCTGAACGATCTCTATGTCGGCTACATACATTCGAAGAACAGTTTGAATCGTTCGAGAAAAAATCTCGAACGTATCAAGGATATGTTCAAACATAGAGTCGCCACGGAAAAGGATTTGATCGAAGCCGAAACCAACGCCGAAAACGACGCGGCGGAACTCGCCGAGTTCGAAGGAAAACTTAGAGCGGTCGGTTTAAATCCGAACGAACTCAGAGGAGCCGGCGCTCAGAGCGCTTGGATCATCTGCGACGTTCCCGAATCGCAACTTCAAAGTTTGAAAAAAGGAAAAAAAGTAAAACTCAAATTCTCAAGTTTTCCCGAGGCGAACTGGGTTGGAACCGCAGAGGCTCTAGGCGATAACGTGGATCCTATGACCAGAACGGTTAAAGTAAGAATTCTCATCCGAAACGAAAATTACGTTTTAAAACCCGGTATGTTTGCAACGGTCCGTTTTCCGGAAGACCGTAAAGGCGACACGGTCATCGTTCCGTTCACTTCCATCATTACCGTGGAAGGTAAAAATTACGTTTTTGTGGAAGAATCTCCGAGAGAGTTTTATAAGCGGGAAGTCGTTCTCGGAACTTCGGGCGAAGATCGAGTTACCGTGGTAGAAGGATTGACAAAGGGGGATAAGATCGTCGTCGAAGGAACCATTTTACTCAAGGGGCTTAGTTTCGGTTTTTAATATGAATCCATTGAAATACTTAGTCCTACTTACGGCTCGTCTTAAAAATTCATTTTGTTATCTCAAAAAGATCAAGCTGCAAAAGTCCGTCCGGCTTTTGGGGCAGACTTTTATCCTATTAGGATTTTTGAATGTTGCAATCTTTGCACAGAGTCCAAATTCTAAAAACGATTCCAGCTTCAAGAATGATCCTTCTCCGGATTGGACCGAAGATCCGGACCGAAAGACTAAAATCGGCAAGGAAGAAGAGGGTGGCGACGTTCTCAAGGGTAAACCGCTTCCGAAATCGACGAACTTTTTGGTTTACGGAGCGAGCATCGGTTCTCCGGGAAGCGTCAACCTCAATCTTGGTTATTATTATAGGGACGTGGTCGTGCGCGTTTCCGGCGGGAAATGGAATCCTCATTGGTGGGGAGGTCAGGTGGACATCGGTTATAGTTTCTGGAAAACTCCGGTGATCGCACATAGCGTTTCTCTTGTATTCGGAAAGTTTGAAGTAGATCCGTTTCAACCGGAAATCGGCCGGGGAGGACAGAATTCTTATCCTTCCGGTTCTTCTTTTCCGGGTTATTCGCATCGTGATCCTACCTACGAGGATTTGATCATTCGCTCCTACGTTACGGAACAAAATCCTACTTTGGCTTTATATCTTGAACACGAAAGCCGTGATCGCCAAAAAGTGCATTTGAATCAGCAATACGTGGGTTTGACCTACGACTTTTTACTCGGTAATTTCTTCCTCCAAGTCGGAGGAGGGATCGGCAAAGGGGATTATAAGAATCCTCAGTTGCTCATTCAGCTCGGTTACTTATTCGATACGAGGTCTGCGGAATGATTCGAGGTTTGATTGAAGGAGTTTTACGTTTTCGTCTTGCGACCCTGATCGCATCCGCGGCGGCTATCGTTTTCGGAATTTGGGCTTGGATCGATATTCGGAAAGAAGCATATTCCGACATAGCGGATACGCAGGTTCGCTTGATCGCAAAATTTCCCGGAAAAGCCGCTGTGGAAGTGGAGGAACGCGTTACGATTCCCATCGAACGGGTCTTGAATGCGATTCCGAAAGTTTCGGTTCGAAGGTCGAGAACGATCAACGGTCTCGTCGTATTTCAGTTCGTATTTGAAGATGGAACGGACGATTATTTTGCGAGAACCCGTCTTTTAGAACGAGTTCGCGACGCGGATATTCCGGTGGAAGTTCAGCCTGCACTCGGGCCTATGAGTTCTCCCGTCGGCGAAATTTTTCGCTATGTCGTGGAAACGAAAGCGAATCATACGCCGATGGAGCTTCGAACCATTCAGGATTGGGTTATTATGCCCAAGATGCTCGGTATTCCGGGGATCGCGGACGTAGTCACGTTCGGAGGTCTCCCGAAACAATATCATGTAGTGACGACCCCCGACAAATTGATTCGGTATAAGCTCACGATCGACGACGTAATCAAAGCGATTCAGCAAAACAACCTGAATACGGGGGGAAATCTACTTTTACAGGGAGAACAAGGTTTTCCGATCCGTTCTTTAGGAGCGATTCGAGATCCGGTACATATCGAAAACATCGTCGTTAAAACGGTGAACGGTGTGCCCGTTTTTATCCGCGATTTAGGAACGGTGGAGATTTCGCATCCGATTCCGAGCGGGGTTTTAGGTTATACGATCCAAAACGATCAGGAAGGATTGATCGACGTCGATTCTTCCGTTCAAGGTCTGGTTGCGATCCGCCGTTGGGGAGATCCGAATGTCATGGGCGATCGGATCCGCGCGAAAGTTAAGGAGATCAACGAGAATTATTTACCGGACGGGGTTCAGATTCGAACCACGTACGATCGAACCGATCTAGTCAATTATACGTTACGCACCATAGGTAAAACCCTCGTGGAAGGAGTCGTAGTCGTCAGCTTAGTGTTGATCTTTTTTATCGGAAGCGTAAAAGCCTCGATGGTCGTCGTTGCCACGATTCCTTTCGCGATGTTGTTCGCGTTTTTATTGATGGATATCACAGGTATTCCGGCCAGCTTATTGTCGTTAGGCGCTATCGACTTCGGGATCATCGTGGACGGCGCGGTCGTAATGGTGGAAAATATCATGCGCCGCTACCGGGACGCTTCTCCAACCGATAAGAAAAAAGGAATCATCCGTTTTACTGTGGACGCGGCTTCCGAGGTCGGTACGGAAATTATCTTTTCCATTTTAATCATCGTCCTTGCTTATCTTCCGATCTTTTCCTTTGAAAGAATCGAAGGAAGATTGTTCAAGCCGATGGCGTTCACGATCTCCTTTGCGATCCTGGGTGCGTTGATCTTTTCGATGACCGCGATTCCCGTGATGATGTCCTATATCTACCGAAATTATTTCGAATCGCCGAATCCGGGTCCGATCGAATGGCACAATCCGTTTTACGAATGGTTGGAAAAGAAATACGAAAGATTGATCGAGTGGTTGGTCGACCGATCCAAACGCGTCGTTACGATCTGCTTTTCCGTCGTTGGGAGTTTGCTCGTGGTTGGCGGTCTTTCTCTCGGAACCGAATTTCTTCCCGAAATGGACGAGGGGGGATTTAACCTGAGAATTTTCTTTCCGGTCGGAATCTCACTTCCGGAATCCAGAAAATTCATTCCAAAGATTCGACAAATCATCTATAAGAACGAACAGGTAAACGTGGTTCTTTCTCAGTTGGGAAGGAACGACGACGGAACCGATCCGCTTCCTCCGAACCGTTTGGAAGTTCTTGTCGGTTTGAAAGATTACGACGATTGGAAGGAAAAGATCACGAAGACCGAACTTCTTCTTCGAATGAGAAACGATTTGGAAGCGGGGCTGCCCGGAGCCAGGGTGAGTTTTTCTCAGCCGATCATGGATAACCTCTCCGAAGCGATTATGGGTACGATCGCGGATTTGGCGGTCTTCGTTTCCGGAAACGACCTGAAAGTGATGCGACAGATCTCGACAGAAATTCTAGATATCGTCAAAGAAATGAAAGGTGCGAGCGAATTTGGGATCGAACAGGAGGCGGATAGTCCGCAACTTACGGTACGTATCGATCGGGAGGCGGCAGCCCGTTACGGAATCAACGTGAGCGATATACAGCAAATGGTGGAAGCGGCGATCGGGATGCAAAGAATCGACACTCTCTATGAAGGTCCTTCCGACATTCCTCCGAAAACTCCTGCACGATTCGGAATTGTCGTACGTTTTTCCAAAGACTACCGAACCTCTCAACGAGCGATCGAAAATATGCCTATCATATCTCCGAAAGGAGAAAGAATCCCTTTGTCCGAATTGGCAAAGGTGACTTTGGAAGACGGGCCGACAATGATCTTTCGTCAGGAAGGAAGAAGGACGGTAACGGTTCGTACGAACATACGCGGACGGGATCAGGGAGGTTTCGTTGCGGAACTTCGCAAGATCGTCGAAAAGAAGGTCAAACTTCCGGAAGGTTACGAGATTCGTTACGGAGGACAGTATGAAAACCTTGCCAGGGTAGGAACGCGTCTCGCGATGGTGATTCCTCTTACGATCGCGATCATTTTCGGCGTATTGTACTTACTTTATAAAAACCTAAAGTACGTCTACGTCGCTCTCGCTTGTATTCCGCTTTCCCTCGTGGGTGGAATTTATGCTCTTTTGATGCGAGGGTATTACTTCAACGTATCGGGCGGGGTGGGATTTATTTCCTTGTTTGGAATCGCCACGATGGCCGGGGTTCTTTTCGTCTCCCGTACCAATCACTTGTTGCACGAGGATGACGAGATCAGCGTGAAAGAAGCAGTAAAAAAAGCCGCGGTGATTCAGCTTCGTCCGATGCTGATGACGATGCTTTTGGCCTTGCTCGGTTTGATTCCCGCTACGTTGGCCTCCGGAGTCGGCTCGGACGTCCAAAGACCTCTTGCGACCGTGATCGTGGGCGGTTTATTTTCCGCGTTGCTTCTCGTGTTGACCGTACTTCCTTCTCTTTATTTGATTCTTGTCGGCGAGCGAGAATACAGCAAACTCAAGAAACCGAAGGATTCTTCTTTGGAGCCGTTTACGTATTTGGATCAGCTTTCTCTGGAAGAATATGAGGAAGAATTCGATAAACCTCAGAGTGAAACGGTGGAAAAGTCGAGGAAGGTCGGTAAAAAAGGTTCTTCGACGGCCGAGTCCACAAAAGGAAAATCTTCTACGGGTTCCGCAGCGAAGAAGAAAAAGAAATAGGATTTGTCCGAAAATATAAAAACTGTGGGAACTCCACGACGGAAGCGGTCTTTGAAAAGCCGATGAGATCGAGAAATACGGTCTCTTGTGGGAGCTATTACGATTTAGTTTCCGGTTCTAGGTTGAGCTGTAAACCTTGTTAGGCGCTTCCATACGAGCACTCGACAACTTACAACTTTCGTTATAAACAGAAACGGAGTGTAAGATCTTATCTTGGCTATTACAAAAGGATTTGTTCGAAAACATCGGACAAATCCTTTTTTGTATACGGTTTTTGAAAGTGATTATCGAGCGGCGAGATAGTATTCCGAAATGTATAGAAGCTGTTGTTCGGTAAGACGATTGTCCGCCGATTTTCCGTTTCTATAGGTCGTTTGTTTCGAATCTTCCAACACACTCAGACCGGTTTGAAACGTGGAGTTTCCGATTTCCGATCTTTTTGTTCTTTGTAAAAATTCTCTCAATCTCATGCTGCTTTCTCTTTTAAAAAAAAGGCGCCCGATGAAGAGCGCCCTTTGATACATAGGATTCTCGCTTTCGTATTAAAACTTAGCGACAACCCCTAAGGTCAGACCGTATTGGTGATCTTGTTTTTCACCTTTTTGGTCAACGAATTGTTTGCCGGTTGCCCAGTCTCTACGAAGGTCGAGTTTGATCAACAGGTTCTCGGTGAAGTTCCAAACCGGAGTAACGGTAAAGGTTTTGTACTGTCCCGCGTTTCTGGTTCCACCGTAGTTTTTGTAGTCGTCGCTCATCGCTTCGAGAACTTGCTCTTTCGTGATTCCCAAAGATCCGAAATTTGCATCCGCCGCAAGAGCAGTGGCTAACGCCTCTGCAACCGCTAAGTCGGTGGCTTTCTTATATTCACTGACGTATGCATTTACGCCCATGAAAGGGTTGAAGGTAGTCAACGCGCCGTTGTTGTGTTTGTCGTCGATGTATTCCGCACGAACGTTCACACCCCAAGCTTCGTTGATTTTAAACTTCGCGAAGATACCGTACGCTTTGTAGGTCGTCTTAGCGTCGCGTTTGTTGTTCAAGCCCCAGAAAAGAGTGTCTTTGTTGAAAACTTCCGCTCCGGTCGCATCCACGTTGTAGCGTTTTTGATCCAAGCTGTTGTTTGCCAATGCGCCGGATTTTTCGCTCCAAGTGTAATCCAAATCGATCGTGATCTTGTCCGTCGGAGTGATGGAAAGGATCGCGTGGTTCATGAACCAGTAGTCCTTGTTGTACTGCGCTCTGTTCGGGTTCGCAACGTTATACTTTCCGATGTTCGCATCGCCAAGAGCGGTTGCAAGTTCGGTAGCAAGAGCCGCTTTTGCAGGATCGACACGAGAGACAGCACCGTCGCTCGAGTAAAGTGTGTTCCAAGTGATGGAGAGCTTATCCTCGATCAGTTGACCTTTAATCTGAGTTCCGACCGCTTTTCTTTCGGTTTGACCTTCTACGAAGTAGCTTTTTCCGGCTGCAGGACCGCTGTAATTCAGATCCGTAATGATCTGCGTTGGAGCCGTCGTCGTATTCGCGGGAGAGTTATAACCGGTACCAGCGCCACTGTTGTAAACGTAGAAAGTTCCGGCCCATTTGTCCGTGAACTGAGTGGTCAAGCGAGCACCGGTGTGAATAAAGGGGATCGTATTTTGGAAGATCGCACCAATCGAATAGTTCGGGTTGCTCATCGATTCGAGAACCTCGTACCCGATATGGGTTGCCATCTTACCGACATCCAGAGTCATCCCTTTTAAAACCGGGAAATACAAACTTACGTATGCCTGTTTCAGCATGTTGTAGTTGTAGATGCTGTTGCTTGCGGAGTACGGAGCTTCCTGAAACGCGTTGTTCTGGCCGTTTTGGAAGTCGACTCTGAAACCCCAAGGAGAACTTTTTTCAGCGGCTTTTTGGATCGTAAGGGCGACCGCGTTTACCGCAAAGTTCTTGTTGCTGGTTTCGAAAGCGCGGGTAGCATCAACGTCGTTTCCTTGTTTCGGGTTGAGATTGTACATGTAATACACATCTGCGAATCCGGAAAATTCAACCTGATCATACCATTTCTTATCTTCGGGCTCTGCCGCTTTGGGAGCCGGCGCGGGTGCAACCGTCGCGTCTGCCGCTGGTTTCTTTCCGGTCTGGGCAAAGACCTGAGAGGAAGCAACGAGGCAGAGAACGGAAGCAACGAGGCTCAATGTTTTTGTTCTCATCATTCTCCTAAATCTCCTATGCCCATCTTATGCAAAATGTATGCCAACGCTTAAAAAATGGAAATTAGCTAAAAAACGAGCATTTAACCTATAGAGAGAAGGGTGTAGGCTGCTTATAGAATAGAAGCAAGGTGAATAACGGAGCTTTTTATTGGGACAAATGTCTAAAAATTAGGCACGATCTGAAAAGGATTTAGCGAGGCAAAAGGGCGATCAAAGAAGCTTTTGTGTTTTCGTTCGGGTATTCCAGGACATGAGACAGAAGTTTTCCGAGGATCGATCCGATTTCTTTCGGAGGTAATTTCGGACATTCACGGAGAATGTCTTCCCCGCGAAGTGCAAGTTCGGTGACGAGAAGCGCTTCTTTCTTAGCGATCAGAGCGAGTAGGCGCCCAAGATCGAAAACTTCTTTCAAAGAAGGCTCGTAAGTAGTTGCAAGATTTAGAATGTGTTCGGTCACAATTTTCAGATGTTCCCTTCCCGCGTGAACGCAGATCGGATGCAGGATCGTTTTGCGGATTTCCGAGTCGCTCACGGAAGAATTCTCCCGCGGCGAAAGAAGAACGGAAAGCATCGAGGAAAAAAACAAGGAATCCTTCGTATTCTGATTCGAATAACGAAGATCTTTCATGAATTGTTTTGCGGAAGGGATTTCAGAAAAACTTCCGAACAACCAAGCGTGCAGAAACGAAATCCGCAAACTCGGAGGAAAAGCGGGGACTTTCGAAATCGTCTCGATCACGGTTTTGTTATTCGTAGGATAGAGTTTTACGTTCGTAAACAATTCTAAGATTTGGAATTTTTGAAAGAGGAGCAGGGAATCGCTCGGATCGTTACTCCGCAACGTCTTACCCAGTTCGTCGTGAACTCGTTCCCTGGAAACCTTGGCGGTGATATTTCGACAGGAGACGATCGCCTTTTCGGTTTCTTCTTCGAGGGTAAAACCCAAACTGCTGACGAATCGGATCGCGCGGATCGGACGCAAGCCGTCTTCGGTGAATCTTCCGATCGGATCTCCGATCGTTCGTATGATTCGATTCCGTATGTCTTCCAGTCCATTGTGTTCGTCCACGAGACGTTTTTCTTCGAGGTCAAGCGCGAGCGCGTTCATCGTAAAGTCGCGCCGTTTTAGATCTTCGCTTAACGAAACTCCGAACTCCACTGTCTCGGGCCTTCTTCCATCCAGGTAATCCGCGTCCTTTCGAAACGTAGTGATCTCGTAAGCCCGATCTTGAAGCAGAACCGTTACGGTTCCGTGTTTGATTCCCGTGGGAACGGTCCGTTTGAACAACGTTACGATCGTTTCGGGCAATAGGGAAGTTGTGAGGTCGAATTCATCCGGAATTTTGGATAAAACCAAATCGCGCACGCTACCGCCGACCAGATAACATTCTCCGCCTGCCGATCGAATACTTTGTGTTAGGTGAAGCATGTCTTCCCGATAGACTTCGGGAATCCGAGAAATCAATTCTCCCGCGTCTACGTCAGTCATTTTGAATCAGTTTTTTCCAGAGATTTCCGTAGCGATTGCGAAGCGTTTCGTTGTTCTGAAGAATCTTGTCGATCTTTTGTTTCCATTCGGAATCGACGGTGATTTGGCTGAACGGCAATTCCGTTTTTTCGGATAGGATTCGATCGATTCCCGCCGCCGTTTTTTCCGTCGCGAAGTCGCAGAGTTCTTTTGCGTCCGGTGTTTCCTTTTCGGACAAACAAAGAAGAAGCATTTCCTCGTATTTTTCTTTCGTTTGCAGATCGACGAGTTTGTCTTTGAGGGATCGGCCGCAGTAGACGAAAACGAAAAGTAACAAAACGAACGGAAGAATTCTCCCGCTCAAAAACAAGATTCGGCCGAATGATTGAATCCGAGGAAACGAAAACGTATTTTTCGCCGCGGGAAACGACGGAGATGAATTTTCAGGATTTGAACGCTTCGTTGGCGAGTTTGTCTGCGACTGAATTTTTTTCACGGGGAACATGCGTTATCTGGAAAGTATGCAAGGACGAAACGAGTTTGTCCACTTCCTTTTTGTATTCGATAAGATTGGGATGTTTCACCTTGTATCTTCCCGTGACCTGACGAACCACGAGTTCCGAATCCATGTGCGCGTGAACGGAATCGAACTTCCGGCGGATACATTCTTCCAGACCTTTTTTTAAAGCGGTCCATTCCGCGACGTTGTTGGTCGTGTCTCCGATTCGTTCGGAAATTCTGAATTCCTCCCGATCGCCTTCGTAGGCAACAATACCGATGGACGAAGGGCCGGGATTTCCTTTGGAGGCCCCGTCGCAAAAGATCGTAATCAAGAATTTTTTTCCTTTCGCAATAGATCGATTCCGAATCGGATCGGTTTCCAGACGATCACGTAAAACAAAAGCAGTCCGCCCTTTACGATTCCGCTCAAAAACGTGAGAACGAATTCCAAGATCAAGTTCGTGACGGAATAGAACGCTTCCGGGTTGAAAAGAGTAAAGAGAAAGGAAACGAGCCCCAATCCCAAAAGAACGAATTGTAAAACCGCGTTTCCGATTAAAAAAGAAAGAAGACTAACGATCGTGAAAAATAAGGCTAAGCGGAGTCCGCGTTTTTTGACTTCGAAGTTCATAAAGAGTTCGTGCATCTGTAAATTCTTTGATCCTTGCACTTGGGTTTCGTTTACGGCCATACTGAAAACAACCGCCTCTTTCGTCGAGTTTTCCCTAAAAAACTTTACGAGTCCGCCGCGATATGTCATCCTTTCCTAGATGATCCGGCAAAAACTGCAAGACTTGGTCGATTCTCTTCCGATTAGTCCGGAAAGAAGTTGTTCGTATTATCCGGATCGCCTCAGTCAGATTCAATACCTTCCGTTTCAAGGGGAGATCGCAAAGGAAGCTCTTCAGTTTTTTTTCGATTCCGGTTTTCGTAGAACCGGCAACATTCTGTATCGGGCGTCTTGCAACGGGTGCAAGGATTGTCTGAGTTATCGGATTCCTCTGGATCAATTCACTCCGAGCCGGAACCGCAGGCGTCTTTTAAAAAAGAATTCCGATCTTACGATTCGGTTTGCGCCTCCTTCTCTCACAACAGATAAGGAACGTCTTTATTTGCGTTATCAAAGGTTGCGCTACGAGAGTTTCGTAAGCGGAGAATCGGATCAGGAACTTCTGGAAGGAATGCGTTGGAATCTTTTCGGCACTCCGGAGAATTCTCTCGAAATGACTTTGTGGCTGGGAGAAAAACTTCTCGGCTTTATGATCTTGGACTACGCTGCGGATTCTCTCTCAGCCGTTTATTCCGTGTATGATCCGGAATATCCCGATCGAAGTCTGGGCAGCTTCGCGATTCTCTGTTCGATTTTATACGCCAAGGAATCGGGAATGAAATTTTATCATTTGGGATATTTCCTTCCCGGTCATCCCGATATGGATTATAAAAAGTTTTGGGGACCGTCCGAGATCCGCGAACCGGACGGAACGGATTGGACGTCGTTCGAGGAATTTCAAAAAAGCCACGCGGACTTTTCCTGGTAGAGGATTCTCCCTTTAAATCATACTTGTCAGTTCCGTTTCTTTTCTTAAAACGGATGAATATGGCAAAAAAAATCATCGTCGTGGGTGCATCTAGCGGTATCGGAAAAGAATTGGCTCTTCTTCTTTTGGAGCGGGGAAATACGGTCACTCTCGTGGCTCGTCGCGATAAGGAACTGAAAACGATCGCCGCTCCTTACAAATCAAACGCATTCATCATCAAACACGACGTTACGAACTTCGATCAGGCGGACTCCGTTTTTCAGAAGGCGGTCAAGTCGATGAAGGGACTCGACGAAATCTATTACGCTTCCGGAATCATGTACGACATCAAACCGGAAGAGTTCGACACGTCAAAGGACATCGCCATGTTGAACACGAATCTTTTGGGTTGTGTGGCTTGGCTCAATCCCGCGGCGGCGCTGTTTCAAAAACAGAAAAGCGGAAAGATCATCGGAATCTCCTCCATCGCGGGCGACCGCGGAAGAAGAGGAAATCCGGTCTACAACACATCCAAGGCCGGAATGAACACGTATCTCGAAGCGCTTCGCAATCGTCTTGCGGTTTTAGGCGTTCAAGTTCTCACCGTAAAACCGGGGTTTATCGATACGGCGATGACGCAGGGGATGAAAGGTCTTTTTTGGCTCATCTCCGCGAAAGAAGCCGCTTCGATTATTTTGAAGGCGACCGATTCCGGAAAAGAAAACATCTACGTTCCCGCGCGCTGGGGACTTGTTGGATTGATCATCCGTTGTATTCCTTCCTTTATCTTCAGACGTCTTTCCATTTGATCTTTCAGGATTAAAGGGGGTAACACATGGCAACCGCATCCAAAGCAAAGACTTCTTCCCCGAAGAAGAAGTCTTCCGCAAAAACTTCGAAACCATCTAAGACGAAAAAATCGTCGATCGACATCGCGCTTCCCGCTCCGAGTAAGGTGGAAGCGTGGGGAATGAATCATCATTCGATGTCTCCCGTCGTATTTCCCGAAACGGAAGAGGACTTCCGCGATCTCTTTTCCTATGCAAGTTCGAAAGGGATAAAACTTACCTTCCGCGGAGGAGGCTGCAGCTACGGAGACGCGGCGACCAACACGAAGGGAATCGTCATCAATATCTCGAAATACAATCGAATCTTAGAATTCAACGCGAAGACAGGAGTTCTCAAAGCGGAATCCGGAGTAACGATCAAACAACTCTGGGAATTCGGAATCGAAAAAGGATTTTGGCCTCCCGTCGTAAGCGGAACCATGTTTCCGACGCTCGGCGGCGCTTTATCCATGAATATCCACGGAAAGAACAACTTCGCCGTGGGACCGATCGGGGATCATATTCTCGAGTTCACCTTTATGACGCCCGACGGAAAGGTTCTTACCTGTTCCCGTAAGAAGAATCAGGAACTGTTCTTCGGAGCCATTTCCGGCTTTGGGATGTTAGGCGCTTTTTTGACCGTGACGATTCAGATGAAACCTATCTACGCCGGAAAGATGAAGGTATGGCCGGTCGTAAGTAAAAATCTGCAGGATATGTTCGACTACTTCGAACGGGAATACAAACATTCCGATTACCTCGTGGGTTGGGTGGACGCGTTCGCATCGGGAAATTCTCTCGGAAGAGGACAGATCCACAAAGCGGTTCATTTAAAAAAGGGAGAAGATCCCGATTTTCCGGAAAACTGTAAATTAGAAAAACAGAATTTACCCGGCACCTTTCTCGGAGTGATTCCCAAGGCTTGGATGTGGATGTTTATGCTTCCTTTCTCCAACAACCTCGGAATGAGACTCGTGAACTTCGCGAAGTTTATCTCCGGTTATCTGACCAACAACAAACCCTATATGCAAGGGCACGCGGAGTATGCGTTCTTGTTGGATTACGTTCCGAACTGGAAGTTTATGTATAAACCCGGCTCGATGATCCAATACCAGAGTTTTATACCCAAGGAGAACGCGGTCGACGGCTTTTCGGAAATTTTAAGAATCTGTCAGAAGAGGGGAATCGTCACTTGGCTCGCTGTATTCAAAAAACATAAACCGGATCCATTTCTTCTCACGCACGCGCTCGACGGATATTCGATGGCGATGGATTTTCCCGTTACTTCCGGAAACAAAAAAAGACTTTGGGAACTTGCGGGAGAATTGGACGAGATCGTGTTGAAGTACGGCGGCAAATTCTACTTTGCCAAAGACAGCACGCTCCGACCGGAAATCGTTCAACGTGCGTTTCCCAAAAAAAATCTCGAAACCTTTCATTCCCTCAAAAAGAAATACGATCCGAAAGGAATTTTGGAAACGGATCTGTATAGAAGGATTATGGGAATCTGGTAAAATCGTATGGGCCGATGGAACGCGTTTGTAACTTCATTTAAAAAGAATAAGGATATAAAAGTATTCCTCGTTCTTTTTGCTGCGGGCGCTTTTATCCGGCTTTTCCGACTGGATCTGCAAAGTCCCTGGGAAGACGAGCTCTTTTCGATCCGTGCGTCCTCCGAGACTTCGCTTAACAATCTTTGGGATTGGATGAAGAACGATCCACATCCTCCCTTGTATCAAACCGTATTGTATTTTTGGTTTCAGCTTTTCGGTCCCACGGTTTTTGTCGGGAGAATGCTCAGTGCAATCGCGGGATTGTCGGTTCCGCTCGCGTTTTACGCGTTTTCTCCCGCGGCTCTCAGCGGACGAATTCGAGTGAGCGTCGCGGCGCTTTTGAGTTTATCGACCGGGTTGATTTATTATTCGCAGGAACTTCGTTCTTACAGTCTATTGATTTTGTTTTGCACGATTCAGTTGACGGTTCTTTTAAAACTAGTCTACGAAGAGGACAATAAGTCATCTCTTACATGGAGTTTATTAGGAATTTCTTTAGTAGCGTCTTATACTCACTTTTTCGGATTTATCTGGTCCGCCTCCTCGTTTCTTGGAATCTTTTTGTACGAATGGATTCTTTCTAAAAAATTTCCCAAGAGAGAATTCTTTTTCGGGATAGGATTTGCGATTTTGTTTCTTCCCGCCTTATATCTTTTATTCAATTCGGATAAGATCGGGATCGCATCTTGGATTCCGGAAGCGGGATTGACCGCGTTTCTCGTCTTCTTCGATCTGATGTTTCATTCCGGAATTTTAAAGAAGTTTATACCGGGAATCGTCGCTTCCTTAGCTTTATTTGCCGGGTTTGCCTCTTTGTATTTTCAAAGGAATCAAAACGATTCCGAGTCGGTGAATTTGGAACAAGCTCATAAAAAGGCTTCTATTTTGCTTCTTTTGATCCTACTGATTTTTTCCGTTGTCCTGGGGATCTTATCCGCGATTCAGCCGTTGATCACCGCGAGAAATCTTTTAGTTACGGCTCCCGCTTTGTATTTTTTGGTCGCAACGGGTTTTTCTCTTTTTCCTATCTACAAAGGAAGAAGATTGGAATCCGTTTTGATTTTGATTTCAATCGTTTCGCTCTATTATTTTACCCGATATTATTATAAACCGTATAAGGAACAGTGGAGAGAAAGCTCCCAATACATCATTTCCGAAATAAAGGAACATCCGGAAGAGTTTACGATATTATGTTCTTCTCATGCGTATAACATGGAATATTTCCTAAAAACCGCGGGAATTCAAGGGGTCGTTCCTAAAATTTACAGCAAGGAAGAAGCGGATCTTTTTATAAAAGACCCCGCCCGCAGAAAACTCGTGATCCTCGAAACTTCGTGGAAATATCTCGATGCGGAACAAGTGGACGTTTTGTTCAGTCGCAAAGTATTCGATCGGAATGATCGGTTGTTTTACGGAATGCGCGTCATCTCCATTCGCAAATAGCATCACGGAATCGTAATCAATTATGAAGAAAAAGAATATCACTTATGTCATCCCCTGTTTGAACGAGGAAAAAACGCTTCCTCTCGTTTTGGAAAAGCTCGTTCGACTCAAGAAAGAATTGAAACAATACAACGTTGAAATTCTCGTTTCCGACAACGGAAGCGAAGATAAATCGGTATCGATCGCAAAGAAGTTCGGCGCGAAAGTCGTACATTGCAAAGAAAGAGGATACGGGGCCGCGCTCAACTTCGGAATTATCAACGCCGGCGGAGAAGTAGTTCTTTTTGCGGACGCTGATGATACGTATGACTTTCTGGAATCGCCCGCACTGCTTGCGGAGATCGAAAAAGGTGCGGAGTTCGTGATCGGCTCCCGGTTGGACGGAACGATTCATAAAGGTGCGATGCCGTTTTTGCATCGTTATTTGGGGACGCCGGTCATAAACTGGATTATCAATGTATTATATTCAAAAAAAGGAAATCGTGTAAAGGACGCGAACTCAGGCTTTCGTTGTTTCTTAAAAAAGAAATATCTGGAATGGGAGATCGAAAGTACGGGAATGGAATTCGCTTCCGAGATGCTCGTTAAAGCGCTGAGAAGCGGAGTGAAACTTTCACACGTTCCGATCAGTCTTCATCCTGATGTTGCGGGAAGGGTTCCTCATTTAAGAACTTGGAGGGACGGGATGAGACATCTTTTACAGATTCTAATCCATTCTCAGCAGCTTTTTTATTATACTGGTTTTGCACTGTTTTTTACGGGATGGGCGATTACGATCGCGGGTTATTTTACGGGAATCATTCAAGTGGGACCGTTTCATATCTTCGGAATTCATTCGCTTACCGTTTCCCTTCTCGTTGCGACTCTAGGACAGACGGTCTGGGCGATCGGTCTGTTTTTGGCGGCTCGTAAGATTCCGGAACTCGGTTTGTATTCCAAGCTGAGTCTTCTTTCCGAAGATTTGCTTTTCTGGTACTCCGCGAGAATGATTCTTTTCGTGGTTCTTCTTTTTGCTTTTATCGTGTTTCGCTGGTGGCGAAATGCCTTTCAGGTTCTCGATTTGGAAAAGGAGATTCTGATGATCAGCTTTTTGAGCGTTCAGATTCTAAATTTAATCGGACAAACGATTACCGCTCATCTTCTAAAAAGAACATAACGAGCGATCCTTAGAGAGCGAGTTAGACAAATTTTCGCGGAGCGATAAAAATTTGTCTATCAACGGAGTTGATAAATAGAGCGTTCGAACCGCTTCCCTGAGTTTATATTGGAGACTGAATCGAACGACGCAATGCGGAGCGATAAAAATTTGTCTATCAACGGAGTTGATAACTAGAGCGTTCGAACCGCTTCCCTGAATTTATATTAGAGACTGAATCGAACGACGCAATGCGGAGCGATAAAAATTTGTCTATCAACGGAGTTGATAACTAGAGCGTTCGAACCGCTTCCCTGAATTTATATTAGAGACTGAATCGAACGACGCAATGCGCGGAGCGATAAAAATTTGTCTATCAACGGCGTTGATACGTTCTGAGCGTGAAATCCAAAATCTTTTTTGAATCCTTTAATCTGTAAAAACGGCTCGGATCTGCAAAACGAACCGCGATCTTTTCCTTGTATTGTTGTTCCGGAAGATTCGGGTCGCGGGGCGGTTCCAGATCGTATTCTAAAATCGAGTAGGACGGAACTTGATTCTTTTTTAATGTTTCTTCGAGCGCAAGAGCGTCCCTCTCGTTAATAACCGCAAAGTGCATGGAAGTGAGATAAGAAGAACCTATCAAGTAATTCGTAAATTGTCCTTTGTGAACGATAATCTTTCTGGATTGAAACTCGTTTTGAATTTCGGTATAGGGAGTGATTGCGCCGAATAAAATTTTAAAACCCTCTCGCGTAAACTTGTAGTTATAATACAAACTCAATAAGACGACGAGGACCAAAACGTTTCCGGCTTTCGGAAACGTTACGCATCTTTGATACAGAAAAACAGAAATTCCTAATGACAAGAATAGGAAGCCTGATTCCAAATATCGCAAGCCGAAATGATGAACGCCCGCCGTGTAAGGACTAAAAAAAGCGATCGCGAAAACCGTTCCGATTCCCACCAAGCCGAAAACGGATTCTTCAGATAGTTTCTTTTTGCGAAATAGATTGGAAAGAATTCCCAAAATTAAAACCGCATAGGGAGCCGCCTTTAGAAAGCCGGACTTCGTCGCGTCTCCGAAAAGATATCCTTGAAAGATCACGATTTGTTTCGAGATCGAAAATTGACTCATCGCATCGCCGGAGCTGACAAGAAAGCGGATTCCCATCGGATGTCCGGAATAGAAATAATTCAAACCTCCGATTAGCAAAAACGATACTGCGGCTCCTAATACGGAAAAAGGGAGATATTCTTTCAGTTTGTTTCTGGATTCTTGAGTGAAAAAGGAAAGGAAGCCGAATAGGAAAACGGGAAAGGCGGACTCGGTTCTTAAAAAGAACGCGGTGACAGCCAAAAAACCGGAAAGAAAAGAAAATATTCTAAAATTTGAATGTTCTTTCTCACCGGAGTTTGACGACAAGTCCGCAAACAAAGAGCGAAATAGATACAACGCAAAGAATAATAGAAGAAAATTGTTCAACGGAACTTCGGAGAATTCGACCGCGGAAAGCACGGGAAAACTGAGAACGAAAGGAATCGACGTCGCGAGCAAAATCGCCCAGCCGACCGGAATAAAAAAAGATAGGATGCGGTCAAAGATCAGTAAAGAACCGAGCAGAAACAAAAGCGGTAGAAACGTGATTATTTTCGTTCCAAACGCGTACGCGGGAAGTCCGTTTAACAAAGCGAAAACGGGAGGGTATTGGAAAAGACAGTTTCGAGTTTCCTGATTCTTTAAAAAAGCCCAAGGATAATCGAAGGGGAAAAATCGATATTCAGGATCGTAGGTCTTACCCGGATAAATACATTCAGAATCCGTAAATCCTTCGAATCCCCTTTCGGCAAACATAATCGTTTGATAATATTTGATTTCCGAGTCGCTGGAAACGAACGGAAGTTTCTGATCCAACATGGATCGATTGAATCCTAAGAACAGAACAACGAGTATATAAAGGCCCGCGCGGACAGAAGGATGGGTAAGTCGGTTTAACATGGAGATTTATTCCGTAAATATAATATGAAACGGATCGGTTTTTTTGCCTTCCTCCCAATCGGTTCGAAAGTCGGAATTCGGATTTTTTTTCCGCAGAACCTCCGCTCTTTCCCTTCGACAAATGGAAGAATAAGGATATTTCTGAACGCATTGATCCAAAAGGGATTCGCCTATGTTTTGATACTTTGGATCTTTTCGAAGAACCAAGGACGCGAGAACCAAGTTTTCCTCGGACCGGATCCAAATCCGATTCTTTACGATTTCTTCGGTAGGATAAGAAATTTTTTTTCTTTTACCGATCGTTTGTTTTTCTTTATAGATCAGAAAGTTATCGAGTTCGATCTCGTTTTGTGTGGAGACAAGAATCAAATTTCTAAGTCTTTGTTCCCAAGTCAGTTGAAAACAAAGAAATCCTAAAAGTATAAGAATACATCCGTACATGATCTTAGATGCAGTCGTGTTCGCCCGAATCGTCCCCAATTTAGAACTCAGTTTTACTCGGATCAAGGACATACAAAGCGCAGCGGGAATAAAAAAATGCTGCTCGCCCAAATTGAAGTCGAAAAACTCGTGAACCGCGATAAAAACAAGAATTCCCGAAGTGAAAATTCCCAACCGTACCGTTTCTTTGCTTTGTGAAATTAACATACGATACGTGACGAACGAAAGACTTCCCGCGACGGTGAGAAAAACGAAAAAACCGAGAATTCCAAAACTTGTAAAAGCTTCCACATAGAGATTATGCGCCTGCGGATAGGAACGAAAGGAATGAAGAAAACGATAGAATTCTTCGTAACCAACCACGCCCGGATGTGATCCCGGAAGATGTGCGAGCAACGAATCTGCGTCCAATCCGATTCCGAAAACGGGGGAGTTTTCCAAAACCGATTGAAAATGAAATTTCCAGAGCGAAAAACGAATGAATAAGGTTTCCGGACTGAAATAGCGCGCTACGATTTCTTCCGGCAAAAGCAAAATCAAACCGAACGCGACGGATAGAACAATCAGCGAAGACACGATCAGGGTCCGAAAGAAAAACCGTTTCGGACTCAATCGAAATACGATCATGCAAAGAGCGCCTAACGTGAAAGCCAATAAGCTCGCTCTCGATTGGTTGAAAAACGCGAGGTAAAGGGAAAGAAATCCGCTCGGAATTAAATACCACGCATGATTTCGATATTGGATCGCCGTATAAAACGCGACGAGGGCACAAAGCGCGGAAATTACTCCGATTGCCGAAACCGGAAAACCGGCGTACGTCAAAAACATAGGCGGTTTCCAAAAATCAAACGGCCAAATCAAATGAACGGCTGAAAGCAGATTGATCGTATTCAGCAGAAGATCGATGCAAAGAATAAGCAACAATCCTTTCTTGATAAAGCGACTTGGATAGGAAGAAATCAGGAAAAAAACGAGAATTCCGGACAACAAAAGGCAAAGCTGCATAAGCGCCGCTTGCGATTTGTAGGAAATTAACGAGGATATCGTTATCAAAACGAAGAACAAGAGAACGATTCCGTGCATTCTGGAAAATACGATTCTTCTCGGAGATAAATAGAAAAACGAAGCGATGATAAACAGAAGGAGCGGGATGGTTTTGATGCTGGAAAAAAGAGGAGTCGAACAGGCAAACGCAACCGTATGAATGAACAAGAAGATCGGATGAACGTTCTTAAAATACAAAATCAGAGTAATACAAAGCGCGGCTACATACAAAAGTTTTATATTTACCTTTTGCGGAAAATAGACGACAGGAGCACGGTTGATCCCGTTGATCGTGGAAAGTCCGATTAACAGAAGACAGGCTAACAGAAACAAAGGATGAATCCGATGATTCTTTTTCTTAAAAGAAATTCCCGCGCAGATTACCCAGACAAAAAAAGCGAATACGACCGAATCCCTGGAAAGAGCGGGATTGGAAGGATCGAAAAAAAACAGCAAAGATAAAGCGAAGGCAAGTAAGGGAAGAGGTAGAATTTTAATATTGAAAACTTGGCTCATCTAAGTTTTTGCAGTTCGTCCGAAACGAGAATAGTAGCAGGGTATTTGGCTCCCCGATTTTAGCAATCAAGATTCTCCCGACAAGAGATCCGTTCTTTTTTTGAAAAAACTTATCGATTTTTTCGAAACCATTCTTCCCGTTTCGGATCTTGTCCGTTTCGAAAATAGTAAGAATCGAATTCCGAAAATTTTTCTTTCCGTTGTGGCGCAGTGAGATTTAAATATTCGTATTTATAGGAATCCAAATACGACGGAAAATCGACGGCTTGGAACGAAGAAATTTTCAGCAGTTCGCTCATTACGCTCTGTGAGTAAAACAGAATTCTCCACGGAGATGAAAAATCCCCCGTCAGAAATTCGTCGTATTCTTTTTTAATCGGAAGGCCGTTCGAGTAGAGCAAAATATGAACGCCTCTTTCTCGAAGGTAATCGAGAGGCGCGGATTTTCCGTGGCCGATTCTTTTTCGTTCTTTGAATTCCATTCGAGCGATCACTGGATCGGTAAGTCCCGCTTCGGTTTCGATCGCAACAATCGGATTTAAGTAATAGATCAAGATACATCCCGCTCCCGCAAAAGCGACTCGAACCTTCGAATCCTCGAAATGTTTTCTCCAAGGAAGAAGTCGGTCTCTGACGCGCTCCGTCGTTTCCCGCTTGTAAATTTGATTTTCATCGCTGATTCCGTTGATGATCGGGAACGCGGAACCTTTATAGAGATCCCATCTCAATCCGAGTAGAATCGGCATTGCACAAACGATGGTAAGAATAACTTTCTCTTTTCTTTGATAAGAATCGCGAAGGAATTGAATTTTTTGTTCGGTCCAAATAAAAACCAAAGGAAGAATCGGAAGATAAAACCGGGAAAACATAAAGTCTCCTCCGATCCCGGTATAATAACCCGCGTATAAAATCGGAAAAAATATGAGTAGAATCCAACGGAAATCTCGATTTGCGATCGGCTTTAACGCTTGTTCGCGAAGCGTTCGGGTGAAAGAAAAAAGAGCGAACAGAACGATCGGAATCATCGCGTAATACATCTTCAAAAAAATCCAGAGATACGAAAGTCCTTGCGATAGATGAAAGCTTCCTCCCGACTTGGCATAAAACGTATTGGGAAGTAGGTTTCCATAATATTCCAATTTCCAAATATAGAAAAGAACCGGAGATAAATAGAAAAGAACACAAAGAAGCGCGAATTCGGAACGGAATACGATGGATTTTAGATCATTCTTCCTCTCGTGAAACTCTTGAAAGACGCGAAGTGAAACGTAAATTCCCGCGAGGCCGTGAAACAAAAGTCCGTCCGGACGATTGAGGCAGCTCAAGGCGGAAAGTCCGATTCCGAGAATCGTTCTATAAGAAATGATTCTTTGAGAATGTATCAAATGATAAGAAGACGCTATGAATATAAATCCGTGGAGAGATGTTTCCAATCCTCCCGTTGCAAAAACCCGGTTGTGGTGCAGGAGAACAAAACAAGAAAGTGCGAATGGAATCGGAAGATTGTCCTTCGAAATTCTCCTCGAAAAAAAAAGAAGATAAATACAAGTTCCCAAAAAGGATGCGATTCCGAAACAGTACGTCGCGTCCACGGGATGGATCCATTCTTTCCAATGAAACGGAATCAAAAGAACGGTCCAAAGAAAGTTCGTATAACCTTCGACATATTCTCCCGCGTTAAAAACAAGCCCTTTGCCGTCCGCAAAATTCTTCGCATAACGCAGGCTAATGAAAGCATCGTCTGCAATCCAGCGCATTTGAAACGCGGAAATGACACCGAATAAAATCAGCAGAATGCTAAAAGTGAAATACAAATTGCGCCTCAAATTCGCAGTCCTTTTACGGTAAGTAATACGAAGATTCGTATCCGTTTTTTTACGTTGTGCGGAATTTCCTTGTAGGATTGAGACAGTCCAAAATCGTGTAACTGAATGATAAAGCCTTCCGGCACGTTTCCGAAAACGAAATCAGAATGGGATAATTGGTTCCAGGCTGGGGAAATCATTCCTTTTTTTCAACCGATCCTTTCCGTGGAAAGGGATTCCATTTTCGGTTATGAAACCTTGGGAAGGTTCCGAGATCAATCCGGAAAAATTCATTCTCTCGGTCCTTTCTTTTTGGATGCGGAGTCGGATGTTCTGGATCATGCCGAGCGTAAGGAAATTTATCATCTCAAACGAGAGATAGACCGTGATCTCCGCAGAAAAGCGATCCTACATCTTTTGAAAAATCAACATCGCTTTCCTGACGCGAAACTTTTCCTCAATATTTCGCCGGCGTATATGAGAGATCATATCGAAGACGAAGAAAAGGATCCTTACACGATTCGTCTTGTAAAGGAATTGGGACTCAATCCCTCCAAGATCGTGATTGAAATCGTGGAAGAACATTTCGACGGAAGCATTGAATCGCTTCGTCCTTTGATTTCCCGTTATAAGGCGGAAGGGTTTTTAGTCGCGATCGACGATCTCGGCTCCCGTTCCTCCAACTTGGATCGGATCGGAATCTTTCATCCCGATATTCTCAAGGTCGATCTGCAGATGCTGCGGCATTCGGTCACATCCCGCAACTTTCAGGAAATTCTTTTTACGATTTCCCGTCTTTCGGAATCGTTGGGTTGTTCCTTGTTGTTCGAGGGAATCGAAAACGAAGCGGAACTTTTTCAATCCCTCACATACGGCGCGCGTTTCTTACAGGGATTTTATTTTGCGGAGGCTTTGCCCGAGATGATCGGACAGGAAGAGTTGAAGCTTCGCTTTTCCACTTTACACGAACTCTTTTTGAATCACAAGCGTCAACAGCTCCTTCGAAGAATCAAACGAGAGAACGAATTGGAGGAGAAGCTCGATCTTTCCGGAATTCTCGTAAACTCGGAGGAAGAATCCTGTTCGATCCAGATTCAAAATCCTTCCGTTCTCAGCGACTTTGTGTTTCGAATTTACGTCACAAGCCCGACCGGAAGTCAGCTATCCCCCAACTATATGCGGATCGGAGAGGTTTCGATGGATATCGATCTTTCCTTTGTGGGAAGAAACTGGAGTTGGAGGCCGTATTTCCTCGAACAATTCTATAAATCGATGAAGGATTCTCGTGCGGAATGGATCATCAGCAATCCGTATTACGATATCAGCTACGAAATTCTACTGGTAACCTACAGCAAAAAGCTACCGGACGGAAACGTTCTTTTTGTGGACGTGCAAGTTCCTGAATATTAGAAAATTATAAATCTTTAATCGTATTCGACCGTATTCGTCTCTGGATCGGTCCGTTTTGACAGGGATGGGGATCGCCGCCTACGACTGGGCCTGATTCGCTTCCGCGAGAAGGCGGTTGACGTTGTCGATATATTTCTTTCTTTCTCCCGGTCTGGAAGAGTTTCCTTCGATCGAAAGTCCAACGTAAAGATTACCTTCGCTATCCTTGGTCACGGACCGGATGACTCCGAACGCCGTAAGAGGCGCCTGCATCTTAAAAAAGATATCGAATGTGAATCCCGCTCTTTTGGTGAGATCGTGATTCAAATCGGGGTGATTGATCTTTACCTTCAAACCTCCCGTGGAAATATTCACGATCGGAAATCTTTCCTTCACAAGAACCGTGTTGGATTCGCGGATTCGATCCACCATTTCGAACGTAAGCGTTTTGATTTCCATCACCTCGAGAATGTCGATTTCTCTGGTGCGGTTTTGCGCGTGAACGAATCCGATGGGGATGGCTTGTTCTTCGTGGTTGAGATAGATGACGGGAACGATGAGTTCCGATTTGATTTTCTGATTCGCATATTCGATGATCCGTTTGCGAACGTCTTCCGCGTCTCCGAGTTCGGACGCGTAGTCGATAAAACCTTCCTGATCAAAGGCAGTATAACTTTCTTCCTTTTGTGTGTTGGGGATAAAAAGAATCTTACGCGTTTTTTTAACGAGATCGAACTTATCTCCGATCGTGCGGAACACGTCGATTTTCAAAAAATCGTATTTGGATTTCAGTTTCGTTTCGTAGTCGGCAAAGTTCACTTTCACCGAAGTGGGAATGTTGAACAGATTCGCGTCGATCGTCGTTTTGCTCGTGCGTATGTTCGTGATCCATACGGTTCCTTCGGGAGGCGCAATTCTGTTTAAACTTCTTTCCTTGCTTGCGATCGAAATATCGGAAACGGAAAGAATCAACTGGTTGTTCGGTTTTTCATCCAGAACTTCGCAATCGAGTTCCACGTATTTCGCTAGTAGTTTGGTAAGAGTGACTTGGCTGTTCAAAGGAAACGCGTTCGGAGTCTGCGTTTGAATGAGAATTTTCGTCGCGTCTTTGGAAACCTGCAGAATTTTGACGATCTGCTTTAGACCGCCCGAGGCTTGCGCGACAATATCGGTTTTCACGAGAAATTTGGAAATGATGTGAAACTTTTTCGCAGGATCGGAAATCGTTTCCTTGTCTCTTTTTTTTCTTTGAATGGTTTCCATAGTTTTTCAAAGCGAAGGAGGGGAAATTCTCTTGATCTCAGCTCTCTGTTTACCTTTTATGTACTAGGTAAGGAATAAGAATGTCAAACCAAACTTACCGCGACTCCGAATATTTAGACGGACTATCCGGAGACGAACTTTTCAGTCTTCAGATCGGCCTAACTTACAGAGATTTTCTCGTCCTCCCTGGATATATCGACTTCCATCCCTCCGAAGTTGAGCTTGAAACCAGACTGACTCGAAATATAAAACTGAAGAGACCTTTTATAAGTTCACCGATGGACACGGTGACCGAATCCCAGATGGCAATCGCACAAGCTTTGATGGGTGGAATCGGAATCATTCATTACAACAACACGATCGAAGAACAGGTCGCTCTCGTGGAAAAGGTAAAACGTTTCGAAAACGGTTTTATCACCGATCCTGTGATTCTCGGACCAAAGAACGTCATTCGCGATTTGGATTGGATCAAAGAACACAAAGGGTTTACCGGAATTCCCGTCACCGAAGATGGAACCCGAAATTCTAAACTTGTTGGAATCGTAACCAACAGGGATATCGATTTTGAAAAGAATCGCGAGATCACTTTGGATAAAGTGATGACCACAAACATCATCACGGGAAAAGCGGGTATCACTTTACAAGATGCAAACGACATCATTAAGAAATCTAAGATCGGAAAATTACCGATTGTGGATTCTGATGGAAAGTTGGTGTCACTTGTAAGTCGTTCCGACTTAAAGAAGAACAAAGAATTTCCGGACGCCTCCAAAGACGAACGCAAACGACTTCGCTGCGGAGCGGCGGTTTCTACGTTGCTCGAATCTAGAGACAGAGTCGCGGCGCTTTACGAAGCGGGTGTGGACGTAATCATCATCGACTCCGCGCAAGGAAACTCGAACTATCAGATCGAGATGATTCAATTTATCAAAAAAGAATTTAAGAATCTGGAAGTCGTCGGCGGAAACGTAGTAACCCGCGGACAAGCAGAGAATCTAATCCGCGCAGGAGCCGACGGGCTCCGAATCGGAATGGGGCCGGGTTCGATTTGTATCACGCAGGATACGATGGCGGTGGGAAGAGCGCAAGCGACCGCAATCTTTCAGACCGCAAAACACGCCGCAAAATACGATGTTCCCGTGATCGCCGACGGAGGAATTTCCAATATCGGAGATATCGCGAACGCATTGGCGATCGGTGCTTCCACTTGTATGATGGGATTCATGTTCGCCGGAACCAGCGAGGCTCCGGGAGAGTATTTTTACGAGAACGGAATCCGTCTCAAGAAATACAGAGGAATGGCATCCATCGAAGCGATGAAAGCGGGCGGGGACAAACGTTACTTCAACGAAGGTCAAAAGGTAAAAGTGGCTCAAGGAGTCAGCGGATCGGTTGTTGATAGGGGGTCGATCCTGAACTTCATTCCTTACTTATCTCAGGGTCTGCGTCTCTCGTTCCAAGACATGGGTTATAAATCGATACCTGAAATTCATAAAGCGCTCCGAGATGGAAAACTCCGTTTTGAAAGAAGATCCGAGTCCGCACAGGCGCAAGGATCCGTTCACGGATTGTATTCTTTCAGCGCCCCAACGATGAGGGCAGAGTAAGTTTGATTCGGATTCTTGCGATTTCGGTAGGTTTCGTTGCGCTGACTTTTTTCAGCGGAGAAACAAACCCGCAAGGATCCAACAATTCGATCCGAGTCGCACAAGAATTGGTTGCAAGACTCGATCAGGCTCTCCTCAAATCCAATCAGGGATTGATCAAGGCCAATTTGATTCTCATCCGAAGAAGCGGAGAAACCTGGAGTTGGGACGTAAGCATTTTTCGAAAGGAAGAAGACACTCTCTACCTGTTTGAAAGCCGAGGTCGAGGACTGGAATATAAGATTTTAGTCAAAGACGAAGGCGAACAGATCTATGCGTTCAACGTGCTATCCAAAAAGATTTTCCGAAAAGTCGACGAGGAAAAATACGAATCGCATTTAGCGACCGGTTTCAGCTTTATCGATCTTTCCGGGGTCTCGTATCAGGCGAACTACAACCCCATCGTTCAAAGCGATTTGAAAACCGCGGATCATTCCTTCAAACGGGTTTCGTTGAAACCGATCATTCCGTATTTTTATTCGAAGCTGATTTTACTTTTGGATTCCGATTCGTTGCGGCCGACCCGACTCGACTTTCACGACCGGGACGGGGTCTTGTTCAAAACGATGAACATCAAATACGGACCGGTGAAAGTGAAACAAAATCAGAAATTCGTCAAGGAAGAACACGCGAACCGATTGGAAATGCTCGATCTGAACACGGGTTCCATCAGCGTATTAGAATATACTGAAATAGACAAGGAAGTCAAACCCGATCCTTCCCTGTTCGATCTCGCGAACCTGAACCGATAGATAGGAAAAATTCTCCGTTGGAAGAATCGATTCTTTTCAGAAGGGACTGGACGGGGGACGAAACGTTCCCGCTCGATCGGGACGAAATCTCCCATCTCAAAGCGCTTCGTATATTTTCGGAAGATAAGATTCTCCGTGTTTTAAGCGGAACCGGAAGCGAATGGATCTACGAAACGAAGGCGAATTCTTTGCAGGGAATCTTGAAGGAAACGAAACACCATCCGCGAACGGAATCGATTTCCGGAATCGCGACGGCGATTCCGAAGGGAAACCGATTGGAATGGCTTTTGCAAAAAGGAACCGAACTCGGATTAACGCATTTTTATTTTCTCAACTTCGAACAATCCGATCGAAAGGATTTCAATCTCAAACGCGCCGAAAAGATCGCGGAAGAAGCCGCCGCTCAGTCTAAACGGATTTTTTTACCGGAAATTTACGCTCCTGTTTCTCTGAAGGAGTTCCTACATTCTCAAAAAGATACGAAACATTCTCTGTATCAATTCGATCCGAGGGGAGAAGCGGGGTTGCAACCGGAGTTTTTTCGAAATTCGATCTGGATCATCGGACCGGAAGGTGGCTTTCGGGAAAAGGAAAAAAGTCTATTCAAAGAAAGGAATGTGATCGGAGTAAAGGCGGGAGATTCGATATTAAGAATCGAGACCGCCGGAGTTTTCGCGGCCTCTTTGTTTCGTTACTTTACTTATTGAGGGCGCTGTATTGCAGGAATAAGGTCAACACGTTGCAGTTCGTGGAACACGAGCTCGTGCAGGTATTGAGCGCTTGCAAGTTAGTCGCCGTTACTGTGTTTCCGTAAGTCGCGGAACAGCCCGCATTGCAGGATTCGATGGTTCCACCCGGACCGCAGGCAAGGATATAATTGAAAAAGGCCTTATCGGTCGTTTCGTCTTTTCGGGAATGGCAACCTACAAAAACTGTGGAAAGTAAAAGAAGAGAAATCAAGATCGAAAATAATTTCTTCATAAATGTATGATCCTCTATCTCGGAATTTCGCGTAAATCAAAAAAGATTGGACATGTTACAATTCCAAAGCCAAACTTTCTAGGATTACTTTATGAAAGTTAACGGAAAACCGCTTTCCCTTTCCGAACTCGAAGAACCGAGGATTTCATCCTTATTAGAATATTTGAAACTTAGACCGGAAATGGTTGCCATTCAGAAAAACGGAAACATTCTCAAACGGGAATTTTGGAACAAAACCTCTTTGGAAGACGGCGATCAAGTGGAGATTTTAAGATTTGTCGGCGGGGGCTAAGACTTCTTCTTGGCCGGCGCCGGGAATTTATCCGATCCTCGACCGGGATTTTTGTAGTAAAAGAGATCTGGATTTGTTTTCGCTTCCCGAACTTTGGTTGGAAGTTCCGGATCTGGTTCCCTTTGTTCAGATCCGAGCCAAAGGAGTTTCCAATTCGATCTTAGAATCGATCGTAAAGAAGCTGCAGGATCGTTATCCGACCATCCTATGGATTTTGAACGACTATTGGAAACAAGCGAGGGATTGGAATTGTTTCGGAGCTCATGTCGGAAAAGAAGACTATGAGTCGTTGAACGAAGAAGAGAAAAAAAATCTCTCGGAATCCAAACTCTATTTAGGAACTTCGTCTCATACGTTGGAAGAAATCAAGGCCTTGGATTCTTCCCTTTGGAATTACACCGGGCTCGGACCGATTTTTCCGACCGATAACAAAGACGACGCAAAGTCGGCCGTCGGGACAAAGGATTTGAGAAGAATCGCAAACGAAGCTCCGTTGCCCGTAACGTTGATCGGCGGGATTCAGGTCGATAATCTGGATCGAATCTTAGCCCAAGCTCCGTTTCTCCTTTCGAGCATTTCCATGGCTTGTTTAGAAAAGGAATTTCGGGCCGCCGTGAAAAAAATACGCGGGCAAATTCGGTAAGTTTCAATTGACTCTGAACTTATGTCGTATAGGATGCCTTTAGGATGAAAAAGCCGGGTGAAATCATACATCTTTCCGCAAAGGACGATCGGGATTATCTTTTAGATTATCAGGTCATTCAGACGGAAACATTAGGGAAAACGGATATTCTCGGGGTTCCCTTCGATAACGTAACCCAGGACGAATCCGTGGCCAAGATTTATCGACTCTTGGAGGAAAAGGAAAAGTTTCATCACATTCTCTTTTTGGATCCGATCAAAATCATGTCGGTTCGAAAGGGAAAAAAACTCCATCGAATCACGGAAAAGGCGACGATGATCCT
The DNA here is from genome assembly GCF_022267375.1 of Leptospira sanjuanensis. GTDB lineage: Bacteria > Spirochaetota > Leptospiria > Leptospirales > Leptospiraceae > Leptospira > Leptospira sanjuanensis. Next base: position 1,821,737 of record NZ_JAIZBH010000001.1, read on the forward strand.
CGCGGAAGGCGCGGGACTTCAGTGGGCGGCCGCTCGCCTCGGAAAAGTTCTCAAGGAAAGAATTTCTCCGATCGCCTTGATGATGGACTTGGTCCGTCTTTGTGAACTTAGAAATTATTCCATATTCATGCTCGGCGGAAAAGAAGACGTGATTGAAAAAGTGTATTTCACACTTTCCCGACATTTTCCGGGAGTAAGAATCGTCGGTCGTCACGCGGGTTACATGAATCCGCAACGCGAACTGATGGTAAAAGAATCCATCCGTAAGACGAGCCCGAATATTATCTTTCTTGCAATGGATTTTCCGGAACAGGAAATTTGGATCGAAAACAACACTGCGTTCTTCGGACATTCCGTGATCATCGGAGTTAGCGGATCTTTGGATATTCTTTCCGGCAAGGTAAGAAAGGCGCCTAACTTTTTTAAACTGAGGGGTTTGATTTGGCTCTGGAGAATTTTGAGCAAACCTTGGAGACTCTTCCGTCTTTTTAGAATGTTCCAATTTTTTACGGTTGTTTTCTTTAAATCTCTCTTTAGAAAAAAATCCTAAGAATCGATTTTCATTTTTAGTTTGTCGGGAAAATATTCGAAACGAGTATATCTTTTTTCCTGAATATACCTACGCATTGTAGAAAAAAGAATTGAAATCGCTTTTTGAGTAGGTCGGAATATTGGGTATGACCGAACTTCCGTTCTTAACTCTCTTTCTTACCGTTTTACTGGGTTTCGGATCCTTATTCGGATTTCTTCATCTGATCTGGAAACAGCTTTCTTCCAGCATGGAGGAATTCAAAAAAGAAACGAAGGCGGATCAACAAATCTTACGTATTGAATTTAAGGAAGATTTAAAACATACGGAATCGCGTTTAGTAAAATCGTTTTCCGCTCTCAATATTCGAATGGATCGCATTGACAGTCGAATGGATCGTATCGATAGCAGAATGGATCGCATCGACAGCAGAATCGATTCTTTGATTGAAATGTTTGTGGTTCGATGGGGAGATTCGAAAACCTCTAAAAAGAGAAGAAGATTGCAAGGGTAATTCTTATCTTCGATACTAAGATCTAACTACGAAAACAGACCAAACTTTTTACTACCGTTGTAAAAACCCGATTCATCGTAATAAAGTCGAAGTCGTTCGCTTGCGTTACGAACAAACATCCGATTCATTCCGGATCTTAAATCGAAATCACCTCCGTTGAAATCGCGTTTTCGATACTAAACCGGAATATTCTTTTGGAAAAGCAGAAACTCGAAGACCGAAGTTTATTCCGGTCTCATCAAAGGAAAAAGAATGGTATCTCGGATCGAATGGGAGTTGGTCAATAGCATCACCAAACGATCAATCCCGATTCCAAGTCCTCCCGTAGGAGGCATTCCGTATTCCAACGCCCGGATATAATCTTCGTCCATCATAAACGCTTCGTCGTCGCCGGCTTCTCTTTGTTTTACCTGATCTTCGAATCGTTCCTTTTGATCGAACGGATCGTTTAACTCCGTAAATGCGTTTCCGATTTCTCTTCCCGCAATGTACGGTTCGAAACGTTCCACATAATCCGGTTTATCCGGATTGGATTTTGCAAGAGGAGAGAGTTCTTTCGGATAATCGGTGATGAACACCGGTTGAATCAGATTCGGTTCCGCTTTGTCGGAAAAAACTTCGTCCGCGACTTTCCAGATCGTATTGCACTTAGAAACGTCCACTTTCAATTCGGAAGCTTTTTTCTTCGCTTCTTCCAAAGAAGTGATCCGGCTAAAATCGATTCCGCTGTATTCCTTGATGATATCCACATACGTAACTCTTCTCCAAGGAGAAGAAAGATCGATCAAATCCTTGCCGTATTGGATTTTTAAGGTTCCACAGATCGTCCGGGCCAGATGAATGATCAGTCTTTCGGTCAGATCGAGCATCGAACTCATGTCTCCGAAAGCCATGTAAGCTTCCATCATCGTAAACTCAGGGTTGTGTTTGGTGGAAATCCCTTCGTTTCGGAAGTTGCGGTTCAATTCGAATACACGATCCATTCCGCCTACGATCAAACGTTTGAGATAGAGTTCCGGGGCGATTCTTAAAAACAACTGCATGTCGAGCGTGTTGTGATGGGTCACGAACGGTCTTGCCGCGGCACCGCCCGCAATCGGCTGCATCATCGGAGTTTCCACTTCGAGAAATCCTTCGTTGGTAAGAAAACTTCTGATTTCGGAAACGATTCTGCTTCTCGTAATGAAGGTGTCGCGGACGTGATCGTTCACGACGAGATCCACGTAACGCATTCTGTATCGTTGTTCGACGTCGGCGAACGCGTCGTATACGACCCCGTCCTTTTCTTTTACGACCGGAAGAGGGCGGATGCACTTCGCGAGAAGTTCCACCGAAGTGACGTGCAGAGTGATTTCTCCCTTTTGCGTCGTGAAGAGATATCCTTCTAGTCCGATGATATCTCCGAGATCGAGCGATTTAAAGATGGAATAGGAAGTTTCTCCGAGGTCGTCCCGGGTCGCATAGAGTTGTATGATTCCCGCGCTGTCCTTTAAATGCGCGAAACTCGCTTTTCCCATCACTCGTTTGGAATGAAGTCTTCCGCCTAACTTGAATTTGGTTTCGGGTCCGGTCGGAGTTTTTTCGAATCGTTCGATGATGTCCTTCGATTTTGAATCCGGAAAAAAACGGACCGGGTACGGATTGATCCCTTGTTTCTTTAATTCTTCGATTTTTTGAATTCTTTGCTGAATGAGCTCGTTGGATTCTTTTGCGTCTAACATGCGGATCTTATTTTCCTGGAAGTATTTGATATAACGTTTTTGCCAAATTTACGAATACGATTTCAAATCCTTCTTCCGTTAGGAACCAGTTGCCGAGTCCGATCTTGTCCGAAAGGGGAACGACGTGGATCTTTAAACCCGCTGGGCCTAAGACGGATTCGTATGCCTTTTGTTGAAACGCGGATTCGAATCGTTTGGAAAGAAGGAGAATTGTTTTCAATTGTCGATCGAGACAGATCTTTAAAAGCGATTTGGAAAAATTCTTCGCACCCGTCGGATACGGTTCGAGTTTGTAGATCAGAATTTTGGATTCATCCACTCCAAGAGAAACCAAAGAACTTTGGATATCCGCGGTCAAATCCAGAGGAATTCCCAAGTGGGAGTTTGCGGTCGCGGGAGAATACAAAACGATCAGAATTCCTGCGTATCCTTTTTTAAAACCGTCGGCTGCGTTTTTGAGAATATCTCTGGGAATCGTCTCTTTGGCTTCGAGAACGAGCGCGTCGCTTTTGGGAAAGGGGCGATCTTGGATCAAAAATAAGGGACTTAAAAAAACGAATCCGAGTCCGAGGATCAAACAAAGGAAAAATCCGGAAAAGAATAACCGTGCTTTGTACAAAACTTCCTGTACGGATACCGGTCCTGGATTTGCAGACATATAGAACGAGAGTTTTTCCCAGGAACCAAATTACAAGAGGAATTTACGCCGGAACGTAGCAGTTCCTTTGATGCGGCACGATCGGTCCGTCGTTTACGAAAGGACTTTTGTTTAAGAGGAAATCGGATCTTCTTCCGAAGTTTCGCCGGTATAAATCATCGCGCCTTCGGGATCGATGGCCACTCTCTTTTCGACGAGATGAGCGACCGTTTCGACGATCTCCGGTTGTTTGGATAGGGAGAGAAGAATGTCTTCCCAACACGATTTGAGTCCGATGAATTTTACGATCGCATATCCTAAAAGAATCGCGTTCCCCAAATTGTACATCGAATAAACCCAGTTTCTGTGGATGAAGTTCGTAACGAACCCGAACAACAGCTGCGCCAAAAGAGAATATTCGGCGATGACGTAAAGAGCGGGCATCGCGGTTCTTCCGATTACTTTCGGAGTTCTGCTGAACGGAATCTGTTTTCCGGTGATCGCTTGGTTGATCGACATGAAAACCCCGGCTAAGTTTACCGGAATCAAAAGAAGGTTCAGTGCATACACACGGAAAACGTCGCTCCATTTGTATTCCATTTCGACGAGATCCATTCCGTATAAAAAGAAATACGGAAGCGAAGATACGGCGATCCAATAGGTTTCGATTCCTTCTCCGAGCGGAGTTCCCATAAGAATGACAAGACCGATGTTCACTGCGGCGATCGATCCGAGATAATGAACTCGGAAGAAGGCTTCCGCGAATTTTGCGAATCGCCAGGGCCACTGAAACACGTGACGCAGAAGTTTCGGAAGAATGATGAGTCCTCCGTTGGCCCATCTTCTTCTTTGAATCAAAAGAGAACCGAAGTCGGGAGGAGTCGCGCTGTAAGCGAGTCGTTCCGGATAGTTGTAAAGATTCCAGTTCACATCCAAAAGATCGATGCTCGATTCCGTGTCTTCGATGACGGTATTGTCTTGGATGTATTTGCTGATCGTATAACCGCGTTCTTTGGAAACGGTTTTGATATCGAGAAGGGCTTGATAGCGAAGCATAGCGTTTGCGCCGACCCAAAACGTCGCACGCCAATGCGTAAACCCTTGGTGAATCTGATATTGAATGTCGGTCGTTGCGCCCGCCATTCTTTCCAACACGTTAGGCGCGTCCGGAAAGGAGCTGTACGGAGTTTGAGCCACCGCGACTCTTTTCATGGAAGGAGAAGCCAAAACGTTTGCCAATTTTAGAATATAGTCCGGTAAAAGAACGCTGTCCGCGTCCAAGGTAATCAGCAGATCCGCGGAAGGAACTTCGAAACTGAATTGTTTTCCGTGAACTTCTTCCAGAAGAATTCCGTGCGATTCTTCCCGTTCCTTCCATTTTTTTCCTATGAGATCGATGTAGCTGTTCAAGTTCATCGCCTTATTGGGAAGATGAGAAAGATTCAGATACTTCTTTCTTTCGAACGTGGAAAATTGAACGGAGAATAAGGACGCCAAACGGTTGTATTCGCGTTCGATTCTTTCCGAATCAGCTCCGCCGTCGTTCAAAAGTTCGCGCAGTTCGGACGCTCTTTCGGAATGAAGGTTGGACCATTCTTGGAAGAAACGTTCCTTCATAAAACGGCGCGTATGTTCGGGCAGATCTTTTTTGACGGAAGCATCGTCATAAGAATCGATGCGGTTTTGGAACCAAGAGGAAGCGTTCTCATAGAGTTGAATGAGCCGCTCGGTTTCTGCGAGGGCTTTCGATTGATGAGAATGTTTTCGGTCTAAATATTCTTTTCTTGCATGAAGAAAAGGAGAAGCCGCATCGTTGAATTCTTTTTGAAGAGATCGGGGCAGTTCCCGCATCTTTTGAAGGGCTTCGAAATCCTCATAACGTTTCGGCTGAGGAGGATCGTCGATTAACAATACCACTCTTCGATTCGGATAATCCTGGAGGGCCGCGGAAAGAAGGGTTTCACGGACGATATCCAATTCCTCTTTGTAAGAAGGAACGAGCACGGCGAGAGCCGGAGAATTCTGCGCATAGATCCCTTCCAATTCTTCTCGTTTCGGAGGAGAATGTAGCAGAAGTCTTTTGAAATAACCGAGTCGCGTAAATTGATAAACGAAGTTCCCGTAGGTTAAGAGGACGATGATAATCGTAAAGGCGATTTGACCGATCGCAGCAAAGGGTCTGTGATCGAGCAATTGCTCCCAGAAGACACGAACCATCTCGATGCTCGCAAACGTACACGCGAGAATCGTCAGAAGAAGAAAGAGTCTTGTAATCCAGATCTGGTCCCGATAATACCGGAGGTTTTTCGAATTCTTGGATTCCACGGAAAAAGCTGGATCGTTTCTCATTCAAAGTTACTAAACTTACAATAACAAGATTACGCTTCCCCGAAGAAATCATAATATTCTCCGGAGAAGAAAAATTTATTTTGGAAGCTAAATTTAGAGAATTCTAATAGGAATAGGGGGAATTTCCCTGCGTTGGTCTCTGTCCTTTTTGACACACGATGTATCGTGGATTTTCCAATTGTTCAATAAAGGATGCAAGGTCGCATTTCCCATCGATAAAAACCCGTTTGATTCGCAAGGGATCGTCCCCCGGTAGATTGGCGCCTTCTTGGGTTGTTAAGATTGCCTTATAACCGGCCTTCACCGCTAATTTTATAAGTTTCTCGTTGAACCAACCGCAGGGCCAGGCAAGGAAATCAACAGGAACTCCTAACTTCTTTTCCAAAATACTTTTGGATTCTTTTAGTTCGAAAAGGGCTTCTTTGTCGCCTTTACCGGGAACTTTCCCGTCCACCCAAGTAACGAGGTTATCTTTCGGGTTCCAGGGATGACTGTAGGTATGGGAACCGATTTCGAACTTTGGATTTTTAGCGAGGGTTTGGATCTCGGTCCATTCCATATATTCTCCGTTTCCGATTCCTTTCGGTCCGGCGATGATCCAAAAGGAAGCAGGAAACGAATAACGTTCCAGAATCGGGACGGCGTTGAGCGCGTTTTTCCAGCCGTCGTCGAAGTTCAAAACGATCGAACGATCGGGAAGTTTCTTACCATTGCGCATATAGGCAAGGAGGTCTTTCATTGGAATCGGATTGTAACCCTTGGTGTGCAGATAGCGCATCTGTTCTTCGAATCGTTCCAAAGAAATCACGGTTTCTCCGTATTCTTTTTGTGTGTCGGTTACGATCTCGTGATAGATCAGAACCGGAATTCCTTTCGAATTAGCGGTCGCGGAGGCCGCGGTTGTTTGTTGTTCGCGAGGGCGCGGGGAAAAAGCGGGAGAATTACAAGTTTGGAATGAAACCCAGAAGATTCCGATCCAAAGAATCGGTACTCGAAACAGAAAATCGATTTGTTTCAAAAGATCTTCTCCGTCTTATTCGTTTTTCAACGGCATTTCGCCGAGGTAATTCTTCTTTCCGATGTCGACGCCGTTGTGGCGAAGAATGGAATAGGCGGTTGTTACATGAAAATAGAAGTTCGGGATCGCGTGTTGAATCGCAAACTCCCGGCCGGTAAGAAATTTTCCTTCCCAACGCGGATGAAAGATCTTGCGTTCGTTCGATTCGGAAAAGTCTTTTTCCGTGAACGTTACAAGATAGTCTAACGTGGATTGGATTCTTTCGCGAAGTTCCGCAAGAGTTTTTTCCTGATCGTCGTGTTTCGGAGCTTCTTTACCGGTTAGACGGGCAACGCATAACTTTGCCGTATCGCAAGCGGTTTGAATTTGTTTGATCAAGTGAAACTGATCGGGCGCTAATCTCGAATTTAAAAGAACCTGCACGTCGAATTTTTTGGATTCAGAGTGGGCCGCTCCTTGATTCAGGATGGTGTTTAAGTTTTTCAACATTTTGGAAAACTGGAGAATTGTGATTTCATAAAGCATGATCGGTGCCTTTCGCTCTGTGGGTTTTTCTCAATTTTTTGGGTGGGCTTTTGCGGAGATAGGCTTTTTTGAAACGGAATCGAACGAAGTCTGTCTTCGGAGTTTGTTGTCGTACCTCCGACAAAACAATCTATAGTGATCGATTGGTTTACCGCAATGCTCTTCTACGGGTCGCATTGTGGGGGACTCACCGTTACGCAATCCATCATCCTGCAATAAACTCAGCAGATTCTTCCCTCAAATCAATAGCGCTTTCCTAAGGGGCGCGCTATCGGTAAGAATCTATCACGGCGTCTCGCTTTGGCCTCGGAACATCCTGTTCCTCGGAAGCGTACCTTCGCTTCTTAAGGAAGCTCGTAACGCTTTACCAAAGCTCGCTTCGAGTCCGGATCTTGTTGTAATTGATTCTATGATTGTGTAAAAGAGGGGAGAATTTTTGCTCGAGAGGGGACTCACCGTTACGCAATCCATCATCCTGATGGATTTAGCTCCACGGCGTCTCGCTTTGGCCTCGGAACATCCTGTTCCTCGGAAGCGTACCTTCGCTTCTTAAGGAAGCTCGTAACGCTTTACCAAAGCTCGCTTCGAGTCCGGATCTTGTTGTAATTGATTCTATGATTGTGTAAAAGAGGCGAGAATTTTTGCTCGAGAGGGGACTCGCCGTTACGCAATCCATCATCCTGATGGATTTAGCTCCACGGCGTCTCGCTTTGGCCTCGGAACATCCTGTTCCTCGGAAGCGTACCTTCACTTCTTAAGGAAGCTCGTAACGCTTTACCAAAGCTCGCTTCGAGTCCGGATCTTGTTGTAATTGATTCTATGATTGTGTAAAAGAGGGGAGAATTTTTGCTCGAGAGGGGACTCGAACCCCTACACCTAAACGGCACAAGCACCTCAAGCTTGCGTGTCTACCAATTCCACCACCCGAGCGGGTTGCAATGACAGAATGTGGGAATAGCCTTGGGCGTCAAGGAACTTACGATCAAACCAGCTCGTATTTCTTTCGAGTCTTTTTGTCCTCGGGATCGATCTGAATCTTCTCCGGATGAAAAACGATATTCCAGTAACGCTTCGAATAAGCGAAGATCCCCGCGCAAAGAATCGCGACCAATACGTAACCGGAAATTTCAGGATGTTTGAGAATGGTTTCGCCCGGAATTCTAAATTCGATCAATGGAATGCACATATACCAAAGAACGGCGATCGCAACCAATCCGACTCCGAATTTTCCCCACCAATTCGGTTTCCCCTGAATTCCTCGTTTGAGATAAAGAAAACTACCGAGCCAAATTCCTAAAATTTCTCGGATAATATAAGCGATGAGAATCCAAAGGGGAAAGCGGAAGTAATGAACGATGACCGAAAGTCCTCCGACAGTCACGATCTTGTCGCAGACCGGATCTAAGTATCTCCCGAGAACCGATTCTTGATGAAGAAGTCTTGCAAGAAAGCCGTCAAGATAGTCGGTAAGAACCGCCAAAAGACAAGTGAGTATAGCATAGAAAAGGAATTCGGTCCTTTCCGGCGAAGTCATATAAGTTTTTGTGAAAGTGATGAAAAACGGTAAAAGAAAAACTCGGCTGACGGAAAGAAAGTTTGAGACGGTGAAAACCCTGTCTTCCAAAAGTTCCTGCGGTTTTTTTTCCTGAACGATCATCTGCGGTAAAGTTCCAATATTTTTACGGGAAGAATTCTGTATTCCAGTAAATGAAAGAATTGATTTTCGGAACAGAATTTTTCGAAGTAATTTGAACGAAATCGATTGACCGGGGAAGTTCCTTTGAAAAAGTATCTAAGGAACAAGGAGCTGTAGCTCAGCTGGTTAGAGTGCCTGCCTGTCACGCAGGATGTCGCGGGTTCGAGTCCCGTCAGCTCCGGATTCTTCCTCTTTTCAAACTTTCCTTTTAACTTACAATAAAATGGACTCGAAGCTTTCGAGCGAGAGCGTTTTGCGCTTTCATAAAAAGCGTAAAACGCGATGCGAATCCATGGATGGATGAGCGCGCGAGGAAGACGCCGTGGAGCTTAGTTTCGCACGAAGCGAAACTGCGTAACGGCGAGTCCCGTGAAACGCAAACCCGCCGTAGCAGCGCAATTTCCTGCAATCAACTCAGCAGATTCTTCCCTACGAGTCAGAATCTACCCTTAAATATATTCTTCCCCGTCTTTTTTGACAAAGATGGTTCCTTCTTCTTCCAACTCACGAACCAAATTTAAAATACTATTTCTTGCATCGTTGATCTCGCGTAAGGTGAGTTTACCGCGGATGTCCATCATATCCATGATTTCCGCGGCTCGGTTGCGGGACATCGCGTTCAAGAAATGATTTCTAAGTTCGTCGCCGGCGCCGCGTAAAGCGACACTGAGGCATTCGTCGTCACTCAAGCGATTGATAAGAATCCGCATTTCTTTCTGATCCAAACCCAGAACGTCTTCAAAGGTATATAACTTCTCTTTGACTTGTTTTGCGAGTTCGGGAGAATTCGCTTCCAACTCTTTCAAGATATTCTCTTCCTGAGATTTGTCCATGTGGTTGAGGATGTTCGCAAGAGCTTCCGCGCCGCCGGCTTCGCTGTACTCGGAACGATCCCTTTGTTCGTATTTCTTCTTGAGAACCCTTGCAATTTCTTTGATCGCATCGGGATGCGTTTTGGTCGTATTGGCCAAACGATACGCGACGCTTGCCTGCAATTCTCCGGGAAAGAACTTCAATATATCAGCGGCTTTTTTCGGGCTCATGAATGCGAGAGTTACCGCGACCGTCTGCGGAGATTCGTGTTGAAGCAGACCCGCAAGTACGCCGGGTTCGGCTTCGCTTAAAAAAGAAAAATCGTCTTCGATGTCTTTGCGGGAAAGTTTGCCGAGAATATTCTCGGCTTTTTCTCTTCCTAAGGATTGCTGCAAGATTTCGCGGGCCGCGTCCAAACCGCCCTTGATTTCACCTTCTCCGGGAAGAACCGAATTCTTAAACTCCAAAAGAACGTCTTCTTTTTCCTTTTTAGAGATGGTTTTGATCTGAGCCATTTCCAAAATGATCTCTTCGATCATCGAGTCGTCGAGTTTGGATAAAACCTTGGCTGCGTCTTCTTTGTTTAAAGAGAGAAGGAGGAGTGCCGATTTTCTGATTTTTTCTTTTCGAGCCGCGGACGCTGAATCTTTTTCCACAAAAATAAAATCCTTAGCCTGTAAGCAGGCGAAGGGGATGTTCTATAAAATCACGGAAGATCGAAAGAAATCTTGCTCCCGTCGCTCCGTCGATCACTCTGTGATCGCAGGAAAGAGTGACGTTCAGAATTTTTCCCGGAACGATACTTCCAGCCTTGAGAACCGGCTTTTCAACGAGCGCTCCCACCGCAAGGATGGCGGCTTCGGGTTCGTTGATGACCGCGGTGAAGGATGAAATTCCATACATTCCGAGGTTGGAAACGGTAAACGTTCCGTCCGTGTATTCCCCCGGTTTGAGTTTTCTGTCTCTTGCACGGGAAGCAAGTTCTTTTATTTCAGCGCTGATTGCGAGAACGGTTTTCTGATCCGCATTGCGGATATACGGAGTAATCAAACCTCCTTCGACCGAAACCGCGACTCCCACGTCGATTCTTCCATGCTGGAGAATATGATCCTCTCTCCAGGAGGAATTGACTTCGGGAACTTGCAATAAACTGAATGCACAAGCCTTGAGAATCAGATCGTTTACGCTGACTTTTTCGTGACCCTCGAGCCCCAGATCCTTGTTGAAGGAATTTCTGAGATCGCTGATCGGACCTGCGTCCAATTCCATCGTAAGATAAAAATGAGGGATCGTCGAAGTTGAATGCGCGAGTCTGGAGGCGATCGTCCTACGCATTCCGGTGATTTCAAGTTTGCGGTCTTGTCGCGCTCCAAAAGAACCTTGTTTGCCTCTGCCGGATTCATGATACGAAAGAATGTCGCGTTTGATGATTCTTCCGCCGGGCCCGGAGCCGATCACTTCGCCTAAATCCACTCCCTTTTGAATCGCGAGATTCTTCGCCAACGGAGAAGCCTTGATCGGACGCCCGTCGCGTGCGGTTCGAACGGGAGAATGATCCGATTCTTCCGCGCCGAACGAAGAGGACGTTTTGAATCCGGAAGATCGTTCTTCGTTTGCTGTTATGCCTTTGTTTTCCGCGCCTTGCGAAAGAGAAACGTTCGTTTTCGTTTCGAGATTTTTTCCTGAGCCTGAGCTCGATGTTGCGGATGAGGAGGAGGTTCCGCTTTGCGCTTGTGCGGAAGATGTCGGAGTTGTCGCGGACGACGGGCCCGGTGCAGAGGTCGGGGTTTGGCTGGGCGCAGCCGAACTTTCCTTTTTTACAGGAATGGATTTTTTTGCGGTTTCGACTAACGCGGAAACGTCCTCTCCCGATTTTCCGATGATCGCGACCGGCGCCCCGACCGGTAGAAGACTTCCTTCGGGTGCGAGGACTTCCAGTAAAACACCGGTTTCAAACGCTTCCATTTCCATCACGGCTTTATCGGTTTCCACTTCTGCGATGATTTCTCCGGGAGAAACCGCGTCTCCTTTTTGTTTGAGCCAACGGACGATCTTACCTTCGGACATCGTCGGACTGAGCTGAGTCATCTCTGCAATTTTTGCCATTTTGAATCTTCCTTGCTCTTCTTATTCGAGCATTTCCCGAACCTTCGCGATGATTTTCTCTTCGCTCGGAAGAGAGGCTTTTTCCAAATTCGCGGCATACGGCATCGGAACGTCTTCTTGCGTGATTCGTTCCACGGGCGCGTCCAGATCGTCGAAAGAATTCTTCTGAATGAGATAGGCGACTTGCGATCCGAAACCGGCCACTTCCCAACCTTCCTCTACGATCAAAGCTCGGTTGGTTTTTCGAATCGACGCGTAGATCGCTTCCTCGTCCAAGGGACGGATCGAACGCAGATCCAAAACTTCCACGGAGATTCCTTCCTTTGCCAGTCGTTCGGCGGCGGGTAAAACGTATTGCAGCGCTCTTGACCAACTAACGATCGTTATATCCGATCCTTCGCGTTTGAGATCCGCTTTTCCGAACGGAATCGAATATTCCTGATCCGGAACTTCTCCTCTGGTTCCGTATAACACTTCGCTTTCGATAAAGATCGTAGGGTTGTTGTCCCGGATCGCGGTTTTCAAAAGACCACAAGCGTCCGCGGGAGTATAAGGAGCGATCACTTTCAAACCGGGGATATGCGCGTACCAACTTTCAAACGACTGAGAATGTTGAGCCGCCAATCTTCCTCCCGCGCCGCCCGCGCCTCGGAACACGATCGGAATCGGAAACTGACCCGCGCTCATATAATTCATTTTGGCCGCGGAGTTGATGATCTGATCGATCGCAACGAGCGAAAAGTTCCAGGTCATAAATTCTATGATGGGACGAAGGCCGACCATCGCAGCTCCGATTCCCACTCCCGCAAAACCGTTTTCGGAAATGGGAGTGTCGATGACTCTCTTTTCTCCGTATTTCGCGAGCATTCCTTGGGAAACCTTATACGCTCCGTCGTAGTGGCCGACTTCTTCTCCCATGAGAAAGATGTTCGGGTCCTTGTCCATTTCCTCGCACATGGCTCGGTTCAGAGCTTCTCTGTATGTGAGAATCGCCATCAGACATCCTCCGCATAAACGTGCTTATACAACCAACCCAACGGAGGTTCTTCGCTTGCATCGGCGAACGCGATCGCTTCTTCCACCTGAGCCAATAAATCCGTATCTAGTTTTTCTAATTCTTGTTCGGACCATTCGGAGTGAAGCAGATCCTGTTTAGCCTTGAGCAAAGGATCGCTTTGCTTATAACGATCCAATTCTTCCTTGGTTCTGTATTTCGCGGGATCGGACATCGAATGTCCTCGGAAACGATACGTGGAAATTTCCATGAGAGTTGGGCCTTCTCCTCGGCGCGCTCGTTCGACCGCAACGCTTACGTGGTCTCGGACCTTGCGAACCTCGTCTCCTTCGATATGATCT
>NZ_JAIZBH010000001.1:1840000-2137500 GCF_022267375.1 Leptospira sanjuanensis
GCACATACGTTATACGATTCGACTTCCTGGATCGTAAGGCAGGGTTTTGATTTCAAACAAAGAAGCGATCCAAAAAAAGAATATTCCGGTTCTTGAATGTTCTTTGTTATAGATTGAGGATCGTGTTTTTTGATTCGAATTATAAATCGTATATCAAAACAATTCCGAGAATTGGAGATTTGTTTTTGAGAAGGATCGTTTGGGGAGAATTTGTCCGTTGTTCCGAGGATTTTACTTAATAAGCGGTCGTCTCCGTCCTGATTTTGGACGGAGTGAGGTGTGGTCATAGAGAGCGAGGCGCTTGAGTTTCTCGGTGACGGACCGCTACGGGCAAATTCGGTTCTATCATAAAAATCGAATAGACGCTAGATGAATTCAGAAGCATCCAACTATAGGGGAGCTCCTACATTTTTTTTGCGGGTAGGCCGCGCATCGAATCAATCCAATTTCATTCTATAACTCGGCGGAACGCTCTCAGGACTCCGCAAAATGCTCCCTACGGGTCGCATTTTGGATCGCGTTGAACTCAGCCGTACAAAAAAAATCCCCGAGTCGACCCGGGGATTTTTTTTTATTTTGAAAGGAAGTGTAAAACTTATTTCAAAGGTTTGAATTCTAAGGTAACCACTCCGCGAGTAGCCGATTTTACTTCCAAAGATTTGGTCGCTAAGAAGGAGAATCCTCTATCTTTTTTGTAAACCAATTCTTCTTGGAAAAGAGCGTCTTTACCCGGATAGATTACTTCCCACTCGGAACCGTTCGTATCGGAAGTTCTTACGTTCACTTCTTTCGCAGCCGTAAACTCGGTCAGATCGTCTTTGAACTTAGTCGCTTCGTCCGCGTTCAAACCGGTAAACTTCAGAACGATCGGATTGTTTTCGGTGAGGTTAAACCATTCTTCTTTTAACTGATTGTTCACTTTTTTAGAAACGGAAGTCGCCCATTCGGTGATCGCCTTTTCTCTGGAAACTTTTTGCGTGATGTCCGCGCCGCGTCCATCCGCGTTTCCACTGTCTACGATTTTACCGTCGCCCCAAAGAAGAACCACTTTGTAAGTTCCTGTTGCCGCGGTGTTATAGATGGTTCTTTCGAGAGCCTTTCCGTTTACGGATTCAAGGGGTTGCTGATCTTCGGTTTCCACGGTCGCAAGAACCAGAACTTCCGCTTGCAGAGCTTCCGCGAGAATCTTGATCAGAGGAGAACCTTCCACTTTCTCGGCGTCCACTTGATTCTTACCGACTTTCTTTGCGGTAAGAGCGGGATCGATGATCTTGTTTCCGCTTTTCTTCAGAGCTTTGATGATCTCCGCTTCTCCGAAATTATTCGGACCTGCCGGAATTACGGGAGCTCCTCCCACTTTTCCGAGAACCAAAACCGCGACTCTAGGATTTCCTACGTCCGCGAGAAGGTTGTCTACCGCGGTGGAGATTTTGGATTCTTCCACTTCGCAGCGAACTGTGAGTTTTAACATCGGCTGAGTATCGATTTTGCCTTCAGCCTCGTCGATGATATCGTAGCTCTTAACGAATGCGTCCGTTTTAGAAAGAAGGCTGGAACCTAAACTTTCTCCATCGGAAGCCTTGCTCTTGTTGCTGATTTCTTCGCCGATTACTTTACGAACGGCGTTGATCTTTGCGTCTTTCAGAGCTCTTTGTTTTGCGATCTGCTTGTCTCCGTTATAAATGGGAGCCTCGCCGATTACGGTAACCTTGTTACCTTCTTTTTCATAGAACTCTTTCTTCTTACCACGAGTGGATCCGGAAGAACCGCAGCTGACTGCGAAAGAGATAACTGCTAAGGCCGCGATAAGCCTGGTGGTAGGGAAACGATTCATTTTGTCGTTTTTCTCCTTGAAGAATAGGTTTGGGGGATTTTTGTAAACAAAATAGGAATTCTCGGATGCTCTACACAAAAATAAAGAAAAAATTCTTCCTTTTAGTCATTTTTTTTCTGTTCCTCCCTTCGGTTGCCTGCGCTGAAAAAAGCTTTCGGAAACATATCGCCGATGCGAAGCTGATTCCTTCGGAAAACGAATTTTATAACAACGTTCTTCCGGGACTTTCAGGCAAAAACGTAATTCTCATCACCAATCCATCCGGTATAGGAAGAAGCCCCGAACGGATTATCCGTGAATTTAAAAAACACGACGTAAAGATCAAACATCTGATCGGACTAGAACACGGATTTCTCGGACTGGAAGAGGACTTCAGTAAATCTCCCGTAACCGTGGATGAATTTTTCAATCTTCCGATCTATCATATCTACCGCGTAAAGAATGCGGAACTACCTGCGATTTTGAAAGGAGCGGATGCGATTCTTTTCGACGTGCAGGATATGGGAATGAGATGTTACACCTATCTCACGGTTTTAAAAAGAATCATGGACGGGATTCCAGATCCTGCCGGAACGAGATTGATCGTACTCGATCACGTAAACCCGGCTTTGTATCTCAAGGGAAGAGGGGAGATGATCGACAAACGGTTTCTCAACTTCGCGGGAGAATTTCCCTCTCTCTTTTTCGGAGGTTTGACTCTGGGAGAATCCGCTCTCTTTTACAACGCGGAATATCTGGATAAAAAAGTTCGATTGGAAGTGATCGCACCCAAAAACGCGAAACGTTCCTTCGATTGGGACAAGGAAGGAATTCCTTGGACGACTCCTTCTCCGAATCTTCCCACCGTCGACTCCGCGATCAATTATCTCGGTTTGGTTTTATTGGAAGGAGTCAACGTTTCCGTCGGACGCGGAACGACCGCGCCCTTTGTTTACTTCGGAGCGCCTTGGATGAGCGAACCCGAAAGGCTGGCGGAAGAATTGAATCAGAATTCCGGCGGAGATTATTACTACCAAACCGTATTTTTCAAACCCGTTTTCGGGCCGTATAAAAACGAAATCTGCCGCGGACTTCGACTAACCGTCGTAAATCGAAAATACGATCCGTTGAAAATGGCTTTTAAGTTGATCGCGGGTCTGAAAAATCAATACAAAGAGTTCAAATGGAGATCGTATCCGGACGGAACGCATAACATCGATTTTCTGTGGGGAACGGAATCCTTTCGAAAAGCGGTCGACAGCGGAAAAAGTTACGATCAGTATTCTGAATTCTTAAATTCTGCCGAGAAAGAATACAATGAGAAGATTAAAAAGTATTACCTCTACTAAAAAATCGTACGTGTTTGAGACTTCGACTCGAATTACGCTCGGAGGAATTCTATTCTTATTTTTGAATGTTTCCTTTTTATCCGCGGAAGAAGCGAAGTGGAAGGAATATTCTCTCCGAGAATTGATCGGAAGATTGAAATATTACACATACGCGAAAGTGGCACAGAGTTTGCGGAGGGAATACCCTACCGCTCAGGAACAAGTTTGGGAGAATTCTTCCTGCACTCTTAGTTTACCGGAATTGCCGGGACCGTTTTTCTGCGGACTTTTGAAACAACAAAGCCCTTCTTCTTCCGAAACGTCCGGAAAAAATCCCGCGGCTTCTTCATCTTTATCTTCCGACAAGGTCACTTCTTCTCCGGAGGTTGTATCTCCGAATTCCGATAAACTTGCTTCCGCAACTCTGCCGCCGATTCCTTCTCAGTCGCTTGGAATGCACGGAAATACGAAGGAATATAAGAATATTCAACTATACTCAGGAACCACGATCTCGGGCAGAAATGTGGTTCAAATCGTTTCCGAAGAAAATCCGGGGGAATCACTGAGGGCTTTCTATCTAAACAACGGACAGCTCAGTCACTACGAATTTCAGGATAGA
Organism: Leptospira sanjuanensis; assembly: GCF_022267375.1. GTDB lineage: Bacteria > Spirochaetota > Leptospiria > Leptospirales > Leptospiraceae > Leptospira > Leptospira sanjuanensis. The sequence continues at coordinate 1,843,761 of NZ_JAIZBH010000001.1, forward strand.
ATCCTGATTTTCGATTGGTCCGGTTCCAAGTTGAACGCTATCTTGGAAGTAAAAGTGGATTCGATCTTAAGACCGCTCGGCGGAAGAGAAATCCTATTTCCATGAAACCGATCGTTTCCGGTTTCCTTCGGATGATGGATCATCAAGGAATCGATCCGGTCTCTTATATCTGGGTCACCGCGACTTACGATTCCGATTCTTCCGAAAAACAAGTGGCGCGTATTCAAGAAAATTCTAAACTTCTAAACTATATCGGACAAAAGGTGAAACTCGAGTTCACCGGAAAGATCCGCTGCGTTTCCTGCGGGAGAATCACCAAAAAAAGTTTCAATCAGGGGAACTGTTTCACTTGTTTTCAAACGTTGGCCGAAAACGATCTCTGCATTTTAAGACCGGATACGTGCCACTTTCATCTCGGAACCTGCAGGGAACCCGATTGGGGAGAATCCCACTGTTTTATTTCGCATACCGTGTATCTCGCCAACAGCTCCGCGATCAAGGTCGGAATCACGAAGGAAAATCCTGTTTCCAATCGATGGGTGGATCAAGGCGCGGTTCAGGGAATCCCTCTGGTCGAAGTGACTTCAAGAAGAGACGCGGGAATCATAGAGAAAGAACTTTCCAAGGTTTTATCGGACAGAACGACCTGGCAAAAGATGGTCGCGGGCGATCCGGAACCGATCGATCTCGCGGAACGCAAAAAGGAATTTCTGCAAAAAATCGAGGAACTCGATTTGGATCTGGATTATAAAATTTCTCCGCAGGAAATCCCGACTACGATTCGGTATCCGGTGCAGGCTTATCCGAAAAAGATTCAATCCTTGGCCCCGGAAAAAAATCCGATTATCGAAGACGTTCTTACCGGAATCAAAGGACAATATCTTCTCTTTCAATCCGGTGTGATCAATATCCGCGCGTACGGCGGTTATGAAACCGTTTTGAGCGTCGACTGAATGTAGGAACTGCTACGATTTTTTAGTAGCAGATAACGGACGGTTTGAACGCAAATTGTGGGAACTCCAGCAAATTCTTATAAAACGCGACTCATTCCACATTCACTGAGAAAGTTGTGGGAACTCCTGCAAAAGATCGTAAACCGCGGCTGATTCCGTAGACGAAGTGTGGGAACTCATACAAGAATCCCCGATTTCCGTCGGGAAAATTCTGCTTTGATTTTGATCGAAGATTCGAAAAGAATGTCTTCCTATGAAAAAGATTTTCCCAAAGCTGATTCCGCTTTTTGTCGTCGTTTATTTTTGGGGATGCGGCGCGATCATTGATTCCGTCGTTCCGATCGAATTGGATCTTCAGATCGGAAAATCCTTTTTGGAAAACGCAAAAGACGGAAAGGAAGGAATGCACATTCTCAAAAATGCCGCTCTGGAAAAATACGTAAAATCGGTCGCGGATAGAATTCTCAAATCGGACAAGATCCAATACAAAAAGGAATTTCCGTATAAGATTTCCATTTTGGACGACGACGATACGATCAACGCGGTTTGTACTCCGGGGGGATATATCTTCGTTTATACCGGACTTTTGAAACTGATTCAGGACGAGGCCACGTTAGCCGCCATTCTCGCGCACGAAATCGCACATGCGGAAAAACGGCACTCCGTAAAACAGATCATCAATTCCCTCGGAATTTATTTCACCATCTATATCGGTCTAACGATTTTTCTCGGATCGGACGCGGCCAATCTGATCAACCTAGGCTCAAGAGTAGGCGGAGAAATTCTCACCTTGGCGAATAGCCGTTCCGCCGAAGCGGAAGCAGACGCAATGAGTTTTGAATATTTGAAATCCACGAAATACTACCCCGGCGCTCTCGAATCGTTTTTCATTCTTATCGAAAAAAAGGAAAAGGAAGAAGGGGGAAGCGGTGCGGAAAAACGAATGATTAAATTCTTATCCACACACCCCTTGAACGACGAACGAATCGCCGAAAACAAAAAGCGTTTGGAAAGTATCGGAAATCCGAAAGCGACTTCCGAAAATCTTTATACGGAACGTTATCAGGCCGCGATGAAGCGCGCCTTCGGCGACGCGGATTGATTTAGAATCGATTTCCGTTTAGAAAACTACTTGTAATCGGATTCAACTTTTCTAAAGTTTTGCAATCTATGCGATTGGAACACAAACTCAAACGATGGGTGGAAGCGGGATTGATTCGCTCCGAACAATCGGACGCGATCTTACATTTCGAAGAAACCCGTAAAACACCGTATCTTTACTATTCGTTTATCATTTTAGGGGTGGTGGTCATCGGAATCGGCGTGATCGCCATCATCGCCGCGAACTGGGAAGAAATTCCGGATGTTCTGAAGTTAGGAGCCGGTCTCGGCGTTTTGTCCCTCGTAGCGGGGCTTGCATTTTGGAAACGGGAGAACGGAAATCTCCTAACGGTCTTTCTAGTTTTGAATTCGATCTTGATCCTGGGAATGATCGGTCTCGTTTCGCAGGTTTATCATCGAGGCGGAGAATACTACGAAGCCGCGGCTCTTTGGTGCGTATTGAACGTTCTCTTTTTGATCGCGACGGATTCAAAGACGTTGATTCATCTTTGGACCGTCGGATTTCAGATCTTCATTACGGGATGGATTTTGGATCAACCCGGCTGGGAGATGAATCGCTGGAATCAGTATTTTTATTTTTCCACGGTCGGATTCTTTACGATCTGGACCGCTTCCGAACGATTCTCCTTGGAATCCAGAAAGGCTTCCTTCTTTTTATGGGCGGTTTTATTTTTAGTGATCGGAAGTTCTTATTTCGGTTTCCGAGGAACCCATGATTATACGTTCTACGGAACTCCCGAAGAAAATCCCGCTCATTGGATGGATGCGGTCCGACAATATCCTTGGACGCAAGTTCTGCTTCGTTTGTTCACGATCGTTCCGGGTATATTCTTAATTTTGAATACGGATGCGTTCACGAAATCGCAGAAGAAGTCTTTCGGCTTCAGTCTGATTATTTTCTTTCTTTTATATCTGCCGATTTATCTGCTCTATTCTCATGGAGAATCGGTTTCCGCAAGCGTTTGGAATCGGATCGTTTCCATGATTCCTGCTTTTCTTTTTATCGTATTTTGGCTGGGAATCGCTTCCGGGTTTCGCGCGCACAAACGGATTTTCGATCTCTCCGTTGCGATTATCGGAATTCGATTCCTGTATTTCTACTTCGACCTATTCGGAAGTTTGACTTATACGGGATTCGGTTTGATTCTTTCCGGGCTCTTGATCATCGGATTTACGATCGGATATTTAAAATTGAAAGGAAGAGTGAGAACTTTCTTGGGAGAACAGGAATGAGAACGTTCAAAATTCTTTTGATCCTTGCGTTGGCGACTCCGGTCGCATTCTTTGCATCCGAAATCGTATATTTGGAATTCGTAAAGAAGTCGGGAAAGGAACTGATTCTTCCCGTAAGCGGATATGATCCGCGCGATCTGTTATCCGGACATTATCTGCGTTACAACATCGAATACCAATCGTATTCTCTCTGTCAGGCGGCCGACGGTGGAGAATCGCTTCGTTCCAAGGCAAAGTCGAGCAAGGACGGTGGAACACATTGTGTTTGTTATTCGCATCCCGGAAAGATCGAAGAAGGGGACGGAACCTTTGTGGAAGGCTGTAATCCCGAAACTCTTCAGGATAAAAAGATCTGCAAGCTGTATCTCCGCGGCGAATGCAGATACGGAAGATTTACGATCGGCAACGAACGTTTTTACGTGAATGAAACCAAGGCTCTCGATTACGAAAAACGCCTTCGGGACGAAAGCGTTCACATTCGTTTGAAGGTCGATGGAGACGGAAAGGCGATTACCGATTCTCTGATTTGGGCGGACGGATCTTCGCTGTAACTTCGTTGAGACTGCAGAAGTCGTTTTCTCCGAAACCGGCTTTCATTCCAGATTCGTAGATCTCAGGAAGATTCTTACAAAGAGAAAGGTTCGTATCGGTTTGTTCGGCCAGTTCCATCGCGTGATGAACGTCTTTTCTCATATTCTTTAAAGAGAAATGAGTTTCGTAGTTTCCGGAAAATACGAACGGAAATTTAAATTCTGCGATCCCCGATTTTGCGGCGGATTGCAGAAGGATGTCCTTTAAGATGTCCGGTTCCACTCCCGAGTTTTTGGCGAGTTCGAATCCTTCCATATATACCTGAAAAATGCCCGCTTGGATCATGTTCAGTGCGAGTTTCGCTTTTTGTCCGCTCCCTACCGAACCACAATAAACCGTATTCTTTCCGCAAATAACAAAGAAGAATTGAATGTCGGCGACTTCTTCCCGATTGGCTCCCACCATAAAAAGAATCTGTCCGTCTCTCGCCGCGTTTTTGGAACCGGTCATGGGAGAATCGTAAAATCGAATTCCGCGTCGGGAACATTCTTCCGCGAGTTTGAGGGTGAGGGGAAGAGAAGTGGTTCCGCAATCGAGGATGATCTTGGGTTTTACATCGAGAAGTCCGGACGAGATCGTTTCCCGGATTACCACCTCGTCTTCCGTCAGACAAAGGATCACAAGATCGGCGCCTTTGGCGGCTTCCGAAGGAGAATCAAAAAGAAGAACGTTTTCCGATTTTAGATCGTAGAGTTTGGAAAGATTTCTGGAATAGAGGCGGAGTTTTTGATTTTCCTTGGCGAGGTTGATTGCCATACCTCGTCCCATAATTCCCGTTCCGATGATGGATATTGTGTATTCTTTCATTATAATATACTAAAATACTTTGCGTCGTTTTTAAATTCGATAAATAATCGCCGATCGAAAAAATCAAACCGCACGGTTTTGAAAAGTCCGATTGCGATTAGAATGCGCTGAGCGCAGCCCGGATAAAGCTCGTAACCGGAGTTTGTTCCCTTGTATCCTCGAGACCTTCCCGAAGTTCGCGGAGAACGATCTGTGCGTCCGTCAAAACCGTGTTTACGTTCTTATGAACGTCGTCGTTGTTGATGAGCCTTCCTAAACTTCCGTCTCCCGTGTTTATTTTGGTCGTGATGTCCGCGATGTTCGAGAATGTTTTACGGATATCCCCTCGGTTTTCGGAGATCAACTCCGATAAACTCACGAGAGGATCTTGCAAAACCCTACCTTTCAAAGCGCCTGCCGCTTTGTAATCGATCATCGTTACGGGTGTGGATCTCTTTTTCAAACGTTCTGATTCCGGATCGGTCGTTCCCGGATCGATGGAAATCACGCGTCCGGTCAAAAGGCTTTCATTTTTAATGATGATGTCGTAGTTGTCGTAAAGGAGAATCCTTTCACGAAGAAGCATCGTGATTTCGACTCTGGTTCCGATTCCTGTTTCTCCTTCTTGGACCTCGGCTCCGTTTTCGTCGATCTGAATCAGCCGAATCGAGGAAACGTAACCGAACGGAACACCTTGAACGGTGACCTTGTTTCCAACCTTGATTCCTTCCGCGTTTCGAAACGTGACCTTCATGAATTCACCGCGTTTTTTTACGGGGCCTCCTTCGGTTACGATCGTAAAATATCCGACCACCGCGATGGCTGCGGTAAAAATAACTCCCACGAGAAGATAACGCAACGAACTCATATTCAATTCTCCTTATGTGATCGGTTCGATCCTATTTGGTTTCCAGGATCATCGGACCGGTTGTCTTTCCGTGAATGAATTGCTGGATCAACTCGTTGTCCGAATTTTGGATTTCTTCCGGGGTTCCGGTAAATACGATCTTTCCCTTATAGATAAAACTGATTCGATCCGCGATCTTATACGCGCTCGACATATCATGCGTGACCACGACTTGGGCAGCGCCCGTTTCCTTTTGGATCTTTAGAACGAGTTCGTTGATGACGTTGGACATCACCGGGTCCAGACCGGAAGTGGGTTCGTCATAGAGAATGATTTCCGGATTGGTAGTGATCGCTCTTGCGATTCCCGCTCTTTTTTTCATACCGCCGGAAATGTCGTTCGGGAAGTTATCCTTGGCTATGACCATATCCACCAGTTTTAATTTCTGCATTACGATTTCCTGAATTTTCTCTTCGGATGCGAGTTTGTGTTCGCGTAAGGGAAGCGCAACGTTATCGAAAACGGTCAGCCAGTTGATGAGAGCTCCCGATTGAAAGAGAACGCCCATTCTCGCGCGTAGTTTTTCCTTTGTTTTGGATCCGACTCGGGAAATGCTTTCTCCGAAGATGAAACAATCTCCAGCATCCGGCTCGAGAAGACCGGTGATGTGTTTGAGCGTGACCGACTTTCCGGTTCCCGAAGGACCGAGAATGACGAGAGTCTCTCCCTTTTTTACATGAAGGTCGACTCCGGTGAGAATCTTTCTTTTGCCGAAAGCCTTATGGACGTTTTTGAGTTCGATTGCAAACGTTTCCATGATCGTCATTCTCTATAAAATAAGGCGGTGATCATATAACCGGTAAAGATCACCATTAAGAACGAAGTGACCACCGATTCTCTCGTGGCGCGACCTACGCCGATCGCTCCGCCCGAGGTTCTAAGACCGTGCGAACAGGAAATCGCGGAAACGATGATCCCGAACACGAACCCCTTAAAAATTCCCACATACAGATCCTTCAGACCGGGAATGGAAGCGATTCGATCGAACACGTCTCGAAAATAGGTAAAGTAATCGATTCCCAGCTGGAAATACCCGACGATCGCTCCGCCTAAAATCCCAAGGATGGTTGAATAGACGCATAACACCGGTACCATGATCGAAAAACCGAAAATCCTCGGAAAGATCAGATAACGCACTGGATCGATGGACATGACTTCGAGCGCGTCCACTTCTTCCGAAACCTTCATCGTTCCGATTTCCGCCGCCATCGCCGAACCGATCGACGCCGCGAGAATCAAAGCAGTCATAAACGGGGACATCTCTCGGGTAAGAGTGATCGTCATCAAAAGTCCGATCTGTCCTTCGGCGCCGAAATCCTTAAGTCCGAGTCCGGTGTTCAACGACATGATCATTCCGGTGAAAACGGCTACGATGGAAACTACGGAGATGCTTCCTACGCCGGTGATATACATCTGATCCAGAATTTCTTTCCGTTTAAAAAAACTGTAAGGAAGATTTAGAACACTCTCATATACCAGAAGGATTGTAAAACCGCTCGCGTAAAAAAATTCGGTAAGGCTTTCTTTGATACGTTCACTCATATTTTGATAAACCAGAGGAGCTGAAGATTCCGGTTCGTTTCGATTCTTTCATAACCGATAAGACCGTAAAGGAATTTCCAGGAAGTTTTTTCGGGGGTCAGCGAAAGTTCCAAAACGAAAGGAATGCTCGCGTGGAATTCCGTTTCCGTCCATCTCTGCGTGTAAGCCCGCATCAATACGGATACCCTTTTTTCTCCGTTGGAAAGTTTCTGGTATTCGAAGATCGACCAGAGAGGATCCCAGACTCGGTCCACGATTTCGGACTTGATCGGAAACAAAGAAAGCACGTTCCAAACCATGTTTCCTTCCCGATCCTTTTGATACTTGAAAACGGGCCAGAGTTTTAAGTAACTTTCGTCCCGATCCCACTGAACGTATTTCCGTTTGGAATGAAAGTAAAACGGAATCAAAAAAGTGTCATCGGATTTGATATGGTACGTGTCCGTCTGCAGGTGAAAGTAGAACGGAGTTACGAACGTGGTTTGTTTCGACGCGAATCTGTAGTATCCGTAAAACGGAAAGAAGATCAGTTTTCTGTAGTCTTCGTCCTGATTGCTTCCGTATTGGAATAGGAAGAAGAGGGCGTTGAAATCCTTTTCTCCCGTTCGGCGATCGTAACCGTAACCGATAAACGATCCAAGCAAAGGAACGATCAAAAATCCTCTCGACTTCATGTTTCCGGCTTCGGAATCCTTGAACCCGAACAAAGGAAAGAAGATCTTGTAATGAACGGGTTCCCGTTTGTCGAGAAACGTGCTTCCCCATTGAAAGAAAGGCCACAAGACCGAATAACGTTCGTATTTTCCTCGATGGACTTTTCGAGAATAAAACGGAAAGAATCGGAATTCTTCCCTGGTTTCCGAGGAAGCCGTCAAAAAGATCGGCCATAAAACGGAAGTCGCCTCGTAGTCCTTGTATTTCCAATTCGAGTAGAGCGGAAATAGAACGAAACTCACTTCCGAATATCCGATCTTGTTTCTCAGTTTTCCGGCAAACGGAAAAAAGCCGAAATACTTCTCACGTGCCGTATCCCCCCAACCCCAGAAAAAGAGAGGAGTCAGGACGTCCGAATCCTCTCCCACGTCTTCGTGTAAGGTGGAAGTTCCCGTAAAGAAAAAGAGAAAGGTCCATACCTTCCAATAGTTCGTTTCCTCGCTGTAATAAATCGGATAGAGAACGGTTTGAAATCGATATGCGGATTTTTCTTCCCGGTAACTCGAGTAGAAGGGACGGAAGATGACCTCCGATTCTCCGGCTCTGATTTCTTTTTGATAGAGAAACCAGAATTGATCATACTGGGATTTGAATTCACCCACCGGTTTGGAAGGGTATTCCGAAAAGATGTTTTCAGAGGAGATGAGCAGAATTACGATGCAAAAGATTCTCAACTTCTTTAGGAAGTTTCGACGGAATCCATTCTTTGGGGAGAATTTCTTTTGGCTAAGATCGCAGTCTTTTTTGGTGGCAGTTCTACGGAACACAGTATCTCGATTCGAACCGGTTGTTTTATTTGTAAGACTTTGCATGCGATGGGGCATTCGGTCAAACCCATTCTCTTGACCAAGGACGGAGGCTGGGTGGTTCCTTTAGAATATCGGATGAATCTCCCGTTCGAGTCAGTGAATTCTCCCGATTCTTTTTTGGAGGAGTTTCAAAAAAGGAACGGTGTCTCCAAAACCGATTCGCTTTCTCATCTCGACGCGGACATCGTTTTTCTCGGTCTTCACGGAGGAAAGGGAGAGGACGGAACGATCCAAGGATTTCTGGGAGTTCTCGGAATTCCTTATACCGGTTCGGGCGTGACCGCTTCCGCGATTGCGATGGATAAAACCCGCGCGAATCGGATTTTCCTGCAAACCGGTCAGAAGGTCGCTCCGTTTTTTGAAATCGGCAAATTGGAATATACGATTTCTCCTGACGCCGCGATTTCCAAATTGGAAACCTTGGGTTTTCCGCAATTTCTAAAACCGGTGGAAGGCGGGTCCAGCGTTTCAACGCATAAAATTACGAACAAAGAACAGCTTGCTCAAGAACTCGAACAGATGTTTCAAACCGACTCCAAGGTGATGAGTCAATCCTTTCTCGCGGGAGTGGAAGTTTCCTGCGGAGTTTTGGAAAGATATAGAAACGGATCGTTTTCACGGATAGCGTTACCCGCAACCGAAATCGTTCCCGGCGGAGAATTTTTCGATTTCGAATCCAAATACAAACAAGGCGGTTCTCACGAGATCACGCCCGCCCGAATTCCGGACGAACAAATGAGGAAGGTTCAAGAACTTGCGATTGCCGCCCACGAATCTCTCGGATGCCGAGGTTATTCCCGGACCGACTTTATCATCGTAAACGGCGAACCTCATATTCTCGAAACGAACACGTTGCCCGGCATGACGGAAACGAGTTTGATTCCCCAGCAAGCAAAGGCCGCCGGAATTTCCATGGAAGAAGTTTTTGCCGATCTGATCGAGATCGGACTCAAAAGTTCGCTTCATTGAGTTGCGTTTTTGGACGGCGCCTATTTTAGGGGCCGAGCTTTAGAAACGACGTCTTCTAATTTGAGTCGCTCGTGTTCCGGAATGTGCGTTTTGTAGTTTGTAATATTTTATAAAATTAGGATATTACAAAAAGCGCAAGCTTGGAAAAGAAATTCGGACGAAAGCGGACGCGGGAAAGATCTCTGAAATACGCCTTGTCCTCGATCTTGAACTTTTGAATTTCGCAGAACTCGATAAAATCGAGGACCGAAAGGAAATGGAGGTTCGGCGTATTGAACCAGCGATAGGGAAGAAGGTCGGTTACGGGAGTTTTGCCCGTGGTCAAAATCGTCCAACGAACGTTCCAATGACCGAAGTTCGGAAACGCAACGATGACTTTTTTTCCGATGCGGAGGGATTCTTTTAAGATTTCTCCCGGGTTCCTCGTTTCCTGGATCGTTTGGTTGAGAATGACGTAATCGAACCGTTTGTCCTGATGGTGTTCCAGACCCTCGTCGATGTCGCCGTGATGAACATAAACTCCTCGCTGGATACATTCCACGATGCAGTCCTCGTCCTTTTCGATTCCTTGGCCTCGGATTCCCTTTTCCTTTAAAAGATACAATAACGTTCCGTTCCCGCAACCCAAGTCCAAAACCCTCGAACCGGACGGAATTAGATTGAGAATATAGGCGAAGTCCGGTCTTTCTTTCAAAGCCAGATCGATGGATGTCTTTTTTTCCAAAGGGGTCATAACGTGGATCGTGTTTCTCTAATTCGGGTTTTCCAAAAATCCTTTGAGGATTTCCATTTGTTTCGGATTCTTCAGTAAAAAGGAATCGTGACCTTCTCCGGATTGAAGTTCCAGATAAAACACTCGTTTGTCGGCCGCTTCCAAGGACTTTACGATCTCCCTCGATTGAGCCGGAGGATACAACCAATCCGAACTATAAGATACGATCAAAAATCGGCACGTCGCGGGGGAAAGGGCCGCGGTCAATTCCTTGCCTTTGCCTAAACTGTAATGATCGAGCGCCTTGGTTACGTAGATATAAGAATTCGCGTCAAAGCGATCCACGAAGCTTTCCCCTTGATAGATGAGATAACTTCCCACGGCAAAGTCGGTCGTTAAGATGTTTCCACGCGGAGGGTTTCTGCCGAATTTCTCTCTCATTTTGTCGTCGGAAAGATACGTGATATGACCGACCATTCTTGCGAGGGCCAAACCTTTCCGCGGAGAATTTTCGTCGTAAAGGCCGTTGTTCCAATTCGGATCCGAAAGAATCGCTTGTCTTCCGACTTCGTTGAACGCGATCTGCATCGCCGAATGTTCCGCGGTGGAAGCCATCACGATACAGTTCGAAAGCGCGTCCGGATAGGCGATGCTCCATTCGAGAGCCTGCATTCCGCCCATCGAACCCCCGGCCACACAAAAAAGTTTTTCAATACCGAGAGATTCCACCAGACGTTTCTGCGCGCGCACCATGTCTTGGATGGAAACGAACGGAAAGCGGGAGCCGTACGGGGTTCCTGTTTCCGGATGAATCGAAAGAGGACCGGAGGAACCTTTACAGCCTCCGATCACGTTAGAGCAGATGATAAAGTATTGATTGGTATCGAAGGATTTACCGGGACCGATGTAGTCGTCCCACCAACCCGGTTTCTTCTCCGCTTCGGTATGAAAGCCCGCGGCGTGCGCGTCTCCCGAAAGAGCGTGGCAGATCAGGATCGCGTTGTCTTTGGAAGGGGAAAGAGTGCCGTAGGTTTCGTACGCGATTACGACCGGAGATAAAACGGAACCGTTGTCCAAAGGAAGTTCTTTGAACTCGGCGTATTTGGTTTCAACAATTCCGATCGATCCGGATTCATTCATAGAGTTGCTTGCCACTTTCCTTTCCACCGGGTAACTTTTCAGTTACTTTCTTGGACGAGAAGGGAAAAGAAAAGTGGCGTCCGATTTCCAAAAAAGTCAGATCGCCTTCGGGATCAAACTTTCTTCAGAGCTTCTTCCAGATCGAAGAGAATATCTTCGATGTTTTCCAAACCGACCGAAAGACGGATGAAGTCCGGAGTTACACCCGCGGAAAGTTGTTCTTCCGGAGTCAACTGTTGGTGCGTAGTCGAAGCCGGGTGAATCGCCAAGGACTTCGCATCGCCCACGTTTGCGAGAAGGGAGAATAACTCGAGACCGTCGATGAACTTCTTCGCTTCCGCAACTCCTCCTTTGACTCCGAACCCGAGGATCGCACCGTAAAGATCATTCTTATGATACTTCTTTGCTAATGCGAAATTCTTGTCCGTTTTCAAACCGGGGTAGTTGACCCAAGATACTTTCGGATGTTTACTCAGGTATTCCGCGACTGCGAGAGCGTTCTCGGAATGTTTGCGGATACGGAGCGGAAGAGTTTCCACGCCTTGCAGGATTTGCCACGCGTTGAACGGAGAAAGTGCTGCTCCGGTATCGCGCAAACCTTGCAATCTCGCTTTGATGATAAATGCGATGTTCGCTCCGCCGAACGGTTCGAACTTACCGAAAACATCCCAGTATTTCAGTCCGTGATAACTCGGATCCGGTTCGGTAAAATTTTTAAATTTCCCGTTCCCCCAGTTGAATTTACCGGAATCGATGATGATCCCGCCGATGGAAGTTCCGTGACCGCCTAAGAATTTAGTCAGGGAATGAACTACGATATCCGCACCGTGTTCGATCGGATTGACCAAATACGGAGAAGGGAGGGTGTTATCCACGACAAAAGGAACGCCGGATTCGTGCGCAACCTTGGCGATCGCGGCGAGATCCAACGTATCTAATTTAGGATTCCCCACGGTTTCCGCGTAAAAGGCTCTGGTCTTATCGTTCACGGCCTTACGGAAATTTTCGGGATTCGAAGGATCCACAAAGTGAACCTTAATTCCCAGTTTTGGAAAAGTATAATGAAGAAGGTTATAGGTTCCCCCGTACAAGGAAGCGGAAGCGACGATTTCTTGTCCCGTTTCCACGATGTTCAAAAGCGCCAGCGTTTCAGCCGCTTGACCGGACGCGGTAGCAAGCGCGGCAACTCCACCTTCCAAAGCGGCGACTCTTTGTTCGAGGACGTCGGTGGTCGGATTCATCAGTCTCGTATAGATATTTCCGAATTCCTGCAGGCCGAAAAGACGAGCTGCATGGTCCGTATCTTTAAAAACGTAGGACGTGGTCTGGTAAATCGGCACGGCTCTGGAAGTTGTGGTTGGGTCGGGGGATTGTCCTCCGTGGAGCGCGATCGTTTCGGGTTTATAATTTCTTGGCATTCGGCTAGTTCTCCTTTTCTCGAATTCTTAGAAATTGGTTTAGAATGTCAAACAAAATTCCGTTATAGCAGACTTAATTTCTGTTTCTGTGGATCGATTTGTAAAAAAATTTCCATTGCAATTCTAGAGTTTTCTGATCTTATTCTCCCCCTAATGCCCGTAAATCGCATATTTTCCGATTTTAGATTCGTAGGAGGAGCGATTCAAGGCTCGTTTCTACCGATAATTGAGTATGCTAAAGATGAAGGAGAATGAACGGGATTTTTAAGAATCTTCGGTGATCCATCCGACATGACCAAACGCTCGAAATATCTATTTTCTTTCCTATTTCTTTTCTTTGCCATTCAGACAGGAATTCAGGCTCAACTCTGGATGCCTCCCGGCAGACAATACATGCATCCCGCAGATCCGTTTACGTATGATCTCGGGATCAACAAATACCAGAACGACTACTATCTCTATGTCGCACCGACGGTGAACTTCAACTTCGGGGGGGATTTCGGAGCGTCTTTGACCGTTCCTTTGAACTTTTTGATGTATGACGTCGATCCGAAACAGGAGAATTCCAAAATCGGAAAGTTGCGTTCCTTCGATTACAACGAAAAGAGCGATTATCTTCGATTGATCAACAATATCTGGTTCGGACAATACGGAAAATACACACCCGGAGAAGTCACGTATTCAGCGTATTTGGGAAAGATGTTCGACGGTTACATCGGACACGGAACGATCGTAAACCGATACGTCAACAACCAACGACTGGATGTGTACAACGTGGGTCTTCAGGCCGACATCAACAGCGATTACGGAGGGGTGCAGGTATTTGCAAACTCCATTTACACGAGAGAAGTCAGTTCCGCCCGCGTTTATATCCGTCCTTTCGCCGTAGGATTCAAACTCTTTGATATCATCACGGGCCGCGCGAAATTCTTAACCATGTTGACCGTGGGACAGGGAAACGTAGCGGACGAGGCGGGAAGAAAAAAGGTCTACGAAGAAGTCGGAGCGGAAGAGAAAGAATCTTATCGCGCTTTGATCGAAGATCAAAAGACGAAAGAGAAAAAAGAGGAGATGATTCCCGCGGATAAAAAACCGGAAAAGCCGCAGAACCTCAAAGAACTTTTCAATCAGGATAACTTTAGCAATCGTTTTGCGATCGGATACACGACCGCATTCGACAACAAGGCCCCTTTGGAATTGAAGTTCGATACGACCGGAAAACTAAGAGTGGACGACAACAACAATCCTCTCGTAAAATCCACGGAGAAGTTGACGATCACCGGTTTCGACTTCGAATACAAATTGTTAAGCGCCAAATATATCGAACTCACTCCGTATTACGACGTGAATAAGATCAAACAGATCGACGGAGCGAAAGGAACGCATTACGGAGCGATTCTTCGTTTGGGCGGCAAGGACATCTATCTTCAGGTAAAACCGGAATACAGAAATATGACCGCCAATTATATTCCGATGTATTTCGACAGTTTCTACGAATTGGAACGCTATCAAAGCAATCTGCAGAGCAATATCCCGCAGACGAAACTCGAAGCGGCAAAGTTAGCCGATCCCGATGCCGCCAAGGTAAAAGGATACTTTACGACCGTGTTGTTCAGCTTTTACAGAATCGCCGTCGAATCCAATTACGAAAATTATTCCGGACCGAACAACTCTCGGGTGTTCGTCGGGGTTTATATTCCATTGGGCACCTTGGTTCTGTTAAACGGATATTATATGAAGAAGGGTTTCGACGAAAACAAGGAAGCCTTTAAACTCGACGATCGTTCTCAAGGCGCCTTGGAACTCGCGATCAATCTCGGATTTGCAGCGGTTCGTTTGCAGAACGTCCGCAAGTGGGTTTACAATACGACATCGAGTCAATACGAAGCGCAGGACGAACAGAAGGTTCTTTTTTCGAGCAACTTAACGTTCTAAAAAGAGTTCCGATTCTTCCAGTCGGGCCAAAAGAAACGCGACGGCGGTTTCGGTCCGCAAAACACGGCTGGAAAGGTGAAGGGTTTGAAATCCTTTTTCTTTCCAAAAATCGATTTCACTTTTGATAAAACCGCTTTCCGGGCCGATAGCCGCCAAAATTTTCAAGGGAGAATCCATTCGAAATTCTGCATGCGATTTTTTTTCGCGAATGATTCTCGACGGAGAATCTCCTTTTCGATCTAAAATCCAACGAAGTCCGAAACCGCTTTCCGCGGAAAGAGTTTCTTCTAAAACAGCGTCCGCTCGTTTTTCGAAATCCCAGCGAACCTTCGGCAGAAAGATATTTTTTCCTTGTTCCATCCCTTCCACAAGTTCCGATTCGATTTCGTTTCGATTCCAAATCGGGGAGGTTCGATATTCTTTTCTGGCGTTCTTACTCAGAAAGAAGCGGATTGTCGCCACACCCCAGGTTCCGGCCAACTGGAGAATCTTTCGAACCGTCGGGGGACGGTTGACCGCGATTAAAAGATGCACTTCCGGAAAACGAGGTTTCGGAATCAGAATCGGTTTGTACGTTCCGGTCAATGCCTTGGGTCCGATTTCTTCGATCTTAAGTAAACCCAGGCTTTTGTCTAAGAGTCCCGTTTTCAGACGGTCTCCCGATCGTTTATTCAGAATTTTGAATATATGTTCGGTGCGTTGCGGATCGTTGATGGAAAAACGGTTCGAGTTTCCGATTCTCCATTCTTCTTTGCAGATTAAAAGATTCAAGGGAAGAGGACGCGCTTAGATTTCAAATTTCGGTTTGGTTTCTTGCTGCGGAGGAGTGGTGGAAGGTTCGTCCGGTATGATTTCTTGCGGCTGCGATTCTTGAGGGGTAGTCTGATCCGGAAACGGATTCTGATTTTGCAGATCGGAGAACGGAGAAAAGAAACAGGTTCGAACGATTCCGATCGCTAAGAGTATGAGTAAAAGATTTCTTGCAAACCGTTTTCCGGGCGTTTGTCCGAAGGTCTGCGCGCTTGCGGTACGAAACCGGCGCCCGAAGTCGGATGTGTTTTGACGGAAACGATTCCAAAAGGTTTCGAGAGAACTTTTACGATAGGGATTGTCTTCTTTGGAATCCTTTTCAAAGTAGCCGTCGCCGTGTTTTCCGGCGTTGTCCGGATCGAATAAAAAAGATTCATAGCACCGCGGACACCGGACGGTCAGTTTTCCCAAATCAATGGGAATCCTGAGTTCCGTCTGGCATCGGGGACAAGGGAGAATGTATCGCACTTTTTAGTAGCGGAGAGATTCCTTCAGAGCGTCTACGTTCTCTTTGTAATTTTCGTTTCCTAACTGATCGTTGTAATCGAAAATTTTGGTAAAGAGTCTATCAAACTGGTCCAGATGTTTGATATAGAATTCCTTTTTGAACGAGTTGCGGATCGGGTGAGTTTTTGTGTTCTCAACGCCCGCGAGGATGTATTTCCCGACGCCTTTTTCAGCGGGGGTTTCCGGACGACCATACTCCGGATAGTTGTCTTTTTGAAAGAAAACTTCCACCTTATCGTTGTGAGACGGTTGAGTGTTCGGTCCTCTGTCCATCACTTCGGAGATGATCTTGTCTTCCAGAACCATATTATTCTTATAGATTTTGGATTTCAGTTTGTTGATATTTCTTGGAGGTTCGGATCTAGGCTCAGGATCATTGCTGTTTTGACCTTCGAAGTAGATCTCCATGTATTTTGCGAGAGATCCTTGAACGGTTTTGTTCAATCCTCTTTCTTCATCGCGGATAAAGTCGTAAACTTCCACACGGATGCAGTTGTTTGCCGGATCTTCCTGATTGAGTGCGGGAGCACATTCGTCGTTGTTCGCCTTTCCTTTAAACAGAACGGTTCTGAACGGGAGAACTCTCACTTTCATCTTCATAAGAACCGTATGACGTGTCAGTCTTTGGTTCAATTCGAAGATCTTTTCATCGAGTTTTCTCTCTGTTTCCAGAATGGACTGGCCTAACTGAGCGTCTGATTGTGATTTCTGGTCTGCGTTGGAATTTTGCTGAGAAAATACCGCAGTAGAAATTGCGACGAGAACTACTAAAAATAGCTTTTGAAGTTTCATTTCCCCTTGTCCTTAGTAAGCGGATATTTGAATTTTACTTATCAGACGTATATAAATCATACGCTGGTCGTAAAATCCTATGTGTATTATCGGGAATAATAGACTCCAGATTGAATGAATGCACCACTTTTTATTCAAAAATCCGATATTATTTCGATCGGGTGGAGCTATTTTCCAGATACAGTTCATACGGTGGTGGGACCGGTTTCAATCCTTTTTCAATGAGATAGGAGGCCCATTTACGCTCCACCAAATCGCAGAAATCCCGAATCGTTCTTCCCGAATGTCCGTTTAAACCTTCTGAGATTTTGGTTCGCTCGGTTTCGGAAAGATGGACGGCATATGTCTCCAGAACCTTAGCACGTTCGGAAAGATCGGGTAACGGGAAGTAGATGGTTCGATCGAATCGGGAGAGAAGAGCGTGATCCAAATCCTGCTTTCGGTTCGTAGCTCCGATGGTAACGGAATTTCTCTGGCTACTGAAACCATCGATCTTTCGTAACAGAACGGAAAGAATCTTACGAGTGGCTTCGAACATTCCTTCTTCTCTGCTTCCTGCGAGCGAATCGATTTCGTCCAGAAAAATCAAACAGGCGGGAAAGAGCGCGGCCGCATCGAAGACGTAGGCCATGTTCTGCGCGCTTTCTCCATAGTATTTACTCATGATGGATTCCACCGGAACATAGATCAAAGGAAGTCCCGTCATACAGGAAACTACGCGGGCCATCGTCGTTTTTCCGACACCCGGATCTCCTTCAAAAAGAACGGCTCGGGGCCTTGTATCGCTCGGAAACTTGCGCGTGAGTTTGGAGAGTTCCGCGAGCATGTCGGGGTTTTTTAAAGGAAGAATGATGGATTCCAGAATCTGTTGTTTTACCCCGTCGTATCCTGCGACTTGATCGAAGGTAACTGATTTTCCGTTCTTCTCCGCGTCCAAGGGATGAAAGACTTCTACGCCCAGAGACGCCAAGAGTTCTTCCGGTTTTGCGGTTTCGGCCCCTTTTTCCGATTTTAAGAATTTAAAGAGTTCGAGGGTCGCGAACAATTCTTCTCTTGTAAAATCTCCCTTTTTGGTGATTTCGACTCGATTTTTGGTTCTTCCGGAATAGAATCGAAAACGGATCGTATCCAAAAGATTTTTGGTTTCGAAGAGATTTTCATGGAGGGCTTGGATGCAGTAGTATCCCGGCTCGAACGTATGAATTCGCAGGTTCTCGATATGATTCTTCAGAATTTGAAGACAATCAAAGAGGGCCGTTTTGGAAACGGAGGAAACACCGAATTCTATCTTAAGATCTTTTTTTTCGGAGGTTACAACGGGAAGATCGGCGTTGGAGAATCCAAGCGCGCTCAGTTCTTCGTGTAAAAAGCTCTTGGTTTTCGTAAAATCGACTTCGGAAGGAATCGTGTTGTCGGAAGCCGATTCGGAGGATGAGGGGGAACTCAAAGTGTATAATACCTCGTTTGAAACTGAAAATACTGTTGTAGGAATCTAGGATTCTGTCGATTTCTTTACTATCGGATTCGTAAAGGAGAAGGAAAAATGGGAGAAGGGTCACTCTCACAGGAAGATATAGACGCCCTTTTGACGGGCGGAGGCGGTGACGCCGCACCTGGAGCCGGAAGCGGATCCGATTTTAATCTCAGTGGAGAATTGGATTCTCTGTTGGGCGGAGGAGGCGATGCTCCCGGAGGCGGAGGGGGCGGATCGGATGCGCCTTCCTTTGCGGATATTTCCGCGGCGCTTGGACCTTCTTCGACCCCTGCACCTTCCGCGCCAAGACCGGCTTCTCGTCAAGCTTCGCCGTCTCAATCCACGAACTTAAACTTACTGATGGACGTAAACCTGGCTCTTACGGTGGAGTTGGGAAGAACCAATATGTTTATCAAGGACGTAAACGGTCTGAACGAGGGTGTTGTCGTAGAATTGGATAAGAATGTCGGCGAAGATTTAGATATTCTTGCCAACGGCCGCTTGGTCGGAAGAGGTAAGCTCGTCGCGATGGACGATTTTTACGGGATTCAAATTACGGAGATCGTGGAACAAAGCAGAAGACTTTGATTTGTATGAGTTTCCACATCCAATCGAATATCGAACGAATTCGTCGTAATCAGAAATTCGTATGAGTTCCCACAAATTTGGAAAATTCCGTGACTTCTACTCCTCTCCGTTTTTGTATGAGTTCCCACACGGAGATTCGTCATACGACAAAATCTCCGTGCTTCGACAAATCGAATCTTAATTTTTCTGATCAACGTTCCCTAAAACGGATTTCAGGATGGAACGGAAATTCGTCAGATTCAACGGAAGAACGATTTCCGTTTTCTTGCCGGAAATCTTTTCAAATTCCTTAATGAACTTCTGGCCGATTCTGAGTTTGACCGCGTCTTTTCCGCCTTTTGCATTGATGGACTGAGCCAAAAGTTCGATCCCTTTTGCGGTAGCGGTTGCGATCGCTTCCACTTCCTTCGCGACCCCTTCAGCCTCGTTGATCCGTTTTTGTTTTTCCCCTTCGGACTTGTTGATCGCTTCTTCCTTAAAACCGAGAGAACGGTTGATTCTCGCGTCGCGATCCCCTTCGGATAAGGAGATTTGCGCCTTCTTCGTGATCTGCGCTTTTTTCTCTTTTTCCATCGCTTCTAAGATCGATTTCGGTGGAGTGATGTTTACGATCTCGTAACGATTCACCTTGATTCCCCAAGGCTCGGTAGCTTGATCGAGCACTTCTAAGATCTTGCTGTTGATCGCGTCCCGTGTTTCGAACGTAACGTCCAAGTCCATGGTTCCGATGATGGCACGCATCGTGGTTTGCGCGAGCTGGGAAGCGGCGAATTGATAGTCGTTGATTCCGTAACTCGCTTTGTGCGGATCCAACACTTTCAAATAAAGAATTCCGTCCATGTCCACTTTCACGTTATCCTTGGTGATACAAGTCTGCGGAGGAACGTCGGTCGCTTGTTCCTTGAGAGTGTGGTAGTAGGCGTCTTTTTCGATAAAAGGCCAAAGAAGATGAAGGCCCGCATGCAGAGTTCTACTGTATTTACCGAACTTTTCGACGACGATACAATCCTGCGCTGAAACGATTCGAATCGAGCGGTAGAGTTTGTATGCGAAGTAGATTCCGAACAAGGTCCAGAATATCATTACGAACGTGGTTTGAAACGTTTCCATCTTATTGACCTTCCTTTTCTTTCGGAGCTTTGGTTTCCGGAAGTTTTCCGGTAACTTTGGAAAGACCTTCGAACACTCCCGCGATGTTTGCGAGTTCGGCCGGAAGGATCGTAGTTTTGGAAACGCTTAGAATTTCACCGAGGCCCGTGAGATAATCTTCCGTGATTTGTAAATTGACCGCTTCTCCGCCCCCTTCGCGAGAAATCGATTCCGCGATCATACGGATTCCTTTGGCTTTTGCCTCTGCGATCAGCTCGATCTCCAAAGCCTTTCCTTCGGCCTCGTTGATCTTTTTCATTTTTTCCCCTTCGGAAACATTGATGGCTTCTTCTTTTTCACCTACGGAGCGATTGATCCGGGAAAGTTTTTCTCCTTCCGAGATCGTGATCTCAGCGCGTTTGACGCGCTCCGCTTTTACTTGCTCTTCCATTTCATGGAGAATTTCTTTCGGAGGGGAAATGTTCTTGATTTCGTATCTTGTCACCTTGATTCCCCAAGGATCGGTCGCTTCGTCCAAAGCGCGCACAACGTGGGAATTGATATCGTCCCGTTCCGCGAACGTCTGATCGAGAATGAGTTTTCCGATTTCGGAACGAAGAGTCGTCTGCGCGAGTTGTTGCGTCGCGAGCATATAATTTTCGATGGCATACGAAGCCTTATACGGATCGACTACTTTCAGATAAAGAATTCCGTCCACCGCGATGGAAACGTTATCCTTTGTGATACACATCTGCGGAGGAATGTCGATCGCGCTTTCTTTGAGACTTTGTCTGTACTTGACGACTTCGATGACGGGCCAGAGAAAATGAAAACCCGCTTCCAAGGCTCCTTTAAAAACTCCCACGCGTTCCACGACGTAACAAAATTGTTGAGGAACGATGATGAACGTTTTTCGAATCAGATAGATCAGCGCTATGAAGAATAGCGTGAATATAAACCCTGCGGACATAGTATCTCCTTTTTATTTTTTATTTCAGAATGAATTCAGTCTTCCGGAAGTTCCAAGGGTTCCACGAGAAAGGTGAGATTGTCTCGGCTTAAAATTCTCGCTTTGCTTCCTTTGGGAATCCGACTCTTTTTGGAAACGGCGTCCCACTCGACTCCTTGAAAGAGAACTCTTCCTCCCTTACGTTCCACAAGAACGTCTTTGACGACCGGAACCAATCTTCCGATCTGATCATTTTCCGGAACCGAGTGTTCTGTTTGAGCCGGAAAGATTTTCCGAATGGTCTCGCTTCCCGCGTAGATGAGAAGAGTGGAAAGCGAGGCCCACAACCCGAGTTGCCACCCGAGGGAAATATCGAAAAAATAAACGACGATTCCCGTGAGAATACCGGCGGTTCCCAAAAAGGCGACGAAGGTTCCGGGTATAAAAAATTCGGCGAGAATCAAAAGAACGCCGCCGCCGATCCAGAGCGTTACGGGAAGGTTGGAAAGAAAATCAGGCATGAAAGACGCATTCTCCCGAGTGGAACAGATTCGTAAATTTTTTTCAGAGTTCAATCCGTTTTTTCTATTTTAAAAAAAAGGGAAACGGACGGAACTATCCAGAGAAAGGCATGAAAAAGAAACTTCTTCTCGGATTCGTTTTAGCGCTCTTCCTCCTGCAATTCCTACCTTTAAACCCTCCCGGTGGAGACAATCGAGAGGAGATCGAAACCTCCGACGAAGTCAAAAAAATATTGAGGAAATCCTGTTACGACTGTCACTCCGATCTGACGGTCTGGCCTTGGTATTCCAAAATTTTTCCGGTCAATGCGTATCTCTATCATCATGTGGAAGAAGGAAAAGCGGAACTTAATTTTTCGCAGTGGAAGACTTTGACGAAAAAGGAAAAATCCACAAGAGGCGATTCGATTTTGGAAACCCTCGAAGAAGGAGAAATGCCTCCGGCGGATTACGTGCTTTTTCATCCATCCGCAAAAATCTCCCCGGAAGAATTGGACGTTTTGAAAAACTGGATTCAAGACCTGGAAGAAGAGTATCAGAAAGAAGAATGAAAAATAATCTGGCAAAGACGTTATGACTGGGAAAGACAAAAAACTCTGGGGCGGAAGATTTCAGGAAAAGGCTTCTTCGATCATGGAACGGATCGGAGAATCCGTATCCTTCGATCATAAACTTTATAAGGAAGACATTCAAGGCAGCGTCGCGCACGCAAGAATGCTGAAACAAATCGGCATCTTAAACGCAGAAGAATTGTCCAAGATAGAAACTTCCCTCGACCAAATCAAAACCGAACTCGAAGAAGGAAAGCTCGAATTCAAAAGCGAGCTCGAAGACGTTCACATGCACATCGAATCCCGATTGACCGAACTCATCGGCGAGACCGGAAAAAAATTGCATACGGCCAGATCGAGAAACGATCAAGTAACTCAGGACGTACGGCTTTATATCCTTCATCAAGGAAAAGAAATTTTAAAATCCATCGTATCGCTCCGACGTTCTTTGTATGAAAAAGCCAAACAAAGCGTGGACGTAATCCTACCGGGTTATACGCATTTGCAGGTCGCGCAACCGATCCGTGCTTCTCAATATCTTCTTTCCTGGTTTTGGGCCTTGGAGAGAGATCAGGAATTTTTTCGGTTTGCGCTCAAGGCTTCGGAAGAATTGGCCTTGGGAAGCGGAGCGATGGCCGGCGTGAATTACCCGACCGATCGGGAATTCTTACGAAAAGAATTGGGGCTTTCTAATATTTCCCACAACTCTATGGACGGGGTTTCCAGCCGGGATCATATCCTGCAATTTCTATTCGCTTGTTCGCAGTGGATGATCCACGCGTCCCGGATCTGCGAAGATATCATTTTGTATTCTTCGCAAGAGTTCGGAATTTTGCGTTTGCCCGATTCGTTGACGACCGGTTCTTCCATTATGCCTCAAAAGAAGAATCCCGATATAGCCGAACTCATCCGCGGAAAAGCGGGAAGGGTCATCGGAAATCTGAATCATCTTCTCGTGATGCTTAAGGGATTGCCTTCCACTTACAATCGAGATCTGCAGGAAGACAAGTTGGCTCTCTTTGATTCGATCGAAACGGTCGGGATCAGTTTGGAAGGAATTCGGGAAATGATCGAGGGTTGGGTTTGGGTTCCGGAAAGGGCGGAATCTTCCTTAAAAAACGGATTTGCTACCGCCACCGATCTCGCGGATTTTCTCGTGGACCAAAAGAAAATTCCGTTTCGAACCGCCCACGAGCTTGTGGGGACGCTCGTCGGTTTATGTGTGGAACGAAAAAAGACCTTGTTCGATATACCGGAATCGGATCGAATTTCGATTTCCGAACATTTTGCGGGAAAGGAATACGAGGACGCCGTCTCTCTTTCTCTTTCCGCCGATAAAAAAATATCTTATGGAGGAACTTCCAAACAAAGACAAGAAGAGCAGTTAAAAATTGCGCTGGAATCTTTACGGGAAGCCGAAACATTGTTTGTATGAGAATCATCACCGGAACCGTTATCCTTCTTTCCTTTTTTGCGTGTAACCGAAATCCGTTTGCACAAAACCGTTACCAACCGGAAGTTTATACTCCTTCTTCGGTCGTAGTTCCCAAGCCGGATGCTGCCGTGATTCCCTTACCGGAAAAACCCGCCGTGTATGCGATCTTCTTAACGACTCAGGGAAACATGGCTGTGGAGCTTTTCGATCAGGACGCGCCGAAAACCGTTCAGAACTTTATCGATCTGGCACAAGGTGAAAAAGAATTCTTAGCAAGAAACGGACAAAAGGTGAAGAAACCTTTTTACGACGGACTTACGTTTCACCGAGTCATAGAGAACTTTATGATCCAAGGCGGTTGTCCGAACGGCGACGGAACCGGAGGACCGGGATACCGGTTCGACGACGAGATCAACGGAAAGTCACTCGGTCTCGACAAGATCCAAGCCGGACAAGCTCCGTATTATCAGTATCAATTGCAAAGAGCAGTCGCCAACGAACTTCAAATTAAAAACAGGGAAGAAGCCGAGTCAAAACGGGAACTGATCGAAAAAGCGTTCGAAGACGCAAAGAAGTTGTCCGTTCTAGAAATTCTTTTTAGAACCGGATATAAATACAATGAAACCTTAAAGTCTCACAGAGCGATCAAAGGTTCTCTCGCGATGGCGAATGCCGGACCGAACACGAACGGATCCCAATTTTTCATCAACCAAGTCGATACTCCTCATTTGGATGGACTTCATACGGTGTTCGGACAATTGGTTTCCGGAGCGGACGTAGTGGATCGGATCGTAAAGGCCGGAAATTCCAAAACGACGATCAAAAAAGTTCTCATCGTAGATAAAAGAGCGGCGGCGACCACGGCACAATGAGCGCCGCGCCGAACAAAGCTCAGGCGGGATTGTATCTCGCCGTGGTTCAGGAACTGGCGAGTTATTCCGCCGGTTCCAGCACGAGCCGCATCCTGGACCGCTTGTCTTTGCTTCCTGCGCACGATCAGGATTCGAGAACCGCCGTCTTGGAAACGAGCGCAGGGAAGAATCTTCCGGATCGTTTGGTGGGAATTCTGAAACTTTTTCGGATCATCCATTCCAAACGTCAGGAAGTGCATTCCTTTTACGAAACGGCGATGTCGAAATACGGAACGATCAATTCCCTCACTGCAAAACGAAGACCGACCGACGACGAAGCCAAGATCAAACAGATTCTGACGGATTATATTCTAAAAATTGAATCTTTTTTCGAAAAGAACGATATCGGGGACGAAGCGCTCATCAAGGAGATCAATCGGTTTCTGACGGAGCTCGAATCCTTCAATTTGTTAAACGAAGACAACCTTTCCTCGTTGATTCTTTCCTCGAAGGCGATCTCTCTGATTCAACCTCCGATGGAAAAGCTTATTTCCTGTTACGACGACTATGAAAAAGTGGAGCCGATCCTCAAACGATTGATCCGAATTGCGGAAATGCTCATAGAAGACGCCAAATCTCCGGGGTAAAAAACCGTATTTTTTCGCGGCTTTTGGGAGAAATTGCCGAAAATAAACCAGAATGATCCGGATTCTTTTCGCAATCGTACTCACGCCTCTGGTTCTCGTTGCGTTTCCTAAACGGGATGCACGCGGTTCCGTATCTGAAAATTATCTCAAACAACAAGGAATCATCACCTTGGATTTGAAAAAGATCCACTATCGGGAAAACGATCGGATTCCCGTAAAGATGTCCATTACGAATACGGGAAACGAAGTCGTCCGCATTTTTCCTTCCGGTCGCGATCTTGAATCCTATCGAATCGTAGTTCGTGACGAGGACGGAAATCAAATCCCGGAAAGAGACGAAGAACGGCGGATCGATCCGGTTTTAAAACGGAGAAACACGATCGAATCTCTGGAAGGAAAAGAAATCAAAGAAATCATTCTCCATAAGGACGAAGTTTTCTCGAAAGAAATCGATCTGAATTCCCGCTTTGATCTGAACCCGGGAAAGAAGTATTTCGTAACGGCCTATTTTCATCCGAACGTTCAGGAAATGCCCGCGCTCTTTATCCGTTCCCGCAATCAGCCTTATTTCTTTTACGAGGAAAAACACAGCGAACCCGTTCTTTCCTCGATTCCGGAAAAAGATCCGACCGTGGATGGGCTCGAGCCGGAAGAGGTGATTCATTTGTTTCTCGGTTCGGAAAAGAAAAAGAATTGGACACATCACTTTAAGTGGATCTATTTTCCGGAATACGTGCAGGCGTATGATCAATATTCGGAAGAATACAATCGCGCGGAAGAATCGGAACGCGATTTTTTACTGGAGAATTTCAAACGATATTTGACCGAGTCCAGAGCGGGACTTCTCCATTCGTATCGAATTTTAAATACCGAAACCGTAACTCCGAGTTTGGCAAAGGTGACCGTTTTTGTGGAAAGAAGACTGAATCGACTGCGTTCTAAATACGAATATACATACACTCTCCGAAGGGTTCCCGACGAACAAGGAGGCTTTTGGAAAGTGTCTAACTTAGTAGCGAAGGTGAAGAAATGACAGAGATTTTATCCCAGGATGAAATTGACGCGCTACTCAGCGCCATCAGTTCCGGAGAAGTCAACGAATCGGATTACGCTTCCGTTTCCGAACAGAAAAAAGTAAAGATCTACGACTTCAAACGTCCGGATAAATTTTCAAAAGACCAGATTCGTACTCTGCAGATGATGCACGAAACTTTTGCGCGTTTGGCTACTACTGGTTTATCGGCGCAGCTTCGAGCCCTCGTATCCGTTCACGTCGCTTCGGTGGATCAGTTGACGTACGAAGAATTCATCCGTTCGATTCCGAACCCGACTACACTTGCCGTAATCAATATGGACCCTCTCCGCGGTTCCGCGATTTTGGAAATCGATCCTTCGATTTCGTTTACGATCATCGATCGTCTGTTCGGTGGTAAGGGAGAACAGGCAAAGATTTCCAGAGAACTTTCAGAGATCGAGATGAGCGTAATGGAAGGGATCATCGTGAGAATCCTCGGGAACATGCGGGAATCCTGGTCCACGGTAATCGACTTAAGACCGAGGCTGGGGAACATTGAAACGAATCCTCAGTTCGCTCAGGTCGTTCCTCCCAACGATATGGTGGTTTTGATCACACTCGAAACCAAGATCGGGGAAGTGGAAGGGATGACGAACCTTTGTATTCCTTACATCACGATCGAACCGATCATCAATAAGTTGTCGGCGCAGTATTGGTATTCTTCCATTCGAAAAGGGGAACTCGACGAGAACCGCGCCGTGATCCAAGAGCGTCTCGATCAGGTTGCGATTCCGTTGATCGCAGAAGTCGGTTCGGTGGACGTTTCCATCAACGACTTCATGAATCTTTCCGTAGGCGACGTGGTAAAACTCGAGAACACGTCCACGAGATCCGAGATGATCGTAAAGGTCGGAGAAAGAAAGAAGTTCAAATGTCTTCCGGGAAGAGTGGGAAGCAGACTTGCGATTCAGATCGGAGATCGAGTCGAGGATATTCCCGACGAACTCTTGGGTTCCACCCGTTCCGAGCAGGAATATTAAGAGAACGCATAAAAAAAGCGGTTTAACGCCGCCTTTTAAAATTCGAAGAAGGCTTCTTGCGGGAAGCCGCTCGACCAGGTTAGGATTTGGAAATTATTTTTTCCACTGGATACATTCGCCCGGGCATTCGTCCATTTCTTTCTGAACGATTTTCCAGTCTTCTTCCGGGATCGGAGCTTGGTTTACCATTTCTCCTCCGATATGAGTTTCCGAAGTATCATTGTCATCCATTTGAAAGTATTTCGGAAGATTGTCCGCACATTGATTGCAGGAAGTGCAGTTGTCCTTGTCTACATACGCAATTTTAGTCGCCATAGGCCTCGATTCTCCTGGGTTGGTTCTCCCGGTCGCTTAAAAAACAGGTTCCAAGATCAATTTTCTAATCACTACTTAGACGGCAAGTCCTTTTCTTAGGTTCTTCCTTTAGGAAAAGCGTCGTTTGAGTCCGTTTCGGTAGAATTCGGGATACTAGATTATGGAAAACAGGGAAAACTGTGGACTTGAAATAAATTTCATGCTACTTTGCCCGGAATAGAATTTGTAAATGGGAGAACCCGAAATGATTCAAAAAGGTTTATGCCTTGCATTGATCGTCTTATTCGCTATCGACTGTGGAAAATCCAAAAAGGATGATTTGCAGGGCGGAGTTTTTACCTTTATCAAAGGAACCGTTAAACTTTCGGATAAAGCAGGAAAGGAAAAGAAAGTAGGACTTTCGGAGTTCATTCTTCCGGAAGATAAAATCGAAACGGGAAAGGATTCCTACGCGGACGTTCAATTGATGGACGGAGTTATCATCCGTATCAAAGAAAATACGAGTCTGACGTTGAACAAGATTTATGTGGATTCGAAAAACGCGGAGATCTATTCGGATATCAGCTTAAACAAAGGAAAGATTTTTTCCAAGGTTGGTACGAAGCTGAACAAGTCCTCCGGATTTAAGGTTTCCACTCCGACTTCCACCGCGGCCGTTCGCGGAACCGATTTCCAGGTGGAAGTGGAAGGAAACAAAACCGAGACGCTCGTTTCCGATGGGGCGGTAGAAGTCGTCGATAACGACAATCCAGATCAAACCAATACCGCGGACGCGGGCGAAAAGATCGTATCCGACGGTAAAACTCAGAAAGAAGAAAAACTTTCCGAAGACGAGTTGAAGGAACTTCAAGAAGACGCTGCGACCGTTCAATCCGTGACCGAAGAACAAAGACAAAGAATCGAAGAGATTCTGAAGGACTTTAAGGAGAATAAAGAAAGAATTCTCCAAGGTTTGGAGGAACAAAAACAAAGAAACCAAGAACTCATCAACGCTACGAAAGAAGAAAATCGTAGAATGATCGACGAGGTGAAAGAGTCGGGCAAAGCGGAAAAAGAAGCGATTAAAAACGCCGCGGACGAAGAAAGAAAGAACATCAAGTCCGGGATCGACAAGGATAAGGAAGCTTTGGAAAATTCCAGAAAATCCCTCAAAGACCAGGTTAAACCTCAATAAATTTAACATTTAAACCGTTTGATTCAAAACCCCCGGCCTTGCTGTTCAACGAAGTCGGGGGTTTTTTGTGATTCTCGGCTTGATTCGAATTTCTTTTTTACATTGAAGTGGCAACCACAATGTTAATACTCTTCGGTAAAAGAGTACCCTTAAATTCTTTGAGATTCTATCCGCCTGTTCGACAAATCAGTGAATTTTATTTGAAAAAAAGACTCTTCTCAAAAAACTGTATTTAAATTTTAAAGTATTCTAAAGGAATCTATGAAACAAATCATCTCCATTTTGGCCTTAATAGGCACGCTCGGTTGTGTGTCGTTACCTGAATCGCTTAAAAAGAAGGCATCTGCCGATCAGTCTATCCTCGCGGTTTCTATTTCATTACAAGCTCCGATTGCATTTTTTTCAAAGGATGCATCTGACGTTTTATTCGTAAAATTGGCGAATCCGAAGGACAAAAAGTCCGTTGCAAAGATTATTCCAAGCAATTTTTCTGCAGATGGTTACGTTTATCTAGTCAATGCCGAACCGGGTACATATACTGTGATCTTGGCAGGCGCTGAAAAACAAAATCAAAATGATACTCCCGTAATTCACTATTTAAACAACGAAACAATTGAAAAAATCAAAATCAACGTGAATAAGAACGAATTAGTTTATGGTGGTAAGTTCACTTTAAATTCTAGCCAAGAAGATACTGCCTGGGGAAGAGTTGATAAAACGAATCGTGATCGAATGTTAACCTCAAGCAGCGGAGGTGATTTTTCTAGAGCTTTATTATACGCTTCTTGGCTAGATAAAGCCGAGTTGAACGATGAAGGAAAACAAAGTTTCTTAGCAAAAGCAAAAGAGATTTTCGCCGAGTCCGAGTGGGCTTCTATAGTTAAATAACTTTTTGAAACCGAGTGCAAAAGAGATTTTTGTACTCGGTTGAATTTTGTCGGAACTCCGACAAAACCTCACTCTCCCTTTGCGTCGTTTCTTAGTTTAAAATAAAGAATAATCGAAGTGAAGATGAACGTGAACACGTTCGCTAAGATGATAGGAAAATCCTGTTTGAGGCAGCCGTAGATAAACCAGAGAACCACACCGGTCACGAAGACGATATACATGTTTCTGGAAATGTCCTTCGTGCTTCCGCCCATCACGATTCGAATGAGCTGCGGTAAGAAAGAAACCGTAGTCAAGAGCGAAGCGATATAACCTAAAAACGTAATGGAGTCCATGTCGGTTTAAAAATCCGTTTAGGTCTTTGAATATTCCCGCGTCACGACGGTTTTAATTCCGCCGCGCGCGTTGTAATCTCCGATCACTTTCAAGTATTTCGGCTGGACCGCTTGGATCAGATCTTCCAAAATCTTGTTCACGAGAAATTCATGAAAGATTCCCACGTTGCGATAACTGAGAATGTATTCTTTGAAGGATTTTAGTTCGATACAACGTTTGGTCGGAATGTAGGAAACGTAAATCACTCCGAAATCCGGAAGCCCTGTCTTTGGACAAACGGCGGTAAATTCTGGAACCGTAAAATCGATTGTATAATCCTTTCCCTCGTAAACATTGGTGAAAGATTCGATTTCGGGAGTTTTCAGAGCAGGAATATGGTCCTGTCTTCCGTCGTAGGTTTCTGGATGATTCGTTTCCATGAATAGTTCCTTGATGACCAGACTTTTCGATCTCTCCACAGCGAAAATTCTTTTTCCCAAATCCGAGTCCGTATCAAAGTCCCAAAGAGGGGTGGAATGGAAATCCAGAAGAAAATTGCCGTAGTAGATTTCGGTGGGCAGTATGCCCATCTGATTGCGTCCAGAATCCGAAGACTCGGAGCCTATACGGAAATTCTCTCCAACGAAGAACCGCTTTCCCATTATAAAAAATACGCAGGCATCATTTTATCGGGCGGACCCGAAAGCGTTTACGAACCGGACTCTCCCACTATCTCGACTGAAATTTTCGAACTCGGAATTCCCGTTCTCGGAATTTGTTACGGACATCAACTCATCATGAAACTTTTGGGTGGCGTGGTCGAACGTTCCGGCACGGGAGAATACGGACCTGCTTCTCTCGAACTGCACGTTTCCAACGGCAATTCCCTTTCTCTTTTGAAGAATTTTGTCGGAGGAGAACAGGTTTGGATGAACCACGCAGACGAGGTGGTAAAACTTCCTTCCGGCTTTACGAGAATCGCCTCTTCGAAAGATTGCGGTTATGCGGTTGTGGAGAATTCTTCCAAGCGAATTTTCGGAATTCAGTTTCACGCGGAAGTCAGTCATAGTGAAAAGGGTTCGATCCTTTTGGACAACTTCGTTCAGATCTGCGGAGCTTCCCGCACCTGGGGACTCGATCAATTCTTAAAGGAAAAAATCAAAGAGATTCGAGCGACCGTAAAACCGGAGCAGAAAATCTTCATGCTCGTTTCGGGCGGAGTCGATTCCACCGTTTCCTATCTTCTTTTATGCAAGGCGCTCGGCGCTGAACGCGTTCTCGGATTTTTAATCGATACTGGCTTCATGAGAAAGGGAGAAGTTCTTCCTCTTCAGGAGAAGCTCACCGCGCAGAACATTCACCTAACGGTGAGAGACGAATCGAATCTTTTTTACGAAAGTCTGAAAGGTAAATCCGATCCGGAAGAGAAAAGAAAAATCGTTGGGAATTTATTTCTGGAAGCGCGGGATCGCGCCGTGAAAGATCTCGATTTGGAACACGGAGATTGGCTCTTAGGACAAGGAACGATCTATCCCGATACGATCGAATCCGGCGGGACCAAACATTCTCATACCATCAAGACGCATCACAACCGAGTCGAAGCGATTCAAAAATTGATCGAAGAAGGGAAGGTGATCGAACCGATCCGCGATCTTTACAAAGACGAAGTCCGCGATCTCGGAGTGATTCTCGGTTTGGAGCCGGAGTGGGTGGGACGTCATCCGTTTCCGGGACCGGGTCTTGTGGTTCGTATGCTCGCCGTGGAGAAACAAGGAAGGCCCGAAGATCAAAAGGCGATCGATTCGTACCTCGCGACCCAGAATGGACTCGAAGGGAAAATTCTTCCGGTAGCGAGCGTGGGAGTCAAAGGCGATCGAAGATCGTATGCCAACTGCGCGGTGTTAAACGATGTCGGAACCGATTGGAAAACCCTCGACCGGGTCGCAACGCATCTTTCGAACCAATTCTACTTTATCAATCGTGTCGTTCTTCTTCCCTTTGAACCGGAAGTAAAGAAGCTGAACTTTCGATTTACGGGAATGCAATTGGACAAAAAATGTTCGGATCTTCTGCGAGAAGCGGATCATGCGGTCGAAACGGTGATTCGAAAAGCGGGGCTTTACGATAAAATTTGGCAGATGCCCGTCGTTCTATTGCCGATCGGTGAAACGGAAGACGAAAAGAGCATCGTTCTTCGTCCGGTGGAATCGCAGGAAGCGATGACGGCGAATTTTTTTCGGATGGAGCGTTCTTTATTGCAGGAAATCAAAACGGAAGTCCATAAAATTCCGGGGATACGTTACGTGTTCTTTGATCTCACGAACAAACCTCCCGGAACCATCGAGTGGGAATAAAGCCGTTAAGCGGGACTTTCGATCTTATATACTTTTACGGCCTGCGACTTTCCTTTTACCTTGACCTCGTCCAAAAATTCATGTTGAAATCGGTCCTTGTCTTTGAGCGATGCGATCGTGACTTCGCTCGCGATGATCGAACATTTGAATTCTTTCGTTAAACCTTCTACTCTGGAAGCCAAGTTCACGCTGTCTCCGATCACAGTTCCTTCCATGCGGTTTTCGTGCCCGATGATTCCGAGCATCAGATGTCCCGTATGAATACCGATTCCGATATCGATCGGATCCTGATTCTTTTCCTTTCGAAGTTCGTTGAATCGACGTAAGGCGCGCATCATAGCGAGAGAAGCTTCCACT
This sequence comes from Leptospira sanjuanensis, assembly GCF_022267375.1. GTDB lineage: Bacteria > Spirochaetota > Leptospiria > Leptospirales > Leptospiraceae > Leptospira > Leptospira sanjuanensis. The sequence continues at coordinate 1,876,264 of NZ_JAIZBH010000001.1, forward strand.
GCGTCCTCGGCTCGCGAAGGAAAGATCGCCATGATCGCGTCTCCGATAAACTTATCGATAAACCCGTGGTGCTCTTTGATGACGGGCGCGATCATTCCCAAGTAATCGTTGATAAATCGAAAGTTTTCATTCGGCGTCATCGTTTCCGAAAGAGTCGTAAAACCACGAATGTCCGAGAACATAACGGTCATAAGACCTTCGGTTTGATCGGCAAGCTGCGTTTCCAGAATCGATCGTTTGCTCAAAAGAGAAAGGAGTTCTTTCGGAACGAAACGACTGTAAGCTTCGGATAATTGCTGCTGCGTATGATAGGCCGCGGCGTTTTCGATCGCGACCGCGATCTGATTTCCTACGATGCTCAAAATCATTTCGTCCAAAAGTTTGAACGCGTTGATTTCCGCGCTTTCCACTGCAAAGACGCCGAGCAACTTTTCCTTTACGAGAAGCGGAATCGCGATCTGACTCTTTGCGTCCTTTAATCCGGGAAGTTCGATTTTCTTTTCTTCCATTCCCAAAGATTGTCCGACCTGACCCGCATAGCGCATCTGCGTGCTGATTCCGACCATTCGCATGATCTTTCTTTTTTTTGCGACGACTCCGATCACACCTTTGCCGAATTCTACGGTAGCCCCGATTCCGCCTTCTTCGTAACCGCGGCTTGCTACCACCTTGAGAATTTCGGAATTTTCTTCGACCATCAGAATCATTGCGTGTTTGAACCCGAAAACCTCGTCCATAACTTTCATGATTCGTTCAAAAATTAGATCCAAATCCAGAGTGTTGAGGATTTCGGAGGAGATCGATTGAATGATCTCCACTTCTCTGGTTTTCCGGTTCAGCTTCTGGTTGAGTTCTTCGATTCCTTTTTGGTTCTCGACAAACTGCTTTTTGAAGTCTTCGATTTCCTGTTCGTTCGGCACGTTATGCTTCCTTCGCTTCCGAAAGAATTCTCGCGGAGCGTACCTCGAATATATCGGCCGCCTTCAACTTGAACACTTCGCTCATCCCCGACATGGATGCGATCGCTTCCAACTGCATTTCCATCGCGTCGAACAAATCGCCTTCGGTTTCGGTTCTTTGGTAGTAGATCTCTAAAATCCATGGTTCGAGGGTTTCGGGATTCAAAACCTGCAACATTGCGTAACGGTTTTCCACGGAATTGATATGCGTTTTCCCGAAAAATTGATTCGAGATCGCCACATGAGAAGAATCCACCTGATAGACTTGGCTTACGATGGTTGCGTTCGGAATCCCTTCCTTGGAAGAAGTTACCATGATGCTAGGAACGATTCCTTGAAGACAGGGTTGTAGTGTTTCCGGTATCATTTCAGTTTTTCCCCCGCTTTGGCTCCGGGCGATTGGTCGAAAAGTTCCGACAATTCGAATGTGATTGCGGTTGCGGGTTTAAGAATGTATTTTCCCCAGCCTTCCCCCGCCTTTGGTCCGAAGAACATCGCACTCGTTTCCGAGCCGGCGTTTCGAACGGCGGTCATGAGTTCGTAATCGGAGTCCACGCATTCGCTTTTACGGATTACGTTTCCTTTGAATTGTCTGGTTTGAAAGGAAGACATGTGTGCGACCGTAACGGCGATTTGTCCGTTGTCCTCTATGTCTTTCAGACATTGTGATACGACGACGTTCGGAATCAGAACGGTCATTTGTTTCTGATTTTCTTCGAGTCGAATTCCGAATCCTCTTGCGAAATGCGGTCTTCGTTCTCCATCTCGCGTCGCTACGCTGATGGATAAGGGGCCGATGAGATCGCCCATATCTTCTTGAGATAACATTCTTTAATAATTTCCTCCGATGAAAAGGTGATTCACAATTCTTGGCAAATGAAAATCTGCAAGCAGAATTGAAGATTGAAATCCCGTGACTCTGAAATTTATATTCAATAATTATAAATTACTATTTTAGATTGAATTTCTATTTTTAGGAATCCGCTCAGGATTAAATTCGAATTTTAAATTTGATCCTTGGGTTATAGTTTGGAGTTTTATAATCTTTCTGTGGAACATATTCTTTGCTCCCCGATGTTTGTTGTGTTACGCTGAGACCTCTTGTTTGGCGTTGAAAGAGGAAGGGACTAATCCGTTCTATTGCTTCGCTTTAAAAGAGAGAAGCATTCTTTTGTTTGTTCAATCGGCGGTGCCTTTGTATTCGGAAATAAAATCGAAATTGAAAGAAAATCCTAATGGAGTGAACTAAAGAAGGGCGTTTCTTTATGCAAGAATTGCGCGATCTACTTAGATTTTGAAATGTAAGAACGGCTAAAATCTGCTTTGATTTTGAAATTCTAATCAAAACCCGCTTCGACGATGTTATACAATCCGTAATTGCTGAAATCGTCTGGGCTTAGTTTGATTGTTTTGACATTGTGCTGAAAATGAATTTCCCGTTACGATTCAGTGAGAATCCTCTTTTGAGATCAAAAAGTTTTTTCCTTCGTATTCCAGGAAAAGTTGATTCTCTCGCTGTAAAATTCGTTTGGAAAATTCGAGAAGAAGTTCGGAAGAAAAAGAACCCCATTCGTCGAGAGGGGCGGGATGAGCGAGCGACTCGTGAAAGACCTTGAGATTCTCCGGTTGAAACGAAACGGAATGACTCGGGGAATAGTAGAGATTTCCGTTTTCCAATTTTCGAAATACGAAAATCGTCGTCGCAGGTTGTATGAAATTCCATTCTCCGTTGCAAACGGAAAGGAACGGATACTCGGAATGTTCGCCCGTGTCGTTCTTTCGGATTCTTTCTATAAAAAAATCCAGAAACGCGGGATCCTTGAGTTCTGAAAAATCGTGGAAGAGTCTTCCTCGTCCGTCGATCCGATAAAAATAGGTTCTTCTTTGCCTCATATGGACTTTTCTATTGACACTGATCTTTCCCTTAAAATCATACCCTATAACGGCGTCGTGGCCAAGTGGTAAGGCATGGCTCTGCAAAAGCTTGATCCCCGGTTCGAATCCGGGCGACGCCTCACTGTTTTGTATCTGCCTGGATGGTGGAATGGTAGACACCCAGGACTTAAAATCCTGTGCGAGCAATCGCGTGCGAGTTCGAGTCTCGCTCCAGGTACCAACGGTTTTTTCTTCCTCTATTGCGGCAACGGAAGCACCGTATCGCAAATCTTCCCAAAATACAGTTTCGGAAATTCGATCGGTTTTCCCGTTTCAAAACCGGAAAAACGGATTCTATAATCGCGGAAAAAAACTTCGTTCGGAAATTCCCGGGGAGTCGTCTCGAGAAGTCCTCCGCCTACCAGGATCGGATTTTCTCCGCTTTTTAATGCGACATGGATCGTAAACAGATCCGCTTCTCCGTGCGCCCAGTAGAGCCGGTCTTGATCGAAAGAATCCCGAGATACGATCGTGATCTCCGCGGTTTTGGGAGAATTCTTCGGAGTTTCCGGAAGAAAAATCGTAAAGCTAAACGGTGTTCTGCGAGGAAGAGGCGGATTCGGATATCGGTGCGTTAGACAACCTTCCACCTGGAACGGAAGAGAAGCCTGCTCTATACCGAGCCCCGAGGGAACAAAGACAAATCGTCCTGAACCGAAAGCCGAATCGTCCGGGTGGGAAGGCGAAGTGTCGTCGTCGGCGCCGCTCGAATCCCGATTTAAGATCGATTCGGGCGCATTTCTGAAAGATTCGAATTTTAGAATATTCTTTTGTACTTCTTTAATCAGCGCGGGTTCGGAAGAACGAACTCTTCGGTTATAAACTTCCAGCGGTTCCAAATACAAACGAGGAATCCAAAACAACCAATAGAGAAGAATCGGAACGCCGATCGACGCGAGAATCTGAACGAGAAAAAGTCGGTTTTTGTAGATCCAGGAGAAAAGATCAACACTTCCGAACGATGGAGATACGCTTAGAATCGGCGGGGATGTTTCCTCCGTGCCGAAAATCGATCCCGTCGTTTCCCGCGGATCGGAAAGCGTCGACACTCGATTCGAAACGGAGCTGGAATCCTTCGGATGGACTATCGCGAGCCGTCCTCCCAAAAAGATTCCGCAAAACACGAAAAAGGGAAGAACCACCTCGTCGTCCAAAAGATAACACTGAAAGAATCCGGCCGGAAACAGGCTTAAAATTCCGATCGCCAAAATCGGAATTCCTTGTATGGAAGAGTAATCGGAACGAAAGAAGTTCGAGAACATTCTTCCCCAAAACAGAAGAAACAATAGGACCGCGAAAATTCCGCCGGTGGTAAAAAAATGCAGAAGATCGTTGTGCGCGTGTCCTCTCGGAGTGATATACAGTTCATACCAAAGTTGTTCGTTCGCTTGAATCATCTTTGCGGATTCTTTCCAATGGGAATCCTTGTAATTGCCTCCGCCGACTCCCGCAAACCAATGTTCTCGAATCAATGGAATCGTGTTTTTATAGATGTAATATCGCTGATTTTCCGTATTATGAACTTCGAATATTTGAGAAATCGATCTTTGGATCAGCCAATTGGTTCGGAATAAATATCCCGCCGAAATCAAAACGCCGAGTAAAACCAGTCCGGTCGCAATTCTTTTGCGTACGGAAAAATTCGGGAGATTTTTTCGGATCCCAAAGGTTCCTTTTACCAGAAGAAAGAACAACGTCACAAAAACTCCGAGCCAAACCGATCGGCTTTGGTTGAAAAATAAGATTCCAAATCCTGCAAATACCAAAAGGGTTTTGAAAAACAGCGTTAAATCCCGTTTCCTTTTTACGGACTGAAACCAATCCACGAAAAGTCCGGGTAGGAAGATTCCCAAAAGACCTCCGAACGTAAGGTGCGTGTTCATCATTCCGAGGGGAAGATAGAGTTTGATCGGACCGACGTTCCCCGAAAAATGTTGAAGGCGATCGCCGGGCGCGTAGCGAAATCCGTTGGCGACGAATTTCCCGATTCGTATTTCGGAAAATAAACTGATGCAGCCCAACAGAATCGCGATCGAAGCGGACGCGAAGAGAAATCGTTTCAAAACGATTTGGTTCTTTTCTTTAGAAGCCACCAGAAACGAAGCGGGAAACAAAAGAAGCATCCAAAAATCTCCAAACTCGGATTGTTTTAGAAACTTTTGAAAGAAAGGGGAGAAGCGATCCGCGTGCCAAAGGGAAGAGACAAAAAGGCAAAGATAAATTCCGAAAAAAAGCAAAAACGGAATTCGAATTCGTTTCCAGGTTGTACAGGATTCTGAGTCGAGAAAGAACAAGGGATAGGCGGATGCGATCGTAAGTCCTCCGAAAATCTGAGAGACACTGACGGATTGAGGAAAGCTCAAAAGAAATAATCCGAGAGAAACCAAGGACAGAGTTTGGAGTACGTTTGTGATCCGTTCTTTCAATTGAATGCCCCCGAAGATCGTTTCATTTTCCCTTAAAAAAACCAATGACAGAGAAAGAATTCATTCTACCATTAGAAAAAAGAACCGGTTCCGGGAATCAATCGAACAGATGGGAAAATCAATTCCAGCAAAGAAAAAGAAAGCACAAAAAAAAACGGAAGCCCCTTCCGCTCTGATGGGAAAAAAACTTTCGGTCGCCATCATCACTTACAACGAAGAACGCAACATCGGAGATTGTATCCGTTCCTGCATCGACATAGCCGATGAGATCGTCGTCTTAGATTCGATCAGCACGGACGCCACCGAAAAGATTTCGAAGTCTTTTCCTTCCGTCCGGTTTTATAAACAAAAATTCAAAGGTCACATCGAACAGAAGAACGACGCGATCTCTCTTTGCAAATACGATTGGATTCTTTCTTTGGATGCGGACGAACGGGTTTCACCGGAACTGAAGAATTCGATTCTTACTTTCAAACAAAAACCGGACGACGGAGATCTCGGCGGTTTGCAGGTTTCCCGTTTGACCTTTCACATGGGAAGATTTATCCGTTACGGCGGTTGGTATCCTCAATATCGATATCGCATCTTCCGCAAAGGTCAGGCCGTTTGGGTCGGGGAAAATCCTCACGACTATATCAGCATCGAAGGAAACGGAAGCAGGATTCACGGCGACATCATTCACTACAGTTTTACGGATCTCGCCCATCAAGTGAACACGATCAATCAGTTCTCCTCGATCGTAGCCTACACGAGACAAAGAAAGGGAAAGAAGTTTTCCGTTCTTCGAACGATCTACAAACCGTTTTCCAAGTTCGTGGAAACGTATTTTTTTAAGTTCGGATTTTTGGACGGGTTTCCCGGTTGGGTCATCGCGGTTTCCTCGGCATATTCCACGTTCTTAAAGGACGCGAAACAATACGAGCTTCAGAAAGGAATCACGGAACGACCTTCCAACGTAAAATCGAGTTATGGTAATTAAGTCGTTTTTCGCAAAACTCCTTTCCTTTTTTCGAAGAAAAAAACGGAAGAAAGGTTCCGACGAAGAAGAAACGCTTCCGGTTCGGGAAAGTTACGGTTACAAACGCGAACTCGCGGAACTGCGGGAAAAGGCGGATCGTTTCTTCGTCACCCGAAAGAAAACGGGCGGTCTCGTTCACGAAACGAAATATTATAAACTTCTAAAGAACGGTCCGAAACTTTTCCGTCTCGAAGGAAAGGAAAAATCCGGAAGGGAATATTCCCTCGTCGTTTCGACCGGAAATTTTTTGAGCCTGCAAGGGGAGAAGATTTCAGGAGTCGTTGTGATTCCCGAAGCGGAGTTGAACCGAATTCTTTCCTACGAACATTCCGACTTAAAAAGCGTATTTTCCCGATTTCAACCCGAAGGAATCGACGAAGACCTGAAAGTTTTATACGGAGAATCCGCTTCTTCCCAAGAAACGTGGAAGGACTTTTACAACTGGGAACCGTTTTGGAAACAGCAGATTTTTATTCGTCTGAAACCGAGTATTGTCGCCGTACTTCTTGTGTATATGGGACCGGAGTTCGAACAATTCTTTCAGTCTAATTCTACAAAGCGGCTCAAGAGCATCGTCTCGGACGAACTTTATTTTTTGAATGTGAGCGGAAATCAAAAGGAGAATTCTCCGTATACGGAAAATCTTTCCTTACAGGATTTCGAAAAGGCAAAGAGGGAATTCTTTCAAGTGCTCGAACAGATCCGTAAAAAAAGAGGAAGCAACTAGATGGATATTAAGGAAATCACTCTCGGACAAATCCGGGATTCCGTAGCCACCAAACAGAAATGTATCGATACGATCTTGGACGATATAACCAAGGCGGGAGAAATCGTTTCCAAGGTTTTACAAACAGGAAACACCGTCTTTCTGTGCGGAAACGGAGGTTCCTCCTGCGACGCGTCCCATATCGCGGCGGAGCTCGTTGTTCGATACAAATCCGGAAACGAAAGAAAGGCTTTGCCGGCTCTTTCTCTTTCCGCGGATTCGGCGGTGTTGACCGCTTGTTCGAACGACTACGGATACGAAGACGTATTCGCGAGACAGATCGAAGCCTTCGGAAAAAAAGGGGATCTGCTCATCGGACTTTCCACGAGCGGAAATTCCAAAAACGTTTTGCTCGCGCTGGAAAAGGCGAAAACCAGAGGTTTGAAAACCATATCGTTGTTAGGCGGAGACGGCGGAAAGATGAGGAACCTTTCGGATCTGGACGTAATCGTTCCGAGCAACGTGACCGCGAGAATCCAGGAATCCCATATTTTAATCGGACATATCCTTTGCAGCATCGTGGAATACAATTTGTTCAAAATGGAATGACGCCGATTCGTGATTTCTCCCGTAATTGAAATTTCCAATCTGAAGGTTTCGACACCGGGTCATCATATTCTCAAAGGAATCGATTTCACTTTAAAAGAGGGAGAGGTTCATTGTATCGTGGGCGAATCCGGAAGCGGTAAGTCCACGTTCGCGTCCTGCCTATTGGGAATGACGGACAAGGAACTCTTTCAAAGGTCCGATCGTTTTTCGTTGTTAGGTCAGGACGCGCGGTACCTCACCGAAAGGGAATGGCAGGTTCTCCGCGGAAAAAAAATCGCCTTGGTTCCTCAGAACCCGATCTGGGGTTTTCATCCGTATCGAAAAACCGGTTTGCAGATGATCGAAGCGTTTTCGCTGACCAATCCTTCCGTCGCTCACAAGAAGGAAATTTTACCTCTCCTCGATTCGATCCAGATTCACGATCCGGAAAAAGCCTTTGTATCGCTGCCCGGCCATCTTTCCGGAGGGGAAAGACAGAGAATTCTGATTCTTTTGGCGGTTTATTCCGGCGCTAGAATTGTCGTCGCCGACGAACCTACGGCCGCCCTCGACTCGATCAGCGAGGTGGAAGTCCTCAAACTTCTTCTAAAATTTAGAAAGGAAAGGGGACTTTCCGTCATTTTTATCACGCACGAAATCTCCATCGTCCGCGCCATAGCCGATACTATAAGTATCCTCTATCAGGGAGAATGGGCCGAAGTTCTGACAAGACCGCAAACCGGAGAATGGAAACTCCGTTCCGCTTACGGAAAAAAACTGTTTGAACAAGGGGCCTGATCTATAAGATAGTCGAGTGCGAACGATGGGTTATGCGGTTCTCCTAACACTGATTTTATTTTTCACGCCGCTCTGGGCGCAGAAATCTCCGTTTATCATGGAAGAAGCGGACACCTCTTCCTTTCCGTCGATTCGACTTTCGATCCGAGACAAAAAGCAGTTTCCTTTGGAACGGGAGAATTTTCTGATCCGTGAATCCAGAGGATCGGAAACCCGCACCGTTCTCCGGCCGAAGGTTTTTCGTAAAGAAGGAAGTCTCCCCGTACATTCCGTTTTTCTAATTCAATCCGGAACTTCTCTGGAAGAAAACAACTTCAACACGCGCTTTTTACAAAAGGTCGTGCAGGCTTCCGGAGAGGAGGACCATTTCAGTTTTATCTTTTTTTCGGACGATCTGCTCGTAGTAGAAAAGGACTTGGATCGTCAAGCGGCTCTTGCAAAAGCCCGCGTCCCGGGTTCTCTTAGCAATCGAAACACCGGAACCAATTTGGATCTCGTATTTCAAAAAGTGAATGCGATTTTAACGAGGGAATCCTATCTTTCGCTTCTTGTTTCCGACAACGAGTATAAACTTCCTCCCGGACTCAGACAAGGTTTGTCCACATCCGGTCTTCCCTTGCAAGTGATCGGTAGACGCAATTTTTCCAACTTCGAACTCGTTCGGATTTACGGCGGAGAATTCTACGATGTGGAATCTCAGGACTTTCTTTCTAAGTTTTTAACGGATCTCGAATACTTTCACAAACATCCCGCCGAGATTCAGTACGATTCTCCCTTTCAAAACGATTTTTGGAAAGGAGAAGGGGATTTTATTCGGGGAGATTGGGAATCTTCCAAGGGAGGGAAATTCACGTACACATACAAACCCGGCGTCAGCAAACAGCTTCGATTCGTATTTTTGAGCCCGGGTGTATTTTTACCCACGATCGGATTTCTGCTCATTCTTACTTTGATCGGTCTTTTGCTTTTGTTCCGTAAGGAAAGAGACGCGGACGAGCCTTCCGACCCAAGTGGTGGAGAAGCGGAACGCCGCTTTCACGCGCGCGGTGAAGAACGGGAAGTCTATCAAAGAATGTATGGGGATCAGTTTCATTCTTCCCCGTATGCGAATCCGGAAGGGGTTTACGTTTCCCGTTCCTTGCCGGTGAGCGAAACCGAATTCGATGCGGCCGAAGCCTACGATCTTGCGACTCTGATTCAAAAAGAAGGACGTTCTCCCGGAAAACAGGTTCCGATCCGTAAGGCCGAAACCACTCTCGGCAACGGGGAATTTTCAGACGTCCAGGTCGCCGATCCAGGGGTCAGTAAACTGCACGCTAGAATCCGCAAGATCAAAAACCGTTTCGTATTGTATGATCTGATTTCCGACGGCGGAACATATTTAAACGGAAAGAAAATTCTCCGTCCGCGCGTGTTGTATGATTTCGACGAGATCAGCCTCGGCAAAACGGTCTACGTTTTTCGAGCTCGTTAAAAGTTTCGATCTTCCAAATCCATTCTACTTCGCTTAAAATAGATCCGGGTAGACGAAAAGACCCGATTTCCCAACGATGGAAATTCAGGCGGATGTCCTTTCTCAATTGCGAGAAAAAAATCCAATCCACAAAGTCCGAAAGAATTTCTTTCGGGGAGAATTAGAATCCAATGAAGACAATGTTCGAAAAAATCTGGGAAGACCATCTGGTTGGAGAACTGGATGCGGGATCGTATTTAATTTATATCGATCGTCATCTCATTCACGAAGTTACAAGCCCCCAGGCTTTCGAAGGACTCAAACTCGCGGGCAGAAAAGTCCGCCGTCCCGAGGCGACTTTTGCCACTATGGATCATAACGTATCCACTCGCACTCGGGATCTCAGCCTCGCCGATCCGATTTCCGCGATTCAGATGCAGACCTTAAAAAAGAACTGCGACGAAAACGGAATCCGTCTTTACGACTTTCAAAATCCGGATCAAGGAATCATTCACGTGATCGCTCCCGAGATGGGTTTGACTCATCCGGGGATGACGATCGTCTGCGGAGATTCTCATACGTCCACACACGGCGCGTTCGGCGCGCTCGCGTTTGGGATCGGAACCAGCGAAGTGGAACACGTTCTCGCGACCCAAACCCTCGTTCAAAAAAGAGCGAAAACGATGGAGATCCGCGTAGACGGAAAACTTTCCGATAAGGTCACCGCGAAGGACATTATTCTCGCGATCATCGGTAAGATCGGGACAGCCGGTGCGACCGGTTACGTGATCGAGTATCGGGGTTCCGCGATCCAAGCCCTCAGCATGGAAGCGAGAATGACGATCTGCAACATGTCGATCGAGGCCGGTGCAAGAGCGGGACTGATCGCTCCGGATGAAATCACGTTCAATTATATCAAAGGAAAAGACTTCGCACCGAAGGGAGCGGAATGGGATCTCGCGGTGAAGAAGTGGAAACACTACGTGACCGACGAAGGCGCCAAGTTCGACACGACCGTAATTCTTCACGCGGATGAAATCGCACCGATGGTGACCTGGGGAACTTCTCCGAGCCAAGTCGTTTCCGTCAAAGGAACCGTTCCGAGCCCGAGCGACGCGACCGATCCGATCGACAAGATCGGAATCGAATCCGCGCTCAAATACATGGGTTTAACTCCCGGTGAAAAGATCGAAGACATTACGATCAATAAAGTATTCATCGGTTCCTGCACCAATTCCAGAATCGAAGACTTAAGAGCCGCGGCGGCGACGATCAAAGGAAAACAAGTTTCTTCCAAGGTGCAAGCGATCGTGGTTCCCGGTTCGGGAAGAGTCAAACGCCAAGCGGAACAGGAAGGTTTAGATAAGATCTTTACAGCGGCCGGTTTTGAATGGAGAAATCCGGGTTGTTCCATGTGTCTCGCGATGAACGACGACGTTCTCGAACCGGGCGACCGTTGCGCTTCCACTTCGAACCGAAACTTCGAAGGTCGTCAAGGAAAAGGCGGAAGAACGCATCTCGTAGGACCGGAAATGGCGGCGGCCGCGGCGATCGAAGGCCGATTCGTAGACATCCGAAACTGGAAATAATCGATAGGAATATAAGAATATTATGAAACCTTTTACTGTATTGAACGGCGTCGCGGCTTTACTCGATAGACCGAACGTCGACACGGATCAGATCATTCCGAAACAATTCTTAAGAAAGATCGAACGCACCGGATTCGGAGTTCATCTCTTTCACGACTGGAGATATTTGGACGACGCGGGAACAAAACCGAATCCCGAATTCTCCCTGAATCAGGAACGATACAAGGGCGCTTCCGTTCTCGTCACCAGAGACAACTTCGGATGCGGTTCTTCCAGAGAGCATGCACCTTGGGCGCTGGAAGACTACGGGTTTCGTTCGATCATCGCTCCTTCCTATGCGGATATCTTTTTCAACAACTGCTTTAAGAACGGAATGCTTCCGGTGATTCTCAAGTCGGAGGAAGTGGAGGAACTTTTTCAGGCAGTTTCGTCTAACGTTGGCGCAAAAATCCAAATCGATCTGGACAAACAAACCGTCACCGGACCGACCGGAAAAGTATACTCTTTCGAGGTGGATTCTTTCCGGAAATACTGTCTTTACAACGGACTCGACGATATCGGTCTGACCTTGAAACAGGAAAGTAAGATCGGGGAGTTTGAAAAAAAGCAGAAAGAAGTTGAACCTTGGTTGTACGCTATATAATTCTGCCGAAAACCTATGTTTGATGAAATATCCCGTTCGATAGACGAGTTTGGAAATAGTTTCCTAGGCGCGCTGAACAACATTCAGAAATCTTTTGGACGGGAGCTCAGCGTAGCGAAACCCGTAAAAGAAACGATTCTACAGATGATCGGAAACACTCCGCTCATCCGATTGAATCAGATCGGTTCTCATATCCCCAACGTGGAGTTCTATCTCAAAGCTGAATTCTGCAATCCTACCGGCTCCGTAAAAGACAGAACCGCATTGTCCATGCTTCTTTCCTCAGAACGAAGGGGAGAATTAAAACCCGGAGGACAAGTGATCCAACCGGGATACAACACGACCGCGATCAGTCTCGCGTGGATCTGCACGATTCGTCAGTATAAGTTTCGTTGTCTCGTGGCGAGCGATACCGATCCGCAAAAGATCAAGGACTTACAAACCTTCGGCGCGCACGTGGACATCGTTCCCGAAGCGAAGGGGAACTGGGACGACGCTCTTTTAAAAAAAGCAAAAGAACTCAAAGAGAAAGAAAAGAACACCGTCATTCTAAACGAATACAAGGATATGGCGAACACAAACGCACATTTCCTTTTTACGGGGCCCGAAATCTGGAGAGATCTCAGCGGAAACGTGGACGCGTTTATTGCGGGCGGCGGTTCCGGCGGATCGATATCCGGTGTCGGAAGATTTTTAAAATCCAAGAAGTCCTCCGTTCGTGTCATCATGGGTGTCAGCCAAAAATCCAGATTTATTCGTAAGATGGTGCAACACGAATCCGGAATTCATTTACCCGAGTCCTTTGATCCGAAAATCGTAGACGAATATGTCGGGGTGGATCGGGAACAAGCGCTTTTATATCAATCCGATCTCTATCAAAAAGAAGGAATCTTCGCGGGACAAACCACGGGAACGACTCTTGCGAGCGCGATCCGGTTTGCGGAAGGGCTTCCTACAAGAGACGACCAAAAATCTCAGGTCTACCGCATCGTAGTCCTTTCTCCGGACCGGTTTTGAAAGAACAGAAATTCTCCGATTCCCTTGCGGAGTTGGAGTTCGTTCGAACCGAGTTGGAGCGGGAGAAAAAAGAAGAGGATTCCCTCTTTTCCAAAGACTGGCTTTCGCGTGCCTTGCAGGATCGAGTTCAACTCGGGATCACGTTATATCCTCTTGTCTACGAAGAACAATCTCTCGGAAGGGAAGGAAGTTGGATTCTGACCTTTCGTTTTCCCGATCAGGAAGAATATCCCGCCAAGTTTCAGTCCGGTGCGCCCGTTCAAATCGGAAAGAACGAGGATCGAGCTCGAGCAATATTAGTTTCTTTGCATAAAGAAAGGATCCGGATCGCGATCGACGAGGTTCCCGAATGGGTGGAAGAAGGAAAGTGCTTTTTGGATCTTTTGCCCGACGAAACCTCTTATAAGGAAATGTTTTCCGCGTTAGACGTCCTATCCGCAGCGACCAAGGGAACGCGTTTGTACGTAAATCGAGAGTTACTGCTCGGATATGGAAAGCCCGATCCGATCGCACTTCGAGACGGGGATCGTTCCCGCGTTTTAGGAAGAATGACAGGAACTTTGAACGAATCCCAAAAAAACGCCGCGCTCCACGCGGTTCTTACCGAAGACGTGACGATCATCCACGGTCCTCCTGGGACCGGAAAAACGACAACGTTAACCGAAATTGTAAGTCAAATCGTAGCGGAAGAAAAGACGGTTCTCGTTTCCGCGCCGACTCATTCCGCTTGCGATCTATTGGTGGAATCGATTACGGAGCGGGGAATTCCCGTTCTACGTCTCGGGCATCCCGCCCGAATCAGCGAAGCCGCTCTACATACGACCCTCGACTACAAACTATTTCATCATCCCGACGGAAAATTGTTAAGCGAATACAGAAAGGATGTCATTGAAATTTCCAAACAGGCGAAAAAGTTCAAACGCAACTTCGGTGAAAAGGAAAGGGAAGAACGGAAGAATCTGTTTGCGGAAGTAAAAGAACTCAAGAAAACGATTCGATCCATGGAAAAAGGATTGGTGGACAGTTTGATTTCCTCTCATTCCGTGATCGTTTCCACGCCGGTCGCGTCCGCAAAAACGGTGCTCGAAGGAAGAAACTTCGACTTTTGCGTGTTAGACGAATCTTCGCAGGCGCTCGAACCCGCGGCGTGGATTCCGATCCTGAAATCGGATCGTGTGATTTTGGCGGGAGATCATAAGCAGCTTCCCCCGACCTTGTTTTCGGAAAAGAATTCTCTCGAACTGACGCTGTTTGAAAAGGCTGCGGAACGATTGGAAACTTCCGGTCGCGTATTTTTGCTCGACACGCAATATCGAATGAAGGACGAAATCGCCGCGTTTCCTTCTCGGGAATTTTACGGAAATAATTTGCGATCGGGTCGTCCGGAAGAGGAACGAGGTTCCACGTTTCCGGAAACATTCCCTTTTTTGAATGCGTTTCAGTGGATCGACACGGCCGGAACAGACAGCGAGGAAATCGCGGTAGACGACAGTCTTACCAATCCATTCGAAGCGGATCTTCAGGTTCGCCTGTGTGAGTCGCTCAAGGAAAACGACTGGTCCGAGGAGGAGATTACGATTCTTTCTCCCTATCGAGCGCAGGTTCGATTGATATCCGAAAAATTGAAAGAAGCCGGTTTTACCAAGATTAGCGTATCCACGATCGATTCGTTTCAAGGACGGGAGAATCGTTGTATTCTTCTCGGGTTTGTTCGTTCCAACACGGAAGGCCGCTCGGGTTTTTTAAAAGAATCCAGAAGGATCAACGTCGGGATGACTCGCGCACGCGATCTGCTTTTGTGCATCGGAGATAGTTCTACTTTGTCGGAAGATCCGTTTTTATCAAAGTTGATTCAATTTGCGGAAGCAAAGGAAGTGTTCCGAACGGCATGGGAATTTCGCGACCCGTAGAGAGCGAAATTGCCGTAGATGGCGGAGCCGTAATCGTAGGCTCTTTGCGTAGCAAAGATCATACCTGTAGAGAGCGAAATTGCCGTAGATGGCGGAGCCGTAATCGTAGGCTCTTTGCGTAGCAAAGATCATTACCCGTAGAGAGCGAAATTGCCGTGTTTAAATATCAAAGGTTCCGACAGAGAAGCCGGATTTCACTTTACAAAAGTAGAATTTTCTGATAGAGAAAAATTTGCCGAGGTCTTCCCACGAACCCGCCTCCACCACCCAATTTGGGTGGGGCCGCGCCCTTTCACGGTAGACTTTGTCGGAACTCGACTACCACTTTAGAATCTTCTTAAATACGAAAAAGCCGAAAAAGAACAATCCAACGCTCGTAGTAACGTGCGAAAACAGAATGTGAAACGAGGATTGATCCGAACAAACAAACTTCAAACAAAAGTTCGCAAGCGCCAAGCTAAACACCGAAAGAATCGCCGCAGCCAGGACGGGATTTCCCGGTTTACCGCCTTTCAAAACGTAAATTCCGCTCCCCGCCAGAAGAATGCTGGAAAGAAAAAGAATCGACCAGCAACGCCCGACATGCGAATGAATTTCATGATTTGCAAATACGTCCCAGGCGAATAATCCGACCGAATATATGATCCACAAAAACGCGAGAAGAATAGGAATGCGCGCCGACTTGGAAAAGGATTCTTCCGGAAAACGAAGTTGGGATAAGATCCAAAATGAATACGACGCGATGAGAGCGATCCATAAAAAATCAGGAAACAAGGAAGGAATGTGAACGAAACGACTCGTAACCGGATGCAGAGAAAGAAGATATAAAACGAGTGTAACCGCGAGGATCGGACCTAAAATCGCGAACCAATTCCACGCGCTTCGTCGTGTTGGAGTTTCCGCCGCCATTCTTTGAATCAAGGATTCGGTTGTTTCTTCTTTGCGAGTCATTTATTTGCGTACTATCTTCGGAAATTTTCCAATTTTCAAGAATGGTTGGACAATAAATTCTTCCCCGTGCAAACTGGAAGGAATCGATTTCAGCTCGTAGTCAACGCATTCCAAATCGAAGGACCGTTTGTTTTACTATTCGAAGGTTCCAAGCAGTTAGTTACATGTCAGCTAAAAAAGAAATCTGGGAAGAATGTTCCGTTCTCATCCGCAAGGCAAGGGAAGGAGATCAGAGTTCCTATGAAAAATTCTTACGGCTCGTAACGGGAATTCTCCGGTCCTATCTCATACCCAGAATCGGCAACGCCGAAGATCGGGAAGATCTGGTTCAGGAAATTTTAATCGGACTACACAAAGCCCGCGATTCTTACCGGGAGGACCGTCATCCGGCTCCTTGGGTTTTCGCCATCGCACGTTACAAAACCATCGATTTTCTCAGAAAGAAAAAAGTCGGAGACCGGACGTTCACCACGGACAACCTAGAATTTTTCGCTTCTCCCGAACCGGTGGAGGAAGAAGAACCGGAAAAGGCCCGCGAAATTTTGAGGGAATGGCTGAACATACTCGACGAAAGGCAAAAGCAGATTCTCACTCATTTGAAACTGGATGGGATGAGCGTTCGCGAAGTTTCGGAACGGACCGGACTTTCCGAATCGAACATCAAGGTCATCACGCACAGAGCGGTTCAAAAGATTCGAAAGCATTTTTCACTCGATCTTTGACAAAGTCGTTCTTCAAAGAGTCCAAGGAAATAGCATGTCTTCCCCGTCACAGACCGATATCCGAGTCGAATTCATCGATTCCATCGTTTCGATTTCCAAGGAAGAATGGAACGCGATTTCCGATCCAAAAAGTCCTTTTTTAGAATACGATTTTTTACGATCCCTCGAAGTTTCCGGCTGCATCGGATCAACCACGGCCTGGGTACCGAAATACTGCGTCCTTTGGAAAGAAGGGCGATTTTCCGCGGCGATCCCATTCTTCCTCAAATACGATTCCTACGGAGAATACATCTTCGATTTTCAGTGGGCGCAATTCTTCGCACAATCCGGACTCAAGTATTATCCGAAAGGTCTGGTAGCGGTTCCGTTCACACCCGCGACCGGAAAAAGAATTCTTCATGAAGAAGGTCTCGGCTTAAAGGAAGTCTGCGCGCATCTGATCCCCGCCTTACTTCGATTCGGAGAAGAAGAAGGACTTTCCGGAATCAATTTTTTATTTCTGGAAAAGGAAGAATCCGAAGCGCTCGCCGAATACGGGTTTGCAACAAGACTTTCTCACCAGTATCATTGGATCAACGGGGATTACTCGAGTTTCGAGGATTATCTCACGGCGATGAAATCCAAAAAGAGAATGCAGATCAAACGGGAAAGAGAGATCGTAAAAAGTTACGGACTCGACATCCGAGTACTGGAAGGAAACCAAATCCAAAGATCGGACATCGACGCGATCTGGAGTTTTTATTCCGACACTCATTCGCGGAAATGGGGTTCGGCTTATTTAAACCGAAAATTTTTCGATTCCGCATTCGATACGTTTTTGGATCGGATCGTTCTGGTTTTAGCTTTCAAAGAAGGGAAGGCAGTAGCGGGAACATTCAATCTTCGTAAAGGAGATTTTCTCTACGGCAGATATTGGGGCTGCACCGAATATTATTCCCATCTTCATTTCGAATGTTGTTTTTATCGATTGATAGACTATGCGATCCGGGAAAAGATCCGGGTCTTCGAAGCGGGAGCTCAGGGAGAACATAAATTTCTGCGCGGATTTCCGGCGGTTCCGACCTATAGTTCGCATCGGATTTTTCATCCTCGGGCCCGAAATGCGATTGAACGTTTCTTAAAAGAAGAAACACTGCACATGCAGGAAATGATCCACGAAACCAACGAACATTCTCCCTTAAAAGAAGTTCAAACGAATGTGTCTCTTTGGAGCGACGCATCGGCGGATCCGTCCGAACGCGAATCCGTTCGGGAGAATTTCGAACCATGAGCGATATATTTCGATTCGACACAGAGGAACAAACCCTCACCAAAGAAAAGGTCAAACTAAAAAAACCTTCCAAATACAGAGTCATCATACTCAACGACGATTTTACTCCGATGGAGTTCGTCGTATGGATCCTGCAAGTGGTCTTTCACAGAAGCCGGGCGGAAAGTCAGCAGATCATGCTGAAAGCTCATATCACGGGAAAAGCGTTATGCGGCGTTTACTCGCACGACGTGGCAAGAACCAAAGTCATACAAGTTCAACAAATCGCGGAACAACACGGATATCCGCTCCACTGTACGATGGAAGTGGAGGAAGGAGAGGAGGAATCATGATTCTCACGGAAGAAATGGAACGCACTTTAAAAAAGGCTTGGGAAGAAGCCAAAAAAAGAAGAAATGAATTTATTACGCTCGAACATATCCTTCTCGCATTGACGTACGATTCGGTCGGCAAGGAAGTTTTGGAAGCCTGTGGAGCCGACCTCGAGCGTCTTCGAAAGGATTTGATCGGTTATCTGGAAAGCGAACTGGAAGCCTTCCCCGAATCTTCCGGCGACGTGGACCCGATTTATACGATCGGTGTGCAACACGTTTTACAGCTCGCCGAGTTTCACGTTCAATCCACAAGAAACAAAAAGATGGATGCGGGCGACGTTCTCGCCGCCTTGTTCCGCGAAGATCAATCCAACGCTGTATATTTTTTAGGAACCCAGGATATTACCCGACTCGACATCGTACGTTATATCTCTCACGGAATACGGAAGGATTCCAAAAACAGGGAAAAGGAAATGATCGGCGAGGACGGTGAAAAGATCTCCGATCCGCTGCAAGCGTTCTGTGTGGATCTGACCGCAAAAGCACGGGAAGGAAAACTCGATCCTATGGTGGGACGAGAAGACGAACTCGATCGTACCATTCACATTCTATGCAGAAGAAGAAAAAACAATCCGATCTTTGTGGGCGAGGCCGGGGTCGGAAAAACTTCCATTGTGGAAGGACTTGCACAAAGAGTAGTGGACGGAAAGGTTCCGGAACCGTTGAAGAACTTGAAAGTATATTCGCTCGATATGGGACTTCTTCTTGCGGGAACCAAGTTTCGGGGAGAATTCGAGGAACGTCTGAAAAACGTCGTCACGCAGATTACGGCTCAGGAAGATCATGTTCTCTTCATCGACGAGATTCATACGATCATCGGAGCGGGCGCCGTTTCGGGCGGTTCGCTGGACGCGTCCAACCTGCTCAAACCGGCTCTTTCCAGCGGAGAACTCCGTTGCATCGGAACGACTACCTATAAAGAGTTCAAAACTATATTCGAAAAAGATCATGCGCTTTCCAGAAGATTCCAAAAGGTAGAAGTCGGCGAACCGTCCATTTCGGAGACGGTGGAAATTCTCAAAGGGCTTTTAGAAAAATACGAAAGTTTTCATAAGGTAAAGTATTCCGCTTCCGCGGTGGAACAAGCGGCCGAGTTATCGGCCCGTTACATTCTGGATCGTAAACTTCCCGATAAGGCAATCGATCTTTTGGACGAAGCGGGTGCGCGCGTTCGACTCCGAGAAGGCGGTAAGAAAACGGTAACGGTCCGCGAAATCGAGGATCTCGTTTCTAAAATCGCAAAGGTTCCTTCGGTTACCGTCAAAGCGGACGACCGCGAGAAACTCAAAAACCTCGACGAAGAATTAAAGGCGAAAATTTACGGGCAAGATACTGCGATCGATCAATTGGTTCAATCGATTCGATTGTCTCGAAGCGGACTTGCGGAACCGGGAAAACCTGTCGGTTCATTTCTGTTCGCGGGACCAACGGGCGTCGGTAAAACGGAGCTGACTCGAAAGCTTGCGGAGATCCTCGGCGTGGAACTCGTTCGTTTTGATATGAGCGAGTATATGGAAAAACACACCGTATCGCGTTTGATCGGTTCTCCTCCGGGTTACGTCGGTTTCGAACAAGGAGGACAATTGACCGATGCGATTTATAGAAATCCGCATTGTGTGCTTCTTCTCGACGAGATCGAAAAGGCGCACGAGGATATCTACAACATTCTTCTGCAGATCATGGATCACGCGACTCTCACGGATAACAACGGAAGAAAATCAGATTTCCGTCAGGTGATTCTTGTGATGACGACGAACACGGGCGCGCGGGAACGTTCCACGAATCCGGTCGGTTTTGGAAACGACGTTTTGGAAGATAGAAGTATGAAGGCGATCGAGAAACAATTTTCTCCCGAGTTCAGAAACCGTCTGACCGCGGTCATAGAATTCTCCGCTTTGAATCAGGAAAATGTAACCAAAGTAGTTGCAAAACAGCTTGCCCTTTTGCAGGAACGTCTGAATTCTAAACAAATCGAATTGGAGTTTCAGGAAGACGTACTCGTCTACATCGCCGACCAAGCTTATACTCCGGAGTTTGGCGCAAGACCCGTTCAGAGATGGCTCGATACGCATATCTCCAAACGGATTTCCGAAGAGATTCTTTTCGGAGCGCTCAAGTCGGGCGGAAAGGCGAAACTGATCGCCGGTAAGGATGGAATTGAAATGGAATTCTCCACCGGTAAAAAATCCTAAACAACAACCGATCGAATTAGGGTCCGATGAAACAAATAACTATCCGTATCGTTCTGATACTTTTCCTCTTTTCCTGCAAAGAGGTTCCTCTTACCATCGAAGGAAAAAGTATTTCCACGGATTTACTCGTAACTCCTTCGCATCAAAAAAAACACACCGACTATTTCAGCGAAAGTAAGAATCTTATGATCGCGACCGATTCTCCCGAAGCGACCCAAGCGGGGATCGAAGTGGGCAAGTTAGGCGGAAACGTCGTGGATGTGGTCGTCGCAACTTCTTTTGCGATTTCCGTGACGAGACCGCACTCGACCGGACTCGGAGGGGGAGGTTTTCTGGTTCTTTACTTAAAGGAATTCAGGGAGCCGATCGCGTTCGATTTTCGAGAAAGAGCTCCTAACGCGGCTTCCAGGAATATGTATAAAAGAAAACCGAAAGAGGATTCCCTACTCGGGTTTCGTGCCGTTGGTGTTCCGGGTAACGTGGCCGGTTTGGTTCGTATTCATAAACGGTTTGGAAAACTTCCTCTGAAAACGGTGGTTGCACCGGCGATTCGTCTTGCACAAGAAGGGTTTCGCGTGTATCCCGATCTGAATTCCGCGATTCAAAAGTCCTCCAAAGATATGGACGAAGAAATGAAAGGGATTTTTCTTCCCGGAGGTAAGGTTCCCGAGGTAGGAAATCTTCTCGTTCAAAAAGACTTAGCCGGTTCCTTAAAGATGATCGCCGAATCTGGAGAAAACGAATTCTACCGCGGTAAGATTGCGAACGCACTTACGACCGCGATGAAAAAGAACGGAGGTTTGCTTACTTCTCAGGATTTGGCCGGCTTTCAAGTTCTTGAAAAGAAAACGCTGCAATCGAAATACCGCGGTTATACGATTTATACGATGCCCCCGCCTTCCTCGGGAGTTCATCTTTTGACGATGCTGTCGATGGTGGAAACGAAACCTCTCCAAGAAATGTATGAGAAGGACCCCGTTTCTTATTATCATTTTATGACGGAGGTGATGCGAAGAGGTTACGCGGATCGTGCGATTCTCGGAGGGGATCCTGCGTTTACGAAAATTCCTTTGGATCGGCTTCTTTCCAAAAAATACGCGGAAGAGAAGATCGCCGATTTCGATCAACAACGAGCTTCGAGCAGCTCCTCCTTTTTAAAGACGCTCAACTTCGGAGTCGAATCTCCACAAACAACGCATATCTCCGTGATGGATAAGGACGGGAATTCCGTATCGACCACACAATCGATTAACTTTCGATTCGGCGCATCGGTCGTGATTCCCGGAACGGGGATCGTTCTCAACGATACGATGGACGACTTCAGTCGCGCTCCGGGGGAACCGAACGTTTACGGACTGATCGGTGCGGAGGCGAATTCCATTCTGCCTAAAAAAACTCCTCTCAGCAGTATGTCTCCTACGATCGTGTTTCGAGGAAAAGAACCTTTTCTCGCAACGGGCGCGCCGGGAGGTTCTTATATCGTAAACGCGGTTTTACAGTCTCTCGTTTATAACCTCGACTTTCATTTGACCTTATACGAATCCGTCGCACGCGGAAGAGTGCATCATCAATTCTTTCCCGATGCGGTCTTTATTGAAAAATCCGTGAACGAAAGAAACGTATTCGACGGTCTTTCCGCAAGAAAACACGACATCCGAATCGCTCCGAACTTTGCGAAGCTATTCTCTGTCAAAAGGGAGAACGGAACGCTCTACGGAGCTTCCGATCCACGTGGAGAAGGAGCCACAGGCGGACTTTGAAAACAAAAGAGCTGACACAGTCGCAGATCGAAGAAGTTTCGCTTGAAATTCTTTTAAGACATGCGGTCAAAGCGAAACACGGTTTGGAAAAGGAAAGTATGCGGGTCAATCCCGACGGGACTCTCGCGAGAACGCCTCATCCGGCACATCTCGGTTCCAGTCTTACCAATCATTATATCAAGACCGATTTCGCGGAACCGCAGCTCGAATACGCGACGCATCCTCGCCCTAAGATCGAAGCGAACATTAGAGAATTACAAGATTTGCATATATATACGATCCGCAAACTCGACAACGAACTCATCTGGCCTTTCAGCATGCCCCCCGTTTTGCCCGAAGACGAAAACGAGATTCCTTTGGGCCAATACGGAACCTCGGCTTCCGGAAGATGGAAGACCATCTATCGTCACGGACTCGGTCTGCGCTACGGAAGAAGAATGCAGACGATCTCCGGTGTGCATTATAACTTCTCGTTCTCGAACGTTTTTTTGAGACAGTTCTTGGGAAAAGAAGTCTCGAACTTCACAAAGGAAGAAATTTCTTCCCTGTATCTGCACGTGATCCGAAACTTCATGAGAAGGGTTCACTATTTAACGTATTTGACCGGATCGTCCGCCGTGTTCGATTCCACTTTTTTGCCGAACCCCGGAGATTTGAAGTTCGAAAAACATAAGAATTTTACGATGTATTCTCCGTATGCGACGTCCCTTCGGATGAGCGAGATCGGTTATACGAGCAAGATTCAGGACACATTAGGAATTCATTATAATTCTTTGAGCGAATACGTGGATCGTATGTGTTACGCGGTGCATACTCCGTATCCTGGTTACGTTCCGTTTTCCGAAAACAAGGACGCGCAGCTCAATCCGAATTATCTTCAGATTGAAAACGAGTTTTATTCACCGGTTCGACCGAAGCAGGTTCCGAAAGGCGACGAACGTCCGTTAGACGCTTTGCTCGATCGGGGAATCGAATACATCGAAATCCGTTCTTTGGATATCGATCCGTATTCTCCCGTGGGAGTTTGCCGTTTGAATCTCGCCTTTACGCAACTCATTCTTTTGGATTCTCTTTTGAGTCCGTCTCCTTCGATTTCGACCGAAGAAAACGCGATTCTTAAGGAGAATTTGAATTCGGTGATTTGGGAAGGAAGAAACCCGAATCTCCAAGTTGCGGTCGACGGAAAAAGAAAAAATTTCCAGACTATCGGCGCCGAGTATTCGGAATCCCTCCGGCATTACGCGAAGATTTTGGATCTTCATACGGGGAAAAGCACGTATCAGGATTCGATCGACTTTCAAATCAAAAAATGGAAAAATCCGGACAAGACACCTTCGGGAAAACTACTTGCAGAAATTCTAAAGCGCGATATCGAATTCAGAGATAAGGGGATGGAGCTTGCGAGAGAAAACAGAAGGGCTTTGTCCTATTTGGAATATTCTCCGGGAACCTTGACGAAAATGGAAAAAGAGGCGGTTCGTTCTTTCCAAGAAAAGGAACAGTTGGAAAGGGAAGAATCCCAAACCCATTATCCGACCGTTAAACTATGCAATCATTGAAATTAAAGTCGGGTGAATTTCTTTCCCCGGAGATTTATACGTTGGAAGGATTTTCCGATCTGGAAATTTCCACGCAGATCGTGATTCGGGACGCTTTGAATCGCGGTTTGGAAGTGGAAGTCCTCGATCGTAAAAATCATTTTTTACGGCTCAAAGATTCGAACGGTCTTGTTCAATACGTGAAGGAAGCTTCCAAAACCGCTTTGGATTCCTACATGTCTTTTCTCGTGATGGAAAACAAAACGATTTCAAAAATCGTACTATTCGAATCCGGTTTGGAAGTTCCCGCGGGTGATAGTTTTGCGGAAGCCGATTCCGCTCTTGTCTTTTGGCGGAAGAATTCGAACCGTAAAATGGTGGTCAAACCGGTAACTACCAATTTCGGAATCGGAATCACCATACTGGCTCCTTTCGCCTCCGAAGAGGACGTGAAGAAGGCGATTAAAATCGCATTCAACCATTCCGAATCGATCATCGTGGAAGAATTTGCGGAAGGAAACGAATATCGTTTTCTTGTGGTCGGAAACGAAACGGTCGCGGTTTGCAATCGGATTCCGGCTAACGTGATCGGGGACGGAAAACATACGATCGAACAACTCGTTGCGATTAAGAACGAGGACAAACGCAGAGGAGTGGGGCACGTTACACCTCTTGAAAAAATTCAGTTAGGCGAGACGGAACTGGATGTACTGCAACAATTCGGCTTTACGAAGGAAAGTATTCCTTCTAAGGATCAAAAAGTATTTTTAAGAAAAAATTCGAACATCAGCACGGGCGGAGATTCCATCGACGTAAGCGATCTCGCTCATCCTTATTACAAGGATCTTGCCGTGAAAGCCGCCGCTTCCGTGGGCGCTAAGATCTGCGGTGTGGATATTATCTTAAAGGATTTGGAAACAAAAGGGGAGTATCGGATTCTTGAGTTGAACTTCAACCCCGTTTTATACATTCACAATTATCCGTATGAAGGTAAAAACAGGGACGTGGGAAATAAGATTTTGGATCTTCTCGGTTTTTAAGAAGCCTTTTTGAGCTGAACGTATTTTACGATATCTCTCGATTCGTACATTCTGTGGTCCCCGTCCACAAGAAAGGGAACCTGACTTAAACCGCCGAGACGAATCACTTCCTCGCGGCCGGGGGTTCCCCGGCTCGCTTCCACGAGTTCATAGTCCTTGCCCGCGACGAGACCCATCTTCTGGAATTCGCCTCTTACATAAGCGCAGTAAGGACAAGATTGAAAGTGGTAGAGCTTCATCATGCGCTCACAATACCCACTTTCTTCTGAAGATCGCCCGTTTTTGCCATTTCGACTACGATGTCGTGCCCGCCGATGAATTCTCCGTTGATGTAGAGCTGGGGAATTGTGGGCCAGTTCGCGTAGTCCTTGATTCCTTGACGCATGGTTTCGTCGGAAAGAACGTTGAACGATCCGAATTGAATCCCCAGACTTTTTAATACGTTAGACACACCGGCGGAAAATCCGCACATCGGGGCTTCGGGGGTTCCTTTCATAAACAGAAAGACTTTGTTCGCTCCCACAAGACCTTCTATCTTTTGTTTTACTTCTTCGTTCATTCTTGTATCCTCGTTTCCAGTGCAAGCGCGTGCACTTCCTGCTTTAGTTCTTCTTTAAGAGTTTCATAGACCATTCTATGCTGCTCCAATATGGATTTACCTTCGAATCCTTTGTAAATCACAACTGCCTTGATATGTACTCCGTCCCGATACGGATCCAAGATCGTGACCTTGGAATCGGGAAGACCGGATTCTATCTTATTTTTGATTTCATCGATTGTCATCGTTCTTTCTTTAGACTCGAATCAAAACCTTTGTCGTTCCGATCCAATCCTGGTTTTAGAATTTTGAATCCCTTTTTTGTTACAATCCGAAATTTAGTCGTGATCGCTTGTTTCCAGAGTAATTGCGTGCAACCCGCGATCGATCCAAGGTTTTAAAATCGAATAGACCATTCTATGTTGTTCCACTTTGGTTTTTTGTGCGAACTCGCTCGTGATCAAAAAAATCCGAATGTGTGTTCCTTCCGGTTTATTTTCGGGATTTCCGGCGTGACCCGAGTGTTCCGCGCTAAAATCCTCCACTTCCAAGCGGATCGGATGGAAGGCGGCGATGAGCGCGGATTCGATTTCTTCGGAGACTTTCATCGTAACGCGCGGATCAGTTTCTGATCCCGATTCCTTTTTTCAAAAGATACACGGAAAGAAGATAAAGGGCAAGCGTAGCGACCGCTATCATCGAAAGCGCGAACCAAGGTTCGATATCGCTGATTCCTAAAAAGCCGTATCGGAATGCGTTTACCATATACAAAATCGGATTGAGTTTGGAAACGTTTTGCCAGAACGGAGGAAGCATCTGGATCGAATAGAAAACCCCGCCGAGATACGTCAACGGCGTAAGAATAAACGTAGGAATGATCGTAACGTCGTCGAACTTCTTCGCATACAACGCGTTTAAAAATCCGCCCAGGGAAAAAAGAAGGGAACTCAAAACCACGGTTGCAATCAACATCGGAAAGTGAAAGACTTCCAGCTCGGTAAAAAAAAGAGAAATCGCGATCACTAGAATTCCCACCAAAATACCGCGGATCACGCCACCCACCGTATAACCCAAAACGATGAGAGAAGGCGGAGTCGGAGAAACCAAAAGTTCCTCGATGTTTCTCTGAAACTTCGCCCCGAAAAACGAAGATACGACGTTGTTATACGAATTGATGATTACGGACATCATCACAAGTCCCGGAACGATGAATTGAATGTAGGTATGATCGCCTATGTTTCCGATCTGCGAGCCGACCAACTTTCCGAAGATGATAAAGTAAAGAGTGATCGTGATTCCGGGAGGAATCAGCGTCTGGACCCAAATGCGGAGGATTCGGACGGTTTCCTTGTTGACGATCGTTTTGAACGCGTTGTATTTTTCTAAGAAGTTCATCCTTTTTTCTCCACAAGTTTGAGAAAGAGTTCTTCCAATCGGTTCGACTTGTTTCTCATGCTGCTGATCTTGATTCCGTTCCGTTCGAGAAGCTGGAACAAATCGTTTAACGAAGCGTCTCCGTAGATCGAAGCTTCTAGAGTCGTGTCGTCGATCTGTTTGAGTTCCACTCCGGGAACCGGTTTGTGAGAATTTAGATGACCCGTAAAATCCAGGATAAACGTTTCATGATCGAGTTTTTGCAGTAGATCCTTCATCGAAGTGTTCTCCACGATTTTTCCCTGATCGATGATCGCGATGTTTCTGCACAGACTCTCCGCTTCTTCCAAATAGTGAGTCGTGAGAATGACGGTGATTCCCGAAGCGTTCAGCTTTTGCAGAAATTCCCAGAGAGATCTCCGGAGTTCTATATCGACGCCTGCGGTAGGTTCATCCAAGATCAGAATCTTCGGATTGTGAATGAGCGCTCTTGCGATCATCAGCCTTCGTTTCATACCGCCGGAAAGACGACCGGCTGCTTCGTTTCTTTTTTCGTAGAGTCCGAGTTGTTGTAAATATTCCCCGGCGCGTTCCGCGGCGAGTTTGCGGTCCATTCCGTAATAACCGCCTTGGTTCATTACGATCTGTTCCACCTTTTCGAAGATGTTGAAGTTGAATTCCTGTGGAACGATTCCGATATACGATTTCGCTTTAGCAAGATCCGTATCGATGTCCGCGTCCAGGATTTTGACGCTGCCGGAGGTTTTGTTCACAAGCGAGCTGAGAATTCCGATCGTCGTCGACTTTCCCGCACCGTTCGGACCGAGAAGTGCGAAAAAATCCCCGTTCTCCACGTTCAGACTGATTCCTTTGAGGGCCTGTACTCCGCCCGTATACGTTTTGACTAAGTTCTCAATTTGCAGGGCAAATTTCATAAAGTTTGAATGTTCCCATCGTTTTTATGTTTGTAAAAGTTCGTTCGCTTTTCTTGCCGCGTTCCGTGCGATTTCGGGTAACGCGGGATGTATGTAGATCATTTTCAAAAGATCGTCGAGTGTGCCGCCCATCGTCATCAAAAGAATAAAAAGATGAATTACGTTCGAAGCCTCGTCTCCGATCGCGTGCGCTCCGAGAACCTTTCTCGTTTTTTTCTCCACAAGGATTTTGATAAAGCCGCTGTCGGAAAGACGCGCCATTCCGGTCGCGCTGGCGCTGTACGGATTTTTCGCGGCGATAAAATCGATTCCTTCTTTTTTGAGCTGCTCTTCGGTTTTGCCGACTTTTGCGACCTGAGGATGCGTAAAGACCGCGTGAGGAACGGGGGGATACTCGATCGGGGACCGTTTCTTTTCCTGATACAAGGTTCTAAATAGAAATTCTCCCTCGAAGTTCACCGAATGTCTGTAAAAGTGTTTTCCTGTGATGTCTCCGAGCGCATAAACTCCGGGCGCGGTCGTTTCCAAATATTCGTTTACTTGAATATAGCCGTTTGCGTCGGTTTGAATATTCGTATTCCCCAAATCCAGAAGGTCCGTGTTCGGACGGATTCCGGTCGCAACAAGAAGGGCTTCCGCTGCGAGTTGAATGGGTTTTCCGTGTGCAAGAACTTCCAGGTGGAACATATTTTTATTATATTCCACTTTTTGAACGTTGCTGTGGAGAAGAACTCTCTGTTCTTTCGAAAAGACGCGTTCGAATTCGTCGACTACGTCCCCGTCTTCGTTTCCCAGCATTCGATTGCGGACGAGAAATGTGACGTCGCTTCCGAACGCGGAATACGCGAAACCCAGCTCCAACGCGATAAAGCCACCTCCGATCACGATCATGGATTTCGGAAGGTCGGTTCTGCGAAGCGCTTCGCGGCTTGTCATAAACGGAGTTCCTTCCAAACCGGGAATGTTCGGAATGATCGGTCTGGCACCGGAAGCGATAAAAATTCTCTCCGCAGTAAGTTGTTCTCCGTTTACGGTCACGACCTTATCGGAAAGAAACGTTGCGGTTCCTTGAATGTACGTGATGTTCGGATTCTTTTCATACGCGGGAAGAATGGAAGCCGATTCGTCGTCGACGGTTTTAGAAATCCGTTCCACGAGAGTTTTAAAATCCACTTGCGGTTTGCCCGGAAACGTGATCTGAAACTTCTCCGAATTTTTAGCCAAAGAAAGAATTTCGGCGGGATAGATGAGCATCTTGGAAGGAATACATCCCCGGTTCAAACAAGTTCCGCCCGGACTTTCCTTTTCGATCACGGCCACCTTGTAACCGATCTTAGAAGGAGGGGTTACGAGTTTGGTTCCTCCGCCCGTTCCGATCACGATGATGTCATATTCTTTCACAAAAAAGAACCGCCTTGGTTACAGATTCTGAGCCGTGGAATTTCCGGCAAACAATTTCTTGACGGGTTACCAATGATCTCGAAGAGAACGCAAGGAAACGAAAAGGGAAATCGGATCTTGGGGGACGGTTTGTCCGGGAAGTTTACGCGACACGTTTTCCACTAGCAAGGGAGAAGGGTGATCGCACTGTAGAAAGGTGTTGATTCTCCTTTCTTTGCCGAGATCGGTCGTTAAAAACTCAACGTCCTTTTGGAGGCGGGAACATTCTTTCAGAGTGGAAATCGCGTCCCCGTTGGAAGGGTCCAGGGAAAGAGTGAACTTCAGATTGGTTTCCATATAATCGTGACCCGGATATAAGAGAATCGATTCTTCCATCCGATAGAATTGTTCGAATAAGGTCTTTGCCAAAACCTCGGGATTTCCTCCGCGAAAACAATTTCCTACACCCGCATTGAACAAAGTATCACCGGTAAAGACCGCTTTCGGTTTTTGATTTTCCACAAGCAACAAACATACGTGGCAAAACGTATGACCGGGTGTGTCCAAAACTTCCAAGTATTCGTGTGAAGAAACAAGAAGCCGATCTCCCTTTTTCAGTGGATGAGTCGCGTGCGGAATTTTACCGATTCCTCCCGGATGAGAATGAACGGGACATCCGTATTTTTTGACCAGCCCGTCGTTTCCCGAGGTATGATCCGCGTGTTCGTGGGTGTTGAGGATCCGATCGAGTTTCCAATCCTTCGATTCGAGAAAGTCTATGATCTGAGCGGAGTCATACGGATCGATGGAAAGGGTCTCGGAGGTTTCCCGGTTTCGAAGAATGTAGGTAAAGTTTCGAAGTGAACTGTGCGTGTAAATCCGGAAGATATCCAAAAAATCGCCTAACGGATAATGTCGAGGTGTTTGTCGAGATTGGCGATTTTTAAAATCGTCATCACGTCCCGGCTGATGTTTTTGAGTTTGAGAGAACCGTTTCGCTCGGTAACGTATTTTTGGGAGTTAAAAATCGCTCCGATTCCGGAGGAATCCAAATAGGCGTCTCCCGAAAAATCCAGGACGATATCGGTGAAACCTTCCCCGTGTTTTTTGATAATGAGTTCCTTGAGAGCGAATGCGTTTTTGAGGCTGATGCTCCCTTGAATGCGGATGGTGCAAGTAGTTCCCTCAGTGAGGATTTCTGTGTTAAAGTTTTCCACGTTTTTTATTGCTCGGAACCTGTTATGAATCCTATTCGATCGGTGTACTCGGTAAACAAAATTTTTTTCCTAATCTTCTTCGCGCATACGAAATTTTTCACGAATAAAAAAGAATTAGCTGGAAATCCTGATGGAATTGATAATTTTAGACAACATTTTCCTGAAAAATACTCTGCTTTTCGGAACTGTTTTTTAAATTATGCGCATAAAATTTTGGGGCGTTCGCGGTTCGATTTCCTCCTCCGTTCGCGGAGAATCCATCCGCAATAAGGTGCAAAAAATTCTGAGCCTCGCGACTCCCGCCGATATTCAGAGTCCGGACGCGATCGATACCTTTCTTGATTCTCTTTCCCTTTCCAACTGGAGCACGTACGGCGGTAATACCACTTGTATCGAAATCAGGGACAAGAAGGACAATCTCGTCATCGTGGACGGCGGGACCGGACTCAGAGAACTGGGAAACTCCATTCTTCATGAAGGATTTTTAGAAGGAAAAGGAAAGGCCAAGTGGATCTTTACACACACACATTGGGACCATATCCAAGGGATTCCTTTCTTTGTTCCACTGTATTCTCCGGGTAACGTATTCGAATTTTTGAGTTCGGTGGACAACCTAGAGGAAAGACTGAAGTATCAGCATAGCTTCACGCACTTTCCGGTTCCCTACGACGGATTTCGGGCCACGAAGAATTTCAAATTCATTCCCGAAGGGAAAGCGTTCCCCGTAACCGAATCCATATCCGCGATTTCCAAATCGGTCCGGCATCCAGGAGGAAGTTTTTCGTATCGTTTCGAGGAAGAAGGTAAGTCCCTTATCTTCGCTTCCGACGCCGAGTTCAACCTGGACGAAATGGAAAACATTCAGGATTATCTGAACTACTTTCGAGGCGCGGATGTTTTGGTGTTCGATACGCAGTACACGTTCGAGGAGTCACTTCAAAAGATCGACTGGGGACACAGTTCCGCTTCGATGGCTACGGACATCGCGCTCCGCGCCAACGTGAAGAAGCTCGTCATGTTTCATCACGATCCTTCCTACGACGACGAAAAACTGGACGCCGTGTTTTTACGAGCCTTGAAATACAAAGAGATGTTCGATCCGGACAATCAACTCGAGATCATCATGGCCTACGAGGGGTTGGAGCTGGAAGTCTAACGTTCCATTTTTTGAATATACTAAAACCGTTTTATGGTTCATCATAAAACTTTCGGGAGAATCTTTCATGAGTGAGTATATCATCGGGATCGACGCGGGAACCACCGGGATTCGAATCTTTTGTTTCAACAAATCCGGGAACGTGATTTCCAGCGCTTACTCCGAATTCAAACAATATTATCCGAAGCCGGGCTGGGTGGAACACGATCCGGAGGAAATTTGGGCAAAGACCGAAAAGCTCATCGTGAAAGCGATCCGCAACGGAAAGCTCAGTCCATCCAAAGCGGTCGCGATCGGAATCACCAATCAAAGAGAAACCACCGTGTTGTTCGACAAGGACACTGGCAAACCCGTTTACAACGCGATCGTATGGCAATGCAGAAGAACTTCCGAGACTTGTATGGATCTTAAGTCGAAAGGATTCGAGCCGACTTTCCGCAAAAAGACCGGTCTTGTTTTGGATGCGTATTTCAGCGGAACCAAAATCCATTGGATTTTGGAGAACGTAAAAGGCGTTAAGGCGAGAGCCGAAAAAGGAAAAATACTTTTCGGAACCATCGACACATACCTTCTCTATCGTTTGACCAACGGTAAGTCGCATAAGACCGATCATACGAACGCAAGCCGTACTCTGATCTACAATATCGAAAAGAAGGAATGGGACAAAGATCTTACTCAGATTCTGGGAATTCCGGATTCCATTCTTCCCGAAGCTCACAATTCCAGTTCCTTGTTCGGAAGAACCGAAAAGGTCAAAGGACTTCCCGATGGAATCCCGATCTCTTCCCTCGTGGGAGATCAACAAGGTGCTTTGTTCGGTCAGCTTTGTACGGAACCGGGAGAAGCGAAGAACACGTACGGAACCGGATGTTTTCTTTTGTTCAACACGGGGAATAATTTTCAAATCTCCAAAAACAACCTGCTTACGACTCTCGGATGCGGCCCGGAAGGAAAGACCGTTTATTGTCTGGAAGGATCGGTCTTTATCGGAGGCGCCGTCGTTCAGTTCCTACGGGACAATCTTAAATTCTTTAAAGAATCCAAGGTTTCCGAAAAACTCGCCGCTTCCGTTCAGAAAGAGGACGAGGTCGTTTTTGTTCCCGCCTTTGCCGGGTTAGGCGCTCCGTATTGGGATATGAATGCGCGAGGTGCGATTCTCGGTTTGACGCGGGATACGACCGCCGAACAGATCACAAGAGCCGCTTTGAAATCGATTGCGCTCCAATCCTACGAGCTCGTGGAAGCGATGGAAAACGATACGGGCTCCAAATTGAAAGTTTTGAAGGTGGACGGGGGAGCGACCGGAAACTCCTGGCTCATGCAATACCAGGCGGATATATTAGGAAAACGTGTGATTCGTCCCGCAAACGTGGATACTACCGTTTTGGGGGCGGCCTTTCTCGCGGGATTGGAACGCGGTTTCTTTCCTTCGGTTTCTGATCTCAAGAAAAAACTCAAGACGAGCAAGGAATTCTCTCCGCAGATGAAAGCGTCGCAGAGGGAAAAGGAAATCCAAATTTGGAAGGATTCCGTTCGCAGAATCCGAACCAATCAATAATCGAAACCTAATAAACAAAATTCGAATGTCTTTCTTTCCGAAGTGATTCCGGCTCCGCATAGGATTCGGAATTCCGGAAAGAAAGGGATTTCGAGAATTCTTCCGGGAGGAAGTTTCAAAAAGAATTGTTCGTCCCTTTCCCTTCTCGAAATCAAGGTGTCCATCCGAACGATTTCCATCCATTGTCCAACCTGGAATAGGATCGATTTCTCCGTAACCGCGTAAAGTTCCAATGCGGGAATTCCCGAAATCTGAAAGTTGAATTTTAAAGAATGTGGGACGCTTTGAAATTTCGTTTCGGTTCGACTACTCGGATCGAGCTTGGAATCTTCCAAAGATTCTTGATAAATCGTGAATATTCCGCTTTCATAATAAATCTTTCTGGAAAAGTTCCGAAAAATTTCCTTTTCGATCGTTTCTTCCAAAGATTCTCCCGTTTCCGGTTTTTTAGGAGGAGAATCCAATATGGATTTCATTTTGTTCTTCGAGATGTTTCTTTCGATCATCGATCTGACCGGAGGGGAAAGTTTCGGAATCGAAAATCGAATGATCCGCTCGTCCATCGTCGTTAGAATCCGATTTAGGAAAGGTCCGTGGATGAGAGGGATTATCTCGATTTGAAAGATCTGGTCCCTGAGAAAAACGGCGAACTCCGGTTCGTGTGTGAAAAGATTCGAGACGATGGTTTGTTCTTCCGCGGGAGTCCCCGCAAAGAGAATTTGAACGAGACGGAATAAATAGTTTTTTTGTTTTGCGTCGAAATAGAGGAATTCGATCTTTTTTTCGATTTCGGTTTCGGTCAGTTCCGGGTTGACGATGTCCTTCAAAGACAAATAACGCGTCGAAATCATTTTGTTTCTTTTCTGGCCGAACAGGGAAAAATTTCCCGTTCGTTTCGTTCCGATCGTTGTCATCTCCGATTCCGCTCGGGAAATTCGAAACGGCGCCGAACCCACCGGAAGATAGGGATTCTGCCGAATCGGAAAAAGTTGTTCGTTTACGATTTCAAAAGACTCGCTCGAAAAACGTTCGCTCTGGGAATGAATCTTTCCGTTTTCAAAACTCAAATAGGCGCGGGAATCGATGGACTTTGCGGAATGAGAAACACGGTTCCATTCTAAAAAGTATAAAAATCGTGGAACAAGAGCGGGGGATGCGAATAAGAAGGGAAGCTCCTCGATTTCCTTCTTGTTAAAATCGTAAAACGGTTCCGCTCTCGATTTGAATCGGACGACCGCGTCCGGGTTGGCTTGGATAAAAAAATAATTCGTTCCTTCTTCTAAGGGCATCGCCTAATACGAAGGGCTGATCGTATCCGGAATCGGTGTCGAAAGTGCGGGAGAAGAATGGTCCCGTTTTGTGAGTTTGGACACGAGAGCTTTTTTGAACACTGCAAAATTATATTCGGATTTTAGAATATGAATTTCCTCTTCGAGGCCGAAGGGAATGAATTCTATGATCTCGTCTTCCGTCATTCCGGTAACAAGGGTGGCGTCGTGGAGAATTCTTCCCAATTTGCGCACGTCTCGATCGTCCAGAGGAATCAGGTTCAGGATTTTCTTTTCCAATTCTGTAAGTTCCAGCATATCACTTTTTACGAATCATGAGGATGGTCATGTCGTCCTGAATTCTTCCCCCGGTATGTTTTAGAATTTCGGCGAACAGACTGTCGGCGATTTTACGCAGATCGTTTTTCGGAACATCCTCCAAAAAACGAAATAGACCTTCTCCGAAATAATGGTTCCCGTTATTTTTCTGTTCGTAGAGCCCGTCTGTAAAGCAAAATACGATGTCTCCCGATTCCAATCGGAAGCCGCTCGTTTCCGGAACGTTTTTCAAGCTGGAATTCATGGTCGTAGAAATAAATTTTCCGTCGGTTTCGACAATTCGATTGCTCCCGGTGGATTTGCTGTAAACGACAAAGCTCGGGTGCAGACCGGAATGCTGCACGTTTCCTTGTTGATCCGCCTTGATGAGCAGAAAGGTCGCATATAAACTCTGATTGATCGTCGGGTTTTGCTGCGTTCGTTTGAGAAGGTCTTCGTTGATTCTTTCTATGGTTTCGTGCGGAGTCGAATCGCTTCGAACGAAGAGGGACATTTTTTGAAAGATCATCATGCTGAATAGTCCTGCGAGATAACCGTGACCGACGGAATCCCCGATCCCGATCCAATAATTTCCCCGAGAATCGGTCAAAAAATTATAGAAGTCACCGCCGATCGGATTGTAGGTGAGGGTTCGGCCGTAGATCTCGTAGTTTCCGTCGTCGACCGGAAGCGGAAACAGATAACTCTGCATTCGATCGTCGCCTTTGCGGTACCGCTTCATGATTCTTCCGCGGACTTCCTCGCCCGGAAGAATCTTCTTTGTCAGAAAGAATATGAAAGAAACGTAATTTACTAAATAAAGAACTCCGATCGCCGCGAAGTAGAGCAGGATTTTCTCTTTGAGAGAAAAAGGGGAGTTCTGGATGAACGCGACGGCCGCACCTATACAAAGCAGATTCGCGCTCGGTAGAAGCCATCCGACTCTTTGAAAGTAACTTTTGATATATTCGGATAACTTCATGGTTTGTGAAAGTATGCGTGAAACTGATATTCTTTTTTCAGGAAATTCCGTCTTGCGATCTGAAAATAACGATCCTCTAAATACGGTTTGCTGATCCCGTCCAAGAGTCCGTAATTCTTTTCGGTATATCCCGATTCATACAATAATGGGACGAGAGTTTTCGTGGAAGAATCATAGTGATACAACAATTTATGGTTAAACGGAAGATATTCGATCTCGAACGCTTCTCCGTTTCCTTGAAAGAAGGTTTCCCCTTTTTCCGTCGTTTCCAATAAGACCCAGTTACCCGAAACGGAATAACTTCCTTTTCCGCTTACGATATGCGTCGTGTATTCGTTTACGTCCTTGATTTCGCGGCGCATCGACTTCTCAAAACTACGGTCTTCCGGATTTAGGAAAATTCTTTCCTGAACCGTATTTTTGTAAAAGAGAGTATTGCGGTGAGACCGTTCCGGCCGATTGCGAACATACATTCCTCCCGGAATTTTTGCTGAACCGGTAGTGGGAATCGAATCGGATGAATCGGGAGGAAGTTGTCGGATCCATCCAGGAGCGCCGCAGGAAAGCGTAAAAAGAAAAACAAAGGAAAGGAATCGGAACACGCGTAAGGAGAATCGGTAACGGTTCATGCAATCCTCCTTTGACGCGAAACGCCTTCTTTTCCTATCGGAGAGTTCTAAAACTGAAAGTAAATAAATTCTCCGCCGCCGTCTCCGAATACTCCCAAAAGCAAGAGCAGAATGACGCTGAGAACCGGAATGAGAACCATCCAACGTTTTTCGACTTTTTCCAAGGCTTGCGGAAAGTATTGAAACACGTTCAAACCCAAGGTCAGGAGAATGAAGAGCAGAAGTTCTTCCCAACGAGGAAGGATTTTGCCGGTAAAGATATTCTTATAGCCGCTCAATAGATCGAGCATAAATGGAACCGCGTTCTTTCCTGCGGAACCTCCTCGAAAGAACAAACCGGAAAACGCGAATAAGTTTACGGTGATAAAGGTTCGCACAACTCGAGCCGTCTTGGAAGGACCAACGTTAGCCGCTCCCGGTGTCGGTCTCGGTTCTAAAAATCGCTCCAAGGCGAGGATCAAACCGAGATAGGCTCCCCATAGAACGAAGGCGATGTTCGCTCCGTGCCAGAGACCGCCCAAACACATCGTAAGAAACATGTTCCACTGAGATCTGAATTCTCCCTTTCTGCTCCCTCCGAGCGGGATGTAAATATAATCTCGAAGCCAAGTGGACAACGTTACGTGCCACCGCCCCCAGAACTCGCGGAAAGAAAAGGACAAGAACGGCCCTCGGAAGTTTTCCGGAATATCGTAGCCGAGTAAGAATGCGGAACCGCGAGCGATGTCGGTATAACCGGAAAAGTCGCAGTAAACCTGACATGCGAATCCGAACATCGCGATATAAATCGAAGCGGCGTGGTATTGACCGGGTTCTCCGTATAAGGGAGTTATGATTCCGGCGATCGAATCAGCGAGAACCGATTTTTTAAACAAACCGAAGATCAGCAAAAAAATCCCTTGGATCATTCTGTTTTTGTCGATTTCAGGATGATCGAGTTTCGGCAAAAAGTCCGTGGATCTCATGATCGGTCCGGCGATCAATTGGGGGAAAAAGAGAATAAAAAGGAAGTAGTCGTTTCCGGCGATCCTTTGCGGAATCAATCCCCGATGGATGTCCACTTGGAGAGCGATCAATTGAAACGTATAAAAACTGATCGCAAGCGGAAGCAGGATCTCGACGGAAGTCCCTAATTTTTGCCAGAGTTCCATACCCGTGATCGAACTCAGGGAATCCATTACGAAATAGTAATATTTGAAGAATGCGAGATTGACCGCGTTCAAAACGATTACCCATTTCAGAAGGGAGTTTGTGGATTCTCCCTTTTCCTTTTTTTCCCAGAGTTTAAGGGAGAAGTAGTAATTGACTCCGATGACGAGAAGGAAGTGAACCAAAAAGGCGATATGAGAATAACCGTAGAATACGATCGAAGAAACGAGAAGGACCTTTTTTTTAGAAGGTCCGTTTACGTTCCAATAGATCAGATACGTGACTAAAAATAAAAAGAGAAAAGGTAACGAATTGAATAACATCTATATACCGGAAAGTGGATTCTAAATTTCTAATAAACCTTAATAGGACCAGAGATATAGAAAACGAACCTGTCTTCCCGTTCCTAAAATTTTAGAGATCGGCGAATCCGGTCTTAACTCGGGAGATTGAACCTGATAAAAGTTCGTTCTCTTATCCGTGCTTTGAGAATAATAGATGATTCTAGGATTCGTGTTTCCCGGAGTTTTTTTGTAATTCGGAAGCGACATCGTCTCTTGAACTGCGTTGTCGAAATAACCGATCTTGTCGATCAGTCCGTGATGCAGCGCTTGGGACGCGGTGAAAATTCTTCCGTCCGCGATCTTACGGAGTTCCGACGCGTTTTTTCCGGGTCTTCCGTTTTTCACGACTTCGAAAAACTTTTCGTAAAGATCGTCCACGATCGACTGAAGAAGTTTTCTTTGTTCGGGAGAAAGGTCTTCCAAAGGAGAACCGATCGTTTTGTTTCCGCCGGAACGGATCGATTGATCCTTGATTCCGAGTTTATCCAAACCTTCCTTTACGTTGATTCCCGAAAGAATGACTCCGATCGAACCGGTCACGGAAGTCGGGTGCGCGATCACGAGATCGGCGGCCATGGAAATATAATACGCTCCGCTTGCGGCCGTATCCATAAAGAGCGCGACTACGGGGATTTTCTTTTTGGTTTTGAACTGAAGAATTTCTCTGTAGAGAATGTCGCTCGCCGTAACGGAGCCTCCGGGTGAATTGATCTTTAAGATGACCGCTTTGATTTCAGGATCAAGTTCCGCGAGTTCGAGTTGTTTTTTGACTCCCGCCAAGATCGAATCTTCTTGTCCGCCGAAGAAGGTCTTTTCGCCTTCGTCGCTGATCACGCCGTCGATCGGCACGATGAGAATCTTGTCTTCCTGTCTACCGGAAAGAAGTTTCTCTCTGAGTTCGGCGGACTTTCCCGGTCCGCCTAAGTTTGCGTTGACCGGAATATAGCAGTTTGTAAGAACCAAACCGAGGAATACGGAGGTTGTCCAAGTTAGAATCGAGTGTTTCAAAGAAATTCTCCTCTGGAATCGTCAGTTTCCTCTAAGAAAGCAGGCTTTCAATTCCTTTCCTAAGACCTAAACGTTTTAAAAACGGATCTAAATTCGCTGGAAATCTGAACCGTTTTCGCCAGGCTTGCGCGCGTGAAGGAAATTTTCAGCGAACGTTCCCTGTTGAAGTTCACCGAATCGGGAAATCAAATTCTTTCCTGGACTTGGAAACATCCGGATCAAGACAAAGAGTTCGAAATCATTTCCGGTTATGAGGAGAAGGACCATTTCTTTCGTTCCGGTTCGTATCTGATGTTTCCCTGGGTCAATCGGCATACGGGCGATTCGATTCGACTGGGAGAAGATTGGATTTCTCTCGCCGAAATCGGGAGCAAAGACGCAAACGGTTATCCTTCTCACGGACTCGCATACGCTTGGGAACGAAAGGTCGTCGAACGATCCGAACGAAGGATTCGGTTCGAGTTGATTCCCGACGATTCCGTTCGCGATTTCGATTTAGCAAAGATTTTGATACACGAAGAATATTCTCTCGAATCCATTTTCGGAAAAGAAGTTCTTACGCTTCGAACGAGTTTTAAAAATCGAACCGAGGATCCGTTTCGATTCTGCTACGGGTATCATCCGTATTTTCGAATGAATTCTTCGCAACCGCCTTGTATTCTTCGGTCTAACCTTCTGAAACAGATTCCTTTACAAGAAGATCTGACTCCGGTTTATCCCATCTACGGTTTTGAAACGGATCGATTCTCATTGGAGAAGGTTCCCGCGTTGGATTCTTTGTTTTACGGAAAAGACGCATGGGTGACGCTTCAGGTTCCTGAAGATTCGTACCAAGTATGCGTTCAAGCGAACGCGTTCCAGGAAGACGAGATACGGCTTTCGTATTTTCAAATTTATACGAACTTCTCAGAAAATAGAATCGCGATCGAACCGATGAGCGCGCCGGGGAACGCGGTTCGAAACGGTTTTTCTTTGACGACTCTCCGACCGGCGGAAGAAAAGAGCGGAAGTTTTCAAATTCTGCTTTCCGGGTTGTGATTCTTTCTTAGAACTTTCGCGAAATCGATCGCTTTTTCGCATGCTTCGTTCTTCGTATTTTGTCCCGTTGAACGAAAAGAGCCCATCATTTGCATTCTTCTTGACAGAAAGGGGTCGATTTTCAGTCTAAACAAACAGGAAACCAGACACAAATGAGCAAACCCTTAATCGTTCAGAGTGATAAAACTATGCTTTTGGAGGTCGATAACCCCGAGTTTGAAGCCTGTCAGAGCATCGTTTCCAAATTTGCCGAATTAGAAAAAAGTCCGGAATACCTTCATACGTATAGAATTTCCCCGCTTTCCCTTTGGAACGCCGCGTCGATCAAGATGACCGCGGACGAAATCGTGGAATGTCTGGAAAAATTCTCCCGATACTCCGTTCCCAAGAACATCGTAAACGAAATCCGCGAACAGATCAGTCGTTACGGAAAAGTAAAACTCGTTAAGGAAGAATCCGGAGAACTCGCAATCATCTCGAATGAAAAAGGATTTCTCCAAGAAATCGGAAATCACAGAGCGGTTCAACCGTTCATCGAAACTACATTCCCCGATAAGATTTATATCAAAAAAGAATACCGCGGTCATATCAAACAAGCCTTGATTAAAATCGGTTTCCCCGTGGAAGACCTCGCGGGTTACGACGAAGGAAACAAATACGGTTTTAATCTAAGACCGGAGAGCATCAGCGGTAAAAAGTTCGGAATGCGCGATTACCAACGGGCTTGTGTGGAAGTATTTCACGCGGGCGGCGGTAACGAAGGCGGTTCCGGCGTAGTGGTTCTTCCTTGCGGTGCGGGGAAAACCATCGTAGGGATCGGCGTAATGCAGATTGTAGGCGCGGAAACTCTGATTCTCGTTACGAACACTCTTTCCATCCGCCAATGGAGAAATGAAATTCTCGATAAAACCGACATTCCTCCCGAGGATATCGGCGAATATTCCGGTGAAGTCAAAGAGATTCGCCCGATTACAATAGCGACTTATAACATTCTTACACACAGAAAGAAGAAGGGAGGGGATTTTACCCACTTCCATCTTTTCAGCGCGAACAACTGGGGTTTGATCGTTTACGATGAGGTTCACTTGCTTCCCGCTCCGGTTTTCCGTATGACTTCCGAACTTCAGGCAAAAAGAAGACTCGGCCTAACCGCAACGCTCGTGCGCGAGGACGGTTTGGAAGAGGATGTGTTCTCGCTGATCGGACCGAAAAAATATGACGTTCCTTGGAAGGAACTGGAAAGCAAGTCTTGGATCGCGGAAGCGAAGTGTAAGGAAATCCGAGTCAATATGGAAGACGATCTGCGTTTGAAGTATTCCATTGCGGACGACCGTGAAAAGTTCAGACTTGCCTCCGAAAATCCGGAAAAGATGAAGGCGATCGATCTCATCATGAAAAAACACTCCGAGTCGCATCTCCTTGTGATCGGACAATACATCAATCAGTTGGAAGAAATATCAAAGAAGTTTAATATTCCTCTGATTACCGGTAAAACCCCGCTTCCGGAAAGACAGACTCTATACGATGCGTTCCGTTCCGGAAAGATCAAATCTCTCGTCGTGAGTAAGGTTGCGAACTTTTCGATCGACCTTCCCGACGCGAACATCGCGATCCAGGTTTCGGGAACGTTCGGTTCCAGACAGGAAGAAGCTCAAAGATTGGGCCGAATCCTCAGACCGAAAGGACACGATAACACGGCCGTATTCTATTCTCTCATTTCGAGAGATACCAACGAGGAGCGATTCGGACAGAACCGCCAGTTGTTTCTTACCGAACAGGGATACGAATACGAAATTTATACTTTGGATCAATTCCGCGAAGCTCAGGAAGAATTGGCTCAGCTGCAGCTGAACAACGTCTAACGTTCTTCGGAATGGTTCAAAGAGACGACCGAATACTAGAAGTTAAAAACATTCAAAGAGGAACAGCATGGATCTCAGCGCAAAGAGGCTGAACGTCATCGAGCCTTCTCCCACACTCGTAATCACCGCAAAGGCGAACGAGTTGAAAAAAAAGGGAGAAGACATTGTAAGTTTCGGAGCCGGCGAACCCGATTTCGAAACCCCGTCCCATATTAGAGACGCCGCAAAACAGGCGATCGATAAGGGTATGACGCGTTACACGGCTGTTTCCGGAACGGTGGAACTCAAAGAGGCGATCGTCACGAAATTCAAACGGGACAACGGACTCGATTACGATAAGAATCAGGTGATCATCGGAACAGGAGGAAAGCAGGTCATCTACAACTACTTTCTTGCGACCCTCAACGCGGGAGACGAGGTCATCATTCCCGCTCCGTATTGGGTGAGTTATGCGGACATCGTTCGCCTCGCGGAAGGTGTTCCCGTGATCGTTACGACCGCTCCCGAAAGTAATTTTCAAA
This sequence comes from Leptospira sanjuanensis, assembly GCF_022267375.1. Lineage (GTDB taxonomy): Bacteria > Spirochaetota > Leptospiria > Leptospirales > Leptospiraceae > Leptospira > Leptospira sanjuanensis. The sequence goes on from NZ_JAIZBH010000001.1 coordinate 1,918,430, forward strand.
TCACTCCCGAGCAATTGAAGAAGGCGATCACTCCTAAGACAAAATGTCTGATCCTGAATTCTCCCTCGAATCCGACGGGAGCGGGATATTCCAAAAAGGATTTGGAAGCGCTTGCAGAAGTCGTTCTCGCCGCCGGAATCCAAGTGATGAGCGACGATATCTACGAGAAGATCGTTTATGACGGATTTTCCTTTTCCAATCTAGCGATGGTTTCTCCCGAACTCAAAAAACTGACCTTTGTCATCAACGGGGTTTCCAAAACCTACGCGATGACCGGCTGGAGAATCGGATACGGAGCGGGGGATTTGAGCATCGTTAAAAACATGGAAACGATCCAGAGTCAGTCCACTTCCAATCCGTCTTCGATTTCCCAAGCGGCCGCTCAGGCTGCGATCGGCGGAGATCAGGCTTGTGTGGAAGAAATGAGAAAGGCTTTTGAAGTAAGAAGGAATCTCATCGTCGCTCAATTGAACGCGATTCCCGGCGTGAAGTGCAACAACCCGCAAGGCGCATTCTACGTGTTTCCGTATTTGACGGACGTTTACAAAACGCCCGGTTTCGAAAAGCTCAAAAAAGAATCTTCTGAAACTTCTTTGAGTAAGATTTTCTGCAACGTTCTATTAGAAAAGTATAAAGTAGCCGCGGTTCCCGGAATCGCTTTCGGAGAAGATCAGGCTCTTAGGCTTTCCTATGCGATGGGAGAAAAGGATATCCAGCGCGGAGTAGAACGAATCGCACAAATGATCGGGGACTTGAGCAAGTAATCGATGAAACGGATCGTTCTGATCCTATTTGTCTTCACTGCGTTTACCCAAGTCCAGGGAGGGGATTGGCTGGTTTTAAAACCGAATTCTCCTCTCTATCTCTTCCCCGATAAGAAGTCCGAAATTTTACGCAGGTTCGGTTTCGGGGAAATCGTACAAAGTAAAAACGAAAAGCATAACGGGAAACACGACCGAGGATTTCGTTTTGTTTCCGACGCCACTGGCTTAAGCGGTTGGGCCGAAACTCAATTCCTCTTCGATATGGAAGAAAGAGGGGCTTACAAAATCATCCTTCGTTCCATCGATCGAATGTTGTATTCGACTCATACGGGACTGACCGAACTCGAATCGGTTTATCAGTATTTAAGTTCTCTGGAAGAAAACGGAATCTATCACGGAGACGAATATCTTTATTTAAAAATCAGAAGAGCGGTCGTTTTGGTGCGAATCTTAGAAATTCTGCAAGAAGGCGAAAGCAAACGAAAAGAATCCAAACTCCAGGATTATCTTTCCAAAGTTCCCGGTGAAATCATTCCCGGTGAAAGAGGAAAACCCGCCAAAATCAACCCGGAAGTTTTTTGGAAGATCGGTGAAGAATTCAGGGACAAAGGTCCGGGAGATTTTGCCGCGTTTTTGGGTGTGAAACATACTCCGGAATTAAACTGCAAACGGGATGTTTTCTGTTTTATCGGCGATGAAAGAAAACGAAGAATCCGTTATCTGCAACTCAATCCGAACGGAAACTATGCGACCGTGTTTGCGAGCCAGATTTCCAAACGGTTCGAATCCTTGACCAAGGACCCGGAAACGATACAATGCGGAAACGAAAAGCCGGATACCCGAAAGGAAATCTACGAATCCTTTCGCAAAGATCTGCAATCCCTTCCGTATCGTTACGGCAAAAAGTATCATCAATATCTAAAGATCATCCAAAAAGAATGTCTACAGTAGATCTCCATTCACGCAAGATAGAATTTCGAAACGAGAGATTTCTTTCTCCGGTTTGCGGACCGATCCTCGTTTTACACGGACTCTTCGGTTCTTCCAAAAACTGGCTGAGCGTCGGAGATTTTCTAAGTCGTTATTCCGACGTGTATTTGATGGATCTTCGAAACCACGGGGATTCTCCTCATTCTTCCGAACATTCCCTCGCTTCGATGGTGGAGGATTTGGAGGTCTGGATCGTGAAGAACGGAATCGAAAATCCGGCGATTCTAGGGCATTCCATGGGCGGGCTGGTTTCAATGGGATTTGCATTAAAGAATCCGAATATTCCATCCATCTTATTGATCGAGGACATCGCGCCGAAGGATTATCCGTTTCACTATGAAAGCGAAATGGCCTGTTTGCGGACCGACGTTTCCGGATTCAATTCCAGACAGGAAATCGACGCGGCCTTGACGAAAATTCTTCCGGATGCGTTCGTTCGGAATTTTTTGGAAATGAATCTGGAACGCAGGGAAGAGGGCGGTTATCGTTGGAAACTCAACGTGGAAGGAATCGCCGGGTCGCCCCGTCTCTTACAGGATTTTTTCGCGCGTTATGCGAATCGACCCTACCGGCAACAAACCTACTTTATCACCGGCGGAATTTCGGATTTTTTTCGTAAAGAGGATCGTCTTACGGCTCGTTCATTCTTTCCGAATTCGAAGTTTTACGAAATCCCGAACGGAGACCATTACATGCACTACACCAAAGCGGCCGAGTTCCGAAGAATCGTGGAATCTATTTTGGAGAAGTCCGACGATTCTGAATTTGCAATAGCATAAGCCCGATTAAAAGACAAGTCCCGATTCCGAAAGGAACGAGAAGAGTAAAACCCGAGCCCGTCGATTTTCCGAAGGCTAAGGTGATTACGGGAGTCAGTCCGATCGCCAAGGACGCGTTTTTATCCTTTAAATTCTGCATATACGAAAAAGTTGATATTCTTCCGCTGAGAAACACCGCAATGATAGGTCCGACCGTGTAGGAAGCGATCGAAAGCCCCAATTCCACAAGTCCCGTTTTGCCGGTCGTTAAAAAGAGAGGGAACAACGAACTCAACAAAAGAATCATTCCCCAGAACAGACTCAACGTGCCCGAACCGAATTTTTCAAATCCGAGATCCACCTTGGTTGTCAACGAAAGCGAGTTGATCGAGCTGGAAAGTGTGGACATTGCGGAAGCCAAGATCGCCGCAAGTAAAAAACCGGTGATCGGGGAAGGCACTTCTTCGAGAATGAACTTGGAAAAGACTTTGTCCTTGGGAAGGTTCGAACCTTCATAATAAAAATATAATAGAATCCCGATGCTTAAAAATAATACGAATTGGAAAAAAACGAAAATACCCGATGAAATCATCGCTTTCTTCGCATCCGATTCGGAACGGCACGCAAGAACTCGTTGTACGAACATCTGATCGACTCCGTGCGTTCCCAACGTCAAAAGAATTCCGCCAACGATCGCGGTAGGTAAAAAATACGGAGAGGAGAATTCACTCCATTCGAAAATCCGCAGCTTGTTTGCTTCGTTTGCCCGGGTTGCGAGACTTACAACGTCGAATCCTCTGTCGATTAAAAGGGAACTCAGATAAAAAAGCGCGAAGATTCCTCCGGCAACATAAATCAGAAATTGCAACGAATCCACCCAAACCACCGAACGAAATCCGCCTTGCACCGTATAAAGAATCGTAATCGCCGAAATCAAAAGAAGACTTAAAATTTCTACGTGCAGAGTTTCCGCTTCTATCGAGGAATATTGTTTTAAAAATACTTCCAAAAGAATCGCGACCGGAATCGCGGACGCGTACATTCTTACTCCGTCTCCTAAGATTCGCGTGAGCTTGAACAAGAAGGTAACCGTTTTCTGGGAAACCTTTCCGTAACGGATTCCCACCCATTCATACACCGAGATAAAGCCGGATTGATAATACATCGGGATAAACCATTGTGCGACGAGGATTCTCCCCAAAACGAAACCCAATCCGAGTCCGAGAAAGGTGAGATTGCCGGAGTAACTCAAACCAGGAATATTCAAAAAGGTAAGCGTGGAAGTTTCGGTTGCGACGATCGAAAAACTGAGTGGAATCCAGGACAGTTCTCTTCCCGCAAGAAAGTAAGAAGAAGAATCCTTATCCTTCTTTCTGGAAGTGAACCATCCCGAAAAAAGAACCAAGACGACGTACGATAAAAGAACGATCAGATCTAAAATGGAAAAGTGCATATCCGACAGAATGGGCCGGAACACGAACGAGAAAACTCTTTTTCAAATGCAGAATTTGGCGACACAAAACAAAGGAAATCGGAGTTCGGAACCCGAATTTTGAAAATCGAATTCCGGAAATCGAAAATCAAATGACGATTTGATTTGGAGAGAAATTCTGGTCGTAATTTTTACGATCGTCTCCGTAAGACGCATCGATCCGCGATATGACTTCGATTCGACAATATTCCATTCGAGTTCCCGGAACCTCGGCCAATTTGGGTCCGGGTTTCGATCTATTCGGTCTCGCGTTTCGAATCTACAACCGATTTCAGTTTCAATTTCGCGCGGAGAAAGAATTCAAAACTTCCGTCAAGGGAATGGATGTTTTGCCGTTCGCTCCGGACGAAGACATGGTTCTTTCTTCGTATCAATCCTACTTTCGAAAATTTCTTCCGGGACAAGAACCCGTTCCGTATTCTTTACATATGGATCTGAATCTTCCGATGAAAGGCGGTTTGGGTTCGAGCGCGAGCGCCGCTGTCGCCGGAGTCTGCGCCGCGCGATTCGCACACAAACATTTCTTTCCGAAGATTTCTCTTCCGAAAGAAAACGAATTTCTGTTTCATCTCGGGCAAATCGAAGGACATCCGGACAATACGATTCCTGCGTATTTAGGCGGTTTCGTATTCGCGTATTTCAACGGGGAACGACTGGAATACGTCAAAAAGAAATTTCCTAAAAAGGTCCGTTGTTTTCTAATCGTCCCCGATCTCGAAACTTCCACGCATCAATCCCGCAAAACTTTACCGAGTTCGTATTCGACGGAAGACGTGATCTTCAATATGAGCCGGATCGCGACCTGGATGGAGTTTTTGGATTCGGGGAAGGTCAATCTTTTGAAGCTTGCGCTGGAGGATCGGGTTCACACACCGTATCGAATGCATTCCGAATTTGCGCTCAATCCGTTTTTAAAGGAAGCGGAAAAGAATCTCATCGGTTATTCTCTTTCGGGCAGCGGTCCTTCAGTTCTTTTGTTTTCGGAAAGAAGCAAGGCTGTGCGCGTCGAAAAGATTCTGCGCGAAAAACTGGCGGAGTTTACCGCAAAGACCCATTTTAATTGTCAGATTCTTTCCTTAAAGGTGGAAGAGGACGGGGTTTCCGAGTCGGTCAAAGAAATTAAAATTTCCTAATATTTGAATTTTGTAAAAATCGAAATCGTTTGCTGCGACGGAAGCTTCCGCGCGATTTCGTTTTACTCCTCCGCTTCTTCCCTTTCCTCTTTTCCGAAAGCGTAAAGTCCTTTTTTGATCGGGGTTCTTCGGTTGAGACCGGGATGAATTTTCGCGATCGTAAAGATGAATCTCATTCTTTCCTTGCCGAAGTTGTTGATAAAAAACTCGGAGGAAAGACGAATCTCGAAATACTGAGTCATCCTTTCTTTCGTTACCTTATCCGAAATTCGAAAGTCGGCGCTTTTACCGATGATTTCGTAACTATCCAGTTTTTCTGTGGATTCCATTTTGGAAAAGGTCGGCATTGCGGGAGGTTTGAAGAGTACGGGAGAATTTTTGAGGATCTGGATTTCGTAGTCTTCCGAGTCCTTCGCTTTTTTGATGTTGAATACGAGATGATTGTCGGAGATCGCGTTGCAATAGGTGCGGATCTCTCCCGAGGTTTGTCCTACAGTGAATCGGACGTTTCTTTGACTTTCGGAAACGACCAAAACGAAACGATCGCCCTCTTCGGGAGGAGTTCCCGCTCCGGCGCTTCCTTTTTTTATGGCGGGATAAATCACTTCCTGAAAAAAAAGGAAGGCCAGTCCGGCAAAGGCGGCCAAACCGGCAAAGATCAGTATAATATCTAAACCGACCGTATAAATGAGTGCGAGAGTCAAAAACAAAACCGCTTCTTCTCTATCGCCTTACATCGATTTTGTGGTCGGTCGCGTTTTCGCTCATTCTGGAGCGCACCATCATGGAAAGAAGGTTCTTCATCTGTTCCGGACTGATGACTTGATTCATTCTTTCTTCAAAAGAAACCGGGGAAGGTTTCATGACAAGCTCTTCCGGATCGACTTCGTTCTTTTGGGTTCCGGATCGTTTTTGTTGGATCGACTCCGAACCGACGACATCCTTTTCCCGAATCCGTTTTTCGATCGCTACCGGCTCTGACCGCAACGTCTCGCTCTCTAACTCGGCAGAACGCTTTCCTACGGGTTGCGTTCTCGATCGTTCGTCAGGCTGGGGCCAGGAAAACGAAAATGGTTGAATCGTTAATCCGGTCACATTCATAAACCCGAACCTCCTTGTTCTCCAGCTCGGACCCCTGTCGGAAATCCGAAGCTTCTCTATTAAAACTATCGGTAATAGAGGATTCACTTTAGTTTTTTTTCGGATTTTTTTCCAAAAGTGCCGCTGTTTTCGATCTAATTCTTCCGTTTACTTCAATCGGATTTCGGGAGAGAATGCCAAGCAAAGGCCCGAATTTATCGTTTGCCAGCCCGCCCGACGTTTCTAAGCTGGCAAGTAGGGAAACTGCATCGCCGTTTTTTGAACCACTGGGAGAATCTTTTCCATGCAAGACATAATCGATAAGCTTAAAGCGAAGGAATCCAGACCTTTGCTCATACTTTCCGCCGCATTTTTAATCTACATCGCGTTTACGATTCTCCCTTTGATTTCTTATTTTTCTCCGGATGGGATAGCCGAAATCAAAGGTAAGAATTATACGATCAAAGACGTTGAAAAAGAGAATCCTAGAATCGCCCGTAAGTTCTACGCAGAGACGAACGATCGTTTGTACCGGGTTCTTTCCGAGTTTGCGAGCAAGAAGGTGGTTTCATTGGCTGCAAAGGAGCGTAACGTTTCCGAAAAGGAATTGCTGGAGCCTTCCGTTCCGGCTCCGAGCCTCGCGGAAATGCGCGCAATCTACGATCAGTATAAGAATTCTCCCGCTCTGAAAGGAAAGTCCTTCGATCAAGTAAAGACCGAAATCGAAAATCATCTCGTCTCTCAAAAGAAAGAAGAACTTAGAAATTCGCTCTTCGGACAACTCCGCAACGAATACAATATTTCCGTAAAGGTGAAGGAACTACCTCCTCTCCGAGACGAGATTCTTACCGGAAACAATCCGTCCATCGGTCCGGAAAAAGCGAAGGTTACGATCGTAGAGTTTTCGGATTTCGAATGTCCTTTTTGCAAAAGAAGTCAGGACGTAAACGTTCAGCTGAGAGCGAAGTATAAGGATCAGATCCGCTGGGTGTTCCGCGATTATCCTCTTTCCTTTCATCCGAACGCGATGTTCGCACATATCGCCGCAAACTGCGCGAGTCCTCAAGGAAAGTATTGGGAATTCTTCAACGTTCTTTTTAACAATTCAGGAAATCTTCCGAAGGAACGCGTTCTGGATCTTGCGAGAGGAACGGGTTTGGATATGAAGGCTTTCAGTCAATGCGTGAACGACGCAAAGGTTCGTAAAGAAGTGGAAGAAGATATGGCGGAAGGGGAAAAATACGGAGTTAGCGGAACTCCCGCTTTCTTTATCAACGGTATTATGGTGGAAGGCGCTCAACCGATAGAAGCCTTTACCAAAGTGATCGATCAGGAACTTAAAAATTAAAATCAGAAATTAGGAGTCAGCCAAATATGAGTAAGACAGTGAAGGTCGCTGTTACAGGCGCTGCGGGACAAATCGGATATTCCCTTCTTTTTAGAATCGCTTCCGGACAAATGTTCGGCGCGGACACGGCAGTGGAAATCCAGATGCTTGAATTGGAAGCTGCGCTTCCCGCGGCAAAGGGTGTAATTATGGAATTAGAGGACTGTGCGTTTCCTCTGCTTCAAAAAGTGACCGTCTCTTCCGATTTGGATACAGCATTCAAGGACATCAACTGGGCGTTGTTAGTCGGCTCGGTTCCTAGAAAAGCGGGAATGGAAAGAGGGGATCTTCTCAAAATCAACGGTGGAATTTTCGTCAACCAAGGAAAGGCGATCGAAAAGAACGCCTCTTCCGACGTAAGAGTTCTCGTCGTAGGAAACCCTTGTAACACCAATTGCTTGATTGCGATGAACAATGCAAAAGGTGTTCCACAGGATCGTTGGTTCGCGATGACAAAACTGGATGAGAACAGAGCGAAATCTCAGCTTGCTTCCAAAGCGGGAGTTCCCGTGAAAGAAGTGACTCATCTCGGAATCTGGGGAAACCATTCTTCCACTCAATATCCTGATTTTTATAACGCAAAGATTTCGGGTAAACCTGTGACCGACGTGATCTCCGATCACGAATGGCTCAAGGGAGATTTTATCAAGAACGTTCAGCAAAGAGGAGCGGAGATCATCAAAGCAAGAGGAGCATCTTCTGCGGCGAGCGCTGCGAACGGAGTCGTAGACACGGTTCGCGGAATCATCACTCCGACCGCACCAGGCGACGCTTTTTCTGCGGCGATCGTTTCCGACGGTTCTTACGGCGCTGAAAAAGGATTGATCTTCGGATTTCCTTTGAAGTCCGACGGAAAGAAAGTGGAGATCATCCAAGGTCTTCCTTTGAACGACTTTGCAAAAGAGAAGTTCAAGATCACTCACGACGAACTCGTTTCCGAAAGAAACGAAGTGAAGGAAATGCTCTAAATTTCAAAGAGAGGTTTTTTGAACCTGGATTCATCGACGTTCATTCAAAAAGCCTCTTCCGTTTTGGAATCCCTGAAAAGGGATTTCCTCTTTCGGACCCTGGAAGTTCCTTCCGGGGTGGATTTATCCTCCAACGATTATCTTGCTCTTACCAAACATCCGAAACTGATTCAAAGCATCAAAGAAGGTCTGGACTTGTACGGAGCCGGATCGGGGGCTTCTCGTTTGGTCAGCGGACACAGGGATTCGTTCGAAGCGGCGGAAGAAGCGTGTTCGGATTGGATCGGAACCGAAACCTCTCTGTGGGTCGCCAATGGATACGCGGCCAATTTAGGACTTCTTTCCTGTATCGCAAACGCGAAGACTGAAATTTTTACGGACCGTCTCAATCACGCTTCGATCCTGGACGGAGTCCGTTTGTCCGGCGCCGAAAAAACGTATTATAAACACCTAAACCTGAATCATCTGGAAGAACTTCTCCGGAAATCCAAACGAAAAGAAAAAATCATCGTAAGCGAAACCGTATTCAGTATGGACGGAGATTTGGCTCCGATCGAAGATCTCGTATATTTGAAGAATCGATACGAAGCCACTTTGGTTTTGGACGACGCACACGGGATCGGCGTGTTTGGAAAAAAGGGAGAAGGGCGGGTTGCTCAAATATTAGGAAAAGATAAAATTCAAGAAGCCGATTTTATCACGTTTACGGCCGGTAAATCCTTAGGACTCGAAGGCGCCTGGATCGGAACCTCCCGAATCGGAAAAGAGTTTCTGATCAACAAGATGCGAACGTTCATCTATTCTACGGCGCCTATGCCTGCGATCGCGCATGCGGTTCCGATTTCCGTCGCTCTCGTACAATCGATGGAATCGGAACGAACAAGTCTTTTGGAAAAAGCCGCACGATTTAGAGAACTTCTGAACGTGAAACAGTATCCGAAGACTTCTTCCCAATCGCAGATCGTTCCGGTTCTTTTTCCTTCGGAAGAATCCGTTTTGAACGCTGCGGAGGGTTGTAGAAAGAACGGACTTCACGTAAAAGCGATTCGACCTCCTACTGTGGACGTACCTCGTCTTCGGATCAGCATTCATTCGGATACGACCGATGCTACATTAGAGAAATTGATTTCTCTTTTGCCGGAGTTTTGATGGCGATCTTTATCGGAGCAACGGGAACCGATGTGGGAAAAACCTTGCTCAGTTCTCTCATTCTCGGGAAATACGGCCGGTCCTTGGGACTCAAGTATTTCAAACCCGTTCAAACGGGAGACGACAGCGATCGAGTTACCGTAATGAATCTGAGCGGACTTCATGAAAGTTTCTTTTTACAGAATTATTATTCCTTTGCGTTTGCTGGATCGCCTCATTACGCATCCGAATTGGAAGGAATCGAAATCGATACGGACGAACTTTCCAGACATCTCTACAGCATTCGGGATCAACGAATCGTGGTCGAGGCCGCGGGCGGTCTGTTGGTTCCTCTGACTCGAAAAATTCTTACGATAGAACTCATCCGGCAATCCGAAATCCCGTTGATCTTGGCGGCGTCCGTTTCTTTGGGAACGATCAATCATACGCTTCTTACTTTGGAAGCGATTCAAACTCGAAAGATCGATCTGAAAGGGATTTACTTTCTCGGAGTTCCGGATAAAACGACCGAAGACAATATCCGAACGATTACGGAATGGAGCGGCGTTCCGTCGCTTGGAACCTTTTTTCTGCGATCGAAAGAACGCATCAGCCGAGAACGGTTTCAAAAGGAATGTTTGACCGCGTTCGATCCGGACGAACTGATTCAGAAAATCATCGTATGATCTGGTATCCATTCACCCTTCAATTCGAACCCGATTCTCCCTTAAAGATCGCAAGGGCAAGAGAAGAATTCCTGTATGACGAGAAGGGGAATTCTTACATTGACGCGATCTCTTCCTGGTGGGTGAGCATCCACGGACACAATCATCCTAAGATTTTGCAGGCGCTTAAAGATCAGATGGACCTGCTCGATCATGTTCTACTCGCGGGTTTTACGCACGAACCGGCCGAGAATCTCGCGACCGAACTTTTACGAATCACGGACGGGCTTTTTCAACGAGTGTTGTATTCGGACAACGGTTCGACCGCGGTGGAGATCATGATCAAACTCGCGTATCAGTATTTCCAGAACATCGGAGAAACGCAGAGAAAGACATTCATAAAGTTTGATACATCCTACCACGGAGATACGATCGGAACGATGAGCGTGGGCGGGGATTCCGTGTTCAATCGGGTCTTTGCCGGACTTTTGTTTCCCACAAAAGAATTTCCGACTCCGAATTGCAGCTTTTGCCCGGTCGGTAAAAAACCCGATTCCTGCGCGGCGGAATGCGTGAACGCGGTCGAATCGTATTTGGAAGAAAACCCGAATTCGATCGCAGGAATCGTGCTCGAACCATTGATCTTCGGTTCCGGCGGAATGATCTTTTACAAGGAAGAAGTTCTCCAAAAACTCGAACGCATCGCGAAACGATTCGGAGCCTTGTTGTTGGTCGACGAGGTGTTTACCGGTTTCGGAAGAACCGGCGCGCTTTTCGCATATCAAAAAGCGAATATACAACCGGATTTGGTCGCGATGGCAAAGGGTCTCAGCGCGGGAACGGCCGCCGTTGCCGTGACGTTGACGACCGAAAGAATTCATTCCGCATTCGTGACTCCCGATCCGGCTAAGGGATTTTATCACGGACATACCATGACCGGAAATCCGATTGCTTGTGCGGCGGCCCTTGCCTCCGTAAAACTCTTTCAAGAGGAGAATCGAATCGATCAGGTTCGAAACCTCGAAACAAAGATGAAGATCGGACTGAAAAAAATCGCGGAAGAATTCCCGAACGCGATTCGGGATTGCCGCGTGTTGGGTGCGGTCGGAGTTCTCGAACTCGAGGTGGGAAGCGAGAGCGGCTACACGTATCCGGGAAACAAAATTCTCAAGAAAAAGTTTTTGGAGAAGGGTGTCGTGCTTCGCCCCTTAGGGAACGTGATCTATCTTACGCCTCCGTATATCATTTCGGATTCTTCCCTGGAAAAAGTATTCACGGCGATTCGGGAAACACTCTCTGAAATTTCCCTCGGGAAATAGACTTTTCAAGAAAACTCCTTCCCTTGAACCTGTCTGAAGAATGTCCTCAACACTCAAAACAGCAGAAAAAATATTCTCCGAAGTTCCGAGCGTCATTACAAAGGAAGAAGGGTTCGAAATTCTAAACGGTTCCGTTCCTTTGACGTTCGTTTTAGACAGAGCGTTTCAGGAAAGAAATCGCTATTTCGGAAACAAAGTTCGAATTCATATCTTAGATAATATCAAAAACGGCTATTGTCCCGAAGATTGCGGCTACTGCGCGCAAAGAAAGAATGCAAACTCCGGAGTTCAGGAATATCCGATGAAGTCCGAGGAAGAAATCTACGAGGACGCGGTCAAAGCCAAGGAAAACGGAGCGTATCGTTTTTGTATGGTTACTTCCGGAACCGGACCGAATCGCCCGACCACCGAAAGACTTGCGAATACGATCCGCAAAATCACTGACGAACTCGGGATGAAGGTTTGTCTTTCCGCGGGCCTTTTGGACGAAGACAAGGCCCAGCTTCTGAAAGCGGCGGGGCTCGATCGTTACAATCACAATCTGAACACTTCCGAAAATCATTATCCTGAAATTTGCGATACGCATACATACGCACAGAGAGCGGAAACCTTAGGTTCCGTTTCCAAAGCCGGAATCGGAATGTGCAGCGGGGTCATCGTAGGAATGGGAGAAACTCTCCGCGACATCGTGGATGTTGCGTTTGAACTCAAGTCCTTTCGAGTGATTTCTATTCCCGTAAATTTTTTCATACCCGTCAAAGGACATGCGATCAAAAATCCGAGCGTTTTGACTCCGGAACTTTGTGTGAGAATTCTTTCTTTGTTCCGATTGGTGAATCCGGACTCCGAGATCCGAATTGCTGCGGGAAGAGAAGGCCACTTGAGAAGTCTTTCTGCGACAGCTCTTTTTGCCGCAAACTCTTTGTTCTCCGCGGGTTATCTGAACGTGAAGGGCTCCGAAATGACGGAAACGATTTCCATGATTCGAGACGCCGGTTTTGTACCGGAACTTGCGGACGGAGGAATTTTACCGGAGGACTCGGAAACCGAATCTCTCTATGCGGAGAAAAACTTTCCCGAGCTGTACAAATTCAAAAAAGACTGATGGTTTTCACCGTCAAAAAAACGGGATTTTGGTATTTTTTAAGCTTTCCCAGCAACTTTTTTTCAGTAAATTGAGTCTGAAGACAATGTAGAATTGTTACACGGCGTTTCCCGATTCGTTCGGTATTTCGAGGAATTTTACGGAGGCAAACGGCGTTTAAAACAGTGCTTAGGTGAAACGGGAAAATTCGGTTTTGAAAACAAGACACACGTTATGTGCATCGAAGTTGAAAGCTCCGAAGAAAAAATTTGAAAAATTATATGGAAATGTCGGAGCTAAGAAGTATTCTTTTTTAAGGTGAAAAAGAGTAGTTCGTTTTTTTTAGAATCGGTTGAAAGCCTGGGTTAATCTAAAAATCTGACATTACTGGAGTTTAATGGATGAAATATAAAATAGAAATCAATAAGCTGAAGAACGGTTATATCGAAGCGAAGCTCATTGATACCGCCTCCAATAACCCGATCGAGTTCCGGATTTGCGATTCGGAGGATTATCTACAAGCGCAGATCGCCGATTGGCACAAACGTTTTCACATGAAAGAACCGCAGGAGCAGTAATAGATCCTTGGTAAGGTACTTCTCCGCTCTTTCCTTGCTTCTTTTTCTTTCTTCCTGTTCCGTTCTTTTTAAAAAATCATACACAGATTATTCCAGCTCTAACTTTGAATGTTGGGCTGGAGTCGGTTACCGATCCTCCGAAAAATTCGCTCAATACAGATCTCTTTGGTCCACGATGCGGAACATTTACCGCGAGGATAACCAAAGAATCAAAACCGCAAACGTAGTCTTTGTGGGAAACTCATTGATTCAACTTTTTCCCAACGAAATTTTAACCCGAGAATTTCCGGGCGCCGTCAATCGCGGGATCGGCGGAGACATGACCGAACTTCTTCTGGAAAGATTGGAAGAGGACGTAATCGTTTTAAACCCAAAGGCCATCGTACTTGAGATCGGAGGGAACGATCTCATTCAGGGAAAATGTTTGGATGGGATCGAATCCAATTTGGTAAGAATTCTCGATAAGCTTACCGAGGACCTCCCGAATACGAAAATTGTCGTTTTGGGAATTCCACCGGTTCGCACACAAAGTTTAAATAGCATTTCTCCCGTAATCAATTTGTCTTGGGTTTCCATCATTCAGTCTTATAAAAATGTAGTCTTTTTGGACAATTGGCAATGGTTTCGGGAAAAGGATCGACCGGCGTTGCGTCAGGAATTCTGGCTGGAACAGGACAAGATTCATTTGAACGAAAATGCATATAAAATCTGGGTTCAAAAATTAAAACCGATCCTTCAGCCGTATCTTTAATCGTTTCATAAATCACTCTAAAACAGGTTCTCCAGTGCTTCTGATTCTGACTCAAAATCCGTACGAAATTCGAAAGGAACTCCTGTTGGGAATCGGGGGATTCGTATCCCTTAAACCGGAGGAAACCTTTTCGCTTTCTTCGGCTCCGATCCGCGCACAAGGTGAGTGGAGCTGCATCGAATGGAACGTCGGAAGAAAGCTGGAAGCATCCGAACTGATCGCCTTACGTGCGCTATTTGCAAAGAAAAATTCCGATCTGCTACAGATCGATTCTCTCTTGAATCCGAAAGAGAAAAGTTTTTTCGCGTTCGATATGGATTCCACGTTGATCCGTCAGGAAGTGATCGACGAACTCGCAAGGTTTGCGGGCGTATACGAAGAAGTCGCTTCCGTTACCAGGGAAGCGATGGAAGGAAACCTGGACTTTCACGAAGCGCTCAAAAAAAGATGCACACACCTGAAAGGTTTGTCCTCTTCGATTTTTAGCGATCTGTATCGCCAACTCGAGCCGAACGTGGGCGTTGAAAAACTTCTCCAAGGTCTCAAAGAGAAAAAGTGCAGAACCGCCGTTTTCTCCGGAGGGTTTACCGATATTCTCGAACTCTTTCAAAAGGAGTTCGGAATCGACGAAATTTACGCAAACGTTCTCACACGGGAAGACGGACATCTGACCGGAACGGTTACGGGCGACATCGTGGATAAAAACAAAAAGCTCGAATATCTAAAAACGATTCGCGATCGGGAAGGGATTGCACACAAACAAGTCGTCGCCGTCGGAGACGGCGCCAACGACGCGCTGATGTTGAACGAGGCGGGTATAGGAATCGGCTTTCACGCGAAGGACGGTTTGAAAAAGCTCATCGTCAATTGGGTGGATTTTGCGCCGATGGACGTTTTACTACTTTTGTTTTCGTAACTTCTTTTGAAAGTCTTCCAAAGTCTTTAAGGCTTCGATCGGGGTCATCTCTTCCAATTTCAATTTTAGAATCGACGTTTCGGTTTCCGACGGAGCGTTCTTTTGCTCCGGTTCCGCAAAGAGAGAAGGCTGCGCTTCCTGAATTTTGATCTCTTTCTTTTTGGATTCCAGGTCGGTTAGAAGTTCCGCCGCACGTTTTACGATCGGGTCGGGAACACCCGCGATTTTTGCGACGTAGATCCCGAAGGATTTTTTCGCCTTACCGATCTTTACCTTTCTTAGAAAAAGAACCTTGTCTTCCTTTTCGAGGGTCTCGAGATACAGATTGAAAATTCCCCCCAGACGAGAGAGTTCGGTGAGTTCGTGATAGTGCGTGGCAAAGATCGTCTTCGGCCGCACGGGCAAAGAGGAAAGATATTCTAAGATGGACCAAGCGATGCTCATTCCGTCGTAGGTCGAAGTTCCTCTCCCGACCTCGTCGAACAAAATCAAAGAATCCTCCGTGAAATGATTGAGGATGTTTGCGGTTTCCTTCATCTCGACGAAGAATGTGGATTCTCCCGCGGTGAGGTTGTCTCCCGCTCCGATTCGAGTGAATAGTTTGTCCACGATCGGAAGTCTCGCGGATTTAGCCGGAACAAAGGCGCCCATCTGAAATAGAATCTGATTTAGGGCGATCTGACGCATAAACGTGGATTTACCGGCCATGTTCGGCCCCGTGAGAACCGCGATCGCCTTGTCTTGGGTGTCGAGATACACGGAGTTCGGAATGAATTCCTGACCGGGAGGAAGAGTCGCTTCCACAACGGGATGTCTGGAATCTCCGAGATCAAGGGAACGGTCGTCGGAAAGCTGAGGACGAATCCATCCGAATTTGTCTTTTGCCGTCAGAACCGAAATCTGAAAATCCAGATCTCCGATCTCTTCCGAAAAGGAAAGAAGCGCGGAAGAATACTGCAAAACCTCTTCCACCATTCGGTTGAATTCGGTCCGTTCGATTTCTTGGATGATTTCGTCCGCTTCGAGGATCGTCCGTTCTATTTCTTCCAGCTTTGGAGTGGTAAAACGTTCGCTGCCAACGAGAGTCTGTTTTTTGAGATAATCTTTCGGAGCTTGTTCCGCTTGAACGCGGGAGATTTCTATAAAATACCCGACGATCTTATTATAACGAATCTTTAATGTGTTTAAGCCGGTTCTTTTTTTCTCTTCGGCTTCCAGATCCAAAATCCAATCCTTTCCTTTGAATCCGGCTTCTCTTGCCTTGTCCAGCTTAGCGGAGAATCCGGTTTTCAGGAACGGGCCGTTTCCGAGAATCACAGGCAAGTCGTCGCCCGGATGAAGACGTTCCGCAATGAAATCGGAAAGGGTTTGGAGTTCTTTTGAAGGAATGAGAAACGGATAGGAGAGAGTTTCCAATTCCGCTTTCAATTTCATTCCCGTCGCGATCGAGTTTAGGATCGAGCGAAAATCCCGAGGATACGCGTGGTTTCCTCGAAAACGCGTGAGAATTCTTTCCAGATCTCCTACGTCCCGCAAAGCGCTCACAAACGGCGCGAGAATCGATTTTAAGAGAATATCCTGTTTTTCCCAGCGGGAGTAGAGGATCAACGGATCGCATTCGGGAAAAAGAATTCTCTGTTTGAGGAGACGTTTTCCTTTCGCAGTATTGCAAAAATTGAATATAGAATAAAGGGTGTGATTCTTTTCCTTTTCGTTTTCCACAAGCTCGAGGTTGAGAATCGTTTCCCGATCCATTTCGAGAAACTTTCCGGAACTTAAAATGCGAGGCTCTCGAAGAACGAGTTTATTGTCCCGGTAGGTTTCGCGGATATATTCGTTGAGATATACGGAAAGAATTTGGAACGGATCTTTTTCCGAAACGGTTTCCTGATCTTTGAGAAGAGTGAATTCTCGATTTTTGAAATATTCCAATTCTTGAAAGAAGGAATGTTCCGATTTCGGGACGCAGATTTCCGATGGTCTGAACTTTTCAAGCTCCGCGACAAGTCGTTCGATTCCGGTGATCGAAGCGGAGGAATAAAAAACTTCTCCCGTGGAAAAATCGGCCATCGCGAAGTAAATCAGACTTTTTTTGAGATGTAAAACAGCGAGATAGTTGTTCTGAAATCCGGAAAGAAGATTCTCTTCGATGACCGTTCCCGGAGTGATGATCCGCACTACATCCCGTGTCATGAGTTTGGAACCGGGTTCGTCTGGTTTGGATTGTTCGCAGATTGCGATCTTTTTTCCCGCGTTTAACAGACGAGAGATGTAATTGTCCTTGGAATGATAAGGAATCCCGCACATAGGAACGGCGTTTTGCCGCTTGGTAAGAGCGATGTCCAAAATCGAAGAGGCGACTTTCGCATCTTCCAGAAACATTTCGTAAAAATCGCCCATACGAAAGAAAAGAATCGTATCGGGAAAATCCTTTTTGATCGCGAGAAATTGTTTCATCATCGGAGTGTTCAGCGCGTCCGCGAGATCGCTCCAATATTCTGCAGAAGTTCCTGTGGTTTCCAAACTCATAAGACCGATTTTGCGTTCCTGATAAATTGAATTACTTTTTGTGCGTCCTTGGTTCCGGGAGAAGATTCCACTCCGCTGGCGACGTCCACTCCGAAGGGACGAACCGATCGAACCGCCTGAACGACGTTAGACGGAGTAAGACCGCCCGCCAAAAGATAGTTTCGTTCGATTCCTTGAATGTATTCCCAATTGAATCTTTCTCCTGTTCCGCCTCCCGCTCCTTTGGAATAACTATCCAAAATCAGAAGTTCCCCCGGAACGACGGACCGTAGATTCTCGTTCGTGATCGGTGCGGAAACCCGATACGAACAAATCTGTCTTTTGCGGAAGAGTGTTTCCCGAACGTTCGGTGTTACGGTTGCATCGTCCCAAACCCATTGAATGTAATCGTGATCGAGCGCGGAAATCACGGTTTCCATTTCTTCATGAGAATTCTTATAGAACAAGAGTACGATTTTCGGAGAATTCTCCTGCGAACGATAGAGATCCACGATCCTGTGTGCGCCCGCGAGATCGATTTTCCTGGGACTCGAAGATACGAAATTCAGTCCGATGTAATCGGCTCCTTCTTCCCTGCAGATGTGTGCGATTTCCAAATCGCGGATTCCGCAGATCTTGACTTTTGTTGTTTCGTTTGAACGGCGATTCATGGGCGGAAGTTTTTCCAGTCTTCCCGAGGGGTTTTGTAAGATCACGTACTTTAACACTGGTCAGTTTCCGCGGGCGACGCAGAATCGGATTCAATGGCCATCTTTCATTCTTTCCCGATCGCCGAAGGGAGAAAAATTAAGATTCTGATCGCGGGTAAAAAGGATCTTCCGAACGAATCGTTAGACGTACAAACCCAAAAGCGGGAAATCGCCAAACTTACCGGAGTTTCCGAATCGAACGTTTTTATTCTGGATCAGGTTCACGGTGATACGGTGTTCGACGCGGACCGGTCGGACGCTTCTTCCTTTGAGAAAGGAGACGCGTGGATCGGCGAGGCTTCGGGGAAACTTCTCTGCATCAAAACAGCGGATTGTATGCCCATTTTTTTTTGGTCTGAACAGAGTTCTAAGTTTGCCGCGATTCACTCCGGTTGGAAAGGAACGTTAGCCGGAATTACGGAGAAAACTTTGCGGCTTACGTTCGACAAATCGATCCTTACGAACGGAACGCTTTTCGGTTATCTCGGACCCTGTGCGAGCGGTCTTCGTTACGAAGTGGGAGAAGACGTAGCTTTGTTGTTTCGGGAGGAATTTCCGAACTGTTTGCAGGAAACAAAGCCCGGTAAGTTTCTGCTGGATCTGGAATCGTTTTTGAAATTTCGTCTGGAGAAGAACGGCATTTCCGTCGTGTTGCAATCCGAACGGATCTGTACGATGGAGAAGGATTCAGACTTCTTCAGTCACCGTCGAAAGGATGTGGGAAGAAATCTGAATCTGATTTGGAAAGAAGGTTAGACTTTCGGAACCTTCTTGATCGCGGCGTTGACCTTTTCCAAAACCTTCTCGCGTTTGACCGGTTTCGGAATGTAATCCATCGCGCCTTCGTCGATCAGGTTCTTCAATACTGCGGGAGTGTTTTCCTCAGATACGATGATGATTCTCGGAAGAACTCCTTTGTCCTTGATTTCAAAGAAGGTCGCATAACCGTCCATCACGGGAAGGTTCAAGTCGAGAGTGATCAGATCCACGAGTCTGTGTTGATCGTAGAGCTGTACGAGTTCCTTTCCGTTTTCCGCAAATCCGATCACTTGATAACCTTCCGATTCCAAGATTTGCGCCAATTGTTTGGCCTGAAATCTGGAGTTCTCGGCGATCAAAACTTGATACGGTCTTCCGTTGGGAGCTACACCTGCTTTCATTGTTTACCTCTTTTTAGAGAAAGGATTCGATGACTTGACCGATTTCCTTGGTTCCGACTACGGTCGATCCCGCTTCGGCGATGTCTCTGGTTCTTTTGCCGGAGGCGATCGTTTTGCGAACCGCGCTTTCGATCTTGGCCGCTTCTTCTTCCATGGAAAAAGAATAGCGCAACATCAATGCGGCGCTGAGCACCTGTGCGATCGGATTCGCCACTCCTTTGCCTGCGATGTCCGGTGCGGAACCTCCGGAAGGTTCGTATAAACCGAAACCGGATTCCGAAAGGGAAGCCGAAGGCAACATACCGATCGAACCCGTGATGATGGAAGCCTCGTCGGAAAGAATGTCTCCGAACATGTTTTCGCAAAGAACCACGTCGAATTGTTTCGGGTTTACGATCAGCTGCATCGCCGCGTTGTCCACGTAAAGATGATTCAATTGGACGTCGGAAAATTCTTTCTTATGCAAATCGATTACAACTTCTTTCCAAAAAACGGAGGTCGTCAAGACGTTTGCTTTGTCGATGCTTGTCACTTTATTATTTCTTTTGCGGGCGGCTTGGAAGGCGACTCGTGTGATTCGTTCGATCTCCCTTCTGGAATACTTCATCGTGTCGTACGCGAATTCTTCCTGACCCGATCCTTCTCTTCCTTTCGGCTGGCCGAAGTAGATTCCGCCGGTTAATTCTCGCAGGATCAAAATGTCCAATCCGTCCCCGATGATGTCGGCGCGAACGGGGGAAGCCTTTTTCAATTCGGGATAGATGATCGCCGGTCTGATGTTTGCAAATAAGTCGAAGTGTTTTCGGAGAGGGAGAAGCGCTCCTCGTTCCGGTTGTTTTTCCGGAGGAAGACTTTCCCATTTCGGTCCGCCCACGCTTCCGAATAAAATCGCCGAGGATTCTTCGCAGAGTTTGAGCGTTTCGGGAGGAAGGGGATGGCCGGTTTTATCGATCGCGATTCCGCCCACGTATCCTTCCTTAAAATTAAACTCGGAAGCCTTCGCACCGAGAGCCTTTTTCAAAACGGAGAGGGCTACCTCCATTACTTCCGGTCCGATTCCGTCACCGGAAAGTACAGCTACGTTCTTCATTCTTTTATTGGATCCTTTTTAGTTTTGTTTGAGTACGGATTCGAAGATGTCCAATCCCTGATTTAAGAAATCGGAGGAGATCGTGAGAGGAGGCATGATCCGAATCACATTGTCCGCCGTCGCGTTCACCACGAGTCCTGCCGCGAGACAAGCTTCCGCGATCGGTCTGGAAGGAACTTTCAGCACGACTCCGATATGAAGACCCTTTCCTCTAACTTCGGAAATGACCGGATAACGTTCCTTCATGTCGTTCAATCTTGTAAACGCGATGTCCGAACAAAGATTCACATTGTTCAGGATTTCTCTGGTCTGGATGATGCGGATGGTTTCGTACGCGATCGCCGCCGCGAGGTGATTTCCTCCGAAAGTAGAACCGTGAGAACCTTGTGTGAACAGGTCTTGGTATTTTTCTCCTACGATCAAAGCTCCGATCGGAAAGCCAGATCCGAGTCCTTTGGCAAGAGTCATCGCGTCCGGTGAAAATCCCATCGTTTCAAAGGCGAATAACGTTCCGGTTCTTCCGATTCCGGTTTGGATTTCGTCGAAGATCAAAAGGGCGTCGTTTTCCGCGGTCAATTCGCGGGAAAGGGTTAAGAAGCTGTTGGAAAGGGGGATGATTCCGCTTTCGCCTAAGATCGGTTCTTCGATCAAGGCTACGATTCTTCCCTGATATCTTTCGAAGGCGGCGACGAGTGCTTCGTCGTTGTTCGGTTCAATGAACTCGATTCCTTTGAGAAGTTCTCCGTAACCCTTTCTGATTTTGTCCTGACCGGTTAAGCTCATCCCGGAAACGGATCTTCCGTGGAAACTTTTTTCCAGAGAAAGAATGATCGGGTCCACGATGCTTTTGGAAGTCGCGTATTTTCTAGCGAGTTTGAACGCGCCTTCGATCGCTTCGGTTCCGGAGTTGGTCAAAAACACTTTTCCGGGAAACGAATTGAGAATCAAAAGCTCCGCGAGTTTGGCCGCTTCTTCGGAGTAGAATAGATTCGAAGTGTGAAAGAGTTTGTCCGCTTGGGAACGAACGACTTCGATGATATCCGGATCGGCGTGGCCGAGATTGGTGACCGCGACCCCGCAGTGAAAGTCGATGTATTGTTTATTGTCAAAGTCGAATAGAAGTTCGTTGACCCCGTAACGGAACGCGACGTTGTAACGAGAGTATGTGCCCAGCAGATAATGATCCGCTAATTCTTTGGTGTGTTCAAAGAGTTCCTTGTGAATGTCCGTTTCGTTCATGAGAGTCCCGCCAATTTTAAAAATATTTCTTCGGAGGCTTTGATCTCGCCGAGCAGATCAGCCGTGAGAGTCCGAATCTCTCCTTGGTTTTTCGGAGCCTTCAGACTTTGAAAGGAGGAATAGATCTTGATCTTCGGTTCGGTTCCGGAAGGACGAATCGTGAGCTTTGCGTTTCCTTCCAAAACGACTTGGATCACGTCGGAAGAAGGACAACCCGCGAATGCCGATTTGGAAGCGTTTCCTTTTGCGGTCTGGGTTTTGTAATCCAGAACGCCCACGATCTTTCTCTGATGGATTTGTTTTCCCAAAAGATCCACGGTTCGCAGAGATTCCAAGGATTTGCGGATCTTTTCTTTACCGGCGCTTCCTTCGAGTGTGAGAGATTTAAGGCTTTCCTGAAAGAGGCCGTATTTTAGATAGATCTCGTCCATGTATTGCAGAAGGTCTTTTTTTTCGGTAAGAATTTCCAACAGGAGAAGGGCGGACGATAACGAATCCTTATCTCTCACGAAAGAAACAGGGAGATATCCGAAGGATTCTTCCCCGCCGAACAAAAAGAAATCGGTTTTGCTTTTGTCGATCTTTGCCATCACCTGCGCGATGAACTTGAATCCGGTTAATACGTTTTTGTATTTTACCTTGTTTTTCTTAGCGATGTTTTCTTGAAGATCCGTAGTTACGATGGTTTTGATCAATACTGCCTTTTTCTTTTTTTTGCCGGAGGCGTACGCTTCACAAAGATACGCGGCCATGATCGAGCCGATTTGATTTCCGTTTAATAAGACGTATTCTCCCTTGGAGTTTTTCACTCCGATTCCGAGTCGGTCCGCATCCGGGTCGGTTGCGATGAACGCGTGCGCGCCCTTTGCGATCGCGAACTTCTTGGAAAGTTCCATGGCCTCCGGTTCTTCGGGGTTCGGATATTTTACGGTGGGGAATTCTCCGTTCGGATCTTTTTGTTCGGGAACTAAGAATACGTTTTTGTATCCGAAACCGTTTAAGAGTTCCTTCATCGCTTTCCCGCCCGTTCCGTGTAACGGGGAATAAACGACCTTCAGTGCGGCACGGTCTTTCGGTTTTAGGGAAGAGGAAAGGATTCCCGCTTTGGAAAGTTCCTTTTTGTAGGAAGCGAAACAGTCCTTGCCCGCGGGTTTTACCATCTTCTTATACAAAGGATCTTTCGGAGAAAGAATCGAAATCGAATTCCAATCGTGGATCGACTCGATTTTAGAAATGATCTTTTTATCATCCGGAGGTACGAGTTGTCCTCCGTCCGCGAGATAGGCTTTGAACCCGTTGTAATCGGGCGGATTGTGGGAAGCGGTGATTACGACTCCGCCCGTGGCCTTGTAATAACGGATCGCATACGAAAGAAGCGGGGTCGGAGTCACCTCGTTAAAAAGAATCACCTTCACTCCGAGAGAAGCGGCGATGCCCGCGGTGACTTCCGCAAATTCTTTGGATCTTCTTCTCGAATCGTACGCGATTACGATGGAAGCCTTCTTCGTTTTTTTAGAAAGATAACCTACGAAACCGAGAGCCGCCCGGCCCACGGTGAACTCGTTCATTCTTCCGATTCCGTTTCCGAGTCTTCCGCGCATGCCTCCCGTTCCGAATTCGAGAGGAACGGAAAAGGCTTCTACGTCGGGACCGGATTCTCCATTGGAGAATTTTTCCAGAGCGCGGGTCGCTTCGGTTCGAACTCCGCTCGGGAAGGGATCTTGTGTCCAGGAATGAATGAGGGATTCGGGATGATTCATAGTATTTGCGGATTTCCGATATTTTTTTAAGAGGATTAAATTCATAAAAATCGCCTTTCCCTGAGGTTCAACCCTAATTTTAGCCGATTCTAAAAGTATGGAATCTTACGAATTCAATCAGGACGAAAACAGAGAATTCATCGGTTTGAGCCGCGTTTTAAAACTTGCCTCTTTCTCTTTTTTCTGTCTTTCGGGTGTGTCCTTCTTTTCCGCGTTCGTATCGAACGAAACGGGGAAACTCGTTTTGTTTCTCGTGCCTGGAATTCTTTTTTTATTGGCCGGGCTTTGGAGTTACAGCGCGGCGATTTCTTTCAAACGGATTACGGATACGAAGGGAGAGGATTTGGACTTCCTACGGATCGGTCTTCGTAGTTTACGAATTCATTTTTGGATTCAGATTTCTTTCGGATTTCTTGCAATTCTGTTTCTTTTAAGCGGAGCCATTCTTACCCTTGTTTCTTGATGCAACCCGGAGAATTCTGGATCGAGGAACGACTCGAGAAATATAGAAAAACCGCGCCCTGCAATCTGGGAGAAAGCGGGGTTCGCAATCGAACCCTCGGAGAACTTCTTTCCGTTCTAGAACTTTCTCCCGAAGTTTTGAATTCGATTTCTTTGGAAGACGCTCCCAACCGAGGTGATCTTACTCTTCGGGAAGAAATCGCGAAGTTGTATCCCGGTTTGCACGCGGATCAGATTTTGGTCACGACCGGAACCGGAGAAGCGCTGTACATTCTCTTTCATCTTCTTTGCAAAAAAGGTTCGGTCGTTTCGTATCTCGATCCCGCTTTTCAAGCGTTATACGAAATTCCTAAGATGATCGGAGCCGTTTTGGAACCGGTTTCTCTTTTGGAAACGATGGATCAAAATCCCGATTCTTCTCTGCCCGAATTTTGCGTTTGGGAATTGTTCGCGAGAGGGAAGAATCTCGTCATCTTCAATCATCCCCACAATCCGTCCGGTTTCTCTTTACGTGCGGCTGAAATCGAACGACTTCGGGAATTCGCGTCCGAACACAAAGGCTGGGTTTTGTTCGACGAACACTATCGGTTTTTGGATTTTCAAAACGATCTTTCTTGGACGGGCGCGGGTTTGAACGAAAGAACGGTAAGTACAGGTTCGATCACGAAGTGTTTCGGTGTGATGGGACTTCGAATCGGTTGGATGACCGGGCCGGTCGAATTGATCGAACGGGCGCGTTCGTTTAAGGATTATCTAACGCATACGGTTTCTCCGATTTCCGAATTTTTAACGCTTCAAATTTTGAAGAATCGGGAACGATTGATCGCTCCGATTAAAACATCCATTTTGCGGAATATTCAAAATTTCGAAAGCGTTTGGCGCGGTCTCCCCGGATTGGAATCCTTTGTGCCTCCCGGAGGCGGAGTGGTTTCCTTCGTGAAGCTAAAGAAAGGAATCGATTCGTCGAAGTACGCGGATGCGCTGATTTCCCAGTGCGGAGTTTTTGTTTTGCCGGGACGGGATTTTGAATGCGAAGGTTGGATTCGGATCGGTTTTGGGGAGACGAACGATCGATTTCTTGCCGGAATCGAGCGCTGGAAGAATTTACAACTCTGAAATCGAAATCTTGTCGGAACATTGATAAAAAAGAATTCATTAGTCCATGCGGATTTTTGAATGTTCCGACAGGATTTTCGAAAAAAGCTTGTCGGAATTGAAACGTTTCTGCGGGGGCAGAGAGAGTAGCCGAATTCGGCAAAACCGATCGAAAGATAGAGATCGGAATTATCGATCAAGGAAAGGATCTGAAAAATCTAAAAAATCGTACTCGTCTAAAAATTGAAAAAACGAGGCAAACTCCTAAAACCCTTTCAACCAACGATTGGCAAACACCATTGGATGGACGGTTAAGATCGCTCGTTGGAAAAAACGGGCCTGTAAAATGTCGCTCTTCAAATGAAACTTTTTTCCGCCGACTTGCAAGAACTCGGAATCATAGGATTCTTGGGTTTCGCTTTCGATTTTAAAACGGATTTCTTGATTCAAGATTTTGAAAATTTGTTCTTTGGCTGAACTTCTCCACTGAAATTCCTGAGGAAACAGATTGCGTTCCTTCAACCAAAGAGGAAGATTCTTCCTTTCTAATTTAGAAGGAAAGAATGTTCCTAAGTAATACGATTCCGGATTTGCCAAATCCACACTCTTGTCAGACGATTCCCGCAAATAACCGAGTGCGTAGAGATCGCAAAACGCAAGTTCGGGAGAATAGGATTCGTCATAGAATTCCTGTTTGGAAAACGAGGAAACGCGTGCGGCTACAAAGCGCAGTTTGATCCTCTTCGAAGTTCCGAACGGAATCCAAGAAACCGGCAAAGAAGATTTCCATTCTTCCCAAGGATAGAATTCTTCCCAGAGAACGAGCGAATGCAAAAATAAATGATACGGTTTCGGCGAAGCCGCGCTCATGAGATCGGGAGAATTCTGAACCTCGGAAAATTCGGATTCCGCTTTGGCAAAAAATTTCTTCCAGGGTTTTTCGTGAAGGGAAAGCAGGGATTTGTGCAAGAGCTTCCAAATTCTATACTTGGTTTGTTCCGGAAAACTCGAATGAAGTTTTTGTTTCATCCGAACCTTTTGTTTTCCACCGGCAAACGCGCTCGTCTCCACTTCCATCAGGTCCGCAAACCGGGGAGGAACTCCGTTTTCCAAAGGAAGATTGGTTTCGTAGAGAAGATGTTGGACCTGTCTTGGATCCACGATCTGTTCTTTGGTGAATTCTTCGTGAAGAATCGGCTGTAGTCGTCTTTCGATTCGGATTCGTTTGCTTTGAAAGAACGGAAGAATGTTTACCTTCCAAATTCGATCCAAGCGAAGCTGAAGGTTTGTAAAAAAGGTTCTAAACATCGGCGAAGTTTGAGGGTTATTTTTTTGCCTCCGGGAAGATTCTCCACTGAAAAAAGAAAAAAGTCTTCCAAAATCCGTCCTAAACGCCAGAAATTCGGCGGAAAGGTTGACAGGGAAAGGCGTCGATTGATCCTGTCCTTACTATGGCCAGAAGATGTGAAGTAACCGGGAAGGGCACTGTAGCAGGAAACAACGTTTCCCATTCCCACATTAAGACAAGAAGAACCTGGAAGGTGAATCTTATCAAAAAAAGAATCTTTTTGGAAGATGAAAATCGTTGGGTTACGGTTCGTCTTTCTACCAGAGCTCTTCGTACTCTGAGAAAAAAAGGAATTAAGGCCGCCATCAAAGATAACGGCGGATCCTTGGGCGTTCTTGCTCCAAAAAAATACGCGGGAATCGAAAAGTCGGCTCCAAAAAAAGCCTGATTCTGCGTTTCTAAAGTGGTTTTCCCGAATCTTTTCTCTTCTTAGAAAAGAATTCGGGGAGGTCGCAACTCCTCTTCATTTTCAAAAAGACTACGAACTCGCGATTGCCGTGATTCTCAGTGCACAATGCACGGACGAACGGGTCAATCAAGTCACCCCAGCTCTTTTTAAAGCCTTTCCCAGTTTAGAATCCTTTGCAAACGCCGATCTGAAAGAGATCGAAACGTTGATCTTTTCCACGGGCTTTTACCGCAATAAAGCGAAGTCGATTCAAGGTTTCGCCAAGAAATTGTTAAACGACTTCGACGGTAAAATTCCGAATACGATCGCGGAGCTGATTACGCTTCCGGGGTTTGGACGAAAAACGGCGAACGTAGTTTTGTCGGAAGTGCACGGTCGTGTGGAAGGAATCGTAGTCGATACGCACGTAAATCGGATTTCGAAAGTGTTGGGTCTGACAACGAAGACCGATCCGGTTCAAGTGGAGAAGGATCTGATGGCTCTTCTTCCCGAAAAGTATTGGAGGGATATTTCCTTATATCTCATCTTTTTGGGTAGAAAAAGCTGTAAGGCTCATCGAAGATTCTGCGAAGATTGTATCTTAAAAAAAGATTGTCCCTCGTCCTCAGTCGTAAACGGAGCTTAGAAATAATATGGAAGTATTTATCGATCAAAAATTGGAAGGAATGGAACTCGCGACGCAACATATCGTGATGTCGAGGGATCTCAATCAGCACGGATTTCTTTTCGGAGGTCAGATGCTCGCGTGGATCGACGAAGGATGCGCGATGTATGTGATGGAAAAGATCCGCTATTCCAATATCGTCACCGTGAGCATGGCGGATGTCGTATTTAAAAGTCCGGGACTCCTCGGGGATATCATCCAGATTTTTTCCAAGATCGACAAAATCGGAAATAGTTCGATCACGATCCGCAACACATCCATCGGAAAAAGTCAGAGCCGAAAGGAACTCAAAGAAATCATCGATTGCAAGATCACGTATGTTTGTCTGGACGAAAACGGAAGACCGTTTCCGTATTTCCGCGATCATTTCGAACTTCAGGATCTAAAGTAGGTTCGTCATGGCTTCTCGTTTTCCCGTTTCGGTGGAAAAAGAATCCAAATTGCTGGAACTGATGGAAGTTCTTCAGATCAGGGAAACCGATCTTGAGGAAAGTTTTACGAGGAGCGGAGGCAAGGGGGGTCAGAACGTAAATAAGGTTTCGACTGCCGTTCACTTGAGACACAAACCGACCGGAATCGAAATCAAATGTTCTCTCTACAGAACACAGGGACTCAACCGTTATAAAGCAAGAGCCATTCTCTGCGAAAAGATCCAGGAACAGAATCGTAAAACGCAAGGTGTCGTCAGCGACGAACAAAAAAAAACGATTCGAAACAAACAGAAGGACGCAAAACGAAAGAAGAAAAAGTATTCAAGAAAGAGTCAAAATTCTTCTTCCATTTCCATCGAACCGGAGGAGAATTTCGAGGAAGAATTGGATGATTCCGAAATTCCTGTTGAAGGATCAAACTCGAATCCATAAACTCCATCGGACTGAAGTCTAAAGAAAGAAGAACGTTATCCTTTTATGCCTGAAATTCTCAATCATACGCTCATTCTGGAAAAAATCAAAAACCTCGGCGCTTCTCCGGGTTGTTATTTGTGGAAATCCCGAAAAGGCGAGGTTTTATACGTAGGCAAAGCGAAAAATCTAGACAAACGCATCCGCAATTATCTCAAAGAAAAACATCCCGATATCAAAACCCGCGCTCTGCAAAGGGAAATCTTCGACTTGGATTGGATCGCAACCGGGACCGAAAAGGAAGCGCTGATCTTAGAAGCGACTCTCATCAAAAAACACAATCCTCGTTTTAACGTCCGTCTCAAAGACGACAAAAAGTATCCGTATATCTGCGTTTCCCTCTCCGAACCGTATCCGATGGTTTATATCACGAGAAAGCTCAAGGACAACGGGGATCGTTATTTCGGTCCTTATTCGGATGTACGATCCACTCGGGAAACGTTAGACATCATCTTGAGAATTTTTCCGGTCCGTAAAACGAGACAGATTCTTCCTTTACCCAAACCCAGAAGACCGTGTTTGAACTTCGATATGGGCCGTTGTCTCGGGCCTTGTCAAGGAACGATTCCGGTAGAAGATTATAAAGTCGTAATTGACCAAGTGATTCAATTCTTGGAGGGAAAAAAGGAATCCCTCGCGGGAGATCTGAGCGTCAAGATGTCCGCGGCTTCCGATCGGATGGATTTCGAAAAGGCCGCTCGTTATCGCGACATGCTACAAAGGATCAATAACTTCCGGGAAAAACAAACCGTCGTCAGCACGGAAGGCGGAGACGAGGACGTGATCGGTTTTGCGAGAAAACAGGACGAGGGCCAGGTGATTCTTTTGGAAGTGCGGGGAGGAAGACTTGAAACCAAAAAGTCGTTTCCGATCCAGGGTGTGCAGGATGCGGAAGATTCCGAAATCATCGGTGCGTTCTTCCGCGATTATTATTTGAACGCGGCTTTGGTTCCGCCTTCGATTTTTATTCCTACGGATATCAAAGAAGAAGTTTCGGCTGTCATCGATGTTCTTCAGGAAAAAACCGGATTTAGACCCAAGCTCAAATCTCCCCGCAGCGGAGACAAACGATCTCTCTTAAAGATCGCCGAGAAAAACGCGGAACTCAGTCTCACGGAAAGAATGCTCGCGACTCATTACAGGGACCAAAGCGCGGCCTTAAAGGAAATCCAAGAGATGTTTTCCCTCGAACGTCCGCCTCATATCATCGAATGTTATGACATCAGTCACTTCCAAGGTTCTCAGCCGGTTGCGAGCGGAGTTATGTTTGTGGAAGGAAAACCCTTCAAACAAGGATACAGAAAGTATAATATGCGCGGCTACGAAGGGATCAACGATCCCGGGATGATCCACGAGGTGATTTCCAGGCGCTTACAAAGAATCATCAACGAAGAAGGAGTGTTTCCGGATTTGATGGTGATCGACGGAGGTCCCACCCAGTTGACCAAGGCCTGTGAAGCAGCTGTCGAAGCCGGTGCGGAAGGAATCCCGATGGTCGGTCTCGCCAAAAAGCGGGAGGAAATCTATTTCCCGGGCGACAACGAACCCTTTATCTTCGATATGAATTCTCCCGGTATGAAACTCTTGCGCCATCTTCGGGACGAAGCGCACCGTTTCGGAGTCACACATCACCGATCCCGGAGAAACAAGGAAACGATGCGAGCGCTCATTCAAGACGTTCCGGATATCGGATTCAAACGAAGCAAGCTGCTTCTTCAGCATTTTTCGGGTGAGAAAAAAATCGAGGACGCGACCAAAGAAGAACTTCTCGCGGTGCCCGGAATCGGCGAAAATCTCGCCGAAAAAATTCTAAAACAACTCCAAAAAAAAGAATAAAAATCCCGCCGACCCAGCACGGAAGAAACGTTCCCGGAAACCGTACCGAGCGGAGGGAACATGAAATTCAAATCCGTATTCGTATCGATTCTTTGTTTTGGCGCCTTCGAGTTTTGTCACGGAAAGGGAAAGGACGCCTGGATCGTCCCGATTCTTCGTCCCGGAGAATGGAAACTTTTCTACGAACCCGAAAACACGATTTCCAGCAAGATTCCGCGGGAGATTTCCAAACAATGGAGGCATCCGTCCGTTCGAATCCAAAAGGTTCCGGGGATTGTCTGCTTGTTCAGCGGAACCGTCTCCGTGTACGGAGTCAGCGTCTGTTTTCCCGATCCGCAAGGAAACATAGAATTAGAATTTCAAAATATTCTGAAATTCTGGAATACTCATTTCGATTCCAGGACGGAACAGACGGTTTTCGATTTCTCGGAGAAGGGGCAGGCGAAAGTCAGCGTTCGTCTCAACCGGGATCTTCTGGAGGAAATCACGGAAGACTGGATGATTCTTTCCGGTTTTCAATGGATCGATCGGGAGTTAAAAAAACGTAAATTTCCGAAATCGAACTGGGTGAGCGTCTTTTCGGAAGATTCGATCGCGAGACCGCATACTCCGAATCTAATTTCTGGTTTCAGCGTTTGGGCCGGTCAGGAAAAAATCAGAATTCTCTTTTCTGCCGAGAACTTTACGGATTCTGCAAATACGTTGGTGATCGAAATTCCCGGGAACACATCGATTCTTTCCGAATTCCTTTCGGAAATTGCAAGCTCCAACCGGGAAATGGTTCTTCGATGCAAAGAGAAACTTCCGGTTTTGAGCGAGGTTTTCGGAGGAACCGAATCCTCTCTGGGAAGGTTTTTGGAATTTGCGAATTCGGAAAACGAACCGATTTGTTTTCGCGATCTCACGATCGAAACGAGTTCTAAGAAAAATCCGATTCTTTCCGGTCCTTCTTTTTTGATTCCGAACGAAACGCTGTTGTTCACGGAAACCGGAAGTAATCTTCCCGGATTGGAACTTGTTTCCTTTCCTTGGAGCGACCTCAAGAAGAACGGAAATTGGAGTCTACAAAGCGGGAATTTATCCGATGTTTTCGAAAATCCCGAACGAACCTTTTTAGAAGGCGGTAGGTATTATTCTTCTAAACGAAACTTCTATTCCCTTTGTGAAAATTTTTTCCAATCGAATCAATGGGAACGATATTGCATGAGTCCGGGTTTTGAAAATCCGGGATCATTCAACGAACCGGAAGTTGCGGGAAACGAAATTCCGTTTTGCGATGCGGCTTCGTTTCAAATCGAAGAAGCGAATTGGACCGGGGTTTTTACGGGTGGAACGGTCGATTCCAACCAGAAGTTTCTGGATTTAGAATATTCAGGTAATCGAATTTGCAATCCGAACGGTCTTTCGGTCGAATCGGACGGAAGAGAAATTCCGATTTGGATCGATTCACGTTCTATAAAACCCGGAGAAATTCTTACGATAGGAAATCGGGATTTTATGAAAGGGGAAGTTCTTCTTTCCTCTTCGGTTTTGAAAGAGTTTGAATTCGGGTTTGAACTGCTGTTGAAAGACCGAAAGAATCGAACGAATCGGATTCTTTCCGAAACTTCTTTCCAAACTCCGGTCTTGAAACGAACGGACGGAACGATCGTTTCTCTTTTGTACCGAAACGGTATATGGATTCCTCATCCGAAAACGAACTCACAAACTCTGAATTCGCAAATTCAAAATTCTCATTTCATGAATCCCGGAATCAAAACGGATCCGCTCGATATGACTCCACCGAATCAGGCGGTTGTTTCGGAAATTTCCTGGATGGGTTCGTATGACGGCACGACTTCCGTAAGTGCGGATCGTTTTATCGAGGTCGATTCGGATACGAACGTTTCCAAGGTGTTGGAAGTTGAATCCGGAACCAAGAATTATCGCTTCTTAGTAGAGTTGGTTCCGGGTAAGAATGTTTTTTCCATCGGTCGACTCGTTTGTTTTCCCGATGTTTCCGTTTGGATCGTGCCCGAGTTGAATTTAGCAAACACCGGTCGTGTGCGGCTTCTTTCCTTGGATGCGACTGTTTCCAGTGATTGGATCGAATGGGACTCGCTGGGAAAAATGGGGATTCATTCTTCTTCGCAGAAATTGAGACGATCCGCATCCCTTTTTCGAACAATTTCCGGGAAAGAAGTTTGGAAGAATAGCGCTCTTACCGTTCTGAGTTCGAGAAAAGCCGGCTGTTCCGGAACGGAGGCAAGTCCGGGTTTGGAGAATCGAACGTTTCCTTTTTTCCAAAGAGAAGATTTCGCAACTGATAATTTCTTTTTAAATCCTTGGATCAGTTGGAATCCAGGAGCCGCCGGGCTTATTTCGGGAGAATTCGATTGGATAACGATTCAACCGAGCGCGGGAGCTCGTGTTGCAGCTTCGGAGTTTCTGCGGTTTTGGAGAGATCTTCGGGAAAACGGATTGGGCTCCTTAGCGGTAAATTATGAAACTCTAAATTACTTGGTTTCGGCGGGTGCGGAGAGTCTGATTTTGATTCCCGGTTCTTCAGGCGTTTTGATTTCTACGGTCTATCCGAATCCGACCGTTTCCTCCAACGAGTGGTTTTCGATCTGCAATCAGGGAGCTGAATCGGTCGACATCCGTAGTTTGGAAATTCGGGACAGTTCCGCTTCCGATCGTCTGGTAGAATATTCGTTTCGATTCGGATCGACTCTTCCCGCCGGTTGGAATGAGTTTAACCCGAACACAACGGGTTGGAGTTTCGGCGATCGGTTTTTGCATCCGGGAGAATGCGGATACGTTCTTTCTCCGAATTTTAAGAACGAGTCGATCCCGTTTCACTCCGAAACCTTCCGAAAGATTTTTACGATCGATAAAACGACTACGATCGGAAACGGAATCGGCAAAAACGAAGGATTGGATCTTTTCCAAGACGTTTCCGGAAAATCGGTTCACATTCACAGCTACGGAAATCAATTTTCTCCGCTTCCGTTTTCCATCGATGCGAATGCGAACGATTTGATTCTTTTGAAGACCGGACGGACCGGGGATTCCGCATCCGATTACGAAATCAAAAAGAAGGAATCCTTATGATACGTAGTTTCGTATATTCTTTCCTTCTAATGTGTTTTCCTTTATTCGCGGCCGATCAAACTTCCGGATGGACCTCTTTAGGCTGGATGGGCTGGGGATTGGGGGCGAGTCAAAAAGCGGAAATCGAATTCGGGAACGATGGCAAGGATGGAGAACGGAAAGAATATCAAGAAATCCGAATGAATTCTTCTTTGTTTCATGCGGGTGTGGATCGTCGGATGGAATCGGAACGGATCGACTGGAAAATTCAGGCGGATTTAACGGTTTCTAGCGAATCAAAACTGAACTTCTTCGCGGGGAAGAATCTTTATGTTTCTTTAAAACGTCAGAATGTTTCTCTGTTGCTGGGAAGGGTTCAAGAGGATAGGAAACAATCGTCCGCGTTCGGCGATTGGTCGGACGGAACGGATGGGGTTACGGTTCGAGCCGATTTTCAAGAGCGAGGCAGACTTCGTTTCGACGGTTTCGATTTTTATTCCGGCTATCGATTGTTGGAAAAGGACGGATGGAAGGATTCGATTCTCGATACGAAAGGATCGAAGTTCGGCGTCGATCGGAATGCCGAAACAAATACAAATGAAAATTCATCCGGCGCTCTACAAGGAAAAAGCACAACAAACGGTTCTTCTTCAAACGCCGGTTCGCATTCCGGTGGATTCAGAAATCGTTATAGAGGCGGGGTCGGGTATCAAATCGATGTTCCGTTTGGGGAAATCGGTTTGGCGTATCAATATCTCAATCTTCAAAATTGGGGAAGGTTTGCGAACGATTTGGATGCGGAGAATCGAAACGTTTCTTCCGGCGACCGCGATTATTTAACTCATACCGCGATCGAATGGAAAGGTCAATATGTTTGGTTTCGATGGTTCCTTTCCGGTGTTTTGGCGCGGGGTCAGGATAAGACCGGCTGGAATCGGATTCGAAATGCGGCTGCGATTCCGATTACGGGAGAAGCTTTCTTTGCGTCCTTGGGAGGAGAATGGAAGCCTTGGAAGTTCGAAATTTTCGGGTTTCTTCCCGATCGGGACAAACGACAGGAGAACGGAGAAATTTTGGAACTCGGTTTTATCGGAATGGGTTCTTCGCCTTCCGCCGTGTTTACCACCGTTCAAAGTTTGGATTTTTATCCGTCCGCGTGGATTACGGAACGGGGTTTGGAAAAACAATTCACGATTCAAAGCGGAAAACGTCAGTCGGCCTGGACGGGAGTTCGATTGGAATATCAGGAATCCTGCATTCGATTTCGATTCTATGCAGCCTCTTATTTTTTCCTGACCGAAGACAAAGGAAATTCGGGGGCTCTTACGATCTCTCGGGATTCTTTTCAGAAGAAGTATTTACGCGAGGCTTTGATTCAAACGATGTTTTATTTTCCTTCGGAGAATTGGCGGTTTGTATTCAGTTTTTTGAATCTATCCTTGGGCGGCTCCTGGAGCGATCCCGATTCCGCAAAAAAAGAAATCTTCTTTCAGGTCAGTTCGGGAGTCATTCTATGAGACAGTCGTTTGTTTCGTGGTCCTTGCTTCTGGTTTTTTCTTGCGCCAATGACGCTGATTCAAAATTGTTTTGGATGGATTGGAGCCTACCTCGCAAGATTCAAAGTTTCTTTTCCTTTCCGGGAAGATATACTCCTTTGTCTCAAAAGAGAAACGTTCGAGACTCGATTTTAAAACGAATCGAAACCGCGGAGGTTTCGATCGATCTCTGGATTTACTCGTTCGACGATCCGGAGATTCTGGCCGCGCTCCAAAGAGCCGCAAAAAGAGGAATCACCATTTCCATCGTCGCGGATCCGGATAAGGATTATCCGCAGGAGTTGGTTCGATTGGGGTTGTTCCGAAGATGGGAGCGGTCCGGTTTACAACATTCTAAAATACTCATCGTCGATCGGAAGACTGTCTTTTTGGGTTCCGGAAATTTTACCTGGTATGGATTGGAAAACGATCTGAACGGATATGTGAGCTTTGATCTTTTTGAAACGGAGCGGGAATCCTTTTACTCCTTTCTGGAAGAAGATCCGGGAATCGACGTTCTTGAAATCCCTCCGTTTCAATTTTATATTTCGCCCGAAAAAGGAAGATTGATTCAAAATCTGATCTTACGGGACGTCGATTCTTCGAAAGAATCGGTTCGATATCTGATCTTTGATCATTTTGATTCCGTTTTGACGTCCCGTCTCGCGTATGCAAATCGAAGAGGTGTCTCCGTCCAAGGAGTTTACGATTCTCCCGTGGATGAGGAAGGAAAATTTCTGGCAAACGCGTTCGATCGCACGGATTCGAAAATTTTCGGAGACGGAAACGAGGAAACGATTTCCGGCGATTCGTTCGGGAAGGGCGGACTTTTGCATCACAAGACGATGTTGATCGACGGTAAAATTCTCCTTTCGGGTTCCTATAATTTTTCGGTCAGCGCCAGAGATAGCAATCGGGAAATCCTTTTTCGAACGACCGATGCGTCTTTGGTGGAAGCGTATTCTCGGGAATGGGACCGCGTTGCGGCGAGCGCAATTCGATTTCAACCCACGGTTACATTCGATTTTTTGAATGCGCCGAGTTCATTGGCATCCACGTCCGATGCCGGATCGGATTCGTTTTCGTTCGGATTTCCAGAGAACGCAATTCCGATCGGATTCGAACAAACCCTTTGTCGATCGAATGCTTTCTCCGAGGAATCTGTCTTTTTTGAATCGGGCGCGGGATTCTTTAGAATGATTTTAGAATATTCTTATGATCCCGGAGAAACATGCAAAGTTGTTTCGGATTTTTCCGCAGCTTCCAGCGGATTTACCGGAAAAAGAACGAATCATCCAGTGAAAACGAGAAACTTTCGGAAAAATTCCTCCTTGCGTACTAAAAAAGGAAACACGCTTTTAACGACGGAAAAGGAGGATTCTCTCTCGCGTTTCGAATCGAAACCGACGTTTTTGTTTGTGCCGAAGTATTTCTCAACTGTAACTGGAAATTTGTTTTTACCCGATGAACCGTTGCGAAGCGGGAAGTTCCCGAATCTCCGAGCGGTTTTATTGTATCAAAGAGGAAACGGTCCCGTTGAAATTTCTTGGACGGCGGCGGGAAATATCCTTTCGGCGATCCCGCATCAAGCCGAAGGAATGTTGTTTTTGGAATACGACAACGCCTTTCTCGGCTTTTGCTTTCATGAATATTCTAAAAAAGGAATGGAATATTCCGAATTGATTCCGGAAATGCTTTCGTATCGAGAAAGCGTTTTAAAACCGAATCTTCGTTTTTCATTCGAAGCGGATGCGATGGAAAATCGAAGGAATTGGGGAACGTATTGCTATCGTTATTAAGCGACATCGGTCGTCTTGTCGGATTCTTCTTTGGAAAATCGGAGGAACAGTCCGCATAAGATCCAGAATAGAATTACGACTTCGTCGTCTTGAAAGTAACACTGAAAGAGTCCGGAAAAGAAAAATCCGGATAACCCGAAAAAATACAAGATTTGCTCGTAGGGAAGTCGACTGACGATCAACTTGTGATATAAGGAAGTTCCTAAGAAAACGAATAGAAAGATTGCGGGAAGGCCGAACACGGCAAAGAGGTGAAAGTAATCGTTGTGCGCATGTCCTCTTTGTGTTGTTTCGTAAAAGTAATAGAGTTCTCTATATCGTTCGGAATGTTCCGCTCTCGATTTTTCGATCTCCCGGTTGTAATTTCCGGGGCCGACGCCGACGAGAGGATTTTTTTCAATCAAAGGGAAGGTTGAATCCCATATAAAGGTTCTTCCCGAATCGGTATGTTTCTCCTTTCCGAACAAAGGATCCGTGATCTTCTGACCCGCCTGCGTAAACGAAAGTCCGATCCCTAATAGGAGAAGCAACGAGAGTGTTCCCGCAGTAAAGACCAGAATCTTGGACGTCGGCAATTCCTTGCGGATGATCCCCAGAACGAGAAAGGCCGTAAGCGACGAAAAAATCGCGCCTAACAGAGAAGAACGGGCGTTGTTTAAAAAGACGACATACAAAAAAACGAATAGAATCAGTCCCTGCAATGCCGCCTTTTTGTAATTCTTTTCGAAAAAGGTTTTTAAAAAGAGAAAGACAGGAACGGGAAAAAAGAACTGGAGCAAACCGCCGAACGTAAGATGGGTATTCATCAAACCGATCGGAAGAAACAAAGAGATTCCTCCGAGGTGTCCCATGGGGTGTGTGAACTTCCAATTTGCAGATTCTCTATAAAGATCGCTGATCAATCGGGAAAGTCGAATCGGGGAAAAACTGGAAACGAATCCGGTTACCAGTAAAACCCAAAAGAGAATGTTGAGTGTTTTGAGAATGCGGGGGAATTCTTCTTTCTTTAAATTCCACGCGAGAATCAAACCGATAAAAAGAAAAATATCTTTGAGTTCGGCGTTAAACGCGGTTTTGGCGTATGCTCTGAACGATTGCTCCGAAAAGGCGTGAATCGCAAAGTCGGTAAGATACCATCCGAAAAAGAAAAGGCAGACAAGTATGACGGGCTCCTTCCAAAAGCCGGGTGTTTTCGCAGAAAACAAGGACGTCAAAAAGGCGAGCACCAAAAATCCCTGACTGAGGGACACGGACAGACCGATTGTTACAATGCTTGCGCAGAATAAAAAAAGAGTGATTTTTCTAAGACGTTCGGGCATCTTCTCTAATCGATTGAAAGCCAGATTCTGTGAAACCTGGGAATTGTAAATTCGATATTTACTTCAGTCCGATCGAAACGGATGATTCCGGGTTCGTCCTTGACTTAGGAGATCTTTGATGAGAATTCTTTATTTTTCCGATACCTTTCTTCCTAAGGTGGACGGAGTCGCGATTTCCATGAAAAACTTTGCAGAACTTCTGGCAAAGCGGGGACATACGTTCATGATCTGTTGCCCTCGTTACGGAGAAGGCGACTTTGACCGGATCGGAGATTCGATTCACATCGAACGATTCAGAAGCGGTTATCTGCCGAGTTATCCGGACATCAAGGTGGTTCTTCCGTCTCCGAGCAAAATCAAACGAATCATCAAGGAGTTCGAACCCGATCTCGTTCACATTCACACTCCGGGTTTGTTGGGGCTTTACGGAATCAATGCAACCGAGAAATACGGAATTCCCACGATCGGAACGTATCACACGTTGATGTCCGAGCAGGACATGTATCTTTCGTTTTACAGATTGCTAAAACTCGATAAACTTTTTTTAAAAGCGAGCAAATCCGAAAAAAAACTCAAGATGAAGGATTTGAGTAAAATCGAAAAATTCGATAAGTTCAACATCCGCAAAAAAATCATTCTCAAAATTTCAAACAACATTTATGAACGATGCGATCTCATCATTTCTCCTTCTCATCTGATCGAAAAACAACTCCGCGAGTTCGGTTTAAAAACGAAGATCGCGGTGATTTCGAACGGTTTGGATCTTACGAGTTTTAAAGGAACGATCAAACAATTGAACGCCGCGCCGAAACTTCTTCATGTGGGAAGAATTTCCTACGAGAAGAATTGCGACGTGATTCTCAACGCGTTCAAATTGATTCACGACGAAATTCCCGATGCGACACTCACAATCATCGGAGACGGACCGGCTCTTCCTTCCTTGAAAGTGCAGGCTCAGAATTTGGGAGTGGAAAACGCGGTTACTTTTACGGGCTTTATCAAACGGGAACAACTTCCGGAAGAATATCCGAAATACGATCTGTTCTTGACCGCATCTACGATGGAAACGCAAGGACTTGTCATCTTAGAATCGGTCGCCTGCGGACTTCCCGCGGTCGGAGTGGATTCGTTCGCGATTCCCGAATTGATCCATGACGGAAAGAACGGATACATCGCAAAACCGTTCGACGTAAAAGGAATCGCCGAAAAGGCCGTCGCGATTTTGAAAGATCCGGAATTGTACGAACGTTTTTCCAAAGAATCCCTTAAGATTTCCAAAGGACACGAGATGAACGCTTGTGTGGATAAGATGGAAGAGGTTTATAAAACCGTGGCGAGCGTGAAGAACAAA
The DNA here is from genome assembly GCF_022267375.1 of Leptospira sanjuanensis. GTDB lineage: Bacteria > Spirochaetota > Leptospiria > Leptospirales > Leptospiraceae > Leptospira > Leptospira sanjuanensis. Next base: position 1,957,702 of record NZ_JAIZBH010000001.1, read on the forward strand.
AAGAAAAGAAACACGTTGATCAATATGCTCTTTTCTCTTCCTGATCCTTTGGATCAATTCTTACGGTATTTCGAATAAACGATATTGTGAAAAACGCGCAATCGAATCTGACATTCTTCGTCGAAAGAAGTCAAGAGAATTGATTCCCTTTTACGGGAAGAAGATCAGTTCCTGTTTCGCGGCCTGAACGAAATCGTAAAATGAATCCTTTTAACGATCTCGTTGCCGTCGGTCGTAAACAGAGAACGTATCAAAAGAGGGTGTTGATATTGTAAACGACCCGAATGCGTTTGATTACGTCTTCGGGTTGAATCCATTCCATACAAGCGAAGTCTTTCCGATAACAGGTCGTGTTTCCGTAGATACTGCAAGGTCTGCAAGGTAAATTATCGATTTGTAATACTCCGGAATCTTCCTGGCCGAACGGGGCAAAACCGGAATAAGGGTGAGTGGTCCCGTAGATTCCGATCACGGGCCTTTTTAAAAGCGCCGCGATATGAACGTTCGATGAATCCATTCCGATCATAATATCCATCCTTTCCATGATCCCGAGTTCTCCTCGGATTCCGAGCTTACCGCCCGAAACGATCTTGATGGATTCTTCCAGACCTCGGCTCCATTCTTCTAAGATTTTGGATTCTTCTTTGGAACCGAAGAGAAAAATTTTCACTCCCGGAAATTCATCCAGGAGAAGTCGGAGCAAGGATCTGCTTTTTTCGCGGGGCCATTCTTTGAGTGCGTGCCCCGCAAACGGAGCGAATCCGATCCAAAGACTTTCCTTTTTTTGAATATTCTGGGATTGGAAAAATTCCTTCGCGAACATTTTCGACTCGGGGTCCACGTTGATCCAAGGTCCCTTTCTTACGGTTGCGGGATATCCCGCGTTTTCGAAAACTTTGAGATAACGGTCCACGGTATGCGGCAGTGGATTTAAGACTTTCCGTTTTTGACGGATCTGTCTGAGTTTTTCCTTTCTTCCCTTTACGATTCGAAACACACCGATGCCGCGGATCAAAAAGAGAAAGCTGATCAATCGGGAACGAACGGAAGAATGAAGGTCGATGACTTTTTCATACGGACCGAGTTTGTTGATTTCCTTAAAAAGACGATAAAGTCCGAGAAGTCCGCGGTACCGTTTGAGGTTGAACCCCACGACGTTAACGTTCGGAATATTGTAAAAGAACGGAGCGTAATTTCCTCTGGTAACGATCGTTAGCTGGATATTCGTATATTTTGCGGCGATCGCAATGATCGCCGGCGCCATGAGTGCGACGTCTCCCATGGCCGAAAACCGCATGACTAACAGATTCATGATTTTTTAGAATACAGGGAAGGGTTCAGACTCTGATCGTTGTACATTTTCATCTGACGGTAGACTTTGTAGAACTTGTCCCCGCTCTGTAAATCTTCCAGTAGTTCATCCAAACATTGGGAAAGATCGATTCTTTGTTCGAGAAGAACGTCCAGTTTCCGTTTGCAGGTTTGGATATGATTCTCATCCACATCCTTTCTCTGGGTTTGTTCTTCCATGTGATAGATTTTGAGTTCGAGGATGCTCATCCGATCGATCAACCAAGCGGGGGTCTCGGAATTCATCCGGGCGCCCGGTTTTTTAGGGACGTTTTTGAATTGGGAAGAAATGCGATCGTCCAGGATTTCCACGAGGTCCGTGCGTTCCTGATTGAGTTTGTCGATTTGTCTTTTGAAACCGACCAATTCCTTGTCCGGGAGGTCCGGTCTGCGAATTTCGTCTTCCACGTGCCATTGGATCGTATCGATTTGATTTTTGCTATAAAGGATCGATTCGATGCTGCCTGCCGGAAACGGGTTGGGCGAAGCGGCTTCTTTTTTGTGCCAGTCAACTACGGATTGGCGAAAAACGGATACGACGGAGTTCGCTTTCAAGGTCATTGTGTATAACTTTGTGCGGTAAGCCAGAAAATCAAGAGAAAAGCATTCTAAGAAACGCGATTCAAGGAAGAGCGATTTGATAAATCCTTTACTTTCTCGTCCTATTAAAATAGAGTCACCTGCGTTTTATGGCACGAAAAATTCATCCTGAAATTCTGAAATTTCTTTCCGGGATATCCTTGTTTCAAAAATTATCACCGGCTGTTCTGACTCGGATCTACCAAAACATCGAGGAAAGGAACGTTTACAATCACGACGTAATCTACTATCGCGGTGATATATCGGATAAGCTTTTTATAGTTCGACACGGCGAGGTGATGCTTACGTTCGGAGAATCGGGAAAGGCCGTAAAGTATCTGGGAGAAGGAGAATTCTTTGCCGAAAACAGTTTGATGACACGGACGCAGCACGGCGGCTCGGCGATCGCGGTCATGGACACGTTGTTATACGTTTTGGACGGTCATTTCTTTTTAAAACTCGCGGAAAAGGAACCGGTGCTATCGGGAAACCTCATTCGGTTGATGAGCAATCGGTTTCGGGAACATCTCGAACCTGCGGATAAACTGAGTTCTCTTCCAAGAAGAATGATCTGTCACGTTCCTCTCGAAGAAGTGCAAGGATATAAGGAAAAGTTAGACGCCATCGTAAAGATCGGAGGTTATTCTCACGAAGGAAAGATGACCCTGGTTCCGATGGAATCCTTCGAGAAAAACAGCGTTCAAGATGCGATCCGAAAACTCTCCCAATTGCGAACCCAGTTTCCGGTCATTCATTTATACTTTCAGCATCCCGGCTTAAAACCGGAACTCGATAAACTTCTGCTTCAAGCCGATCAGATCGTATTCTGGGAAGACAACCCGGAACGAAATCAAAAGAAGAAAACCGAAATCATCACATACTTCCGATCCAGAATCCGCAACTTCGCGGGAAGGACGATCCGTTACGTGGATTCGGTCAATACGATCCGACCGGAAGACAGCGTAAAACACCAGAAAATCTTTCATAAGGAAGAAACCTTCTCGCGTTATCTCGTTTCTAGAACGAGGGGACTTGCGTTAGGCGGAGGAGGCGCAAGAGCGCTTGCGCATGTGGGACTTTTACGAGTATTAGAAAGAGAGAATATAAAAGTGGACGTGGTTTCCGGCGCTTCGTTCGGAGCGGTCATCGCCGCTTTGTATGCGAGAGGGGAAAATACGGATACGATCCACAAGATGATCTATAAATTCTTCGGCGGAATCGACAAACCTTTCGATCCTACGGTCCCTCTGGTATCGTTCTTCAAAGGAAAGAAGATGAACCGTATGCTCAAAGATGCGTTCGGTTCCGCATTGATCGAGGACTTGAAAATTCCTTTCGTAACTTCCGCGGTGGATCTTCACAGCGGCGAGGAATATGTGATGGATCGAGGCCCGGTTTGGGAGGCGCTCGCCGCAGCGATGAGTTTGCCGGGAATGTTTCCGCCGGTTTTTCACGGGGATCATCTGCTTGTCGACGGAGGAGTGATCAACAATGTTCCCGAAAATTTAATCCGACAAAGAGGAGCGGATGTCATCCTCTCCGCGAACGTTTCTCCGTTACGGGACGAGGCGATCGTGAGACTTCTCGAAGACAGAAAGATCACGGGAAAATCCTTCTTTAAAAATCTCTGGGAAGACTTAAAGTATCCGCCGATCCTCAAGATCATGGGAAGAGCGATCACTCTGGAAGGAAGGGAGATCACGAAGCTCCGAAAGGACAAGATGGATCTGTTTATCAATCTTCATATCGAAGAGTTTTCGTTCTTTGATTTTAATAAGTTCAGAGAGATCATCCGCAAAGGAGAAGAGGAGGCGGAGGCGCATTTGGAAGAGATCTACGAACTTTTTTATCCGGGTAAAAAATTCTCAAAGAAGAAACGATAAAAGAAATTCCTGAAGTTTCGCGGATTCTCGTTTGTAATTCGATCTCCATTCTAAACTTCCGTCCGGTCCAACCGTGTTCGTGAGTGCAAAGAATGAATACAACGGAATTCGAAAGTCCTTACAAACTCTTGCAAGACCGAAACACTCCATATTCTCGAATCCGAGGTCGTTTTCACGCAGATATTCCAATGCCTTTCCGGAAACGGTTTCGATCGTGACGGAACCGGTAGCGTTGGTTTTGGAAATCAAAACCTCGTTGATTGTCGGAAATTCGAACGAATGTGGGAACTCATACGCATCGGGAACGATTTCAGGAATCCGAATTCTCCTTTCGATTTTACCGAGTTCTTGATGTTCGATCTGAAATGAAAAACCGAACCGGTTCTTCCAAAAACTCGGATGCAGCCAAGGATAAACTCCCGCAGAACCCACAAACAAAACTTGAGAAGGTAAGGCCAATCCCTTGCTCTGATGTTCGAGAAGAAATCTTTGCAGACGCAGAGCGGCTTCCAAATTTCCGATGCCGCAGAGAAGAGTCTGAAACTTTCCGGATTTCGCGAACTGATCGAGTTCTTCGGAAATCGCCGAACAGATCAACGTTTTGGAAGGATCAATCTTCATCGTTTTCGTACATGGCTTGGATCACGTTGTGATACAGCGAAAAGACTACGTTTCGTTTGAGTTTCATCGTTTCGGTCATTTCTTTTCCCTTTTCAAATTCTTTGGGAAGAATGTGGACGTGTGCGATTTTCTCGAAGGATTTGAAACCGGCTCGTGTGGAAATCTTATCCTTTACGATATTTTTAAAGAATGCACTGACTTCTTTGGAGGAATTCCATTCGGCCGGATCTTTCGGAATGCTCTTTCCTTGCGACTTGAATTGTTCCTGAACGAGATCGTAAAAGGGAACGATCAAAACTCCGAGGTTCTTCCGATCCTGGCCTACAACGATGACTTGATTGATGAATTCCGATTCGGCGAGTTTGGCTTCAATCGGAGCCGGTTCCAAGTTTTCACCTCCGGAAAGAACAATCGTATCCTTGGCTCTTCCCGCAAATTTCAATTCTCCCGTATGCGTCCACGTGAGAATGTCGCCCGAGTCGAGCCAACCGTCTTGCAGAGCTTTGGCGGTTTTTTCCGCTTCTTTGTAATAGCCGACGGTGACATGCGGACCTTTGTGCCAAGCGACTCCTTTTTCACCGGGCGTCGTTACGATCTTGCCGTCTTCTCCGACGAGTTTGATCGCGGTTCCGGGTAACGGTGCGCCGATGGCCCCGTTTTTCGGAAGAGGAAATTCTCCGATGGCTCCGATCCCGGTCGTTTCGGTCATTCCGTAGGTTTCGATGATCGGAATTCCGGCGCAACGAAAGAAAAATTGAATGTGCGGAGGCATCGCGCCCGCGCCGCATAACGCGAAACGCATTTTTCCCCCGAAGAGGTCCCGAACTCTCTGGAGAATTTTATAAGAAAGAAGTTTCAGCGGATACAAGGAAAAAAGAAGAATGCCGGCAACAAATCGGTCCATAACTTTCTGATTCGGATTTTCCGCTTCGGTGGTCGCGTACGAATCTCGGATCGTGTCCTGCAAACTTGTAGTAATCGCCGCCATCCGCACGGCAAAGTGAAAGAGTTGCTGCCTAAGAGGAGGGGCCTTGCGAACCGTGTCGTGAATTCGTTTGTAAAGACCTTCCCAAAGTCTTGGAACCGAAACAAGAACGGTCGGTTTTACTTTTTGCATATCGGCGGGAATCGTCGGCACGGAAGAGCAAGCCATCGAAGCGCCCCACGCGATCAATGTTGTTTCGAGAAGTCGTTCCGCGATATGCCAAGGAGGGAGAAAGACAATCGTTCTGTCGTTGTAAGAACCGGGCACGAATTCCTGAAGCTGATGAATTCCCCAGGTAAAACTTCTATGATTGAGCATCACACCTTTGGGTGCGCCCGTTGTTCCCGAAGTATAGATGATCGTTGCAAGATCTTTTCCGTTTAAAACCTCTCCTCTTTGATCGTAGGCTTTATCTCCTTTTTTGATGCGGATTTTTTCTCCTTCCAAAAGAGCGTCTTCCAGGAAGATGAATTTCACCCCGGAAAGTTGCGTGCGTGCGGATTCCAAATCCTTCCACTTTACGGGAGGATCGATAAGAAGAAGCGTCTTTACGTTCGCGAGGCTGGATTTGTCTTCGAGAAGTTTTTTGAGAACCTTTTCGTTTTCCAAAAAGAGAATTTTCGCTTCCGAATGTTCGAGAATGTATTTCAGATCGTCGATGGTCGCGTCGCATCCTCGCGGAACGTCCACGCAGCCGATCGTAACCAAAGAGAGAGAACAAAGAGACCATTCGTAACGGTTGTCGCAGATCAGTCCAGCGGTGTTTCCCCGTTGCATTCCGAGTTCTATCAAAAAGGAGGAAAGGTTTTTTAGATTCTCATGCCAATCCTTGTAGGAGATCCCGCGGAAATCGCCGGATTCTTCCCGAATCCAATACATAGGCCGATCCGCATACACGGAAGCGACGTCTCTCAAAAGATGATAGAGGCTCGTTTTTTCCATACGATTTAGGGGAGAAGTCCCAGAGTTTCTTTGGTTCCGGTCATGAGATTGATGTTTTGCAGGGCTTGTCCCGCCGCGCCCTTAACGAGATTGTCCAGAGCGGAAACGACGACTAACGTGTTTCCTCTTCTTCGAACGGAAATGTCCAGGAAGTTTGTGTGCTGGATTTTTTTGAGTTCGATTTCTTCCGGGGTTTTCAGAATCCGAATAAACGGTTCGTTTGCGGAAGAAATTTGAATCGTCGTCATCGGGTCCACGCTCGGTTCGCCATCCAATTCCAAAACGATCGTGGAAAGAATTCCCCTGTAAACGGGAAGTAAATGCGGCGTAAAGATGATTTCGGGTGCGGGAAGCCCCGAGTTTGCATAGATGTATTCCTGGATTTCCGGTTCGTGTTGGTGGGAAAGAACCTTATACGCGCGAAAGTTTTCGTATACGCCCGTGTAAGAAAACCCTGCGTCTTCCGTTCTCCCGCCCGCTCCGGAAACACCGGACTTGGAATCGGCTACGATCCTTGGTTTGAGATTTCTTCTGAGTTCGTTTAACAAAAATACGGGAAGGATCACCGAGGTGGAAAAACATCCCGGATTGGAAACGAAGTCGGCGTTTTTCAGTTTGTCCCGGAAGATTTCCGGAATTCCGAAGACGGCCTTATCCACGTACGAGAATTTTGTGTGTTTTAATTTATAAGCCTTTTCTAATATTTCCTGATCGTGAAGTCTATAAACTCCGGAAAGATCGATGACCTTATGACCTGCGTCCAAAAACTTCGGGGCGGATTCTACGGAAACTTCATTGGGAACGGCTAGGACGACCAGAGACTGGGAAGGAACCGTGTCCTCGTGTTTGCGGAACGTGAGATTTTTGGGAAACGGAATTTCGGGAAACACTTCTGCAAGAGTTTTACCTGCGAGTTTATCGCTCGTGATATGCACGACCTCGTGTGTCGATTGATGGGAAAGTAGAGAAAGTAGTTCCTTACCGGTTAAACCGCCCGCTCCTAAAATGCTGATCTCTGCCATAAACCTCTCTGTCTTAAGAAAGATTTTAATTCGGGGAGAATGCTGTAACTAAAAAAAACGCCGGACGATTTCTCATCCGGCGGTCAAGGGTTCCTAAAAAGAAAGCCAGTTGTGTTAGCCAGCAGCCTGCTCTAATTTTTCCTCTTTGTTCGCACGCGGTTTTTTGTCCTGCGCCAACAAAGGCAGACTGTTCAGATCTCTTACCATGTTTTCGATGGTAAAAGCGACATCAGGGTTATTCTTGAGGTATTCTTTTGCTGCCTCTTTTCCTTGCCCGATCTTTTCCGTATTATAAGAATACCAGGCTCCTGCTTTACTGATAATATCATGTTTTACCCCGAGGTCAACCAGAGAACCTTCGCGGCTGATCCCCGCATTGAAGATTATGTCAAATTCCGCCTGTTTAAACGGCGGCGCGCACTTGTTTTTGACAACTTTGACACGAACTCGGTTTCCGACGGATTCCTCTTTTTCCTTGATCGTTTCTATCTTACGGATGTCCAGACGAACCGAGCAATAGAATTTGAGGGCGTTTCCGCCTGTGGTCGTTTCCGGAGAACCGAACATCACACCGATTTTCATTCGGATCTGGTTGATGAAGATCACCACGGTTTTGGATTTTGCGATGGTTCCGGTCAATTTCCGAAGCGCTTGGGACATGAGTCTTGCTTGCAAACCCATGTGAGAATCTCCCATATCCCCTTCAATTTCCGCCTTCGGAACAAGAGCAGCCACCGAGTCGATCACGATCAAATCGATTGCGTTGCTTCGAACGAGGGATTCGCAGATTTCAAGAGCTTCCTCCCCGTTGTCGGGTTGGGAAACTAAGAGTTCGTCGATGTTTACGCCTAGTTTTTTAGCGTAAGAAGGATCTAACGCGTGTTCCGCGTCGATAAACGCCGCGACCCCGCCCCGTTTTTGCGCTTCCGCAATCGCCGAGAGAGTAAGGGTGGTTTTTCCGGAAGATTCAGGTCCGTAGATTTCCACGATTCTGCCGATCGGATAACCTCCGATGCCCAGAGCGATGTCCAAATCCAAGGAACCGGAAGGGATCACTTGAACGGTTTGTTTTGCAGCGTCCGATCCTAATTTCATGATCGCGCCTTTTCCAAATTGTTTTTCAATTTGGCTCATCGCTTGTTCGATCGCCAACTTCTTGGAATCGTCTACGTTCTGTGCTTCTTCTTTGCTTTTTTTCATAATGCCTTCTCCCATTGTTTCTGCCTCCTTCCTTTCGGTTCTTGGCAGCGGCGCCGCGTCGCATCAACGGCTAACTTTTTTCAGTATAGATCCCAGTCCGGACAAAAATAAGATCTTTGGACTTAAAAAACGAACCTGTTTTGATTTTTTTTGAAAACTTGGGTTTATGTCACCCGGTTTTCTGGAAGCAAATCTAATTTATACGTAAGTATTTGTATAGCAAATTTTTGAGTATTATTGGGAAAGGATCGATTTTTTTTCTTGGTCCAGGGTCTTCTGCGCCTGAACGGCTCTGCGAAGAGTTTCCTTGTTTCGTAGCAGAAAGCTTCTGAAAAAGAAAATCGTGACAGCAAACGCTCCGATCACAAGAAGAAATCCCAAAGTCCATCGAAGCCAAAAAGGGATCGAGTTTTGTGATGGAAAGAAGAATAACGTGCCGTCCGCCAGGCGGATCTTTTCGCAGCCTTGGCAATTTTGGTTTTGAGCTTTGAAAAAAGAATTCAGTTCTCCGAATGAAGTTTCGGCTGGAATTTTCCATTCGGAAGATTCTTGCGAATAGAGAAGGGTTTCGTCTTCGGAAAAATAATAAAACGCGCAGGCCAGTCCCGTTTTTGAAAATTCGACGGAAGAAGTTCCGCCTTGTCTTCCGATGTAAAAATCCACGTAAGAATCTTTGATTTGAAAACTGCGAATCTGGGAAAGATTCGGAAATTCGGTTCCGAAACGCACCAAATGAAACAGAGTCGATTTTTGATTTCGAACCCGGATTCCTCCAAGATTCGGAACCGTTCTAAGTTCCGCTTTGAGAGCTTCCTTGGACGCTTGCGAAGAATTCTCCAGAGAAGAGGAAAGAATTTTTTTCAAATACGTTTCCAGTCTGGATTCTTCCTCTTTTTTCCAAGCCGGAAGGGATTCGATCAGCCAGGATTTTTCCACCGAAGCCGGATCACCTAAGAAACGTTTTAACACGACCAATCTGTGTTCGAGATCGGAGGTTTCCGCATGTATGAAAATGGGATTCCAAAGGAAAAGAAGAAGGATCAAAAACGTTCGTTTCATGCGGTGGCGGCTCAATCTTAAACAGGGCTTCCGGTCTGAAAAGAAGATTTTCTCCTATACAAGACGGGAATCTTTGAAATAATTACAGGATGTTTCAAAACCTCGATCGGATCGAATTCCAAAAATCGAGGCTCAAAAATTTGTCTCAGTTTTGGGATAAGGCAGCATAAAACGAATACAGGGTCCGAAGATGCAAGACTGTCCTCTCTGCAAATTCCATCAATCCGCGAGCGATTCCGAAATTCTCGGTCGGTTCGGTGAATTTCGCGTACGTCATTCCGAAGAAGAAAAACGACTCCAAGGATATCTTTACATAGAACCGGTTTCCCATTGGACCTCGTATCAGGATTGGAATTCGCCTGCGTATTCCGATTTCGGTAAGGCGCTTGAGTTCGCTACGGCCTGGATCTACAAAAACCATTCTCCCGTTAAAGTGTATACGGTAACGGTTTCGGAGATGGTGCCTCACATGCACTTTCATTTAATTCCTCGTTACAGCGACGAACTCAAAGGCGTGGATTATATCCGTCTTGCACTTCAGGGAAAATTACCCGAGCAAAATTATATTCGAGATTTATAATGCTTCGCTTTCAAATTTTTATAATGGGAGAATGGCTATGAAAGTTTTGAATTGGAGAAACGTTCTGCTTCTGGCGCTCGTTTCCTTGTTTTTGAGCGGTTGCATCTATCGAGATGTGAGGGTTCCCGGTATGAGCACAAACTTTACGCAATATGTGCTGAACTCGGAGGATTTTCAGATTTTGGGAACGGTCGAAACCGAAGGTGTTTATACCGCCTGGTTTATATTTTGGCTGACGGGAGAAACCGGTTACAAAGAACTGCTCGATAAGTCCAAAGCGCTTGGTGGAGACGAGATCATCAACTATCGTTTCGAGATCGAACAGACAAGCATTTTGTTTATTATTTGGAACCGTGTTAAGTGGCGGGCGACCGCGCACGCGATCAAATATCGAGAAAAAATCAAAAAGCCGTAACGTGTAACACAGACTCCGAAGGACCTTCGGAGTCTAAAAGGATAGAATGCAGACAAACAAAGCCCAACTGATATTGGAAGCGGGACTTTCCAGAAAAGCGGATTTCGTGGAAATATTCGAGGAAGAGACAAGATCTTCTTCCGTAAGTTTAAGAGATCAAAAAATAGAACAGAGTTTTGCCGGAATCGATTACGGAATCGGAATCCGGCTGATCTACGGAACCGACGTTCTCTACGCACATACCAATAACGATGAAGAGGAACATTTGATTTCTCTGATAGACCTTCTCGCCGATTCGAGAGGGGCGGCGAAAAGCGCAGGGCGGGCGCTTGTGTTGCGTGGGGATCTAAAACCGCTTTCATTTCCGGCAGCGATCAAAGATCCGCGTAAAATCGCACCCGATGAAAAATTAGAAATTCTTTATAAAGCCGATCGAACCGCAAGAGGACTTTCCTCGAGTATCGTTCAAGTCAGCGCGTCCGCGAGCGATTCCGTTTCCAGAATCGGAATCTACAACTCGGAAGGTTTGGCGCTGGAAGACCTTCGCGTTCGAAGCAGATTCAGCATCAACGTAGCCGCGGAAAAAGAAGGAGAACGTTTTGTGGCTTCGGAAAATCCGGGAGCGAGAAAGGGATTCGAATTTTTCAGTGACCTGCCTATCGAACAACTTTCGACCACGGCGGCAGAGCGCGCCTTACTCATGTTATCCGCCGGTTATATACAAGGAAAAAAAATGCCGGTCGTTATGGGCAACGGTTTCGGAGGAGTGATCTTTCACGAAGCCTGCGGACATCCGTTGGAAACCGAAGCGATCCGCAAGAAGTCTTCTCCGTTCGTGGATAAACTCGGCGAGAGAATCGGACAATCCTGTCTGACAGCGATCGACGACGGAACGATTCCGGATTCTTGGGGAAGCATTACCGTGGACGACGAAGGTTCCGCGCCTCAGAAAACCGTCCTCATCGAAAACGGAATTCTAAAAAATTATTTATCCGATCGAGTCGGCGCACAGGAAGTCGGCGTTCCCAGAACCGGAAGCGCAAGAAGGGAAAGTTATATGTACGCGCCCGTTTCTCGGATGAGAAATACGTACATCGCCGCCGGAAAGGATTCTTTCGATTCGATGTTGGCCGGAGTCGAATACGGTCTCTTCGCCAAAAAGATGGGAGGCGGTTCCGTAAATCCTTCCACGGGAGAATTCAACTTCTCCGTGGAAGAAGGATATGTGATCCGAAACGGAAAAATCGCCGAGCCGGTTCGCGGTGCGACTCTCATCGGAAAGGGAGATGAAATTCTTCCTAAGATCAGCATGGTGGGAAACGATCTGGAGCTCGCTGCGGGGATGTGCGGAGCCGCTTCCGGTTCCGTTCCCGTAACGGTCGGACAACCTTCCCTGAAAGTGGACGAGATTCTCGTGGGAGGCCGTTCATGAATCTGGACCAATCCGTCGAATTCGTGTTAGACGTTTGTAAAAAGAAGGGACTCGATCAATACGATCTCGTCGGTTCCGAATCCAAAGACGTGGGAATCGAGCTCTTCCGAAAACGAGTCAGCAACACCGAACTTTCCAATTCCAGAGGAATGGGAATCCGTTTGATTCAAAACGGAAAACCCGGTTATTCCTACAGCGAAAAATTATCGGAAGAAGCGCTGACACAGATGGTGGAAGACGCGGTTTCGCAGGCAAAGATCTCCGATCCCTTGGACATCGATCTTCCCGGACAATCGACGTTACCCGACATCAAGATCCGTTCTTACGAAGAATCCTTGGAATCTCTCGGGTTTGAATGGTTGAAATCCACGGGAGAAAAACTGGACGATCTGGCATGGTCGGTCGGGGATAAGATCGAAAACGTTCCGTATTCGTATGCAGGAAAAACCTGGAGCCGATTTATATTAGCGAATTCGAATGGACTTTTTTATAGCGAAAAATCCAATCTGGTTTCCGCGGGAGTTGCGTTAGTCGCAACCGATGGAAAGACCAAAAAAATGGGCGGCTATACCCGTTCGGGTCTGGATTTGGATCGGATTCAACCGGAATTGATCGTATCCACCGCTGCGGAACGTTCCATGGCATTGCTCGGCGCAAAACCGGTCAAAAGCGGATCGTACCCGATCGTATTTTCCAATCGGATCAGTCCCCAGATTTTCGGAATGTTTTCCTCTCCGTTTTCCGCGGACAGCGTACAAAAAGGTCTGTCCCGTTTGGACGGAAAAGTGGGGACACAAATCGCATCACAAAATTGGAATGTGTTTTGCGATCCGCATATTTCCGATTATCCCGGTTCCAGACTTCTCGACGCGGAAGGTGTTTTGACCCGGAAAAAGTGCGTGATCGAAAACGGAGTTCTTCGGACGTATCTCTACAATTTGGAATCCGCAAAGAAGGCGGGTGTCGCTCCTACGGGAAACGCGGTGCGTTCGTACGGCGGTAGAGTCGGTACTTCGTTTAACAATTACGTTGTACCGAAAGGGGATAAAACGCTGGAAGAATTGCTCTCCGCGTATCCGGAATGTATCTATGTGTTAAAGTTAGAAGGCGGTTCCGGTTGTAGCGCGGTTTCGGGAGAGATTTCGATCGGAGTGCAGGGGATCTATTACAAAAACGGAAAGCCGGTTCATCCGGTGGATAGCATAACGATGAATCTAAACTTCTTCGATCTTCTTTTTCGAATCGAAGGGATTTCAAACGAGTACAACGATTCCTATTCGTCCATCAAGATTCCGGATGTTTTGATTCGAGAAGCGAGTATTGCGGGTTAAGATGAAGTCGGATTTCGACTTCATCTTCGTTGTGCGGAAAGGTTTCGATATTGCTTTTTATAGACGAGTGTCTGAGTTGTATTTTAGTAACGCTCGTTGACGCATTGTAAAGAAGCAACGAGAAACTCGATCGGCTCTTCTGCACGCTCTTGGAAATGTTTCGGTGACTTTTCGACGATCGATTCTCGATGGGTGCCTGACTTCACAATCCGTAGCGAGCAATTTGCCGACTTTCCTGGGGGGCAATCGAGTTTTAGAACGGCGATGGACCGAAATTCATTTTTGCTTGCGTAAGTTTCTATCATAAGGTTTTCTTTCCGAATCATAGTGCTGATTCGGAGAAATCATTTGCGATCCTTTGGAAAAATTTTAAGTAAACAATTTATTTTCTGTGTTGCGTTTTTTATCTTCGCTGCGGCAAATCTTGACGCACAAGTACGGATCGAATTCGGTCCCACGGGAGAAGTCAAAAAACCTTCTCAGATTCGCGCCCGTTTTTCCGAATCGATGATCCCTTTGGGAAATCCTAAATTCTCTTTGTATCCTTTCGAAATTCGTTGCCCGATCAAGGGAACCGAACGTTGGGTGGACGATAAAAACTGGGTTCTCGAATTTCCCGAACTTCTTCCCGGCGGAGTAGAGTGCGTTTTTGAAACCAAAAAAGTGAAATCCGTTGCGGGGAATTCTCTGAATGAAGGAGAACGTTTTTCGTTTCATACCGGCGGACCCGAATTGGATTCGTCCTCTCCTTATGAAGGGGGCGTCATCGACGAGGATCAGATCTTTATCTTGGATCTGGATTCCGAAGCGGATCTTTCCTCCGCGAGCGATCATCTCTACTTTGTCACCGAAGGGATCAAGGATAAAATCGGATTCAGTAAAGTAAGTTCTTCCCAAGAAAAGGAAATCTTAAAAGCGAATTATCGGGAAGGGAAAACGGAAAAGACCATTCTCATCAAACCCGATCAGAAATTTCCGAGCGGAAAAAAAGTTTATCTTATTTTGGAACAAGGATTGAAATCCAAATCCGGCGTTCCGAGAAGTTCCACAAGAAAGGTGGAGTTCAACGTTAGACAGCCTTTCCGGGCTGAGTTTAATTGCGACCGGGTCAACGCAAAGGCCGCTTGTATTCCAACTTTACCGTTGACGTTAAACTTCAATTCTCCCGTTTCCGTCGAGGTTTTAAAAAAGATTCAGCTGCAAATGAGCGACGGGAAAACGATTCCCGCCAAGGTTTCCTCGGAAAACGGGAATTACGATTACGGTGTTAGTTTCCCGGCTCCTCTCGCGCCCAAGGCGAAGTTCCAGATCCTTCTTCCCTCCGGAGTAAAGGACGACGCAGGCCGAGTGCTTGCTAATCAATCCTCGTTCCCTTTGAGCGTTTCCACGGACGATTATCCTCCTTTGTTGAAGTTCGCTTCCACGTTCGGAATCTTGGAACGGTTTCCCGAAGCGATTCTTCCCGTAACGATCCGAAATCTGGAAGCGGAGAATCCGGTTCGCTTATATCAGGTCAAGACCAGTCCCGATACGCAGGATAAGATCAAAGAACAATTCGATAAATTGAAGGATAAGGGAAAGGATCTTTTGAACTGGGCGACCGGTAAGGACGAAAAGCAGGACCCGAATTCTTCCAAACAATTCACCGGAAGAGAAATGATTCTGGATTCCACTCAGATCGCGGAGATCGTTCAGTATCTGAAAACGATCGAACATTTGGAACATCGTTATTCGATCTTTGATTCTTCCAAAAATTCCGCGCCTACGAACGAAATCAAACTTCAGTCCAAAAACGGAAGCCGCCGTTTCGAGGTCGTGGGAATTCCTCTGAAAAAAACCGGATTTCACGTAATCGAAATGAAGTCCGATATATTAGGAAACGCTTTATTAGCAAACAATCAACCGTTTTACGTCCGCACTGCGGCTTTGGTCACAAATCTTTCTTTGCATTTTAAATGGGGAAAGGAATCCTCCCTTGCGTGGGTGACGAAACTCAACGATGCAAAACCCGTTCCGAACGCGGATATTCAGATCTTCAATTGCAAAAACGAAAAGATTTTCGTTGGAAAGACCGGACCTTCGGGAACCTTGCTCATCAAAGGAATCCCGAACCGCAAGAACGTTCCGTATTGTTCTTGGAGAGCGTATGAGAACGGACTTTTCTTAACCGCGGTGTACGAAGACGATTTTACGTTCACGCATACTCGTTGGCAAAACGGAATCGAAAACTGGAGATTTAACCTTCCCGGCGATTATGGAAACGGCGACGTAGTGTTTCATCCCATTTTGGACCGTACTTTATTCCGCGCAGGAGAAACCGTTTCGATGAAACTCGTTTCTCGAGGGAAACGTTCCTTCGGTTTCGATATTCCCGGACAAATCGAATATCCGGGCTTTGCGAAGATCGTTCATTCCGGTAGCGAAAAGGAATATTCCATTTCTCTAAAGTGGACTCCGGAAGGGACTAGTTCGCTTCAGTTTAAAATTCCGAAAGAAGCCAACCTGGGCGTTTACCGCATTTTGTTAAGCGAATTTGCGGGTAAGGATCGCGGACAAGTCGACGTGGGAGAATTTCGAGTCGAAGAATTCCGCGTTCCATTGATGAAGGCCGACTTTCAGACTTCCGGTTCGAACATCGGACCTTCCAAGATCGGACTCGCGGGAAGCGTTCGTTATCTTTCCGGCGGAGGCGCCGGAAAAATTCCTGTCTTATTGCGAACCAGAGTGATGCCCGGAGGGGGAGTTTACTTTCCGGATTATTCCGACTTTTCGTTTAGCAACGGTAAGGTGGATCAAAAATCCGATTCGGAGGAAACTACGGAGAATTCTTCCGTCGGGTTTAACAAAACGGAACTGACTCTCGACTCGAAAGGATTTTTTGAAACGAGCGTAAAGTCGATTCCAGAATCGGATACGACACAAAGGCTCGAAGCAGAACTCGAATATAGAGACCCCAACGGAGAGATTCAAAGCGCGTTCCGTTCCTTTCCGATTTATCCGTCCGAGTATCATATCGGAATCGCTCCGGAAGGATGGGCCGCGGTTCAGGACGCTGTTAAGTTTAAGGTTGCGGTATTGGATCTGAAAGGAATGCCCGTCGAAGGAAAGAAGGTGTCCGTAATCGCTTATACGAAGAAGTATTATTCGAATCGGAAACGTCTTGTGGGCGGATTTTACAGTTACGAGCACAAATATACAATCAACGAACTCGGAGAATTCTGTTCGGGTAAAACGAATTCGAAAGGACTTTTGTTTTGCAGCGGTCCGGTCAAAGCGACGGGAGAAGTGTATTTCGAAGCGTCTTTGAGCGGGGAAGACGTAAAGGCCAATTCTTCCGTTTGGATTACGGGTAAGGACGACGTTTGGTTTGCCGCGAGCGATCACGATCGTATGGATCTTCTTCCCGAAAAGAAAGAATATCAAACCGGTGAACGCGCGAAATTTCAAGTGAGAATGCCGTTCCGGGAAGCGACGGCACTCGTTACCGTGGAACGCGAAGGAATTCTCAATTCGTTTATCAAAACTCTGAGCGGAAAAGATCCGGTCATCGAAAT
The DNA here is from genome assembly GCF_022267375.1 of Leptospira sanjuanensis. Taxonomy (GTDB): domain Bacteria; phylum Spirochaetota; class Leptospiria; order Leptospirales; family Leptospiraceae; genus Leptospira; species Leptospira sanjuanensis. The sequence goes on from NZ_JAIZBH010000001.1 coordinate 1,974,655, forward strand.
TCCGGTGGAGAGTTCATTCGCTCCGAACGTATTCGTTTCCGTTTTGGCGGTCCGAGGAAGAGTGGATAGTCCCAAAGAAACCGCTCTCGTCGATTTAGCAAAACCTTCCTTCCGATTGGGGTTGGCTCAGATTCGAGTCGGTTGGAAACCGTATGAGGTTCCGGTTCGTGTTGAAACCGATAAGACCACGTACGGGACCAGACAAAAGGCGAAGGTGAAAATTCAGATCGATCATCCTTCCGCACAAGTGAAGAAGGACGCAAGAATCACGTTAGCCGCAGTCGATCAGGGGCTTTTGGAATTAAAACCGAACGATACCTGGGATCTGCTGCGCGCGATGATGCGCGAACGGGGAAACTCGGTAGAAACGTCGACGGCGCAGCTGCAAGTCGTGGGACGCAGGCACTTCGGATTAAAAAGTTTACCGCCGGGCGGCGGCGGGGGCGGAGCGACCACCCGGGAATTATTCGACACTCTTCTGTATTGGAAATCGGATTTAAAACCCAACGAAAACGGACTTCTGGAAGTGGAAGTTCCTCTAAACGATTCTTTGACCTCTTTCAAAATCGTTGCGATCGTACATTCTGGTAAGGATAAGTTCGGTTCCGGTTCGACACAGATTCAAACGACTCGGGACGTTCTTGTCTATCCTTCCATCGCTCCGTTTGCAAGGGAAAAGGACAACGTTCAAAGCGGTCTTTCTCTGAAAAACACGACCGAAAGAACGATTCAATTGGAAATCAGTTCCAAAACATCACCGGATCTTAAATTAGAAACGAAGAATATTCAATTGAAAGCGGGCGAGTCTTCGAACGTTCTTTGGAATCTTTCGATTCCGAGCAAAAAAGAAGAGATCGTCTATGAATTTCAAACGAAAGAAGTCGGGGGATCGTTTACGGATTCGGTTCGATTCCGTCAGAAAATCGGAGAATCGGTTCCGGTCCGTGTTTTACAATCCACATTCCGCCGTTTGGAAGACGGAACCTTAAGCGTTCCGATTCAGGAAAACCAGGAAGCGATCGAGGGAAGCGGAGAACTGGAGATCAGTTTAAAATCCTCTCTGACCGGAGGAGCGATCTTGACTTCGAGAGAATACATGAGCCGTTATCCGTATTCCTGCTTGGAACAAAAACTTTCCAAAGCGGTTTCGGCGGGTTCTCAAAAAGAATGGGATCAGATCATGGATCAACTCTCCGCGTACTTGGACGGGGACGGATTGTTGAAATTCTTTCCGATGTCCTGGTATGGAAGCGAGATCCTCACGAGTTACGTATTGATTCTCGCGTCGGAATCGGGTTATAAAATTCCGGATCAAATCCGAGATACTCTTTTGGAAGCGCTCAATCGTTACACGAAGGGATTGATTTATCGAAACGGGTATATCTCGAATACGGACTTTCTCTTGAGAAAGATCATCGTACTCGATGCGGTTTCACGGTATCAAACAATAGGAGACGACGTGATTCGTTCGGTTCAGACCGATCCGAAAATTCTTCCTTCCGATATTTTGGTCAGCTTAAGAAATATCTATTCTAGATCGACCGGATATAAATCCCAAATTTCCGCGTTAGACGTTCTTTTGAAGTCCCGTTTTAGAATCCAAGGAACTTCGTATAACTTCGTGGACGAGTCCGGTCTTTGGTGGCTCTTGTCCTCGAACGATTCCACCGTGATGCGAACGATTCTTTCCGTAGTGAAGGACGCGGGTTGGAAAGAGGATCTTCCGCGATTGATCCGCGGTGCGATCGCAAGACAATCGAAAGGCCACTGGGATATAACTCCCGCGAACACGTTCGGTATTCTCGCGTTTCAGGCATATTCCAAGCAGTTTGAAAAGGACAGCGTAGAAGGGAATACGACGATCACTTTGGAAAACAGCAAGAACACTCTGGAATGGAAGAATAAAAAAGATCCTCCAACGCTTTCGATTCCTATGCCGAGAAGCACACAAAATCTAGAGTTCGTTCAGAACGGTTCGGGAAAACCGTATGCTGTGATTCATACTAAAGCCGCGCTTCCTCTTAAGGAAAAACTCGAAAGCGGCATGAGACTGGAAAAGGAAATTTTGGATGAGTCCGGCAGCAGAAAGTCTTCGTTCAAAGAAGGGGATTTGGTTCGTGTCCGTTTGAAAATTCAGAACGAAGCGGCCCTTTCTTGGGTCGCCGTCAAAGATCCGATTCCCGCGGGGGCGAGCATTCTGGGCTCCGGTCTTGGAAACGATTCCGTAACGGGTGCGGCTCTTGCAAAGGACGACAACTGGTGGTCTTCGCCTACGTTTGTGGAACGCAAATGGGAGGGATATACCGCATACTTTGAATATTTACCGGGCGGTTCGGTGACTCTTGAGTATGTCTATAGAATCAATCATTCGGGTAAGTTTATTCTTCCTCCGAGTCGAGTGGAAGCGATGTATTTGCCCGATCAGTTTGCCGAAGTTCCGAATCCTGATCAAACGGTGACGAAGGAGTAGATCGAATATTATTACGGAAGCGGAGAGAATCGAAGATAAAAGAGATCTGTGGGGACAGGTTCTCCCTTGGAGTAAACCTTAGAGGGCAGTCTGGTCCCCGTTTCGAGCTTTTGAAAACGAAACTTATAGGGAGTCTTTTTTAGAATTTGGGTGCGTCGTGCTGCGTTGTTATCGAACGCAGCGTCACACGTCTTCCGTTTTTCCTTCTTCCGAAAGGCCGTTCCTATTCTCGCCGGATCGGAATTTTTGAATGAAGGTGGATGAGGTGCAGATTTCGTAAGAGTTCCGACTGAGAGCGAAGATTTCACTTGCAAGAATTATGATTTTATGATAGACGAAAATTTGCAGAGTCTTCCCACCACCTCACCCCTCCACCCGAACGTGGGTGGGGCGCTCGTTCTTTTACGGAAGTTTGTCGGAATTACGACAAAACACCGTAATTACTTGCAGAAAAATTCTCCTGTCGTTTTTCGGAAGATCTTCGGGAGACGAACAATCTTCGTTTTATTCATCGCTATATTCTTCTTTTGGAATGGGTTGTCCGCGAAGGAGGTACCTTCGTATCGCGAGGTTCGAAATCAGTATCACACTTCGGATGGAACGATCGTGGACATTCACGGACGATTTTTGCAAACGATTCGATGGAACGTGCAAGAACGAAAGCTCGCCTGGACGGAAGAAGGGGAAATTCCCGAAACGCTTTTGATGGCGTTATTCTTACAGGAAGACAAACGTTTCTTTGAACATACGGGCGTTGATTCGCTCGCTGTCTTGGGTGCGCTCAAGGATCGAATTCTCGGAAATTCAAAACGAGGCGCAAGCACTCTTACGATGCAGCTTTCGGGAATTTTTCTCGGCACCAAACCGGGTCGTCGAAGTCTCTATGACAAATGGGAACAGATGAATCTCGCTCGGGCAATCGAGACAACCTGGACCAAGACGGAGATTCTTACGGCTTATTTGAACCTTTCTCAATTTCGGGGAGAACTCAGAGGATTGCGAGCGGCAAGCCGAGGGCTTTTCCAGAAAGAGCCTTCCGCATTAAGCGACACGGAATCGATCCTCTTAGTTGCGATGCTTCCGTTTCCGGGCGTGAATTCTTCACTCTTGACAAAACGAAGTTGTGTTCTCGCCAAAAAAATCGGTAAAGAAGAACTCTGTCTTTCCTTGGAAAGCGTTGCTAAGACGGCAACCGGAAAAATCACCGGACTTCCTTCCACGGGTGGGATCGCGTATCACGCCGCGCAACGAATCTTTCGAGAAGAATCGAATGTATCTTCCGAGAACGGAAAGGTCAAAACGACGTTGGATTTTGATCTCCAATGGAAGATTACGGAACTTGCAAAAAACGTTCTGGACGGATTAAAAAAACAGAATGTAGCCGAAACGGGAATTCTGGTTTTAGACAATTCATCCGGCGCAGTGTTGGCCTATGTAGGCAACTTACCCGAAAGTTCTTCCTTTTATGTGGACGCGCTCGCATCGAAACGGCAAGCGGGTTCGACGCTAAAGCCTTTTTTATACGCGCTCGCATTCGAAAAGGAAGTATTGAAACCGAATTCGATCTTGGAAGACAGTCCGACGGAATGGAACGCGGTTACTGGAATTTACAGACCTTCCAATTACAGCGATGTATATCACGGAAACGTTCCTGCAAAGTATGCCTTGGCATCTTCGTTGAATATTCCCGCGATTCACGTTTTGGATCTTGTAAGCGTTGGAGGTTTCGTTCAACGATTGCAGGATCTCGGATTTAGCGGACTCAAACGCGCAGACTTTTACGGTTCTTCTCTCGCGCTGGGAAGCGCCGACGTAACCCTATTCGAATTGACGAATGCGTATCGAACCCTCGCCAACGGGGGGTTACGTTCCGAACCAACATTTTTTCCTTCGCACGCCAAACAAGCGTTACAGGAAAACGGACAGGAAGGAAATGTTTGGACGAGAGTGTATTCGCAAAACGCGGCGGATACGTTATCCGAAATTCTTTCCAATCGAGAATACCGTTCCTTGTCCTTCGGTTTAAACAACCATCTCAGTACGCGATTTTTCGCTGCGGTCAAAACCGGAACCTCTCAGGATATGAGAGATAACTGGTGTGTGGGTTATTCCAAAAAATACACGGTGGGAGTTTGGGTCGGAAACATGGACGGAAGTCCGATGTGGGACGTGAGCGGCGTTACCGGGGCGGCTCCGATCTGGAACGCGGTGATGAATCTTTTGCAGGAAAGGGATTCGCAAGGAATCCGCCCGGCCTATGAGGCGATGGAGAATTCTCCCGTTCGTCCGATAACGGAGTCCTCTTCGATCTCTAAAATTCTCGTTCCGGGAAACCAAACGATCTACGCGATCGATCCCGATATACCCGATGAAAGACAAAAGCTTCATTTCTCGGCATCGGCTTTTCCAAGCGGATCGGTTTGGATCTTGGACGGTAGAAAGATTTCGGAAGCGCAGAACAAGGACGTTTTTTGGAAACCGGAACGCGGGTTTCACATTCTTTCGATCCAAGATCGAAACGGAAAAATCATCGATAGCGTGGTTTTTGAAGTCAGATAGAGTATAGGTTTTTCTCTTGCCGCGGACGACCTCCGCGTTAGAATCAATCAGAGACTTCTCATGAAACCATCGACAGAAACGTATCTTTTATCTCCGGCCTTGGAAGAGGCGATTCTTCTCGCCGAAGTCACTTCCCGTCCTTTGCTTTTAAAAGGCGAACCCGGAACCGGAAAATCTCTCTTAGCGGAATACCTGGCGGATCAGAGAAAGCTTCCGTTATACACCTGGCATATCAAATCCATTACACAAGCGAAGGAAGGATTGTATTTTTACGATGCGGTTTCGCGCCTGAACGATTCCCGATTTTCGGAAGATTCCGCAAAAGTAAAAAATATCGAGAACTACATTCGGCTCGGCGCTCTCGGAGAAGCCTTTGCGCTCGATCAAAAATCGATCGTACTCATCGACGAGATCGACAAAGCGGACATCGAATTTCCGAACGATCTTCTTTTGGAACTCGATCGTATGGAATTTTTTATTCCCGAAATTTCAAAACGAATCCAAGCAAAACACAGACCTCTTACCATCATCACGTCCAACAACGAAAAGGAATTGCCGGCCGCTTTTTTAAGAAGATGCATTTTTCATTATATAGAATTTCCCGATCCGGAGTTTATGAAAAAGATCATTCTTTCGCATTATCCGGGTGTGGGTCATACGCTTCTCATCAAGGCTTTGGAAATGTTTTATCTGATACGGAGAATGGACGATCTCAAGAAAAAACCGGGAACCAGCGAACTGCTTGATTGGATTCAGATTTTGGTGCATCAAGGAGCGGTCCTCAAGGAAGAAGTGAGAATTCCTTTCCTAGGCGCATTGATCAAAAACGAGGAGGATCTGAGGTTATTCAGGAACTGAGATGTTTATCCCTTTCTTTTACAGACTAAAAAGCGAAGGAGTTCCGGTAACTACGGGAGAATTTCTGGACTTTTTGAAAGTCGTGGATCATTACACTACGCATCAAAAAGCATGGATCGACCTGAACGAGTTATACCGTTTTTCCAGAGCCTGTATGGTAAAGGATATCAAATACTTCGACGCGTTCGATCTCGTGTTCTCGGAAATCTTCGGGGAAAAAGGCGCTCTCAAGCCCGAATTCAAAGAGGAGCTTTTGGAATGGCTCAATCGAATTTTCGATAATCCGAATAAACTTCCTCCTTCCTTGATTCCTCCCGATCGGCTTTTGGACGAACTCAAAAAAAGACTCGAAGAACAAAAAGGGGAGCATCACGGAGGAAGCAAATGGGTCGGAACAGGAGGATCGTCTCCGTTCGGTCACGGAGGAAAAAATCCGGAAGGCGTTCGCGTCGGAGGAGAAGCGGGGAACCGTTCCGCGGTGTTTCAAGCATTAGAAAGACGTTATAAAGAATATAGAACCGACGAACAGTTGGACGTGCGTCAGATCAAAACCGCGCTTAAAAAACTTCGCAATTTACGAAAGGAAGGGGTTTCCGAATTCCATCTTCCGAAAACGATCGATTCCACCTGTAGAAACGCGGGGGATATTCAGATCGAATTCGAGCGTTCTCGCAAAAACGGACTTAAGGTTCTACTTCTGATGGATACGGGAGGGAGTATGACTTCTCACGCGGAACGGGTCAATAAACTCTTTTCAGCGAGTCATCAGATCAATCACTTCAAAGAATTTCACTACTATTACTTTCACAATATCATTTACGACGCGGTGTATCCGAAAGCGAACATGAGAACCCCGATTTCCCTTCAGAGAATTTTCAAAAAACACAGCGACGATACGAAGCTGATTCTTATCGGAGACGCGTATATGGCTCCGTATGAATTGTTGGATTCCACGTACGGATACTATCACAGCCGTTTTCGAACGGACTTTCGGCTTCCCGAAAATCCGGAATCGGGTTTGGATTCCTTAAAAAGAATTCGAAGACATTTCCGCGATTCCATCTGGCTCAATCCGGAACCGATGAAATATTGGGACGCTCCCACCATTCATGAAATCGGAAAACAGATACCGATGTATTTTCTTTCCCTGGACGGCTTGGAAAAGGGAATCAAGAAGTTGTTGAATGCGCTGTAAACCCTAAACGCTCTTGAGTTTCAAAAGCGAATAGAGCGTATGAATATGAGGAATTTCTAATCCGTATTTTTCACCGATGCGGATCGCGTTGCCAAGGATCGCCTCCAGTTCCATCGGTCTTCCCGCTTCGAAATCCAGAAGCATGCTCGTTTTATAAGGTTTCATCGCTTCCGTCATTTGAATGAATTTCGAGATCTGTTCTATCGGAACGGTTGCTCCGTCTACTTCGGAAAGTTTCTGCACTTCTTTCATGATTTCGACGACGAGTTTTCGGCCGAAAGACTGTGCAAGAATTTCGGATGTGTTTTTGCCGCCGGAAAGAACGCTAATCGGATTGAAAGGAGCGTTCCACATCAATTTTTTCCAACGAGCCTGGCGGATCGTTTCCGTCGCGTTAGCCGGAACACCTACCTTGGAAAAACGTTCGACGATCGTTTTCGTCGTAAAAGAAGAATTTCGATTCCAGGAACCGATCACCAATTCCCCGTAATCGAGATGAAGAACGTTTCCCTCTTCCAAACGATTCGCACAGACAAAGGCTAATCCGCTGAGAATTTCATTGTTCGGATAAAGAACTTCGACCGGCTCTTCGATGCCGATCCCGTTTTGCAAAAGCAGAATCGGAAGATGTTCCGGAATCGTTTTTCCTAAGATCGTTTCCAGTCGAATCTCCGGTAAACACTTCAAACAATTGATGATCAGATCGTATTGTTCAAGATCGCCGGGTGAAATTTTTTCTAAAACACGATTCGGTTTAAATGTGAAATTCCCCCAAGGAATACTTTGAACCGTAAAACCCTTTTCTTGGAAAAGGGAAGCATTGTTCCTCACCCAGAAATCGATCTTACAACCCGTTTGTGCGAGTTTTCCCGCATATAAACCGGCAATGGCTCCGGCGCCTAAGACTAAAATTCGATCCACTTACGGCCTGCCCCAAAACAGAATTTCATTTCATAAAAAAGGTTTAGCTGCAAGAATCTGTCCTATTTTTCTGACGGATTCTTATCCCGCTTGAGAAAATTTCCGTTCGATCTTTTTTAAAATTTCCGTGATCGCTTGCACATATCCGTCATACACCCCGCGATCGTATTCACCGAGAGAGCGGTAATTTAAACTTTGCATTTCTTTTAAGTGATTCCGCAGTTCTTCGTCCACATAATTCTTACGGATGTAAAGGGTTTCAAAAACTTTCGGATGCATCGTTTACCTCTTTTTTTAGAATCTAAGAAAACAGGAAAACGAAAAGAATTCAAGTACGTAAAATCATGTTTTGATGGAATTTGGATTTTAGCCACGCGTTCGCTCGCTTGTAATCCGGAAATTTTCTTTCGAACGTTTTAAAGTCCTTTCCGTGAATCACGTTTTTTCCGTTTTTGCGGGTAACCGGAAAAACGACATGGAGAAGTTCGTGAAAGACGATGTATTCCAATACGAAAGTTGGAACGATTTCTCGGGAGAGAATCGGATTGATTACGATCATCCTATGCGCCGGATCGAAATGTCCGAGTCTTGTTTTTGAAACGGATTTGCTCCAAAAGATTTCCAGATCGTTCAAATCGATTCGCAAATAGGTATCATTGAGGCGATCCATAATTTCCCGCAACCCTTCGTTCGCAATCGACGATCGTTCGATTCGTTTTCGATTTTTATTCTTTTGCCGTTTCGTTTCGGATTGTGTTTCGTAGAATCGCCGAATGCGTTCGTCCAATTCTTGCGGGATCGATTGTTTGAGTAGTTTGTACAGTAATAAATCGACGACCGCTTCCAGATCCTCCGAGTCCGCGCTCAAATAGGAAGAATGAATTTTGAACTCTAATTTTCCGGAAGAAATTCGGATCGAACTTCCCAGATTCGCATAGGGAAAAAATTTTACGGCGATTCGTTTTCCCTCCAAGATCTTCCCGCCGGGAACTTGCAAAAAATGTAAAGTCTTTTTACGAAGAAGTTCTAAGACCGAAGATTCTTCGTTGGTTCGTCCGCGCGTTTCGAATGCGAAAACCATCTTTAACTTCCGAAGTAATCCTGAATTCTGGAAAAAGAATCGTTCTCTTTTACAACGGAAGAAGAAGGAATCGCGGGAGAATTCTTCGCTGCGGATTTTCCCTGCATCAGTTTCAGATCATACACTTTTTCGGGAGATGGAATTTCGTTCAGAAAGCGGGAAAGTTTGGTGTAATACGGACCGGATCTGGATTGAGCCAAAGAAGGTCTGGTCAGATAGAGTTCTTTTCGTGCGCGGGTAATCGCCACATAAAAAAGTCTCCGTTCTTCTTCGGTATCATTGTTTTTACTCGAAGGAAAAACTCCTTCGGTCGAATTCAAGACGAAAACAAGATCGAATTCGAGTCCTTTCGCGGAATGAACCGTGGAAAGATTGAGCAGATCCGATTCCGCATTGTCCGGTTTGATTTTATCCAAACTCAAAGAGGCGTGATCCATCGTTAAGTCGGACAAAAAATCACTCAACGAATCGTACTTAAGAGAAAAACCGAGGACGGCGTCCAGATCCTCCGATCTTCGTTTCGAATCATCGTAGTTCTTTTCCAAAAGAACACGATAGAAGTCGATAAAATCGGCTGCGACCTTCTTGACTTCAGAATTCGTTTCCTTGTGCTTCTGATAAAGATGATACAAAGGGGAAAGATATTTCGCGATCGCGGAACTATTATCTTCCGAAAGAACTTCGAAGGAACCGGATGTTTTTCGAATCTTTTCCAGGATCTCATTGGATCTTGCGTTACCTATGCCCGGAATCAGTTTTAAAACCCGAATCCAGGAGACAGAGTCCAGAGGATTGATCAACAGTTTCAAAAAGGAAAGAAGATCCTTGATATGAGCCGTTTCGATGAATTTTCTTCCGCCGAATTTCACGAAAGGAATATTTCGTTTTGCTAATACAAGTTCGAGTTGGCTTGAATTCCAACTGGCTCGAAAAAGAACACACATTCGTTTAAAAGGAATCCCTTCCTCTTTTTTTTGCAGGAGAATGTCGGCGATTCCTTCCGCTTCTTCCAGCTCGTCCATAAATTGAAGAACGGAGGGTTTCGGTCCGTTTTCGTTTTCCGTGAAAAGATATTTATCGTATTTTTCGGCGAAATTTTCCAAAACGGAATTGGCAAGATTGAGAATTGCGGGGGTGCTTCTGTAATTCTTTTCCAGAAAGATCGTTTTTGTGTTCGGAAATATTTTCGGAAAATCTAAAATGCCTCGAACGGATGCGCCGCGAAAGGTATAGATGCACTGCGCGTCGTCTCCGACTACCATCAAATTGGAATGTTCGGATGCAAGCAAACAGGCGATATGCGCTTGGATTTTGTTCGTGTCTTGAAACTCATCGACCATGACGAATCTGTATTTTTCGGAAAGAGCGGCGCGAACACCGGGATGATTGGCGAGAAGATCTCTCGTGAAGTAGAGCAGGTCGTCGTAATCCAAGAGCGAACGTTCTTTTTTGTATGTTTTATAATCTTCGAAAATCTGCGCGACGTCCTCGATTCTTTGGGTAAAAATCGGATAATCTTTTTCTAATATGGATTGCAGAGACCGGCCTGTATTTTGAATTTCGCTATGAATCGAGACTAACGTTTCATTCGAGGGGAAGCGAGTTTTCGTTTTTCCGAAATCCTTCTCGTTTCTTAAAAATTGAAACACATCCAAAGAATCCGCTTCGTCCAGAATGGTAAACCCCGAGGAAATATCCAGAACGGGCGCGAATCTTCTCAAAACACCGCTACAAAACGAATGAAACGTCCCGCCTTGAACGTCCGCACAACGTGCGTCTCCCAACGAAGAAGCGCGAAGGATTATTTCACGGGCAGCTTTGCGGGTAAAGGTCAATAGAAGAATGGAAGAGGCGGGGATTCCCGAAGAGACCAGCCGGGCGAGTCGGCTGACGATGGTTTTGGTTTTACCGGTACCGGCGCCTGCCAACACAAGCACCGGTCCATCCTGGGTAAGGACCGCTTCCAATTGAGCAGGATTTAATTCTTCCTTCCAGGACATCGGTGAATCGGAATCGTCTCTCAGTGATGGTGGTGACCACCTTCTCCATGAACGTGTCCGTGTGAAATTTCTTCTTCGGTCGCTTCGCGGATTCCGGTAAGTTCCACGTCGAAAACCAAGTTGATTCCCGCAAGGGGATGATTGCCGTCTACGATGACGGATTCTTCCTGAAGTTCGGTGATCGTAAATACTTTGTCGGGTTCGTCGGTTTGAAACATCATTCCCACTTGGAGATCCTCGTTGGGAGGAAACTGGGTTCTTGGAACGTCAAAAATAAGGTCGGGGTCTTTGAGACCGTATGCTTTCTCTGCGGAGACGTTGATCTTTTTCTTTTCTCCGGTAGACATCTTTTTCATCTCTTCTTCCAGACCGGAAATGATATGTCCGACGCCTTCCAGATACGAAAGAGGCGATTTGCCTTCGGAAGAATCGATCAGGTTGCCTTCCGTATCATGAAGGGTGTAATGGAAAGTAATTACTCTAGTTTTCATGGATAACTCCAAATAGGATAAATTCAAAATTCTGGCAGGAATCGGTTCGGGAAAAATACCGGAATCTAGGTACATTTCAGCGTAAATTCAGCGCGGTTTAACTCAATCAGAATTTTAATTTAGAATTTGGAATCGTAGTGAAAATCGAGCTTTGCTTGTTCGTATTCCCGGAGGAAAGTTTCGATCCGATTGGATAAAAAGAACCAAGATTCCTGCGTGAACGTTTCATGAAACCGCGCGGAGAATTGAAGATAACTGCTCTCGGCAAGTTTGGTATCTCCGGTATGATCTAAAAGCAAATTATAAGAAATGAGTAATACGTTTTTCTCCAAACTGTACGCGAGGGACGTCTCTAAAACTTTTTGAGGTTCTTGGATCGGCATTCTTTTTTTCAGTCCGTTCTTGGTGACGAACATCGGTGGTTGATCCAATTTTGTGGAACCGATAATACCTGAATAGATCTTCATCTTCCTTATCCCAAAAGCTAAAATTCCGGGATGAATCCAAATCCTATCGAACGATTCAAAATGGATTCGGATTCTATCCCAGCAAACCGAGCTGGCATTGAAAGTGACCCGGAAGAAAGATTTAGGAGACTGACATTCCGGTCTCATTCTTTGACGCAAAGTGCCCGAATCTTCGCTAAAGAATGAATAATTTATGACTAATACATTTTTTCTGGAACAATTTCAACAATAAATTCTTTTTATGTCCGCTTAGCTCGCGTTTTTTACGAGTTTTGATCCGATCTGAGGGGAAGCCGAGGACTCCGCTCGAAACGAAGAGGCCAGGATTTTGGAATCTTTTGCGAGACCTTTTCCCGTCGTTCGAAGCAAAACCTTTTCCGAAAAGAAACGGAAGAGTTTGAAACTTTGCGATTTTTTTGCTAAGACCAATACCAAACGGGCTAATTTCAAATCCGATGGATCGAGAATCGAAGCTCGCGCAACGTGAAGACAGGCTTTGTGAAATTCTCCCTTTTTATAAAATTGGTATCCTTCCTGTAAAAGAGACCTGCTTTGTAAGTTGTTTTTTCTGAGAAAAGTTTCGGCGCCGGTTTGAATCTTCAAGAAACTGAGATCGTCGGAAAGATCCGCCTTTTGAACGATCTTTGCTTCCAATTCGTCTAAATCCGGAATTTCAGTTTGAACCAAGTCGAAGAAAAGATCGGGAGAGGAGACTTTTTGTTTTCGCGAGGAATCGAACGAGTTCGGAAAATATAAATCTTCTCTTCCATCCGAACCGTACAAAACGACATCTCCCGATTGCAGACGGAAATGTTCCACCGTCACTTTGGAATCCGGATCGGGGAATCCGATTTTTCGTAAAACCGCGTCTTCGCGCAGATAACTCGCTTTTCCGTTGCGAACAAGAATGATCGGCGGATGTTCGCAGTTGAGAAAAAATAAATCTCCCGTTTCCATTCTATACAAGGAAAGAATTCCCGAAACGAGCATGCTTCCGTCGAAGGACTCGAATACGGCTTGCAGATTTCGATACAAGAGAAAGAGCCAATTCTCCGGACTGCGAAACTCATAGTCTTGGGTTTGCAGAAAACTTTTTACGATGGAACAGAAGACGAGGGCGCCGCTCGCTCCTTGCAGGGATTTACCCATCGCGTCGGCGTTGATCAAAGCTTGATAGGAAATTCCCGATATCGACACCGTTTCACTGAGAACCACGTCTCCGCCGAGTTCGTAGGTTCGATTCTTAAATTGAAAGCTCTTGAATTGCTTTCGATGAATGTCGATTTGCGCTTGCGATGTTTTGAGGTTTTTGGAAAGGAAGGGTTGGAATAAGAGAGTGATTAGAAAGTAGTCCCCATCCTGCTGTTCTTTGAGCGAACGAATCTCCTCCAAACTCGAAGAAAGTTCTTGGGTGCGATTTCGAATCGCAGTTTCCAAAACTCGGTTCCAGGATTTCAGCTTTTCCTTCATCCGCACGAATTTGTTCGCAAGAACCAAAGTCAGAAAGCCCAAAAATCCGCAGACCCCGATTCCGGATAGACGAACCGTCTTGAATAAACCCCTTTGCGCGAAAATATCGATTCCAACGCAGAAAAGCAAAAATAGAATCCCGAAAAGAACGATCTTCGATTCGAAACTTCGTTTTAGATTCGGAATCAAAATTCGCAGAGCGACGAATACGAAACCGATCCAGGAAATCTGAAGCGCATACCGATTGATTTGATCCAAACGAAGGACGTTCTCCGCGGCTCCGATCGCGACCAGAATCGGAATCGTCATGACTTCGAGACAAAAATGAAGTTTCGTTTTCGCCTTCCGCAAAAGAGAATTGAGAAAGCGGCAAAAAAGAGGGAACAAAAACGCAAGGCTGGAATATTCCAATTTTTTTAAATTCAAAATCTTGAATCCGGTCAGATATTTAAGTTCGGAAAGGGAGATTTGGAAGAGTGCAAAGAAGATCAAAAACAAACCGAAGTAAAGATTCTCTTCTCCTTTTTTTTCGCGGAGGGAAAGAAATAAAAAGAAACTTCCGATCAGGGAAAACGAACCGAATACGGTCAGCCCCGTGAATTCTCCTAAAAAGAACCGTTTCCATATCGAAGAAGGCGCTCCGATGCCGATCGGTCCCGAAAGAATTCCGAATTCGTAATCGAAGTAAGGCTCGATCGTAACGAGGATTTCATTGTTTTTGAATCTATTTTTTTCGGGAATCGCGTAGATCCGAGTTCGATCGTATCCTTGCGGAACCGACGTTCGATATTCGGAAAACAATTCCTCGGTGAGTTCTTCTCCGTTCCAGAGAACCGTAGCTCTGTCTGAAATCTTTCCGAGGGAAAGGCTCAAGGAAGAATCGAAAGAATTCTCCAGTAAAACCCGTTTGCGGAGAAGTAGGGGCGCTCGGTCCTCTTGAAAATCCGCGCCCGTATACTTCCGGAAATCCGCATCGACAAACTCTTTGAGGTTGGAGGGGATGCGAACCGGTTTCCAAAGATTTTGACCGGTCTGAATTTCCCAATCATCGGAAAGGTCTTGAAAATTCTCCTCGCGAGACGCGGGTTGCAGATCGGGGAGACAAGCTGTTAAGAGGAAAAATAAAACGAAACCAAGAAATTTTGCGAACAAGAGATTCTCCTTCGTTCGTTACGGTTCCTGCATCGTTCGAAAGAGAATCTTGTTTGTGAAAAAAATTTAAAAAATCGGAGTGTTTTTAGTTCACTCCGATTGCGATCGCGGCTTCAAAGCCTTCCAACATCGCGCGTTTCGCGTCGATTCCGGAAGCGTCTTTGGCTCCTCCGATCAAATACGAAGGAATTCCGGGAGATTTCGTTTTGAATTCTTCGTAAAGGGAAACCTCGCTGAGTTGTCCCGCGCAAAGAATGATGGAATCGCATTCGATCGTTAAAGGACCGTCTTTTTTGGTTTCGACGACGAGCCCTTTGTCGGTGACTTCTTTGTAGTTTAAGGAAGTATAAAATCCGACTTCTTTGGATTCCAGTTCCTGCAACAAAGCCCAAGCGGTGGTCGCTCCGAGTCCCGATCCGATCTTGCCGGATCTGCGGAAGATGGAGACTTTGCGTTCGGGTTTTTCCGGTTGGATCTGGGCTTTGGTATAAGAAGGAACGTTGTATCGGTGAAAGTAAGAATCGATCGTAGGAGCTTCTTCCTCCGTGAGTTTGTGCGCTACGTCGCAGCCGATTCCTCCTCCGCCTATGATGGCGATCTTTTCGTTTTTACCCGGTTGAAACTTGCCGGAAAGATAATCCGCATAGGAAGCGGTTTTCTTTTTCTCGATTCCGGGTAACGTGAATTCTCTCGGTTTGACTCCGGTCGCAAAGATTACCGCGTCCGGTTTTAAGGAAAGAATGCTGTCTAACGTGGCCTGGTGACCGAATTGAATATCAACGCCGAGGTTTTTCAGTTCGTTTTTGAAATAACGGATCGTTTCCAAGAATTCGGATTTTCCGGGGATTTGCGCCGCAAGATTGAGTTGTCCACCGATCTTATCGGTGGCTTCGAGAACGGTGACCTTATGACCTCGGATCGCGCTGATTCTCGCGGACTCGAGTCCGCCCGGACCGGAACCGACAACGACGACGTGTTTCTTATCCGCGTTTTTGAGTTTGCTCAGTTCCAATTCTCTGTTGGCGGATGGGTTTACCAAACAGGAAACCATTTGTTCTTTGAACGTATGATCCAAACAAGCTTGGTTGCACGCGATACAAGTGTTGATTCTTTCTTCCTGATCGGCTTTAATCTTGTTCAGAATGTCCGGGTCGGCTAAAAACGGCCGGGCCATGCTCAAAATATCCGCTTCGTGTTCTTTCAAAATGCGGGACATGGTTTCGGGCATGTTCACACGATTGGAAGCGATGATCGGAATGTCTTTGACGCGCGCTTTGATTTTGCCGGAAATTTTCGCCCAAGCGCCGCGCGGAACGAGCATGGAGATCGTAGGAATTCTAGATTCGTGCCAGCCGATTCCGATGTTGAGCGCGTCGGCTCCTTCCTCTTTCAAACGTTCGGCGAGGGTAACGACTTCTTCAAAGGTTGGATTGCCTGGAATCAAATCGATTCCGGACATACGATAGACGACCGGAAAGTCTTTACCGACTTTTTTACGAACGTTCTTCATGACCTCGATCGCGAAGTTCATTCGTTTTTCGGGAGTTCCTCCGAAAAAGTCTTCTCTTTGATTGGTGACTCCGGAAAAGAATTGGTTCACGAGATAACCCTCGCTTCCCATAATTTCAACGGCGCCGAAACCGACTTCCCTGGCTTTGAGGGCGGAATCGCCGAAGTCTTCGATCGTTCTCCAAGCTTCTTCTTCCGACAAAGCCTTCGGGATAAACCGGTTGATCGGAGCGCGCAGTGCGGAAGGGGCTACGAGTTCTCTGTGATAGGCATAACGTCCTGCGTGAAAGAGCTGCGCGCAGAAGATTCCTTTGGGTTTGAGCGCATTTGCGACGATCGATAATTCTTTGCAGTCTTCTTCCTTTTGAAAGTTAAAGAAGATGTTCGATCCTTTTCCTTCGTGATTGACGGAGATTCCTCCCGTCGTAATAAAACAAGCGCCGCCGTCGAAACGTCTTCCGTAGAATGCGATCATTCTTTCGGCGGTCATCGGCATTCCTTCGAGCCCTAAGTGCATGGAACCCATGATGACTCGGTTGGGAAGGGTAATGGAACCGAGTCGGATCGGTTCAAAAATTTCAGAATATTTCATAACATACCTTTTCTCTGGAGAATTCTCTCGATTCTACCTTGAAAATCGTCCGAGAATCGGGCAAGAGAATTATTTAGGGATCGCTACAATCAACGGCTGGAAGATGTAATTTGGCACCGTTTTCGAATTTTGGGACAAATTCTACTTTGAGATCAAACTATTTGCTGAACCTTGTTCGGTAGGGAGAATCAGACTGGACAAACTAATTCCGAATCCTCAGTGAACTTTTGGAAAAAAGTAGCAGTTCCCACAGATTACGTCGCTTGGACAACTCATCCTTTGTAGGAGATTGCATGGAGTTTCGAAATCCTGTGGTAGTTCCCACAATTTCGAAATGTTCGGGTTCTTCCTCGGAAAACTTTTTCCAACAAACAAACCGAAAGGGAGTCGCCGTTTTTCAAAACCGATCAACGGTGTTAAAAAAAACTTTTTCGAATATTCAAAAAAACTAAAGTCGATTCAGCGCCGAGATATAAGCTCTCGAACAAGCCTCGATGATGTCTGTGGAACTTCCTTTGCCCACGACGCGATCGCCTTTGTATTCCAACGTAACCGAAGCCTCCGCCATTGCGTCTTGTCCTTCCGTTACCGGAGAAATGACGAGCCGCGAAACTTCCGGGTCCATCCCCGTCGTTTTCTGAATCGCTTTGTAGATCGCATCCACGGGGCCGTCGCCGGTTGCGGATTCTTCTCTCACATGACCGTCGATCAGGATTCTTACCCCCGCTGTAGGAGTGCTTTTGGTTCCTGTGGAAACGGTAAATCCTTCGAGTTGAAAACGATCTCCCGTAGACTTTCTCGTTTCGTCGGAAAAGAGGGCGCGGATATCCTCGTCATAGATTTCTTTTTTTCGGTCCGCGATTTCCAAAAATCTTTGATACGCGGCTTCGAGTTCTTCGGCTTGCGGAGAAAAACCGAGTTTGACGATTCGATCCTTAAAACCGGCGCGTCCGCTGTGTCTTCCCAGAACCATTCGGTTGGAAGAAAGACCGACCGTTTCCGGTTTCATAATTTCGTAGGTTTCCCTATGTTTGATAACCCCGTCTTGGTGAATTCCGGATTCGTGCGCGAACGCGTTGGCGCCGACGATCGCCTTATTCGGTTGGACGAGCATTCCGGTAATCGTCTTCACGAGATACGAAGCGCGCGCGATCTCTTCTGTTTTGATTCTCGTTTGAATTCCAAGCGCGTCCTTGCGGGTTCTCATCGCCATAACGACTTCTTCCATCGCGGTGTTTCCGGCTCTTTCCCCGATTCCGTTGATCGTACATTCGATCTGACGCGCTCCGTTTTGAACGGCGGCCAAAGAGTTCGCGGTCGCAAGTCCTAAGTCGTTGTGACAATGAGCGGAGAAGATCGCTTTTTGCGAACCTCTCACGTTCGTGATTAAAAATTTAAAAAGGTTTCCGTATTCCGCGGGCGTCGTGTAACCGACCGTGTCGGGAATGTTGATTGTTGTTGCGCCTGCTTCAATCACCGCCTCGCAGAGTTCGCGCAAAAATTCCGGTTCGCTTCGGGTCGCATCTTCGGGGGAGAATTCCACATCGTCCACAAATTGGCGGCAAAGGGTCACGGCTTCCACGGCCATCTTCAGAACCTCTTTCGGCTCCTTGCCGAGTTTGTATTTCATGTGGATCGGTGAAGACGCGATGAAGGTATGAATTCTTCTTTTTTTTGCGGGCATGAGCGCTTTCGATGCAGCCTCGATGTCGGCTTTCATCGCCCTTGCGAGTGCTGCGATGATCGGTCCTTCGGTTTCTCGTGCGATCCGTTCGACGGCTTGGAATTGAACGGGAGAAGAAACCGGAAAACCGGCTTCGATGATATCGACTTTCATCGTTCCGAGTTGAGCCGCGATTTCCAACTTTTCG
This sequence comes from Leptospira sanjuanensis, assembly GCF_022267375.1. Lineage (GTDB taxonomy): Bacteria > Spirochaetota > Leptospiria > Leptospirales > Leptospiraceae > Leptospira > Leptospira sanjuanensis. The sequence continues at coordinate 1,993,291 of NZ_JAIZBH010000001.1, forward strand.
TTTTCCGTCATCGCCGCGCCGGGACATTGTTCCCCGTCTCTCAGAGTGGTATCAAATATGCGAACGTAGTCTTCCTGATCTGTTGCCATGTGATTCTCGCAAAAAATTCTTCTTCCAGTTTTTTGGGTTTTACTCTTTAGACAACCAATTAAACGAAGAAGAATCCGCATTCTTCCCTGAGGGTGCGGCTCATTTGAAAAAACCATGATTCGATTTTACGCATCCAATTTTCAATCCACGGATTGCTCCGTTTCCGCAAACCTTTACAACGAACTCTTCGGCTGGAAGATTCTTTCAAATTCGCCTTCCCACTCAGAAGTTTCCTGGGACCCAAAGGGGATTTTGATCTTCAGCAGAGAATCTAAAAAATGTCCGGTGAGTCCCGGAACCTTAACGGTCGTTTCTAATAAGAACGAATGGGAACATCTTAAACCTGTTTTACTTTCCCGAGGGTTTTCGATCGAAACTCAAGATCTCCGGTATGTTTCCGTTTTGGATCCTTGGAAGAATCGAATTTGGTTTTATTTCGAATGAGACAACTCTTCCATCGAATCCGCTTTCAATTGGAGCCGCACTTCTTGCTTTAAACGATCGTAATCTCCGATCGGAACGAGAATGATCCCTTTTTCTTCATAACCCACCAAACCGGACGCGGGCGTTGTGATTACGGGTATTCCCATAGAAGCCGCTTTCAGCAATTGTCTCGGTTGGTGTTCGACATACGCGGGATAAACGACAAGTCCGATTTCTTTCCAAGAATTTTCAAACGGACGAGTTGATACGTTTTCCCAAAATCCGTCCCGTTCGATCGCGTTCCCTAAAACATACAAGGAAAGATTGAATTCTTCCGCCAATCGTTTCATTTCGTAGGCTCCTTTTCTGCCTAATGCGGATCCGGGGAAAAGAATTCCTTTTTTTTTCGTACGCGGGTTCTCTTGTGCTTTCGGAAAAATCCAGTTCAAAGCGTATGCCTGATGGGGAAAGGATTCCAGAATTTCGGAATGAGGAGACAGGATTCTCTGCGCGGAATTAAGGGCCCTATATTCAGATTCGATCCAGGAGGCAGGCGCGCGAAAATCGTTTAACGTTTCACTTTGCGGATATTTCGAATGAGCCTGATTCAAACGTTCGTGCAAAAGGTAAAAAGGAAGTCGTGTCATCAATACGTCAAAGGTTCTTCCCGCAAAAACTCCTGCCTCCCAGAGAACCGGCAACAGCGTTTGAGATACGACAATGTGCGAAGCTTCGTAAGGAATGTGTTTCGCAGCGGCTTGCGCGAGAAGGCGATCCAATTCCAAATTGAGGCGAAATCGATTCGTTTGTTTTCCGCTCCCGTAACGGAGTTTTAAACTTCTCCAGAGCGCAGGTAAAAATAAGCTCCGAGCGTTTTTTTCGGTTCGAACCGTCCAGTTAAACCGATTCGTTCCCCATCGCGTTCCGTTTTTCATCGGGACGATAGCCGAATCTTTCTGTCTCCATTGGGTCCGAACATATTCGTCAAATTCGGGCCAGACTTCATCGAGTATCCAAGCGGTAAAGTCGGCAGTAGGGCGATTGTTCCAACTATGTTGGCTGCAAGAAATTCTTCCGCACGAATAACAGTCGTTTAAAGATTGAAACTTCCGGGTGGAAACGCTCTCTAACGTTTCCGAAACCAAATCGGCAGGCTCCTCGGTTTCCGTTTGAATCGGAGAAAGGGTCCGAAAGCGGACAATCATACTTTCCGAGTTGAATTCGATTTCGATCCTGAAGTCCACGGGAGAACGAAATCGAAGATCGATGTAATTCCATTTTACTGTGGCGTCCCGATTTTGTTCGGCAAGCGATCCGGGAATTACGGAAGAATGTCGATGTCTTTCCAAAATTTCGAAACCGGATCGAACCGCAACGTCGTACAGTGCATTCGAAATCTGGCATATACCGCCGGCGACGCTTGGAACGATACAACCTTCCCGAATTTCTCTTCCTAATACATAACCTTTACCGAAATTCGGATTTCCGATTTGTTTCCAAAAACTGAATATTTGACCGGCGGAAACTTTGATGCCATTCAGTTTTCTTGCCGCGATTCGTAGATTCTCGATTTTTCCGGAGGTCAATATTTTGTTTTCGACTGTGTCGTTCGGATTCCAGAGAGGAGTTTCCGAAATCGCGAGGATTGATGCGATGGACCATCGTCTATCTTCGTCTTTTTTCCAGAGCGGAACCGGTAAAAGAAGATTTTTGATTCCTCTATATCCTTGAAGAAGCAACGCCTTAAAGGCGAATCGAAGTTCGTCCGAGCGCGTTTTAAGGGGAGGTTGTGTTTCAGTCGGCTGCATCGATGCGTCTACTTCAACAAATGGAACTCTTTCCTTTGATTCAAAATCCTTTCGCTACTTAGACTGTAATCTCATTTAGGTAAAGAATTTGTTTCCCGTTTCCTTCAAAAATTCAATGCGGGTTGCGGCTTTCATGATCCTTAAGGAACGGTCTCAAAATAGTATGGGGTGCGTTTCAGCCTGGAGAAAGCGGTTCCGTATCGGAGCGTCCTTCCTTGGTTGCAAATTGGATCATCTTCTCCGCTTCTTCCCCTAAATACCAGTCGATCAAACGGTGCGCTCCATAGATCAGAGGAGTGATCGCGACCGCAACGCCGCATTTGTAGAGGAAGTTGTTCGTGGAGATTTGATTCAATTCTTGAAAAGTGAGTTTTCCTCCGCCCAAAGCGATGTAGATCACTACAAAAGAATCCACAAGTTGAGAAACGATCGTGGAACCCGTTGCTCTCAGCCAAATATATTTGTTCCGTGTCCTGACCCGGATAAAGTGAAAGATCTGGATATCGATCAACTGTCCTATCAAATACGCGACGATCGAACCCACGATGACCTTTCCTGAATTTCCGAAGACCACGTTGAAAGAGTGATCGTCCACGGGAGAATTGGAAGCCGCGGGAATCGACATATCCAGCATCAAAAGAAAGTAGGCTAGAAAGATCATAACCATTCCGACGAGGGTCGTGAACCGAACTCCCTTCCTTCCATAGTATTCGTTTAATAAATCCGTTACGATAAACGTGACCGGAAAAGGAATCACTCCCATCGTAAGCGTAAAGCCGAAGGAGACAAAAAGTTTCGAACCGGTTACCTCGGCCAAAATCAGAAAGCAGAGAAAGAACGCGTTTAAGGAGATAAATAATTTCACGGATTTGGAAAGAGGCATAAGCGGTTTTTTCCTCTTGGGCGGCGAATTCGTCAACCGGTAAAAAGAACCATTTGACAGTCTCTTCCCCTGTAAATCTCTGGAAGTGAGTCCGTAAAATCATCGAGTTCGGAAACTTCTTTATTTTCTTAGGTTTCGATTCGATAATCAGATAGTAACACCGATGGCACAGAAACAAGAAGACAAACACAACATCCCCGAAGGTTTGATTAAACCCGTTCCTTTTCAGAAAGATTCAGAACCGAAAAAGAAGATCCTGTTCTATTCTTTTACTTGGTTTTTATTATCCGCCCTTTCTTTTTCCTTAGGAATCAATCTTCTGAAAAAAGGAGACGCATCCGTCGCGGGTGAAAGCGTTCGTACAAGTTCCGTCGGCATTGTGGACGGAATCCGGGATTTGTTCTTTATCAACCAACCGGTAAACAATTCTTCCTCATCTGACGAACCTTCTTCCGATTCCTCCGCAACGGAATCGAAATCCTTCTTCTCGTTCGGTAAGGACGACGGGGATATGCCGGAAGCTACGCTTCTTCCGAAAGCGGACGATAATACAACATTCCGCGCTTCCACTTGGTTTTCCGATTACGAAGCCATGAAAAAAACCGTCCATCTTTACAACGAAATCCATCCGTTTATCTACGGGATGAAAGGCCGTGATACCAACAACGGAGATTTGTATTCCAGCTGGGGAAGCACTCAAAAGCACGAACGAGTCGCGGAACTCCGCAAACTCAATCCGAACGTTAAAATCATTCCGACGATTTTCCGTTGGGAAAATAAATACGAAAAAATTTCCGAAAACATCGGAATGAACGGACGCAACGATATCCGCGATCGACACCTCTCAAACATTCTTCACGAAGTGGACACGTACGGCTACGACGGAATCGACATCGACTATGAGGGAATGAGCTGCGAGAAAAAAGAGAAATTCGAAGAATTCATCGTCATTCTTTCCAAAGAGATCCACAAACGAGGAAAGATTCTTTCCGTCGCGGTTCATCCGAAAACTCCGGCCAAAAAAGAATCCTTGAAAGCCTGCAAAGGTTTAAAGGAAAAGATCAAGATGGATTACGCGGAAAATTGGAGAGGGCCAATGACTCACGATTACGCCTTTCTCGCAAAATACGCGGATCGTATTAAGATTATGGCATATGAATTGCATCCTCGTAAATACAGAAACCCCGGTCCGGGACCTCAGGCTCCGAACATATGGATCAAAAGTATCATTGAATATGCGAAAGCGAGAGTTCCAAGCCGTCAGTTGTATATGGCGATTCCTACTTACGGATACGATTGGGCTCTGAATTGCAACGCCAAGATCAAGTCGGTTTATTATCAGGACGCGGTTCGTAAAAAGGATCTCGGAATCCATAGGCAACCGACTAACATCGATCAGATTCTTGCGAACACGAAGAACTCCGGTTCTTGGACGAATCTTTCCAAATTTTCCTGGGTTCATACCGGAAAGACTTACGAAGATCCGAGCATCTGGTATAAATCGGAAGGTTGCGATCGCGTCGCCTTTTACATGAACCGTAAAGCGTTCGAAGATAAGATGAACCTTTTGAGACAATACGATCTTGGCGGATTTTCCTTCTGGCAGTTGATCAGCGACAACGATCCTGGAATCAACGATTATCTCGCATTACTCGTTACGAACAAACTTCCACCCGTGGAAAAAATCAAAGAGCACGTAAAGGATCCGAATGCTCCCGCAACGGAAACTCCGCAGACCTCTCCGGAGGAAGCGAACGTCGACCGCAAACATACGGAGAAATTTGCGAGAAAACAAGGTTAATACTCTGATCACGGACTCTCCTCTCGAAGCGGCTCGGATTCTGCTGAGAGGAGGGTTGGTTATCTTTCCGACCGAAACGGTATATGGAATCGGAGCTTCCGCTTTCGACGAAAAAGCCTGCCGAAAAATCTACGAAGTAAAAAACAGACCTTCGGATAACCCTCTCATTCTTCACGTCGAGAACATCGCTTCGTTAAATGTCTGCGGAGAAGTGGACGAACCTGCGGCGCTCGTCTTTCGAAAATTTTCTCCCGGACCGATTACGGGTATTTTTAAAAAGAAGAATCAGAATCTTTTTACGGCCGGATTGGATACGGTAGCCGTTCGAATTCCTTCCAACTCTACCGCCCGCGAATTTTTAGAAGCATGCGGAGTTCCCGTAGCCGCGCCTTCTGCAAATGTTTCGGGCAAACCGTCCTTAACGAAATTGGAATATATTCTAGAAGAATTTTCCGGCAAGGTCGATTGCATTCTCCGGGGAGAAGAACCCAGAATCGGAATCGAATCCACGGTGATCGATTTTACCGCAAAACCTCCGATCTTATTGCGTCCCGGTTTTGTGGATCGAAACGATCTGCTTTCGATTCTTCCCGACTTACGCGGTTTGGAATCGCTTTCGGAATCGGCAGCGACCGAGGCACCGAGAAGCCCCGGACTCAAATACAGACATTATGCCCCCACGTGCAAGGTAGTATTAAAAGATTCTCTGAAGGATGCGCCGAACGAAGCGGCTCAAATCGGTTTTGAAACGGAAATAGGCTCCGTGTTCGCGATTTCGGTTTCGTCGAATGAAGAGTATATGCGATTGCTCTATTCTTTTTTTGTGGAATGCGATCGCAGAAAGATCGCGGAAGCTTGGTGTCAAATGCCCAAGGAAGAAAAGGGGAAAGAGGCGCTTTTGAATCGGATTCAAAAAGCGGCTTCCAAGTAAAAGAAAAAAACAGTTTATGGGAACGTTGGACGGTTTCCAGAGATACAATATTCAATAATAAGAATATTCGTGAAACCGCATGGGATCATTTCGGAGAAACCGAAATCACACGACCCATAAACCGAAATCGTATCCGATCAACCCTGATTCCAAAACCGAGAAGAAAGAAGCGAGTCCGCTTCCGCAAAGTGAAACTTCTTTTGAAGAGGATCGGACAATAGAGTTTTAGAATATTCTAAACTTTGAGAAACGACCGAGGTCCATTCTCCCGAAAAACCCTTCGCGATAAAACCGGGTGTCAAGGACCGCAGGAAACTCTGAAACGTAAACAGAGTGGGTAAGTATCGCAGTTGCACTCGTTCGACCTTGAGTTCCTGTTTGATGTCTTCCAAAAGTCCCAAGAAATCCGTGATCGAATCGATCATTTTGTCCTTCAAGAATTGGCTGGAAGTGAAAACCTTTCCCTGTCCGAATCGTTTGTCCAAAATCGAAACTTCGATCTTTCTTGCGTCGGAAACTCGTTTGTAAAAAAGTCCTTCCGAATCCTGAATTTCCTGTTCCATCAGTTTTTTGGACTCGGGATGAATCGGTCCGTATTCGGATAACAAATCCCTGTATTTGTAGAACCCGACTCGGTCTTTTGTAATCCCGAGTTTGGAATAAAAATTCTTCATGTCCAAACGAAGGGAAATGCTGCCGATACTTCCCACGATTCCGTACGGAGACGCGTAAATCTTGGAAGCTCCGCAGGAAAGATAATATCCTCCGCTTGCGGAAACATTTTGCACATACGCATACACCGGTTTTTTCTTCTGGAGTTTATGAATTTCCTGATACAGAAGTTCGGAAACGAAAGCGGAACCTCCGGGAGAATCCACTTCCAAAACGATCGCCTTTACGGATGGTTCGTCGCGCAGCTCCTTGAGAGCGGATTTTACCGCGTGATAGGAAATTCCTTCCGTTTTCCCTTCTCCTTTTCCGATCGTATCGTGATGAATGTTTCCTTTGAGGGGAAGAACCGCGACGATCGGATCTCTTCGCGAAACAAGTTTAAAGTTTCTTAATTTAGAAAAACGGTATAGAGAAAGAAAGGTGAGTTCTTTGGTGGAAGGCTTTTGTTTTTCTTCGGAATCGTTTTCATAATGAGGATAGAGGAAATTCTCCCGAAAATCCTCTTCGTTCAAAAATCCGGTGATAAATTTCCGTTCCTTTAATGTTTTTGCGGATAAAAACGGTTCCGCAAAAGTTTTGAGACCGAAACCCGTATAACGTTTGAAAAGGGATTCCAAATCCTCGGTCATCTGTTTGAGAAGCGCGTTTAAATTCTCCCTTGCCTTCGGAGAAAATTTATCCCTTTGAAACGATTCGCCGAAGGATTTATACGGTCCGCTTTGAAACGTTTCGACTTTGACTCCCCACTTTTTTCCAGCGTTCCCGAAGAAAAAAGATTCCGCGGAAGGAAGCACCGGAAAAAATTCGGAAGCTTCCGAACTGAATCGTTCGTTACAAATTCCGAGTAGAAACAGGGATTTGAGTCCGCCCGTTAAAGCGAAACCCTCCAAAGAAACACCGGATTCTTTTAGAATCTGAAGCCGTTCGGCGATGCTCAAGGTTTCTCCGAATCCGTATTCCGGTTGTTGGATGAGCACCGAAACTTTTTTGAGTTGAGGAACCTGAGAAAGAAGTTTGAGTTCGAGCAGAAAATCCGTGAAAAAAACATCCTCATCCTTGGAGGAAAGAAGGCGCATCAGGAACGATTTGCGGTAGTTTGCAAATTCGGAAGGAATTTCCAAAAAGTAATGATCGCCCCGAAAAAATCGGAATCGAATCCAGCGAACGAGTTGGAAGAATAAACGGAACGGAAGTAAAACGATTTGGAGAAATGTTCGAAACATGACGCCAGTCTAAGGATCGGATTCCTTCTGAAAAAGAAGAATTTCCTTTCGGAAAGGAGTTTTCAGATTTTCGCAAGCCGTAAATTTTAAAAAGTGAGAGGGTATTTCATTGCAGGAAATTCGGATTCGAGGAGCGAGAGAACACAATCTTAAGAATATCAACGTGGATATTCCGAGAGATAAGCTCGTTGTCATTACTGGTTTGTCCGGTTCGGGCAAATCGTCTCTTGCATTTGATACGATCTATGCGGAAGGGCAAAGAAGGTATGTGGAGAGTTTGTCCGCGTACGCCCGTCAATTTTTGGGTCAGATGGAAAAACCGGATCTGGATCTGATCGAAGGTCTTTCGCCCGCCATTTCCATAGAACAAAAAACGACCCATCGAAATCCGAGATCCACTGTCGGAACAGTCACCGAAATTTACGATTATCTCCGTCTTTTGTATGCTCGGGTCGGAAAACCGCATTGTCCCGAATGCGGAACTCCGATCCAATCCATGTCCATCGACCAGATCACTGCTCGTGTTCTCGCATTTCCGGAGGGAACCAAACTCCAAATTCTCGCGCCCGTAGTCGCGGGGAAAAAAGGGGAACACAAGGACATACTTGAAAAGATCCGCAAGGACGGTTTCAATCGGGTAAGAATCAACGGAGAAATCCGAACCCTCGACGAAGACATCGTATTAAAAAAGAATTTTAAAACATCGATCGAAATCGTAGTCGATCGGATCGTAATGAAGGACGGAATCCGAAGTCGTTTGGCAGATTCCGTCGAAACCGCTCTCAAACAATCGGAAGGACTTGTGATCTTGGACGACGGTTCCAAGGATCATATTCTTTCGCAGAAGATGGCTTGTCCGAACGGGCACGATATCGGTTTTACAGAACTTTCTCCTCGAATGTTCTCCTTCAATTCTCCTTATGGCGCCTGCGAAACCTGCGACGGTCTGGGAAGTTTACTCGAATTCGACGAGGATCTTTTGGTCAACGATCCCGAACTCTCCTTAGTGGACGGTTGTATCGAAGCCTGGGCCGGTTCCAAGAGCAACGGTTTTTGGTTTATGGCGACTCTCAAGTCCTTATCCGATTCTTTGAAATTTAAGATGAACACTCCTTGGAAGGATCTGCCCGAAAAAACGAGACAGACGATTCTTTACGGGGATAAACGAATCAAAATCGAATACGATTTTCGCGGAGCGAACTCCCATTACGAATTCACGAAAGAATACGAAGGTGTGATTCCGAATCTGCAAAGAAGATACAAGGAAACCAAATCCGATTCTATGCGTCAATGGTTCGAGTCGTATATGACAAACCACCCTTGTCCTTCCTGCAAAGGAAAACGTCTGAAACGCGAAAGCCTTTCCGTAAAGGTGCATAACGTCCCCGTGGACGAGTTTACCTCGTATTCCATCGAGAAGGCGTTGCGATTTGTAGAAGGTCTCAAAGTCACCGGTGCGGAAGAAGTCATCGCCAAACCGATCTTAAAGGAAATCCACCAAAGACTTTCCTTCTTGAACGACGTAGGGGTCGGTTATCTTACGATGGAAAGAAGCGCGGGTTCCTTATCGGGCGGAGAAGCGCAGCGTATTCGCTTAGCGACTCAGATCGGTTCCAGACTGATGGGTGTTTTGTACATTCTGGACGAACCGTCCATCGGTTTGCATCAAAGAGACAACACAAAACTGATTTCCACTCTGAAAAATCTCAGAGACCTAGGAAACACGGTTCTCGTAGTCGAACACGATCACGAAACCATGGAAGAATCCGATTGGTTGATCGACATGGGACCGGGCGCGGGCGTTCACGGTGGTTCCATCGTTTGTGCGGGAACTCCCGCGGATGTCGCCAAACACAAGGATTCGTTGACCGGTAAATATCTTTCCGGAAGAAGAAACGTTCCGATTCCCGAAAAACTGCGAGACGGCAACGGGAACCAACTGCAGATCATCGGGGCCAAGGAAAACAATCTCAAGAACATAGACGTAAATATTCCGCTTGGAAAGTTAGTCGTCATTACTGGAGTTTCCGGCTCGGGCAAATCCACGCTCATCAACGACATTCTTTACAACGCCGCCGCCCACAAGGTGATGAAGATGAAAACCTTGGCCGGAAAACACAAAACGATTAAGGGTTTCGATAACATCGACAAGATCATCAATATCGATCAATCTCCGATCGGAAGAACACCTCGCTCCAATCCGGCGACTTACACGGGACTTTTCACACCGATCCGGGAAATGTTTTCGGGACTCGAAGAAGCGAAACTCCGCGGCTACGGACCGGGAAGATTCAGCTTCAACGTAAGCGGAGGGCGCTGCGAAACCTGCGAAGGAGACGGAATTTTAAAGATCGAAATGCACTTTTTACCGGACGTATACGTTACCTGCGAAGTCTGCAAAGGAAAAAGATACAATCAGGAAACATTAGAAGTCCGTTATAAAGGAAAGAATATCTTCGACGTTCTCGAAATGACCGTGGAGGACGCGAACGAGTTTTTCGAAAACATCCCCATCGTAAAACGAAAACTGGAAACTCTTCTCGAAGTGGGGCTCGGTTATATCCGCCTCGGACAACCCGCGACCACCTTCTCCGGAGGAGAAGCGCAGCGCATCAAACTTGCGACCGAACTTTCCAAACGTCCCACCGGAAAAACGTTGTATATCCTAGACGAACCGACGACCGGTCTTCACTTCGAAGACGTTAGACATCTTTCGGAAGTTCTTCATACTCTCGTGGACCGGGGCAATTCGATGATCGTGATCGAACACAATCTCGACGTGATCAAACAAGCGGATTGGATCGTGGATATGGGACCCGAAGGTGGGGACGGAGGCGGTCTTGTGATCGCCGAAGGAACTCCGAAAGAAGTCGCGAAGGTAAAAAATTCCTATACGGGTCAGTATCTTAAGAAAGTATTTGCTTCCGAGAACGGTAAGGCGGCCGCTTGGGAAAATTCTTCGAGTAAGAACGGAACGCAGGAAAAGAAGCCGTCTCGCGAAACCAAACAAAAGGTGAATCGTTAAAATCGACGAGGCATTATGAATCTGAAAGAATTCTTATCTTCCGTTCCTTCCGGCGAATATCGAAGCGTTTTCCGAGACGCCCTTCCGTATTTGGTTGAAGAGGGCTACTTTCAAGCGATCGCCGGAGGTTCTTTCGAAGGGTTTCACGAAAAGATCTATCAGTTAGGTTCCTATCCGAGAGGGATCGGATTGGGAATCGCCATGATGGCGCAGACCAATGTCGCGGGAAGAATTCTGAAATTCGTTGCGGACGGATTTTTAAACGAAAGCGGGAACAATCAGATTCTTCATAAGAAAGAAGTAATCGAAATCGGAAAAAATCTTTTGAAGGACGTGAGCACCGGCAAGGGAATCATCTCGATGGGGGTCAGCGAATCCGGATGGAAGGGAAGAATTTCCAACATTCTCACGAGCTATAAAATCGAAGACGATCAAATCATACTCGATTTGTCAAAATCCTTTTTGACGAACGGGGCCAACTGCAACGGATTCTTAGTAGTCGCAAAATCTCCCGCGGACACGTTCGATGTGATCTATTTGACGCAGGATACGCCCGGTCTTGAAATCGAACTATTCGATCTGGAATACGCGAAAGAGGCTACACATTGCCGATTGAAAGGAAATTCGATTTCGGTTCCTTTGAACCATCTCATTTTTTTGAACTATCAAGGTTGGGCTCCCGAAATCCATCTTTCGGAAATGTTGTCCGCTTCGGCTTTGTTCTGCGGTTATGTGGATCTGATTTTAAAAGCGTTGATCCGTGAAAAAAAGGACGCCGTGGACCCGAGAACCGCCGGAAAAATCATGGACATTCAACAATTATTATATTCTAAAATACTGGAAATTTCCCGTAAAAAGGACGGCGATCCGAATTTTAAAATGGAACAGATCCATCCGTACGGTTACGAAACCGCCTTGGATTTGATCTACACTTGGCTGACGGACCTTGTGAGCGGGGTGGAACTTTCCAAAATGTTTCCGGACATAGGATTGTTTTATTCGATTCATCCCGGAAAAACCCCGATCTATCAAAAAAACATTCTAAAAAAAATCAGAGCCTTACGATAACGCATTCACACCGCGCATTTCGAAAGACAACGGCGGTTTCAAAATTAGAATCTCCTTTTAAAAGAAATCCTCCTCCGTTCTTTCAGTGATGGTGATGATGAGAATGATTTTGCATTCCATGAGAATCAAGGACGGAAAGATTCGCGATTCGATCCGTTGTATCTCCCGTCTCGCACTGAACCGTAACGTAATCGATTCCGAACTCGGATTTTAGGATTCGATTGGCTTCCAACACGATTTCGTTTGCGTTTTTAAAATCGATAACACCGAGACGCAACGTGCAGGCATAAACCCCTCTTGTAATCGCCCAAAAATGATAATCCGCAATTCGGGCAACTCCGGGAATCTTGGCGATATGTTCTAGAATATGAGGAATTTCGAATGTTTTTGGAGACGATTCCAGAAGGACGCCGACACTTTCCAGAAAGATTCCCCAAGCAGAACGCAATATCAAAATCGAAATTAAAATCGAAATCAACGGATCGATCCAAATCCAATTCGTAAAGTAGATCAAAATCGAACCTAAAAGAACCCCCGCCGTGGAAAGAAGATCGCTCAAGACGTGAACGTAAGCCGATTTGATGTTGATGTTTTCGCTGCTGAATCGAAACAGAATCCAAGCGCTGATCAGATTCAAAACGATTCCGGAAAAACTGTAAAAAACCATGTGAAAACTGAGAATCTCTTTCTGGTTCTGAAAACGTTCGAGCGCCTCGTAAAAGATATAAAACGAAATTCCGAAGATCAGAATCGAATTCAAAAGGGAAGTCAGGATTTCGATTCTGTAATAACCGAATGAAAACTTGAAGTTCGGTTTTCTGGCGGCCAAAATCACCGCGATAAAGGAAAGGGACAACGCGATCGCATCGGTGATGATATGACCCGCGTCCGCGACCAAAGCGATACTTCCGCTTTGAAACCCGCCGAACAATTCGACGCAGAAGATACAAAGTGAAACGAAAATCGCCAGAAGAATCGATCGTTTGAGACCTTTCTCCTGGCTTCGCTCTACGTGATGAAGTTGAAAAAAATCATCCATCAACGGGGAACGACTACGATATCCACTCTACGGTTGAGCGCTCTGTTTTCGGGACTATCGTTGGAAACGATAGGTTGAAATTCTCCGTAGCCGGCAAGAGAGAAGTTTCTAGGATCGACATTCTTATTTTCCAACACGTAATGAAGAACGGACAAAGCCCGCTCGCCGGAAAGCTGCCAGTTGTCGGCGAACTTTTTTGTGCGGATCGGAACGTTGTCCGTGTGACCTTCGATGATGATGAGGTTTCCCGGATAATTGCCGAGGATTTCTTTGATTTTATCCAATGCAGGAAGAATCTGCTTTTTTAATTCCGCGGAACCGGAGTCGAATGAAATCTTATCGTCAATGTTGATGACGAGACGGTTGTGAAACCGCTTCAAACGAATTTGTCCTTTTTTAATTTCGTCCGTGAGTTTGGCTTCGAGTTCGTTGGCCTGATCGGAAAGACGATCGAGTTCTTTCTTTTGATTGTCCGAAAGATTTTTGAGTTTGGAAATTTCGTCGTTCAACGAAAGGATTCTCGCTTCCAAGTCCGCGATTTTTTTCTCGTATTCTTTTTGAAGGGTTTCGGTCTTTTTCTGACAAGCGGCTCTTTCTCGTTCCAATTCTTCCTTTAGGTTTTCCAAAAGTTCCCGGAACTTGCGGGCTTGTCTTTCATTCTCGTCGATCAGTTCCTTTTCCTTATTGGAACTTTTCGCCTTGAGAACTGCGATCTGATTTTCCAGAGCTTTGAGTTTTTCGTCGGCGAGGTCGTTGTCTTTCGCGCGGAATTCTTTTTCTCTCGCGAGCAATTCCTCCAAAGAACGGATTTTAGAATCGTATTCCAAACGTTCCTTTCTGGAATTATCGGTTTCGTTTCTATACCTGGTTCTCAAGGAATCCAATTCGATTTCCAAGGCGATCTTTTCGTTATACACCTTGTTGTATTCCCAAGGATAATAGAACGCATCCGCGGAAACTGAGTTCACGGAAAGAAGAAGACAGATTACAAGCGGCAGTGAGGATTTCAGAAACGATTTCATCGTGGTTGCACCTTCTTTCTACGATTGAGCAGTGTACGGCCGGGTCAAATGAAAAACTCCTTTTTTGGTACTCGTCGGGAAATTCATTGATCGGTCTGTCAAGTTTTCAATTCTGTTCTTTGGAACCGTTTCTTGGGGAGAATTTTATGGAAGAAAGAGGAGTTAGCCAAGGCCTATTTTCGGAAAAAGCGAATCCTCGATCCTTGGAATGGATCGAATTCTTCTCCGAGAAAATCAAGGCGGGAGAGAACGAATTTTTAGATCGTTTTCTCAAACAAAATCACCCGGCGGACATAGCGGAGGTTCTCGAGAAGCTCGAAGAAGACGAAGCGTTTTCCGTTTTCAAACGATGCGACTCCGAACTTCAAAGTTCCATCCTTGTCGAGTTCGACGAGGAATTTCAGGCCGATCTGATTTCCCGGTTTCAGATGAAGGAGATTTCTCCGATCCTTGAAAACCTGGAGACGGATGAACTTTCCAACCTCATCTCCGAGTTTCCCCGGGACAAGGCCGAGGAAATCCTCAACTCGATCGACGAAGAGGATTCTTCCCAAGTCCGAAAACAACTTACGTTCCGCGAATATACCGCCGGTCGATTGATGAACACCGTATTCGCTTCCGCGGTGGAAACGGACACGGTTCGCAAGGCGATCATCAAGCTCAGAAAGCTCGCGAAAGAAACGGACGACATCTATCATTTGTACATCACGGACGAGGACAACGTTCTAAAAGGTTATGTTAAACTTAAGAATTTATTTCTCGCGCCTCTCAATACGAAAGTGATCCGTTTGATGAAAACCGGTTTTACTTCGATTCACTACGATACGGATCAGGAAGAGGTGGCAAAGATATTCCGGAAATACGACCTTGTTTCCGCGGCGGTCGTGGACGATCTCGGAAGGATTTTGGGAAGAATCACGGTGGACGACATTTTGGACATCGTTCATGAAGAGGCGTCCGAAGACATTCTTCGTTTGGGAGGGGTTTCGGAAGAGGAAAAACTTTCGTCCTCGGTTTTGACTTCCGCGAGAAGAAGAATGGTCTGGCTTCTCATCAACTTGGGAACGGCTTCTCTCGCCGCTTCGGTCGTTTCGTTTTTCGGAAATACGATCGAGAAATATGTGCTGCTCGCATCTCTTATGCCTATCGTCGCGGGGATGGGAGGAAACGCGGGAACACAATCGATCACTTTGATCGTTCGAAACTTAGCGACGGGGGATCTTTCCACCGGAAACTGGAAATCCGCGATTCGAAAGGAAGGTTTGGTCGGACTTCTGAACGGGTTTATGGTGGGAATCACCGCCGGATTGATCGTTTATCTTTTTACCGGTAACTTCACGCTTTCGATGGTTATGTTTATGGCCTTGCAGGCGAACCTCGTCATCGCAGCCGTCATCGGAACTTCGATTCCGTTGCTCCTGCGGGTTTTAGGAATCGATCCTGCGATCGCTTCTTCGATTTTCGTAACCACCTTTACGGACGTGTTCGGGTTCTTCTGCTTTTTGGGATTGGCTACGATATTCATTCAAATGTTATGATATTCTCATGTGAAAAAGTCGTGGAATCAAAGTCCTTCTGAATTGGAATTTTTAGTTAGAATTTAGTTTCGGAGAATCAAAAACGATGTCGGGTATGAAAGCAAAAACAGTTCTTAAAAACGCGGTCCTCTTGACCGGAATGAGCCTCAGCTTGTTCTGGATTCTTTCCTGTGCGACCGGATCTAAAACCGGAGAAACGGGAGAATCCGTAAAACACGAACCTGTTCCGAATCCCGCCGGTGAAAACGAAGTCGTACTGGACGAAGAGGGAAAAGAAGTGTCGTTGAACACGGGGGATCATCCTTCTTTCTTAAAACCGTCCAAAGATCCGTTGGAATATTTCCGCGTTCATATTTCCAGCGACGGATATCAACTCCGTCAGTTGAGAGGTTCCAAATTCATCAAACGAAAAGTGGATAAGGGCGGCGATGCACTCATCAGCGAAGAACTCGTTCGCTACAACAAAATCAATTTCGTGGACGACGGAATCATCATCGTAGTATTAAACGGGAACACCGGAGCGTTCGAAACGATTCGTTTTAATACGAGGGTGCCGAGAATCAACGACCTAGCGAAGATCGTTCAGAACGACGTCACCCGCTGGTCCATGGAACACTCCGAAGAAAAGCCGGTCGTGACCAAATTTCAGATTCATTATTCCCTCGAACTGAAAAACAAAGTGGGCAGTACTCGCGACGCCGTTAAGGAAGAATTGAAAAAGGAAGTCATCCGTAGAAAATAATTCCATCCGATCGTCCTGGTGGCGTTTCCTTCATCCGGCGGTTTTCCTCTACGGAAATCACCGGGGCGATTTCGATCTCGTTGCGAGTTTAATGGTTGAATCGGATTCAAGTTCTCTTAACCTTTGAGCGCGACAAAAAGCGCAAAAGGAGATTTTTATGGAATCACAAACCGTTTCAAAAGGTCAGCTTTGGACCGGAAGAGTTTTAAGCGGAATCGCGATCGCGTTCTTATTGATGGACGGAGTCGGAAAATTCTTCCTTGATCTTATGCCCAAGGAAGCGATGGAAGACGCGGCAAAACTCGCTTATCCCAGCAGCATCATGCCCTGGATCGGCACAACGCTTATCGTCTGTACTTTGTTATACGCATTTCCCAAAACTTCTTACTTCGGCGCGATTTTATTAACGGGTTATTTGGGCGGTGCTGTCTCCGCTCACGTTCGAATTTTAAATCCGTGGTTGAGTCATATTCTATTTCCCGTATATCTCGGCTTTTTTATTTGGGGCGGCTTGTATCTCAGAAACCCCGAATTACGCGAGCTCGTTCCCTGGAAGAAATAATTTAGATTTGTATCCGAGCGATTCGACTCCAGTATGAAAGAAAAAAAGAAAAGACCGGAAACGATCCGCTTTTGGAGTCTGACACCGGAAGAATGTTTAACCGGATTGAATTCCGATCGACTCGGTTTATCGGAAGAGGAAGCGAGGAACCGTCTCAACCGATTCGGTTCCAATCGCCTTTCTTCCCAAAAAGAATCTTCCGTTTGGGGTTTGTTCTTCTCTCAGTTTAAAAGTCCGATCGTTCTTCTTTTATTTTTCGCTGCGGGTCTTTCCATCGTCGTCCGCGATCCGGCCGACGCTCTCATCATTCTCGGAATCGTCTTTGTCAGCGGAATCTTAGGTTTCTCGCAGGAACGAGGCGCGATGAATGCCGTCAGCAAACTTCTCGCAATGGTCCAGATCCGAGTTACCGTTTTTCGAAACGGATCTCGGATCGATATTCCTTTGGAAGAAGTAGTTCCCGGCGACGTACTGGGCTTGAGCGCGGGAGATGTAATCCCCGCAGATTGTCGTTTACTCGAATCCAAGGATCTCTTCGTGAACGAAGCCACCCTTACGGGAGAAACCTTTGCGGAAGAGAAGTTTGCCGATACTTTACGCGAAGACGTTCCTCTTTCCAAACGGACCAATTCGCTTTGGATGGGAACGCACGTAGTCAGCGGAGAAGCGAGAGCTCTCGTCGTTCAAACGGGTACGAATACGGAATTCGGAAAGATTTCGGAAAGACTCAAACTGCGTCCGATGGAAACGGAGTTTGAAACCGGCGTAAGAAGGTTCGGATTTTTTCTATTGCACGTTACTCTTCTTTTGGTCATCGCGATCTTTGTGATCAACGTGTTTCTCCATAAACCCGTATTGGAATCGTTTTTATTCTCTCTGGCGTTGGCTGTCGGATTAACGCCCCAGCTTCTTCCTGCGATCATCAGCATCAATCTTTCGCACGGAGCCAAAAAGATGGCGGAAAAGAAGGTCATCGTAAAACGTTTGGCCGCGATCGAGAATTTCGGAAACATGAATATCATTTGTTCGGATAAAACGGGAACGTTAACCGAAGGCGCGGTCAAACTCAAAGCCGCTCTGGACATTTATGGAAACGAAAATGAGAACGTAGCGTTACACGCTTTCTTGAATGCTTCCTTTGAAACGGGATTCGTAAACGCGATCGATCAATCGATTCGCACGGATCTCAATTTCGATCTTACGGGTTACGAAAAACTGGACGAGATTCCTTATGATTTCCTGCGCAAACGGCTTACCATTCTCGTTTCTCACAAAGACGTACATACGATGATTACGAAAGGCGCGTTGACGAACGTTCTCGACGTTTGCGGCAGCGCTCGGACGGAGAAAGGCTCCGTCGTTCCGATCGAAACGGTACGGGATTCGATTCTGAACAAGTATGAAGAGTTGGGCGCGCAAGGGTATCGAATTTTGGGACTTGCGTCCAAGGACACCGGAAGTAAATCCAAAATCGATAAATTAGAAGAATCGAATATGGTATTTCTCGGACTACTTTGTTTTTACGATCCTCCCAAAAAGGATGTGGATAAAACCGTGGCCGATCTCAAAGCGCTCGGAGTTTCTCTCAAAGTTATCACGGGAGACAATCGATTTGTCGCGGAAAGTCTCTGTTCAAAAATCGGATTTTCCAATCCTAAACTTCTGTGCGGACCGGATTTGCAGAATATGAGCAACGAAGCTTTGATTCAACAAGTAGGCGGAGTGGATGTGTTCGCGGAAGTGGAACCGAACAGCAAGGAACGGATCATTCTCGCGTTAAAAAAAGCGGGGAACGTGGTCGGTTATATCGGCGACGGAATCAACGACGTTTCGGCTCTTCATTCTTCGGACGTAGGGATCTCCGTAGAACAAGCCGTAGACGTGGCAAAAAATGCTGCCGATTTGGTGTTACTCGAAAAAGATCTGGAAGTTTTAGTCGACGGAGTCAAAGAAGGGAGAATCACGTTCGCAAACACTCTCAAATACGTGTTTATGGCGACGAGCGCGAACTTCGGAAATATGTTCAGTATGGCCGGAGTTTCCTTGTTCTTACCGTTTTTACCTCTTTTACCGAAGCAGATCCTTCTTACGAATTTTTTAACGGACTTTCCGGAAATGACGATCGCAACAGATCGAGTCGACGAAGAAATGATCGCTTCACCGAAACGCTGGGACATCTCGGCCATCCGAAAATTTATGATCGTATTCGGAATGGTGAGTTCTTTTTTCGATTATCTTACCTTTGCGGTATTGCATTGGATCTTGCAAGTGAACCCCGAACAATTTCGAACCGGTTGGTTTTTGGAATCCGTCGTATCGGCTTCCCTCATCGTTCTTGTGATCCGCACTCGGAACGCATTTTATAAAAGTAAACCGGGCAGAGCTTTGTTTTCAACGACGCTCGCCGTAATTGCAATCACTACCGTTTTGCCTTTTAGTCCGATTGCGGGAACGTTCGGTCTCGTCGCTTTGCCGCTACCATTTCTCGGAATTCTGATCGGAATCGTCGCGATCTATGTGAGCGCGGCCGAAATCGTAAAGCGCGTGTTTTACAAAAAGGTTCAAATTTAGAATTTCATAAAATCCTGTTCATCGATCGATACCGGAAAATACATCGAAGTTACATGCGGTGCGTTTATTCGTGATTTTGGCGTAATTCCCTTCGTATTCCGCGGATTTTTACAAAAAGCCGCATCAAAAAATTATAATTCACAAATGCGGATCCCTTTCTGAGAAATTGTCAAAAAATAATTGAAATCCGAATTTCGGTTTGGTAAATTACTAGTTTCGGCGTTTCTCTAATAAAGATGCCGCGAAACGAGGTCTTTCGTATACTTTTATAATCTTTTATGAATTCATTGAATATAAAGAACATCGATTATAAGCGTATTTTTGAATCCGTACCCGGTTTATATCTGATTCTTCTTCCGAACCTGGAGATCGTCGCGGTCAGCGACGCATATCTGAAAGCGACTAAAACGATCCGGGAGGAAATTCTCGGGAGAGGCCTGTTCGACGTTTTTCCGGACAATCCTTCCGATCCGAATGCGGACGGGGTCAGTAACTTACGACATTCTCTAGAATTGGTCTTAAAGGACAAAGCGCCGAATACGATGGCCGTTCAGAAATACGACGTCAGACTACCGGATTCGGAAGGAGGAGGATTCGAAGAAAAGTATTGGAGTCCGATGAATTCTCCCATTTGCGATGAGAACGGAGAAGTCCTGTACATCATTCATAGAGTGGAGGAAGTTACCGAGTTCGTAAAATTGAAAAGACTCGGAACGGAACAAAGCAAGGAAGCGGAAGAATTAAGAACTCTCACCGCATCGATGGAAACGGAAATCTATCAAAGGGCCCAGGAAATCCAAAACACGAATAAAAAACTTCTCCGAGCGAACGAGGAACTCACTCAAAGGGAACGGGAAATCCAGGAAGTCTATCAAAGACTCTACGATATAGATCAACTCAAATCCCAATTCTTTACGAATGTGAGTCACGAATTACGAACGCCGCTTACGTTGATTATCGGTCCGACCCAAACCTTGCTTAAGGATCAGAGAATCTCAACGACACAAAGAGCTTTCCTCGAAACCATCGAAAGAAATTCCTATACGCTTCTCAAACACGTGAACGATCTTCTCGATCTTTCCAAATTGGAAGCCGGTAGAATGACATTACAATATTCGAATGCGAATCTTTCGCAAGTGATTCAATACGTCGCCTCTCATTTCGATTCGGTCGCTAAGGAAAGGGGTATTGAATTCGTATTGAATCTTCCCGAATCCATTTCCGCTCAGATCGACGTATCGAAATTGGAGCGGGTGGTTCTGAACCTAATTTCGAACGCTTTTAAATTCGTCCCCGATCGCGGTAAGATTCAATGCGACTTAAAAACGGAGGGATCCTCCGCTTGGATCGAGGTTTCGGATAACGGCACGGGAGTTCCGGCCCATCTTCGGGAAAGAATTTTTGAAAAATTCCGGCAAGGAGAGGAAGGAAACGCGCGCTCCTTCGGCGGAACCGGACTCGGTTTGGCGATCGCAAAGGAATTCGTGGAATTGCATCTGGGTTCCCTTGGAGTTTTCGATTCTCCGTTGGGAGGAGCTCTTTTTCGGATTCAACTTCCGCTTGCCGCTCCGGTGACGATTGACGATTCAAGAACGGTGGAAGCCGAGGGAATCGGACCGGCGATCCTGAGCAACGTTTACGAACTCAAGCGGAACCGGGAGGAACCATTAGAAGAATCGCATATATTTTACAATCGACCGAAAGTTTTGATTGTGGAAGATAATCCCGAAATGCGTAAATACATCTTCGCCACGCTTGCAAAGGAATTCAATCTATCGCTTGCGGTTGATGGAAAACAAGGCTTAGAAAAAGCGATCCGCGAAAAACCGGATATTATCGTTACGGACATTATGATGCCCGTGATGAGCGGGGATCAGATGGTGAAGGAGATTCGGAAATTACCCGAACTCGCAAATACGCACATCGTCTTTTTAAGCGCAAAGTCGGATCAGAACTTTCGAGTCAAACTTTTACAGGAAGGCGCTCAAGATTATTTGATCAAACCGTTCACGCCGGAAGAACTAACCGTACGAGTTCGGAATTTCACTCTTTTAAAAAAATCGATCGAAACACTCGAAACGGCCAACAAGGATATGGAAGCCTTTAGTTATTCCGTTTCGCACGATCTGCGCGCCCCGATACGAGGAATCGAAGGGTTCCTGAATATCATTTTCGAAGATTTCGGCGCAAGCCTGGATCCGGAGGCGCTCCGTTTTCTTAAGATCATTCATAAGAATGTATTGTACATGAACGATTTGATCCAGGATCTTCTCAACTTCCATAGAATCTCCAAAATCGATCTGAAAACTCGGGTCGTTGATATGAACAATTTAGTCGACGAAGTCATCCAAGCGGTTAAGGAGAATTATCCTGAAAATCAGTATACACTCCAGATGGAAAAACTCCCGAACGCTTTGGCCGACGGAGCCAGTCTTAAGCAGGTATGGATGAACCTGATTTCAAATGCGGTAAAATATTCGTCCAAAAAAGAGAAGCCTATGATCAAAATCGGAGCAAAGGAAGTGGGCGGTTTTAACGCATACTATGTCGAAGACAACGGAGTCGGCTTCAATGACAATTATGCCAATAAGTTATTTAAGGTATTTCAAAGACTCCACACTCAGGAAGAGTTCGAAGGAACGGGAGTGGGCTTGGCGATCGTAGCAAGAATCATACAGCGTCACGGGGGGCAGGTCCACGCCGAAGGCGCTTTGAACAAAGGATCTACGTTTTCCTTTACTCTTCCGAAATTGTCCGAAAACGAAAAAGATTGAGAGAATCTATCCCAGAATAAACGAACGGAATGTCGCATGAATAAATGGAAATTTCTTTTTTTAGAAGATTCATTGGTCGATTTGGAGCTGATCCAAAGACAGCTCAACCGCGCCAAAATAGATTATTATCCGATTCATGTGAGCGATTCGGAAGGGTTTTCGCAGGCGATCCTCGATCAAAAACCTCATCTGATCTTATCCGATTTCAGTCTTCCGAAATACGATGGATTCTCCGCTTTGAAGATGGCTAAAAAAATCTGCCCCGGAACTCCGTTTATCTTCGTATCCGGAACATACGGAGAGGACGCCGCCATTCAAACGCTGACGATGGGAGCGACGGATTACGTTCTTAAAGATAGAATCGAAAAGCTTCTTCCCGCGGTTCAAAGAGCGCTGCATGAAATCGAAGATCATGAATTACGAATCCAAGCCGAAAAGGAACGATACGAACTCGAGGAACAGCTCCGGCAAAGTCAGAAATTGGAAGCGATGGGTGTGATGGCCGGAACCCTCGCGCACGAAATCAACAATCCTTTGTTGGCGATCACCGAGTATGCGGGCATGATCGCGAGAGGGGATATCGATCCCGAAAAAACGAAACAACTCGCTTCTAAGATTCGGGACGAGAGCGCTCGCATCTCCACGATCATGAAAAACTTGCTCCGCTTTTCGAGGGACGACAACAAAGGCTCTTTGCATCCGGTCGATGTGAGCGAGATTCTCATTAAATTGGAATCGATTACCCAGCAGATCTTCAAGATGAATCGGATCGATATCGGTTGGAAGAATGTCGAACCCGGAAATACGATTCAATGTAGAGAAGGGCAAATCCTACAGATTCTCGTGAATCTCATCAACAACTCGGTGGACAGTCTGAATCAAAAATATCCCGAGTATCACGACGAGAAAAAAATTCGAGTCCGCACCTCGCTTATCGAAGAGGAAAAAAAGAAATACGCACAATTCGAGGTGGAGGATTTCGGAATGGGAATTCCCAAGGAAATTCAACGATCGGTCTTTAAAACGTTTTTTACGACGAAAGCGGCCGACAAAGGAACGGGTCTGGGCTTATCCGTAAGTTTGGGGATCGCCAAGGATCACGGCGGAAGTTTGAGTTTCGAAAGCGAGGTCGGAAAATCCACTCGGTTTCAACTGAAGATTCCTTTGTTTCATCCGAGTTCTCAATAATTCTTATTTCAAAAAAGTATATTTACGACTTCTAAAACAGAAATCATGAATATACTTTTCCTTTGTTTAAGGCTTTTTCGGCGCAAATTTTAAGAAGTGTTCCACTTCTTTTTTACTTCCGACCACGAGGGTCGTACGTTCGTGCAATTCCTTCGGAGTCAGATCCAAAATCCTTTCTCCATAAACAGTGACCGCCATTCCGCCTGCCTGTTCCGCGATGAATGCCATCGGAGCCGCTTCGTATAAAAGTCTCAGTTTTCCGTTCGGATATTTGGTGGACTTCGTATCGTTCGGATACAGGAAGATTCCGCCCTTCAAAAGGTTTCTATGAAAGTCCGCGACCAGAGATCCGATATAACGTCCGGACTGGGGTTTTCTACCGCCTTCGATGGACTTGATGTCTCGAATATAATTCTTTACTTCGTCCGACCAGTAGTTGTAGTTTCCTTCGTTGATGGAATAGATTCCGCCTGTTTCCGGCATCTGCATCTCGGGATGCGAAAGAATGAATTCTCCGCAGGAAGGATCGAGAGTAAAACCCGAAACTCCTTTGCCGGTGCAAAGAACGAGCATCGTGGAAGAACCGTATAACACATAACCGGCTGCTCTTTGACCGGAACCGGGTTGTAATAGATCGCCTAACGTCCCATGAGTTCCTCCGGGGCTCTTTCGCAAATGAACGGAAAAGATCGTTCCGATCGAAACGTTTGCGTCGATATTCGAGGAACCGTCAAGGGGATCGATCGCGATCGTATATTTACCGATTTTATAACCGTTCGGAACGGGAACGGTTTCTTCGTGTTCTTCGCTTCCTAAAATACAAAGATGGCCGGAACGGGTCAGCGTATGATTGAAAACCTTATCCGCGTATTCGTCCAGTTTCATCTGGGTTTCGCCTTGAACGTTTACAACATCGGTTGAACCGAGAATATTCTCTAAAAGTCCCGCTTTTCGAACTTCGCGGGAAACGATCTTTGCGGCATAAACCAAGTGGCTCATCAAAGCCGTAAAATCCCCCGTGGCCTGGGGTAACTTGAGTTGTTCCTCGATTAGATACTGGGAAAGACTCAATGTTTGTGTAGGATGGACAGACATAAATTCCTCTGGGAAAATGATTCCAACAGAGTTTTTCGACAGCCTCCGAATTCAAGCCGAAAAGCTTTCCTCAAAAGTTCGATTCTTACCCAAATCCCATCTGAAATTTAAAACTCTAAAAAGAATCTTGCGATTTTAGGGAGAATCGGTTCCGATATTGTAAGGAGAAGGGAGCCCTTATGGAATCCGCCATCAAACCGATCACGCAGAAATACAAACTCACCGACGACCTCTTCGAAGAATTTTCGGATCAGATCGTACGGGATATCCGCAATTCCCTCAGCAACGAAATCGTGATCACACATTTCCGATTTCAGGATCTGCATTCGTATTTTAAACTTTTGGGCGAACAACGATCGGGCGAGATCATGAAGGAACTGAAATCGATCATTCAAGCGCATCTTCGTCCGTACGATAAATTGTATGTTCTTAGTCCACGGTCGATTCTTACGCTTTCCCCGGATTGTAAGACGGAAGTAGTGCAGGCAAGATTCGACGAGGTCGTCTTTCAGGTAAATCATCTTATCGTGGATTACGAGATTCAATTTATGGAATTGAACGCACCGATCGATACGATCGAACCGATCTGGAAACATCTTCTCGTTTCTTCAAAAAGTACATGACGTCCGTTTAGTGAAAAGTTTTCAAACCGATGTACAAAGTTTAACTTTTTGAAAAAGTTCTTCAGGGAATAGGCGGTTGTACCGTAAATTTTCACGAGGCCAAACCTCGGAGGAAAGAATGGATCAAGCAGAAAAGTTCAAAAAGACCCTGGAACGATATATCGACTACAGAGGGATCGACATCATTCTCCATTTAAAAAACGGAACCGTAATCGAATTGGATAAAAATAGAAGATTAAACGGCGACGTGGTCATCAAAAACGGAAAGTTCGGAATCGTGGCCCAAATTGAAATCTCCGAGATCCAAAGAGCGGAATTCTTTGCTGCTTA
Source organism: Leptospira sanjuanensis (assembly GCF_022267375.1). GTDB lineage: Bacteria > Spirochaetota > Leptospiria > Leptospirales > Leptospiraceae > Leptospira > Leptospira sanjuanensis. Next base: position 2,018,699 of record NZ_JAIZBH010000001.1, read on the forward strand.
AAAAGATCGAAACCTTTCTCAAAACAAAAATAATTCTTGGAAAAACGGCGTCTTTTTGAGATTTTGTCGGAAAACCCTTGACATAATACCCCCTTTTTCTGGTATCGTAAATCTTGTCTACCTATTTCTTCAGGGAAATCTGTGGTCATTTTGCATGCAATTTTGTCTCCGAACTTTCGTTGTTCGGAGCGGCTATTAAAACGAAGGATTTAAAAATCGAATGGTAGGAATCATTGTAAAAGACGGAGAGTCGATCGAATCTGCTCTGAAACGTTTCAAACGCGACTGCGCTAACGCAGGGATTATGAGCGAAATCAAACGCAGAGAATACTTCGAAAAACCGAGTATCAAAAAGAAAAAAGCGATCGAATCCGCAAAAAGAAAAGCAGAAAAGAAAAAACGCCTTTTCTCTAAAAAAGACAAAGCTTGAGTCAGGGCTTTGTCCAACCTGGAATCGATTGATTCCACGCATTTGAATCTATAAAACCTATGTCCCTGCAGATAAAAATCAATGAAGATCTGAAAGAGGCGATGAAAGCGAAGAAAGAGCCTCATCTTTCCACACTTCGTCTTTTAAAGTCCGACATCCAATACGAATTGACTAAAACCGGAGCGAAAGAACTCGCGGATGATCAAGTCATATCCGTCATTAAAAAAGCGTATGCGAAACGTTTGGATGCGATCGAAATGTATCAAAAAGCAGGGAGAAACGATCTCTTAGCGCAAGAAGAAGGCGAAGCTTCCGTTCTGAAAGAATATCTTCCGCCTGAACTTCCCGAATCGGAAATCATCGCAACAATCGACAAAATCTTTGCGGAAATGCAACCGACCGCCAAGGATATGGGAAAGGTCATGGGTCGAGTCATGGCCGCTTTCAAAGGAAAAAGCATCGACGGTACTAAAGTTTCGGCAATTGTCAAATCCAGACTTTCCTGAGTCTTAAAGTGAGCCACCTTTGTCTAACAAAAAGGATTTCATCGATCGAGTTCACCGGGAAGTCCCCATCGAATCTTATATCTCTCGCTTCGTACCGCTTAAAAAGCGCGGTAAGAATTTCTTAGGACTCTGTCCGTTTCATCAGGAAAAATCTCCTTCGTTTAACGTTTCAGCGGAGAAACAATTTTACTACTGCTTCGGATGCAAGGCGTCGGGAGATTTGATTCGTTTCGTAATGGATTACGAGAGAGTGGATTTTTCCCGTTCCCTCGAAATTCTTTCCGAGTATTCCGGAATTCCTTTGGAAGAGAAGAACGCTAAGGTAGCGGAGATCTCCGACTTTTTGTATAAGATCAATCAAAAAGTTTCCGATTATTATCAGCATTTGTTACGGACTCCGATCGGGAGGAATGCGCTCGATTATCTAAAATCGAGAGAAATAGAAGATTCGGAAATTCGTCTTTTCGGATTGGGGTATGCCCCCGAAGGATTCGAAACACTCGCCAAAGAAGTGTTAAAGACGAAGGACGAAATCGCGGGCGCGATCCAACTCGGTCTTTTGCGGGAAAAAGAAGCCGGAAATAACCGCCCGTACGATTTCTTTCGAGACCGGATCATGTTCCCCGTTTTGGATTTGTCCGGAAGAACAATCGCATTCTCGGGAAGAATTTTAGGTCCGGGTAAAGAAGCAAAATACATCAACAGTCCCGCTTCCGTTATTTTTGATAAGAGCCGGACCTTTTACAATTTTTTCAGAGCCAGAGAAGGCGTTCGCAAAACGGGAGAAGCGATGCTCGTCGAAGGATATTTGGACGTGATCGGTCTTGTGAGAAGAGGTTATGAAAACGTGGTCGCGTCTATGGGAACCGCGATCACGGAAAATCATATCCGAACGATGAAGAAATTCGCCGAAAAAATGACCTTTGTTTTGGACGGGGATATCGCAGGAAAGAAGGGCGCTTTGCGGGCGGCTGAAATCTGTCTAAAGGAAGGAATGGAATGTTCCATCGTCCTGCTTCCGGAAGGAAAAGATCCTTTCGATCTCGCAAAATCCATGAGCAGACCGGAACTGAGCGAACTTTTGTCGGAACAAATTCAGGGTTCCGAGTTCGTAGTAGAAGAGCTTTTGGAAAACGCAACTTCAAGAACATCGCCTGAGAAAAAAAGAAGATCTCTGCAAAATTTATATGCGTTTATCCAAACCCTCTCCCGCGAAACGGACAAACAGTTTCTTCTTGGAATGGGAGCGAACAAACTTGGGATCAGCATGGATGCGGTTCTTCGGGATTTTAAAGGCGGAACGGCAAAGAATGGACCTGCAAATGCCGATACTAGATCTAACTTAAAGGAAGTTCAAGAGGTCGCCGGTCCCGCGCTCGACTGCGAGAGAAAAATCATCTCGATGCTGGTCAAACATACGGGGCTTTTTTCGTATTCGGAAGAGATTTCTTCGATGGAATTCATGGATACGGCGAGTTCCTTTCTTTGGGATTATTTATACACGATTTATACGGGAGAAGGGGAAATTTCTCCCGTGCAGATATTATCCTCGGAACTGCCCGAGGATTTGAAGCGCGCTTTGGCTCCATACTTGATGGAAGAGGATTCCGAAAAAGTTGAGCCGGGCGAACTTCATAAGGTTTTTAGAATCCTTCTTCTACAACAGAAGAAGTTTCGAATCGAGGAAAGAATTCGGGAACTCGATCAAAGAAGAGAACGTTTTTTTACGCCCGAGATCTTTACGGAACTCAGTTTTTACCGTAAGGAAAAAGAAAAGATTCTGGAACATATCCGGAGTCAATCGGCTACCACATAATTTAGAGGGAATTGGAATGATGGAAAATCTACAAAGCATGCCTGAGGTTCAGAAGATCATATCTTTGGGAAAGGCAAACGGAGAAGTATCCTACGACGATATCAACGAGATCCTTCCCGATAAGATTCTGAACTCGGAAAAGATAGACGATTTTTTCACCCTCTTACACGAGATGGGAATCGAGATCGTGGAAGAATATACCAGAAATACTCTGGAACCGGCTTCCACTCTCGTTCCTAAGGACGATTCCAAACCGGCTCGTAAGAAAAAAGAATCCTCTTCCTCCGCAAGCGGTTCCGAAGATCCGATCAAACTTTATCTAAGGGAAATCGGGAAGGTGAGTTTGATCTCAGGAGAAACGGAAGTCTTCCTCGCAAAAAGAATCGAGAAGGGTGAGAAGATCATCGAAGAAACGATCCTCAGTTCTTCCATTCTCCGTGCGAACTACATAAAACTTCTTCCTAAGATCCGAAGCAAAAAGATCAAGGTCTACGATCTCATTCGTGTGGATAAGATGTATGCCCTCAACGCGGAAGAGGCGCATAAACTCGAGGAATTATTCTTTAAGAATATTCTCGTAATCCAGGAACAGGAAAAGGTTCTTCAGGAAGCCGTTTCCAAAATCAGAAAGTATTCCGAAACTTCCAAAAAGTACAAAGAATTCAAAGAGAAGATAGACGCTTCCACCGAAATCATTCACAACGCGATTCGCGAGCTCGGGGTTTCCCAAAAAGAAATCCAAAAAATTTCCCAAAAGATCAAATCCATGGTCTTCCGTATCAAGGAAATCGATCGCCACTTCTTAAAGATCAAAGCGCAATACGGCCAAGACGTTCGCGATATCAAGGCGTTCAACCGCTTTATTGAAAAGAACGAGAAGTTAGACGACATCGAAGTGAAGATGGGTGTGAACATCGACGAGGTTCGCGAGGTTATCAAGGACATTCGCAACAACGAAAGAAAACTCCGTCGTATGGAACAGGAAGCCGGCTCAACCGTTCAAGAGATTAAGGATTGGGGTGAAAAGATCATCAAAGGGGAGCGAGAAATTTCCCAAGCCAAGAAAGAACTGGTTAAGGCAAATCTTCGACTTGTCGTTTCCATTGCGAAACGTTATGCGAATCGGGGAATGCATTTTTTCGATTTGATCCAAGAAGGAAACATCGGTCTGATCAAAGCGGTGGACAAGTTCGAATATAAGAAAGGTTATAAATTCTCCACATATGCTACTTGGTGGATCCGTCAGGCGATCACCCGCGCGATCTCCGATCAGGCGAGAACAATCCGCGTTCCGGTTCACATGATCGAACAGGTCAACAAGGTAATTCGTGAAACAAGACTGTTCGTCCAGGAGTTCGGTCGCGACCCGAGCAACGAGGAAATAGCGGAGCGACTCGGTTGGCCGGTTCAAAAAGTCAAGATGGTCAAAAACGTCGCGAGAGAGCCTATCTCTTTGGAAATCCCGGTCGGCTCGGAAGAGGATTCGGAACTCGGAGATTTTATTCCGGACACCGAAGTGGAAACTCCCGTAAATGCGGCGGCGTCGAGCATTCTTGCCGAACAGATTCGTCAGGTGTTGCATACTCTTCCTGCGCGGGAACAAAAGGTAATTCGAATGCGTTTCGGTTTGGACGACGGTTATCCTCAAACTCTGGAAGAAGTCGGTTATCAGTTTAAGGTAACAAGGGAAAGGATTCGTCAGATCGAAGCGAAGGCGCTCCGAAGACTCAGACATCCTTCTCGTTCTAAGAAGTTGAAGGATTATATCGACGGTTAATTTTTTGAAAGTTCCGACAGGACGGAGAATTTTCACTTTAAAAAAGTAGAATTTGCTGTTAAAGGGGAATCAGTCCGAGGTTCTCCCACCGCCCACCCCGCCACCCAAAGTAAGGGCGGGGCTCGCGTGTTTCACAATAGAACACCGTATTTGCGGCAGTCTTTTAAATTTAAAGATAAGACTTTCTTAAACTCTCAATCAATTCGATCGCCGCGGCTTCTTCTGCTTTTTTCGTTTTGTCCTTCCATTTAAGCTGCTTTGCCAAAATTGCCGAAACCGGACCCACCATTTTGCGAGCCATTTCTAAATCCAAGAATAGAATCCGGATTCTTCGAGCGAGAATGTCCGTAATACCTAAAGCAAATTCTTCTTTGACCGCAAACAAAACTTCCTCCTCGAAATAAGGAATTCCTTTTCCCAAGAGCTTCGGCTTTTTACCCAAAATTTCGAAAACTTCGGTTCCGTAATAGTTCTGGAGACGCTTTGCAAATGTAGTATCGACTTTGTAATTCTTTTCAATTTCTTGATATAGAGTTTCCGAATATCCGGCGGCTCCCGGATACGAATAAACCTTCGTAGAACATTCTTCGCCTTCTGGAAGATTGCCGACTTGAATCAATTTATCCACGAGATCTTCCGCCATCTTTCGATACGTAGACCATTTCCCACCACCCATCGTAACCAATCCCGAATTCGAAACGAGGATGACTTCTTCTCGGGAAATGTTTTTCGTATCTTGGTTTCCTTCCGGAGAAATCAAAGGACGAATTCCTGCGAAGACGGAAAGAATGTCTTTTTCAGAAACGGGATTCTCCAGATATTCGTTCCCTGTATCGAGTAAAAATTGAACCTCGTTTCCGATCGGAAGAGGTTCGTCTCCCGGATTTTCAACCGGAGTATCGGTCGTTCCTAAGATGACGTGATCTTCCCAAGGAATGATAAACACGACTCTTCCATCCTTGGTTTTCGGAATGATCATCGCGGATTCGCAAGGGATTTTTTCTTTGGAGAAAACAAGGTGAATTCCTTGGCTTGGAGAAAGAACGTTGAAGGTTCTAGGATCGTCTAGTTTACGAACGTGATCCACCCAAACGCCGGTCGTGTTCGCGATCACCTTCGCATGAACGGGAAAAGTTTTCCCCGTTTCCAAATCCTTGAGATTCGCTCCTATGAGCTTGCCATTCTCCTTAATGAAAGAAACAAGTTCGACACGATTAGCGACCACGGCTCCTTCTTTTTCGGCCGATCTCGCAAGGAGCACGTTCAAACGAGCATCGTTAAACTGAGCGTCGTAATAAGTGATTCCGCCGAAAAGTCCGTCTCGTTTGATCGCACCGAATTCGGAGATCGCTTCCGATTTGGAAACGGTTTTGTGAGAAGGAAGTTTGCCTCGGGACGCAAGAATATCGTATAAGGTCAGACCGATTCCGTAATACGGACGCTCGTAAAAGCGATAAGCGGGAAGAACGAACTTCAGCGGTTTTACAAGATGAGGAGCATTCTCCAGAAGTCTTTGCCTTTCCGTCAAGGCTTCATGAATGAGTTTAAAATGAAACTGCGCGAGATAACGAACCCCGCCGTGGATCAGTTTGGTGGAACGGGAAGAAGTTCCGGAGGAGAAATCTTTCTTTTCAATCAGTGCGGTTTTATAACCTCGTTTGGCCGCATCCAAGGCCGCGCCGGTTCCGGTCGATCCGCCGCCGATTACGAGTATATCAAAGGATTCCTTTTGCAGTTTCGAAATTTGTTGAGTTCGGTTCTGTTTTTCCATTTTGAGAATTCTTCCTGCTTTACAGGTTTCTTTCCCCCTACAAATTTGCATTAAGTTTCACAATCCAATTCGGATTTTTCTTTCATGGACATTCAAAAACAAATCGAAATCATCCGCCGCGGCTGCGTTGATCTGATCAGCGAAGAAGAATTAAAATCCAAACTTCAAAAAAAGAAAACGCTGAAAATTAAGGCAGGTTTTGATCCGACTGCACCCGACCTCCATCTCGGCCATTTTGTTCAGCTCAAAAAATTAAAACACTTCCAAGACTTAGGTCATGAAGTCTCCTTTCTCCTCGGCGATTTCACGGCGATGATCGGCGACCCAACCGGCAAATCCGAAACCAGAAAAAGACTATCTCGGGAAGAGGTTTTGGAAAACTCAAAAACCTATCAAAATCAGGTTTTTAAGGTTCTTGACCCCGGTAAAACGAAAATCGTCTATAATTCCAGCTGGTGCGCCGGGATGAATTTCGAGGATGTCTTGGTTCTGAGTTCCAAATACAACGTAGCAAGAATGTTGGAACGGGACGACTTCAGCAAACGTTATAAGGCCGGCCAACCGATCTCGATGATCGAGTTTTTATATCCTTTGGTGCAAGGATACGATTCAGTCGCTATGGAATGCGACGTGGAGCTCGGCGGAACCGATCAAAAATTCAATCTTCTTGTCGGACGCGATTTACAAAGAGAATACGGAAAAGAAGCGCAGTGCGTTCTGACTCTTCCGTTACTTGTGGGATTGGATGGAAATAAAAAGATGTCCAAGTCGCTCGGAAACTACGTGGGAATCACCGAAACTCCGATCGATATGTTCGGAAAACTCATGTCGATCAGCGACGATCTCATGTGGAACTACTTCGAACTCCTGACCGATCTCCCGATGCAAGAAATTTCATCCCGTAAAAACGGAATCACAAAGAAGGAACTTCATCCGAAAGAAGTCAAGACGGAACTTGCAAAACTCATTATGGATCAGTTCTCTTCTCCTTCGGAAAACGAAGCGGCAATCGAAGAATGGAAAAAGATTCACAATCCGAAATCCAGAGCGGTTCCCGACGACATCAAAGAAGTAACGTTAGGCGAGGAATTTTTCGCGGAAACCCCGGAGCCCTTGCTCGTTTGGGTGTTGAGTAAACTTGCTTTTGTACCGTCCGTTTCGGAAGGAAGAAGACTCATCAAGGCCGGAGGTTTGTATCTCGCGGAAGATAAGATCACGGACGAAAAAATTTCCATCCAAAAAGGAAAAGAATACCTGGTAAGACAGGGGAAAAAGGGGAAATTTTTAAAAATTCTTTCCTAAAAATGATTTGAAGGATTCGAATTTCCCGATTTCAATCGAATCTTTATGTTAAGCGAGGAAGAATCTTCAGAACTTTCCCGGACAATTTCCGAAATCAAAAAAAGCGGAATCGAATCCGAAGTCATCGAACGAAAATTTCGTATGTTGCGGATTCTTTTCTCCTTGGGATTTTTTACGTTCCTCGGAGCCGTCTCGATTCTTACTCTAACACATCGAATCTTCCGATTGGAAGCGACCGTTGAAAAACAAACGGTTCATATCACGAATCTCGAAGAAACCCTGACTTCTCTCCGGCTCGAAGAGCAGCAACAAGAGGAAGAATTACTCAAATTCAAATCCGATCTCTACGACGCGGTTCCGGACGGAGATTTATCCGATCAAGTTTCCGAAAACAAAGCTTCTCTAGAAGCGCTTCCCGGTTCGGATATCGGTAAAAATATCAACCGGGGAGACACTCGGTTTAAGGAAATCGCACTTACGTTCGATCTCGGAACCGGAGAAGATCTCAAGCTCATCTACGAATATCTTTCCCGTTTTCCGATCAAGATCACTCTCTTCGTTTCCAACGAGAACCCCGCGTTAAAAAACGGTTCTTTTTTCAGCAATACGAATCTCTATTATCTCAAGAAACTTTCGGAACTCGGAAATCGGGTCGTATTCGGAAATCATACGTGGAGTCATTACAATATTCCCAGAAGTTTATACGAACCTTCTCTGCGAAAACGAGCGCTTCTTAGCTACGTTTCGGACGAAATCCCGGACACGAATTTTCTGCAGCAGGAAATGAGAATGGTGGAGGAGAAGTTCGAGTCCGTAACCGGAAAACAGCTTACGAAATACTACAGATTGCCGTATGGAGGTTTTGATCCTCTGGTGATTCGAACCTTCGGAAAGTTAGGGTATTCCCACCATATTTTTTGGAGCAACAACTCCGTCGGTTCTTTAGATATTCCGGACTTCGTATATAAGAAATTCATTTATAAGAAAGATCCTCAGACAGGGAAAACAAGAATCATGCCGAATCCGAATTACAAAACCAGAGCGGAAGCCCTGGACTTTTTGTATCGTTGGGAAGAGGCGGACAAAAACGGGATGAATGGCGCGATTATTTTAATGCATTTGGGATCTCCGAGACAATCGGAAAAGCTGATCTACATTCTTCCTGATTTTATACAGGAAATGATTTCCAAGGGTTACAGCTTTGTGACCGTTCCGGAGATCATCAACGATCGCCAAGATTAGAATCGGGCCATTCCTCGAACTTGCAGGAGTTCCTTCAAGTTAAAGAACTCCTCTGGCTTCGGTCATCAAATCTCTTTTCTAGATCGAAAGGGGATTCTTTACTTAGTCCGACTCCACAGCAAACGCTGGAATCTCGCTTGAACGTTATGCACCGTCTTGTATAAAACCGGAACGGCGACGAGCGTAAGAAACGATGAGAACGCAAGTCCCCAGCCGAATGCAAGCGCCATCGGAACCAAGAAAGGATCTCGCCCGCCGATTCCGTAAGCGGTCGGCAACAGACCCAATACCGTCGTAACCGTCGTCAACACGACCGGCCGGAGTCGCAAAAGTCCGGTTTCGATCAAAATCGAATCGATGTCTTCGTTCGGTTTTTCGAGCTTGAGTTGGTTCGCAAAGTCCACAAGAACGATGGAATCGTTCACTACGACTCCCGCAAGACCGACGATTCCCAAAAATGCGAGAAAGCCGAAGTATTCTCCATGTAAAACGAAAGCAAGAATCACGCCGATCAATGAAAATGGAATCGAACTTACCACGATTATCGGTTGAATCAAAGAACGGAAGAGGGAAGCGAGAATCATAAAAATAATGATGAACGCGACGAGAAAGGCCCTTCCCAAACTCGCAAGGGATTCTTCCGTATCTTTGTTCTCTCCGCCGAATCGCATCCGGTAACCCGGATATTTATCCATGATTCCCTTGGAAAGTTTCGCAATTTCCGCGTTCGCTCTTCTCGTGTCGGTTTTCGTTTCATCCAAATTCGCGGTCACGGTAAGAAGCCGTTTTCCGTCCAAGTGATTGATGTTCGCAAATCCGGGTTCGCGAACGTAGGTAATCAATCGGGAAACGGGAATCAGTTTCCCGAGTTGGTTGGTCACGAAGATATTGTTCAACGATCCTATGGACTTTCTTACTTCTTCTGGAAAACGAACCTTTACTTCAACTTCCTCGTCCGAACGTTTGATCTTTGTCGCGACGGTTCCTTGAAACGCTGTGTTGATCGCTTGTGCTACCTTGAAAACGGAAACTCCGGCCGTGGAAGCAAGAGATTCACTGACCTTAATACGAATCTCGTCCTTCCCCTCGTTAAAATCGTCTCCGATATCCGTAACACCGGGAACCTTTGCCATCACGGACTTATATTCTTCTCCGATCCGGATCAAAGTATCATATTCGTCTCCGCGGATCTCGATCGCGACCGGTTTTCCAACGGGAGGTCCGCCGGAAATCTTCTCAAAATCCAGAGCAAGCAGTTGTCCCTTAAAACGCGAGAATTCCGCAGGGAAAGCAGTCAAATTGAAAGGTTTGTATTCTTCCTTTTTCTTCTCCGCTTCTTTTTTGCGGGTTTCTTCGAGAATCTTTACGGACTTTTCGTTCAAAAGCCAGATCGTCTTTTCTCGAACTTCGGAAATAATTTCGTCCGTGGCCCTCTTTCTATTTTCTTCCGGCGTTAAATAAACGAGAATTTGTGCATAATGTTTTCCGCGTTTGGTAAACGGATCGTTCGGGTCTTTTTGAATGATTCCTACCCGAGTCACGTAATTTTCCACTTCTTCCTTGGAAACTTTTGCGAGTTCGTTTTCGAGAACATGCGTAAATCGCTCCGTTTCCTGCAGAGACATTCCGGTTTGTCCCGTCAATTTGATCTGAAAGACATCCACGGAACCGGGAAAAAGTTTGAATTTTCCCGCGACCGCAAACAAAGCGAAACTTCCGATCAACATCGCGAAGAGATAGATAAAAATCTGAAGTCTGTGTCGCAGCGCAAACTTCAGCAAAGGAAGATAATAGTTCACCTTGAGTTTGTAGAACCATCCGCTTTCCTCTTTGATTTCTCCCGAATGAAACTTATGTTTGTTGATATCGTATAAGTGGGAAGGAAGAATAAAAAACGCTTCGGATAAAGAGGCGAGCAACGCTATGATGACGACCAAAGGGATGCTATAGATGAACTTTCCGAAAATTCCCGTCATAAAGAGCATCGGAGCAAAGGCCGCAACGGTGGTCGTTACGGTTGCGGTCACGGGATCGATCACTTCGGAGGTTCCTTTTATGGCCGCCTCGTAAGCGGGCATCCCTTCTTCCATGTAGCGATAAACGTTCTCGCAGATGATGATCGCGTCGTCGACCAGGATCCCGACGACGATGATCAAACCGAACATCGAGATCAGGTTCAAGGTCAAACCCAGATAATTCATAATGACGAATGTCGCGCCGAAGGAAACGGGAATTCCCAGTGCGGTCATCAGTGCGACTCTCCAACCTAAGAATACGAACAGCGACGCTGTCACTAAAATCAACCCGCCGGCAGCGTTGGATAAAAGAACGCCGAGTCTTCTTCGAATGTATTTGGAAAGGTCGTTTACGAAAGCGTATTCGAATTCCCCCCGAGAATTCTTTTTAAATTCGTCGATGACTTTTTTGGCTTCGTCGACGACGAGAATAGCGTCCGCTTTTTCCCGTTTGATGACGGTCAAAGCGATCGTTTTTCTTCCGTTGACCTTATCGAGATATTCCGCTTCCTTTAAACCTTCGGTCACGGTCGCCACGTTTTCGATTCGGATCGAATTCCCGATTTCGTTCGAACGAATATGAACCCCTCCGATTTCCCGGGGAGAATCGAATTCTCCGATGGTTCTTAATATGACTTCTTTTTGATTTCCCGCGATATTTCCGCCGGGGAAGTTGATATTACGATTTTTTAATGCGAAGATGACATCCTGACTCGTGAGATAATGCGAAAACATCGCGGCAGGATTGATATCCACCTGCATCTCGGTTTCTCTCCAACCTCGTTTGGAAATTCTCGCTACGCCCGGAATATCTTCCAGAGCCTGTTCCACGATCTTTGCCTGCGCCTTGAGACGTTTTTCGGCTTCCAAACTCGTATCGCTGGAGGCGAGACTGATATCGATTTCGATCACGGGCTGTCGCGACGTTGTGATTTCCGTAACGAGAGGATCTTCCGCTTCTTCCGGGAGATCTTCCACGCGATCGATCGCGGACTTAATGTCGTCGACGACTTTCTGCGTATCCTTCGAATCCGGGTCCAATGTGATTACGATCCCGGAACGATTCTCAATCGATGCGGAACGGAATTCTTTGATTCCATCCACTTCCTTGATCGCTTCTTCCAGAGGTTTTGTGACCAGCTTTTCGATCTCGGCGGGGGAAGCTCCGGGAAACACAGTTACCACGCTTACGATATCGAAGTTGATATTCGGGAAGGCTTCCCGATTCATTTTCACCGCGGTAAAACCTCCGATGAGAATGATTAAAAAGGTGAGAAGATTTACGAAGATACTCTTAGAAAGAAAGTATTCGACCAGTGATTTCATAGTTTTTGTTTTTTTAATCTAGAATGTTTGCGTTTGAGTCGAGAGTGTCGTTGAAGCCGAACAGTTTCGTATCCTTCAACCGATCCACGTAGAGAACTCCTAATAGGTGATCGCATTCGTGTTGATAAACGACCGCTTTGTAACCGTCGATGACCTCGTCGAAACGGTTTCCTTTTTCGTCCATCCACTGCATGCGAATCTGATTGGGTCTTTCCACATAACCCCTCATTCCGGGAACGGAAAGACATCCTTCCCAAAAACCGGAACTATCCTTGGTAAGAGGAGTGATCGTCGGATTTAAGATGACTCGCTCCGGGACGTCCGGCGTTCCCGGATAACGTTCGTTATCCTCCGAACCTACGACTACGATCTGCTTGAGAATTCCGATCTGAGGCGCGGCAAGACCGACTCCTTCCGCGTGACGCATCGTATCGAACATATCGCGGAGAAGCTTTTTGAATTCCTTGGTGTTGATCTCGTCTTCGGTAACGGGTTCCGAAACTTGGCGGAGAATCGGGTCTCCCATTTTTAAAATTTTTCTTACTGACATACTTAAAAACCAGGTTCTATCTTAAATTTTGACTTTTTTTGGACAGAAGAAATCGGCCTACCGGCAAGAATTTTCATAAACAAATTCTTCAAGATCGGTTGAACCGATTTGGGATCCGACGCTTCGATCCGAAAAACCGAAAACTTACCGAGAGTCTTTCCGAAACTTCGAATCTGTTTCGTAATCGGTTCGGATTTTTTCGTAAAAACGATCGCGGGGAAAAACTCGGAATCGTTTAAACCGACTTGAAAACTTCTTTCCATCGAATCGTAAAAAGAATGCAGTTCGCGCGATAACAAAAACCACGGGTTCCAGGGAAAACGCTCCAGAATCCAATCCACGTTTTTCGGAAGCCAAGGAAAACTTTCCTCCGGTTTAAAAAACGGGGGATTGAGAACGGAGGCAGATTCGATTTTGGAAGAATGTCTTTGCAGAAGGTCGAAAACCATTCCGGAAAATAGACCTTCTCCGATCAGTTTCACCTTTTGTTTGGAAGCGACGATTTCATGGGAAATCGTTTCGATCCAAGTTTGATACTCCGGAAAATCGACTTGAATCTTGTCTGTCGGCAATTCTACGATTCGCACGGAATACGAAGACTCGAAGGGCTCCGCGTATAACGTTCTACCCGGAAAGGAAAAATCAGGGATCAAAAGGAGAGGATCGAGATTCTTCTCCCCATTCCTGCGACGGATTTGGATCTGGCTTTGCATAAGGACACGCAACGGGTTTGAATTTCTTACCGAGCTTTGTTTTTCTACGGGAAATAGCGATAAAAAAAGAAATTGGCAACTTCTTTCCGGATTGAGAATGGCCTAAGAAATCATACAATAGAGGTTTCCGAACGGACTTCTTTGGAGTTATAGAAGCGGAGAAACGGAGCGAGAAGCAAGCGTAAAAGAGTTTGACAGAGGGCTGAAAGTTTAAAAACTCAAGTGGCGGAAAGTGCAAGGTCTGGAGACGAGGGGAATCGAACCCCCGACCTTTTGAATGCCATTCAAACGCTCTCCCAACTGAGCTACGTCCCCGCTAAGGAATCAGGTTTTTACCGAATTCATTGAAGTCAATACAAATACAGGAGTGGTAAGGATGAGTGAGTCGATCGAGGATTTGCAAAAAAAATTAAAAATCCAAAACGATATTATCAAAGGATATGAGAAGGTTTTAAGACTCAACGAGCAGGAATTGGAGAACGCGGACGAAATCATCCGTATGTACGAAGGCATCATTCAATATTCCGGAAGAGAGTTGAAGGACGCAAAGGAAGCATTCGACGCGACCAACGTCGTCACCAATCTTTCCCGAGAAGAACTGATGGGAGCTTTGACTCGTATTAGAGAATTAGAAAATGCGAATAAGAAACTTCGGGAAGAATCCTTAAAGTTTCAGGCCGGCTGAACCTCTGCTTTGATCTCGAGCAAAAAACAGGATTCTCTCCTCAGACAGAGTTCTGATGGAAACCTTTACCTGGAAGACAATCCGGGTTTAACGATCGTTTTCGAATCCCTTCTCACGGAAATCATACAACTTACTTCCGCTCAATTCGGCATTTTCAGTTTTCGTCAGGAAGACGGAAGTCTGAAATCCATTTTAGGAAATCCTCCGCCGAAAGCGATCGACGAGGCGAACCTCGTGTCCGAATTCTGTTTTAAAACCGGTCAAGACATCAATCTGAAAAAAGGGGAAACGCCGAGCAAGCTGATCCCTCCCTTGCACCAGAATACCGTCTGTTGCGTGTTACACGTAGGCGAACTCGGATCATCCTCCTCCGAAAATCAAAAGAAAATTTTCGGAACGATCTTTCTCGGAAGACAGAACGACGGAGGAGGAGAATTCAGAGAATCCGACTTCGAACATCTGCGCGCCACGACTAGAATCATCTCCGATCTTCTGGAAGAATCCTTCGTTTCGGGAGAATCGTCTCTCGTCGTTCTTTCCTTGATGACTACGTCTCGGGTCGCCCTCGAATCGGTGCAGATCCGAAAACAAACCGATCGTTTCGACTTTTTGTTAACCGAAATCATCCGCGTATCGGGACTGATCAATAAATCACTGGATCTTTCCCAGCTTTTGGAAGCGATCATGCTTTCCTCCAAATCCGTGTTTCGAACCGAAGCGTGCAGCGTTCTTCTTCTCGACGATTCGAAAGAATATCTCTACTTTCATACGGTCTTGGGAGAAAAAAAGGACGAGGTTACGAAAGTGCGCGTCCCCGTAGGCAAGGGGGTCGCGGGAATGGTCGTTCAAGACAAACAACCGATGATCATCAACGATGCGATGAACGACCCGCGAGTGTATCGGGAAGTGGACAAGGCTTCCCACTTCGTTACAAGAAACATCATGGCGGCTCCGCTTCTCGTGGAAGGTCAGGTGATCGGAGTCATCGAAGCGATCAACACGATCGACAGAACGTTTTTTACGGAGAATGACCTAGAACTTTTCTTAAGCTTTTCGGGAACATCCGCGCTTGCGATCCAAAAGACAGGACTTCTTCAGAACTTGGAAGCGGCCAACAAGGATCTGAGAAAGAAAGTTTCCGAGCTGGAAAGTCTATTCGAACTTTCGCAAGTGGTTTCTTCGGCGAAGAATCAAGCCGATCTTATGAAACAATCCATTCCGGTAATTCACAGCGAGATGGACGCAAGTAAAACGGGGATTTTTCTCATCAACCGCAAGATGGGAATTCTCACTTCGATTTCTTATACGTCCGAAAAGACCGTTGAAATTTTCAGAACGACGGACTATCAGGGAAGTTTCATCCATAGTTCCATCGAAGAGGAAAAAACGACCGTCAAAGAAGATATTCAAAATTTTGCATTTACTCACGAACTCGATCAGGAATATCTAAAAGGTTCTTATATCGTCCTTCCGTTGACACACCAAGGAAGAAGCGCTTTCGGAGCGGTCACGGTTTCGGATCGGATCGACAAACTTTCTTACAACTATTCCCATCTGAGATTGTTACAGACGTTTGCCTCTTTGATCGCGAGAGGACATGAAACCCTCAAACTACAAAACGAAATGATCTCGAGAAAGGCGATGCAGCGCTCCCTCGAACGGGAGATCGAGATCACTCGGGAAATCCAAAAGAACATTCTTCCCGAATCGAAAGCGTTTCGTTCCAACTTCGATTTAGGAGTAAAGTCCGTTCCTGCAAAGGAAGTTTCCGGAGACTTTTACGATTATTACCAATATCAGGACGGTCAGTATTCTTTTTTGGTTTCGGACGTTTCGGGTAAGAGTTTGCCCGCGGCGATCTTTATGGCGATGAGTTCCTCCATCATCAGGACTCTTGCGAGAAACCACGACCTCGACCCGGAAGATATTCTAAAACAGGGAAACGCTCTCATCTACGAGGATTCCCACAACGGAATGTTCGTTACGACATTCTTCATCCATTACAATCCCGCTATATTCACTTTGGATTATGCGTCCGCCGGTCACAACGATCAGGTATTGATCCGCAAAGACGGAACCTGGGAACTCATCAAAGGTTCCGGTCCTCCTTTGGGTGTGATTCCTTCCGCGAGTTACAAAGGCGGAAGTCTGATCGTGGAACCGGGAGACATGGTCATTCTTTATACGGACGGAGCGATCGAAGAGAAAAACGCAAACGACGAGGAATTCGGTTTGGAACGGATGATCCGCGAAATCATCGTAAGAAAACATCTTCCATCGAATCAGATCATCGACGAACTTTTCGGCTTGGTCAGAGAATTTTCGGGAACTCCCGAACTTTTCGACGACTTCACCGTGATGATCCTGAAATTCAACGATGACTATCAATTCTCTAGAGAATTCGACGCGAACACGTCTTCGATTCCATTGTTCCGGGAATTCGTGTACGAAACGATCAAAGTAAGAAACTTGGAAGAATCTCTGAGAGACGATATTCTTTTGGCGTGCGACGAAGCGGGTACGAATATCGTAATGCACGGTTACGAAAATACGGAATTGAAAAATCCAAAGTTCGAATGTAAAATACGCTTTACAGGGGACTGGATCACCATTGTATTAATTGATTCCGGGAAAGTCTTTCAGAGAAAGGAAGTTCAAGAACCTTCCATCGAGGACAATCTGAGCGGCAAGCGAAAGGGTGGATTCGGAGTCTATCTGATCGAAAAGCTGATGGATTCAGTCGATTATTCCAGCGAAGGCGGGAAGAACGTTTTAGTTCTCAAGAAGAATTTTCAACACAAGGCTTCGAATGGAAATCACATCTGAAATTAAGAATCGCTCCAAAATCATCCACTTGATCGGAAACCTCGACGTTCACAACACACATAGAATCGAATCCGTTTTTATGGATCAGATCAAGACCGGAAATTCTCCCGTATTGGTTTTGGATCTTTCATCCGTTGAATTCATTTCATCCGCAGGACTTAGAATTATCGTAGCCGCTCTCCGAATCTGCAAGGAAAGAGAAGTGGAACTTCGTCTCGCGGGAATCAAGCCCGCCGTAAAAAAAGTATTCGAAATCATCGATATGAATTCCATGTTCAGCATCTTTGAAACTTTAGAATCCGCTATAAAATAGTTTTCCGCTTCGGAACATACCAGAATTTAACTTTCCCGAGAATCCTTTCTTTAAAAACTGGATATATTTCATTCCATTTAAAGGTTCTCGCATGTCCGAAGCAAAATACTCACTGGAAAATCCATTCCAATCCACGTCCGAACCTGACGCTCCGAAACCCCGCGGTCTTTACGAAGAAGCCAACGAGTTAGGGAAAGAGCTCCTGAGCAAACCGCTCGCGGGAGGAGGAGTCGACCGGATCCTCGTTCAACATTCGAAAGATCGAATGACCGTTTGGGAACGAATCAAAGTTCTCACGGAACAAGAACCGAATATTCTCTATCAAAACTGGGGCAAGAGTCTCGACGGAGCTTCCCTCGTTACCGGAATTTTAAACATCAACGGAAGAGACGTCGCGATCTACGGTCACGACTTCACGCTACGCGCTGGTTCCATGGATGCTACCAACGGA
This sequence comes from Leptospira sanjuanensis, assembly GCF_022267375.1. Classification (GTDB taxonomy): domain Bacteria; phylum Spirochaetota; class Leptospiria; order Leptospirales; family Leptospiraceae; genus Leptospira; species Leptospira sanjuanensis. The sequence goes on from NZ_JAIZBH010000001.1 coordinate 2,036,422, forward strand.
AGCAAACTCGCGAGACTGATCTACATGGCGGGAGAACACGGAATTCCTTTGATCGGAATGAACGACTCCGCGGGCGCTTACGTTCCGGCGGGAGTGGGCGGACTCGACGGTTACAGCGAGGCCTTTACCGCTCTTAGAAAAATCAGCGGCGTTGTTCCGAGTTTGATGCTCATGTTCGGATTCAATGCGGGTGGGGGTGCGTATCTCCCTCGTCAGGGATCGTTCATGATCCAATGCGAGAATACATTCTTCGGTTTAACGGGACCGGGAGTCGTTAAATCCGTATTAGGCGAGGACATCTCCGCGGACGACTTAGGCGGACCTAAGGTTCACGGACAAAGCGGGGTCGTCGATCTCATAACCGGCGACGAATTGGGATCTCTTAGAACCGCGCTCCGACTTCTTTCGTATCTTCCCGATAACAATCATTCCTTCGCTCCGTTCCATCCGACCTCGGACCCTACGGATCGATTCATCTACGAAGAAGAGATTCTTTTTAAGAAAACGTTCAACTCTCCGACGGGAATGAACACTCCGTTCGACATCACTCTGTATCTGCAGAATATCTGCGATCACGGTCAGTATTTCGAAATTCAACCGCAGAGATCCAGAAACTTAGTAACCGCTTTCGGAAGAATCGGAGGCCACGTCGTCGCGTTCGTCGCGAACAACTCGGCGGTTTCCTCCGGTCAGATCGACATCAACGCCGCGAGAAAGGGAACGCGCTTTATCCGTTTCTGTAATCTTTACAATATTCCGATCGTGTTCCTCGAAGACACGACCGGATTCTTACCCGGAAAAGAACAGGAACAAAACGGAATCGTTCTCGAGGGAAGAAAACTCCTCGATTCGATCATCGACATCCGGACACCTCGTTTAACATTGATTATACGAAATGCGTTCGGCGGCGCTTACGCATGTTTTAACTCCTATCACGTGGGAGCCGATATGGTGTTCGCGCTTCCGACCGCGAGAATCGCCGTGATGGGACCCGCAGGAAAAGACTACGTCTACAAGGACGAGGTTTCGGCGATCCACAGAGAATATCAGGAAAACGTTAAGAAGGGAATGTCCGAAAAAGAAGCGATCGTCGTTCGCGACAAAAAACTTCAGCTTCTTTCCACACAGTACGAACGCGAACTGATGAATCCGAAAGAAGCCCTTTCTCTCGGTTCCGTTTCCAGAATCGTTCTCCCGGGAACGACTAGAAACATTCTGTTCCAAAACCTGGATTATTTAATCCGACATTACAAACCGGCGCCTTTGTCCGGACCTCAAAGGGAGTTTGAGTAATCGACATGATCGACTTTCACAACAATCGCATTCAATTTCACCAATCCAATTCCGCGTGGATCCGATCTTTCTCCTTGGAATCGATCAAATGTCTGATCGTATGCCGTGGACCGGTTCGAAAAGAAGCAATGGAAATTTTCGACTCGATCGGAATTCGGGAATATGGAATTCTACTTTCCGAAAAGGATTCGGTCGTTTATCCGATGGCGCTCGCTCCGGAGCTCAGAGGATTCCGTTTTCCGAACAATATCCACAGGGTTCCCGATTACATGGGAGCCGGTAAGGAAGAAAAAGTTCAGAGAATCGAACAGATCATCTCCATCGCCAAAGACAATCAATACACTCATATCTTTGCCGGTTACGGTTTTATGGCGGAAGATTCCGAGTTCATTTCCGCCATCGAAAAAAGCGGAATCGTTTTTATGGGACCGGCTTCCTACGTCGCGGACCAAGCGGGTTCCAAAGACGCCGCAAAAAGAATCGCGAGACAACTCAACGTCTCCGTTACTCCGGGTGTGGACAACATTTCTTCCCTGGCATTACTCGCGAAAGCGGCCGATGCAAAGGCTCTCGAAAAGCTCGCAAAAGAGAAGGGGATCGATTTTACGTTCGATTCTTCTCTTCCCTTGGAAGTGAACGCGGAGAACTTGCTAGAATTAGGATATTCTAAAATTGTAGAACTCGTAACGATCGCCGATCTTCAAGCGGAAGCGGAAAAGGAAACGAAAAAAATCTGGGAGAAATATCCTAAGAACCGGATTCGTTTTAAATACATCGGCGGGGGCGGCGGTAAAGGACAAAGGGTCGTTTCCAAAATCGAAGAAGTGAAAGGTGCGGTTCAGGAAATTCTTTCCGAATCGAAAGTGACCGCTCCCGGAACCAACAAAAACTTCCTCATCGAATTAAACATAGAAAACACAAGACACAACGAGATCCAGCTTATCGGAAACGGAGAATGGTGCCTCGCGCTCGGCGGCCGGGATTGTTCCGTTCAGATGCACGAACAAAAACTTCTCGAAATCTCTCTTACGCAGGAATTGCTGGAAAAAGAAATCGCCTCCTGCTCGGCAACGCAGCCGAAAAAAGCGGAGGTTCTCAAAGGAGATCTGAAAGTTCTCCGCGAAATGGAAGAGCAATCCGAACGTTTCGGAGCTGCTGTAAAACTCAACAGCGTTTCGACTTTCGAATCCATCGTCGAAGGAACCAATCACTTCTTTATGGAAGTGAACACTCGGATTCAGGTGGAACACAGAGTCACCGAGATGGTGTATTCTCTGAAGTTTAAGAATCCGGAAAACACCAACGAATTTTTCATTGTGGACAGTTTGATCGAAGCGATGGCATTACTTTCCCTTCACGGAAAACGCCTTCAGAAACCGGAAAGAATTCTGCGATATCCTTCCGGTTCCGAAGTTCGCATCAACGCGACCAACAAAGCGATCCAACCTCATGCGGGCGGGGTCATTATGAACTGGTCCAAACCTTTATCCGATGAAATTCGCGACGACCAAGGAATCAGCATTCGCAACCCGGATACGAATTTATTCGTACATTATAAAGTTGCCGGAGCTTACGATTCCAACATTGCGCTTTTGATCACTCACGGGGAGAACCGTAAGGACAATTTAATCCGACTGGGAAATATCCTGAGAAAAACGGAACTCAGAGGTTTCGATCTATCCACGAACCTGTTGGTCCATTACGGTTTAATCAACTGGATTCTCGGAAAGGACGCGATGTTCAAACCTTCCACTGCGTTTATGATTTCCTACCTTGCCGGAGTGGGAGCGGTGGAAAAAATCGTGAAAGACGTCGATCTTGAAATCGCATGGAAAAAAACGATTTCAGAAGCGTCTTCTCCCGAATTCAAAAAGGTTCTCAGCAGAAAACTGACTTTGATTACAAGGCCGATCGGAGAAATCCTCAAAGACGCGCATCTCGTAGCGGGATTTATAGGTTATCATTTAAACCGATCCTGGAAAATTTCGGGTTCAAAAGTGGAATGGCTTCGTAACCCGATTCATATCCTTGCGGACCTGTATCACTATTTGAATATGGAAGCAGATCCGAACCTTCCCCCTTCGGAGCAGATTTGGGATCACGATGACGAAATTCTCCAGAAAGCTCTTTCTTTCTATCAGGAGCTTTCCAAGAGAAGCGGAATTGCAGCGGACTCCATCGAATTGGTCGCAAGTTTAAATGCCGGCAAATCCATTTCCGGCGTGGATACGGGGACTCTTCCTTCCGTTCTACATTCGCACAACGGCTTTCAAGCGGGACTCGAACTTCTAAAACTCCTTCCGAACGCAGGACTGAATTCCGGTTTTTACAATCTGGGAGTGGATGAAAAATTGGAAGCGATCATTCCGGATGAATTCAAAAATGCGGAAACAAGAGACGCATTCATTAAGTTTCTTGCTCCGGCTCCGAAAGCGAGTTCCGATGAAATCGTGGCTCCTATGGGGGGAATGTTCTATTCCAAAGAAGCTCCTGATCTTCCTCCGATGGTCAAGGTGGGGGATCATTTCAAAGCGGGACAACCTCTGTTCATCGTCGAAGTGATGAAGATGTTCAACAAGATCTCGGCTCCTTTCAGCGGAACCGTCAAAGAGATTTTGTTAAACGACAGCGACGGAAAGATCATTTCCAAAGGCCAGACGATTTTCAAAATCGTTCCGGACGAAGTGATTCATATCGAGACCGAGGCTGAAATCGCGGATCGAAAAAAGAAAACCACCCTCAGTTTGGTTTAATTTTTTTCCGATCGGTTTCGCTTAACGCAGAAACGACGGCGGATCCATGGATTTGGGTTCGCCGTTTTTTTTGTCTTTTAGGTCGTGATCGGGGGACGCGCGTTCGTGTTTCCTGGTTCAGGAAAGTTCGCGGTTATTCGTATAGAGCCGTTATGCGCGTTTTCTGCATTCGGTTGAATTAAGAAAACATTATATGCTCTTTTTGTATCCGTTCGCGATGCGTCCGTTCAAGGTTTTAAAAATTCTGAACCTCTTTTACGATCTTGGACAAGGGAAGAATCGTATCCACAGCTCCTTTCAAGATCGCTTCCTTCGGCATTCCGAAAACGACGCAGCTTGCTTCATCCTGCGCAATCGTAGCGGCGCCGGTTTGTTTTATCTTTAAAAGTCCGTTCGCTCCGTCGTTTCCCATTCCGGTCATGATGATTCCTTTCGCATTCTTACCCGCGACCTTTGCCACGGAGTTGAATAAGATATCCACCGATGGCCGATGACGATTGACGAGAGGTCCGTCCAAAATGCGGATATGAAACTGCGCGCCGCTTAGATAAACCTCCATGTGTTTGTTTCCGGGTGCGATGTATGCGGAACCGAGCTGAATTCGATCCCCGTCCTTCGCTTCCTTGACTTGAATCTTGCTGATTTGATTCAGGCGATTCGCAAAAGCTTCCGTGAATTTTTCAGGCATGTGTTGAACGATCACGATTCCTGGACAATGAACGTCCAAACGAGTAAGAATGTATTCAAGCGCCTGCGTTCCTCCCGTTGACGTTCCGATCGCAATCAACTTATCCGTCGTACTGATCTTTGAAAAATCCGCCTTGGTTTGTTTGTGAGTTTCAAAAAATTTGGAATCCACGTTTTGAGAAACATGAAGTTTGATTCGCGAACCGGAAGCGTGTGCGGCTTTGACGGAATCGATGAAAAGAATTTCGGATTCTTCCAGAAAATGTTTTAATCCGACCTTCGGTTTTTCGATGATGTCGATGGCTCCGAGTTTCATTGCCAGAACGGCGGTTTCGGATTCCTTTTCCGCCAAGGAAGAACAGATAATCACGGGCGTCGGCTTTTCGGACATGATCTTTTTCAAAAAGGAAATCCCGTCCATGCGAGGCATTTCAACGTCGAGTATAAAAACGTCCGGCCAAACTGCGGAGAGTTTATCAGCCGCAAAAATCGGATCGGAGGCCGACCCGATAATCTCGATTTCGGGATCTTTACTCAAGATTTGAGCGAGAACCTGACGAACGACCGCTGAATCGTCTATGATAAAAACCTGAATCACGGCGACTCCGGCCTTTCCACATAGATTTCCCCGTCCCAAAGAGTAAAATAAATTCTCCGATGGGAAAATCCGCCCAGATCTTCGGAGGTTATCGGGAGATGATTTGCATTTAATAAATCCTTAATGGAGTGTATGTTCTTCATTCCTATATCTCGAACAGATTTGATCTCCAGAAGTTTCTCCTCGTCGCTGGAAAACATCGAAGCGCCTCCGAAAAGTTTGATCTGATACTGACCGTTTCTGCCTCCAGTTTGTTCTATCTTTTCGAAAAACAACCGAATTGCATCGTCCGCGTATTTTGCGTTCAAGGTTGAACTCGTATCGGAGACCGGACGGGCAGGAAGCATAACGTGCGCCATTCCTCCGTATAAAAGCGAAGGATTCCAAAAACAAATCGAAACGCAAGATCCAAGCAGGGTTCGAATCCGAATATTTCTTCTCCCCCAAAAAAAACCTCCGGGCTGTAAAAACAAATCCCGAACTATATCCGGTTCCGTCATGCTTTCTCCGCCAACGCCTCCGCCGATTGGTTTTCTTCCAGAGAAGTCAATTCTTCCAGATTCAGAATTTTATCCGTGTTGAGGATGATGATAAATCCGTTCTCTTGACGGGCCATCCCCAATATAAAATCCACTTTGATCTTGGAACCGAAGGTAGGGGCGGGCTCAATATCGCTCCCCGAAATCGAAACGACTTCGTTTACGGATTCGACAAGGATTCCTAAATCCGTTTTCTCCTTTCTATCTCCGTCCCGTCCCGAATGAAGTTCGACTATAATCACGCATGTTTTCCGATCCGGCTCGATCTTGCTCTTAAAGAATTTATGCTTTAAATCGACGACAGGAACCACGTTACCCCGTAAATTTATAACTCCGGGAATAAATTCTGGCATTAGCGGAACCGTAGTCAAACCGGAATATTCGATGATTTCCTTGATGTGCAATATTCCGATTCCATAATGTTCATCGCCGAGACAAAACGTCAGAAACTGGTTTTCTTCCATTGAGTTCATTCGTTTTCCTCTTCAATATTTTTCGAACTTATCCGCGAGAGGCGATACTCGCATCGAGTCCGATTTCGGTTTCGCAGTTTCCCGTTTTAAACTCACCGATGGACTCTTTAAGATTCCGCCTCCGTTGGTCATTCGTTTTCCGTCCGTTTCCAATATCTTAAAGAACAAGACGGACTCTCTCAGCTGCTCGGCTTGTGCGTTCATCTCCTCGGAAATAGCGGCCAATTCTTCCGAAGCGGATGCATTCTGCTGCGATACTTGATCCAATTGTCCCATCGCCTTATTGATTTCGGAAACGCCCGAGGCTTGTTCGTCACTCGCTGCGGTAATCTCTTGAACGAGATCCGCCGTTTTTCGAATCGATGGAACGATTTGGGATATAAGTTCTCCGGCACGTTCCGCAATCGCAACGCTACTTCCCGCTAAGCTGCTGATTTCGTTCGCGGATTTTTGACTTCTTTCCGCCAGTTTACGGACTTCGGAGGCTACAACCGCAAATCCCTTTCCGTGATCTCCGGCTCTAGCGGCTTCGATCGCTGCGTTTAACGCGAGTAAGTTGGTTTGATAGGCTATATCCTCGATGATACTGATCTTTTCCGCGATCTGCTTCATCGCTTTTACCGTTTCGATGACCGATGCGCCGCCTTCTTCGGCGTCTTTCGAGGACTTGGAAGAGATTTGTTCCGTTTGACGGGAATTCTGCGCATTTTGATCGATGGACGCAGTCATCTCCTCCAGGGAAGAAGTCGTTTCTTCGACACTCGCGGCTTGTTCCGAAGCGCCCTGACTCAATGAATTGGCGGTGGAAGAAACTTCGCTCGCGGACGTCACGAGACTTGAAGAACGAACGATGATGTCACCGATAATTTCGTTCAGTTTGTCCATGGTAGTATTGGAGTATTCCTTCAGCTTTCCGAAAGTTCCATGATATTCGTTCGTGATTTTTTCGGTAAGATTGCCGGCGGAAATTCGTTCCAACGCGTCCACAACCTCGTTCAATCCGCGATTGCTTACTTCCAAAAGCTGATTGAGCGATTGACTCAAATTCAAAAAGAATCCGCTCTTCGTTTCCAGTGAAATTCGGGTGGTAAAATCCCCCTTCGCGGCGGCATTTACGATTTCTTCCACTTCCTCCTGAACGGCAATTTGGTTCGTAACATCCGCCCATTCCACTACAGAGCCGAGTCGTTTACCGTTCGCGTCTAAAATCGGATTCGCGATCAAATCGAAAGTTCTTACGCCGATCTTGATGGTAGCCTTATGAACCGCAGTGAAACTGTTCAACAAACCTCTTTGATGGGTCGGATTTTTATGAAATTGATCGATGCTCGAGCCGATCAATGCTTTGAGATCGAAGTGCGCGAATTGTTTTTTGATATCCGCTTCCCCGACCTGAAACATCTGTATGACCGCCTTGTTCATATAACGGATATTGAATTCGTTATCGGCGATCATTACGTTTGTGGAAGTGTTGTCCAATGCGACTTTGACCCGAACCAGTTCTTCGTTTTCGATGCTCCTTTGTTCGGCGATTTTATTTTGTTCGGTAACATCGCTCCATTCGACCACGGATCCTAAGCGGTTTCCTTTTTCATCAATGATAGGATTTGCAATCAGATCAAAAGTTCTTCCTCCGATATTGATCGATGAACGGAACGTATCCGTAAATTTTTCGAGAATCCCCCTTTGGTGCGCCGGATTCTTGTGAAAACCGTCGATGTTCATTCCTATCAACTTGGAAGGATTGAAGTTACCGAATTGCTTTTTGATATCCGCTTCCGCCGTCTGAAACATGGTACGGATCGACTTGTTCATATAGACGATGTTCAAACTTTTATCCGCCATCATGATATTCGTAGTTACGTTATCAAGGGCGGTCCGCATCCTTAAAAATTCGCGCTCCAAATTAAGGATGGTACTTTGGCTACTGCGGTTGAACCACCAAAGAAGAGCGACCAGAAGAATTGAAATTACGGTATATTCAACAATCGTAATCCAGAAAGAATGATCCGTTGCAGCGGGAATCGCAGACGCAGTTTCGCCGTATTTCAGAAAGTGACTCAAAATCTCGGATTTCACTTCGCGAAACGAGGAAAGATCCGCCGAAAAATCTGCGTTCAAAAACGAAGGAAGATCCTTTCTCAAATCCTTCGAAACGGAGATTTTACTCTTTACTTGTTCCGTCGCATTGGAAAGCGAATCGATCTTTTTTTCCAGACGTCGTAGCGAAACGTCTCCTTTGGAAGACGAATCGGAGAGAAGAGAATGCAATGCGTCCAAATTCTTTCGGATTTCATCCAAATCGGAAAGAAGGTGTTCCTTTTCCTTTCCTAGGGAGATATCTAGGGAGAATTTACCGAGCGATTCGTCCGCCTTCAGCAAAACCTCTGCGGAACGTTTTACCGATTCCAGGTTTTTTGCGGACTCGGACTGAAAACCGTTTTCGGGAATCGAATTTCTAAAATTCTGTACTGATAAAAAAACGAATCCGTTGATTGTGATAGCCAATCCGATCCATATTCCCAAATTTTTTCGAAACATAAAATTTCTCCATATTCAAAATACTTAAAATGAATCCGAATCAATCAAAGCGATTTCGTCGCGAATTCCCGGTTTTTATTCTGTTCCTGATCCCGAATCGCGTTGTACAGACCGGGAACGTCCAATATAAACGCGATTTCTCCGCTTCCCAAAATGGAAGTGCCGCTAAAAACTTTGATATTCTTAAATATTTCTGCCATAGGCCGGATCACCGATTGGACTTCTCCGTGAAGTCCGTTGACTACGATACCGAAAGACTTATCTTCATATTCTAAAACCAATATATTCTCTTTTTCTGATTCTTCATTTTCCAAAGAAAGGAATCCGGAAAGATTCAAAACCGGGAGAAGTTCCCCCCTAAGATTCATCGTTCCCGAGGATGAGCCGTTCAAAACGACTTTGGATTCGACAGTTTCGCGAACAAGCTGCATCGGAACGATGAAATAGGTTCCCGAAGCCTTGATCAGAAATCCGTCTATGATCGCGAGAGTCAGAGGCAGTCGGATTAAAAAAGAACTCCCTCCGTCTTTTACGCTTTGAATCTGAACGGTTCCGCGCAATGATTCGATGTTTCTTAGAACCACGTCCATCCCTACACCTCTTCCGGAAAGGTTGGTTACTTGCTCCGCCGTTGAAAAACCGGGCTGAAAGATTAAAGAATATATTTCCGACTCGGATAGGATTTGATCCTTTGCGATCAATCCTTTGGAAATTGCCTTTTCCAAAATTCGTTCGCTATCAAGTCCTTTTCCATCATCGCTGATCTCGATCAAGATGCTTCCGGTTCCGTGGCTGGCCTGAATTCTAAGTTTGCCGATTTCGGGCTTTCCTTTTCGAATCCGCTCCTCGGAAGTTTCAAGTCCGTGATCGAGTGCATTTCTAAGGATATGAACGATCGGGTCCGCGATCTTCTCTATAACGGATCGATCCAGTTCGGTTTCGCCGCCGAAAATCTCCAGTTCGACTCGCTTATTTAATTCTTTCGAAAGATCGCGCACGACGCGTTTGTATTTCTCGAATAGATCCGCGATCGGAACCATGCGTAGACTCAATGCGAACTCGCGGATTTCGCTTACGAGTCGATACAAGGATTCGGAACCTTCGATTAGCTGTGTATCTCCCGTATCGACGACCTTTCTACTCAGATTGGCTTCTTGAGTGATCAATTCGCCGACAAGACTTATCAAGGTGTCTATCTTTGCGGAATCGACCCGCAGCGTTTTCATCTGCATCTTTAAGGCTTCCGACTCCTTTCCATTCTCGAGAGTAGAAGATGTTGTTTCGTTCAATACGGATTTGTAATCGGGAGAAGACGGGCTTGGCGTAGTTCCAGCGGAATGAATCAAGGTTTCGATCTCTTCCGCGCTTAAAACCTTCTGGATTTCAAGCGCGTTCAAATACACGTTCTTTCCGAAAGGAAAATCATTGCAATTTTCCTCGAATCGATCCAGTCCACATCCCGGGGATAGGATTTTTATATAACCGCCTTCTCTTAAAAATTGAAGTGTCGATTCGATCTCTTCTCCTTGCGAAGAGGTCTCGTAAGAGATTTCGAAACCTAGATAGGAATGTTCCGGATTAAAATCCTCCCAGTCGGGAATCGACTCCGGATAAACGAATACGTGTTTGATCTTACCGGATTGGGATAGATATTTAATGAAAGTAAAGGGATCCATCCCGGATTCGAATAGATGAAGATTCGGCACAAGCGTGATTTGCCAATATTTGGAACTCGATCCGATCGTTTGTTTTTCCACGCCAGGTTCGGAAGGAGTCGAAGTGACCGATGGAGCGGATTGGGTACCGCCTTCGACGTTATCCGAAAGAATCTTTTTAGCCACCGACATAAGCTCGGCCTGTCTTCGGGACATCTTCGAATCCAAAACCAAAGTTTCTCCCACGGACTCGACAAGACCTCTGATGTGATCGCACGCCAAAAATAAGAATTCGATTCCTTCCTTGGTGAGATTTTGTTTCCCCGAACGAATCCGATCCAAAATCGTTTCCACCTCGTGGGTGAACTTTTCGATCGGTTCGTATCCGAACATTCCGGAAGTTCCTTTAATCGTGTGAATCACCCGGAATACGGAATGAATCTCTTCGCTGCTTTTCGAATCCTTTTCCAATATCAGAAGACTCGATTCCATCGAAGAAAGCAGTTCCTCCGATTCCGATATGAACGTATCCCTTACTTCGGAAAGATCCATACTCAGTCTTTACTCGTTCCGTAACGGAACGAAAACTCCTTCAGTTCATCTTTTGAAAGTCGGATCTTATCCCTCAAAAAACCGGTAAGACCGTAGAGATCGATCAGACGCAAAACGCTATGGCTATGATTCACCAAACGCACGTTAGTTTCGTTCGTTTTGGCTTCTTTTTTCAAAACCAAAAGGATCTGTAGACATGCCGTATCCATCTTCGTTACCTTACTCAAATCGATTTCCAAAAAAGAATAAGAATCCTTTCGAACGGCGTCGAGTTTGCCCTTTAGTTCGGAAGCTTCGTAGATCGTAAGTTCTCCTTCCAGATTCAACCTTAATCCTACCGAGGTCGAACCCTCGAATTCCTCTTCGGTCCGGTTTGTAAATAATGAAAACGGCATATACTTTTAGGGAAGAAGCTTGTGGATGGTTTGAACCAATTCTTCGGGTGAAAACGGTTTCGTAAGCCAGGCACGCGCACCCGCGGCAAGTCCTTGGCTTTTGACGTCTTCCTGCGATTCCGTGGTCAGCATTATTATGGGCGTAAATTTATTCTTAGGATCTTTCTTGATTTCTTTTACGAAAGTGATTCCGTCCATGTTCGGCATGTTCATATCGCTGACGATCAAATCGACTTTATCGTTTTGTAATTTACTCAAACCGTCCTGTCCGTCCACCGCTTCCAGGATATCGAAATCGGAACCGCTCAGATGAAGATTGAGTATCTTCCTAAAAACCGCCGAGTCGTCCACGATAAGAATACGTTTCATTTGTTTCTCCTTAATTAAACCAACGGCAAAAAGATTTCCGCAAGAACGCATAAACTTACTTCTTCCGAAGTATGATCGTTCGCATTGTGAATAAAAAATAGGCCGTGATGTTTGCGGACTATATGATCCACGGCCGTCAGTCCGAGACCGAGTCCGAATTTTTCGAGGTGACTCACGCTTTCTACCGGCGGATAGATTCGGAAAAACGGCTGAATGACGAGCTGTTCGAATTTTTCCGGAATTCCTCCGTAGGGTTTTGCATCCACGCGATTCTTGAAAGTAATACAAAAATAACTTTGGTTGATGTTCGTAAAGATTTCGATAGGGGAGTTCACCGAGGAATATTTATAAGCGTTGAGAAATAATTCCTCCATCGCCAAGTAGAGCAGAGGAAGGTTTACGTTTACCTTATATTCTCTTTTAAATACCGGTAGGTTGACAGAATTTCTTTTCGAAAGAAGGAAGGCGTTGAGCGGTTCAGGAATTTCAGCGATCTTATCGATGATGTCTTTCGACGAAATCGTCTGCGATACGAAATTATCGTCGATCAAGTTTAAAAGTTTTTCCAATCCGGAAAGCATATTTTTCGTAATCTGATTGTTAGCAAAAAGTAAATCCAAAATCTCTTTATCAACCTTGTAATATCCCCCTTCGGGAATCTTTACCGAATCAATCATATCCAATAGGCTGGTCATCGCTCCAATTCCGCTTCCTTGAGAAAGTGATGTTTTAAGACTATAAATTGAGTTTTTTTCAAACGATTCTCCGTCCGATTTTCGAATTGTTTCTTTATAAGTTAACCATTCGAGCTGGCTTCGAAGTTTTTGTCCTTCAATCTCGGCGAGGTTCTCTTCCATGTTCTTTAAGTAACAGTAGTTCAAAGCTTTTTGAAGAACTTTAAGAAAGATCTCAGGATAGATAGGCTTGATAATATAATCGAACACTCCCAACTTCATGATCTCTATGATCTTTTCGTTGCTGTCGTTCGCGGTTTGCACCAAGACGACCGCGTTGGGATTTATTTCCTTAAGTTTTACGAGAAAAGAACCTCCGTCCATCACGGGCATCATCAAGTCCAAAATAAAAAGCGAATATTTTCGATCTTGAATCATCTGTAACGCGTCGGCTCCATTGGTCGCGACATCGTGTTTAACTCCGAGTTCGTCGCAGAGACTTTCCAAGAGAATGCTATTTTCTTTTTTGTCCTCTACGATCAAAATCGGATCGTTCGGAATCCTATGAAGAATATTCTTCTTTTTCAGTTCGATCTCCAAGATATATCTCCTTCTGAATTTCAATCAAAATCGATTTCAACTTGTCTAGGGAAAACGGGTTCTGGATCGTATAGTCCGGAAAAAAAGGAAGTAGATCTTCCTGAAACGGAAGAGGGATATCCGCGGTTTCAAGAAGAACGAGATGTTTGAATTTGGATTCTCCGAGTAAGAGATCTCTCAACGATCGGACTACTTCCGTTTCCTCCAATAGAAGACGTGTATCATATATCAAGATTCTATGAGAATCGAGGCTTTTTTGTGGAATTTTGGAAAAATCTTTCGCAGTTCTGAGCGAAATAAATTCTTGATCGTTGTGTATGAAATATCTTTCGATTGCCCGAGCATAAATTCTATCCTGAATCGAGAGAATGACGCTTAAATTCTTGAGTTCTTCCGGATATACCGCTTCGGGAGAGGACGTAACGTTTTTCGAATATTCTCCGTTTTGTTCGATCGCGGTCGTAATTGAATCGTGAGTTCCGAACGAAATGGGCAGGCGTACGGTAAACTTACTTCCGCTTCCGAGTTCGCTCTCCACTTCGATCGAACCACGGTGTGCTTCCACGATCCGTTTTACGATCGGCAGACCAAGTCCGCTTCCTTCCGCAGTGAGATCCTCGGTTTTAACCTGATAAAACGTTTCAAAAATTCTAGAAACCTCGTCCGTTGGAATTCCGATTCCCGAATCCTGTACGGAAAGCTCGTATCCTTCCTCCGTTTTGATTAAACGAACTGAGACTTCTCCGCCCGCATCGGTAAACTTGATCGCATTTCCAAGAAGATTCAACACCACCTGTCGAATCCGTTTCGGATCCGCCTTGATTTCAAAATCCGCGTCCTCGGGTAACCATTGGAATCTCATTCCGATTTTTTTGGTGATCGCCTGGCCGAGGATCATCTCGACGGACGTGGAGGTAAGTTCTTTGAGATCGAAATCTGATTCGTTTAACAAAAATTTTCCCGCTTCGATTCGAGAAACGTCCAGAATATCGTTGATGATATTGAGAAGATGAACTCCGGAATGAAAGATCAGTTCCTTGTATTTATTCTCCCGTTCCATTTCATCCGGAAGATGCATCAACCTGGAAAAGCCAATGATGGAATTCAGCGGCGTTCTCAGTTCGTGGCTCATATTCGCGAGAAACTCCGATTTCGCTTTATTAGCCTTTTCGGCCATTTCTTTTTGCCGATTCAACTCTTCGGTCCTTTGTTCCACGAGAACCTCCAAGGATTCCCGATGAACTTTCAATTCCTCTAATACGTTTTTTCGTTCCAAAAAGACGCTGATGAGATCCACAAAGGTTCTAATCGTGAATATCTCCTCCTTTAACGTCTTGGTTGTTTTAAAATTTTCAAAACCGGCAAAACCGAACCATTCGTTGGAAACGAACAGTGGAATCAAAGTTACGGAACGCGTTTCCCTTTTGTCGAAAAACCGTTTTTCATTCTGCGAAAACTCGGCAACGTTCCCTTGTAGATATCCGCCCGAGGAAAATACCTTTTTCCAACGTATGTATTCGTTGTTATAGGATACGATTTTGATCATCGGAAATTCGGACGCATCGAGAGACGGATCGACTACCTCGAGATACAGTTCCGCGGAATCCGCATTCTCCGAATTTTTAAACAGATACAATCTCTCCGAATCGACAAAAACTAAAAACTGCTCCATCGCGTATTTTAGAATTTTCAAATCCACGGAAGTGGACAAAAGAATCTGCGTGGCGGAAGTGATTCCCATTTCCAAACGGAGACGTCTTGTGGCTGATTCCCCCTTTCTTACTTTTTCAGTAATGTCCCTTTGAATCGATATGAAGTATAAAATTTTTCCCGACGAATCGCGAATCGCGGAGATGCGCCATTCCACGTTGTATGGACTTCCGTCTTTTTTATAGTTGACCGTTTCTCCGGAAAAATCCCTTCCTTGGGAAAGGGATCGTTTTAAATCGATCATCATTTTGCGATTGGTGAGAGGGCCTTGCAGAATTCGAGGAGATTGCCCGATCAATTCCTCCGGTTGATAGCCGGTCATCTTGCAGAAAGCCGGGTTTGCGAATATGATCTTCGGGCCGGGAACTTCCAGATCGGCATCCGTGACCAATATGGAATCCGAAATCTGGTTTACCAGAATTTCATAAAGTTCTTGTGAATGCCTGAAGTTTGTCAGATCGCGTTCCACGGCCCGACAACATCCTCAATTTTACAAAAAGATCAATGATTTTATTCGTCGAAGAGGCGAATTCCATATTCAAATAATACAAAATTCTTAAATGCAAAAAGTGGAATAAAGGCGAGATGAGATTTCTTGCGATTTTGAAAGAAAATCGATGAAATTCAGGAAAAAGAAATTTCCTAAATTCTCCATTCCTTAAGGAGTGGAGCAAAGTTTACGCGGATTTCTATGTCGCATTTTGACGCGATTTTCGGATCAGCTGAGAAGATTTCCGGGAAGTTTAAAATTCATAGAATCTTCTCTCGAACCGGGAAACAATTCAACTTCCGCGTTCGGATAAAACACCTTGAGTTTAGAAATGATTTCGTCCACGAGAACCTGAGGAGTGGAAGCGCCGGCGGTTAATCCTAAAATTCTAATTTCATTATTTTGAATATACTCTTTGGAAAGATCGTCCGCCCCCGTCACTTTGAAGGAATGCGGTTTCGATTTTTGAGCGAGCTGCAAAAGACGAAGAGAATTGGAACTGTTATCCGCGCCGATCACGAGCATCGCGTCGATCGCGTCCATCATCAAAGAAACGGCTTCCTGTCTTTCGGTGGTCGCATAACAAATATCGTCTTTCGCGGGATGTTCGACAAAAGGAAACGTCTTCGCGATTTGATCCACGACGTTCTTCGTGTCCGCAACGGAAAGGGTGGTCTGCATCAAATAGGTGAGCGGTTTTCCGGGATCGATTTTTTCCTTGAGAGCGATTACATCTTCGGCGGATTCTACGAGAAACATCTCCGCTTCTCCCATAGTTCCGATCGCTTCGTCGTGTCCCTCGTGTCCGATGTAGATGATTTGGTGCGTATCTTTGATCTTGCGCGCTTTTCTGTGAACGCGTGTAACCAGAGGACAGGTCGCGTCTCCGATCTTCATTCCTCTTTTTTTTGCGGCATCGACGACGGAAGGAGCCACACCGTGCGCCGAAAAAACGACCGTCGCTCCGTCCGGGGCTTCGTCGAGATCGTTGATAAAACGGATTCCTCGTTTTTTCATGTCTTCCACAACGCGGCGGTTGTGTACGATCTCTTTACGGACGTAAATCTGTTCCGCGGAATTCGCCTGAACCTGTTCCACATACGTAATCGCGTACTTCACACCGGCGCAAAATCCTCTAGGATTGGCTAAATAGATCTTTTCTAACATGAAAACTCCGTCCGAGTACCATTCTAAGAAACTCGTTTCAGCAAAGAATCAAAAAAAATTCCCGCGCGCTTACGATCCTTTCACGCGACATAGCGAAATCCGATAGGAAGCGGTTTTTTATCATAGAATCGCCAAAAAAAGTGCATTATCGGATTTTACGGACGCGTCGATGGATTCTTTGAAAAGGTCAAGGAAGACCTTTGAAAAATCATTACCCCCTTTTTAAGGGAATCGGATTCAAGGAGGAACCGAATGATTATCAACCATAACGTCAGTGCCATTTTCGCGCACAGAACATTGAAGTTCAATAGCGAAAACATGGGAAAGGACATCGAGAAATTGTCCTCCGGAATGAGAATCAACCGCGCGGGCGATGATGCTTCCGGTCTTGCAGTGTCCGAAAAAATGAGAACTCAGATTCTGGGTCTCAGAAGAGCGGAAATGAACACTGAAGATGGTATGTCTCTGATACAGACTACTGAAGGATATCTGCAGGAAACTCATGAAATCGTTCAGAGAATCCGGGTTCTTGCTGTTCAAGCTGCCAACGGTATCTATACCGAGGAAGACAGACAACAGATCCAAGTGGAAGTTTCCCAGTTGGTCGATGAGATCGACCGAATCGCTTCTCAAGCTGAATTCAACAAAATGAAACTCCTTACCGGAGCTTTCGCAAGATTGAATCCAACTGCGAGTATGTGGTTTCACATGGGTGCAAACATGCACCAAAGAGAAAGAGTTTACATTGAAACGATGAATACGGCGGCATTGGGCCTTAGAAACCCGACCGTTTTAACGTTTATCTCTCTTTCTACTGCCGGCAAGGCGAACTCGGTAATCGGATTGGCCGATGATGCGCTCCGTTCCATCTCTAAACAGAGAGCGGACTTGGGTGCGTATTACAACCGTCTGGAACACGCAGCGAAAGGTCTCATGAACGCTTATGAGAACATCCAAGCAGCCGAATCCAGAATCCGCGATACCGATATGGCCGAGCAAATGACTAGCTTCACGCGTTACCAGATCCTGACTCAGGCTGCGACCGCGATGCTGGCCCAGGCCAATATGAAACCGCAAACGGTTCTCCAGTTACTGAAGTAAACTGAAAGCGCCGTTTCTTCCGGCTGAAAGACCTTAAATTTCAGCCGGAAGAGTTAAGCAAAAGCCGGAAACGACGATATCTAAAATGGATTTATAATTCCCGTTATAAATCGCCGTACGACTCTGAAGCCCGAGTATTCTTCGAAAGAATCTTCGGGCTTTTTTTTTCTTCCAATTCCGCTTTTACTTTCGTCCAATGGACAAGATGTTTCGTTGGAAAAAGGGGAGTGGACTGGTTTTGATCGGCGCTATCGCGCTGAATTTAGCCTGTATGTCTTTTATGGGTGTTACCGGAACTTGTCCGATGAGTTCCGCTTCTTCCATGTCAGATTCCTCCGCTGTTCCTTGTCATGGGGAGAATGGCGATTCGGATCATGATTCAGCTTCCGACTGTTGTTCCTCTGAAGTTACCAGTTCGGGCGTACAACCCGAATTTCGATTCGAACTTCAGAATTTCTGGAAGTTTCCGATTCTTTCGGTTCTTTTTATTCTTCCTCTCGATTTCGTATTAGCAGCTCCCAAGACGACCGCGTTTGAAACGCTTGATCGCAGTTTGGGCGGACCGCACTCCGAATTTCAAAATCCTCTTTCTCTTCTTCAAGTTTTTCTCATCTAAACAGAACCTGTCATTTTTCTTTCGATTTTAAGGAGGAGCCATGGGTTCTTTACGCATATATTCTATTTTTATAATATTTCATCTTTGTTTTTTAGTTTCCGTTTCGTTTGCAGATTCCAAGTCGGATCGTAAGACGCTTGAAGAAATCCTGACTTTGATCGCAGAGGAACATCCCGAAGCGAAATCGCTCGGACATCTTACGCATTCTCACAAATCCCATACCGAAGCTTCCGGGATTTTACCCGATCCGAAAATCGGGATCGCCTATCGAAACTATCCGACCCGCAACGGATACGCGTTAAACGACCGCCCTTTGGACACGCCCACGATGACCGGGGTGGAGTTTTCCATTTCGCAGGAACTTCCGTTTCCGGGCAAACTCGGAAGCGAACAAAAAATTTCCAAATTTATGGAGAAGGAAGCGGGTTATACGTATCTTTCCGGAATCAACCGTCTTTTGAGCGATCTTCTCTCGAAACTCAATCGATACCAACGATCCAGAAATAAGCTGGAGTTGAACCGAAGAGTCCTCGAATTGCTTTCGGCTCAAAAAAACGTGGTTCAAGGATATTATTCCTCCGGCAGCGTTTCTCTGGCGGAAGCGTTCAAACCTACGATCGCCAGAACGGAGGCGTTGGAAAAAGAAACGGAATATTCCACAAATATAAAAGACTTAAACTCTCAACTGGAATACTTTCTGATCGAGGATAAACTTTCCAAAAACGACCTCACCTCCTTGGACGCGGATTCCTACTTTAGAGAAAACGAATCTAGAATACTATCGCTCCATACTTCCATCGATTCGTTGAGCGGAGAAAGCCCGGATTACAAGGCGTTTGTCACGGAAGAAAAACGATTTAAGGAAACCGCCAAACTCGGAAAACTTTCTCTTCTTCCTCAAACCGAAGTCTTCTTTTCTTACATGAATCGCAGATCGCAGACGTTCGCATTGGACCGAGGACCGCTCGATTACAAACTTATGGATACGACCGAATATCGAGGAGATCTATTCAGTTTCGGGGTTACGATGAAGGTTCCTTTTTGGTCCGCGTTCAAATGGGATAGCATCACAGGTCAGTATGAAAAGCAGGCCGATGCCGGAAAAGAATCCGCCGTAAAGGCGAGAAAACAGATCGCTTCCGAGCTCAAGAGAAATTTGGAACTCATCTACGGTTTCCAAAAACAAATCGATCTCCTTCAAAAACAGCTCATTCCCGAATTGGAGAAAACGGTGCGCGCCAATACGCATCTTTACATCCCCGGAAAAACGAAATTGCAGGAAGTTTTGACCGCGCAAGTGGAAGTGGTCAACGCGAAGATCCGCCAGGAAGATCTATTAGAAAGAAAAAACGAATCGATTCTCAACATTCTCCGTTTGTTGAGCAGACTCCAACCTGAAAAAGAAATCGGTCCGCATTCGAATCACTCGGGAGAAACATTATGAAATCATTTTATACAAAAGCGATCGTTTGGATCGCTCTTTCCGTCGTTTTAGCGGCCTGTTCTTCCAAAAAGGAAACGTATTATTGTCCGATGCATCCGACTTACACGTCGGATCGCCCCGGAACATGCCCGATTTGTAATATGGATTTGGTTCAAAAAGGGCACGAGGATCACGAAAACCATTCCGGTAGCTCGACTCTGAACGGCGATTTAACGACGAATAATAATTCGATGGGAGCCAAAGATGATTCCTCAGCGAACGGCACATCCATGGATTCTTCTTCTGCTCAAAATCAAAACGCAACGAACGAAGACCACGCTTCTCACGAGGATTCTGCGGTTCAAAATAAATCGCCGGAGACGAATCCAAGTCCGAATCCGCAAGAACTAAAACTTTCCTTGGAAAAACAACAATCGATCGGAATCAAAACGGAATCGGTGCAAAGAAGGGATTTAACCAAATCGATTCAAGCATATTCAACCGTTGCGTATGATCCCGATTTATATACGGCTTTGACCGAATATAAGGAACTGCTTCGATCCCGTGAGTTATTACCCGATTCCTCCTTTGGCGGACAAAACCCGCAGATTCGTTTGAGGCAACTCGGTTTATCTCCCGAGCAAATCCGGCTTTGGACCTCGGGCAAACGAGATCCTTCCGAATTGATTTTAGGCGGAAAGTCGGGAAGGGCGCATATTTATTCTCAGATCTACGAATCCGATTTGTCCGCGATCCATGTCGGTTTAAAAATTTCCTTCCAGACGAAGGTTTTTCCGAACAAAACCTTTACGGGAAAAATCGCAAGCATCGATACGATTCTCGACAAGAACAATCGAACCCTTCGTTTACGAAGCGAAGTGAACGACCGCGAACAAATTCTGAAACCGCAGATGTTCGGAGATCTGGAAATCGTTCTTCCTCTCAAAAAAATCCTGAGCGTTCCTTCTTCCGCGATTTTGGATACGGGAATTCATAAGATGGTCTATGTTCAAACCGGTCCGGATCGGTTCATGGGAGTGCCCGTAAAGACCGGAATCAGCGCCGGGTCTTGGGTGGAAATCAAGGAAGGCTTAGAAGAAGGACAGAGGGTGGTCGTGGAATCAGCTTTTCTGATCGATTCCGAAGCAAGGATTCGTTTCGGGTCCTCCTCCCACAAACACTGAGGTTTTTATGATTCAAAATATTATTCGATTTTCCGTATATAATAAATTCTTAATTATACTTTTGACCCTGGGAGCGATCGCCGCATCGATCGTATCTTTGCGGAACATTTCTTTGGACGCGATCCCCGATCTTTCGGATACGCAGGTGATCGTCTATTCCCGATGGGATCGAAGCCCCGACATTTTGGAGGATCAAGTCACTTATCCGATCATAACATCCTTATTGGGCGCTCCTAAGATCAAAGCGGTTCGCGGCTTTTCGGATTTCGGATTCTCGTATGTCTACGTCATCTTTCAGGACGGGACCGATATATACTGGGCGCGTTCGAGGGTTCTCGAATATCTATCCCGAATCCAATCCAATCTTCCCGCGGGAGTCAAAACCGAGTTGGGTCCCGACGCAAGTTCGGTGGGTTGGGTCTATCAATATGCTTTGACCGATACGAGCGGGAATTCTTCCCTTGCGGATCTGAGAACGTATCAGGATTTTAAACTCAAATATCTTTTGAACGCGGTCGGGGGCGTTTCCGAAGTGGCCTCGTTAGGCGGTTTTAGAAAACAGTATCAGATCACCATCCAACCGAACGCATTACGATCCTATAATATCGATTTCGATACGTTGGTGCAAAGAATTCGCGCGAGCAATCAGGAAACCGGCGGAAGACTTCTCGAAATATCGGGAGCGGAATACATGGTTCGGGGAAGGGGGTATCTTTCTTCTTTGGAAGATTTGGAAAATATCTCTCTCGGAACCGACTTGAACGGAACGCCGATCCTTTTGAAAAACGTCGCGACCGTCCAATTCGGTCCCGACATACGGAGGGGAATCGCCGATTTAAACGGGGAAGGGGACGTGGTCGCGGGAACGATTGTTATGCGACATGGGGAAAACGCGCTCAACGTGATCGATCGTCTTAAAACAAAACTCGAAACGATCCGAAAGAATTTACCGGACGGAGCAGAACTCATCCCTACTTACGATCGATCGGAGTTGATCCGGAGCGCGATATCGACGCTCCAATGGAAATTGATCGAAGAGATGCTCATCGTCTCCGCGGTGATCCTTTTGTTTTTGTGGCATTTCCCCTCGGCGATCATACCGATTTTGACGATCCCGATCAGCGTGCTTCTTACCTTTATCCCGATGTTTCTTTTGGACATCAACGCAAACCTAATGTCCTTGTCCGGAATGGCGATTTCGATCGGAGTTCTCGTCGACGGCGCGATCGTCGAGGTGGAAAACGCGTATAAAAAACTCGAAGAGTGGGAAGCGGGGGGTAGAAAAGGGGATTATCACCAAGTTCGTTTGGAAGCCCTTTTGGAAGTCGGACCGTCCGTATTCTTTTCTCTGCTCGTCATTGCGGTCGCATTCTTTCCTGTCTTCGCTTTAGTCGATCAGGAAGGAAGATTGTTCAAACCTTTGGCCTATTCCAAAAACATCGCGATGGCAGTTGCCGCGCTTCTTGCGATCACTCTTGATCCGGCATTTCGGATGTTGTTCACGAGAATGGATCCGTTCACTTTTAAAAGCGCGTTTCTTTCCAAGATCGCGACAAACCTCTTCGTAGGAAAGTATTACCCGGAAGAAAAACATCCGGTCAGTAAGATTCTGTTTCGACTCTACGGGCCTGCGTGTCGCTGGGTCTTGCATCATCCCAAACAAACGATATTCTCCGCGATCGTTCTCGTAGTATTAACGATCCCCGTGTATTGGAGTTTGGGCAGCGAATTTATGCCCCCGCTCGACGAAGAAAGCCTGTTATATATGCCGACCACGTTACCCGGAATCGGTGTTGCCGAAGCGGAAAAATTGATGGTTTCTATGGATCAAAAATTGAAATCGATTCCCGAGATCAAACGCGTATTCGGAAAATCCGGCAGATCAGAAACGGCAACGGATTCGGCCCCGTTCTCCATGATGGAAACGGTCATTCTTTTAAAGCCCAAAGAAGAATGGAGAAAGGCGGATCGATTCTATTCCCATTGGCCGAGAATCTTTCAACTTCCGTTTTTACCGTTCAGCAACGAAAGAATCACCAAGGAAGAATTGATCCAAATTCTCAACCGAGAAATGCAATACCCCGGCGTGACGAACGCCTGGACCATGCCGATCAAAGCGCGGATCGATATGCTGAGCACGGGAATGCGAACGCCGGTGGGAATCAAGATTCTCGGTTCGTCCTTGGAGGAAATCGAACGGATCGGAGTGGAAATCGAAAGTCTATTAAAGACGCTCCCCGACACAAGGAGCGCTTTTGCGGAAAGAACCGCAGCCGGCTACTATCTCGATATAGAATTAAAAAGATCTAATTTAGCAAGATATAATATTTCCGTGGATTCGGCTCAGCAGATCGTAGTCTCCGCCATCGGAGGAGAATCGATCACACAGACGATAGAAGGACGGGAACGTTTTTCGGTAAATCTCCGTTATCCGAGGGAACTTCGAGATTCCGCGGATACGATCCGTTCCATTCTCGTTCCGACCGCAACTTTCGGACATATTCCTCTTGCGGAAATCGCGGACGTTAGACTCAAAACGGGGCCTTCCATGATCCGGGACGAAAACGGATTCTTAGCGGGTTACGTCTACGTCGATCCGGCTACGAGCGACATCGGAGGTTACGTAGACGAAGGCAAAAAACTTTTACAGGAAAAGATTAAAATCCCAAGCGGGTATTCCATCGAATGGAGCGGCCAATACGAGAATATGATCCGGGTTCGGGAAAGAATGAAGTATGTTCTGCCCATCACGATCCTCATCATCTTCTTATTGTTATACGCGAATACCAAGTCTTACGCAAAGACTTGGATCGTATTGCTCGCGGTTCCGTTTTCTCTCGTGGGAGCGGTCGGACTTCTTTATGCTTTGGGTTATCACGTATCGGTTGCGGTTTGGGTGGGAATGATCGCGCTTATGGGACTCGACGCGGAAACCGGAGTCTTTATGCTTTTGTATCTCGATTTATCCTATGCGGACGCCGAACAGAAAGGTCGTCTTCGGAACGAGGAAGAATGGATCGAAGCGGTTTTCCACGGAGCGGTTCATCGCGTTCGTCCGAAAATCATGACAGTACTTGCGGCGATGATGGGATTGTTGCCGATTCTCTGGTCGAACAGTACCGGCTCAGACGTGATGAAACGGATCGCCGCTCCGATGGTGGGCGGACTTACTACGAGTTTCATTCTGGAATTGCTCGTATATCCGCCCGTATATCTGCTTTGGAAACAGGGGAAATTGACTCCGAGCAACTTATTCGCTTTCTGGAATATTCAAAAAGAAGAATCCATTTTTACCGCTTCGCCGACTCGGCAAAAGCGGGGCAAAAAATGATAAACCGAAACGATCGATAAACTAAAAAAAGTCATCGAACGCGCTCGCCGCAAAACGAAAAGCCGCTTCGAATTTTTTCGAAGCGGCTTTTCAACCGAGGTTCGCCTAAAAATCTCCGTTTCAAGAAAATCCGACGTTCTCAGCGTCGATCCAAAAGCGAAGAATTCTTTTCCAAAAGAATCAGCCGAATCGGTCGCTTAACAATTTCACCACTTGATCGGGTCTCATGTTCGCCTGTGCGAGCATCGCGGAACCGCTCTTTGTGAGAATCTGATTTCTGGTATAATCCACGATCTGTTCCGCCATGTCCGCGTCCCTCACACGGCTTTCAGCGGCGACCATATTCACGTAGCTGGATTGCAATCCCTGAGAAGTGATTTCCAGACGATTGTAATACGCTCCGAGATCGGCTCTTTGCTGATTCACCTTGGAAATCGCCGTGTCCAAAATCCCGATCATCGCGTTCGCGCTTGCGGGGGAGGAGAGGGCTTGTTTTTTTCCGTTGGCAACCAACTGAAGACCGGTCGCGTTCATGGAATCGATGAAGATATCGAGCTTCTCGTTCTGATTCGGACCGACTTGGAGCTGAATCGGCTTGTTGGATTGTTTGGAATGATCGCCCGAAAGAGGTTTGATATGGTTGAACTCGGCGGATTTACCGATTCTGTCCACTTCCTCGATGAGCTGATCCACTTCGAGCTGAACCAATTTGCGATCCTCGTTCGAATAGATTCCGTTCGAAGTTTGGATCGAAAGTTCTCTGAGTCTTTGGAGGATATTGTTCACTTGCTCGAGCGTTCCTTCCGTAACCTGGATGAAGGAAACTCCGTCCATCACGTTACGCTCCGCTTGAGCAAGACCGCGGATCTGGGTCCGCATCTTTTCGGACATCGCGAACCCGAGCGCGTCGTCGCCGGCGCGATTGATCCGCAGACCCGTGGAAAGTTTTTCCATGGTCTTGTCCAATTCCTTGTTCACGCTCTTCAGTACGTTGTTCGTCCTGAGCGCGCTAATGTTGTGATTGATGATCATTGTCACAACCTCCCTGTCAATGTTGCCCGGATCCGTCCAGGCCGATGTTTTGGGGCGAAAGAATCCGCCTTCGTTTTATCCACTGCGAACTTCCACTCTGGTTCCGGGAACGGAGGTGAAAGTTTTTATATTTTTTTCCTAAAGTCTTGTGCAGAGGGAGCCGACAATCAGTTTAGGAAACTTTTGTCAAAATATTACTCAAATCGGTTTTTGAAAGCAACTCTTTTCCTTCACGTTATAAAAAAAGTCCTTTTCTTTCCGTCGCACGTTCCCATTGTTTTGATCGTATTTTGTCTCTTCCTATCAGAAGGAAGAACGCTGCGAGCTTAAGAACTATGAAAATCTATACTAAAAAGGGAGATTTCGGTCAAACCTCTCTTGCCACCGGTTCCAAGGTTTCCAAATCGGATCGTAGAGTAGAACTCTACGGAACCGCGGATGAACTCAATTCAACGATCGGGGTCGTAAAATCCTTTTTGCCTTCCGGCTCCGAACTTCATTCTCCCCTGGAAACGATTCAAAACCTCCTTTTTGAACTCGGCTCTGAACTAGCCGGGTTTCGACCCAAGGAAGAATCCTGCATCTTAGAATCCGATATTACGTTTTTGGAAACTGCAATCGATCGGATGCAGGAAAAACTGGAACCTCTGAAAAAATTTATCCTTCCCGGCGGAACGAAGGCTTCTTCTTTTTTGCATATCTCGAGAACGGTTGCGAGAAGACTGGAACGGGAAATGGTCCGCTTTAAGGAAGAAGGTCTTGAAATTCTTTCTCCGCCGTTGATTTTTATGAACCGCCTTTCGGATTATTTTTTTGTGGCCGCGCGTTTTGCGAATTTGGAAGAAAAGATTCAGGAACCGATATGGACGTCCAGAGCAAAGGGATAAATCGGCATCCGAAAGGTCTCTGGGTTTTGTTTTCTACGGAAACCTGGGAACGATTCAGCTTTTACGGAATGCGCGCCTTACTCGTGTTATTCCTGACGAAGGTCTTTCATTTTTCCGATCCGAACGCGAATCGAATCTACGGAATTTATACGGGACTCGTGTATCTTACTCCGTTGATCGGCGGTTATCTCGCGGATCGTTATCTGGGTTTTAAGAAATCCATTTTTTTAGGAACCACATTGATGATGTTCGGACATCTCAGTCTTGCGTTCGAAACGAAATCGTTTTTCTTTTTGGGATTGGCGCTTCTGATCATAGGAGTCGGTTTTTTTAAACCGACTATTTCCACGGTGGTGGGGAGAATCTACGAAGCCGAAAACAAAAATCACATGAAAGATTCAGGATTCACCATTTTTTACATGGGAATCAATCTCGGAGGATTCTTAGGGCCTTTGTTCTGCGGTTATTTCAGCGAATCGTTCGGCTGGGGTTACGGATTCGGAGTAGCGGCTTTCGGAGTATTTTTCGGAATTCTGATTTTCTTATTCGGTAGAAAGAGATTCGATGAAAAGGTTTTCGAAGCCGGTAAGAAGAATCATCTTAGCGAAAGTCATAGACGATCCCCTCTTACGGTAGAGGAAAAACAAAGAATCGCGGTTATTCTCATCTTTACCGCATTTGCCATTATCTTTTGGGCCGTGTTCGAACAAATCGGCTCTTCGATGAATCTTTTTATCGATCGTCACGTGGACCGGAACTGGTTCGGATACGACATCCCCACGCCGTTTTTTCAATCCTTAAACCCTTTGTTGATTTTGGTTTTAGCGCCGATCATCGCCTCGTTTTGGACAGCGCTTGCAAAACGGAATTGGAAGCCGGACACTTCGACCCGATTCGCTTACGGATTTTTCATACTCGGACTCGGGTTTCTGATCTTAACGTTAGTCACATTGGACTTCCGTTTAGGCCATAAGATTCCGGCGATTTGGCTCATTTTGATGGTGGTCTGCATCACCGCGGGGGAATTGTTCACTTCTCCCGGAGGGTTGTCCCTTGTGACAAAACTCGCACCGAATCATCTCGGCGGTTTTATGATGGGAGTTTGGTTTCTTTCCAGCTTTTTCGGAAACATACTCGCGGGAGAACTCGCAGGTTTGATGAGAACTGACAGTTTCCCCAAATTCTTCGGCATGTTCGCTTGTCTGGCTTTTTCGGGAGGAATCGTTCTATTCCTTGCGCGAAAAAAATTCCAGTTCTGGATGCACGACGGAGACCGCTGAAGCGAACAGGAAGTTTCTATATTCTAAGATTTGTATATTAGGAGATGCTGATGTTTCGAATTTCCAAGATTTTTTTGATTCTTTTCTGGATTCCCGTTTCCTTGTTTGCCGATCCGTTTTCCGATCTGCTCAAGGAGGATTTCGAAGCGGGTCAAACCCTGCTCATCCGCAACTCCGTCTTTCAAAGGTTAGGCGGGAAATCCAAGGATCCGAAGGTGATCGAAATCACGAAAAACACGATTCCCTGGGCGATCATGGAAGGGCTCGCGCCCGATACGATCGCGGATCTGATCGTAAACCAATACTATGTTTCACTTTCCGGAATGCGTTTTACCGAAGCGGAAGACGCCATCCCGATTCTTTCCAAACAAAAACTTTCCGATAAGGATTTCGTTTTGGTTTCCTTATTCGTAAAGGAAACGGACAAGGCCGGAATTCGGGAAGAAATCCGAAACGTTTTCCTATCGACCGCGCTCAAATCCCGTTGGGACGGCTTTTCTATTTTGGCCGGTGGACGAGCACTTATCGCGGGAAAATACGCGGGCATTCCCGAGAACAGACTCGCTTCCCGAGTGTTGAGTCTGATTCCGAGCAAAGGAGCGAGTTCTTCCTTTGAAAAAACGGATTCGGCTTTTCGCCAAGCGATCTTTTTTAATCCGACAAACGACCGTTACACGCTCGCCTCCGATCTTTTGTCCCAATTGAAATCCCTGCACGAAGGCACCAAAAGCAGATCCTTGGATTCTTGGACGGCGACGATCGCGACGGCACGGACTTTGGATAGCGGTCTCGATTCCGCCGGAGAAGTGGTCATCGGAGACAGACCGAAATTCGGATTTGAGGAAAATATCCCGGAACCTCCCTTGGTCCCCGAAGTCGAACCGGACGTTCCCGTTTCACCGGGAAAATCCGACTGGGAAACATTACGTTCTTCTTATCTACTTTCCGTGGTTAAGGAATGGGTCGGAACTCCGTATTACTGGGGAGGTACTTCCAAAAAAGGCGTGGATTGTTCCGGATTTACGTTCAGTTCTCTTACAGATAAACGAGTGGGGGTTCCTGCAAAAATCGTTCCTCGTCTCGGAAGAGATCAGGCCAAATCGGGAAGCGGCGTTTCGCATAACAATTTAAGGGCGGGAGATCTGATCTTCTTTTCCGCTTCTCCGAATCAAAGTAAGATCACCCACGTGGGTCTTGTCATCAGCGACAAGGAATTCGCACACGCTTCTTCCACGAGAGGCGTGGTCATCGATAAGATTTCGATGAAGTGGTGGATCGACCGTTATGTGACATCGCGGAGGGTGTTTAAAAAAGTGGAATCCTGATCGGGATTTCCACTCTTTTGTGAGAACCGTCTGCGGGTGATTGTTTTCTATGCGAGCTGATTCTATTGATCGGGGAATTAGCTGGATTTACGGCGATTTTTGATACTTCGGTTAAGAATCGAACCAATCGCGGTAGTCGAGTACGTAAAATGAATTGATCGGTTCCGTTTCCAATCGACGCGCAATCGTATTTTGGAGCAGATCGAGGTGGAGGATATAGCTGTAAGATCGGTGGAAGGTGGGACCTCCTTCATTCATCGTATTCACGATAGAATCCCCGACTCCAACCTCATCCAACCACAATAAATAATTAAAAAGATAACAACGTGAAACTCCATGCATCTGCGCCAATGCGCCGAGAAACGCCCAACTTCCCGTGCTCACCCGAACATTCATTCTCAACATATTATCTTTCCCGGGCGAAGGCTGATATAAAGTCTTTCTTGCATTCACTCCCAAACGATTCACCGTAGTTAAATACTTGCCGTATCGTTCCAAAAGAATCGGAATCCTCTTCGCAAGGTTTTTTTGTGTCGTTTCGGGATAACGAGTCCAAGTTGTTTTGGGAATCAGAAGGGTAACAACCTCCGATCTTCTTTCTTGAAGTTTAGATCGAAGTTCACGATTCGAATTTAAAAGCAGAACACCCATACAAGAAGGCGGTTCCGCAATTCTTCAACTCGGCTCGAAATTCCAATCTATTCTTTCAGATTGAGTTCTTCCACGATCTGCATCAGAATTTTGGTCTTTTCCATCGGATTCGGA
The DNA here is from genome assembly GCF_022267375.1 of Leptospira sanjuanensis. GTDB lineage: Bacteria > Spirochaetota > Leptospiria > Leptospirales > Leptospiraceae > Leptospira > Leptospira sanjuanensis. The sequence goes on from NZ_JAIZBH010000001.1 coordinate 2,065,862, forward strand.
TCGACCAAAATTTCCTGTTTTTTGGAGAATTCGAAGTTGAGAATGGACGCGATAAAATCGATGGGAAACGGATGTGTCATGAGTTCGTTCATTCGAAGGATCAGATCTTCTCCCGCACCTTCGGAAAGAAGAATTCGCTTGGTTAAGAACAAAAGCCGTTCGAAGATTTTTTGAAAATCCTCATCCTTTAAGTATTCGAAGTTCGGTTCGATCTTTTCGATGCGGGCCACTCGAAACGGTTCCACGGTTTCGTAGTCGATAAGTTTGGCGATTCCCTTTCCTTCCAGAAGAATATTGGATCTTCCGTCGGGCAGAGGGTCTCTTCGAATGATTTTCCCCCAACCGAAAACGGTTTCAATCTCAGGATGTTTGGAGGGCGCCCTCGACTTTGCGGGAAGAATCGGAGCCACTGCCAATTCTTCTCCCGATTCCATACAATAATCGAGCATCAACCTATATCTCGGTTCGAAGATGTGAAGAGGTAAATACGTCCCTGGGAACAGAATGATTTCCGGCAACGGAAAGATGGGGACAGTAGTGGTTGACACGGGAAGGATACTATAACTGCTTAGAGAGAAACCGTAAATCAAAATCCCAAGGATCGGTAGAATTTGTATTATCTGGATCGAAATCGTTTTCAATCTTCCACGGCAAACCTTAAGAATCTGAAAATCATCGTCATCGGAGATTTTATCTTGGATGAATATCTCATCGGAGAAGTGAATCGAATTTCTCCCGAGGCTCCCGTTCCCGTAGTCTGGGTTCGCAAGGAAAAGATCACCTTAGGAGGAGCCGGAAACGTCGTGAAAAATCTATCGAGTCTCGGCGTTCAATCCATCGTTTTAGGAAGAGCGGGAAAAGACGAGAAGGCAAAAAGTTTAATCGGACTTCTTGAAAAAGAAAACACGGACATCGGTCGAAACTTTTTCATACGATCCGAAGACGTTCCCACCATTCTTAAAACGAGAGTGATTGCAGGTCATCAACAGGTTTGCAGAATCGATAAGGAAGAATTAAAACCCATCACGAAAAAAGAAGAGGACGAACTTCTGCAAGCGTTCTTGGAACGAATCGATTCCGCAAACGCGGTCGTACTTTCCGACTACGACAAGGGAACCTTAACGCCTAGAATCATCCAAGAAGTTTCACGGATCTGCCTGGAGAAAAAAAAGATCGTAACGGTCGATCCTCAGGTCAGTCATTTTTTTCTTTACCAAGGTGTGAGTATTCTGACTCCGAATCATCACGAAGCCGGTAAGGCGATCGGAAAAAAATTAGAAAACGATTCCGAGGTTTTAAAAGCCGCCGAAGAAATCTCCGAAAAACTTTCCTGTCCTTCTCTTATGATTACGAGAGGGGAAAAGGGAATGAGTTTGTATTTGGCCGCAAAAAAAGAAATCTTTCATATTCCCACGGTTGCGCGCGAGGTATTCGACGTAACCGGAGCGGGAGACACGGTCATCAGCGCTTACACTGCCTATCACGCGGCGGGACTAAGCGAACTCGATGCGAGTATCGTTTCAAACGCCGCGGCTGGAGTAGTCGTCGGAAAACTCGGAGCGGAAACGGTCACCCCCGACGAACTCGAAGCCTCACTTCAATCTAGGGGAAGTTTTCAAAAGTAAGAATGGACTTAAAGACTCATATCATTCCCTGGGATCAAGCGGCAAGTTTTGCGGACACCATCCGCAAAGACCGGAAAATCGTTTTTACCAACGGCTGTTTCGACTTGGTTCACAAAGGTCATATCACCTATCTTTCCCAGGCTCGGGAACTCGGAGATTTTCTCTGGGTTGGAGTCAATGCGGATTCTTCCGTGAAACGATTGAAAGGAGAACAAAGACCTGTCGTCGGAGAGGACGATCGAGCGCTTCTTCTTTCCAACCTGAGATTTGTGGATGCGGTAACGATTTTTCCGCAAGACACTCCGCTGGATCTGATTCGACTCGTCAAACCCGCAGTTCACGTCAAAGGCGGGGATTACAAGGCGGAGGATCTTCCCGAAACTCCGGTCGTTCGTCAATTCGGGGGAGAAGTCAAAATCTTGCCGTTCGTACCCGGAAAATCCACCTCGCTCCTCATCGAGAAAATCCTGAAACTCTAAAACGAAGTCCTGAACTTTTTTTGGAGACAGAATTCTCGGAAATTCCTGTTTGAATTTCAAGAAACACTAAAAAACTCTGTTCTGAAAGGCGGGAATGCAAGTTGTCGAGAACTAAGTTTATCTTCGTAACGGGAGGGGTGAGTTCCTCACTGGGAAAAGGAGTCACGGTCGCGGCTCTGGGTTGTTTGTTGGAAAGCAGAGGTTATACGGTTTCCCTTCAAAAAATGGACCCTTATATCAATATCGATCCGGGAACGATGAGTCCGTATCAGCATGGAGAAGTTTACGTAACCGCCGACGGAGCCGAAACCGATTTGGATCTCGGTTACTACGAACGTTTTACACATTCCAAATTGACACGGAAGAACTCCGTATCCACCGGTCAGATTTATAATACCGTCATTCAAAGAGAAAGAAAGGGAGACTATCTCGGTCGTACGGTGCAGGTCGTTCCTCATATCACGAACGAAATCCGTAATCGGATGTACATCGTAGCTCGGGAAGAAAATCCCGACTTTATCATCGTCGAAATCGGAGGAACCGTCGGAGACATCGAATCCATTCCGTTTTTGGAAGCGATCCGTCAGATGCGTTACGAACACGGAAGTTCCAACGTCTTATTCGTTCACCTAACCTTGGTTCCCACGATCACCGCCGCCGGGGAAGCCAAAACCAAACCGACGCAACATTCCGTCAAAGAACTTCTTGGACTCGGAATTCAACCGGACATTCTCGTCTGCCGCGTTTCCCAACCGATGACCAAGGAAATGAAGAATAAACTTTCCCTCTTTTGCAACGTGAAGGAGGAAAACGTAATCTCCGCAAGCGACATCTCCACGTCCATCTACGAAATTCCCAAAATGTATAAGGAAGAAAAACTCGACGAGGTCGTTCTCAAAACGATGGGAATGGAACTTAGAACTTCCAACTTCAACGAATGGGATTCGATGGTCAAAGGACTTCTTACCACGAAACAAACCGTTCAAGTCGCCGTTGTCGGAAAATATATTTCCTTACAAGACGCATATCGTTCCATTTATGAAAGTCTATCGCACGGAGGAATCGCACACGATACGAAAGTAGAATTCGTAAAGATCGATCCCGAAAATCTGGATAAGGACAACGTGGAAGCTTCTCTGAAAAACGTTCAAGGGATTCTGGTTCCCGGAGGATTCGGAGATCGAGGAATCGAGGGAAAAATTCTCGCGATCCAGTATGCAAGAACCAAAGGAATCCCTTTTTTCGGAATCTGTCTCGGAATGCAATGCGCGGTGGTGGAATATGGAAGAAACGTTCTGGGACTCAAGGACGCAAACTCTACCGAAATCAGACCGGACACCGAACATCCCGTGATCTCCCTTTTAGAAGAACAAAACGACATCGAACAGATGGGCGGAACGATGAGACTCGGTTCGTATCCCTGCAAGATCAAAAAAGATACGCTTACATACAACGAATACAAATCGGAACTGATCCACGAACGACACAGACATAGATTCGAGTTCACCAACCGCTATAAACAACAATATGAGGAAAACGGAATGGTTATCGCGGGAACTTCTCCCGACGACAACCTCGTCGAAATCGTGGAAATTCGCCAACATGACTGGTTTATCGGAGTTCAATTCCATCCGGAATTTCAATCCAAACCGACTGCGCCGCATCCTTTATTCGCTGGATTTATCCGTGCCGCCGTGAAATACTCAAAGAAAGGAACATCATGAGAGACAATACCTGCACCAAGAGAGATTTTCTAAACGGAAGTAAGATCGGGGGAGACGAACCTTTCTTTTTGATCTCCGGTCCCTGCGTTATGGAGAATCGAGATCTGCTGGATCGTGTCTGCGCCGAGATGATCGAAATCTGCGCCGAACTCAAAATTCCTTATATCTTCAAAAGCAGTTTCGATAAAGCGAATCGTTCCTCGGTGAATTCTTACAGAGGTCCGGGACTTGCGGAAGGTATTAAAAATTTAGAATATATCAAAAACAAGTACAACGTTCCGGTTCTTACCGACATTCACGAAACGCATCAGATCGCACCCTTAAAGGACGTAATCGACGTTTATCAAATCCCCGCATTTCTTTGCAGACAAACCGATCTTATCGCCGAATCCGCAAAAACGGGAAAATGGGTGAACGTGAAGAAGGGTCAGTTCTTAGCTCCCGCAGACACTCGTCACATCGCGGTTAAGATGAAAGAATCCGGAAGCGACAAATGTCTCGTGACCGAACGGGGAACTAGTTTCGGTTACGGAAATCTCATCTTTGACGGAAGAGCGGTCCCGATCATTCACGGATTCGACATTCCGGTCGTGTTCGACGCGACCCATTCGGCTCAGCTTCCGGGAGCGGCGGGCAACAGCACGGGCGGACAAAGAGAATTCATACCGAGCGTCCTTCGTTCCGCCGTTTCTCTTGGAATCGAAGGAATCTTTATGGAAGTCCATCCCGATCCTGAAAAAGCACTTTCGGATGCGACGACTCAATATCCGCTTTCCGAAATCAAATCTCTACTCAAAGAAATGATCGGACTGGATCGTTATATCAAAAAAGAGATCCTCGTTTCCAGACCTCGATCGTAACCGGTTCTTTCCATGAAACGCAACACAGGCAATCTGCTTCGGATTTTTTTCCTACTGATCGCCTGTGGATTGTCTTCGTTTCTTTTCGCGAATTGCAAAAAAGTAAATTACGAAAGAGTGGAGAAGGAACGGGAAAGCGGAGCTAACGTTTCCATACGCAACTTCAAACGGGAAGCATACGACGCCCAAGGACAACTCCAGTGGGAACTGCGCGCGGAAGAATCCTACGTTTACGTGAACGATAATAAAACGATCTTTTACAACATCGATTTCGATCAGTACGAAGGCGGAAAATTCAAATCCAAACTTCTCGCCGAAAAAGGGGAGATCAATCACAAGACAAGATTGATGATTCTGGAAGGAAAAATTTTCTTACGAACCGAAGACAACAAAACCCTCATTGCCAAAACGATGGAATACAATATGGATACGAAAAAACTCGTCTCCGATTCGGAAGTGACCGTAAGCGCGGACGGAACCACGATCCGAGGAATCGGCCTTCGCGCAGACAAGGATTTGAATAAGTTCACGATTCTAAAACCGAGCGCGATCACACAGGGAGGCACCAATCCGCTCAAAGCGGCCGGTTCTCCATGATTCGAAAATTTATATTCTCCATTTTAATCGTCTTTGCGTTTTTACCGTATTACGGAAACGTAAAACCTCCGATTCCTATCGGAAGCGAAACCGCGGACAGAAAGCTCGTCAACGTTCTTCCGGAAAATCCGGAAAAGAAAAACACAACTCCGAACTTCGCGACTCTTTGGGGAGGATCTTCTTTGACGCAGGAAGACAAAACGATTTCCGGTTTGAAAGTCACCGCATTTATCCTCGAAGGGGGCGCGTGGATTCAACACAAAAAAGTAAAACTCTCCGCAAACCAAATCGAAGTCTTGGGTAAGGACGCGTTTAAGGGATTTTTACGCGGAGGAGTTGTCGTTCAAGACGGAGACAACGGAGTCACGCTGCGCGCAGGAACGGGAGAATACGATAAGTTCGAAGAAAAGGTATTTATCAAAGATCGTCCGCGGCTTTTCCATACGGATAAAAGCGGAGTCAAAACCGTAATTTCCGCGACGTTTATCGAAAGAAATCTCGCCAAGAAAACGACTCTACTTAAGGAAAACGTAATCATCGCACATCCGCAAATCACCATTCTTTGTAAGGAAGCGGTTTTTGACGAGGATGGCGATAAGATCACTACCGATCCCGATCCGATTCTCATCGCAAAGGACCGCTATCTCACCGGAAAGGAACTTACATTCTACACGAATAGCAACAAAGTGGAGTTAACCGGAGAAAGTATTCTTTTTCAAAATTATACCGAAACGGAAACGGTGGAAAACAAGGACAAAAAGGATTCTCCGAACGCCGAAGAAAAGATCAAACGCGAAGTCACTCGAGTCGCGATTCTCAAAGGCGATCAGATCGTAAGCGATAAGGACGAAACCGGAGAAACCAGGGTCGGCCTGTACGGAAACGCCACCTTGTATCGACGCAATCTAAAAATGAATGCCGAAAAGTTAGTCAGCTACGGCAAAAATTCCTCTAAGATCGAAGCCAGAAATCAGATCACGGTTCACGATCGGGAAAACCGATTGATCCTTTCCGGGAATGTCCTTGACTACTTTAAAAACGACCAGTACATTCATTTGACCGATTCGGGGAAGATCGACTTCTTAGATAAAAAAACGGACGCAATAACAAGCACGATCACCGCCGTAGAATTCGAACGGTTTATGGATAAGAATGAAACCGTAATCCGAGGAAACGTTCTTATAGAAGGAAAGGATTCTTCCGCAACGGGAGAATACGCCACGTATTTTGAAAAAGAGGAAAAAGTGTATCTTGAGGGAAATCCGATGTTGCGAAAAAACGGCAGAGACATACATGCAGGAAGAATCATATTCTTTCCGAGAGAAGGTCGCGCGCTTTTGACGGACGGAATCGTTCCCGGAAAGTAAGCTAAGAATATGAGCAAAACCTTCCGAATGGATAATCTGGTCAAGGTCTACAACAAAAGAAAGGTTGTGGACGGGGCCAGCTTTAATATCAAAAAAGGGGAAGTCGTAGGACTCTTAGGCCCGAACGGAGCCGGAAAGACGACTTCTTTTTATATGTCCGTGGGATTCGTAAGACCGGATTCGGGCAAAGTTTACATCGACGGACAAGACGTAACCGATTCTCCGATGCATATCCGAGCGAGACTCGGAGTGGGTTATCTCGCGCAAGAAGCGTCCATCTTCCGTAAATTAACCGTCGCCGAAAATCTGGAAGCGATTCTGGAAACGATGAATCTTTCCAGAGAAGAGATCATCCAGCGAAGGGATGCGCTTCTGATCGAATTGCAGATCATGCGTGTCGCCAATCAAAAGGGTTATACTCTTTCGGGAGGAGAAAGAAGACGCTGCGAGATCGCAAGGGCGCTCGTAACCAATCCCGACTTTATCCTGTTAGACGAACCGTTTGCGGGCGTCGACCCGATCGCGGTCAAAGACATTCAAACCGTGATTCAATCCCTAAAGGATCGAGGGCTCGGAATTTTGATCACGGACCACAACGTGCGTGAAACGTTGAAGATCACGGACCGCGCCTATATCATGTACAGCGGAAGAATTTTGATTTCCGGTTCCACACACGATCTCGTCAACGATCCCGAAACGAGAAGAATCTATCTGGGCGAGGATTTTACGCTGTGAATCTCAGTCACTCACTGGTTCAAAAACAAACCCAGAAACTGGTGATGACGCAGGACTTACGACAGTCCATCGAACTCTTGCCCTTATCGACTTTGGAGCTTTCGGATCGGATCAGTTCGGAGCTTGTGGAAAATCCCATGCTCGAGGAAGAATACGCTTCCGAAAGAAACAGAACCCCCGATCTCTACAGCCGGGACGATCTTCGTAGAAAAGAAAAGAACGACTTTATCAAAAATTCGGACGTGTCTTGGCAGGATAATTTTTCCTTGGACAAGGCGGGCAGCGCAGGTTCGGACGCATCGGATCGAAATCAGAAATACATCGAGTCTTCTCCCGAAAAAAGTTCTTTGTCGGAGCATTTGCTTTGGCAGCTCCGGCTTTCCAATTTAAAGCCCGATGAAATTTCCATCGGAGAAATTCTGATCTCGATGCTCGACGATCACGGTTTTATCACGATTCCGATTCCCGATCTTTGTGCGGAAATGAAGTTGAACGAAAAAAAGGTCCGCAAGGTTCTCGATCAAATACAGAGACTCGATCCGATCGGAATCGGAGCCCGGGATGTTCAAGAAACTCTCTTGATCCAGGCAAAAATCCTTAAACCCGAGGATGAAAAACTTCATACACTGATCCGCGACCATATCAAGGATTTGGAGAAGCTCGATTACAAATCGATTTCCAAAAAGATGGAACTGTCCCTCGAAGCAGTGGAGGCTCTCGCGGCCGAAATCAAAAAGCTCGAACCGTATCCCGCCACGCTTTACACTCCGAATAAACCGGACTACGTGATCCCCGACGTGATCGTGCGCGAAGTGGAGGGGGAATTCGACATCTACATCAACGATGAATGGATTCCCCGGCTCAAAATCAATAAAGAATATAAGAATATTCTAAAAAACGCAAAGGAAGCCGACAAGGAATACATCAACACAAAACTCAGTTCCGCGGAATGGCTGATCCGATCGGTCAATCAAAGAAGACAAACCTTATTCAAGGTGACTTCCGCCATCATCGAAATGCAGACTCCTTTTTTTCAAAAGGGAATCCAATTCATTAAACCTCTGACCCTTAAAGACATCGCCGAAAAACTGGAGATGCACGAGTCCACGGTTTCAAGAATCACGTCCAACAAATACATACAGACTTCCCGGGGAATTCTCGAGTTAAAATGGTTTTTCTCTTCGGGAGTTCGTTCTGCGGAAGGAGGAATCGAATCCTCCAAAAAAATCCACGACCTCATCCGCAATCTCGTTCGGGAAGAACAATCCGACAATCCTTTGTCCGATCAGGAAATCGTGGAGGCGATTCAGAAACAGGGAATCGAAATCGCGCGCAGAACCGTCGCGAAATACAGAAAGATCTTGAAGATTCTCCCGTCTAGTCAGAGAAAAAAAGTGAAATCATTGGAGTCCAGATAACCATGTCGATGCCCGGAATCAACGTTTCGAATATTCTCAACGAACACGAAGAGTTGGGTCTGCGTATGCTCGCGGGTGAAAAAGGGCTCACAAACCGGATCAACATGTCCGAGATCAATCGTCCCGGACTTTCTCTCACGGGATTTTACGAAAGTTTCGCACACGACCGGATTCAGATTTTCGGTAAAGGAGAATGGGCTTACATCACTTCCAGAACTCCCGAAGATCTAAAAAAGATCGCAGCGGATTTTTTCAGCTTCCATCTCAACTGCATCATCTTCACGCACGGAAACATGCCTCCTCCGATTTTTGTGGAGAACTGCGAACAACTAGGTATTCCCTTGATGATCTCGGACGTTTCCACGCATAAATTCATCACTTTGATTTCGGGAATTCTAGATCGAAGCCTCGCACCGAGAACGATGCGGCACGGAGTTTTGATCGAAGTATTCGGGATCGGAATTCTTCTTTCGGGAAAGAGCGGGGTGGGAAAAAGCGAAACCGCTCTCGAACTCATCGAAAGGGGGCATCGTCTCGTCGCGGACGACATGGTGGAAATCCGGAGACTTTCTGAAAGTTATCTGATCGGAACTTGTTCGGATTTATTAAGGCACCACATGGAAATCCGTGGATTAGGAATTTTGAATATTAAGGATATATTCGGAATCGGATCGGTGCGCGACCACAAACTCATAGAACTCATCATTCATCTGGAAGAATGGACCGAAGACAAGGATTTCGACCGAACGGGACTCGAAAACCCCACCGAAGAACTGTTAGGCGTTCAAATTCCTCTGATCAAGGTTCCGGTTCGTCCCGGAAGAAATATTCCGATCATCGTGGAAACGGCCGCGATGAATCAGCGTTTGCGCAAACTCGGCAAAAACGCGGCGCAGGAATTCAATCAAAAATTGAGTCAGTATTTACAGCAGGGCAAAGTTGAAAGAAATTCTCCTCAAAATCAATGAAAACGGAACGGGAATGCACGCAAGACCTGCGTCCGTATTCGTCAACTGCGCGTCCAAATTTCCCTGTGAAATCACGGTCGTAAAGGACGACGTGGAAGTAAACGGGAAGAGCATCATGGGACTCATGATGCTTGCGCTCGCACCCGGTAACGAATTCAAGATTCAAGTCAAGGGCGAAAAGGAAGACGAAGCCTTGGAGGCTCTGAGCAATATCGTAAACAACGATTTCGTTTAACAAAAACCGAGACCTCATGAACGACGAAACCAGATACTATCTAAGGGATCTTCTGATCTTAGGTTTGATCATCCTGCTTTCCGTTGTCCTCGCGGAATTGATCCAATTTTCCGGCAAGGATTCGTTTCCGGAAGATATCGGATTTCTGGATCGAATCGTCGTTTATATCTTTTATTTCATTCCTCTTTTTTCTCTTTCCCTTCTGATCTCCTATTTTTACAGAAACAAAAGAAATCTGGAAACGGGCAGACTCAAAAGTTCGATCCGATATCGTCTAACGTTGTCGTTTATCTTCGTCGCGCTTCTTCCTTCGGTTCCGATTCTCTTTCTTTCCTCGAACATCACCGGAAAACTCTACGAACGATTTTACGGGATCGACGTGGAAGAGGCGCTTTCATCCGGGGAAATGCTGATTCTAAACGAAGAAAAGCCGAAAAAGAAACTTCTCGTGGAAAAGACGCGCCTGTTGGAAAGTTTTTTACGAATGCAACCTTTGAGTCTCGAGGCGTTGATCGGAGCCGCTTCAAAATTGAATCTGATCCAGAGCGACGAATTCTATGTGGGAATTTACGAAAATGAAAAATCCGTTTTGGAAAACCGCGGATTAAAATATAGGCCGATCGATAAGAATTTCAAGATATTCTCTAAAGCTTCGGAATGGACCGAATTCTTAAGTTATCGTCCCGATTATTGTATGTATTTTATCCGAGTTCCGTTTCCGATCGGCAATTACGTTCTTCAAACCGGGATCCGAATCCACAAAGGAGAAGAGAAAATCGTATATTCTTTGATTTCTACGAGGAGGAATTACGATCGCGCGGACTTGGCAAAGGAAAAACTTCCGTATCGAATTCGCTTAACGTTCAGCATCATCACCGTTTCGATTTTTCTATTGGCGATTTACTTCTCTCTTTTGTTTGCGAGAAAGATCTCCAGACCGATCATCGAACTCGCGAACGCTACGCAAAAAATTTCTATGGGTGAAACCGATATCAACCTTGAAATCCGCGAAGCGGGAGAAATCGGAGCGCTTATCGATTCTTTCAATCAGATGGTTCAGGATCTGAAATCGAAAGACGCGGAACTCATGCGCAGTCAAAGAATCGCCGCCTGGAAGGAAGTGGCGCAGAGAATGGCGCACGAAATCAAAAATCCGTTAACACCGATCCAACTCTCTGCGGAGCGAATCCGCAGAAAAATGAAAACGGAAAATATAGAACAGTTTCATGAAATCGTAGCGACGGGAACGGACACGATCATCAAACAGGTGCGCGTTCTAGAACACCTCGTGAACGAATTCTCCGATTTTGCGCGCATGCCCGCGCCGAAACTCATCAATCAAAACTTGGAACCCATTCTTCTGGAAGCCGTAAAGTTATTCGAACACACGCCGAAACTCAAAATCACTACGAACATCGCGAAAGGATTTCCGCAGTTATTTCTGGATCAGAAAATCATACTTCGCGTTTTTACGAACCTCGTAAAAAATTCCGTGGAAGCGATCGAAAGAAAACGCGAAAAAGAGGGAACTCCCGATTACGAAGGTTCGATTTTAATCTCGGCGATATTGACGAGAAAGATTATGCGAAGAGTAGCGATCATTTCGATCGAAGACAACGGAATCGGAATCTCTCCCGAACTGCAGCAGAAAGTGTTCGAACCGTATTATTCGACGAAAAACAGCAACACCTCCGGAATCGGTCTCGCGATCGTGCAGAAAAGTGTGATTGACCACAACGGGCACATCTCTGTAGATTCTTCCCGTATGGGCGGTTGCCGTTTTCAAATCGAACTTCCCGTATCCTAAACCGTTCCATGAAAATTTTTATCGCAGACGACGAACCTGAAATCCGAAAATCTCTGAAAGAAATTTTAGAGGACGAGGATTTCGAAGTGGAAACGTTTTCCACGGGCAAAACTCTCCTCAAACAACTCAAAAGCGAACGACCTTCTTTGATTTTGCTCGACGTTTGGCTCGGCAGAGAAGACGGAATCGTCGTTCTGGACGAATGCAAAAAACTATATCCTACGCTTCCCGTTTTGATGATTTCAGGACACGGAACGATCGAGATCGCGGTCGCAGCGACTAAAAAAGGTGCGGTCGACTTTTTGGAAAAACCTCTTTCCATCGAAAAGGTTTTGCAGGCGATAGAGAACGTCATCAAACCGGAGGAGAAATTCTCCGCAGCCGATATTAAATTAGAATATGATGAAATACTAGGAAACTCTCCCGCGATTCAAAAAGTGAAATTCGCGATCGCGCAAGCCGCGGCGACGAACGCGCGCGTATTCATCTACGGCGAAAACGGAACCGGAAAGGAGCTCGTAGCGAAAACAATATTCAAAAATTCTAAAAGAGCCGATCAACCTTTCGTCGAAATGAACTGCGCGGCGATTCCGGAGGAACTCATCGAATCGGAGTTATTCGGATTCACCAAAGGGGCGTTTACCGGAGCCACCGATTCCAGAATCGGAAAATTCGAGGCGGCAAACGGAGGAACCTTATTTTTAGATGAGATTTGCGACATGTCCTTGTCGACGCAGGCTAAGGTGCTTCGCATCCTCCAAGAGCAACGATTCGAAAAACTCGGAAGCACCGAAACGATCACGGTGGACGTTCGCATCATCGCCGCGACCAACATCCCCGTGGAAGAAGCGATCCGAGACGGAAAATTTCGCGAAGACCTTTACTATCGTTTGAACGTGATTCCGATCACGATTCCCCCTTTGCGGGAAAGAACCTCGGACATTCCTTTATTAGTAGATTATTATATAGCAAAAACCCTGGAAGAGAACAACCTTCCGCCGAAAAAGATCGAATCCGAAGCCGTTTCCATTCTACAAAACCACTTTTGGCCGGGAAACATCCGAGAACTAAAGAACATCATGGAACGTCTTTGTATCATGACCGTGGGCGCGACGATAACCGCGAACGACGCGAGAGACGCCTTGAAAGGATTCAAAACCGCAAACGAAATGGTGGAACTCGGAGACTTCCGAAAGGCGAAAGAGGAATTCGAAAGACAGTATATTATAAAAACATTACAGACAAACGAAGGCAACGTAACCCGGACCTCCCGCGTCCTGGGAATCGAACGTTCCCATCTTTACAGAAAGATGAAGTCGCTTAACATTTCCTCGGATCAATATACGGATGGATAAGGAAATACTCACAGGTCTGGGAAGAATCCTGGGCGATCTCCGTTTTTTGATCCAAAAAAGACAGGTTCCGATCCTGCAATTGGGCGGAGAAAAACCGCCCGAAACCACGGAACTCGTATGGAAAGAAGACTGGAGCCCTTCCGGACAAACGTCTCAGTCGCACGACCTGGAATTGGAAGCGGAAGGCATCCAAGTCCGCAGACCCGCCAAGGCCGCGGAACGAAACTTCGTCTGCAAACTCTGTGCGGATCGAATCAGCGCGGTTCGAAACTTTCTCATCAAGGGAAGAAAACCCGTATTAGTACTTCATTATACCGGGGAGATCGCACCCGGCCGTCCTTCGTTTTCCAAAACTTCTCCCGATCAGATTTTTAGAACGAAGGAGGCGGAGGATCTTTTCGGAAGAATGATCCAAAAACAATTCGGCTTCAATCATCGGGAATTTTATTACCAGGAATATCCCGCTTGCATCTTCGCTCATTCCAAATCGAACGCGCAGGATTGGAAGCGCAGAACCGAAACGTGTGAGGCTCAGGTTAAGGAAACGATCGATTCCGAAAAGATCAAAGGAATCATTCTTTTGGGAACGAGTGCGATCGCGGTTTACGGAAAAGAAAAGGCGCTTGAGATGATGGGAAGAACGTTAGACTTTCTTCCCGGCATTCCCATGATCGTATTACGATCTCCCGAAGCGATCGTAGCGATCGAAACCAAACGCAAACATTTCAAAGGTGATAAAGAATCCTTCGAATTCGAGACGATCAAAAAAGAGGAGATCTCGATCAAGGAAAGTATTCTTACCCAACTCGCCCTGTTTCAAAACAAACTCAAGGACGTCCTTTGATTCACTACGCCGAAGTTGCTTTCGATCTTCCGGTGGAAGAAGACACGTTCACATACGAGGTTCCGCCGAACACGCAGATCGGCGTCCGCGTTTTAGCGAAACTCAGAAATCGGGAAGAAGAGGGGATCGTAGTCTCCGTTCATCAGAACGAACCGAAATACAAGGTTCTTCCGGTGGATAAGATCATCGATAAAACGCCGATCGTTCTTCAGGAACAGATCGATCTCGCGTATTGGATGAAGGATCAATACATCGCCTCTCTCGGAGAATGTATCTATAAGATGATTCCTGCGGGAAGAAGGCAGGTCAAACTCGAGGCATTTCCGTCGGACGCGGAAGGAAAACCGGTAACGTTAAACGAAGAGCAGAATGTCGCTTATCAAAATATTCTTTCCACCTTCGGACAAACCGCGGTTCATCTTTTGTTCGGGATCACCGGCTCGGGCAAAACGGAAGTTTATATCCATCTCATTCGAAAGGCGCTGGAAACTCCGAACCGCTCCGTGATTCTTCTCGTACCCGAAATCAGTTTGACCTTTCATATCATCCGCAAACTGGAACTTATCTTTCCGGGTCAACTCGCCGTTCTTCATTCGGCGCTGAAGGTTTCCGAAAAATTCAAGGCATACAACGAACTCTTGAGCGGTAAAAAAAGGATCGCGGTCGGAACGAGAAGCGCGATCTTCGCTCCGGTTTCCAACCTGGGTCTTGTCATCATAGACGAGGACCATGATTCTTCCTTTAAGGAACATTCGAGCCCGAGATACCACGCGCGTCAGGTCGCGATGCAGCGTTGCAAAACGAACAACGCCGTTCTCGTCATGGGAACCGCCACGCCTTCTTTGGAAATCTATCACCTCGCCAAAGAAGGAAAGATTCATCTTCACACTTTGACCAAACGACCCGAAGGGGTTCTGCCCCCGACCGTCCGCATCGTGGAGAATCAAAAGGAATCGAACGTTCTTAGCTCCGAACTTTCCTTTGCGATCAAACAGCGATTGGATAAAAAAGAACAGGTCATTCTTCTTTTGAATCGAAGAGGATACAGCCCTTTGATTTTTTCACCGGCGACTTCCTCGTATGTTCCTTGTCCGAACTGCACGACCAATCTTTGTTATCACAAAAAAGGAACGGCGATCTGTCATCTCTGCGGTCATACCGAAACCTTGGATTCTTTGGAAAAAAGAATGGGGGAAAGTCTGACCCTCAAGGGAACCGGAACGCAGAAGCTGGAGGAGAATCTTCTCGAAGCGTTTCCGAATACGAGAGTGGAACGACTCGATCAGGATTCGATCCAGGACCGAAGTTTGTTAAACGAAGTCATATCCCGTCTTCTGGGGGGAGAAATCGACATTCTCACCGGAACGCAGATGATCGCAAAGGGACTCGACGCTTCCCAGGTTACGTTAGTCGGCGTTTTGAACGCGGGAATCGGACTCGGACTTCCGGACTTTCGAGCCAACGAACGAGTCTTTTCCCTTTTGACCCAGGTCGCAGGAAGGGCAGGCCGTTCGAAGCTAAAGGGAGAAGTGTTGATTGAAACCAACGCTCCCGATCATCCCGTGATTCAGATGGCGACGAGTCAAAACTACATTCAATTTTATGAATCCGAAATCCCCGTTCGGAAGGATCTTTTTTATCCCCCGTTTTCAAGACTTGTTCGAATCGTTTCCCGTTCCAAGGACGAACAGGTTTCGCTCGATACCATCGAACTCGTATTCGGCGTTTTGAAAAAATACTTTCCTTCCAAGGATACGGTTTTGCTCGGACCCGCTCCTTGTCCGTTTTACAGAATCGATTCCAACTTCCGCAATCATATCATTCTCAAAACGTCTTCTCTTACGGCTTGGAGAGAAATTTTTAAAAAAGAGATTCGTCCTTTGAAACTTTCCAAAAAAGTGTATTTGGAAATCGACTTCGATCCTCTGGATTTGGTGTAAAAAAGTTTTAGGACACGCGTTACTATGAAAATCGGTTATTTTGGAACCCCGGAACATTCCGCAAAACTTTTACAAGCGCTCCTCGATTCTAAACTTGCGGAAGTTTTGTTCGTCGTTACGAACCCGGATCGAGCCAAGGGTCGGAGCAGAACTCCCGAACCCGGCCCCGTCAAAAAAATCGCGCTCGAACACAATCTTCCCGTGTTTCAATACGAATCGATCAAGAAGGAAAAAGAAAAAGCTCTCTCCGATTTCGGTTCTTTTCCGGCCGATCTTTATGTGATCTTCGCATACGGTTCCATTCTTCCCGGAGAAGTATTCGATCATCCTCCGCTTCGCTCGATCAACTTACACGGCTCCTTGCTTCCGGATCTGCGCGGCGCTTCTCCCGTGCAAACGGCTCTTTGGAAAGGATATACGAAATCGGGAATCACGATCCAATACATAGGTGAGAAGATGGACGAGGGAGATATCCTTCTGAGTAAAGAAGTGGAAATTACTCCCGAAGACGATACGGGAACTTTGATGGACAAAATTACGAATGCGGGAATCGAATCGATTCTTCGGCTCTTGCAGAGGTTCGACGGGAAACCGTTTTCGGCGACTCCACAAGATCACTCCCGAGCGACGTATTGCGGAAAGATCAAACCGGAGGATCGGATTTTAGATTGGACCCTCGGCGCGGACGAACTTCACAACCGAATCCGCGCCTTGTATCCGGATGCTGTGGGAACTACCACATTCCGGGACAAACGACTTAACATCCTGAAAACAAGACATTCTTCCGTTCCTCCCGAATCGAATCCAGGGCCCGGTAAATTGAAACGGTTGGACAAAAAAGGCCTTCTTACGCAGTGTGGTGATGGTAGATTTCTGGAAATTCTGGAATTGCAACCGGAAAATAAAAACAGGATGTCTGCATCCGATTTTCTCAACGGTTTCAGAATCCAAGAAGGGGAAATATTCGGGTGAATCAGGAACAAATCAAAGAAAAGTATCTTCCGATCGGAGGTTACATCTTATTCTTAGCGGCCGGTCTTCTTTTATTTTTCAGTGCGGCCTTCTTAGTCGTATTCGTAAGAACCAAAAGTACGGCAAAGGTGATCGTTCCCGATCTCGTCGGAAAATCCTATCCCGAAGTTCACAACGAACTCAATCGTCTTCAATTGAAAGTGCGTCTGGAAAACAAACGTTACCCGGACAAAACAGACGGAATCATTTTGTATCAATCCATTCGTCCCGGAAGAGAAATCGAAGCGGGAAGTAAAATCGTTCTGACAGTAAATACGGGACTCGACCGCTTGATCGTTCCGGATGTAAGAGGGCAGTCCATCGATTCCGCAAAAGCCAACCTCCAAAAAGTTCTCTCCGGAGAAACTTACGTGGAACTGCAGATCGGCGGAATCACTTACATCGAACCGCAAGCGGACCAACTGCCGAACACCGTCATCGATCAAATTCCGGAGCCCGGCAAAAACACATCCGCAAGAGAAAAAGTATTCTTACTCGTGACCAAGGCTCCGAGCAAAACCAAGGAAGAATTCTCACCGACTTCTTTTCAAGGAGCTTCTTTTCCCTTAGTTCAAAAAAGCCTAACTCGTTCCGGAATCAAAAGTAGAGTGGAGGAAATCGTGAACACGAGAGTTCGCTCCGAAAACGGACTTGTTTCCTCCGCGAGATTAGAAGGAGACGAGGTTCGTTTTAAAGTATATTACTTCGAACCGGAACTCGCCGTGGAAAGCGGTTACGAACTTTTTTCCTATGAAGTCGGAGACGATGGAAATTACAAAGCGGTTCTGAAAAACGAAAATCGGGAAGAAGCGGACGTATTGACGCTTCCCGTCGCTCTGAAAGACGGAGAAAAATTCCAAACCGTATTCTACCGCAAAGGCACCGCCAAACTTACGCTGTTAGACGCATCCGATTCCAAAGTAAAATCCAAATCCTACGAGAACGAACTTTGAAAATTTCCGCATCCATCTTAGCCACAAAACTTACCGAACTCGGAAAAACCGTTCCTGATTACGATCCGACCGCCATCGATCTGATGCATATGGACGTCATGGACGGAAACTTCGTTCCGCAGATCAGCTTTGGAGAAGCCCTCAGCAAAGAAGTCAAAGCGCTCACATCGATTCCCTTGGACGTGCATCTCATGGTTTCCAAACCGGAGAATCACGTCTCCAAATACTACGAACTGAATCCGTATTGTATCACCTTTCATATCGAAACGACGGACTTTCCCGTTCGTCTCGCGCAGGAAATCAAAAGCCACGGAACCAAGGTGGGAGTTTCCTTAAACCCGGGAACACCGGTTTCCCACTTAGAAAACGTTCTGCCTTATATCGATTTAATTCTTCTGATGACCGTAGAACCCGGATTTTACGGACAAAAGTTCATCGCAAACGGAATGGAAAAAATCCGCAAAGCGAAAGAACTCATCGGCTCCAGACCGATCGAACTCGAAGTGGACGGCGGAGTCAATGACACGAACATTCAAGAGTTAAAGAAGAACGGAGTGGATATCGTTGTAGTCGGCGCCGGACTTTATAAAACGGGCAATCCCGTAGACAACGCGAGAAATCTCAAATCTATCGCGAAATAAACAACTTTGTCGTTTCCTGACGGATCATTCCTTGACAGGGGGACATATTGTCCAATATTGGTAAAAATCATGCATTCTTTTTTCGGACGTTTTCGATCCGAAACGGTAGAATGGGTTAAAAGGAAAACATCCCTTGGTAAAGCTTAGATTACAAAGAACTGGAACCAAACACGATCCTCATTATAGAATTGTTGCCGCTGACAGCAGAGCGCCTAGAGACGGAAAATTCGTGGATATCGTGGGTCATTACCATCCAGCGCAAATCAAAGAACAGACTACCTTCAACAAAGAGAAAATTCTTACCTGGCTGAAAAACGGGGCTCAACCGACCGGAACCGTTCTGAACCTGTTTAAAAATGCAGGAATCTGGGCAGAATACAAAACCGCTCTGAAGAAGTAATGGAAGAATTACTGAAGTACATTGTTGCTTCTCTCGTTGAATTTCCCGATGAAATCGTGATTCGGGAAATCGAAGGGGAAGAGCAAAACATCATCGAACTCAGAGTTTCCCCCAAAGACGTGGGAAAGGTCATCGGTAAGAACGGTCGTATCGCAAAATCCCTGCGCGCGATTCTTACTGCGGCTTCCGTAAAAGCAGGAAAAAACTTCTCCTTAGAAATCATTGACTGAAGAGTGGATTTCACTCGGTCAATTGGGCAAACCCTTTGGAATCAAAGGGTGGTTGCGTTTCAATGTCCGTGAAACCGTTCTCACAGAAATCAAACTTCCGGTCGTTTTAAAGCTCAGTAAGCCGGATCCGAATTTTCCCGTAAAAGAAATCACTCTTTTAGAAATCAAACCGCACACTGGAAAGCTCGTCGTTCGTTTTGAGGGAGTTTCGACCCCCGAAGAAGCGGAAAAATGGATCGGAGGTCTTTTGCACTTACCGCAAAACCTTCTTCCAAAAATCAAAACCAAAGACGAATTCTATATCCGGGATTTGATCGGTCTCCAAGCCGTGGACGAAACCGGAAACCTTCTCCATTGGAAACTCACCGAGGTTCAGGACAATCCGGCGCATCCGATTTTGATCTTTGCAAAACAGGATGGGGAAGAAGTTCTCATACCGTTCATCGGAGTTTTTGTCGGGAAAGTCGACGTCCAAGCAAAAACCGTCGTATTGATTCGACCGGAGGTTTGGAATGAAGTTTAACTTCATCACTCTTTTTCCCGAAAAGATACAATCCTATTTTTCGGAAGGTCTTCAACAAAAGGCGATCGAGTCGGGAGTATTCTCCGTGAATCTCGTACAGCTGCGAAACTTCTCCGGAAACAAACACAATCGCGTGGACGATACGATTTACGGAGGTGGACCGGGAATGCTTTTGCGAGTCGAACCGATCCACAAGGCGCTTTTATCTTTGGGGGAAGACAAGGGAACCGTGATCTTAACTTCTCCTTCGGGAGTTCCGTTTCACCAAGGCATTGCGACCAAGTTGAAAGAAGCTGGCAAACCCTTGACTTTCATTTCCGGTTATTACGAAGGCGTGGATCACCGTGTTGCAGAACATCTAGTTGACATGGAAATGTCCCTTGGAAATTATGTATTATCTGCCGGGGATTTGGCCAGCATTTGTATCGCGGATGCGGTGTCCAGACTTCTGCCGGGTTTTTTAGGGGCTGACGAAAGCCTTCTGGACGAGTCTCACAACCGTCCTGATGTTTTGGAATATCCCCAATACACAAAACCCTCGGAATACAATGGATGGAAAGTTCCTGACGTCCTGCTCAGCGGCAACCACGCACATATAGAAGCGTGGAGGGAACAAAATAGAAAGAAGATCGACCCCGATCAAGAGAGGAAATTATGAATCAACTTTTAAGAGAAGTATTAACTCCGGACGCTGAAAGAAAACAAAACTTCGCAGTAGGCGATACCGTTAAAGTACATTATAAAATCGTTGAGTCCGGAAAAGAAAGAATCCAGGTTTACGAAGGGGTAGTAATCTCCATCGCAAACGAAGCAAACGGAAAGTCTTTCACCGTTCGCAGAGTTTCCTACGATATCGGAGTGGAAAGAATTTTCCCTCTGTTTTCCCCAAGAATCGCAAAGATCGAACTGATCCGCAAAGGTAAAGTAAGAAGAGCGAAACTCTACTACCTCAGAAACCTCGCTGGTAAAGCGGCTCGTATCAAAGAACTCAAGGGCGGTAAAACTCTCGTGAGTGAAGATAGAAAAAGACAACAGCAGGAAGATTCCGCTGCGGCTGCAAAAGCGGCGGCTCCCGCAGAATAAACCGGTTTGCCGGAATTTCTATCCCGTTTTGAACCGGAAGAACTCCGGTTTTACTCAGAGTCGATTCCTTGTGGAATCGACGAAGCCGGAAGAGGTCCTTATGCGGGACCTCTTTCTGTTGCGCTGGTCTCCTTTTCCCAAGAAACTCTCACCTCGATTCTCGAAGGAAAGATTCTACAAGGATTGACCGATTCCAAAAAACTCTCCGAGAAAAAGCGCGAATCGCTGTATCCCGAAATTCTAAAAACGGCTCAAATCTCTTATAGAACGTTCCTAAGTCCGAACTACATCGATCGACAGGGAATCAACCGAGCCGTTCTCGAAGGAATTCGAAGGTGCGCAAAACTCGTGATTCGTTCCACCCAATCGACGCTTCCGCTGCAACTCTTGATCGACGGAAACTACAACTTCAATCGATATCCCGAATGGAGTTATCTAAAAAACCGAACCTCTTTTTACACAAAAGGCGATCTAAGAATCGTAAGCATTGCCGCCGCATCCATTCTTGCGAAAGTCGGCCGTGACCGTTATATGGTCTCGGTCGCCAGAAAATTCCCTCACTATCAATTCGAACAACACAAAGGGTACGGAACAAAACTGCACGAGGAACTGATTCTTCGGCACGGACTTTCCGATATTCATAGAAGAAGTTTTACCGGAAAATTTCTAGAACCGGTTTCCAAGTTGAATCAATAAACCGGCCGTCGATCCGAAAGGATCGTTGTTTTCTTTCCGGTCACGGATTATGCGAGATAAAATTTGTATCAGGAAGGAATTCGAATGAAACTTTCCGCCGACTTCTCCGGTGGAAACATGCTTCTTTTTTCCGGAAAAGAATCCGAGGCGGTGAAGTCCGGCGTCTTTTCCTGGAATACGAACGTAAAAGCTCTCGTTCTTGAAACCTTTCTTGGAGGCGCTTGGATTTCTTTCGGATCGAAAAAGATCAAAGTGAACACCGATTCAACTCCCTTGATAAAGGGAGAACTTCTGACTTTGACAGCAAAGCCGAACAAAAAAGGAATCGAACTTCGAATCTTAGAAAGAGAACTCAAAGGTTCGGAAAATTCTCCCTTGAAATTGGAGAACAAGGGTCTAAGCATACGGGAACTTTCCGAAAAACTGAGCGGAGGCGAGTCCAAGGACACGTCACCTGAAACCGCGGTATTCAAAGTTCTAAAATCGTATTACCCTTTTTTAGAATGGAATGCGGAATTACCGTATTTTCGTTGGGAATTTTCCGGAGGAAATGCGGAAGGGATTTTCGATCCAAAAGAGGAAACCAAAAAGTTCCTATTTCGGATCCAATCCGAAAAAACCGGAAAGACGATGGTTCTATTCTTATGGAAGGAAACCGCGGGAGAAGACCTGCAAATCAGTGCTACGTTTGATAATTTTAAAATGTACTTGCATGCTTGCCAAAACAAAGAAAAATTTAAGAGAATCCTAATCGAGTCGTCTGTGAGTTTTCAGGGATACAATTTGGCTTATAAACCGTCTCAAGCTCAAAAGGAATGGAATGCGTAAATGATCAGTGTGGCTCTGAAATTTATTCCGAAACAAAACGACGCGCCTGTAATCACGGCTTCCGCTTCAGGACTTTTAGGAGACACGATTCGTAAAATTGCACAGAGAAATTCGGTTCCAATCGTTGAAAATCCGATTCTCGCGGAATCCCTTTCGGAACTACCAATCGGAACCGAAATTCCCGAAAATCTTTATAGGGCCGTTGGGGCGATATTCTCTATGATCCTGGAATTGGATTCAAATTCCGGAAAAAGGGAAATGTTAAAATGAAGAAGTTTGCCGTATCCGAACTAAGGGCCGGAATGCGATTTTCAAAGCCAGTCTATTTGGATAAGGATAATTTATTTATCACTTCCAATACTCCGGTTACGGACAGCGATCTGGACCGTTTGAATAAATTCGGAATTCAGGAAGTTATGACCGCCGGAGAAATTCTCCAGCTCGGCGGAATGTCCTCCGACCCGGAACTTCTCGAAACGAGCATCGACGATATCATCATCAACACCGTCGTAGACGACGAACTTCAACCTCTCAAAGCGGTTTACGACAATCTCAATCGGATTAAAGTCACATTCGGAAATTTATTTAGAGAATCCACGCAAGTCGTCCAGGACGTTTTCAAAAAGACGTTGGATGAAAAACCTTTGGAAGTGACTCCTGTTCGCGAAATCGCCGAAAAACTGACCGACTTTGTCCGCTCCAATCAGAACATCTCCTATCTGATCTTGGCGAATAATCCGTCAGGCTATTATCTCTACAATCAGATCGCGAACGCCACGTTCTATTCTTTGATTCTTGGAAAACTTCTCGAATATTCCAGACCGAAGATGATCGATCTTGGAATTTCCTGTCTTCTTGCGGATATAGGAATGAGCAAGGTTCCCTCCGCCGTTTCCGAAAAGAACGAACATCTCACGGACGAAGAATTCAAGACGATCATGAAACATACGATCTTGGGGTATCAAATTCTTTCCCAAAAGATGAAACTCAAAAACAATCTTGCGATCGTTGCGCTCCAACACCACGAGCGTTACGACGGAAACGGTTATCCTCAAAAGTTGGCCGGGAACGCGATCGAAGAACAGGCGAGAATCTATGCGATCGCGGATAACTTCTCCGCGCTCGTGACGAATCGTCCGCATAGAAAGAAAATTCTCCCGCACGAAGCGATCAAATCCATGATCAGCATGGACGTGGGAAAGTTCGATCTCAAGCTCGTGAGAACTCTCTTAGGTCATCTTTCCTTGTATCCGGTCGGATCCTGCATCGAGTTGTCGGACAAGCGGATCGGGGTCGTTCTCGGCCCGAATCCGGATAAACCGATTCGTCCCTGTATTCGTATTATAAAAGATGAATATGGAGAAATGGTCCGAAATCTGATACTTGTGGATCTCCTGAAAGAAACCAATCTCTTCATTTCCCGTCCCGTGGATTTGCAGGAAATAACCGCGTAATTTCTTTTTTTTCTTTGAGCCGATTTAAAACGATCAAGGGTAAAGAAGGGGAAGAAATCGCCGCTCAATTTTTAATTTCGCTCGGACACGAAATTCTTGCGCGAAACTACCGTTATCTGCGTTTCGAGATCGACATAATTTCCACCAAAGAAGAAGTCCTTTTCTTCAACGAAGTCAAACACTGGAAAGAGTCTCAAGACTTCGATCCGCGTTTTACGTTCCATTCCGCAAAACAAAACCGGATGAGAACAGCCGCAAACGGGTTTCTTTCCCAACATGGTTCTTTCCGCGATCATTTTGTCTCATTCTGTCTTGTCTCCGTAAATGCGAAAAAGGGATGTGAATATTATCCTGACCTCTTTTGAAATAGTGATTCAGGTACTTTCAAGATCCACCGAATTCTTAAATTGTCTGCGGGTTCTCAAGGAAGAGAGCCTTAAATCGTTACAAGGAAGTAACTATGAAGAGCATCACGATTTTAGGGAATCTGGCCGAGTCAGACGACTTTGGTCCGGATCCGGTCATTCTGCGGAAACGCGGAATGCCGGTAAAAAAGCGAAAATTTGAGGATTATAAAAAGAAGCTGGAGGACCCAACGTATATCGATTTTGCGATCGATAAGATTGCGATGGAGATCTCCCATTTTCTTGCAAAATAGACTTCTCGCTTAACGGGAATTAAGCGACGGCCCTGTTTTCTCCGTAATTTCCGGCATTCTGGAAATTCAGGGCCTCTAGAAGGTGCTTTTCCTCCACGGACTCCTTTCCCTCCAAATCCGCGATCGTGCGGGCTACTTTCCGAATCTGATTGAACTTCCGAATACTCAACTTTCTTTTTCTCATCTCGGCCTCGAGTATGTCTTCGCAGGCGGAACCGAACCGAAGATACGAATTCACGGATTCTCCACGGAGTTGTCCGTTGAAATAAAATTCCTTTCCTTGATAACGGCTTCTTTGAATTTTTACCGCCTCTCGAATCTGCGCTTTGGATTCTTCCAAAAAAATAGGAACTCGTTTGCGCTTATTCTCTTTGAAAGGAAACATCCGAACTTCAAGATCGATCCGATCTTGAAACGGACCTGAGTAGGGGGCTTGGTATTTTTTAATCCGTGGAGGAGTACAAGTACAACCTCCATCTTCCACACCGTTCAATCCGCAAGGGCAAGGATTTGTAGCGGCCACCAGAAGAAATTGCGCCGGATAAACGACGCTCCCGCTGATTCTGGAAACGGTGATATTTCCTTCTTCCATCGGTTCACGGAGCGCCTGCAGAATTCCCGATTTATATTCCGCGAGTTCATCCAAAAAAAGAATACCACGATTTGCTAATGTAACTTCCCCCATTCTCAATTCTCTTCCTCCGCCCACCAAAGCGATGTCGGAAGTCGTATGATGGGGAGCTCGGTAGGGACGTTCCACGATCATCTCTTTCAAAGGAGAAATCGCGGATCGTATTTTCAAAATATCGAATGCTTCGTCCTCCTCGGGTGAAGGAAGCAAAACTCCGAGCATTCTCGCCAAAAGGCTTTTTCCGATTCCAGGCGGTCCGGAAAGTAAAAGATGATGCCAACCCGCGGCTGCGATCTCGACGGCTCGGTACGCAACCATTTGATCTTGATAAAGTTCGAAACTTTTCGTGATTTGAGTTTCTCGAATTCGAATTTTCGAAATCGATTCGGGACTTTTTCGGTTTTCTAATACGTCTTCCAATTCTTTCAGATGAGAAATTCCAAAGACCTCGAACTTGCGGAGAACGGCGGCTTCCTCACGGTTTTGAAACGGAAGAATCACGGTGTCGTATTTTTCGGAAGAGATTCCGGAAAGAATCGGAAGTACGCCTTTGAGAGGTTTCAAACTTCCGTCCAAACCCAGTTCTCCCAAAAAGAGAGTTCGCTTTAATTTTCCGGAAGGAAAAATCTGTCCGGTCAACGCGAGAATTCCACATGCAATCGAAAGATCCAGCAACGTTCCTTCCTTTTTTCTTCCTGCAGGAGCAAGATTGACCAGAATATTTTGAAAGGGGCAGGCATAACCGCTGTTCTCAAGCGCCACTCGAACCCGTTCGGCGGACTCGCGGATCGATTGAGCCGCCAAGCCGGTGATCATAAAACGGGGCAAACCTCGTTTGAGGTTAATTTCAACTCCGACGACGAATGAGTCGAGGCCTTCTAAATTCGCCCCAGCCAAACAGATCCAAGAATTTTTCATCGCGATTCCTCCGTCTTTCTTCGGTTCCGATCAAGGAAAAAAGGTAACGCTTTTGAGTTAGAAAAACGGCCGCAAAATCGAAAAATTCAGGTGTTATAGGGCCTTTTGCAAAAAAACTCCTTTCAAAACGCTTCCCCCTCTGTAATTTTGCTCTGAAATGTTTCGTATCCGCGTTTTCCTGCTTTCGGCGATCTTTCTTTTTCTCGCGGGCTGTGGAAACCGGTTGATTCGAAAGGATTCGATCGCTCAAGTCAACGAACACTACGCGGAAAAAATTTATTACCTGATCCAGGACAAAAAGGTTTCCAACACGGAAACGTTTAAAAAGGGAATGCTCGTTCGAATCTATATCGAATCAACCCCTTCGATGGTGAAGATCAAATGTTACCCCGCGGACCATAAACGGGAATATGCAATCGGCAGGATGATCGCGTATCAACTGAACGACGATTACGCGGGCAAACGAATTACGATAGAGGATCTGGATAAACTGATAGCCAATGAACTCGTGGAATACAAAAAGAAAAAATAGGTCGTCCAGAAGGACAGGTTCAAGATCGGCCAGATCCGAGTCCGATACTAAAAAGGTGAATGGAAAACTGTTTTTTATTCCCCTGATCTCGACGTTAGTCCTGAGTTCTCTTTCCGCAGACCCGTTGAAGAATTACGACGCGGAGATTTCGGAGTACACGAATAAGGATTCGTCCTTCTTTTCCGATAAGGAAGAACGTAAAATCAAACAGCTATTCTCCCAATCTCCCGAAAATTGGCAGGAAGAAAAGTATTCCCTGAATTATCATAAAGACAAATCCAATTTGGAACTCCCGAGTTTTATCAGCGTAAACAAAATCATCTCTTCCAAAATCGTCAGTCACAGCGGGGTTATCTATAAGAATTACGTCGTGAAACCGAAGGATTCTCTCTCTAAAATCGCAAGAGCGATGAAGACCAATGTCCAAAAGATCAGCGCGGCGAACGGTTTGAAAAAAAATTCCACTCTCCAAGTCGGACAGAACATTTCGATTCCGGTTCAGGTTCGCAATGCGAGCCGGGAAAAAGTGGAATTTCGTAAAGTCTTTGTTTATCCGGTCGTAAATGCAAAGGTCACTTCCCGTTACGGAAAAAGAAAGGATCCGTTTCATACCGGTTCCGGCGGGTATCACACCGGTCTCGACTTCGGCGGTTCTCAAGGAGCGCCGATTCTTGCATCCGCGGACGGAATCGTTTCCTTTACCGGGGTGAACGGCGGATATGGAAATACTGTCATTATCGATCACGAGAACGGTTACAAAACGATGTATGCTCACTGCGCGAAAATTACGATCGAGCAGGGAACGAGAGTCAGCGCGGGAACGGTCATAGGTGCCGTTGGCAGAACCGGATCGGCGACGGGACCTCATTTGCATTTTGAAGTTTTCTTAAATGGAAATAGAATCAACCCGGACGCGGCCCTCAGAAAAACCCTGAAGATCGTTACTCCTTTAGATCCCGGTAAATTTGCCAGATTGTAGTTAACAAAAAAAGTCGGAAAACACCCTCCGGCTTTCTTTGAAAAGAATTTACTGATCAGCCTCTATGAATGCGATTTTTTTAGAACTTCGGAAGAACACATTTTACACCCTCATTCCCGTAATCTTATTCTTTTCGTATTCTCTTTCGTATCTTCTGAGAGCCGTGATTCTTGCGTTCTTAAATCCTACCGTTCAAGCGGCTAGTTCCAATTCAGCTCCGGTTCGTAAAATGGGTCCCGAAACCAACCGTGCCCTTTCTTCTTATGAGGAAATGGTCCAAGGAAACTTAATCCGCGGAATCGCGTCTCGTGCGGGAGATATGCAGGCTACCGAAGGGGAGATGTCCACAGCACCGCCCGATACGGGAGAAGGGGAAGAAATGAAGGTGACGGGAACGCTCAGCGGCCACTGGTCGTTTGCACGCGTTACTATTGTGGAAAAAGGAAAACCCGAAGCGCAGGAATTTGCAACTGGAGAAACCGTCGGAGGATATAAAATCCGATCGATCGCTTTGAACTACGTCGTTTTAGAAAAAGGCGGAATCGCCCTCAAAGTCGAAATCGGTCAAACCCCCGGCGAGGCGCGCGCCAAGCTGAGTCCGGAAGCCGGAGCTAAGTCGGAAGGGGCGCCGAGCGGAGGTGGAGATACGATCCGCAAGGTTCTTTCCCGGCAAGACGTTAACCGGAAGTTGAAAGACCCCGCCGCCATCTACAAAAACGCACGTTTCGGACCGGCCTTGATCAACGGAAAAATCAGCGGTTATAAAATCTACAGCGTTGCTCCGGACCATATCTTTTACGCGTTGGGCGCAAGAAACGGAGACATCATCAAACGAGTCAACGGAATGCCTTTGACCGAAACCGAAAAAATGTTAGAGATCTGGGGAGCCGTAAAAACTGCCGATAAGATTACGGTAGATGTGGAAAGAGGTAGCCAGATTCTCACCTACGAATTTATTATCAGAAACTAAAAAAATGCCCGGAACAAAGAATCAAATTCCAGTCTTTAGAATCCTTTCGATTCTCATACTCGTACTTTTGGTATGGGATAAACCCGTATTCCCTCAGAATAAAAAGAAGACTTCCGTTAAGACGAAATCTGCCGCTCCGGAAGAGCCCGCCGAAAGAACCTTTTATGCGAACTGGAGAGACACCGAACTAAACGACTTTCTCAAAGGAATGAGCGCGATCCTGAGAAAAAACATTCTTTTGGATGAAAGTTTAAAGGGAAAAAAGATCACGATCATTTCCCAGAAAGAAATTCCGATTAAAAACGCATTCATCTTTATGAAGTCCGTTCTGGAATCCCTCGGTTTTGGGGTGGTGGAAGAACCGGATCTCATTTCCATCGTCAAGATCAAGGACGCTCTCGCAAGATCCCCCGTTGTCCGAGTCGGAAAAGAACTGATTCCCGAATCCGAAGTCGGCGACTTTAGAACGATCACGCAGATTATTCCGGTGGAAAACGTAAAACCGGAAGAATTGGAACCGATTCTCAAACGTTTAACGTCTCCGAACACGGATGTCATCGTTTATAAGAATACGAATACGATCGTACTTTCCGGTTCGGCGGCAGACATCAACAAATTGTTGATTTTGGTAAACGAACTCGACTTGAAATTGGAAGAGGCAAGTCCGGGCGCCATCGCATCGGCCGGCGACGTTCACATTTATACGCTGGAACACAGTGAAGCGGAGAAGATCGCAGCCACCCTTGTAAAACTCGATAATCCGGTCGTTCAATCCGAAGAACTCACTCCCGAAAAAAAAGCGCAAGGCCAGATCCCTGGAAAAGTGGATAAGATCAAAGCGGTCGGTCATAAAGAATCGAACTCCGTGATCGTAACTGCTACGAATGCCGAATGGACAGAGATCCGCAAGATCATCAAGGTTTTGGATTCCGCAAGAAAGCAGGTTCTTCTGGAAGTGTTGATCGTCGAACTCACGTCCAGCGACTTGAACGACTTCGGGATCGACTGGAGATACAAAGCCGACGCCTACGGGCAGTTTAATACGGGTCTTTCCAAAGAATCGAACATTATCAACGCAAACGGTCAGGTGAACCCGAATATCAACACGTTAAGCGGCTTTTCCTTGGGATTTTTAAAAGCGGGCTCGGAACAGATCATCGGAATTTTAAGCGCGAACCAAGGGAACGAAAACTTCAACGTCTTGTCCGCACCTCAGGTTTTAACCGTGGATAACCAAGAAGCGGAGATCAGCGTCGGTCAAGACGTTCCCGTAAGAACGCAAAGTAGGAACGCGGGTCTCGGCGGCGCCAACGCGGTAACCGTCGATAACTACGAATACCGTCCAACCGGGATTAAACTGAAGTTCACTCCTCACGTAAATAAGAATAACAAAATCACTTTGGAACTGTTTCAAGAAATCAAGAACATCGCGGAAATCGCCCTCTCCGGGGGTAACCCGACGTTCAATCGTCGCGAAATCAAAACTTCCATCTCGATCGAAAATACACAATCGATCGTAATCGGTGGATTGATTTCCAACGATAAACAAAAACGGATCATTAAAATTCCTCTGCTCGGAGATATTCCGTATCTGGGACATCTTTTCAAACGAACCACCGAAAAAATCAAAAAGACGAACTTGATGGTTTTTATCACTCCGCATATACTCGATAGTAGAGAGAACGCGGATAAGATGACCGTGAAAAAGAAAATGCAGCAGGAACGTTACGAACTCGAAAGAGAAAGAATCCTCAACAAAGAAAAAGAAATCAAAGAAAGAGGGGACTGACAGTGAAAACTCTCGGAGATATCCTAATCGAAGAGGGGATCATATCCGAAAAAGATCTGGAAGATTCCCTTAAAGTTCAGAAAAAAAACAACCTTCCTCTCAGTCATATCATTCAGAAAAAAGGAATCGCCGGAGAAACCGATATTCTCCGCGCTCTATCCAAG
The DNA here is from genome assembly GCF_022267375.1 of Leptospira sanjuanensis. Lineage (GTDB taxonomy): Bacteria > Spirochaetota > Leptospiria > Leptospirales > Leptospiraceae > Leptospira > Leptospira sanjuanensis. Next base: position 2,096,276 of record NZ_JAIZBH010000001.1, read on the forward strand.
CTCTATCATCTCGAGTTTCGGGAGAAGTTGGAGTTCAGCGGAATGGAAGACGTATTCCTGCAAATTCCTTTAAAGCTGATTCAAAGAAGTAGAATCGTTCCGTTCCAGCTATCCAAAAAGACGATCCGCATCGCCGTTTCCGATCCGTCCGATCTGCATCCGATGGACGACGCGCGAAACTTTTTAAAAGGATACAACGTAGAATTCATTCTCGCTCCGGAACCGGAGATCATGAGAATCATTCATTCTCATTTCGATACGACCTCTTCGGCCGCCAAAGAGATGTTAAACGAGATGGAGGGGAGTTTTTCCGAACTCGCGGAAGCCTTCGAAAACGACTCACTCGATCTAAGCGACGACGCTCCGATCATCAAAATGGTCAACGTCATTCTTTCCCAAGCGGTGAACGAAAGGGCTTCGGATATCCACATCGAACCGTACGAAAAATCACTGATAGTTCGTTATCGCGTGGACGGTATTTTGCATAACGTGCTCAGCCCGCCTAAATCCTATCATGCGGGAATTTCCTCCCGTATCAAGATCATGTCGAACTTGAATATCGCGGAAAACCGGCTTCCGCAAGACGGACGGATCAAACTCAGACTTGCAGGAAAGGACATCGACATTCGGGTTTCCACGATTCCTTGTCAGTTCGGCGAACGGATCGTAATGAGGCTTTTGAACAAAACGGATCAAAAGTATTCTTTGGATACGATGGGATTTTATCCGGAACTCATCAAATCGCTCCGTTCCCTCATCTACGAACCGCACGGAATCATTCTCGTAACGGGTCCGACCGGATCGGGAAAATCGACTACTCTTTATTCGGCGTTAAGCGAACTCAATACGGAAGAAAGAAACATCATCACCTGCGAAGATCCAGTGGAATATCAGATCGAAGGGATTTCCCAAATGCAGATGCAGGAAAAGATCGGTCTTACGTTTGCGACCGGTCTTCGTGCCATTCTCCGTCAGGATCCGGACGTCATCATGGTAGGGGAGATTCGGGACGAGGAAACGGCTAGGATCGCAATCCAAGCTTCGCTTACGGGTCACCTTGTATTCTCTACGCTTCACACAAACGACGCGGCGAGCGCCGCGACTCGTTTGGTGGATATGGGAATCGAACCGTATCTGATCACGTCCACCGTTCTCGGGTTTATGGCTCAGAGACTTGTGCGCGTGATCTGCACTCAGTGTAAGGAAACATATAAGCCGACCGCATCCGAACTGGAGTCGATCGGTATTCCTAAAAAGGCGCTTAAAAACGGAACCTTGCACAGGGGCAAGGGATGCTCTCATTGTATGGGAACCGGCTTTAAAGGAAGAACCGGAATCTACGAACTTTTGTTGGTGAATTCTCACATCAAACATGCGATCCTTCAAGGAAAGGACGCGGGACAATTGAACGAGATCGCACTCGAACATAATTTCCATACGCTGAAAGATTATGGAATTAAGAAGGTGATCGACGGTGTGACTACGATCGACGAAGTTCTCAGGGTAACCTAAACGTCATGGCGATCTATTCTTACGTTGCATTCAACAAAAAAGGCAAAGAAGAGAAGGGAATCATCGACGCCGCTTCTCTACAAGCCGCAAGATCCAAGTTAAAGAACAAGGGACTCTATGTTCGCAACATTTCGGAAGACTCCGAAAAAAAAGACAGAGAACTCTTTCCTTTTTTAGCGAAATATTTTTATAGAATTCCCCGCAAAGAAGTCGGACTCTTTTCAAGACAGCTTGCGACACTTCTCGGAGCCGGAATTCCCCTGGACAAATCCTTATCCAGCATCGTGGAACAAACGGACAACCAGAACTTTCGCAAGGTCCTTACAGGAATGCAGGCGAACATAACGGAAGGTTCCTCCCTTTCCGAATCGATGAAAAAACATCCGGACGTGTTTCCGAGTCAATATCCTTCTCTCGTTGCGGTCGGAGAAAAAACGGGAGACTATGAAGCGACGTTGACTCGACTTGCGGAACTCGAAGAAAAATCCAGCGAACTCAAAGCGAAAGTGCAAGTCGCGATGGTATATCCGTTCATCATGGGTTCCTTGTCGATCTTCGTTACGATCTTTTTATTAACCGTCGTCATTCCTCAGATCCAAGAATTGTTTATGCAGTTCGACGCGAAACTTCCCCTCATCACGCGAATCGTGATCGGAGTTTCGGATATTCTCACAGGGTACTGGTGGCTTCTTCTTACGCTCGGTTTTGCAGGCGTCATGGGCTTTATCTACTGGAAAAACACTCCGCAAGGCAAAAAGAATTGGGACGAGTTCGTGTTGAAAATTCCGATCCTGGGTTCTCTCGCGCGGAAGGTTCTCGTAAGCAGTTTTGCAAGAAACATCGGAATCCTTTTGAGCAACCGCGTTCCGTTGATTACCACGCTTACGATCGTGGAAAAGATCGTGGACCATTCCATCTTCGGAGAAGAGATTAAAAACGCCGTGGAACGAATCAAGGAAGGGGAAAAACTTTCCGCATCCTTCAGCGGATCGGTGATTCTCCCGCAAATGGTGGTGGGGATGATCGCAGCCGGAGAAGTTTCGGACCGGGTTCCCGAGATGATGAACAAACTCGCTGATATATACGATACGGAAGTCGACACCGCGATTAAAACGATGACCCAGTCCATGGAACCCCTGATGATCGTGGTAATGGGTCTTTTGATTGGAACGATCATGGCCTCGATCATGGTCCCAATGTACAACTTGACGCAGCAACTTCAGAATATATAGTTTAGAATAAGGAGAATTCAATTGAATCTGTCCAAATTAAAAAGAAAATACAGAAAGGGTCTCACACTCATAGAACTCGCTGTCGTCGTGATCATCTTAGGTGCGTTGATCGCCCTCGTTTATTCCAACTTCCGTCCCGGTGAAATCAGCGACGATACGGCCGCTCTGAAACTTAAAAAAGACGCATATGAACTTCAATCGCACCTGGAACGATACGCTCAAAGATACGGAACGTATCCTTCCGACGAGCAAGGTCTTGAGGCGCTGGTGGAAAAACCGACAACCGGAGAGGTTCCCGAAGATTGGAAACCGATCCTGACCAAAAAAGCGGCCATCAACGATCCTTGGGGAAGCGCCTATAAATTAAAGAGGGACGCGAACGGGGACGTTCAACTTGTAACCCTGGGTAAGGATAAAAAAGAAGGCGGAGAAGGTAAGAATGCTGACTTTAACATCCTCAACGAAGACGAATATCCTTCCGACTTCCGCAGAAAATAACACTCTTCTTCCTTTCCGGTTATGAAAACACGTAGTATCCGGAAAGGATTCACCCTGATCGAGTTAATTGTAGTCGTCGCGATCCTCGCCGGGTTGATTAGCATTCTTGCAAGTACGGCCGCGAACTTCATCATTCCGTCGGGAAGCGACGCGGCGCAAACACTCAAACAAGCGGCGGAATTCTGTTATCGAAAATCCATCCTGACGAATACGACTATGGTTTTGGAATTGGACATCGACAACGACACGTATTCCGTTAAAAAACTGGTTCGGGACGAGAGCGGTTTAAAGGAAAATCTAGTATTCAAACCCAAAAAACTTCCGTATACGTCCGAAATCATAGACATTACCGACATTCGCGGCTTTCGTTATACGAAAGGAATCGTCAAGGTTCCTTACACCTATTTAGGAATTTCCGCGGATTACAGCGTTCATTTAGGAAACGATCCTTCAATTTATAGAACTTTGATCCTATACCGATATGGAGGAAAGGTTTCCATCCTGGAAGGAGAACAATTTCACACTTCTTCCAACCTCGCAACCGATAAGAATTGGAAAGAACAGGATGAAAACGAACAGCAGCAACCGTAAATTTTCATCTTCAACTTCGGTCCGGAAAGTTCCGTTCATAACCTTGGTCGAAAACTTTTCATTTTTATATTCTTTAATAAAACCGAAAAAAAAGAAACGGTCCTTTCGAAAAGGATTCAACCTGATCGAAGTTTCGATCGCTCTGGCGCTCGCCGGAATGGCGATGACTTACACGTATATGGTGATCTCGAACGGAATCAGACAACAGAGAATGGCGGCCGTCGTTTCCAACGCGGTGCATCTCGCCAAAATCAAAATGGCTCAAATCGATTCAGTCTCCGTTCTTCAATCCGACAAAACCACGGGAGAAATTCCCGGTTATCCGGGTTACAGCTTCGAAACTCAGATCGGCGAAGAGGATATGGACCTTCTCAAACTCGCGGGAAAAGAAGGACAAAAGCCGGAAGATCTTTTGGGAGGAAGGGACTCCGAGATGAACAAATTGATCATGAGGCGATCGGGTCAAGCGAACCAAGGAGCTTCCACTGCCGGTATCATCCGCGTATTTCGGATCAAGGTGACGATCAAATATCCGACCGGAAGCGGAACGGAATCCTATACGGCCGAAACGTTTAAGTCGGCGCAATATTAAGAAAATAGAATGAAGACTCGAAAATACGCAAACGGACGAAAGGGTTTCACCTTGATCGAAATTTCGATCGTTGTGATGATCTTAGGAGTGATCTTTACAGGAATTTTTTCCACGTATTACACTTCGCTTCGGATTTCACGGGAATCATCTTCTCCCGGAGGAGCGGCGAAACGGGATATTCTTTTGGCGATGGAAAATATCCGGAGCACGCTCGCGATGACGTATTTTCACCAGACGCAGAGAAGACTCATCTTTATCGGCAGAAACGACGGCCGGGGACTTGATCGAAGAGACAGACTCGATTTCGCCGCTACTCATCCCAACTCCGAAGAAACGTCCATGCCCGAAGTACGGGAAGTTTCCTTTTATCTCAAACCCATGCTCGACACGCCGGATTATTACGCTCTCATTCGAAGAGAAGACGAAATGGTGGACCGTTATCCGAAATCGGGCGGGACCGAATATACGTTGTTAACCCATGTGAAAAGTTTTCAACTCAAGTATTCCAGAACGGGGGCGAAATGGGAAGACGAATGGGATTCCAAACTCACCAAGGTTCTTCCGAGATTGATTCGTGTGGAGATGATCGTAAATACCGGTAAAAAGGAGGTCCGTTATGAAACTCTCGCGTTTCCCGGAATTCTTTTTAAATAACATGCAATTTTTCTTAACTGATATGAAGAACTTTCTTTTTCGATCGAAGAGTTCCATCGAACGGACTTTCGAAAAAATTTTCTTCTCTCACAAAAGAAATTTTCGAAGATCAAGATCGGGATTTATGGTCGTCATTCTCGTGATGGTGATCGGAACCGCTTCGTTTTATACCGCCACCGAATTCGGCGAACGTTCCTTAGGGGAAAGAAGGATCGCGCAAGCGGATGCCGACGGTTTCCGCGCGCTGCTTCTCGCAAAGGCCGGTTTTCAAGGTGCGCTCGGAGCTCTGAAAAAGATTCCGGAAGAATATCTGTACAAAAGCGGTATCGCTTTGAATCCGCCGCCTCTGCCGATGGGCGGGGGAACGATCTATTATAAGATCAGCTCCGAAGACGGAAAGATCAATCTCAATTCTTTGCTGAACCAGGACGACAACCAGCAGAACCTTCGTTCGGTGGAAATGGTCGCTCGGCTTTTCGACAAGTTAGGAATCAAACGTGAAAAGATTTTTCCGATCTTCGATTGGCTCGATACCGATCTGCAGGAAACGGGCGGAGGCGCGGAGGACTTGTATTATTCTTCCCTAAAACCTCCTCGGAAGAATAAGAATTCCTTTATGTATTCCGTTTCCGAACTCGTATCCGTAAAAGGTTTTGACAGGGATCTCGTTTACGGTTCCTTGAAACCCGCGGATTTCGATCAAAAATATTCCAAGGCGTTTCAATCCGACGAGGAGAAGGCGTTGATCGGCGACAGCGATTTCGTCTTAGCGAACAACATAACGGCATACATCCCTTCGGGCCAAAACTCGGACGATAGAATCAACTTGAACGCCGCGCCATATTTTGTTTTGATGTCTTTATCCGATTTTATGACCAAACAGGCGGCCATGAGAATTCTCAAATTCAAATTGGAGCAGGGCGGTTTTATCAAGGAACTGAAGGACATAGAAAAATTTCAGGAATTCCAGATTCCCACCACAGGCGGTTTGACCCTTTACAAAGAACTCGCGGGTGAAGGAACGGACGTCTCCGGCGGCAGGGTTAAGACCAAGGGAGAAATCTTTCGAATCGTTGCCGTGGGTCAGGTGGGAAAAACGATTCGAAGAATCACGGGAATCTTCGATCTGACAAACAGCCAAATGCTCTATTACATGGAAGACTAAACAACGATGTTCATTTACGATCAATTTCTCGCAATCGACTACGGAACGAGCACGATCAAAGGAGTTCTCTTTCAAAAGGTCCTCGGAAAGCTAAGCATTCTACGTTCCGAAATCATGAGCATCTCCCACGGAGAAGAGGACGAATACAGACACAACGTTCTTCGGTTTATCAATTCCTATTTTCCGGGAGAGACGAGTATCGTTCTTAATCTTCCGCTCGATCGTTTGTTTGTGCGCGAGCTTCACATTCCGTTGACTACGGTAAAAGCGATCCGGGAAGTCATTCCTTTCGAAGTCGAAAACAGAATTCCGTTCCCGATGGAAACCGTGGAAGTGACGGGAAGCATTTGGAGAATCGATCAGGAAAAATCGGACGTCATCGCGTATTCGGCTCATCACAGCGAACTTGATTTTATCACCGCTCCGTTTCTCGGCAGTAATATCGTCTTTCGCGGTTTATTCGTAGATTCGGTGAGTTTGTCTTCGGTGATTGCGGAACACACGAACAAAGAAATCACGTATAAGAATTGCGCGCAAGCCGACATCGGCGGAAGAATCACGATTTTAAATATTCTCACCGAAGGAAAGGTCGCACACACGAGATATATCGCCATGGGAGGAGACACTCTCACGGAGCAAATCGCGTCCGATCTTAAGATTCCGTTTGAAAAAGCGGAAGCGATCAAACTCTCTCTTCAATTCGAACCGTTTTCAGGGGAAGAGGACGGTCTCAATCTTTTCGCAAAAGAATTCAAACTCAAAGTCGCGGACATTAAAAAAGCGTTTCAAAGCGCGTCGAAGTTCACCGAAAAACTTTCGTCCGAAATCCATCGAAGCATCGTTTCGATGAACGAAACCGAAAGACCGGAAGTATTGTATCTTTCCGGCGGAGGAAGCAAGGTTCGGGGAATCGAATCCGTTTTGGGCGACGCGCTCGGGCTTATCACTCGACGTTACGATTTTCTTTCGTTGGACGGTGACACGTTCTCTACTTGTTTCGGAATGGGTTATCATTTCGGTTTTGCGAAAAAGGACAAGATCGACTTCATCGACACTCCTCACGTCAAACGTATCAACAAGAACATTCTCAATTTCGATCAATTCCGTCCTCATTTGATTTTTTCGGGAATTTCTTTGTTCATTCTCATCACAGTCTTTTTCGTGGGCATCGTTATCGACAAAAGAAAACTCAGTGCGAGCGACAAAATGCTCGCCGAAAAATTCCAACGCGGCTTCGGCAGAACAGCTCCGGAAGACGTAGATATATTAGAATATGCAACTAAACTCAAGAACGAAGAGAAAAAGAAGACCGAGATCTACAGACTTTACCTGAGTAAACCGAGCATTCTCGACATTCTTTTCGAACTTTCGATGAACTTTCCCGCATCCGATATGCAACCGTTCCAATTGGATCAGTTCGACTACGATCAGGATCTGGTCAAAATTGGGGGAAGAGTCAACGAATTCAGCGAGATCGGGGTGGTCCAAAGATCGCTCGAAAAATCTCCCCTATTCAAAGACATAGAGGTCACAAACAAACGATTGATGCAGGGAGTGAAGGCTTATAAGGTTTCCTTTACGATTACGATGAAGGTAGTGAACAAACCGGTCTCTTCCGAGGAGTCCTTTTAAAACCGCCATGCTTGAAAAGTTAGAACCCAGAGAAAGATTGATCGTACTCGGCGGAATCGGATTGATTCTTCTGTTAATCGTATTTATGGCGATCCGTAAAGTCGTAACGCTCCGCCAAGGTTTGACGGAAAGAGTTCAGGATTCGCGAACCGCTCCCGTCAAACTCGACAAGATCATCCAGGAATTCAACGATTTCCGCTCTTTGGATTCTTCCGGCGGAGAAACCGACGTAAGTGCGATCTACGCAAAACTCGACGAGATTTTCGTTCGATACGGATTGAAGGAAAAAATTTCCACGATGAAGGATTCGAATTCGATCGAAGATAAGAAGTACAATCGGATCACGATCGATATCAATTTCCGTTCCGTGACTTTGGACAACGTTTTCCGGTTAATCTACGACATAGAAAAGAACAAGATGATTAACGCGCGGGTGGAATATCTGAATTTTAGAAAACCGTTCCAAGGAAAAGAGGTCTACGATGTGAACCTCAAACTTTCCACTTACAGCCGTGCGGCGGGGAACAAACGATGAAAAAAGAAGAAGAATATCAGGAGGAAACGGCTCTTACTCGTGAAGAGGAAGAATTCCTGACCCTCGAACTTCAGGAAGAGGAAGAAGAGGCGACCCCGCGTTTTACTCTCAAACAAAAACTCATCCTCGTCGGGACGGGAGTTTTCTCTTTTTTCATTTTTACTCTTTGGCTTTTTCCTTTGGATGAAATCATTCGCAGTTCCTTGAACTCGTCTTCTTCCCAAACCGGAACCATCATCAATTTCCGCGACATGAGCATTTCCATTTTAGGAAACGTTACTCTCGATACACTTGAAATCAATACGCCTTCCAACTTGAAAATCAAAACGGAAGAAACCGTTTTGAAAACCTCCTTGTTCGGTTTAATGAAACGAAAGTTCGACGGGAAATTCAAAATCGAAAGTCTAAAAATCGACACGGAAAACGGACCCTTGATGAAGGTTCCGCGTGTAGAGGGTCAGGGAAAATTCGAAAACTTAAACGGAGGAATCGCGAGGATCGTAGGCAACCTCGATCTGGAAATTCCACCGGCTCCTTCGGCGGGAATGATCATGGGTTTACCCGAAATTCCTCTGCTCGGGGAATTAAAAAATATCACGATCAAAAAGTTTCTCACGAAGATCAATCTACAAGGCGGGAATCTAATCTTTAACGATTTCACTTTGGATACTTCGATCGCACGCTTCGATATCACGGGAAACATTCGTTTATCCGATAACATTTCCTTTTCTCAGCTCAATCTTAGAATCTGTCTCGAACTCGATCGCAATTTCGCGTTGGAAAGACAGGACATAGAAGACATGCTGACCCTTTTGGAAAAACAAAGCGGCAGTAAATGTATTCCGATCATGGGAACGATCAACAAACCGGAAGCCAAGATTCCCGGATTGACCGGACCGCCGGGGAGTCCTTAAGATTCTTTTTTCGTGATGGAGAACGAACATCCGGGTATGCGTTTAGGAGGAACGGACGAAGATCCGGATCGATCCTTCTCTTTGACCTTTTTAATTTAAAAACGTTATGAACAAACCCGTTCTTAAGAGCATTGTTTTATTTTCGCTCCTTCTCTTTTCTTTTTGCGATTTCCAACCTCATACACCTCCTTCTAAAGAGCAGTGGAACGAATTCAGGAACCTTCCCGAAAACCGAAAGAAAATTCTCGCTTTGGAAATGTTTCTTAAAGAACGTAAAGTTTTCGATGTGGTTCCCGTCGAACAGCTTCTGAGACAAGGCACCGATTGGAGACAAACGAAAAGCCGACCTTTCGCGATTCCACCTCAAGAGTTCTGGTTGAACATCGTACCGACTCTAAAAGTCATTCGAGATTTGATTCTTCCCCGAATCGGCCCCATAACGGTGGTTTCCGGTTTTCGAGCAGGGGACTATAACGAAAAAGCCGGCGGGGCGAAATCCAGTCGGCACCTTCTTTTTTCCGCCGTAGATATGATCCCCGATCGTGAAATCGAACGAGACGAGTTGAAACGACGCCTTTTGATACTTTGGGAAAAAAACGGAGCCGATCGAAAGATCGGACTCGGTTTGTATTCTCGAAATCGATTTCATATCGACACGAACGGTTTTCGTAAGTGGGAGAAATAAATCGTTCCGTCTACTTCGACAAAACGATCAGCCATAAAACAGAAAACCCATATATGCCACACAGAAGATTAGGCACAACAAACGTACATAAAAATGCCCGAACGACTTTCACCGCTCGGGCATACAATCCGCGATTGTTTTAGATCTTCAATCGAATCAAGAACATCCGGTGGTCGAACCGCAGGACATACACTTAAGACAAGATCCGTTTCTCACCATTTCAAAAGAACCGCACTCGGAACAAGAATCACCCGTGTAACCTTTGATCTTAGCGAGTTTTACTTCTTCCAGAAGGGCGATTCCGGTAGGAGCCGCGGTTCTTTCCTTGGAAATCATCTGAGAATAAGAAATCGTTTCCACTTCCTTTTTAGGAGCAACTTCCGCTACCACAGTCGCCGCGGAATTATTTACCGGTTCCCGATGATTGGATTCCGCTGTCGCACGCTTGGAACCGATTTCGTCTCCTCTCAAATCTTCCGGAGCCACTTGACCGAGATCGTATCTTCCCAAGTAAGTGATCGCCAATTCTCGGAAGATATAATCGATTACGGAAGTGCTCATCTTGATGTGTTTGTTTCCGGAAACGATTCCGTTCGGTTCGAACTTGAAGAACGTAAACGCATCCACGTATTCTTCCAAAGGAACCCCGTGTTGTAAACCGAGAGAAACGGAAATCGCAAACGCGTTCATCAAACTTCTAAACGCCGCTCCTTCCTTGTGCATATCGATGAAGATCTCTCCGATCTGACCGTCTTCGTATTCGCCGGTTCTTAAATAAACCTTGTGACCGCCTACGATCGCTTTCTGAGTGTATCCCGCTCTTCTGCTCGGAAGTTTTCTTCTGTGGGAGATGTATTTCGTGATGACCTTTTCCGCGATCTGAACCGGATCTTTGGAAATCATCGCTTCTCTGACTTCGTCGTGCTCGTCCAATTCGATTCCATTCAAAAGTTCTAATACGGAATTGAGAGGTTGAGAAAGTTTGGAACCGTCTCTGTAAAGCGCGTTCGCTTTGATCATCATCTTCCAAGAGAGGAAATACGCGTTTTTGATGTCTTCCACGACTGCATCCTCGGGGAGGTTGATCGTTTTGGAAATCGCGCCGCTGATAAAAGGTTGAGCCGCCGCCATCGTACGAATATGGGACTCGTAAGAAAGGAAACGTTTTCCGTATTTACCGCATTTGTTCGCACAATCGAAAACCGGATAATCCTTCTCTTTCAAGAAAGGAGCGTTTTCGATCGTCATCGTTCCGCAAACGTAGTCGTTTGCCTTGTTGATTTCTTCTTTGGTGAATCCTAAATATTCGAGAAGAGAGAAACCCGGAGCGTCGAAAACTTCTTTTGCGATTCCTAAGTTTCTGGTAAGAAAGTCTTCGCCTAAGTTGAATTTGTTGAACGCAAAGTTGATGTCGAACGCGAGAGGAAGGGAAGCTTCCACTTTTTCGAGAATCTCGTTCGTGAATCCTTTTTCTTTCAGAGCTTGCGTATTGACCACAGGCGCTCCGTTCAAAGTCGCATGACCTTTACAATAGTTCACGATCGCTTCGATTTCGGAAGGAGAATAACCGAGTTTTTTCAAACCATAAGGAACGGATTGATTGATGATTTTGAAGTAACCGCCCCCAGCGAGTTTTTTAAACTTCACGAGCGCGAAGTCGGGCTCGATTCCAGTCGTATCACAATCCATTACAAGACCGATCGTTCCGGTAGGAGCAATCACGGTTACTTGCGCGTTTCTGTACCCGTATTTTTCACCGAGTTCCAGCGCCAAATCCGCGTCTTCTTGCGCCGCTTTGAGCATATAAGAAGGGCAGAAGGCAGGATTGATTCCCACAGGAGTGATCGTTAAACCTTCGTAATCGCCGGACGGAGCGTTGTAAGCCGCTCTTCTATGGTTACGAATCACACGAAGCATGTGCTTCTTATTCTTTGCGTAACCAGCAAACGGACCTTGTTCTTTCGCCATTTCCGCGGAAGTAGCGTAAGCGGTCATGTGCATGATGGAAGAAATCGCCCCGGTGATCGCCATTGCTTCTTGAGAATCATAAGGGATCCCAAGAATCATCAGGATCGAACCGAGGTTCGCGTAACCCAATCCTAAAGTACGGAACTTATAGGAAAGTTCGGCGATTTCCTTGGAAGGAAACTGAGCCATCGTCACCGAGATTTCGAGAATGATGGTCCAAAGTCTGCAGAGATAACGAAAACCCTCCACGTCGAAGTTCAACGTTTCAAGGTTCACGAATTTTTGTAAGTTCGCGGACGCAAGGTTACAAGCGGTGTTGTCCAAAAACATATATTCGGAGCAGGGGTTCGACGCATTGATCGAACCGTCTTCCGGACACGTATGCCATTCGTTGATGGTAGTGTGATATTGTGTTCCCGGATCCGCGCTGGCCCAAGCCGCGTAGGAAATTTTTTCCCAGAGTTCGCGGGCTCTCAAAGTTTGGGAAGGTTTCGCTTTGCGTCCTTCCGCTTTTGCTTTTTCCTTTTCGGTTCTGAAATACAGATTCCAAGGTTGATCCTGTTCCACCGCGGTCATGAACTCATTCGTTAAACGAACTGAGTTATTGCTGTTCTGACCGGATACTGTGTTGTACGCGTCGGACTGCCAATCGGTGGTCAATTCTTCAAAAAGAATTTCCTTGTATCCTTGTTTTGCAAGGTCGATCACACGTTTGATGTAGTTGTCCGGAATGAGAACCTTCTTCGCTTCGAGAATGGTTTTCTTTAATGCGGAATTCTTTTTGGGATCGAAACGATCTTCGGTTTCCATCTCGTAACACGCGGACATAATCGCATTGAGATGTCTGTTGTTCAGCATCGAACCGGTTACGAGAGAAGCGACTTTCTTTTCTTCCGTCACTTTCCAATCGATAAAACTTTCGATATCGGGATGGTCTACGTCGAGACAAACCATCTTCGCCGCGCGGCGAGTGGTTCCACCGGATTTGATCGCACCTGCGGCGCGGTCCCCAATTTTTAAGAAACTCATCAGACCGGAGCTTTTTCCTCCGCCGGAAAGAGGTTCGTTTTCTCCTCTTAAATTGGAAAAGTTGGTTCCCGTTCCGGAACCGTATTTAAAAAGACGAGCTTCGCGGACCCAAAGATCCATGATACCGCCGTCGTTGACGAGATCATCATCCACGCTTTGGATAAAACACGCGTGCGGTTGCGGATGTTCGTACGCGGAAGCGGATTTAACGAGTTTGCCGGTTGCGGGATCAACGTAGTAGTGGCCTTGGGATTTACCGTCGATTCCATAAGCCCAGTTCAAACCGGTGTTGAACCACTGAGGAGAATTCGGAGCCGCCATCTGAGTCGCGAGCATATAAACGATTTCATCATAGAAAACTTTGGCGCTTTCCTCATCGGAGAAATATTTGTATTTGTATCCCCAATATGTCCAACAACCCGCAAGTCTATGAAAGACTTCGAGTGCACTCGTCTCACCGCCGAAACGATCTTCCGGTTTTAAGGATTCGAGTTTTTCCGTATCGGGAACCGATTTTTGAAGCCATTCAGGAATTCCTTCCTCTTGTACTTTTTTGAGATACTTAGGGATTCCTTTTCTGCGAAAGTATTTCTGCGCAAGGATGTCCACCGCAACCTGGGACCATCCTTCGGGCACGAGGATATTGTTTGCCTCGAATACCTTGGATCCATCCGGATTTGTAATCCGGGAATTACGCTTCGCCCATTGAATAGAGGACGATTCACCATTGGAAGGAACGGTAAAATGACGATTCAGCTTCATAATTTGCTCTCAGACTCCGTAACACTGTTGTAAGAAGGGATTATGTCACTCTAAGAAAGACGAAAAATGATCCAAAGCATTTTTCGCTCCTTTCTCTTCCGACAATTCGAAATTTTTCCTCTCAAAAGTTGTAAAAACAAACACTAATGCGACAAATTAAGGTTGCGCTCTTACCCCTTTTTGAAAATATAGGCCTAACTACCGAGGATACTCCCCTTTAGCTCAGTCGGTAGAGCAAGTGACTGTTAATCACTGGGTCGCTGGTTCGAGCCCAGCAGGGGGAGCCAACTCTCCGTCTCTTCAGCCTAAACTTCGTTTTTCCTCCCTTTTGGTTCTTGTTAGACTTTCTCTTACAAGAAAGTTCAAAAAAAAACTCAATTTCTGTGTAGTGCATCTAAAAAAGAGAATAAAAAACCGACCTTCTCGAAACGATTTCAGAGTTCGTCGGTTTAAAATTTTATTTCTTAAGAAACGATTTTACTCCGGATTGATGGCAGGCTTTAGAGATTTCAAAAATCGATAAATCGCTTTCAATTCCATATCGCTCATTCTTGCATACGGACCCCAAGGCATATGGCTGTGCTCCACAAGTTTTCCGAGCCTAAATCTTTTTAAGAATTCTTCCTCGGTCCAAAGCGAGATTCTTCCTTCCGAATGAGGCGTTAAGTTGGGTGGAATTAAGGTTTCCTTCCCGGGTTCCTTCATCGGCGCACCTCCCGCATACGGTTCTCCGATGAATTCTCCGATCATGTTCCGTTTGGTGTGGCATCCGTTGCAGTTGGCCACGCTTCCCGCCAAGTATTCACCGTATTCCACGGTCGCCGCAGGAACGATCGATTTCAAAACGTCTCCCTTGGGTCCTACCGGTTTTACAACAAAGGCCTTGAGAACTTTTCCGATTAGATTCAATTCGTGTTTTGGGATCGGATTCGATTTCGGAGGCAAACTCCTGAGGAAGGATAAAATCGACGTTAGGTCCTCGTCACTCGTATTATGAAAGGGCATAAAATCGAAAAGGACCGTTCCGTCAGCGCGCACTCCGTATCTAAGAGAACGGGCGATTTCCCGATCAGATAGTTTACCGATTCCCGTTTCCGGATCGGGGGTGATGTTCGGAGTGTAAAAATTTCCGACGGGAAGCGCGAATACCTGTCCTCCGGAAAGCGAAGCTTGCTGAATCGGAACACCGGATTCCACTTCGGCTACGTTCTTATGACATTCAACACAATGGGCTGGGCCCGTCGCCAAATGTTTCCCCCGTTCGATTACGGCCGGATCCGAAGAAGACGTCACGTCCGGATACGGTGCGTCGTATTTTAAATTCTGTCGCATCAAAGTAGCCGCCGCGACGCCCAATACGACGATCAATAGAAAGGTCCCGGTCCATTTTAAGAACTTTAAGATCATAGTTCCTCACATATTTATTTTTAAAATGGTAAAACGTTTCGGAGATTTTTTATCCCCAACGCAATTCCGGAACTAAAACAAACAGAGGAAACGGTTTTGATTCTTTTCGTCGTTTCATAAAACGCAGATCGGATTTTTATGACTCCGATCTATAAATCGAATATCGATTTCGAATCGAATTTTCGAAATCCCGTAACGAACATTCGATTTCACATCATACATTCGAATTCTTTAATTTTTTAAATATGAATAGGATCGCTGAAGCAAGGAGACTTCCGAATAACAACGCGTAGCCGAGTAAAACGAAGGTTAACTTCAAAAAAGTAATCGTCCCATTCAAAGCGACAAGTCCTTCCGGAACGATCGGCCAAACGTATAGAAGATACATCATGATCGCGTTTTCGATCGGATCAAAAACGAGAAAGCCGAACGGCAATACGTTCCATACCTTCGGAAAATTCAGATACGTGGAGAATCTCGAATATATGGATCCGATCATCAAACAAACCGGAATCGGAAGAATCATATCCAATACGTTTCCCCAGAAGTATAGATTCCTTCCCGTTTCACCGTAAATACCGAAAACCGTCTCTACATCCTTTGCCGTCGAAAACGGACGAAAATCCAATTTTACGGGAATCGGAGTTCCTTCTGGAACCGGGGTCATTTGCTCCAGGAGCTGCATGGATCCCGAAACGAGTACGGAAGCTCCTATAAAAAGTAGAATTCTTTTGTTCGTCGCGTGCTCACCGATCCATTCGCTAAACCGGAGAATCCAAGGGGAAGAAACTCCTCCTAACAAAAGGAAGGAAAATCCGACGGTAATAGGAAACAAAACGCCGTGCAGGAGGGGATAAAAGTAGAATCCAGCTAACAACGATACTACGGTTAAAACCGTTAGAAAAGTTCCGATCCGTCCGTTTTCCGATCTGATCCGAATTCCCAGAAAACCGATTCCGAATACATACGAACCGACGAATGCAGCCTCGATCCACACGAAACGAAATCCGGATTGATTCCCCTGTAGAAGATCCCAAACGCTTCCGAACAAGCCGACCACAATCGCGGCCCAAAGCGATTTCGTCAGAAATCCGCTTTCTTTCGGAAAACTCTCGAACATGCTTCCTTGTTTTTTAAGTTCCCGAACAGAGAATAACAGACTTGCGTAAACCGGAATCCGAAGAGATCCAAAGAGAAACGAAAGATTTTTTCCCGGAAAATATCCTGATAAAAACTCGGAGGCGATCCGAGTGAATTCCTTAGCGTTCGAAAAAAAAGAGGGCGGAGTTCCGTTGATCCAATACGATTCGATTAAAACCAGATAAAAAGATAAAAGCGCCGCTCCGATCGCAAAGATCACCGAAACATTCATTTTGTTTTCCTTATTCCCAATTTGGATTCCATTGGATTTTATTTTCCAACAAAACGGTAAAAGGAGGATTGCCCGTTTTTTCGGATCGGAAGCAAATACGTATCCCCAGCTTATAAGTTAGGGATGCGACCGTACTGTGAAAATAAATGTTCGAAGAATTGAACGGTGAAAAGAGATCCTAAAACGGAACTTCTACCGGAATCATTTTTAAGATAGTTCGATTCGATTAGAACAAGTCTTCTTCTTCGGAAGACTTTGCAGAAGAAGACGCTGAAGATTTCGATTCCGACTTGGATTCTCCGCCTTTGATGAATCCGGTTTTCACCGTTTTTTTTGTTTCGTCTTTGGTTAAAGCTTCGATCTTTCCTTCGGCAGTATCCAGAATTCCTTGGCAGATCTTTTTGAGTTCCATTCCTCGTTCGTAAGCCTTGAGAGATTCTTCCAAACTGAAATCCTGGCGTTCCAATTTTTCCGCGATTTGTTCAAGTTCCATCAGAGCTTCTTCGAATGAAATTTTAGATTTTGATTCTGCCATATTAGTTTCCTTTTCTGATCACTTGCATCGTCCCACCGGAAAGCAAAACCTGCAATTCTTCTTCCGGCTTGGTTTCTTCCGGAGATCGTATAATGTTGCCTTTTTGATTTCGAACGATGGAGTAACCGCGCTTCATCGTAGCCGCCGGAGAAAGATCCTCCACCTTGGAAGTCCAAAACTCGGCCTTTTGTTTTTTATGATATAGAATATTCCGAATCTTGGATGTAAGGTTATCGTATCGTTCGAGTCGAACTTTCGCCAAATCCATTTTGTTGGAAACGGCTTTCTGCAATCGAACTCCGATCTCGTCTATTCTTTGACTTCTCTGATTGAGAAGCTGCATCGGTTCTTTGAAAATGAATTTTCCGGACAAAAGTCGAAGCCGATCCTTGCTCGAAGAAACCTTTGCCTGCAAAGAGGTTCGTAGTCTTCCTTCCAACTGAGATAAAAACTGAAGAACGTCCTCTTCCTTCGGAACGGCGTGTTCCGCCGCGGCCGTCGGAGTGGGCGTATAAAAATCGGCGGCAAAGTCGCTTAACAATACGTCCGTCTGGTGACCGACAGCGGAGATGATCGGGACCCTCGAGTCAGCATAAGCCCGAATCACCTTTTCGTCGTTAAACGCCATAAGATCCTCGAAACTTCCTCCTCCTCGTCCCGCGATGATCACGTCCACGTTCCACGAAGGTTTGTTCAATTCTTCAATGGCGGATACGATCGAATCGGGCGCTTCTTCCCCTTGAACGACGCAAGGCGCGATCAATATGTTGATCCCCGGAAATCGGGAACGGGCGACTTTGATGATGTCTTCGATCGCAGCACCCGAAGGCGAGGTCGCGATTCCGAGAGTTTTGGGAAACGAAGGAATTCTCCGTTTGCGTTCGGGATCAAAGAGTCCTTCCGCAGCCAGTTTTTGTTTCAACTTTTCGATTTGAAGAAGAATATCGCCTTGTCCAAGTTCTTCGACCCGCGTTACGTTGAGGTTGTAAGAACCTCCCGCTTCGTAAAGAGTCACCGTTCCGTAGACTTGGATTTCCTTTCCGTCGGAGAGAGGTTTTCCGGAATAATTCTTATTGGAATAATTGAAAAAAGTGCAACGGATCAGCGATCCGGAATCTTTCAGCGAAAAGTAAATATGTCCGGAACTGGGTTTGCTGTAATTGGAGATTTCTCCCCGAACCCAGATGTTCTTTAAGTCCTTGGATCCGGTGATGAGAGTTTTGAGAATCCTCGTGACTTCCGAAACGGAAAGTGGTTTGGAATCTTCCAATCGGTTTACCGATGCCCCTTGTTCAGAATCAATTCTCTACGGTAGAGTTTCCAAAAATCCCAAAGAATGACGACTAACGTGACGGCGACCGGTCCGACAACGAGTCCCATGATTCCGAATTCCTTGATTCCTCCGATGAGGGAAAGAAAAATCAGAAGAGGGTGAACCTGCAGTTTTTTATCGAGCATTCTCGGTTTTACGAAATTCTCCAGAGCGAGATAAAAGAACAAACCGCTTCCCATAAAAAACACGGCCATCATCGGATTGTTTTCCAAAAAGAGAATATAAAGCCCGATCGGCAACCAAACCACCGACGTTCCGATCACGGGAATGATGGAAAAAAAAGCGGCCAAACTCGCGTATAAAAACGGACTCGAAATTCCCGCGATCAAAAGAAGGACATAGATCGCAGTTCCCTGTAAGATCGAAATGATGAGATTTCCGCGGATTACGGTTTGTACGGCGGACGTCACTTTTCTTCCCACCTGTTCCTCGAGTTGTCTGGAAAAGGGAAGATTGTCCAAGATGAACCGTTCGACTTTTTTTCCGTCTTGATACAAAAAGAATAAAACGAGCAAAGCGAAGAAAAGATTCATCAGAATTCCGGTCGGGAGTTCGATGTTTCCTAAAATAAACGAAGAGGCGTTGCTCAAAATTCCGTAGATCGAATCCAAGTTGAGAATATCGACGTAGTTCTCCGCGAATTCTCCGTAGATTTCGGGAACTTTTACCCAGAAGAATTCGTTGTCAGTGATGAAATCCGTGAGCATCGCGAAGTTCATCAGAGTTTCGATGACCTTGTCTTCGCTTAACGAAATTCTCATTTTAAAAAGAATCGAAAGCGCCTCTTGAATCAAGGTGCGGATCACGAAATACGATGGGATGAGAACGATCATCGAAACGAGAGTGATCATGATCCACGGTACGAGCCACTGAAACTTCTCCCCTAAATATCCCTTCAAGAGTTTGTATTGTCTTCTGGTTGCGAGATACAAAATCAGCGCCATCAAAGAAGAATACAAATACGGACGAAATACGAGAAAGAAAACGCCGAGCGCGAAGATAAACAGGATCGAAAAGAATATCAGAAACGTATATTTTCCCGGTTCGGGGTTTGCATGTGCTGGCTCGATCATGACGTTCAAGTTCCCGATTTTTTATAGAAAAGTTTGATTCTGCTTCCGTTGTCCTGTGCTTCGATCTGAATCGTTACGACTTTTTTGTTTTGGCTTTCCGCCATGATGATCGTTTTGGAATCGGTTACTTCTTCCTGAAGGACTTTCCAATAGAGCGATTTAAAAATGGAAGAATAATAAACTTCCATCTGCTTTTTCTTAAATACGTGCGTGAACAAAAGAAAGGATTCTCTCGTATCGAAATAACCGCGCTCGGATTTCAATTCCGTGGAATAGATCAGATCCGAACCTTCCGGAACGAATTCGATCGGAAGCGATCTCGGATTTCGAACGGGATTATTTTGCAGAGTCAATTTATTATAACGATAGAGTTCGGTTTTATCCTTGGAAGTTTCGCCGAACGCGGGAGAGACAAGACTGAAAACCGCTGTTGTGAGAAAAACGGTTTTCCAAACGTGCTGGAACATGGAAAAAGAAAATTTCATAGATGAAAGGTTCACTTTTTTTTACTTGAACCCTATGCTCCGTCACTGACAATTCTTTTATTCATCCTCCATGACTTTTCAGGAAACGCTGATCCAAATTCTAAACCGTTTTTCCGAAACGGACCCGATCTTTCTCTGGCTCTTTTTCGCCTTCTCCAATTTTGCGGAAAACGTTTTTCCTCCCTGGCCGGGAGATACGATCACCGTGTTCGGAGGATTTCTCGTCGCAAGAAATCTGAATTCATTCGGTTGGCCGGCTCTGGTTACGAGCACGTTTGCCGGCAATTTATTCGGGGCTTGGATCATGTATCGTTTCGGACAAATGTTCCTGCATTGGGTTCGCAAAAAGAATTTTCCGTTTAAGGATTCTCTCTACGACGAAGAATCGATCGAAAAGACGTTCGCTTGGTTTCGCAGAAATTCGATCTTAGTCATTTTGTTCAGCCGATTCTCCGCGGGAATCCGATTCTTTGTTTCGATCGTCGCCGGAATGGTGAAGATGAATCCGATTTTGTTTTTCGGAGCTTTCAGCATAGCCGTTTCTCTTTGGTGCGGAATTTTGATTTTTTCCGGTTTTTATCTCGGGTCGCACTGGGAAGACGTTCTGGGTTTTTTAGAAATTTATAATAGGATCATTCTTACTTTGATCGTGATTTTCGCGGTTTTGTTTTTCTGGTTTCGCAGACAAAAAACGGGGAAAACCAATTCTTAGAAGAATTCTATCGTGAACTGGGAATTCGTATGAGTTCCCACATTTGATCGTGAAACGGGAATTCGTATGAGTTCCCACGCAACTTGGTCCGACAAAACAATCCGCATCAAAAAACAAAAAAACTGATTCTGATTCTGATTCGATTTTAAGAAATTTCTTCCTTGTTGAAAGCCTTCTTCAATCCTTCCAAGATCAGATCCTTTTCGTCCTGATAATCGCCCGGCAAAGAAAGATCTCGAATCCAGTCCATAATCGCTTGAGAATCGATCACATGGCCTTCCATCCATTCTCCAGCCATTTCCGCGACGATTCGAAACACTGCAGAAGTATCTAATATTCCATTATCTTGAAGTACGACCGCAAACCCCGGCGCGCCTTCGGTAAGAACATACGAACGAATTTCTTTTTGTTTGAACGGATCGATTCCCGCGGGAAGCGCGCTCTGAACGTTCCAGTGCATTTCCTCTTCGTCCGGTCCGTGCGCGGTTTTATTGATAAGAACGAGCGATACGGAATTTACATCTCCGTGAATCTTGCGGTTTTCTTCTCCGAGTTCGCGAATCGTTTTTGCCGCGTCTCTCGTGATCGCGTCTCTTCCCAAAAAATTGAGATGATAGAGATAATCTTCCAATTCCTTTCCCTGCATTTTTCCGCAAAGAATGTATTGATACAAAAGAAAGATCAGATAGTCGCTTTCGGTGTTGTCTCCGATCAATATTTCCTTTGAGTTGGTGGGCAGATACAAACGATCCCGGAGAAGAATCGTAAGTTTATAACTCATCTGATCGAACAGACTCTGAAACGAAGCTCCGGCGAATTTTCGAATTCGTTCCACCGAACCCAAAATTCCGTCCGTGATGAATTTGGCCGGATGTGTCACCGAATCCCAAAATTTTTCGACGATCCCTTTGATCGTTCCTTCCAGATACTTGAGATGCAACGATTCGGTAACGATGGAATGACTGCGAATCGTCGTTAACAAGGTTCTTCTGAAAAAATGCGGACTCGCGGAAATAAAACATAAGGGAGAATCATCGGTCGCCATTCGGATTTCGCGGTAGAGCGCGGGCATTCCGGGAAGAGGAAGCTTTTGCTGCGGCGTTTCGAATAACGTGGAAAGTTTTCCTTTGTTCGAATGAATGTCGGTCGCGAGATAGGTTTGATCGATGTCCGAAGTCGTCACGAAGCCGCTGAAGTTTTCGGGAAGAATTCGAAGCTTACCTTTGCCGATCAGAGATTGACCCGAAATTTCGCTCTTTCCCTTCTGATTGAGATAGGCGATGTCCTTGGTGAATTGTCTGTAAGAATCCAATCTTCGAAAATGAATCTGAAACGTATACTTTCCGGGGGTCAACGGTTTTGTGAATTCGTGAAAGAAGAATCCGCCGTCGTCTCCTTTGATTTCGGGAGATTGGTGTACGAGGTTGTTTGATTCATCCCAGATTTCCGCGACTAAGATCGGTTTGCGGACCGGTTCGAGACCGTAATCCAAAAACGGAGTGATTTCGTATTCCTGGCCTTCGAAAAGACCGTTCATCAGATCCCAACGGGAATCGTCCCGCATTTCTTCCGTGATTCCCGCGTCCACAACCTGACCTCGAACGTAATACCGATTCTCGCGTCCGAGTGTTCCCCCGCAAATCGCGATCCTTTTTTTATCCACTAACTTGGCTGCAGGCGTTTTGGATTCTGGTTGTTCGCTCAAGATTTTCGAACCTTCCTCTTTTTGATAGAATGGATGGATGGAAAATTGTACCGAATCGCTCAGAGAGTGAAAGCATAAAAAATGAAATTCTTTGTTTTCTGTAGCCCCGAACAAAAAAACACTGGTACGTAAAAGAGAGTCCCGGATTGTATGAAAAAAAATTCCGTCAAATCTGGATATTCAGGAGCGAAAACGATCTACATCCGCAAACTCAGGTTTGAGGAAGCCCAACAAAAACTCGAACGGGAAATCCAAGAGGCTTTTTTGGCGGGAGAAACGCTGATCGAAATCGTTCACGGAATCGGAGAGGGAATTCTCAAGAAATTGACCGTCGATACGATCCGGTCCCATGATTTTTTAAAGGAAGTCGATTATTCGCAGTTCGGAATTTCCAATCCGGGTTCCACTTTGGTCGAAGTATTAGGTCCTGATAAGGACACTCTCAAAAGGTATCTCAAATGACAAAGACGAAAAACAAACTGGAGATTTTAGACGTAACGTTGAGAGACGGAGAGCAAACCAGAGGAGTCAGCTTTTCCACTTCCGAAAAATTGAATATTGCAAAATTCTTATTACAAAAACTCAACGTAGACCGCGTGGAAATCGCTTCCGCAAGGGTTTCCAAGGGAGAATTCGAAACCGTTCAAAAAATCATAGAATGGGCCGAGAGCGAAAAAATCGCCGATCGGATCGAACTCTTGGGATTCGTGGACGGAAACAAAACCGTGGATTGGATTCGAGACAGCGGTGCAAAGGTTTTGAATCTTCTTACGAAAGGTTCCCTACATCATCTTGAAAAACAATTAAACAAAACTCCGAAAGAATTCTTCACGGACGTTTCTTTCGTCATCGAATACGCGATCAAGAACGGATTGAGGGTCAACGTTTATCTCGAAGACTGGTCGAACGGATTTCGGAACAGTCCCGATTACGTGATGAGCCTTGTGGAACATCTCAGCAAGGAACATATCGAAAGAATTTTTCTTCCCGACACGTTAGGCGTTCTTTCTCCTGCGGAAACGTTTCGAGGAATCGACAGCCTGATTCAGAAGTATCCCGAACTTCACTTCGAGTTTCACGGACACAACGATTACGATCTTTCGGTGGCGAACAGCCTCGAAGCGATCCGCGCCGGAGTAAAAGGTTTGCACGCATCCATGAACGGACTGGGAGAAAGGGCTGGAAACACACCGCTTGAGGCGCTCATCACCGCGATCCACGACAAATCTTCCGCTAAGACGAACGTCAACGAACTTGCAATCACGGAAGCGAGCCGACTCGTGGAGGTCTTCAGTGGAAAAAGAATCTCCGCAAACAGACCGATCGTGGGAGAAGACGTATTCACACAAACCGCGGGAGTTCACGCCGACGGAGATAAAAAAGGAAATCTCTACGCAAATCCGATTTTACCGGAACGATTCGGACGGAAAAGAAGTTACGCGTTGGGAAAGCTTGCAGGCAAAGCGAGCATTTCCGAAAACGTAAAACAACTCGGAATGGTGTTGAGCGATGTCGTATTGCAAAAGGTTTTGGAACGGGTCATCGAACTCGGGGACCAAAACAAACTCGTAACACCGGAAGATCTTCCCTTTATCATCGCCGACGTTTCGGGTAGAACCGGAGAAAAGGTTCTTACGATCAAATCTTGCAATATTCATTCCGGTATCGGAATTAGACCGCATGCTCAAATCGAAATCGAATACCAAGGAAAGGTACATAAGGAAATTTCCGAAGGAGACGGGGGTTATGATGCGTTTATGAACGCGCTTACCAAAATCACGAACCGTCTCGGGATCAGCATTCCGAAACTCATGGACTACGAAGTCAGAATTCCTCCCGGAGGAAAAACCGACGCCCTCGTCGAAACCATGATCACCTGGAATAAGTCCGCCGATTTAGAGGAAGATCAAACCTTCAAAACTATGGGAGTTCATCCGGATCAAACGATCGCAGCCGTACACGCGACTGAAAAAATGCTCAATCAGATCCTTCAACCATGGCAAACTTAAAACTTTTATTAGTAGGCATCGGAAACCCCGGCCAGAAATACGCGAATCACCGGCATAACATCGGTTTTGTGATTCTGGATTCTTTTTTGGATTCTTCTTCGGGGGGAATCTATCAAACGAACTCGAAGTATTCCCTTGCGAGAACGGATGAAGACGGAATCACGCTCTTTTATCTCAAACCTCTTGAATTCATGAATCTTTCCGGGAAGGCGGTGGCCGAAATCGCAAAGAAAAACGGAATTCCTCCTGAAAACATTTTGGTCATTCACGACGAAATCGATTTCGAATTCGGAAAGTTGAAATTGAAAGGCGGGGGTGGTCACGCGGGCCACAACGGACTTCGTGACATCGTGGAAAAGTTAGGAGCGAACACGTTTTTCCGACTGCGTTTCGGAGTCGGAAAACCCGCCCACTCATCGGAAGTTCCGGATTATGTACTCTCCAATTTTCGGCCCGAAGAAAAGGAAAAAATACCCGAACTGGTAAAGGCTTCTTTGCAAAAAATCTCCGATTGGATCCGAGAAAGGAAAAACGGATTTCAGAAACTCTCCGATAAATAAAAAGACGGAACGCGCCCGTTTCTCGCAAGGAAACGATGAACGTCCGCTTTATTCGAAGAATTTTAATTTTGCAGAGAGAATCAGATTTTCCCGGCGGACTAAAATTCTTTTTTAAGAAATTATCCTGTGGAGCATTCAAATTGGGCGATTATCCTTTCCGACTTCCTACGTTCGCATCCGCGTCCCAAAATCAGGCGGCTGAAAAATTCATCACGTATTTACGGATCGAAAAGAATTATTCGCAAAACACTCTGAACGCATACGGAATCGATTTGAAATTCTTCTTCGACTTTTGCGAAAAGGAACAACTCGATATTCTTCAAATCGAACCCGTGGACATACGATCGTATTTCGCATATCTCGCCAAACAACACGGACTCGATCGAAGATCACAAAGCAGAAAACTTTCCTCGCTGAGAACGTTTTATAAGGTTCTTCTCCGCGAGGATTTGGTCGCTTCCAATCCCGCGATGCAGATCAGCTTTCCGAAAGTCAGAAGAGAAATTCCCAAAAATTTCAGAATCAACGAAACTGAAGAAATCTTAGAATTCGAAGCGGAACGAACCTCCGAAATTTTGGACATCCGCGACAAGGCCATGATCGAAGTCTTATATTCTTCCGGTCTTCGGGTGTTCGAGTTGGTCAACGCGAAACTTTCCGCTCTTTCCAAGGATCTAACGATTCTCAAAGTTCTCGGAAAGGGTCAAAAAGAACGATTCGTATACTTTGGAAAAGAGGCGGTCGATTCTCTGCGGAAATATCTGGATTATCGAAACGGCTTTTTCCCCGATGCGGAGGAAATTTTTCTGAATCAAAAAGGAAAGAAACTGACGACTCGGGGCGTACGTTATATTTTGAATGAAAGAAGAAAGAAAATGGGTTGGGAAAAAACGATCACGCCCCATAAATTCAGACATACCTTTGCGACCGATCTTCTCGACGCGGGAGCGGATATCAGAGCGGTGCAGGAATTGCTCGGACATTCTTCGCTTTCCACCACGCAGATTTATCTCAGCGTGAGTAAGGAAAAAATCAAAGAGGTTTATAGAAAGGCCCATCCACATGCCAGAAAATAAAATTCGTTCCACCACGATTCTCTGTGTACGCAAAAACGGAAAAGTAGCCATCGGCGGAGACGGTCAGGTTTCCATGGGAAATACCGTCATGAAAAACACCGCGAAAAAAATCAGAAGATTGTACGACGGGAAAATTCTTTCCGGTTTTGCGGGATCGGCCGCGGACGCGTTCACACTCTTCGAACTTTTTGAAAAGAAGGTTCAGGAATTCGGCGGAAGTCTTTCCAGAAGCGCCGTGGAGCTCGCAAGAGAATGGAGAACGGATCGAATGCTTCGCAGACTCGAAGCTTTGTTGATCGTAGCCGACAAGGACGAATCCTTTTTGATATCGGGAACGGGGGACGTGATTTCGCCAGACGAAGGGGTGATCGCGATCGGCTCCGGCGGAAACTACGCGTTAGCCGCCGCTCGCGCGCTTTACGATCACACGGATCTTTCTCCGAGGGAAATCGTGGAATCTTCGATGAAAATCGCCGCGGACATCTGCATCTATACCAACGATCATATTACGATAGAAGAAATTCTTTAAAAGAACCATCTATGACAGACCACGCAACAGACCAGGAACTCATATCATCGACCGAAGAGGAATTTACACCGAGACAAATCGTCGCCAAACTCGACGAACATATCATCGGTCAGAAAAATGCGAAGAAGGCGGTCGCGATCGCTCTTAGAAACAGAACCAGACGCAAAAAACTGGATCCGGAAATGAGAGAGGAAATTTATCCGAAAAACATCATCATGATCGGACCGACCGGCGTCGGTAAAACTGAAATCGCGAGAAGACTTTCCAAACTCTGCGGCGCTCCGTTTCTCAAAGTGGAAGCGACGAAATACACCGAGGTCGGTTACGTCGGAAGAGACGTCGAGTCGATGATCCGCGACCTCGCGGTCATCTCGATGAATCTCGTAAAACAGGAATTCAGAACCCGCGTGGAAGAAACGGCGAAACAAAAAGCGGAGGAAGCGCTTCTCGACATTCTCCTCCCGTTTCCCGGAGACAACAAACACGGCGGACAAGGAATGGGATTTGCCGCCTCATCGCCGTTAAGCGATGAAGAAGAAAGAAAAACTCATTTTCTCGAAACCAGAGAATTTATGAGAAAGAAATTAAAAAACGGAAAGCTGGACGATCAGGAAGTGGAACTCGATCTTCCGAATCCGACTATGAATCAGATTCCGATGTTGCAAGTATTCGGCGCGGGAAATTTGGACGATCTCGACAATCAGCTTCAAAACGTTTTGGGAGATATGCTTCCCAAAAAAAATAAAAAACGGAAACTCAAAATCCCCGAAGCCCTCAAAGCCCTGGAAGAATTCGAAGCGGAAAAACTTCTCGATCCCGATAAGGTCCAAAGGGAAGCGCTTCGACGCGTGGAAGAAATGGGAATTATCTTTCTGGACGAGATCGATAAGATCGCGGGAAGAGAGGGAAAGAGCGGAGCCGACGTTTCGCGGGAAGGAGTTCAAAGAGATCTGCTTCCCATCGTGGAAGGAGCTACCGTAAACACGAAAATCGGCCCGGTCAAAACCGATCATATTCTTTTCATCGCTGCCGGTGCGTTTCACATGACGAAACCTTCCGATCTCATTCCCGAGTTGCAGGGAAGATTTCCGATCCGAGTCGAACTCGAAAAACTGTCCCGCGAAGACTTTGAAAAAATTCTGACCGCGCCGCGTTCTTCCCTAACGAGACAATACGAAGCCCTTTTATCGACGGATGGAATTCAATTGGAATTCGCGACGGATGGAATCCAAGAGATCGCAAGAATCGCCTACGATATGAACGAGAAACACGAGAATATCGGAGCGAGAAGACTCAATACCATCCTAGAACGACTTCTGGAAGAAGTGAGCTTTGAAGGGCCGGATCTTCCCGAAGCTCAAAGAAAGGTAAAAATCGACGGGAAATACGTGACCGATCGTTTGCAGGGAGTGATCCAGAACAAGGATCTCAGTCAGTATATTCTATAAGAGGGAGTTCCTACAGATTACGTCCCATCAGACCGTTCTTCGTAGTCCGATCCTCGTATGAGTTCCCACAATTTCGGTTTTAGTACGACTGAAATCAAGCGCATTCTATTTGACCTTTTCTTGAAAAAAAGGCAAATAGGTCCATGCAATTTCCTTCATCCTTTTCAAACGTTACACTTTCATCGGTTTGGAAAAAGATTTCCAAACTTTGTATCCTCGTTTCCGTTCTTTTTGCGTTGAACGGCTGCGAGTGGATTCAAACGGTTCTCGTAGAAGTTATCGGCGCTCCCGATAAATATAAAAGCGAAGGCGATCCGAATCTTCTTCAACCGAATTATTCCGGAAAAGACGCGACAAAAGAAAAAATCGAAATTACTCTTACCGAAATTTCCGCGGGATTCAAACAACCCACGGACATTCAATTCCCTCCGGGAGAATCGCAAACTTTTTTAGTCACGGAACAGAAGGGGATTCTTCGTTGGGGAAAGGTTCGAAAGAATGAAACCGGAATATTATTAACTTTGAATGTACTTTCCGAAGCGGAACAGGGACTTCTCGGTTTGGCGTTCCATCCGAACTTTGCAAAGAACGGAAAAATTTATCTCAACTATGTGTTGAAGGTAAACGGAAAGGACACGAGCCGAGTCGGAGAATGGATCGTATCGGATCCGAAAGATATCTCGAATTCTAAAATCGCTTCCGAACGAATCATCATGGAAGTGCAGCAGCCGTATCCGAACCACAACGCGGGACAACTCGCATTCGGACCCGACGGATATCTTTATATAGGATGGGGAGACGGAGGTTGGAAGGACGATCCGAAAAAGAACGGACAGAATCCGAAAACCTTTCTAGGGAGCATGCTTCGTGTGGATGTGAATGCGACGGAAAACGGAAAAGCGTATAAGATTCCTGCGGACAATCCTTTTATAAACGACTCTTGCTGCGCGCCCGAAACGTTCGCTTACGGTTTTCGAAATCCTTGGAGATACGGTTTCGATCCGCGGGGAAGATTGATTCTTGCCGACGTGGGACAAAATCTTTGGGAAGAAGTCGACATCGTCGAAAAAGGAAAAAACTACGGATGGAATACCAAAGAAGCGACTCATTGCTTTGATCCGAAACAAAACTGCAAAGAGGAAGGTTTGACCGATCCGATCTACGAGTATGGAAGAGAAGAGGGGCAATCGATCACGGGCGGCTACGTTTATTCCAACGAGGCGATTTCGAATTTAAACGGGAAGTACGTCTTTGCCGATTTTGTTTCCGGGCGAATATGGGCCTTGGACCTTCCGGACGTATCGGGACAACCCGCGAAAAAAGTTTATACCCTCGGAAAATGGCCGGTTTTGATTTCTTCGTTTGGGAGAGACGCTGCGGGGAAAGTGTATTTAAGCGACTTTGGAAGCGGTAAGATCTACAGAATCGATCCATACCGAACGACCCGCAGGGAGTGAAGGTCGAATTCCTTTCATAAACGGACTCTCAGGATCGCCGAAAACGGTTCAACTCATTGTTAAGCGACATTCGATTGTCGCTTAACAAAATTATATCCTTTCAGTTCGAAAATTTGGAAAAACTGAAGTCCGACCGAATGAAACGTTCCTAAGCTATAAAAATCATAAGGAGAATATCTAAAGCTAGAATTTTTTTCAAAAATCCATCTTCAAACCGGAAATCGGATACTTCATATAAACGGTGGTCGTTCTAGCTCCCGAAGTGATGGTCAAAAGATCCAAAGGATTCAAACCGATACTATAAAATCCTTCGTCGATCATCGCGATCCCGAAACCCGCACTTTCCTTTTCGTTCAAAAACTCGGGACGAAAAAAGTCCGCCGAATTTCCTTGATCGTAGAGTTCCTTGTGTTTGAGTCTGGATTCTTGGATTCTTTCGAAATCCAAATGATGGATCGGCGAATCGTTCCGAATCCGAAAACTCAATTCGTCCGGAGTAATACGAATCTTTAAGGAGATGTTCATGTTGTATTTCTTGATCTTTTCACGAACATCGGTGAGAAAAACCTTCTCGCTTTCCGTCAAAACTTTCTTCTTGGTACGGATCTTATCTTCCAAGGAAAGAACGCTTTGCACCTGCTTCTTCACCTTATCGGGAACGATATAACGATGCATCGCGTCCCGAAGTAGGGATGTTTCCATAATGATTTCCAAGAGTTCTTCCGCGTCTTCCCGGCTGGATTCGCCCTGTTCCAATTTCTTAAGAAGTTCGTCTCTGAAAATGATATGCCGAATATTCGCCTTAATCGCGTTGAGCAAGGCTTCCATAAGTCCGCTGAAGAGATGAAATCCGGCGAGGGGATTGGCGCCGATTTCGTCTAAAATTCCGTTTACTAGTTCCGATAGAATGTCGCGGGTTGGTTTGGTAAGACCTTTGAGTTCGAGATGAAAGAATTTCTTCTTCTTTAATGCCTCGATATTTTTCAGAATCTCGTCGCCTTTGAGCGCTGTTTTCTGGTTTGCCATATATCCCCGCCGAGTTTTTTAGGTATCATTGATGCGCAAAGTCTTTTACGCAAGTTTGTTTTAAATCATGAAACCAAAATCCGGCATTTTTGAATTGATCACACCGGACCTTGGAGATACCGACAAGATCGAACTCGTACATTGGAATTCGAAGTTAGGCGACTCGGTGGAACCAGGTCAGGAAATTTTAGAGTTAGTAACCGACAAGGCTTGCTTCCCGATGGAGTCTCCCGTCAAAGGCAAACTAACGCAAATTATAAAAGAGAAGGGTTCTATCGTCCGCAAAGGGGAATTGCTGGGAATCTTGGAACTTTTCGAATCCGAATGAAAATCCTTCACTTATCAGATCTGCATTTTCCGACTCCCGTTCCTTTCTTCCAACTCAAAGGAAAGATGTTCGTAGGATACTTGAACTACAATTTGAGAAGAAAGAAAAAATATCCGAAACAAGTTTGGGATTCGATTCTTCGGTTTATCGAAACCGAAAATCCGGACGCGATTGTTGTGTCGGGAGACATTACGAACGTATCTCACGAACTCGAATTTAAAGAAGCGGGAAAATTGTTAAGCGAACTTCCTCGCGAAAAAGTTTTTTATATTCCGGGAAATCACGACCGCTACGTAAAACAGTCCGTAGGCGAAAATGCACTCTACGAAAAATATTATTCCGACCTTTCGGGAGAATCGATTTCGCATAACGCGCATTATATTCGTATTAAAAAAATAAGCGGACTTCATTTTGTCGGTTGGGATTCGAGCATTCCTCTTTCCATTTTAGGAGCTTATGGAAGGATACAACCGGAGATCGTTTCGCAAACGAATCGGATTCTTACCGAAAAAAAGATCGAAGACTACATTCTTGTTTGTCATCATCCGATTTGGAATCCGGCCGATCGTCAGGAAACTGAACATCATAAATTGCTAAACCGCGATGAAATCGCCTCTCTCTTAAAGGAAAAACCTCCTCTCGCGTATCTGCATGGACACGTTCATACGAACTGGGTGAAACTCCCCGGAGAATCTCTGCCGTATTACGTGGTCAATTCTGCGTCCAGCACGAGACTTCCCGATCGTCGACACGAAAGCGGATTCCATGTTTTGGAAGTCGAAAAACGGAACGTCAAAATTCAAAGATATACTTACAATTCAGAACAGTCTAAATTTACGAAAGCCCCGCTGGTTTCGTATTCAGAAAAGGAATAGAATGGCAACAATCGAAGCAGTTAAGATCCAACGCGAACTTACGAAGATCAAACATCCCGAACTCAAAAAAGACATCGTGTCCTTAGGCATGGTGGGTTCTCTCGACATTCAAGAAGGAGAAACGAGTATTCTTCTCAAAACTCCGAGCCAAGACAGAAGAATTCAAATCGGACTGGAGGCCCAGATTCGTCAGACTCTCACCAAACTCGAAGGAGTGGGCAAGGTAAAGATCAAGTTCGAAGTCGATCCCAAACTCGTTCTCGACGATTCCAACAAAATCCCCGGTGTGAAGAACGTCATCGCGATCGGCTCCGGAAAAGGGGGAGTCGGTAAATCCACCGTCACAGTGAACCTCGCGGCGATGGCCGCATCACTCGGATATAAAGTGGGAATCCTGGACGCCGATATCTACGGTCCTTCGGTCGGTAAAATGTTCGGGGTCAACGGAAGAGTGGCTCTGAAAGCGGAGGAAGATAAAATCTATCCTTTGGAAAAAGACGGACTCAAACTCATTTCCTTTTCCTTCTTGATCGATGAAAAACAACCCGTCGTCTGGAGAGGGCCGATGCTCGGAAAGGCCGTCGAACAGTTCTTATACGATATCGTCTGGGACGATTTGGATTATCTTTTTATCGATCTTCCTCCCGGAACCGGCGACGTTCAACTTTCTCTCGCGCAATTGATCGATCTAAACGGAGCCGTGATCGTAACCACTCCTCAGTCGGTCGCATTATTGGATGCGAACCGCGCGTCTGCCATGTTCGCCCAAGTAAAGGTTCCGATACTCGGAATTGTCGAGAACATGAGCGAGTTCATTTGTCCCAAGTGCGGACACGCTTCTGCCATATTTAGCAAAGGCGGAGGGCAGAAGTTAGCCGAATCATCCGATGCCAGCTTTCTTGGTGGCATTCCTTTAACAATGGACATCATGAATGCGGGAGAAGACGGGAAACCGGCCGTACTCAAAGATAAAAACGGTCCCGTATATCAAGCCTACAAAAGTATATTCGATAGTCTAAATGAAGAAATAAAAAAGTGGGAATAATAGGCGCTTTGGAGTCTGTTGTACATAGAGATGGGAGGTGAACCTTGAAGTTTGAAAAGGGATCCGAAAAAAACCCTACGGGCAATTTGATCGTATATTGCAACGTCTTTGGTGAAAACCCTCTCAGCCCCGGAGGGAAGATCATCGCGTCTAACGTAGTGGTCAGCTTTCTAAAAATAGGAGAGAACTTTCCCGTCGTAACATTTCCTCCCGTGTCGTTGGAAAGTTACGAGGAATTGAAGAAGGTAATCTCCGAAAACATCGAGAAGTACGACGTGATCAAAATCCGTGACTTCGAGATGCCCGCATCCAAAGAAGCCTCTAACGATTACATTCAGGAAAGAATGGATCAGTTCAACAGCGTAGTCATCAAGTACGTCGAGATCTGCAAAAATAGAGAGGTAGGCGGAGGCCAAGTCAGTTTTCCGGAGGAAGAAAGCGGGGTCAGAGAATATCTAGACGCTCTCGCCAATCTTTCCTTAAAAATCAGAAGATCGACCGGAATCGCGAGAGAAGCTTCTCTGATCAAAATGGATCAGCTCGTGGAAAATTTTTCCGTAAAACACCCCGAGTTCGATTTGGATAATTTCAAAAAGGCTCTTTTTTTGCCGGGACAAACGGGAGAAGAATTGATCGGATTGTATCTTCAGAAGTTCAACGCGATTTCCAAAGAAAACTACGAAGACGCATCCACTCTCAAAAAGAAGATTCATGACATCGAGTATTTCGCTTAACGAAAGACAATTTTCCTGAAACGATAAAAACGTTCCGTTGATCGCTGCGAATCCGATATTCCCCGTGTACGATTGATTTTTTTCTCATTCTTCGTTCGTTTTTGAAGGCGCCCATCTTGGGTACAGATCCAATTCCATTCCCAACAAACGAAACACTCGCTCCGCGATAAAATCCCCCAAGTCTTCGAGCGATTTCGGCATCTGATAAAATCCGGGAGATGCGGGTAAGATCGTTCCGCCCGCGTCGTGAAGCTCCAGCATATTCTTGAGATGAATCCGATTATAGGGGGCTTCTCTCGGAACAAGCACGAGCGTTCTTCTTTCTTTCAGCGTTACGTCTGCCGCTCTTTCAATGAGATTCTCCGTCAAACCCGCGTTAATCGAGGCGATCGTTTTCATTGAACAGGGAAGAATCGTCATCGCCTTCCAAGGATTGGAACCGGAAGCGATATCCGCTCCGATATCGGAAAAATTACGGATCTCGAATTTCTGGGAAGAAGTCTGCAGTTTGTATTTGGAAGCGATAAAGTCCAAAATTTCTTTCGGAGAAGAAACCTTACATTCCATCTCCTCCCGAAACACGCGAAGAGAAGCCGGACTGCAGATAAAAAAAGTGGTACCTTCGATCGTAAACAATGCCTTGATAAACCGTTCCGCATAAATCGAACCGCTGGCGCCGGCCATTCCCAATACGAGTTTCATAGTTTGTTCCAATCCATTCAAATATTATACTATACTTTTTAATCGCGATCCGACTGTTTAAAGTCGACGATTCACGCGACATCACAGCTTCTTCAAAACCGCTCGATCATTCTTTTTTTTCCGACCTTTCGGAAAATCTTTCTCGCGATCAACCGAGAATCACCAAATAAAAGAAACGGTCGATCAAAAGTCCCGCGAATAAAATCAGGGAAATATAGGAATGAATCTGATAAAACTTCGGAGGAAAAAAATTCTCCCCCGCGGCTCTTGCGATCTTATGTTCTTGAAAGAGAAGATACGCAGTAATCCCGAGAAAAACCAAAAACACCGGACCTAATCCGGAAACGATTCCGGCGGCGAATAAAAAACCGACACAAATCACGTGACTCGCAATCGCGATCCAAAGAGAATTTCTTCTTCCGAATTTTGCGGGAACCGAGTATAAACCTTCCTTTTGATCGAACTCCCGATCCTGAAGCGCGTACAAAATATCAAAGCCCGCAAGATTGAACGCAAGACCGATCGTCCAGAGAAGCGGTTCCCAAACGATTTCCTCCCGAATCGCGACCCAAGTAGCGAGAGGTGCGAGACCGATCGAAAAACCCAAAATAAAATGACAAAGCCAAGTGAACCGCTTTGCAAGAGAATATCCCAAAAGAATCATCAAAGTCGGAAAGGAAAGCCACCAAGCCATCGGATTGATGAACCAACACACAACGATAAATCCGAGAGAGGAAAGAACGACGAAGAGAATCGCGGAACGTTTGGAAATTTTTCCGGCGGGAATTTCGCGATCCTGGGTGCGTTTGTTTTTTGCGTCGATATCCGTATCTACGATGCGATTAAAACCCATCGCGGCCGAACGGGCCAAGACCATCGAAATCAGAATGAGTACGGAAAGAATCACCCATTCCAAAACGGATTTTCCGTATGTTTTTAGAAACGCGAGTAGGAAAGCGATTCCGGCAAAGGGAAGAGCGAACAGTGTATGCGAAAACTTGATGAGACTTCCGTATTGCTTCAAGGAGGATAAGGTTGTATTCATGTGCGACGAGACTTTCAAATTCCAAAATTCTTTTCCTACATAAAATCCTGCGGAAAGTTTAAAAAGCGATGATTTTTTCTCCGCGTCTTCAAGGATACGCTTATGACCGCAGCTTTGACCCGGACTTCCTCATCCACGGAAGCCATTCGTACTTTTTTACAAAAAATCATCCAAGAACCCGAACAACATTCCCGCTGGCTCAACACGATTTCCTTTTTGGAGCACATGGGCTCCCGAAAAATTTTCGCAACACAAAGCGGAATCGGAATGGGCGAAATGATCCTTAGACACGCTTCGGAAGAGGCAAGGCACGCGCACTTTTTCAAACGAATGAGCGAACGAGTTTCCCCGGGTGCCTGCCCCGACTATCAAACGGAAAATCTTCACTGCGGTTTCCCCGCATTTTTATACTTTCAAAGGTTGGACGGAATGGTTTTGAAAAACCTAAACGCGGCCGGAATCCGGGGAAAAAAGCAGTCGTTTCTTTCCTATCTTTACGTTACCCATCTCATCGAAGAACGCGCCGATTTTCTCTATCAGGAATACGATCGGATCTTGGAAGAAAACGGAATTCCAGTCAGTTTAAAAGCAATTCTCAAAGAAGAAGAATCCCACCTCGCCGAAATGAAATCCGCCTTAACCGCGGAAGATCCGGAATACGAAACGCGTTATGCGATCTTTCAGGAAAAAGAAGAGAAGAATTACAGGAAGTTTGAAAAATCCCTTTTAAAGTCCGTAGGACTCGCCTAAGATCGAAATGTTCCGGACGAATCTCAAAAAAGCGTTTCTTCTTGTTTCCATTTTCTGCATATTCTATGATCGGAATGTATTTTCGGAAACGGGCGGATTACAGGATCGTCCGGTCAGCGTCGTTCTCGTCTGCGAACCTTCCGCAAAAGCGGACAAACCCCGATATTACAAATCAACTTCCTTATTCTTCAAACGGCTGAAAAACAAACGTCTGCAAGAAAACGGAACGGCGTTTTTCGTAGGCTATGGATCGTTCGCTTCCGAAGCTCCTGCGGAACAACTCAATCTCGCGGGTCAAAACGGATACGACTTATACATTTTTCCGCAAACCGCTGCGGAGAATCTCCCGACTTCTCCATCCGGGAACGCGGTCCCTTGGATCTCCTTTGTCGTGGAAAAAAAAGAAACCCTAATTAAACCGACGTCCCCAAAAAAGTCGGGCAAACAAGGGATTTCTCCGAAAAGAAAAAAACAAAAAACGAAATCCAAACCGAAACTGAATCCGGAAAAACCTTCGGATAAAACCTCGGAGTCGCTTCCCCGCGAAGCGGAAATACAAGAAGGGGTCGGACAAACTTCCGGAACGGACGCCGACAAAATCGAACTCAAACATACAACTTCGAAAAAGAAGCCGGCCAAATCCAAGAAGTCCAAAGAGCGAAACGCATCCCGAACGAAGTCCGAAAAAAAACGGAAATCCGATGCGCAGGCAAAACCGAATTCTTCAAAGGAAACTTCTTCGCGGAATACTCAGCAAACACAAGCGCCGAGTAAAACGGTCGTCGCTTCGATCGGAAACGCTTCTTTCGAATTGAATTTTGAATCTTTGAAATTCTGGTTTTCAACTACCGTGAATCCGATCGAACTTTCTTGGAGCCCGGAAAGAATTCTATTCTTAGCCGGAGAGAAAACCGCGGATGAATGGAATCAAATTCTTTCCGGAAAACCGGACGATACGACCGCGATACGACTTTTAAACTCCGGGCAGGATTTGAAATTCAACGAGGGCATATATTATACTGGCTGCGCTTCTTTGCAAATTCCGAACGGAGTTTCCGTTTTGAATTTCTTCTTTCGAGGAAATCGTTTGATCCGGCTAAAGCAGGAAAGTTTTTCTCTCAACAGCGACGGTTCCGGGAAATCCTGGGAACTGGAATAACGATTTTACTTTTCGCATAGACCTTGCCCGGAAAACCTGGACTCCATGAGTCTGAATTGCGGCATCGTAGGCCTTCCCAACGTAGGTAAATCCACTATTTTCAACGCCCTTACCAAAGCGGGTGCACAGATGGAAAATTATCCCTTCTGCACCATCGAACCGAACAAAGGAATCGTGGAAGTTCCGGATTCCAGACTGGATCGCCTCGCGGAAATCGCAAAACCGCAAAAGGTCGTTCCTGCAATCATAGAATTCGTGGATATCGCAGGTCTTGTCAAAGGGGCGAGCCAAGGAGAAGGTCTCGGAAATAAATTTCTTTCCCATATCCGGGAAGTAGACGCGATCTGTCACGTTGTGCGCGCTTTCGAAGACGAAAACGTGACGCACGTTCATGGAAAAGTAAATCCCGTGGACGACGCAGCAGTCGTAAATATGGAACTGATCTTTGCGGACTTGGACAGCGCGGACAAACAATACCAAAGAGTCGCAAAAAATGCGAAGAACGGAAACAAAGAAGCGCAGGAAGTTGCGGTCGTTCTCGAAAAAATCCTAGATCTTCTAAAAGCGGGAAAACCCGCAAGACTTGCCGATCTCAAAGACGACGAAAAAAAAATCGCAAAGTCTTTCCAGCTCATCACCTATAAACCGGTCATGTATGTCGCAAACATCGCGGACAAGGACGCGGCAAAAAAAGATACGCCGCTCTTGCAGCAGATTCGCCAGATGGCAAAAGAAGAAAACGCCGAACTTGTAATCCTCTGCGGCCGATTCGAGGAGGAAATTTCCGGTTTGGATCGTAACGAGCAACTCGACTTTTTAGCGGAAATCGGAGAATCGGAAAGCGGGCTCGATCGCATGATCAAAACCGCATATAAACTCTTGGGTCTCATCACATTCTTTACCGCTGGAGAAGTGGAAGTGCGCGCATGGACGACTCCTGTGGGCAGCACGGGACCGAAGGCCGCCGCAGTCATCCATTCCGATTTTGAGAAGGGGTTTATCCGTGCCGAAGTGATGAGCTACGAGGATTTGGACCGTGCGGGATCGCAGACCAAAGTAAAAGAAGAGGGCAAATTAAGAATCGAAGGAAAAGAATATATCGTTCAAGACGGAGACGTGATTTACTTCAGAATCAACGCGTAAAATTCTCGGTTTTTTTCAAACAAAGATAAATGCGCTCCTTCCGATCAAGAAGCGCATTTATTTCCGACCGCAAAACCAAATCGAGTTCGAAGGATTTTATTCTATCTAGTTCAAATTCTTTTTTCATTCTTCAAGATTTGTTTTCGAAAGGCATTCGGGCTCACTCCGACGTGCTTTTTAAAAGCGGTATGAAACGCGGATAAAGAATTAAATCCTGATTCGTATGCGACATTGAGAATGATGAGATCCTCTCTCTGAGTCAACAACCGTTTTGCTTCCTCAACCCTATAGAAGTTTACAAGGCTGTTAAAATTCATGTTGAGTTTTACGTTTAAAAATTCGGACAGCTGATGAGGAGTCATAGACAACCTTTCGGATAAGGATTTAAGACTCAAGTCTTCGTCCTGATAGATTTTTTCGTTTTCCATCAGACTTTTTATTTTCGCCTCGACGCCGCTTACGTCCACTTTTTTCAAGGTAGTCTTTTCGTACTGAATCTGTTTGATCGTATTGGAAATAATATTGAACGTAATCGGAAATTTTTGACTAATAAAAAAAGTATAAAAAACGATCCCACTCAATAGAATCAAAAGAAAGAAATAAAGCCTTTCAAAAAAATCCCGATCCAAACCCGTCAAAGTTCGGATTCCCAGCAAAATTCCGATCGCACACGAGATCATCGCAAGAATGAAAATGATCTGTATATGGATCGGCCATTTTTCCTTAAAGAAATTATTCCTAAATATCAGATAGTATTTCCGCGCTAGTATAAACACGTAGATCGCGGGAGATAAAGGAACAACGGTATATAAAAGCGTATAACGGCTTTCGTAATTATGATCGAGATCCCGAAACGATTCGTGTTGAAACAAAATTCTCAAAGTATGAATCCCCCAAAACAGGAGATACAGAATTGCGGGAATAAAATTTAGATAGATTCTTTTTTTCCGAAGTACGCCGTCTTCTATCAAAAGATTGAAATAGAGATACAATAACGGACCGACGGAAAGGGTAACGAATATTTCGATTAGGAAAAAATGAGAATACTCCTGCAGAGCTCCCGTAAGCAAACAAATACCTTTGATCAGATAAAAACTCATCGAAAAAAATAAACAGGAAAGAATCCAATTCCTCTTCGCGAACGAATTGATTATTTGTGAAACTCCTAATAAAAAGGCAAGACCTCCACTGAGATAAAAAAGGACAATCATCTGAATTCTTTCATTGAAACAAAAGATAAAATCGATAAACGAAATCGGTTTTTGTTTTGTAGGAAATTATAGATTTTTTTCCAAAGTTTACAAACGGAATTATCCTTATTTTGCGATTTACACACCATTCTTAAATTCAACTTTCCAAAAGAATTTTAAGATAGACGCTTGCGGCGTGGAATGATTTCAAAATCGAGATAACTCATTCTTTTTCGGTGACGCAGCGAACCTCTTTCGTACTTCCCGTCTTCGAATACGCTTCCACCGTTCCGTCCGCAAAGGAAACGATGTAAGCCAGGGTCGGATCCTGTAAAAAGCTAGTCACGGTCCAATAGTCTCCGTTCTGCGTATTCGGAAATAAGTTTAGGGATCGTTCGATCAAAGAGGGATCGTTGAAGTTATGATCTACGAGCGTTCTCAATTCGTTGACGCTCGGAAGTCTCCAAGGGCTTCCCGCCGGCCCGAATCCGAGACTCGCACAATAACCAAGGGCATTTTTCCAATTACTAGGAGCGAAGGAACCGCCGGAGCAGGTCGCCCCGCTCAATCCTTTCGAACATTTCCTCCAAAGTAAATTCGTAAAAGTATCCTCGACGCTTCCATCTCCTCTATCGATCAAAGTATTGGTAATCAATCCGTCTCCTCGAGGCCACTGTCCGCCCGAGACACAACGAACCCGAAACGTATCTCCACTTGCTCCGGAACTGTTATTGGCGTCATAAGAAAAACCGTCCGAAAATTGTAGAAACCAAGAGGAAGTGCCTGACGCGGTCTTCTTACTAATCGACCAGAGATCCAGATTTGAACCTTGATTCGGAAAGTAATTCGACTGAACGGAAGGGGACACAACAGCACCATAATATACTAAAGTAGATAATTCCGAAATTGTGGGCAGTCTCCAATTCTTAATTCCTGCATATCCGGCTCCGGCATTCAAACCGCTACAGGAAGTGATGGCGGATGGCCATTTCATGGAGGAGCTTGCTCCGCTACAATGGTTGGGGGCGGCCACATCCGCTTGCCCCTGGAGACAGGTTTTCCAGACAAGTCCCGTGATCTTATCCTTTGTGGTGTGATGATTGCTTGCGCCGATAGTATTCGGTCCGCTGAAAATTCTGGGATATATATAATTCGCGTATTGAGTCGGAAATCCGGACAAGAGTCCTCCGGAACCGTCGTCGCAGAGAAAACCGCCGGAATTATCAAAACAGACCGGCCCGATTCCGGTTCCGACGATAGGAATGATTTTTCGAAGCAGAAGAAAATAGTCTTTTGTGCTGCTCGGCAACAGATCATCTACGATCGTATAAACGATCGCGGTCGAACCGTCGAAGGGATTGGTAGTAACTTCCGAAACCTGAGGAATACCCGCTATATTCGTCGAAGTATCCGAAGAATACAAACCGAAACTTGCAATCAAACTCGCAGAAGGATCGGAACCGGGAAGAACCGCGCCAAAGGGTAGATCTACTTTGATTTTTGCATCCGTTGTAATTGTCCCCGAATAAGTATATTCAAGATCCGTAAAACTAGACGGAAAACTGTAATACGTAAAACCCAAAATCTTGGAACAAACGACCTGAATCGTGATAGGCCCTCCGTGGATCGAACCTATCGGACTCGGCGCAGGCGAGGTCGTATCGAAAGAACAAGTTTGCGAAAGATAAGAATAAGGAGGATTGATCAGCGGTTGTTGCGTGATCGCCACGGTATAGTTAGAATGATCCAAAATACCGG